>NZ_BHVV01000008.1 GCF_003865015.1 Sulfurisoma sediminicola | reverse complement strand
CCAAACAGCCGATAGGTGTAGGTGCTTGTGGGGCTGGAGGCGGTGGTGGGGTTTGTTCCCGAGATCGAAGGGGCAAGCTGGGAGGAATTCCGACCCTTAGGGGTTACGCTGCTGCTGAAGCTAAGAGTATAGAAGCAAGCACTTACACGAGATATACAGTAAAGGTTAGATGCAAGTCTGACCTCTGATATTCGTTTGAGTGAGTTTTGACAAGATTGAACTGAAGAGTTTGATCCTGGCTCAGATTGAACGCTGGCGGAATGCTTTACACATGCAAGTCGAGCGGCAGCGCGGGGGCAACCCTGGCGGCGAGCGGCGAACGGGTGAGTAATGCATCGGAACGTACCCATTTGTGGGGGATAACTATCCGAAAGGATAGCTAATACCGCATAAGTCCTGAGGGAGAAAGCAGGGGATCGCAAGACCTTGCGCGAATGGAGCGGCCGATGCCGGATTAGCTAGTTGGTAGGGTAAAGGCCTACCAAGGCGACGATCCGTAGCTGGTCTGAGAGGATGATCAGCCACACTGGAACTGAGACACGGTCCAGACTCCTACGGGAGGCAGCAGTGGGGAATTTTGGACAATGGGGGCAACCCTGATCCAGCCATTCCGCGTGAGTGAAGAAGGCCTTCGGGTTGTAAAGCTCTTTCGGCAGGAACGAAACGGTTTGGGTTAATACCCTGAGCTAATGACGGTACCTGAAGAAGAAGCACCGGCTAACTACGTGCCAGCAGCCGCGGTAATACGTAGGGTGCGAGCGTTAATCGGAATTACTGGGCGTAAAGCGTGCGCAGGCGGTTCTATAAGACAGATGTGAAATCCCCGGGCTTAACCTGGGAACTGCGTTTGTGACTGTAGGACTCGAGTGTGGCAGAGGGGGGTGGAATTCCACGTGTAGCAGTGAAATGCGTAGAGATGTGGAGGAACACCGATGGCGAAGGCAGCCCCCTGGGTCAACACTGACGCTCATGCACGAAAGCGTGGGTAGCAAACAGGATTAGATACCCTGGTAGTCCACGCCCTAAACGATGCGAACTAGGTGTTGGGGAAGGAGACTTTCTTAGTACCGCAGCTAACGCGTGAAGTTCGCCGCCTGGGGAGTACGGTCGCAAGATTAAAACTCAAAGGAATTGACGGGGACCCGCACAAGCGGTGGATGATGTGGATTAATTCGATGCAACGCGAAAAACCTTACCTACCCTTGACATGCCAGGAACTTGGTAGAGATACCTTGGTGCCCGAAAGGGAGCCTGGACACAGGTGCTGCATGGCTGTCGTCAGCTCGTGTCGTGAGATGTTGGGTTAAGTCCCGCAACGAGCGCAACCCTTGTCATTAGTTGCCATCATTTAGTTGGGCACTCTAATGAGACTGCCGGTGACAAACCGGAGGAAGGTGGGGATGACGTCAAGTCCTCATGGCCCTTATGGGTAGGGCTTCACACGTCATACAATGGTCGGTACAGAGGGTTGCCAAGCCGCGAGGTGGAGCCAATCCCAGAAAGCCGATCGTAGTCCGGATCGGAGTCTGCAACTCGACTCCGTGAAGTCGGAATCGCTAGTAATCGTGGATCAGCATGCCACGGTGAATACGTTCCCGGGTCTTGTACACACCGCCCGTCACACCATGGGAGTGGGTTTCACCAGAAGTAGGTAGCCTAACCGCAAGGGGGGCGCTTACCACGGTGGGATTCATGACTGGGGTGAAGTCGTAACAAGGTAGCCGTAGGGGAACCTGCGGCTGGATCACCTCCTTTCTAGAGCACAAGGCTCTGTGAGCACCTACAACCTATCGGTTGTTTAACCCTGAACAGCGGGTCTGTAGCTCAGCTGGTTAGAGCACCGTCTTGATAAGGCGGGGGTCGTTGGTTCGAACCCAACCAGACCCACCACGCATGAGCTGACTCGAGCCGGGCACGACGCAAGGTTCGAGAATCGAGCAGACCGAGGCGCGAAGGCACGCCGCATAGCTGGGCTATGCAAGTGCTGGAGCAACGATGGGATGCGATGATTATCGAAGCTTGAGGGGGGATTAGCTCAGCTGGGAGAGCACCTGCTTTGCAAGCAGGGGGTCGTCGGTTCGATCCCGTCATCCTCCACCATCCCCTGCGAGAGAGAGTCGATATCAAAGGTTTGCTTTGATATCGGTTTTTACCGAAGGCTGTTTGGATCTTTAAAAACTAGGAAGAAGTAAAGGTGTTCGATCTGAGGAATTGGATCGGACATGGGTAGTGATTGCAAATTCTCGATTCCATCCTTTGAACCAGCGATGGAATTGAAACAAGCGCGAGTTGTGCCTGTAGCGTGACCTGGAGGGATCCAGGGCTCAACGTTATAGGGTCAAGCGACTAAGTGCATGTGGTGGATGCCTTGGCGATCACAGGCGATGAAGGACGTTGTAGCGTGCGAAAAGCTACGGGGAGCTCGCAAACAAGCTTTGATCCGTAGATGTCCGAATGGGGAAACCCACCCGCAAGGGTATCCCTGGCTGAATACATAGGCCAGAGGAGGCGAACTGAGCGAACTGAAACATCTAAGTAGCTCAAGGAAAAGAAATCAACCGAGATTCCCCAAGTAGTGGCGAGCGAACGGGGAAGAGCCTGCAAGATTTAACTGCCGCGTTAGTGGAACAGTCTGGAAAGGCTGGCCGTAGTGGGTGATAGCCCCGTACGCGAAAACCTGGCAGCGGAACTGAGCTTGCGACAAGTAGGGCGGGACACGTGAAATCCTGTCTGAAGATGGGGGGACCATCCTCCAAGGCTAAATACTCGTGATCGACCGATAGTGAACCAGTACCGTGAGGGAAAGGCGAAAAGAACCCCGGGAGGGGAGTGAAATAGATCCTGAAACCGCATGCATACAAACAGTGGGAGCCCGCAAGGGTGACTGCGTACCTTTTGTATAATGGGTCAGCGACTTACGTTCAGTAGCGAGCTTAACCGAATAGGGGAGGCGTAGGGAAACCGAGTCTGATAAGGGCGAATTAGTTGCTGGGCGTAGACCCGAAACCAGATGATCTATCCATGGCCAGGATGAAGGTGGGGTAACACCCACTGGAGGTCCGAACCCACTAACGTTGAAAAGTTAGGGGATGAGCTGTGGATAGGGGTGAAAGGCTAAACAAATCTGGAAATAGCTGGTTCTCCCCGAAAACTATTTAGGTAGTGCCTCGCATGGACACTTCCGGGGGTAGAGCACTGTAATGGTTGGAGGGGTCATTAAGATCTACTCCGCCATAGCAAACTCCGAATACCGGAAAGTGATATGCGGGAGACAGACGGTGGGTGCTAACGTCCATCGTCAAGAGGGAAACAACCCAGACCGCCAGCTAAGGTCCCCAATGATTGGCTAAGTGGAAAACGAAGTGGGAAGGCATAGACAGTCAGGAGGTTGGCTTAGAAGCAGCCATCCTTTAAAGAAAGCGTAATAGCTCACTGATCGAGTCGTCCTGCGCGGAAGATGTAACGGGGCTCAAGCCAATAACCGAAGCTGCGGATGCACAGTAATGTGCGTGGTAGGGGAGCGTTCTGTAGGTCTGTGAAGGTGTCTTGAGAAGGATGCTGGAGATATCAGAAGTGCGAATGCTGACATGAGTAGCGATAAAGGGTGTGAAAAGCACCCTCGCCGAAAGCCCAAGGTTTCCTGCGCAACGTTCATCGGCGCAGGGTGAGTCGGCCCCTAAGGCGAGGCCGAAAGGCGTAGTCGATGGGAAACGGGTCAATATTCCCGTACCGATCACAGATGCGATGGGGGGACGGAGAAGGTTAGCTCAGCCGGGTGTTGGACGTCCCGGTTTAAGCGTGTAGGCGTGCTGTCTAGGCAAATCCGGACGGCTTAGCTGAGGCGTGATGACGAGGTCTCTTTGAGATCGAAGTGAGTGATACCCTGCTTCCAGGAAAAGCCTCTAAGCTTCAGTCTGTGACGACCGTACCGCAAACCGACACAGGTGGGCAGGATGAAAATTCTAAGGCGCTTGAGAGAACCCAGGAGAAGGAACTCGGCAAATTGATACCGTAACTTCGGGAGAAGGTATGCCCCGGTAGCTTGTAGGAGAACATCCGAAGGGCGATGGGGCCGCAGAGAATCGGTGGCTGCGACTGTTTAACAAAAACACAGCACTCTGCAAAGGCGAAAGCCGACGTATAGGGTGTGACGCCTGCCCGGTGCTGGAAGGTTAAGTGATGGGGTGCAAGCTCTTGATCGAAGCCCCAGTAAACGGCGGCCGTAACTATAACGGTCCTAAGGTAGCGAAATTCCTTGTCGGGTAAGTTCCGACCTGCACGAATGGCGTAACGATGGCCACACTGTCTCCTCTTGGGACTCAGCGAAGTTGAAGTGTTTGTGAAGATGCAATCTCCCCGCGGCTAGACGGAAAGACCCCATGAACCTTTACTGTAGCTTTGCATTGGACTTTGACGGGACTTGTGTAGGATAGGTGGGAGGCTGTGAGGCGTGGTCGCTAGATCGCGCGGAGCCAACCTTGAAATACCACCCTGGTGTCGTTGAGGTTCTAACCTGGGCCCCTGAATCGGGGTCGGGGACCGTGCATGGCAGGCAGTTTGACTGGGGCGGTCTCCTCCTAAAGAGTAACGGAGGAGTACGAAGGTCTTCTAGGTACGGTCGGACATCGTACTGATAGTGCAATGGCAAAAGAAGGCTTGACTGCGAGACCCACAAGTCGAGCAGGTGCGAAAGCAGGTCATAGTGATCCGGTGGTTCTGTATGGAAGGGCCATCGCTCAACGGATAAAAGGTACTCTGGGGATAACAGGCTGATTCCGCCCAAGAGTTCATATCGACGGCGGAGTTTGGCACCTCGATGTCGGCTCATCACATCCTGGGGCTGTAGCCGGTCCCAAGGGTATGGCTGTTCGCCATTTAAAGTGGTACGTGAGCTGGGTTCAAAACGTCGTGAGACAGTTTGGTCCCTATCTGCCGTGGGCGCTGGATATTTGAGAGGGGCTGCTCCTAGTACGAGAGGACCGGAGTGGACGTATCTCTGGTGGACCGGTTGTGACGCCAGTCGCATCGCCGGGTAGCTAAATACGGAAGAGATAACCGCTGAAAGCATCTAAGCGGGAAACTCGCCTCAAGATGAGATATCCCGGGGACTCGATCCCCCTGAAGGGTCGTCGAAGACCACGACGTTGATAGGTCGGGTGTGGAAGCGCAGTAATGCGTTGAGCTAACCGATACTAATTGCCCGTGCGGCTTGACCCTATAACCTTGAGTTACATTCAACTCGGGTGCAACACGCGCCAATCACCACCCAATTTACTTCTTCCAATTACGCGGCCCGGACCACAAAACCCAGGCCGCTTCCCTTTCAGTCTGGTGCCCATAGCGAGGCGGAACCACCCCTTCCCTTCCCGAACAGGACCGTGAAACACCTCCGCGCCAATGATAGTCGGTTAACCTCCGGCGAAAGTAGGTCAGCACCAGACTCCCCATTCAGGCCCCCTCCCGGCAGATTGCCGCGGAGGGGGTTTTCGTTTGTGCCACTGCCTATCCGGTAGAATTCGCGCCATGAAAACGACTTTTCTGGACTTCGAGCAGCCCATCGCCGAGCTTGAGGAAAAAATAGAACAGCTGCGCTTCGTGCAGGACGATTCCGCAGTCGATATCTCCGAGGAAATCAGCCGTCTCGAGGCGAAGGGCCTGACGCTGACCAAGGATATCTACGCCAAGCTGTCGCCCTGGCAGATCGCCCTTGTCGCACGCCATCCGCAGCGCCCCTACACTCTCGATTACATCCCGCACCTCTTCACCGATTTCGAGGAACTCCACGGGGACCGCGCCTTCGCCGACGACCATGCGATCGTCGGTGGCCTCGCCCGTTTCAACGGCCAGTCGTGCATGGTCATCGGCCACCAGAAGGGCCGCGACACCAAGGAAAAGATTCACCGCAATTTCGGCATGCCGCGGCCCGAGGGATACCGCAAGGCATTGCGGCTGATGAGGCTGGCGGAGCGCTTCGGCATTCCGATCTTCACCTTCGTCGACACACCGGGCGCCTATCCCGGCATCGATGCGGAAGAGCGAGGCCAGTCCGAGGCCATCGGACGAAATTTGTATGAGATGGCTGAACTCAAGGTTCCGTTTATCACGACCATCATCGGTGAGGGCGGTTCCGGCGGAGCGCTGGCGATCGCGGTCGGCGACGCCATGCTGATGCTGCAGTATTCGACCTATTCCGTCATTTCGCCGGAGGGCTGTGCATCCATCCTCTGGAAGAGCGCGGAACGCGCGGCCGATGCCGCCGAGACCATGGGGATTACGGCTGCGCGCCTGAAGACCCTCGGTCTGGTCGATCGCATCGTCAACGAGCCGTTGGGCGGTGCCCACCGCGACCACAAGGCGGCCGCCAATTCCTTGAAGAAGGCACTGCAGGACGCGCTCAAGCAGGTCGCGGCGCTTCCCGCCGACGAGCTCATCGAGCGCCGCTTCGAGCGCCTGATGGGCTATGGCAAGTTCAAGGAACAGCCAATCCACTGACGGCGTGCTGGCGACATGCGCCGCTGCGTTGGCCGCGCAGATCGCGCCGGGACAGCATCTGACGCTCGCTCTCTCCGGCGGCGTCGATTCGGTGACTCTGCTCCATCTATTGGCCAGTCTCGCTCCCATGGCCCAATTCGAACTGGCGGCCATTCACGTGAACCATGGTCTCAGCGAGAATGCCGAGCAATGGGCGGCGTTCTGCGCCATCCTGTGTCAGGCGAAGGGGATCCCCCTGACGATCGAGCGCGTTGTCGTCGATCGAGAGTCGCCGGATGGCCTCGAAGCGGCAGCCCGCCGCGCGCGCCACGCCGCGTTTGCGCATGCGAGCGGGGATTTCATCGTCCTGGGGCATCACCGAGGCGACCAGGCCGAGACGCTGCTGTTCAATCTCGTACGCGGGACCGGGTTGGCGGGTTCGGCTGCCATGGCGCCACGCCAGCGGCGACTGTTGCGGCCTCTGCTTACGGTGTCACGCGCGGAGATCGAGGCTTATGCGCGCGAGCAGGGCCTCGACTGGGTCGACGACGAAAGCAACCGCGATACCGGCTTCTCGCGCAACTTCCTGCGCCACGAGATCCTCGAGCCCCTCCATCGCCGTTTCCCTGCAGCCGAAAGGAATCTCGCTGCCGCCACAGGCCGGTTCAGTGAGGCGGTCACCCTGCTGGACGACCTGGCTCGAATCGATCTCGCCGACCAGCTCGATTTCCCCTTGGCGGTCGCGACGCTGGCAAGCCTGAGCGAGCCACGCGCGCGCAACGCCCTGCGTTACCTGCTCGCCCGACGCGGCATCGGCATTCCTAGCGAATCGCGTCTGGTCGAGGCACTGCGCCAACTACTTGCGGCCGGGCATGACCGCCATCCGCGGCAGCACTTCGGCGAATGGGACATCGTTCGTCGCCGGGGAAAGATCGATTTGGAACATGTTCGCTAGTTAACGCGACGCGGCGAGCAGCTGCGCCAACTCCACCGCGGACTTCACGCCCATTTTCTCGAAGATGCGAGCCCGGTGCACCTCCACCGTGCGCATCGCGATGCCGAGTTCGTCGGCGATGACCTTGTTGTACTTGCCGGCGAGTATCAGCTCCATCACTTCGCGTTCTCGACTGCTCAATGTCGAGAGTTTCACGGCCGTCAGCTCGGCACCGGCGTCAAGACGTTGCTGATCGTTGTCGAGCTGAAACGCCGCGAGCACGCGATCGACGAGTTCATTATCGTTGAATGGCTTCTCGATAAATTCGAACGCTCCCTTCTTGATCGCCTGCACGGCCAGCGGCACGTCGCCGTGACCGGTAAGGAAGATCGCGGGTAGCCGGCAGCCGATTTCGAGCAGTCGGTCGAACAGTTCCGGTCCGCCCATCCCGGGCATGCGGATGTCGAGGACCATGCAGCCGCGCATGCTGAAGTCGTAGTCGCCGAGGAAGGACTCCGCCGAGGACCAGGCGCGGGATGCGATGCCGCGCGAATTCAGCAGCCAGGCCAGCGCATCGCGGATCGCTTCATCATCGTCGACCAGATAGGCGAGACTCGTGCTCATGCCGAATTATGTATCCACCAGCGGCAGCTCGACATTGAAAATGCAGCCGCCGTCAGGACGGGCTTCGTGCCATAGCCTGCCGCGATGGGCCTCGACGACCGAACGGCAGATGTTGAGGCCCATGCCCATGCCCTCGGCCTTGGTGGTGCGGAATGGCTCGAACAGGTGAGCCAGGATCTCCGGCGCGATGCCGCCGCCGCGATCCGCGATGCTCAGTCGCAGGGTGGCATCTCCGCGCTTGCCTAGGATGGTCAATATCCGGCGTTCTGCCGGCATATGGGCCATCGCATCCATGCCATTGCGGACGAGGTTGAGCAGGGCCTGGGTCAATAACACGCGGTCGCCCAGCAGCGGGGGCAGTTCCGCGGGCAGATCGCGCAGGATGCGAATCTGCTGACGCCGGGCGTCGGCGTCAATCAGCCCCAGTACCTCGTCGACGATGGCGATCAAGTCGCAGGATTCCGCCCGGGGCTCGGCGCGACGGGCGAACTCGTAGATGCGATGGATGATGCGGCCGGCGCGCTGCGCCTGCTCGGCGCACTTCGCCAGCGGGGACTTCAATTGCGCCGCATCGCGCTGGCCGGAGTCGATCAGGTTGATGCAGCCCGTCGTGTAACTCGCGATCGCGGCGAGCGGCTGGTTGAGTTCATGGGCCAGGCTCGAGGCCATCTCTCCCATGGTGACAAGCCGCGCGGTCGCCTGCAGCCGCTGTTGTTGTTGCCTTTCCCGCTCCTCGGTACGCTTGTTTTCGGTGATGTCGACGATCGAACTCATCCAACCGGTGTGGTGACCGCGGGCATCGATCAGCGGTGCTTCGTGGATCAGTACGTCGAAGACCTCGCCAGTGCGGCGCTTGAGCTTGATTTCGAAACCCTCGAGCGGCCCCTTTCCGGCAAGGATACGATCATGCAGGGCCCGCGTCTCCTCGAGCAATTCATCGGCCCAGTAAGGCATCGGCGGCGAGCGTCCGATCAGTTCTTCCGCTGGCCAGCCGACCATGCGGCAGAAGGCGGGGTTGACGTAGGTAATGCGCCCTTCGAGATCGCGTGCGCGCAGTCCCGTCTGCAAAGAGTTCTCCATCGCCTGGCGGAAGGCATGCTCGCGCAGCAGGGCCTGCTCCGCAGCGAGCCGATGCGTCCAGTGCCGGCGCAGGGACCACAAGCTCCACAGGACCAGTGTGGCGAGCAGAATCAGGCTGGCGGTCAGCAGGCGCGGCGCCAGCGGCGCCTGGGTGCGGTAGGGCGCCGCATGCAGCATCAAGCCATGGCCGGGGGGTCGAACGGCAGCTGGTAGTCGAGGCGACGGGCGGTGCTGGCTTCGACCTTGGTGCGCGCGGCCAGCGTGACGCCGGAGTTGTCGATGACACGGATGCGATAGCGTTCGGTCAGCCACCACGGAACGGTCTGCTCGAGCATGCGCCGCATCGAATAGGCACCGACCACGACACCCGCGAGACGGCCGTCGCGGAATACCGGCACATGCACTTCGAACTGCCGGTCGTCATTGACCACCGGGTAGGGGGGGCTGTAGAAAGGCTTGCCGAGAGAGGCTGCAAGCCGGAAGGCGTTGTTTGCAGGCGCCGCATCGATGCCATCGCCAATCACGTAGCGATCCGTTTGGGCGGGCAGGGATTGGCGTACGCCGCCACCGGGATCGAGCCAGAAGACCTGTACCAGACCCGAGTTATTGGCGAGCAAGGCACGCGCATGCGGTTCGAAGCTGCCGGCACTGGCGGCATGCTGCGGCGTGATGAGGCCCAGCAGTTCCTCGTTTCGGGTCAGATGGAAACGCAGGTCCTGTTCGAGCCAGAGAATGTCGCTGATCAGGGTTGCGCGCTGCTCTTCGGCCTCGTTGCGGTCGGACAGCCAGAGCAGTGCCGCAACCGCCATGAGAAACAGCAAGAAGGCAAGGCGCGACAGCCACCACAGCCAGCGACTCGATGCGGCGGTGGCAGCGGGCAGGGTAGAAATTGGCGCAGTGGTCGAAGTGACGAAACTAACCATGGCTGGATGTTAGCTTGTCGCCACCGCACCGTCACGACTTGCGGAAAACCACAATGGCTCGACCGCACCGAGAGATCAACAATAGCGCCGGGCCTGATAACGGCTGCGGCTGCGCGACAGCCGGACAAAACAACGGAGGAGAAACCTGATCATGAAACTTCGCACGCTTGTCGCCGGTCTCGTGGCCGCGACCTTTTCCATGGCGGCGTTCGCCCAGCAGCCGATCGTCATCAAGTTCAGTCATGTTGTCGCCAACGACACGCCCAAGGGCAAGGGCGCCGAGTTCTTCAAGAAGAAGGCCGAGGAACTGACCAAGGGCCGCGTCAAGGTCGAGGTCTACGCGAACAGCACGCTCTACAAGGACAAGGAAGAGATGGAGGCGTTGCAGCTCGGCGCAGTGCAGATGCTCGCGCCGTCGCTCGCCAAATTCGGCCCGCTCGGCGTCAAGGAGTTCGAGGTCTTCGATCTGCCCTATATCTTCGATGGTTACGATTCTCTGCGCAAGGTCACGCTGGGCCCGGTCGGCCAGCAGATGCTGGGCAAGCTCGAGGCCAAGGGCATCAAGGGCCTGACCTACTGGGACAACGGCTTCAAGTCGTTCTCAGCCAACACACCGATCAATATGCCCGCCGACCTCAAGGGCAAGAAGTTGCGCATCCAGTCGTCCAAGGTGCTTGAAGAAGAGATTCGCGCCCTCGGTGCGCTGCCCCAGGTGATGGCCTTCTCTGAGGTCTATCAGGCGCTGCAGACCGGCGTGGTCGACGGCACCGAGAATCCGATTTCCAACCTCTATACCCAGAAGATGCACGAGGTGCAGAAGCACCTGGCGCTGACCGACCACGGCTATCTCGGCTATGCGGTGATCGTGAACAAGAAGTTCTGGGACGGGCTGCCGGCGGACATCCGCAAGCAACTCGACGACGCCATGGAACAGGCGACGCGCTACGCCAACCAGATCGCCAAGGTCGAGAATGACAATGCCCTGGAGATGGTGAAGAAATCGGGCAAGACCCAGGTCCACACGCAGACTGCTGCGGAGCGCTCGGCCTTCAAGAAGGCGCTGGTGCCGGTGCATAAGAAGATGGAGTCGCGCGTCGGCAAGGAGACCATCGACATGGTCTACAAGGCGACCGGCTTCGACCCCGCCAAGCTCTGACGCAACCCCGGCGCCCGCCCTTCCGGCGGGCGTTTTTTCTTGGATGGAGAGACATCGATGAAGGTACTCGATCATCTCGAGGAGTGGCTCATCACCTTCCTCATGGCGGCCGCGACGGTGATCATCTTCGCCTCGGTCATGCACCGTTACGCCACCGGCTTCGCCATCCCGGGCCTGCAGGACTGGCTGCTCGGGATCAACATGGGTTGGGCGCAGGAACTCACCATCATCATGTTCGTCTGGATGGCCAAGTTCGGCGCCGCTTACGGCGTGCGTACCGGCATCCACGTCGGCGTCGATGTGCTGATCAACCGGCTCGACGATCGCATGCGCGGCAAATTCATCATTTTCGGTTTGCTCGCCGGGGCGTTGTTCACCGGCATCGTCGGCACGCTGGGAGCACGCTTCGTCTGGGAAAACGGCATGCACTACTCCGTGTTCACCGCACTGGGCTTGCAACTTACCGACATCCCCGAGGGACCGACTACGCCCGACCTCGAATGGCCGACCTGGATCGTCTATTCGGCCGTGCCGCTCGGTTCCTACCTGATGTGTTTCCGCTTCCTGCAGGTGACGACGAGTTTCATCCGGACCGGGGAGCTGCCGCATCACGACCATGGCCACGTCGACGGCCTGGACGAAGAGGTACCGCCCAAGCCTGGCGAAGAGGACGAAATCTATCGCATGGATGATGGACTCCATCCCCACGACATGCGCAGGGGCGCCGATCGGCGAGGCAATGCCGACCGACGCGGCAATGCCGATCGGCGCAACCACGGAGACGATGCCGGAGGTGACCGGAAATGAACACCCTGCTCATCTTCGGGCTGCTGGTCGCCCTGATGTTGACCGGTATGCCGATCTCGATCTCGCTCGGCCTGACGGTGCTGTCCTTCCTCTTCCTGATGACTCAGGTGCCGATCGAATCGGTGGCGCTCAAGCTGTTTACCGGCATCGAGAAGTTCGAGATCATGGCGATCCCGTTCTTCATCCTCGCCGGCAACTTCCTGACCCACGGCGGGGTGGCGCGGCGCATGATCGCCTTCGCCACGTCGATGGTCGGCCACTTCCATGGCGGTCTCGGTCTCGGTGGCGTGGTCGCCTGTGCGTTGTTCGCGGCGGTGTCGGGGTCGAGTCCTGCGACGGTGGTGGCCATTGGCTCCATCCTGATGCCGGCGATGGTCAAGGCAGGTTTTCCCAATCGCTTCGGTGCCGGCGTCCTCACCACGTCGGGGGCGCTGGGCATCCTGATTCCGCCGTCGATCGTCATGGTGATGTACTCGGTGTCGACCAATACCTCGGTCGGCGCTCTGTTCATGGCGGGCGTGATTCCGGGCCTCGTACTGGCGACGATGCTCGGCCTGACCACCTGGTATCGCGCCTGGAAGAACGACTACCCGCGCCAGCCGAGGGCCTCGTGGCGGGAACGCTGGGTGAGCTTCCGCAAGGCGGTCTGGGGGCTCTTCCTCATCGTCGTGGTCATGGGCGGAATCTACACGGGTATGTTCACACCGACCGAGGCGGCTGCGATGAGCGCAGTCTATGCCTTCTTCGTCGCCGTATTCGTGTACAAGGACATGGGGATGAAGGATGTGCCGAAGGTGCTGCTGTCCTCGGCCAACATGAGCGCGATGCTGCTCTACATCATCACCAATGCGGTGCTGTTCTCCTTCCTCATGACGCACGAGAACATCCCGCAGGAGATGGCTGACTGGATGATGGGCACCGGCGTCGGCGTCATCGGCTTCCTGATTGTTGCCAACATCCTGCTGTTGCTGGCCGGCAATTTCATGGAGCCGTCCTCGATCGTGTTGATACTGGCGCCGATCCTGTTCCCCATCGCCATCAAGCTCGGCATCGACCCGGTGCATTTCGGCATCATCATGGTGGTGAACATGGAAGTCGGCATGTGCCACCCGCCGGTGGGCCTCAACCTCTACGTCGCGTCCGGCATCACCAAGATGGGCATCACCGAATTGACCATCGCCGTCTGGCCCTGGCTGCTCACCATGCTCGTGTTCCTGGTGCTCGTCACCTATTGGCCGACGATGTCGCTGTGGCTGCCACGGACGCTGGGCATGATTTCCTGAGGAGGAGCGCGCGGGGGTAGCCCCCGCGCGCTTGAAGCCCGGCCATGCGCGACATGGGCCGGGCTTTTTTTCGTCCCGCGGTCGGGGGCATGGCATCAATCTGCGATAAAATGGCCAGTTCTTTGATTTGCCTAGTCTTATTTGCCCAACCTTTCGCTGGAGAATGTAATGGCTGTCGAACGCACCCTGTCCATCATCAAGCCCGATGCCGTCGCCAAGAACGTCATCGGCAAGATCTATTCCCGCTTCGAGACCAACGGCCTCAAGATCGTCGCCTCCCGCATGGCCTGGCTGTCCGAGCGCGAAGCCGGCGGTTTCTACGCTGTGCACAAGGAGCGTCCCTTCTTCAAGGACTTGGTCTCGTTCATGAGCTCCGGCCCGGTGATGATCCAGGTGCTCGAGGGCGAGAACGCCATCGCCAAGAATCGCGAGCTGATGGGTGCCACCGACCCGAAGAAGGCCGACAAGGGCACCATCCGCGCCGACTTCGCCGACAGCATCGACGCCAATGCCGTGCATGGCTCGGACGGCCCGGACACCGCCAAGGTCGAGATCGCCTACTTCTTCCCGGCGCTGAACGTTTTCTAAACGTTCTCTGAACGCCGATTCAATGGTCAATCTGCTCGATTTCGACGTCGACGGCATCCAGGACTGGTTCGCGCAGCTGGGCGAAAAGGCCTTCCGTGCGCGCCAGGTGCTGCGCTGGATGCATCGTTTCGGCGAAGACGATTTCGAGCGGATGACCGACGTTGCCAAATCGCTGCGCGTCAAGCTCGCCGAGGAGGCCGAGATCCGCGGTCCGGTGCCGGTGCGCGACTCCATCGCCGCCGACGGTACGCGCAAGTGGCTGCTCGACGTGGGCAACGGCAATGCGGTCGAGACCGTCTTCATCCCCGAGGCCGGCCGCGGCACGTTGTGCATCTCGAGCCAGGTCGGCTGCGCACTCGACTGTTCCTTCTGCTCGACGGGCAAGCAGGGCTTCAACCGCAACTTGTCCACCGCCGAGATCATCGGCCAGCTCTGGCACGCCAACCGCGCGCTGGGCGCGGTCAAGATTCCGGGTGCCGCGGATGCCGGCGAGCGCGTCATCAGCAACGTCGTGCTGATGGGCATGGGCGAGCCGCTGGCCAACTTCGACAATGTCGTCGCCGCGCTGAAATTGATGCTCGACGACAACGCCTACGGCCTGTCGCGGCGGCGCGTCACGGTATCGACCTCCGGTATCGTTCCGGCGATGGATCGACTGCGCGACACCGTGCCGGTGGCGCTGGCCGTGTCGCTGCACGCGCCCAACGATGCGCTGCGCGATCAGCTGGTGCCGATCAACGCGAAATATCCGCTCAAGGAACTGATGGCCGCCTGTCGCCGCTATCTCGAAAAGGCGCCGCGGGACTTCATTACGTTCGAATACGTGATGCTCGACGGAGTGAATGACTCCGATGCCGATGCGCGCGCGCTGCTCGCGCTGACGCGCGACGTTCCGTGCAAGTTCAATCTGATCCCCTTCAATCCCTTTCCCGAGTCCGGTTATCGTCGATCCAGCCCGGCGCGCGTGCGCCGTTTCCAGGAAATCCTCATGGCGGCCAACATCGTGTCCACGGTGCGGAAGACGCGCGGCGACGACATCGACGCCGCCTGCGGCCAACTCGCCGGTCAGGTGCGGGACAAGTCGCGGCGCGCTGCCGCACCGCGCCACCCTGTGATCAAGGTCACGCCGACGACCGGCAATGTTGCGGGAACTCCGGAGGTCCACCGATGAAACGTGCCCTGTGCTTGGTTGGCCTGGTGGCCGGTATGCTTCTCGCGGGCTGCGGCGGCGGATCGGCCAGCCGCCCGAACGAGCCCTCTGCCCCCGCCAAGAGTGCCGGCGATGCCGCGCGCGAGCGCGCCCGGCTGCACACCGACCTGGGCATGGCCTATCTCTCGGGGGGCCAACTCACCACGGCATTCGACGAGGCGCGCATCGCCATCAATGCCGATGCCAATTATTCGCCCGCCTACAATCTGATGGGCCTGACCCTGATGCAGATGCAGGATTATCCGCGCGCCGAGGAGCAGCTCCAGCAGGCGCTCCGACTGGCTCCCGACGACGCCGAGACCAATGGCAACATGGGGTGGTTCCTGTGTCAAACGGGGCGCGAAACCACTTCGTTCGCCTATTTCGAGGTGGCGGCAAAGAACCCGATGTATGCGACGCCGGCCCGGCCGCTGATCAACGCGTCGCTGTGCGCCAGCCGCATCAGGGATTACAAGCGTGCTGAGGACTACGTGAACAGCGCGCTGCGCCGCGATCCGGGCAACGTCTATGGGCAGTACGTGCAGGCTGCGGTGCTCTACCAGCAGGGGCGTCTGCCCGAGGCGCGGGCGCGTCTCGCCGAGGTCCATCGCCAGGCCGAGCCCACGGCGGCGAGCACCTGGCTGGCGCTGCTGATCGAGCGCAAGAGCGGCGACCGCGAAGCGGAGTTGCGCTGGGCGACGCAACTGCAGCGCAAGTTCGCTGATTCGCCGGAATACAAGAAACTGACGCAGGGAAGCTTCGATTGAGCCAGACCGAAACCGAACAGTCCGACGACGCGGTCGCGGACCTGTCCGCCACCGTGGCGCTGACGCCCGCCGAGTTGCCGGGCCGGCGACTGCGCGAGGCCCGCGAGGCCCGCGGGCTGAGTCTGGCCGATGCCGCCAACGCGCTCAAGTTCAGTCCGCGTCAGATCGCGGCCCTCGAAGCCGACGACTTCCATGGTTTGCAAGGCGCGACCTTCGTCCGCGGTTTCATCCGCAGCTATGCGCGCTTCCTGAAACAGGCGCCGGAACCGCTGCTGGCCATGCTCGATGCCGGCACGGCCCTGCCGACGGCCGAGGTGCGGGCGCCGGAGGACACCGGTGCCGCGATGCCCCAGCCCGGCGAGCGCCGCTTGTCCGCCTGGGTGGCGGGCGCCATCGTCCTGGTGGTGATTGCGGCCAGCCTGATTGCCTGGCACCTGGTGTCGCCCGAGTCGGCACCATCCCTGCCGCGCGAACTGCCGCTAGCCAAGACAGAGCGCCCGGCGCAGCCCGCGGAGAAGCCGGTGGTGCAGCCGCCAGCGCCACGCATCGAAGCGGCGCCGGCTGACGCCGCAGGTAATCAGTCGGTCGCCCCGCCCGCCGCGACCGTCATTCCGCCCGACATGCGCCAGTTGATTCTGACGTTTTCCGACAAGTCCTGGGTCGAGATCAAGGACAGCAGCCAGCGCGTGATCCTCAGCGGCGAGTTTTCCGCTGGCGACCGTCAGGTCGCCAATGGCAAGCCGCCGTTCCAACTCTGGGTCGGCCGCGCCTCGGCCGTGCGCGTGCAGGACGGCGACCGCGAGGTCGATCTGAAGCCGCATGCCCGCGACGAGGTCGCGCGCCTCACGGTCGACTGACATGGCACCGGAGAAGGCCATTCCGCGCGGCCCGCTGCCGCGCCGCCAGACGCGCCGCGTCATGGTCGGAAAAGTCGGCGTTGGCGGCACGGCGCCGGTCGTGGTGCAGTCGATGACCAACACCGATACGGCCGACGACTTCGCCACGGCAATGCAGGTGGCCGAGCTCCATCGTGCCGGCTCCGAACTGGTGCGGATCACCGTCAATACCCGGGAGGCCGCCGCCGCCGTGCCCAAGATTCGCGAACGGCTGCTAGCGATGAACCTCGACGTGCCGCTGATCGGCGACTTCCACTTCAACGGCCATAAGCTGCTGGCGGAGCATCCGGCCTGCGCCGAGGCGCTGGCCAAGCTGCGCATCAATCCCGGCAACGTCGGCAAGGGGGCGAAGCGCGACGAACAGTTCGCGCAACTGATCGAGTTCGCCTGCAAGTATCGGAAGCCGGTGCGTATCGGCGTCAACTGGGGCAGCCTCGACCAGGCGCTGCTCGCCCGCGTCATGGACGAAAATGCGCGGCGCCCCCAGCCCAAGGACGCCACCGAGATCATGCGCGAGGCGATGGTCACCTCGGCGCTCGAATCCGCCGCGCGGGCCGAGGAACTCGGCCTGGCGCGCGACGACATCGTCCTTTCCTGCAAGGTCTCCGGCGTGCAGGACCTGATCGCCATCTACAGAGAGCTGTCGGCGCGCGGCGATTACGCCCTGCATCTCGGCCTGACCGAGGCCGGCATGGGCAGCAAGGGCATCGTCGCCTCGACCGCGGGCCTGGCAGTGCTGCTGCAGGAGGGCATCGGCGACACCATCCGAATTTCGCTGACGCCCGAGCCCGGCGGCAGCCGCACGCGCGAGGTCGTGGTGGCGCAGGAAATCCTCCAGACCATGGGGCTGCGGGCATTCACGCCGATGGTCGTCGCCTGCCCCGGCTGCGGCCGCACCTCCAGCACCACCTTCCAGGAACTGGCGCAGGACATCCAGGACTATGTCCGTGACCGCATGCCTGAATGGAAACTGCGCCACGCCGGCGTCGAGGACATGACGCTGGCCGTGATGGGCTGCGTCGTGAACGGCCCGGGCGAGAGCAAGCACGCCAACATCGGCATCTCGCTGCCGGGTACCGGCGAGGAACCGGTCGCGCCGGTTTACGTCGACGGCGAGCGCACCACCACGCTGCGTGGCGACAACATCGCCGCCGAATTCCGCAACATCATCGACGATTACGTCGTGCGCAAATACCAGCCGCGCGCCTGACCATGAGCACGACACTGCAAGCCATCCGCGGGATGAACGATATCCTGCCCGACGACGCCGAACTCTGGGAGGAGTTCGAGGATCTGGTGCGCGGCTGGCTGGCCGGCTACGGCTACCGCCCCATCCGCATGCCCATGGTCGAGCCGACGCCGTTGTTCGCACGTGCCATCGGCGAGGTCACCGACATCGTCGAGAAGGAGATGTATTCCTTCACCGACAGCCTCAACGGCGAGCCGCTGACCCTGCGGCCCGAGGGCACCGCGTCCTGCGTGCGCGCCGTGCTGCAGCACAATCTCCTCTACGACGCCCCGCGCCGGCTCTGGTACATGGGCCCGATGTTCCGCCATGAGCGGCCGCAGAAAGGCCGCTACCGCCAGTTCCATCAGGTCGGCGTCGAGGCCTTGGGCTTCGCCGGCCCCGATGTCGATGCCGAGCAGATCCTGATGTGCCAGCGGCTGTGGGACGATCTCGGCCTGGAGAACATCAAGCTCGAAATCAACTCCCTTGGCCAGTCCGAGGAGCGCGCCAAGCATCGTGCCGATCTGATCGCGTACCTCTCGGGTCACGCCGATATTCTCGACGAGGAGGCGAAGCGCCGCCTGCACACCAATCCGCTGCGCATCCTCGACACCAAGAACCCGGCGCTGCAGAGCGTGGTCGAAGGGGCGCCGAAGCTGATCGATTACCTCGGCGAAGCCTCGCTCAAGCACTTCGATGGCGTGCAGCAGCTGCTCAAGGATGCCGGCCTGCCTTATCGCATCAACCCGCGGCTGGTGCGCGGGCTGGACTACTACAACCTCACGGTCTTCGAGTGGGTGACCGACCAGCTCGGCGCCCAAGGCACGGTCTGTGCCGGCGGCCGTTACGACGGCCTTGTGCAGCAGCTCGGCGGCAAGCCTCAGCCAGCCTGCGGCTTCGCCATGGGCATCGAGCGGCTCCTGGCGCTCTGGCGCGACCAGGGCAACCAGCACGAGAAGCCGGCGCCCGACATCTATGTCGTGCATCAGGGCGAGGCCGCAGCACGTTTCGCCTTCCGTGTCGCCGAGGGCCTGCGCGACGCCGGTTTCGCTGTTCAACTGCATTGCGGCGGTGGCAGCTTCAAGTCCCAGATGAAACGCGCCGACGCCTCGGGCGCGCCGCTCGCCGTGATCATCGGCGACGACGAAGCCGAGGCCAACGAAGTTACCCTGAAACCCCTGCGCGAAACGGCCGAACAGCGCCGTGTCGCGGCCGATGAACTTGCCGACGCCGTGGGCGCCTGGCTGTTTGGAGACGAAGAAGATGGCGGTCTATGACCTCGAAGAACAGGAACAGCTCGACGAACTGAAGACCTGGTGGAAGGTGTACGGCAACCTGGTGACCGCCATCGTGGTGGCACTGGCACTGGCCGTGCTGGCGTGGCAGGGTTGGAACTGGTGGCAGCGGCAACAGGTGGCCGAGGCATCGCAGCTCTACATGGGCGTGCAGCGCGCCGCAGCGCAGAACGACGCCAAGCATGCACGCGAACTGGCCGGCGAGCTGATCGACAGGTATTCGCTGACCGCCTATGCCGGCATGGCGGCGCTGCTGTCCGGCAAGGCCCAGGCCGAGGCTGGTGATGTCAAGACGGCCAAGGCGCAGTTGCAATGGGCGGCCGACAATGCGAAGGATCCGGCGTTGCGCGACCTGGCGCGGCTGCGCCTGGCCGCCCTGCTGCTCGACGAGAAGGCCCATGACGAAGCGCTGAAGCAGGTGGCGGGCGAGCCCGCCGCCGCCAGCTTCGCACCGCGCTTCGGCGAGATGCGCGGCGACATCCTGGCGGAACAGGGCAAGCCTGCCGAAGCACGGGCCGCCTACGAGGCGGCGCTGGCCAAGCTCGCCCGAGCTTCCACTGACGTGGCGCAGCAGCAGGCACCCTACAAGGATGTGCTGCAGACCAAGCGCGATGCGCTGGGGACCGGCGGAGGCGCCAAGTGATGCGCCGCCGCGCCGGCCACCTGCTGCTGATGCTGGGAATGCTGGCCCTGACCGGCTGCTCGAGTGTCGACAAGATCAATCCCTTCGCTGCCGCACCCAAGGACAAGCCGGCGGAGCTCGGCGCGGTCCAGGGCGGCAGCGAGATGCGGGTGTTGTCGAGCAACAGCGTCGGCGATGCCGGCGAGTTCGTGTTCACCCCTGCGGTCGTCGGCGAACGCGTCTTCGCCGCCGGTCGCAACGGACGGATCTACCGTTTCGACAACGGCAAGCAGGTCTGGCGCGCCGATGCCGGCAAGGATATTTCCGGCGGTGTCGGCGCCGATGGCAAGGTCGTCGTCGTGGGCACGCTCAAGGGCGAGGTTCTGGCATTCGATGCCGACAGCGGCAAGCCGCTGTGGCAGGCGCGCGTCAGCTCGGAAGTCCTCGCCGCGCCAGCGGTGACCGATGGCCTAGTCGCGGTGCGCTCGGGCGATTCGCGCATCTTCGGTTTCGATGCCGCTTCGGGCTCGCGCCGCTGGGTATACCAGCGCAGTACGCCGGCGCTGTCGCTGCGTTCCAACGTCGGCGTGACGCTGCTCGACCGCGCCCTGATCGCCGGCTTCCCCGGCGGCAAGCTGGTGGCCATCGCCACCAACAACGGCGCGGCGATTTGGGAGAGCACCGTGGCCCTGCCCAAGGGGGCGACGGAGCTCGAGCGTGTCGCCGACGTCGCCAGTTCCGCCGTGGTGGCCGGGCGCGAGGTCTGCGCCGCCGCCTACCAGGGGCGCGTGACCTGCTTCGACCTCGCCTCGGGCAATGCCCTGTGGTCGCGCGATCTCTCGAGCCGCGCCGGCATCGACGTCGACGGCCGCCATGTCTATGTCAGCGACGACAAGGGCGTCGTGCATGCCCTGGATCGCAACAGCGGCAGCAGCGCCTGGAAGCAGGACAAGCTCGCCAATCGGCGCCTGTCGCGACCGGTCGCGCTCGGTAGTCTCGTCGCAGTCGCCGACTTCGAGGGTATGGTGCATTTCCTGCGTGCCGACGACGGCAATATCGTCACGCGCCAGAAGACCGACGGCAGCGAGGTGCTGGCCGAGCCGCAACGCATGGCCAGTGGCGTAGTGGTGCAGACGCGGAAGGGCGGCATCTACGCCCTCGGCGCGAACTGATATCGCACCGTCCCGCCACGAGTGCCAGCCCTTGAGTTCATGGTAGCGCCGACTTTTTGATGCCAAACGGCGTCGACTTCTTCGATCGCCAGTTCCGCGGCCAGATTGCGGCGGGCGATTTCGCGCTCAATCCCTTCGAGCAGGTGGCGTTGCCGCACCTTCGCGGCGACGTCCTGGATCTCGGCTGCGGTCTCGGCAACCTGGCGCTGGCCGCAGCGCGGGCCGGTTGTCGCGTCACCGCGTTCGACGGCAGCGCAACGGCCGTCGAACGGCTGGCGGCTGCGGCCGCCGCCGAGGGCCTGCCGGTCGTCGCGAGCCAGGCCGATTTCTCTTCCGCCCCGGTCAGCGGCGGTTACGACAGCGTGGTTGCCATCGGGCTGCTGATGTTCTTCCCGCGACCACGCTCGACCGACCTGCTGGCGGCCATGCAGAATGCCACACGACCCGGCGGTGTCGCCGTCGTGAATACGCTGATCGAGGGGTCGACCTACTTCGACCTCTTCGGCGATGGGCCCTACACGCTGTTCGGCCACGACGAAGTCGAGCAGGCCTTCGCCGGCTGGGAGATCCTGCGTTCGAGCCACGAGGAGTTTGCGGCGCCCGGCGCTACCCGCAAGAAATTCATTACTGTCATCGCGAGGAAGCCGGCATGATCCCCACCCTGGTCCTCGTCGGCCGCCCCAACGTCGGCAAGAGTACGCTGTTCAACCGCCTCACCAAGACGCGCGATGCGCTGGTGGCCGACTTGCCGGGCCTGACGCGCGACCGTCACTACGGCCACGGCCGCATGGGCAACCAGCCTTTCCTCGTCGTCGATACCGGCGGTTTCGAGCCGACGGCCAAGGACGGCATCGTGCACGAGATGGCGCGGCAGGCGGAGTCGGCCATTGCCGAGGCCGACGTGCTGCTGTTCATCGTCGATGGCCGCGCCGGCCTGACGCCGCAGGACCAGGCCATCGCCGACCGCCTGCGCAAGAGCGGCCGGCCGCTGCACCTCGTGGTCAACAAGGCCGAGGGCATGGTTCGCGCCATGGTGGCCGCCGAGTTTCACGAGATGGGCTGCGGCGATCCGCTGGTGATCTCGGCGGCTCACGGCGACGGCGTGCGCGAACTGGTCGAACTGGCGCTGGAGCCATGGGTCAATAAAGTCGGCGCTGACGAGACGGCGGCGGCCGGCGACGACTCGGCTGCCGTAGCCAAGGTGCCCAAGGTCGCCATCGCCGGCCGCCCCAACGTCGGCAAGAGCACGCTGATCAATACCCTGCTCGGCGAGGAGCGCGTGATCGCCTTCGACATGCCGGGCACCACCCGCGACGCCATTGAGGTACCGTTCGAAAAGAACGGCAAGCACTACACCCTGATCGACACCGCCGGCCTGCGGCGCAAGGGCCGTGTCTTCGAGACCATCGAGAAGTTCTCGGTGATCAAGACGCTGCAGGCGGTGGAGGAGGCCAACGTCGTCGTGCTGATGGTCGACGCTAGCCAGGACATCTCCGACCAGGACGCCCACATCGCCGGCTTCGCCATCGAGGCCGGCCGCGCGCTGGTGCTGGCGGTGAACAAGTGGGACGCCGTCGACGACTACCGCCGCGAACGCGTCAAGGTGGACATCGGCCGCAAGCTCAACTTCCTCGGCTTCGCCCGCGTCCATTACGTCTCGGCACTCAAGGGGCAGGGCATCGCCGGCATTCTCGGCTCGGTCGACAAGGCCTGGGCGGCAGCGATGAAGAAGATGCCGACGCCGCAGCTCACCCGCGTGCTCGGTGCCGCCGTGCAGAAGCAGGCGCCGCCGCGCCATGGCCTGTCGAGGCCGAAGCTGCGCTACGCCCACCAGGGCGGCAGCAACCCGCCGATCATCGTCATCCACGGCAACGCGCTCGACCACGTGCCGGCGTCCTACACCCGCTACCTGGAAGGCTGCTTCATGGAGGCCTTCAAGCTGCAGGGCACGCCGCTGCGCATCCAGTACAAGTCGAGCCGCAATCCGTTCGCCGACAAGGACTGAACGGGCCGCGCCAGCGCGACTCGCCGCTTAAATCCTGAGCAGATAGACCGCGGTCGCGACGCTGCCCGCCACCGCCGCCAGATAGAGGACGGTCGCGACGACTTTATCGGCGCGCAGGCCGAAGTCGAAGCAGGTGCAGCGCAGGCGATGCGCCGAACTCCACAGCGACAGGGCGACCACGGAAAAAATGACGAGCTTGCCGAGGGCGCCGGCGGCGAAGGCGTGCATCCGCTCGTAACCGAGCCCGTCCGGCACATGGCCCAGCGCTGCCATGGAGGTGAGCAGCACGATCACCGGGATGCAGAAGGCGATGACCGTGCCGCCGGCGGCGAACGGGAACCAGACGACCGGCTTGTGCGACTTGGCCATGGTCAGAACACTCCCGCCAGGAAGAGGACGACGAAAGACAGCACGACCCAGGCGACGTAGTGCGCGCCGGAAATCACGGTGCCGGGCAGGAAGTCCTCGCCAACCTGCACCGGCATGGCCTTCTGCGTGGCGTTGAACCAGGTGGCGGCGTGGTATACGGCGGCGACCAGTGCCAGCGCATGAAAGACGATGGACGCCGGGCTGCGCAGCGCCGCGAGGAACGCTTCGTAGCTGGCCTGCCCGGCGGCGAGGCGCTGCAGGCCGACCACCAGCAGCACGCAGTAGGCGCCGATGAATATGCAGGTGACTTCGCGTGCCATGTAGCGCAGATAGCGCGGATGGCGGAAGAACCAGGAGGTCGGCGGGACTTCGCGAACCAGGGGCCTGCGGCTCATTTGCTTCCCCACGGCATCAAATGTTCCTTGAGCCAGTCGATGGAACTGGAGATCTTCATCTGCTGCAGCGCGCTCGCCGGATCGACGTGCGCCGGGCACACCTCGGAACAGGCGCCGACGAAGGTGCATTCCCAGACCCCTTCGTGTGTGGCGGCGACTTCCTGGCGCTCGGCGCGGCCGGCGTCGCGCGAATCCTGGTTGTAGCGGTGCGCCAGCGTCAGGGCGGCCGGGCCGATGAACTTCGGCGTCAGTCCGTATTCCGGGCAGGCGGCGTAGCACAGCATGCAGTTGATGCACATCGAATACTGGCGGAACTTCATCAGCTGCGCTGGGGTCTGCCTGTTTTCGCCCTCGTCGAGCGATCTCTTCTGCTGCGGGATGAGGTAGGGCTTGACGCGCTTGAGCTTCTCCATGAAGTCGTCGGGCGCGGTCACCAGATCGCGCTCGATCGGAAAATGCGCCAACGGCTCGATGCGGATGACGCCTTCGTAATCGCGCAGGAAGGCGTGGCAGGCCAGCTTGGGTTCGCCGTTGATCATCATGCCGCAGCTGCCGCAAACGGCCATGTGGCAGGACCAGCGGTAGTTGAGCGTGGGGTCGATGCTTTCCTTGACCTTGTTCAGCGCATCCAGCACCACCCATTCGTCCTGGCAGACCACTTCGTAGCGCTGGAAACTGGCCTCGCTGTCCGTGTCCGGGTTGTAGCGCAGGACTTCCAGCTGGACCAGGCGCTGCTTCATTTGTGATCCCCCGAGTAGTCGCGCACGCCCGGCGGCGACTTGGTGATCACCACGTCGAGGTAGTCGACGCGAGGGGCTTCCTGGCCTTGGCGGTAGACCATCGTGTGGCGCAGGTAATTCTTGTCGTCGCGCTCGACGTGATCGAGGCGTTGATGCGCACCGCGCGACTCCTTGCGCGCCAGCGCCCCGACGGTGACCGCTTCGGCGCAATCGAGCATGGAGCCGAGTTCGAGCACCTGGAACAGGTCGGTGTTGAAGACATTGGTCTTGTCGGTGAGGATGACGCGGCGATAGCGCTCGCGCAGCTCGTGGATCTTGGCGACGCCTTCCTGCAGGCCTTCCTCGTTGCGGTAGATGCCGACGTTCTTCTCCATGGTGTCCATCATCTCCTTGCGCAGGCCGGACATCGATTCGGTGCCGTCGCTGCGCGAGAACAGTTCGCGGATGCGCATCTGCGTTTCCTCGGCGCGGGCATTCAGCGCGGCGGTGTCGGCGGCGGGCAGGCCCTGGATGTGCTCGATGGCGGAGAGTGCGGCGCTGCGCCCGAACACCAGCAGTTCGACCAGCGAGTTCGAGCCGAGGCGATTGGCGCCGTTGAGGCTGACGCAGGCGCACTCGCCGGCGGCGAACAGGCCGGGGAGGGGCGTGGCGGCCCGGGTGTTGGTGGAAATGCCGCCCATCATGTAATGCACCACGGGGCGGATCGGCACCGGCTCCCTGACGATGTCCACGCCGAGGTAGCTGGCCGCCAGTTCCTGCACCAGCGGCAGGCGCTCGTGGATTTTCCTTTCGCCGAGGTGCCGCATGTCGAGCAGCACGCATTCGCCCCACTGGGTCGATACCGTGTTGCCCTTCTGCAGTTCGTGCCAGTAAGCCTGGCTGAGGCGATCGCGCGGGCCGAGCTCCATGGTCTTGAGCTGCGGCTGGCCCACCGGCGTCTCCGGCCCCATGCCATAGTCCTGCAGGTAGCGGCGGCCGTGCTTGTTGACCAGGATGCCGCCTTCGCCGCGACAGGCCTCCGTCAGCAGGCTGCCAGTGTTGGGCAGGCCGGTCGGGTGATACTGGATGAACTCCATGTCCTTCAATGGCGCCCCGGCGCGGTAGGCCATGGCCATGCCGTCGCCGGTCTTGATGGCGCCGTTGGTGGAGAAGGGGAACATGCGGCCGGCGCCGCCGCCGGCGATGATCACTGCCTTGGCGTGGAACTGCCGCAGCTGGCCGCTGCGCATTTCCATCGCGGTCACCCCCTGGCAGCGGCCATCGTCGACCAGCAGGTCGAGCGCGAAATATTCGTCGTAGCGGGTGATCGAGGGAAACTGCAGCGAAGTCTGGAACAGGGTGTGCAGGATATGGAAGCCGGACTTGTCGGCGGCAAACCAGGTGCGCTGCTTCTTCATGCCGCCGAAGGGCCGCACCGCCACCGAGCCGTCCGCCGCGCGGTTCCACGGGCAGCCCCAGTGTTCCAGCTGCAGCAGTTCCTTGGGCGCTTCCTTGACGAAGTATTCGACGCAGTCCTGGTCGGACAGCCAGTCGCCGCCGCCCACGGTATCGTGGAAGTGAAAGTCGAAGCTGTCGTCAGGCTTGATCACGCCGGCCGCGCCGCCCTCGGCGGCGCAGGTGTGGCTGCGCATCGGGTAGACCTTCGAGATCAGCGCGATGCGCAAAGTGGGATCGGTTTCCGCCAGGGCGATGGCTGCACGCAGGCCCGCGCCTCCGGCACCGATGATTGCAACATCGGTCGATATCGTTTCCATTGCGACCATCCATGAGGTGACCGCGACAGTATCGGCTGTTTGGCCGGGGTGCTATTGACTTGTGTCAATGATGGCTGGCGCGTCAATCATCAAACCGGAAAGGACCGGCGGTGGCGGCCGGCGCCAAAATCCATTACAGTAGCGCGCTCATTCAACCCCGAGCGTCATATAAGAGAGGCCAACCATGAGCAACAAAGGGCAGATGCTACAAGACCCGTTCCTGAACGCGCTGCGGCGGGAGCATATTCCGGTCTCCATCTATCTCGTCAACGGCATCAAGCTGCAGGGTCAGGTCGAGTCCTTCGACCAGTACGTCGTGCTGCTGAAGAACACCGTCACCCAGATGGTCTACAAGCACGCGATCTCGACCGTGGTGCCGGCGCGTCCGGTCAGCATCACCCAGGAAAACGACGGCGAGTGATTTTCCGCATGCGCCGGGCAGGGCTGGCGTGTTGACGTCGCCGCTGCCGCCTCCCGCAGTTCCCACCGATGTTTGACAGGCCTTCGGCCGGCAACCGGGCGATTCTCGTCCAGCTCGACTTCGGCGAGCGCGACTTCGACGAGCGTCTCGACGAATTCCACATGCTGGCGGAAAGTGCCGGTGCCGTGCCGCTGGCCGTGATCAAGGGCAAGCGCGGCAGCCCCGATCCCAAGACATTCGCGGGCCGCGGCAAGGTGGTCGAGATCGGCCAGGCGGCGCAGGCCGAGGAGGCCGATATCGTCATCTTCAATCACGAGCTTGCGCCCGGCCAGCAGCGCAACCTCGAGCGCGAACTCGAGTGCCGCGTCATCGACCGCAGCAGCCTGATCCTCGACATCTTCGCCCTGCGCGCCAAGAGCCACGAGGGCAAGCTGCAGGTCGAGCTGGCGCAGTTGCAGCATCTTGCCACGCGGCTGGTGCGCGGCTGGAGCCACCTTGAGCGGCAGAAGGGCGGCATCGGCCTGCGCGGCCCCGGCGAGAAGCAGCTCGAGACCGACCGCCGCCTGCTGGGCAAACGTGTCGCCCTGCTCAAGGAGCGATTGAAGCAGCTGGAGCGGCAGCGCAAGGTGCGTCGCCGCGCCCGCAGCCGCGCCGAAGTGCTGTCGGTGTCGCTGGTCGGCTACACCAACGCCGGCAAGAGCACGCTGTTCAATGCCCTGACCAAGGCCGGGGCCTATGCCGCCGACCAGCTCTTCGCCACGCTCGATACCACCGCGCGCCGCCTCTACATCGAGGGTGCCGGGCAGATCGTGCTGTCCGACACCGTCGGCTTCATCCGCGACCTGCCGCACTCGCTGGTCGCCGCCTTCCGCGCCACTCTCGAAGAAACGGCGCAGGCCGACCTGCTGCTGCACGTCGTCGATTCGGCCAGCCCCGACCGCGACCAGCAGATGCGGGCTGTGCACGAGGTGCTGGGCGAGATCGGGGCGGCCGAGGTGCCGCAGATCGTGGTGTGGAACAAGATCGACCTTACCGCCGCCGGGCCCGGGGTCGAGCGCGACGACTGTGGTAGACTCGCGCGCGTTCGTGTCAGCGCCAGAAGCGGCGCGGGTCTCGACCTGTTGCGGGACGCGCTGGCGGAGATCGCCCGCGACAGCGTCCGTCAGGACGAATCCGCCACGCAGCCCGACGCGGCTTGAAACCCAACCTCCCCGACATCACATCCAGTCCATGATTACAGGCATCTTCATGTCCCTCAACGACCACGGCTGGGGCAACGACCCCAATCGCGGCAACAAGGGTGGCAATCAGGGCCCACCCGATCTGGAGGAGTTGTGGCGCGATTTCAACCGTCGCCTCGCCGGCATGTTCGGCAGGAAGGGCGGCGGCAGCGGCGATGGCGGCGGTGGCATGCCGACACTGTCGCCGCGGCAGTTCGGCGGCGGCATCGGCATTCTCGGCGTCCTCGTCGCCGTGGTCTGGCTGGGCAGCGGTTTCTACATCGTCGATGCCAGCCAGCGCGGCCTGGTGCTGCAGTTCGGCAGCTACAAGGAGACCACCGACCCCGGCCTGCGCTGGCGCCTGCCGTGGCCCATCCAGAGCCACGAGGTGGTCAATCTTTCGGGTGTGCGCACCGTCGAGGTCGGCTACCGCGGCACGGAAAAGAACAAGGTGCTGAAGGAAGCGCTGATGCTGACCGACGACGAAAACATCGTCATGGTGCAGTTCGCCGTGCAGTACCTGCTCAAGGACCCCAAGGACTACATCTTCAAGAACCGCCATCCCGACGATGCGGTCATGGGCGCGGCCGAAACGGCGATCCGCGAGGTCGTGGGCAAGAACAAGATGGACTTCGTCCTCTACGAGGGCCGCGACGTGGTCGCCGCCAACACCCAGAAATTGATGCAGGACATCCTCGATCGCTATGTCACCGGCATCCAGATCCGCGCCGTCACCATGCAGAGCATCCAGCCGCCGGAGCAGGTACAGGCGGCCTTCGACGATGCGGTCAAGGCCGGCCAGGACCGGGAGCGCCACAAGAACGAGGGCCAGGCCTACGCCAACGACGTCATTCCGCGGGCCCGCGGCACCTCCTCGCGCCTGTTCGAGGAGGCCAACGGCTACAAGAGCCGCATCATCGCCACCGCCGAGGGCGATGCCTCGCGCTTCAAGCAGATTCTCGTCGAATACAACAAGGCGCCCGAAGTGACGCGTTCCCGCATGTACCTGGAGACGGTGCAGCAGGTTTATTCCAGTACCAGCAAGGTGATGATCGATGCCAAGGGTCAGGGCAACCTGCTCTATCTGCCGCTCGACAAGCTGATGGCCGCCGCCGGCGCCACCGTGGCGTCCGGGGCGGCGGTGACGGCCGAGCCGGCTGCCGCCGTCCGCAGCGAGCCGGTCGCCGGCGCATCCAGTGTGGTGCCGCCGCAGCTTGAAAAGAACGCACCCGATGGCCAGTCCGGCATGTTCGGCATGACCGGGCGCACGCGCGACACCACGCTCACTCGCGAAAGGGGGGCGCGCTGATGGCCCGTCACCTTCCCTTTATAGGCTCGGCCTTCATGGCCGCGCTGGTCGTCGCCGCCATGACGCTGTTCACCGTCGATCAGCGCCAGTACGCCATCATCTTCCAACTCGGCGAGGTCAAGGAAGTCATCCGCGAGCCGGGTCTCGCCTTCAAGTGGCCGATGATCCAGAACGTGCGTTTCTTTGACAAGCGCATCCTGACGCTGGACACGGCCGAACCCGAGCGCTTCCTCACCGCCGAGAAGAAGCCGGTGCTCGTCGATTCCTACGTCAAGTGGCGCATCCACGACGTCAAGCAGTACTACATCTCGGTCGGCGGCGACGAGACGGTGGCCAAGACACGACTGGCACAGACGGTGAACTCCGGCCTGCGCGAGGAGTTCGGCAAGCGCACCGTGCATGACGTCGTTTCCGGTGCCCGCGACAAGATCATGGCCGACGTGCAGAAGAAGGCCGACGCCGACATGCGCGCCATCGGCGTCGAGATCGTCGATGTCCGCCTGAAGCGCGTCGATTATCCGATCGACGTCTCGGAATCGGTCTATCGCCGCATGGAAACCGAACGCAAGCGCGTCGCCAACGAACTGCGCTCGCAGGGTGCCGCCGAGGCCGAGAAGATCCGCGCCGATGCCGACCGCCAGCGCGAGGTCATCGTCGCCGAGGCCTACCGCGATGCGCAGAAGACCAAGGGCGAGGGCGATGCCAGGGCGGCATCGATCTACGGCCAGGCCTTCGGCCAGAACGCCGAGTTCTACTCCTTCTACCGCAGCCTCGAAGCCTATCGCGGCAGCTTCAAGAACAAGAGCGACGTGCTGGTGGTCGAGCCGAATTCCGATTTCTTCAAGTATCTGAAGAGCCCTGGCAAGGGCGGCGGAAAGTAACGTCGCCGTGGTGCAAATCTTTCTGTTGGCGTTCGCGCTGATGTTGGTGATCGAGGGCCTGATGCCCTTTGTCGCACCGCGGGTATGGCGCGAGACGTTTCGCCGCGTCACCGAACTCGCCGACGGCCAGGTGCGCTTCCTCGGTCTTGGCTCGATCGTCGTCGGTTTGATCCTGATGGTGATCGTCAAATGACATCGTCGACCACACCGCGCTGGCTGCTGCCCGAAGCGATCGAGGATCTGCTGCCGGCCGAGGCTGCCCTGGTCGAACGCCTGCGCCGTCGCCTGCTCGACGAATATGCGCGGCACGGCTATGAACTGGTGGCGCCGCCGCTGCTCGAGTACGTCGAGTCGCTGCTGACCGGCAGCGGCCGCGACCTGGACCTGCGCACCTTCAAGCTGGTCGATCAACTGTCCGGCCGCACGGTCGGCGTGCGTGCCGACATCACGCCGCAGGTGGCGCGCATCGATGCCCATCTGCTCAATCGCAAGGGCGTGACTCGCCTGTGCTATTGCGGCAGCGCGCTGCATGCGGTTCCGGCCAGCCTGCTCGCCTCGCGCGAGCCGCTGCAGATCGGCACGGAACTCTATGGCCATGCCGGGCTCGAGGCCGACATCGAGATCGTCCGCCTGCTGGCGCGTTCGCTCGCGCTGTGCGCGGTGCCGGCGGTCCGCATCGACCTCGGCCATGTCGCTATATTCAGGGCCATGGCGGGCGCTGCGCAACTCTCGTCGGAGCGCGAGCAGGCCGTTTTCGCGGCCCTGCAGGCAAAGGACGTGCCGGCGCTGCGCGAACTGGTCGGCGACATCGCCGAGCCGGTGCGCAGTGGCCTGCTGGCGCTGCCTGAACTCTATGGCGATCGGCAGGTGCTCGATCGCGCCGCGGCGCTGCTGCCGACTTTTTCCGAGATCGGCCAGGCGCTGGCCGAATTGCGCCGCCTCGCCGACGCGCTCGCCGGGCTGCCGCTCTCTTTCGATCTGGCCGATTTGCGGGGCTACCATTACCACAGCGGCATCGTCTTCGCCGCCTATGCCGACGGCAACCCCGGTGCCGTGGCGCTCGGCGGGCGCTACGACAAGGTGGGGCAGGCCTACGGCCGTGGTCGCGCGGCGACGGGCTTCTCGATGGACCTGCGCGAAGTTGCGCAACTGGCACCGCCCGAAACACCGGGCGGTGCGATACTGGCTCCCTGGCCAGAGGATGATGCGCTGCACGCGGAGACCGAGCGCCTGCGGGCCCAGGGCGTAACCGTCGTGGCGGCACTGCCCGGGCACGACGGGACGTGGCGGGAAACCGGCTGCGACCGCATTCTGGTGCGGCGTGGCGACGAATGGATCATTGAAAGCTTGAAGGAAGATTGATCATGGCAAAGAACGTAGTCGTTGTCGGGACGCAGTGGGGCGATGAAGGCAAGGGCAAGATCGTCGACTGGCTCACCGACCACGCCCAGGCCGTCGTGCGCTACCAGGGCGGTCACAACGCCGGCCACACGCTGGTCATCGGTGGCAAGAAGACGGTGTTGCACCTGGTCCCATCGGGCATCCTGCGCGAAGGCGTCACCTGTTACATCGGCAATGGCGTGGTGCTGTCGCCCGACGCGTTGGTCAAGGAGTTGGACGAACTCAAGGCCGCCGGCGTCAATGCCGACGAGCGCCTGAAGATTTCCGAGGCCTGCCCGCTGATCCTGCCCTACCACCAGGCGCTCGACATCGCGCGCGAGGCGGCCAAGGGAGCGAAGAAGATCGGCACCACCGGTCGCGGCATCGGCCCGGCCTATGAAGACAAGGTTTCGCGCCGCGGCCTGCGCGTGCAGGATCTGCTGCGTCCGAAGCGTTTCGCCGAAAAACTCGGCGAGGTGCTCGACTATCACAACTTCGTGCTCAAGAATTATCTCGGTGCCGAAGCTGTCGATTTCCAGAAAGTGCTCGACGGCGCCATGGCGCTGGCGCCGCGCCTGACAAAGATGATCGCCGACGTGCCGCGCTCGCTCTACGAGGCGCACAAGGCCGGCGCCAACATCCTGTTCGAGGGTGCGCAGGGCACGCTGCTCGACATCGATCATGGCACCTATCCCTTCGTCACCTCGTCGAATTGCATCGCCGGCGGCGCCTGCACCGGCGCCGGTGTCGGTCCGGGCATGCTGCACTATGTGCTCGGCATCACCAAGGCTTACACCACGCGCGTCGGCAGCGGCCCCTTCCCGACCGAGCTCTACGACGCTCTCGACAAGCAGGACCCGTCCGGCAAGCACATGGCGACCAAGGGTCACGAGTTCGGTGCCACGACCGGTCGCGCCCGCCGCTGCGGCTGGTTCGATGCGGCCGCTTTGAAGCGCTCGATCCAGATCAATGGCGTCTCCGGCTTGTGCGTGATGAAGCTCGACGTGCTCGACGGCCTCGAGGAGATGAAGCTGTGCACGGGGTACAAGCTCGACGGCCACTTCACCGACATCCTGCCGGTCGGCGCCGACGATCTCGAGCGTTGCGAGCCTGTCTACGAATCGATGCCGGGCTGGAGCGACAGCACCGTCGGTGTCAAGACCTTCGATGCGCTGCCGAAGAGTGCGCAGAATTACATCAAGCGCATGGAAGAACTTTGCGGCGTGCCGGTCGATATGGTCTCGACCGGCCCCGATCGCGAGGAAACCATCGTTCTGCGCCATCCGTTCAAGTAGCGGCTGCGGCATCCCATTCCCGTAGACAGGGCGGCGGAGTCATGCCACTGCCGCTCTGTTTTGCGCATTGCGGAACGTGTGAAGCAGGGGCATTCCCTCTGGCGGATAAACGATAATATCGACATTTCCGCTATAATTCCTTTCATGGCAGGTAGCGTTCGGCGCTGCAACGCCCGGAGGCGTCGGAAGGATGCAGTCCTATGGAATTCTGCTGGTGGACGACGAGCCGGTCCAGCGTCGGCTCGAGCGCGAAATTCTCGAAGTCTCGAACTTGAATTGCGAGGTCGAGGAGGCCCGCAACGGCCGCGAGGCCTTGGAGTGTCTGCGCAGATTCCCATTCAACCAAGAGGAGCCGGCCATCAGTTTCCAGGCCGGAGCTACAGATTTCATCGCCAAGCCCGATACGCCGCTGGAGTTGATGAGGAGTGGACAATCTGCGCCAGCATACCCATATCGGCGCACACCTCTGCGTAGGGCTGGCGACGATGCGCGACGTAGTACCGATCATCCGCCATCATGCCCGAGGAAATGGATAGGGGCTGGCGCGATCCGGTGTTGATGGAAGGCTTCATCGCCATCGTCGAACAGCGGTCGGGCGAGCTGCGCCTAAGCCCGCGGCACGCGACGACAGTCGATGAACTCGCATTCGATGCGATCATGGCGACCGGGGCAATCGAATGGGAAGGGCAGGAACAATACACCGGTGCGGGGGCTATGCGACGGGTGCGAGACTCCGCTGAGACGGCTTTGCTTAAGGGGCGACAGCGATGAAACGTGTATTGATTGTCGACGACGAGGCGCAGATGCGCGGATTGCTCGAGGACGTTTTGGGCGAGGACTACGAGGTGATGATTGCCTGCGACGGCGCCGAGGCCCTGCAAAAGCTGGCGCAGGATGGCGCCGAACTTATCATCACCGACGTCGTCATGCCGAAGATGAACGGCCTTGACCTGATGGTGGCGGTACGCAAGCAGTATCCGGCGCTCAAGGTCATTGCCATTTCCGGCGGCGGCAACATCGGCCGCCTCGACTATCTGCCGATTGCCAGTCTGCTCGGTGCGGCGCGGGTGATTCACAAGCCGTTTGCCGTGGCCGAGATGCACACTGCGGTGCGCGAATTGCTTGCCGCGTGATCGGCATGGGCGCTGCGGGCAGCGGAGAAGCCGTGTTTGGGAAAGTGGCGGTGGTGCTGGGGTTGGCGATGCTGTTGCTGGGCGGCAAGGCTCGCGCCGAAGCGACCGCATTCAATTTCAGCGTGCTCAACCAGCGCAGCGCGGCCCTGACGGCCCAGTACTGGAATCCGATCCTGAGCTACGTCTCGCGCAAGAGCAGGGTGGAGCTGCGGCTCAAGATCGGCAAGACGGCGCCGGAGACGACCGAGTTGACGGTTCGCGGCGAAGCCCAATTCGCCTTCACCAACCATTTGTTTACGCCCGAGCGGACCAAGCTGGGCTGGAAGGTCATCGCCGCCAGCGACGAGCCGGCCATGCGCGGAATCATCGCCGTGCCGGCCGACAGCGGCTTGCGCCAGCTCAAGGATCTGTCGGGGCAGCGGGTGGCGTTCCCCTCGCCGGAAGCGTTTCTGGGCTACAAGGTGCCGCTGGACGCGTTGACCAAGCAGGGCGTAGCGGTGGCAGCCGTCTTCTCGGGGAATCAGGAGGGGGCGATGGGGCAGCTGAAGCTGGGACGGGTCGCCGCCGCCGGCGTCAACGCGAGCGTGATGGAGACCTATGCTCATCGTGAAGGCATGGCCTACCGGGCGCTCTGGCAGTCCGAGCCCTTCCCCGGGCTGGCCGTGATGGTGGCGCCCGGCGTACCGGCGCCCGTCGTCAAGGCGGTGCGCGACGCCCTGGTCGGCATGGGCGCCGACCCGGAGGGCAGGGAGATCCTCGCTCAGGGGGCCGCCTTGCTCAAGGCGGAGCATCCGGTCGCATTCAAGGAGGCCACGGACGCGGACTACCGAAGCTATCTGCAGTTCTATCGCCAGGCCGTGGTGACTCCATAGCCGCTCATGGCCCAATGAAGCCGTTTTCCCTCCTGCTGCGACTGAATCTGGTCGGACGCCTGTTCCTCGCGATCCTGGCGATTCTTTCTCTCTCCTTCGCCGGGGTGCTGCTGGTCTACCTGCAGCAGAGTACGGCGATGCATCGCGCCGTTGTCGCCGATCAGACCCGCCTCGCCCTCAACATGCTCGAGCCCCGCGTGGCCGAGCAGGTGGTGGTCGGAGATTACGAGGCGCTCGAACAGATACTGGACAACGCCGTAGCCCAGGGTCACTTCACGGCGGTTTCTTTCCTCGACGCGGAAAGCCAAAAGATCCTTGAGGGGCGTTATCGCGAGCCGCGGGCGGACTATCCCGAGTGGTATGGCCGCTGGCTGGTGCCGGATACGGCCCCCGCCACGACGCATGTCGTGGTCGGCAACCGCGACTACGGCACGCTGAGCCTGCTGCCGTCCTACGAAATGTTCATCGGCCGCCTGTGGCAGAACACCCTGCTGTTCTTCGAGGTCGGCCTGGTGGCGATGCTGCTGATCGGCGCCACCAGCGGCTGGGTGCTGCGGAAGGGCCTGCAGCCATTGCGTGCCATGCACCAGGCGGCGGAACGACTGTTTGCCACGGGGACCGCGGCGATTCTGCCGGTATCGCGCTTCGATGCGCCGGAGATCCGCAGCACCGTGGTCGCCTTCAACGGCGTGTCCGAGCGGGAGGCGCGGGCGCGGGCGATTCTCGAAGGCACGACAGATGCCTATCTCGAGGTCGATCGGGGCTGGCGACTGACCTACATCAACGAGCCTTCGGTCAAGCTGTTCGGACTCGACATGGTGGCGGATCTGAATACGACATTATGGGAACGCCTGCCCCACCTGGCGCCGGCGTTCTTCGAAACCCTGGCAGATGCCTTCGTTCGTCACAGCAGCCTGGAAGCGGAAGCCTACGTCGCCGTACCGGGAAAATGGCTCGAGGTCCACACCTATCCGACGGCGGAAGGCCTCTCCATCTACTTTCGCGACGTCAGCGACCGTCGTTCCGCGCAGCAGGCGACCCGGCGCAACGAGGAGCGCCTCAGCGCCGTTCTCGGTACGGCCGCCGAGGGCATCATCATGTTCGATGCCCGCGGCACCATCCAGACCTACAACCGTGCGGCCGAGCAGCTGTTCGGCCATCCGGTCGCCGACGCCATCGGTCGCCACGTCAGTTTGCTGATGCCGCTGGCCTTCTCGGCTGACCAGGCGCCCGGTGAGCAGCCGCTGCCGATCGGGCCGCGTGAAACCGTGGGTCGTCAACGCGACGGGCGCCGCTTTTCGATCGAAGCGACCATCGCCGAGACCACGTTCCTGCAGGATCGCGTTTTCGTCGCCGTGGTGCGTGATATCAGCGAGCGCAAGTGGCTGCAGCAGCTGAACCAGTCTCGTATCGAGATCCTCGAGCAACTGGCCCAGGGCGGGAAGCTGTCGACAATCCTCGATCGCATCGTGCGTGTCATCGAGCGCGGCGTTCCCGGCGCGATCGGTGCCGTGGTGATGGCCAGCGAAGGCAGCGGCAAGCTGCGGTTCCATGCCGCACCGAGCCTCACTCCCGCCATGCGCGAGCGGCTGGAGGTCTATGCGTTGGGGAACGACCAATGCAGCTGCAAGGCGGCGATCGCGACGGGGCAGCGTGTGGTGGTCGAAAACGTCCTTACCCACCCGTCGTGGGCCGGCATGATCGATGTCGCCCTGCAACTCCACATCGGGTCCTGCTGGGCCGAGCCGATCATGGCCAGCAGCGGGTCGGCCCGGGGTACCTTCGTCGTCTTCCGCGCCGAGGCGCGGCCGCCGAGCGAGCAGGAAGTGCAACTCAGCCAGATGGCGGCGAGTTTCGCCAGCCTGGCCATCGAGCGAGCGCTCGCCGACGAGGCGGTCGACCGCGAGAGTCGTCGTGCCCAGGCCTACCTCAACCTGTCGCCCTCGATCGTTCTGGCCTTCGATCGCGACGCCAACATCACGCTGATCAACGAACGTGGCTGTTCCATTCTCGAGTGCGCGCGGGAAGCCGTCCTCGGCAAGAATTTCTTCGACACCTTCTTGCCCGAGGCCTCGCGCGATCAGGTGCGTCTGCTCTTCCAGCGCATGATCGAAGGTGGCGTCGACACGCTGGGCGACGTCGACGACACGGCCGTGGCCGTCGGCGGTCGCGAGAAGTTCGTCCGCTGGCGCCACACCGTGATCCGCGACGAGACGGGTGCGGTCACGGGGGTTCTCAGCTCGGGACAGGACATGACCGGCCGCAAGCAAGCGGAGGATGCACTGCTGGCCAGCGAGGAACGCCTGACGCTGGCACTCGAGGCCACCCATACCGGCCTGTGGGAGTGGAACATCGGCCATGGTCGCGTCTTCTACAGCGACCAGTGGTGGCGCCTGCAGGGCTATCCGACGTCGACCGTGGCCGCGCGGCCGTCGTGGTCGTCGATGATCCATCCCGACGACCTCGAGGGCGTGCTCGATCGCATCAATGGCCACCTCGACGGCATCACGGATCGTTACATCAGCGAACATCGCAAGCGCGACGCGAGCGGCACCTGGAACTGGGTGATCGATTCGGGCCGCGTCGTGGAGCGCGACGGTCACGGCAACCCGCTGCGCATGATCGGCACCCTGCAGATCATCAACGATCGAAAGGCGGCGGAAGTGCGCGAAGCGGAGCTGCATCGCCAGTTGCTGCAGTCGTCGAAGATGGAGGCGATCGGTCATCTCACGGCGGGCATCGCCCACGACTTCAACAACATTCTCGGGGCGGTGATGGGTTACGCCGAACTGACCAAGGCGCTGGTCAGCGCGGACACGCCCAAGGCGCCGAAATTCGAGCGCTATCTCGAGGAAGTCCTCGCCGGCAGCCGGCGCGCGCGCGACCTGATCGCGCAGATGCTGATCTTCAGCCGTCTGACGCCGGATGACGGAAAGGAGGCGCCGCCGCCGGTTCTGTTGCAGCCGGTGATCAAGGAAGTGGTGCAGCTGGTGCGCTCGTCGATCCCGACCACCATCGAACTCGGCTACCAGACCGAGGAGCCGACGCTGCAGGCCGCCGTCCATCCGGTACAGCTGCACCAGATCCTGATGAATCTCTGCATCAACGCCCGCGACGCGATTCACGATTACGGCTCGATCCGGGTCACGTTGCGTCGCCACCCGGCCGGCGCAAGCTGCGTTTCGTGCAAGCAGGCACCCGTCGGCGAAATGGTCGAGATCATGGTCGCGGACACGGGCCACGGCATCCCCGTCCAACATTTGGGCAAGATCTTCGACCCCTTCTTCACCACCAAGGACGTCGGCAAGGGCTCGGGCATGGGATTGTCGGTGGTCCATGGCCTGGTGCACGGCCTCGGCGGACACATCGTGCTCGAGACCCGGGAGGGCGTTGGCACCACCATCGGCATCCTGCTGCCGCTGGCGAGCCAGCCGACCGAGCAACTGGATCGCAATGCCGCCAACGCCACCGTCCAGCTGCCGCTCTCGGGCTGCCGCATCATGGTCGTCGACGACGAGCAGTCCGTGGCTTCGATGCTGCAGGAGCTGTTGATCCTCAAGGGGGCGTCGGTGGTCACCTTCGACAACGGCCAGGAGGCGCTGGCGGCTTTCATCGCCTATCCGGACAGCATCGATCTTGTCGTCACCGACGAGACCATGCCGGGCTTGCGCGGTTTCGAGATGGCGCGGCAGATGCTGGCGCAGCGGCCGCAACTGCCGATCATCCTCTGTTCGGGCTACAGTCCCCATGTCACCCCGGAAATCGCCCAACAGGCGGGCATCCGGGCATTCATGGCCAAGCCGATCGAGGTCGACAGCCTGGTCAACGCCATACACCATGCCCTCGCACCCCAGACAACCGACGTCGCCTAGTGCCGGCGCGACCGCCGACGGGGAACTGCTGAGCCCCGCCGAGGTGGCGAAGATGATGGGCGTATCCCCCATCACCGTGCGTTCGTGGGTCAATCGCGGCTGGCTGCCCGCCACGACGACGCCCGGCGGTCACCGCCGCTTCATCCGTCAGGACGTGCTCGCTCTGGCAGGTCAGCAACGCAGCCACCGGCCTGCGGGCGGGCGGCCGCTGCGGCTGCTGGTGGTCGACGACGATCCGCAGTTCCGCGGCTATATGCTGGAGTTGCTGGGCGAACTGCTGCCGGACGCCGAAATCGAAGCGGCGGCCGATGGCTTCGAGGCCGGCGTCAAGGTCGTGGAATTTCTGCCCGATATCGTCCTGCTCGACCAGAGCATGCCCGGGCTCGATGGCGCCAGCGTCTGCCGCCGCATTCGCGGCGTGCCGCAGCTCGCAGCGATTCGCGTGATCGGCATCACCGGCCACCTCGACCGCCGCGTCGAACGGGATATGCTGGCGGCAGGCGCGGAATGCGTGTTGCACAAGCCGCTTGACGTTGCCGCCCTGCGCCAGGCGCTGGGCGCGAAAAACGTGGCGGCACGCGCGGGGCAGGTGCTGACGGCGGGGTAGAATGCCGGGCGAGGCGCGGCCGGAGGGGCGCTCCGAAAAAACAAAGGCCCTGAATGCTCAGGGCCATGTCTTTCGCGATTGCGCCGGTAATTCAAAGCTGGTGCCCAGGAGAGGACTCGAACCTCCACGGTGTTACCCGCTAGTACCTGAAACTAGTGCGTCTACCAATTCCGCCACCTGGGCAGGCGCGAAACGAGGCGCGAATTCTAAAGGAAATAACCGAATTGTCAAACAAGCCGAAGAAGCCCGAGAAGCTCTCCAAGATTCGCCGCGCCGATCCGATGTTCGAGCGCGAGATCGCCACCTATGAGCACCCGTTGCCGAGCCGCGAGTACGTGCTGCAGATGCTGGCGGAGCAGGGCGTGCCGATTCCGTTCGAACGAATCTGCGAACTGCTCGATGTCGCCGATTTCGAACTCGCGCATTTCAGCCGCCGTCTCGGTGCCATGGCGCGCGACGGCCAGCTGCTGCAGAACCGCCGCGGCGACTGGCTGATCCCGGACAAGGCCGATCTGATCCGCGGCCGCGTCGAGGGCCACGCCGACGGCTTCGGCTTTCTCGTGCCCGACGACGGTGGCGCCGACCTGTTCCTGTCGACCAAGGAGATGGACAAGGTGCTGCATGGCGACCACGCCATCGCCCGCGTCGTCGGCACGGATCGCAAGGGTCGTCCCGAAGGCAAGATCGTCGAGGTCACTGAGCGTGCCAACAGCAGTTTGGTCGGTCGCGTCTTCGAGGAACACGGTGTCTGGTACGTCGTCGCCGAGAACAAGCGCATCAGCCAGGACATCCTGATCGCCCCGCCGGCGAAGGGGGAGCGGAAGGCGCTGAAGCCCGCGGACGGCCAGGTGGTGATGATCGAGATCATCGAGCAGCCGAGCAAGCAGAAACAGCCGATCGGTCGCATCATCGAGATTCTCGGCAACTACGCCGACCCCGGCATGGAGATCGAGATCGCGCTGCGCAAGCACGAGCTGCCCTTCGAGTTCTCGAAGGAGGTGCTGGCGGAAGCGAAGAAGCTGCCGGACGAGGTCAGGAAATCCGACTGGAAGGGCCGCGAGGACGTCACCGCCCTGCCATTGGTCACCATCGACAGCGAGACGGCGAGGGATTTCGACGACGCCGTCTATTGCGAACGCCAGGGCAAGGGCTATCGCCTGGTGGTCGCGATCGCCGACGTCTCGCACTACGTCGAGGCCGGCTCCGCGCTCGACCGCGATGCGGAAGATCGCGGCAATTCGGTGTATTTCCCGCGCCGCGTGATCCCGATGCTGCCGGAGAAGCTTTCCAACGGCCTGTGCTCGCTCAACGCCCAGGTGCATCGCCTGTGCATGGTCTGCGACATGACCATCTCGGCCGGCGGCGACATCAAGGGCTACCGCTTCTACCCGGCCGTTATGTGGTCGCACGCGCGCCTCACCTACACCGAGGTCGCCGCGGCGCTCTACGACAAGGATGCCGCTGCCCGCGACAAGCTCGACGCACTGCTGCCGCATCTGGAAAATCTAGATGCGCTGTTCCGCGTGCTGGTGAAGGCGCGCGCCAAGCGCGGCGCCATCGACTTCGAGACGATCGAGACGCGCATGGTCTTCGACGACAATGGCAAGATCTCCCGCATCGAACCCTACGAGCGCAACGACGCCCACCGCCTGATCGAGGAGTGCATGCTCGCCGCCAACGTCTGCGCCTCGGATTACCTGCACGAGAGCAAACACCCGGCGCTCTACCGCGTGCATGAAGGGCCGACGCCGGAGCGCCTGGAGAAGCTGCGCGACTTCCTCGGTACCTTCGGCCTGCAGCTCGGCGGCGGCGACGAGCCGCACGCCAAGGACTACGCCGCCCTGCTCGAGAAACTTCAGGGCCGCCCCGACAAGCAGTTGCTGCAGACGGTGATGCTGCGCTCGCTGCGGCAGGCGATCTACAGCCCCGACAACGTCGGGCATTTCGGTCTGGCGTACGAGAGCTACACCCACTTCACCTCGCCGATCCGCCGCTATCCCGACCTGCTGATCCACCGCTCGATCAAGTCGGCGCTGAAGGGACGGCGCTACGAGCTGCGCGACGGCGGTGCAGGCGGTGACTGGGAGCAGATCGGCCTGCACTGTTCGCAGACGGAGCGCCGCGCCGACGAGGCGACGCGCGATGTCGACGCCTGGCTCAAGTGCTACTACATGCAGGACCGCATCGGCGAGGAATTCGCCGGCAGCATTTCCTCGGTGGTGCCCTTCGGCATTTTCGTCGCCCTCGACGACGTCTTCGTCGAGGGCTTGGTGCATGTCTCCGAACTCGGCGCCGACTACTTCCATTTCGACGACAAGGCGCATGCCATGGTCGGCGAGCGCAGTGGTCGCCGCTTCCGCCTGTCCGACCGCGTGCGCATTCAGCTGGTCCGCGTCGACATGGAGCAGAACAAGATCGACTTCCGCCTGGTGGAGGGCGGGGGAGCCGACGCGGCGATTGCGGCACCGAAGAAGCGCGGCAAGCGCGGCTGACGCCGATGTTGGAACGACGCGCCCACCCCCGCTATCAGCTGATACCGCCGCTGCGCGGCCGCGCCTTCATCGACGCGATCGGGCAGTTCGAGGCGCAACTGCTCGATGTCTCGGTCGATGGTGTGCGTCTGCTGCTGCACATGAGCAATCCCGACGATCTCGCGCGCTTTTTGGTGGCCACCGAAAAGAGCATCACCGCCACCTTTGGGCGACCCGAGGGCGAACCGTGGAAATTCGCGCTGCTGCACACGCGCATGACGACGCTCGATGCTGCGGGCAGCGCCGGTGCCCAGTGCTTGATCGCCAGCCGTTTCGTCACGGTGCCTAACTTCACCGTCGCCGATCTCGAACGGCTGGTGGCGGAAAGGCAGGCGGCGCGGGTATGAGCGAGCTGCGGCTGATCCATGGCTTCCACGCCATCACCGCCAAGCTGCGCCATGCGGCCGAGGACATCAAGGAGATTTATGTCGCCGCCGGGCGCCAGGATTCGCGCGCGCGCGACCTGGTGAAGCTGGCCGAATCACGTGGCGTGCGCGTGTTGCCGACCGATGCCTTGCGACTCGACGGCCTTTCCGGCGGGGCGAGGCATCAAGGCGTCGTCGCGCGCGTCGCCGCGACGCAAAGGCATGTCACTCTGGACGATGTGCTCGACGAACTCTCCGAGCCGGCGCTGCTGCTGGTGCTCGACGGCGTCACCGATCCGCACAACCTCGGTGCCTGCCTGCGCGTGGCCGACGCCGCCGGCTGTCATGCCGTGGTGGCGCCTAAGGACCGCGCCTGCGGCCTCAACGCCACGGCGATCAAGGTGGCCTCCGGTGCCGCCGACACCGTTCCCTACATCATGGTGACCAATCTCGCCCGCAGCCTGCGCGAGATCAAGGAACGCAACGTCTGGGTGATCGGCGCCGCCGGCGAGGCGCAGAAGGATCTCTACGCCATCGAGCAGAAGGGGGCGGTGGCCTGGGTCCTCGGCGCCGAGGGCGAGGGCCTGCGGCGGCTGACGCGCGAGACCTGCGACGAGATCGCGAAGATCCCGATGCACGGCTCGGTCGAGAGCCTCAACGTCTCCGTCGCCTCCGGCATCTGCCTGTTCGAGGCGCGCCGCCAGCGCGCCTGATTCAGCCCTTTACCAGAGCTTCCACCACGGCTCGCTGCGGTTGAGGCCGCGCTTGTAGTACTCGCTGTTCGGGAAGTTTTTCTTCATCACCCGCTCGGAGTCGTCGCGCAAGTCGTTGAGGCCGAGCGCGTCGTAGGCCTTGACCATGATGAACAGCGCCTCCTCGTTGGCCGGCGCGTCGGCGTAGGTCTTGACCGCGAACTGGGCGCGGTTGGCGGCGGCGATATAGGCGCCGCGCTTCATGTAGTAGCGCGCGACATGCACCTCGTGCGCGGCCAGCGCATTCACCAGGTACTTCATGCGCGCCGTCGCGTCGGGCGTGTACTTGCTGTCGGGGAAGCGCGTCACCAGTTCCTTGAAGGCCTCGAACGATTCCCTTGCCGCCTTGGGGTCGCGTTCGGTGAGGTCCTGGTTCGCGACATAGCCGAGGACACCGAGATCCTCGTTGAAATTCACCAGGCCCTTGAGGTAGTAGGCGTAGTCCACGCTGGGGTGGGTGGGGTGCAGGCGGATGAAGCGGTCGCAGGCGGCGACGGCCGAGGCCGGCTCCTGCTGCTTGTAGTAGGCGTAGGCGACCTCGAGCTGGGCCTGCTGGGCGTAGCGGCCGTAGGGGTAGCGCGCCTCGAGCTTCTCGTAGTACTTGATGCCCCTCTCGAAATTGCCGTCGGCAATGGCGTTCTTCGCCTCGGTGAAGAGCTTGTTGGCCGACCAGCCGGTGGTTTCGTCCGCCTGGTCGAGCAGCGAGGCGCAGCCGGAGGTGAGCAGGGCGAAGGTGAGCAGGGCTACAGCGGCTAAACTACGCATGATGAACGCTTCCGTGAATGAGTCGGGCGATTATAGCGGCACGGTCCCGGCGGATTGCGCCGGGCTGCGCTTGGATGCGGCACTGGCGCGGATGTACCCCGAGCATTCACGCAGCCGGCTCCAAGCCTGGTTGAAGGCGGGGCTGATTCGTCTCGATGGTGCGGCAGGGGATGCCAAGCGCAAGGTACTCGGGGGAGAACGCATCGACTTCCGCGCCGTCCCGCCGGCGCCGATTTTTGCGGCCGCGGAGGACATCGCCTTGTCCATCGTCTTCGAGGACGACGATCTGATCGTCATCGACAAGCCGGCGGGGCTGGTGGTGCATCCGGGCAATGGCAACGAATCCGGCACGCTGATGAACGCGCTGCTGCACCACGCGCCGCAGCTCGCCGCCGTGGCGCGCGCCGGCATCGTGCATCGCCTCGACAAGGAAACCAGCGGCCTGCTGGTCGTGGCGAAGACGTTGCCGGCGCAGACCGATCTGGTGCGCCAACTGCAGGCGCGCACGGTCAAGCGCCACTACCTTGCTCTGGCGCTGGGGCGGGTCGAGCGCGACGGCAGCGTCGATGCGCCGATTGGCCGCCATCCGGTGCAACGCGTCAAGATGGCGGTCGTTCGCGGCGGCAAGGACGCGCGCACCCACTACCATGTCGTCGAACGCTTCGAGCGAGCGACGCTGCTCGAATGTCGGCTCGAGACCGGCCGCACGCACCAGATCCGGGTGCATCTCGCCAGCATCGGCCATCCGCTGGCCGGCGATCCGGTCTATGGCAAGGCCCGGAGCGGCGATTCGCGCCTCGATGCCTTCCGCCGCCAGGCGCTGCATGCGTGGCAGCTGGCGCTGCGCCATCCGCGCAGCGGCGCCGAATTGGCTTGGGAGGCGCCGCTGCCGGCCGATTTCTCGACGTTGCTCGACATCCTGCGCGCCGGCAATACATCGTGAGCGAATTCATCGTTCCCGACTGGCCTGCACCGCCGCGGGTACGCGCCCTGGTGACGACGCGCGCCGGCGGGGTCAGCGGCGAGCCCTATGCGAGTCTCAATCTTGGCGACCATGTCGGCGACGACCCGGCGGCGGTGGCGAAGAACCGCGCCATCCTGCGATGTCGGCTCCCGGCCGAGCCCTTGTGGTTGCGCCAGGTCCACGGCACGCGCTGCGTCCTGGCGGAAGCATCCACGCCAGGCGTCGAAGCCGATGCCAGCGTGAGCTTCCGTCCGGCCGCGGTGTGCGCGGTGCTGACCGCGGACTGCCTGCCGGTCTTGTTGTGCGACGTCGGCGGCACTGTGGTGGCCGCGGTGCATGCCGGCTGGCGAGGCCTGGCGGCGGGCGTGATCGAGTCCGCCGTCGCGGCGATGCACCGATCGAATGACGAACTGATGGCCTGGCTCGGCCCGGCGATCGGGCCCGCGGTCTTCGAGGTCGGCGACGAGGTGCGGGCGGCCTTCGTCGCGCAGGATGCCGCCGCCGGCGCCTTCGTACCGCACGGTGCGGGCAAGTGGCTCTGCGACATCTACGAACTGGCGCGGCAGCGGCTCGCTGTGCTCGGCGTGGGCAGCGTCGACGGCGGTGGCTTGTGCACAGCCAGCGCCGCGGATCGTTTCTACTCCTATCGACGCGACGGCGCGACCGGCCGCATGGCCAGCCTCATCTGGCTGGAGGATGCGCCGGCCGTATAATCCGCACCCTAATGTCCGTTCTCGGCTGGATTCTCCTTGCCTCGCTGGCTGGCGGCGCCCTTTCGGTGGTCGCCGCGGGCGTTTTCGCGCTCAACGCCCGCGCCCATTGGGTGCATTGGCTGATCAGCTACGCGATCGGCGCGCTGCTCGGCGCGGCCTTCCTCGAGGTGTTGCCGGCGGCAGTCACCGCCAGCGCCGACGCCACCACGACCAGTGCCATCGTGCTCGGCGGCATCCTCGTCTTCTTCGTCCTCGAAAAGCTGGTGATCTGGCGTCACTGCCACATCGAGGCCTGCGAGGGCCACGAGCCGCACGTGCATGTCCACGGCCACGATCATGGCCGCTCCGGCCTGTTGATCCTCGTCGGCGACACCTTTCACAATTTCGTCGACGGCGTGTTGATCGCGGCGGCCTTCATGGAGGACGTTCGCCTCGGCGCCGTGACGGCGCTGGCGATCATCGCCCACGAGATCCCGCAGGAGGTCGGCGACTTCGTCATTCTGCTGCATTCCGGCTACTCGAAGGCCAGGGCGCTGGCCTACAACCTGCTCTCGAGCCTGGCCACGCTGGTCGGCGGCCTGCTCGCCTACTACGGCTTGTCGGCGGCGCAGGGCGCCGTGCCGGTGATGCTGGCGCTGGCGGCGGCGAGCATGATCTACGTCGCCGTGGCCGACCTGATTCCCGGCCTGCACAAGCGCACGGAACTACGCGCGACCATCGCGCAGGTCGTGTTGATCCTTCTCGGCATCGGCTCGGTCATCGGCGGCCACCACCTGGTCGACCACTTCATCGGCCACTGATCCCGTCGACTCCTGTTCCGCCCGCTCCCGGGCGCGCATGCGCCGCCGCCGTTCCGGCGTCCCAAACAGCCACAGGAACAGCGACAGCGGCGCCACGCCGTATAAGACAAATGTAAGGATTCCGGCCGTAATATTTGGCTCGGTCGCTGCCATCAGCAGCGTGACGTATACCCAGGCGATCGCGATGACATACATGGTGCGATTGTGCCACGGCACCCCCGACCTGCCTTGACAGGCCGGGATGCTGCAATGCACAATGCGCAGGATTTTTCGGCCTCCCCGGGGCCGGCTCAAGGAGCAGTGAATGCCTGCAACACCTGAATCTCCAAACTCTTTCCCCCACCCGGACATGCAGGCCTTCTTCCAGCAAGGCCAGGCGATGGCACAGGGCTTTATGCAGTTCATGGCGCAGCAGCAGGCGACGATGCAGCGCAACGCCCAAGCCCAGGCCCAGAGTGTGCCGCTGGGACAGATCAACGTGCCGAACTGGATTCCCAACGACGAACAGACTGCGGCATTGCGCCAGGAGTGGTTGCAACGCCACGCCGAGCTGTGGCAGCACATGGTCCAGCGCAAGGCCGGCGAGGCCGCCGCGCCGCTGGTGCAGCCCGAGGCCGGCGACAGGCGCTTCGATCACCCGGCCTGGGCCGAAAGCCCGGTGTTCGACTACGTCCGTCAGGCCTATCTGCTCAATGCCAGCTATCTCAAGCAGATGGCTGAGAAGGCACCAGTGCCCGAGGGGCTGGCCAAGAACCGCCTGCGCTTCGTCACGCGCCAGTATGTCGACGCGATGGCGCCGAGCAACTTCGTCGCCACCAACCCCGAGTTCGTCAAGACCGCGCTCGAGACCAAGGGCGAGAGCATCACCCGCGGCATCCAGAACCTGATCGGCGACCTGCAGAAGGGCCGCATCACCATGACCGACGAGGCCCAGTTCGAAGTCGGTCGCAACCTCGCCATCACGCCGGGTGCGGTGGTGTTCGAGAACGAGCTGATGCAGCTGATCCAGTACGCACCGCTGTCCGACAAGGTGGCCAAACGGCCCTTCGTCATGGTGCCGCCCTGCATCAACAAGTACTACATCCTCGACCTCCAGCCCGAAAATTCCTTCATTCGCTATGCGGTGGAGCAGGGCCACACGGTGTTCCTCGTGTCGTGGCGCAACGTCCGGCCCGAGCAGGGATATCTGACCTGGGACGACTACATCGACAAGGGTCCGCTGACCGCCTTCAATGTCGCGCGCGAGATCTGCGGCACCGAGCAGGTGAACGCGCTGGGCTTCTGCGTCGGCGGCACCATCATCACCTCGGCGCTGGCGGTGGCAAAGGCACGCGGCGAGGACCCGGCGGCATCGTTGACGCTGCTGACCACGTTGCTCGACTTTTCCGACACCGGCGAGATCGGCTACTTCGTCGACGAGGCCGCGGTGGTCACGCGCGAGCAGACCATCGGCAAGGGCGGCATCCTGCCTGGCCGCGAGCTCTCTTCCGTGTTCTCCAGCCTGCGCGCCAACGACCTGATCTGGCAATACGTCGTCGGCAACTACCTCAAGGGCAACAAGCCGGTGCCCTTCGACCTGCTCTACTGGAACTCCGACTCGACCAACCTGCCCGGCCCCTTCCTCGCCTGGTACCTGCGCAACCTCTACCTCGAGAACAGCCTGCGCGTGCCGGGCAAGCTGGAGATGGGCACGGAAAAGGCGGGACGCGTCAAGGTCGATCTCGGCCGCGTCGACATGCCGACATTTATCCTCGCCACGCGCGAGGATCACATCGTGCCGTGGAAGAGTTCCTATCTCGGCCGCGGCCTGCTCGGCGGCAAGAGTACCTTCGTCCTCGGTGCCTCCGGGCACATCGCCGGCGTCATCAATCCGGCGGCGAAGAACAAGCGCAGCTACTGGATCAACGACAGCGATACCGCCAACCCGGACGAGTGGTTGGCCACCGCCACCGAGGCCAAGGGCAGTTGGTGGCCGCGCTGGGCCGAATGGCTCAAGGGCTTCGCCGACGGCGAGATTCCCGCGCGCGGCCGGCTCGGCAGCGCCGCCTACGAGGCGGGCGAGCCGGCGCCTGGCCGCTACGTCAAGGAACGCGCAGAATAGCGCGACTGATCCCCACTCGGAGAGGAGAGAGACGATGAGCGCGACGCAACGGGTGGCACTGGTGACGGGCGGCATGGGGGGGCTCGGCGAGGCGATCTGCATCAAGCTCGCGGCGCTCGGCGACAAGGTGGTGACCACCTACAGCCCCAGCAACAACAAGGCGCAGGACTGGCTGCGCAAGATGAACGACATGGGCTACGGCTTCAAGGCCTATCCCTGCGACGTCACCGACTTCGATTCCGCGAAGCAGTGCGTCGCCGACATTACCCAGGATCTCGGCCCGGTCGACGTGCTGGTGAACAACGCCGGCATCACGCGCGACATGACGTTCAAGAGGATGACCAAGTCCGACTGGGATGCGGTGATCCACACCAACCTCGACTCGGTGTTCAACATGACCAAGCAGGTGATGGATGGCATGGTCGAGCGCGCCTGGGGCCGCGTCATCAACATCTCCTCGGTCAACGGCCAGAAGGGCGCCTTCGGCCAGACCAACTACTCGGCGGCCAAGGCCGGCATGCATGGCTTCACCAAGGCGCTCGCGCTCGAGGTCGCCAAGAAGGGCGTCACCGTCAACACCATCTCGCCGGGCTACATCGGCACGCGCATGGTGATGGCGATTCCGCAGGACGTGCTCGAGGGCAAGATCCTGCCGCTGATCCCGATGTCGCGGCTGGGCAAGCCCGAGGAGGTGGCGGGACTGGTGGCCTATCTCGCCTCGGAGGAGGCGGCCTTCGTCACCGGCGCCAACATTTCGATCAACGGCGGCCAGCACATGTATTGAGCGGGTCGCATTTCGCTTCTCAACGTTAAGAGGGAGTACAAAATGACTCAACGCGTCGCTTTCGTCACCGGTGCCATGGGCGGTCTTGGCACCGCCATCTGCCAGGCCTACGCCAAGGATGGCTACAAGGTCGTCGCCGCCTACCACCCGCAGTTCGACAACAAGGACGAGTGGCTGAAGGAAATGGAAGCCGCCGGCTTCAAGGGCTTGGTCTGCGTCGCCGGCGACGTCTCCTCGCTCGAGGACTGCCAGAAGATGGCGGCCGAGGCCGAGGCCAATGCCGGCCCCATCGACATCCTGGTCAATAACGCCGGCATCACCCGCGACCGCATGTTCGCCAAGATGGACAAGGACCAGTGGGATGCGGTGATCTCCACCAACCTCACCAGTCTGTTCAACATGACCAAGCAGGTTTCCGCCAAGATGGCCGAGCGCGGCTGGGGCCGCATCATCAACATCTCCTCGGTCAACGGCGTCAAGGGCCAGGCCGGACAAAGCAACTATTCGGCCGCCAAGGCCGGCGTCATCGGCTTCACCAAGGCGCTGGCGCAGGAACTCGCCACCAAGGGCGTGACGGTCAATGCCATCGCCCCCGGCTACGTCGCCACCAAGATGGTGATGGCGATCCGCGAGGACATCCTCAAGAGCATCGTCGACACCATCCCGATGAAGCGCCTGGCCAAGCCGGAAGAGATGGGCGCACTGTGCTCCTACCTGGCCTCCGATCTCGCCGGCTACATGACCGGCGCGACGCTCAACATCAACGGCGGCCTCTACCTGCAGTAAGTCCTCCGCGGCGCTTCCAGGGCAAGCCCCCGCTACGGCGGGGGTTTTGTTTTATAATTGATGCACTGCCGCAATGACGGCAGAAGGGAGGCAGCCATGGCCGAGCAACTTCGTCTCATCAAGAAATATCCGAACCGCCGTCTTTACGACACGCGGACCAGCACCTACATCACGCTCGCCGACGTCAAGGAACTCGTGCTGCACCACGAGGAGTTCCAGGTCCTCGACGCCAAGAGTGGAGAGGATCTGACGCGCAGCATCCTGCTGCAAATCATCCTCGAGGAGGAGAGCGCGGGCGCGCCGATGTTCACCTCCGACATCCTCGCCCAGATGATCCGTTTCTACGGCAATGCCATGCAGGGCATGATGGGCAAGTACCTCGAGAACAACCTCAGGGCCTTCACCGACATCCAGCACAAGCTGCAGGACCAGGCCAAGGCCCTCTACGGCGACAACACCGGCAAGAACCAGGAGGTGTGGACGCAATTCCTCAACTTCCAGGGGCCGGCCATGCAGGGCGTGATGGGAACCTACGTCGAGCAGAGCGCCAAGGTGTTCCAGCAGATGCAGGAAAACATGCAGGAGCAGACCCGCAAGCTTATGGGCGGTTTCCCATTCCCCGGCTTCCCGCCCGACAAGACCGCCGAGAAGGCGGGCGACAAGAAATAGCCGGTGGCGCGGAAGAAAAAGCCGCCATCGGTCGGCTTCGTTTCCCTCGGCTGCCCCAAGGCCAGCGCCGATTCCGAGCAGATCCTGACGCGCCTGCGCGCCGAGGGCTATGACATCTCCGGCAGCTACGCCGGTGCCGATCTGGTCGTCATCAACACCTGCGGTTTCATCGACGCGGCGGTCGAGGAATCGCTCGACGCCATCGGCGAGGCGCTCGCCGAGAACGGCAAGGTCATCGTCACCGGCTGCCTCGGCGCCAAGGGCGACATCGTCCGCACCACGCATCCCAAGGTTCTCGCCGTCACCGGCCCGCACGCGACGCAGGAGGTGATGGAGGCGGTGCATGCGCATCTGTCGCCGCTGCACGATCCCTTCGTTGACCTGGTGCCGCCCGAGGGCATCCGCCTCACCCCGGCGCACTATGCCTACCTGAAGATTTCCGAGGGGTGCAACCACCGCTGCACCTTCTGCATCATCCCCGCGCTGCGCGGCGACCTGGTGTCGCGCCCGATCGGCGAGGTGCTGCGCGAGGCCGAGATATTGGCAAAGGCGGGCGTGAAGGAAGTGCTCGTGATCTCGCAGGACACCAGCGCCTACGGCGTCGACGTCAAGTACCGCACCGGCTTCCACGGCGGCAAGCCCGTGAAGACCAAGCTCTACGACCTGTGCAAGGCACTGGGCGAACTCGGCCTGTGGGTGCGGCTGCACTATGTCTATCCCTACCCCAGCGTCGACGACCTGATGCCGCTGATGGCCGAGGGCAGGATCCTTCCCTACCTCGACGTGCCCTTCCAGCACGCCAGCCCGCGCATCCTCAAACTGATGAAGCGGCCGGGCGACGTCGAGCGCGTTCTCGACCGCATCAAAGCCTGGCGCCGTGCCGTGCCCGACCTCACCATCCGCTCCACCTTCATCGCGGGTTTCCCGGGCGAGACCGAGGCCGAGTTCAACGAGCTGCTGGACTTTCTCGATGAGGCCGAACTCGATCGCGTCGGCTGCTTTGCCTATTCGCCGGTCGAGGGCGCCAGCGCCAACGACCTGCCCGGTGCCTTGCCCGAGGCCGTGCGCGAGGAACGGCGCATGCGCCTGATGCAGCACCAGGAAGACATCAGCACGCGCCGGCTCGAGGCGAAAATCGGCCGGCGCATCACGGTGATCGTCGATGACATCGAAGAAGACGGCGCCGTCGCGCGGTCCATGGGCGACGCGCCGGAAATCGACGGCCTCGTCTACATCACGGACGGCGAGGACCTGGAAATCGGCGAATTCGCCGAGGTGACTGTCACCGATTGCGACGTGCACGACCTGTACGCCGCACTCAACCCGACCCCGGCATGAAACCCAGGCTGGGCCTGGTGCTCGGCAGCGGCTCGGCGCGCGGCTGGGCCCACATCGGCATCATCCGTGCGCTGGAGGAAGCGGGCATCCGCCCCGACATCGTCTGCGGCTGTTCCATCGGCGCCTTCGTCGGCGCGGCCTATGCCGACGGCGACCTCGACAAGCTGGAAAACTGGGTCACGACCTTGAGCTGGCAGGACGTCCTCGGTCTCATGGACGTCGGCCTCAACGGCGGCCTGATCAAGGGCGAGAAGCTGATGGCCTTCTTCGAAAGCCACTTCGTCGATGTCGACCTGCAGGCCCTGCCGCTGCCCTTCGCCTGCGTCGCCACCGACCTCGAGTCCGGGCGCGAGATCTGGCTGCGCGAGGGATCCGTCGCCGCCGCCGTGCGCGCCTCGATTGCGCTGCCCGGCCTGTTCGCGCCGGTGGCGCGTGATGGCCGCCTGCTGGTCGACGGCGGCTTGGTGAATCCGGTGCCGGTATCGCTGGCGCGGGCGCTCGGCGCCGACGTGGTGATCGCCGTCGACCTCGGCTCGGACATGGTCGGCAAGGCGTTGCGCACGGCGAGCGGCGGGCGCGAGCAGGGAAGTGCCGCGGGGTGGACGCAGCGACTGCTGACCACCCTCGGCCTCGGGCGCCAGGGCGACCTGCCGCCGCTCGGCAGTGTCCTCGCCACCAGCATTCACATCATGCAGACGCGCATCGCCCGCAGCCGCCTGGCGGGGGAACCGGCCGACGTCCTGCTGGCGCCGCGCCTGGCACAGCTCGCCCTGATGGACTACCATCGCGCGGCCGAGGCCATCGCCGAAGGCCGCGCGACCGTTGCCCGCATGATGCCCGCGATCGAATATGCCCTCTCTGCCTGAAGCCCTCGCCGCCATCGTCGGCGCGCCGCATGTCCTGAGCGCTGCGGCCGATACGGCGCCTTACTGCACGGACTGGCGCGGCCGCTACGTCGGCAGCGCGCTGTGCGTCGTGCGTCCGGGCAGCACGGCCGAAGTGGCGGCGGTGGTCAAAGCCTGTGCCGCTGCGGGCGTCGCCGTCGTGCCGCAGGGCGGCAACACGGGGCTGTGCGGCGGCGCGACGCCGACGCAGGGCGAGGTGGTGGTGAGCCTGGTCCGCCTCAACCGCATCCGTGCCATCGACAGCGCCAACAACACCCTGACCGTCGAGGCCGGCTGCACCCTGGCGGCGGTGCACGAAGCGGCAGCAAGCGCCGGCCGCCTGTTCCCGCTGTCGCTGGCCGCCGAGGGCACTGCGACCATTGGCGGCAATCTGTCCACCAATGCCGGCGGCGTGCAGGTTCTGCGCTACGGCAATGCGCGCGAACTGTGCCTCGGCCTCGAGGTGGTGCTGCCCGACGGCCAGGTCTGGGATGGCTTGCGCGGCCTGCGCAAGGACAACACCGGCTACGACATGAAGCACCTGTTCATCGGCGCCGAAGGCACGCTGGGCCTGATCACCGCGGCGGTGCTCAAGCTCTTCTCGCGGCCGCGTCAGACGGCGACGGCCTGGGCGGCGGTGGCCGATCCCGCCGCCGCCGTGGCGCTGCTGACGCGATTGCGCGAACACATCGGCGGCCGCGTCACCGCCTTCGAACTGGTGGCCCGCCCCGCGCTCGATCTGGTGCTCAAGAACGTTCCGGGCAGTCGCGATCCGCTGGCCGGCCGGCCGCCTTGGCAGGTGCTGATCGAACTCTCCGACACCATGGACTTCGATCTGGCGGCGCCGCTCGAAGTCGTGTTGGCGGCCGCGATGGAGGACGGCGCAGTGAGCGACGCGGTGGTCGCGCAGAGCGATGCGCAGGTGAGGGCGCTGTGGGCGCTGCGCGAGAACATCTCCGAAGCGCAGAAGATCGAGGGCGTCTCGATCAAGCACGACATCTCCCTGCCGGTGTCGCGCATCGCCGAGTTCATCGCGCGCGCCGACGCGGCGCTCGAAGCCGCCTTCCCCCACGTGCGCATCGTCTGCTTCGGCCATGTCGGCGACGGCAACCTCCATTACAACCAGTCGAAGCCGGCGGCACAGGACAACGTCGCCTTCATCGCACAGACCGATGCCGTCAATCGGCTGGTGCATGACCTGGTGCATGAACTCGGCGGCTCGATCTCTGCCGAGCACGGGCTTGGTCAGCTCAAGCGCACGGAAATCCTGCGCTACAAGAGCGCGACCGAGATGGAAATGATGCGCGCCATCAAGCAGGCGCTCGATCCGCGCGGCCTGATGAACCCCGGCAAGGTGCTCTAAAAAAGTCTGGCAAATCGCTTTACAGCCTGGCGGGGCCTCCGTATAATGCGCGCTCTCTTGTGGGGGTATAGCTCAGCTGGGAGAGCGCTTGCATGGCATGCAAGAGGTCCGCGGTTCGATCCCGCGTACCTCCACCAAAGATTTTGTCCCTATCGTCTAGAGGCCTAGGACAATACCCTTTCACGGTATGAACCGGGGTTCGAATCCCCGTGGGGACGCCAAGTTTCAAGAGTGCGGAGTGGTAGTTCAGTTGGTTAGAATACCGGCCTGTCACGCCGGGGGTCGCGGGTTCGAGTCCCGTCCACTCCGCCAACCATCACGAAAGGCGTTCCCGCGGGAACGCCTTTTTTCTTGCGGGGGTTCGCATGTCCTTTCTGGGATTCCTTGCTCCGCTTCTGCTCGGACTGGCCGTGGCCGCTGGTGTCCGCGCCGAGGCGCTGCCGCTGATAGAGCTGACTGCCGGCATCCATCGCGTCGAGGCCGAAGTCGCCTATACGCAGGAGACGCGCATGACCGGCCTGATGCATCGCCGCACCATGCCGCCGCAGCGCGGCATGCTGTTCGTCTTCGACGAGGCGCGCACCCATTGCATGTGGATGAAGAACACCTACATCCCGCTCTCCGTCGCATTTCTCGATGACGGCGGACGCATCATCAATGTCGCGGACATGCAGCCGCATTCCGAGGACAACCACTGCGCCTTGCGGCCTGCGCGCTTTGCCCTTGAAATGAATAGCGGCTGGTTCAGGAGCCGCAACCTCGGGCCGGGAACGGCACTCGGCGGCATCGACCGCGCCCCCGCACCGCGCTAGCTAGTTAGCGGCTGTCGCGTCCCACGTCCTTGGCGCGGTACATCGCGGCGTCGGCGTTTGCGAGCAGCGTGATGGCATCGGTGCCGTCCGCGGGATGGATGGCGATACCGATGCTGCAGCCAATGTGGACATCGTTGCCGCCAACGAGGAACGGCTGCTTGAACGCAGCGATGATCTTGCTGGCGAGGCTGTCGGCGGCATCGCGGCTGGCGCCATTTTCCATCAGCACGACGAACTCGTCGCCGCCGAGGCGGGCGACCGTGTCGGCGCGCCGCACCAGTCCTTTCAGCCGTTTCGATGCCTGGATCAGCAACTGGTCACCGACGTGGTGGCCGAGCGTGTCGTTGATGTTCTTGAAGCGGTCGAGGTCGATGAACAACAGCGCGAGCGCGTCACCGTCGCGACGGACCCGGTCGATCGCGTGATCCAGCCGGTCACCGAACAGCAGGCGGTTCGGCAGCTCGGTTAGGACGTCGTGGTGGGCGAGGAAATCCAGCCGCGCCTGCCTTTCCTTGATGGTGGAGATGTCCGCCATGACGGCGATGTAATGGCTGATGCGGCCATCGCCATCGCGTACCGCGCTGATCGTCTGCAGCAGGGGGATGACGCGACCGTCGCGGGTGCGATCGAATATCTCGCCCCGCCATCGACCGTGCGTATTCAGCTGCCGCCACAACTCCGCAAAGAAGGACTGATCGTGCAGGCCCGACTTGAGGCTGCTCGGCATCGCGCCGATGAGTTCCTCCCGGCTATAGCCGAGAATGTCCGAGACGGCGGCATTGACTTCGACGATGCGCGTCTCGGCATCGGTGATGAGGATGCCCTCGCCGACCTGTCTGAATATCTTGGAGTAGAGCCTGAGGCTGCGCTCGGTCTCCTTCTGCACCGTGATGTCGGTGAACAGCATCACCGTTTTTGCCTGCCGACCGTTCTCGTCGAAGATCTTCGAGGCAACGATCTGGACATCGCGACCATGCAGGTTGGCGTTGTGGCTGCTCCGGTCCGCGATTTGGCGGATGTCGGCGATGGCATCGGCACAGGCGCAAACATCGTTCGCCGCCTGCCCGATGATCGTCTCGCGGGCGGCGCCGCCGAAGAACCATTCGATCGCGATGCGGTTGCAGTCCTCGACGCGGTCGTTCGAGTCGAGGACTACCACCGCGGCACCGAGGGTGTCGAGGATGGTACGGATTTCGCCGGTGGCGAGCGAAAGCCTGTGGTTGGTCTCGTTGAGGTGGGCGATGACCTGGTGGAAGGAATCGGCAATGATGCCGATGGGATCGATCTCGAGCAAGGTCGCATCGTCGAGCTCCTCGGGGCGCAGCGGCAGCGTACCCATGACGCCGAGAAGCTGGTCGATCTTGGCGCGGATGTAGCGCAGTGCTTCCTGTTGCGTGAGGGCCGTGGACACCGTTAGCCGCGGCTCCCCCTAGCCGGTGCCGAAAATGCGAATGCGGTAGCCGCCGTCGAGTCGGCTGACCTCGGTCCTGAAGCCCATCCGGTCGGCGGTCGACGGAATGGTCGCCGTCGCCTGACGGTCGTCGGTGGTGACGACGATTTCCGTGCCGCCGCCGCGGATTGCCGCGGCGTGGCGGTTCAGTTCCTTGAGGGTGAGCAGCAGGCAGGAGGGGCAGATCTGGCCGCGGATGTCGAGGTCGATGGTCTGTGCCATGGGCATTACCGTACCACGAAGCGCGTCAGCAGGCGAGCGCCGACCCAGGTGCCGGGGACGAGACCCGCGACGAAGAGCAGGCTCTGCATGGCGAGGATGGGCACGCCGCCCCAGAGGTGCCAGACGTTGCACGCGGGCGCCATGCGCGCCGCCAGTCCAAGCAGGATGCCCCCGGCCAGTGCCGAGGCGAACTGGCGTGGCGGCAGCCGCCACTGCAGGCGGAACTCGCCCAAGTGCAGCGCCGAGAACAGCGCGCCGCCGACGATGCCGAGGATCAGCGGGTACTGGAGGGCGGCGATCGCGTCGAGTTGCGGGCCGGGTCCGCCGCTGATGGTGCGGTCGGTAAAGGGCGGTGTGTAGTTGAGCGGCATTGTCGAAGCGTAGGCGAGGCTTCCGACATGCTCGGGGGCGAACAGCGATTCGATCGCCAGGCCGAGCTTGGAGTACGTGGTGGTGATGCCCAGCGGCATGCCGACCAGCACATAGGAGGCGAAGCCGAGCAGCGCCAGGACCACCGCGGCGCGCCACGGCGCGAGATGGCTGGCGGCGAAGGCGGGGCGGACCATGCGGCCGGCGCGAAACTCGCGCCACAGCCAGAAGCCGAGAGCAGTGGCGAGCGGCAGCAGCAGTATGGTCGGTGGCAGTTCGAGCCATTGCGCCAGGGTGACCCTCTTGTCGACCAGCACCGTGGCTTTGGCGAAGGCCGCCCATTGCGGATGGATCTCGGCGTAGAAGGTCGAGCCGGCGATCATGCCGCCGACCGCGAGCAGGCTCGCCGCGCTGCCGGCGCCGAACTTGAACAGGCTGCCGCAGACGCAGCCGCCGGCGAGCACCATGCCGATGCCGAAGACGAAGCCGCCGATGGCATTGACCAGGGTCGGCGCGCCGAGCAAGGGAAAGGGGTGAATCGTGATGATGCCGACGAGTCGCCCGAACTCGAACAGCACCATGCTGACGGCGATCAGCAGCACCATCTGCCGCATCAGGAAGAAGTCGCGGAACAGGAACATGTCGCGGAACGAGGCGGTCACGCAGAAGTCGGAACGGTGCATGACGAAGCCGGCGACGAGGCCGATGGCGAGCGAACTGACGACGATCAGCAGGTAGGGTTGTTCGAACATCGAGGGCAGGCTTCCGTCATGGCCGACCGGCGCAGGATATCCGCATCCGTCAGCCGCCGCCTTTTTGCGGGCGAAAAAAAGCCCGGCTTGCGACCGGGCTTTTCGGGTATGTCTTACGCTCAGGCGAAGTTCTTCGCGGCGAAGTCCCAGTTCACCAGATTGCCGAGGAAGGTCTCGACGAATTTGGGACGCAGGTTGCGGTAGTCGATGTAGTAGGCGTGCTCCCACACATCGACGCAGAGCAGCGCCTTATCGCCGGTGGTCAGCGGGGTGCCGGCGGCGCCCATGTTGACGATGTCGACCGAGCCGTCGGCCTTCTTCACCAGCCAGGTCCAGCCCGAGCCGAAGTTGCCGACGGCGGAGGTCTGGAAGGCCTTCTTGAACTCGTCGAGCGAGCCCCACTTCTTGTTGATGGCGTCGGCCAGCGCGCCGGTCGGGGCGCCGCCGCCGTTCGGTTTCATGCAGTTCCAGAAGAAGGTGTGGTTCCACACCTGGGCGGCGTTGTTGTAGACGCCGCCGGCCGGGGCCTTCTTGACGATGGCTTCGAGGTCGAGGGCTTCGTACTCGGTGCCCTTGATCAGGTTGTTGAGGTTGGTGACGTAGGCCTGATGGTGCTTGGCGTAGTGGTACTCGAAGGTTTCCTTCGACATGTGCGGCGCCAGGGCGTCCATGGCGTAGGGCAGGGCGGGCAGGGTATGTTCCATGTGGGTTCTCCGTTCTTGGGTTGGTTTGATTTTGAATGCCCGACCATTTTAGTCGGGAAATGTCTTTGTGACAATAGCTGCGGCTGAACCGGTCTCGAACTGCAGCCTGATGCCGGCAGCGGGTGCGAGTCGGGCGGCGTCGCGGACGATGGCGCCCGCCTCGTCGCGGACGATGGCGAAGCCGCGCGCCAGTGTCGCCTGCGGGTTGAGCGCGGCCAGGGCGGAATTCAGGCGGGCCAGTTGTGTCGAGCGCAGCGCATGTGCAGCGGCGAAGGCGCGGCCGAGGCGATTGCCCAGATGCTCGAGTCGCCGCCGTTGCTCGGCCAGCGGCGGCGGGCGCAGGCGCAATTGCAGACCCTGCAGGCGGCTGCTTCGACGGTGGCTGCCGGTGCGCCCGGCGGCGGAGAGTCGCGCGGCGAGATGGTCGAGGCGCTGACCGAGCGTAGCCAGTCGCTGCGCCGGATGGACCAGGCGATGGCGGATCAGGTCGAGGCGCTGCATCAGCGCCTCGATGCGGTCCTCCATGGTGTCGCTCAGCGCGCTGGCCAGTGCGGCGAGTTCCCCCGCGGCGGCGAACCAGCCGGCGCTGGCGAGTTCGGCGGCCGCCGTGGGCGTTGCGGCGCGGCGGTCGGCGACGTAGTCGGCGATGGTGGTGTCGGTCTCGTGGCCGACACCGGAAATAGTCGGCGCTGGCGACACGGCGATCGCACGCGCGACGGCCTCGTCGTTGAAGGCCCAGAGATCCTCGAGGCTGCCGCCGCCACGAACGACCAGCAGCAGCTCGCATTCCCGCCGCCGTGTCGCGGCTTCCAGCGCGGCGACGATGGCGGCTGGGGCCTCCGTGCCCTGCACCAGTGTCGGGTAGACGATGAGCTCGACATGCGGGGCGCGGCGGGCGAAGGCGGCGACGACGTCGCGCAGGGCAGCCGCCTGCGTCGATGTGACGATGCCGATGCGCCGCGGGTAGCGCGGCAATTCGCGCTTCCTGTCGTCGTCGAACAAGCCTTCGCTGGCCAGCTTGTCGCGTAGACGCAGGAAGGCCTCGTAGAGGTTGCCGAGGCCGGCGCGGCGCAGCGCCTCGACGTTGAGTTGGAAGTCGCCGCGCGGCTCGTAGAGGCTGGCCAGGGCGCTGGCCTCGACCTGCTGGCCGTTCTCGAGCCGCCATGGCACCAGCTGGGCGCGCGAACGGAACATCACGCAGCGCACCTGGGCGTTCGCATCCTTGAGGGTGAAATAGACGTGGCCGGAGGCCGCGCGGGTCAGGTTGGAGACCTCGCCGGCGATCCAGCTCAGCGGCAGGGCCCGCTCGATGCTGGCGCGCACGCGACGGTTGAGCTCGCTGACGGTTATCACTTCGGACGGCATGGCGCACGATTATAAGTGCGGTCGACTCGCCCATCAGAAAATGGAAATTCAGCGTTCGCTGATATGTCTGCGCTTTGATCGAATTGTTCTCCGGGTGCGCAGTTGCATCGACTGCGCGAGGTTTTTCACGAACGACTCACAGACTTTTCCACAGTTTTTGTGAATAACTCGCCCTTGCATGCCGCGCGGGATTCCGCGGGGAAGAGGCGTTCTTATCCGGCTCTTCTCGCGCTTGCCGAAGTGGCTGGCACGGACTAAAGTGCCGGCCAGACCTCGCCTTCAATGCTCAAGGAGTTGCCGTGTTTTCAATCATCCAGGCCGCCGGTTGGCCCATCTGGTTCCTGCTCGTCGCGTCCGTGATCGCGGTGGCCCTCATCATCGAGCGTACCGCCGCGCTGCGCCCCTCCAAGGTGGTGCCCGACGGATTGCTGCAGACGGTCGCCACCGAACTAAAGCGCGGCAGCATGGGTGAAGAGGCCTTTCGTCGCCTCGAGACGCATTCGCCGCTGGGGCGAGTCTTCGCCGCCGGACTGCGCAACGCCAGGGGGTCGCGCGAGATCATGAAGGAGTCCATCGAGGAGGCCGGGCGCGGTGTGGCCCACGATCTAGAGCGCTTCCTCACCAGCCTCGGCACCATCGCCTCGATCAGCCCGCTGATGGGGCTGTTCGGCACCGTCGTCGGCATGATCGAGATTTTCGGTTCGGCGACGGGAGCCGGCAACAATCCGCAGGCGCTGGCCCACGGCATCTCCGTCGCTCTCTACAACACCGGCTTCGGTTTGCTGATCGCGATTCCGGCGATGATTTTCTACCGCCACTTCCGGGCGAGGGTCGACGGCTTCATCGTCGAGATGGAGCAGCAGGCGATCAAGCTGGTCGAGCTCGCGCAGGGAGACCGGGCGTGAATTTCCAGCGCGGCCGTGCTCGCGAGGAGCCGGAGATCAACCTGATCCCGATGATCGATGTGCTGCTGGTGATCCTGATCTTCCTCATGATCACCACGACGTATTCCAAGTTCGCCGGCCTCGAGATCAATCTGCCCACCGCCGATACGCAGCAGGCACAGGAACAACCCAACGAGGTCAATGTCGTCGTCACGGCCACGGGCGACGTGCTGGTCAACAAGGCGCCGGTGAGCGGGCGCGATGTCGGCAGCATCAGCGCGGCGCTGCGTCGCGCGGCAGGCGATGCGCGCGAGCCGGTGGTCATCATCAATGCCGATGCCAAGGCGACGCACCAGAGCGTGATCGACGTGATGCAGGCGGCGCAGCTCGGCGGCCTCTCGCACATCTCCTTTGCCACCCAGCAGGCGCAGAAGAAATAGGCTGGCTCGCGCCCCGGCGTCATGTCTGTCGCAGTGCTGACCGACGCTTGGCGTAGCCGCGGCCCGCTGGCATGGCTGCTGTTGCCCGTGGGCCTGCTGTTCTTCGCGATCGTCGCTGTGCGACGCCGGCTCTATCGTGCCGGTCTCCTGAAGTCCACGACGCTGCCCGTGCCCGTGGTCGTAGTCGGCAACATCACCGCCGGCGGCGCCGGCAAGACGCCGCTGACCATCTGGCTCGCGCGCGCGCTGCAGGCGGCAGGCCGTCATCCGGGGGTCGTCAGTCGGGGTCATGGACGCGACGATGATGCCGTGCGAGAAGTCGGCGCTGGCGCCACGGCGGCCGAAGTCGGCGACGAACCCCTGCTGATCCATCGTCGCGCCGGCTGCCCCGTGGTCGTAGGCCGCGACCGCGTCGCCGCCGCCGTTGCGCTGCTTGCGGCGCATCCGGAGTGCGACGTGATCGTCGCCGATGACGGTCTGCAGCACTACCGGCTCGCGCGCGACATCGAACTCGTGGTCTGCGATGCTCGCGGTGTCATGAACGGCTGGCCGCTGCCGGCGGGACCGCTGCGGGAGCCGGTGTCGCGGCTGCGCGAGGCCGACGCGCTGGTCCTCAACGGCTGCTGCTCCGCGGTTGCGCATGGCGTGGCGGTGTTTCGCATGGACCTCGAAGGTGCGCGCTTCCACCGCCTCGACGGTCGGGCGCAATCCTGCACTGCCGCCGAACTGGCCGGCAAGCGGCTGCATGCGCTGGCCGGCATCGGCGATCCGGCGCGCTTCTTCGCGCACCTCGAGGAGCTCGGCCTGTCATGCGAAACGCATGCATTTCCCGATCATCACCGTTACGCCGGCGCCGATTTTCCGCGCGAGGGCGATGCGATCGTGACGACCGAGAAGGATGCAGTAAAATTTCCACCGGATCTGGCGTTGCCCGTCTGGGTGTTGCCGGTCGCTGCCCGCCTTGAGCCGGACCTTGCACAATTTGTCGTGGAGAGAATCGATGGACGCCCGCCTGCTTGAAATCCTCGTCTGCCCGGTCTGCAAGGGGCCCCTCGACTATCGCAAGGACAAGGCGGAACTGGTCTGCAAGCCCTGCCGTCTCGCCTACGCCATCAAGGACGACATTCCGATCATGCTCGAGGAAGAGGCGCGGCAACTCGCGGCCACCGAAGAGTGACCGCCCGTTGACAGCCTTCCGCGTCGTCATTCCCGCCCGCTACGCGTCGACGCGCCTGCCGGGCAAGCCGCTGGCGGACATCGGCGGCAAGCCCATGGTGGTGCGCGTGGTCGAGGCCGCGTTGAAGAGCGGCGCCTGCGAAGTCTGGGTCGCCACCGACGACCAGCGCGTGGCCGATGCGGTCGTCGCCCACGGCCATCGCGTCGCGATGACCCGGGCCGATCATGCCAGCGGTACGGATCGCATCGCCGAGGTGGCCGAAGCTTTCGGCTGGCTCGACGACGATATCGTGGTGAATGTCCAGGGCGACGAGCCGCTGCTCGATCCGGCGCTGGTCGCTGGCGTGGCGCAGGCGCTGGCGGCCGATCCGCAGGCCGCGATCGCGACAGCGGCGCACGCCATCGCCGATGCCGGCGAATTCATGAATTCCAACACGGTCAAGGTGGTCACGGACGTTGCCGGCCGCGCGCTCTATTTTTCGCGGGCACCGATTCCCTGGCCGCGCGATGCTTTCGCGAGCGACCGCGCGACCTTGCCCGGTGGGTTGGGCGCGCGCCGCCATATCGGCCTGTATGCCTATCGCGTCTCGTTCCTGCGCCGCTACGGCCAACTGGCGCCGGCTCCGCTCGAGCGGTTCGAGTCGCTCGAGCAACTGCGCGCGATGTGGCACGGCTTTCACATTCGCGTCATTGATTGCGTTTATGCTCCGGCGCCGGGGGTCGATACGGCCGAGGATCTGGAACGCGTGAGAGCGGCGTTTGCTGCACTGCACTAATCAGGCCGGCTATCAGGCGATAGATAAAATCGAACAAGCCGTACAATCAATAGTGTCAATATTAGTGAAAACCGATAAATCCAGCTCGACACCATGACATACCAAAGGAGATCTTCATGCGTTTGATTCTGTTGGGCCCCCCCGGCGCCGGCAAAGGCACCCAGGCCAATTTCATCAAGGAAAAATTCGGCGTTCCCCAGATCTCGACCGGCGACATGCTGCGCGCCGCGGTCAAGGCCGGCACACCGCTGGGCATCGAAGCCAAGAAGATCATGGATGCGGGCGGCTTGGTCCGAGACGACATCATCATCGGCCTGGTCAAGGATCGACTCAAGGAAGCCGACTGCAAGAACGGCTACATGTTCGACGGCTTCCCCCGCACCATCCCGCAGGCGGAAGCGATGAAGGACGCCGGCGTGGCGATCGACTTCGTGCTCGAGATCGACGTGCCGGACAGCGAGATCGTGACCCGCATGAGCGGCCGTCGCGTCCATGTGGCCTCGGGCCGCACCTACCACGTCAAGTTCAATCCGCCGAAAGTCGAAGGCAAGGACGACGAGACCGGCGAAGACCTGATCCAGCGTGCCGACGATGCGGAAGAAACCGTGCTCAAGCGCCTCGAGGTCTATCACCAGCAGACCAAGGCGCTGGTCGGCTATTACGGCAAGTGGGCCGAGAGCGGGGCCGCCGGTGCGCCCAAGTACCGCAAGATCGATGGCATGGGCAAGGTCGATGCGATTCGCGACCGCGCCTTCGACGCGCTGAAGTAAACAGGGAGAGACTGCACGAATGGCAGCCAAGAAAATGAACGCGTTCTACGCGCAATCGGGCGGCGTCACCGCCGTGATCAACGCCTCGGCCTGTGGCGTGATCGAGACAGCGCGCAAGCACAAGGACAAGATCGGCAAGGTCTACGCCGGCCGCAACGGCATCATCGGCGCGCTGACCGAAGATCTGATCGACACCAGCAAGGAATCCACCAAGGCCGTCGCCGGCCTGCGCACCACGCCGTCGGGTGCCTTCGGCTCCTGCCGCTTCAAGCTGAAGAGCCTCGAAGCCAACAAGCGCGAGTACGAGCGCCTGATCGAGGTGTTCAAGGCCCACAACATCGGCTACTTCTTCTACAACGGCGGCGGCGACTCGGCCGACACCTGCTACAAGGTGTCGCAGCTGTCCGAGACCCTGGGCTACCCGGTGCAGGCCATCCACGTGCCGAAGACGGTCGACAACGACCTGCCGATCACCGACAACTGCCCGGGCTTCGGTTCGGTGGCCAAGTACATCGCGGTATCGACGCTCGAAGCGACCTTCGACGTGCGTTCGATGTGCGCGACCTCGACCAAGGTCTTCGTGCTCGAGGTGATGGGTCGCCACGCCGGCTGGATCGCCGCCGCCGGCGCCATGGCCTCGACCAAGGACTGCGAACTGCCCATCGTGGTGCTGTTCCCCGAGGTGCTGTTCGACCAGAAGAAATTCCTCGCCAAGGTCAATGGCCTGGTGAAGAAGTTCGGCTACTGCACCGTGGTCGTGTCTGAAGGCTGCCACTACCCGGACGGCAAGTTCCTCGCCGAGCAGGGTACCCGCGACGCTTTCGGCCACGCTCAACTGGGCGGTGCCGCGCCGGTGGTCGCCAACATGGTCAAGGATGCCCTCGGTTACAAGTTCCACTGGGGCGTCGCCGATTACCTGCAACGTGCCGCGCGCCACATCGCTTCCAAGAGCGACGTGGATCAGGCTTACGCCATGGGCAAGGCCGCCGTCGAATTCGCCCTCAAGGGCCACAACTCGGTGATGCCGACCGTCGAGCGCGTTTCCAACGCGCCCTACAAGTGGAAGGTCGGCATGGCGCCGCTGTCCAAGGTCGCCAACGTCGAGAAGATGATGCCCAAGAACTTCATCACGGCCGACGGCTTCGGTATCACCGAGAAGTGCCGCCAGTACCTGGCGCCGCTGATGAAGGGCGAAGACTATCCGTCCTACAAGGACGGACTGCCGCAGTACGTGACGTTGAAGAACGTCGCGGTGCCGAAGAAACTCAGCAAGTTCGATCTGTAAGCACCAGAGCGTGCGCCTGGAGTCGAGGGGAAAAGTCGGCTCCGGCGATACGCCGATAGTAGAAAAAATGGACAGCCCGAACAACGAGAGAATGGGCCGGATTTTCGGCGTGAAACAATGAGGAGGCAGTTATGTCAGCAGGACTGATGTTCGCCGTGGCGTGCGCGCTGGTGGCGATCGCTTATGGCTTCATAATGAGTCAGTGGATCATGGGCTTGCCCACCGGCAACGACCGCATGCGCCAGATTTCCGGCGCGGTGCAGGAAGGTGCCCAAGCGTATCTGAAGCGCCAGTACACCACTATCGGCATGGTCGGTGCCGTCTTGGCGGTGTTGATCGGTGCGTTCCTGAGCATGTCCACCGCCGTTGGTTTCGTCATCGGCGCGTTGCTCTCCGGTGCGGCCGGCTTCGTCGGCATGAACGTCTCGGTCCGCGCCAACGTGCGCACGGCCGAAGCGGCGCGCAACGGCATCAATGAAGCCCTCAACGTCGCTTTCAAGGGCGGCGCCATCACCGGCATGCTGGTGGTTGGCCTCGGTCTCCTCGGCGTCGCCGGATACTATGCCTACCTCAAGGCCACCATGGGCAATGTCCCCATGGTCGACATCCTGCACCCCCTGGTTGGCCTCGGCTTCGGCTCCTCGCTGATCTCCATCTTCGCCCGTCTCGGCGGCGGCATCTTCACCAAGGGCGCGGACGTCGGCGCCGACCTGGTGGGCAAGGTCGAAGCCGGCATCCCCGAAGACGACCCGCGCAACCCGGCGGTGATCGCTGACAACGTCGGCGACAACGTCGGCGACTGCGCCGGCATGGCCGCCGACCTGTTCGAGACCTACGCCGTCACCATCATCGCCACCATGCTGCTCGGCGCGCTGATGCTCAAGGGCTACGCCGAACAGGCCGTGACCTATCCGCTGGTGCTCGGCGGCTTCTCGATCATCGCCTCCATCATCGGTACGCTGTTCGTCAAGCACTCGCCCGGCCAGAAGATCATGACCGCGCTGTACAAGGGCCTGATCGCCGCCGGCGTGCTGGCGCTGATCGCGTTCTACCCGATCACGACGAACTTCATCGACGACCACGCGCTCGACGCCGTCATGGGCATCAGTGGCGGCGCCCATATGCGCCTCTACGGTGCGGCCGTCATCGGTCTGGTGCTGACCGGCCTGATGGTGGTGATCACCGAGTACTACACGGCGACGGAATACGCCCCGGTGCGTCACATCGCGCAGGCCTCGACCACCGGCCACGGCACCAACGTCATCGCCGGTATCGGCGTGTCGATGCGCTCCACCGCGCTGCCGGTGCTGTCGGTGTGCGCCGCCATCTGGGCGTCCTACGTCCTCGGCGGTCTCTACGGCATCGCCATCGCCGCGACCTCCATGCTGTCGATGGCCGGCATCATCGTCGCGCTCGACGCCTACGGCCCGATCACCGACAACGCCGGTGGTATCGCCGAGATGGCCGAGCTGCCGAAGGAAATCCGTGACGTCACCGACCCGCTCGACGCCGTCGGCAACACCACCAAGGCGGTGACCAAGGGCTACGCCATCGGCTCCGCCGGTCTGGCCGCGCTGGTGCTGTTCGCCGACTTCACCCACGGTCTCGAAGCCATTAAGCCGGGCGTCAAGTTCCTGTTCGACCTGGCCGACCCGGCCGTCATCATCGGCCTGTTCGTCGGCGGCATGGTGCCCTACCTCTTCGCCGCCATGGGCATGGAGGCTGTCGGTCGCGCCGCCGGTTCCATCGTGGTCGAGGTGCGTCGCCAGTTCCGCGAGATCAAGGGCATCATGGAAGGCACGGCCAAGCCGGAATACGGCACCTGCGTCGACATGCTGACCAAGGCCGCGATCAAGGAAATGATGATCCCGTCGCTGCTGCCCGTCCTGGTGCCGATCGTCGTCGCCGTCGCCATGAACTTCCTGATGCCTCCGATCGACGGCGTCGGTGCCGGCGTTCGCGCCCTCGGCGGCGTGCTGATGGGTACCATCGTCACCGGTCTCTTCGTCGCCATCTCCATGACCACCGGCGGTGGCGCGTGGGACAACGCGAAGAAGTACATCGAGGAAGGCAACTTCGGCGGCAAGGGTTCCGACGCGCACAAGGCGGCGGTGACCGGCGACACCGTGGGTGACCCCTACAAGGACACGGCCGGCCCTGCGGTTAACCCGCTGATCAAGATCATCAACATCGTCGCGCTGCTGATCGTGCCGCTCGTGGCGTGATGGTCGCCTGACGCAGCTTCGTTTCAAGCAAACGGGCAGTCCCTCGCGGGACTGCCCGTTTGCTTTTGGGCGGCCTCCGCTAATCCGCCGGGTCGAACTTCAGCAGTGCCGGCTCGATATGGCACCATGCCCCTTCCGCCAGTCCGAGCGCGTCGAGCGTGATGCCGCCGATGGCGACGCGGCACAGGGCATCGCAGTGATTGCCGGCGGCGGCCAGCATGCGCTTGACCTGGTGGTACTTGCCCTGTTCGAGGACGATCTCCAGGCGATGCGCATCCAGCTGCCGTACCTGCGCCTTCAGTGGCGCGGGTTCGTCGTGGAGCTGGACGCCGTCGCGCAGTTGCGCCAGCAATGCGGGCGTCACCGGGTCGTGCGTGGTCGCCACATAGACCTTGGGCACGTGGCGCCTGGGCGAGGATTGCGCGTGGATGAAGGCGCCGTCGTCGGAGAGCAGCAGCAGTCCGGTGGTGTCGTGGTCGAGGCGGCCGACCGGCTGCACGTCGCGCCACGCGAACTGCTCCGGCAACAGCGTCAGCACGGCGGGATGATGGCCCGGCCGGCGCGAGCATTCGTAGCCGGCGGGCTTGTTGAGGGCGAGGTAGACCTTGGCGCGACAGGTCCAGGGTTCGTCGTGGACGGTGAATTCCAGGCCCTCGGGCTCGAAGGCTCGGTCGTATTGCGTCACCGGCTCGCCGCCGACGCGTACCGCGCCGTCGGCGATCAACTGGCGGCACCACTTGCGCGTGCCGAAGCCCTGCGACTGCAGGATCTTGTCCAGCGTCATCGTTTTCATGCGAAGCGCCCGCCCAGTTCTTCAAGTCCCAGAGACTGCAGCAGTTCGCTCAGGCGCTCGGCGGGACGGCGGCGCGGCAGGTCCTTGTAGCGGGCGATGATCAGCTCGTTCTTCATCGAATGTTCCCAGCCGACCAGCTCGGTGACGCTGACCTGGTAGCCGTGGGCCTCGAGCTGCAGGCAGCGCAGCACGTTGGTGACATGGCTGCCGAATTCCCGAGTGTGCAGCGGGTGGCGCCAGATTTCGGCGAGCGGACTGGAGAGAACCTTGCCCTTGTTCCTGCGCAGCGCCGCCGCCACCTCGGCCTGGCAGCAGGGAACCAGAACGATGAAGCGGGCCTGCTTGGCCAGCGCGAAGCGGATGGCATCGTCGGTGGCGGTATTGCAGGCATGCAGCGCGGTCACGATGTCGACCGACGCCGGCAATTGGTCCGAGGCGATCGATTGCTCCACCGACAGGTTGAGGAAGGTCATGGCGGCGAAGCCCAGTCGTGCCGCCAGCTCGCGGGATTTCTCGACCAGCTCGGCGCGGGTTTCGATGCCGTAGATATGCGATCCCGCCTCCCGCCCCTTGAAGAACAGGTCGTAGAGGATGAAGCCCAGGTAGGACTTGCCGGCGCCGTGATCGACCAGCCGAATCGCCGTACCGCCAGCGCCGACTTCTTCGAGCAGGGGCTCGATGAACTGGCAAAGGTGATTGACCTGCTTGAGCTTGCGCCGGCTGTCCTGGTTCATCTTGCCGTCGCGCGTGAGGATGTGCAGTTCCTTCAGCAGTTCGGTCGATTGGTCGGCCCTGATTTCGTGCATTTCGCTGTCGTCGTCCGGATGGGAACTGCCATTATCATGCGGGTCGTCGTCAAAACGGACCCTCCATGCAAACAGAACACTACATCGCCGGCAAGGATGCCTCCCTCGAATCGTCCATCGCCACCATGCAGGGCAAGCTTGCGGCGCTCGGCTTCCATGTCGAGGAGCGCTCGTGGCTGAATCCGGTGGATGGCATCTGGTCGGTGCATGTGCGCGACCGGGATTGTCCGCTGCTGTTCACCAACGGCAAGGGCGCCTCCAGGCTGGCCGCGCTGGCGAGCGCTCTCGGCGAATTCTTCGAGCGCCTTTCCTGCAATTACTTCTGGACGCATTACTACCTCGGCGATCAGTTCGCCAGGCGCGGCTTCGCCCATTACCCGCGGGAGCAATGGTTCCAGCCAGGCGCCAACGGCGAATGGCCGGAGCAACTGCTGACCCCCGAGCTGCACCAGCTCTACAACCCGGAAGGCACGATCGACGCCCAGTCCCTGGTGGATCTCAATTCCGGCGATGCCGAACGCGGCATTTGCGCGCTGCCTTACGTGAGGAGCCGCGATGGCGCCAGCGTCTGGTTCCCGGTTAATATCATCGGCAACCTCTATGTCAGCAACGGCATGTCGGCCGGCAATACGCAGGACGAGGCCCGCACCCAGGCCCTGTCGGAAATTTTCGAGCGCCACGTCAAGTTCCGCATCATCAGCGAAGGCCTGTGCCTGCCGGATGTGCCGGAGCAGGTCATCGCCCGCTATCCGCGCATTGCGGCGGGCATCCGCGCCTTGCGCGAGGCCGGCTTCGGCATCCTGGTCAAGGATGCCTCGCTCGGCGGCGAATACCCGGTGATGAACGTGACGCTGCTCCACCCCGGCGACCAAGGCTGCTTCGCCAGCTTCGGCGCCCACCCGCGTTTCGAGATCGCCCTCGAGCGCGCGCTGACCGAGCTGCTGCAGGGCCGTGGCCTCGATGCCCTCGGTGGCTTCCCCGCGCCCGGCTTCGACCTGGACGAAATCGCCGCCTCGCCCAACCTCGAGATCCACTTCGTCGATTCGAGCGGCATCGTCAGCTGGAACTTCCTCGGCGACACGCCGGACTTCGAGTTCTGCGACTGGAACTTCAGCACTACCACCGCGGACGATTATCGCTGGCTGGTGGACCGGGTCCACCGCGCCGGCCACGACATCTATATTGCCGACTTCACCCATCTCGGCGTCTATGCCTGCCGCATCCTGGTGCCCGGCATGTCGGAAATCTATCCGCTGGACGACCTGGAGTGGGAGAACAACAGCGTCGGCAATGCCATCCGCGAAGCCATCCTGCACCTGCCGCAACTGGACGACGACGAATGCGCCGATCTGCTGGAGACGCTGAACGAGTTGGACCTTCCGGACCAGCGATCCGTCGCCGAGCTGATCGGGCTGGCCGCCGATGCCGGCTCGTTCTGGAGCGACCTGCGCGTGGGCGAGTTGAAAACTCTGCTGGCCCTGGCCATCGGCGACGAAGCCGCGATCCGCGAAGGCTGCGAATGGGTGCGCCACTTCGAACAGATCGACGCCGGCCGTCGCAGCGTTTATCGCTGCATCGAGACGCTGCTCGATCTGGGCGGCGCCGATGGCCACCGTGGGGCGCTAGGACATCTCTACGGCGACGCGATCGTGGCAAGCGCCGAGGCCATGCTGCGGCAGGAACAGCGTTTCTTCGGCATCGCGGCGCCGGGCATGGATCTCAAAGGCTGCGACACCCACCGGCGGTTGCTGGCCGCTTACGACAAGCTCCCTCGCTAAGGGGCTTCGGGCGCGCTTACGCCGCTCCGGGGCGTTGCGTCCGCATCGCCGGTGTCGGGTGGTGCCGACATCGACGGATCCTCCGTCACGCCGCCGCCAGCGGCCTTGTCGGCGAGCTTCTGCAGGCGTTTTTCTTCCTGCTTGCGTTTTTTTGCCAGTTCCTTCTGGCGCTTTTCGAATTGGTAGTTTGGCTTGGCCAAGACGTTTCCTTTGAGCGATATCTACAAACCACACTGTAGCGCCTGACGAGAAGGCCACGCAAGTGCGACGAACGTTTCTTTAGCTCAGGCGTGGCGGCGAAAATCTCCGAGGCGGAAGCCGAGCAGGAAAAGCGTGGCGAAGTAGGCTGCCATGCCGGCGGCGACGATCGCCGACAGCCGCAGGATGCGCTCGCCGAAGGGCATCGCCAGCCATGCCGATTCGCTGCCCATTGAGAACCACAGCGTGGTCCCCAGCGCGACCAGCGCGATGGCGATGCGCGTCGAAAAGCCCATCCAGCCGGGGGCGGGAACGAAAACGCCGCGGCTGCGCAGGCCCCGGTAGAGCAGGGCGGCGTTGAGGCAGGAGGCCAGTCCGATCGACAGCGCGAGACCCGCGTGCCTGATCCAGCCGATGAAGGCCAGGTTCATCGCCTGCGTCGCGGCGAGCGTGATCAAGGCGATCTTCACCGGCGTGCGAATATCCTGCCGGGCATAGAAGCCGGGCGCCAGTATCTTGACGAGGATCAGCCCGGCCAGGCCGATGCTGTAGGCGACCAGCGCGCTGCGTGTCTGCAGCACGTCATTCGCGGTGAAGGCCCCATGCTGGAACAGCGTCGCCAGCAGCGGCACGGAAAGCATGGCCAGGGCAAGCGCAGCCGGCAGCGTCAGCATCAGGGTCAGTCGCAGCCCCCAGTCGAGCAGGGCGGAGAAATCTTCCCTGCGCCGGTCGGCATGGGCCTTGGCGAGGCTGGGCAGCAGGATGGTTCCGAGCGCGGCGCCAAGGAGGCCCGCCGGGAATTCCATCAGGCGGTCGGCGTAGTAGAGCCAGGAGACGCTGCCCGAGGGCAGGAAGGAAGCGAAGACGGTATTGATCAACAGCGAAACCTGCGCGACCGAGACGCCGAGCACCGCGGGGCCCATCAGCAGCAGGATGCGATGAACCCCGTCGTCCCGCGGCGACCAGTCCCAGCGCGGCAGCATGCCGATCTTCTGCAGTGCCGGCAGCTGCAGCGCGAGTTGCAGGATGCCGCCGAGGAACACCGCCCAGGCCAGTGCCAGCACCGGCGGGTCGAACCATGGCGCGGCGAACAGCGCCATGCCGATGAAGCTGAGGTTGAGCAGCACCGGGGTGAAGGCGGGCAGGGCAAAGCGGCTCCAGGTGTTGAGCACGCCGGCGGCGAGTGCCACCAGCGACATGAACAGGATGTAGGGGAAGGTGATGCGGGTGAGTTCGACGGTCAGCGCGAACTTGCCGGCGTCGGGGGCGAAGCCCGGCGCCGTGACGTAGATGAGTAGCGGTGCGCCGACGATGCCCAGCGCCGACACGAAGATAAGGATCACGAACAGCAGGGTGGCGACGCGATCGACGAGGTTTTTCGTCTCGGTTTCGCCCCGGCGGTTGCGGTATTCGGCGAGGATGGGGACGAAGGCCTGGGAGAAGGCGCCCTCGGCAAACAGGCGGCGCAGCAGGTTGGGCAGGCGAAAGGCCACGAAGAAGGCGTCCGTCAGCATGCCGGCACCGAAGGTGCGGGCGATGACGAAGTCGCGCACGAAGCCGAGCACGCGAGAGAGCAGGGTCATGCCGCTGACGGTGGCGAGCGAGCGCAGGAGATTCATGCTTGCGAAGGGCCGCCCCGAGCAAGCTGCCCCCCCGTGGGGGGCAGCGAGAAGGGTTTGCGAGCGTGGGGGGGCAACATGCCTCGAATGGTATCCGTTCGGCCTGTTGCGGGGTGTCTTGCAATACGCCATGGAAGCCCCTATAATCTCGCCCTTTCTTTCCAGAACACCCACCGGACACAACCATGGCCAATAGCGCACAAGCCCGCAAGCGCGCCCGTCAGGCGAACAAGCAGCGCGCCCACAACATGAGCCTGCGCTCGACGCTGCGCACCGCGATCAAGAAGGTCCGCAAGGCGATCGATGCCGGCGACAAGACCGCCGCCCAGGCAGTCTTCAAGGAATCCCAGTGCGTGATCGATTCGATCGCGGACAAGAAGATCGTGCACAAGAACAAGGCCGCTCGCGACAAGAGCCGCCTGTCCGCCGCGATCAAGTCGATGCAGTAAGCGTCACGCGCGGTTTCCTGCCGTATCCAGCGGCCCCGGAGCGCAAGCTCCGGGGCCGCTTCGTTTGATGTTCGGCGCCGGGATTGTGGCAGGATGGCAACAAAAAAACCTGCTGGGACAATAGGCTGGGTTGCTTTATTCGATTTGACTACATATACTCGTCGCATCTGGTTGATGGAAAAGGGTTCCATCATGCAAGTCCACCAAGTGGCCAAGTACGGTTTCCGCATCCGGACCCGGGGCGGGATGCTGGTCGAGAATCTGATGATTCCGGCGCGCGACGATGTGGAGGCGCACCGCAAGTTGCGCCAGATCTACCGCGACTGCGAGATACTCGACTGCGTCTGCGTGCGCGGCACGGTGCGCACGCCGGTGAGCAGCTTCGAGGACGTGGTCAACCTGATTACCCGCTGAGCCGCATGGCTCAGACGAACCACCCCGTGGCGGCGAGTTCGTCGAGCAGCGCGCGGTAATCCTGCGCACCCCGGCTGCTGGCGGCGTGGGTAAAGATGTCGCGATTGACCGAGGGGGCTTCGGCCACGGCGACGTTCTCGGAAATCACCGTTTCGCAAAGCTCCGCGCCGAAGTGTTCGCGCATGCGGCTCTGCACCTCGAAACTCATGTTGCGGCGGCGGTCGAAGCGGGTCAGCAGGTAGCGCCGCTCGACCCGGCGCCTTAGCACCGGCTCCAGCGCCGCCAGCGTGCGTTCGATCTGCAGCGCGCCGCGCAGGCTGAGGAAATCCGACGACACCGGCACCAGCAGGCGGTCGGCGGCGAAGACGGCATTGAGGGAGAGCACGCCGAGGAAGGGACAGCAGTCGATGACGGTGTTGCCGCCCTCGCTTACGGCGCCGAGTCCCGCATTCAGCTTGTTGAGGATGTTCGGCCCCTTGCCGAACACGGAGTCGACCTTGATCAGTTCGGCGTGGGCAGGGATGAAGCGACCGATGCCGGGCCAGTCGATGACGATTTCCGCGAGGGGACGGTTGTCCTGGTAGAAGGAGAAGACGCTGCGGGCGACGTCGCTCGGCGCACTGCCGTGGATCGCCGACAGATGTGCCTGCGGATCGAGGTCGAGCATCAGCACCTGCCGCGCGCTGCGGGCGAGCGCCGCGCCGAGGTTGAGCGCGGTGGTCGTCTTGCCGACACCACCCTTCTGGTTGAAAACAGCGATACGCACGCCGCCATGCCCTCCCTACACTGCTTGGTATAATATCGCTCTTCTCGCAAGCACGGCGGCCGTACTTGGAACAGGCCGCCGTCGTTTTTTTTGCATCGGGGTTTTTCGATGTCGCATCTCATGAACACCTACGCGCGGCAGTCCGTCGCCTTCGTTCGCGGCGAAGGCAGCCATGTCTTCGACGAGGCCGGTCGCCGCTATCTCGACGCCCTCGCCGGCATCGCCGTCAATACCCTCGGCCACGGCCATCCCTCGCTGACGAAGGCGCTGGCCGAGCAGGTCGCGCGGCTGATGCACGTTTCCAACATCTATCGCGTGCCCGAGCAGGAGCGCCTCTCCGACCGCCTTGCCGCGCTTTCCGGCATGGACGAGGTGTTCTTCTGCAACTCCGGCTGCGAGGCCAACGAGGCGGCGATCAAGCTCGCGCGCATGTACGGCCACCAGCAGGGCGTCGACACCCCGGCGATCATCGTCATGGAGAAGGCCTTCCACGGCCGCACCCTGGCGACGCTCTCCGCCACCGGCAACCGCAAGGTGCAGGCCGGCTTCGAGCCGCTGGTCTCCGGTTTCGTGCGCGTGCCTTTCGACGACCTCTCGGCGATCGAGCATGTCGCCGCCAACAATCCCAACGTCGTCGCCGTGCTGTTCGAGCCGATCCAGGGCGAGGGCGGCATCAACATCGCGCATGACGACTACATGCGGAGCTTGCGCCGCATCTGCGACGAGAAGGGCTGGCTGTTCATGGTCGACGAGGTACAGTGCGGCATCGGCCGCACCGGCGCCTGGTTCGCCCACCAGCGCGCTGGCATCAAGCCCGACGTGATGACGCTGGCCAAGGGGCTCGGCTCCGGCGTGCCGATCGGCGCCTGCCTCGCCGCGGGCAGGGCGGCCGGGGTGTTCAAGCCCGGCAACCATGGTTCGACCTTCGGCGGCAACCCGCTGGCGTGCGTAGCCGCCTTGACCACGCTCGAGGTCATCGAGAGGGATGGCCTGATGGCGCGAGCCGTCCATGTCGGCGATTTGATCCGCAAGCGCATGGGCGAAGCCCTGGCCGGCGTCGCCGGTGTCGTGGATATCCGTGGCGACGGACTGATGATCGGCATCGAACTCGATCGCCCCTGTGGCGAGCTGGTCGGCCAGGCGCTGGAGGCCGGCCTGCTGATCAACGTCACTAACGACAACGTCGTGCGCCTGCTGCCGCCGCTGGTGTTCACCGACGCCGACGCCGAGCAGCTGGTCGCGCTGCTGGCGCCGCCGATCCGCGACTTCCTCGGGGCCTGACCATGGCGACGCTGCGCCACTACCTGCAGTTCAAGGATCTGTCGCGCGAGGAGATCGACCATCTGTTCGAGCGCACGCGCTGGATCAAGGACAAGTTCAAGCGCTACGAGGCCTACCATCCACTGCACGATCGCACGCTGGTGATGATCTTCGAGAAGGCCAGCACGCGCACGCGCCTGTCGTTCGAGGCCGGCATGCACCAGCTCGGCGGCTCGGCCATCTACCTCAACACCCGCGACTCGCAGCTCGGCCGCGGCGAACCGGTCGAGGACGCGGCGCAGGTGATCTCGCGCATGTCCGACGTGGTGATGATCCGCACCTTCGAGCAGGAGATCATCGAGCGCTTCGCCGCCAACTCGCGTGTGCCGGTGATCAACGGCCTCACCAACGAATACCACCCCTGCCAGATCCTCGCCGACATCTTCACCTTCGTCGAGCATCGCGGCCCGATCCAGGGCAAGACCGTGGCGTGGATCGGCGACTCGAACAACATGTGCAACACCTGGCTGCAGGCGGCGGAAGTGCTCGACTTCAACGTCCATGTGTCGACGCCGCCCGGCTACGAGGTCGAGCCCGAGCGCGCCGGCCTCTACGGCACTGACCACTTCGAGGAGTTCGCCGATCCGATGGATGCGGCGCGCGGCGCCGACCTGGTGACCACCGACGTGTGGACCTCGATGGGTTTCGAGGCCGAGAACGAGGCGCGCATGAAGGCCTTCGCCGACTGGCAGGTCGATGGCGAGATGATGAAGGTGGCCAGGCCCAATGCCCTGTTCATGCACTGCCTGCCTGCGCATCGCGGCGAAGAGGTCGCCGCCGAGGTGATCGACGGCCCGCACAGCGTCGTTTGGGACGAGGCCGAGAATCGCCTTCACGCGCAGAAGGCGCTGCTCGAATTCCTGCTCCTGGGCAGGGTGAAGGAGTGAAGCCATGAAGAGACTGCTTGCCGCACTTTTCCGTGCCGCCGTGGTGCCGGCGCTGACTCTAGTGCCAGCCTTCGGGCCCATGGCATTTGCCGCCGATGCCGACGGCCGCCAGTTCGTCGAGATGTCGCCCGAGGCGCGCGCCGAGATGCGCGCCGAGATGCTCGATTTCCAGACCGCGCTGCATTCCATCATCGCCGCCCTGGGCGAGCGCAAGTTCAACGATGCGGCCGATACCGCCGAGAAGATGATCGGCGTCTCGGCCATGGGCCGCCATCGCATGTCGCCGCCCAATGCCCGTCCCGGCATGTTCATGACCAACGAGATGCACGCCATCGCGCGCGGCATGCACGTCGCCGGCAGCGATTTTGCCAAGGTCGCGAAGGCGAACAAGGACGGCAAGGGCGACCCGACCAAGGCGCTCGTCGCGCTGCAGGCCGTCACCGGCGCCTGCGTCGCCTGCCACCGCAGCTACCGTACCCAGTAAATTTTCAGGAAACAGCAATGAGCGAAGCAAAGAAAGTGGTGCTGGCCTATTCGGGCGGCCTCGATACCTCCGTCATCCTAAAGTGGCTGCAGGACACCTATCAGTGCGAGGTGGTGACCTTCACCGCCGACCTCGGCCAGGGCGAGGAACTCGAGCCGGCGCGGGCCAAGGCCATCCAGCTCGGCATCAAGCCGAAGAACATCTTCATCGACGACTTGCGCGAGGAGTTCGTGCGCGACTTCGTCTTCCCGATGTTCCGCGCCAACACCGTCTACGAGGGCGAATACCTGCTCGGTACCTCGATAGCGCGTCCGCTGATCGCCAAGCGTCTGGTCGAGATCGCGCGCAAGACCGGCGCCGACGCCATTTCGCACGGCGCCACCGGCAAGGGCAACGACCAGGTGCGCTTCGAGCTCGGCGCCTACGCCCTGATGCCCAACGTCAAGGTCATCGCGCCGTGGCGCGAGTGGGACCTGCTGTCGCGCGAAAAGCTGCTGGCCTACGCCGAGAAGCACGGCATCCCGATCGAGATGAAGCACAAGAAGGGCGGCTCGCCCTACTCGATGGACGCCAACCTGTTGCACATTTCCTTCGAGGGACGCCACTTGGAGAATCCCTCGGCCGAGGCCGAAGAGTCGATGTGGCGCTGGACCGTCGCCCCCGAGAAGGCGCCGAACAAGCCCGAGTACCTCGACCTCGAGTTCAAGGCCGGCGACCTCGTCGCCATCGACGGCAAGAAGATGAAGCCGCACCAGCTGCTGGCCGCGCTCAACGAGATCGGCGGCAAGCACGGCATCGGCCGCCTCGACCTGGTCGAGAACCGCTATGTCGGCATGAAGTCGCGCGGCTGCTACGAAACGCCTGGCGGCACCATCCTGCTCAAGGCCCACCGCGGCATCGAGTCGGTCTGCCTCGACCGCGAAGTCGCGCACCTCAAGGACGACCTGATGCCGCGCTACGCCAGCCTCATCTACAACGGCTACTGGTGGAGCCCCGAGCGCCGCGCGCTGCAGGCGCTGATCGACCACACCCAGCAGAGCGTCAATGGCTGGGTGCGCGTCAAGCTCTACAAGGGCAGCGTCAGCGTGGTCGCCCGCGACTCCAAGACCGACTCGCTGTTCGATCCGACCATCGCCACCTTCGAGGACGATGCCGGCGCCTACGACCAGAAGGACGCGGGCGGCTTCATCAAGCTCAACGCCCTGCGCATGCGCATCGCCGAGAACGCGCGGCTGAAGCGCGCCGCCACGCCGGCGGGCAGGAAACCGGCAGCCAAGGCCAAGAAAAAGTAAATGTTCGGTTTCACGGAAGAGCAGGTGGCGAACTGGGGCATGACCTTCGGCCTCGGTGCCTTCATGCTCTACATGCTGTTCATCATCGGCGAACTGGCGTACCGCTCCAAGGCCGGCAAGGTCGGCACCTTCGTGCTGTTCTTCGTCCTGTCCTTCGGCATGCTCGGCTTCATCGCCAAGAACGTGATCGAGAAATTGTGGGGGATCTGAAAATGTCGCAGTTCGATAATGTCGCCGTCGTCAAGAAGGCCAACGTCTATTTCGACGGCAAGTGCGTGAGCCACACCGTGCAGCTCAGTGACGGCACGAAGAAGAGCGTCGGCGTGATCCTGCCGGCGACGCTGACCTTCAACACCGGCGCGCCCGAGATCATGGAAACCGTCGCCGGTGCCTGCCGCTACAGGCTCAAGGGCGAGGACTGGAAGACCGCCGCTGCCGGCGAATCCTTCAAGGTGCCCGGCAACTCCTCGTTCGACATCGAGGTGACGGGCGAGCCCTACCACTACGTCTGCCACTTCGGGTAAGGCCATGCCGTCCTTCGACATCTCTTCCGAAGTCGACATGGTGGCGCTGAAGAACGCCGTCGACGTCGCCGGCCGCCAGGTCGGCAACCGCTACGACTTCAAGGGCACCAGCGCCAAGATCGAGCTCAACGAGAAAGACAAGACCATCACTATCTTCGGTGATTCCGAGTTTCAGCTCGGCCAGGTCAAGGACATCCTCTTCCCCGAGATGGAGAAGAAGGACCGGGAGAGCACCAAGCGCCTCGACGCCGGCGACATCCAGTCGATCTCCGGCAACAAAGCCAAGCAGGTGCTCAAGGTCAAGAGCGGCATCGAGAGCGAGCTGGCCAAGAACATCGTCAAGCTGATCAAGGAAAGCAAGCTCAAGGTCCAGGCTAGCATCCAGGGCGACGCCGTACGTGTCACCGGCGCCAAGCGCGACCTGCTGCAGGAAACCATCGCGCTGGTGAAGAAGTCCATCACCGACTACCCGCTGCAGTACGGCAACTTCCGCGATTGAGTCGCTGGCGCGGTTCCGCCGCGTCTTGTCCGTTTCGATTGGAGCGCGACGCGGCGGCGCCGCCGCCAGGCGCGCTGCTCCATCCACGCGCGCCCGCTAAGTCAGTCGCATCGCCCCTGCCGCCGTCGCCGCCGCCTCGTGCGGGCGTTCGCGGCAATTTCTGCACTCGCAGGTCTCTGATCGAATCGGTGCATGTGGCGATTCGGTGGTGCGCTTATCCCGTCGTGCCCGAGTTGATTGCGCTGCAACCTCTCAACTTTGACCGCGAAGCTTCTGTTCAATAGTTCGGAGAGTGTTCTGGATTTCGCGTTCTCTGAGCTCTGGGTCAATGTCTTGGATGTATTCCATGACCGAGAAATCGTCCCCTCGCTTACGATTTTGCGGAGGCTCGAGTGCCTCAATAAGCAGTGCCTCCAAGGTCGATATGAGTGTCGGAAGCGTTACCTTCGGCGGTACTTCAACGAGCTTACCGTCGTCTGTGACGTCGAGTAGTCCAAACCATGAGAAACGATTCCATCGGCTTCCTAGGCGATCGATCGTGTGTTCGAAAAGGCGCCGCCCAAGTGGACGGTCAACGGAACGACCTACGTATACGACCGTGTGATGGTCGTAGAGAATGTAGATGCCCCTTTGGCCACCGAAGTCGACGGGCTTCGACAATGCCTGTTGCTTTCCAAAGATGCGAGGATCGTTTCGCCATACAACCATATCTCGCTGCCAATACATGCCGAGGCAGCGAATTACAGATTCGTCTGTTTCGATATCAGTGACAGCTGTTGGCTCTGCCTTTTCTGGTGCCGGCGATGTCGGCAGCGCGTTGGTGACCTTTGCTATCGTGGGAGTGATGTTCGACTCAGCAGAACGAAGAGCATAAATCCCACGACCGACTTTCACGAACGGTGACTTGTCACCCTCGTATTTGATCGAGGTTGTGATCTGCGCGTTTACCGTTGCATCAGGTGTTGCACCCTCCGTCCTGTAATACCCACGTGACAGTACTTGCTCCGAAATCTCTGCGTAATGTAAAGGTCGGTCGGCTTCTTGGAGGACCTTCTCGATAGCTTCTCGCCATGACATGGACATCTCGAGTCTCCGGCAGTAAATTGAACAAATTGCGCTAAATCCAAGAAATTAGGCCGCCAGCTCCAGCGGCGTAACTTCAGCTTCGATACGTTCGTGCATGTCGCGGTAGGTCACCTCGAGGTCGTACTGGGCCTGCAGGTTGATCCAGAACGCGGCGTCGGTACCGAACAGACGGGCAAGGCGTAGAGCGGTTTCGCCGGTGATGGCCCTTTGACCAGCGCAGATTTCGTCGATGCGGCGCTTCTGCATACCTGCCAGCTTGGCCACCTTGTAGCGCGCGATGCCAGCGGTTCGATGAAGTCCTTCAGCAGCACTTCGCCGGGATGCACGGGCGCGAGGCGGCCGCCGGTGCTGACATCCCGGAAGTTCGTGCTCTTCAGCTTTGCGCGTTCGATTGCCACCATGGTCCAAGTCCAGCGTGAAATGTCAAATTCTCTCTCATTCCACATGCAAGTGCCATTTGTGTTTGATTCCCTTAGTCATGTCCGCAAGGGTCTATCAAGGCGGCGGCGACGGTGGCAGGTGCGACGCGACTGACTTAGCGGACGCGCGTGGATGGGGCAGCGTGCCTGCCGGTGGCGTCGTCGCCTTGCACTCCAATTGCCGTTCCGCCATCGCCGATTTTTCAGCTTTTGCTCAGGCCCGCGATCCACTTGGTGTAGAGCCGATCGGCCGCCGCGCGCATCGCAGGGATGCGCTCCGCCATGCGCTCGTCCATCTGCTCGGGCGTCTGCACCGAGGGGCCAGAGGCGGCATTCTCGTCGGCCCAGTGGCGGCACCAGAGACGGATCATGCTTTCGGTCATCTCGACATGGCATTGCATGCCGAGATGCGGGCCGAGGACGAAAGCTTGATTGTCGCAGTGGGCGCTCTTGAGGATGCGCGTGGCGCCGGGCGGGATGGAGAAGGTTTCGCCGTGCCAGTGGAAGGCTTCGAACTTCGTCATGTCGCCGAGCCAGTCGGTGGCGGCGGGGCTGGCGGTTTCTACTTCGCCCCAGCCGAGTTCCTTGACGCGGTTCCTGGTCACCGCGCCGCCGAGCGCCTTGCTCATCAGCTGGCCGCCGAGGCAATGGCCGATCACCGGGATGCCGCGCTCGACGGCGGCGCGGATCAGGGCGAAGGTCGGCGTCAGCCAAGGCAGGTCGTCGTTGACGCTCATCGGCCCACCCATGAAGCAGAGGCCGGAGAATTCGTCGGGCGCGGGCGGCGGGGCCGCGCCTTCGTCGATCTTGATGAGCGTCCAGGGGACCGAATGGGCCTCGAGGAAAGTGGCAAAATAGCCGGGACCCTCCCCGGAACTGTGACGGAAGACGGCGACGGGCTTCATGGGCGCTGATGAGTGATCGAGATGACGGAGCAGTCATTCTATTCCCCGACGATTTCCGATTTGCGGCTGCGGTTTGCGAGGGCGCCTGTCGTGCGTCACATCGTCGAACCGGGCGCGCCATTGGTTCAGCCGCTGACGCCGGCCGCAGTGCTGGTGCCCATCGTCAAGCGGGCGAGCGGGCTCACCGTTCTGCTGACCCAGCGCACCGCCCACCTGCGCGACCATGCCGGCCAGGTCAGCTTCCCCGGCGGCCGCTGCGAGCCGGGCGACGACGGTCCGGTGGCGACGGCATTGCGCGAGGCCGAGGAGGAGGTGGGCCTGGCCGCGGCGCAGGTCGAGGTGATCGGGCGCCTGCCCGAGTATCGCACCAGCACGGGCTTCGCCGTCACGCCGGTGGTCGCCCTGGTGACACCGCCGCTCAACCTCAAGCTCGACGACTTCGAGGTGGCCGAGGTGTTCGAGCCGCCGCTGTCCTTCCTCATGGACCCGGCCAACCACCAGCGAAGCCGCATCGAATGGCAGGGCGCGCTGCGCGAATTTTGGGCCATGCCCTGGCAGGGCTATTACATCTGGGGCGCGACGGCGGCGATGCTGGTCAGCCTGCATGCCCTTCTGGCCGAGGGCGATTGAGCACGAAGGACCTGGGGTTGCTGCACTGCACAAATCCTCGTCTAATATGATATTGTTTCGAAATTCCCGCCGACCGTGCCAGCAATGAGCCTTTTCAGCATCATCCTCGCGCTCGCCCTCGAACAGGTGAAACCCCTGTCGGGCGCACGCGTCGATGCCCTGCTCGCCGCTTATGCGCGCCAACTCGAGGCCTGGTTCAATGCCGGCGAGCACCATCACGGCATCGTCGCCTGGTGCGTCGGCGCCGCCCTGCCGGCGGCCATCGTGCTCGGCCTGCAGATCGCGCTGATCTGGTTCGCGCCGCTGCTGGGCTTCGTGCTCAACGTCGGTGTGCTCTATCTCACCGTCGGCTTCCGCCAGTACAGCCACTACTTCACCGACATCCACATGGCGCTGCGCCTGGGCGAGCTCGACCGTGCCCGCTCCCTGCTCGGCGAATGGCGCGGCGTCAATTCCGAGCGCTGCAACTCGGGCGAAGTGGCGCGCCTGGCCATCGAGCAGGCCCTGCTGCAATCGCACCGCCACGTCTTCGCGCCCTTGCTGGCCTTCGCCCTGCTCGGCCCCGCCGGCGCCGTTCTCTATCGTCTGTCTCTGGCATTCTCGCGGCTGTGGGGCGAGCAGGGCGACCGCGTGTCGCAGGAATTCGCGCGCTTCTCGCGCCAGGCCCACAACGTCATCGACTGGCTGCCGCAGCGTGCCACCGCGGCCGCCTTTGCCGTGGTCGGCGATTTCGAGGATGCGATTTATTGCTGGCGCACCCAGGCGCAGGTCTGGCCCGATGCTTCTGCCGGCATCCTGCTGGCGAGCGGCGCCGGCGCGCTCGGCGTTCGCCTCGGCATGCCGTTGCAGGCCGGCCTGGAAGGCGACGACCGACCCATTCTCGGCACCGGCGATGATGCCGATGCCGATTTCATGCAGAGCACCATCGGTCTGGTGTGGCGCACTCTGGTTCTCGGCGTGCTGTTGATCGCCCTGTTCTGGGTCGCCAGCTGGGTCGCTTGACGGAGTTCGCCGGCGCATACGACACAGCGTGCCTGCCGGCGGGTGTAAGGTTTTTTGCTTTCATAACAGGAGAAGAAAATGGCTGACAAGAGGGAAGTGGTAGCACTGAGTGCCGTGCGCAGCGCGGTGGGTACGTTCAACGGCGCGCTCGCCGGCATCGAGCCGTCCGAGCTTGGCGGCCTGGTCTTCAAGGAGGCGATCGCCCGCGCCGGCATCGATCCGAAGCAGATCAGCTTCGCCACGGTCGGCAACTGCATTCCGACCGAGTCGCGTTATCCCTACGTCGCGCGCGTGTCGACCATCCAGGCCGGCATGTCCATGGATTCGACCGCTTTCGCGGTCAACCGCCTCTGCGGCTCGTCGCAGCAGGCCATCGTCAACTCGGCGCAGGCCATCCTGCTCGGCGACGCGGACTTCGCCCTCGGCGGCGGCGTCGAGGTGATGTCCCGCGGCGCCTACCTGCTGCCGGCGCTGCGCTCGGGCGCGCGCATGGGCGACACCCAAGCCATCGACGCCATGGTGTCGGTGCTGACCGACCCGTTCGGCGTGGGCCACATGGGCATCACCGCCGAGAACCTCGCTGCCAAGCACGGCATCACGCGCGAGCAGCAGGATGCCTTCGCCGTCGAGTCGCAGACGCGCGCGGCCAAGGCGATCGCCGAGGGCCGCTTCAAGTCGCAGATCGTGCCGCTCACGTTCAAGACGCGCAAGGGCGACGTGGTGTTCGACACCGACGAGCATCCGCGCGCCGGCACCACCATGGAATCGCTGGCCAAGATGAAGCCCGCGTTCAAGAAGGACGGCACCGTCACCGCCGGCAACGCCTCGGGCATCAACGACGCCGCCGCCGCACTGATCCTGGCCGACGCCGCCAAGGCCGCCGCCGCCGGCTGCAAGCCGATCGCGCGCCTGGTCGCCTACGCCATCGCCGGCGTGCCCAACGACGTGATGGGCGAAGGCCCGATCCCCTCGACCAAGGTCGCGCTCGCCAGGGCCGGCCTCACGCTCGACAAGATCGACGTGATCGAGTCCAACGAAGCCTTCGCCGTGCAGTCGCTGACCGTGGCCAAGAACCTGGGCTTCGATCCGGCCAAGACCAACGTCAACGGCGGCGCCATCGCACTCGGCCACCCGGTCGGCGCCACCGGCGCGGTAATCGTGACCAAGCTGCTGCACGAGATGATCCGCGTCAATGGCCGCTATGGCCTCGCCACCATGTGCATCGGCGGCGGCCAGGGCATCACCACGATCTGGGAACGCATCTAAGCGTCGCCCCGCAGCAAGCAGGGGCCGGCCTCGCAAGGGGCCGGCCCTTTTTCATTGGAGCAGGGTGGCGAGGTGGCGCGCGGCCTGCTCGATGCCGTCGGTGGCCGGCGCCGGCGGCACGGCAGCCGAGAGGACTTCATCGAGCACGGCGCCGAGCGCTCCGCTCCGCAGTTCGTTCCCGGTGATCTCGCGGGCGCGGGCGTTCTTGCTCAACCACTCGATCAGGCAGTCCTGCTCGGGCCAGTCCTCGCGGCGCTGGTAGAGCACGGCCGTGCCGTTGCATGCCGCCTCGGCGAAGGTGCCATAGCCCGGTTTGGTGACGACGGCGTCGCTTGATGCGAGCAGATCGGCGAAGGGCCAGCCGAGCGGCTCGAAGGCCGACATATCGGAGCGCGCCACCTGCCATGCGGCGGGAACGAGCCAGTGCGTGTTCACGCGCGCGGGCCAGTCTTCGACCGGCAGTCGTGTCGGGATGCCGCCGAGCGCGACGAGGACGAGGCGAGATGCCGGCGAGATGCCGAGTGTTCTGCAGAGCTCGACGCGACGTCCGCGGCCGATGCTTGCGATGGGACCGATGCCGATGACACCGTCGAGTTCGTGCATCGGCATGCCCGGCGTGGTGCGCAGGAAAGCGGCCGAACGGTAGGCAGTCAGCATCTCGGCGTGGACGGGTGGCGCCCAGGCTTTCGCACCGAAAAAGTGTTCGAACAGATCGGCCCAGTTGAGCGAGCACATCGCGATGGCCGGAATGCCGGCACGCGCGGCGCCGGCCAGCGGCCGGTAGGAGACATTGGCGAACACGGCGTCGGCGCCGACGCGTTCGAGCAGCCGCGCCTCGCGTTCGACGTCCGCCGCAAAGTCCGCGTGGGCTGCACGGTAGGCGGCAGCCGTGGCAGGGCCATCGATGGTCAACGCGTCGATCATGCGGTAGCCGAAGTCGCTCGCAGCCGCGATCAACTCGAACGGCGCCGCCATGCGCTGAGCGAGTTTTTCCGGCGGCAGCGCTGTGCGCAGGGTCAGGCGCAGGTCGGGGCGCAGCTCCGCGAGGCGATTGAGCACCGGCGCCGTCTGCGCCAGGTGGCCGAAGCCATGCGAGGAAATATCGACGAACAGGTGCGCCATCACCGTCCGGTGATGGCGAGGAAATGGGCGTAGCGGCGCGGGTCGATTTCCCCGGTGGCGAGGGCCTGCTTGACGGCGCAGTCGGGCTCGTTGCGGTGGCGACAGTCGCGGAAGCGGCAGCCGGCGACCAGAGCGCGGAATTCGGGAAAGCCATGTTCAATTTCGCCGAAGCTCAAATGGCCGAGGCCGAATTCCTGCAGGCCGGGCGAGTCGATCAGGCCGCTGTTGTCGTCGAGGCGGTAGAGGCGGGCGTGGGTAGTGGTGTGCTTGCCGGAATCGAGCGCCGTCGAAATTTCGCGGGTCGCGGCACCGGCCCCGGGAACGAGCGCGTTGGTGATGGTGGATTTGCCCATGCCGCTCTGCCCGACCAGCACCGAGAGCTGGCCGGCAAGCCAGGGCAGGAGCGGCGTCACGTCCGTATGGGCGTGGAGTTCGACGATGGGCAGATCGACGCTGGCAAACGCCGCGATGAAGGGTGCGAGCTGGGCGCGGGCACCCGCCAGGCGGTCGGCCAGGTCGACCTTGTTGAGCGCGATCACCACGCGCATCTGTTCGTGCAGCGCGGCGACGAAGGCGCGCGAGATCAGTTCGTCGCTGAAGCCGGGTTCCGTCGCGACGACCAGGACGATCTGCGTCGCATTGGCGGCGATGAGCTTCTGCTTCCACTCGTCGCTGCGGTAGAGCAGCGACTTGCGCGGGGCGTGGGTGAGGATCTGGGCTTCGCTGTCGTGCAGCGGGCCGAGGCTGACGCGGTCGCCGCAGGCGTAGGGGCTTTTCTTGCCGCGCGGAATGCCGTTGACGACGCGACCATCGTCGAGGGTGATTTCGTAGTGCCGTCCGAAGGCGGCGGTGACGATGCCGGTGAGGCTCAAAGGCTGAACAGCGCGTCGATCTTGGCCGCGCCGTCAAAGTCCCTGGCCGTGAGGCCGCCTGCGTCGTGGGTGGTGAAACTCACGGTGCAGTGGTTGTAGCCGACCTCGAGGTCGGGATGATGGTCGCTGCGGTGGGCGATCCATGCCACCGCATTGACGAAGGCCATGGTCTCGTAATAGTTGGCGAAGCGGAAGATCTTGACGATGCGGGTGGCATGACGCGCCCAGCCGTCGAGCGTGGCCAGCCGCGTCGCGATCTCGCTGTCGTGGAGTGCGTTCAGGGGAGCCATATCACTTGAACTTGTAGTAGGTCTGGGCAAGCCAGGCGGCGACGTTGGCCTCGTCCTCGGGGAAGAACTTGGCGCCGGTCTGCGCGCTGCAGGCGGCAACGCGCTGGCGCAGGCTGGTCGCATCATTGATCTTGCGGTCGGCGCGGGTATAGACGGCACTGCCGTCGCCGCCCCAGCGTTGCACGTGGCAATTCACGCACTGTTTGTCGTGGAGGGCCTTGCCGGCCTTGACGTCGATCTTATCTGCGGCACAAGCGGCGCCGGCGAGGGTGGCGAGCAGGGCGGCGGTGAGCAGGGGTGAACGCATGGAGTTCTCCTTTCAGGCGGACTTAAGGTGGGCGATGCGCTGGCTGGCGGGCGGATGCGAATCATAAAACAGCGAGTGCAGCGGGTCGGGAGTCAGCGTCGCGGCGTTGTCGCGGTAGAGCTTGACCAGCGCGCTGACGAGGTCGCCGCCGCCGGCCTGCCGCGCGGCATAGGCGTCGGCCTCGAACTCGTGGCGGCGCGACAGCCACGACATCAGCGGGCCGAAGGGGAAGGCGAACACCGGCAGTACCAGCGAGAAGAGGATCAGCGCCATCGCCGTGCCGGGGTGGGCGACGCCGAGTCCGCCATAGAACCACGGCTGGTCGATCAGCTGGCCGAGCAGCCAGAGGAAGGCGAGCGACAGCGCGGACATCGCGGCGATGCGCTTCCAGACGTGGCGATGCTTGAAGTGGCCGAGTTCGTGCGCCAGCACCGCCTCGACCTCGGCGGGGGCGAGCTTGTCGAGCAGGGTGTCGAAGAAGACGATGCGCTTCGCCCGGCCGAAGCCGGTGAAGTAGGCGTTGCCGTGGGCCGAGCGCTTCGAGCCGTCCATCACGAACAGGCCCGAGCTGGCGAAGCCGCAGCGCGCCAGCAGCGCCTCGATGCGGGTCTTCATCTCGCCCTCGGCCAGCGGCGAGAACTTGTTGAACAGGGGGGCGATGAAGGTCGGGTAGAGCAGCATCACCAGCAGGTTGAAGCCGAGCCAGGCGGTCCAGACGTAGAACCACCACAGCGAGCCCATCGCGCCCATGAGCCAGAGCACGGCGAGCAGCAGCGGCCCGCCGATCGCCACCGTCAGCAGGAGCTGCTTGGCGAGGTCGGCGATGTAGAGCGCCGGGGTCATCTTGTTGAAGCCGAAGCGTGCCTCGAGCACGAAGGTGCGGTAGAGCGCGGTGGGCAGGCCGACGCAGAAGCCGGTGATGCCGATGCTGGCGAACAGGGCGATCCCGTGGCCGTAACCCGGGCCGGCGAAAGCGCCGCGCCAGAACTGGTCGAAGGCGGCGAGCAGGCCGCCGAAGGTGAAGACGAGCAGCAGCGCGGTATCGACGCCGAGCTCGACCAAGGCCAGCCGGGTCTTCGCCGTGGTGTAGTCGGCGGCCTTGTGGTGCTCGGCCAGCGAGATGCGGTCGGCGAACTCGGCCGGGACCGACCTGCGATGGGCGAGCACGTGGCGTAGCTGGCGCAGCGCCAGCCATGCGCGCAGCGCCGTCGTCAGGGCGAGCGCCGTCAGGAAAACGAGGGGAAAGACCTGTGCCACGGACCGGAAGATGGGGGGAAATATGCCAGAATGCAAGCCATCGCCGATCGCGACGACCGGCAACGCTTGAAAGCGCAAGGATTATGGCACAGGACCAGAACGCCCTCATCTGGCTGGACATGGAGATGACGGGCCTCAAGCCGGACAGCGACCGCATCATCGAGATGGCGATGGTGATCACCAATTCGCAGCTCGAACTGATCGCCGAGAGCGCGGTCTGGGTGGTCCATCAGAGCGACGCCATGCTCGACGGCATGGACGACTGGAACAAGAACACCCACGGCAAATCGGGGCTGGTGCAGAAGGTCAAGGACTCGGTACTCGACGAGGCCGAGGTCGAGGCGCAGGCGCTGCAGTTCCTCAAGCGCCATGTTCCCAAGGGCAAGTCGCCGATGTGCGGCAACTCGATCTGCCAGGACCGCCGCTTCATGGCGCGCTACATGCCTGAGCTCGAGGACTACTTCCACTACCGCAACCTCGACGTCTCGACGCTCAAGGAGCTGTGCAAGCGGTGGACGCCGGAGATCGCCAAGGGCGTCAAGAAGGGCGGCAAGCACCAGGCGCTCGCCGACATCTACGAGTCCATCGAGGAACTCAAGTACTACCGGGCGAACTTCCTGAAGGTCTAGTTTCTGCGGTAGAGGCGCAGCCGCTCGTTCTTGTCGCCGGGGCGGTTGCCTTCCCAGATCCTGGTCCAGCCCGGCTGTGCTTCCTCGCGCGGTGGCCCTTGCACCAGCAGCAGGCGACACTGACGGCGGCCTTCGGGCGGCGCGACCGTGCGGATGCCGGCGAAGTAGTCGAGCGAAGCGCGCTGCGGCAGGCCGAGCCCGCTGCGGGCGATGCAGCCTGAGCCTTCGGGCAACGCCGCCAGCAGCGCGGCCGCGACCGGCCGGTAGGTCTTGCCGTAATCGACCCAGGGCAGCCACAACGCCACCAGCAGCACCCAGCCGACGGCGACCCCGATGGCCCAATGCGTCACCGCCCGCCACGGCGAGCGCGGCAGGCGGACCAGCGCGAATAGCCAGGCTGCGGTAGCGGCGAACGCTACGGTCATGGCGAACCAGGAGACTTCGGCGGTGAAGCCGGGGGCGAGCTTGGCGAAGTTGCGGGCAAGTTTCGGGGGCCAGCCGGCGAGCATGGCGCTCGCACCCAGCCAGACCAGCCCGACGGCGAGCGTGAAGGTCGTCATGCCGAACCAGTCGAGCGCGTTGGCCGCTCCGCGCCGCAACTTCCCGGCGCCGGCAGCGGCAAGCAGGATGAGCGGCAGCAGTGCCGGCAGGGCATGCAGCGCACGGGCCTCGCGGCTCAGCAGCCAGAGCAGGCCGATCAGTGTGCCGGCCAGCGGCAGCAGGAGGGCGGGCTCCGCCAGCCGCCTGCGATTGGCCCACAGCGCCCAGCCGGCGATGGGCCACACCGGAAAGGCCGCCCAACCGAAGAGTTCGAGCAGATCGCCGACGGCGCTCGTTGCCGGCGCCGGAACCAGCAGGCGCCATTCGCTGGACCACCAGGCGGCGAGGTAGCTTGCGTCGGAGAAATACAGCGCGAGCGGCCAGGACAGCGCGAGCGGCAGGGCGACGGCGCTTGCCACCAGCAGGCCGGGCCAGGGTCTGGCGTCGCGCCAGCGCGGGGTGCCGAGCAGGAACAACAGGGGAGCGGTAATGGCGATCGCGGTGAGGCCGTCGGCGAGAAAGCCGCCGCCGAGCCCCAGGCCGAGCAGAATCCCGCCGGCCAGCGGACGCTTGCCGAGCTTGGCCAGGCCCCAGTAGGTCAGGGCCTGGCAGGCCAGCAGGGCGGGAACGGGGTGGGCGTCGTGCAGCGGCACCAGCAGGCCGAGCGTACCGATCGCCAGCAGGGGCGCGGCGAGCCCGGCATCGCGGTCGTAGAGCGTGCGTGCGGTACCTGCCAGCGCGATCAGGGTCAGGCCGCCGAACAACACGGTGGCCAGGCGCGCCGCGTCGTGAAGCGGCAGCAGCCACTGCATGGGCGTCGCGACCACGGCGGCGACCCAGTGATAGAGCGGCGCCGTGCCGGCCCAGGGGTCGCCGGCGATTTTCGGGATCAGCCAGCCGCCGTCCTTCAGCAGGCTGAAGACGATGCCGAGATGGACGGCGTCGTCGGTCTTCCAGGGATCGTGGCCGACGGCTCCGGCGATCAGCCAGACGGCGCAGAGCAGTGCCATCGCCATGGTGGACAGCGGCAGCGAGGATGCCGGCGTTGCGGGCCGTGGCCGGGGGGGCGGGGGCATCGGCGGGCGACGGAAATTAAAAAGGCAGCCGAAGCTGCCTTTTCTGGCGTGCGGCTACGCTCAGGCGGCCGCGCGCTTGCCGTATTTCTGGCGGAAGCGCTCGACGCGGCCGGCGGTGTCGACGATCTTCTGCTTGCCGGTGTAGAAGGGGTGGCAGGCGGAGCAGACCTCGATGTGCAGCGGCTTGCTGTTGGTCGAACGGGTCTTGAAGATGGCGCCGCAGGAGCAGGTCACTTCAATCTCGTTGTAGTTCGGGTGGATGCCTTCTTTCATTTCCTTGGTCCTCAGTACCTCGCTCCGGGGCCGGGGTGGAGCGGAAAACGCGCAATTATCCCGAAAAATCGCCGGGAAATCAACCTCGACGCATCGCGTTACAACAGACCGGCTGTTTGGGCTGTTGCGGCGAAGGCTAACTTGCACCGCAAGTTAAGCCGCGCAGCGGCGGCCGCGGCCAAAACCGGCCATACAAAAAGGGGCGTCAGCCCCTGCGCATCGCGTCGAAGAATTCGCCGTTGTTCTTGGTGGCCTTGATCTTGTCGAGGAGGAATTCCATCGCCTCGAGATCGTCCATGTTGTAGAGCAGCTTGCGCAGGATCCACATCTTCTGCAGCACGGTGGGTTCGAGCAGCAGTTCCTCGCGGCGGGTGCCGGAGCGATTGACGTTGATCGCCGGGTAGATGCGCTTCTCGGCCATGCGGCGGTCGAGGTGGATCTCCATGTTGCCGGTGCCCTTGAATTCCTCGTAGATCACCTCGTCCATGCGGCTGCCGGTGTCCACCAGCGCCGTGGCGATGATGGTGAGCGAGCCGCCTTCCTCGAGGTTGCGCGCGGCGCCGAAGAAGCGCTTGGGCTTCTGCAGGGCATTGGCGTCCACGCCGCCGGTCAGAACCTTGCCCGAGGCCGGCTGCACGGTGTTGTAGGCGCGGGCCAGTCGCGTGATGGAGTCGAGCAGGATGACCACGTCCTTCTTGTGCTCGGTCAGGCGCTTGGCCTTCTCGATCACCATTTCAGCCACTTGTACATGACGCGTGGCCGGTTCGTCGAAGGTCGAGGCGACCACCTCGCCGCGCACGGTGCGCGTCATCTCGGTCACTTCCTCGGGGCGCTCGTCGATCAGCAGCACGATGAGCACGACTTCGGGATGGTTGGCGGTGATGGCGTGGGCGATGTGTTGCATCAGCACGGTCTTGCCCGCCTTGGGCGGGGACACGATCAGGCCGCGCTGGCCCTTGCCGATGGGCGCGATCATGTCGATGACGCGGCTGGTGGTGTTCTCCTCGGCGCGGATGTCGCGTTCGATCCGCAGGTGCTCGGTCGGGTGCAACGCCGTCAGGTTCTCGAACAGGATCTTGTTCTTGCACGCCTCGGGCGAACCGCCGTTGACCTTGTCGAGCTTGACCAGGGCGAAGTAGCGCTCGCCGTCCTTGGGCGTGCGGATCTCGCCCTCGATGGTGTCGCCCGAGCGCAGGTTGAAGCGGCGCACCTGAGACGGCGAGACGTAGATGTCGTCGGTGCCGGCGAGATAGGAAATGTCGGGCGAGCGCAGGAAGCCGTAGCCGTCGGGCAGGACTTCGAGGCAGCCGTCGCCGTAGATGGTCTCGCCCTTCTTGGCGTGCTGCTTGAGCAGGGCGAAGATCAGCTCCTGCTTGCGCAGCCGGTTGGCGCCTTCGATGTCGGCGGCATTGGCCATTTCCAGCAGTTGGCTGACGTGGTAATTCTTGAGCTCCGAAAGGTGCATGGCGCGTGGAGGACGGGGAGAGGGGACGTTGGAAAACGCGAGGCCGCGGATGGACTGCGGCTGCGACCGGAAAACCGGGAGGAGTGGCGGGTGAATCCTGGGTGGTGCGGGGAGCGGTGTGGCCGAAGTGGCTGACGCCGGCGCTACGAATTCGCCGACCGCCGCGGGCCCGAATCCGTTCTGGCTCTTGTTATTGGCGACGGATTCAGGCGCGGACTGTAGCGGTATCAGAGATTGCTGTCAATGAAGGCGGTGAGCTGCGACTTCGACAGGGCACCGATCTTGGTGGCCTCGACGTTGCCGCCCTTGAACAGGATCAGCGTCGGAATGCCGCGGATGCCGTACTCGCCCGGCGTCTTCGGGTTTTCGTCGATGTTGAGCTTGGCGACCTTGAGCTTGCCGGCGTACTCGCGGGCAACCTCGTCGAGGATCGGCGCGATCATCTTGCACGGGCCGCACCATTCGGCCCAGTAGTCGACGATGACCGGGGTGGCCGATTCCAGCACTTCGTTCTTGAAGGTGGCATCGGTGACATAAACGATATGTTCGCTCATGAATTCCTCTAGCGTGAATTGGGGAAGGAGTGGTGCGTCGCGGGCGCCGTCTCGAGGCGGTTCGGGCATCGTGGCCGCGGATGGTGACGCGATGCCGGGGCGACATGACCCCCATCCTAGCAAAATTCGCCGCCTTCTGGAATTGAAAATCCCCGCCTATACTTCATTTGGATTCCAGAAAGGAACACCTTATGACCTACGTGGTGACCGAGTCGTGCATCAAGTGCAAGTACACCGACTGTGTCGATGTCTGCCCAGTCGACTGCTTTCGCGAGGGACCGAACTTCCTGGTGATCGATCCCGACGAGTGCATCGACTGTACGCTATGCGTCTCGGAATGCCCGGCGGAGGCGATCTTTGCCGAGGACGACGTGCCGGCGGCGCAGCAGCATTTCACTGCGCTCAACGCCGAGCTGGCCAAGCAATGGCCGGCGATCATCGAGCGCAAGGAGCCGCCGGCCGACGCCGACGAATGGCTCAAGGTCAAGGAAAAGCTCAAGCTGCTCGAACGCTGAATTGCGGCGGCGCACAAGGCGTGGCGGGCGCTTTTTGCCCGCGACAGTTCTTTTATTGCGGCCGTGCCTGGACTACCATGGACTTGCAGTCCGTCACATCAAACCTATAAGGAGGAGTGGACATGCAAGCGCGCGACATATTGGCCATCAAGGGCGCCGTTCTCTACACGGTATCTCCCGACAACAAGCTTTCCGAAGCCATCGTCATCATGACCGGTCAGGATATCGGTTCGCTGGTGTGTTTCGATGCCGGGCGGATGGTCGGCATGCTGACCTTCCGCGAAGTGCTCAAGGCGGTCAATGACAACGGCGCCGCCTGGGGCAGTGTCCGCGTTGCCGACGTCATGGTGCGCGACCCACTTGCCGCCGAGCCCGGCATGCAGGTGGATGACTTGCGCCGGATCATGCTCGACAAGCACATGCGCTACCTGCCGGTGATGGACGGCGCCACCCTGCTCGGCGTGATCTCCTTCCACGACGTCGCCAAGGCGGTGCTCGAGGACCAGGGCTTCGAGAACCGGATGCTCAAGGCCTACATCAGCGAGTGGCCGGAGGAACGCGCTACGGCTTGAGATGGGCGTGGGGGCGAGAATGCGGGTGGGGGGCTCGGTGTCGCATTGAACAGGATATGGTTGAACAGCTACCCGGCGGGCGTGCCCGCCGAGGTGGATCCCGCCGAGTTCCGTTCGCTCGCCGACCTTTTCGGGCGCTGCGTCGCCGCGCACGCGTCGCGTTGCGCCTATCTCAGCATGGGCAGGGCGCTCAGCTACGAGCGGCTGGACCGCGCGTCGCGCGACTTCGCCGCCTACCTGCAATCCCTCGGGCTCGGCCGCGGCCGCCGCGTGGCGCTGATGCTGCCGAACATCCTGCAGTACCCGGTCTGCCTGTTCGGCGCGCTGCGCGCCGGCTGCACGGTGGTCAACTGCAATCCGCTGTACACGGCGCGCGAACTCGAGTACCAACTCGCCGACAGCGGTGCCGAGGCCATCGTCATCCTGGAGAACTTCGCCCACGTGCTTGAAGCCGCGCTGCCGCGCACGGCGATCCGCCACGTCGTCGTCACCGGCCTGGGCGACATGCTCGGACTCGCCAGGGGCACGCTGATTAACTTCGTGGTACGGCATGTCAAGCGCCTGGTGCCGTCATGGACGCTACCGGGCGCCGTGCCATGGACCACCGCGCTGGCCGGCGGCGCGAAGGCGCGCTTCACGCTGCCCGCTCTCGGGCACGATGACATCGCCTTCCTCCAATACACCGGCGGCACCACCGGAGTCGCCAAGGGGGCGATGCTCAGCCACCGCAACATCCTCGCCAACCTGCAGCAGGCGCACGTCTGGATCCGCGGCTCGGTCAAGGAGGGAGAAGAGACCATCATCACGGCGTTGCCGCTTTTCCATATCTTCGCCCTCACGGTGAGCCTGGCCTTCTTCAGGATCGGCGCCAGCAACGTCCTGATCGCCAATCCACGCGACATCCGGGGTTTCGTCAGGGAACTTGCCCGCCATCGCTTCAGCATCATCACCGGCGTCAACACCCTGTTCAACGCGCTGCTCAACAACCGGGATTTCTCCCGCCTCGATTTCTCCTCGCTCAAGGTCTGCCTCGGCGGCGGCATGGCGGTGCAGCGGGCCGTTGCCGAGCGCTGGCAGGCGGTCACCGGCTGCGCGCTGCTCGAGGCCTACGGGCTGACGGAGGCGTCGCCGGCGGTGACCATCAACCCGCTCGATCTGCCCGAGTACAACGGTAGCATCGGCCTGCCGCTGCCGTCGACGGACGTGACGATCCGCGACGACGCCGGCAGCGACCTCGCCCCCGGCATCGCCGGCGAGCTGTGCGTCCGCGGGCCGCAGGTGACGCGTGGCTACTGGCAACGACCGGACGAAACGGCACTGGCGATGACGGTCGACGGTTTCCTGCGCACCGGCGACATCGCGGTGATGGACGAGAAGGGCTATGTGCGCCTCGTCGATCGCAAGAAGGACACCATCCTGGTTTCGGGATTCAACGTCTACCCCAACGAGGTGGAGGACGTGGTTGCCTTGCACCCCGGCGTGCTCGAGGTGGCGGCTGTCGGCGTGCCCGACGCGCATTCCGGCGAGGTGGTCAAGCTGTTCGTGGTGAAACGCGATCCCGCCCTGACCGCCGAGGCCCTGATCGCCCACTGCCGCGTGAGCCTCACCGGCTACAAGATCCCCCACCAGGTCGAGTTCCGCGGCGAGCTGCCGAAGACCACCGTCGGCAAGATTCTGCGCCGCGCGCTGCGGCCGTAGCCGCGACTCCGCTCGCCGGGAAAAGTCGGTGCTGGCGGTACGCCGAGCGACGCCGCCTCAATGGCGTTCGCCGAACAGCCAGTTCTCGAACTCGCCGCGGGGCATCGGCTTGGCGAAATGGTCGCCCTGCAGGCGGTCCACCCCCATCGAGCGAAGCTTGCTTGCGGTGACCTCGTCTTCGACGCCCTCGGCGACGGTCGTCATGGCGAGCGCCTTGGCCAGGTGGATGATGGCCTGGGCCATCGATTGCCCGGCAGGTTCGTGCAGGCGGCGGACGAAGGAAATGTCGATCTTGAGTTCGCTGACCGGCATCTCGTGCAGTTGCGACAGGGCGGAATAGCCGGTGCCAAAGTCGTCGATGGCGATGTGGAAGCCGATGCGATGCAGGCCGTGAAGGCGCTCCGAGGCGTTGGCGACGTCGAGCAGCGCGATGCTTTCGGTGATCTCCAGCACGATGTCGGACGGGGCAAGGCCGGCCAGCGCCAGTTCGCCGACCAGCTGCTCGGTCACGCGCGGCGAGAACAGCTGCCGTTTCGATATGTTGATCGCGAGGCGCAAGTTGCGGCCGCGCTCGCGCCATGCCACCAGTGCCGGCAGCGCCTGCAGCCAGATCTGGTGGCCCAGCTCGTTGATCATGCCGGTGCTTTCGGCGATGGGAATGAAAGTGGCGGGGCTGACCCAGCCGAAATCCGCATCGTGCCAGCGCGCCAGCACCTCGGCGACGAGACACTCGCCGTCGTCGGCGTTGACGATGGGCTGGAACCACGCCTGGATGCGCCTGCCACTGACCGCCTCGACCAGCTTGTTCTGGATGTAGAGTTCGCGCTTGCCGCCGCTCTTGTCCGACACTTCACCGAAAAAGCACGTCTGGTTGCGTCCCTGGGTTTTCGCGAAGAACATGGCGCGGTCGGCATGGGTCAGCAGGCTGTCGACCTCGTGCGCATCGTCGGGATAGACGGCCACACCCATGCTGAAGGTGATCGCGTATTCGCCGTCCTCGATCTTTATCGGGGCCTTCAGGGCCCCGGTGATCTTGTGCGTGACCAGACGGGCGTCTTCCTCGCCACCCAGGCCCGGCAGCAACAACACGAACTCGTCGCCACCCCAGCGCGCGAGGGTGTCACCGGCCCGCAGCTGCGAGCGCAGGATGTTGGCGAAGGCGACCAGCAGACGGTCGCCGGCCTTGTGGCCGAGGCTGTCGTTGATCTTCTTGAAGTGATCGAGGTCGAGGAAGCAGACCGCTACACGCTGTTCGGCGCGGCTGGCCATGCGGGTCGCGATCTTGATGCGGTCCTCGAGCAGCACACGGTTGGGCAGATCGGTCAGGGCGTCGTGCAGCGCCATGTGGGTAATCTTTTGCTCATGCAGGTAGGTCTGGGTGATGTCACGCAGCACACCGCGGATTTCCGCTGGCGCATTGTCCGTTCCGGGCTGCGCAACCAGGCGGCATTCGACCCATTGCTCGTGGTTCAGGTCGCTGCGCAGGCGCAGGCGCAGGTCGGCCTGCAGCTTCTCGCCCTTCTGGAAGGCGGTGCAGGTGCGTTGAATCGTCTGGACGTCGTCGCCGTGGATGAATTGGGTAATCGGCAGGCCGACCAGCGACTCCGACCTGTGGGTCAGCCGGTTCCAGCCGGGGCTGGCACGGATGATGCGGCCGGAACAGTCGAGCTCGACCACGGCCTCCTCAAGCATGGAGAGAGTGTCGAGATAGGCGCGCTGTTCGCGTTCGCGTTCACTGATCCGCCTCATCATCGTGCCCAGCGTCATGGCGACGTCGCCGATTTCGTCGTTGCGGCTGGTCGCCGGGGCGAGCAGAGGCACGGCCTGTTCCGGTGAGCCCTGGCCGGCGAAGGACACGGTTGCCGCGTCGAGCGATTCGACGCGGCGGACCGAGCGGCTGAGCCAGCGACCGAGACCGAGCCAGAGCATGACGATAACCATCGTAATGGCGACCAGCGGCCGCAACATGAACTCACTGACATGGATGCTTTCGATGAAGTCGCGGCGCACGATCAGCGTCGGCGCCTGCGGGCTGTCGTGTGGCCAGCGCAGCCGGATCTGAATCACCGCCGGCTGTCCCGGGATCAGGCCCTCGCGTTGCGCGTCGATCGTCAGGCCGGCCTCGGGGTGCGAGCCGGCGACGATGCTGCCGGCTGCCTCGAGGTAGAGCCTGAGCTCGGGACTCAGCAGGCCCTTGAGCGTCGAGGTGTTGAGCGGGCGGAACAGCACCAGCGTTCCCTGGCCGGAGGCACCGAGCCAGAGTGGAACGGCGAGGACGCGGTAGAGCTCGCGATGTTCGGCCGAGTAATACCAGCCGCTCTTGCCGAGTTCGTTGATTGTGCCGAACTTGTGGGCCTCGGCGCCGAAGCGGTAGATCACCTTGCCGCCACCGTCGAGAATGACGAGATCGGAAAACTCGACAAATTCCCATTGCGCGGTGAGGAAGCTGTTGAGCTTGGCCCAGCGGATCGCCTCGGGCTCCTCGAGGATGCGGGTGAATTCGATGCGGCTGCGCGTCTGCTCCGCTTGGGTCAGCCAGGCGCTCTCGACTTTGGGCAGCAGTTCGGCGTAGTAGCTCCGCGTCACGGACTGCTTCTGCTCGACCTCGCGGTTCTGCCGGGTGGTGAAGCTGTTGTAGCCGACCAGCGAGATGCCGACGGCCAGGATGACGATCACCGCCACCAGCCGCAGCAGCGCTTGGCGCCGGATGGTGACGCGTCGTCGCGGCGTGGGCGCGGAACCCGCATGGATGTCGCTCATTGGCGCTGTCCGGCCCAGCGGGCATCGATCAGACTGTGGGCCGAGGTGAGCTTGAGGCCGGGCATCGCGGCGCGCAGGAAGACATCGGTCTCGCCGATCTGCGGGATGCTGAAGCGGGCGTCCGGACTGAAGATTCCCGGCAGAGTCTTGAGCAGGGCGGCGAGATCGGCGTTGCCGGCGAGCATGTCCTCGATGGCGCGGATGCCGCCGGGTTGGTCACGCACGCCGACTTCGCGGTCGAAGTTGAGTCCCGGGATTAGGTCGATCGGCAGGAAGGGCAGCGCGTCGGGACCTGGAACGTTGATGCGAATCAGGGTTTCGCCGCTGGCCGAGCGGGAATGTGCCACGACGGAAAGCAACAGGGCACCACAGGCGGCCTGAAGCGTGCGGCGTCTGCTGGGATTCATGCACAACCCTCCGCTTTCCGGTTCTTCTCGCTCCGGCCGCTTGTGACGAGGCGGCGGCCCAAGCCGTTTTTTGGGCCATGTTAAACTGCGCCCCCAAAGTCCAACAAGGTAATTTGTCATGTCCGGCAACAGCATCGGCACGCTGTTTCGCGTGACCTCGTTCGGCGAATCGCACGGTCCGGCGATCGGCTGCGTGGTCGATGGTTGCCCCCCCGGTCTCGATCTGTGCGAGGCCGACATCCAGGCCGAGCTCGACCGGCGCAAGCCCGGCACCTCGCGCCATGTGACGCAGCGCCGCGAGTCCGATACCGTTGAAATTCTCTCGGGCGTGTTCGAGGGCAAGACCACCGGCACGCCCATTGGCCTGCTGATCCGCAACGAGGACCAGCGCAGCAAGGATTACGGCAACATCGCCCAGAGCTTCCGCCCCGGGCATGCCGACTACACCTACTGGCAGAAATACGGCATCCGCGACTACCGCGGCGGCGGCCGCTCCTCGGCGCGCGAGACCGCGGTGCGCGTCGCCGCGGGCGCCATCGCGAGGAAATGGCTGCAGAGCCGCTACGGCATAGCCATCCGCGGCTGGATGAGCCAGCTTGGCCCGATCGAGATTCCCTTCGTCGATGCCCATGCCATCGATGCCAATCCCTTCTTCGTTCCCAACGCAGGGATCGTGCCGCAACTCGAGCAGTACATGGACGAGCTGCGCAAGGCCGGGGACTCGGTCGGGGCGAAAATCACCGTCGTCGCCGAGAACGCGCCGGTGGGCTGGGGCGATCCCGTCTACGATCGGCTCGACGCCGACATCGCACACGCCATGATGGGCATCAACGCCGTGAAGGGCGTCGAGGTCGGCGCCGGCTTCGCCTCGGTGGCGCAGCGCGGCAGCGAACACGGCGACGAACTGACCCCGGAGGGCTTCCTGAGCAACCATGCCGGCGGCATCCTCGGCGGCATCTCCACCGGCCAGGACGTCGTCGTCAACATCGCGATCAAGCCGACTTCGAGCATCCGCCTGCCGCGGCGCTCGATCGACCTGCAGGGCCGTCCGGTGACGGTCGAGACCCACGGCCGCCACGACCCCTGTGTCGGCATCCGCGCCACGCCGATCGCCGAAGCGATGCTGGCGCTGGTGCTGATCGATGCCGCGCTGCGTCACCGCGCGCAGTGCGCCGATGTCCATTGCCCTCTGCCGCCGATTCCGGGACGGCTGCTAAAATAGCCCCAGACCATCACATCCATCGCTGGAAGGAACACTCCAATGCAAGTCGATCACCACGATCTGTACACCGATTTCCCTGAAATGCGCGACGCGATCGACGTCCTCAAGGGTTGCAATGCCCACTTCTCCCGCCTCTTCGGTACCTACCATCGCCTCACCGGCAAGGTCGAGGATCTCGAAGCGCACGACATGCCGGTCGCCGATTTCACCCTCGAGGACATGAAAAAACAGCGCGTCAAGCTCAAGGATGAGATCTACCACATCCTGTTGGCCTTCCGCTCGGGTCAGCAGCACAAGTAAGCCCCGCCCGAAGGGGCGCGGTTGGCCGCCCCTTTGCTTCCGCCGCCGATGCGCTTCCCCCCGTACTGGCGGCTGTCCGCCTGGTATTTTTTCTACTTCGCCTTCATCGGCGCCTTCGCGCCGTATTTCACGCTCTACCTGCAGTCGCTCGGCCAGTCGGCTTTCGCCATCGGCGTGCTGATGTCGCTGATGCAGGTGATGCGCCTGGTCGCTCCCAACCTCTGGGGCTGGCTGGCCGACCGGCTCGGCCACAAGGTCGCCATCGTCCGCCTGTCGGCGGCGCTGTCGCTGGTCGGCTTTGGCACCTTCTTCTTTTTTCGTGACTTCGCCGGACTTTTCCTCGGCATGGCGGTGATGGCCTTCTTCTGGAGCGCATCCCTGCCGCTGGTCGAGGCGCTGACACTGGCTCAACTCAAGGGTCACCCGGATCGCTACGGCCGCATCCGCTTGTGGGGATCGGTGGGCTTCATCATTGCGGTTACCGCGGCGGGCATGCTGCTCGATGCGACTGGCCTGCCGGCGCTGCTGTGGATCTGCCTGGCGCTGTTGGCCGGAATTCTCGGCATTGCGCTGCTGCTCGGCGAGTCTCCGCCCGATACGATGCCCGCCGTCCATGCTCCGCTCGGACGCGAGTTGCGGCGTCCGGCCGTGGTGGCCTTCCTCGCCGCCTGCTTCTTCATGTCGGCCGCGCACGGCCCCTTCTATTTCTTCTATTCGATCCACCTCGTCGGGGCCGGCTATGGCAAGACGCTTGTCGGCGCCTTGTGGTCGCTCGGCGTCGTCGCCGAGATCTTCGTGTTCATTTACATGCCACGCCTGCTGCGGGCTTTTTCGCTGCGCTCGATCCTGCTCGTCAGCGTTGCGCTGGCCGTGGTGCGTTTCCTGCTGATCGGCTGGGCCGTGGATTCGCTGCCGCTGTTGCTGCTGGCGCAACTGCTGCACGGCGCGACGTTCGGTGCCTTCCACGCCGGCGGCGTGGCGATGCTCAACCGCTGGTTCGCGCCGCAGCACCAGGCGCGGGTGCAGGCGATCTACGGCAGCATCTCCTTCGGCGCCGGCGGCATGCTCGGCGGACTGCTCGCCGGCCAGACCTGGGAAAGCCTCGGCCCGGCCCTGACTTTCACCCTCGGCGCCGGCTTCGCCGCCATCGGCTGGCTGCTGATGTGGCGCGGCATGCACGAGCCGCCGGCTACGCGGCCTGTGCGATAATCCGCAACTTCCCCGCCGTACCTCCGCTGGATCCGCTTTTCATGCCGAAAACGCTTTACGACAAGCTATGGGAAAACCATGTCGTCCGCACCGAAGCGGACGGCACGGCGTTGCTCTACATCGATCGCCACCTGGTGCATGAAGTCACCAGCCCGCAGGCGTTCGAGGGGCTGAAGCTCGCCGGGCGCAAGCCGTGGCGCGTGTCGTCCATCGTCGCCACCGCCGATCACAACACCCCGACCGACCACTGGGAACGCGGCATCGAGGACCCGGTGTCGCGCCAGCAGGTCGAGACACTCGACGCCAACATCCGCGAGGTCGGCGCGCTGGCCTTCTTTCCGTTCAAGGATGCGCGACAGGGCATCGTCCATGTGATCGGGCCCGAGAACGGCGCGACGCTGCCCGGCATGACCGTGGTCTGCGGCGACTCCCATACCTCGACCCACGGCGCCTTCGCCTGCCTCGCCCACGGCATCGGCACCTCCGAGGTCGAGCATGTGCTGGCGACGCAGTGCCTGCTGCAGACGAAGATGAAGTCCATGCTCGTCCGCGTCGAAGGAACGGTCGGCGCTGGCGTGACGGCGAAGGACATCGTGCTGGCGATCATCGGCAGGATCGGCACGGCCGGCGGTACCGGCCATGCCGTCGAGTTCGGCGGCAGCGCGATCCGCGCGCTGTCGATGGAAGGGCGCATGACCGTCTGCAACATGGCGATCGAGGCCGGCGCCCGTGTCGGCTTCGTCGCCGCCGACGACACGACCATCGAATACCTGAAAGGCCGTCCCTTCTCGCCCAGCGGCGAGGTGTGGGACCGCGCCGTCGCTCACTGGCGTACGCTGGTGTCGGACCCTGGCGCTCGATTCGATGCCGTGGTCGAACTCGACGCGGCGGCCATCAGGCCGCAGGTGACCTGGGGCACCTCGCCCGAGATGGTCACCGACATCGGCGGCAGCGTCCCGGCACCGGAGGATTTCGCCGATACGGTCAAGCGCGAAGGCGTGGCCCGTGCGCTGCAGTACATGGGGCTGGCGCCGCGAACCAACATCCGGGACATCAAGGTCGACCAGGTTTTCATCGGTTCCTGCACCAACTCGCGCATCGAGGACCTGCGCGAGGCGGCGGTGGTGGCGAAGGGTCGCCGCAAGGCCGACAGCGTCAGACGCGTACTGGTGGTGCCGGGCTCGGGCCTGGTCAAGCGCCAGGCCGAGGCCGAGGGCCTGGACAGGATTTTCATTGCCGCCGGCTTCGAGTGGCGCGAGCCCGGCTGCTCGATGTGCCTGGCGATGAACGCCGACCGGCTCGAGCCGGGCGAGCGTTGCGCCTCGACCTCCAATCGCAACTTCGAGGGTCGCCAGGGCAATGGCGGCCGTACCCATCTGGTCAGTCCGGCGATGGCGGCCGCGGCCGCCATCGCCGGCCACTTCGCCGACGTCCGAGAAATCATCTGAGAGGAGAAACACCATGTTCCGATTCATTTCCGCCACCGTCGCCATCGCCGCCTTCGTGCTTGCCGGTTGCAATACCGTGCAGGGCGTGGGCAAAGACATCGAGAAGGGCGGCGAGGCCATCCAAAAAGCGACCAAGTAAATGCGCGCTTTCACCCGCCTTGACGGATTGGTGGCGCCGCTCGATCGCGCCAACGTCGATACCGATGCCATCATCCCCAAGCAATTCCTCAAGTCGATCAAGCGCTCGGGCTTCGGCCCCAACGCCTTCGACGAATGGCGTTATCTCGACCGCGGCGAGCCGGGCAGGGACAACAGCCAGCGACCGCTCAATCCCGAGTTCGTGCTCAACCAGCCGCGCTACCGGGGCGCCTCGGTGCTGCTGACGCGCGACAACTTCGGCTGCGGCTCTTCGCGCGAGCACGCACCGTGGGCGCTCGAGGACTACGGCTTCCGCGCGTTGGTCGGCACGACCTTCGCCGACATCTTCTACAACAACAGCTTCAAGAACGGCCTGCTGCCGATCAAGCTGCCGGCGGCCGAGATCGACGAGATGTTCGCCCAGGTCGCGGCCGCGCCCGGTTATCGCCTGAAGATTGACCTCGCCGCGCAGACCGTGACGCGTCCCGACGGCAAGGTGCTGAACTTCGACGTCGACGCCTTCCGCAAGGAGTGCCTGCTCAACGGCTGGGACGACATCGGCCTGACGCTGCGCCATGCCGACGCGATCCGCGAGTTCGAGGCGAAGCGCCGAATCGATCAGCCCTGGTTGTTTGCATAGGAAATCCAGATGAAAATTTGCGTACTGCCGGGCGACGGCATCGGCCCCGAAATAACCGCCGAAGCGGTGCGAGTGCTCAATGCCCTCGACCTCAAGTTCGAGATGGAAGAGGCGCTGCTCGGCGGCTGCGCCGTCGATGCCACCGGCAATCCCTATCCCGAGGCCACGCAGAAACTGGCGCAGGCGGCCGACGCCGTGCTGCTCGGTGCCGTCGGCGGTCCGAAGTGGGACAGCTATCCGCGCGAGCAGCGGCCTGAGCGCGGCCTGCTCGGCATCCGCAAGCAGCTCGGCCTGTTCGCCAACCTGCGCCCGGCCATCCTCTATCCCGAACTGGCCAACGCCTCGACGCTGAAGCCCGAGGTTGTGGCGGGGCTGGACATCCTCATCGTGCGCGAGCTGACCGGCGACATCTACTTCGGCCAGCCGCGCGGCATCGAGATGCGCGATGTGGACGGCAAGCACCAGCGCTTCGGCTTCAACACCATGCACTACACGGAGAGCGAGATACGCCGCATCCTCCGCGTCGCCTTCGATGCGGCGAAGAAGCGCAACAAGCGCGTCTGCTCGGTCGACAAGATGAACGTGCTCGAATGCACCCAGCTCTGGCGCGACGTCGCCATCGAGGTCGGTGCGGAATATCCGGACGTGGAACTCTCGCACATGCTGGTCGACAACGCCGCGATGCAACTGGTCAAGAACCCGAAGCAGTTCGACGTCATGGTCACCGGCAACATGTTCGGCGACATCCTTTCCGACGAGGCCTCGATGCTGACCGGTTCCATCGGCATGCTGCCGTCGGCCTCGCTCGACGAGAACAACAAGGGCCTTTACGAGCCCAGCCACGGTTCGGCGCCGGACATCGCCGGCAAGGGCGTGGCGAATCCGCTGGCGACCATCCTGTCGGCGGCGATGATGTTGCGCTATACCTTCAATCAGGAGGCAGTGGCGCAGCGCATCGAAGGCGCCGTGAAAAAAGTCCTGGCGCAGGGCTTCCGCACCGGCGACATTTATGAGTCAGGCATGAAAAGGGTCGGTACCAGGGAAATGGGCGACGCCGTGCTGGCGGTGCTGTGAAATTCAATTGTTGAGGTGAGCATCATGAAAAAGGTAGGTCTGGTCGGATGGCGCGGCATGGTCGGCTCGGTGCTGATGCAGCGCATGCGCGACGAGGGCGATTTCAAGCTGATCGAACCGGTGTTCTTCACGACCTCCAACGTCGGCGGCAAGGGGCCGGCGGAAGCCGGCGGCGTGCCACTAAAGGACGCGGCCGACATCGAGGCGCTGAAGGTGCTCGACATCGTCATCACCTGCCAGGGCGGCGACTACACGAAAGAAGTGTTTCCCAAGCTGCGCGCGGCCGGCTGGAACGGCTACTGGATCGATGCGGCATCGAGCCTGCGCATGGCCGATGACGCGATCATCATCCTCGACCCGGTGAACCTCGACGTGATCAAGGCGGGTCTGTCCAAGGGCGTCAGGAACTACATCGGCGGCAACTGCACGGTGTCGCTGATGCTGATGGGTTTGGGCGGACTGTTCCGTCACGACCTGGTCGAGTGGGTCTCGGCCATGACCTACCAGGCGGCTTCGGGCGCCGGCGCGCAGAACATGCGCGAGCTGATCTCGCAGATGGGCACGCTGCACGATGCCGTGAAGGCCGAGCTGGCCGACCCGGCCTCGGCCATCCTCGACATCGACCGCAAGGTGGCCGAGACCATGCGGGCATCGTCTTTCCCGACCAAGAACTTCCGCAACGTGCCGCTGGCCGGCAGCCTGATCCCGTGGATCGACGTGCCGGTCGAGGGCGGCCAGTCGAAGGAGGAGTGGAAGGGCGGCGCCGAGTGCAACAAGATCCTCGGCAAGCCGGCGTTCCGCTCCCCCGGCAGCATCCCCATCGATGGGCTCTGCGTGCGCGTCGGCGCCATGCGCTGCCATTCGCAGGGCCTGACCATCAAGCTCAAGAAGGATGTGCCCCTCGACGAGGTCAGCGACATCCTGGCCAAGGCCAACGACTGGGTCAAGGTCGTGCCCAACGAGCGCGAGATCTCCGAGCGTGACCTGACTCCCGCTGCCGTCACCGGTACGCTGACCGTGCCGGTCGGCCGCCTGCACAAGCTGGCCATGGGCCCCGAGTATCTGGGTGCCTTCACCTGTGGTGACCAACTGCTCTGGGGCGCCGCCGAGCCGCTGCGCCGGATGCTGCGCATCCTGTTGGATTGATGTTGCGCTGGTGCGATGCGTCACTCCTGAGGCAACGGTTGAGCTTGCATCGCTATGTCTATGATGTTATTTTGATTGCTGGAAAAAGTTCCCCACGGGGAGGCGCCGTGCATAAACATCACAAGCGAAACACCCTTCGAGCGTCCGCGCTCGCCCTTGCTCTGGCGGCCTTTCCGCTCGTGGCAAGCGCTGCCGGACTCGGCAAGCTCACTGTACTGTCGGGGCTGGGCCAGCCGCTCAGAGCTGAAATCGATGTTACCGCCAGCCGCGAGGAAGTCGGCAGCCTGGCGCCACGACTGGCGCCGGCCGAAACCTTCAGGCAGCAGGGCATTGAGTTCGCCGCCGCGCTCGCGAGCGTGCGCATGGCCATCGACAAACGGCCCAGCGGTCAGCCTTATATCAAGATCACCAGCGACCGGGCGCTGAGCGAGCCCTTCATCGACATGCTCGTCGAACTGTCCTGGGGTTCCGGACGTTTGGTGCGCGAATACACTTTCCTGCTTGATCCGCCAGCCGATGTGACCCAGAAGGTTGTCGCGACGCCGGTGGCATTGCCGGAAACCAAGGTCGAGAAACCGGTCGCGACCGAGCCGGCAAAGCCGGCTGCAGAGGTGAAGGCCGAGGAGCCGAAGGCCGAGGAAGCGAAGGCGGAACCCAAGGCCGAGGAGCCGAAAGCCGAGGAAGCGAAAGCGGAATCCAAGGCAGAACCGAAAGCCGAGCAAGCGAAGGCGGAGCCCAAGGCGAAACCCGAGGTCAAGGTGGCGGCCAAAGCGATGGAAGGCCGCGAGGTCAAGCGCGGCGATACGCTAGGCAAGATCGCCGCCGAACTCAAGCCCGAAGGCGTCAACCTCGATCAGATGCTGGTGGCGCTGTACCGCGGCAACCAGGAGGCGTTCGACAGCCACAACATGAATCGCCTGCGTGCCGGCAAGATTCTCAAGGTCCCCGAGACCGGCGAGGTTGTCGCGGTCGATGCGGCCGAGGCGCGCAAGATCGTCGTCGCCCAGTCCTCCGACTTCAATGCCTATCGCCGCAAGCTCTCCGAGGCGGTGGCCAAGGCGCCGGTCAAGGAAGAGGAGCCCAAGCAGGCGGCGGCCGGCAAGATCACGCCCAAGGTCGACGACAAGGCGCCCGCGCCCGCGGCCGGCAAGGACAAGCTCGAGGTCTCGCGTACCGAGGCGGCCAAGGATGCCAAGGGCGACAAGGCGAAGAGCCAGGCCCGCATCACCGCGCTGGAAGAGGATCTGGTTGCGCGTGATCGTGCGCTGAAGGAAGCGAATTCGCGCGTCGCCGAACTCGAGAAGAATGTCGGCGACCTGAAGAAACTCGCGGAACTGAAGAGCCAGGGCGGTGCGCAATTGCAGCAGCAGGCACAGAAACCTGCCGATGCGAAGAAGCCCGAACCGCCTGCGCCGGCGAAGACGGCCGAGGCCGCCAAGGCGCCGGCTGCGCCGACCGCAGCCCCCGCCGCGCCGCCTCCTCCCCCGGCTCAGCCGGCGGAGGCTGAGAAGCCTGCCGAGCCGCCGAAGACCGCGGAAGCCCCGAAACCGGCCGAGCCACCGAAGCCCGCCGCGCCGCCGCCAGTGAAGAAGAAGGTCGCGCCGCCCCCCCCGCCGCCGGAACCCGACTTCATGGAGGAATATGGCACGCTGGTGATGGGCGGCGGTGGCGTCATCGCGCTGGTGCTCGGCTATCTCGGCTTCACCGTCATGCGCAAGAAGCGCCAGGCCAAGGCCGCCGACACCGAACCGCTCAGCGAGATTACGGGAACCGATCTTTCCGCCAATTCCGTGTTCGGCACCACCGGCGGTCAGAGCGTCGATACCGGTGCCGCCTTGCATACGGATTTCGGCCAGGGACCGGCCAGCGCCGAAGAGGGTGTCGATCCGGTAGCCGAAGCCGACGTCTACATGGCCTACGGCCGTGATGCACAGGCCGAGGAAATCCTGATCGAGGCGCTGAAGAAGGAACCCACCCGTCTCGCCATCCACGTCAAGCTGCTCGAGATCTACAACGCGCGGCGTGCGGCGAAGCCGTTCGAGACGCTTGCCTTGGACCTCAAGGGTCTCACCGGTGGCAGCGGACCCGAGTGGGAGAAGGCGCTCGCCATGGGGCGTGTGCTCGATCCGAACAACGTGCTTTACGGCGCAGCCGCGGCACCGGCCGTGGAGCAGGCCCCCCGCCCCCGAGCCATGTCGCCTCGACCGTGATCCTGATGCCCGATCAGCCCGAGAAGATGCAGGCGACGGTGACCATGCCGGGGCAGCTCGCCCACATGGCTGCGGCAGCCGAGGCGCGCCCGCCGGCTGAAGAGGTCAGTTCGCTCGACTTCGACCTCGATCTCGGCGGCCCGGCTGAAGCTGCCCCTGCACCGGGCGCGGCGGCTCCCGCTGCTGCCGAAGCTTCAGGTCTGGCTTTCGATCTCGATCTCGGTGGGCCGGCGGCGACCGAAGCCGCCGTTGCGCCCGCCGCTGCCGGCCTCGACATCGACCTCGGCTTCGGCACCGAAGCCGCTCCCGCCGCACCCGACCTGGGCATCGACTTCGCGCTCGACGCCACGCCGGCGCCGGCCGCTCCCGCGGCATCGGCCGAGCCGCTCGCCGCCCCGTCCGGCGGTCTCGACTTCGACTTCGATATCGGGACACCCACTCCGGCCCCGGCTGCTGCTGCCGCAGCGCCGGCGCTCGATCTCGGCGGCCTCAGCCTTGAGCTCGGCGAGCCCGCCCAACCCGCAGCGGCGGCCCCGGCGGAGGACAATCCCGAGGTCGCGACCAAGCTCGAACTTGCTCAGGCGTACGAGGAAATGGGCGACAAGGACGGTGCCCGCGAACTGCTGCGGGAGGTGCTTAATGAGGGCAGCGCCGGGCAGCAGGAAACCGCGCGCGCCAGGCTCGCCCAGCTCGGTTGAGCCTGCCCGCGACATGGCGCCAACCGCCCCGGCGGCTGGCGCCATTTTTCTTGGCTGCTGACGCGATGCTCCATCCTGCCGCCTGGATCGCGCTCTGGGGTGTGATGGCCATCCTGCTTCAGGTACTCGAGCCGCGCTGGTTGGCGGCGATAGCCGTTCCCGTCCTGGCGTTGGCCGCGTACTTCGCCGGACGCGAGGTCCTGCGCCTGTTGCGACGCGCACGCTGGCTGTTGCTGACGATCGGCATCCTCTTCGTCTTCGCGACGCCAGGGGAGCGCTTGCCGGTTCCCTTCGGTTCCGTCGGGCTGTCGGTCGATGGACTGGTCGTCGCCGGCGAGCACCTGTTGCGCCTGGTCGTGCTGTTGGCGACGCTGGCGTGGCTGTGGCGGGCGCTCGGCTATGAGGGCCTGTTGAGCGGCCTGCACTGCCTGCTGCATCCACTCGGCTCGCTGCGCGATCGTATCGTGGTGCGCCTCGTACTCGCCCTCGACTACGTCGAGCGCGATGCGCGGGCGCGGGATTGGCGCGCGTGGCTTGGTGCCGGGCTCGACGCCGATGACGGCGGCGAGCCGACCGACATCGTGCGCCTCGCCGTGAGGCCACTGCGCCTGGTCGATCGCACGGCCCTGCTGGCCTGCGGCGCGGTCCTGATGCTGATGCTCTTCAAATGAGAGTCGCACTCGGCGTCGAATACGACGGCACGGCATTCGCCGGCTGGCAATCGCAGGCCAACGGCAACACGGTGCAGGACGTGCTCGAGAAGGCGCTGGGCCGCATCGCCGGGGAGCGCGTGCGCGTGACCTGCGCCGGGCGTACCGACGCCGGGGTGCATGCGTTGGCTCAGGTCGTTCATTTCGACACCGATGTGGCGCGCCCGCAGAGCGCATGGATTCGCGGTTCCAACAGCCATTTGCCGCCCGCGGTCGCGGTGCGTTGGGCGCAACCCGTCGCCGATGGCTTCCATGCGCGCTTTTGCGCGCTGTCGCGCAGCTACCGCTACGTCCTGCTCAACCGTTCGGTGCGCCCGGCCCTGCAACAAGGTCGCGTCGGCTGGTTCCATCACGCCCTCGACGTCGCGGCCATGGGCGAAGCTGCCCAAGCGCTGCTTGGAGAGCACGACTTCTCGGCATTTCGCGCCGCCGAATGCCAGGCGAAATCGCCGGTGAAGGTGTGTTATCGCGCCGACATCGCGCGCGACGGCGACCTGGTGACTTTCGACTTCCGCGCCAGCGCCTTCCTCCACCACATGGTTCGCAACCTCGTCGGAGCGCTCGTCTATGTCGGCAAGGGGAAGCACTCGCCGCAGTGGGTCGCCGAGCTTCTCGCCAGCCGCGACCGCACGCTCGCCGCGCCGACCTTCGACCCCGCAGGCCTTTACTTCGCCAGCGTCGAGTACGCGCCCGAGTGGGGCCTGCCGCCGCCCGGCGGGGTTATCATCCGCCCATGAGGAATCTTCGCGCCGATCCGCCCGGGCAATGAGCCGCACCCGTATCAAGATCTGCGGCATCACGCGCAGGGAGGACCTGCTCGCCGCCGTAGCGGCGGGGGCGGACGCGTTCGGGCTCGTCTTTTATCCGCCGAGCCCGCGCTTCGTGACCCTCGCTGCAGCCGCCCGGCTGTCCCGGGAGGTGTCGCCATTCGTCAGCTGTGTCGGCCTCTTCGTCAATGCCGATCCGGCTGTCGTGCGCGAGACGCTGGCCGCCGTCCCGCTCGACCTGCTGCAGTTCCATGGCGACGAGGACGCCGTCTATTGCGAACAGTTCGGGAAGCCCTATATCAAGGCGGCGCGGGTCCGGCCGGGGCTCGATTTGGTAGAATTCGCCCGCGCGTTTACTTCGGCCCGCGGGATCCTGCTCGACGCCTATGTCGAGGGTTACGGCGGGGCGGGGCAGACCTTCGACTGGAGCCTGATTCCCCGGAATCTGCCGCTGCCTGTGGTGCTCTCGGGCGGGCTGACGCCCGCCAATGTGCGCGACGCCGTCACAGGATTGCGGCCAGCGGCGGTCGATGTGAGCAGCGGAGTCGAAGCGGCCAAGGGCATCAAGGATGCGGGGAAGATCGCGGCGTTTGTCGCGGCGGTGAATGAAGCGGATATTCAACTGAATGCCTGAAAATACCTACAAATTACCCGACGAACGCGGCCATTTCGGAAAATTCGGCGGCATCTTCGTCGCGGAAACCCTGATGCCCGCGCTCGAGGAATTGCGTCTGGCCTACGAGGCGGCGCTGTGCGATCCGGCCTTCCGCGCAGAATTCGAATACGAGCTCGAGCATTACGTCGGGCGGCCGAGCCCTATCTACCATGCCAAGCGCTGGTCGGAGCTGCTGGGCGGCGCCCAGATCTACTTGAAGCGCGAAGATCTCAACCACACCGGCGCCCACAAGATAAACAACTGCATCGGCCAGGCCCTTCTGGCCCGGCGCATGCGCAAGCCGCGGGTCATCGCCGAAACCGGCGCCGGTCAGCACGGCGTCGCCACCGCCACCGTCGCGGCGCGCTACGGCATGGAATGCGTGGTCTACATGGGTAGCGAGGACGTCAAGCGCCAGGCCGCCAACGTCTACCGCATGAAGCTGCTCGGGGCCAGGGTCGTGCCGGTCGAGTCGGGCTCCAAGACGCTCAAGGATGCGCTCAACGAAGCGATGCGCGACTGGGTCACGAACATCGCCGACACCTTCTACATCATCGGCACCGTCGCCGGTCCGCACCCGTATCCGATGATGGTGCGCGATTTCCAGTCGGTGATCGGACGGGAGTGTCTCGAGCAGATGCCGGCGCTGGCGGGGCGGCAGCCCGACGCGGTGATCGCCTGCGTCGGCGGCGGCTCCAACGCCATGGGCATCTTCTACGATTACATTCCGCACGGCGAGGTCAAGCTGATCGGCGTCGAGGCGGCCGGCCACGGGTTGGAGAGCGGCAAGCACGCCGCGTCGCTGACCGCGGGGCGGCCCGGCGTGCTCCATGGCAACCGCACCTATCTGCTGCAGGATGACAACGGCCAGATCATCGAGACGCATTCGATCTCCGCCGGCCTCGATTACCCCGGCGTCGGCCCCGAGCATGCCTGGCTCAAGGATTCGGGTCGCGCCGAATACGTCACCATCACCGACGCCGAGGCGCTGGCCGGCTTCCACGCGCTGTGCAAGTACGAAGGCATCATCCCGGCGCTCGAATCGAGCCACGCCCTGGCCTATGCGGCCAAGCTGGCGCCGACGCTCGGCAAGGACAAGGTGCTGCTGGTCAACCTCTCCGGCCGCGGCGACAAGGACATGCACACCGTCGCCGAAAAGTCGGGCATCCAGTTCTGATCATGTCGAGAATCGCAAGCAAGTTCGCCCACCTGCAGGCGCAAAGCCGCAAGGCGCTGATCCCCTTCATCACCGCCGGCGACCCCGAGCCGGGGCAGACGGTGCCGCTGATGCAGGCGCTGGTCGCGGGCGGCGCCGACATCATCGAGCTCGGCGTGCCCTTCTCCGATCCGATGGCGGACGGCCCGACCATCCAGCGTGCCTCGGAACGTGCCCTGGCCTATGGCATCTCGCTGCGCATCGTGCTCGGCATGGTGCGCGAATTCAGGAAGCACGACGCCGACACGCCGGTCGTGCTGATGGGCTATGCCAACCCGGTCGAGGCCTACGGCGTCGAGGCCTTCGCCCGTGACGCCAAGGCGGCCGGCGTCGATGGCGCGCTGATCGTCGATTACCCGCCCGAGGAATGCGCGGAGTTCGCCGCGACGCTCAAGGCTGCCGGGCTCGATCCCATCTTCCTGCTGGCGCCGACCTCGGTCGAGGCGCGCTACGCCGAAGTCGGCGCCATGGGCAGCGGCTACATCTACTACGTCTCGCTCAAGGGCGTCACCGGGTCGGCGGCGATCGACCTCGACGAGGTGGCGCGGCGCATTCCGGCGATCCGCGAGAAGGTCGGCTTGCCGGTCGGCGTCGGTTTCGGCGTTCGCGATGCGGCCACCGCGGCGCGCATCGCCGCGGTGGCGGACGCCGTCGTCATCGGCAGCCGCATCATCGAAATTATCGAACAGAGTCCGCCCGGCGAGGCGCCGGCGCGGGTCGGCGAGTTCCTGCGCGGCGTGCGTGTCGCGATGGACGCGAAAGGATAATCGGCATGAGCTGGATCCAGAAACTGCTGCCGCCCAAGATCAAACGCAGCGAGGGCGCGAAGAAAACCATGCCCGAGGGCCTGTGGTCGAAGTGCCCGGCCTGCGAGGCCGTGCTCTACAGTTCCGACCTCGAGAACAACCTCAATGTCTGTCCCAAGTGCGGCCATCACCATCGCCTGCGCGCCCGCGCCCGGCTCGATCTGCTGCTCGACCCCGAGGGTCGCTTCGAGATCGGCGCCGAGGTGTTGCCGCTCGACCCGCTCAAGTTCAAGGATGGCAAGCGCTACGTCGACCGCCTGGCCGCCGCCAATGCCGATACCGACGAGGCCGATGCGCTGATCGTGATACAGGGCGCGATCAAGACGGTGCCGGTCGTCGTCGCCTGCTTCGAATTCGAATTCATGGGCGGCTCGATGGGCTCGGTGGTGGGCGAGCGTTTCGTCCGCGGCGTCAAGGCCGCCGTCGAGCAGCAGCTGCCCTTCATCTGCATCACCGCCTCGGGCGGCGCCCGCATGCAGGAAGGCCTGTTCTCGCTGATGCAGATGGCCAAGACCACGGCGGCGGCCACCCAGCTCGCGCGTCAGGGCCTGCCCTTCATCACCATTCTCACCGACCCGACCATGGGCGGCGTCTCCGCGTCCTTCGCCTTCGTCGGCGATGTCGTCATCGCCGAGCCCGGTGCGCTGATCGGCTTCGCCGGTCCGCGCGTCATCGAGCAGACGGTGCGCGAGACACTGCCCGAGGGCTTCCAGCGTTCCGAATTCCTGCTGGAGAAGGGCGCGATCGACATGATCGTAGATCGCCGCGAGATGCGCGACCGCCTCGCTTCGCTGATCACCCTGCTGCAGAGGGTTCCGGCAGTCCAATGATCCTGCATCAGTGGCTGGCGCACATCGAGCGCCAGCACGCCCAGCCGATCGCGCTGGGCCTCGACCGGGTGCGCGAGGTCAGTCGCCGTCTCGGCCAGCGGCAGCACTGCCCCGTCATTCTCGTCGGCGGCACCAACGGCAAGGGCTCCACCTGCGCCATGCTCGAGCGCATCCTGCTTTGCGCCGGTTATCGTGTCGGCCTCTACACCTCGCCGCACCTGATCGACTACAACGAGCGTGTGCGCATCGACGGGCGGCCCGCCGACGATGCCGCGCTCTGCGAGGGCTTCGCCCGGGTCGAAGCGGCACGCGGTGACGTGCCGCTGACCTATTTCGAATTCGGCACGCTCGCCGCGTGGGAAATTTTCTCCCGCCGGCCGCTCGACGCCATCATCCTCGAGGTCGGTCTCGGTGGCCGCCTCGATGCCACCAACATCTTCGAGCCCGACGTCGCCATCGTCACCGGCGTCGATCTCGATCACATGGACTACCTCGGTCCCACTCGCGAGGACATCGGCCGCGAGAAAGCCGGCATCTTCCGCGCGGGCAAGCCGGCCATCTGCGGCGACGCTCAGCCGCCGGCGAGCCTGCTCGAATACGCTCGAAGCCTCGGCAGCGTCCCAGGGGATACCGCTTCGCATAACCTGCAGCTGATCGGTCGCGACTTCGGCTACGAGAGACAGGAGGGCCAGTGGCAGTTCCGGGGCCGCCTGGGACAACGCTCGGGGCTGGCCTGGCCGGCGCTGCGCGGCGCGATGCAGCTCGCGAACGCCTCCTGCGCGCTGGCGGCGCTCGACGCGCTGCGCGACCGGCTGCCGGTGGCGATGCAGGACATCCGCCGAGGCCTGCTCGAGGTCGAATTGCCCGGGCGTTTCCAGGTGCTGCCGGGGCGGCCGACGCTGGTGCTCGACGTCGCCCACAACCCGCAGGCGGCGCGCGTGCTGGCCGAGAATCTCGGCAACATGGCCTTCCACCCCAGAACCTGGGCGGTCTTCGGCATGCTGCGCGACAAGGACGTCGGCGGCGTCATCGCGGCGCTGAAGCCGCGCATCGACGTCTGGCTGCCATGCTCGCTCGAAGGCCCCCGTGCCGCCAGCGCCGACTTTCTCGCCACCGCGCTGGAGGCGGCCGGCTGCAGGGTCGGTGGCCGCTTCGCCAATCCCGCCGCGGCCCTGGCGCAGGCCCAAGCCGCCGCGGGTGAAGGTGATAGAATTCTCGCCTTCGGATCCTTCCTGACGGTGGCCGAGGTTCTGCGCGCGCGAGCACCTCAACCCATGGCGAATGGCGAAAATTTCGACTGACAGCGCGACTGCGAGCGCAATGGACGACGACGCGCAAAGCGAACTCAAGCGCCGCGCCCGGCGGCGCCTCGTCGGCGCGACGGCTCTCGCGCTCGCCGCCGTGATCGTTCTGCCGATGGTGATGGACCACGAGCCGCGCGTTCCGGCACAGGAAATCCAGGTGCGCATTCCCAGCCAGGATGGCGGTGGAGGTCTCGTCTCGCGCATCCTGCCCGGCAAGGGCTCGACGGCGTTGCCGCCCCTGGCCGACAGCCAGCCTGCGGCGCAGCCCGGCGTCTCGCCCAAGGTGGACACAAAGGCCGAGGCCAAGACCGAACCCAAGATTGAGCCCAAGGCGGAAGCCAACGTGGAAGCGAAGGCCGAGGTGAAGGCCACGCCCAAGGTCGAGCCGAAGCCAGCGCCTGTTGCCGCCAAGGCCGAGCCCCAGCCGCCGGCGAAGGCGGCCGAAGGAGCGCGGGCCGCCGCGGCGCTCAGCGGGCAGGGCAGCGGCACGGAACAGTGGGTGGTCCAGCTCGGCGCCTACAAGGAAGCGGGCAACGTCAAGCTGCTGATGAAGAAACTCAAGGAAATGGGTGTGCCGAGCTACACGGAAGAGTTCGACTCGCCGCAAGGGCCGCGGACACGGGTGCGCGCCGGTCCCTTTGCGACGAAGGAGGCGGCCGAAAAGGCGCAGGTGAGGGCGAAGGCCATCGGCGTCAGCGGGACCGTCGCGCCCAAGTGAGGATGGGGTGACGGCATTCGACTATGCCGTGCTCGGCATCATGGCGGCATCGCTGTTGCTGGGGCTGTGGCGCGGAGTGGTGAGCGAGATACTGGCGCTGGCGGCCTGGGTGGTCGGCTTCGTGGTGGCCCGCATGTTCGCGGCCGACGTGGCGCCGGTGTTCGGCAAGCTGCTGCCGGATGCCACGCTGCGCTACGTGGCAGGTTTTGCGACCGTATGCCTGGCGGTGCTGGTAGTATTTTCGATCGGCCGGCTGGTGGTGCGGCTGTTGTTGAAGGCGGTCGGGCTGGGTTGGGCGGATCGCACGCTCGGCGCGGTGTTCGGCATCGGTCGCGGCGTCTTGATCGCGCTGATGCTGGTACTGGTCGGCGGTCTGACGCCGCTGCCGAAGGAAGTATGGTGGCGCGATGCGACATTGGCGCCACCGCTGGAAACGGCGGTCATCGCCGCGAAGCCCTGGCTTCCGGCGGACCTGGCGAAACGGATTCGTTACAGATAGCGGGACGGGTGAAGCGCGATGTGTGGAATTCTCGGAGTCGTAGCGACAACTCAGGTCAACCAGCTGCTCTATGACGGCCTGCAGGTGCTGCAGCATCGCGGCCAGGACGCGGCGGGCATCGCCACGGCCGAAAGCGGCCGTTTCCACATGCACAAGGGCTCGGGTCTGGTGCGCGACGTCTTCCGCACGCGCAACATGCGCAACCTCATCGGCCGCTGGGGCATCGCCCACTGCCGCTACCCGACCGCCGGTTCGGCCTACAACGCCGCCGAGGCCCAGCCCTTCTACGTCAACTCGCCCTTCGGCCTGATGCTCGCCCACAACGGCAACCTCACCAACGCCGAGGAGCTCAAGCGCGACATGTTCCTGCAGGACCTGCGCCACATGAACACCAACTCCGATTCGGAGGTGCTGCTCAACGTGCTGGCGCACGAGCTGCAGGTGGCATCGACCAAGTACCAGGTCGATGCCGAAACCATATTCAAGGCGGTCGCCGGCGTGCATCGCCGCGTCAAGGGCGCCTACGCCGTGGTGGCGATGATCGCCGGCTACGGTCTGCTCGCCTTCCGCGATCCCTGCGGCATCCGCCCGCTGGTGGTCGGGCGCAACGAGACGCCGGACGGCATGGAATATCTGGTGGCCTCGGAGAGCGTGGCCGTCGACACCCTGGGCTTCAAGTTCATGCGCGACGTCGAGCCGGGCGAGGCGGTACTGGTCGACATGCAGGGCAATTTCGTCAGCCGCCAGTGCGCCGAAAACACCCTCCATGCACCCTGCATGTTCGAATACGTCTACCTGGCGCGTCCCGACTCGCTGATCGACGGCGTTTCCGTGTACGAGACGCGCGTCAAGATGGGTGAATATCTGGCCGACAAACTCAAGCACACCATGCCGCATCTCGAGATCGATGCGGTGATCCCGATTCCCGACTCGTCGCGGCCGGCGGCGATGGAAATGGCCGTGCGCCTGGGGCTGCCCTACCGCGAGGGCTTCGTCAAGAACCGCTACATCGGCCGCACCTTCATCATGCCCGGCCAGGCCTCGCGCCGGAAATCGGTGCGGCAGAAGCTCAATGCCATCACCCAGGAGTTCCGCGGCAAGAACGTGCTGCTGGTGGACGACTCCATCGTGCGCGGCACCACCAGCAAGGAAATCATCCTGATGGCGCGCGAGGCCGGTGCCAAGAAAGTCTACTTCGCGTCCGCATCGCCGCCGGTGCGCTTCGCCAACGTCTATGGCATCGACATGCCGACGCGGACCGAGCTGATCGCCGCCTTCCGTTCCGACGAGGAGATCTGTCGCGAAATCGGCGCCGATGCGTTGATCTATCAGGATCTCGAGGCATTGCGCCAGGCCGTGCGTACGCTCAATCCGTCGCTGACGCAGTTCGATACCTCCTGCTTCGACGGCCGCTACATCACCGGCGACATCAGCGCCGAGTACCTCGATGGTGTCGAGCAGGCGCGCGGCAGGAAGCCCAAGGCCGGCAGCGACGACGGCAGCGACGGTGGCGACGGTGGCGATGGCAGCCAGCTCGACCTCAACCTGGTCACGTCGGAGTGATTGACGCGGCCGGTCCGCCTGTGTAAGGTGCGGTCTGTGCGCCGATTTGAGTTCAGCTTGCGGGCGCCTAACAAATACAGCTAAAGCGAGAACGGCAAAGAGCCCGGTTCGCGCAAGCTGACCGGGCTTTTTTATTGGAGATTGCGATGGACGAGAATTATCACCTGGACACCCTGGCCGTCCGCGCCGGCCAGGAGCGCAGCCAGTTCGGCGAGCATTCCGAGGCGCTCTACCTGACCTCGAGCTTCGTCTTCACGAGCGCCGCCCACGCCGCAGCGCGCTTTTCCGGCGCCGAAGAGGGCATGGTCTACGCTCGCTTCACCAACCCCACGGTGGACATGCTGCAGAAGCGCCTGGCCGCGCTCGAGGGCGCCGAACGTTGCGTCGCCACCGCCAGCGGCATGGCGGCCATCCTCGCGACGACGATGGCACTGCTCAAGGCCGGCGACCACATCGTCGCCTCCAACGGCATCTTCGGCGCGACGCAGCAGCTCTTCGGCGGCAACATCCTCGGCAAGTTCGGCATTGAGACCAGCCTGGTCGCCGCCACCGACCTCGACGCCTATCGCGCCGCGGTGAAGCCGAACACCAAACTCTTCTTCATCGAGACGCCGTCGAACCCGCTGACCGAGGTCATCGACATCGCGGCGGTGGCCGAGATCGCCCATGCCGCAGGCGCGCTGCTGGTGGTCGACAACTGCTTCTGCACGCCGGTGCTGCAGCGCCCGCTCGAGTTCGGCGCCGACCTGGTGATCCACTCCGCGACCAAGTATCTCGATGGCCAGGGCCGCGTCCTCGGCGGTGCCGTCTGTGGTTCCAACGCCCTGGTCGAGGAGGTGTTCAAGTTCCTGCGCACCGCCGGGCCGACGCTGTCGCCCTTCAACGCCTGGGTCATCCTCAAGGGCCTCGAGACGCTGCGCCTGCGCATGGAGGCGCAGTCGGCAAACGCCCTCAAGCTCGCGCAATGGCTCGAGGCGCAGCCGCAGGTGGCCCGCGTCTTCTACCCCGGCCTGGCCTCGCATCCGCAACACGCGCTGGCGATGCGCCAGCAGAAGAGCGGCGGCGCCATCGTCTCCTTCGAGGTCAAGGGCGACCGCAAGGCGGCGTGGCGGGTGATCGACTCGACCCGGCTGCTCTCGATCACCGCCAACCTCGGCGACACCAAGACCACCATCACCCACCCGGCCTCGACCACCCACGGCCGCATCACGGCCGAGGCGCGCGCCGCCTCGGGCATCACCGAGGGTCTGCTGCGCGTCGCCGTAGGCCTCGAGGACATCGGCGACATCGAGGCGGATCTGGCGCGGGGGCTGTAGCACCGGGCGGTGAGGCGGGCTGCGTTTTTTCTTCGCGGACCCGAAGGGCCGCCATCCCGCCCGGCCTCCCGCTGCCCAGGAAGGCACATATCCCCAAAGGGGACTTCCTTCGGGGCGTCGCCCGAACGGCATGCCCCCCGGTAACGACCGTTGCAGCGTGCTCCATCCGATGAAAAGTCGGCGCTGGCGGGACGCCGGTGACTATGCCTTTCGCTGGATTGACCGCTCGAAGCCTTCCCTTTAGCCTGCTGTGATGCGAATGGAATCCCAATACTGCGAGGCGTTGCACGCCGCTGGAAACGTGGTCTGTCCCTTATTGCTCAACACGACGCCGAAGCCATCGACGACATTCGCCGCGCACTCACAGTAATAGGGGACAGACCACGGTTTTCCCCTGCTCCGGGGCGCGGGAGTATCCCTCCTTCGTCCCCTATGGACAGCGGCCGTTCCCGTCGAGCTTCATCCAGCGCTGCAGCCAGTCCTTGACGCGCTGGCGGGCGTGGCGGGTCGCGACCTTTTCCTCGGGCGTCTGGTCGGCGCGGAAGTCGAAGGCGCGCCGCGCCAGCGGGTAGCCCTGCAACTCGACCGGCACGCCGCGCTCCCACAGGGCGTAGAAGGCGCGGCCGTTGCTCATGCGGCGCAGTTCGAAGTCCTGCTCGCCGATCAGCAGCAACATCGGCGTGGTGATCTGCATGATCTCGGGGGCGACGCGGAACAGTTGGTCGGGCTCGGGGGCGTTGGGGTTCTGCATGTGGCCGTAGTAGCTGGCGATGGCGGCGATGTCCTTGCCGCGCTTGGCCGCGAGGCGGATCGCGTAGTAGGGCCCGCGCGACTGGCCGACGATGCCGACGGGCATCTTGCAGGCCTTCGGATGCTTCATCAGGTAAACCATCGCCGCCTCGACGTCGCCCTCGGTCGCTGGGTCGTGCTCCGAGGGCCAGCGCTCGATCATGCGCCCGGCCTGCCAGTCGGGCATCACGACGAGGAATCCCTGGTCCGCCAGCTCGGCGATGTGCTTCTGCTCGTTCTCATCCACGCCGCGCTTGGCGTGGATGAACAGCACCGGCGGGAAGGGGCCTTTGCCCGCGGGCACGGCGATGGAGAGCGGTACCTCGACGTCGCCGGCCTTGATGGTGGTCTGCTCGAGGGTGGCGGCATTGGCTCCCGCGGTGGCGACGGCGAGCAGCAGGGCGAAACGAATGCGGGCAATGGCAGTCATAGCAAGGGCTTGAGGGCGGTTTCGAGTTGTTGGTAGCCGATCGCGCCGAAATGGCGCAGGGCGAGCCGGCCGTCGCGACCGATGAGGAAGAAGCGTGGCGGCGCCCGCGTCACCCCGAAAATTTCCGAATGCCGCGCCGTGCGCATCGCCACCGGGAAGGTGTAGCGGTGGTCCTGCCAGAATTCGTCCACCTCGATGCGCTCGGCGTCGATGGACAGCGCCAGGATCTCGAAGCCGGCGGCCTTGTACTTCTCGTACAACTTCTGCAGTTCGGGCAGTTCCTTGCGGCAGGTCGGGCACCAGGTGGCCCAGAACACCACGAGCACGGGTTTGCCCGCAAGCGATTTGGCGGGCAGCGTGCGGCCGTCGAGCAGCTGGGTGTCGAAGGCGGGGATCGCGTCGCCGACCGCGGGCTGGGCTTGGGCCGCGCCGGCGAGCAGGAACAACAAGGGATACAGCAGACGCCACGACTGGGGGAACATCGGAAACCTCCTCCCGTTAAGACGCGACAGCCTCCGCGATTATTTCATCGTCGTGGGCGCCATCCCGCAGCAGCGCCAGCAGCGCGGCGCCGTAGCGCTCGGCCTTGGCCGCGCCGATGCCGGCCACTGCGAGCAACTGGTCGAGCGTCCGCGGCCGCAGGCTCGCCAGCTCGTGCAGGGTGCGGTCGTGCATGATGACGTAGGCGGGCACACCCTGTTCGCGCGCGCTGGCGGCGCGCCACTGGCGCAGGGCGTCGAAGAGGGCGTCGCCTCCCTGCGGCAGCAGCGGCATGGGCGCGGCACGCTTCTTCGCGCCGCGCACGCGGACCGACTGGCGGCGCAGCATCAGCGTGGTCTCGCCCTTGAGCACGGGTCGCGCGGCGTCGGTAAGCTTCAGGGCGCCGTAGTGGTGGGCGTCGGCATGCAGCAGGCCGGCGGCCAGCAGCTGGCGGGCGATGTTGCGCCAGCCGGCCTCGTCGAGGTCGGCGCCGACGCCGAAGGTGGGCAGGGACTCGTGGCCGAACTGGGCGACCTTCTCGGTGTGCTTGCCGCGCAGGATGTCGATGAGGTGGCCGGCGCCGAAGCGCTGGCCGGTACGCAGGGCCGCCGACATGAACTTGCGCGCGGCCTCGGTGCCATCCCACAGCTCGGGCGGAGCGAGGCAGGTGTCGCAATTGCCGCAAGGTTCGTGCTCCTCGCCGAAGTAGCGCAGCAGCAGGGTGCGGCGGCAGCCGGCGGTCTCGCAGTAGCCGAGCATGGCGTCGAGCTTCTGCCGTTCGATGCGCTTCTGCTCCTCGGGCGCGGCCGACTCGTCGATGCGCTGGCGGTGGATCACCACGTCGTTCATGCCGTAGGTCATCCAGGCCTCGGCCGGATCAAAGTCGCGCCCGGCGCGGCCCGTCTCCTGGTAGTAGGCCTCGAGGCTCTTGGGCAGGTCGAGGTGGGCGACGAAGCGCACGTCGGGCTTGTCGATGCCCATGCCGAAGGCGATGGTGGCGACCATCACCACGCCTTCCTCGCGCACGAAGCGCTGCTGGTGGGCGCGGCGCGTTTCGGCGTCGAGACCGGCGTGGTAGGGCAGGGCGGCGATGCCTTGCGTTTGCAGCCAGGCGACGGTCTCGTCGACCTTCTTGCGCGACAGGCAATAGACGATGCCGGCTTCGCCGCGGTGGCCGGCGAGGAAGGCGGCGAGCTGGCTGCGCGGATTGTCGCGGTCGACCACGGTGTAGCGGATGTTGGGGCGGTCGAAGCTGGCGACGAAGACCGCGGCCTCCTCGAGGCCGAGGCGGCGGCGGATTTCTTCGCGGGTCAGCGCGTCGGCCGTGGCGGTGAGCGCGATGCGCGGCACCTGCGGGTAGCGCTCGTGGAGAATCGAGAGCTGGATGTACTCGGGGCGGAAGTCGTGGCCCCACTGCGAGACGCAATGCGCCTCGTCGATGGCGAACAGCGCCACGCGCTCCTCGCCGGCGAGGCGGTCGAGCAGGCCGAGGAAGCGGTCGGTCAGCAGTCGTTCCGGCGCGACGTAGAGCAGGTCGAGCTCGCCGGCGAGGAGCCGCCGCTCCGTCGCCATCGCGGTGGCGGCGTCGAGGCTGGAGTTGAGGAAGGCGGCCTTGACGCCGAGCTGCAGCAGGGCATCGACCTGGTCCTGCATCAGCGCGATCAGCGGCGAGACGACGATGCCTGTGCCTGCGCGCAGCAGCGCCGGCAACTGGTAGCAGAGCGACTTGCCGCCGCCGGTGGGCATCAGCACCAGGGCGTCGCCGCCGCCAAGCAGTCGATCGACGATCTCGGCCTGGCGGCCGCGGAAGGCGGGAAAGCCGAAGACGCGCTGCAGCGTCTCGAGTGCCTCTGCCATCTACCGCTTGTCGGCGTCCGACTTATCGAGGGTGACGATGCCCTTGAGACGCGTCGTGGCGATGACGTGCAGCACGATGCCGCAGCCGACGAAGAACACGACGGAGGCCATCAGGCTGGCCTGGATGGCGTCGTAGGCTCCCCGGACCGGATAGAGCGCCGCACCGACGGCGCAGCCGACGCCGGCGATGTAGCAGAGCACGGCGATGGCCATCGCGATTTTCTGGCCGAAGGTTTTTTCCATGGGGGTCCGTTACGTTAGGTGAAGGGAATGGCGCGACAGCCGGTGGCATCGCAGGCGAGGTAGCCGCCCAGCGTTTCGCTCCAGTCCGGCAGCACCCAGCGCTCGGCGGTGCGGCCACCGATGTCGACCTCGTGGCGGGCCGGGCGGTGGGTGTGGCCGTGGATCATGCGCCCGACCTCGTGGCAGCGGAAGGCCGCCGACACCGAGGCAGCCGCGACGTCCATGATCTCGCAGGTCTTGGTCTGCTTCTCCTGCTCGCTTTTCTCGCGCAATTGCTCGATGCGGGTGCGGCGCTCGGCCAGGGGCTGGGCGAGGAATTCGCGCTGCCAGCGTTCGTCGCGGACCATGGCGCGGAAGCGCTGGTAGTCGGCGTCGTCGGTGCAGAGGGTGTCGCCGTGGAGCAGCAGGGTGCGCATGCCGGCGATGTCGACGACGATTTCCTCGGGCAGCAGCTTCGCGCCCGTGGCCTTGCAGAAGTCGGCGCCGACGAGGAAGTCGCGGTTGCCGGGGAGGAAGAAGATCGCCGTGCCGCCGGCACCGACTTTTCGTATGGCGGCGCAGATGTCGGCGTTGAAGGGATCGGCGAGGTCATCGTCGCCGGCCCAGTATTCGAAGAGGTCGCCGAGCAGGTAGAGCGCGGTCGCCTCGCGCGCCGGCCCGGCGAGAAAGCGCTCGAACAAATGCACTGTGCCCGGGCGGGCCGGGCACAGGTGCAGGTCGGAGGCGAAGAGGATCAAGGAAGAGTCGCCAGCGGGCTCGCTCAGACGACTTCGACCTTCTGGATCACCACGTCCTCGAGCGGGACGTCCTGGTGGAAGCCCTTGTTGCCGGTTCTGACGGCGCGGATCTTGTCGACCACGTCCATGCCCTCGACCACTTGGCCGAAGACGCAGTAGCCCCAGCCGCTGCCACTCGGGGCCTTGAAGTCGAGGAAGTCGTTGTCGACGGTGTTGATGAAGAATTGCGCCGTGGCCGAGTGCGGGTCGTTGGTGCGGGCCATGGCGACGCTGCCGCGCTTGTTCTTGAGACCGTTGCCGGCCTCGTTCTCGATCGGCTCGCGCACCGGCTTCTGCTTCATGCCGGGCTCGAAGCCGCCGCCCTGGATCATGAAACCGCTGATGACGCGGTGAAAGACGGTGTTGTCATAGTGGCCGGCATTGACGTAGTCGATGAAGTTCTGCGCCGACTTGGGGGCCTTCGCGGCGTCGAGTTCGATGGCTATGGTGCCGAGGCTGGTGGTGAGCTTGATCATGTTATTTCTTTTCGGGGAGGAGTTTGACGGATTCGATGACGACCGGCGTGGTCGGCACGTTCTGGTGGAAGCCGGCGTTGCCGGTGGGTACCTTGGCGACCTTGTTCACGATATCCACGCCCTGGGTGACCTTGCCGAATACGGCGTAGCCCCAGCCGTCGCGGGACGGATAATCCAGGCCGGCGTTGTCGACGAGGTTGATGAAAAACTGCGCCGAGGCCGAGTGCGGGTCGGACGTGCGCGCCATGGCCAGCGTGCCGGTCTGGTTCTTGAGGCCGTTCTTGGCTTCGTTCTGGATCGGCGCGCGGGTCGGCTTCTCCTTCATGCCGGGCTCGAAGCCGCCGCCCTGGATCATGAAGCCGGGGATGACGCGGTGGAAGATGGTGCCATTGTAGAAGCCGTCCTTGACGTACTGGACGAAGTTCTCGACGGTCTTCGGCGCCTTGTCGGCGTAGAGTTCGATGGTGATCGTGCCCTGATTCGTCTTCATCTCGACCATGGGGTTGGCGGCGAGGGCCGACAGGGAAATACCGAGGGCGGCGAGCGCCGCAAGCCACTGCTTCATGGGGATGCTCCTGAATAAAACCGGGGCGGCCAGGCCGGCGTCAGGCCGCGCCCTCGTAGATGATCTTCCAGCGTCCGTCTTCCTTGATCCAGTACTGGCGCTTCTTCATCTGGTTGGAAAGATTGCTGCTCTTGTAGTCCTGGTCGAAGGTGACCACGACGTATTCTTCCTTGCCGGGATTGCGGAACATGCTGATGTCGCCGGTGGCGACCTTGATCCAGCTCTTGCCGGCGTTGACCTTGCGCTTCTGCTCGATCCAGGCCTGCAGGCCCTGGCTGTCGGCCTGGAACTTGGCCGAGTAGTGGCGGGCGTAGCGGTCGGTGTCGCGGCTTTCCCAGTCGCGGCGCCACTCGTCGATCATCGACAGCAGGGATTGCCGCTCGGCCTGCCAGTCGTCGAGCGACAGCCATTCGATCGAGTTGCTGATGATCACCGGCGTCAGGCCGATCTGCAGGTTTTTCGACAGGGCGTCGAGGTCCTGGTTGGCCAGCACCACGCAGCCGTCGGAGGCCTTGGGCGGGCGCGAGAAAGTGTCGGAGGGCGTGCCGTGCAGCCAGATGCCGTGGCCGTTGCGGCCATGGCGCTTGTCCCACTCGTTCGGATAGTTGATGGGGAAGGCGCCGCTGCCGTAGAAGTCGGTGAGTTTCTGGCGCGGCAGGCTGGATGTGACGTGATAGACGCCGATGGGCGTCTTCTTGTCGCCTTCCTTGAGTTTCTCGGAGCCGAGCTTGCCGTGCGAGATGTAGTAGTCGGCGACGAAGCGCGGCGTGCCCTTGTCGTTCTGATAGACGTAGAGCCGCGCCTTCTGGGTGTCGACGACGATGGCGAATTTCTGGTCCCGCTCCATCTGCAGCAGGTAGCGCGGCACGTAGTCGGCGGTGGGCTTGCTCTTGTAGGCCTTGAGTCGGGCCACTGCCTCTTCGCGCAGGTCGGCGACCTTGTCCTGTTGCCCGCCCGATGCCCCTTCGCCGAAGGTCTTGAGCGGCTTGCTGCGGGCCAGCAGCAGGTCGCCTTTGATCAGGTTGCCGAGGCGGAAATTGGGGTAGGCGGTGAGCAGATCCTCGGTCTGGCGCAGCGCGGCCTCCCACTTGTTGGCCTCGATCTGCTCGAAGACCCCGGCCAGCAGCGGCTCTGGGCCGGAATCGGTGTAGCGCGCGGTGCCGGCTGCGAAGGCGCTCGCCGCGCAGGCGGCGAAGACGACGATGAGGAGGCGAGAGCGCAGCGCCTTGATCATCAGGTTCCGATCTTCTCTTGCTGGATCAGCCACTTGCCGTCACGTTTGACCATTTCGAGCACCTTGTTGCTGGATGTCTTGAGCGAGGCCGACTTGTAGTGCTGGCGGAACCTGGCGGTGGCGCGGTCGGCGCCATCGAGGGTAATGCGCAGATTATCAAAGCTGACCTGGATCGCGCCGGGCTTGGCGATGCGCTTCTGGCGCTCTGCCTCCCAAGCCGAGCGGGATTCGCCGCCGGGGGTCTTGAAGTCCTTGGCGTAATGCGAGAGGTAGCCTTTGACGTCCTTCTTCGACCAGGCGGCGGCCCAGGCGGAAACGGCCTTGGTGATTTCGGCGTTGGCGTCGCCGCCCGTGGCAGCCGGCCTGGCCTCGACCGCGATTTTGGCTTCGGGCGCGGGTTTGGCTTCCGCGACAGGCGTGGCTGGTGCGACAGGCGTGGCGACCGGCGCGACGGCGGCCACGGGAACGGTGGCGGCAGGCTTAACTTCAGGCGCCGCAATGGGCCTGGTTTCGGCCTGTTTGGCTTCCGCGACCGGCGCAACGGCGGCGGCCGGCTTGGTGACGACCGGCCTGGCGCCTGGGCGGCCCGTGGTTCCGCTGGTGCTCATGATGTCGCGGATCATCGCCAGTTTGGACTGGGCGCTGGCGTTGCCCTTGTCCAGTTGCAGGGCCTTGTCATAGGCCTGGCTGGCCAGGCGCGCGTAAATGTCGCCGAGGTTTTCGTGGGCGGTGGCGTAGGACGGATGGGTGCGGATCGCCATCTCCAGCGCCTGCTTGGCCTTGTCGTACTGCTTCTGCTGGGCGTAGATCACGGCCAGGTTGTTGTAGGGCTCGGGCAGTTCCGGGTAGTCCTCGGTCAGCTTGGTGAAAATGACGATGGCGTCGTTGGTCTTGCCCATCTCGGTGAGGATCAGACCCTTGAGGAAGCGCCCTTGGGCGTCCTTGGGCTTGCCTGCGAGGTATTTGTCGACCTGTTCAAGGGCCTGGGCGTGCTGCCCCTGCTTGAGGAAGCGCTGGGAGTCCTGCAGATTGTCTGCGCGTGCCGGGAGCGAAACGAGGCTGAGGCCGGCACAACCGGCGAAAGCGATCGCCAGCAGGGTCTTGCGGCACGGAAAATCGCGGAATTTGAGCATGGTATACTTGCGTCGAAGCTGTGCCAGACGGTCGAATTTAGCTGGCAATTCTATCAAGAAGGCGCCTCCCGCCACAACTTTCGGGGCCCGAGGAAGGCCGGAGAATGGCGGCTTTTCCCGACCTGCTTCCTTTTACCCGCTTGTCCTTCGGCATGCTCAAGCTCTACAACTCCCTGCACCGCGAGATCCAGGACTTTGTGCCGATCGAGCCGGCGCGTGTCCGCATGTATGTCTGCGGCATGACGGTGTACGACTATTGCCACCTCGGCCACGCCCGCGTCATGGTGGTGTTCGACATGGTGGCACGCTGGCTGCGCGCCTCCGGCTTCGACGTGACCTACGTCCGCAACATCACCGACATCGACGACAAGATCATCCGCCGTGCCGGCGAGAACGGCGAGTCGATCCGGGCGCTGACCGACCGCTTCATCGCCTTCATGAACGAGGACGCGGAGGCGCTGGGCGTGCTCAAGCCGGACTTCGAGCCGCGTGCCACCGAATATGTGCCGCAGATGCTGGCGATGATCGACCAGCTCGAGCAGAACGGTCTCGCCTACAAGGCCGACAGCAACGACGTCTGTTACGCAGTGCGCAAATTCGACGGCTACGGCAAGCTCTCAGGCAAGTCGATCGAGGACCTGCGTGCCGGCGAACGCGTCGACGTGCGCGAGGGCAAGCACGATCCGCTCGACTTCGTGCTGTGGAAATCGGCCAAGGTCGGCGAACCGGCCGAGGCGCAATGGGATTCGCCCTGGGGCAGGGGGCGTCCTGGCTGGCACATCGAGTGCTCGGCGATGGGCTCGGACATCCTCGGCAGGCACTTCGACATCCACGGTGGAGGCCAGGACCTGCAGTTCCCGCACCACGAGAACGAGATCGCCCAGTCCGAAGGGGCGCACCAGTGCGCCTTCGTCAATTACTGGCTGCACAACGGCTTCGTCCGCGTCGACGACGAGAAGATGTCGAAATCGCTCGGCAACTTCTTCACCATCCGCGAGGTGCTGAAAAAATACGACGCCGAGGTGGTGCGCTTCTTCATCCTGCGCGCCCACTACCGTAGCCCCTTGAACTACTCCGACGCCCATCTCGACGATGCGCGCGGTGCGCTGAGCCGCCTCTATACGGCGTTGAAGGGTTGCGCCAGCGACGGCCGGCTCGACTGGGACGAGCCGCACGCGCAACGCTTCAAGGCGGCGATGGACGACGACTTCGGCACGCCCGAGGCCATGGCGGTGCTTTTCGACCTCGCCAACGGGGTGAATCGTGGCCACGATCCACGCCTGGCGGTCCAGCTCAAGGGCCTGGCCGGGGTGCTCGGTCTGCTGCAGCGCGATCCCGTCGAATTCCTGCAGGCGGCACCGACCGTCGCGGGGGATATCGCGGCCGAGGACATCGAGGCGCGCATCGCCGCCCGCGCCGCCGCCAAGAAGGCGAAGAACTTCGCGGAGTCCGACCGCATCCGCGACGAGCTCAAGGCGGGCGGGATTATGCTCGAGGACGGCCCGCAGGGCACGACATGGAGGCGCGCTTAGGCATAGCGCTTAGCGGCGCCGCGCCCGGTTTCTAGCGCGCTTCCCGCACCTTCTCGAGAATTTCCAGCAGGTCTTTCTCCCAACGCGCGAAAACCGGCTTGAGTTCCGGCGCCGGGAAGAATTCGCCGAGCACGCCGGGACGATTGGTGGCCAGCAGGGTCTGGTCGCCCTCGGCGAAAATCGCGATGTTGAGCGGCAGAAATGGCATCAACTGCGGGTGCTTCTCGGCCAGCGCGGCCACTTCCTCGGCCTTGCCGTAGAACACCACGCGATACTTGTCGGTCTTGTAGCCACGGGCTTCGAGGCCGACATCGACACGCTGCACGCGCGCCAGGGTGTAGCCCTGGGCGGCGATGGCGTTCTGCAGCGTCAGCATCGCCCCCTCGAAATCCTGTCCGGAACGGATGATCAGCATCTGGTCGGCATGGGCGGCCGCGGGTGCCAACAGCGCCGACACCAGAGCGAGGAGGATGCGCAGAGTTCTCACAGCGTCGCGTCCTCCATGATGGTCAGATACATCTTCGTCAACTTCTCGCACATTTCGTCGAGTTCCGAGTTGTTGAAGATCTGGCTCAGCCGCTTGGGATTGCTGGCCATCATCGTCACCTTGCCGGCCTGTTCGAGGATGGTGAAGCGGCAGGGCAGGAACAGCCCGACGCGGGGGTCGGTGTTGAGGGCCTGGGCGAGCAGGCCGAAGTTGCAGACGTACACGATCTGCTGGTTGTGGTTTTCCCTGCCCGGCGGGACGATGCCCTCGTCGAGCGTCTGCTCGCGGATGAAGATGAAATTGTTGGTCTCGGCTGCCCGCTTGAGGTTGGCGACGGTGGTCTTCAGGTCGTAGGGCGATTCGACCGACAGGACCGGTTCCGGCGCGGGTTTCCCGGCGTCGGGCCTGGCCAGGGGCGACTGCTCGAAGTTGCGGACGAAGGCGACGAGGTCGTCGATGTCCTGTTCCTTCAGCCCCTTCCGCACGAAGGACACCATGGGCGTGCCGGTGACACCCTGCGTCAGGATGGCCTTGATCTGCAGGTCGGTGGTTGAAGCGAGGAAGCCGGCGTTGTGCAGGGCCGGCGCCATGATGGTCTGCTCGCGGGGTCGCGACAGCGTGACGCCGGTGCCCTTGCCGCCTTCGCCGGTCGCGCCGTGGCAGCTCGCGCAGTGCTTCTGGAAGAGCTTGCCGCCGTTGGCGAGGTCGCCCGGGATGCGCGTCTCGGCGTACTCGGCCGGTCTGCCCGGGTTCCAGCTGCCCATGTGGGCGACGATGGCGTCGACCTCGGCAGCCGACAGGCTGGCGAAGGCCGGCATCACGCGCCCGGGCCGGCCATGACGGATGGAGCGGCGCAGGTATTCCTCGGTGGTCAACGCACGAATCGACGGCAGGGCCAGTGGCACGCCGATGCCGCCGCTGCCCCGCTCGCCGTGGCAGGCGGCGCAGTTCTGGGCATAGAGTCTGGCGCCGTCGTCGGCAAGCGCGGACAGTGCGGGCAACAGCGCGAGCAGGAGAGACGGGATGGCTGGTCTCATGGTTGCAGGCAATCCGGAGAAAAGGCAGACCGCCGTATTATGGCAGCCGCGCAGCCGCGGGTGGATGCCACGCCGCCGCGCATATCCGGCCGCAGGGCTCCTCGCCTGGCTTTTGGCAGAATCCCTGGTTCGTGTGGGGAAAATTTGATTACGGTCAAAGAAAGCCGCGGCGCGGAGGTAGATGCTGGCGGCGCTCGGGTGCTGCAATACCGATCGACCATCAATCACGGGGAGCCACAAGGTTATGAAGACGCGCAAGCTCGTTAGTTCTCTCAAATACGCATTGCTGCCGGCCGCGCTGTTCGGCGCCTTCGGCAGCGCCTTGGCGCAGACGCCGGCCGCCTCGCCGACGATGACGGCCGATGAAAAGGCCCAGGCCAAGAAGATCTACTTTGAGCGTTGCGCCGGCTGCCACGGCGTGCTGCGCAAGGGCGCCACCGGCAAGAACCTCGAGCCGCACTGGAGCAAGAAGCTGCCGGACGGCTCCACCCAGGAAGGCGGCACGCTCAAGCTCGGCTCGAACCGTCTGGAGAAAATCATCTCCTACGGCACCGACGGCGGCATGGTGAACTTCGACGACATCCTGTCCAAGGACGAGATCAGCCTGATGGCGAAATACATCCAGAACACCCCGGATGTGCCGCCCGAGTACAGCTTCAAGGACACGATGGACTCCTGGAAGGTGATGGTGCCGGTCAAGGATCGTCCGACCAAGCAGATGAACAAGTTCAACCTGAAGAACATGTTCTCGGTCACCCTGCGCGACACCGGCGAGGTGGCGCTGATCGACGGCGACACCAAGGAGATCCGCAGCATCGTCAAGACCGGCTACGCCGTGCATATCTCGCGCCTGTCCAAGTCCGGCCGTTATGTGTATGTGATCGGCCGCGACGGCCGCCTGAGCCTGATCGACCTGTGGATGGAGAAGCCTGCCGTGGTCGCCGAACTGAAGATCGGCTTCGACGCCCGGTCGGTCGATACCTCCAAGTTCAAGGGCTACGACGACAAGTACGCCATCGCCGGTTCCTACTGGCCGCCCCAGTACGTGATCATGGACGGCGACACGCTTAAGCCGCTCAAGATCGTCAGCACCCGCGGCATGACCGTGGATGGCGAGTACCACCCCGAGCCGCGCGTGGCCTCGATCGTTTCCTCCGAGATCAAGCCCGAGTGGGTCGTGAACATCAAGGAAACCGGCCAGATCCTGCTGGTGGATTACTCCGACATCAAGAACCTGAAGACCACCACCATCGAGTCCGCCAAGTTCCTGCATGACGGCGGCTGGGACGCCTCCAAGCGCTACTTCCTGGTCGCGGCCAATGCCTCGAACAAGATCGCCGCGGTGGATACCAAGCTCGGCAAGCTGGCTGCCCTGATCGACGTCAAGAAGCTCCCGCACCCGGGTCGCGGCGCCAACTTCGTGCATCCGCAGTTCGGTCCCGTCTGGGCCACCGGTCACCTCGGCGCCGATGTCGTGACGCTGATCTCCACCGCCTCGGACGACAAGAAGTTCGCCAAGTACAAGGAACACAACTGGAAGGTCGTCCAGGAAATGAAGCACGTTCCGGGCAACCTGTTCGTCAAGACCCATCCCAAGTCCAAGCATTTCTGGGCCGACTCGCCGCAGAACCCCGAGAAGGAACTGGCGGAATCCGTGGCGGTGTGGGACATGGCCGACCTGTCCAAGCCGACGAAGATCATCAACGTCGCCAAGGATTCCGGCCTGCCCGAGACCAAGGCGACCCGTCGCGCCGTGCATCCCGAGTACAGCGCCGACGGCAAGGAAGTCTGGATCTCGCTGTGGGGCGGCAAGACCGACCAGTCGGCCATCGTGGTGTATGACGACGCGACGCTCAAGGTCAAGAAGGTGATCACCGATCCGAAGATGATCACCCCGACCGGCAAGTTCAACGTCTACAACACCCAGCACGATATCTATTGATCGTTGCAGGGCTGAGAATTGCCGGGGGGTGGAGCGATCCGCCCCCCGGTTTTTCATTTGATTTCTTGAGTGCCGTCAACCCCCGCACGCGGCACGACGTTCTAGAATCGACGCCATCCGGCCACTTCAACCTAGGAGTCTGAAATGAACAAGAAGCTCATCGTTTCCTCGATCGCCACGATGCTGGCCTGCGGCGCCGGCACCGCGCTTGCCGCCGCGCCCGATTGGGGCAAGGTGCCGAGCAAGAAGATCACCGTTTTCTACCCCGGCGTATCGCCGATCGAGTGGATCGTCAAGGGCACCGAGCACGGCGGCGCCAAGGGTCTCAAGAAGGGTGAGAGCTGCGCCAGCTGCCACGACGAGGAGGCCGCCGACATGGGCAAGAAGATGGCCACCGGCCAGAAGCTCGAGCCCAATGTCATCAAGGGCAAGGCCGGCAGCATTCCCGTGACGGTACAGGCCGCCAACGACGGCACCAACCTCTACATGCGCTTCACCTGGAAGGAGCCCGCGGCCAGCGGCGGCGGCGCCGACAAGGAAAACCAGGTCAAGCTCGCCTTCATGCTCGAGGACAACAAGGTCGAGCGCGCAAACCTCTCCGGCTGCTGGGAAACCTGCCACCAGGACGCGCGTACGATGCCCGGAGTCACCGACGACAAGAAGACCAAGTACGTTACGGGCGGCAGCGTCGCCTCCGGCAAGTTTTACGACCTGCTGCAGTGGAAGAGCAAGGCCAACAAGGGCACCGACGGCTACGTCGCCGACAAGCGCGTGATGGAAGGCGGCAAGGGCCTGGTCGAGGCCAAGGGCGAGAAGAAGGGCGATACCTGGACGGTTACCTTCACCCGCAAGCTGGCCGGCGGCGGCGAGGGCGATATCGCCATGGCCTCGGGCAAGCTGTACAACTTCGGCTTCGCCATCCATGACGACCAAGCGGTCGGCCGTTTCCACCATGTCTCGCTCGGTTACACGCTGGGCATCGACGCCAAGGCCGACATCACCGCCGGCAAGTGACGCGTTGAGCGGGCTTTCCGCATGAGGCGACGAATGGGGGCAGCCCTGCGGGCTGCCCCTTTTCTTTTTCTTGCGCCATGAGTCGCGGCCGGCGAAACGGTCGATGTGCGCATCGTCGCCTACAAGTATTTTCCGGCGGCTTCGAGTCAGAGCGTATCTTTCCGGGCGAGTCCTGGTCGCGCACCTTCGAGCAGCCTTGCAGCTACCGTTATCGCTGCGGTTCCCATCCGGAGATGAAGGGTGCGGTCGAAGTCTCCGAGTAGCCGGCGTTTGACGCGCGTCAATGCGGTCGCGTCGTGGCGAAGCGATGCTTGCTGCGTGTTTTCTCGACTACTGGCCATTACCCTGATGATCGCCGCAACAGCCGATGCAGCGGAGCCCGACAGCGCGCGTCAGCGCGAACTGGTGCGGCTCGTGCGCCAGGACTGCGGTTCCTGTCATGGCATGACGCTCAAGGGCGGCCTTGGCCTGCCGCTGACCGCAGAGGCGTTGCGCGACAAGCCTTTCGACGGTCTCGTCGCCACGGTCGTCTACGGCCGCCCGGGCACGGCGATGCCGCCATGGAAGACCATGATTTCCGAGAACGAGGCAGAATGGATCGTGCGCCAGTTGATGCAGGGCTTTCCGGAGGAAGCCAGATGATGACGATGAATCGCTGGCTGACCTTCCTCGCCGCTCTGCTGCTGGCCGGCTGTGCCCAGACGGGCCTTCGCGGCACCGGCGACCTCGGTGTCGTCGTCGAGCGCGCCAGCGGGCGCATCGCCATCGTCGATACCACCGCCAAGTCCATCATCGCTAGCGTCCACGGCCTGGGCGACCTTTCGCACGCCTCGGTGGTGTTCTCGCGCGATGGCCGCTACGCCTATGTCTTCGGCCGCGACGGCGGGCTTTCCAAGGTCGACCTGCTGCTGGCGCGAATCGACAAGCGCGTGATGCAGGCCGGCAACAGCATCGGCGGAGCGATCTCGCAGGACGGCCGCCTCGTCGTCGCACAGAACTACGAGCCCGGCGGCATCAAGGTATTCGACGCGGATACGCTGGAACTGCTGTCCGAGGTGCCGGCGCAGTCGAAGGTCGTCGGCCTCGCCGACCTGTCCGGCAACCGCTTCGCCTACGCGCTGTTCGACAAGGGCGAGATATGGATCAGCGATCTTGCCAATCCGCGCGATCCGAAGACGCAGAAATATCCCGCCGGACAACAGCCCTACGACGGCCTGGTGACGCCCGACGGCCGCCACTACATGGCCGGCCTTTTCGGCGAGGATGGCATCGCGCTGCTCGACACCTGGCGGCCTGAGCTCGGTTCGAGGAAGATCCTCGAGCACTACGGCAAGGGGCAGGAGAAATTGCCGGTGTTCAAGATGCCGCACCTCCGCGGCTGGGCGGTGGCGGGGGGCAAGGCCTACCTGCCGGCGATCGGCCGCCACGAGGTGCTGCTGGTCGATACCGCGACTTGGAAGGAGGCCGGGCGCATCGAGGTCAAGGGCCAGCCGGTGTTCGTCATGGCGCGGCCCGACGGCCGCCAGGTCTGGGTGAATTTCGCCTTCCCCGACAACGGCTGGGTCCAGGTCATCGACACCCTCAAGGGTGAAGTGGTGCAGACGCTGCAGCCGGGCAAGGCCATCCTGCACATGGAATTCACACCGCGCGGCGAGCAGGTCTGGCTGTCGGCGCGCGACGACAACCTCGTCTCGATCTACGATACCCAGAGCTTCGCCCGGCTGACGACGCTTCAGGCCGAAAGCCCCTCGGGCATCTTCTTCACCTCGCGCGCCGCAAGGACAGGATTCTGAGCATGGACTCGCCCTACACGCCGCTGGAATTCGAACTGCTCAATGCCTGGCAGCGCGGCCTGCCGCTGGTCGCGCGGCCGTTCGCGGCCGTCGCGGAGAAAATCGGCGCTGGCGAGACGGCGGTGATCGAGACGCTGGCCCGCCTGCAACGGCGCGGCGCCATCAGTCGCGTCGGCGCGGTGTTCGCGCCGCGCCGCATCGGCGCCAGCACGCTGGCCGCGCTGGCTGCGCCGCCCGAGCGGCTCGAGGAAATAGCCGCCCTGGTCAGCGCGCGCCCCGAGATCAACCACAACTACCAGCGCGAGCACCGCTACAACCTCTGGTTCGTCGCCACGGCGTCCGATCAGCGCCGGCTCGACGAAACGCTTGCCGCCATCGCCGCGGACACCGGCTGTGCGGTGATGTCGCTGCCCCTGCAGCAGGAGTTCCACATCGATCTCGGCTTCGATCTTGCCGGCAAGGACGGCAAGACCACCCGGGCAGCGCATCCCTGCCTCGGCGGTTCGCCTGAACCGCTCGCCGCGGCGGACCAGGCGCTGATGGCGGCGCTGCAGCCGGGGCTCGAACTGGTGGCGCGACCCTTCGCCGCGCTCGCGGCGAAGGCCGGGATCGACGAGGCCGCGGCGCTGCGGCGGGTCGGCGAGTGGCTCGAGGCGGGCATCGTCAAGCGCTTCGGTGTCGTCGTGCGCCACCACGAGCTCGGCTACACGGCCAATGCGATGACCGTATTCGACGTGCCGGACGAGCAGGTCGCCGCGGTCGGCGCGCTGCTTTCGCGGGAGGAGGGCGTGACGCTCTGCTACCGCCGCGCCCGCCACCTGCCGGAGTGGCCGTACAACCTCTACTGCATGGTCCATGGCCGTTCGCGCGAGGAAGTGCTGCCGGTGATCGAGCGCCTCTGCCGCGTCGCCGGCCATCCCTGCGAGGCGCTGTTCAGCCTGCGCCGCTTCAAGCAGTGCGGCGCGCGCTATTTCGCGTCGCCGCGCGACGCCGGCTAGCCGTCGCGCTGCCGCAGTCGCGACGGCGATGCCGACTTTCTCGCTTTCACGCAAGTTTCTTGCCGTCGCGCTGGGCGTGCTGACGCTCTGGTGCGTCGACTTCGCGGTGTTCTACCGCACGCTTGGCGAGCACCATCACATCGACGAGCAGGTCAATGCCATCGGCCGCATGCGCATGCTGGCGCAGAAGGTCGCCTATCGCTGCGCCGTGGAGGGCGCGGCGCCGGGCCTTCATCAGGCGGAAGTGGCCGGAATGCTGGAGACCTGGGAGCATAGCCTCACCTCGCTCGAGCGTGGCGGCGAGGTCTTCGGGGCCGCGCTGCAGGCGGCGGACGATGGCCAGCGCGGCCGGTTGCACGCCCTGCGCGCCCGCTTCGAGGGATGGCGCGACGAGATTCGCGGCGCGATGGCGCTGACGGCCGCCGGTCGTTCCGGTGCCTGCCTCGAGCCGAGAATCACCGGCGCCACGGACGACATCGTCCAGGCCATCGATGCCTTCCTCGGCGACGCGTCGCGGCGGGTGCGCAACGAGGAAAACCAGACCTGGTGGATCGTCGCGACCCTGATCGCCATCAACCTGCTGCTGATCGTGGTGGGCCTGCTGGCGGTGCGGCGGCATCTGGTGCAGCCGCTGCGCTCGCTGGCGCAGCTCAGCGGCGAGTACGCGCGCGGCCGCTTCGAACGGCGCATGGATTTCGCCGCGGCCGACGAGATCGGCGACCTCAGTCAGGCCTTCAACCGCATGGCCGAACAGACCATGTCCGACCTGGCGCAATTGCGCAAGCTTTCCCAGGCCGTCTCCCACAGCGCCGCCGGTGTCGTCATCACCGATGCCCGCGCCCATATCGAATACGCCAATCCGCGCTGGTGCGAAATGACCGGCTACGCCGCCGACGAAGTTCTCGGCGCCAATCCGCGCATCGTCCAGTCGGGTCAGACACCGCCCGAAACCTACGAACAGATGTGGGTGGCCCTGCTGGAGACCGGCGTCTGGCGCGGCGAATTCCTCAACCGCCGCAAGAACGGCGAACTCATCTGGATGCTGCAGAACATTTCCACGGTTCTCGACGAGCGCGGCGATGTCGCCGGTTTCGTCTCCGTCAGCATTGACATGACCGAGTACCGGCGGGCGTTGCAGGAAGTCTCGCGCATCAATCGCATGCTGCGCCTGCTGTCGAGTTGCAACGAGGCGCTGATCCATGCGACCGACGAGCGCAGCTTCATCGACACCACCCTGCATCAGATCGTCGAACTCGGCGGCTACGCCGCGGCCGGCGTCCTCTGCCATGTGGATGGGAACGGCGGTGGCATGGTGGTCGGCCAGGCCGGCGCATGGTGCGAAGACGATGCGGTGGCGGACGTCTCCGCGCGGCCCGAGATGATCGCGCTGTCGCTGGTGCAGAACGGCAGCGTGCGGGGCGAACTGCGCCTGCGCCAGGCGGTCGCCGAGCCGTTGCAGGTGGAGGAGCTGCGGCTGCTGCACGAGCTTTCCGCCGATCTCGCCTTCGGCATCGCCAGCCAGCGCCTCGCGGCGGCGAAGCGCATCGCCGAGGACTCGCTGCGCCTGCGCGAACGTGCGATCGACTCATCGGCCAACGCCATCATGATCGCCGAGCTTTCGGTCGCCGGACTGAGGCTGAGCTACGTGAATTCGGCCTTCGAGCGCATGACCGGCTACGGGCGTGCCGATGCGCTCGGCCGCGACCCCGACTTCCTGCTCGGCGCCGCCGCCGAGCAGATCGGCAGCGGCGAAATCCGCGACGCCCTGCGCGAGAAGCGCGAGGCGCGGGCGCAACTGCGCCTGGTGCGCAGCGACGGCACGACGTTCTGGAGCGAGATGTTCGTCTCGCCGGTGGCGGCCGAGGCGGGCGACGTCAGCCACTTCCTGCTGGTGCTCAACGACGTCAGCGAGCGCGTCGCCTACGAGGAGGAACTGGCGCGACAGACCAACTACGACGCGCTGACCGGGCTGGCCAACCGCAACCTGCTGGCCGATCGCCTCGGCCTCGCGGTGGTTCAGGCGCAACGCCGCGGCCACATGGCGGCGGTGGCGGTCATCGACATCGACCATTTCAAGTACGTCAACGACGGCATCGGCCACGGTATCGGCGATCGCCTGCTGCAGGAGGTCGCCCGGCGCCTCTCCGGCTACGTGCGCCATGGCGACACGGTCGCGCGCATGGCGTCCGACGAGTTCGTCGTGGTGCTGTCGGAGGTCGCCGACGAGGGCTACGTTTCGGAAGTTCTCGAACGCATCCAGAAGCTCATCGCCGCGCCGCTGGTGTTCGACGAGCACGAGCTGCTGCTCACCTGCAGCATCGGCGTCGGCCTGTTTCCGCGCGACGGCGGTGACGCGGCGACGCTGTTGCAGAACGCCGATGCGGCGATGCACCGGGCCAAGGCCGCCGGCCGCAACCAGTTCCAGTTCTTCACCGCCGACATCAATCGCGCGGTCGGCGCCCGCCTGGCTCTGGAGAAGCAATTGCGCCGTGCGGTGGAAGCCGACCAGCTGCGGCTGCACCTGCAACCGCAGGTGGACCTGCAGAGCGGGGCCATCGTCGGCGCCGAGGCGCTGGTGCGCTGGCAGCATCCGGAGCACGGCTTGCTCGAGCCGGACCGTTTCATTCCACTGGCCGAGGACACCGGGCTCATCGTCCCCATCGGCGAGTGGGTACTGGACGCCGCCTGCACCCTGGCCAGCGCCTGGAACCGCGAAGGGCTGCCGCGGGCGAACGTCGCGGTGAATCTGTCGGCGCGACAGTTCCGGCAGAAGAACCTGATTCCGCTGGTGCGCGAAGCCCTGGCCGTAAACGAGCTCGACGCCGACCAGCTCGAGCTCGAGGTCACCGAAAGCATGGTGATGGACGACGTCGTCGAGGCGGCCGCCATCCTTGGCGAACTCAAGGCCATCGGCGTGCGCCTCTCGCTCGACGACTTCGGTACCGGCTATTCGAGCCTGGCCTATCTCAAGCGCTTCCCCATCGACACGCTCAAGCTCGACCGCTCCTTCATCCGCGATCTAACGGTCGACGCCGAGGATGCCGCCATCGTCCGCGCCGTGCTGTCGATGTCGCGCAGCCTCAACCTCAAGGTCGTGGCCGAAGGCGTCGAGGACGCCGCGCAGCTCGGCTTCCTCGTCACGCAGCGCTGCGACCTGATCCAGGGCTATTATTTCAGCCCGCCGGTGCCGGCCGGGGATTTTACGTCCTTGTTGCGTTCGGGCCGTCGCCTGGCTCCCGACTACCGGCTCGGACGGGCCGCGATCCTCGTGGTCGATGACGACCCGCTCTCTCGCGGTGCCCTCTGCGCCGTGCTGGAGGAATCGGGTTTTGCCGTCAGCGAGGCGACGCGGGGCGAGGAAGCGCTCGCCGTGCTCGAGCGCCAGCCCGTGAACATGGTCATCGCCGACTACTTCATGCCGGGCATGACCGGGACCGACCTCCTGGCGAAGGTGCATGAGCGGCGGCCGGATGTCGTGCGCGTGCTGATGTCGGGCCGGGCGGAAGTGCCCATGCTGCTGGAGGCGGTCAACCGCGGCGCGATATCGAGGTTTCTCGCCAAGCCCTGGGCGATTGACGACGTTCGCACCACTGTGGAGGAGGCACTGGGGGGGATGAGCGTATGGCGAGCATGAACGAACGGCCGCGGGAAGCGGCGCTCGAACCGGCGGACCGCGCCATCATCAACGCCCTGCAGGGTGGTTTCCCCGTTTGTGATCGCCCCTATCTGGAGGTGGCCCAACGGCTGGGCATGAGCGAGGAGGAGCTGCTCTCACGGCTGCAGCGCCTGCTCGACGAGCGCGTGCTGACGCGCTTCGGCCCGATGTTCCAGGTCGAGCGCATGGGCGGTGCCTTCGTGCTGGCGGCGCTGAAGGTGCCGGAGGCCGACTACGAGCGCGTCGCCGAAATCGTGAATGGCTTCGCCGAAGTCGCCCACAACTACCGCCGCGAGCACGCGCTCAACATGTGGTTCGTGCTCGCCACCGAATCGCCGGCCGGCATCGCGAACGCCACGGCGGCCATCGAGGCCGCGACGGGACTGACGGTGTTCGCCTTCCCCAAGGAGCGCGAATACTTCGTCGAGATGAAACTCCATGCAGACTGACGACCTTGACCGCCGACTGATCGTCGCCACCCAGGGTGGCATGCCGCTGGTGCCGCGCCCCTACGACGCGCTTGCCGAGCAGCTTGGCATAGCGGCTGCCGAGGTTCAGGCGCGCCTCGCCGCCATGCTCGAGAGCGGCCTGATCCGCCGCATCGGCGCCGTGCCCAACCACTACGCGCTCGGCTATCGCCACAACGGTATGACGGTCTGGGACGTCGCCGACGAGCGGATCGACGAGCTTGGCGAGAAAGTCGGCGCGCTGCCCTTCGTCACCCACTGTTACCGGCGGCCTCGACATCTGCCCGACTGGCCCTATAATCTGTTCGCGATGGTGCACTGCAAAAGCCGTGCGGAAGCCGATCAGCGGGTCGCGGAAATTGCCGCGCTGCTGGGGTCCGCCTGCCGTGCCCACGACGTGCTGTACAGCAGCCGCATCCTGAAGAAGACGGGTTTGCGCATCGCGGGCTGATCAGGCTCGCAGCGACCGTCAGGAGATTGATTTGTCAGCAACCGAAGAGGGTCGCAAATCCGGCCTCGCCGCCATGTCGGTGGCTGCCATGGGCGTCGTCTATGGTGACATCGGCACCAGCCCGCTCTATACCCTGAAGGAAGTCTTCTCCAGCGGCCACCACCCGGTACCGGTGACGCCGGACAACGTGCTCGGCATTCTGTCGCTGGTGTTCTGGGCGCTGACCATCACGGTCTCGCTCAAATACGTCGTCTTCATCACCCGGGCCGACAACAAGGGCGAGGGCGGCATCATGGCGCTGACCTCGCTGGCGTTGCGTACCGAGCGGCTGCATCCCAACATGGTGTGGCTGCTCTCGGCCTTGGGTATCTTCGGCGCCGCGCTGTTCTACGGCGACGCGGTGATCACGCCGGCGCTGTCGGTGCTCTCGGCGGTCGAGGGGCTGGAGGTCGCCACGCCGGCCTTCAAGCCCTACGTCGTGCCGATCTCGCTCGGCATCCTCATCGGCCTCTTCCTGTTCCAGCGCAGCGGCACGGCCAGCGTGGCCGCGCTGTTCGGGCCGGTGATGCTGTTCTGGTTCGCCACCCTCGGCGCGCTCGGGGTCTGGAACATCGTCAAGCACCCCGGCGTGATCGCTGCCATCAACCCCTGGTATGCGCTGAACTTCTTCGCCACCAACACGACGCTGGCCTTCCTTGCGCTCGGCGCGGTGGTGCTGGCGATCACCGGCGGCGAGGCGCTCTACGCTGACATGGGCCACTTCGGCCGGCGGCCGATCAAGTGGGCCTGGCTGGCCTATGTCTTCCCGCTGCTTTATCTCAACTACCTGGGGCAGGGCGCGCTGATCCTCGACAACCCGCAGGCGATCCAGAATCCCTTCTTCCTGTCCGCGCCCGAGATGTTGCTGTATCCGCTGGTGGCGCTGGCGACGGTCGCCACCATCATCGCCTCGCAGGCGGTGATCTCGGGCGCCTATTCCCTGACCAGCCAGGCCATCCAGCTCGGCTATTGCCCGCGCATCCAGATCAGGTTCACGTCCGAGCGGCAGATGGGCCAGATCTACATTCCCAACATCAACTGGCTGCTGCTGATCGCCGTGGTGGCGCTGGTGCTGATGTTCCGTTCCTCGTCGGCACTGGCCTCGGCCTATGGCATCGCCGTCACGCTGACCATGATGATCGATACCGTGCTGGCCTTCGTCGTGGTGCGCGCGCTGTGGAAGTGGAACTGGCTTCAGGCCGGCCTGTTTCTCGCCGCCTTCGTCGTCGTCGATTTCGCCTTCTTCTCGGCCAACATCGTCAAGGTGCTCGACGGCGGCTGGTTCCCGCTGGTGCTTGGCAGCGTCATCTTCACCTTCCTCGCCACCTGGAAGCGCGGCCGCGCGCTCCTCTACGAGCGGCTCAAGCAGGACTCGATGCCGCTCGATGCCTTCATCCAGAGCCTCGAATACGGTGGCCCCCACCGGGTCGAGGGCCTCGGCGTGTTCATGACCACCAACCCCGACGGCGTGCCGCGCGCCATGCTGCACAACCTGCTGCACAACAAGGTGCTGCACGAGAAGGTGGTGCTGCTCAACGTGCGCGTCGAGGATGTGCCGCATGTGCCCGAAATCGACCGCATCGAGGTGCGGCCGCTACCGCAGGGCTTCTACCAGGTGCTGGTGCGCTACGGCTTCAAGGACGAGCCCGACATTCCGCTGGCGCTGACGCTGTGCGAACCGCTCGGCCTCAAGTACGAGGTCATGGAAACATCGTTCTTCCTCGGCCGCGAAACCATCGTGCCGCGTGCGCGTGTCGCGCGCATGCCGCGCTGGCGCCAGCTGCTGTTCACCTTCATGTTCCGCAACGCCGAGCCGGCGACGGCCTTCTTCAAGATTCCGACCAATCGCGTGGTCGAGCTCGGCACTCAGGTCGAACTCTAGTTGTCGAGGTGCTCGTTGCAGTAGCCTCGGCCGAAGGCTTCGGCACGCTTTGGGCTGCTGATGCCCGGCTCCGCATAAACTTTCTCCACGATGGCCTTGGCGATTGCCGGTCCCGGGCCGCCGTCTTCGGGGAAGACGCGCATCGGCAGGCCATGCTCGCGGTCGCGCAGCGCTTGCAGCGCGACGCTCGACATCTGCTCGCAGAGCCGGTACCTCCAGGCGTCGGGACTGGCGGGGTCGATGGCGGCAGGGTGGCCATGCGCCGCCGTGTCGCCAGCGCCGAAAATTACCGCGAAGGCGAGGGGCAGGGGCCCGATGGTCGCGAAGCGCAGGCGTGGGCGAATGGGACTGGGCATGGTGCCGGATTATCGCCGACGCGCGTCGCCGGCGGTTTGATGTCAAAATCGCGCTTGCTTTAACCCTCAAACACTGCGACGGACGCTGCCATGATCCTCTCCCGCTTTGCCCATTTTCTCGTCCCCCTTTTCATAGTGCTTGGCGCCGGCACGGCCGCGTCCACGGAATCCACCCTCGGCATGAACGAGTCGCCGATCCACGACGCCGCACGCACCGGCACGCGCGCCGACGTCGAGAGGCTGCTCAAGGCCGATCCGGCGCTGCGTGACGCGCGCACATACATGGGGTCGACACCGCTGCACTACGCGGCGCTCAACCTCGATCCCGGCCCGCTGGTAACGCTGCTCGCGGCGGGGGCCAATGTCAATGCGCGGGACAAGGAGGGCAATACACCGCTGCACTTGGCCGCCTTTTCCACCCGGCTCGAGCAGACCAAACTGCTGCTCGCGGCAGGCGCCGACGTTTACGCCAGGAACGAACTTGGGCGCGACCCGCTGAGCCTTGCGCGCAAGGTGCGCGCCGACGAGGTGGCCGGGGTCATCTCGCTCTGGGTGCTCAAGGGCTGCAAGCCCAGCGTGGCCTGCTAGCAGCCGATGTCCCTGCGCCTCGCCCTCGCCGCCGCCCTGTCGTTCGCCCTCGCCGCGCATGCCGAGACGCGGCCGCGCATCGAGGTGTTCATGCCCTCGCCCTGCCTCGCCTGCATCGAGTGGGGCGTGCATCTGATGGACAACGGCTTCGCTGTCACTTACCGCGACACGGCCGACATGGCCGCGCTCAAGCGCCGCCTCAAGGTGCCTGCCGCGGTCCAGTCGGTACCCACTGCCACGGTCGATGGCTATTTCGTCGAGGGCCACGTGCCGGCCGAGGACATCATGACGCTGCTGGCCGAGCGGCCCAAGGCGCGCGGGCTCGCCGTACCGGGCCTCCCGCGCGGCGCGCCGGGGCGCGAGGACAGGTCGCGCTCGTGCGAAACCGGCTGCGTCGTCCTCGACGGCGAGGGCGGAGCCGAGCAGCGCCACGAGCTGTTCGAGACGTTGCTGGTGATGCCGGACGGACAGACGCGCCGCTGGGCGCGGCACTAGCCCAGGCCGAGCATGTCGCGCAGCATCGTGCGCGCCCACATGCCGTCCTCGTCGCGCGGCTGCGGGTCGTGCGTCTGCCGCGAGGTCTGGCTGATGAGGTCGCCGTCGCGCAGGCGGTACTGCGTCTCGACACGGATCAGCTCGCGCGGTTCGACGCGGCTCACCACATGGCAGACGCTGTCGGGAACGCGCCGCTCGGGCTCGCGTCCGCGCGCACGGGCCGCCACCACCGCGGCGGCGATGCGGCCGAGGCCGGCGGCGGTCTGCCCGGTCTTGGTGTAGTGGCCGAACAGCGGCGAGACGCGTCCCATCAGGTCGCCGATCAGCAGCACGCGTTCGTCGTCGCGGGCGGTGAGCAGCACCGGGTGCGGGTCGGCCCAGCCGGTCGGCTTGCCGGCCTCGTCGCGGCCGATCAGCCCGGCCTGCCAGACGATGTCGGCCGCCTGCTGCGGCGGCATCAGGATGGCGTCGTCGAAGCGGAACTCCTCGAATTCCGTGGCGACGATGCGGGCGTAGGGGTCGACGCGCGTCACGCGCACGTTGGGCCGATAGACGATGCGCTCGGCGAAATGCTCGGCGAAGATGCGCGGGAAGCCGAGTACGCCGGGGCCTGCGTCGAGCACGATGACGCGACCGCGCACGCCGCGCTGCTGCAGCTGCCAGGCGATCAGGCAGGCGCGTTCGAAGGGCGCCGGCGGGCAGCGGTAGGGCGCCGGCGGAATGGTCATCAGCAGATCGCCGCCGGCGAAGGTCGCGAGTTTCTTCTTCAGCGCCGGCAATTCGCCGCCGGTGACGAAGGCGCAGGGGTAATGGCGCAGGGTGTGGGCGATGGCGTCGCGGTCGTCGCCGTACCAGGTGGAATAGTCGTAGCGTATCCCCGCCGCCAGGATCAGCCAGTCGTAGGCCAGGCTGCCCTGCGCGGTGACGATGCGGCGGCGGTCGCGCTCGATGGCCTCGACCGCGGCCTGGACGAAGGTGTAGCCGAAGGCGCCGGCGGCGCGGCGGTAGTCGTGCACCACCGCTGCGTCCTCGGCGAGGCCGACCAGCCACTTGTTGCCGAGCGGCGCCATGTGGAAGGCACCGTTGCGTTCGAGCAGCACCACCTCGAGTTCGGGCGCCGTCTCGCGCAGATGGCGGGCGGCGGCGAGCCCGCCCCAGCCGCCGCCGACGATGACGACGCGGCGGCCGCGCGGCGGTGGCAGCAGTTCGGGCAGGGGAACGGCGAGGAGCGGGCCGGCGAACAGCGCGGTGGCGGCCGTGGCGAGGAAGTGCCGGCGAGTGCTGCTCATCCCCGCGACGGCGCCCGGCCGCGTCTCACTGCTGCGAATCCTGCAGCGTAGTCAGGTAGGCGAGGATGTCCTGCAGGTCGCTTTCCTTGAGCGTGGCGAGGATGCCGCGGCTGTCGTCCTCGTCGTGCGGCCGCTCGCCCTTGATGTAGGAATCCATCTGCTTCCTGAGGTAATTCGTGTATTGCCCGATCAGCATCGGAAACTTGCCGCGGCCCTTTCCCGTCTTGGCGTGGCAGGAAGCGCACTGCTTCTGGTAGATATCCTTGCCGTTGTCAACATTGCCCTCGGCGCGCGGCACGATCATGACCTTTTCCATCGCCGTCAGGCGCGTCAGCGCGTCGTCGTTGTCCTTGAACACCGGCCACTTGGTCGGCAGCTCGATGCTGGCGAGATAGGCGGAAACATCCTTGATGTCCTCATCCGGCAGCTCGCGCTCCTGGGTGTAGGGGAACATCGGGATGTTCATGCGCTTGCGCGAGCGGAAGGAGCGCAGCTGGTCCTCGATATAAGCCGCGCGCTGGCCGGCGATGCGCGGGTATTCGCCCTTCTTGCCGCCGGCGCCGTACTGGCCGTGGCAGGCCGCGCAGGTGCCGTTGATGTCCTTGCCCTTGGCGAGGTCCTGGGCGAGGGCGGGCATGGCGAACAGGCAGACCAGAAGAAGACAGAAAGGCCGCGGCAACTGCATGGGCGATGCGCTCCATGATGAAATCGGGTGCGGCGAATTGTCTCACCAAACTCGGCCATCTCCTTGATCGCGATCAGTTCGACGGCGCGCATAATGCCGGCCCATGCCCATGTTGCCGCCGCCCGCCGCCGACGCTGCCGAGACCCTGACCAGCATCAGGCGGCTGGTCGTCGTGCGCTGGTGGGTGCTGGCGACGGCCGCTGCCGCGGTGCTGACGGTACCGCTGCTGCTCGACATCGCGCTGCCGGCGCCACCCATGCTGGCCGCTATCGCCCTCGCCCTCGGCTGGAACGCGCTCACCGCGCGGCGCCTGGCGGCGGCGATCGATGCCGCAGCGGCCGAGCTGTTCAGCCAGCTCTGCCTCGATCTCGTGTTGTTCTCGGTTTTGCTGTTCTTCAGCGGCGGTGCCACCAATCCGCTGGTCTCACTGCTGCTGCCGCCGGTCGCGGTCGCCGCGCTGACCCTGCCGCCCCGCCTGGTGGCGGCCGTCGCCACTCTGGCGGTGGGCGCCTACTCGCTGCTGATGGTGAGTTTCGTGCCGCTGCCCTTCGACGATCCGGCGCGCGCCACCCGCCTGCACCTCGGCGGCATGTGGCTGACCTTCGTCGTCTCGGTCGCGCTGATCGGCTGGTTCATCCTGCGCATGACGGCGACCATCCGCAGCCGCGACGCCGAGCTTGCCCATGCCCGCGAACAGGCGCTGCGCGACGAACGCGTGCTGGCGCTGGGCACGCTGGCGGCGGGCGCCGCGCACGAGCTGGGCACGCCGCTGGCGACGATGGCCGTGCTCGCCGGCGAACTCGAACACGATGCGGCAGCGACACCCGCGACGCGCGCAGACCTGGCACTTCTGCGCGAGCAGATCGCCCACTGCAAACGCATCATCAGCGGACTGGCCGAGCGTGCCGGCGCCGAGCGCGCCGAACACGCCGAACGCATGCGCTGCGACGAATGGCTGGCAGTCGTCCATGCCGGCTGGCTCGACTTGCGCGGTGATGTCGATTGCCGCCTTGAAATTGTCGGTACTGGCGCCACGCCGCGGGTCGTCGTCGAACCGACGCTGGAGCAGGGCATCGTCAATCTGCTCAACAACGCGGCGCGCGCCGGCGGGCAGATCACCATGCGTGCGGGCTGGGATGAGGCCACGCTGTTCCTCGAGGTGCGCGACCATGGCCCGGGGTTTTCCGAGGTGGTGCTGCGCGCCGGCGGCAGCACGCCGTTTCCTTCACATGCGAGCGGCAGCGGCATCGGCCTGTTGCTTACGCGCGCCGCGATCGATCGCCTCGGCGGTCGGCTGACGCTGTCCAATCCGCCGGACGGCGGTGCCCTGGCCCGCATCGAATTGCCGCTCGCTAGAATCGCGTTATGAACGACATTACCCTGATCGTCGACGACGATGCCACCTTCAACGCCGTGCTGGTGCGCGCGTTCGAGCGCCGTGGCATTCCGGCGCGCGGCGTCACCGATGCCCGGGAAGTGGCGGCGGTGGCCCGCGAACTGCGGCCGCGGCGCGTCGTCCTCGATCTCAACATCGCCGGCGTTTCGGGTTTGACGCTGATCCCGCAGCTGCTGGAAATCGAGCCCGGCTGCCACATCGTCGTGCTCACCGGCTACGCCAGCATCGCCACCGCGGTCGATGCCATCAAGCTCGGCGCCGTGCAGTACCTGGCCAAGCCGGTCGAGGTCGATGCGATCCTCGGTGCTTTCGACGAGGCGGACGGGACGGACGAGGGCGAGGTGGATGCGACGGTCAGCAGCGAACCGCTATCGGTCGATCGCCTCGAGTGGGAACACATCCAGCGCGTGCTGCGCGAGCACGACGGCAACATCTCGGCGACGGCGCGCGCACTGAAGATGCACCGCCGCACGCTGCAGCGCAAGCTGGCCAAGAAGCCGGTCAGGAGCTGACCGGCCCGCCGCGATTCAGGCGAACAGCCAGGGCTGGGCGGCCTTGTGCCGGGCCTCGAAGGCCCTGATTTCGTCGGCGTACTGCAGGGTGAGGGCGATTTCGTCGAGGCCGTTGAGCAGGCAATGCTTGCGGTGGGGCGTGATGTCGAATTCGAACCACTCGCCGGCGGGATTCCTCACGGTCTGCGTCTCCAGGTCGACGCGCAGACGGTAGCCCTTCTGGGCGGCACATTCGCGGAACAACTGGTCGACGATTGCCGCCGACGCGACGATGGGCAGAATGCCGTTCTTGTAGCAGTTGCCGAAGAAGATGTCGGCGAAGGAGGGCGCGATGACGACCTGGAAACCGTAATCCTCGATGGCCCAGGGGGCATGCTCGCGGCTGGAACCGCAACCGAAGTTGTCGCGCGCCAGCAGGATCTGCGCGCCCTTGTAGCGTGACTGGTTGAGCACGAAGTCCTTCTTCAGCGGACGCTTGCTGCAATCCATGCCCGGCTCGCCGTGGTCCGTGTAGCGCCATTCGTCGAACAGGTAGGGACCGAAGCCGGAGCGCTTGATCGACTTGAGGAACTGCTTGGGGATGATCGCGTCGGTATCGACGTTGGCGCGGTCGATCGGGCAGACCAGGCCATCGAGTTGGGTAAAGGCTTTCATGGGCGTGTTCCGTTCAGAACTTGCGGATGTCGACGAAGTGGCCGGCGATGGCGGCGGCGGCGGCCATCGCCGGGCTGACCAGGTGGGTGCGGCCGCCGGCGCCCTGGCGTCCCTCGAAGTTGCGGTTCGAGGTCGAGGCGCAGCGCTCGCCCGGCTCCAGGCGATCGGCATTCATGGCCAGGCACATCGAGCAGCCCGGCTCGCGCCATTCGAAGCCGGCCGCGATGAACACCTTGTCCAGCCCTTCGGCTTCGGCCTGGCGCTTGACGATGCCGGAGCCCGGCACCACCAGCACCTGCTGCACATTGGCGGCTTTCTTCCTGCCCTTGGCCACCGCGGCGGCGGCGCGCAGATCCTCGATGCGCGAGTTGGTGCAGGAACCGATGAACACCTTGTCCAGCTTGATGTCGGCAAGCGGCGTGTCGGCCGCGAGCCCCATGTACTGCAGCGCCCGCTCGATGCCGCCGCGCTTCTGCGGGTCGGCCTCGTCGGCCGGGTTCGGCACGCGTCCGCCGATGGGCAGCACCTGTTCCGGCGAGGTGCCCCAGGTCACCTGCGGTTCGATGCGCGCCGCGTCGAGTTCGATCACGGTGTCGAAGACCGCGTCGGCGTCCGACTTCAGGGTCTCCCAGTAGGCCACGGCCTTGTCCCAGTCGGCGCCCTTGGGCGCGTAGGGCCGGCCCTGCAGGTACTCGACGGTTTTCGCATCGGGCGCCACCACGCCGGCGCGGGCGCCGCCCTCGATGGCCATGTTGCACAGGGTCATGCGGCCTTCCATGGAGAGGTCGCGAATCGCGGCGCCGCCGAATTCGATGGCATGGCCGGTGCCGCCGGCCGTGCCTATCCTGCCGATGATGGCCAGGGCGATGTCCTTCGCCGTCACGCCGGCGCCGAGTTTTCCTTCCACCTTGATCAGCATGCGCTTGGAGCGCTTGGCCACCAGCGTCTGCGTGGCGAGCACATGCTCGACTTCCGAGGTGCCGATGCCATGGGCCAGCGCGCCGAAGGCGCCGTGGGTCGAGGTGTGGCTGTCGCCGCAGACCACCGTCATGCCCGGCAGGGTGGTGCCCTGCTCCGGGCCGATGACGTGGATGATGCCCTGGTTGGCATGCTTGAACGGGAAATAGACCAGGGCGCCGAAGTCCTTGATGTTGGCGTCGAGCGTTTCCACCTGCAGGCGCGAGATCGAGTCCTTGATGCCCTCGTCCCAATGGTCGGTCGGCGTGTTGTGATCCGGGTTGGCGACGATGCTGGTGTTGCGCCACGGTTTGCGGCCGGCCAGGCGCATGCCTTCGAAGGCCTGCGGGCTGGTCACCTCATGCATGAGATGGCGGTCGATGTAGAGCAGGCAGGTGCCGTCCGCTTCCTCGCGAACCACATGCGATTCCCACAGTTTGTCGTAAAGCGTTTTGCCAGCCATCGCGGCTCCTCTGATGAACTACTTCGGGTAAAGGGTCATGCTGCCTGCTGCGTGCGTTCCTGGTCGCGCAGCAGCTTGTATTCGATCGAATCGACCAGCGCCTGCCAGGAGGCATTGATGATGTCTGTCGACACGCCGATGGTCGTCCAGTTCTCGCTGCCGTCGCTCGACTCGATCAGCACCCGCACCTTGGCCGCGGAGGCCAGGTCGGAATCGAGCACGCGCACCTTGTAGTCGGTGAGCCGGATTTCGCCGATGGCCGGGTAGAGGCGCTCCAGCGCCTTGCGCGCAGCCTTGTCGAGGGCGTTCACCGGGCCGTCGCCTTCGGCCACGGTGAGCACTTCCTGGTCGCCGACGCGCACCTTGATGATCACCGACGAATTGACGTCATTGACCGCCGGCTCGTTGGTGATGACCTTGAATTCGACGAGTTCGAAGAACGGCGTGTAGCGCCCGAGCATTTTGCGCACGACCAGGTCGAAGGAGCTTTCCGCCGCCTCGAACTGGTAGCCCTCGTGTTCCAGTTCCTTGAGGCGGTCGATGATCCTGCGGATCTCGGGCGAATCCTTGGTCAGCGTCGGATCGACGACATTGATGCGGGCCAGCAGCGTGCTGCGACCCGCCACCTCGGACATCAGCACCCGGCGGCTGTTGCCGACGAGATCCGGGTTGATGTGCTCGTAGGAGATCGGGTTCTTGACCACCGCATCGATGTGCATGCCGCCCTTGTGGGCGAAGGCATGGCCGCCGACGTAAGCCGCCTTCTCGTTGTGCGGCATGTTGGCGATTTCGCTCACCGAGCGCGCCACCGACGTCAGGTGACGCATCGCCTCCGCCGGAATGCACTCGAAACCCAACTTCAATTGCAGGTTCGGAATGATCGAGCAGAGGTTGGCGTTGCCGCAGCGTTCGCCCAGGCCGTTGATGGTTCCCTGCACCTGGGTGGCGCCGGCCTGCACCGCGCGGATGGAATTGGCCACCGCCATTTCGCTGTCGTTGTGGCAATGGATGCCGACGGTGACATCGAAGCGCCGGCGGACCTCGCGGGTGATGTCGAAGATCTCGTCAGGGAAACTGCCGCCGTTGGTGTCGCACAGGCAGATGCAGTCGGCGCCGGCGTCGACCGCCGCGGCCAGCGTTTTCATCGCGTAGTCCAGATTGTCCTTGTAGCCGTCGAAGAAATGCTCGGCGTCGAAGACCACTTCCTTGCGCTGCTGCTTCAGATAGCGGATCGTGTCGCCGATCATGCACAGGTTTTCGTCGAGCGTGGTGCGCAGGATTTCCAGCACCTGGTAATCCCAGCTCTTGCCGAAGATGGCGATGGCGGCGGTGCCCGCCTTGAGCAGCGACAGGACGTTGGCGTCCTCGGCAACCCGCAGGCCGGCCTTGCGCGTCGCGCCGAAGGCGATGATGCGGGCGCTGGCCAGCTTCAGCGTGGCCGCCCGCGCGAAGAACTCCAGGTCCTTCGGATTGGAGCCGGGGTTGCCGGCCTCGATGTAGCCGACGCCCAGCGCATCCAGTCGCTCGACGATCTTGATCTTGTCCTCGACCGAATAGGAGATGCCCTGCGTCTGGGCGCCGTCGCGCAGGGTCGAGTCGTATATGGAGATCCGTGCCATGGAGGTTTTGGGGTGGTGCGGTGCAGCATCAATTGTACAGATTGAATCACGCGCAATGGACGAACGCAGATGCAATGTCGGCGATCAGCGCTTGCGCAGCAGTCGATAAAGCGTTCGCGCCGAGATTCCCAGTTGCGCGGCGAGTTCGCTCCTGTTGCCGGCGCTGGCGTCCAGCGCCCATTGCAGATATCGCGACTCGAGTTCGTCGAGCCTGATCGGCGCGGCGATGCGGAATTCGGTTTCGTTCCCGGGTGCAGCGGGCGCAGTTGTCGTCGACTCGTCGAGGTGTTCCGGCAGGATTTCCGTGCCGTCGGCGAGCAGCGTCGCGCGTTCGACGAGGTTGCGCAGTTCGCGGATGTTGCCCTCGTAGTCCCGTGCCTGGAGCGTTCGCAGGGCACCGGCGGAAAGACGGTGGTGGCCAATGCGGCCGCTGTTGGCGGCGTCGATGCGCGCGAGCAGCGACGCCGCCAGCAACGGAATGTCCTCGCGGCGCTCGGCCAGCGCCGGCATGTGGATGGGGAAAGTGTTGACGCGGTAGTAGAGGTCGCGGCGGAAGTCGCCGGCTCGCACCATGGCGGCGAGGTCGCGGTGGGTGGCGGAGACGAGGCGAAAATCGGCGGGCAGCCATTCGACGCCGCCGACGCGGCGGTAGGTGCCGGATTCCAGCAGTCGCAGCAATTTCGCCTGCTGTGCCGGCGGCAACTCGCCGATCTCGTCGAGAAACAGCGTGCCGCCGGCGGCCGCCTCGACCAGGCCGGCCTTGAGGTGGGTGGCGCCGGTGAAGGCGCCCTTCTCGTAGCCGAACAGCTCGCTTTCGAACAGCGTCTCGGTCAGGCCCGAGCAATCGACGGCGACGAAGGGGCCGGTCGCGCGCGGGCTGCCTTCGTGCACCGCACGCGCGGCGAGTTCCTTGCCGGTACCGGTCTCGCCCAGCAGCAGCACCGTCGCTTCGGCCGGCGCGGCGCGGGTGATGCGCGCAAGCATCGCCTGGAAGGCCGGCGAGCGCCCGACCAGGCCCTGCACCGCCGGCTGGCTGCTGGCGTGACGCACCACGCGCATGCTTTCGACAAAGAGTCGGGGTTGTCCCGCTTTTGACTTGCCTGGCCCACGTGCCAACGGCCGCGTCTCGACATCGACGTGCTCCTCGCCGCGCGGCGTGTGGTGCAGGTGCAGGGCCCGTTGCGGATGTCCCGACTGCGCGGTCTGGCGCAGCGGGCAGGCTTCGCCGGCTTGGTCGCAGGGCCGGTCGATGCGGTGCGAGACCTCGTAGCAGCGGCGCCCTGTCACGTCCTGGCTGCCGGCGAAGTCGCGACGATAGGCGACATTGGCGGCGAGGATGCGGTAGTCGTCGTCGAGGATGATGCTCGGCTCGGCCACTTCTTCGAGATAGGCGGCGAGTTGTGCGATCCCTTGATCGGTCATGGGATGAGTGTCAAAACAGGGAGGTGGTGACAAAAATGTCAGTCAATTTTGGCACAACTCTTGATGGGATGATAGCGCTCGAGAAAAAACCCCATTTGGAACAGCAGGGTAGATCCTCACATCGGGCTGGCACGGGTCTTGATAGTACTTGCGTGAAGCCGCCGCCTTTGCCGGTTATCGACGATCGACTGCAAAGCCCGTTGCCGGGTTGCCCACCTCCTCTAGGGCACCCAGGTGGCGCTCTCCGGAAGGAATTCCCCTTCCCATTCCGGAGTTGCGGTGGCGGAGGGCCCTCCTTCCCTCCGGCGCGGCTTCTTCTTTTCTCCTCCTTGCTTCCTTCGCTGCGGCAATATGCCGCACGACAAGTGCGCACATCGTCTCTACCATCTGCCTCTAGTGAAATCGTACGGACGGGAGCGGCGCAATGAACCAGAACACGCAGGATGCAACGGTGGTCGCGAGCGAGGGCAGTGAAATGGCTTCGCTGTTGCTGGGTGCCGGTTTCGCCCTGGCTTCATTGATCCTGCTGCCCGCGGTCGCGCAGCGCGTGGGGCTCGGCTCGAGTTTGACGATCGCCCTGCGCGGCGCGCTGATGCGTGCCGCCAACCGCTTCTAGGCGAGGGGCCACCCTTCCCCGAATCGGCGACCGCTCCGCGGTCGCCCTGCGCTGTCCACCGCATCCGATGTTCCGCCTGCCTGCAATCCTTGCCCTCGGTGTCGCCCTGCTCGCCGCCTGCTCCGACGGCGGCCACGGCACGGCCGGCCTCGCCGCCAAGCCGGTCGGCGGCGATTTCGTGCTGCAGTCCGCCGCGGGTCCGCTCGATACCGCGAGCCTGCGTGGCAACGTGCTGCTGGTCTATTTCGGTTACACCCACTGCCCCGACATCTGCCCGGCCTCGCTGGCGGCTGGCGCGCAGGCGCTCAACGCGCTGAAGCCCGAGGAGCGCGCGCGCACCCGGTTGATCATGGTTTCGGTCGATCCCGAGCGCGACACGCCGGCCCTGCTCAAGGAATACACCGCCTACTTTCATCCGGCCATGGTCGGCGTCACCGGAACGCCCGCGGAGATCGCGGCCGTCGCCAAGGCTTACGGTGCCGGCTACGTGCGTCAGCCGCTCCGGCCCGACGGCGGCTACGCTGTCGACCACAGCGCCGATACCTACGTGGTCGGACCGGACGGCAAGCTCGCGCAGGTGATCCACTTCGCCGCCCCGGCGACGACCATCGTGGACGCCGTGCGCAAGCTGCTTTGATCCAGCTCAGGGTCGCGGTGCACCACCCCACGCTATCATCGTCCCGATGTCCCCGACCACGGTTCGTCCCTCCACGCTCGCCCTGACGCTGCTCGCCGCGGCCGCGGCCGCCTTCGCGGCGACGCTGCTCGATGCCGCGATCCCGCGCGCGCAGCGCGAGGCCGAACTGAACGAGACCCGCGCGCTGGTCGCGCGGCTCGGCCTTACCGACCTCGCGCTGTTCACCGAGGCCCGCTATACGCGCCACCCCACGCAGGCCGACCTGCACTCGGCCTTCCAGGACCATCCGCTCGCCTTCGAGCACTTCCCCACGGGCAGCCTGCTGCTGCCCCCGCGACATGAAACTGTGGCTCGAGAAGCAGCGCTACCTGATTGACTTCACGCTGGAGTCGCTGGCGCGGCGCAAGGCCCGCAACCTCGGGCTGCTCGGCGTCTACACCGTGCTGGTGTTCGTGCTCGCCTCGGTCGCGCTCTACACCCACGCGCTGCGGCAGGAAGCGGCGAACGTGCTCGCCGCCTCGCCCGAGGTCATCCTGCAGCGCCTCGTCGCCGGGCGCCACGACCTGATCCCCCCGGGCTACATCGAAAAGGTCGGCAGGATCCGCGGCGTGCAGAAGAAGGAGGGTCGGCTCTGGGGCTACTACTACGATGCCGTGGTCAAGGCCAACTACACCTTCATGGTGCCCAACGACGGCAGCGTCGCGAAGGGGGAGATCGTCGTCGGCCCGGCGCTGGAACGCTCGCGCGGCCTAGCTGCCGGCAACGGCATTTCCTTCCGTTCCTACTCGGGCAAGCTGCACACCTTCATCGTGGCGAGCGTGCTGCCGCAGGCCTCGGAGATCGTCAGCGCCGACCTGCTGTTGATGCACGAGGACGACTTCCGCGCCTTCTTCGACTACCCGGCCGGCCACTACACCGACATCGCGCTGACGGTGGCCAACCCGCAGGAGGTGCGCAACGTCGCCACCAAGCTCGCCGCCGCGCTGCCGGATTCGCGGCCCATCCTGCGCGACGAGGTGCTGCGCACCTATGCCTCGATCTTCGACTGGCGCGAGGGCATCGTGCTGGCACTGCTCTCGGCGGCGATCCTCGCCTTCGGCATCCTCGCCTGGGAAAAGGCTTCGGGCCTCTCGGCCGAGGAGAAGCGCGAGATCGGCATCCTCAAGGCCATCGGCTGGGAGACCGGCGACATCATCAAGATGAAGTTCTGGGAAGGGCTGCTGATTTCGCTGACCGCCTTCCTCGCCGGCTTCGTCGCCGCCTACGTCCATGTCTTCTATGCCGGCGCCGGGCTATTCGAGCCGGTGCTCAAGGGCTGGGCCGTGCTCTACCCCGAGTTCCGCCTGACGCCGCACGTCGACGGACTGCAGGTCGCGACGCTGTTCTTCTTCACGGTGTTCCCCTACGCGGCGGCGGTGTTGGTGCCGATCTGGAAAGCGGCGATCACCGACCCGGATGCGGTGATGAGGGGCTGAGATGGAATTCGACGTTTGGTGCTCGATCTGGCCGGTGGGGTGCTCTGCGCTGCTCATGTCCCCCGTCGGCCTTCGGCCTCCTCCTCCTTTACTTCGCTGCGCAGAGCACCCCACCGTCCCGATCAGGCAGCGCCGTGCTTGTTTTGCGGCCCCAAGGCACCGGCGTACCTTGCCACGGGTGGCGGGTGGCCGACGCAGCGAAGTAAAGGGGGAGGGGCGGGCGCAGCCCGGCCCGGAGGACATGAGCAGCGACGGCCACCCGTCGCCCGTGGCGCGCTCATGCCAAGCGCGATTGGGCAACAGACATGATTGAGCTTTCTGGAATCCGCAAAGCCTTCAACCAGGGCCAGCACAACGAGTACTGGGCGCTCAACGGCATCGACCTGGCCATCGAGGCCAACAAGGTCACGGCGCTGCGCGGGCCGTCGGGCTCGGGCAAGACGACGCTGCTGACGTTGGTCGGCTGCCTGGCGCGGCCGACCGAAGGCCGCGTGCGGCTCAACGGCACGGACATTTCGGGCCTGCCCGAGCGCTTCCTCACCGAGATCCGCCGCCGCACTTTCGGCTTCGTCTTCCAGCAGTTCAACCTGATCAAGGGGCTGACCGCGCTCGACAACATCATCCTGCCGGCTTACCCGACCGGCCGGCCGCGCAGGGAACTGCTCGAGCGCGCGGAAGGCCTGCTCGCCCGGCTCAACCTCGGCCATCGCCGCGCCGCCAAAGTGGAATGGCTCTCCGGCGGCGAGCAGCAGCGCGTCGCCATTTGTCGGGCGTTGATCAACGACCCGGAGGCGCTGATCGCCGACGAGCCGACCGCCAACCTCGACACCCACCTGGCGAAGGAATTCATGGCCATCCTCGAGGGCCTCGCCGGCGAGGGACGCACCATCCTGCTGACCAGCCACGACCCGCTGGTCACCGAATCGGATGTCGTCGATCGCGTCGTCGAGATGCGCGACGGCCAGATCGTGGATGAACGGTAAGTGATCTTTCAGCCTGCGATCATCGCGCTGCTGCTTTCCTCGGCCATCTGCGTGCTGGCGCTGGCGGCGAGCGCGCCCTTCGCCCTCGAGGTGATCCGCCGCTGGGACATCGCGAGCGGCAGCGAGCGGCAGCTCAAGCTGGAGCGGCGCACCTACCTGTTCTCGACGCTGCTCGCCTTCGTGCTTGTGGCGCAACTGGCCTCGGTGCTGCTGTTCGTCTTCAACGCCGAGAAGATGTCGGGCATGTTCGTCGGCGCCATGTGCGCGGTGGGCACGCTCAACGTGAACCCCTGGGGTTTCCCGGCGCTCAACGCCAAGATCGCGCTGTTCTTCCTCGCCGCGATGTGGCTGGCCATCAACCACGTCGACAGCCGCGCGCGCGACTATCCGCTGGTTCGCATCAAGTACGGCCTGCTGCTCGCCCTGGCGCCGCTGCTGGCGGGCAGCGCCTGGCTGGAGGCGCAGTTCTTCCTCAACCTCAAGGCCGACGTCATCACCTCCTGCTGCGGGAGCCTGTTCTCCGAGGGTTCGAAGACCATCGCGGCCGAAGCCACGGCGTTGCCGCCGCTGCCGGCGATGTTCCTGTTCTACGGCGCCATGGGCCTGGCCATCGCCGCGGCGAGCTACCAGTGGGCGTTCGGCAAAGGCGGCTATTTCACTGCGGCGGGCGCCGCGCTCGGCTTCGCCGCCGGCATCAGTGGCATCCTGTCCTTCGTCTCGCTCTACATCTACGAACATCCGCACCACCACTGCCCGTTCTGCGTGCTTAAGCCCGAATACGACTACCAGGGCTACGCGCTCTATGTTCCGCTGTTCGTCGCCACCGCCGCCGGCCTCGCGGTGGGTGCCATTCGGCCCTTCGCCGGCGTCGCCAGCCTGAAGAGCATCGTGCCCGAGTTCTCGCGCCGGCTCGCCGCCGTCGCCAGCATCGGCTTCCTGTTGGCCACCGCGGTGGCCACGGCCATGATCCTGCGCTCCAACCTCGTGCTGCTCGAACACTGATGCGCCGCCTGCTCATCCTCCTCACCATGCTGCTCTCCGCCTGCGGCAGCGAACCGCCGGTCAATCTCAACACCGGCGACATCGCGCCGACCTTCCAGACGACGCGCCTCGACGGCATGGCTGCCCACTTTCCCGCAGCCTGGGCCGGCAAGCCGGTGGTGGTGCGCTTCTGGGCCGACTGGTGCAAGTACTGCGAAGGCGAGATGCAGGCGATCGAGAAGGTCTACCAGCGCCACAAGGGGAAGGGGCTGGAGGTCATCGCCGTCAACGCCGGCCAGGATCGCAAGACGGTCGAGGCCTTCATCAAAAAGATCGGCGTGACCTACCCGGCGCTGCTCGACGAGCAGGCGAAGATCGCCAAGCGCTACGGCGTGGTCGGCCTGCCCACCACCTATTTCGTCGATGCGAAAGGCGTCGTGCGCGGCAAGGTGATCGGCGAGGCCGACGAGGCGACCTTCGAGCGCCATGCGCTGCAGTTACTCAACTGAGGCTCAAATGAGCGACCCCAAGAAGCCCTGCGACCTGTGCAGCCTGCCGGTGGGGGTGAAGCCGTTCACCCTGACCGCATCCGGCGGGACGCTGGAATTCTGCTGCGAGGGCTGCCTGGGGATTTACCAGATGTTGAACGAGATCAATGAAATCCCGGCGGCCGTGCCGGACAATCAAGCCACGAAAACCTGAGAGGGGCGGCATGAGCAGCGGAGGGGGCCCCGTGAGCAAAGCGAATGGGGGCGTAGCGGCCGCGAATGCCGCCAGGCGCCGACCCGTAGGACATTCAAGATTCAACAAGCGCAAGGAGGCGCAGACGCCATGATGACCGAAGAGATGATGAAACAGATGCCCGCCCACATGATGGGCAACGGCATGGGAATGATGGGCCATCCGGTCGCGCAGGGCGCGATGATGGCGGCCACCGGCTTCGCCGCCGGCAAGGGTCTGCTCGGCGGCACGCTGCTGCGCAACCCGCTGGTGCTGCTGGCCGCCGGCGCCGCCGCCGGCTATCTGCTGTTCAAGTACGAAAAGGAGATCATCCAGGCGCTGTCCAAGGCCACCGGCATGGGCAAGGACTTCGTGCTGCAGCAGAAGGAGAACCTCGACGACCTGATGGCCGAGGCGCAGGAGAAGGAAGCCCAGCAGGGCGCCGCCGCCGCCGCGCCGGCCGAGGCGCCGAAGGCGTAGCCATCGCACCATGAACGCCGCCGATCTCTCCCGCCGCATCGTCGTCCGCCATCGCGAGGCCGGCTACCTGCGCCTCGAGCTGCCGGGCGAGATCTGCCATGCGGCGGCCGCCGCCGTGATCGAGCAGGGCCTGCGCGCCGTCGCGGGGGTCTATCGCGTCACCGTGTATCCGGCCGACCGCCGGCTGGCGGTGCGCTACGACGCCCACGCCTGCGGCGTCGCCGACGTCGCGCGCGGGCTCAAGAACCTGCTCGGCGAGCTGCCGGAGCCCGCCGCCGGCGTGGCGCCATCGCCCGTGCCCGCGGCGCGGCCGCTGCCCACGCTGCGCGACATCCGCGCCCAGGCGCGCCGCGCCTTCGCCGACCTGCGCGCGCGGCTCGAGCGGCTGCGCCAGCCGGGTGCGCCGGCCGGATCGCTGCAGGCCAAGCTGCAGCCGATGCTGGCCAACGCCCTGACCGAGAAGGCCGTCACCAACTTCCTCAACGACATCGTCGCCTTCTACCTGATCAAGGTGCATTGGGAACTGATCACCCAGCGCTGGCTCAAGGACCCGGTGAAGTACGGCAACGCCTGGCTCACCACCTTCTACCTGGTGTTCCTGCTGGTGCGCTACCGCAAGTCCATCGCCAAGCCTGTGCCGTTGCCCGCGCCGCCGGCCCCGGTTCAGACTGGCCAGCCGTGAAGCACTTCCGCGTCGTCCATCGCCTCACGCGCCGCATCCGGCTGATCGCGCCGGCACTGGCGAAGCAGCCCGAGCGCTGCTACATCCTCGAGATCCTGCTGAGGAAGCACGGCGCGGTGAGGGACGTGAAGAGCGTGCCCGAGATCGGCTCGGTGACGCTGCACTTTGATCCGGCGCAGGCGAGCGAGGAGCGGCTGCTGGCCGTGGTCGATGCGGTGATCGGCAACATCGCTGCCGCGCCGCCTCCCGCCGCCGTCCCGCCAGCGCCGACTTTTTCCGGCACAGCCATTCCCGACGGCCCGGCGCAGGAATGCAACGCCGCCGTCGAGGGCATGACCTGCGCCTCCTGCGCGCTGCTGATCGAGATGAAGCTGCAGCGCGACCCGCGCGTCGATTCCGCGGCGGTGAACTTCGCCGCCGGCACGGTGACGGTCAGGGGCCATCTGCCGCGCGAGGAACTGTTCGCCGCGGTGGGCAAGCTCGGCTACGAGGCGCGGCCGATGGACACGCTGGCGCAGCGCCGCCTGCTGGTCGAGCGCGAGAAAGCCCGGCTCGAACTGGCGAGGAAGCGCCTGCTGCAGGCGGCCCTGCTGACGGCGCCGGTGATGGTCTCCGGCATGCTGATGCACCGCTCGCCCGCCTTGCGCCTGATGGAGTTGGTGCTGTCCACCGTCGTGGTGTTCGGCAGCGGCGGCGAGATTTTCAAGAAAGCCTGGGCGCTGGCGCAGCAGCGCGAGGCCAACATGGACACGCTGATCGCCATGGGCGCCGGCGCCGCCTGGGCCTACAGCCTGCCGGGCGTGCTGCGGCCGCACCACCACGTCTATTTCGAGTCCGCCGCCGCCATCGTCGCCTTCGTGCTCGGCGGGCGCTACATGGAAGAGCGCGCCAAGGGCAAGGCCTCCGAGGCGATCAGGAAGCTCATCGAGCTCCAGCCCGAGACGGCGATCTGCGTCACCGCCGCCGGCGACGAAACCGTGCCCATCGACGAGGTGCAGTTCGGCGACCGCCTGCGCGTGCGCCCCGGCGACAAGGTGCCGACCGACGGCGTGGTGGAGCAGGGCGGCTCCAGCGTCGACGAGGCCATGCTCACCGGCGAATCGCTGCCCGTGGCCAAGGGCGTCGGCGACGCCGTGGTCGGCGGCACGCTGAACGGCAACGGCGCCTTCGTCATGCGCGTCACCGCCGTCGGCGGCGACACCGTGCTTTCCGGCATCGTCAAGCTCGTCGACCACGCGCAGGGCGCCAAGCTGCCGGTGCAGAAGCTGGCCGACCGCATCTCGGCGCGCTTCGTGCCGGCCGTGGGCGGCATCGCCGCGGCCACGCTCGCCGGCTGGCTGCTGGCCGGCCACCCGCTGCCGCGCGCGTTGTCGCACGCCGTGGCCGTGCTGCTCATCGCCTGCCCCTGCGCGCTGGGGCTGGCCACGCCCACCGCCATCATGGTCGGCACCGGCCAGGCCGCGCGGCGCGGCATCTACATCCGGAAAGGCGAGGCGCTGGAAACCGCGGCGCAGCTCGACACCCTGGTGTTCGACAAGACCGGCACCATCACCGAAGGCAAGCCGGTCGTCACCGACTTCCTGCCCGTGGCCGGCCGCGATGAGAGCGCCACGCTCGCGCTGGTGGCCGGCGCCGAGAGCCATTCCGAGCACTTCCTGGCGCGGGCCATCGCCGCCTGGTGCAAGGCGCGCGGCGTGTCATCAGGCGACGCCGAAGCGCGGAGCAGGGGCCCCGCTTGCGGGGATGCGACCGCGGAGGCGGATGCGGCGGCCGCGCTTCGGAGCTCGGCGTCGCGCATCCCGCTTGCGGGCGCTACGCCCCCACCGGGTGGGGCCCCCTCCGCTGCAAGCGGTCGCCCGACTTGGTCCTTCGAAGCCGTGCCCGGCAACGGCGTGCGCGCGCAGTCCGAGTCCGGCGAGGTGCTGGTCGGCAACGCCGCGCTGCTCGAAGCCGCGGGCATCGATTGCACGGCGCAAGCCGCGCAGGCCCAGGCCTGGGCCGAGCAGGGTAAGACGCCGGTGTTCGTCGCCATCGACGGCGCCGTCGCCGCGCTGTTCGCGATCGCGGATAAACCGCGCGAGGGGGCGAAGGAGGCGATCGCGCTGCTGCACCGGCTGGGGTTGAAGACGGTGATGGCGACCGGCGACGTCGAGGCGGCGGCCAACCACATCGCCCGCGAGGTCGGCATCGACCGCGTCATCGCTCGCGCCACGCCGGCCGACAAGCTGGAACTGATCCGCAAGTTGCAGGAGGAAGGGCACAAGGTCGGCATGATCGGCGACGGCATCAACGACGCGCCGGCGCTGGCCGCCGCCGACGTCGGCTTCGCCATCGGCGGCGGCGCCGACATCGCGGTCGAGTCGGCCGACATCACCCTGGTCGGCGGCGACATCGCCCGCGTCGCGGGCGGCATCGACCTTTCGCGCCGCACCATGAAGATCATCCGCCAGAACCTGTTCTGGGCGCTCGGCTACAACGTCATCTCCATCCCCGTCGCCGCCGCCGGCCGGCTCAACCCGATGATCGCCGCCGCGGCGATGGCGATGAGCTCGGTGTCGGTGGTCACCAACTCGCTGCGGCTGCAACGGCGCTGACGTGGCAGGATGGCATCGGCAACGGCCCGCCCGTCGCCAAGTCGGATTGACATAGCCGCTGCGCCGTACCAAGCTGAAGCAGTTCGGCCCGACTGGCCGGGCAAGGGAAGCTCAGGAGGTGCGATCATGCGTCAGTTCAAACTCGGCAAGGCCTTCACCCTGATGGAATCGGGCCCGGTCGTCCTCGTGACGACGCGCGACGGGGAGAAGAGCAACATCATGACGATCTCGTGGATGATGGTGGTGGACTTCATTCCCCGATTCGCCCTCACCACCGGTGCGTGGAATCACTCTTTCGCCGCGCTGCGCAAGCACCGGGAATGCGTCATCGCGATTCCCACCGTCGACATGCTGGATCAGGTGGTCGGGATCGGCACGTGTTCCGGCATCGACACGGACAAGTTCGCCAGGTTCGGCCTCACGCCCGAGGCAGGCAAGATCGTCAAGGCGCCGTTGATCAAGGAATGCCTGGCCAACATCGAGTGCAAGGTCATCGACATCGTCAGTCGGCACAACATCGTCGTGCTGGAGGGCGTCGCCGCCTACATGAATCCTGCGCGCAAGGAAAAGCGGACGATCCATGCCGTCGGCGACGGCACATTCATCGTCGACGGACGCAAGCTCGACCGCAAGAAGATGATGGCCCCCAAGCTGCCGCCCGGCCTCTAAGCCGCTTGGGCACGACTGTCACGACCATCCATCAGGAAAGCAGCCGGTCAGCTTTGTCGGCCGGAGCTGCCACCCGAACCTCATGCTGATTACATCAGCTGACGGCCAGGAGCGGACTCTGGCCTAATTCCCACGAAGCGGCTGTTCATTGATGCCGAGAGCATTGTCAGCGGCCGCCATGCGGAGCAGAATGGGTCTGGTTGACACACGATCGCTGTAGTAGGTCCTACAAAATTGACACAACCTTCTGATTCGGCAGTGAAACGCGGTCGTGCGGATGAATTAGCCAGCCTAGTGTCGGAAAGTTTTCCGACTTTTAGGCGCCAGACATTACGTTGGGCGAACTGTCTGAATTGCTTTGACGCGGAAAGCGTGGCATGAGCAGAGCACAAGAACTAATTGACCTTCCGAGTGAGAGCCTTTCTGTCGAGTTGAAGCAATGGATCGACCCGGACTCCCCCGAAGGGATTGCGAAGATCGCGCGATCTGCTTTGGCCCTTCGGAATTTCGGCGGGGGGTATCTTGTAATTGGGTTCATGGACGACACCCTCGCCCCAGATACCACGAACGTGCCTTTGGATGTCCACGGTGCATTTCACCTCGACAAAATCCAAGGGCTTGTGTCGCGTTACGCATCAGAACCCTTCGAGATCACGGTGTCGTTCCCGACCCGTGGGGAGCAAGCATATCCCGTAATAGAGATTCCCCCGGGTATCAAAACACCGGTGGCAGCAAAGGCTGACTTGATCCACAACGGGCAGAAGTTGATTACAGCCGACGACGTCTATGTAAGAACGCTAAGGTCTAACAACACACCGAGCACATCGAAGGCAGGGTGGAAGGATTGGCCGAAGGTAGTAGAGGTGTGTTTTGACAACCGGGAGGCGGACATCGGTCGCTTCTTGCGTCGTCATTTGAGCGGCGGAAATTTGACCGTGCTGCAGGAACTGTTAGGCGGACTTGCTCAAGGTGGTGAACCGGTACCGACGACCGAAGAGTTGGCTAGGGCGTTACTTCAAGAAGGGGAATCCAGATTTCTAACGGCGTTGTCTCAGCGAAAAATCGAACTTCCTTCGCATGGCACGTGGGAGGTTGCTCTCGTAATAAGCGGGGCTATCGGGCAGTTCGCAGCAAATCGGGACTTTCTCAATCTCTTAGATTCAACCAACCCAGACTATACGGGGTGGCCAGTTTGGCTCGATAGCAGAGGCTTCACCGACACACAATCGCGCCCTTACGTCCTCGATGGAGGATGGGAGGCGCTCATAGTCAGTTTGGATTCCGGGTGGTCGAATCACATTGACTTCGAGAGATTTGATCCAAAGGGGCATTTCTACCTTCGGCGCGCCCTTCAGGACGACATTTCAGGCTCCGAGCGCGCCCCGGCCCCAATGGTTGCAATGGATTTTGCATTGCAAGTTATCAGGGTTGCTGAAGCTCTAGCTGTTGGGACTGCGTTCGCAAAAGCGATGTCTACTGATCCAGAGAAGACCGTCGCAACGTTTGCGCTACGCTGGACACGACTGAGAAATCGAGAACTCCACTCTTGGGCTAACCCAGAGCGATACATCTCACCCGGGCGCCGAGCGCATCAGGATACTGTCGAGTCGACGGTCACGATTCCGTCTGACGTCGCAATATCCGGCCTAGATGTTTTCGTAGCCAAGGCACTTGGTCCGCTGTTTGAGGTGTTTGATGGATTTGTTCTAGGACAAGCCGTTTATGAGGATCTGACAAAACGGCTCATTGAAAGAAAGCTCTAGGTGAGGAACGCGGTTCGCCCAACCCATCATTCCACCGGACCTGCGCGAAAAGCCGCGCAGGCCGGTGAATTCAAACGTTGGGGCGCAGAGAGATGACTCGCGTATCGAATGAGCAGAAGAATTTGAACCGCCTCGCAGGCGAGTTCCTCGTCGCGTCACGGCTCACGCAACGCGGCTACATGGTCACGCTGCAATGGGGCACCACTATCGGCTATGACATTCTAGTTTTCGACAAAGCCGGAAATGTCGCGTTCCTGGAAGTGAAGTCTTCTGCAAAGTATTCACGCCGCTGGATTCTTCAGAGCAAATACGCCTCACCTGAAAAGGACACAATTCCTCTTTCTCGGCGATTTGTCTGCTGCGTCGACCTTGCAAACGGACAGCTTGCGCCTGAAGTATTTGTCTTTCCGGCTGCAACTGTTGCCAAAGGACTTCACTACTTTTTCAGCAGCAAGTTTCCGAACAGCGCCAGTTACCACTTGTCACTCGACTTTAAGCCACAGGGGCGCACCAAAGAGTCTGGCGTTCAAACTGTCGGTGAGTTCATCGGTTCCGACAGATTTATTGACAACTACTCTTTGCTGGGCATTGAGCCGGTAGTGGCATGAAGTCTGCGTGCCAACCCGGCAGTCGAGCGGCCTTGCGCATAGAGTCGCGGAAGGCCGCTCACTTCTACGTTAGCCCTCATCAATCCTTTCACAAATTGCCTTCCACAGGAGCACGATAGCGATGACCGACCAAAGCCGAGCAGCACTCGACCTCCTACGTTTGGACGAGAAGCTGTCATGGGTCTCTGAGCAGTTGGTTGCCTCGTTCACCGAAGGAATCACCCACAGCGCAAAGGAAGAGACTGGTCTTGGCCAGCGGAATTTCTTGGATTCAATGGACCTGACACCGCGAGAGCGAACTAAGCGCGAAAAGTATGAGATGTCACGTCCGTATGACGAAAGCGAAAAGATGGAGCTTATTCAATTTGCGCTCAAAGAGATATTTGTCACATTACCTTCTATGCAGGACGCTACAGCTAAGGCTCTGCGGGACCTAGGATCACGAGCATCAGCAATTGAATTCTCGGCCCCCGATGATGAGGAACGCCCCGACGGGGGCTATCAGCGCTCGCTGCGGGACGGTGCAGTGGATGCTGAAGACCTTTCAGAGCGATTTGCCGCGTTCCGTGAGAGGCTTGCCAAATGACCAGCCTCGCGGATTTACAAGCTGCCTATAACACTCTATTGAGTGGCTATGCACCAGTAGCATCATCCGGCCAAGCGAACGACGCATTCGAAGTGTATGTAATGACTTTGGCACTTCGGGCAGCCAGGGAAGAAGGTGCGTCAGTCAGCTTTGAATCAGCCTCGGGCACCCATAATCCATCCCCTCTCCGATTTCGAACTGCTCCAGGCCGCATCTACTCTCCCGCTAACGACTATTCACATGCGCGCATTGACTTTCCACAAGGACTGTCATTTGAAGCTCATGTCGGCGTCTACGTTGAAGGGCTTGCTGGCGTCTTGCATGAATGTGACATTGCCGTGATCGAGGCAGCTGAAGCCCAGTTTTGCCGAAGGAACTGGGTACATCCCAAGAAGGCCGACGTGCTAATGACTGCTGAATGCAAGTTCTACACTGGCAAACTCGGCATCGCTCTCGGGCGGGAATTTCTCGGCACCACGGCGGACCTTGGCTCCGATGGGCGCTTCATGCTAAGCAATAGTGATGGCCGTTCAGTCGACCGTGTGCTTGCGCACCATAAGCGGAAACGCCACTTTGGTCTTACTCCACTGAACGCAGATTCGGAAGTCCAAGTGGTTGCTCAGTTCCGAGAGGTATTTCGGAATGCAAGAGCCAAGCGCCGATAACGCCATGAGGGCTAACCCTGCGTTCGAGGCGACCTGCGCAAAAGGCCGCGCAGGCGCCTCAACACCACGTTAGATCGCCAGCACCCGGGGGTCGTATGCTTCGTATCAGTTCAAGTATTTGGTCGCACCACTCAATCACAACTGGAAAGAAATATCCGTTAAAGGACGTTCTCTCCAGCATGCCCGTCGAAATTGCAACGTTTCGAGAATTGGTCAGAGCCGTAGCAGAAATCTCGTACCACAACCCTGAGCAGGTTCTGTTTTATCGCGGGCAAGCCAACCAATACTGGAAGAATACGGAAGATGGTCAGCGCATCAACAGCTTTTACCCATCCATCTACCGTTTACCCGGCCGATCTTTAACGGAAAATGCGCTTGAAGAGCGATACAGAACACTCCAACAACAGTCTGATGCACTCCTCAAAAGACTTAAAGAAGAAGGGATTCGCGGTCATGACAAACTTGCCAAGTTTTCGGAACTCACGTGGGCAATTTTGCAGCACTATGAAGTTTGCCCAACTCCGTTTCTGGACGTCACTCACTCTCTGAGAGTGGCAGCATCTTTTGCGCTCAATGATGCAGAAGACGCTGGCTATCTTTATATATTTGGGTTCCCACACCCAAATGGAAGCATTACATACTCGGTTGAACACGAAATTATCAATATTCGCCTACTGAGTATCTGCCCACCAGAAGCACAGCGACCATATTTCCAAGAAGGATTTCTTGTTGGAACATTTCCATCGAAGCGCCTTCGCAAACACCCGAGCCTCGACACGGGAGTCCGGCTGATTGCCAAATTTAAACTGGTAGCTAAGGCATTCTGGGACGAGAATTTTCACGCCATTCCTACTGAGGCACTCTACCCCGGAGATGATCGAATCAAAGAGATTTGCTCACAGTTAAAGACCACGTCTGAAAACGATCCAACCATCGCTTTAACTCGGACGCGCCGTAAGCGGCGTGCCGGTTAAGCAGAACGTTGAACGTCTGCTTTCGCACCCAAGCTAGTTCCGCTATGGGTCGCTAGCAACGATCAAGGCCGCGACTTCGCAAAGTCTGCTTCGACCGAACACCCGCCGCGAGGACGGCGGCTTCACATAGGCTCGCGAACCCGCGAACGCCTCACCTGAATCGACAGGGCCGCCTACCCCTCCAGCGCCTTGCCCACCACCTCGGCCACGTCTCGCGCCAGGCCGGCGCAGTCGCGGATGCGCTCCAGCGCGGCGCGGGCGTGGGCCTGCCGCGCGGCGTCGACCTGGCGCCAGCGGTCGAAACTGCGGGCGATGCGGGCGGCGACCTGCGGGTTCATCGCCTGCAGCTCGGTGATGACGTCGGCCGCCAAGCGGTAGCCTTCGCCGTCGGCGGCGTGGAAGTGGCGCGGATTGGCGGCGCAGAAGGCGCGCACCAGCGCATAGACCTTGTTCGGGTTCCTGATGTCGAAGGCGGCATGGCGCATCAGCTCGCGCACGCGCGCCGCGGTGCCGGGCAGGCGCGAGGTGGCCTGCACCTGCAGCCACTTGTCGACCACCAGCGCCTCGCCCTGCCAGCGTGAATGGAAGGCGTCGAGCGCCGCCGTGCGCTCGGGCGCGTCAAGGTTGGCGAGCGTGCCCAGCGCGGCGATCACGTCGGTCATGTTGCCGGCGCCGCTGCACTGCGCCGTCAGGCGCGGCATCACGCTGGCATTGAGGTATTCCGCGTCGCTTTCGGCGAGGTAGCCCAGCACCAGGTTGCGCAGGGCGCGGCGACCGACCTGCGGGCCGTCGGGAGAGTAGGGCTCGGTCGGGGCGAGGGCGGCCCACGCCGCCTCGAACCGGTCGCGCAGCCGCGCGGCGAGGTGGCGGCGCAGGGCGATGCGCGCGCGGTGGATGGCCTCGGGGTCGATGGCCTTGCCTGCTCCCGCCATTTCCTCGGCCAGCACCTGCTCGGCCGGCAGGATCAGCGCCTCGGCGGCGAGTGCCGCGTCGTGGCGCAGGCCGTCGTCGAGCACGCGCGCGACGGCGGCGACGAAGGTGTCGGGAATCCAGTCCGTGCCTTCGCCGCCGGCGGCGATCCCCGCGAGCAGGATGCGGGTGGCGAGGCGCTGGCCGGCTTCCCAGCGGTTGACCGGGTCGCTGTCCCAGGCCATCAGGTGGGCGAGTTCTTCGTCGCCCTGCGCGAAATCGAGATGCACCGGCGCCGAGAAGCCGCGCAGCAGCGAGGCGACGGGCGCGGCGGGGATGCCGTCGAAGACGAAGGTCTGGCTTTGCTGCGTGAGCGGGAGCACCCGGGTCTTCTCGGGCAGGGCGTCGCTGCCGTCGGGCAGCACGAGGCCGAGGGCGACGGGGATGTGCAGCGGCCCGTCGTCGATGGCGAGGCCCGCCTCCTGCAGGCGCTTTTCGTAGGCGGTGGGGGCGAGGCTTTGCGTCAGCGTCAGGGTGTAGCGCCGGGCCTGCGCGTCGTAGCGGCCCTCGGCCTTGAGGTGCGGCGTGCCGGCGCGGGCGTACCAGCGGCGGAACTGGGCCAGATCCACGCCCGAGGCGTCCTGCATGGCGGCGACGAAGTCCTCGCAGGTCACGGCCTGGCCGTCGTGGCGCGCGAAGTAGAGGTCCATGCCGCGGCGGAAGGCGGCTTCGCCGATCAGGGTGTGGATCATGCGCACCACCTCGGCGCCCTTTTGGTAGACGGTGGCGGTGTAGAAGTTGTTGATCTCGGCGTAGGAGGCCGGGCGGATCGGGTGCGCCATCGGGCCGGCGTCCTCGGGAAACTGCGCGACGCGCAGCGCCCGCACTTCCTGGATTCGCGTGACGGCGCGCGAATGCACGTCGGCGCCGAACTCCTGGTCGCGGAAGACGGTGAGGCCTTCCTTGAGCGAGAGCTGGAACCAGTCGCGGCAGGTGACGCGGTTGCCGGTCCAGTTGTGGAAGTACTCGTGGGCGACGACGCGGTCGATGCCCTGGAAGTCGGCGTCGGTGGCGGTGTCGGGGCGGGCGAGGACGTATTTGGTGTTGAAGATGTTGAGGCCCTTGTTCTCCATCGCGCCCATGTTGAAGTCGCCGACGGCGACGATCATGTAGTGGTCGAGGTCCATCTCCAGCCCGAAGCGGCGCTCGTCCCAGGCCATGCTCTTCTTCAGCGCGGCCATGGCGTGGCCGCACTGGTCGAGCTTGCCCGGCTCGACGTAGACCGCCAGCCGCACCGTGCGGCCGGACCGGGTGGCGAAGCGGTCTTCCAGCACGTCGAGCTTCGCCGCGACCAGCGCGAAGAGGTAGCAGGGCTTGGCGTAGGGGTCTTCCCAGCGCGCCCAGTGGCGGCCGTCGGTGGCATCACCCGTTGCGACGAGGTTGCCGTTGGAGAGCAGCTGCGGAAAGCGCTCGCGCGCGGCCTCGATGGTGCAAGTGAAGCGCGCCATGACGTCGGGCCGGTCGGGGTAGAAGGTGATGCGGCGGAAGCCCTGCGCCTCGCACTGGGTGAAGTAGCCGTCCTTCGAGCGGTAGAGCCCGGAGAGCTGGGTGTTGGCGTCGGGCGCGATGCGCACGCGGGTGGCGAGCGTCAGGCGCTCGGGCAGCGGCGCGCCGTTGGCGCTGGCGATGGCGAGGCGGTCGTCGGCGAGGGCGTAGCAGAAGGGCGCCAGCGCGGCGCCGTCGATGGCGAGCTCCTGCAGCGCCAGTTCCTCGCCGTCGAGCACCAGCGCGCCGCCGGGACCGGCCGGATTGCGCCGGCAGGCCAGCGTGGCGCGCACCTCGGCGTGGGTGTCGTGGATGGCGACGTGGAGGTCGACCGTGTCGACGAGCCAGGCCGGCGGGGTGTAGTCCTTGAGGTAGATGCTTTGGGGGGTGTCGGTTCTCATGGCGGCATTTTAGGGCGCTTCGGCGCGTGCCATCGGGGATCGGGCAGAATGGCGCCCCATGGATCACGCCCACCAGCACATCGCCGAGTTCTCCTACGCGGCCGCCTTCATGGTCGGCCTGCTCGGCAGCGGCCATTGCCTCGGCATGTGCGGCGGCCTGGTGTCGGCGTTCTTCATGAAGCTCAAGGCGCGCGGCCCCTGGCCCTACCTCGCCTACCACGGCGCACGCATCTCGATCTACGCCGTGGTCGGCCTCATCGCGGCGTCGATCGGCGCTGTCGTCGTCGCCAGCGGCGGCGTCGGCCTGGCGCAGGGCGTGCTGCAGATCGTCGCGGGGCTGATCGTGATCCTGCTTGGCGTCGACCTGCTCGGCGTCTCGCCGATCCGCAATGCCTACGGCTTCGCGCCGCTGGCCTGGCTGCGCCGGCAGTTCGCCACGGCGACGCAGAAGGGACCGGTCGCGGGCGCCGTGATCGGCGGCGCCATCAACGGCCTCATGCCCTGCTCGATGACCATGGCCATGGCGGTGCAGGCGACCACCGCGCCCAGCCCGCCCGAGGGCATGCTGCTGCTCTTGGCCTTCGGCGCCGGCACGCTGCCGTCGATGCTCTCGGCGTCCTTCCTCTTCGGCAAGCTCGGGCCCGCCTTGCGCGGCTGGCTGCTCAAGGGGGCGGCGCTGTTCGTGATCTTGCTCGGCGCATCGACCTTGTGGCAAGGTGTGCGCTTCTACCTGGTCATGCACAAACTGGTGGCGTGATGCGCATCCTTTCCGTGATCTTCTTCGCCCTGACATGTTCGCCGCTGCTCGCGGCCGAGCTGCCGCCGGGCGACTGCGCGGCACCGAAGGCGGCCACCGATCTCTCGCGCTGCGACTTCACCCGGCGATCTCTTGCGGGCATCGACCTCTCCGGCGCGAAGCTGGCCGGCGCCAAGCTCGAAAGCACCAACCTGAAGAAGGCCAATCTCGCCGGTGCCGACCTGCGCGAAGCCAACGCCAAGTGGGCCAACTTCACCGGCGCCAACCTCGATCGCGCCGACCTGCGCAAAGCCGATCTGTTCCACGCCATCTTCGACGAAGCCCGTCTCGAGGACGCGCAGCTGCAGGGCGCCTATCTCTTCGGCGCCAACCTGATCAATGCCCGTGCCGCCAGGGCCGACTTTTCCGGTGCCTACCTCAAGGACATCCTGATGGAGGGCATCGACCTCACCGGCGCCTCGATCCGCAACTGCTATTCGTTCCGCGGCGTGTTCTCGGGCGCGAAAATGGCCGGCGCCGATCTGTCCGGCGCCGACCTCACGGGCGCGGCGATGGAGGACGTCGATTTCAGCGGGGCGAATCTCAAGGGCACACGCCTGGCCGGCGCGACGCTGCGCCATGCCCGATTCTTCAAGGCCGACCTCGACGGCGCCGAGTTCGCCAATGCCGACGTATGGGATGCCAACTTCGACCAGTCGCTCAATCGCGCTGCCTCGGTGCAGGAGGCGCTGAGCGAGATCTTCGTGGTGCGCGAGCGGCGCTAGGCTTGATTTCGCTCATGCCGCCGGCCGCGGCCTGCGCCTAGAATCGGCCGATGTCCGCAACCCTCGCGCTCGATCCCGCCGCCGCCCCTGGCCGCATTCCCGGCAACAAGGGCATCTGGGTCGGCATCTTCTGCGTGCTGGTCGAGTTCCTGCTGCTGTTCGGCGTCTATTTCATCGCCAAGGCCCACCATCCCGAGGCCTTCCTCAAGGGCCCCAGCCAGCTCGCCACCGTCGCCGGCACGACCATCACCTTCCTGCTGCTCACCAGCGGCTACTGCATGGTCAAGGCCGTCGCCGCGATACGGCAGGACCGCAAGCGTGCGACGCTGGGCTGGGTGGTCGGCGCGATTCTGCTCGGCCTCGGCTACCCACTGGTGAAGTTCTTCGAGATCCGCTGGAATATCGCCAACGGCATCGACGGCCAGGCCGGCATCTTCTACACGACCTACTACTACCTGACGCTCAACCACCTGGTGCATGTGAGCTGGGGCATCCTCGGCCTGGGCTGGGTCGCGGTGCGCACCGGCCTCGGCGTCTATTCGGCCGAGGACTACAGCGGCCTCGAGGCGGCGGCCGTCTATTGGCACACCACCGACGTGATTTGGCTGGTGATCTTTCCCTTCTTCTACGTGCTGCGCTGATGAGCCCGACCTCCGCCGCTCACGCCGAACGCATCTGGCTGCTGCTGCTCGGCCTCACGGCGGCCGGCGCCTGGCTCGGCGAAACCGGAGAGCGCGGCTGGGCGCTGAGCCTGACAGTCGCCTTTCTCATCGCCTTCAAGGGGCGGCTGGTGATCGACCATTACATGGAAATGCGCGACGCCAGCCCCACCATCCGCCGCGTGCTCTACGCCTTCATCGTGGTCGTGCCCGTGCTGGTGCTGCTGAGCCACGGCTTCGGCGACGTCATCGCGCGCGTGACGGCGCGCGTGGTCGGATGAGCTGCTAGCGTCCCTGTGCCGGGGTCGCGGGGAGCCGTGCGAGGACCCTGCCCGATGCGGCGTCGTAGAACCACACGGCGGCGAGCTTGCCGATCAGGTAGCGCTTCTTCAGGGTGAAGTCGACGGGCGCGGCAGAGGTCGCCTTCCAGAAGGTGGTGCTGTCGGAGATGCAGTCCGCACCGAGCCGGCCGGAGAGCGCCATGCGCAGGTCGCCGCCGGCTAGCCGCGCGGCCTCGGCCGCGGGCACGGCGACATCGGCGACGAAGCCGGCGTCGTCGTCCGCATCGTGCGGGTAGAACCCGTAGGGATTGTCGAAGGCGAAGAAGTAATCCGTGCGCCATTGCACGCGGAATTCCTGCGGCGAGCCGATCTTGTCCTCGGCGCGGTAAGTGCCGCGGTCCTCATCGACCGAGGCCAGCGGCAGGTACTTGTAGGTGTAGTAGTCGTCGCCGGCCAGCGCGCGCTCGGGGTGCCAGTTCCAGCCCTCGGTGAGCTGGTTGAAGGCCATGCGGTAGAGGATGCGCAGCCGGCCGCGCGCGGCGTCGTAGGTCGCCTCGAGGCCGGACCTGGCATCGGCGGCGACGGTCAGCGCGACCACATCGCCGGTTGCGCACGGCGCGGCCGCGGCGGCGCGGCGCGCGTACTCGGCCGGCGCCTGCTGCAGTGGCGGCAGGTCGTCCGCCGCCAGCGCGCCCAACGGCGCGAGCAGCAGCCAGACCGCCGCTCGTTTCATGTGCTCAGCGCTTGGTGAAGTCGATCATCACGCCGGCGGGATCGCGCTGGCGGTAGGCGATCTCGACGCCGTCGCCGTAGCGGGCCTGCATCTGCTGCAGCAGCGGGATCGGGTCATGGTCGTTGACGAAGCGCATCACTTCGCCGGCATTGAGCGAATCGAGTGCGCCGAAGATGGCGGCGTGGCGGAAGCGCTTGGCGATGCCGCGCGCGTCGAAGCCGTAGACGCCTTCGGCGTTGGTGTGGTTGTGGACGTGGATGGTGGTCATGATCGGTCTCTCCGTGTGTTCAGGGTCGGCGGATCATAGTTGACGGCATCCCTCGGGTAATTGATCCGGATCAGGTCGCCGCCCTGTCAGTGTTCCTTGCCGTCGACGCGCGGCTGGAGCAGCCAGGGGATGACGCGCCAGCCGAGCAGGCCGAAGCCGGCCGCCCAGAGGGTCGCCGACAGGTGGATCCACATCGGGTAGGCGCCCGGCAGCAGTTGCGGCAGCCCGATGCGGACGAACAGGGCGGCGAGCATCAGCCACAACACCGCTCTGTCGCGCGCATCGAAGGCGGCCTTGCGCCCGGTATGGCCCTTGGCGATGCGGGTGATCATCGCCGGCACGATCAGGCCCATGGCGCCGAAGGTGAACAGGTGGACCTGCACCGTGCCGACCCAGGCGATGGCGCGCACCTGCCCGAGGAATTCGAGCGCCAGCTGGGCGACGATGGCGAGATAGCCGAGATACATGATGCCGATGTCGAGGCGCCGCAGTGCGACCTGTGGCTGCCACAGCATCCAGCGCACGAACAGCAGGGCGGCGAGCAGCAGCGAAGCACCCGCTGCAAGCCACGACGGCAGCCACGGCGCGAAGACCAGCGCCAGTGCCAGCGCCTTGACGGCGTGGTCCAGCGGCGCGACGCGCGGCAGTTCGACCTTGGCCGCGACCCGCATGAACTGCGTCACCGTGCGCTCGAGCATCAGCAGGAAGACCAGCCGGAACAGCGCCAGCGTCATGCCGGTGCCGGCGGCGAAGTGCTCGGGCGAGAGCGTCAGCCACTTGGCCGGCAGGAACAGCGGCAGCGCCAGGAGAAAATAGATGTTGTCGCCGCGGTAGCTGTCCTTCTCGCGGTGGCCGATCAGTGTGGCCAGCAGCAGGGAGACGATGGCGGCGAGGAACAGGAACTGCGACAGATCGAGCAGCGCCGCCGGCCAGGCGCCGCCGAAGAGCATGCCGGCGCGGTCGAACAGCCAGGCGGCGGCGAGGAAGACCAGCGTGCCGCCATGGTAGCCGCGCACGCCCACCCAGTTCTTGGTCGAGGTCAGCAGGAAGCCGCCGAGCACGGCCCAGCCGAAGCCGTAGAACATCTCGTGGGCGTGCCACTGCAGCGGCGGCAGCGGAAGAGTCGGCGCCGGCGACACGGCGCCGGTGAATAGCAGCGCCCAGGCCAGCGGCAGCGTCGCCCCGGCGAGGCAGGCCAGCGCGAAGAAGGGGCGGAAGCCGACGAGCCAGAGCGGATGGGCGGCGAATCTGGCAAGCATCAGGCTGCCTCCCGGCCGGCGCGCTTTCGCGCCGATTGCGTCAGCTGCTCCGTGCCCGGCACGGCGAAGGCGCCCTCGATCCGCATCAGCTCGTCGCGATGAAGGCGGGCGAGGCGGTCTATCGTTCTTTCGCCCTTGCGCGTCAGGTGGATTTCCACTTCGCGGCCGTCGGAGCGCCCGGGGCGGCGTTCGACCAGGCCGAGCTTCTCGCAGCGCGACACCAGCGCGACGACGCCGTGATGCTGGGCCTGCAGCCGCTCGGCCAGTTCGGTAATGGTCGCCCATTCGCGTCCCGCGTAGCCCGCGACGTGGAGCATCAACAGGTATTGCAGATTGGTGACGCCGTTGCTGCGTGTCAGTTGCTCGCTCCAGTGCTGAAAGCGGCGCAGCTGGTAGCGGAAATTCGACAGCGTCTCGAATTCTTCCTTGGCGAAGGGCGGATCTTGCATGCAGTGTCTAACCCAAATGGGGGAGTTGACGAACTATAACATTCGGAAAATAATGTCATGGCGTGATGTAATATTTCATATGGATTTCAAGGAGGAGACCATGGACGCAAGCATCAAAATGCCGGCTCGCGATGCCGACGGTTATCTGGTCGAACCGGCGGAATGGAACGAGGGCGTGGCGGAGAGGCTGGCGCGCGAACTCGACATCGAACTCGCCGACGACCACTGGGACGTGATCCGTTTCATGCGTGGCCTTTACGAGGAACGCCAGGTCGCACCCGACGCGCGCCACGTCATCAAGCATCTCGACCAGCGCTATCCCGGCCAGGGTCGCAAGCGGCTGTTCGAACTCTTCCCCTACGGCTACCCCGGCCAGGCCTGCAAGGTCGCCGGCATGAAGCGCCCGCGCGCCTGGAGCACGGGTTAGAGGGGGCGTCCCTCGCCCGCCTCCTCGTGCGTCCTGCCGTCGCGGATGTGATAAATCCGCTTGAAGGTCGGAATGATCTTTTCGTCGTGGGTGACGACGATGATGGCGGTCTGGTACTGCACCGCCATGTCGTTGAGGATGCGAATGACGGTCAGGGCGCGCTCGGAATCGAGGGGGGCGGTCGGCTCGTCGGCGAGGATGATCGGCGCATGGTTGGCCAGTGAGCGGGCGATGGCGACGCGCTGCTGCTCGCCGCCCGAGAGCTGCGACACCTGCGCGCCGGCGCGGTGGGCCACGTCGAGCGCCGTCAGCAGCTCCAGCGCGCGCTTGCGGGCGGCCGCATTGTCGATGCCGGCCAGCATGGGCAGCAGCGCGACGTTGTCGGTGACGTCGAGGAAGGGAATCAGGTAGGGCGCCTGGAAGACGAAGCCGATGCGGTCGCGGCGCAGCGCGCGCAGGTCGCCGGTGCGCCAGCCGCCATCCTTGCCGTCGTAGATGGTTTCCCCGGAGAGCTGCATGTGCCCGCCGGTCGGCTCGATCACGGCGCCGAGGCACTTCAGCAGCGTTGTCTTGCCCGAGCCGCTGGGGCCGATGAGGCCCACCACCTCGCCGGGCCAGACGGTCATGTCCACACCCTTGAGCGCGTCGACGGCGGCGTCGCCCGTGCCGTAGCGCTTCATGAGGCCTTCGATGCGGATGGCGGGAATGCTCGTCTTATCCACCGATGGCCTCCGCCGGATCGATGGCGAGCGCGGCGCGGATCGCCACGACGCTGGCCAGCGCGCAGATCGCCATGACGATGGCGAAGCCGCGCAGCGCGTCGCCCGGCAGCAGCAGGACGTACTTGGGAAACACCGGCGCCCACAGCCCGGCGGCGAGGCGGCCGACGAAAAAGCCGATCAGGCCCAGCCCCAGCGCCTGCTGCAGGATCATGCCGGCGATGGTGCGGTTCCTCGCGCCGATCAGCTTGAGCACGGCGATCTCGCGTACCTTGGCCAGCGTCATGGTGTAGATGATGAAGGCGACGATGGCGGCGGTGACGACCGAGAGGATGACCAGGAACATGGCGATCTGCCGGGACGAGGTGGCGATCAGCTTGGCCACCAGGATGTCCTCCATCTGCACTTTGGTGTAGGCCTGCAGGCGCTTCCAGCGGCGGATCTCCGCGGCCACCGCTTCGGGATCGGCGTTCGCCTCCAGCCGCACCAGCACGGCATTGACCATGCGGCTCTGCGCGTTGGCGGCCTGCACCGCCTCGAGCAGGCCCGGCACGCCGGGGCGGTTGAAGGCGGGGTTGGCGGCGGTGCGGGCGCGCTCGTTGAGCAGCGCGTCGTTGTCCTTGAGGAACTGGATTTCCTGCGCGTCCTTGAGGGGCACGAAGATCATCGGGTCTCCGCTGGAGGACACCATGCGCCGCGTCAGCCCCACGATCTCGTATTCATGGCGGCGGATGCGCACGCGCTCGCCGAGCTTGAATTTGGCGAGTTCGTCGGCGATCGCTTCGTAGTGTCCGGCAAGCACCGGTCGGCCGGCGGTGAGATAGGCCGGCGCGCCGGGCCGATTGGGACGGTCGACCTCCATGCCGACCACCATCGCCCGCGACTCCTTGCCGGCGTGCTCGATCTGCATCGTCAGGTAGGCCGCGTTGCCGGTCTCGGCCACGCCGGGCAGTCCCGCGATGCCGCGCCAGACGTCGTCGCGGATGCTCGACGGCTCGGCGTACGGCCCCAGCGTTCCCTGTTGCACGACCCAAAGATCGGCGCCGCTGTTGTCGATCAGCACCTGGCCGTCGTCGACCATGCCGCGGTAGATGCCGGCCATGGACAGGGTGACGCCGATCAGCAGGCCGAGCCCGACGCCGGTGAACAGGAATTTGCCCCAGCCATGGAGGATGTCGCGGCCGGCGAGGTTGATCATGCTTCCGCCGGGCCGCCCCAAGGAGGCATGCGCCTCCCTGCGGGGGGCAGTGAGCCGGGCTTGCGAGCGAGTGGGGCCGTCACGGCGCGGCTTTCACCAGCGTGTCGACCACGTTCACCCGCAAGTCCGGCGTGAGCGTCCGGTTGCTATGGACGATGACTGCGTCGCCGGCCGCCAGGCCGTTCAGCACCTGCACCATGCCGTCCGCGGATGCCGGTCCAGTGGAGACGGCGGCAAATCTGGCGCGGCCCTCGACCAGCCGCCACACGCCGTTTTCCGTGCCGACGCGCTTCACGGCCGCCGCTGGCACGGCCAGCGCCTTGGCGGCGGGGGGTAGATGCAGTGTCGCTTCGGCCAGTTCGCCGATGGCCTGGTTGCCCGGTGCTTCGCCGAGACTCACGTTGGCGATGCGTTCCTCGGCCACCGCGTCGCCCACCAGATCGACCCGTTCGACCCGGCCCTTCAGCATCTGGCCGGGGCGCGAACGCAATGCGATGTCGACGGGCAGTCCGACCGCCAGTCCGGCCGAGCGCCCCTGGTCGATGCGCACGCGCAGCCACAGCGTGGCCGGGTCTATGACCTGCACCACCGACTGGCCGGCTACCACAGTCGAGCCCGGCTCGGCCAGCCGGGCGGTGACGATGCCATCGACGGGGCTGACCAGACGCAAATGTGCGCGGCTCTTGCCCAGCCCCGCGAGGTCGGACTGGGCGCGGCGCGCTTCGTCCTTCGCCGCGGCGAGCGCCGCCGCGGCGGCTTCCTGCCCGGCCTGCGCGGCGGCCGCTTCGTGGACCTTGGCGTCGGCCGCTTCCTGGCTGACGAAACTCTTGCGCCGCAGATCGGCGTAGCGTTCGCTGCTGGCCTGGGCGAGGCGGGCGCGGCTGCCCGCTTCGGCGAGCGCGGCCTGTGCCGAGGCGACGAGTTGCCCGGCACGGGCGGCGGTGGCGCTGCCGGCGGCCTGTCGTGCCTCGAGATCGACCGGGTCCATCTCGGCCAACAGCTGGCCCGCCGTGACGGCTTCGCCATGGTCGACGAGCACGGCCGCCACGCGACCGGCCACCGTCGGGCCGATCGCATAGCTGCGCCGCGCCTCGACCGTGCCGATGCCGAACAGCGTGCGATCGAGCGTCGTTTCGCCGGCCTTGGCCACGGTGACCTTGACCCGCGCCAATGGCCCCTGGGTGGCGACCAGCCAGCCGAAACCGGCGAGGAAGAGCAGGGCGGCGAGGCCGAGTGCGAGCGCGCGGCGGGAAGGAAGTTTCATGCGTTCACTCCGCGAAAGCCGTTCAGCAGCAAGGGAAAGATGCGGCGGGCGGCCGACTGCATGCCGGCCTCACCGCGAAACAGCGTGCTTTGTACCACCAGGCCTTGCACCGTGCCGAGAAACAGCACCGCGGCGGCTTCCTCGTCGAGCCTGGCCGGCAGCTGGCCGTGCTCTTTTGCCAGCACCAGCAGCGCGCAGAGCCGCTGACGGTATGCGCCGACCATCTGCCGTACGCGCTCGTGGAATTCCGAATCGACCGGGCGCTGCAATTCGTGAAACAGGATGCGCGGCACGCCGGGATGGCTGGCGACGAAGCCGACATGGGCGAGAAAGACGCGTTCGAGGATGGCGAGCGGCTCGCCGCCGGCCGCGAAGGCCTCGCCGACGACTTCGCCGAGTTCGGCCTGCACCCAGTCGAACACGGCGGCCCACATCGCGGCCTTGTCCGGGAAGTGGCGGAACAGCGCGCCATGGGTGACGCCGATGCGGTCGGCGATGGCTTGCGTCGTGATCGCGTCGGGGCCGTGGTCGCGCGCCAGCTCGACGACGGCGGCGACCACCTCTCGGCGGCGCTCGCCGGCGGGAAGGCGGCGGCGTTTTTCGCTTGCCTCGGGCAGTGATTTTTTATCGTTGGCATCGCTTGAAAAGTAAGTAACTTGTTACTATCCTATCGTCTGTGCCGCCTTCGATCAAGACCATCATGAATCCAAGCCAGTTTCCGGACTTCTTCGCCGCCGCTCCCCCCATCCCGGTTGTCGACCCGCTGGCGGAATTTCTCGGCGCCGCGGCCGGCGGGCTCATCGAATACCGCTACGCCGATGCGGTGCGCCTGGCCGGCCACTCCTGCCCGACGGTGGCGGCCGCCTTCCTGATGACGCGGGCGGCGCTCAAGGCCCTCTACCCCGAGGCGCTGCCCGAGCGCGGCAACCTCCGGGTCGATTTCCGCGAACCGCGCGATGCCGGGGTGACCGGCGTCATGGCGGCGGTCGCCACCCTGATCACCGGCGCCACGGAGGACAGCGGCTTTCGTGGAATCGGCGGTCATTTCAACCGGCGCGACCGGCTGTTCTTTGGTCAGGCGCTCGCCGCCGGCGATGTGCGCTACACCCGCCTCGACGGCGGTGCCGCGGTCGAGGCAGCGGCGCGGCTCGATCGGGTCCCCGGCGATCCGCGCACGTCCCGCCTGATGTCGCTGTGCCTGATCGGAGCGGCCAGCCCGGCGGAGACGAGCGAATTCCGCGAACTCTGGCAGGGGCGCGTGCGCCGCCTGTTGCTCGACCATGCCGACGACCCCGAGGTCATCTGCGTCTTCCCCCAGCCCTGAAAGGAGACTTCAATGAAGCGCTGCAACCTGTTCATCGCCCTGCTGAGCGGAGTGAGCATCGGCGCCGCGATTCCAGCAAAGGCCGCGGAATCGCACGACCATCGACATGAGGCGGCACCCGCCAAACTGCAGCTCAACCAGGGCAAGAAGTGGGCGAGCGACGCAACCCTGCGCCAGGCCATGGCCGCGATGCGTGCCGAACTGGCGGGCAAACTGCATGCGATCCACAAGGGCAGTCTCGCCAGGGAGGACTATGCCGCGCTGGGCAAATCCATCGAAGGGCAGATCGGCGCCATCGTCAGCCAGTGCAAGCTGGAGCCCAAGGCCGACGCCATGCTGCACATCGTCATCGCCGATCTTGCCGGCGCCGCCGAGGTGATGCAGGGCAAGGCTGCCGGCCAACCGGCGGACGCCGCACACCGTGCCGCCTTGGCGTTGAACAGCTACGGCAAGTACTTCGCCCACCCGGGCTGGCAGCCGATCGAGTGATGGCAGAACCCAGGCACGCGGGTTCCTGCGACAACATGTCGCAAGGTCGCCATGCGATCCGGCGCTAGCATTGGTGCAGCGCATTAATGTCCTCGAAAGGAGCTGCATCATGGATCGCCGCGATCTGTTCAAATTCTCGCTCGCCGCCGGCGTCGGCCTCGTCGCCGCCAACAGCCACGCCCAGCAGGCTTGCCCCGCCGATGGCACGCCGGCGCAGTTCATCCCGAAGAAGCCGGCCGACGCCAAGGCCAATGAAAACGACATCGAGAAATACCCGAAATGCCCCTACTGCGGCATGGACCGCAAGCAGTATCACCACTCGCGCATGCTGGTGCAGTACAGCGACGACCTCGCCGACGGCACCTGCTCGCTGCATTGCACGGCGATCAGCCTCGCGCTCAACGTCGACCGCGAGCCGAAGGTACTGTGGGTCGGCGACAATGCGGCGGCCGGCGAGGTGAAGCCGCTGGTGGAGGTCGACAAGGCGACCTTCCTCGTCGGCAGCAAGCTGCCCGGCGTGATGACCGCCAACAGCAAGGTGGCTTATGGCACGGAAGCCGCGGCCAAGGCGGCCCAGGCCGCCAACGGCGGCGAGCTGGTCAAGTTCGACCAGGCGCTGCTCGTAGCCTATACCGACATGTCTAAGGATGTCAGCCGCATCCGCAAGAACCGCGCCGAGCGCCGCAAGAAGATGATGGAGCAGCAGAAGGGCTGATGTGAGAGTGAGGCGCTTTCTTCTTGCGCTGCTGCTCGCCGCCTGGACGGCGCTCGCCGTCGCCCAGGCGCTGCCGCCGAAGCCGGGGCCGAAGCCGGGGCCGAAGGATCTGTGCCCGGTCTGCGGCATGCTGGTGTCGAAATATTCCAACTGGGTCGCGACCATCGTTTACAAGGACGGCCACGTCCACCATTTCGACGGCGCCAAGGACATGTTCAAGTTCTGGTTCGATCCGGCGAAATATGCGGCCGGCCACAAGCGCGAGGACATGGCGGTGATCTGGGTCACCGACTTCTACAACCTGCAGCGCATGGATGCGCGCAAGGCCTGGTACGTCACGGGTTCCGACGTGCTCGGCCCGATGGGCCACGAGTTCGTGCCGCTGGCTTCGAAGGAAGATGCCGCCGATTTCCTGAAGGAACACAAGGGCCGCAAGGTGCTCACCTTCGATCAGGTGACGAAGGACCTGCCGACGAATCTCGACGACGGCAGGTTTTGAGGTTCGCCGTCCCGCCGGAGCCGACTTTTCGGTCGACGGGTTATCATTGCACTCCATGTCAAAACATCCGCCACAAGTCCGCTGCCAAGGTCGCAGCAACTGCTTCGCCTGCGCCCTGCGGCAGGACATGGTCTGCTCCGACGTCACGCTCGAGGATCTGGTCGATTTCCATGCCGGCATCGACGACTTCGACTACGGCCACGGCGCGACGATCTTCGGCATGGGCGTGCCGACCGAGGCGGTCTATTGCATCCGGGCCGGCGCCGTGAAGATGGTGCGCTACGATCCGGCCGGCGGCGAGCACATCGTGCGCGTGCTCAAGGTCGGCGACGTCGCCGGCTTCGAGTCGGCTTTCGCCGACCATTACGAGCACGCAGCCGTTGCCGTCGGCGACGTGCGCGCCTGTCGCATTCCCATCGCCTATTTTCGCCGCTTTGTCGCCCAGCACAGCGCCTTGCAGGCGCGCCTGTTCCAGAAGTCACAGGATGCCCTGCGCGAGGCGGAGGCCTGGCTATCCGAGCTGGTCGGGGGCACCACGCCGGCGCGCACGCGCATGGCGCGGCTGCTGCTGCGCCTGCGCGTCGGCAGCGGCGACCGCATCCACCGCTTCAGCGTGGACGACATGGCGGCGATCATCGGCAGCACGCCCGAGACGGTGAGCCGCATCGTCTCCGAGTTCGTACGCCAGGGCTTCCTGGTCAAAAGCGGCAGCGGCGCCGCCAGCCGCCACTTCCGCGGCGACATCGCCGCGCTGGAGAAAATCTCGCAGGAAGGTTAGCGGCGCGGCAAAAGCGCGCCGCCGGGAACATCAGTGCTTGTGCTGGCTCATGTCGTGGCCGCTCATGCCACCCATGGGCATCGCGGCGGCAGTCGGCTTCATCACCTTGGCGTCGACCTTCTTCGTGCTGCCGTCGTCGAAGGTCAGGGTGATGGGCACGATGTCGCCTTCCTTCATCGCCTTCGGCTCAATCATCATCACGTGCAGGCCGCCGGGCTTGAGTGAAGTCTCGCCCTTGGCCTTCACCTCGATGTCCTTGACCGGGCGCATCTTCATGACGCCGCCTTCGTCGATATGGGTGTGCAGTTCAGTCGCCTTCGAGGCCGGGTTGTCGGCCTTGACCACCTTCACGTCCTTGGTGCCGCCGTTCTTTATCACCATGAAGGCGCCGGTGGTCGTGGCGCCGGGAGGCGCCAGGCGCACGTAGGGATCGACGACGCTGATCGAGTCGGCGGTGCCGGCGGCAAAAGTCGGCGCCGACAGCACGGCGAGCGAGGCGGCGAGAGAAAGGGCGAATCGTTTCATTGCGTTGCTCCTTGAGTTGAAGTGGAAAGCCATTTGCGGATTTCGGTGACGACCTTTTCCGGCGGCGCGGCGTGGGGCAGGGCGCCGACCAGCCGACCGTCGGGGGCGACGACGTAGGTCAGTGCCGAGTGGTCGACGACGTAGTTCGAGGCGCCTGCGAGTTGCTGCTTCGCGTAGCTGGCGCCGTAGCGCCGGGCGACTTCGGCGATCTCGGCCGGCGCGCCGGTGATGCCGATGATGGAGGGATGGAAGAACGCGCCGTACTCCTTGAGGCGGTTCGGCGTGTCGCGTTCCGGGTCGACCGAGATGAAGATCGTCTGCACTTGCGCGAGTTCGGCGGGCGCCAGTCGGCCCAAAGCCTGCGCCGTCGCCGTCAGCGAAGTCGGGCAGATGTCGGGACAGTAGGTATAGCCGAAGTAAACCAGCACCACTTTGCCACGGAAGTCCCTGAGCGAGACAGGGCCGGTGGCCGACTGCAGGGTGAAATCGCCCCCGCTCGGAGTGGCGGCGGGCAGGGCGGCGTGAGGTGCCGTGGCGGTTGGCGGCGCCGGGTTCCAGAGCAGTGCGAGGCCGACGATCGCTGCCGCGAGAACGCCGATCAGGACGAGCAGCATGCGGTTGGACATCAATCGGGCACCGAGTTGAAACGGAAGGGCGCGGCGATGCGCTGCCGCCCCGCCTCGACGATCACCGTCGCCTGCCAGGCCATCTTGCCGGTGACGCAGACCGGCAGCATGGCCTCGGCCCGGAACAGGCCTGGCCCGACGGCGGCGAGTTCGGGCCGGTTGTAACCCATGTTCATGTCCACGCCGGCGAAGTCGACCTCGACCTTGGCAGCCTCCAGTCCGGAGGTTTTCACCTCGACCTGCAGCGGCATGACCATCGGGATCGGTCGTGGCGCGATCGACAGCTCGATGCGGCCGCCGCCGGTCATCGTCGCCGCGCAGGCACGCTTGTGCAGGTCGCAGCCCGCTTCTGAGACGGCACTCACGTCGGCCTTGGGCATGAGCAACGGCGACAGCTTGTAGCCGATCACCGCGATCAGGACGATGCCGAGAATCGCGGCAAGGTCCATCAGGATCTTCTTATTCGGGGTCATGGGAAGGCGCGATTCTTGTGCAGGGAAGCAGCAAGGGACTTGACCCAAGTCAAACCGTTCCCGCACCAAAGGTCATAAAGTCCGCGTCATATTGCCGCAGTGGCATTTTGCCGCATGGCGATTGCAGTTTGAAGTGGCTGCATCGGGTGACGCAAGTCATTGTTTATAAACGGGAGAAAATTATGAAGAAATTTGCAGTGCGGTCCACCTCGCTGCTGCTGGCGGCGGGTCTCGGGCTCGCGGCGGCCGCATCGTGGTCGGCAGAGTCCCTGCAGGACGTGATGAAGCGTCGCAATTTGAGCCAACAGGATCTGCTGGCCGCTTCCAAGACCTACGTCCCCACCGGCAAGCGCGATGACTTCATCGCCTTCAGCTCCGGCGGTCAGTCGGGCCAGATCATCGTCTACGGCATCCCCTCGATGCGCATCCTCAAGTACATCGGCGTGTTCACGCCCGAGCCCTGGCAGGGCTACGGCTTCGACGAAGAGTCGAAGGCCGTGCTGAAACAGGGCCGCATCGACGGCAAGGATATCACCTGGGGCGACACCCACCACCCGGCGATCTCCGAGACCCAGGGCAAGTACGACGGCCAGTATCTGTTCATCAACGACAAGGCCAACCCGCGCCTGGCGGTGCTCGACCTGCGCGACTTCGAGACCAAGCAGATCGTGGTCAACCCGATCTTCAAGTCCGAGCACGGCGGCGCCTTCGTCACCCCGAATACCGAGTACGTGATCGAGGCCGCGCAGTACGCTTCGCCGCTGGAGAACAAGAAGTTCTTCCCGCTCGAAGAGTTCAACGAGAAGTATCGCGGCGGCGTCACCTACTGGAAGTTCGACCGCAAGGAAGGCCGCATCGTCGAGAAAGAGTCCTTCTCGCTCGAACTGCCGCCCTATTCGCAGGACCTTTCCGACGCCGGCAAGGGCCCGTCCGACGGCTGGTCGTTCACCAACTCCTTCTGCTCCGAGCGTTACGTCGGCGGCATCGAGAAGGGTCGTCCGCCGTACGAAGCCGGCTGCTCCGCCAAGGACACCGACTACCTGCACGTGATCAACTGGAAGAAGGCCGCCGAACTGGTCAAGGCCGGCAAGGCCAAGAAGATCAACGGCCACGACGTGCTGATGATGGAAACGGCCATCAAGGAAGGCATCCTCTTCCTGATTCCCGAGCCCAAGTCGCCGCACGGCGTCGATGTCACGCCGGACGGCAAGATGCTGGTCGTCGCCGGCAAGCTCGACACCCACGTGTCCGTGTATTCCTTCGAGAAGATCATGGCCGCCATCAAGGCCGGCAAGTTCGAGTCCAAGGATCCGTACGGCATCCCGGTGCTGAGCATGAAGGACACGTTGCACACCCAGGTGCAACTCGGCCTCGGCCCCCTGCACACGCAGTACGACTCCAAGCCTTGCATCGCATATACCTCCCTGTATGTCGACAGCCAGGTCGCGAAGTGGAACTACTGCGAAGGCAAGGTGCTCGACAAGATCTCCGTCCATTACAACATCGGTCACCTGATGACCATGGAAGGCGATTCCGTCGATCCGAAAGGCCGTTATCTGGTCGCGCTGAACAAGCTGTCGATCGATCGTTTCAATCCGGTGGGTCCGCTGCATCCGCAGAACCACCAGCTGATCGACATCAGCAACGACAAGATGCAGCTCCTCTACGACATGCCGCTGCCGCTGGGCGAGCCGCACTACGTCGTCGCCATCTCGGCCGACAAGCTGAAGCCGGGCGTGCGCTACAAGGTCGGCACCAACAGCCGCACCGACAAGCCGCATCCGGGCCGCGTGGTTGCCGGCGAGGAGAGGACCGTCAAGAAGGGCAACAAGGTCGAGGTCTTCGGCAGCCTGATCCGCTCGCACATCACGCCTGAGACCATCGAGGCCGAAGTGGGCGACGAGATCACCATCAACCTGACCAACCTTGAGCGCGCGCAGGACGAGACCCACGGCTTCACCGTCTCGACCTACAACGTGCATGCCTCGGTCGAGCCGGGCAAGACCGTCCAGCTGAAGTTCAAGGCCGACAAGGAAGGCGTCTATCCCTACTACTGCACCGAGTTCTGCTCCGCTCTCCACCTCGAGATGCAGGGCTACCTCCTGGTGAAGCCGAAGGGCTGGAAGCCGAGCAAGACGACGACGCTGGCCAAGGGTTCCTACACCGAAGCCGACTACAAGGCGACCGTGAAGAAAGTGGCCGACACCCAGGTGATCATCGACTCCGTCGTGGCCTACATCACCAGTGTCAACTACAAGGACTTCCCGGATGTCGTGGCCATGGTCGAAGACGCCTTTGACCAGTTGGGCAAGACCAAGGGCCTGAAAGAGAAGCATGAGGCGTTCGCCGCCAAGAAGGATTGGGAGAATGCCAACCTCTGGGCCGAGCAGATCTGGCAATACCAGGTCAAGACCGCCGACCTCGGGTTGCGCGCCAAGACCTACCTTGAGCAGAATGGTGCCAAGAAGGTCAAGTAAGTTGATCTAGCGCAATGTGTCACGAACGGGGGGCGGAGTAATCTGCCCCCCGTTTTTCTTCTACGAAAGGAATACCCATGAAACTGACCCTGACTCTCGCTGCCACAGCGATGATGTTCTCCGCTTCGGCTTTCGCCCTTGACGGCGCTAAGCTTTTTCAGGAAAAGACCTGCTGGTCCTGCCACGGCAAGGATGCCAAGACCCCCCTCAAGGGCATGCCCTATCCCAAACTCGCCGGCCAGAGTGCAGCCTATGCGGAGGCCCAGATGAAGGACATCAAGAGCGGCGCGCGCAACAACGGCCAGACCGCTGCGATGAAAGGGGTCATGGGGCTCGTCAGCGACGAGGAAATCAAGGCGCTGGCCGACTACCTCTCCAAGCTGAAACCCTGATCGAGCAGCGCTGTCTCATTGATTGACGTCTATCAATGAGCGCTGATATTCCTTCGGGGATAATAAGATATATTGACTTTTGAAGAGGATCACTACATGAAATCACCCACCCTGCTCGTCCTTGCGCTGCTTTCCGCCACCGTTGCCTTCGCCGGCCCGCCTGCCCCGAAGAAGGAAGGCATCGAGGGCAAGGATTACAAATGGAATGCCCAGGAGGGCGAAAAGATCGAAGCCCTGCAGAAGAAGGGTGATCCCAAGGCCGGCAAGGAAGGCTACGAGATTTGCGGCGCCTGCCACCTGCCGTCCGGCGCCGGTCGTACCGATGGCACCTTCCCGCAACTTGCCGGTCAGCACAGCACGGTGCTGATCAAGCAGATGGCCGACATCCGCGCCGGACTGCGCGACAACCCGACCATGTATCCCTTCGCCAAGGAACTGACCGACGCACAGGAACTGGCCAATGTGGCCTCCTATATCAACAGTTTGTGCATTCCGATCGATCATGGCCAATACGAAGGCGCCGATGCCGCCAAGCAGATCGCCATGGGCAAGGACCTGTACGAGAAGCAGTGCAAGGAATGCCACGGTGCCACCGGTGAGGGCAACAAGGAGAAGTTCTATCCCGTCATCGCCGGCCAGCATTACAAGTACCTGCTGCGCCAGATGACCGAGATTCGCGACGGCAAGCGCCGCAACGCCAACCCGGACATGGTGAAGATTATCAAGCCCTACACCAACGACCAGCTGGTGGCGATTTCCGCCTACCAATCCAGCCTGTCCATGCCGGGTTCGATGTGCAAAGCCAAGGCCGGCGGCAAGAAGAAGTAAGCAGAACCGTGCTGTAATGGACCCCGCGCACCGCCCTCGCGGCGCGCGGGCGGTTTCTGCCAGAAAGTCGGCGCTGGCGACGCCCCGAAGGAAGTCCCTTTGGGGGACACGCCGCGTCGATACCGCAATGCTGTTGCGATAGCTCCAGGACAAGAGAGAGCACGATGAACACCCCCAAAAATCCCAATGTCGCTATTGGCGGCCTGACCCTGATCGCGCTGGTCGCCATGATCGCCGCCTTCTTCGCTCCCATCTGGTGGGTGTCGCTGACCGCGCCCAACTACCCGCCGGATGCCTTCCCCGACGGCATCCGCATCCATTTCCATTTCAACGGCGTCTATAACGGCTGCAGTGCGGCCGGCAAGGGCACCCGCATGGCGGGAGAGATCATCCAGAAGGATCTCGGCGCCGAAGACGAGCGCTACAACCCCATCCTCGATGCCAAGAAGAACGTGGACAAGGGTGCCGAGGGCCTCGATTGCGTGCACGAGATGAACACCATCAACCACTACGTCGGCATGTTCCCGATCGCCACCGGCGCCCCGGTCGAGAAGCCGCTGGCCAAGTTCTTCTTCGGCTTTTTCGCCGTGATGCTGGCGGGCTTCGCCTGCACCAAACAGAAATTGCGCCTGACGATCCTCTCGGTGGGTTTTGCCGCCGTGGCGACCTGGGCCATCGTCGATCAGTACGTGCTGGGCCATCTCGCCAGCCATGTCGCGGACTATGTGCGCGAGGCCGGCACCTTCTTCAAGGAGCCGGACAAGATCAAGCACTGGGGCGACAACGTCACCTTCTACACGCACATCGCCATCGCCTTCCTCGTCGTCGCCATGGTGATCGTGGTGCTCGGCGTCTGGAAGATCCGTCAGTTCCAGTTGCTGCTGGCAGCCGTGCCGGCGCTGCTGCCGGTGTTCTTCGTCATCGAATACGCCGGCTGGTTGTGGTTCTTCGGCCACAACATGCACCCCTGGGGCGCTTTCACCGTCAAGCCCTTCATGCCCACGGTGTTCGGCGAAGGCAAGGTGGCGCAGTTCTCGACCTTCTCCTACCCGTACTGGGGTTATGGCCTGCTGCTGGTGACCTTCGTCGCGTTGGCGCTGGCCATCCTGCTGCGCCGCAAGCAGATCCGCGAAGGCACGGTCGAATGAAACCCGTCCGCGCCCTGCTGCCGTTGCTGGCGCTGGGCGTATCGACGCTGCTGGTCGCGGCCGAAACCAGCGGCGAGCTCGGCTGGCGCGGCGGTGACGAAAGCCCGGTAAAGGCGCAGAAGCTCGGCGCGACGGCCGACATGAGCAACGCGCCACGCGTTGAAGTCGACCGGCCGAAGCCGCAATTCATGCTGAACGAGCGCGACAAGCGCGTGCACGGCCTCAAGCCCTTCCAGCAACTGGTCGATGCGGCGCCGGCCGGTTCGGTGCTGAAGCCGCCGCCGGGCACTTATGCCGGCCCCGTGGTGGTCGACAAGCCGCTGACCATCGATGGCGGCGGCAAGGTCACCATCGATTCCGGCGACAAGGGCACGGTGTTCGAGCTCAAGGCGAACGATTCGACCTTGCGCGGCTTGCATCTCACCGGTTCCGGCGACTCGCACGACTCCGACGACAGCTGCCTCGACGTGCGCGGCCACCGCGCCACCATCGAGAATCTCGTCGTCGACAACTGCCTGTTCGGCATCGACCTCAAACAGTCCAACGACAGCGTCGTGCGCGGCAACCGCATCCGCTCCAAGCCTTTCGACCTCGGCGTCCGCGGCGACGGCCTGCGCCTGTGGTACAGCCACCGCAACCTGATCGAGAACAACGAGGTGATCGATACCCGCGACATGGTGGCGTGGTACTCCAACGACAACATCTTCCGCGGCAACGTCGGCAAGCGCAGCCGCTACTCCATCCATTTCATGTTCGCCAACAACAACATCGTCGAGAACAACCGCTTCTACGACAATGCCGTCGGCATTTACTTCATGTACATGGAAGGCGGCGCCGCCCGCAACAACGTGATTTCGCACGCCACCGGCGCGGCCGGCATGGCCTTCGGCTTCAAGGAGTCGAGCAACATCGAGATCTCGGGCAACGAGATCATCTATTGCGCCGTCGGCGTCGGCTCCGACCTGTCGCCGTTCCAGCCCGACACCACCATCCGCTTCAACGGCAACCGCTTCGCCTACAACGGCATCGCCGTGCAGCTCACCTCCGAACTCGGCGGCAACATCCTCAAGGACAACGTCTTCGAGGGCAACATCACCGACGTCTTCCAGGGCGGCCGCGGCAGCGGCGACAAGAACACCTGGATCGGCAATTACTTCGACACCTACCAAGGCTTCGACCGCGACGGCGACGGTATCGGCGACACGCCGCACGAGAATTTCGCCTATGCCGATCAGCTCTGGATGGAAATTCCAGCGGCGCGCTTCTTCAAGAACTCGCCGGTGCTCGAATTGCTCGACTTCCTCGAGCGTCTGGCGCCGTTCTCGACACCCGAGCTGCAACTGCGGGACAAGACGCCGCGCTTCAACAAGCCGGAGGCAAGACACGCATGAGCGACGAAGAACAGCTTCCCGACGACTCCGCTGCGCCGGATTCTCCGTCCCCGGCCGCCGCCAAGAAGGTTCCCGAAGGCGACCCGAAGGTAGTGCAGGGCAAGCACAGCGCTGGCGGTGGCGGCACGCCGCCGCTGTCGAAAGAGCGCCGGCAGCAGGCGCGCCGTCGCGTGCTGCGCACCATCCTGCTTACCGGCGGCGTCATGGGCGCGGCCCTGTCGGGCTTCCTGCCGCTGGTCTACGCGCAGAAGCAGCGCCTGCGACCGCCCGGCGCGCTCGATGAAAAGGACTTTCTCTCCAGCTGCATCAAGTGCGGCCAGTGCGTGCAGGTTTGCCCGGTGTCGGCGATCAAGCTCGCCGACCTCGTCGACGGCTTCGGTGTCGGGACGCCTTACATCGACGCACGATCTCAGGCCTGCGACTTCTCCTGCGACGCCGTGCAGTGCATCCTCGCCTGTCCGACCGGCTCGCTGACCTACCACAAGCCGGAATTCCTCTCGGTGCGCGCCGGTGCGGCGCTGGCGGCCAAGCCCATCCTGCTGGCCAAGGAAAAAGACGCCGAACCGACGCTCAACCTCAACGAACGCATCGGCGTCGCGCGCCTGACGCGGCCCGAGGCCTGCCTCGCCATCCAGGGCAAGGGCTTCAAGGGGCAGGCGCGCGGCTCAAACTTCAAGGGCCGCATGCGCTACATGTCGGTCAACCGCTGGAAGCCGATCAAGATCACCGAGCATCCCTACGACGTCGCCGAGTGCGACCTCTGCGCGCGCGAGTGCCCGGTCAAGGGCGCCATCTCCATCGAGACGGTGTTCGCGCCCGACGGCAGCAAGCGCAAATCGCCGGTGGTGCATGAACCCTGCGTCGGTTGCGGAGTCTGCGAAATGATCTGCCCGGTCGAGTCGGCCGCCATCGAAATCGTTCCGCGCGAGGTGTGGAAAACATGAATCAGGTACTGAAGCGCCGCTTCCGCGATCAGATCATGGTCATGTTCGGTCGCGAGCCGAAGAAGCCCGAGCAGATTACAGAGCGGGCTCAGCAGGTGCATAAGCTCAAGCGCGTGACCAACAAGGCCGATCTGAACGCGGCGAAGGAGCACATGCGCGCTCATCAGGAACACTCAACCAAGTGGCGCAACCGGCGCTGGGCGACGCTGATCATTGCCAACCTGCTATTCGTGATCTCGTACTATTTCGACGTCCAGATGCTCGAGGGCGCGCTGACCGCCTCGCGCTTCGTCGGCTTTCACCTGATCGACCTCAACTCGGCGCTGCAGGTGATGCTGGCGCACAAGCACATTATCAACAACCTGCTGATCGGGACGGGAACGGTGCTGGTGCTGTGGGTGCTGCTCGGCGGGCGCACCTTCTGCTCCTGGGTCTGCCCCTACCACCTGCTGGCGGAGTGGGCGGAGAAGCTGCACCTCTACCTCGTCAAGAAGAAGCTGGTCACCGACCAGACCATCGACCGCCGCCTGCGCAGCGTGTTCTGGCTGGTCTTCGCCGTGCTCGCCATTGCCACCGGCTACACGGTGTTCGAGGCGATCTCGCCCACCGGCATCCTCTCTCGCGCCCTGATCTACGGACCGGGCGTGGCGCTGCTGTGGGTTCTGGCGCTGCTGGTGTTCGAGGTGTTCTTCTCCAAGCGCGCCTGGTGCCGCTATGCCTGCCCCATCGGCCTGACCTACGGCGTCGTCGGCATCCTCTCGCCGGTGCGCATCAAGTACAAGCTCGACGGCTGCTTCCACGAAGGCGACTGCCGCAAGGTCTGCCTGGTGCCGCATGTGCTGGACACGGTGATCAAGGGCCGCGCCGTCGACGTCGAGGTACCGATCGGCCCCGACTGCACGCGCTGCGGCCTCTGCGTCGACACCTGCCCGACGGGCTCATTGACCTTCGAAGTGAAGGGTCTTTCCAAACTGCTCTGAATCAAACCGCGGTGGGGCGGATGCCCGTAAAATCCGCTCCACCATGATTCGATTCCACAACGTCGCCAAGACCTTCCGCCGCGCCCGCGTGCTCGACGGCATCGACCTCGAGATCGGGCTGGGGGAGCGCGTCGCGCTGATCGGCTCCAACGGCGCCGGCAAGACCACGCTGATCCGCTGCCTGCTCGGCGAATACACCCACGACGGCAGCGTCACCATCGAGGGCCAGTCGCCGCGGAGCGAACGCACCACGGTTCTCGGCAAGATCGGCTTCGTGCCGCAACTGCCGCCGCCGCTCAGGATGCCGGTCGGCCAGCTGATCCACTTTTCCGCCTCGCTCTGCCGCAGCGATCCGCAGCGCATCCTCGACCTGGCCAAACGTCTCGGCCTCGACGTCGATAGCGTGATGTCGCGCCAGTTCGTGCGGCTCTCCGGCGGCATGAAGCAGAAGCTCCTGATCGCCATCGCGCTCGGTCGCTCGGCCCGCGTGCTGGTGCTCGACGAGCCCGCCGCCAACCTCGATCCCGAGGCGCGCAAGATCTTCTTCGAACTGCTGGCCGAGCGCGCAGAATCGGCGACGATGCTCATTTCCAGTCACCGCCTCAACGAGGTGTCGACGCTGGTCAACCGCGTGGTCGAACTCGACATGGGCAAGGTGGTGCTCGACGATCGTGTCGCCGACGATGTCTCGCTCACGGGCAAGCTCGACTGCCGCATATCGGTCAAGCGTCCCGAACCGGCCTTCGCCAAGGCCATGGCCAGCTGGAACTTCACCGATCTCGGCGACGGCCTCGACTGGACCGGCAAGGTGGCCGGTCCCGACCGTCTGCGCTTCATGGGCATGGCCTCGCGCTACGTCGCCGTCATCGACCATATATCGCTGACCGAGGTCGAAGGCTGATGGATCGCCGCCGCTTCATCGCCGCCGGCGGCGGCGTGGCACTGGCACCGCTGGTGGCGGCGCTCTCCGCCTGTTCCGGCCGCGGCGACTGGCCCGAGGGCATGCAGGAAATCAAGTGGGATCGCGACACCTGTGTCCGCTGCAGCATGGTGATCTCCGACCGCCGCTTCGCCGCCGAGATGCGGGGCGGCCCGAAGAACACCGTGTTCAAGTTCGACGACATCGGTTGCGCCGTGTTCTGGCTGCGCGACAAGGCTGCCAACTATCCGTGGATGGCCGAGCCGGCGACGCGGCTCTGGGTCGCCGACGTGAACAACCGCGGCAACGAGTTGCGCTGGCACGATGCGCGCAAGGTTCAATACTTCGGCAAGGTCTCGCCGATGGGCTACAACTTCGGCGCCGTGGCGCTGCCGCAGGCCGGATCGACCGATTTCACCGACATGAGCCGGCATGTCCTGGCCAAGGGAAAGTAAGCAATGAAGCAACTGTGGCTCACCGCCAAGCTCGACATCGTGGAAAGCCTGCGGGCGCGCTGGTTCCAGATCTACACCCTGGTATTCGGCGGCATCGTCGCGCTGCTGTTCCTGTTCGGGCTGACCGAATCGCGCGTGCTCGGCTTCATCGGCCTGTCGCGCCTGCTCGTCACCTACATCCAGCTCACCATGGCGATCCTGCCGATCTTCGTCCTGATCACCACCGTGCGCTCGGTCGCCGGCGACCGCGAGGCCGGCGTGTTCGAGTACCTGCTGTCGCTGCCGGTGTCGCTCGCGGCCTGGTTCTGGGGCAAGATCCTCGGTCGCTACATCGTCATCTTCGTTCCGGTGTTCGCCGCCATGCTCGGCGCCGTGCTCTACGCGGTGGTCGCCGGCATCGAGGTGCCGTGGGGCATGTTCGGCTACTACACGGCCCTGCTCGCCGTGATGGCCGCCTGCTTCCTCGGCATCGGCATGCTGATCTCGGCCGTGGCCCGCAGCACCGACGTCGCCCAGGGCGCGGCCTTCCTCGTCTGGCTCACGCTGCTCCTGTTCCTCGACCTGATCCTCCTCGGCGTCATGATCCAGGGCAAGGTGGCGCCCGAGGTGGCCGTCACCATCGCCCTGGCCAACCCGCTGCAGGTCTTCCGCACGGCGGCGCTGGCACTGTTCGATCCGCAGCTGATCGTGCTCGGCCCCTCGGCCTTCGTCATCCTCGATCTCTTCGGCGCACTCGGCTACAAGATATTCGCCCTCGCCTATCCGGCCGCGATCGGCGTCGGCGCCGCGACGCTGGGTTACTTCCTGTTCCGTCGCGGGGATCTGCCTTGAGGCCGCTGCTCGCCCTGTTGCCCCTGCTCGCGCTGCTTGCCGCGAGCGGCGTGCATGCCGAGAGCGCGGTGAATGCCGAGCCGCTGTTCGTCGCGACCCTGGCCGATCTCGACGACAAGCCCGCCGTGATGGCCGCCTACAAGGGCAAGCCGCTGATCGTGAACTTCTGGGCGCGCTGGTGCGCGCCATGCCGCGAGGAGATCCCCGAACTGATCAAGGCCCGTGTCAGGTACAAGGCGCGCGGCCTCGAGGTCATCGGCATCGGCATCGAGGACAAGGCCGAGGCGGTGCGCGAATTCGCCAAGGCCTACGAAATGGACTATGCGATCGTGCTGGCCAAGGACAAAGGCCTGCCGCTGATGCAGGCGCTCGGCAACACCCGCGCCGGCCTGCCCTTCACCGTGGCGATCGACCGCAAGGGCAACGTCGTCGCGATGAAGCTCGGCGTCATGAGGAAGGCCGATATCGAAGCCGCCGCCGAGGCGGCGCTCAAGTAACCCCGGGAGACAACCCATGCCGCAGCCGCTCGAACCGACCCTCGCCGCACTGCCCAATCCGGCGCTGCGCTATTTCGCGGCGACGCGGCCGGCCTTTCTCTCGGTCACCTTCGTCGGCTGCCTTCTCGGACTGGCCACCGCCACCGTCAGCGGCATCCGCCTCGATCCGGCGCTGGCGACGCTGACGCTGTTCTTCGCCCTGGTGGCCCATGCCGGCGCCAACGTCATCAACGACTATTACGATGCGCTCTCCGGTTGCGACAGCGCCAACACCGAGCGCGTCTTCCCTTTCACCGGCGGCAGCCGCTTCATCCAGAACGGCGTGCTTACGGTCCGCGCCACCGGCGTTTTCGGCTATGCCCTGCTCGCCGCGGTGGTGCCGGCTGGCCTCTACCTCACCGCGGTCAGCGACGGCGGGCTGATCTGGATCGGACTGGCCGGGCTCATCGTCGGCTGGTCCTACTCGGCGCCGCCGCTCAAGCTGCAAAGCCGCGGGCTGGGCGAGTTCGGCATCACCGCGGGCTGGCTGCTGGTCGTCGTCGGCAGCGACTTCGTCCAGCGCCACGGTTTTTCCTTCACGCCTGTCGCTGCAGGCCTCGGCTTCGCCCTGCTGGTGGCGAACGTGCTCTACATCAACCAGTTTCCCGATGTGAAGGCCGATGCCTCGGCCGGCAAGCGCACGATGGTCGTGCGCCTCGGAGTCCAGCGCGCGCGCTGGGGCTACACCCTGATCACCTTGCTGACCTACGGCTGGGTCGTCGCCATGGTCGCCACGGGCATGCTGCCATGGCTGGCGCTAGCTTCCCTGCTGGCGGCCGGCGCCAGCGTCGGCGCGCTGCGCATTCTCTGGCGTCACGCGGCCGAGCCGACCCAACTGGTGCCGGCGCTCAAGCTGACCATTCTCGCCGCCTCGCTGCATGGCCTGCTACTGGCAGGCGCGCTGGTGCTGTCGCGCTGAGGCGGGCGGACGATGTTCCGCATTTCCCAGTTCATGCAGGAGATCGCCGCGCCGACACCGCTCGGTCCCGCGCGCAAACCGCCGGGGCCGGTGGTGATCTGGAACCTGGTGCGGCGCTGCAACCTCACCTGCAAGCACTGCTACTCGATCTCTGCCGACAAGGACTTCGCCGGCGAGCTGACGACCGCCGAAGTATTCGGCGTGATGGACGACCTCAAGTTATTCCATGTGCCGGCGCTGATCCTCTCCGGCGGCGAGCCGCTGCTGCGTCCCGACATCTTCGACATCGCGGGCCGTTCGAAGGCGCTCGGCTTCTATACCGCGCTCTCCAGCAACGGCACGCTGATCGACGAGGCCATGTGCCGCCGTGTCGAAGCCGCCGACTTCGACTACGTCGGCATCAGCCTCGATGGCATGGGCGCGACCCACGACAAGTTCCGCCGCATGCAGGGTGCCTTCGACAAGTCGCTGCACGCGATCCGCCTCTGCCGCGACGCCGGCCTCAAGGTCGGCGTGCGCTTCACGCTGACGCAGGACAACTTCGACGACCTGCCGGCGCTGCTGCAGCTGGTCGAGGACGAGGGCATCGATCGTTTCTACTTCTCGCATCTCAACTATGCCGGGCGCGGCAACAAGAACCGCAAGGACGACGCCCACCACCAGATGACGCGGCAGGCCATGGACCTGCTGTTCGACACCTGCTGGCGGCACCAGCAGCAGGGGCTGAAGAAGGAATTCACCACCGGCAACAACGATGCCGATGGCGTCTACCTGCTCTACTGGGTGCGACGCAATTTCCCGGACCTCGCGGCGCACATCCGGCAGAAGCTGGCGCAATGGGGCGGCAACTCCAGCGGCGTCAATGTCGCCAACATCGACAACCTCGGCAACGTGCATCCCGACACCATGTGGTGGCACTACACGCTCGGCAACGTGCGCGAGCGGCCGTTCTCGCAGATCTGGACTGACATCTCCGACCCGCTGCTGGCCGGGCTCAAGGCGCAGCCGCGCCATGTCGGCGGGCGCTGCGGCCGGTGTCGCCACTTCGACATCTGCGGCGGCAACACCCGCGTGCGCGCCCAGCAGCTCACCGGCGACCCGTGGGCGGAAGATCCGGGGTGCTACCTCAGCGACGAAGAAATCGGAGTCGTGCCATGCGCGGCCTGATCGCGTTCGTCCTCGCCTGCGCGACCGGCTGGGCAGTCGCCGCCGAGCCGCAGAATATTTTCCGGCAGCATTGCGTGGCCTGTCACGGACCCGACCGCCTCGGCATCACCGGCCCGGCGCTGCTGCCCGAGAGCCTGGAACGGCTGCGCAAGCCGGAGGCGATCAAGACCGTGCGCGAGGGCAGGGCGGCGACGCAGATGGAAGGATTCAGGGATCGCCTCTCGACCGAGGAAATCGAGGCGGTGGTGAACTGGATCTACACGCCGGTGAGCCCGAAGCCGGCGTGGACGGAGGCGCAGATCCGCGAGTCGCGCATCGTCAATTTCAAGCCGGGCAGCCTGCCCGACAAGCCGGCCGCCGTCTTCGACGGCGTCGACATGATGAACCTGTTTATCGTGGTCGAGACCGGCGACCATCACGTCACCGTGCTCGACGGCGACAAGCTCGAACCCATCCACCGCTTCCCCAGCCGCTACGCGCTGCACGGCGGGCCGAAGTTCACCCCGGACGGCCGCTACGTCTTTTTCGCCTCGCGCGATGGCTGGGTCAGCAAGTTCGACCTGTGGAACCTCAAGGTCGTCGCCGAGATCCGCGCCGGCATCAATACCCGCAACGTCGCGGTGTCGGGCGACGGCAAGTATGTCGCTGTCGCCAACTACCTGCCGCACACCCTGGTGCTGCTCGATGCCGACCTCAACCTGCTCAAGGTGCACCCGGTGCGCGACAAGGACGGCAAGGAAAGCTCGCGCGTGTCGGCGGTCTATGATGCTGCCCCGCGCCAGAGCTTCGTCGCCGCGCTCAAGGATGTGCCCGAGGTGTGGGAGATCAGCTACGATCCGAAGGCCGAGGATGTGCCCGTCGGCATGATCCACGACTTCAAGTACAAGGAAGGCGCCTTCATTCCGGGTTTCCTCAATCCGCGCCGCACCTTCCTGTCGACGCCGCTCGACGACTTCTTCTTCACGCAGGACTACTCCGAGCTGATGGGCGCCGCACGCGAGGGCGGCGGCGGCCAGGTGGTCAATCTTGACGCACGCAAGAAGGTTGCCGACCTCGACCTGCCCGGCATGCCGCATCTCGGCTCCGGCATCACCTGGGACTGGAACGGCCGCCGCGTCATGGCCTCGCCCAATCTCAAGGAGGGGATGGTCAGCGTCATCGACCTCAAGAGTTGGCAGACGGTGAAGCAGATCCCGACGCGCGGCCCCGGCTTCTTCATGCGCAGCCACGAGGCGACGCCCTATGCCTGGACCGATTCGATGATGTCCAAGGCCAAGGACACGCTGCAGATCATCGACAAGCGCACGCTCGAACGTGTGGCCGAGGTGAAGGTCGCGCCGGGCAAGACGCTGGCGCACGTCGAATTCACCCGCGACGGCAAGTACGCGCTGGCCAGCCTGTGGGAACGCAAGGCCGACGGCGGCGCGCTGGTGGTGTTCGATGCCGCGACCTTCAAGGAAGTGAAGCGCATCCCGATGGACAAGCCGGTCGGGAAGTACAACCTCTACAACAAGATCACCCGGTCAGAAGGCACCAGCCACTGAGGCGCGGGATCAGGCCTCGCCGTACGGCCAGCGCCGACTTTTCAGTGCCCCGTCAGCTGCGCATAGAGCAGCGGCAGCTTGGTCGGCAGTTCCTCGGGCTTGCGCAGCACGGTGAAGCCGCCGGGACCGAAGACGTGCGGTAGATACGAGGCACCCTCGCGGTCGATGGTGACGCAGAAGGGCTTGATGCCGGCTTTGCGGGCGTCGATCACGCTCATGCGCGTGTCCTCGATGCCATAGCGGCCCTCGTAGAGATCGATGTCGTGCGGCTTGCCATCCGACAGGATAAGCAGCAGGCGCATGGCGGCCGGCTGCTTATTCAGCAGCGTGGTGGCGTGGCGAATCGCGGCGCCGATGCGGGTGTAGTAACCGGGCTTGATGGCGGCGATGCGGCCGCGCGCGGCGGCGTCGAGCGGGTCGGCGAAGGTCTTGATCTCGTGGAAACGCACCAGGCTGCGCTTGAGCGAGGAGAAGCCGTAGAGGGCGAAGGCATCGCCGGTGGCGCCGAGCGCCTCGCCGAACAGCATCAGGCTGTCGCGGATGACGTCGATGACGCGGTGCTCGTCGGCGATTCCTGCATCGGTGGAGAGCGAGAGGTCGGCGAGGACGAGGCAGGCGAGGTCGCGCTCACGCTGATTCATCGCCAGATAGGCGCCGGCGTTGCCGAAGTGCTGGCCGGCGAGGCGGTCGGTGTGGATGCGCACGCAGGCGTCGATGTCGAGCTCGGTGCCGTCGGGCTGGGCCTTGAGCCAGCGCCGTGCCGGTGCCAGCGCCGCGAACTGGCTGCGCAATTTCCGCGCCGGGCGGCGCAGGCGTTCGGGCAGCGGCATGGGTTCGGCGCCGCGCGCGAGCAGCGGCTGCAGGCGGCAATAATCGGGCTTGAGTTCGTGCTTGCGGTAGTCCCACTCGGGCAGCGGGATGCCGGGGCCGAGGGGGATGTCGTCCTCGGCGGCAGCGGGCAGGTCGAGGTCGAAGCGCACCTTGGAGGCGACGCGCTGGCCGTCGTCGTCGGCCAGCGAGAGCTTGTCGAGGCTTTCGGCGGCGGCTCCCGCATCCGGGTTCTCGTCCTCGTCGGTGTCGCGATTGACGCGCACGAATTCGGCCCACGACAGGATGCTCTCGGCGCGGAACATCAGGATCATCGGCGACTCGTTCTCCGGCATGTCCACGCGCTCGGCCTGGTATTGCTTGCGCTCGGCCTCTTCCTGCTTGGCGCCGGCGCTTTCGGGGTTCTGATTGGCACCACCGCGGCCACGCGGCAGCGCTGTCGGCGCGGGATAGAGCCAGAGCGGCACGGGCTGCAGTGCCTTGGCCTTGGGGCGCGACAAGGTCGGCAGTCGCGGCACGGTGCCGGGCGCGGTCAGCGCCGCGCGCACCGCGCGTTCCTGTGCCGCCTCGTCCTCGGGCATCGTTTCGGGGGCAATGCGCTCGGCGATGGCGGCGGCCACCAGCCGGTCGTAGCGGGCCTTGAGTCCGGGAAAGCGATGCAGCGCCGAGATCGTCGCCTGCTGGTTGCGGACGATCCATTCGTGAGCCGACGGCGGCGGCTCGTGTGCGGCGACGGCCGTGAGCCACAGGTAGAGATCGCGGTTGAGGCTGCGGTCGGCGAAATAGGCGATGCTCGGCGGCAGCCGCAGCGTCTCCATGTCGAGCGCGGCGTGGGCGGAGCGCAGGCCGGTGCCGGCGATGCGTTCGAGCAGGCGGCGACGGGCGCCGTGGTGCTGGTCGCTGGCGGCGGCCACGCGCAGCCCGGCGTCGCCGCCGAGCGCGCGGAACACCACGCCCAGCGTCTTCTCCATGTCGGCCAGCCGCACGGCGGCCTCGGGATGGTCGCGCCGCGCGGTCTTGGTGATCCAGCGGTGCCAGAGGTCGCCGACCCACTCTTCCATGGCGTTATTTCATGGCGCTGTGCGCCAGCCTTGATTGTGATCTCGGTGCGTCCGGGACGCCGGGTATCCGATGCTGCTCATGTCCTCCGGGCTGGGCGACGCCCAGCCCTCCCCCTTTACTTCGCTGCATCGGATACCCGACGCCCCGGGCGAAGAACCTGTGGGCGTTGGTTTGCGTGAAAACCCACGCGGCCATTGTCTGGGTCGGTGGGGTGTCTCGACCAGCGAAGTAAAGGGGGAGGCGTTGGCTTATAGCCAACGCCGGAGGGCGTAGGCAGGGTTGCGCGGAGCACTGCTCCGCGCTGCCGTAGCCGGCTTGCTGTGCAAAGCAAGCCGTGGAACATGAGCAGGGCGGGACACCCCAGCGGCCCACGTGCGCGCAACTCTGAAACTGCGGGTGGTCCATTCCTAATCCCGCTTCCCCGTGAGGCTGACCTGCGCCTCGTTCTGCTGCGCGGCTTCATGTTCCACCCACGCCAGCAGCGTGCCCTTGGGTGAATCGCGCTGCACCGTGGCGCAGGCGGCGATGCACTGGCCGCACTGGGTGCAGGTGAACATCTGGTGCTTGGGCACGCGCGGCCGCAGCCGCATCGGGCAGACGCCCTCGCAGGCCGCGTAGCCGGGGCCGTCGGCGGTGTAGCAACTGTTGCAGTCGGCCGCGCGGCGGCGCTGGAAGCCGATCACCATGGCGCCGCGGTTGCCCATCCACGCCAGGCTCTGGAACAGGCCGACCGCGCAGCCGAAGCGGCAGAACAGGTGCCGCGCGAAAATGAATTCGAGCGTCAGCACCAGCGTGCCGACGCCGATGAACAGCGCCTGGTTGCGCGTCGGGGCGAGCGCGAGGAGGTTGCCGTAAACCTCCGCCGGCGGCAGCAGGTAGGTGATCAGCACGATGGCCCAGAGGGCGGCGAACAGCACGGTGAGCGGCAGGGTGACCAGCCACCAGCGCGCATCGACGACGAAGGCGCTGCCGTCCGGATTCTTCGGCGGCACGGGTTTGCGGTCCCACAGGCTCTGCTTGCCCGACGCATGGCGCATCAGGCGGTTGATGGTCTCGACCACCGAGAAATGCGGGCACAGCCAACCGCAGTAAAGTCGGCCCCAGCGCCAGGCGATGGCGAGGAAGATCGCGGCGCCGCCGAGCAGTGGCAGGAACAGGCGCAGCAGGATGTTGATGCCGGCTTCGGTCGCCGTGATCCTGCCGGCGAAGAAGTCGTCGAGGCCGAGGTGCCAGTCGAGGCCGAGGATGATGGCGTGGCCTTGGGTCAGATCGTAGCGGAAGATGTCGAAGACCGGCGCGACGACGAACAGCACGAAGAAGCCGATCTGCGCCCACAGGCGGCCGTGCTGGATCGCGCCGGCCTTGCCCGGCGCCGACTTGGTGTGCCAGCTGACCGGCGCCTCAATCACATTTGCGGCCGATGAGGGGATAGACATAGGGTTGTCCCGCCATGGCCTTGGCCAGGCCGAGGATGCCGAACATGATCAGCGTCGAGTGGATGCAGGTGAAGTAGAGGATGACGTAGGTCCAGGTCCATTCCGAATGGAGACCGAAGAGGAGCACGAAGCCGGCGACGGCGGCGACGATCAATGCGCCTCCCCAGAGGCTGACCCAGAAGGTCTGATCGAGATGGCAGCGGGCCAGCACCGGCGCGGTGCCGCGGTGCTTGAACCAGAGCCAGGCGATGGCGAGAAAGCCCAGCCCTGGCGCCAGCATCAGGTTGACCAGATAGAGCGACTCGGCCGCGATGGCGAGATCCTGGCCGGGCGCGGGGTCAGCGCCCGAATGTGGCAAGCACCACCTCCAGCAAGGCCTCGGCGACTTCCTGGTCGTCGGTGAGGCTCTCGACCAGCGAGGCACGGCAGGCCTCCACCGGGTCCATGCCGTCGCGTATGAGTATCGCCGCATAGACCAGCAGGCGCGTGCTGGCGACTTCCTCGAGGTCGACGTCCTTGAGCGCGCGCAGGCTGCGGCCGATGCCGACCAGGCGCTTGGCCGTCATCTCGTCGCAGCCGGTTTCGCCGCGGAGGATGCTTTCCTCGCGTTCGGCATTCGGAAAGTCGAAGCGCAGCGAGACGAAGCGCTGCCGCGTCGAGGGCTTCATGCCCTTCATGAAGTTCTGGTAGCCGGGGTTGTAGGAAACCACGAGCATGAACGAGGATGGCGCGTGCAGCACCTCGCCGGTGCGGTCGATGGGCAGCACGCGGCGATGGTCGGCCAGCGGATGGATGACGACGGTGGTGTCCTTGCGCGCCTCGACCACCTCGTCGAGGTAGCAGATGCCGCCTTCGCGCACGGCGCGCGTCAACGGGCCGTCGGACCAGTAGGTGGCGCCGTCGCCGATCAGATGGCGGCCGACCAGGTCGGCTGCGGTCAGGTCGTCGTGGCAGGCCACGGTGTAGATGGGAAGGTTCAGTTTCGCCGCCATGTAGGCGACGAAGCGCGTCTTGCCGACGCCGGTCGGGCCCTTGATCAGCACGGGCAGGTGGTTCTTCCAGGCGTGTTCGAAGAGATCGACTTCGTTGCCGGCGGCTTCGTAGTAGGGCAGTTCGGTATGGGGTGCGTTCATTTCAGACCTAGCCAGTACGCCAGCATGATGATCGCCAGCACGAGGAGCAGCCAGCCTAGCACGACCGCGCGCCAAAGAAATTTGACGCGACGCAAGGCCATGAAATCGTAGATCACCAGCCAGCCCTTGACGCCGGCGATGGCGAGGATGACGGCGACGGCCTTGGGGCCGGCGGCGTGGATTTCGCCGACGAACCAGGTGACGGCGGTCGCCGCCATCAGCGCGATCCAGACGACATTGAGGACATGGGGGCTCATATATTCATCGCATCACATAGACCAGCGGGAACAGGATGATCCACACCAGGTCGACCATGTGCCAGTAGGAGGCGCCGGTCTCGATGCCGTGGTGCTCGCGCGCCGTGTAGGCGCCCTGGCGCGCCTTGTTCCAGACGAAGCCGAGGATCACCATGCCCAGCACCACGTGCAGCGCGTGGAACATGGTGAGCGAGATGTAGAACATGTAGAAGGTGTTGGTGTCGAGGCTGATGCCGGCATCGAACTTGGCCGAGTACTCGAAATACTTGACGACAAGGAAAGCGAAGCCGGAGGCGATACCGGCAAGCAGAAAGTTGGCGGCTCCGTGGCGGCGGTCGGCCTTGATCGCCGCCACTGCCCGTGCAACGAACCAGCTGCCGGTGATCAGCAGCAGGGTGTTGAGGGCGCCGGCGTCGCGGTTCAGCGTCAGTTGCATCTCGTTGAAGAGGTCGAGGTTCTTCAGCCGGGTGATGGCGTAGGCGGCGAACAGCACGCCGAAGGCCAGCAGCTCGGCGAGGATGAAGACCCAGATGGCGAGGTCGCCGGGCGGATACTCGGCCAGGGCGTGGCCGTGGCGGCGGGCGTGGGCGGTCATGGTGCGGATGGATGAGGAAAGGCCTCAAGTATCAGCAAACCCTCATGGAGCCGCCTTGACTCGGGATAAGGTGAATCAACCCTTCCAGGTCTTTTCGCCGGCCGTTACGGCGAACGGCAGGCGGTTCTCGGTCGGCGGCAGCGGGCAGACCGCGAACGGGGTGAAGGCGCAGGGTGGATTGATGGCGCGGTTGAAGTCGAGCGTCAGGCGGTCGCCTTGCGGGGCGAGGGCATGCAGGAAGCGTCCGCCGCCGTAGGTTTCGCGACCGCTGCCGGCATCGGCTATGACGAAATGCAGCGGGTCTGCGTCTGGTCTCTGCGGGCGCAGCGCATGGACCACCCCATCCCGCGTGAAGCGGGCCAGCGTGCCGTCCCAGCGGGCTTCGATGCGCCACGCCGGATCGAAGTCGAAGCAGTCGATGCCGGTGAAATTGCGGCGCGTCGGACTCTCCGCGTCGCGCACGCGCAGCGCGAGGCGGCCGTCGCGCTCGATGACGAAGAAGCTGGTGGCGCCATGGCTGACGACGGTGGGTGCGCCGCCGGAATCGCTCCGCAGGACCTGCGGCGCGCCGTCCGTGGGCAACCATTCGGCCCGGCTGCCGGCGACGCGCAGGGCTCCGAGGTGGGGCGGCACGCCCGGCAGTTCGATGTCGCAGCCGGGGGCGGAGCCGACGCGATGCTCGCCGTCGTCGAGCCAGACGAGGCCGGCCAGCGTGAGCCAGCCGTCGGCCTTGGTCAGTTCGGCGAGACGGGCGGCGCGCCAGCGATCATGTTCTTCGAGTAAGGAGTGCATGGGTCGATGGTAGCAGCATCGCCGACTTGTCCGTACTCCCAAAACAAAACCGGCGCCCGTCTTGCGAGGGGCGCCGGCTGTGCTCGGGGCTTCAGGATCAGGCCTTGGCCTTCTCTTCGCCCGGGATGAAGAAGCTCGAGATGTAGACGATCAGGCCGATCAGGAAGATCACGCCGGCCCACTCGCGCATCCAGTAGAACATCGACACCTGCGCCTGCGCGTCCATGAAGGACATCGGCGTCGCGGACACGCGCTGCAGCCAGACCTGCAGGATGCCGGCGGCGGTGAGGAACAGCGTGATGAACACGATGGCGACGGTCATCAGCCAGAAGCCCCACATCTCGGCGACCTGCGCCTTGTTGCTGTTGGCGGCGCGACCGCGCATCAGCGGCATGGCGTAGGAGATCATGGTGATCACCACCATCACGTAGGCGCCGTAGAAGGCCATGTGGCCGTGCGCAGCGGTGATCTGCGTGCCGTGGGTGTAGAAGTTCACCGGAGCCAGGGTGTGGAGGAAGCCCCAGACGCCGGCACCGAGGAAGGACATCACGCCCGTGCCCAGCGCCCACAAGGTCGCGGCCTTGTTCGGGTGTTCGCGGCGGCGGCGGTTCACCATGTTGAAGGCGAACAGCGTCATGGCGAAGAAGGGGATGGGTTCCAGGGCCGAGAAGATCGAGCCGAACCACTGCCAGTACTCGGGCGTGCCGATCCAGTAGTAGTGGTGGCCGGTACCGATGATGCCGGTGACCAGGGTCAGGGTGATGATCACGTACAGCCACTTCTCGATCACTTCACGGTCGACGCCGGTGATCTTGATCAGCACGAAGGCCAGGATGGCGCCGAGGATCAGTTCCCACACGCCTTCCACCCAGAGGTGAACAACCCACCACCAGTAGAACTTGTCGCGCACGACGTTGTCCGGGTTGTAGAAGGAGAACAGGAAGAAGATCGCCAGGCCCCACAGACCGATCAGCAGCACCGTGTTGATCGCGGTCTTGCGGCCCTTCAGCACCGTCATGGTGATGTTGAAGAGGAAGGCCAGGGCGACGACGACAATGCCGAGCTTGGTGGGCAGCGGCTGTTCGAGGAACTCGCGGCCCATGGTCGGGATAAGGTCGTTGCCGGTCATCTTGGCCAGCGTGGCGTAGGGCACCAGCAGGTAGCCCACCACGGTCAAGGCGGCGGCGACGAGGAATATCCAGAACAGCGCAATGGCCAGTTTCGGACTGAAGAGCTCCGTTTCCGACTCCTCGGGCACGAGGTAGTAGGCGGCGCCCATGAAGCCCATCAGCAGCCAGACGATCAGTGCGTTGGTATGCACCATGCGCGCGACGTTGAACGGGATGTGCGGGAAGAGGAAGTCGCCCATCACATACTGCAGGCCCATGATCAGGCCGAACAGGATCTGTGCGACGAACAGCCCCAGTGCCGCGATGAAATACGGTTTGGAAACCGCTTGCGATTTGAATTGCATATTCAATCTCCTTTAAGTCGAGTCGGTTTCCGCATCAGCCTTCGATATTCGGAGGCCACTTGGCGGTGTCGATCTCGCCCACGTACTTGAAGAAGGCGACGAGGTCGTCCAACTGCTTGTCGGTCAGGTTGAATTGCGGCATCTGGCGGCGGCCCGGGGCACCGGTGGGCTGCGCCTTGATCCAGGCCTTGATGAATTCACCGCCGCGGCGCTTGTAGACGTTGCCGAGTTCGGGAGCGAAATAGGCGCCTTCGCCGAGCAGCGTGTGGCAGCCGATGCACTGGTTGGTCTCCCACAGTTTCTTGCCCGCCGCAATGTCCGGGTTGGCCAGCGCCGCGCGGTTGTCGCGCTTGGGTAGAACCTGCTCGGTGTTGTAAGTCAGGCCGAGGAACACCAGGAAGAAGAATATCGTTCCCCCGTAAAAGATGTTCCTTGCCGCCGACGTGGTGAATGATCCGCTCATTTAGCCCCCCTTTGATCATGCCGCACCATGCGGCGTGTCGGGACTTTAGGGAAGGCGGTCAAGCCATTCCTTGACGGCAGTCAATTCTGCCGGAATGCGGTCGCCAGGCGCCGGCGGGCGTGGCCAGGCAGGGCAGGAGGAACGACTTACTGGTGGGCGTTGAGCAGGCGTGCCTTGCTGCGGGCCTCCGCCTTGTTGGTCTCGGTCATCTGGCGGCCGTAGGCCTCGCGGGCCGCCTTGCCCTGTTTCGTCGCCTCGATGCTCTTGAGGCAGCGCCAGCGCTTGCCGGTCTTCGTCACCAGCAGGCGCATCTCGGCCTTCGGGTGGTGGATGCGGCAGTGGTAGCAGAAGATGGTCTCGGGGGTCGGAGCGGACATGTTTGACGGGAATTGAGGATTTCTTCCTGTGGACAGGCGCTAGTATGCCGAATAATCGCAGCTTTGGCGTCGCTGGCAGGCAGGATGGTACGGGGCAATCGTGCTGCGGGTGACCGTGTGATGCCCGGCTGCTGCCAGCGCTACCGTAAATTCGTACAATGCGGGGCGTTCAGTCGCTAGACTAATGCAATTCCAGGGGTGAGGCCGGTCGGTTCGGACGACATGGATAAAACGACAATTTTCACCAAGACCGCAAAGGGTCTGCGCGAAGCCTCTGGCAAGACCAGTCTCGTTTCGCGCAATGTGCGCAATCTTCTGAAGGACATCGACGGCAAGAACACCGTTCGTCACCTGCTGAAGAAGTTCGATTTCTCCGAGACCGATCTCCGGGACATCCTCAAGGAATTGCTCCAGGAAGACTTCATCCGCGAAGTCGAACGCGAGGCGCCTCCACCCGACACGTCGACCGCGCGCCCCACGTCGCCAGCGACGCCGAAGCCGGAGGGAGGCGGGGGCGGCGAAGATCTGGACTTTACTGCGCTGGTGGCCGCGCCGAGCCCGGCCGATCTGGCGGCGGAGCGCGCCAGGGCCGAGGAGGCGGAGCGTCAGGCACAGGCCGCTCGTGCGCAGCAGGATGCACAGGTGCGCGCCAGGGCCGAAGCAGAAGCAAGGGCTCGTCAGGAAGCGGAGGAGAAGGCGCGGCGTGAAGCCGAGGCGAAGGCCAGGGCGGAGGCCGAAGCGCGAGAGAAGAAGGAAGCGGAAGAAAGAGCGCAGCGGGAAGCGGGAGCGCGTGCCAAGGCGGAGGCCGAAGCGCGAGAGAAGAAGGAAGCGGAAGAAAGAGCGCAGCGGGAAGCGGGAGCGCGTGCCAAGGCGGAGGCCGAGGAAAAGGCGCGTCGCGAGGCGGAAGCGAAGGCGAGGGCGGAAGCCGAAGCCCGGGCGAAGATCGAGGCGGAGGCTCGGGCAAGGAAGGAAATCGAAGACAAGGTACGGCGCGAGGCCGAAGAGCGCGCGCGGCAGGAGGCCGAAGCACAGGCCAGGAAGGAAGCCGAAGAGAAGGCGCGGCGGGAAGCCGAGGCAAGCGAAAAGGCCGAAGCCAATGGGCGGGCGCTGGCGGAAGCGCAACAGCGCAAGCTCGCCGAGAAGAGGGCGCAGCGCGAAGCCGAGGAGCGCGCTCGACAGGAGAGCGAAGCGAAACCGAAGGCCGAAGCCGAAGAGAAGGCGCGGCGGGTAGCGGAAGAACGCACACGGCAGGAGGCCGACGCGAAGGCCAAGGCCGAAGCGGAAGAACGCACACGGCAGGAGGCGGAAGCGAAGGCCCGGGCCGAAGCGGAGGCGCGGGCGAAGCAGGAAGCCGAAGAGAAGGCGCGTCGCGAGGCGGAAGAGCGGGCGCGCAAGGAAGCCGAAGAGAAGACGCGTCGCGAGGCGGAAGAACGGGCGCGCAAGGAAGCCGAAGAGAAGGCGCGTCGCGAGGCGGAAGAGCGGGTGCGCAAGGAAGCCGAAGAGCAGGCGCGTCGCGAGGTGGAAGAACGGGCGCGCAAGGAAGCCGAAGAGAAGGCGCGTCGCGAGGCGGAAGAGCGGGCGCGCAAGGAAGCCGAAGAGAAGGCGCGTCGCGAGGCGGAAGAGCGGGCGCGCAAGGAAGCCGAAGAGCAGGCCCGCCGCGAGGCGGAAGAGCAGGCGCGCAAGGAAGCCGAAGAGAAGGCGCGTCGCGAGGCGGAAGAGCGCTCGCGCAAGGAAGCCGAGGAAAAAGCGCGGCGCGAAGAGGAGGACCGTGCCGAGCAAGCCGCCGAGGAACTGGCGCGTCGCGAAGCCGAGGAGCAGTCCCGCCGCGAAGCTGAAGAGCGGGCACAACGCGAAGTCGAAGAGCGGGCACAACGCGAAGAAGACGAGGCGCGGGCGGGCCGCGAGCGTGCCGCGGCCAAGCCCGCGGCGGCGGTCGCCAAGGCCGCTGGCGGCAAGCGCTTCGCCTGGGGGCGGCTGGTCGTGGCGGCAGCGGTGGCGTTGCCCGTGCTCGGTATCGCCCTGGTGCACGTCATGCCCTTCGACGGCAAGATTCCCGAACTGCAAAAGGCGGCCGGCACGCTGCTGCAACAGCCGGTCAAGATCGCGAGCGTGAATGCTTCGCTCTTCCCGCCGCACTTGAGTCTCGCCGGTGTCGTCGTCGGCGACGGCGGGCAGATCAAGGCACCGCGCGTCAAGCTCGCGGCGGGCATCGGCGCCATCTTCGGCGGCGACATGACGTTCGAGTCGCTCGAAGTGGAATCGCCGGTCCTGACCGACGAGGGCCTGTCATGGCTGGTCCTGCGCAAGCCGTCCGGTCAGGGCGCCAAGGCAGGCAAGGTCAGCATGAGCAACGTCAAGCTGGATTCGACGACCGTCAGCCTGCCCGCATTCTCGGTCAAGGCCGAGACCGGCGGCGACGGCCTGTGGAAGAAGGCGCAGCTCGAGACGACGGACAAGTCGCTGACGGTGGATATGACGTCGCAGGGCGAGACGGTACAGTTCGATGTCAGTGCCGCTTCGTTCGCCGTGCCCTTCGGCTCCAGCGTCGTGCTGGCCGACTTCAGCGCGACCGGGGTCGCAGGCAGCGGCGGCATCACGGTGACGGAATTCAAGAACCGCCTGCACGGCGGCCTCCTCTCCGGCAATGCCAGGCTGAAGTGGGGACGCCAGTGGAGCCTCGACGGCGAAGTCGTCGCACGCCAGATCGACACCGCACAACTGCTGCCGGGACTGCTCGAAGGCGACAAGCTCGAAGCCAAGGCCAGCTATGCAATGCGGGCCGAGGTCGCGGCGAAGCTGTTCGGCGCGGCGCGGCTCGACGGTACCTTCGTCATCAAGAAAGGCACGCTGGTCGGGATCGACCTCGCCCGCATGCTGCAAAGCGGCGACAGCGGCGGCAAGACGGAATTCAACGAACTCGCCGGCAGCTTCGTCCACGAGCGCGGCATGCTGCAGCTGCAGGGCTTGCGCCTGAGCGCGGGGAATCTCTCCGCCAGCGGCAGTGCCGAGGCTGACGCCAACAAGAGCATCCGCGGTCGCATTGCCGTCGAATTGCGCATGCCCGCGGAGACGCGCCGCGCCAGCATTACCGTCTCGGGAACGACCAAGGCCGCCGTCTGGAGCCGGCGCTAGGACCAACCCTCAGCGGCGCTGTCGATTGCCGCGCAGCGCCCGCACTTCGAAACTGATCGCATCCAGCTCGCGGCCGCCGACGTCCAGCAGGGCGAGGCGGTGGCGGCCGGGCTGCGGCAGCCACAGCACCACACCCCCGGCGCCACCGAGCCTGCGCTCATCGAGTTGCCATTGCCAGCCCTTCTGCGCCGGCGATGACAGGCGCAGGGGCAGGCGCTGGCGCATTGGCGGGATGTCCGGATCGAGGGCGATGACGGTGCCTTCCGCCGGATAGCTGATGCGCGCCAGCGCACGCGCGGCGGCGCCTCGCACCCGCTTCGTTTCCGTGCCGGCGACGAACCACTCCTGTCGCGGCGGCTCCTGCGACGGCTCGAAGCTCAGCGCGGTGCGCACGATGCCCGGTGGCGGCAGGGGCGGCGGGCTGCCGACTGACGGCCTGCCGCTGGCCGCATCGCCCCGGTGCAGCCAGTCCATCACTTCGCGCCAGACCGGCGCGGCGCCCGACACGCCGGACACGTCGTGCATCGCCTGGCCCGAGGCGTTGCCGACCCAGACCGCGACGGTGTAGCGGCGCGAGTAGCCGATGCACCAGTTGTCGCGCATGTCCTTGCTGGTGCCCGTCTTCACCGCGGCCCAGTAGGGCGTCGCCAGCCACGATTCGAGGCCGAAGGTGGCGGCCCGCGCGTTGCGGTCGGCGAGGATGTCGGCGACGATAAAGGCGGCCTGATCCGAAAACGCCTTGCGCCCCTTGCCGGCGAAGACCCCGGTACATCCGCTGTCGCGACAGGGCGCGGCGTCGGCGGGGTTCTGGCTGGCGCGCAACGGCGACCAGCGGCCGCCGTTGGCCAGCGTGCGGTAGGCGTTGGCCAGCATCAGCAGCGAGACGTCGGCCGAGCCGAGCGCGAGGCTGTAGCCGTACCAGTCGCCGTTCTCGTTGAGGCTGTCCAGACCCGCCAGCCGCAGGCGCTGGCGGAAGGGCTCGGGGCCGATGCGCACCAGCGTCTTCACCGCCGGCACGTTGAGCGAGCCGCCGAGCGCGCTGCGCGCCGAAATCCAGCCACGATACTGCGGCTCATAGTTCTGCGGCGCGTAGAGGCCGTTGCCGGTGTCGAGCGTCAGCGGCGCGTCCTCGATCAGCGAGGCCGGCGTCAGGTTGCGGCGTTCGAAGGCGAGCGCGTAAAGGAAGGGCTTGAGCGTCGAGCCGGCCTGGCGCAGCGCGGTGACGCCATCCACTTCGGCCGCCTCCGACAGCGTGCCGCTCGATCCGATCCAGGCCAGCAGTTCGCCGCTGGCGTTGTCGATCGCCACCACCGCGCCGTCCTCGGCGTTCTGCTGCGCCAGCGCCGAGAGGTGCCGGTGCAAGGCCTCGCCGGCGAAGCGCTGCAATTCGGCGTCGAGCGTGCTTCTGACCGTCTGGCCCGGGCGATTGAGCAGCCTGCGCGCGAGATGTGGCGCGAGCGCGGGTGTTTCGGCGCCCTGGCGCAGGGCACCCGCCAGGGTGCTGGCCGCGTAGCCGTCGAGGCCCGCACATTCGCCCGGCCGCTGCATTTCCTTGAGGATGGCGCAGGCGCGCTGCGCCACCTTCGAGGCTGGGGCATTGGGTGCGCGCAGCAGGGCCGCGGCCAGCGCCGCCTCGCGCTCGTCGAGGCCGTCGGGCCACTTGCCGAACAGCGTGCGGCTCATCGCGCCCACGCCCTGCAACTCGCCGCGGAAGGCCGCGAGGTTGAGATAAGTCTCGAGGATCTGGCGCTTGCTCCACTGGCCGTCGAGGCGCAACGCGACGCTTGCCTGCGTGACCTTCTCGAACAGGCTGCGGCGGCCGCGGCGCCGCGCATCCTCGTCGATGAGGCCGGCGAGCTGCATGGAGAGCGTACTGGCGCCGCGCACGCGCTCGCCGCCGAGATTGCTCCAGGCCGCACTGCCGGCCGCCTGCCAGTCGACGCCGCCGTGCTCGAAGAAACGCTTGTCCTCCGACAGCACCACCGCGCGCAGCAGCGCGGGCGAGATCTCGTGCAAGGGCGTCCAGGCGAAGCGGCGCACCGTTGGATCGACCCGCAGGCTCTGCAGCGGACGGCCGTCGCGCGCGAGCAGCGTCGCCTCGGATGACACGTAGGCAGCCTTGACCTCGGCATGGCTCGGCAGCGCAAAACTCGGCCCTGGCGCCACGGTGAGTGTCGCCAGGGCAATCGTCGCCAGCGCCCGTCGCATCATTCGCCCACCACCAACTTCGCGTTGGGCGTCTCGCCGAATACGTCGGGTGCATACATCGCCTCGACGCGCGTCGGCGGCAGGCTGAACTCGCCGGCGTTGTTGATGCGCACGGTGTAGTCGATCTGGAACGGCCCCTTGGGCACGACCTCGTAGTAGGCGCGGAAGAAGCCGAAGGTGCGCTCGACGAAGGTCGGCCAGACGCGGCGCGCCAAGCGGTTTTCATCCATGGTGGCGATGTGCGAGTCGCGGCCGTCGCCGTCCCCCATGATGCGCGCGCCGGCCGGGATCGGGTCGGAGACGACCACCCACGTCATGTCCTGCTCGGCCTCGACGCGCACCGTGACGCGCCACAGGTCGCCGCGGCTGACCTTGCCCGCCGTCTTCTCCTGCAGCGGCGCGACGCTGCGCGTGACGCGGTAGCCGAAGGCGCGCGGCGCGCCCGCCGGAATTGCGGCGAGCACCTGCACCGAGGCCCAAGGCTTGCCGCTGCCCTCGTGCTGGATGTAGAGCCTGTCGTTCGCCGGCGGCCAGGGAAGGGACAGCGGCGCAAGCTCGCCCTCGTTCTGGCCCGCTTTCCATTTCAGCTCGGCACTGGCCTTGCCGAGGCTCGCGCGGGTCGTGCCGGTCACGGTCTCGCGTTCGAACTTGCGGCCGAACCGGTCGAGCACCAGCGCGGCCCAGGCATTGGCCGTGGTGGTGAACCAGCGGCCGTGGGCCTGGCGCTCGATCGCGCCGCGCACCAGCCGCGGCAGGTCCTCCTTCCAGGCCGGCTCGTCCATCACGGCCTCGATCAGGCGGAAGGCGTTGGAGTCGCCGCTGATCATCATCCACCACCAGTAGTCGGAGCGCTCGGTGGTGAAGCTCAGCCGCCCGCCGGTGTAGGCGAGGCGGTTGCGCAGCTCCTGCTCGGCCGCGGCGAGGCGTGCCGTGCGTTGCGGCAGTTCGGGCAGGCGCTTCGCGACCAGGTACCAGTCGATCAGGGCGGCGGTGGGCAGGCGCATCGGCTCGACGTCGAGCGCGGCGGCGATGCGCGTCGGCCCGGCCAATCCACTAGTGGGCACGTTCTGCCGCGTCAGCGCCTGCAGCGCGAACAGCTTGCGCACCGTGAGGTCGTTGCTCGGATCGTTGAGCGGCGACCAGTGCGTGGGCTTGATGCGTCCCTCGGCGAAGGCGGTGAGGCCCTGCAGCATGCGGTTCCTCGCGTCCTCGGGCAGCGCCAGGCCCGAGAGCGCCGCGAGGTCGAGCAAGTAGGCGGTCAGCACCACGCTGCCCGGTCCGTCGCCGGGGAAGTAGCGCGCCAGGCCGTTGCCGTCGAGATAGCCCGGCAGGCCGTCGGCGATCTCCTGCCAGCGTTTCGCATCGCGCAGGCCGGCGGCGATCGAGGCCTTCTGCTCGAGGCAGATGAAGGGGTAGGTCTCGAAGAAGCGCTTCAGTTCCGGTGGCGGCGTCGACAGCTTCGGCGACAGGCCGATCTCGATGCCGCCCTTGCCCGGCAGCGCGCCGGCGGGCAGCGCCGAGGCGACGTCGTACTTGCCCTCGACGCGGACGAAGGTCGCCTGCTGCACCGTCACCGGCACGGCCGGCGCGACCTCCTGCACGATTTTCAGCCTGTCCTTCGCGCTTCCGCCGCCTTCTTCGTTCGCCTCGAATTCCCAGACGAGTTGCTTCACGTCCTCGGGCGCCTGGCCGTCCCAGCGCAACTCGGCCGCACCCTCGGGCTCGAGCTTGACCGTGCGCTTGTCCAGCGGCTTGCCGCCGAGTTTGGCGGCGACCGCGACGTTCATCGCACGCGCGGTGCCGTTCCTCAGCGTGAGCAGCCCCGTGAACGTGTCCTTCTCCCGCACCAGCGGCGGCAGGCCCGAGATCATCTGCAGGTCCTGCTTCGTGCGCACCGCGGCCGAGCCGGTGCCGAACAGGCTGGTTCCTGAAGTCGCGACACCGACGAGCTTGAACTCGGTGAGCGAGTCGTTCATCGGCACCTTGATCGTCGCCGTACCGTCAGCGCCGACTTTTACGCGCGGGTTCCAGCTCAGCAGCGTGTCGAAGAGCTCGCGCGCCGGCGCGCGTCCGCCGCCGCCGCCCGGCGGCAGCGCCTTCTTGCCGAAGTGGCGCTTGCCGATCACCTGCGACTGCGCGGTCGCTGTCTCCACTTCGTAGGCGCGCTTCTGCAGCAGCGCTTCGAGCAGGTTCCAGCTGTCGTTGGGGCGCAGTTCGAGCAGCGCCTGGTCGACGGCGGCGAAGGCCACTTCGGTGCCGGCGGGCGCGGGCTTTCCCTCGGCCGTCGTCACCTTGAGCTTCACCGTGGCTTCCTCGCGCGGGCGGTAGTCCTTGCGCTCGGTCGCGACGTCCACCTTGAGGCGGAAGGCCTCGGTACCGACGCCGATCTCGCCGAGGCCGATGCGGTAGGCCGGCTTGGCCAGATCGACCATCGCGGTCGGTTTGAGCGGCGCCCACCATTCCTTGAACCAGCTCGACGGCTCGCGCCAGCCCCACTGGAAGAAGGAGTACCACTTGAGCGGCTCGACGCGACCGCGCACCGCGAGCACCGAGACGAAGACGTTGGGCGCCCATTCGCCCTTGACCGGCAGTTCGACCACCGGCTTGAAGCGCGACAGCGGCCGCACGAAGGTCTCGATCACGCCGCCGGCCTCGACCGAGATCAGCGCGGTCGCCTCGCGGAAGGGCGTGCGCACCTGGAAGCGCGCGGTCTCGCCGGCCTTGTATTCGCGCTTCTCCGGGATGACGTCGATGCGGTCCTGGTTGCCGGCGGTGAACCAGAGGTCGCCGCCGCCGGTGATCCAGTAGCTGCTGCCGCTGCGCGCGGCGTTGCCCTGGCCGTCGCGCGTTTCGGCCAGCAGGTAGATCGAGCCGGGGTCGGCGACCGCTTTTCCGCTTGGCTCGCAGAAGAACAGGCCGCGGCTGTCGGTGCGGCCGCTGCAGACCTCGCCGAGGTCCTTGTATTCGTGGTGGTGTTCGTAGGCGTAGAAGCCGCCGACGATGCGTCGCCGGTGCGAATAGTCGATGCGCCGCTGCGCCTTGACGGTGACCGCTTGGTCGGCGAGCGGCTTGCCGTTGGTGTCGAGCGCGACGATCTCGGCGTGGGTGCCGTCCTTGCGACTCGCGGCCCAGTCGGCCACGCGCATGCCGAGTACCACCGCGGCGGGCCACAGCTCGACGCTGCCGCGTATGGTCTGGATCTCGCCGTTGGGATCGGAGAAGCGCATCTCGGCGTAGAGCTCGCTCGGCCCCTTGGGCTTGGCCGGCAGCGTCACCTCGAGCTTGCCGGCGCCGGCGCGGTCGAGCGTCACCGCCTGCTTGTCGAGCACCAGGTGCTCGTCCTCGCGGCCCTCGTCGACGCCGAAGGCGGACAGCGTCTCGCGGTCGAAGCCGAGGCCGAAGCTGTAGCGCTCGTAGCGCGGATAGGTCGGCCAGCGCGGGCGCAGCGTGGCCGAGACGTCGACCGCCGCGCCCTTGGCGGCGCCGCCGTTGAGGAAGGACAGGCCCAGCGTCAGCGGCACCTTCGTCGGCGCCACCTGCCGCGGCGGCACGCCCTGCACGCTGCCCGTGAACACCGGCAGGCGGAAGTCGCTGACGCGGAACTCGCCGCCGCTGCTCATGCCGCCCCGGCCGCCTGAATAGGCGATCTCGTAAGTGCCGCGCTTGGCCGAGTCGGGGATCTTCCACTGGCTGATCGCGCTGCCCTGCATGTCCCATTCGAGCGGCTGGGAGAACTCCGTGCCGGTCTCCGTATGGCGGATGGTCAGGCGCTTGGGCAGGGCGGCCGCGTCGGGGAAGGCGAAGCCCCTGCTGCCGCGTGCGCGCGCGACGTGCTTCATCGACACCGTCTGCCCGGCGCGGAACAGCGAGCGGTCGAGGATGGCGTGGATCTTCATCTCGCTGCGCTCGCCCCAGGTCTCGACGCCGAAGCGCCAGGGCTCGATGCCCTCGTTCCAGTCGGAGCGCACGAAGCTGTAGTCATCATTGAGGCGCGCGCTGGCGAAGACGAAGTTGCTCTCCTTGCAGTACGCGGCCTTGATCGGCTTGTCGATGAGCGCGCGGCCCTGGGCGTCGGTCTTGCCGCTCCACTGCGGCTTGCCGTCGCAGGTCGAGATGCGCACCTCGGCATTGCCGACCGGATTGCCGCTGTCCAGCGCCGTCACCCAGACCAGCGCGTTGTCGCGGCCGAGCTTGAGATGCACCGCCATGTTGGTGACCAGCACCGCGCTGCGCACGTACATCGGCGCGGGCTTGGCGAGCAGCGCGGCGCCGAGCAAGCGGCTCTCGATCTCGACGATGTGGTAGCCGGGCTTGGCCAGCGGGATGCCCACCACCTCGAACTCGGCGCTGCCGCCGGGCTTGGGCAGTTCCTGGCGGTTGACGTTGGCCTGCCCGGCGAGGAAGGGCAGCTCGCGGGCGTAGTGCGGGTCGATGGCGTCTTCCACCTTGCCGTTGCGTTCGAGCTTGACCTTGCGCGTCTGGCGCTCGAAGCGCGCCAGCGCCTCCATCGCGGCGATGACGTCGCCGTCCTCGGTCAAGCGCTTGTCGGCGAGGCTGTGGCTGCCCGGCAGCCTGAGGCTGCTGGTAGGCAGCTTGGCCTCGACGTTGCGCAGCGTCACCGGCAGCAGCCCGCCTTCCTTGAGCTCGACGATGCCGAAGCTGCCGGGGAACTTGGCCAGCGGCGGCAGCGCGCCGGTGCGGAACTTCAGCGGGAAGCTCGCCGCGTTCTCGAGCGTGCGGCCGGCGTCGTCCTTGATGCCGGCGGGCAGTTCCAGGCGCAGCTCTGCGTTCTGCGGGAAGGGGCCGGGGAAGGCGACGGCACGCGCCGTCGTCTCGCGCCGGCTGCTGTCGCGCTCGGGGTCCTTGGGGCTGCGCGCGCCTTCGGGCGTCACCAGGCGGATCTTTTGCAGCAGCTTGGCGTCGGTGAACGCGGTGAACTCGACGTTGATGGCCGACAGCGGCGAGCAGGGCGCGCCGGCCTTCTCGCGTTCGCAGCTGAGCTTGGCGCGGAAGGGCTCGCGCACCGTATAGACGAAGCTCTCCTCCTTCTCGGATTTGGCCCCGTTGGCGGCTTCGACCCCCTTGCCCCACACCAGCTTCATCTTCGCGCCCGGCGGCAGGCGCTCGGCACAGGCGAGCACCAGCGGCTCCGGGCCGAAGTTGCCATGGACGTGGGAGAGGATTTCGCGGCGCTGCGCCTCCGGCAGCAGGCGCACGCCGATGCGGTTGCCCACGCCGTCGGCCTCGCACCAGATGTCCTTCTCTGCCGACGCCGGCTTTATCGCCCCGCCGCCGTTGATGATGAAGGCCTGCTCCTCGTCCACCGCGCCGCCTGGCCGCGGCTGGATGGACCGCGGCCAGGGGCCGGCGGCGAAGAACTCGAAGCGGCCCTTGCCCGTCACCGCCTCGCCGTTGAGTGCGACCTGGCCGGAACGCAGCAGGAACTCGCAGCGCTCGCCGGCGGCCAGCGGCTGGTTGAGCTGCCAGGCCCAGGTGCGCGGATCGACCCAGCGCCCCTCGCCCCTGATCTGGCCGCAATTGACCGTGAAGGGCGCCGGCGCCGTGGTCGCGCCCAGCTCGACCATCGGCGTGCTGAACAGCACCGTCGCCCGCGTCTGCTGGTCGATGCGGCCCTGCGGCTGGAACTGCTGCACGGTGGCGGCGACGGCGAGGCCGGCGTGGAGGGCGAGGGCGAAGAGGATCGGCAGACGCATCATGGTGGTCACCTGTCGGGAAGGGCGAACGGCTAATTGAAGATGTCGAGCACGGACAGCACGAAATCGACGACGTCACCGGCGTCGCCGCCGCTGCTGCCGCCGCCGTTCGCTGTATGCGGATAGTCCTTGAGCATCGCCGCGACCTCGCCGCGGTCGAACCAGATGCCGTGGCAGCCCGGGCAGAAGTCGAGGTCGATGCCCTTCACGCTCTTGCGCTGGAGCGTGCCGCAGCCGGCCGGGCAGCCGATGGTGGAACGGAACTTGGGCCGCTCGAGGATGGCCGCGTAAAAGGGCTTTGCCGAGAAATTGCGCAGGTGGGCGAGCGACTCGATGTACTGGCGCGGCAGCCAGAGGCCGCCGCAGGTCTCGCACAAGTGGCCGATGTGGCCCTCCGCTTCCTCGATGGTCAGCGGGCGGGCGTCGTGGGGGCAGGGAATAGACATGTGCCTAGCTCGGCGTCTCATTTCCGCGGCGAAACCGGGTAACAAGGCGCTTCGCCACGCCGCCGAGCAGGCCGGCAACCGCGGGGACGATGATCAGCAAGAGGGTCGAAATAGCGCCGCGCATCGCCCAGACGCGGGACTCGGAACCGCCAAACACATAGGCATAGCCATTCAAGCCGATGTATCCGCCGACGACCAGAACGAACGAAGCGGCAATGCCCTTGCGGTATCCCGCTATCGCAGCAGCCGGCGCCAGGACGATTTGCGTGGCAAGAAACCCGGCACCGCTGTCGAGGGGCTCGAACTGGCCTGACACCCAGTGCGATATGCCCCAGCCGAATGCTCCGAGCGTGATTCCGGCGAACATCGTGGCGAGATGGCTCATGAATCTGAAGCGAAACGTGCTAATTCAGGGACCCGCCGCCAATAGGCGAGGCGTCCCCTGCAACGGTAGGTTGGGCCTCATTGGTAAGACAAAGGGTTCGTTCTTCGACGGTAAGTGTCTTTCGGTTCATCCATGTGACCTTGAGAGCTAGGTCGTCACGAACCAATAGCATAAGAGGGCCAGTCACGTTTCCATTCCGCAAACCTTCAGACTCGACCAACTGTTCGACTTGCGGGATGTAGCTCACGAACAGAGCAATCTCCGAGGCCATCAGATCCTCGTCGCGTGCGACGAGGTCGTACCGAATGCCAAAGTAGTCATCCGGTACGGGTAGGCCAAGAACAAGTTTTGAGTGCGCGGGAAGAGATTCCCGCAGCTTAGCGAGCGCTCTAGCAAGCTTTAAAACCTTGTCTCCGGCAGTAACCGAAGCATGGACGATCTTTGCTCGGCTCTTCCATGTTTGTTTTCCGGCTTCCTTAACAATCTCTGCAACATAGAGCGCAACATACGCACCGAGTGTCTTTAACCACCACGGCCCTTCAGCAAAGAACTGAACCCACGAAGGCGGCTCAACCGACTTGAGTGAGATCGAATGCTCGTCAAGCACAAGCTCAAGGTCTGGAGAAAGCTCATCGCGCAGTGACCTGAGCACGCGAGGATCAATGTCGGAAGTGGCGAGAGCTTTCATTGCGTGTATGAGGCTCAACGTTCAAGGTGACCGGCGCTGCGCGGCTTTATCGCGCAGCGTCCAGAGAGCGAAGCGAACGGGGTCGACCGCCGGGTTGGGCCACACGAGGCAAGAGCTTGACGGCATTAGTGCGAATAGCCTATTTGTTTTGCAAGTAACAGCCTGATTAGAAGCGATACGCCATATGTTGCGGCTACTTTCTCGAGCATAACCCGCTCCAGCGGACTGTCAGCCAAAATAGCCTGTATGTCGCATTGGCCACCGATATTTTCGACAACTAGTCGTGCGGTAGCACCCATATCAAAAGGATTGGAGCCAAGTGTTTCGGGGTCAATGTTATTGAGTTCGTTTGCAAGTGAGCCCGCATAATCTTGGAATAGTCCGTAAAGAGATCGGGAATTGTTGGGGTTTGACAGCTTGCCGTTTTCGTCGGCAAACAGTGCTGTAAATCCGTCGCTGAGACCGCTACCAACTTCTGTGAGAACTTGCTTATTGGACGAACAGAGTTTGTTGGCACAAACGTAAAGCACTCCTACGATTAAAGCCAATAAATGCAGTTGAACTGCGCCCTTTTTTGAACGGATCGATTGTTGTCCTGGCAATTCACCCGTGCCGATCATTTCGTCAACTGCTTGCTGAGAGTCTTCAATCCCGGTCTTTACGGCGAGCACCCCAAATGAGTACGGATCAAGACATTCTCCGCTGCCCATCTTGAAACTAGGTGCACTACGTTGGGCAAGCTGGGGGCTCGCGTCATTGATTGATCCACTCGTTTTACTAGACGACGCGGGCATTGGCTGGTGTACGTCGAAATCCGGCGCGCGAGGAGCGGGATGTTCTAGTAGCTCCCTCTTTTTCGCTGCGTTGAATAGCAAGATTCCGATCGCAAACAAAATGATCCCGGCCACGGCTGAACCCATCCCGGTAAGGCCCAGCGCGGAAACAACAATAAATTGCCGCCCAAATATCGGAAGAACAAACGATAAGCCGCCCACGACCATTAGCGTTACGCCCCAACTAAACATGGCTTACTCGTTTTGCGTGCCTGCGGATGCTTAAGCGCATGTGGATTTAGCTGGGAAGTTTGAATAGCGAGCGATCATGGATTTATGGAGCCCAACGTTAAATAGCCTGCCTAAATGACGAAAAAAATGCGTCATGACGGAAAACTTCGCGTCATGTCGAGAAATTCCTGACATCGCCTGTCGTCGTTCGAAGTATGCATTCGATCCGACGCATCGGCAATCCGCATGACATAGCGGTGGCCGTCCCGGAATGGCTCGTGGACGAGCGCTTCTGCCCGCACAAGGGTGACGGCAGGGGGGCTACGGCGCCGCATCCCGCACGTCCTTCGGCGGCAGCGGCGCGAAGTAGCTCGCCGCGAGCACCAGCAGCGCGACGCCGATCAGTGTCGCGGTCCAGGTGACGGTGCCGCGGCCGGTGGCGTCGAACAGCAGCAGCTTGGCGCCGACGATGCCGAGCAGGCCGAAGCCGCCGAACCAGAGTTCGCGCAGGCTGCGGCGCGAGGCGTGGATCATGGTGCCGATGGCGGTGACGGTCCAGAAGATGGTGAGGATGGCCTGGAACAGCGTCGAACGCATGAGCGCGTGCATGTCGAAGGGCACGCCGCCCCAGTGGTGGGCGATGCGGCCGGCGAGGGCCGAGAGCCAGAGGAAGGCCAGGGCCGCCGCGAGGGCGCGCAGCGCAGGTCGCAGCTGCTCGTCCACCGCGCGGGAGAGGAGCAGCAGGGCGCCGATGCCGGCGAGCTGCGTGGCATCGAAGAAGTTGAGCACGGGAACGTAGGGCATGCCGAGGCCGCTGGCGCCGGCGAGATGCAGGTTCGCCCACGCCAGAAGGATCACGAGCCCCAGCGTCGGCGGCGCGATGCCGATCGGCACGTAGCCGCCCTGGTCGGCCGCGAAGGGCCAGATGCCGCGGCGAACACCCAGGCCGGGCAGTGCGATGCCGGCGGCGAGCGTCAGCGCCCAGGCCATGAACGGCCACAGCTTGACGCCGGGGGCGAGCTGCTGTGCCTGCCATGACAGTTCCGCCGGCAGCACGACCAGCAGCAGCCACCAGGCGCCGAGATGGCGCACGGTCTGCAGGCTCGCCGTGCCGGTTCGTTCGTGCGCGGCCAGCAGCAGGTAATGGAGGACGAACGCGAGCGGCAACGCCAGGGCCATGAAGCCGGCGAGCGGGTGGCCGGCCCGGTCGATGGTCATCGCGGCGGCGACCCACATGCCGGCCAGCAGCAGGATCGCCGCCGTCCGCACCTGCGGCCACGACCACAGCCGCGCCAGTTCCTCGAGGCCGATGACGGTGGCAGCGACATAGAGCAGGCCGTAAGGCGCGTGCAGGGAGTGCGCTGCGAAGCGCTCGATCTCGCCGAGGCCGGCGCCGAGCCACCAGAGCATGGACCAGACGAAGGGCAGGGCGGGCGGAACGCGGTTGTCCTTCCTGTCGGTCGGGTCCGCTTCGAGCGAGCGCAGCAGGCGGGCGGCGACGAGGCCGGCGAAGGTGAGGATGAGGGCGCCGAGCACCGCGTCGTTGGTGACGGGCAGGCGATGGCCGAGGTTGTGCCAGCCGAGCAGCAGCGCGACGCCGGCGGCGAACTGCATCGCCAGCCCGGTGCCTTGCGCCAGCTTGCGCCGCGTATGGACGCCGAACCACAGCACGGCCGTGCCTTCCGCGGCCCAGAAGGCGGAGGTGACTTGGGCGCCGAAGGCCAGCGGCACCGAGACGGTGAGCAGCGCGATGGCGATGCCGAGGTGGCTGCGCTCGACGATGCGGATCTCCGGCTCGGAGCGGCGGAACATCAGGGCCCAGAGGGCGAAGTACCAGAGCGAGCCGATCAGCGCGCTCCACGCCAGTCCGTATTCCGTGCCCTCCATCAGCCGCGCCTGCAGGAAGGCGCCGATCAGCGGCGTGCCGAACAGCAGCATGCCGTCGCGCCAGCCGGCCAGGCCCGGCGCGCGCAGCAGCGCGGTGGCCGCGGGCATCGCCGAATAGGCGACGAGGAAGATGACGACGAAGATCTGCGTGACCAGGTAGTGGCGTTCCTCGTAGCCGTCGATGGCCCAGGCCATGCCGACCGCGAGGGTGAAGAAGAAGCCGGCGATGTTGAGCACCCGCCAGGACTTGAACCAGTCCACGACCAGGATGAAGACGTTGAGCAGGGCGAAGTAGGAGAACAGGGGCAGCGGGCTGTCGGCGCGGCCGCCGGCGAGCACCGGGGCGAGGAAGGCGCCGGAGAGGCCGAGCACGGCGAGCGCCGGGCCGTCCTGCTTCGCCGCGAGGAAGACGCAGGCCACGCCGAGCACGGCGAACAGGCCGAAGGCCGGCCCCTGGCCGATCATGGCGTAGCGTTCGAGCATGAAGTAGCCGACGAGGTAGAGCAGGGCGAAGCCGCCGCCCTGGATGGCGAGGCCGAAGGTGCGATGTGTTTCGTCGCGCACCTTGGCGACGCCGAAGACGATCAGCGCGACGCCGGCCGCGGCGGCGACGAACAGGCGCAGCGGCACCGGCATCAGGCCGTATTCGGCGGCGAGCTTGAGGCCCGAGGCGACGCCGAAGAAGAGCAGGATGATGCCGATCTTGGCCAACGGGTTTCCGGCCCAGATTTTGGCCAGCCACTCCGGCATCTCGACGGGGGAGCGGAAGGGCTCGGGGGGCGGCGCGACGGGCAGTTCCTCCACGGCTTCCGGAGCAGCCGGCTTCTCGTCGACGGCGGGCACGACGACGAGGTTCCAGTCGTCCTTGTCCGTGGCGGCCGGCGCGGCGGCCGTGGCCGGCAGCGGCATCGCTTCGCTCGCGACATCGGCTGCCTCGGGCGCGCGGCCCGCGCGCAGCGCGGCGACTTCTTCGCGCAGTGCGGCGACCTCGTTTTCGACGTGCCGCAGGCGCTCGTGGATTGTCGCTTCGGGTGCGGGCTTCGGTTGACGCTGGTTCAGCCAGAGGCCGACGATGCCGCCGATGACGGCGCCCAGCGCCCAGAGGCCGTGGCCGATGGCGGCACCGACGAATGCTCCGATCAATGCTCCGACGATCCACATGGTGTCGTCCCTCCTCAGTTCGCCGGTGCGCCGACGGCGAGATCGATGCGCGAGAACAATCCGCCGCGCGGGGTCAGCGTCACTGGCAGGCGCGGGGCTGCGCTTGCTGCGTCGCTCAGGGCATGCGGCGCCAGCAGGCCCACCAATTCTCCAGCTGCGAGCGCGGCATCAATTTCTGAAAAAGTCGGCGCTGGCGGCACGGCGCCATCGTAGTAGATCGCGCGACACTCGCCGAAGACGAAGCGCAGCAGCGGGCCGTGGGAGAGCCGGCGATCGATGACGAAGCGTATCGGGCGGCGGCAGGCCGCCATCAGCAGCAACGCGTCGATGGCGTCGGCCCGCTCGCAGACGAGCACGGCGGCGCCGTCGTGCGGCACCTGCTCGAGGCCCGTGGCGCGCAGGCGATAGGCGCTGTGGATCAGCAGCCAGACGACGAAGCGCTGCAGGAACTCGGGTACCAGTCCGTAGATGAACACGGCGACGGCGGCGTTGCACAGCGCGGCGACGCCGAACAGGGCGGGGATCGACAGGCCGTTGCCGAGCATGGCCGCGGCGGCGAGCGCGCCGACCACCATGAACAGCGCGTTGAAGATGTTGTTGGCGGCGATCACGCGGGCGCGGTGGGCCGCGGCCGAGCGCTGCTGCACCAAAGCGTAGAGCGGAACGATGAAGAAGCCGCCGAAGATGCCGAGCAGCGCGAGGTCGGCGAGGATGCGCCAAGTCGCCGCCTGCTCGAGCAGGGCCAGCGCGCCGAGCGCGTCGCTGCCGGCAGGCCCGGCGGGGGAGGCGAAGGCGAGGTCGAGGCCGAACAGCGTGAGGCCGATGGAGCCGAAGGGGACGAGGCCGAGCTCGACGCGTTCGGCCGACAGGCGCTCGCACAGCATCGAGCCGACGCCGATGCCGAGCGTGAAGGTGGCGAGCAGCAGCGTCACGGCGGTCTCCGAGCCGCCCAGCACGTTCTTGGTGTAGGCCGGGAACTGGGCGAGGAACATGGCGCCGTAGAGCCAGAACCAGGAGATGCCCATGATCGAGAGGAAGACCGAGCGGTTCTCGCGGGAGAAGGCGATGTTGCGCCAGGTTTCGACTATCGGGTTCAGGTTGACCTTCAGCTCGGGCGCCGGTGGCGGCGCCTGCGGAATGCCGCGGCTGGCGAGATAGCCGGCGACGGCGAAGACGAGTCCGACCAGGGTGATGGCACCCGATCCGCCGAGGTCGCCGGCGAGCAGGCCGCCGAGCAGGGTGCCGATGAGGATGGCGACGAAGGTGCCGGCCTCGATCAGCGCGTTGCCGCCGACCAGTTCCTTTTCCCCGAGGTGCTGCGGCAGGATCGCGTACTTGATGGGGCCGAACAGCGTCGAGTGCAGGCCGAGCAGGAACAGCGACGCGAGCAGCACCTCGAGGCTGTGGAGCACGAAGCCCGCTCCGGCGACGAGCACGATGCCGATCTCGAGCAGCTTCACCAGGCGCGTGAGCACGGCCTTGTCGTACTTGTCGGCGATCTGGCCCGCCGTCGCCGAGAAGAGGAAGAAGGGCAGGATGAATATGCCGGCCGCAAGGTTGGCCAACACCTCGGGCTTCAGCGCTGTCCAGCTCGCGGCCTGGAAGGTGAGCAGCACCACCATGGCGTTCTTCAGCACGTTGTCGTTGAGTGCGCCGAGGAACTGGGTGACGAAGAGGGGCAGGAAGCGGCGGGCGCGGAGGAGGCGGGTCTGGGAGCTCATGCGAGTTCCGGGGCGAAGAAACGACGGGTTTCGAAAATGCCGACGGGCAGGCTGCGGCCGCCGGCCTTGAGGTGGCGCTTGAGCACGAAGTCGAACAGCAGCGGGTTGTGGCCGTGGAGTTCGTCGAGCACGGGCACGACCTCGTCGGACAGCATGCCGGCGCGGGCGAACTCGGCCGGTGCGAACAGCGGCATCACGCCCGGCAGCGGGTAGTCGGAGCCGTTGAGCAGGCGCCCGTGCCAGTCGTCGTGCTCGACGATGGTACGCACCACTTCGAGCGGACGGTTGCGCTGGGTGATGGCGGAGATGTCGGCGAACAGGCGGCCGCGATGCGAGGCATCGGCCATCATGCGCGAGAACAGTTCGAGGCTCGCCACGCGCTTGCCGCCGCGGTCAAGGTCGGCATCCTCGCCGATGGAGGCGCAGTGGGCGAGCACCACGCGCACGCCGATGTCGAGCGCGCGGCGCAGCTTGAGCGGGTTGCCGAACTCGGGCCGGCCGGCGCCATGCACGGCCTTCTCCTCGCCGGCGTGGCTGATCAGCGGCAGGTCGAGTTTTGCCATCGTGCGGTAGAACGCATCGCAGCGCGGCGATGCCGGATCGATGCCCATCGCCGGCGGCAGCCACTTCACCGCCCGCGCGCCCTCGGCCTTGGCGCGCTCGAGGGCGGCAACGGCGTCGGGGCGATGGGGATGGATGGAGGCGACCCACTCGAAACGCTGCGGATACTTGCGCGCGAGGTCGCGGGTGTAGTCGTTGGGCACGTAGAAGGCGCTGCGCTCGGGCAGCGCGGTGCCGGCCTCGTCGTGGGCGCGGTCGAAGGCGAACAGCATGAGCTTGACGCCGGGGCGCATGCCTTCGAGCAGGTTGTGCATGCGCTCGACGTAGCTCTGGTCCACGCGGCCGGGGGCGTCGTGGGCGCAGCCGGCATTGAGGTAGAACAGGCGCTGGGCGAACTGCACCGGATGCAGCAGGCTGTTCATTTCCTCGGCGACGACGATGCCGCTGCCGGAGTCGCCGGTGCCGGCGATGTGGGCGTGGCAGTCCCAGACGCGGGCGGGATCGATGCCGTCCCAGGCGGCGCGGACCAGCGGGTGGTCGGCGAGCTCCGGCGGCAGGCTGGCATGGCAGGGGTTCCACACCCGCGGCACGGCGCGGGCGGCCGAGTAGAGGCCGGCGGCGAGCGCGCCGGCGCCGAGGCTGGCGAGCAGCAGGCGGCGCTTGCGATCGATGGCCATCAGGCGCTTTCGGCCAGACGCTTGAGCGTCACGTAATCGATCTTGCCCGTGCCCAGCAGCGGCAGCGCCTCGAGGAAGACGATCTTGCGCGGCACCGCCAGTTCCGGATAGCCGAGTTCGCGCGCCTTGTGTTGCAGCATCTCGCGCACCAGCGCCGCGTCGGTCGAGAACAGGACAAGCGCCTCGCCCTTGGCGGCGTCGGGCTGGCTCGAGGCGGCATGCGGTTTGTCGGGCGAGGCCGCGGCGGCGAGCTTTTCCACCGACTCGAGGCTGACCATCTCGCCGGCGACCTTGGCGAAGCGCTTGACGCGGCCGACGATGCGGACGAAGCCGTCGGCGTCGATATCGACGATGTCGCCGGTCTCGTACCAGCCTTCGCCCTCGCTCGATGAGGGCGGCTGCAGCACGCCGGGCTGCTCGAACTTGAGATAGCCGGCCATGAGGTTGGGGCCGCGCACGTGCAGCAGGCCGCCGCGTTCTATGCCGGGAACCGGCACCAGGCGCGGCTCGATGCCGGGAAGGAACTGGCCGACCGTGCCCGTGCGGTAGGCCATGGGCGTGTTCACCGCCAGCACCGGCGCGGTCTCGGTGGCGCCGTAGCCTTCGAAGATGCGCTGGCCGAATTTCTCGAACCAGAGGTTGCGCACGGGCTCGGCCAGCTTCTCGGCCCCGGCGATGACGTAGCGCAGGCGGAAGAAATCGTAGGGGTGGGCGAACTTGCCGTAGTTGGCGAGGAAGGTGCTGGTGCCGAACAGCACGGTGCAGCCGCGGTCGTAGGCCAGCTCGGGAATCACGCGGTAATGCAGCGGCGAGGGATAGAGGAAGAGACTTGCGCCGTTCAGCACGGGCAGCAGCGAGCCGGCGGTGAGGCCGAAGGAATGGAAGATCGGCAGGGCGTTCAGCACCTTGTCGTCGGGCGAGAAGTCGATGACCGCGCGCACCTGGGCGATGTTGGCGAGCAGCGCGCGGTGCGGCAGCACCACGCCCTTGGGCTTGCCCTCGGAGCCGGAGGTGAACAGCACCACCGCGGCGTCCTCGGGCGAGGTCGGCGCTTCGAAGGCGCGCGGGAACCAGAGGGCGTAGCCCATGAGCCAGAGCTTGTCGGCCAGCGTCACGGCTTCCCGCAGGTCCTCGAGGTAGACGAGGCGGACCCCCTTGAGGCCGGCGAGCTTGTCGGCCAGCTTCGCCTGCTCGACGAAGCCGCGCGAAGTGACGATGACCTTGACGGTGGCGGCGGTGCAGGCCGCCTGCATGCCCTCGGTGCCGGCGGTGTAGTTGAGCATGGCGGGCACGCGGCGGCGGGCCGAGAGGCCGAAGACCAGGGCCAGCGTCGGCGCGAGGTTGGGCAGCAGCAGGCCGATGCGCTCGCCGGATTTCACTTCCGGCGCCGCGCGCAGGATCAGGCGCGTGAGCATCAGCGCCATTTTCAGCAGGTCCTGGTAGCTGTACTCGATCTGCTTCATGTCCTCGACCAGCCGGTGGCCGCGGCCGTGGATCTCGACTGCATCGCACAGCGCCGAGTAGAGGGTCTGCTGCGGCCGCGAGGTGAACAGCATGTCCTGCATCAGGCGGCGCATGGCCTCGCCGGCCAATCGGCGGCGCTGCTTGGCGGTCGCGGCTGTCGGCATGTCGATGCGCGTCGGCGGCAGGACGGTGATGGTGATTCGGGGGAACAGCCGGCGCGGTGCCTTGCCGGAGACGCGGGCGAAATAGGTGCGGGCGGTGCCGTCGAGACGCACCGGGACGATGGTGGCGGCGGTCTTCGCCGCGACGAAGGCCGGGCCCTCGTACACCTTCATCAGGCTGCCGGTGACGGTGATGCGGCCTTCGGGAAAGATCATGACGGGGCGGCCCGATTCGAGCAGGCGGATGACTTTCTTCATGGCCATCGGACTGGTCGGGTCGACCGCCAGATAATCGACCTGGGAGAGGATCAGGCGGAAGTACCAGGAACGGGCGATGCCGGTATGGACGACGAAGACCGGATCGACCGGCAGGTAGAGGCCGAGCAGCAGGCCGTCGAGGAAGGACTCGTGGTTGGCGACGATCAGCAGCCGTTGGGCGGACAGGGCCTGCAGGTCGCCCTTGATGCGGACGCTGAAGAGCATCGACGCCAGTCCGCGCAGGATGAAATGGATCAGGGCACGCATCAAAACTTTCTCCCAGGCTGCATCTCTCTAACTTTCGTCATAATCACGCAACTACTTATATCGACGGGTGTCTCAAAAAAACGAACGCCAATCACGTCGTTTCGGAAATGTACTCGATAACGTTGCCGAAAACCGCGAGCAGCCAGTCCCGGTCGATCCAGAACCACACTTCCTTGCCGATCTTCTCCGAACGCAGCACGCCGGACTCGCGCAGCACCTTGAGGTGGTGGGAGACGGTGGAGCGGGTGAGGGTGGAGACCTCGGCGATCTGGCCGACGTTGAGTCGTTCGCCGGGCTCGAACAGCAGCAGGATGCGCTGGCGGTGCTCGTCGCCGAGGGCCGTGAACACCTTGGACATGGCGCGCCAGCGGGCGGGAATGGCGCGGCGGTAGTCTTTTCTCATGTCGATAATCTTAGTTGCGTCGTTTTGTCATGTCAACGCCTTATTGCCGGGGCATGGCAGGCGCAGACCGCGGTGGTATGCTCGCCGCAGCTATCGGAATGACAGGAGGCGTTCGCATGGATTCGCCGCTGCTCCCTCCCGAGCAGGGCCGCGTGCCGCGCCCGCAGCGCGTCGGCGACGGCTGGTCGCGCTGGGTGCCGGGGATGCAGGTGCTGCGCGCTTACGAGGCGGCATGGCTTCGCCACGACATCGTCGCGGGGCTGGTGCTGGCGGCGATGCTGGTGCCGGCGGGCATCGCCTATGCGGTGGCTTCGGGCGTGCCCGGCATCTACGGCCTCTACGCCACCATCGTTCCGCTCCTCGCCTATGCGGTGTTCGGGCCGAGCCGCATCATGGTGCTGGGGCCGGACTCGGCGCTGGCGGCGGTGATCCTCGCCGTCGTGCTGCCTCTCTCCGGCGGCGATCCGCTGCGTGCCATCGCGCTGGCCAGCATGATGGCCGTCGTTTCGGGCACGATCTGCATCGTCGCCGGCCTCGTCAGGCTGGGCTTCGTCACCGAACTGCTGTCGAAGCCGATCCGCTACGGCTACATGAACGGCATCGCGCTGACGGTGCTGATCAGCCAGCTGCCGAAGTTGTTCGGTTTCTCGATCAAGAGCGACGGGCCGATCGAGAGCATCGTCGGCATCGGCGTGGCGATCGCCGAGGGGCGGACGCACTGGGCGACACTTCTTGTCGGCGCCGCCACGCTGGCCTTGATATTCACTTTCAAGAACCTGCCGCGCGTCCCGGGCGTGCTCGTCGCGGTGATCGCCGCCACGGCGATCGTCGGCATATTCGAACTGGGGCAGGCCGGGGTGAAGGTGTTGGGCAGCCTGCCGCAGGGCCTGCCGGCCTTCGCCATTCCCTGGATCACGAAGGAAGACATCGGCCCGGTGCTGCTCGGCGGTTGCGCCACGGCGCTGGTCGCCTTCGCCGACACCAGCGTGCTGTCGCGCGTCTATGCGGCCCGCTCGCGCACCTACGTGAACCCCAACCAGGAGATGGTGGGCCTGGGCGCGGCGAATCTCGCGGCCGGCTTCTTCCAGGGTTTCCCCATCAGCAGCAGCTCCTCGCGCACGCCGGTGGCCGAGGCGGCGGGCGCCAAGACGCAGCTGACGGGGGTCGTCGGCGCGCTGGCCGTCGCCCTGCTGCTCGTCGCGGCGCCGGATCTCCTCAAGAATCTGCCGACCAGCGCCCTGGCGGCGGTGGTGATCGCGGCGGCGATCGGCCTCATCGAGATCACGGATCTCAAGCGCATCTACCGCATCCAGCGCTGGGAGTGCTGGCTGTCCATCGTCTGCACCATCGGCGTCTTCGTCCTCGGCGCGATTCCGGGCATCGGCCTGGCCATCATCATCGCCGTGATCGAATTCCTCTGGGACGGCTGGCGGCCGCATTCGGCCGTGCTCGGCCGGGCCGAGGGCGTCAAGGGCTACCACGACATCAAGCGCTATCCGCAGGCGCGCCTCGTTCCGGGGTTGGTGCTGTTCCGCTGGGACGCGCCCCTGTTCTTCGCCAATGCCGAGCTGTTCCACAACCGGGTGCTCGACGCCATCGCCACGTCGCCGACGCCGGTGAAGTGGGTCGTGGTGGCGGCGGAGCCGGTGACCAGCGTCGACGTCACGGCTGCCGATGTCCTCGCCGAGCTCGACGAGTTGCTGCAATCGGCCGGGATCGAACTGTGCTTCGCCGAGATGAAGGACCCGGTCAAGGACAAGCTCAAACGCTTCGGCCTGTTCTCGCGGCTCGGCGACGACTCCTTCTTCCCCACGATCGGCGTCGGCGTCAACAGCTATCTCGAAAAGTACGCCGTAGACTGGGTCGACTGGGAGGACCAGCCGCCGCGCTGAGGCTGTGCTCAGGCCGTGCGCCGCAGGACCAGCAGCGTGACGTCGTCCTGGCGCCCGTCCGCGCGATAGGCATCCACGTCGGCGACCACCGCGCGGCAGATCGACTCCGCCGGCTGCGACGCCGCGTCCTGCAGCAGTGTCGCCAGACGGGCTTCGCCGTAGAGCGTCCCGCCGGCATCGTGGGCCTCGGTGACACCGTCGGTGTACAGGACGAGTGCATCGCCGGGTTCCAGGCGTGACTCGCCCATCTCGTAGCGCGCTTCCGCGAACACGCCGAACAGGCCGCCATGCGACGGCAGGCGGGCGACCTCGCCATCGCTGCGGACCAGGCAGGGCGGCGGATGGCCGGCGCCGGCATAGCGCAGTGCGCCGCTCGCCAGGTCGTAGTGCGCGAGGAACAGGGTCACGAACATGCCTTGCTCGTTCTCGGCGACCAGCGCCTGGTTGGCGGCCTCGAGCACCTGGGCCGGCGATAGCCCCGGCCGGCCGAGATTGCGCAGGGTGGTGCGCGCCACCGCCATGAACATCGCCGCCGGCACGCCCTTGCCGCAGACGTCGGCGATGAGCAGCACCAGCGTGTTCTCGTCGAGCAGGAAGAAGTCGTAGAAGTCCCCGCTCATGGACAGGGCCGGGTTGCATATCGCGTAGAGCTCGAATTCGGAATGGTCGGGAAACGGCGGAAAGACATGGGGCAGCAGGGATCGCTGGATTTCCAGCGCCACCTTGAGTTCGCTTTCCACCGCCTGCCGCGCCGCGGCTTCGCGGATGCGGGCCGCGGTCGCCGCATCGAGCTCGTCGAGCATGCGGTTGAACACCGTCGCGAACCGGCCGATTTCGTCGTGGCCGGAGACGTCCTGAGCCCGTGCCGCGAGGTTTCCGCCGGCCACCTGCCGCGCGGTCTCGCCGAGGCGGACGAGCGGCCGCGTGATGCGCACCGTGGTCAGCAGCAGTATCAGCAGCACCAGCACCGCGCCGGCCAGCGACACCAGCAGCTGGCGCTGCAGGCGTTGATTGACCTGGGCCAGCACCTTTTCTTCCTCGACCAGGGCCATGAGCGACCATCCGGTGGACGCGATCGGCGCGTACACCAGCCAGCTCATGCCCTCGCCGTCGTTGGGATCGAGCAGCCGCACCACGCCGCTCCTGCCCGACGCCATGTCCGTTGCGGCAGCCGCCAGTTCCGGCAGATCGAGCTTTGCGGCGACGCCGGCCACGCTTTCGTGCATGACCATGTCCGGCCGCGGGTGGGAAAGGAAGACACCGCGACGGCTCGCGAGCGCGACGAAGCCGTTCGGCACTTCGACCCGGGACATGTCCGCGCGCAGCCTTTCGAGCGAGACATCCACCGTCAGCACTGCCCTGAACTGTCCTTGTCGCGACAGGGGCACGCCATAAGTGACCATCAGCACGTTGCCGGCGCCCTTGTCGAAATAGGGCTCCACCCATACCGGCGATCCGGCTTCGCGCGGCAGGCGGAACCAGTCCCAGCTTGTGTAGTCGTAGGCATCGCGTCCGATGTCCAGTCGGCGCAGCGAGGTTTCGCCGCCGGGGCGATAGAGGTAGGGGGCCACACGCCGGAGTCCGGGGTCGAAGGCGATCGCGGAGCCGTAGATGAGTTCGCTTTGTGCCAGCGTGCCCTGCAGTATCCGGTCGAGCGCGGCCTGGTCGTCGGGTGCGACGCCGTCGAGCTGCCAGGCGGACGAACGGGCCGCCTGGGCCAGCACCGAAAACTCGCCGTCGATGCGCGCTGCCCGGTGCCGGGTCAGTTCGCGCAGATATACCGCCATGTCGGCGATCGCCTCGGCCTTGCCGACCAGGTATTCCTGGGTCAGCAGGACGCCATGGATCGCCAGCAGTGGCAGGCCGATGGCGAGGATCAGCTTCGCACGGAGCGAATGGAGGCGGAGGGAGATCAGCGTTGCACCTCAGGTCGCGTTTCAGGGCAGAACGGCAGTATCTCCGAATACTGAACGAAGTGTGCGGACACCGGCATCGGCATATCATTGCGCACCGCCGGGATGGCTCCCGCCGACCGGATTCAAATGCGACAGGAATGGACATGACCCGCAGACTGAGGCATCGCCGATGAACCGGCCCGACGAACCCGGCCCGCTCGGAAAGCTGCTCGGCGTGGTCGCCGGTGCGGCGCTGCTCGTCCTGGGCGTGATGTTCTCGGTGGTACTGCTCGCAGTCCTCGCCGTCGCCGGACTCGCGGCCTGGGGCTACTTCTGGTGGAAGACGCGGAAACTGCGCAGAACCTTGCGCGAACGGCCGCCGGGAGGACAAGTGATCGAGGGCGAGGCGGTGATCGTCGAGGAACACCACGCGGCCGAGTACATCACCCTGCCGCGCAGTCGGGACGAGTGATCACCGGGCCCGGCCGAAAATGGCCGCGCGCTCGCCCCGCGCCCACGCCCACATCTGGTCGCCGAGCGAAAAGTGCCACCACTCGTTGGCGTGCCGGTTGAACCCGGCCGAGGTCATCACGTCGTGCAGCAGCGTCCGCCGCTCGTGAAAGCCATGTAGCTCCGGCGTGGTCGCGCCGGCATAGTGGTCGGGATAGGCGCGCTCCGTCGTCTCGTCGATTGGGCAGCCCATGTCGACCTCGTGCCCCGCTGCGTCCTGCAGCGTCAGGTCGACGGCCGCGCCGGTGCTGTGCGGCGGTGGGGTGCGCGGATCGTCGCTGGGGATGCCCCAGAACTCGAACACCGTGGCCGCCAGCGCCGCGTGGAGTTCGGGTTCCCGCACCTCCAGTTCGGCCGGGTTGCGACACGGCGCCAGTGAACGACCGGCCCGTTCGGCCTGGAGGCCGAACTCCCGCCAGACCATGAATGCCTGCACCGGCAGCGGCCGGTAGGCGTCGAACAGCTTCAGCCGCCAGCCCGGCCTGCGCGCGTGCAGCGCGTCGGCGGCCTGCAGCAGCGCCGCGAGGACGCGCCGCCGCAGCATCCAGGGCGATGCGTCGCCATAGGGCGCGCCGAGCAGGACGTAAGGGTGGGGCCGGGTGAAGGCGAAGGGCTCAGCCGGGATGCCGACCAGCGGATCCTTGCATTCCTCGATGGGGATGGAGCGGTAGCTTTGCATCGACAGGGGGAACTGTTCCGCTATGCCAAAGCAATAAGGCCAACCACCGCTAAGTGATTGGCCTTATTGTCTTTTTGTTGGTTGCGGGGGCAAGATTTGAACTTGCGACCTTCGGGTTATGAGCCCGACGAGCTGCCAGACTGCTCCACCCCGCGTCAGAGAACGGCATTCTAAAGCGAGGGCGAAGATGCGTCAACAAGGATCGCCCGAAATGTGGCGGTCAGCGCCGGGGTTTCCCGGTCTGCGCAGCGGCGGCCGCTTCGCCGGTTCGCAGCGGAAGCAGGAACAGCGCCGGACGCGACTTGAACAGCAGCCACAGCCGCCGCAGCAGTTCGCGCGTCTGGGTGAATTCGACGCCGCGGGCGCGCAGCGCCATCCACAGCGCCAGGGCGAAGCTCACGGCGAGATTGGTGAAGCCGATCAAGGCGACGCCCAGCCCGGCCCAGAGCAGGGTGCGCAGCGGCAGGGCGTAGTCGAAGGCCTGCCAGGCATAGCCGAGGTTGGCGGAGGCGAAGGCGATGTGGCGGATGTCGACGGGCAGGCCGAGGATCTGGCCGATGGTGCCGGTGGAGCCGAGCATGCAGCCGAAGAGGAAATTGCCCATGAGGCCGCCGAGATGGTTCTCGAGATAGCTGCCCGCCGCCTCGGCGCGGTCGCTGCCGAACATGGCGCGCAGCCAGCGCAAGCGGGCCACGCGGGCGCCGATCTGGGCATAGCTCGCCTTGTTGTCGAAGTAGCCCGAGATCAGGCCCGACAGGAAGAGGAAGACGCCGGCCACGGCGGCATGCGGAATGGCCCAGCCGAGTGGGTCGAGGTCGTCGAGCAGGTGCGCGGCCTTGCCCGGGTCGATGATCGGCGAGCCGGCGGCCCGGTTGAGGGCGTAGGCGATCAGCAGTGCGGCGGGCATCGCCAGCATCACGTTGCCGAGAATCGCCGCGAGCTGGCTGCGCGTCACCGCGGCGACGAGTTCGACCACGCGGTCCAACTCGGCGACGCGCCCCTGGCTCGCGCTGCCGAGGTAGCCGGCGATGGTCTGCGCCGTCATCGCCGGCTGTTTGGTGGCGACGGTCAGGTGCAGCATGTAGATGACGACGAAGCCGAGGCCGTAGTCGAGGCTGTAGAGCAGGGCGTAGCCGGCCGGCGCGAGGTCGAGCTTGCTGCTGAATATCTTCAGCAGCGCCATCGCGGCGATGATCACGCCGGCGCCGGCGGCCGCGCGCCACATGCCTGCGTACTGTGCCGGCGTCTCGGCGATGTAGTGCTCGCCGGTCTTGGCGGCATTGTCGGTGACGCGCAGCGCCAGCATCTCGATGCCCGAGCGGATGTGATGGGTGGGGCTGTTGCGCCGCGAATCCATGCGCAGGGCGTCGCGCGCCACCGTGCTCCAGGCGGCGAGCACGCCCGCTTCGCGCCCGGCGCCGCCGGCGTCGCCAAGCAGCCGGCTCAGCTGCTCGATACGGTCGAGGGTCTGGCGCGAGCGCTGCAGCACGTAGGTGAGATGAAGGCTGGTGCCGCGTCGCAGAGCGATGCGGTGGGCGTCGTCGAGGGCTTCGCGCGACTGGTCGAGCATGACTTCGAGATCCTTGATCTCGCCCTCGAGATCGCGGGGTTCGACCTGGTGGCGCCGCCAGGCGTCGGCGAAATACTGGGCGGCTGCCGCGGTGGCATGGAAGCGCACCGTATGGCGGGCGAAGCTCGGACCGAGGCGATCAAGCTCGGGCTCGGAACCGAGCGCTCCGATGCGGTAGGCCAGTACCAGCAGGGCGTCGAGGATCTCGCCGGTGACGTACTGGAACGCGGGCTTGAACTCCGCCAGCTCGGCCGGAGAGGCCGGCGCGAGCGAGCGCCAGAAGCGCTGGGTCAGCTCGGGGGGGATCGCTTGCAGCCAGAGCCAGTCGTCGGGACGGTGGAAGATGCGGTGCAGGCAGCCGCGGAAATCGCTGTCGTCCGGCACCTCGGGCAGCAGGCGGCTGGAAACGATGCGGCCGAGCTCGCTGAAGAAGCCCGTCGCCGGCAGGATGCCGCTGTCGGCGAAGAAGCGCAGCAGCCGTCGGCTGGTCAACAGGATCTGCAGCTGGCCGTGCGCGGCCTTGGCGAGCGCGCGGTCGGCCTCGAAGTGCTCGACCACGAAGACGTAGTTGGCCAGCGCACTCTCGAGGTTCCTGCTGCGCCGTGGTCGCACCGCGTCGAACAGCGCGACGAAGAGGTCGAGGGCGCGATCGGGGTCGGCCGCTGCCGCGGCGGCGTCGGTGAATCCGCGCAGGGCCGATAGCAGCGCCTGGGTCGTGGCGGGGGTCATGTGCGGCCCTTCGTGGCGGGTGCGGATCCTTGATCGGGATGGTGCCGACAGTCTGAATCGAACAGACGACCTACCGCTTACAAGGCGGTTGCTCTACCAGCTGAGCTATGCCGGCCCTTTGTCACAACAGCGGCGAAGTATATCGGATCAAGCTGCGGCCTCGATTTAGAATCGGCCATTCCATGACGCACACTTCGCACGATGCCTCCGTCAGTCTGCTGGTGATCGCGGCCGCCGACGAACGTGTCGCGGCCGTGTCCGGACGGCTGGCGCAGTCCGGCATGGCAGTCCGGGTGATGCGTGCCGCGACGCCGACGGCGCTGCGCGCCGCGCTGCGCATGCAGACCTGGGATGGCTGCCTTTATCTTTACGGCGAGACGACGCTGAGCGCGGCGGCGGTGCTGAAGGCGATGCACCAGCAGAACCTCGACATTCCCTGCGTGATCGTGGCGGCTCCCGCGGACGAAAAGGCGGCGATCCGTGCCATGAAGGCCGGCGCCCACGACGTGGTGTCGAGCGACCGCCTCGACCGTCTGGCACCCGCGCTGGAGCGCGAGATCCGCGAGGCCCGCCATCGGGCCGAGCACCGCGCCGCGCTCGAGATGCTCAAGGACAGCGAGGCGCGCTTCCGCGCCATGGCGTCGAGCCTGCCCGGCATGGTCTTCCAGCTGCTGCGCGACGGTGGCGGCGAGTTTCGATTCCTCTTCGTCGGCGACGGCTGCCACCGCCTGCTCGGCATCAAGCAGCACGAGATCGTCTATTCGGCGCGGCGCTTCTTCGACGCCTTCGAGGCCGCCGACCGGCGCCGGCTCGAGGATGCCATCGCCGCTTCGGTGCACTCGGGCGTGCCGCTGGAGTGGGAGGGAAGGCTCAAGGGCCGTGCCCGTGGCCGCTGGATCAGCCTCTCCGCGACGTCGCGCCACCTTGGCCACGTCGACAATGGCGACACGGTGTGGCAGGGCATCGCCTCCGATGTTTCGGAAAGCAAGGAGATCGAGGCCCAGCTGCGCCGCTCGCGCGAACAGCTGTCGGAGTTGTCGTCGCACCTCGAGGTGGTGCGCGAGGAGGAACGCGAACGCATCGCCCGCGACATCCACGACGAGATCGGCAGCCTGCTCGTCGCGATCAAGATCGAAACCAACCTGCTGACCGCCAAACTGCCCGCGACGCCCGCCGGCCTGCGCGACAAGGCGCAGGCGATCGGCACGCTGCTCGACCAGGCCATGGCGACGGCCAGCCGCGTCTCGCGCGAACTGCGGCCGGGCATCCTCAAGGAGTTCGGCCTGGCCGAGGCGGTACGCTGCCAGGCCGACGACTTCGCCAAGCGCTTCGGCATCACCTGCCGTGTCCACTGCGACGACGAGGGCATCGAGCCCGACGCCGACACCTCGCTGGCGCTGTTCCGCATCGTGCAGGAGGCGCTGACCAACATCGCCAAGCACGCCTACGCCTCGCTGGTGGTGCTGCGCATGCGCCGCGAAAACGGTAGTATCTCCCTCGAAATTCGCGACAACGGCCGCGGCATTTCCGAAGGCGATCTCGCCAAGCCCAAGTCCTTCGGCCTGCGCGGCATCCGCGAACGCGTGCACAGCCTGGCCGGTGCCTTCAACGTTGCGAGCGGGGAAAGCGGCGGCACCCATATCGCGCTGCAGGTGCCCGAGCGGCGCGGGGCCGAGCCGTCCCGTGACGAGGAAGAGTTGCAGCGCAATCTGTTCTGATACCCGAAAGACCCATGGCCACCAAGATTCACGTTCTCATCGCCGACGATCACGCCATCGTTCGTCAGGGCCTCAAGCAGATCCTGTCGGAGACCGACGACCTCGTCGTCGCCGGCGAGGCGGACGACGGTGCGGATGCGCTGCAACTGGCGCGGCAGCAGCAGTGGGACGTCTTCCTGCTCGACGTCACCATGCCCAACCGCAACGGCATCGACACCCTCAAGCAGCTCAAGAAGGAATTCCCGCGGCTGCCGGTGCTGATGCTCTCGATGCACCCCGAAGAGCAGTACGCGGTGCGCGCCATCAAGGCCGGCGCCTCGGGCTACCTGACCAAGCAGAGCGCGCCGGAACTGCTGGTCACGGCGATCCGCCAGGTGGCGCAGGGCAAGAAATACCTGAGCCCGACGGTGGCGATGCAGCTCGCCGACGCCATCGCCAGCGACAGCGAGAAGCCGCTGCACGAACTGCTCACCGACCGCGAGTTCGAGGTCTTCCGCCTGATCGCCGTCGGCCGGCCGCTGACCCAGATCGCCGACGAACTCAATCTCGCCGTCGCCACCATCAGCACCTTCCGCGCCCGCATCATCGAGAAGACCGGCCTGCGCAGCAACGCCGAGATGATCCGCTACGGCCTCGAGCACGGCCTCGTCGAGTAGCGACGGCACGGCGCGCGGCATGAAAAAGTTCTGTTATACTTCGCGCCCTCAAGCAAGGCGCCCGTAGCTCATCTGGATAGAGTACTTGGCTACGAACCAAGGGGTAGGGAGTTCGAATCTCTCCGGGCGCGCCAACAAATTCAAGGGCTTAGATCGAAAGATCTAGGCCCTTGCCACATACGGGGTCGCCATGCGCGCGCTAGTCGTGGGTCTGCTGTCAATGCCGATTCTGAGCGCCTGCTCGGCCATCATCGTGGCGGCCGACGTCGCCGTCTCGGCCGGCGTCGCGGTGGTGGGAACCGCCGCGGATCTGACCGTCGCGGGGGTCAAGGCCGTGGCGGGCAGCGGTGGCACCGCAGAGGAAAAGAAGAAGAACTGATCAGCCGCTGCGCAGGTAGCGGCACCATTCTTCGAACAGGCCCCTGTCGGCGGCGCATACCGCCGAGCGCGGCGCCAGCGTCGGTGGCGCCGGGGTGCCATCGAGCGTGTCGGAGAAGCCGCCGGCCTCGGCCAGCACCAGGCTGCCCGCCGCGTAGTCCCAGAGCCGTTGCCGGCCATGCAGGTAGAGATGGAAACGGCCGGCCGCAACCCAGCACCAGTCCAAGGCCACCGAACCGATAGAGCGTTGCGAGGAATAGGGCGGGGTCGCCGCGATGCGGGTGGCGAGCTGCGGCGGCAGGCGCTTGAAGTCGATGCAGGCCGTGGTCTTGGCGATGGGGATGCCGGCCGGCCTGGCGTGCAGGGCCTCGCCGTTCAGCGTGGCGCCGCCGCCGAGGGTGGCGGCGAAGGATTCGTCGTGCATGGGGTCGTAAACGATGCCGGCGACGATGCGGCCTCCCTGCAACAGGGCCAGCGAGACGCCGAACAGCGGGATGCCGGCGGCGAAATTGCTGGTGCCGTCGAGCGGATCGAGTACCCAGATGCCGGAACCACTGCTGTCGTCCAGCAGGCGTTGCTGCTCGCCTGCCTCCATCTCTTCGCCGAGAAAGCCGATTCCGGGGTGGCGTGCCGCCAGCGCCGACTTTACGCGATCCTGCATCGCCAGGTCGGCCTCGGTGATCCAGCTGCCGTCGGCCTTCTCGTGGCGGGAGGTGCGGCGGAAGCGCGCAACGAGTTCGTCGCGCGCGGCTTCGCGGATCAGGGTCTCGAGAGGGGCGAGCTCGACCGGGGCCGTCACGCCAGCATCGGCACGAAGACCTTGGGGTGCCGGCGCAGCAGGGCGTAGTCGTGCGTGGCGAGGACGTTGCCCAGATGATCCAGGTTGCGCTGGATCGCATCGTCGTAGGGGCTGGCGCCGTCGAAATGGTGATTCATGAAGCGGCGGACGTTGCCGAAGTCCTCGTCGAGGCGCTTGGCGATGAAACCGCTGTAGAAGCCCGGCGTCTTCTGCAGCAGCGTCTCGCGATCGGGATAGGGGCTGTCGTCGGTGCCCGCGAGACCGATGGCGCTGAACTCGAGGAAGAGGAAATCGCGGCACTTCTCCAGGTAGCAGCGGTCGGCCATTTGGCTGAGGAGGTCCGCCGTCGCAATCATGCTGGCAAGCTTCTGGTGCAGGGCGGGCCATTCGGCGGGAATCCTGAAGATCAGCTTGGTCGGCATGATCAGCTCGGCCTTGTGGGCCAGCGCGGCCAGCGAGGTTCCGCTGAGGTAGTTCTGCAGGAACTCGACGCCGCGCTCCTCGTGCACCGGCGTCAGCGACGCGCCCCAGAGATCCGCCTCATGGCTGCGGCGGAGCAGACCGATGTCGTGGTAGAGGGCAAGGATGATGCCGAACAGGGCGTGGGTGCGGTCGATGCGCGGCTCCGCCTCCGGTCCGCTCATGCTGGCCTCGCCTGCAAGCAGGCGAGCCATGGTCAGCCCCGTCTCGAGCGCGTGGCGCAGGTCGTGGTAGAGGGTGTCGCAGCGCAACAGCCCGGGATAGTCGCCGCGGAAGGCGCGCACGAGGTCGTCGATGGCGCGCGTCAGCAATCCCGGATCGGGACAGCCGCCGGGCATGCCGTCGAGGATGGCGCGGATCGCCCCCTCCACTGCGCGCGGCGACTCGAGGTCGACGCGGCCCGTCGGGTCGCGTTGCGACAGTTCGGCGAGGGTGGGGCTGCTCAGATTCATGAGGTGACGGTTGCGTTCAGGCGGCCTTGAGCGCCTGGTCGAGGTCGGCGATGAGGTCGTCGATGTGCTCGATGCCGATCGACAGGCGGATCATGTCTTCCGACACGCCGGCCTTGGCCATTTCCTCCGGGCCGAGCTGGCGGTGGGTGGTCGTGGCCGGGTGGCAGGCCAGCGTCTTGCAGTCGCCGATGTTGACGAGGCGCGTCACCAGACTGAGCGCATCCTGGAACTTGCCGCCGGCCTCGCGGCCACCTTTGACGCCGAAGTTGAGGATGCCGGAGGCTTTCCCGCCCATGTACTTCTGCACCAGCGGGAAGTCCTTGTGGTCCTTGAGGCCGGCGTAATTGACCCAGCTGACCTTCGGGTGGGACTTGAGGAACTCGGCGATCTTCACCGCGTTGTCGCAGATGCGGTCCATGCGCAACGCCAGCGTCTCGACGCCTTGCAGGATGAGGAAGGCGTTGAAGGGCGAGATCGCCGCGCCCATGTTGCGCAGCGGCACCACGCGCGCGCGGCCGATGTAGGCGGCCGGGCCGAGCGCTTCGGTATAGACGACGCCGTGGTAGGAGACGTCGGGCTCGTTGAGGCGCTTGAACTTGGCCTTGTGCTCGGCCCAGGGGAACTTGCCGGAATCGACGATCATGCCGCCGATGGAATTGCCGTGGCCGCCGAGATACTTGGTCAGCGCGTGCACCACGATGTCGGCGCCGTGCTCGAAGGGACGGCAGAGGTAGGGCGAGGGCACGGTGTTGTCTACGATCAGCGGCACGCCGTGCCTGTGCGCGACTTCGGCCAGCTTCTCGAAGTCGGTGACGTTGCCCAGCGGGTTGCCTACGGATTCACAGAAGATCGCCTTGGTCCTGCCGTCGATCAGCTTCTCGAAGGCGCCCGGGTCGCGGTAGTCGGCGAAGCGCACCTCGATGCCGTATTGCGGCAGGGTGTGCGCGAAGAGATTGTAGGTGCCGCCGTAGAGCGTCGAGGCCGAGACGATGTTGTCGCCGGCTTCGGAAATCGTCTGGATCGAGTAGGTCACCGCCGCCATGCCCGAGGCCAGCGCGAGGCCGGCGACGCCGCCCTCCATCGCCGCGACGCGCTTCTCGAGCACGTCCTGCGTCGGGTTCATGATGCGGGTATAGATATTCCCCGCGACTTTCAGGTCGAACAGATCGGCGCCGTGCTGGGTACTGTCGAAGGCGTAGGAGGTGGTCTGGTAGATCGGAACCGCCACGGCCTTGGTGGTCGGATCGGGGCTGAAGCCGCCATGGACTGCAATGGTTTCAAGTTTCATAAGCTTTTTCTTATTTTCCTGTAGGGGAAGACATTTCAATATAGGTCATCGCCCTGACGCTTGTCTTGCATGGTTCCGACTGGCGGCGGCGTTGTGCCGATCGATGGTCGGCGGCGGTCGCTGCGTGCCAGACGCCAGCATTGGGGCGCATGCTATCGTTAAAAAATGGAGGGAATATGAAGCGAGCCGCCTTAATTGCCATCCTTGTGACATTCGTCACGACCGCCTGGGCGCAGGCACTCGATGTCATCTCGCTGCGCCATCGCACGGCGGAGCAACTCCTGCCGCAATTGCAGCCGCTGCTCGAGCCGGGCGGCATGCTGACGGGGACGGGCGACAAGCTGTTCCTGCGCGCCTCGCCCCGCAACCAGGCCGAGATCCGCCAGGCGCTCGACGCGCTCGACCGGCCGCTGCGGCGGCTGATGATCACCGTGCGCCACGGCGGCGCGGCCGAGGGCGAAAAAGTCGGCGTCGGCGGCACGGTGGTTCTCGCGCCGGGCGACAGCAGCGTGCGCGCCCGCGCCGGCGAGCGTCACACCAGCAGCCGCGAAAGCATCTCGCAGCAGGTGCAGACGGTGGAAGGCGGCCGCGCCTTCATCAACGTCGGCCGCGAGCTTGCGATCCCCTTCCGCGAGGTCGTGCTGACACCGGCCGGTGCGGTAGTGTCGCGCGGCATGACCTGGTACGACGTTGGCACCGGCTTCGAGGCCGAGCCGCGCGTCGCCGGCGAAACCGTCACCCTCGACATCAGCCCCCGCCATGACACGCAAGGCCCGGTCCCGGGCAGCGCCAACGTGCGCCGGCTGTCGACCACCGTCTCTGGGCGCTTGGGCGAATGGATCAGCCTCGGCGGCACCAGCCGCGAAAGCGCCGGCCAGAGCGTCGGCACGGTGCACTACGGCACCCGCAGCGGCCGGGAAACGCAGGAGGTCTGGCTGAAGGTCGACGAGATCAGGTAGCCCGCAGCGGCTACCGGGGCGGCTTCGCCTTGTGGTCGGCGATGGCCTTCTTCAGGTCGTCGTACTCCGGGCAGCCGAAGCGGCAGAGCCCGTCCAGGATCTTCAGGTGCTCCTCGGCCTTGGCGACGTTGCCGGCCATGAGGTAGGCTTCGCCGATGTATTCGTGCGCGCCGCGGTGCTTCGGGTCCAGGCGCAATGCCTCGCGGTAGTTCTTGAAGGCCAGGTCGAGATTGCCCGACTTGCGGTAGGCGAAGGCGAGATAGTTGTAGGCGCCGGCGTTTCCCGGCTCCTTGGCCACGACCCGGCCGAAGGCGTCGATCGCGGACTTCCAGTCCCGAGCCTCGGCCGCCCGCTTGCCGGCGGCGTAATCGGCGCTTTCGATCGCTGTCGGCGGGCTGCTCCAGCTGTCGCCGTCGGCAAACGCCGGCGCCGCGTTCAAAGCCAGGGCGAGAAACAGAGCGGTCAGCAGTTGCATGAGCCTTCTCCTGTTCGTTGCGGGTGAGGACAGTATGAACGTTCTTAAACGGGGACAGACCACGTTTTCCTGATATTCTTTCGGTCGTTCCGTTCCCCTTCAACCTACCCCCCCATGCCGCGCCGCGCCCGCATCGCCCTTCCTGGCGTTCCCCTGCACCTGATCCAGCGCGGCAACAACCGGCAGGCCTGCTTCTTCGCCGAGGACGACTGCCGGTTCTATCTCGACTGGCTGGCCGAGCACGCGCCGCGCAGTGGCTGCCAGGTGCATGCCTGGGTGCTGATGACCAACCATGTGCATCTGCTGCTGACGCCCGAGGCGGAGGACAGCGCCGGGCGGCTGATGAAGGCGCTGGGGCAGCGCTACGTGCAGTACGTCAATCGCACTTATCGCCGTTCCGGTTCGCTGTGGGAGGGACGCTTCCGTTCCTGCATCGCCGGCGAAGAGTCTTACGTGCTGGGCTGCCAGCGTTACATCGAACTCAACCCGGTGCGCGCCGGCATGGTCGAGCATCCGGCGGAATACCCGTGGTCGAGCTACCGGGCCAATGCGCGCGGCGAGGCGGGGCGGGTGCCGCTGACTCCGCATCCGCTGTATCTCGCGCTGGGTCGCGACGACGGCGAGCGTCGCGCCGCCTACCGCGAGCTGTTCCGTTACGAACTGGAGCCGGGGCTGGTCGACGAGATCCGCCGGGCCACCAACGGCAATTTTGCGCTCGGCAGCACTGCCTTCCAGCAGCAGGTGACGGCGATGCTCGGGCGGCGCGCGAGTCGCGGTGCGCCGGGACGGCGCAGGCACGGCGCGGACCCTGAATCCGGCGACCTCTTCGGGTAGAAAAACGTGGTCTGTCCCCATTTAGAGGAAGTCTTCGCCGCGGAGGGTCCGCTGGCCACGGCGATTCCCGGCTACCGCGTGCGGCCGCAGCAGCTGGAGATGGCGCAGCGCATCGAGGCGGCGATCCGCGACAACCGGGTGCTGGTGGCGGAGGCGGGCACCGGCACGGGCAAGACCTTCGCCTATCTGGTGCCGGCGCTGCGCTCGGGCGGCAAGGTGATCGTGTCGACCGGCACCAAGACGCTGCAGGACCAGCTCTTCAACCGCGACCTGCCGATGGTGCGCGACGCCCTCGGGCTGCCGATGAGCATCGCGCTGCTCAAGGGCCGCGCCAACTATGTCTGCCACTACCACCTCGATCGCGCGGCGAGCGAGGGGCGCTTCGCCAACCCGGCGGAGGTCGGCCACATCCGCACCATCGCCAAATTCGCCAGGGCGACGAAAACCGGCGACAAGGCCGAGCTCTCGGCCGTGCCCGAGGATTCGGGCGCCTGGGCGCTGGCCACCTCGACGCGCGAGAACTGCCTCGGCCAGGACTGCCCGCATCATGCGGAGTGCTTCGTACTGGCGGCGCGGCGCGAGGCGATGGTGGCCGACGTCGTCGTCGTCAATCACCATCTCTTCTTCGCCGACGTGATGCTCAAGGACGAGGGCATGGCCGAGCTGCTGCCGGCCTGCAACACGGTGATCTTCGACGAGGCGCACCAGATCCCCGACGTCGCCGGGCTGTTCTTCGGCGAGGCGGTCGGCTCGGGCCAGCTGATCGACCTCGCGCGCGACACGCGCATGGAGGCCATCGCGGGCGCCAAGGACTACGCGCCGCTGCAGGAGGCCACGCGGCTGCTGGAGAAGGCGGCGAAGGACCTGCGCCTGGCGCTGCCGCGCGAGGGGGCGCGGCTTTCGGCCGCGCAGCTCGCCGACCGCAGGCATTTCGTCGAGGCGCTGGCGGCGCTGGAGAAGGAACTCGCCGACTTCGCCCGCCATCTCGAGTCGCAGGCGGTCCGCTCGGAGGGCCTGGCCAACTGCCTCGCGCGCACCCACGAGCTGACGCTGCGGCTCAAGCACTGGCAGGCCACGGACGAGGACCCCGAGAACCCCAACATCCGCTGGGCCGACGCCGGCCAGTACGCGATCACCCTCAACCTCACGCCGCTGTCGGTGGCGAAGATATTCAGGCGGCAACTCGAGGGCCATCCGCGCGCCTGGATCTTCACCTCGGCGACGCTGGCGGTCGGCAGCGACTTCAGCCACTACCGCGGCGAACTTGGGCTCGACGACGCCGACAGCGGCTGCTGGGGCAGCCCCTTCGACTACGAGGCCCATGCGCTGCTCTACAGCCCGCAGCACCTGCCCGACCCCAACGATCCGCACTACAACGAGGCCGTGGTCGAAGCGGTGTGGCCGGCGATCCAGGCGTCGGGCGGCCGCGCCTTCGTGCTGTGCACCTCGCTGCGCGCGATGCGCCGCATCCACGAGTTGCTGAAGGAGCGCATCGACTTCGACGGCGCCGACATGCCGGTGCTGCTGCAGGGCGAAGGCTCGAAGACCGAGCTGCTCGAGCGCTTCCGCCGGCTCGGCAATGCCGTGCTGGTGGCGAGCCAGAGCTTCTGGGAGGGCGTGGACGTGCGCGGCGAGGCGCTGTCGCTGGTGGTGATCGACAAGCTGCCCTTCGCGCCGCCCGACGACCCGGTGCTGGCCGCGCGCATCGAGCACCTGAAGCAGCAGGGCCGCAACGCCTTCTTCGAGTACCAGTTGCCGCGCGCGGTGATCAGCATGAAGCAGGGCGCCGGCCGGCTGATCCGCGACGAGACGGACCGCGGCGTGTTGATGATCTGCGACCCGCGCCTGGTCGGGAAGTCCTACGGCAAGCGTGTCTGGCGCTCACTGCCGCCGATGCGGCGCACGCGCGAGATCGGCGACGTCGAGGCCTTCTTCAAGGATTGAGCGGCGTGTCGCCGGCGCCGAGGTAGGGCGCGATGTCGACCGCGTCGATCTGATCCGGCCGCAGGAATTTCTCCGCGTATTCGCGGTAGACGCCGGCGCGCAGGAAGAGGTCGAAGAGATCGGGGTCGATGTGCTGCTTGCGCTTCATGTCGGCCATGATCGCGATCGCCTGCGACAGCGTCTTGCCCTTCTTGTAGGGACGATCGATGGCGGTCAGCGCCTCGAAGATGTCGGCGATGGCCAGCATGCGCGCCATCGGGCTCATCTGCTCGCGCGTCAGGCCGCGCGGATAGCCGCTGCCGTCCATCTTCTCGTGGTGGCCGCCGGCGATTTCCGGCACCTGCCGCAGGTGTTTGGGGAAGGGCAGCTGCGAGAGCATGACCAGCGTCTGCACGATGTGCTCGTTGATCTTGTAGCGTTCCTCCTCGCTCAGCGTGCCGCGCTCGACCGCCAGGTTGTGGAGCTCGCCGCGATCGTAGAGCAGGCGCGGCACCTTCATGCGGAAACCCCAGCGCGGGTCCTCGCCGATGCGATCCTGCGGCTGCCGCTCGATGGCATGGTCGGGCCGGTCCGCCAGCAGCGGCTCGATCGCCGGCGGCGCGGCGGGCGGGGTGCGCGCCTTGCGCTCCCTCTCCTCGTGCGAGAGGCCGATGCGGTCGTCGAGCGTGCGCGTCCAGGTGCGCGCGGCGATGGCCGCGAGGCGCGCGACGGCGTCGGACGCGAGGAATTCGCCGCCCTCGTTGCAGGCGGCGAGGAAGGCGAAGTCGTCGTCGAGCGCCTGGTGCTCGGCCGCCATGCGGTCCCGCGCCGCCGGGGCATCCGCGCCGGATGCGATCGCCTCGAGGCAGGCGATCTCGGCGTCGCGCTTGAGGACCTCGAAGCGCATGCGCACCTCGTGGATGCGGTCGCTGATGGTCTCCAGCTTGGTCGCCTTGTCGACCACGTAGTCCGGGGTGGTCACCTTGCCGCAGTCGTGCAGCCAGGCGGCGACATGCAGGGCCTCCCAGCCCTTGTCGTCGAGGCGGAAATCGGCGAAGGGACCGCGGGTCTCGGCGCAGGCGGCGGCTGCCAGCATCTTGGCCAGTTCGGGCACCCGCGCGCAGTGGCCGCCGGTGTAGGGGCTCTTGGCGTCGATCGCGCCGGCGAGGAGCTCGATCAGGGCCTGGAACAGTTCCTTCTGCGCCTTGATCAGCTCGCGCGCTTCGAGCGAGGTCGCGGCCGAGCCGGACAACGCGCTGACGAAGGAGAGCTGATCGTCGCCGATCGGCGCGTGGCGCAGCAGCAGCATCACGCCTACCAGGTGACGCTGGCGGTTCAACAGCGGCACGGCGACGGCGTGGCGCGCGGTGGTTTCCTGCAACACGCCGTCGAGCCCAACGCCAGCGATGTCCGCGGCTTCGAGCACGCCGACCTGCGCCGCGCCGGAGCGCACTGCGCGGCCGATCAGCGGGCCGGCATCGGCGCGCGACAGTGGCAGCAGCGTGTCCATGAGACTGGTGCCGTCGGCGCGCGCTGCCGCCACCGGGATGAGGCCGTCGCGGTCGCTGAGGTAGAGGACGGCGGCGTCGGCAGTGGCGGCGGCCAGGGTTTCGCCGAGCAGCATGGGCAGCAGCCGTTCGAAGTTCTCCTCGGCGGCGACGGCCTGGCTCAGGTCGAGGAAGCGGCGGATGGCGCGCCGCATCGCATCCATGGTGAGGCCGAGCGCATTGACTTCCGCGATCGGCGAATCGGCCTGGACCGCATGCGAAAAATCGAAGCGCCGGATCGCCTCGGCCTCGCCGGCGAGGGCGCGCAGCGGCCGCGAGACGATGCGGGCGAAGCCCCAGGCGATGGGGATCGCCAGCAGCATGACGAGGCCGGCGACGAGCAGCGTCGTCCGGCGGAGTTCGAAGGCGGCGGCGAGCAGCTCGCGGTCGGGAATCGCCGTCACCAGGCAGAGGGGCGGCGCCCCTTCGACTAGCACGGGAATCAGGGTCACGCGCCAGTCGCCGTCCGCCAGCTCCAGGTGCAGCGTGCGCGGCTCCCTGCCCGTCATGCGCTCGATTTCCGGGCCGAGTCCGGCGACCGCCGGCAGGCCCAGGTCCTGCATGTGCATCAGGCGGGCCGTGCCGTCGGCCGCGACGGCCACGGGGCGCTCGATGCCGTCGTGGGCGATCACCAGGCCGCGCGGGCTTACCAGCATCACGCGGCTGCCCGGAGTCACCTTTTGCCGGGCGAGGCTCGCATTCATCGTCTCCAGCAGGATGTCGCTGGCGGCCACCGCGCGGCCGTTGGGCGAGCGCATCGCCAGCGTCGTGCCGACCTTCTGGGTGGAAAAGAAGAGATAGGGCGGGCTGATCACCCGGCCCCGCGCCGACGCCATGGCCTTGGCGAACCACTCGCGGCTGCGCGGATCGTAGCTCGCGGCATAGTCCGGACGATCGTCGTCGCGCAGGACCTCGAGCGTCGGGCCAAGGTAGAGGAAGCGGCCGCGTCCCGCGCTGCGCTCGATGCTCTGCAGCAGGTAGGCGGCGTCGTCCGGCGCGTCGGTGGCGCTGCGCGCGGCGGCATCGTGCAGCCGCCGCAGCAGAAAGACGTCGCCCGTGTCGTAGCCGACATAGAGCGCGGACACGGCATCCGAGTTGCTCAGCATCTCGCGCATCAGGGCCAGCCGCTGCCGGCGTTGCGCCAGGGTCGTGGCATCGCCCAGGGCGTCGAAGGCGAGCATGGACACGGCCATTTCGGCAGGGCCGACGATGCGCTGCAGTTCGCCCAGGGTTTCGCGGCCGATGCGCTGCGTGAGTTCGACGGCGCTGGCCTCCAGCAACTCGCGCGCCGCCTTGTAGCCAAAGGCCCCGATGAGCCCGCCGGCGAGCAGGATCAGCAGCAGGGACAGGGTCGCGATGTAGAGGTGCAGGGGGAACTGGCGTTTCATGGCAAGGCGCTGCAAGCCGTGGATGTCCCGGTCGGCAGCCCCATCTTAGCCGAGACCGAAGCCGCGGGCGCGGGTTAAACTTGGCCGCGATGATCACATCCTCCTTCCTTCCCGAGGCCCTGCTGGCCGAGCGTCCGCATCTGTTCTCCGCTGCCGCGGTGCCGGTCGCGGCCGCCGATCTCGCCCGCATGGCCGAGCTGATCGCCGCCGTCGAGCGCGTGGTGGCGCTGCCGCAGTGGCGCGAACGTGCGGCAAATATCGGCACCCCAGGGGTACTTCCTGCGGGGCGCGGTGGCGACACGGCGGCAGGCGTCTTCATGGGCTACGACTTCCACCTTACCGACGCCGGGCCGCAACTCATCGAGATCAACACCAACGCCGGCGGCGGCCTGCTGGCCGTGGCGCAGGCCGGTGGCGACGAGGTGCTCGATGCCTACGTCGCGATGTTCCGCGCCGAGTGCGGGGCGAAGGCGCTCAAGGCGCTGGCCATCGTCGACGAGCGACCGGAGACGCAGTACCTCTATCCCGAGTTCCTCGCCTTCCGCGAGCTGTTCGCGCGCCACGGCATCGCGGCCGTGATCTGCGATCCGACCGACCTGCTGCTCTGCCACGGCAGCCTGTGGCACGAGGAGACGCGCCTCGACCTCGTGTACAACCGCGTCACCGACTTCGCGCTGGCGCAGGACGCCAACGTCGTGCTGAAGGAAGCCTGGTTGCAGGGTGCCGCGGCGGTGACGCCGAATCCTCGCCACCACGCGCTCTACGCCGACAAGAGGAATCTCGTCGCGCTGACCGACGATGGCCTGCTCGCGGGCTGGGGCGTCGATGCCGACACCCGCCGCGTGCTCGCCGCCGGCATCCCGCGCACCGAGATCGTCGAAGCCGCGCGCGGCGAAGACTTCTGGGTGCGGCGCAAGCAGCTGTTCTTCAAGCCGGCCGCCGGCTTCGGCTCGCGCGCGGCCTACCGCGGCGACAAGCTGACCAAGCGCGTGTTCGAGGAGATCCTCGCCGGCGACTACGTCGCCCAGGCGCTGGCACTGCCGTCCGCGGTGGCCGTCGAGGTCGATGGCGAAATGACCGAACTCAAGGCCGACATCCGCAACTACGCCTATCGTGGCGCCGTGCAGTTCGTCGCCGCCCGGCTCTACCAGGGACAGACCACGAATTTCCGCACGCCCGGCGGTGGTTTTGCCCGGGTGGTCGAGGCTTCGCGATGAAAGTTTTCGGCTTTGCGGGCTACTCCAACGCGGGCAAGACCACGCTGATCGAGGCGCTGATCGCGCGCTTCGTCGCGCGGGGGCTGCGTGTCTCGCTCATCAAGCACGCCCATCACGGCTTCGACATCGACCGTCCGGGCAAGGATTCCTTTCGCCACCGCGAGGCGGGGGCGGCCGAGGTGATGCTGGTCTGCGACAAGCGCTGGGCGATCATGCACGAGCTGCGCGACGAGCCGGAACCCGACCTCGAGCAGCAGCTCGCCCGGCTCGCCCCCTGCGACCTGGTGCTGATCGAGGGCTACAAGAGCAATGCCGTGCCCAAGATCGAGGTGCATCGGCCCGCCAACGGCAAACCCTTCATCTGGCCCGAAAATCCGAGTATCGTCGCCGTCGCCAGCGACGTGGCCGTGGCCGGGCCGCTGCCCTGGCTCGATCTCAACGACCGCGCGGCGATCGCCGCCTTCGTCCTCAACGCCACCGGACTGTCATGAACAAGAACCTGCTGAGTTTCGACGAAGCCCTGGAGCGCCTGCTCGCCGCGGCGCGGCCGGTCGCCGAAATCGAGCAGGTGCCGCTGCTCGAAGCCGACGGTCGCGTGCTCGCCGCGCCCCTGGTCGCCACGCTCGACGTGCCGCCGCTCGACAACAGCGCGATGGACGGCTACGCGCTGCGCTGTTCCGACGTGCTGGCCGCCGGCGCGCGGCTGGCGGTGACGCAGCGCATTCCCGCCGGCAGCGTCGGCCACCGCCTCGAGCCGGGCACCGCCGCCCGCATCTTCACCGGCGCGCCCGTACCCGAAGGCGCCGACGCCGTGGTGATGCAGGAACGCTGCGAACGACACGGCGACGACGTCGTCGTCAACCACGTGCCGCGCGAGGGCGAGAACATCCGCGGCCGCGGCGAGGACATCGCCGCCGGCAGCACCATCCTCGCCGCGGGCACGCGCCTCACGCCGCAGGCGCTGGGGCTGGCCGCCTCGATCGGCTTGCCGCTGGCGCCGACTTTCCGCCGTTTGCGCATCGCGCTGTTCTTCACCGGGGACGAACTGGCCATGCCGGGCGAGCCGCTGAAGCCCGGCGCGATCTACAACTCCAACCGTTACGTGCTGCGCGCCGCGCTCGAGCGGCTCGGCTGCGCCGTCACCGACCTCGGCATCGTGCCCGATACGCTGGTGGCCACGCGCGAGGCGTTGCGGCGGGCGGCCGCCGTGTCGGATCTCATCGTCACCTCGGGCGGCGTCTCGGTCGGCGAGGAGGACCACGTCAAGCCCGCGGTCGAGGCCGAGGGCGAACTCGGCCTGTGGAAGCTGGCGATCAAGCCGGGCAAGCCGCTGGCCTTCGGCCGCATCGCCACGGACGGCGGCGGTGCCGACTTCATCGGCCTGCCGGGCAATCCGGTGTCGAGCTTCGTCACCTTCCTCATCCTGGTGCGGCCCTTCATCCTCAAGCGCATGGGCGCGACAGAGTGCCTGCCGCAGCGCATCGCGTTGACGGCAGGCTTCGACTGGCCGCGGCCGGATGCGCGGCGCGAGTTCCTGCGCGTCAGGCTGGCCGCGGACGGCCGCCTCGAACTCTTCCCCAACCAGGGCTCCGGCGTGCTGACATCGACGGTCTGGGCCGGCGGCCTGGTCGACAATCCGGCCGCGCATGCGGTGCGACCCGGCGACACGGTGCAGTACATCCCCTACGGAGACATCCTGTGAAGGTGCTCTATTTCGCCAGCCTGCGCGAGGCTCTCGGTACTGGCGGCGAGGATCTCGCGCTGCCGGCGGGCATTGCCACCGTCGGGGCGCTGCGCGACCACTTCGCCGCGCGCGGCGGCGCCTGGGCCGCGCTGACGCAGACGAAGAACCTGCGCTGCGCCGTCAATCAGCGCATGGTCGGCTTCGATGCCGCGGTGAGCGACGGCGACGAAGTGGCGTTCTTCCCGCCGGTGACCGGAGGCTGATGCCATGACGGTTTCCGTCCAGCAGGCCGACTTCGACGTCGGCGCGGAAATTGCGGCGCTCGGCGGAGACGGCATCGGCGCGGTCGCGAGTTTCGTCGGCCTGGTGCGTGCCGACAAGGTCAGTGCGAACGATGCGGACGCGGTGCGGGCGATGACGCTCGAACACTATCCGGCCATGACGCAAAGCGCGCTCGAGGACATCGTGGCGCAGGCGCGCGCCCGCTGGGACCTGCTCGGCGTGCGGGTGATCCACCGCGTCGGCCGCCTGCTGCCGGGGGATCGCATCGTCTTCGTCGGCGTGGCCTCGAGCCATCGCCACGACGCCTTCGCCGCCTGCGAGTTCATCATGGACTACCTGAAGACCCGGGCACCGTTCTGGAAACGCGAGGAAACTGCCGGCGGCGCGCGCTGGGTCGATGCGCGCGAGTCGGACGACGCCGCGCTGGGCCGCTGGAGCAAAGGCGAATAAACCGCGGCAGCTTCGCCGCCGGGTCCCGCCAGGGGACTTCCTCCGGTCGCCGCCCCAAGGCGAAGCGGTGGGCCCGCAAAGCGGGCATCCGTGACGAAACTTGCCCGAAGCGCCCCATAACGATCGAGCGGAGCGAGCACGCGGGCTCCCCCGCCGGAGGGCGGGGGCGGGGGGTGGGAACCTTACTTCTTCTTGCCGCCCTTGGCCGCGTCGTTCATGGTGGTGAACGAGGCCGCCGAGGCCTTGGCGATCTGGTCGAAGGCGCTGTTGGCCGTGGCCATCGCCTGCTGCATGTTCTCCATCACGTTGGCGTTCTGGCCGGGCAGGGCCTTGAAGAAGGACTGGAAGGCTTCCATCAGGTCGTGGCTGCCCGAGGCCAACTGCTCGGTCAGCATGCGCGAGAACTCGGTGCGGGCCTCGTTGCCAACCTCGGCGATCCGTTGTGCGGTTTCCATCATGCGCTGCGCCGTTTCCTGCGCGTACTGGGTGCGCAGGCCGAGAACCTCCTGCGGCACCTTGGCCGTGCCCTGCGCCTTGGCATTCTCGACGCTGCTCTGGAACAGCTCGCGCGCCAGCTCCGACTGCAAGGCCATGATTTTCTGAGAATTTTCTATTGAAAGCTGGGCCAGTCGCATGGCTGCTTCCATGTTCTTGCGGTGCAATTCACTGAACTGCTCGACTTTATTGCTCATAACTCCCTCCCGTCTTGGCCGTTTCCAAAATTGGAACTTAGCACCGATCACTTACGGCGCTCTGACCCATGTCAAGCATTTTGCCACTTTGAAGCGGCTGGCGGTGGCGCGAACGCCGTTCGCTCAACTGCAGACCCGGTTGCGTCCGAGCGTCTTGGCATCGTATAGCTTGCGGTCGGCGGCCGCAATGAGTTCGGCGACGTCGGCCCGCTCGTCGGGGACGCGGCCGGCCACGCCGGCCGACAGGGTGACGATGCTGCTGTCGTCACCGGTCGCCTGGGGTATGCGCTGTTCGGCCAGGGCCTCGCGCATGCGCTCGGCGATCCGGACGGCACCGGCGGGGTCGGTTTCCGGCAGGATGACCGCGAATTCCTCGCCGCCGTAGCGGGCGACCAGGTCGCCGGGACGCGAGAGATTGGCGGCGAGCGTGGCGGCGATCGTGATGAGGCAGATGTCGCCTGCGCCGTGGCCGAAATGATCGTTGAAGGCCTTGAAGTGATCGACGTCGATCATGATCAGCGACAGCGGCAGGCCGCTGCGCTGGCAGCGGCGCCATTCGGCGGCGAGTTTCTCGTCGAAGCGGCGGCGGTTGGAGATGTCGGTCAGGCTGTCGATGTTGGCCAGCGACTCGAGCAGGTCCGCCTTCAGCTTGAGCGCCAGGTGGTTGCGCACGCGCGCCCGCACCACGGGCAGGTTGAAGGGCTTGGCGATGTAGTCGACGGCCCCCAGCATCAGGCCGCGCTCCTCGTCGGCGACATCGTCCTTGGCCGTGACGAAGACGACCGGGATGTGGCGCGTGGCGGGATTGGCCTTGAGCCGGCGGCAGACCTCGAAACCATCCATCGCCGGCATCATCACGTCGAGCAGCACCAGGTCCGGCTGGGGCCAGGCCTGGGCGACGGCGAGCGCGTCGCGGCCGTTGGTGGCCACCTTGATCCGGTATTGCCTGCGCAGGGCCTCCGCCAGCACCTGGATGTTGGTGGGGACGTCGTCGACGATCAGGATGGAGGCTGGCGTGGTTTGGCTCATGGCTTCGCCTCCAGCGCCTGCTGCAGCTCCTGCAGCAACTGGCATGCGCGCGCGTAGTCGTAGCGCATGAGGGCGCTCTCGAATTGTCCGAACGGCGCCAGCGCCGGTGCGGGGATGATCCCGCGCAGGGAGGCGAGTTCCTCGACCGGGATGAATTCATGTTCGGCCAGCCGTTCCTCGAGCCGGCGCAGCCGCTCGCCGAGGCGGGACAGCTGCTCCGCCGTCGGCGGCGCGCCCGCCTCGCCGGGCAGGGCGTCGCGGCGGATCCAGCGTCGCAGCATCTCGATCAGCGTTACGGGGTCGAGCGGCTTGGCCAAGTGATCGTTCATGCCCGCGGCGATGCAGTCGTCGCGATCCTTGACCATGGCCGAGGCGGTGAGGGCGATGATCGGCAGCCGGGCCCAGGCCGGGTTCCGGCGAATGCGGCGGGTGGCGGCCAGGCCATCCATCTCCGGCATCTGCAGATCCATCAGGATCAGGTCGAACTCCGACCGTTCCAGCTGCTCGAGCGCTTCGCCGCCATGACCGGCGACGGTGCAGGCGATTCCGGCTTTGTCGAGGAAGCCCTTGGCGACCTGCCGATTGACCGGGTTGTCCTCGACCAGCAGCACGCGTGCGCCGGCCACCGGCCCGGCGATGGCCGCCAGGTCGACGTTGCCGGCGGCGTTTCTCGGCAGCGGCGACACGGTGACGCCGGGCGTATCGAAGCAGATCTGCACGCGGAAGGTACTGCCCTGGCCGGGGATACTCGCGACCGTGATGTCGCCATGCATGAGATGCACTAGGCTGCGACTGATCGACAGGCCCAGGCCGGTGCCGCCGAAGCGGCGGGTGATCGATCCGTCGGCCTGGACGAAAGGCTGGAACAGGTGACGCAGCTGATCCGGCGCGATGCCGATGCCGCTGTCCGTCACCGAAAGTTCGAGCCGGGCGCATTCGCCATCGCGTCCCTGCAGGCGTGCACCGATACCCACGCTGCCGCTGCCGGTGAATTTGACGGCGTTGCCGACCAGGTTGTTCAGTATCTGGCCGAGCCGTACCGGATCGCCGAGGAGCCGCAGCGGCACGTCGGCGGCGATGTCGAGCGTGAGCGCCACGCCCTTGGCCTCGGCGCCGCTGCGATAGAGTTCGAGCGTGCTTTCGAGCACTTCGTCGAGCCGGAATTCGGTGCGCTCGATCTGCATCCGCCCGGCCTCGATCTTCGAGTAGTCGAGGATGTCGTTGAGGATGGCCAGCAGCGACCGCGAGGCGCCGAAGATCTTGCGCAGGTAGTCCTGCATCCCGGGGTCGCGCGCCTCGTCCAGGCCGAGCTGCGACAGGCCGATGATCGCGTTCATCGGCGTGCGGATCTCGTGGCTGACGTTGGCGAGGAAGTCGCTCTTGGTGCGGTTGGCCGCTTCGGCACCCTCCTTGGCCAGTTCCAGCTCGGTGACGTCGACGCGGAAGCTGACGATGAAATTGTCCGGCGTCCTGTGCTCGATCACCTTGAGGAAGCGCCCGTTGTCGAGTTGCTGCACCGGACTGATGTCGCTGCGGCCGTGCGCGGCCAGGCGCTCCGCCACCCAGGCATCGATGCGGCCGATGGCGTCGGGGTAGAGGCCGCGCTCGGCGCCGCCGCGGATGATCTGCTCGAAGCGGGCGCCCTCGACGATCAGGTCGGCGGAGCTGTCGTAGATCTCGCGGTACTTCTCGTTGCAGAACACCAGGCGATCGTCGGCGTCGTAGAGCGCGAAGCCCTCGTCGATGGCGTCGATGGCGGTGCGCAGGATCTGTTCGCTCTGGCGCTGCGCTTGCTCGGCGCGGATGCGGGCGGTGATGTCGGCGGCATAGATCACCGCGCGGTCGATCTCGCCCCGTTCGTTGCCGAAGGGGAAGATCGAGACGTCGAAGGCGTAAGCGCCGCGGCGGTCGCTGAAGGCGACCGGCCGGCCGCCATCGATCGCCGCCGCGATCCGCTGCATGCGCCTGGCACCGCGATCCTCCGGCACGATGTCGCGCAGGCTCTTCCCTTCCATGGTGCTGCGCGTGAGGCCGAGGCGGCGGCAGGCCGTTTCGTTGGCGAGCAGCACCGTGCCGTCGCGATGTACGATGATGAAGCTCTCCTGCACCGAGTCCAGCGCCGCCAGCAGGTTGCGCTGCACCTCGCCCAGCGTGCGCTGCGTGTCCACCCGCTCGGTGATGTCCTGTACCGTGCCGAGCGCGCTGACCGCCTGGCCGTCGGCCGCGAAGGTCAGTTCCGCCCGCTCGTGCACCCAGCGCGTCCGTCCCTCGGCGACGATGCGGTGCACGATGTCGTAGGGCGCGCCGGCGATGGCCTTCTGCCAGCGGTCGAGCACGCTCTCGCGATCGTCCGGATGCAGCACGGCGACGAAATCGTCGAGCGTCAGCGTCTTGCCCGGCGGCACGCCGAAGATGCGGTAGGTCTCGTCCGACCAGCGCAGTTCGTTGCCGGGAATGTCGAGCGACCAGCTGCCGACATGGGCGACCTCCTGCGCCTTCTTGAGGTCGCGGGCGGTGCGCTCGCGTTCCTGTTCCGCCGCCACCTGCGCGCTGATGTCGGTATGGGTGCCGATGAGGCGTACGGGCCTGCCGTCGCCATCGCGCTCGATGACCATGCCGCGGTCGAGAATCCACAGATAGTGGCCGTCCTTGTGACGCACGCGGTGGCGGCTCTCGTAGACCGGGGCGCGGCCCTCGATGTGATCCGCCACGGTGGCCAGGGTCTCATCGAGGTCGTCGGGGTGGACGCGCGACTTCCATTCATCGAGGCCGTCGCCGATCTCCTCGTCGGCATGGCCGAGCATGGCCTTCCAGCGGTGGGAGAAGAAGACCCGATCGCTGCGCACGTCCCAGTCCCAGACGCCCTGGGCCGAGCCCTCGAGGGCGAATTCCCAGCGCTGTTCCGACTGCGTCAGCGCGGTCAGGGCCCGTTCCGACTCGCGGCGGCGGCGCTGGGCGACGACGAGCAGATAGGCGACCAGCAGGGTGGCGATGGCGAGGAGGTTGCCGCGGATCGCCAGGAGGCGATGCCAGACCGCCAGGACCTCGTCGGCCCGGCGGGAGACGATCACAGACAGGCCGGTATCGAGCACACCGCGGAAGACGGCGTAGCGGTCCGCGCCGTCGATCGGCGAGACATGCCGGCTCCTTGCGGTGGCCTGCATCGAGTCCACGTAGGTGCGGAAGGCGCCGGAATTGGCGTCGATGGCCGGCACGTCCTGCAGCGGCAGGCTATGCAGCACGTCGCCGTGCGTATTGACCAGCGCCGCGCTGCCGCTGTCGCCGCTGGGCAGGATGCCGCGCAGCAGGGTGTCGAAGTAACGTGGGTCGATGGTCGCCGCAGCCACGCCGGTGAAGTTCCCGCGTTCGTCGTAGGTGGCGCGCGAGAGGACGATGACGCGGGCGCCGGTGACGCCGATGAAGGGGCGCGAAATGAAATAGCGGTTGCGTTCGACGCTGTCGCGGGGCAGGGTGAAGTATTCGCGGGAGGAGGCGTCGAGGTGCTTGATCGCGTGATCGGTCACGGCGTCGACGTGGCCGCTCGCGTCGATGCTCAGCAGCACGCGGATCTCGGGAAAGGGGCGCATGCGCGCGGCCATCGCCTGCTCGAGGTCGACCAGCCGGGCGGCGCCGGGTCTGGCGGGCAGGGCGCGTCGATCCTCGCCGACCTGCTGCAGCACCAAGTCGATCAGGCGCAGCGACGACAGCAGCTGGGATTCGGCGCTGCGCGCCTGGTCGTCGAGGTGGCGGTATTCCTCGCGGCTGATCCTTTGGTACTGGTCGACGGTATCCCAGGCCAGGAAGATCACGACGGAGACCAGCAGCAGCGTCGACACCGCCCACAGCGGGGGCTGCCGGCGGGCAAGAGTGGCCGGCGGAGTCTGGGGGGACGTGGTCACGGGCGGGCTTCTGGACTGGCGTCGGGGGTAGCGCCAAACATATCACTTTCGGCCTAGGCGGGGGCGTCGATGGCTTGAAATTGCCCACCATCGCCCAACCTAGGTGAAAACGCTAACGCGGAAAGGGTTTTCCATGCGCTTCGACAAATTCACCACCAAGTTCCAGCAGGCCGTCGCCGACGCCCAGAGCCTCGCCATCGGCCACGACAACCAGATGATCGAGCCGCAGCACCTGCTGCTGGCGCTGCTCAACCAGGACGACGGCGGCACCGCCTCGCTGCTCGCCCGGGCGGGCGTCAATGTCGCGCCGCTGAAGAAGGCGCTCGACGCCGCCATCGACCGCCTGCCGCAAGTGGAGGGCACCGGCGGCGAGGTCACCATCGGCCGCGACCTGGGCAACCTGCTCAACCTCGCCGACAAGGAGGCGCAGAAGGCGGGCGACGCCTTCATCGCCTCCGAGATGTTCCTGCTGGCGCTGACCCAGGACAAGGGCGAGACCGGGCGCCTGCTCAAGGAGCACGGCCTGTCGCGCCCCGCGCTGGAGCAGGCCATCGCTGCCGTGCGCGGCGGCCAGAACGTCGGTTCGCAGGAGGCGGAAGGCCAGCGCGAGGCGCTCAAGAAGTACTGCCTCGACCTCACCGACCGGGCCCGCCAGGGCAAGCTCGACCCCGTGATCGGCCGCGACGACGAGATCCGCCGGGCCATCCAGATCCTGCAGCGCCGCACCAAGAACAACCCGGTGCTGATCGGCGAGCCCGGCGTGGGCAAGACCGCCATCGTCGAGGGCCTCGCGCAGCGCATCGTCAACGGCGAGGTGCCGGAGACGCTGAAGGACAAGAAGGTTCTCGTGCTGGACATGGCGGGCCTGCTGGCCGGCGCCAAGTACCGCGGCGAGTTCGAGGAGCGGCTGAAGGCCGTGTTGAAGGAGGTTGCCCTCGACGAGGGCCGCATCATCCTCTTCATCGACGAGCTGCACACCATGGTCGGCGCCGGCAAGGCCGAGGGTGCCATCGACGCGGGCAACATGCTGAAGCCCGCGCTGGCGCGCGGCGAACTGCACTGCATCGGCGCCACCACGCTGAACGAGTACCGCAAGTACATCGAGAAGGACGCCGCGCTCGAGCGCCGCTTCCAGAAGGTGCTGGTGGACGAACCCAGCGTCGAGGCGACCATCGCCATCCTGCGCGGCCTGCAGGAAAAATACGAAATCCACCACGGCGTGGACATCACCGACCCGGCCATCGTCGCCGCGGCAGAGTTGAGCCACCGCTACATCACCGACCGCTTCCTGCCGGACAAGGCCATCGACCTCATCGACGAGGCGGCGTCCCGCATCAAGATGGAGATCGACTCCAAGCCGGAGGCGATGGACAAGCTCGACCGCCGCCTGATCCAGCTGAAGATCGAGCGCGAGGCGGTGCGCAAGGAAAAGGACGAGGCTTCGAAGAAGCGCTTCGAGCTGATCGAGGAGGAGATCGCCAAGCTGGCGAAGGAATATTCCGACCTCGAAGAAATCTGGAAGGCCGAGAAGGCGCAGGTGCAGGGCACGCAGCACATCAAGGAAGAGATCGAGAAGCTGCGGACGCAGATTGCCGACCTGCAGCGCAAGGGCCAGTACGACAAGCTGGCCGAACTGCAATACGGCAGGCTGCCGCAGCTCGAAGCCCAACTGACGGCCGCCGAAAAAATTTCCGAAGGAACGCAGAGCGCCGGCGCCGGCGATGCGGCGAAGCCCAACAAGCTGCTGCGCACCCAGGTCGGCGCCGAGGAGATCGCCGAGGTGGTGTCGCGCGCTACCGGCATTCCCGTCTCGAAGATGATGCAGGGCGAGCGCGAAAAACTGCTGAAAATGGAAGACAAGCTGCACGGCCGCGTGGTCGGGCAGGACGAGGCCGTGCGCCTGGTGGCCGACGCCATCCGCCGCTCGCGCGCCGGGCTTTCCGACGAAAACCGTCCCTACGGCTCCTTCCTCTTCCTCGGCCCGACGGGCGTGGGCAAGACCGAGCTGTGCAAGACCCTGGCCGAGTTCCTGTTCGACTCGGAGGAACACCTGATCCGCATCGACATGAGCGAGTTCATGGAGAAGCACTCGGTGGCGCGGCTGATCGGCGCGCCGCCCGGCTATGTCGGCTACGAGGAGGGCGGCTACCTGACCGAGCAGGTGCGCAGGAAGCCCTACAGCGTGATCCTCTTCGACGAGGTGGAGAAGGCGCACCCGGACGTGTTCAACGTGCTGCTGCAGGTGCTCGATGATGGCCGCATGACCGACGGCCAGGGCCGCACCGTGGACTTCAAGAACACGGTAATCGTGATGACCTCGAACCTCGGTTCGCAGATGATCCAGCAGATGAGCGGCGACGACTACCAGGTCATCAAGCTGGCCGTGATGGGCGAGGTGAAGACCCATTTCCGCCCCGAGTTCGTGAACCGCATCGACGAGATCGTGGTGTTCCACGCGCTCGACGAGAAGCACATCGCCAGCATCGCGAAGATCCAGCTCGGCTATCTCGAGAAGCGCCTGGTGCGCATGGACATGACGCTGAGCGTGGACGACGCGGCGCTGGCGAACATCGCCGCGGCCGGCTTCGACCCGGTGTTCGGCGCGCGGCCGCTGAAGCGGGCGATCCAGGAGCGCATCGAGAACCCGCTGGCGCGGGCCATCCTCGAAGGCCGCTTCGCCGCCAAGGACCACATCAAGGTCACGGCAAAGGCCGGCAGGATCGAGTTCGCCAAAGGCTAGGCGTTGCCGTTGCCGGGGGGCTTGTCCGGGGGCGCCCGCGTAGAATGCAGTCTTCACGAACGCCGCATCCACCCCTTGCCGCAAGGCCCTCACCGATCATGAGATTCGCCCGCCTGCTGACCGGCCTCGTCTTCGCCACCGTGGTGCCAGCGCCGACTTTCGCGGCCGCGCCGACCCTGCCGCCGCAACTCGATGCCGATGGCCAGGCCGAGTATCGTGCCTTCCTCGAGGCGCCGGCGCATCGCGCCTTCGCCGTCGCCCCTGGCAGCGCCTTCGGCTGGTCGGCCGAGAAGGGTGCCGCTACCGAGGCCGAGGCCGAGGCGCTGGCGCGTTGCCAGACCAATACCCGGCAGAAGTGCGTGCCCTACGCCGTCGACAGCCAGACGGTGTTCGATGCCAAATCCTGGCCGAAGCTGTGGGGGCCGTATGCGACGGCCGAGCAGGCGAAGCGTGCGCCGGTCGGCCGCGAGGTCGGCCAGCGTTTTCCCGATCTGGCCTTCGCCGCGGCGGGCGGCGCGAAGAAGAGCGTCAGCGGGCTGCGCGGCAAGGTGACCATCCTGCACTTCTGGGGCTCGTGGTGCGGCCCCTGCCGGCGCGAGATGCCCGACCTGCAGAAGCTCTACGAGCGCATCCATTCCCGCAGCGATGTCGCGCTGGTGCTGCTGCAGACGCGCGAGCGCTTCGACGTGTCGCAACGCTGGGCCAGCGGCCAGAACATCAAGTTGCCGCTGTTCGATTCCGGCTCGACCGGCGAGGGCGACGACCACTTCCAGATCGCCGGCGGCGCGAAGATCCGCGACCGCGAGATCGCCGCGCGTTTCCCGACCACCTACGTCGTCGACAAGAACGGCGTGGTGGTGTTCGCCAACGTCGGCCCGGTGCACGACTGGCGCCAGTACGAGCCCTTCATCCTCGACGCGGCGGCACGATCGGGCAAGTAGGGCGCTGCAAACCATCCGCAAGGAGGCGTGACCATGAAGACACCGAAGACATCGCTGGTTGCCGTGCTGCTGGCGCTGGCCGTGCCACCGGCCGTGGCCGGCGGCTCGCTGGCGGACTACGATCCGCCGCTGACCCCCGAACTGCGCGAACGGCTGGCGCAGGCGGATCTGGCGGCGGGGGCGCGATTTTTCGAGCGCAAGTGTTCGCAGTGCCACGACGGCACCAGGGACGGCGCCCACGCCAAGGGGCCCCTCCTGTGGAACGTGTTTGGGCGCAAGGCCGGCACGATCGCGGGCTTTGTGTTTTCAGACGCGATGCGCAAGTCGGGTCACACCTGGAACTTCGCGACGCTCGACTATTACCTGGCCGATACCGAGGTCGCCGTTCCGGGCAAGGCCATGGACTTCGTCGGCATCCCGGACGCGAAGCTGCGCGCCGCGGTGGTCGCCTACGTGCGCACCCTGAACGACGCGCCACCGCCGCTGCCCTAGGGCGGCGGACAACAAGGCGAAAAAAACGGCCCCGGGGGTTTCCCGGGGCCGCTTCGAGCATCCGGGGGCCAGAGTCCCCGGAAGTGCCGTCCTCCTCTTGTTATTTCTTCTCCTCGGCCTCAACCTCTTCCCAGCCGGTGATCATGGCCTTGATGTGGGCGAGCGGGGTGTGGCCGGTGGTGGTCAGATAGACGTGGGCGATCAGGAACAGCAGCATCATGAACGCGGCGATGGTGTGGAAGAACGCCACCCATTCCAGGCTCAGGTACTTGTCCCAGCCCCAGGCGTGCCACTTGTCGAAGAAGATGTAGAACCAGCCGGTGAACCAGATCAGCGGGCCGATGAACAGCATCACCCCGAGATAGGCCAGCCGCTGCAGCGGGTTGTGCTTCTTCAGCGTGGTCAGGCGGAACGGATGCGGCGCATTGACGAAGATGCCGAACAGGTAGTACTTGGCCATGGCATCGACCTTCGCCAGCGTCGGGATGTACTGCTTCCATTCGCCGGTGGTGAAGTGCCAGAAGATGGCGAACACCCACAGCCCGACCAGCGACCAGGCGGCGATGGTGTGGTAATTCACCGCCTTCTCGAAGCCGAAGTTGGCGTAGCTGCCGTGCACCTCGAAACCGGTAATGAGCAGGAAGATGATCAGTCCCGCCTGCGACCAGTGCCAGATGCGCTCGAAGATCTTGAAGACGTAGAGTTTCTGCATTGCGTGTGCGGACATGTTCTTACCCTTTCCGGCCGAGGTAGGTGCGCAGGCCGCCATGAATCAGCACGCCGGCGAGCGTCGCGGCGGCGAGCAGCCAGCCGATGATGTCGAGCATGCCGTTGGCGTCGCGACGCGGCATGTAGACACCCTTGATCGAAGCCAGCCGGCCGTTCTTGGCGTGGCACTGGGTGCAGGTCAGGGCATCGGCCTTCGGCGCGACCATGTGGGTGATCGGCCAGCTCATCTCGGTGGAGACGAAGTCGAACTTGCCGCTGAAGGGCTGTCCGGCCGCCGCGGCGCCCGCCTTGAGGGCGGCGTCCCACTTGTAGTTGGCCCAGAAGCCGCTGTCGTCCTTTTCGCCGTAACCGACGGCGGTGTGGGGCACCAGCAGCGACTTGGTTTCGAGGTCGTAGGGCTGCTTGCCGCGGAACACCTTGAGCGGCCAGATGCGCGACTGGCCGTCGGTCGGGCTGCCACCGTACTCGTTGATCTTGGTCACGCCCTGCGTATTGACCGGGTCGCCGAGCAGGGTGTATTTCACCTTGCCGTTGAGCCAGGCGTACTCGGGCACGACGTCGCTCTCGTAGGTGAAGTTGCCCTTGATCGAGTCGTACTTGTCGTGGTGACCCGAGGCATCCGGGATCTTCATCCGCTTGCCGTCGGGCGTCAGCTTGCCGGCGGTGGACCAGTCCCAGGTCATCTTGGTCGGCTGGGCGCGGGCGAACTGCGGCACGTGGCAGGTCTGGCAGGCGATCTTGTCGGTGTGGCTGTTGAGACGCTCCTTGGCCTTGTGCGGTGCGCTGCCGTGGCAGGACTGGCAAGAAGCAGGGTTGCCCTTGTTTTCCTTGCCGCGCATGTGGGCCGCGTCCTCGGCCTTGCCGGTCGGGGTGTAGCGGCTGCCCGGGATGTTGTGGCCTTGCGTCGCGTGGCAGGTGGCGCAGCTGAAGTTCAGGCCCTTGGCGTCCATGTGCACGTCGAGGTACTTCGCCGGCTTCTTCAACGAACTGTCGAGGTCGCCGTGCTTGACCGCGTCGCCGCCGCCGCCGAAGAAGTGGCAGGCGCCGCAGGTGTCGCGGCTGGTCTTGCCGACGGCCTGCGCGATCTTGGGCAGGTCGACCGCCTTGGCGATCTTGCCCGAGCCCGGCGGGAACTCGATGTCCTTGTAGGTCGGGTGACCGGCAAGGCCCGGCAGCTTCTTGTAGGCACCGGTGGTGTCATGGCAAACCAGGCAGTCGACATTCGTCTCGGACGTGTAGTCGAAGGTCTTGGCGTTTTCCATGCCGTAGCCGACGTGGCAGGACGAGCAGAACTTCTCGTTCGAGGCCGTCGCCGTACAGAAGTTGTTGATGACGTTTTTCTTGCCGAGCTTCTGGTTGTTCTCCGGGTTGACCCACTCCCAGGTCCAGTGCTTGGTCTTGTGGATCTGCTTGGCCGCCTCGGTGTGGCAGGAGAGGCAGGCCTTGGTGACTTCGGGGCCGGACTTGAAGCTCTGCTGCAGTTCCTTGAACTTGCTGTGGTCGGCCGTGCTGCTGAGCATCTTGGCCGGCGCGGCGGGGGCCGCTGCCGCTGCCGGCGCTGCCGGAGCAGCGGCCGGGGGCTCGGAGGCGCCGGCGGCAAGGCTCAGCCCCGCCAGGGCCGCCAGAAGGATATGCGTGATTCTCATGGTGAACTCCTCTGTGTGGTCGGGGATCAGCAACCGCTACCGCCGCCGCCACCGCCGCCACCGCCGCCAGCCGCCTTGGGATAGATGATCTGCGGCGTGGGCTTGGACGGATCCATGATGATGAACTTCGCCTGGTCGGCGGCCACCTTGCTCATGATGTCGCCCACCAAGGGGCCGAACATGGGACCCAGCAGGCCGGCGTTCATGGCGCCGATGTAGGTCTTGCCGTCGTTCTTCTTGTAGACGGAGATCTTGCAGGGCATCAGGATGGAGAGGAAGCGCACGCTGTCCTCGTTGAGGATCGGGCCGGAGTACTTGGTCGAGCAGGCCTCGACCATCATCACCGGCAGTGCGTTGCCGCCGTCGGCCTTGACCGCGGCTGCGGGGTTGCGCAGGCCCGAGAGCGACCAGCCGTTGCCGGCGGCTTCGATGTTGTGCTGGATGCGCGCCACCGTCTCCTCGACGCCGAAAGGACTGAGGTGTTCGTGGAACATCATTCCACCCATCATGTTCCAGCCGAGCACGCCTGTGAATACGATGCCTAATACGAAGCTACCGACGATCTTGAGCATGGCAAATCTCCCCTAGTGAATCTAGTAAATAAGAACGTGCTTATTCTCTTATAAGTCCGGACACGGATGTTGACCATTATCAAACAAACCTGCCTTCTTTTCTGGTCCATAAGTAGGACCGGCAGGGCTTACTTATGGGCTATGGCGGACCGGCGCATGCCGGAAACAGCCCGCCAGATGGTCGTTGACGAGGCCGACCGCCTGCATTAGCGCGTAGCAGATGGTCGAACCGACGAATTTGAAGCCGCGGTGCCTCAGATCCTTGGACAGGGCATCGGATACCGCGGAGGTCGCCGGCAGGTCGCCCATCGATTGCCAGACATTGCGGACCGGCCGGCCATCGACGAAGCCCCAGAGATAGGCGTCGAAGCTGCCGAATTCCCGCTGCACCTCGAGGAAAGCGCGGGCGTTGGCGATGGCGGCGGCGATCTTGAGGCGGTTGCGCACGATGCCGGGGTCGGCCAGCAGCCGCGCGACGTCGGCATCGTCGTAGCGCGCCACGCGTGCCGGATCGAAACCGTCGAAGGCCTTGCGGTAGTTGTCGCGCTTTCTCAGGATGGTGAGCCAGGACAGCCCGGCCTGGGCGCCTTCGAGGATGAGGAACTCGAAAAGGACGCGCTCGTCGTGCTGCGGCACGCCCCATTCCTCGTCGTGGTAGGCGACGTAGAGCGGATCGTCGCCGCACCAGGGGCAGCGCGGCTTCAGAAGACCAGCGTCGCCCATTCGGGATCCAGGGTGCGCAGGACGAAGTCGGTGGCGCTGGCCGTGGCGGCATACTCGGGAATGTAGGCTTCGCCCTCACGGATGTTGGCCTGCAGCGCCATGGCGCAGCCGATGAAGCGCACGCCGAGGTTGGCGGCCTCGCGCATGAAGGCGTAGATGGACTTGCTGCCGCCGGCCGCCGCGAACAGCCGCTCGGCCTCGCCGGCGACGAGCAGGCGGGTGGCACGGCCGCTGAAGTGGATCTCGACCTCGCAGTCGAGCGCTGCCGCCGCCGTGGCGTGCACGAAGGGCGTCGCGCAGAGCTCGGGCCGCTCGGGCGTCGCGGCCCAGAGCAGGATGGCGAGCCGGGTGCGGTGGGTGCTCATGTGATCTCCGCGTCGGGTTCCATCGCCAGCACGTGGTGGCGGTAGGTCGCGCCATCGACCAGCGCGGTGCGTTCCCGTTCCCAGTCGCGGGCGTGGCCCCGCACCATCCAGCCGCGGCCGTAGGGGTCGCGGTTGATCAGCGCCGGTTTCTCCTCGGCGTCTTCGTTGGCTTGCGTCAGCACGAAGGAAACCGGTGCATGCACCGCCAGCACGGTCTTGGCGCACTCGACCGTGCCCAGGCCACGGCCGTTGTCGACTTCGGCGCCGCGCGGCTTGGCGGTGAAGGCGATGATCTCCCCGGCATGGAAGATGCCGAGGCTGGTGGCGCCGATCACGACGTCGTCCCCATCCACGCGCACCCACATGTCGTGGCGGGTGTCGTAGAGGAGACCGTCGGGAACGGCGCCACGGAAGACCTCACGCGCCATCAGCGCAGCCGGATGGTGCCGCAGGCGACGCGCTTGCCGGAATTGCCCGCCGGCTGCGAGCGGTAATCGTCGGGATCGGCGTGGATCACGACGCTGCGCCCGAGGATGCCGCTGGAACCTTCCGCCAGCGACAGCTGGCTCAGCTCGGCGACGAGATTGGCGTTGCCGGAAGCGTCGGCGACGAGATTGGGCATGTCGCCGGCGTGGTGCTCGCTGCCTTGATGGCCGTGCGCCTTGCCTGCCGGGTTGAAATGGCCCTTCGCGCTGCTGGCGTCGGGCGCGCTGCAGTCGCCGGATTCATGGATGTGGAAGCCGTGATCACCCGGCGTCAGGCCGCTGACGCGGGCCTCGACGCGCAGCTTGTCGTCGTGGGCGACGAAGGTCACGCTGCCGGCGACCTGGCTGCCGGATCTCGGCTCGAGCGTGGCCTGGGCGGCCGGGCCGCCACCTGTCGTGCCGGCGCAGGCGTTCAGAAGCAGGGCCGCGGTGGCGGCGGAAAGCATCGTTGTGGTTTTCATGGTCTCTCTCCTTCAGGGGTGATTGGCGGAAGAGAGAGGGAGTCGAACCCACCCGGGACCGCATGGCGGCCCCTGCCGGTTTTGAAGACCGGCCGTCCCACCGGGGAACGTTCTCTTCCGTTGTTCTTCATCGGGTTTGCCACTCCGGTGCCGCGCCGGCCTGTCTCAGGGCATGCTCGTCGCGGACGCGGCGAGTGTAGCCGATGCGGTCGAAGAACTCGAGGATGTGGATCGCCACCTTGCGGCCGCCGCCGATGGCGTCGCGCAGGTCGGCGGCGCGCGCGCTGCCGTGCTCGGCGCAAAGCCGGGCGACGATGGCCGCGAGCTCGGCCACGGCCTCGGCCGTGAAGTAGTGGTCGTGCGCCACGGGGTAGAGCTCGCCGGCGCGCGCCACGCGGCGGAACAGCTGGCGCACGGTGTCCTCGGCGGTGCCGGAGGCCTTCGCCACGTCGCGCACGCGCGGCGGGCCGCAGGGCGCGGCATCGAGCAGCGGCTTGAGCACGGCGAACAGGTCGCGGTCGGCGGGCGAGACGCTGGCCTGATGCGACGGCAGGTGCAGCCAGGCGCCGCTGCCGCGGATGGCGTCCTCGCGCAGCAGTTCCGCCACCAGCGCGTCGAAGGCCGGGCGCGGCAGCGGCGCCAGCGTCATGCGCCGCAGTCGTTCGCGCTCGACGCCGACCATGTCGGGTGTCCGTTCATGGTCGCGGGCGAGGGCGTCGAGCAGCCGCCCGCGCAGCGTCTGCCAGGCCGCCGCATCGAAGCCGGCGCGGCCGCTGCCGTCGGCGACCACGCGCAGGCCCGCGCCGCGCCAGAGCGCCTCGGCCGCAGCGTCGGCCAGATTCCAGTTGCCGGCGAAGCGCGCAAGGTCGACGCCGGCGGGCGACTGCGCGGCGAGCAGGGCCAGCGTGGCCGCCGGATCGTCGTCGCGCATGGCGGCGAGCAGCGCCAGCCGCTCGGGCTTGCGCTTGTGCCGCGATGGCGGAAAGACGTCGAGTGCGCGTCCCCCGGCGACCGTGCGCTGCGCGCCGGCATCGCGCAGGACGAAGCGGTCGCCGTGTACCGCCAGTGTCTCGCGTTCGAGGATGATCTCGGCGAGGGCGTTCCCGCCCGGCGCGAGTTCGTCGCCTTCGAGCAGCGCCACGCGGCCGAGGATGTCGGCCGCGCCCAGATGCAGATGCACCGCCGTCCAGTGCTTCAGCGCGGGCTGGCCGGCGGGAACGCGCAACTCGGCGTGAAAGCGCGTCAGGGGCCGGGCGGCCGCCGGTTCGACGACCCACATGCCGCGCTCGATGTCCTTCTTCTCGAAGTCGCCGGCCAGCGCCAGCGCGCAGCGCTCGCCCGCCCGCCCGGCTTGCGCGGGCCGGTCCTGCACGTGCAGGCTGCGCACGCGCGCCTTGAGCCCGGGGGGCGAAATCGTCACCGTGTCGCCGACGCCGACTTTTCCCGAGAATGCCGTGCCGGTGACGACCGTGCCGACGCCGGCAAGACTGAAGCAGCGGTCGATGGCGAGGCGGAAGCGCCCCTCGGCGGCGCGCGCATGATGGGTCGCGGCGGCCGCTTCGAGGTGCGCGCGCAGCGCGGGCACGCCTTCGCCGTTGCGGCCGGACAGCACGAAGATCGGGCTGCCCGCCAGCGCCGTGCCGTCCAGCAGCGCCTCGATTTCGCCGCGCGCCGCGGCGAGTCGCGCGGTATCGACGGCATCGCATTTGGTCAGCGCCACCGCGCCGTGGGCGAGGCCGAGCAGGTCGATCAGTTCCAGGTGCTCGCGGGTCTGCGGCATCGGCCCGTCGTCGGCCGCGATCACCAGCAGCACGAAGTCGATGCCGGTGGCACCGGCCAGCATGTTGTGGATCAGCTTCTCGTGGCCGGGCACGTCGATGAAGCCGAGCACCGAACCGTCGGCCAGCGGCGCGTAGGCGTAGCCGAGGTCGAGCGTGATGCCGCGCGCCTTCTCCTCGGGCAGGCGGTCGGCATCCACGCCGGTGAGCGCCTTCACCAGCGTGGTCTTGCCGTGGTCGATGTGGCCCGCCGTGCCGACGATCATTTGCCGACGATCATGGGTTGCGCTCCAGTCCTGCCAGCGCCGCGGCGAACTCGCCTTCTTCCTGCGGCTGGAGGCAGCGCAGGTCGAGCAGCAGCGCGCCGTCCTCGATGCGGCCGATCGCGGGCCGGGCGAGACCGCGCAGGCCTTCCTCGATGCGATTGAGCACGCCGCTGCGCCTGCCCTGGGGCCGCACGGCGAAACCGGCCGAGGGCAGGCGGTCCACGGGCAGCGAACCCGAGCCGATCTGCGATTTCAGCGCCACGATTTCGACGGCGACCGGCAATCCGGCCAGCGCCGTTTTCAGCACTGGCAGCAGGCGTACGGCGGCGGCGCGGATGTCGGCCTCGGGCCGCGTGAGTTGGCGCAGCGCGGTCAGCCGCAGGTGCAGGCGGTCGGGGTCGCGGTAAAGCCGCAGCACGGCCTCGAGCGCGGCCAGCGTGAGCTTGCCGACGCGCAGGGCGCGCTTGAGTGGATTCCTCTTGATCTTCGCGATCAGCTCCTTGCTGCCGACCAGCAGCCCGGCCTGCGGGCCGCCGAGCAGCTTGTCGCCGGAGAAGGTCACCAGGTCGGCGCCGGCGGCGATGGCTTCGCGCGGCGTCGGTTCGTGGGGCAGGCCCCATTGCGCAAGGTCGGTCAGCGTGCCGGAGCCGAGATCGACCACGAAGGGCAGGCCGTGGCGGTGCGCGAGTGCGGCCAGCTCGCTTTCCGGCACGGCGTGGGTGAAGCCCTGGATCGCGTAGTTGCTGGTGTGCACCTTCATCAGCATTGCCGTACGCGTCGGCGCTTCCTCGACGGCGGCGGCGAAGTCCTTGAGGTGGGTGCGGTTGGTGGTGCCGACCTCGACCAGCTTCGCCCCGGCACGGCTCATCACGTCCGGAATGCGGAAGGCGCCGCCGATTTCCACCAGTTCGCCGCGCGAGACGACCACGCGCTTTCTCTGCGCCAGGGTGTTGAGCAGCAGGAACACGGCGGCGGCATTGTTGTTCACCACCGTCGCGGCTTCGGCGCCCGTCAGTTCGCGGAGCAGTTCGGCGACCACGTCGTCGCGGTCGCCGCGCCCGCCGGAATCGAGGTCGTATTCGAGGGCGCAAGGCGAGCGGGCCGCCGCGACCAGCGCCTGCACGGCCTCTTCGGGCAGCGGTGCGCGGCCGAGGTTGGTGTGCAGCACGGTGCCGGTGAGATTGAACACTGGCCGCAGCTTCGGCGTCGCCTTCGCCGTCACGCCGGCGCCGACTTTTTCGACGAGCCGGTCTTCGCCGGGAAGCGGCGCGCCGCCTTTCACCGCTTCGCGCGTCGCCGCCAGCATCGCCCGCACTTCCGTGGTGACGAGGCTGCGGCCGTGGGATTCGATCAGTGAGGCGATCGCGGGGTGGGCAAGCAGGCGATCGACGGATGGCAGGCGGTGCAGTTCGCTCATGGTTTCACCCGTACCGGGCAGAAACGAAGATGGGTTGATTCTATCGTGGCCAGCGGGGCGTCATGCCTTGCGCAGATCGTGATGCTTCAGCGGCAGGGAACGGATGCGCTTGCCGGTGGCGGCGAAGACGGCGTTGCAGACGGCCGGCGCCAGCGGCAGGATCGCCGGCTCGCCGTGCCCGCCCCAGAAGCCGCCGCTCGGGACCAGAACGGTTTCCACCTTCGGCATTTCCGCGATCTGCGGCAGGCGGAAGTTCTTGAAGTTCGTCTCGACGATGCGTCCGTTCCTGACATTGTTATCCTGGTAGAGAATCGGTCCGAGTCCGTAGATGACGTTGCTCTCCGCCTGCGCGCGGCAGTTGTCGGGGTTCACCACGTGCCCGGAATCGATGGCGACGACGATGCGCAGCACCTTGACCTCGCCCGCCGCGTCGATCGTGAGTTCCGCCACCGTGGCGGCGAAGCTGCCGAAGCCTTCGACCACGGCAACGCCGCGGAACGCGCCTGCGGGCAGGGTGGCGCCCCAGCCTGCGGCCTTCGCGACGGCCTCGAGCACGCGGCGGTTCTTGTCGCCCGGGCTCATCATGGCGAGGCGATACTCGACCGGGTCCCTGCCCGCAGCGGACGCCAGTTCGTCGATGAAGCACTCGCGGTAGAAGCCGTTCTGCTGTCCGGGCGCGCGCCAGAAGCCGACGGGCACGTGGCCGTTGCGCTGGGCGTAGTCGACCTGCTGGTTCGGCACGGCGTAGGGCATGTCGCTGAAGGTGCGCACCGCCGTGAAGTCGATGCCGTCCTTGCCGAGGGCCTGCGGCATCAGGACCTTGAGGATCGAAGGGCAGGCGATCTTCGTGTGCATGGCGACGATGTTGCCGCGGGCGTCGAGGCCCGCCTTCATGCGCACGATGCTGGCGGGCCGGTAGAAGCCGTGCTGCATGTCCTCCTCGCGCGACCACATCAGCTTCACCGGCGTGCCTGCCATCGCCCGGGCGATCTTCACGCCCTGGATGACGAAGTCCTGCGGTCCGCCGCGGCGACCGAAGCCCCCGCCGAGCATCATCTTGTGCACCTCGATCTTCTCCAGCGGCAGGCCGGAGGCCTCGGCCGCGGCCGCCATCGAGGCCTCGCCGTTCTGCGTCGATGTCCACACTTCGAGGGTGCCGTCCGGCTTGAACCAGGCGGTGCAGGTCATCGGCTCCAGCGTGGCATGGTTGAGGTAGGGCGACCGGTACTCTGCCTCGATCACCTTCGCCGCCGTGGCCAGGGCCGCGTGCGCATCGCCGGACTTCTTCGCCTGCGGCAGGTCGGGGGCGGCGAGACCGTCGCGCAGCATGGCGTCTATCGTCTCGTTGCTCGCCCTGCCGTGGTCGCCGACGTCCCACTCGATGCCGAGCTTGCCGAGCGCCTCGTCGGCCCGCCACCAGCTGTCGGCGACGACCGCGACGAAATCGTTCTCGCGTACGATTTTTTTCACCCCGCGCATTTTTTCGGCCACGCGCGCATCGACGCGCGCGACCTTGCCGCCGAACACCGGGCATTGCGCGATCGATGCATGCAGCATGCCGGGCAGCGTGACGTCGACGCCGAAGACGGGCCGGCCCAGGACCTTGTCGGGGATGTCGAGGCGCCGAATCGACTTGCCGGCGATCTTCCAGTCCTTCGGGTCGCGCAGCACCACCTCGGCTGGCGGCGACAGCCTGGCGGCGTCGGCGGCCACCTCGCCGTAGCGCAGCGTGCGGCCGCTCGGGCGGTGGGTGATCACGCCAGCAGCGGCCGCGCATTCCGTGGCGGGAACCTGCCAGCGCGCGGCCGCCGCCCGCGTCAGCATGTCGCGGGCACTGGCGCCCGCCTTGCGTACGTAGTCCTGCGACGAGCGCACGCCCATGCTGCCGCCGGTCGACATCGAACCCCAGATGCGGTTGCGCCGGATATGCTCGTTGGGCGAGGCGAACTCGGTGCTGACCCTGGCCCAGTCGCAGTCGAGTTCCTCGGCGACGAGCTGGGCGAGCGCGGTCTGCGTGCCCTGTCCCATCTCGGAACGGGCGATGCGGATGACGACCCGGTCGTCCGGGTGGATCACGATCCAGGCGTTGACCTCGGGCACGGCCTTGCCCGGCGTCGCCGCGGCATTGCTTGCGGCGGGGAAACTGAACTCGAGGGCGAAGCCGCCGCCGATCGCGGCGGAGGCCTTGAGGAATTCGCGGCGGGAGAGGGCGGCAGTCATGGCGCTCTCCTCACGCCTTCTTCGCGGCGGGCCGGCCGGCGAGGGCATGGATCGCCTCGCGCACCCGGGCGTAGGTACCGCAGCGGCAAAGGTTGGTCATGGTCGCGTCGATATCGGCATCGGAAGGTGAGGGATTCTTCGCCAGCAGCGCGGCGGCCGACATGATCATGCCGGTCTGGCAGTAGCCGCACTGGGGCACCTGGTGGTCGATCCAGGCCTGCTGGATGCGATGCAGGCCCGCCGCACCCTTTGGCGACAGCCCCTCGATGGTGACGATGGCCTTGCCGACGGCCTTGGATGCGGGCAGGGAACAGGCGCGTACCGCCTGGCCGTCGATATGCACCGTGCAGGCGCCGCAGACGTTGATGCCGCAGCCATACTTGGTTCCGAGCAGGCCGAGGTGGTCGCGCAGCACCCACAGCAGCGGCATCTCGGGCTCGACATCGACCCGGCGGATGGTGCCGTTGATCTTGAGTTCAAGCATCTGGTCCCCTCTGTCGAAAAGCCCGGCCTGACCGGTACGGTATAGGCACCCGGTACGACAGGCTGCTAGCCGCCCGGCACCAGCAGCAGGTTGGGGCCGGCGCGGGCGTAGCCCGCTTCGTCGACCAGGATGTCCAGCGCCAGCGTGGCGAGGTCGTCGGCGACCGGATCGACGCCGCCCTTCTCCTGATAGACGACCTTCAGGTAACTCTTGCAGGAATCGCAGGTCTCGGCGCGCACGGCTCCCGGCCGCTTCACCGCGTCGCCCGCGAGTTCGCGGTAGGCGATGCCTTCGGTGGCATCGCAGGCCGCACACTTGACGCGCACCAGGTTCCACTCGGTGTTGCACAGCGCGCAGTGCAGATAGCGCAGGTTGGCCACCGTGTTTTCGCCGGCGCCGGCGTTGCGCACGACCGAGGCGACCGGCAGGAAGCCGCAGCAGGGGCAGACGCCGGGCACGTCGAGCGCGGCGATGCCGCGCGAGGCGCCGAGCTGTGCGGCGGCGCCGGTCCATAGCACCTGCAGCGCCGCGCCGACGTAGGGCAGCAGCGCGGCGTCCGCGCCGTAGAGCTCGGTATGCAGCACGCGTTCGGCCGGCGCCTCGAGGTCGGCGGGTGGCAGGGCCGCGAGGCGGGCGAGGTCGCCGCGGGCGGATTCCGGCGCGGCCGGAGTGACGGTCTCCACCAGCTGGCGCAGCACGGCGTGCCAGGCGGCATCGCGCGGCCACGACTGGGCGGGCAGGGGCGGCATGCGGTGCTCGCGGGCGCGCGCCAGTGCCGCCGCATCGGGCAGCGGCAGGGCCGGCAGCGACTGCAGCGCGGCATGCTGGGCGCGGGTAAGCGTCGCCAGGAATTTCAGCCAGTCGGCCAGAACATGGCCGTCGGCGAGTTGTTCGAAGCGCCGGGCGCGGGTGGCGAAGACGCTGCCGGCGTCGGGGGCGATGACCGCAGGCGGCTCGGCTGCGGACTTGATCTGAATCGTGGGTGTCGTTTGGATGCTTGGCGTCATGTCGAAAAACGGCCCGCGAACACTGCTTCGAGTGCCCGCGGGCCGCGCGGATGTGGATGAAGGCTACTTGCCCGTGACCTGGCGATACCAGGCGCGATGGTGCTGCTTGGCCCAGGCGCGCGTGACCGTACCGTACCACATGGCGCGGACGGTGCCCTTCACCCAGATCGCGGCGTAGATATGCACCATGATCAGCGCGATCATCACGGCGGCGGTGGCGGCGTGGATCACGGCGCCGAAGCGCACCAGTTCGACCGGGAAGCCGAAGTAGGCGCGCCACAGCAGGACGCCCGACACCATGAGCAGCAGCATGCACAGGGCGAGCGCCCAGAACATCATCTTCTGGCCGCCGTTGTACTTGCCCTGTTCCGGCATGTCGTGGTCATTGCCATCGACCATTTCCTTCGCTCGCGACAGCCATTCCCTGTCCGTCGGCGTCATCACGTTCAACGACCTGAAGCGGAAGAAGATGGACAGGAACGACAACGCCATCAGCACCCCGAGGAAGGGGTGCAGGATGCGCGCCCAGACGCCGCCGCCGAACAGCTGCGTCATCGGCCAGAATGCCGGATGGAAGAAGGCGAGTCCGGAGATGGCGAGCAGGATGAAGCTGATGCCCACCACCCAGTGGTTCGCCCGCTCCTGCGCCGTGTAGCGCTTGAGGTCCTTCGGGTTGCGGATCATTGTGCATCCTCCTTCTCAAGCTCGTCTTCCAGTTCCTTCGACACCTCGTTCGGCCCCTTGGTGACGTAGTGGAACAGGCTGCCCAGCGCCACGGCCGCCAGCGCGACGTTGGCGAGCGGCTTGGCGAAGCCTTTCCACAGCGAGACCAGCGGGCTGATGCCGGGATCGTTGGGCAGGCCCTTGTAGAGCTCCGGCCGGTCGGCGTGGTGCAGCACGTACATGACGTGCGTGCCGCCGACGCCTTGCGGATCGTAGAGCCCGGCCTTGTCGTAGCCGCGCGACTTGAGGTCGCCGATGCGCTTGTCGGCGTAGTCCTTCATCTGCTCCTTCGAGCCGAACTGGATCGCGCCGGTCGGGCAGACCTTGGCACAGGCCGGTGCCTGGCCCACGGCCACCCGGTCGGAACACAGCGAGCACTTGTAGGCCTTGCTGTCCTCCTTGGAGATGCGCGGGATGTTGAAGGGGCAGCCGGTGATGCAGTAGCCGCAGCCGATGCAGTTTTCCTGGTGGAAATCGACGATGCCGTTGGCGTACTGGATGATGGCGCCGGGGGCCGGGCAGGCCTTGAGGCAGCCCGGGTCGGCGCAGTGCATGCAGCCGTCCTTGCGGATCAGCCACTCCAGCCTGCCTTTCTCTTCCACTTCGGCGTAGCGCATCACGGTCCACGACTTGGCGGTCAGGTCGGCCGGGTTGTCATAGACCCCCGAGTTCGTCCCCACCTCGTCGCGGATGTCGTTCCACTCCATGCACGCCGCCTGGCAGGCCTTGCAGCCGATGCAGGTGGACACGTCGATCAGCTTCGCCACTTCCGTTGTTTCGCGCACCGCCGGCGGCGGCGTGGTCGTGGCCGAGCGGCGGGCGATATCTAGCGATTGCAGTGCCATGATCTCTCCTTATGCCTTCTCGATGTTGACCAGGAACGCCTTGAACTCCGGCGTCTGCGAATTGGCGTCACCCACGAACGGCGTCAGCGTGTTCGTGATGTAGCCCGGCTTGGCGACTCCCTTGAAGCCCCAGTGCAGCGGGATGCCGACGGTATGCACCTTCTTGCCGTCGACGTCGAGCGCCTTGATGCGCTTGGTCACCACCGCGACGGCCTTGATGAAGCCGCGGTTGCTGCGCACCTTCACCTTGTCGCCGTTGGCTATGCCCTTCTCCTTGGCCAGTTCCTCGCCGATCTCGACGAACTGCTCGGGCTGCAGCACGGCGTTGATCCTGGCGTGCTTGGTCCAGAAGTGGAAGTGCTCGACCAGGCGATAGGTCGTCGCGACGTAGGGGAAGTCCTTGGCCTTGCCGAACACCTCCATGTCGCCCTTGTACACCCGCGCCGCCGGATTGCTGACGGCCTTGGGGTTGTTGGGGTGGAAGGGGTTCCGGTCGAGCGGGGTCTCGAAGGGTTCGTAGTGTTCGGGGAACGGGCCTTCCGCCAGGGCCGGCGCGAACAGGCGGGCAACGCCCTCGGCGGTCATGATGAAGGGCATCACGTTCTCGTCGGGCGCCGCATCCGGCCGCATGTCGGGCACGTCGTTGCCGCCCCACGCGGTGCCGCTCCACTTGATCACCGCCCGTTTCGGATCCCAGGGCTTGCCCGAGACGTCGCAGGAGGCGCGGTTGTAGAGGATGCGCCGGTTGGCCGGCCAGGCGTAGCCCCAGTTCAGCGTCTGGCCGAGGCCGGACGGATCGCTGTTGTCGCGCCGCGCCGTGAGGTTGCCCGCCTGCGACCAGCAGCCGCCGTAGATCCAGTTGCCGCAGGCGGTCGAGCCGTCGTCGCGCAACTGGGCGAAGCCGGCCAGTTGCTCGCCGGGCTTGGCCAGGACCTTGGTCTTGTCCTTGGGATCGAGCACTTCGCCCAGCGCCTTGCCGGAGATCTCCATGAGGAGTTCCTCGGGCGAAGGCTTCGCCGCGATGCGGTGCGGCCAGGTCAGGTTGAGGATGGGCTCGGGCAGCTTGCCGCCATCCTTGGCGTACATCTCCTTGAGCTTGAGGAACAGGCCGGCCATGATCTCGATGTCGCCCTTCGATTCGCCCGGACCGTCGGCGGCCTTCCAGTGCCACTGGATGACGCGGCCGGAGTTGGTGAAGGAGCCGCTTTCCTCGGCGAAAAGATTGGCCGGCAGGCGGAACACCTCGGTCTGGATCTTCGCCGGGTCGGCCTCGTTGAACTCGCCGTGCGGCTTCCAGAACTCGGACGTGTCGGTCGCCAGCGGGTCGATGACCACCAGGTACTTCAGCTTCGCCATGGCGTCGCCGACCTTCTTCTTGTTCGACACCGAGGCCAGCGGGTTGAAGCCCTGGCAGAGGAAGCCGTTCATCTTGCCCTGGTGCATCCGTTCGAAGATCGCCAGCACGTCGTAGGCTGCGTCCTTCTTCGGCAGCCAGTCGTAGGCGTAGTCGTTCTTGTCGGTCGCCGCCGCGCCGTACCAGGCCTTCATCAGGCTGGTGGCCCACTTCGAGAAGTTCTGGCCGTAGTTCATCTGGTTCGGCCGCAGCGTCTTCGGCGTGCGTTTGTCGACGAACTCGGCCCAGTTCTTGTCGGCGTCGGTCGGCGCGGCCAGGTAGCCGGGCAGCACTTCCGAGTAGAGGCACATGTCGGTGATGCCCTGCACGTTGGCGTGGCCGCGCAGCGCGTTGATGCCGCCGCCGGCCATGCCCATGTTGCCGAGCAGTAGCTGGATCATGGCCATGGTGCGGATGTTCTGCGAACCCACCGAGTGCTGTGTCCACCCCAGGGCGTAGCAGATGGTCATGGTCTTGTTGGGCGCCGCGGTTTCGGCGATGTGCTCGCAGACCTTGAGGAAGGCATCCTTCGGCGTGCCGGTGACCTTGCTGACCAGTTCCGGCGTGTAGCGGCTGTAATGCTGCTTCATGAGCTGGAAGGCGCAGCGCGGGTCCTGCAGCGTCGGGTCGACCTTGGCGTAGCCGTCCTTGTCCGTCTGGTACTTCCAGGTGTCCTTGGCGTAGCTGCGCTTCTCCGGGTTGTAGCCGGAGAAGAAACCATCCTCGAACTTGTAGCCCTCGTCGATCAGGAAGCTGGCGTTGGTATAGGCCTTGACGTAGTCGTGGTGGATCTTGTCATTGGTCAGCAGGTAGTTGATGACGCCGCCAAGGAAGGCGATGTCGCTGCCGGAACGGATCGGCGCGTAGTAGTCGGAGACGGCGGCGGAACGCGTGAAGCGCGGGTCGACCACGACCAGCTTGGCCTTGCGGTCCTTCTTCGCTTCGATCACCCACTTGAAGCCGCAGGGATGCGCTTCGGCCGCATTGCCGCCCATGACCAGGACGAGGTCGGCATTCTTGATGTCGACCCAGTGGTTCGTCATCGAACCACGCCCAAATGTCGGACCCAGACTGGATACCGTGGGGGCGTGTCAGATGCGGGCTTGCGTGTCGAGCGCTACGGCTCCCAGGCCGCGAAGGATCTTGACGGTGAGATAACCGGCTTCGTTGCCGGCGGCGGAGGAAGCCAGGAAGCCCGTGGTGTTCCAGCGGTTGACCGTCACGCCCTCGGCATTCTTCTCGACGAGATTGGCGTCGCGGTCCTTCTTCATGTGGGTGGCGATGCGGCTGATCGCGTCATCCCACGAAATGCGCTTCCACTCGCTGCTGCCGGGCTCGCGCACTTCCGGCCACTTGAGCCGGTTGGGGCTCTTGACCATGTCGAGCAGGCCGGCGCCTTTCGGGCACAGCGTGCCGCGATTCACCGGATTGTCCGGGTCGCCCTCGATGTGGATGATGTCCGCTTTCGCGTTCTTGGACTTGTCGCCCGTGGTGTAGATCAGCACCCCGCAGCTCACCGAGCAGTAGGGGCACATGTTGCGGGTTTCCGTGGCGCGGGCGAGCTTGAAGCTGCGCACCTCCGCCAGGGCCGGCGCGGGCGAGAATCCCATCAGGGCAATGCTCGAACCGCTGAGTCCGGCGCCGCAGACCTTGAAGAACTGCCGCCGTGTGACTTGCATGACTCCTCCTTTTATATCAGGCGGTTAGCCTGCTATGGGCGCAGCCGGAGCACGGCCGCTCGGAGGATGGTACCTTCAGTCATCAAGCATTTCAATGTATGGATGGATAAATAATTTGGTATATCTGCTATGCGAAAAATGCCGTGATCAGTCGAGCGTCAGCACGCCGCGCTTCAGTCCCGAATCCTCGGGGTGGGGCGACATGACGAAGCCCAGGCTCTGCACGAAGGCGAGCATGCGGCCGTTCTCCGAGAGGAAGTCGCCGTTCATGTACTTGAGGCCGCGGCTGCGCGCCGTCTCGATCAGCACGCCCATCAGCCGCCGCGCCAGGCCCTTGCCCTGCCAATCGTCGGCGACGACGATGGCGAACTCGCAGGATTCGCCGTCCGGGTTGGTGGCGTAGCGGCAGACGCCGATCTCGACTTCCTCGCCATCTTTCTCGGCCACGGCGATGAAGGCCATCTCGCGATCGTAGTCGATCTGCGTCAGGCGGATCAGCTGCGACTGGCCGAGTTCGCGAATGGTGTTCATGAAGCGGAAATACTTGGTTTCCGCCGACAGCTTGCGCACGAAGTCGCTTTCGATATCGGCGTCCTCGGGCTTGATCGGGCGGATGGTCACCGTCCTGCCGTCCTTCTGGTAGCTGGTGACCAGGTGCGAGGGGTAGGGGTGGATCGCCATGTGATCGTAGCGGCTGGCGGTCAGCGGGATGTTCTCGATGGCGATGCGGGCATCGACCGCCACGGCGCCCTGCTCGTCGACGATCAGCGGGTTGATGTCGAGTTCGCTGATCCACGGCAGTTCGCAGACCATCTCCGAGACGCGCAGCAACACGGCCTCGAGCGCCTCCTGGTTCACCGCCGGCATGTTGCGGAACTCGCCCAGCCGCGCCATGTCGCGCGCCGACTCGAGCAGGTCGCGCACGAGAAAGCCGTTGAGGGGCGGCAGCGCCACCGCGCGGCGGCTGCGCCCGGTCTCGACGTCGGTGCCGCCGCGGCTGAAGACGATGGTCGGCCCGAAGATCTCGTCCTTGACCATGCCCACCATCAGCTCGCGGCCGTTGGCCTTCTGGATCATCGGCTCGATGGCGACGCCGTGGAGGATCGCGTCGGGGCGATTCTTCTTCACGTCGTCGAGGATCTCGTTGTAGGCGTCGCGCACGGCGGCCAGCGAGTTGAGGTTGAGTCGCACGCCGCCGGAGTCGGTCTTGTGGGTGATCTGCGGCGAGTCGATCTTCATCACCACCGGCAGGCCGATCTCCTCGGCCAGCACCATGGCCTCCGAGGGCGAGCGCGCCACCACCGTCTGGGCGATGGGGATGCGGAAGGCGGCGAGCAGCGCCTTCGACTCCATCTCGTTGAGCATCTTGCGGCCTTCGGATAGCGCGGTCTCGATCACCAGCTTGGCCGACTCGAGTCGCGGCGGCACGTGGTCGGCAATGGCGGCCGGCGTCTGCATCAGCAGCTGCTGGTTGCGGTAGTAGGCCGAGATGTGCGAGAACAGTTCGACCGCCGGCTCGGGCGTGCGGAAGGTCGGGATGCCGGCGCCCTTGAACAGCAGCCGCGCCTCGTGCACCTGCGCCTCGCCCATCCAGCAGGTCACCAGGGGCTTGTCGGTCTTGACGGCGATGTCGAGCAGCGTGCGCGCCACCTGCGTCGGATCGGTCATCGCCTGCGGCGTCAGGATCGCCAGCACGCCGTCGACGCCGTCGTCCTCGATGCAGGCCGTCAGCGCGGCGGCGTAGCGCTGGGGATCGGCGTCGCCGATGATGTCGAGCGGATTGGCCTTGGACCAGGTTGGCGGCAGCAACTCGGTGAGCTTCTTGGTGGTGGCGTCGGAAAGCCTGGCCAGCGGGATGCCGATGTCCGCGGCGTGGTCGGCCGCCATCGCGCCGGGGCCGCCGCCGTTGGTGATGATGGCCAGGCGGTTGCCGCGCGGGCGGAAGTGCGAGAACAGCGCCGAGGCGGCGGCGTACATCTGGCCGACGTTGCCCAGGCGCACCACGCCGGCGCGGCGCAGCGCCGCGTCGAAGACGTCGTCGGCGCCGACCAGCGAGCCGGTGTGCGACAGCGCGGCTTTTTCGCCCGCCGCGTGCTTGCCGACCTTGATCAGCAGCACTGGCTTGCAGCGCGCGGCGGCGCGCAGCGCGCTCATGAAGCGGCGCGGATTCTTGATGCCCTCGATGTAGAGGAAGATGTTCTCGGTCTTCGGGTCGGAGACCAGGTAGTCGAGGATCTCGCCGAAATCGACGTCGGACGATCCGCCCAGCGATACCACGGTGGAGAAGCCGACGTTGTTCGGTTGCGCCCAGTCGAGGATCGCAGTGCACAGCGCGCCGGACTGCGAGACGAGGCCGATGGTGCCGGGATTGGCGCCGCCGTGGGCGAAGGTGAGGTTGACGCCCGCGCCCGGGCGCATGATGCCGAGGCAGTTGGGGCCGATCAGGCGCACGCGGTGTCGGCGCGCGGTCTCGATCACGGCGCGCTCGAGCGAGGCGCCGCGCGGCCCGGCCTCGGAGAAACCGCCGCTGATCACGATGACGTTGCGCGTGCCGGCGCGGCCGCAGGCCTCGACGATGGCGGGCACGGTCTCGGGCAGGGTGCAGATCACGGCGAGGTCGAGCCGCTGCGGGATGCTCTCGACCGAGTCGTAGCTCTTCATGCCGAACACGGTCTCGTGCTTGGGATTGACGCAGAAGAGCTTGCCCTTGTAGGCGCCGTCCAGCATGTTGCGCACGAGGACCGTGCCGACGGTGCAGGGAGTCTCCGAGGCGCCGACGATGGCGATCGACTTCGGCTCGAAGAGCGAGGTGAGGTAGTGCTGTTCGTAGTTCATGGTTCGCCCTATGGTTGATCTGGGCAGTTTGCTGCAACGCAGCATAGCACAGGGACGCCAATCCGGCTATGCGGAAATCGGTCAAAACGAAGTTTCAGCGAAGGCTAACGTCGGCTTCATCGACGTTAATCGAAGCGGCCGTAGCTACAATCCACGGCCATATGAGCGAAACGTCCTTCCAGCCGCAGGCTCCCGCCACCGCCCCTTCCGCCTGGGTCCGCCGCTTCGCGCCGCTGATTCCGGCAAGCGGCGAGGTGCTCGACCTCGCCTGCGGCGGCGGCCGCCACACCCGGCTGCTGCACGAACTCGGCTACGGCGTCGAGGCCGTGGATCGCGACGCGGCGGCGCTGGCCGAACTGTCCGGACTGCCCGGCGTGACGACGCGCGCGGCCGACCTCGAGGGCGGCCCCTGGCCCTATCGCGGCCGCGCCTTCGCCGGCATCGTCGTCACCAACTACCTCTGGCGGCCGCTGCTGCCCGCGCTGCTCGACGCGCTGGGCGAGGAGGGCGTGCTGATCTACGAGACCTTCATGCTCGGCAACGAGCGCTTCGGCAAGCCGAGCAACCCGCAATTCCTGTTGCGCCCGGGCGAACTGCTCGAGATGGTTCAAGGAACACACTTCTCGGTGATCGCCTTCGAGCAGGGCGAGGTCGCCTCGCCGCGGCCCGCCGTGATCCAGCGCATCTGCGCACGGCGCGGCGGGCCGCTCAGGCTGCCGCCGTAGTCGCCGCCAGTTCGACGCGACTTCCCGCTTCCGGCGCCTCGGCGGCCCAGCCCAGCTTTTCCTCGATCAGCGTCGCGAATTCGGTGGCGGTCTCCGCTTCGCCGTGCACGACGAAGGTCTGCCGCGGCGGTGCGGTGAAGTTGCCCAGCCAGCCGAGCAGCGCGGCCTGGTCGGCGTGCGCCGAGAGGCCGCCGATGGTGTAGATGCGCGAGCGCACCATCACCTCGTCGCCGAAGATGCGCACCATGCGCGCGCCATCCACCAGCCGCCGGCCTAGCGAACCCTCGGCCTGGAAGCCGGTGATGAGCACGCCCGACTCGGCGCGCGGCAGGTTGTGGCGCAGGTGGTGCTTGACGCGGCCGGCGTCGCACATGCCGCTGGCCGAGACGATGATGGCGCCGCGCACCTCGTTGAGCGCCATCGAGTCCTCGACGTTTTCGGTGTAGCGGATGTTCGGCCGGTGGCTGCGGCTCTGCGCCTGCCAGGCGGCGAGGCTGCGCGCCTCGATGTCGGTCAGCGCCTGGTGGCGCTGCGTCACCTCCGTTGCCGCCACGGCCATCGGCGAGTCGACGTAGATCTCGATGTCGCGGCGGATCAGGCCGCGGCGCAGCAGGTCGCCCAGCGCGTAGAGCACCTCCTGCGTGCGCCCGACGGCGAAGGCCGGCACGATCAGGTTGCCCTGGCCGCCGGCCGATTTCGCCCCGATGGTCTCGTCGATGGCGCGCACCAGTTCCTGCTCGCTCTCCTCGAAGGTCTTGTGCAGGCGGTTGCCGTAGGTCGATTCGACCAGCAGGGTGTCGGCTTCGGCGATCGGTGTCGGGTCGCGCACGATCGGCCGCCCCGGCTGGCCGAGATCGCCCGAGAACACCAGCTTGCGCGTGGCGCCGCGCTCCTCGACCCACAACTCGATGATGGAGGCGCCGAGGATGTGCCCGGCATCGCGCAGGCGGCAGCGCATGCCGCGCGCCGGCTCGAACTCGGTGTCGTAGTCGATGCGCTTGAGCTGGCGCAGGCAGTCGTGGGCCTGGGCCACGGTGTAGAGCGGCGCGCTTTCCTGCGCCGAGCGGCGGTAGCTGCCGTCGCGCGCGTCGGCGTGGCGGGCGCGGTGGCGATGGCGGTTCTCGCGCTCGGTTTCCTTCTCCTGGATGTAGCCCGAGTCGGGCAGCATCACCGCGAGCAGGTCGCAGGTCGCCGGCGTGGCGTAGATCGGCCCGCGGTAGCCCAGCGCCACCAGCCGCGGCAGCAGGCCCGAGTGGTCGATGTGGGCATGGCTCAGCAGCACGAAGTCGATGCGGCGCGGATCGAAGGCCAGCGCCGCGCGGTTCTTGCCGCGCGCCTCGCGCCCGCCCTGGAACATGCCGCAATCGACGAGGAAGCGGCTGGTCGCGGATTCCACCAGATAGCAGGAGCCGGTGACCTCGCGCGCCGCGCCGAGAAAGCTGATGTGCATGATGTCGCTGCGGCGACGCGGCCGCAGCCTCTGTCGTTGGTGCTGTCATTGTCCGGCAGCGGCGGGGCGGGGGCAAGGTGCCGTGCTATCGGCCGCCTAGGAAAAGTCGGCGCTGGCGGGACGGTGATTGCGTTGGGCGCGGCGGCGTGGCATGCCGGGCCGACGCCTCATGCGCTCCCGCCCTGCGGGTTCCCTTGCGCCGGAGCGCCCGCCAGCCGGGCTCGAAACTCGCGGCTGCGCCGCTCAGACAACGAGCCCGGACTTCCCCGGCGGCCGCCCCGTCGCCGCGGCGTTCGCGAAATCGGCGCCGACCCGGCATGCCGCGCCGTTTTGCGGTGACTGCTACGTTTGAGGTATCGGATCCTTGTTGGCCGAGAGGTTAGGCCTCGGTATCAAGATGAATGATTCCACCATAGGGTTGCACCCTGGGCTTCGACATGGAACGCGCGGACGCGAATAGTTCTTCCATGCCAGTCCATGAACAAATCTTTGGGTGACGCAGCATCCTTGGTTTCTGCGTTGACGAAATCCACCTCCAATGACACCGAATGTTCTTCGCTTGGAACTTGAAGTCGAATCACCTCAATTGCTCGGCCTTCGGGGGCACCTTGGAATCTCTTCAGATTTGTGACGGGGTTCGACACCACTCTTATCCAAGGCAGAACACCTTCGGATTGGACAACGAGATCCACCATCAGGAGGCCGGAAAATAATTCTGCTTCGCCATTTGCTCGTAGGTGATAGTAAGCCGCGGGGTGGAAAGTGAAGTGAGGATTGGAAATTGCCACGTTTCCGTGGGCAGCCTTCAGATCAATTGCCTGACGGTAGACGACCCCACCTATTTCGACTTGGCTTCCCAAAGCGGGGACTTGAAATGTCTTGTCAAGAAGTCCGACAGATACCGAGCCGTCGTCAAGCAAGCTCACCCATGCGAATGACCGCAAGCTCCCAGCCTGTTCTGTCAATAGGCGGATATCTCTTGCCATCCGTTCTCAGGCTGACTGGTGGCCTTGCGAAGCGAGGATGCGCTCGGCGATGGCCTTGACGCCTTGCGGCGAGAGGTCGTCGGTGGCGAAGCTGGCGGCGGCGTCGTAGCCGGTGTAGTTCTTGCCCTGCGACTTCTGGTAGAGGGGGTCGTAGTGGTGTTCGAGCAGTTCGCCGAACAGCGCCGGGAACTCGCCGGCGTTGGCCATGGCTTGCCAGCGCTCGATGGTTTCGTTGCTCTGCAGGCCCTTGAGGTGGACGATCTTGTCGGTCAGCAGGGCCGGGTTGGCGAGGAAGTAGTCGTAGTCGCGCAGCAGGAAATTCACGCGCGCGGCGGTGGTGGCTTCGATGCGCAGGCAGGGGGCGGCGCGGATGGCGCCGATGAGGGCGTCGGGCAGGTGCAGCACGCCGATGCGGCGGCTCTCGGCTTCGACGTAGACGGGGCGGGCGGGGTCGAAGGCGCTCAGTGTCGTGTAGAGCTGGGTCTCGAACATGCGCTGCGCGGGTTGCGGCGTGTCGGGCAGGGCGCCGAGCACCGAGCCCTTGTGGGCGGCGAGCGCTTCGAGGTGCAGCACCTGGGCGCCCATTTCGGCCAGGGCTTCGAGCACGCGGCTCTTGGCGTTGCCGGTGGCGCCGGAGACGACGCGGTAGTCGAAGCGCTGCGGCAGGGTGGCGAGTTCCTCGACGACATGGCGCCGCCAGGTCTTGTAGCCGCCGTCGAGGCGGTGGGCGTCCCAGCCGATCTCGCGCAGGATGTAGGTGAAGGCGCCGGAGCGCTTGCCGCCGCGCCAGCAATAGACCAGCGGCCGCCATTCCCTCGGCTTGTCGAGGAAGCGCGCTTCGATGTGCTCGCCGATGTGGCGGCTGACGATGGCGGCGCCGATCTTCTTGGCCTCGAAGGCCGAGACCTGCTTGTAGATGGTGCCGACGCGGGCGCGTTCCTCGTTGTCGAGCACGGGGCAGTTGATCGCGCGCGGCAGACGGTCGTCTTCGTACTCGGCGGGCGAGCGGACGTCGATGATCTCGTCGAACTCGGCGAGTTGTGCTAGCGTGGCGAGCCCTTTTTGGCGTTTTTCCGACATAGTCTCGATGGACAAGATCAAACTGACCCAATTCTCACACGGCGGCGGCTGCGGCTGCAAAATCGCTCCTGCCGTACTCGCGCGCCTGATCGCCGAGTCGCCGCTGAAGACCATCCCTGCCGACCTGCTGGTCGGCGTCGAAACCTCGGACGATGCGGCGGTCTATCGCCTCAACGACGAGCAGGCCATCATCGCCACCACCGACTTCTTCACCCCCATCGTCGACGATCCGTGGGACTTCGGCCGCATCGCCGCGACCAACGCGCTGTCCGACGTCTATGCCATGGGCGGCAAGCCGATCTTCGCGCTGGCCGTGGTCGGCATGCCGCTGGACAAGCTGCCCGAGGAGGCGATCCGCCTGATCCTCGCCGGGGGCGAGTCGATCTGCGCCGAGGCCGGCATTCCCATCGCCGGCGGCCATTCGATCGACGTGCTCGAGCCGATCTACGGCCTCGTCGGCCTCGGCGTGGTGCATCCGAAGAAGGTGAAGCGCAACAGCGCGGCCAGGGCTGGCGACGCGCTGATCCTCGGCAAGCCGCTGGGCATCGGCGTGCTCTCGGCGGCGCTGAAGAAGGGGCTGCTGACGGGCCACGGCTACGGCGAGATGATTCGCTGGACCACCAAGATCAACGTCACCGGCGCCGCGCTTTCCGACATGGATGCCGTGCATGCGGTGACCGACGTCACCGGCTTCGGCTTGGCCGGCCACCTGCTCGAGATCTGCCGCGGCTCGAAGCTGGCGGCGACGGTCGAATTCGACAAGCTGCCGTTGATTCCCGAGGCGGTGCAGCACGTGCAGGCCGGCATCGCCACCGGCGCCTCGACGCGCAACTGGGCCGGCTACGGCCACGACGTGAAGATCAATGGTGAAGAATGGCGGCAGAAGATGGTCACCGACCCGCAGACCAGCGGCGGCCTGCTCGTCGCCTGCGCGGCCGAAGCGGCCGATGCGGTGCTGGCGGCCTTCCGCGCCGACGGCTTCGCCGAGGCGGCGGTGATCGGCCGGCTCGCCGAGGGCGAGGCCCGGGTTACCGTTGTTTGAGTAAAGGCTTCAGCGCCGGCCAGACGTGGTCGAGGATCTTCGGCTGCGCGGCCGCGACCGGGTGCAGGCCGTCGGGCTGGAAGTTGGCGCGATCAGAGGCGACGGGTTCGAGCAGGAAGGGCAGCAGCGGCAGCTTTTCCTGTTTCGCCACCATGGCGAAGGCGTGGTCGAATTCCTCCGTGTAGGCGGCGCCGTAGTTCGGCGGCAGGCGCATGCCGACCAGCAGCACGCGCGCCTTTTGGGCCTTGCAGGCGCGGGCCATCGCCACCAGATTCTCCCGTAGCTGCTTCACCGGCAGGCCGCGCAGGCCATCGTTGGCGCCGAGCGCGATGACCACGACGGCGGGCCGGGTCCGTTCCAGTGCGGCGGGCAGGCGGGTGCGGCCGCCGGCGCTGGTCTCGCCGCTGATGCTGGCGTTGACGACGCTGTAGGGGCTCTTCCCGGCCTGCAGGCGCTGGGTCAGCAAGGAGGGCCAGGCCTGGCCGTTGGCGAGGCCGTGGCCGGCGGAGAGGCTGTCGCCGAAGACGAGGATCGTCGGGGAATTCGCCGCGGCGCCGGCTTCTGCGAGGGCGGGGGCGGCACAGGAAAACATGAGGGAAGCGAGCAGAATACGCAGCATGGAACAGATGATCGAAGTGGAAACCCTGGGCAAGGTAGTGGAGAGCGGCGCCGGCCCGCTGACGATTCTGCACGAGATTTCCTTCGCGGTGGCGCCGGGCGAGGCGGTGGCCATCGTCGGCGCCTCGGGCTCGGGCAAGTCCACGCTGCTCGGCCTGCTGGCCGGGCTGGACCTGCCCTCGCACGGCACGGTGCGACTGGCCGGGCTGGATCTCGCCGGGCTCGACGAGGACGGCCGCGCGGCCTTGCGCGGGCGCCTGCTCGGCTTCGTCTTCCAGTCCTTCCAGCTGCTGCCGGCGCTGACCGCGCTGGAGAATGCCATGCTGCCGCTCGAGCTGGCCGGGCTGGCCGAGGCGCGCGGCAACGCGACCGCGATGCTCGAGCGCGTCGGCCTCGGCCATCGCCTGCACCACTACCCCAAGCACCTGTCCGGCGGCGAGCAGCAGCGCGTCGCGCTGGCCCGCGCCTTCGGCGTCAGGCCGAAGCTCCTGCTGGCCGACGAGCCGACCGGCAACCTCGACGCCGACACCGGCGGCGAGATCATCGACCTGATGTTCGAGATGAACCGCGAGGCCGGCACCACCCTGGTGCTGGTCACCCACGACGAAGCATTGGCGCATCGCTGCGGCCGCACCATCCGGCTGGCCGGCGGGCGCCTCGTTTCCTGAACCTTGTCTGAACGGAGGAGTCCATGGGCCAGATCGATCCGCATGTCTACATTCAACAGGTTGCGCGCAGGATGGCGGACCCCGCCGCCTTGCAGGATCGCAAGGAGATCGAGACCATGCTCGACGAGGTCGAGTACCTCTACGACATCCTCGATCCCGAGATGCAGGACGGCGTCGAGCAATTGATCGCCCAGCTGCGGGCCAGGCTCGAAAAGGCCGTCTGATGCCGGTCCGCCGCTATGCCCTGCGGCGGCTCAATCCCTATCGCGGCGTCACCCGCGTGATCGAACTCGCCGAGGCGCGGGCGGTATCGACCGACGGCGCCAACTGGGAACTGCAGGTGCTCACCGAGCGCCCGGTCGGCTGGGGCAGCCTCAACCTCGGCCGCGTCGAGACGCTCTACTACCGCTACGGCGTCTGGTCGGCCGAGGAGGGTGTGGCGCGCTATCCGATGCATCCGGCGCTGGAACGGCAGCGCCTGCACCGCGCAGCCGAGCGGCTGGTCGAGGCGCTGGGCGCTGCGCCCGCCGACGAGGCCGAGGAGCGCGGCGATCGTTTCGAATGCTGGCTGCTCGATGCCGCGGAGCAGCGGCCGCTGGCGCTGATCGCGGCCGTCGCCACGGCGGAAGCGATTCCTGCGCATGTTTCCTCTCGTTGGTGCGCCGCACCGGGCGATGCCGAGAGCCTCGCAGGACTGGGGCACGAGCGGGCCGAGGCGCTGGAGAGGGCGGTGGCGCGACGCTCCGGCACCCACGCCTGGTTCCAGCGGATGGACGATGGCAGCGGGCGAAAAGTGCCGCCTCCGGCGTCCAACCAGTCAGGCTTCGCGAGTGAAGGCAATGCCGACTGCCGTCGGCGCGTTGTCGGCGCTGGCGCCACGGTGACGCTGGGCGCCAAGGCCTTTCCCGAATTGCTGCTCGACGAAGCGTGGCCCGATGCCGAGACGGCGGCGGCCGTGGCCGCTTACGTGGAGTGGCTGGCGCCGCGGCTGCTGATGCTGCCGCTGGCGCAGGCGACGCGGGTACGGCTGGAGCGGGCCGCGGCGGCGCAGGCCGATGCGGTCGCGCACTTCTTCCGCCTCTATCCGGCTGTCGCCGACACCCGGCTGATGAACGCGCTGCGGGTGCAGGCGCGGCTGAATCAGTCGGCGGCCTGAAGCAGGGCGCGGGCGGCGGCGACGCCGCTCCTCGCCGCGCCCTCGAGGGTCGCGGGGTAGTCGCCGGCGACGTAATCCCCTGCCAGACAGAGGCCCGCCAGCGGCGTTACGGTCGGCGGCCGCGCGATGCCCGGTGTGCAGGCGAAGGTCGCGCGCTTTTCGGTGATGATGCGGCTCCAGCGCGGCGCCGGCAGGCCGGGCACGACGCGGGCGATCTCGCCATGGATCGCGGCGGCTAGCGCGTCGTGGTCCAGCGTCTCGTGGCGGCCGTGGGCGGAGATCACGGCGGAGATAAGTCCCGGCTGGCCGTAGAGCAGGCCGCGATCGAACAGCCACTGCGCCGCGCCCCCGGCCACACCCACCATGGCGCAGGGCAGGCGCACGTTCTCCGGGTAGGCGAGGTAGGCGCTGACGATGGGTTCATAGGCGAAGCCGGCGACCTGCCCGACGCTGGCCGCCATCTGCGGCAGGCCGGCGACGAGCTTGTCCAGGTGCTGCGGGGCGACGGCGACGACGAGCTGGTCGAAGGGGCCGCTCATTGACCCATTTGCGTCGAGGCGGAAGCCGGCGGCATCGCGGCCGATCGCGCCGATGCGCGTCTCGCGCCGCACCGCGCCGCCGCGGGCGGCGACGAAGGCGGCGGCGGGCTCCGGAAAGAGTCGCGAGAAATCGACCTGCGGCAGCAGGAAGTCGGAGGCGCCGCGGTCGGCGGCGAGGCTGTCGCGCAGCACGTTGGCGAAGACCTGCATCGAGGCGCGCGCGGTCGGCGTGTTGAGCGCGGCGACGCAGAGCGGTTCCCACAGGTAGCGGACCAGCCGCTCGGGTTGTCGTGTGTCGCGAAAATAGTCGGCGACGGGCAGGTCCTGCGAAAGTCGGAAGCGACGGCGCTTCAGCCCCTGCATGAAACGGATCGCGGCGAACTTTTCCGGCCACGACAGGCCGCGTGCGCCGAGCAGCGCCCAGGCCAGGTGCAGCGGTGCCGGCAGGCGCGGAGCCGTGATCAGCAATTCGCCCGGATATTCGAGGCGGAGCGGCTGGCGGCGCAGCAGGCGCGAAGGCGCGGCGCCGACGAGTTCCATCAGCCGCAGCGTCTCGCTGTAGGCGCCGACGAAAATGTGGGCGCCGTTGTCGACCGTGAGTCCTTCGAGGTCGACCGCGCGGGCGCGACCGCCGAGGGTGCGCGAGGCTTCGAAGACCGTCACCTGCCGGCCGGCGGCGGCGAGTTCCGCCGCCGCGGCCATGCCGGCGTAGCCGGCGCCGACGATCGCAACAGTCACGCCCCCACCCCCCAGCCCCCGCCCGCCCGGCGGGGGAGACTGTTGGCGCGCTTCGCGCGAAACTGGATGCTCACGCCGTGATCCAGGTCTTGAACGCGAGCCAGAGCTTGCGCGCCGGCGGCAGCGAGGTGCGCTGCTTCAGGACACGGTAGCCGTCGGCGGCGATCTCCTCGAGCAGGGTGCGGTAGATCGCGGCCATCATGAGCCCGGCGCGTTGCGACTTGCGGTCGGCGGGCGGCAGCTGTTCCATGGCCTTGCCGTAGTAGCCGCGGGCGCGTTCGCCCTGGAAGGCCATCAGCGCCGCGAAGGCTTCGCTCTCGCGGCCTTGCAGAATGTCGGTTTCGCTGACGCCGAAACGGGCCATCTCGTCCAGCGGCAGGTAGATGCGGCCGCGGCGCGCGTCCTCGCCGACGTCGCGGATGATGTTGGTGAGCTGGAAGGCCAGGCCGAGGTCGTGGGCGTATTTGAGGGTGCGGCGATCGCCGTAGCCGAAGATCTCGGCGGCGAGCAGGCCGACGACGCTGGCGACGCGATAGCAGTAGAGGTGCAGCGCCTTGAAGTCGGGATAGCGCGCCTGCTCGAGGTCCATCTCCATGCCGTCGATGATTTCCTGCAGCTGTTCCGTCGGCAGATTGAACTTGCGCCGCGCCAGCGCGAGCGCCTGGGTCACCGGGTGGCTCGGCTTGCCTTCGTCCAGCGCCGCGACCTCGGCTCGCCACCAGGCCAGTTTGGCGCGGGCGACCATGGGGTCGGAACATTCGTCGACGGCGTCGTCGACCTCGCGGCAGAAGGCGTAGAGCGCGGTGATGGCCTGGCGCCGCTCGCGCGGCAGGAAGCGGAAGCTGTAGTAGAAGCTGGAGCCGCTGGCGGCCGCGCGGTCTTCGCAATATTGGTCCGGCGTCATAGTGCTCGCCACATGACTCGCGGCCAGTCGAAGGCGTCCAGCATCGGACGACGTGAAAACACGTCGTAGCCGACAGCCTCGATTTTTTCGAGGATGCGCAGGCCGCCGGCGACGATGGCGCGGATTTCGAGCCCGATGCGGCCGGGCAGGGCGCGGCCCAGCGGCGCCCCGTCGAGCATCAGGGCGCGGGCGCGATCGACCTGGAAGCGCATCAGCGCCAAGAAGTCGGCGCTGGCGGTACGGCGGAGGACTGTCTCGTCGGCGACGCCGAAGCGCGCCATTTCGTCTTGCGGCAGGTAGATGCGCGGCACCGGCTTGGCGGCATCGATGCCGACGTCCTGCCAGTGGTTGATGAGCTGCAGCGCCGAGCAGATGGCGTCCGAGTTCTTGAGATTCTCGGGCGTGGCGGCGCCGAAGAGGTGCAGCAGCAGGCGGCCGACCGGGTCCGCCGAGCGGCGACAGTAGTCGAGGAGTTGGGCGTAGTCGGCGTAGCGCGTCTTGACCACGTCCTGGGAAAAGGCGTCGAGCAGGTCGCGGAAGAGCTGCAGCGGCAGGCGGTACTCGGCGATGACCGGGCGCAGGCGCCGGAACACGGGGTGCGCGGTCGCGGTGCCGGCGGCGATGGCATCGAGTTCGCGGCGATAGCCGTCGAGCAGCGCGAGGCGCTCGGCGGCGGGCAGGTCGCCCTCGTCGGCGAAGTCGTCGGCGCTGCGGGCGAAGGCGTAGATGGCGGCGACCGGCTGGCGCAGCCGGGCGGGCAGCAGCACCGATGCGACCGGGAAATTCTCGTAGTGGGTACGGTGCAGGTCTAGGGAAGCGGCGGCCATGAGCCCGGCCAGTATATCGGGTAAAATTGTTGGTTCGCGAAGGTGGCGGAATTGGTAGACGCACTGGATTTAGGTTCCAGCGCCGCGAGGCGTAAGGGTTCGAGTCCCTTCCTTCGCACCACTCGCCAACCCGTCCAATTCAGCAATCCAATCAAGGACCTTTCATGGAAACGACCCAAGCTGCCGCCCCGGCCCCCAGCTCGCTCGAGCGCCGCATCGACATGGCGGTGCCACTGGCCGAGATCGACAAGGAAGTCGAGAAGCGCCTCAAGCACATCGCCAAGACTGCCAAGATGGCCGGCTTCCGCCCCGGCAAGATGCCGATGAAGCTGGTCGCCCAGACCTACGGCGGACAGGCCCGTTCCGAGGCGATCGGCGCCGCGGTCGAGCGCGCCTTCGGCGAGAAGGTGCGCGAGCAGAAGCTGAACGTCGCCGGCTACCCGCGCATCGAGCCGAAGAACGCCCCCAACGACCAGCAGTTCGAGTTTACGGCGATCTTCGAGGTCTATCCCGAAATCACCCTCGGCGACATCTCCGGCAAGGAGATCGAGAAGGCCACGCTGACCGTCAGCGATGCCGAGGTGGACAAGACCATCGATGTGCTGCGCGCCCAGCGCACCGCCTATCTGCCGGTCGAGCGGGCCTCGGCCAAGGGCGACCGCATGGTCATCGATTTCGTCGGCCGCAAGAACGGCGAGGAATTCCAGGGCGGCAAGGCCGAGAACTTCACCGTCGAAGTCGGCGGCGGCCGCATGTTGCCGGACTTCGAAACGGCGATCGAGGGCCTGGCTCCGGCGGCGCAGAAGACCTTCGACGTCAAGTTCCCCGAGGATTACAACGTCGCCGAGCTCAACGGCCAGACGGTGCAGTTCGACGTTGCCGTGCGCGCCGTGCTCGGTCCCGTGCTGCCCGAGCTCGATGCCGACTTCGCCAAGGCGCTGGGCGTCGCCGACGGCGATCTGGTCAAGATGCGCCAGGAAGTGCGCGCCAACCTCGAGCGCGAGGTGAAGAAGCGCCTGCAGGCCCGCGTCAAGAACCAGGTGATGGATGCGCTGCTCGCGGTCAATCCGATCGACGTGCCGCAGGCGCTGGTGGAGATGGAATCGCAGCAGATGGCCGAGGCGGCGAAGGCGGATCTCGAGAAGCGCGGCGCAGCGATGAAGAACATGCCGGTCGAGCCGAGCTGGTTCACCGAACAGGCTACGCGCCGCGTCAAGCTGGGTCTGGTGCTGGCCGAACTGGTCAAGAGCAAGGACCTGCATGCCAGGCCGGAACAGGTCAAGGCCGTGGTCGAGGATTTCGCCGAGACCTTCGAGGACCCGAAGGAAGTCGTGCGCTGGTACTACTCGCAGCCGCAACGCCTGGCCGAGGCCGAGGCCCTGGCCATGGAAAACAACGTCGTCGAGTGGGCTTTGGCCAATGCCAAGGTGAGCGAGAAGGCCGTGGGCTTTGACGAGTTGATGGGTAATCAGGCATGATCCGACGCATGAACGCCAACGAAATGCAGCGCCAGGACGATCCGCAAATGCTCGGCATGATCCCGATGGTCATCGAGACCAGCGGCCGCGGCGAGCGCGCCTACGACATCTACTCGCGCCTGCTCAAGGAGCGGGTGATCTTCCTCGTCGGCCCGGTCAACGACATGACCGCCAACCTGGTGGTGGCGCAGTTGCTGTTCCTCGAGTCGGAGAATCCGGACAAGGACATCTACCTCTACATCAACTCGCCGGGCGGTTCCGTCACGGCGGGCATGGCCATCTACGACACCATGCAGTTCATCAAGCCGGACGTGTCCACGCTGTGCATCGGCCAGGCCGCCTCGATGGGCGCCTTCCTGCTGGCGGCGGGCGAGAAGGGCAAGCGCTACTGCCTGCCCAATTCGCGCGTGATGATCCACCAGCCGATGGGCGGCTTCCAGGGCCAGGCCTCGGACATCGAGATCCACGCCAAGGAAATCCTCTTCCTCAAGCAGAAGCTCAACGACATGCTGGCCAAACACACCGGCCAGCCGATCGAGCGCATCGAAAAAGACACCGACCGCGACAATTTCCTCTCGGCCGAAGCCGCGGCGGAATACGGCTTGGTCGACAAGGTACTGAGCAGCCGCGCCGAAGCTGCGACCTAAAATGGCCCCCCACGCTCGCAAGACCGGCTCGCTGCCCCCCACGGGGGGGCGTCGCCGCCCTTGGGGCGGCCCGGCGGGCGGCTAGAGCAGCGAGCGCCAATACCGGATCCCACGGAGAACACGACGATGGCAGACAAAAAGGCAGGTAGCGGCGGCGGCAGTGAAAAACTGCTGTATTGCTCCTTCTGCGGCAAGAGCCAGCACGAGGTCAAGAAGCTGATCGCCGGTCCGTCGGTGTTCATCTGCGACGAGTGCATCGACCTCTGCAACGACATCATCCGCGACGAGATCACCGCCGAGCCTGGAAGCGGCAAGGCCACCGGCGACCTGCCGACGCCGCCGGAAATCCGCGGCCTCCTCGATTCCTATGTCATCGGCCAGGAGCAGGCGAAGAAGATCCTCGCCGTCGCCGTCTACAACCACTACAAGCGCCTGCGCCACAAGGAGAAGAAGTCCGGCGGCGACGAGGTGGAACTGGCCAAGAGCAACATCCTGCTCATCGGCCCCACCGGCTCGGGCAAGACGCTGCTGGCGCAGACCCTGGCGCGCATGCTCAACGTGCCCTTCGTCATGGCTGACGCCACGACCCTGACCGAGGCCGGCTACGTCGGCGAGGACGTCGAGAACATCATTCAGAAGCTGCTGCAGAAGTGCGACTACGAAGTCGAGAAGGCGCAGCAGGGCATCGTCTACATCGACGAGATCGACAAGATCTCGCGCAAGTCCGACAATCCCTCGATCACCCGCGACGTTTCGGGCGAGGGCGTGCAGCAGGCGCTGCTCAAGCTGATCGAAGGCACCGTGGCCAGCGTGCCGCCGCAGGGCGGTCGCAAGCACCCGAACCAGGACTTCGTCCAGCTCGACACCACCAACATCCTCTTCATCTGCGGCGGCGCCTTCGACGGCCTGGAGAAAGTCATCCGCAACCGCTCCGAGAAGGGCGGCATGGGCTTCTCCGCCGAGGTCAAGAGCAAGGAAAACAAGAAGGCGATCGGCGAGGTGCTGCGCGGCGTCGAGCCCGAGGACCTGATCAAGTACGGCCTCATCCCCGAGCTGATCGGCCGCCTGCCGGTGGTCGCGACCCTCGAGGAGCTCAAGGAGGACGCGCTGGTGCAGATCCTCATCGAGCCCAAGAACGCGCTGATCAAGCAATACCAGAAACTTTTCTCGATGGAAGGTGCCGAACTCGAGGTAAGGCCCGCCGCCCTGCAGGCGATCGCCCGCAAGGCGCTCAAGCGCAAGACCGGTGCCCGCGGCCTGCGTTCCATCCTCGAGGCGGCCCTGCTCGACACCATGTACGAGCTGCCGGCCCTGGACAACGTGACCAAGGTCGTCATCGACGAGAGTACCATCGAGTCTGCCGGCCAGCCGCTGCTGATCTACGCCGACCAGCCCAAGGTCTCGGGCTCCAACTGATCCCCGCCGCCCGGGCGGCTGGCGGAGCGATGCCGGCCCCGGGTTGATCGCCGGCAAACCGTCCCCATGTTCAGGGGGCAGTCTCACTATAAGGACATGACCATGTCAGGCGAACTTGACACCCTCCCCCTAGAGAAATCGACCCTGCCGTTGCTGCCGCTGCGCGACGTGGTGGTCTTCCCGCACATGGTGATCCCGCTGTTCGTCGGGCGCCCGAAGTCGATCAAGGCGCTCGAAATCGCCATGGAAACGGACAAGAGCATCCTGCTGGTGGCGCAGAAGTCCGCCGCCAAGGATGAGCCCGAGCCCAGCGATCTCTATCCGATCGGCTGCGTCGCCAACATCCTGCAGATGCTCAAGCTGCCCGACGGCACCGTCAAGGTGCTGGTCGAGGGCACGCAGCGCGCCACCATCCTGCGCGTCGAGGACCAGCGCGCGCTGTTCGTCGCCGACATCGAGCCGATCCCGGTCGATGATCGCGCCAACCACGAGGTCGAGGCCATGCGCCGCGCCATCCTGGCGCAATTCGACCAGTACGTGAAGCTCAACAAGAAGATTCCGCCCGAGATCCTGACTTCGCTGTCGGGCATCGAGGAAGCCGGGCGCCTGGCCGACACCATCGCCGCCCACCTGCCGATGAAGCTCGAGCTCAAGCAGGAAATCCTCGAAATCATCGATGTCGGCGGCCGCCTCGAGAAGCTGCTGTCGCAGCTCGAGACCGAGCTCGACATCCTCCAGGTCGAGAAGCGCATCCGTGGCCGCGTCAAGCGCCAGATGGAGAAGAGCCAGCGCGAGTACTACCTCAACGAACAGGTCAAGGCCATCCAGAAGGAGCTTGGCGAGGGCGAGGAGGGCGCCGACCTCGACGAGATGGAGAAGAAGATCCAGACGGCCGGCATGAGCAAGGAGGCGCTGACCAAGGCGCAGTCCGAGTTCAAGAAGCTGAAGATGATGTCGCCGATGTCGGCCGAGGCCACCGTCGTGCGTACCTTCATCGACACCCTGGTCGGCCTGCCGTGGAAGAAGAAGTCGCGCATTTCCAAGGACCTGGGCGCCGCCGAGAAGATCCTCGATCGCGACCACTACGGTCTGGAGCGGGTCAAGGAACGCATCGTCGAGTACCTGGCCGTGCAGCAGCGCGTCGAGAAGGTCAAGGCGCCCATCCTCTGCCTGGTCGGCCCCCCCGGCGTCGGCAAGACCTCGCTCGGCCAGTCCATCGCCAAGGCCACCAACCGCAAGTTCATCCGCATGGCGCTGGGCGGCGTGCGCGACGAGGCCGAGATCCGCGGCCACCGCCGCACCTACATCGGCTCGATGCCCGGCAAGATCCTGCAGAACATGAGCAAGGTCGGCGTCAAGAACCCCCTGTTCCTGCTCGACGAGGTGGACAAGCTGGGCATGGATTTTCGTGGCGATCCCGCCTCTGCCTTGCTGGAAGTGCTCGACCCCGAGCAGAACCACACCTTCCAGGACCACTACATCGAGGTCGATTTCGACCTGTCGGACGTGATGTTCGTCGCCACCGCCAACTCGCTCAACATCCCGGCGGCATTGCTCGACCGTCTCGAGGTGATCCGCCTGGCCGGGTACACGGAAGACGAGAAGATCAACATCGCCGAACGCTACCTGCTGCAGAAACAGATGAAGGCCAACGGCGTGAAGCGCGACGAGCTGACCGTCACGCCCGAGGCCGTGCGCGACATCGTGCGCTACTACACCCGCGAAGCCGGCGTGCGTGCGCTCGAGCGCGAGATCTCCAAGATCTGCCGCAAGGTGGTCAAGGCGCTGGTGATGAAGTCGCGCAAGAACAAGATCATCGTCAACGGCAAGAACCTCGACAAGTATCTCGGCGTGCGCCGCTACAGCTTCGGCATGGCCGAGAAGGACAATCAGGTCGGCCAGGTCACCGGTCTGGCCTGGACCGAGGTCGGCGGCGAACTGCTGACGGTCGAGGCGGTGGCGGTGCCCGGCAAGGGCAAGACGGTCACCACCGGCAAGCTCGGCGAGGTGATGACGGAATCCATCCAGGCCGCGCTGACCGTGGTGCGCCGGCGCAGCAAGGCGCTGGGCATCGCCGAGGACTTCTACCAGAAGAACGACTTGCACATCCACCTGCCCGAAGGCGCCACGCCCAAGGATGGTCCCTCCGCCGGCATCGCCATGTGCACGGCCATGGTCTCGGTGCTGACCGGCATCCCGGTGCGCGCCGACGTGGCCATGACCGGCGAGATCACGCTGCGCGGCGAGGTGCTGCCGATCGGCGGGCTCAAGGAGAAACTGCTCGCCGCGGTGCGCGGCGGCATCCGCATGGCGCTGATCCCGGAAGAGAACGTCAAGGATCTCGCCGAGATGCCCGACACGATCAAGAACAAGATCGAGATCGTGCCGGTGAAGTGGATCGACAAGGTGCTCGAGCTGGCGCTGGAGCGCATGCCGGAACCCCTGCCGGACACCCCCGCGGTGGATGCGCCGGCAGTCGCGGCGACGGGCGCGGAGGCCGCAACCAGCGGCGTGCTGACGCACTGAAACCCGGGAGGGCAACGGGCGGCCGGAACTGCTAAAATCCGGCCGCCCGTTGCCTTGCTCGCCAGGGCGCTTAGCTCAGTTGGTAGAGCGTCGCCCTTACAAGGCGAATGTCGGCGGTTCGAGCCCGTCAGCGCCCACCAGATCTTCAGCAAAAGGCGAACTTGAGTTCGCCTTTTTCGTTTCAAGGAATTTTCTCCGATGCTTGATGTCATTCGCAACAACAAGAAGGTCGCCCAGATCATCCTTGCGCTGATCATCCTGCCCTTCGCGTTCTGGGGAGTGGATTCCTACGTCCGCGACAGGGGCCGCGGCGTGGACGTCGCCAAGGTCGGCGGCAGCGGCATCTCGCAGCAGGAGTTCCAGCAGGCGTTGCGCGAACAGCAGGAGCGCCTGCGGCCGATGCTCGGCAACGCCAATCCGGCGCTGCTCGACAGCCCCGAACTGCGCCGCGCCGTGCTCGACACCCTGGTGAACCAGCGCCTGCTGACGCTGAACGCGCGTGAGTCCAAGCTGACCGTCAGCGATGCGCAACTGGCCGAGTTCATATCGAGCGTGCCGCAACTCCAGGTCAACGGCAAGTTCTCGAAGGAACGCTACGAGGCGGTGGTCGCCGCACAGGGCATGAGCAAGGACATGTTCGAGGCGCGGCTGCGCCAGGATCTTGCCATGCAGCAGGCAATGGCAGCCGTTGCGGATGCCGTTCTGCCGGGACGTGCCGCCGCGGGGCGCTGGCTCACGGCGCAATTGGAGGAGCGCGAGATCGCCGAGGTTTTGTTGCGTCCCGACCAATACACGATCCAGGTCAAGCTCGCGCCCGATGCGATCAAGGCCTACTACGAGGCGAACCGTAAGCAGTTCGAAACCCCCGAGCAGGTCAAGGTGGAATTCGTCGCGCTCAACCAGGACAAGCTGGCGGAGCAGGTCACGGTCAGCGACGAGGAAATGAAGAAGGCCTATCAGACGCAGGCGAACCGCTACAAGCAGGCGGAGACGCGGCGCGCCAGCCATATCCTGATCACCGCGGCGAAGACCGCGCCCGAGGCCGAGGTCAAGGCCGCCCAGGCCAAGGCCGAGGGCCTGCTGGCGCAACTGAAGAAGGCGCCCGGCGACTTCGAGAAGCTGGCCAGGGAGAATTCGCAGGATCCGGGATCCGCAGCCAAGGGCGGCGACCTCGACTGGTTCGGCCGCGGCATGATGGTCAAGCCCTTCGAGGACGCCGCGTTCGCCCTCAAGGAGAATCAGGTTTCCGAGCTGGTGCGCTCCGACTTCGGCTTCCACATCATCAAACTCACGGGCATCCGTGCCGAACGCGCGAGGACCTTCGACGAGGTCAAGGGCGAACTCGCCGACGAACTCAAGCGGCAGCTTGCCGCGAAGAAATATGCCGAGTCGGCCGAAGGCTTCACCAACACCGTCTACGAGCAGTCGGACAGCCTCAAGCCCGTGATCGAGAAATACCACCTGACGCTGCGGCAGAGCGACTGGATCGTCAAGGGCGGCGCCGCCGTGCCCCCGTTCACCAACGCCAAGCTGATGGCCGCGGTGTTCGCCGACGATGCCGTGAAGAACAAGCGCAACACGGAGGCCATCGAGGTCGCGCCCAACACGCTGGTGTCGGCTCGGGTGATCGAACACAAGCCGGCGCAGCAGCCGGCGCTCGAGGCCGTGCAGCCGATCATCGAGAAGATTCTCATGCGGCAGGAGGCGGCCAAGCTTGCCGCCAAGGATGGCGCCGACAAGCTGGCCCGTCTGCAGAAGGGAGAAAGCGTCAACCTGTCCTGGGGCGCCAGCCGCGGCATCACCCGTGCCCATGCGCCGGAAGTTGCCCCCGACGCGGTGGCCGAGGTCTTCAAGACGGATGTCGCCAAGATGCCGGCCTACGCCGGAACCCAGATCCCCGGTGGTTCCTATGCCCTTTACCGCATCGCTGCGGTGAAGAAATTCGCCGGTGGCGCGGACGAACCGCCGGCGGCACGTGCGCTGCGCCAGAAGTACGCGCAGACGGTGGCCGAGCAGGAGATGATGGCGTGGATGGATGCGCTCAAGGAGCGCCATGCGGTGACGGTCAACAAGGCGGTGTTCGAAGCCAAGGAGAAGTAAGCTTCCCACCCCCGACCCCCGCCCCATGAGGCGGGGGAGCCCGCCAGCTCGCTGCGCTCGTGGGTTACTGGGTGCCCGTTCAGGTTGATGTACGGTTTGCGGCTTCGCCGCGTGCCGCCTTTCCTTGGGACGGCCCGGCGGAAAGGCTCCAAAAAAAAGCGCGAGGAATCGCGCCCTTTTTGTTGTCGGCTGACGCGCGTCAGGCCGGCATCGGCTCGGCGTTGCCCAGCGCGGTGGTGTTGAGGCCGCCGTCGACGTACATGATTTCGCCGGTGATACCGCTGGCGAGGTCGGAGAGCAGGAAGGCGACGGCGTTGCCGACTTCCTCGATGGTGACGTTGCGGCGCAGCGGCGCGTGGTGCGAGTTGTAGGCCAGCAGCTTGCCGAAGTTGCCGATGCCCGAGGCGGCGAGGGTCTTGATCGGGCCGGCCGAGACGGCGTTGGCGCGGATGCCCTGCGGGCCGAGGCAGAAGGCGAGGTAGCGGGTCGCGGCCTCGAGGCTGGCCTTGGCCAGGCCCATGGTGTTGTAGTTCGGCATGGTGCGTTCGGCGCCGAGGTAGGTCAGCGCCACCAGCGCAGGATTGTTGCCCTTCAGCAGCAACGGCCGCGCCGCCTTGGCCAGCGCCGGATAGCTGTAGGAGGAGATGTCGTGGGCGATGCGGAACGATTCGCGCGAAATGCCGTCGAGGAAGTCGCCTTCGATCGCTTCGTTGGGCGCGTAGGCGATCGAATGCACGAGGCCGTCGAGGCCTTCCCAGCCCTTGCCGAGTTCGGCGAACAGGTCGTTGATCTGGGCGTCGTCGGCGACGTCGAGCGGGAAGATCAGGTTGCTGCCGAGTTCCTCGGAGAACTTGGCGATGCGTTCCTTGAAGCGCTCGTTCTGGTAGGTGAAGGCCAGTCGCGCGCCCTCGCGGTGGCAGGCCTTGGCGATGCCGTAAGCGATCGATCGGTTCGAGATCAGTCCGGTGATCAGGATACGTTTGCCGGCGAGAAAGCCCATTGTGTTTTCCCCATGCGAATGACCGGGGGATTATAGCCGATCGGCTAAACTCCCCTTCCATGCGCCTCGTCGGTTACATGTTGTTGCTTTCAGTGCTGCTCGCCGCCTGCGGCCCGGTCTGGAACGACCCCTACCCGGCAGCCGATCGCGGCCGCAACATCCTCTACACGGCCTTCACCGAGCGGCCCAAGCATCTCGACCCCGTGCAGTCATACAGCGAGGACGAGGTCGCTTTCACGGCGCAGATCTACGAGCCGCCGCTGCAGTACCACTACCTCAAGCGGCCCTACGAACTGATTCCCGGCACGGCACTCGAGGTGCCGAAGGCGCGCTATCTCGATGGGCAGGGGTATCCGCTGCCCGACGACGCCGACGCGGCCAGGATCGCCTTCACCGACTACGTCATCCGCATCCGCCCCGGCATCGTCTATCAGCCCCACCCGGCCTTCGCCGAACAGCCGGCCGACATCTCGCGCTTCCATACCCTGGCCGACTTCCCCAATCGCGGCACGCGCGAGCTGACGGCCGACGATTTCGTGTACGAAATCAAGCGCTTGGCGCATCCGCGGCTGCATTCGCCGATCCTCGGCCTGATGGAGGAGTACATCGTCGGCCTGGGCGATTTCGCCAAGTCCCTTAAGCAGTCGGCGCCCGCGAACGGCGGGTGGCTCGACCTGCGCCGGCATCCACTTTCCGGCGTCGAGGTCATCGACAAATACAGTTACCGCATTCGCATCAAGGGCAAGTACCCGCAGTTCCTCTACTGGCTGGCCATGCCCTTTTTCGCGCCCGTGCCGTGGGAGGCCGACCGCTTCCACAGCCAGCCCGGCATGGCCGAGAAGAACCTCACGCTCGACTGGTACCCGATCGGCACCGGCCCCTACATGCTGACCGAGAACGATCCGAACGCGCGCATGGTGCTGGAGCGGAACCCCGGCTACCGGGGCGAGGCCTACCCCTGCGAGGGCGAGTCGGGTGATCGCGAGGCGGGCCTGCTCGCCGATTGCGGCAAGACGCTGCCCTTCATCGACAAGGTGGTGTTCACGCGCGAGAAGGAGCAGATCCCCTACTGGAACAAGTTCCTGCAGGGCTATTACGACGCTTCGGGCATTTCCTCGGATTCATTCGACCAGGCCGTGCAGGTCGCCAGTGGCGGCGAGATCACGCTGACCGAGGGCATGCGCGCGCAGGGCATCTCGCTCACCACCTCGGTGGCGACCTCGACCATGTACATGGGCTTCAATATGCACGACCCGCTGGTCGGGGGTGACAGCGAGGCCGCGCGCAAGCTGCGCCAGGCGATCTCGATCGCCATCGACCAGGAAGAGTTCATCTCGATCTTCCAGAATGGCCGCGGCCTCGCGGCGCAGAGCCCGATTCCGCCGGGCATCTTCGGCTACGTCGAGGGCCGCGCCGGCATCAATCCCGACATGTACGACTGGGTGGACGGCAAGCCTCGGCGCAAGTCGGTCGAGGTGGCGAAGCGGCTGCTGGCCGAGGCCGGCTGGCCCGACGGCCGCAACGCAAAAAGCGGCGAGCCGCTGGTGATCAACCTCGACACCACCGCCACCGGTGTCGGCGCCAAGTCCCGCATCGACTGGCTCAACAAGCAGTTCCTGAAGATCGGCGTGCAGCTCGTCGTGCGCAGCACCGACTACAACCGCTTCCAGGAGAAGGTGAGGAAGGGGGCGGTACAACTCTTCTACTTCGGCTGGAACGCCGACTACCCCGACCCCGAGAACTTCCTCTTCCTGCTCTATGGGCCGCAGGGCAAGGTGAAATTCTCCGGCGAGAACGCCGCCAACTACGCCAACGCCGAGTACGACCGCCTCTTTGACGAGATGCGCGCGATGGAGAACGGCCCGCGGCGCCAGGCCATCATCGACCGCATGCTGACCATCCTGCGCCATGACGCGCCCTGGGTCTGGGGCTTCCACCCCAAGGACTACACCCTGCGCCACGCCTGGCTCACCAACCGCAAGCCCTCCAAGGTCGGCCACAACACGCTCAAGTACCAGCACATCGACGCGGCTACGCGCGAGCGCCTGCGCGCCGAGTGGAACCGGCCGGTGCTGTGGCCGCTGCTGCTCGTGGCCCTGCTGCTCGCGGGCATTGCGGCGCCGGCCATCATTGGCCATCGCAGGCGCGAGCGGATGTCGGGAGTTGCGGACTGATGCTTGCGTACATCATCCGCCGCCTGCTCTACGCGCTGCCGATCCTGATCGGGGTGAACCTCATCACCTTCGCGCTGTTTTTCGTCGTCAATTCTCCCGACGACATGGCGCGCATGCAGCTCGGCGTCAAGCGCGTCACGCCCGAGGCGATCGAAAAGTGGAAAGCCGAGCGCGGCTACGACCGGCCGCTACTCTGGAACGCCCAGGCCCCGGGCGTGGCGGCGGCGACCGAGACCATCTTCTTCCAGAAGTCGGTGAAGATGTTCGCCTTCGACTTCGGCCGCGCCGACGACGGTCGCGACATCGCGCGGGAGATCGCGACGCGCATGGCGCCGTCGCTGGCGGTGGCGTTGCCGGTGTTCGCGCTCGGACTGTTCGCCGCCGTCACCTTCGCGCTGCTGCTGGTGTACTTCCGCGCCAGCTATCTCGATTTCTGGGGCGTGGTGTTCTGCGTGGCGATGATGTCGGTCTCGGGCCTCTTCTACATCATCGGTGGCCAGTGGCTGGTGTCGAAGGTCTGGCACCTGGTGCCGATCTCGGGCTACGCCGGCGGGGCCGATGCGGCGAAGTTCCTCGTCCTGCCGGTGATCATCAGCGTGATCGGCGGCATCGGCTCCAGCACCCGCTGGTACCGCACGCTGTTCCTCGAGGAGATCACCAAGGATTACGTACGCACGGCGCGCGCCAAGGGGCTGTCGGAACGGGCGGTGCTGTTCGGTCACGTGCTGCGCAACGCGCTGATCCCGATTCTCACCGGCGTGGTGGTGCTGATCCCGCTGCTGTTCATGGGCAGCCTGCTGATCGAGTCCTTCTTCGGCATTCCTGGCCTGGGCAGCTACACCATCGACGCCATCAACGCCCAGGATTTCGCCGTGGTGCGGGCCATGGTTTTCATCGGTTCGCTGCTCTACATCGTCGGCCTGCTGCTGACCGACATTTCCTACACGCTCGTGGACCCGCGAGTGAGGTTGCAATGAAGATCGTCCCGCTCTGGTCCGACGCGCTGCTGATCCTGCTGCTGGCCCTGGTCGTTGCCGGCGCCTGGTGGTCGCGCAAGCAGGCGCATCTCAAGGACGCCTGGCGAAAAGTCGGCGCCAGCGGCACGGCGATGGCGGCGGCGACGGTGCTGGCGGCTTTCGTCGTCGTCGGCGTGCTCGATTCGCTGCACTACCGCCCGGCGCTTCCCGCCAAAGGTGACGGCCCGGTGCAGTACTCGAACGAGGTGCTCTCGGTGCTGGACGCGCTGTTGCTGCCCTTGAAGTCGCGTTCCGAGAAGACCTATTCGGCGCCGCTCGCGACGCACCTGTTCGCCAAGGAATCGCTGGATGGGGAGGGCAGGGACTTCCCGCGTCTCAAGCACGGCGGCGTCCATCTGGGCCAGGATCTCGCGGCGCAGGACGGCGACATCGCGATGCGCGTTCTCACGGGCCTGGGCCTCGGCGTCGCGCTGTGGCTGCCGTTGTGGTTTTGGGTGCGCAAGCGAAAGATCGGCGCCGGCGATACGGCGATGGGATCGGTGCTCGGCACGGCGTTCGTCATGTTGCTGGTCGCCGGGCCCGTCGCTCTGCTTTCCGCCGGCTACCATGTGCTCGGTACCGACAAGGTGGGCCAGGACGTGCTTTACCTCACGCTGAAGAGCATCCGCACCGGGCTGCTGATCGGCACGCTGACCACCCTCATCATGCTGCCGGCCGCCGTGCTGCTCGGCATCCTCGCCGGCTACGTCGGCGGCTGGGTGGATGACCTGATCCAGTATCTCTACACGGTGCTCAACTCGATTCCGGGCGTGCTGCTGATCGCGGCCGCAGTGCTGATGATGCAGGTGATCATCGACACCCACCCCGAGTGGTTCGCCACTTCGGCCGAACGCGCCGACGCGCGGCTGCTGGCGCTGTGCCTGATCCTCGGCGTCACCAGCTGGACGGGGCTGGCGCGGCTGCTGCGCGGCGAAACGCTGAAGCTCAGGGAGATGGACTACGTGCAGGCGGCGCGCGCGTTCGGCGTCGGCCGGCTGGCGATCATGCTGCGCCACATCCTGCCCAACCTCATGCACATCGTGCTGATCGCGCTGGTGATGGACTTCTCCGGGCTGGTGCTGGCGGAGGCGGTGCTGTCGTATGTCGGCATCGGCGTCGATCCCAACACCATCAGCTTCGGCACCATGATCAACGCCGCGCGCATGGAGCTGGCGCGCGAGCCGATGGTCTGGTGGTCGCTGGCGGCGGCCTTCGCCTTCATGTTCGCGCTGGTGCTGGCGGCCAACCTGTTCGCCGACGCGGTGCGGGATGCCTTCGATCCGAGGGCCGTGAAATGAGCCTGCTCTCGGTGCGCGACCTCTCTGTATCCATCGCTGCTGGCAAGCCGGTGGACGGCGTGTCGTTCGACATCGCGCCGGGCGCGACCTTCGCGCTGCTCGGCGAGTCGGGCTGCGGCAAGTCGATGACGGCGCTGGCGCTGATGCGGCTGCTGCCCGAGACGGCGCGCATCGCGGGCGGTTCGGTGCGCTTCGGCGACACTGAACTGACGCAAGTGCCGGAGCGCGCCATGCGCGGTCTGCGCGGCGGCGGCATGGCGATGATCTTCCAGGAGCCGGGCACCAGCCTCAACCCGGTGATGACCGTCGGGCGGCAGATCGAGGAGGCGATCGAATTGCATGGCGGCAAGGGCAAGGCGGTCGAGCTGCTGGACGCCGTCGGCATTCCCGACGCGGCGCGCCGCGTGCGCGAATACCCGTTCCAACTCTCGGGCGGGATGAAGCAGCGGGCGATGATCGCGATGGCGCTGGCCGGCGATCCGCAACTGCTGATCGCCGACGAGCCGACCACGGCGCTCGACGTCACCATCCAGGCCCAAGTGCTCGACGTGCTGCGCGATTTGCAGCGCGAGCGCGGCATGGCGATGCTGCTGATCAGCCACGACCTCGGTGTGGTGGCCCGCATGGCCGACCATGTCGGCGTGATGTACGCAGGGCAGCTGGTCGAGGTCGCGCCGCGCGAGGGCTTTTTCAGCGCTCCGGCGCATCCCTATTCCCGCGCGCTGTTCGCCGCGCTGCCAGATGCCGCGCGGCGCGGCGGCGAACTGGCGAGCATTCCCGGCAGCGTGCCGCCGCTCGCCACGCGTTTTTCCGGCTGCCGCTTCGCCGAGCGCTGTGCCGAGGTGCTGCCCGCCTGCCGCGAGGCGCCGCCGGCGTGGCGCGATCTCGGCGAGGGACAGCGGGTGCGCTGCATCCGCGTCGAGGCGGAAAAGTCGGCGCCGGCGACACGGCGAGCGGAGGAGGGAGCACTTGCCGCCGCGGAACCCCTGCTGACGGTTGCCGATCTGGCCGTGCATTTCCCGATCCGTCGCGGCATCCTGCAGCGCACCGTGGGGCATGTGCGCGCGGTCGACGGCGTCTCTCTCGATCTGCCGGCGGGGCGTACGCTGGCGCTGGTCGGCGAATCCGGCTGCGGCAAGACCACGGCCGGCAAGGCGCTGCTGCATCTGATCCCGCCGACGGCGGGCAGCGTGCGCTTCGCCGGGCGCGCGATCGCCGACCTCGCCGCGCGCGACATGCAGATGGTGTTCCAGGATCCGTACGGTTCGCTCAATCCGCGGCTGCGCATCGGCGAGATCATCGCCGAGGGCATGCGCGCGCTGGCGGTGCCCGGCGACCATGGCGCGCGCATCGGCGAGCTGCTGGTGCAGGTCGGGCTGGCTGCCGAAATGGCCGGTCGCTGGCCCCACGAGTTTTCCGGCGGCCAGCGCCAGCGCATCGCCATCGCCCGCGCGCTGGCGGTGAATCCGAAGCTGCTGGTGCTCGACGAGCCGACCAGCGCGCTCGACGTCTCGGTGCAGGCGCAGATCCTCAACCTGCTGCGCGAGCTGCAGGCGCGGCTCGGCCTCGCCTATCTCTTCATCACCCACAACATCGCGGTGGTGGACTACATCGCGCACGAGGTGGCGGTGATGTATCTCGGCCGCATCGTCGAACGCGGGCAGGTGCAGGAGGTCCTCAGGGCGCCGCGCCACCCCTATACCCAGGCGCTGCTCTCCGCGGTGCCGCGCGTCGATGCGCAGGGGCAGGAGCGCCTGGTCCTGCAGGGCGACATGCCGTCGCCGGCGAATCCCCCCACGGGCTGCCATTTCCACCCGCGCTGCCCGCGCGCGACCGCGGAGTGCGCGGCGAGCTATCCGCAGGAGACGCGCCTGTCGGCGACGCACGGCGTGCGCTGCGTCCTCGCGGGCGCGGCCTGAGCGCTCAGGCGCTTATTGCTTCATCTCGGGTAGCAGCGGCCGTCCGGCGGCACGCTTCTCCGCGACCTCCCGGGCGGCGGCCTCGATGCCGGTGAAGCGGCTGGCCGTGTCGGGGTGGGTGGAGCCGTGGGCGATGGCCTGCGGCTGTTCCACCGCCATGCGGCGCCAGAAGTCCGCGGCCTGCTCTACCGGGAAACCCGCCTTGGCGACGAAGTAGGTGCCGACGTAGTCGGCCTCGGACTCGAAGTCCTGGCTGTAGACCATCCCGCCGAGGTCGCCGCCGAGCTGGCTGATATCGACGCCGATGGCGATGGACACGGCGATGCCGAGCAGGGTGCCGATCATGCGGTTGCCCATCTGCGCCTGGACGTGCTTTTGGGTGTTGTGGGCGAGTTCGTGGCCGAGCACCAGTGCCAGTTCGTCGTCGGTGGCGGCGAAGCGCATCATGCCGCTCGTCACCAGGATGCGGCCGCCGTCGGCAGCCGCATTGACGGAATCGTTGGTGACCAGGTCGATCGGATAGGCACAGGTCAGTTGCGGACTGATGGTGACGACCTTGTCGATGCCGGCGCGCCGTATCCGCAGCTGCAGGGGCTCCCCGGCCCGGGTCTTCATCGCGAGTTCCCGACCGGCCTTTTTGTTGTCCGCGGTGGAAGTGTCGCGGTTGCCGATCGCCACGATGAGGTCCCCCGGCATCAGTCCGGCGCGCGCGGCGGGCGAGTCGGGAAAGACAGTCAGGATGACGTCGTGCGGATGCCTGCCGTAGAGTTTTTCGAAGATCGGCCGGTATTCCTGGGGCATGGAGTCGGCATCGCGGGAGATCACGCCATAAGCCGCCTGCACGGCTTCGCCGCAGGCATCGGTATTGGCGCTGAGGACGCGCCAGCCGACCGCGTTGAGGCGCGCCGTGCGCTTGAAGTTCTCGCGCAGGGCGAGTTCGAGTTGCTTGTCGCGTTCGACCTGGGTGGCCTTCTGGTCGACGGGCGGCAGGCGGCTCATGGGCGCGCAGCCGGCGAGAACAAGTGCGATGATCGCGGCGAAATGAATCTTCATTGGCTCACCAAGGGGTCTTGAAGGTTTCAACGCCCGGACGTGAATTGCTGATGACGCGCAATATACCTTTAGCCGGTTCTGAGCTATATTTGTCAATGGTGCAGTGCAACACCGGCTATCGACGGTAACCAGGGGTGCGGCAATGAAAAACGGTCAAGAGCAGCTCGTTCGCAGTACCGAAGTCAATCGCAAGGTGGGCACCTTGCTGGCGCATCGCCTGCAAACCGCCCAGCAACGTCTGCGGGATCGACTCGCCGATGCCTGGGCGGAGAAATCCGCCAGCGTCGCCAAAACACCCGGGGACATGGGGTCGCTGGCGGCCGGGTGGACGGGCTATGTCACCGATCTGGCGGAACGCTCGCTGTTGTTCTGGGACACCCTCTACCAGCGCGGCAACCAGTTCGTCGAGCACAAGCGCGCGGGGCAGCCGCCGGTCCTGCACTTCGACTACGAGACGGTGCTCGATGCGCGTACCTTGGCGCGGCCGGTCAACTATGCGCTGTTGCGCATCATCCCGCCCAAGGGCGTCAAGGTCGATCCGAAGCGCCGGCCCTACATGATCATCGATCCGCGCGCCGGGCACGGGCCGGGCATCGGCGGCTTCAAGGACGACTCGCAGGTCGGCGTCGCGCTGCGCGAGGGGCATCCGGTCTATTTCGTGATCTTCTTCCCGCGCCCCGAACCGGGGCAGACGCTGCTCGATGTCTGCGAAGCCGAGTCGGTCTTCGTCAAGAAGGTGCGGGAACTCCATCCGGACAGCCCCAAGCCGGTCATCGTCGGCAACTGCCAGGGAGGCTGGGCGGCGATGATGCTGGCGGCCGCCGGCCCGGAGGACACCGGCCCGATCGTCATCAACGGCGCCCCCATGTCCTACTGGAGCGGCGCCTGGGAGGAGGGCGAGAACGACAATCCGATGCGCTATTCGGGCGGGCTGCTCGGCGGTACCTGGCTGTCGTCCTTCATTTCCGACCAGTCCGACGGCATCTTCGACGGCGCCTGGCTGGTGCAGAACTTCGAGAACCTCAATCCGGCCAACACGTTCTGGAAGAAGTACTACCACCTCTTCGCCAACGTCGATACCGAGCCGCCGCGCTTCCTCGAGTTCGAGCGCTGGTGGGGCGGCTTCTTCCTGATGAATCGAGAGGAGATCGAGTGGATCACCCAGAATCTCTTCGTCGGCAACAAGCTGTGGGGCGGTGGCATCAAAGCGAAATCCGGGCGCAACCTCGATCTGCGCGAGATCCGTTCGCCGATCGTGCTTTTCGCCTCGATGGGCGACAACATCACGCCGCCCGAACAGGCCTTCAACTGGGTCGCCGATGTCTATGGCTCCACCGAAGAGATCAAGGCCCGTGGCCAGGTCATCGTCGGGCTGCTGCATGAGGACGTCGGCCACCTCGGCATTTTCGTCTCCGGCGGCGTGGCGCGAAAGGAACACGCGCAGATCGTCTCGGTGCTGAAATCGATCGAGGCGCTGCCGCCCGGTCTCTATGGCATGAACATCATGACGGTGGAAAGCAAGGGCGGCGGCAAGAGCTACGAGGTGGAATTCGTCGAACGCCGGCTCGAAGACATCGTAGCCAGGCTCAATCGCTTCCAGCGCACGGACGAGAAGCCGTTCGAGGCGGCGGCCGCGGTGTCGGAATTCAACCAGCATGCCTACGAACTGTTCGCGCAGCCGATGGTGCAGGCCATGTCCAGCGAATTCACCGCCGAAATGGCCCGAACCTTCCATCCGCTGCGAGCCCAGCGCTGGGCGATTTCGGAGCTCAACCCGTGGCTGGGCTGGCTGGCGCCGGCGGCGGCGATGATCCGCTCGCAGCGCCATCCGCTCGACGCCAGCCATCCCTGGCGCCAGCTCGAGGCGATGGGATCCGACCTGATTGCGGCGTCGCTCGACTTCTATCGTGATGTCAATAACGCGGTCAGCGAAGCGACGTTCTTCGAGGTCTATGGCAACCTCTTCGCGCTGCGCCAGGCCGACGGGCAGGGCGCTTCCCCGGACGAGCCGGTGATCGAGGCGCGGCAGCTGCCGGTGGTGCAGGCAGCCCTGGCGCAGATCGCCGAAGGCGGCTTCGCCGAGGCCGCCGCCCGCGTCGGCTTCCTGCTGCATCGGCACGGCGAGCCGATGCCGCTGTCGCGGCTGGAAATGCGGGCCAGCCTCGCCAGGAAATATCGCGACCTGCTGCCGGATAACCCGCCCGCAGAATTGCGCCGCATCCGTGGCATACAGGAAATCATCGTGCGCTTCGAGCCGGAAAAGGCTCTGGCGACGCTGCCGGGCCTGGTCGCCGATCCGCAGGAGCGCCAGCGTCTGCTGGCGCTGATGGACGCAGTGGTCAGCGATCCCGAGTTGCTGGCCTCCGATCCCACCGCCGAGCAACGGTTGGCGCTCGAGCGTGTACGCAGCGTGCTGAAAATCCCGAAGGCAGCGCTGCCGAAGTCGCCGCGTGTACGTACTTCGGCAAAGTCAGTCCAGAAGAAGGGCGCGGGTTCGGCCAAGCGATGACTGCGCCGCGATGCTGAGGAAAGTGCCGCCGCGACACAGCTGCGCGGTGCTGGCGCTGCTGGCGGGTCTGGTCGCAGGCCCGACCGGGGCCGAAACGATCTACAAGTGCAGGAGCGAGTCCGGTACGGTCGGCTATTCCGCGACGCCCTGTCGTCCGGGCACCCGATTCGAACAGGAACTAGACCATGAGGTGCCGGAGCCGTCGGCCCCTGTGGCATTACCTCAGGCTCCGCCAGCCGCGGGAACGGATGTCGTGCCCGTGTCCGCCGACGGCTGGCCGCGCCGGCCGAGCATGGAAGAGGAACGTTTGCGGGCAGCAGAAGCCGCGGAGCAGGCGCGGCAGGATGCCGAGCGCGACAGGCAGGCGGAAAAGGATCCGGCGAGTTCTCTGAAATGCATCGAGTTGCGGCGACGCATCGGGCGCGGCGGACTGACGCTGGGCCATGCCCAGTCCGAGGGCTGCCTCTGATACCGCGGGGCTCGCCTGGCGCCGCAGCGGCAATGGGCCGCGTCGGCGTGCGCGATCAGCGCTTCTTGCCCTTCGCTGCCGGACGCGGCTTGCCGACCGGCTTGGCCGAGGCGGATTTCTTGGGCGTCTTCGCGCCTTTCCCCGGCTTGGCTCCCTTCGCCGCCTTCTTGCCGCGCTTGGGTGCCGGAGCATCCGCCTGGGCCTGTGGCAGCTTGCCCGCCACGGCTTCGGCCGCCGCCTGCGCGCCCTTGCCTGGCACCAGCAGGCTGAAGCCCGGCCCGACCTTGACGCGCGGCGTGATGCCGTTGAGCTGCTTGAGGCGGGCCGTGGTCAGGCCGAAGCGGGCGGCGACGCTGTCGAGGCGCTCGCCCTGCTTCAAAGTGTAGGTCTGCCAGCTCGACAGGGGCTTGTCCTCGGCCTCGTAGCGCTCGAGGTTGCGGCGGAAAGCGTCTACCTTGTCGGCGGGAACCACCAGCGGGCTGCGGTTGTCGCCGGGGACGACCGGCCGGTGGTAGGCGGGATTGAGCGCGATGAACTCTTCGATCGGCGTCTCGGCCAGCTTGGCGGCGAGTGAGATGTCCATGTCGTTGCCGATGTCGACGGTGCCGAAGTAGGGTTTGTTCGGTATCTGATCGAGACGGAAACCGAACAGCTCGGGCTGGGCGATGATGTTCTTGATCGCCTGCAGCTTCGGCACGTAGTAGCGCGTTTCGGCCGGCATGGTGAGATGGGCATAGTCGGTTGGCAGTCCTTTCGCCTGGTTCTTGCCGACGGCTCGGGCGACGGCATGCTCGCCCCAGTTGTACGAGGCCAGCGCCAGATGCCAGTCGCCGTGCATCTCGTAAATGTTCTGCAGGTACTCGAGCGCGGCGCTGGTCGAGGCGATGATGTCGCGACGCTGGTCCATCCAGTAGTTCTGCTTGAGGTTGTAGCTCCTGCCGGTCGAGGGGATGAACTGCCACATGCCCAGTGCGCGGGCCGGCGAGCGTGCCAGCGGGTTGAAGGAACTCTCGACGATCGGCAGCAGCGCCAGCTCGGTGGGCATGCCGCGCTTCTCGGTTTCCTCGACGATGTGATGCAGATACTTGCGGCTGCGTTCGAACACGCGTTTCAGCAGTTCGGGGCGGTTGAGGTACCAGGCCTGGCGTTCGGCCACCAGCGGGCTGTGCAGGTCGGGCATGCCGAAGCCGTTGCGCACGCGCTGCCACAGGTCGTCCGGCGGCGTGGTGAGGTCGATGGTGGGCATCGGCGGCAGCTCGTCCTTGACTTCCTGCGACGGATCGCGGGTGAAGGTGAGCGTGCTGGCCGAGGGTTCGGTGCCGGCGCGCGACAGCTCCGGCGACAGTTGCAACAGCGACTCGTTCGGCGCAACGACTTCGGCTCGCGCCGCGAGCGCGAACAGGCAAAGGCAGGCCGTCAGGACGAGGCGAAGTGACATTGGCAAAGCGGGGGCGGGAGGGAGCCGGGGGGCCGCGAATGGTAGCAAATTTGCCGGCGGTTTCAGAAACCGTTTTTCCACTCGCGGATCGCCGCGAAGACCTCGACGGCATCGCGCGGCGGCGAACCACGGCGCCCGCGCGCCGCGGCGATGACGGCGGGGGCGTCCCAGCGCAGGAAGGGGTTGGTCGCCAGTTCCTCGGCCAGGGTCGAGGGGACCGTGGGCCGGCCTTCGCCGCGCAGTTTCGCCACCGCAGCCGAGCGCTCCAGCAGGGCCGCGCTGTCGGGCTCGACGGCACGGGCGAAGCGCAGGTTGGCCTGGGTGTATTCGTGGGCGCAATACACGGCGGTGTCCCCGGGCAGGGCGGCCAGGCGGGCGAGCGAGGCCTGCATCTCGGCCATGGTGCCCTCGAAGACGCGGCCGCAGCCGGCGCCGAACAGCACGTCGCCACAGAACAGCAGGCCTCGGCGATAATAGGCGACATGTCCTCGCGTATGGCCCGGCACGGCGATCACCTCGAAGTCGATGCCGAGCTCCGGCACTACGATGCGCTGGCCGTCGCCGAGCGGATGCGTCACACCGGCGACCGCTTCCAGCGACGGTCCGAATACCGGAACGGCAGTATCGGACGTCAGGGCGGCGATGCCATCGGTGTGATCGCCGTGGCGGTGGGTGATGAGGATGGCGCAGAGCTTCGCGCCGGTCTGCTCGAGGTAGCGCCGCACCGGTGCGGCCTCGCCGGGATCGACCACCGCGACGGTGTCGCCCGAGCGGATGGTCCAGATGTAGTTGTCCTCGAAGGCGGGCAGGGGATGGATTGCAATGCTCATGGCGCATTCTAACCAATGACGATCAGCGGTTTCGCCGACTGGCTGGAGACGCCGCAGGGTCGCTACGTGCTCGACTGGGAGCTGGCCAGGCACGACCAGATCGTCGCCGACATCTTTGGTTTCAACGCGATACAGCTGGGCCTGCCCCAGCTCGATTACCTGCGCGCCAACCGCATGCCGTTCCGCTTCAGCAGTGACGATCGTGCGGATGTCAGTCCCGTCGCGGTGCGCGCCACGCCGCTGCAGCTGCCCTTCGCCACCAACAGCATCGACCTCGTGGTGCTGCCGCATGCGCTGGAGTTCGAGGACAATCCGCACCAGGTGCTGCGCGAGGTCGAGCGCGTGCTGGTGCCCGAAGGCAGCGTCGTGGTCACCGGCTTCAATCCGTTCAGCCTCTGGGGCGCGCGCCGCCGCCTGGCGCGGCGGACGCTACCACCGCCCTGGCGCGGCCAGTACATCAGCGTGCCGCGCCTGAAAGACTGGTTCGCGCTGCTCGGCTTCGAGACGCGGGCCGGCGCCTTCGGCTGCTACGCGCCGCCCGCCCGTCAGGAAAAGTGGCTGCGCCGCTGGGATTTCATGGAAAGAGCCGGCGACCGCTGGTGGCCCTTCGCCGGCGGGGTCTATGTGCTGCAGGCGATCAAGCGCGTCCACGGCATGCGCCTGATCATGCCGACGTGGACCGACCGCAAGGCGCGCGCCCGGGCGCTGGTGGCGCCGGTGACGCAGAAGAAGGCGGATTCGCAATGAACGAGCGCGACGAGACCATCGACATCTATACCGACGGTGCCTGCAGCGGCAATCCCGGTCCGGGGGGCTGGGGGGCGATCCTCCGCTACAACGGTACCGAGAAGGAACTGTTCGGCGGCGAGGCGGCGACGACCAACAACCGCATGGAGATGACCGCGGTGATCGAGGCGCTGCGCGCGCTCAAGCGGCCGCTGGAGGTGCGCGTACATACCGACTCGCAGTACGTGCAGAAGGGCATCAGCGAATGGATCCACGGCTGGAAGAAGCGCGGCTGGAAGACGGCCGACCGGAAGCCGGTGAAGAACGAGGACCTCTGGCGCACGCTCGATGCGCTGGCGGCGCAGCATCGCATCGAGTGGCACTGGGTCAGGGGCCATGCCGGCCATGCCGAGAACGAGCGGGCCGACGAGCTGGCGCGGCGCGGCGTCGAGCAGGTGAGAGAGGGGTAGTGTAATGACCAGACAAATCATGCTCGACACCGAGACCACGGGACTCGACCCGGCACTCGGCCACCGCATCATCGAAATCGGCTGCGTCGAGATGTTCGGGCGCCGTCTCACCGGCCAGCGCCTTCATCGCTACATCAATCCGCAACGCGAGATCGACGCCGGCGCGATGCAGGTGCATGGCATCACCAACGAGCGCGTCGCCAATGAACCGGTGTTCGGCGCCATCGCCGCCGAGCTGATCGACTTCATCCGCGGCGCCGAGCTGGTGATCCACAACGCCGCCTTCGACGTCGGTTTCCTCAATCACGAGTTCTCGCTCCTCGGGCTGGAGCCGGTGACCGGCATCTGCGACGGCGTGATCGACACCCTGAAGATGGCGCGCGAGATGCGCCCGGGCCGCAAGAACAATCTCGACGCGCTGTGCAAGGATTTCGGCGTCGACAATTCGGGCCGCCAGTTGCACGGCGCGCTGCTCGACGCCGAGCTGCTGGCCGAGGTGTACCTCGCGATGACGCGCGGCCAGGAAAGCCTGGTCATGGATCTCGAACCCGCCACCGCGGCCGCCGGAGCCGCGGTGGCGGGCGAGCGGCCGCCCTTGCGGGTGTTGCGGGCCGGCGCCGAGGAGCTGGCCGAGCATGATCGCGTGCTCGCCGAGATCGCCAAGGAAAGCAAGGGAATGTGCCTGTGGCAGACTCCGGCCTGAACCCGGGCAGGATTCCGGACGCGCTGCTGCTGGTCGTGGCGTCCTGTCCGCATTGTCCGGCGGTGCTCGCCAGCCTCGCGGCGATGGCCAAGGACGGCATGCTCGGCCGCCTCGAGGTCGTCAACGTGGCCGTGCATCCCGAAGTGGCGGAAGCGCTGGGTGCGCGTTCCCTGCCCTGGGTGCGCATCGGCCCATTCGAACTCACGGGGTTGCGCAGCCGGCCCGAGCTCGAGGAATGGGCGCGGCGGGCGGGCAGCGCAGACGGCATGGCCGACTATTTCCACACCTTGCTCAAGGACGGCGAACTGGCCAGGGTGCGCGCCATGATCGAGGCGCAGCCGGAACTGCTGGTCGAATTGCTGCCCATCGTCGCCAATCCCGAGGCCGGCATCAGTGTCCGCATCGGCGCCAGCGCGACCTTCGAGGGACTCGCCGGCAGCGCCGCGCTGCAGGCGCTGGTGCCACGCCTCGCCGAGCTGGCGGCTCACGACGACGCCCGCATTCGCGCCGATGCCTGTTTCTATCTCGGCCTGAGTCGGGATGCGGCAGCGCGGCCGGCGCTCGCCGTCTGTGTCAATGATGCCGATGCCGGGGTCCGCGAGATCGCGGCGGAGGCGCTCGACGAACTGGGGTGAGTCACGGCTGGCGTTGCGTGGCCGGCGCCGTGCGACGCTCAGTCGCCTTGCTCGCCGACGAGTCGCATGCCGACATTGATCAGCATCACGTCGTGTCCGAGCAGCGTGACGCCGCCGCGGCGGCGATTGTCACCGGTGTCGCTGTATTCGAAGGTGTAGACGCGCTGCAGCAGCAGGCGGCCGTCATTGTCGCGGGCCGGCTTCAGGCTGGTGATGGAAACGGTGTCGTCGAGCAGTTGCAGGCCGTCTGTCAGGCAGGCTCTGCGGGCGGCCGCGACAGCGGCGTCGCGCGCCTTGAGGCCGTCGAGCCAGAACCAGCCCGCTATCACCAGCACGACGAGGCCGGCGATCTCGAAGGCCGGCATCGCCGCTCAGCGATCGGCGTTGAGGATCAGCCGGGCCTTGCTTTGGGCTTCCGCCTTGTTGATGGCGGAAACGCGCTGGCCGAAGGCGTCGCGCTCGGCCGTGCCACGCTTGGTGGCTTCGATGCTCTTGATGCAGCGCCAGCGCTTGCCACCCTTGGTGGTGATCTGGCGCATCTCGGATTTCGGATGGTGGGTGCCGCAGTGATAGCAGTAGGCGGTATCGGTGGTCGTCATGCGAACCTTTGCAGGATGTGTCGGGTGCAACGTATTCGTATGGTGGGCGTCGCGGAGGTCTCTTCCGTTCGGCCCGGCCGTGTCAAGCTAAGCGACTGATTATACAGTACGCCGCGGGCCGGCGCCAATAGCGCCCCGTCCTGGCGCCTTGCCGACGATGCTTGTTCGGGGGCTATTTCAGCACGAGCACCAGGGCCAGCGGCACGAATACCAGGGCGCCGAGGTTGCCGATCATCACCATCGAAGCGACCTTGGCGGGCTCCTGGCCGTAGCGCTCGGCGAAGACGAAGTTGAGCACGGCCGGCGGCAGCGCACCGAAGACCAGCAACATGTCCGCGTCCGCCGGCGCCAGTTCGAGGCTGCGCCCGAACGCCCACGCCAGCGCCATCCCCATTGTCGGGCATGCCACCGCGCCGACCAGGCCGATGCGCAGATCCGCGAGCTTCGACGTGGCCAGCCTCACGCCGAGCGAGAACAGCAGCAGCGGTATCGATACATCGCCGAGCAGCTTGATGGCCATGTACAGCGGCGGCCAGATTTCGATGCCGGCGAGCTTGGCCGCGACGGCCGCCAGTGCGGCGACGATCACCGGGGTGCGCCAGAGATTCCACAGGCGGGCATGGTGATCGAGCAACCAGGTGCCAAGGACGTAGTGCAGGGTGTTCTCGACGAAGAACAGCACCACTGCAGCCGGCAGTGCCGCCTCGCCGAAGGCCAGTACCATCAGCGGCAGGCCCATGTTGCCGGCGTTGACGAACATCATCGGCGGTACGAACGTCTTCGGCTGTTCGCCCAACATGCGCGCCAGCGCCCAAGCGATCAGGCCGGAGCCGAACATCACCGCCAGTGCCGCCTGCGCCAGCTGGGCGTAGGCGGACAACTCGATGCTCTTCGAGGTCAGGGCCGCGAACACCAGCGCCGGCACGAAGACCTCCATGTTCAGTTCGTTGGCGAATGACATGTCGATGCCGCCCCGCGACCGGCGATAGCGGGCATACCACCAGCCGACGGCGATGATGGCGAAGACGGGAAAGACGATGGCGAGGATGCGCAGCAGCATGCGGCAGAGGCAACCGAAAGGCCGGCGGCGGAGCCGGCTCAGTGCGTCGGCATGACGAAGCTGGCTGCGCTCGCCATGTCCTGCGGCCAGCGGCCGGTCGCCGTCTTGAGGCGGGTGTAGAAATGGACGCCTTCCGGGCCATGGATCGCATGGTCGCCGAAGAGCGAACGCTTCCAGCCACCGAAGCTGTGAAAGGCCATCGGCACCGGGATCGGCACATTGACGCCGACCATGCCGACCTCGATGCGCCGCACGAACTCCCGGGCCGCATTGCCGCTGCGCGTGAATAGCGCGACGCCGTTGCCGTATTCGTGGGCGTTGATCAGGGCGACGGCCGCCTCGAAGTCGGGCACGCGGACGACGCACAGCACCGGGCCGAAGATCTCCTCCCGATAGATGCGCATCTGCGGCGTGACGCGGTCGAACAGGCAGCCGCCGAGGAAGTAGCCGTCGCCATGGCCTTCCACCCGCAGGCCGCGGCCGTCGACCACCAGCTGCGCGCCTTCGGCGACGCCGAGGTCGACATAGCCCGTGACCTTCTCCAGGTGCTGGCGGGTCACCAATGGTCCCATTTCCATCGCCGGCTCGGTGCCGGGTCCGACCCTGAGCGCGCGGGCGCGCCTCGCCAGTGCGGCAACCAGTTCATCGCCGACGTCGCCGACCGCCACCGCGACCGAGATCGCCATGCAGCGCTCGCCGGCGGAGCCGTAGGCCGCGCCGACCAGGGCATCGACGGCCGGGTCGAGATCGGCGTCGGGCATCACCACCATGTGGTTCTTGGCGCCGCCGAGGGCCTGCACGCGCTTGCCGTGTGCCGTGCCGGTGGCGTAGATGTATTCGGCGATCGGCGTCGAGCCGACGAAGCTGATGGCGGCCACGCGCGGATCGGTGAGCAGGGTATCGACCGCCTCCTTGTCGCCATGGACGACGTTGAACACCCCCTTCGGCAGGTTGGCCTGCGCCAGCAGCTCGGCGATGAACAGGCTGGCCGAGGGGTCGCGTTCCGAGGGCTTGAGCACGAAGGTATTGCCGCAGGCGAGGGCGACGGGAAACATCCACATCGGCACCATGACCGGGAAATTGAAGGGGGTGATGCCGGCGCAGACGCCGACCGGCTGGCGCAGCGACCAGCTGTCGATGCCGCCGCCGATCTGGTCGGAGAATTCCCCCTTCAAAAGATGGGGGATGCCGCAGGCGAACTCGACCACTTCCATGCCGCGGATGATCTCGCCCTTGGCATCGGCCAGCACCTTGCCGTGCTCGGCGGTGACGATCGCCGCCAGCTCGTCGATGTGCCGCTCCAGCAACTCGCGGAACTTGAACAGGATGCGCGCACGCCGCAGCGGCGAGGTGTTGGCCCATTCCGCCAACGCGGCCGCGGCGGCGGCGATGGCGGCGCCGGTGGTAACCGCACTGGCGAGAGGGACGCGCGCGCCCAGGCGGCCGGTCGCCGGATTGAAGACATCGCCCCAGCGCGCGCCCGCGTCGCGGGTCGGGCGGCCGTTGATGAAATGTCGCAGCTCGATCACTGGATTCATAAATATGAACGTTGTACTTTATTCTGAACAGTCCTATCATAGGCCGGCGTTTTTTAGGTGTCAATCAAATCCACGGTGGCTGCGGCGAGGTAACCGAAACTGTGTACATGACGACACGTGACTTGCCGAAGGCGGCGGTGCCCTCCGTGCTCAAGGCCGTGCGCCTGCTGGATGAGCTCGCTGCCTCGCGCGAGGCGCTGACGCTGGGCGAGCTTGCCGTCCGCCTCGATTTGCCGAAGAGCTCCACACTCGGCTTGTGCACCAGCCTGACGGTCTCCGGCCTGCTGCGCCGCTTCGATGATGGCTCCTATCACCTCGGCAGCCACCTGGTGGACCTCGCGCATGCCTACCTGTCGCGCACCGACCTCACCCGGGAATTCGAGCAGGCACTCGATACGCTGAAGGTGTTCGACGAGGAAGGTGCCGTATTGGCCGTGCGCGATGGTAGCGATGTCGTTTACGTCGCCTGCCGCAACGGCAGCCTGCCGGTCGGCGTCACCTATCGCATCGGCATGCGCCTGCCGGTCAGTTGCACGGCGACAGGCAAGGCGCTGATCAGCACGCTCGACGACCAGGAGATCAAGCAGCTGTTCCGCGGCCGGCGCCTGCCGCGCCTGACCAGTAAGAGTTGTCGCAGTTTCGCGGCGCTGCTCGACGAGGTCCACGCGGTGCGTGAGCAGGGCTACGCCACGGACAACGAGGAGACGCGTGACGGCATGTGCTGCATCGGTGTGCCGATCGGCGACCCGGCGGGCGGGCCGGCGCTTGCCGCCGTGGCCGTGAGCATGCTGAAGGGAACCGGAACACCGCGCAAGCGGGAGCAGGCGGTCGGCACATTGCAGGAGCTGGCGCGGATGCTCGCCCATCCCCTGAAGTTGTTGCGATGACGGCCGGCAAGGCAAAAGAGGATCAAGCGCCCCTGCGCGGCAACGGTGCAGGGGCGATTGCAGCCCGCAGTAGCCATTTTTGCAGTACATCAAAGGAGGAGTGACAACATGGAGAAGAAAGTCAAAACCCCGGAGGCCGATGTCGCCAAGCAGGCTTCGCGCCGCAAATTTCTGACCAAGGCCGCGACGGCCGGTGCCGGTGTCGCCGCTGCCGGCTTCCCGATGATCGCGGTGGCGCAGTCGCCGATCACCATGCGTTGGCAGTCGACTTGGCCGGCCAAGGACATCTTTCACGAGTACGCCATGGACTTCGCCGGCAAGGTGAATGGCATGTCCGGCGGGCGCCTCAAGATCGAGGTGCTGCCCGCCGGCGCCGTGGTCAAGGCCTTCGACCTGCTCGACGCGGTGTCGAAGGGCACCCTCGACGGCGGCCACGGCGTGGTCGCCTACTGGTACGGCAAGAACTCGGCCGTGGCGCTGTGGGGATCGGGCCCGGCCTACGGCATGGACCCCAACATGGTGCTGGCCTGGCACAACTACGGCGGTGGCAAGCAACTGCTCGACGAGATCTACAAGGGCCTCAACCTCGACGTGCAGTCCTTCCTCTACGGCCCGATGCCGACCCAGCCGCTGGGCTGGTTCAAGAAGCCGATCACCAAGGCCGAGGACCTCAAGGGCATCAAGTACCGCACCGTCGGCCTTTCGGTGGATATCTTCAAGGACATGGGCGCGGCCGTCAATCCGCTGCCGGGCGGCGAAATCGTGCCGGCCATGGACCGCGGCCTGCTCGATGCGGCCGAATTCAACAATGCCAGTTCGGATCGCCTGCTCGGCTTCCCCGACGTTTCGAAGGTCTGCATGCTGCAGAGCTTCCACCAGTGCTCGGAGCAGTTCGAGATCCTCTTCAACAAGAAGAAGTACGATGCGCTGCCGGCCGAGCTCAAGGTCATCATCAATCACGCCGTCGAGGCTTCCTCGGCCGACATGTCGTGGAAGGCGATCGACCGCTACTCCAAGGACTACCTCGAGATGGCCGAGAAGCAGGGCGTCAAGTTCTACAAGACGCCGGATGCGGTGCTCAGGCGCCAGCTCGAGGCGTGGGACAAGATCGTCGCGGAGAAGAGCGCGGAAAATCCGGCCTTCAAGAAGGTCAGCGACTCCATGCGCACCTTCGCCCAGCGTGCCTGCCGCTGGCAGAACGACACCAACGTCGATTACAAGATGGCATACAACCACTTCTTCGCCAAGAAGAAGGGCTGATTCCGCCACGCTCGCAGCAACCGCCCGGCGATGCCGGGCGGTGTCATTCGCCGAGGTTTCCATGCAGAAACTCATGCTCTTCGTCGACAGGGTGAGTACCTTCGTCGGCCAGTTCTTCGGTTGGGCCATCGTCGCCCTCACCGCGCTCATCAGCTGGGAGGTGTTCTCCCGCTACGCCCTGAATACTCCCCATGCCTGGGTGCTCGATGCCCAGATCATGCTCTACGGCATCCTGTTCATGATGGCGGGGGCCTATACGCTCTCCAAGGAGGGACACGTCCGTGGCGACGTGCTCTACGGCTTTTTCGAGCCGCGCACCCAGGCCGCGATCGACATCGTGCTCTACGGCGTCTTCTTCCTGCCGGGCATCTTCGGCCTCACCTATGCCGGCTGGTGGTACGGCGCCGATTCGTGGGCGATCCGCGAGCAGACCTTCAGCCCCGAGCCGCTGCCGCTCTATCCCTTCAAGTTCGTCGTGCCGGTCGCCGGCTTCTTCCTGATGTTGCAGGGGATCGTCGAGATCATGCGTTGCGTCGTCTGTCTCAAGACCGGGGCGTGGCCCTCGCGCGAGCAGGACGTCGAGGAAGTCGATGTCGACAAGCTCAAGGCCATGGTGCAAGTGAAGGACGAGGACATCGCGGCGCTCGACAAGTACGTGGTGCAGCAGGAAACCGCCCATGACAACGAAGGGGCCGCCAAATGAAAGTGAGGAAGGAACTGTGGTTCGGCCTCATCCTGATGGTGGCGATCCTCGTCCCCGTCGCCGTCTTCATGCCGTGGGGAAACATGAGCAACGGTCACCTCGGCCTACTCATGCTCGCGCTGGTGGTCGTGGCGATCATGCTCGGCTTCCCCACCGCCTTCACGCTGATGGGCATGGGCGTGTTCTTCGCCTGGCTCGCCTACCGCAGCGTCAATCCCGACCTCGCGGTGCTGCAGACGCTCGACCTCATGGTGCAGCGCGCCTACGCGGTGATGACCAACGACGTGCTGATTTCCATCCCGCTCTTCGTCTTCATGGGCTATCTGGTCGAGCGCGCCAACCTGATCTCCAGGCTGTTCCGCTCGCTCGAGCTGGCTCTTGCCCGCGTGCCCGGCTCGCTGGCGGTGGCGACGCTGGTGACCTGTGCCATCTTCGCCACCGCCACCGGCATCGTCGGTGCGGTGGTGACGCTGATGGGCCTGCTCGCCCTGCCGGCCATGCTGCGCTCGGGCTACGATATCCGCCTCTCGGCCGGTGCGATCACCGCGGGCGGCTGCCTCGGCATCCTGATCCCGCCGTCGGTGATGCTCATCGTCTATGGTGCGACCGCCGGCGTCTCGGTGGTGCAGCTCTATGCCGGCGCCTTCTTCCCCGGCATCATGCTGGCCGGCCTGTACATCCTCTACGTGATGATCGTGGCCAAGATCAAGCCGGAGCTGGCGCCGCCGATGCCGATGGCGGAGCGGCACATCGACCTGCCGGCGTCGACCGCCAAGCTGCGCGAATGCATCAGCCATCGCGCGCTGCCGGGCCTGCTGGGCGCGCTGAAGGGCTCGCGCAACCATGGCGTGGCAACCGCGGAGATCCTGCGGCAGCTCTTCGTCACCTTGTTGCCGGCCCTGGCCTTCGTCGCGGTCATGGCGCTCGGCTACCGCGGGGTGACGGCACCGGTCGTCGTCGACGACACCAGCGGGCTGCAGGAGATGGGCCTGGTACAGGAAGCCGATTCTTCGTCAGGGCCCGGCGGCCTGGAGGAACCCAAGGCGGAAGGGGTCAGCGAGCCGAAAGCGGAGGGCGTGGAGGAACCGAAGGCGGAAGGTGTGCAGGAGCCACCCCAGACCGACGGCGTGAAGGAACCTCCGGCCCGGGGCGTGCAGGAACCGCCGGGTGCCGCGGCCGCGACGCCCGCACCGGCTACGACGGCCAAGGCCGAAACTGCGGCGAAGCCGGCGGTCGAAGGCGAAGCCCGCCCGGCACCCGCCTGGTTCTGGATCACCCTCGGCGTCGGAACCGCGCTGCTCGCCGGCTTTTACGCGATCTTCACCTTCGTCCGGCTCGAAATCTTCAAGATGCTGCTCAGCTCCTTCTTCCCCCTGGCGCTGATGATCCTCGCCGTGCTCGGCTCGATCGTGCTCGGCCTGGCGACGCCGACGGAGGCGGCCGCGGTCGGTGCGGCGGGCGGCTTCATCCTCGCCGCGGCCTACAGGCGGCTCAATCTGGGCGTGGTCAGGGAATCGGTCTTCCTCACCGCCAAGACCTCGGCGATGGTGTGCTGGCTGTTCGTCGGTTCGTCGATCTTCTCGGCAGCCTTCGCCCTGCTCGGCGGCCAGGCGCTGGTGGAGCAGTGGGTGCTTTCGCTGGAAATGACGCCTGTGCAGTTCATGCTGCTCAGCCAGTTCATCATCTTCATCCTCGGCTGGCCGCTGGAATGGACGGAGATCATCGTCATCTTCATGCCGATCTTCATCCCGCTGCTGTCGCATTTCCATATCGACCCGCTGTTCTTCGGACTGCTGGTGGCGCTCAACCTGCAGACGGCATTCCTCTCGCCGCCGGTGGCCATGGCGGCCTTCTACCTCAAGGGTGTGGCGCCGCCGCATGTGACGCTGAACCAGATCTTCGCCGGCATGATGCCCTTCATGGCCATCCAGGTGCTCGCGCTGGCACTGCTCTATATGTTCCCGGGCATCGGCCTGTGGCTGCCGCAGGTGTTGTACAAGTGATGCGGCAAAGGGCGGCACTTACGGAGGCCTGATGGAATTCGGCTCGCCCGCCTTCTGGGTGGCATTGCTGCAGATCATCGGCGCCGACATCGTCCTCTCGGGCGACAATGCGGTGGTGATTGCCCTGGCCACCCGCTCGCTGCCGCAACAGCAGCAGCGGGTCGCGATCTTCTGGGGAACCTTCGCCGCTGTCGCGATGCGGGTGACGCTGACGGTGGTCGCCGTTGCCCTGCTCAAGCTGCCGGCGCTCAAACTCGTCGGCGCCCTGATGTTGCTGTGGATCGCCGTGCAGCTGCTGCTGCCGGAGGAGGAAAGCTCGGGCGAGGGCATGGTCACGGGCAGCCTCGGTGCGGCGATACGCACCATCCTGCTCGCCGATCTGGTGATGAGCGTCGACAACATCATCGCCATCGCCGCGGCGGCCAAGGGCAGCATCCTGCTGCTGGTGATCGGCCTCGCCGTCAGCATCCCGCTGGTGATCTTCACCAGCACCATCCTGCTCAAGGTGATGGAACGCTACCCTGTCATCATCACGGCCGGCGCGGCGCTGCTCGGCTGGGTCGCCGGCGAGATGGCGGTGCATGACCCGCTGGTCGCCGACTGGGTCAAGAGTGATGCCCACTGGCTGCTCACCGCCGCACCGGTGGGCTGCGCCGTGGTGGTGGTGGCCGTCGGCAAGTTCCTTGCGTTCCGCGCCGAGGCGGGCGAGGAGAAGCGGCCGCTGGCGGAAGTCGCCGAGGCGGAAGCGGCGGCAGGCGCCGCGAAGGAGACAAGCATGCACAAACTGTTACTGCCGATCGACGGTTCGGCCGCGTCGCTGCGCGCCGTCGAGCGCCTGCTCGAACTGCGCGCCTGGTACCGCGAGCCGCTCGAGATCCACCTCCTCAATGTGCAACGCTCGCTGCACAAGGACGTCGGCCAGTTCGTCGCAGCCGAGGACGTCAGAGGGTTCTTCCGCGACGAGAGCGAGAAGGAGCTGGCCGAGGCGCGGGCGCGGCTCGATCGCGCCGGCGTGCCCTACCGGCACCACGCCGTAGTCGGCGACCTCGCCGCCGAGGCCATCGCCCACTTCGCGCGCGAGCACGGCATCGGCCAGATACTGATGTGCACCCACGGCCGCTCGGCGGTGGCCGACCTGCTGCTCGGCTCGGTGGCCAAGGGCGTGCTCCAGCACAGCGACGTGCCGGTGATCCTTGTCAGATAGGGTTGGCCATGAAGCCGAAGATACTGGTGTGCCGCGCGGTATTTCCCGAGGTGATCGAGCACCTCGCCGCGCAATTCGACGTCGACTACAACGATCGCGATGCGCCGCTGCCGCCCGCCGAACTGGCCGCGCGGCTTGCCGACAAGGTCGGTGCGCTGACGCTGCTGTCCGACCGCATCGACGCCGCGACGCTGGCCGCCGCTCCCGCGCTCAAGGCCGTGTGCAACGTCGCCGTCGGCCACAACAATTTCGACCTGGCCGCGATCACCGCGGCCGGCGTGATGGCCACCAACACGCCGGGGGTGCTCAACGACACGACGGCGGACACCGCCTGGGCGCTGATCCTGGCCTCGGCTCGCCGCATCGTCGGCGCCGACAAATGGGTCCGTGCCGGCCAGTGGCAGGGCTGGAAATTCCATGACGACTGGCTCGGAACCGACGTGCACCATGCGACGCTGGGCATCCTCGGCATGGGGCGCATCGGCCAGGCCGTGGCCCGGCGCGCGGCCGGCTTCGAGATGCGCGTGATCTACCATAACCGCCATCCGCTCCCCGCCGCGGACGAACAGGCCTGCAAGGCTAACTGGGTGAGCAAGGAGGAACTGTTGCGCGAGGCCGATTTCCTCGTGCTGCTGCTGCCCTATTCACCGGCTGTGCATCACATCGTCGGTGCGGCGGAGCTGGCGGCGATGAAGCCGACGGCCCATCTCATCAACGTCGCCCGCGGCGGCATCGTCGACGACGGCGCGCTGATCGATGCGCTGCAGGGCAGGCGCATCGCCGGTGCCGCCATGGACGTGTTCGAGAACGAACCCGCGCTCGATCCGCGCTTCCTCGGCCTCGACAACGTGGTGCTGACGCCCCACATCGGCTCGTCGACCCGCGCCACGCGCCTGGCCATGGCCAGGCTGGCGGCCGACAACCTGATCGCGGCACTGCAGGGGCGGCGCCCGCCCAATCTGCTCAATCCGGAGGTCTGGCGCGGTTGAGCGCCCGATCCGGGTGACCGCCCAATCGTTTCCGGCTACGGCGGCCGGTCAGAACGGAATGTCGTCCTCGAAGTCGTTGAAGTTGGAACCCGCGGGCTGTGCCGCCGGCTTGCCGCCCTGTGCCGGCGTGCCACGGCTGCCGCCGGTCTCGCGCGCGGGCGTGTCGCCACCGCCCATGCCTTCGCGACGACCGAGCATCTGCATGGTGTCGGCGACGATCTCCGTGGTGTAGCGGTCCTGGCCGTCCTGGCCCTGCCATTTGCGCGTCTTCAGCGAGCCCTCGATGTAGACCTGCGAGCCCTTCTTCAGGTACTGGCCGGCGATCTCGGCCAGTTTGCGGAAGAAGACGACGCGGTGCCACTCGGTGGCCTCCTTCTTCTCGCCGCTGCCCTTGTCCTTCCAGGTGTCCGTGGTCGCGATGGTGACGTTGGTCACCGCTTCGCCATTCGGCATGTAACGCACTTCCGGGTCCTTGCCCAGATTACCCACCAGAATCACCTTATTCACCGATGCCATTGCCGTCCCTCCTCCAGGAATCCATCATGTTCGCCGCTTCGGCGCGACCAGCCCCGCCGATGCCACCAGCCACACCAAGGCCAAGCCCGCGCAGAACAGGCTGACCGCGCTCGCGCCATGGTGCTGCGCCAGCCAGCCGCCGAGCGCGCCGCCGAGAAACAGGCCGAGCGACTGCAGGGTATTGTAAATGCCCAGCGCCGTTCCCTTTGCGTGCGGCGGCGCGATACGCGAAATCCACGACGGTTGCGTCGCCTCGAGCACGTTGAAGGCGACGAAGAACAGCGTCAGCCACAACGCCAGCGGCCACAGGCCGGCCCCGTAAAAATGCAGTCCGAGCTGCACCAGCAGCAGCAGCGCGATGGCGGCAAGGAAGATCGGCTTCATGGCATTGCGCTTCTCGGCCACGATGATCGCCGGCACCATGATGACGAAGGACACCAGCACCGCCGGCAGGTAGACCTTCCAGTGCTCGGCCGTCGCCAGGCCGCCGCTGGCGGCGAGCGCCGCCGGCACGGTGACCCACATCGCCGTCTGCATCACGTGCAGGGCGAAGACGCCGATGTTGAGCCGCATCAGCTGGCCGTCCCGCAGCACCTGCCCCATGCCGCCGATGGCGCGCGGCACGGGCGGGGCCGCCGGGACCACGAACAGCACCAGCCCGATGGCGGCCAGCGACAGCAGGCCGGTGAGCCAGAAGATGCCGGCGAGACCGACGGCCGCGTAGAGCAGCGGCGCGGCCACCAGCGAGCCGGCGAAGACCAGGCCGATGGAGGATCCGATCATCGCCATGACCTTGGTGCGGTGGTGCTCGCGCGTGAGGTCGGCGGCCAGCGCGGTCACCGCCGCCGAGATGGCGCCGGCGCCCTGCAGCACGCGGCCGGCGATCATCGTCGGCATGTCCTGGGCCAGCGCGGCGACGGCGCTGCCGACGGCGAACATCAGCAGGCCGGCGACGATCACGGGCTTCCTGCCCCAGCGGTCGGAGGCCGCGCCGAAGGGAATCTGGAACAGCGCCTGGGTCAGGCCGTAGGCGCCCAGCGCGATGCCGACCAGCGTCAGGTTGTCGCCACCGGCGAGTTCCCTGGCGCCGACGGCAAAGACGGGCAGGATCAGGAACAGCCCCAGCATGCGCAGGCCGAAGATGGCGGCGAGCGAAGCGCCGGCACGGCGCTCGGCGGGGCTCATCGGGTCCGAGCTGGGGGAACGCATGGGGGTGGGGAGGCGGGGCCGGATGGCTTTGGAAAAACGGGTCGCGTATATTAGCAGGTCGCCCAACCCCACCTGCAGGCCATTCCCGCCCCATGGAAGAGATCAAGATTCGCGGCGCCAGAACGCACAATCTCAAGAACATCAACCTGGACCTGCCGCGCAACAAGCTCACGGTGATCACCGGCCTGTCGGGCTCGGGCAAGAGCTCGCTGGCCTTCGACACGCTCTACGCCGAGGGCCAGCGCCGCTATGTCGAGTCGCTCTCGGCCTACGCCCGCCAGTTCCTGCAATTGATGGAGAAGCCCGACGTCGACCTGATTGAGGGCCTCTCCCCGGCCATTTCCATCGAGCAGAAGGCGACCAGCCACAACCCGCGTTCGACCGTCGGCACCGTCACCGAGATCCACGACTATCTGCGCCTGCTCTATGCCCGCGCCGGCACGCCGCACTGCCCCGAGCACGACCAGCCGCTGGCGGCGCAAAGCGTGTCGCAGATGGTCGATCATGTGCTGGCCCTGCCCGAGGACACCAAGCTGATGATCCTCGCGCCGGTGATCGCCAACCGCAAGGGCGAGCAGCTCGACCTGTTCTCCGAGCTCAAGGCGCAGGGCTTCGTGCGCCTGCGCGTGGACGGCAAGGTCTACGACATCGACAACCTGCCCAAGCTGGCCAAGACCTCCAAGCATTCCATCGACGTCGTGGTCGATCGCCTCAAGGTCCGCGCCGACGCGCGCCAGCGCCTGGCCGAGAGTTTCGAGACCGCGCTGACCCACGCCGAGGGGCGTGCGCTGGCCGTCGAGATGGACAGCGGTGGCGAGCACCTGTTCTCGTCCAAGTTCGCCTGTCCGGTCTGTTCCTACGCCCTGCAGGAACTGGAACCGCGCCTGTTCTCCTTCAACAACCCGATGGGCGCCTGCCCCAGGTGCGACGGCCTCGGCAGCATCCAGTTCTTCGACCCGGCGCGTGTGGTGGCCTACCCGCACCTTTCGCTCGCCGCCGGCGCCATCAAGGGCTGGGACCGCCGCAACCAGTTCTACTTCCAGATGATCGAGTCGCTGGCCGGGCATTACGGCTTCGACACCAGTGTGCCCTTCGAGAACCTGCCGCAAAACGTGCAGGACATCGTGCTGCAGGGCTCGGGCCGCGAGGAGATCCGCTTCAAGTACCTCAACGAGAAGGGCACGCGCTTCGAGCGCGCGCACGCCTTCGAGGGCATCGTGCCCAGCCTCGAGCGGCGCTACCGCGAGACGGACTCGGTGATGGTGCGCGAGGAGCTGGCGAAGTATCTCAACGCCATGCCCTGCCCCGAGTGCGCCGGCACCCGCCTGCGGCGCGAGGCGCGCCACGTCTTCATCGGCGCCAAGACGATCTCGGAAATCAGCCACCTGTCGCTGATCAACTGCCGCGACTTCTTCAACCTGCTGCAGATGGAAGGCCACAAGGCCCAGGTGGCGGAGAAGATCGTCAAGGAAATCACCGCACGGCTGTCCTTCCTCATCAACGTCGGCCTCGACTACCTCTCGCTCGACCGCTCGGCCGAGACGCTCTCGGGCGGCGAGGCGCAGCGCATCCGCCTCGCCTCGCAGATCGGCTCGGGCCTCACCGGCGTCATGTACGTGCTCGACGAGCCGAGCATCGGCCTGCACCAGCGCGACAACACGCGGCTGCTGGAAACGCTGAAGCGGCTGCGCGACATCGGCAACACCGTCATCGTCGTCGAGCACGACCAGGAGGCCATCGAGGCCGCCGACTACGTCGTCGACATGGGGCCGGGCGCCGGCGAGCACGGCGGGCGCATCGTCGCCGAGGGCACGCCGGCCGAGGTCGAGGCCAACCCCGAATCGCTGACCGGCGCCTATCTTTCGGGCCGCCGCCGCATCGAGGTGCCGCGCAAGCGCACGCCGGTCGATGCGGCGCGCCAGCTGAAAATCCTCGGCGCCACCGGCAACAACCTCAAGCACGTCGACCTCGAGATTCCCGTCGGCCTGTTTTCCTGCATCACCGGCGTCTCCGGCTCGGGCAAGAGCACGCTGATCAACGACACCCTCTATGCCCTGTGCGCGCGCCATCTTTACGGTTCGTCGCTGGAACCGGCGGCGCACACCGGCATCGAGGGGCTGGAGTTCTTCGACAAGGTCATCAACGTCGACCAGTCGCCGATCGGTCGCACGCCGCGCTCCAACCCGGCCACCTACACCGGGCTGCTGACCCCGATCCGTGAGCTCTTCGCCGGCGTGCCCGCTTCGCGCGAGCGCGGCTACGGCCCCGGCCGCTTCAGCTTCAACGTCAAGGGCGGCCGCTGCGAGGCCTGCCAGGGCGACGGCATGATCAAGGTGGAGATGCACTTCCTGCCCGATATCTACGTGCCCTGCGACGTCTGCCACGGCAAGCGCTACAACCGCGAGACGCTGGAGATCCGCTACAAGGGCAAGACCATCTACGAGATCCTGCAGATGACCGTCGAGCAGGCGCGCGAGTTCTTCGACGCCGTGCCGGTGGTGGCGAGGAAGCTGCAGACGCTGATCGACGTCGGCCTCACCTACATCCAGCTCGGCCAGAGCGCCACCACGCTGTCCGGCGGCGAGGCGCAGCGCGTCAAGCTGGCGCTGGAACTGTCCAAGCGCGACACCGGCCGCACCCTCTACATCCTCGACGAGCCGACCACCGGCCTGCACTTCGCCGACATCGAGCTGCTGCTTACCGTGCTGCACCGCCTGCGCGACCACGGCAACACCATCGTGGTGATCGAGCACAACCTCGACGTCATCAAGACCGCCGACTGGGTCGTCGACCTCGGTCCCGAAGGCGGCGACGGCGGCGGCCGGATACTGGCCGCCGGCACGCCGGAGGCCGTGGCGCAGGTCGCGGGCAGCTACACCGGGCGCTACCTCGGTCCGACTTTGGGTCAGGCAGCCGTCATGTCGGCACCACAAGTTTCCGGCAAGAAGCCGGCCCGAACAAAGAAGAAGGCATGAGCGGATTCGAGGACTTCGCCGGGCAGGCACAGCAACTCGAGCGCGAGATCGCGCGCTGGGGCCTGGTGTTGGGCATCGACTGGGACGATTCGGCGCAGGTGGCGCAACTCGCGCGCGAGGCGATCGAATGCCACATGGATCGCGAGAATCCCGAATGCACTTCGAAGGATCCGAAGACGCGCGCCCGCATCGAGTTGTTCGGGCTGGCGCAGCTGATGTTGACCGTCATGACCGAGAGCGCCAACGAGGGCATCCACACTCACGGCGGGCCGGCCTGGAAGGCGCTGGGCCGGGCGCTCTACGAGGAGAGTGCGAACAGGGGAGAGCGGGCATGAGGCCTGCTCGCTAAGCGAATGTCCCCGGTTTTAGGGTGTCTGCGCAATCCGGGGAATGCGACACGTGGCGTTCTGGCCCGCCACGCCTGTGCGCAGTCTAGTCGCCGATCAGATTCGGATCGGGCATTCCCCCGGCCGACAGCGCCGCTTTGCGGGCATTGGCGGCGTGTCGCTTGAAGCCGATCTGCGTCAGAATTTTCGCAATTCCCGCCCAGCCTTTTGTGAGACCAGACCCCGCCTGTGTGGCCAGGTGGTAACTGGCCGTCGCGGCGAGTTCGCAGCTCGTTGCCAATCTGGAGGAGCGACGTGCTGCGACCTTGGCAAAGCTCCTGAAGACCCGGATGGCATCGTCCGGGCGCCCCTTCATGTAGAGGGTCAGCCCAAGGAACTGCCAGGCGACGATGTCGTCTGGAACAGCCGCCAGCATGCTGCGGGCTACCGTTTCCATCATCTCGAGATTGCCGTTCTGGCAGCAGATTGCAAGTAGGTCGATCATGGCTTGTGTCATGTCCTGCCTCCCTGGTGGAGTTTGATCACGGGGCGTCCCCAGAAGCTGCGCGGTGGCTTGTTCCGGCGTTCCCTGCGGCCCCTCCGCTACGCATCCGCTTGCACGTGTTCATAGAGAGAGCGAACCTACCGGTAGTTCGTCGGAGCGTTGTAACAGGCTGTAACAAGCGCCCTACGGTAACGCCGAGTACCGGCTCGTCTGCCGGCGGTCGGAAGAATGCCTAGCGGAGAGCGTGTTGCATCATTGCGAACTATTCCGCTTGCGGCTAGTGTCGCCAAATAACGACAGGTCCCTGGAATTCGCAATAGGCTGATGGCCGGACGAGGCCGGGGCGCCGCCGGGGCAGTCCGCCGCTGAAGCTTCGTCGCCTCGGTCCGTTCGGTATTCCGGACATGGCCCGTACAAAATGAAAAGGGACCAGGCCGTGTTGTCCCAGTCCCTCGATTTCTACGGGTGTTCAATTGGTGGGCGGTACTGGGTTCGAACCAGTGACCCCTGCCGTGTGAAGGCAGTGCTCTACCGCTGAGCTAACCGCCCGCCGAAAGGACGCGCATTACACCACAGGGCAGCGCGGGCCGTCAAATCGACCATTGACGGCCGGGGCTGTCGCGTAGAATGCGCGTCTCCCTACACCCAGCCTTTCGTCATGACGGTCCGTACCCGCTTCGCTCCCAGCCCGACCGGCTATCTCCACATCGGCGGCGCCCGCACCGCGCTGTTTTCCTGGGCCTACGCCCGTCGCCACGGCGGCACCTTCATCCTGCGCATCGAGGACACCGACATCGAGCGTTCGACGCCCGAGGCGGTGCAGGCCATCATCGACGGCATGCAGTGGCTCGATCTCGCCCACGACGAAGGCCCGTTCTACCAGATGCAGCGGATGTACCGCTACAAGGAAGTGATCGAACAGATGCTGGCGGCCGGCAGCGCCTACCACTGCTACATGTCGCCCGAGGAACTCGACCACATCCGCGAGGCGCAGCGCGCCCGCGGTGAAAAGCCGCGCTACGACGGGCGTTGGCGGCCCGAGTCGGGCAAGGCGCTGCCGACGCCGCCCTCGGGCGTGCAGCCGGTTGTCCGCTTCAAGAACCCGCAGCAGGGTGCCGTGGCATGGGACGACCTGGTCAAGGGCCGCATCGAGTTCGCCAACGACGAACTCGACGACTTCATCATCGCCCGCGCCGATGGCACGCCGACCTATAATTTTTGCGTCGTGGTCGACGATTGGGACATGCGGATCACCCACGTCATCCGCGGCGACGACCATGTAAACAACACGCCGCGCCAGATCAACGTGCTCAAGGCGCTAGGCGCCGAAGTGCCTGAATACGCCCACGTCTCCATGATCCTCGGCGACGACGGCCAGAAGCTGTCGAAGCGCCACGGCGCGGTGTCGGTGATGCAGTACGACGAGGATGGCTACCTGCCCGAGGCGGTGATCAATTATCTGGCGCGCCTGGGCTGGTCGCATGGCGACGAGGAGGTCTTCTCGCGCGAACAGTTCGTGCAATGGTTCGATCTCGCCCACATCACGCCCTCGGCGGCGCAGTTCAACACCGAGAAGCTCAACTGGCTCAACGCCCACTACATCAAGGCGGCCGACGACGGTCGCCTCGCCGGCGAGATCCGCAAGCGCCTGGCGGCACAGGACGTGACTGTCGGCGACCATCCCGATCCGGCGCAAGTCGCCGCGCTCTACAAGGAGCGCGTCGCCACGCTCAACGAACTCGCCGACGCCGCGCACCCCTTCTACGTCGCTACGCATCCTGCTGCCGAGTTGCGGGCCCAGCATTTCACCGAGCCGGCACTTGCGGCACTGCGGGAATTGCGCGGGCGGCTGGCGGCGGCGGAATGGCAGCGCGCCGCGCTCAGTCAGGTGCTCAAGGACACGCTGGCCGCGACCGGCCTCAAGATGCCGCAGGTGGCGATTCCCTTGCGCGTGGCCCTGCTCGGCCAGCCGCAGTCGCCGGCGATCGACGCGGTGCTCGAGGTATTGGGACGCGAGGACGTGCTGGGCCGGCTCGACGCCGTGCTTTGAGGGGGCGGCGCGCGCATTGACATCGCCGGGCGCGCGGCACATCCTAAGCACCATGTCGTTGCGCTCCGCTACCGCCATCGTTTCAGCCTGCGTGCTGGCCGGCTGCGCGGCCACCTCGCCGCAGAGCGGCCGCCAGCAGGTCGTCGTGCCCACGTCGGTGAGCGAGGTCTATTCCGAGGTCGACCTGCAGATGAAACTGGCGACGGCGTCGCCACCGACCGAGGAGCAGAGCGAGGATCAGTGCCTGCAACTCGAATACCAGCGACAGATCCGCAAGCTGATGGAACGAATCGTGGTGACGGCCAGGCGTCTCTATCCCGATCTTGAGGAACGCGGCGTCAAATTCCGCTTCGAGGTGGCGCCCAGCGCCGAGGCCGGCGTCCTTTCGAACGCCGGCGGCATGATCGTCGTGCTGCAGGGAACGCATGACATTCACTTGCCCGACTCGGTGCTGGCCTATGTCATAGCCCGCGAGATGGGCCATGTCATCGGCCGCCATCACGACGAGAACTCGGCGGCGACGGTGATGTTCTCGGTGCTGACGCAGGTGCTGTTTCCGGCGGCGGCGCTGGTGAAAGGGCTATCGCTCGTATTGCCGACCACGGCGGCCGGAACGGCGGTGACCGCTTCGGCTGTTTCCTATCTCGGCGCCACGGCCTTTCGTACCACCTATCGGTCGGATCAATTGCGCGAAGCGGAGGAGATCGCTCTCACGCTGCTGGCCGAGTCGGGATGGGACGTGTTCGACATCGCCGGCGAGGCCGAGGCGGTCATCGTCAAGGTGGGTGGGGTGACGTGGCTGGAAGAGCTGGGGCAGTCGCTCGCCCGGCTCGATCAGGCGGCCTGCGGTCCGCGCCGCCGGACCTTCAAAGTTCAACCCGCTCCTGCGGGCTGAACGCTGCCTGTTCTTCGGCGCGGCCGTCGCCGGCCGCGCATTGCGCGTCAGGCGCGCGAGGCCAGCGAGCCGTTTTCGATGCGCACGCGGTCGCCGCTGCGCCAGGCCGGAGCCGTGTCCTGGTGGAAGACGCGGGTCGTGCCATCCTCGAGGCGGACCGTGATCTGGTAGTCGACGACTTTCTTCTGCGACTTCTCGATCTGGTGCCCGGCGAAGGCGCCGCCGATGGCACCGGCGACCGTGGCGAGATCGCGGCCGCGGCCGTTACCGACCTGATTGCCGAGCACGCCGCCGACCACGCCGCCGGCGACGGCACCGAGGCCGGAGCCTTCGCCTTCCTTGGCGATTTCACGCACCGACTCGATGGTGCCGCAATCGCGGCAGATCGGCGGCGCCTGGTCGTAGATCGGCGCGGCGGTGCGGATCTGCGACGGAGCCCGCTCCGAGCGATATACCTCGATGTCGGAATCGTTGCGGGCGACGCGCACCGGCTTCGGCGCGGCGGCCTTCGGCGCGGCAGCGACGTGAGCCGGCGCGTTATTCACATTGACCGCGACCGTCGGCGTCGGGGCCGCGGCGGGCGGGGCGATGCCGGCCGGCGTCGGCATGGCCGACTGGGCCATGGCTGCCAGCTGCGGGTGGGCGGTGGCATCGGCGGTCTTCTGGCCGAAGGGGAGCACGCCGGTCAGCACGCCCACGCCGGCGAGCGACAGGGCGGTGACGGAGGCGGCAGCGATCATCAGGGCCGGATGAAGGGTGGGGCGATTGTTTTCCATGGTGTCCTCTTTCAAGAAGTTGTTTCCTGGCTGGCACGGACTATAACGAGCCAGCGCCGGCCACGAGGACGGATGCAATGAAGTGTTACATCTGGCGGAGGTTTGTTACAAACGGCGCCGCGGTGGCTTCGCCTGAAAGCGCGCGGGGTCGCTGGCGGCGGCCAGGTCGGCCTCGAGCGGCAGCGGCTCGCCGGCAATGCGGCTGGCCAGCAGTTCCGCCGCCAGCGTTGCCCAGACCAGACCGCGTGCGCCGAAGCCCGAGAGCACATGGAGCCCGTCGGCGGGCAGGTCCGCCGAAGGCGGCAGCGCACCGGCCAGGGGCAGGCGATCGGGTGACATCGGGCGGAAGCTGGTGCGGCCGGCGAGCAGCGCGGGGTCGAGCCCCTTGCCGAAGCCGGGGAGGATCATGTCGAGCCGCTGCAGGTTCTCGAGATGGTCGTCGATGCGCGGCTCCGTCGCCTCGTCGCGCGCCATCGTTGCGCCGGCGCAGCGGATGCCGTCGACCGCCGGCGTGACATAGCCGAGGCGGCAGGCGACGACATCGAGTTGTGGCGTCGCCGCTTCCGGCAGCAGGGATACCGTGCCGCGTCCCGGCCACACCGGCAGCATTCGTTCCGGCACGAGCCGTGCGACCCGCGCGCCGGCGGCGAGCACGACCTGCGCCGCCTCGACGATGACATCGCCATTCCCGCCGCGCAAGCGCCAGACGTCGTTCTGGCGCTCGATGCCGGCGACCATCGTGCCGAAGCGGGTGGCGACGCGGCCGGGATGGCGGGCGAGATTGGCGGCGCAGAAGCTCGGCGGCGCGATCCAGGCGCCGCCGGGGAACCACCAGCCCCCGGCCTCGACCGGCCAACCGGCGAGCCGTGCGGCCTCGTCGCGCTCGACGAAGCGGGCGAAATCCGCCGGCGGCGCCTGCTCGGCGATGGCACGGCGCTGGGTCTCTTCATGTTTCGGATCGCGGGCGAGATGCAGCACGCCGCAGCGCGACCAGCGCAGCGGCAGCCCCTCGGCCTGCAAAGCCGACAGGTGGCGCGCCGCGTGCAGGTAGCCGGCGCGCAGCCAGCGCGAGAGGCGGTTGTCGTCGAGCGATGGCAGGGGGCGGATGATGCCGACGGGATTGCCCGAGGCGCCTGTCGCGGGGCCGGCGGCCGCATCGATGAGCGTCACCTCGAAGGCGCGCGCGGCGAGACGCTCGGCGATCGCGGTGCCGGCGATGCCGGCGCCGATCACGGCGACGCGGCGGTCCTGAAACGCCGACTCCGGCGGGACGGCGCCGGATAGCCGGCCGGACAGCATCTGGCGTTTGCCGGAGAACCCCGGCCGCTTCTCGAGAGAAAACTCGGCACTGGCGAGACGGCGCCGCACGTCGCCGGCGACCGCCCAGGTGGCGAGCGTCGCGCCGGGTGCGGCGAGACGGCGCAACTCGGCGATTACCGCGTCGGACCAGAGCTCTGGATTCTTCGCCGGCGAGAAGCCGTCGAGGAAGAAGGCGTCGGCGCAGGCGACGATCTGCGGCAGCAGCTCGAGCGCATCGCCGAAGGCCAGGGTCAGCGTGACGGGGCCGAAGTGCAGCCGGTGCAGGCCGGGCATGAGCAGCGGCCACTGCGTGCGCAGCTCGGCGGCGAGCGGCGCCAGTTCCGGCCACGCTTCATGCAGCCGCGCGAGGTCATCGGTGCGAAAAGGATGCTTCTCTACGGAAACGAAGTGCAGTCGCGTCGGCCGGTTCGGATCGTCGTGCCAGGCCTGCCAGGCGGCGAGGAAATTCAGGCCGAGGCCGAAGCCGGTTTCGAGGATGGTGAATTGCTCGCGCCCGGCCCAGCGCGCCGGCAGGTCGTTGCCGCCGAGAAAGACGTGGCGGGCCTGCTGGAGTCCGCCGGCGGCGGAGTGGTATACGTCGCCGTAGGCGGGAGCGTAGGGAATGCCGTTGCCGTCGAACGCGAGTTCGGCGGCAACGAGCGGGGTGGTGCTCACTCCGGTCGCATCTGGGGAAACAAGATGACGTCGCGGATGGCCGGCGAGTCGGTGAGCAGCATCACCAGGCGGTCGATGCCGATGCCGCAGCCGCCGGTGGGCGGCAGGCCGAATTCCAGCGCGCGGATGTAGTCGGCGTCGTAGAACATCGCCTCCTCGTCGCCGGCTTCCTTGGCCTTGGCCTGATCGAGGAAGCGCGCGGCCTGGTCCTCGGGATCGTTGAGCTCGGAGAAGCCGTTGGCGATCTCGCGGCCGACGATGAACAGCTCGAAGCGCTCGGTGATCTCCGGGTTGGTGTCGGAGCGACGCGCCAGCGGCGAGACCTCGGCCGGGTAGTCGATGATGAAGGTCGGCTCCCACAGCTCGGCTTCGGTGGTCTCCTCGAACAGCAGCAGCTGCAGGGTGCCGAGGCCGGCGTCGGGACGGACATCGACCTTGAGCTCGCCCAGCTTCTGCCGTACCCAGCCGGCGTCGGTCAGGTGCGCGACGGCATAGCCCGGGTGGTGGTAGTGGATCGCCTCGACGATGGTCATGCGGCGGAAGGGCTTGGACAGGTCGAGGATGCGGCCCTGGTAGTCGAAGGTCTCGGCGCCCAGCGCCTCGCGCGCGGCGTGGCGGATCACGCCCTCGGTGAAGTTCATCAGGCCCTTGTACTCGGCATAGGCCTCGTAGAACTCCATCATGGTGAACTCGGGGTTGTGGCGCGGCGACAGGCCTTCGTTCCTGAAGTTGCGGTTGATCTCGAACACCTTCTCGAAGCCGCCGACCACCAAACGCTTCAAATACAGCTCCGGCGCGATGCGCAGGAACAGCCCCATGTCGAGCGCGTTGTGGTGGGTGGTGAAGGGCTTGGCCGCGGCGCCGCCGGGGATGGGGTGCATCATCGGCGTCTCGACCTCGAGGAAGTTGTGCGCGGTCATGTAGCCGCGGATCGAGGCGATCATGCGGCTGCGGGCGACGAAGGTGAAGCGCGATTCCTCGTTGGTGATGAGGTCGAGGTAGCGTTGGCGGTATTTGGCCTCCTGGTCGCTCAGGCCGTGGAACTTCTCCGGCAGCGGCCGCAGGCACTTCGACAGCAGGCGGATCTCCGAGCACTGCACGGTGAGCTCGCCGGTCTTGGTCTTGAACAGGGTGCCGACCGCACCGACGATGTCGCCGAGGTCCCATTTCTTGAAGTCGTCATGCACCTCGGCGCCGACGCCGTCGTTGGAGACGTAGAGCTGGATGCGGCCCGACAGGTCCTGGATGGTGGCGAAGCTGGCCTTGCCCATCACGCGCTTGAGCATCACGCGGCCGGCGACCTTGACTTCGACCTTGTTCGCTTCGAGTTCCTCGCGCGTCTTCTCGCCATAGACCTCGTCGAGCTTGCCAGCAGTGTTCTCGCGGGAGAAGTCATTGGGGTAGGCGCGGCCGCTCTTGCGCCATTCGGCGAGCTTGGCGCGGCGCTCGGCGATGATGTGGTTTTCGTCCTGTTGCGGGGCGGGGGCTTGATCCTGGGTGCTCATGGCGATTTGGGTATGTGGCGAAGCGAAAAAGGTCTGGAAAACAGCGAATTGTCGCCTATCCGGGCAGGGTTCGCAAAGAAGCTTGCGCCCGGCTTCCGTATAATCGCGCCCCTTCATGCCCATTGCGTTCCTGCCGTGACCACGCTCAGAGAAGAAATCGACCGCCGCCGCACCTTCGCCATCATCTCCCACCCGGATGCCGGCAAGACCACGCTGACCGAAAAGCTGCTGTGGTTCGGCGGCGCCATCCAGGTCGCCGGCGAAGTCCGCGCGAGGAAAGCGAGCCGCCACGCGACTTCCGACTGGATGGAGCTGGAGAAGCAGCGCGGCATCTCGGTGACCTCGTCGGTGATGCAGTTCCCCTACCGCGACTGCATGATCAACCTGCTCGACACGCCGGGCCACGAGGATTTCTCGGAGGACACCTACCGCACGCTGACCGCCGTCGATTCGGCGGTGATGGTGATCGACTCGGTGAAAGGCGTGGAGGAGCGCACCATCAAGCTGCTCGACGTCTGCCGCCTGCGCGACACGCCCATCCTCACCTTCATCAACAAGCTCGACCGCGAGGGCCGCTCGCCGGTCGACCTGCTCGACGAGATCGAGGACGTGCTGAAGATCCAGTGTGCGCCCATCACCTGGCCGATCGGCATGGGCAAGGGCTTCCGCGGCGTCTATCACTTGGTCGAGGACACCATCGCCTTCTTCGATCCGACTCAGCCTTCCGAAAAGGGTGCGACCTCCGAGGTGATCCAAGGCCTCGACAACCCGCGCCTCGACGAGCTGCTCGGCAGCCAGGCCGACGAGCTGCGCCTCGACGTCGAGCTGGTGCGCGGCGCTTCGCACAGCTTCGATCGCGACGCCTATCTCTCCGGCAAGCAGTGCCCGGTATTCTTCGGCTCGGCGGTGAACAACTTCGGCGTGCGTTCGCTGCTCGATGCCGTGGTCGACATGTCGCCGACGCCGCTGGCGCGCGCCACGGAGACTCGCCAGGTCGATCCGCACGAGGAGAAGTTCTCCGGTTTCGTCTTCAAGATCCAGGCCAACATGGACCCGAAGCACCGCGACCGCATCGCTTTCCTGCGCGTTTGCTCGGGCCGCTTCGAGCGCGGCATGAAGGTGAAGCAGGTGGCCGGCGGCAAGACCCTCGCCATCAACAACGCCATCACCTTCATGGCCCGCGACCGCAGCACCACCGACGAGGCCTATGCCGGCGACATCATCGGCATCCCCAACCACGGCACCATCCGGCTGGGCGAGACCTTCACCGAGGGCGAGAACCTGCGCTTCACCGGCATCCCCTCGTTCGCGCCGGAGTTCTTCCAGCGCGCCATCCTGCGCAATCCGCTGAAAATGAAGCAGTTGCAGAAGGGCCTGCAGCAGTTGGCGGAGGAGGGCGCGACGCAATTGTTCCGGCCGAGCGTTTCAAACGAGTTGATCCTCGGCGCCGTCGGCACCCTGCAGTTCGACGTGGTGGCCTACCGTCTGAAGGACGAATACGACGTCGATGCCGTCTTCGAATCCTGCCCCATCAACACCGCGCGCTGGATCAAGTGTTCGGACGAGGATTTCCGCAAGCTCTCCGACCTCTATCCGAACAACGTCGGCACCGACGGCGCCGGCGATCGCGTGTACCTCGCATCAAGCCGCGTCAATCTGCAGCTGGCGCAGGAACGCTTCCCGAATGTCCAGTTCTCGGAGACGCGCGAAGTCCACTGAGATCAACCGAGGATCATGATTTTCAGCCTTTGCAGAAGGCTGAGTCCGGCCCACCAAAGAACGCCGTCGTTGCGGAATCGGGTGCCGTCGGTGGTCAAGGCAAGCTTTCTGGCACCGAACTCGGTCGGGCCGGAGTCGGCAATGAAGTCGGCTTTCATGAGGTATGTGGCGATCGCTGGCTGCACCTGTTGCCCGTCGAGGGTCCAGCGAGTGCCATAGCCATCCGCGTCGCCGGGCAGCATCAGGATCGGCTTATCGCCGCCCATGAGCCGAAGGACCTTGAGCGTCTCGGCCCGGTTGGGGATTGCGGTCGTTGCGGGGGCGGCCATAGCGCCAATTATGTCGCCTTCGGCGGATGTCTGCGTGTTCTCCGGCTCAAGCTATCAGCGCCACAGCCTTGATTTGGGCATAAACCTGGCGGCCCGGTACGAGGCCGAGCGCATCCACCGACCGCCGCGTCACCCGCGCCAGCACCGGCGTCGCGCCGAGCTTGAGCTTGACCAGCACCTGCGCCGGGTGGGCTTCCTCCCGCAGCTCGATGACTTCGGCGGGAATGATGTTGAGGATGCTGGAATCCGTCGCCCGGTTCAGGGCGATGCTGACATCCCGGGCGAGGATGCGCACCCGCACCGCATGGCCTGGTGCGTGGCCACCTTCTCTAACCCAGAAGTCGGTACCGGAGCAATCCACCCGCGCCAGTTGCCACCGCTCGTCGCGCTCGGCGATCGTCCCTTCCAGCACGACCCCGGCATCCTCGCCGAGACGGATCGGCAGATCGAGTCGCGCCAGCGTCTCGACCATCGGCCCGGCGGCGACCGCACCCCCTGCCTCCAGCACGACCAGATGATCCGCTAGCCGCGCCACTTCGTCCGGGGCGTGGCTGACGTAAAGCACCGGGATTTCCAGTTCGTCGTGCAGCCTTTCCAGGTAGGGCAGGATCTCCTGCTTGCGCGCCAGGTCCAGTGCCGCCAGGGGCTCGTCGAGCAGCAGCAGGCGCGGGCTGGTCAGCAAGGCCCGGGCGATCGCGACGCGCTGGCGCTCGCCGCCGGACAGTCCCTCGGGCTTGCGGTCCAGCAGGTGACCGATGCCCAACAGGCCGATGGCCCGGTCCAGCGACACCTTGCGTTCGGCCACGGGCACCCGCTTCATGCCGTAATCCAGATTGCCCCGCACCGTCAGATGGGGGAAGAGGCTCGCCTCCTGGAAGACGTAGCCGAGCGGACGTCGATGCGTCGGCTGGAAATGCGATCCCTCTTGCCAGGTTTCGCCATTTACCGTGAGGTGCCCCGCGGGCACCCGCAGCAGCCCGGCGACGCAGCGCAGGAGCGTGGTCTTGCCCGACCCCGAGGGGCCGAAGACGGCGGTCACGCCGCGTCCCGGCAGCTCGAGGTCGACGTCGAAGGCGAAGCCGGGGTAGTCCAGCTTGAAGCGGGCGCGGATGCCCGCCGGGCTGCTCATTTCCGCCCCCGCCATGTCGGGTTGAAGACATGGAGCGCGAGCAGGGTCAGGAAGGAGAACAGCACCATCGATCCGGCCAGCCAGTGCGCCTCGACATACTCCAGGGCCTCGACGTGGTCGTAGATCTGCACCGACACGACGCGCGTCACCTCGGGGATGTTGCCGCCGATCATCAGCACCAGGCCGAACTCGCCGACGGTGTGGGCGAAGCCGAGGATGCCCGCGGTGATGAATCCGGATCGCGCCAGCGGCACCAGCACCGTCCAGAAGGCGTCCCATGGCCCGGCGCGCAGGGTGGCCGCGACTTCCAGCGGGCGCGACCCGACGGACTCGATGGCATTCTGGATCGGCTGCACCACGAAGGGCATGGAGTAGATCACCGACCCCACGACGAGGCCCCAGAAGGTGAACGGCAGCAAGCCGAGGCCGATGAATTGCGTCAGCTGGCCGATCGGTCCGTGCGGCCCCATCGCCACCAGCAGGTAGAAGCCCAGCACGGTCGGCGGCAGCACCAGGGGCATGGCTACCACGGCGCCGAGCGGCGCCTTCCACCACGAGCGCGTATTGGCCAGCCACCAGGCGATGGGCGTGCCGATGACGAACAGCAGAACCGTGGTGGCGGCCGCCAGTCGCAGCGTCAGCCAGATTGCCCCCAGATCGGTCGCCGGGAATCCCATCGCGTCAGAAGCGATAACCGTAGGACTTGATGATCGCCCGGGCCTTGTCGCCCTTCAGGTAGTTCATCAATGCCGCCGCTGCCGGATTGTCCTTGCCCGACGTCAGGACGACCGCATCCTGACGGATCGGCGCATGCATCGTGTCCGGGACGATCCAGGCCGATCCACCCGTTACCTTGCCGTCCTTCATGACCTGGGACAGGGCGACGAAGCCGAGATCGGCATTGCCGCTCATGACGAACTGGTGGGTCTGGCCGATGTTCTCGCCCTGCACGAACTTGCCGCTCACGGCATCGAGCAGATTCATCGCGGTCAGGACTTCGACGGCAGCCCTGCCGTAGGGCGCCAGCTTCGGGTTGGCGATGGCCAGCTTGTCGAAGCCGCCGCGCCGCAGAACCTCGCCCCTGGCATCGACGAGGTTCGGGGCGCTCGACCACAGGACCAGGCTGCCGATGGCGTAGGTGAAACGCGATCCCGGGGCCGTCGCTCCTTCCTGTTCGAGCCTGGCCGGCGTCTCGTCATCGGCCGACAGGAAAACCTGGAACGGCGCGCCGTTCCTGATCTGGGCGTAGAACTTGCCCGAGGAACCGAAGGAGAGTTTGGCCTGGTGGCCGGTGTCCCTGGCGAATTCGGCGGCGATCGCATTCATCGGGGCGGTGAAGTTGGCGGCGACGGCGACGCTGACGTCATCGGCATGGGCGGCAAAGGTCGTCAGCAATCCGCTTGCGAGGCATGCGAGGCGCGTTCTTGCGCGGCACATCTTCGTCATGGTCTCCACGGATGGTGCGAAATGCACGATATGTCTCGAATGCTATAACGTGTCATCCGTAATGACAATAATGTCCTATCGAAGCGCGATTACTTGATCAGGTTTTCCAGCGCCATGAGTTCTTTGCCCGCAGCCTTGTTGATGCGGGCTTCGAGTGCGTCGTAGCGTCGCACGAGTTGAATCCCCAGCTCCGTCAGGCTGGCCCCGCCCCCGCCTTTGCCGCCCTTGGCGGTTTCGACCACGGGGCGTCCCAGGCCTTGATTGAGGGTAGCCACCAGCAGCCAGGCACGCTTGTAGGTGAGGGCCATCGCCTTGGCCGCTGCGCTGATGGACTGAAGTTCGCCGATGGCGCGGAGCAGTTCGATCTTGCCGGGGCCGATAGCAGCTGTTGCGCCGAGTTGCAGCCGGGGGCGAATGATGACGACGGGACCGGCGGAATTCCGTGGGGATTTCATCTCGTCAATTTACCGGAAGCGGTCGCTTTGCGGAAAGCCGTCTCCATGCGACCAGGCGCAGCCATTCATGACGCAGCGGGCGGCACGGCGGCGCCAATGGGGAATCTCGGGCCGTCGTTTTCGCCGGACCAAGCAAACGATGCCATTGGCCGGACGTGCGCCAACGGCATCGACGCATTTGCGCGGAGGCGGGTCCGTTACTTTTCGCCGAGACGCTTGGCGAACGAGACGGCGTAAGCGGGCGAACGGAACAGCAGGATCGGGTCGTTGGTCGGGGCGATGCCGTCGGCCATGACGAGGGGATCGAAGTTGATCTTCTCGCATTCCGCCCCCTTCTGCGGCGAGGCGGAGGAAATCGTCAGGGTGCCGGCGTTCACCTGCTTGCGGCCCTCGGGCCACGTCACCGTGGGATTGTCCTCCGTGTCGCCCGCGACGCCGATGGTCAGCATCATGTTCCAGCGGACCGGCCCGTGCTTGGCGCGTTCGATCAGGGCCTGCTCGAGGAAATTCGGGGGCGACGACTTCAGTTCATCGTCCGACAGGCGCTTCTCGCCGTCCTGCGGCACGAAACGCCAGCGCACCGGGGTGGTCTTCTTCGCCCGGTCGATGAACTTGAATGTGTGGATGCCCCAGTACGCGCTGTTGGCGTAGCTCGTCGGCGGGTTGTTGTTGGCGAGGAAGTCCGCCTGCGCCAGGTTGTCGGGATGGCTGGCCTTGAAGGCCTTGATCTTCTCGGGATCGGGTTTGCCGGTGGCCGGGTCGGGCTTGGTGGCGATCATCAGGTCGAGAAAGGTCCGCGGTTGCGCCGCGCCGAATATGGGCGTGTTGAGCATCGTCATGTGCTGCAGGCCGCCGTCGGGCAGCTTGAACTGCAGGGCCATGCCGCGGCCGCTCTTCGCCGTGTCGGGCGCCTTGGGGTTGCCGCCGGAAAGCGAAAAGCGCGCGACGACCGGGACCGGCTTGCCCGAAAACAGCTTGGAGCTCGAATAGGCGGCGCCCTCGGTCGTGCCGACGAACTCGCCCACGGCGCAGGTGCCCTTGATGTGGTTGCGGCGTTCGCCCGGCGTCACGCCGAAGGTGCCCTCGATGGCCGCCACCACCTGGTCGGCGGCCACCTCGCCGTCGGCCGCCATGGTCAGCGGCGAGCCCAGCACCAGCGCGCCGGCCAGCAGCCAGCTCTTTCGATTGTTCTGCATGTTGATTCCTCTCGTTGTTGTGGGGGGGGGTGCTAACAGCGTATACGGAACGGGCCCCGTATTTATTCCCTGCCCGTGAAGATATTTTGATCGCCACAGCTGCGGTGCGGGCTGGCGTCCTTGCGTCATGCTCGCCTCAGCCTCGTGACCAGGCGAAATTTTTACGCCGTTTATATACGCCATGTAGGACACTTCCGGCATCACATTTCGGTTCGGCCTGCCGCTCATGAATTCGATATTGCCATCGGGCTGGCGTAACGCCCGGTATCTCCTTGCTACAGCACTCTGTGTCCTGATGACACTCGGCACGCTCCCACTGCGGGAGTTGCTGGATGTCGCCAACATCGTGATGCTGTTTCTGCTGACCGTGTTCGTCGCCGCCGTATGGCTGGGCCGCGGGCCGTCCGTCCTGGCGGCATTCTTGAGCGTCGCGCTGTTCGACTTCTTCTTCGTTCCGCCCCACTTGTCGTTCGCGGTCACCGATGCACAGTACGTAGTGACGTTCGCAGTCATGCTGGCCGTGGGTCTGATTACCTCCCATCTGGGTGCTCGGCTCTCGGAGCAGACGGAGCAGGCACAAGCGCGGGAGCGCGATACCCGTGTTCTGTACGAACTGGCAAAGGATCTTGGCGGCGCCCTGTCAGTTGGGCAAGTCGCCGAAGTAACGAAGCGCTTCCTTGGCGGGGTCGATCTCGATGTCACGGTACTGGCGGCTGACGTCTTTGATGGCGAGACCACGTTCCAGGAATACGGTCGCCATCTGACCGAACTGGAGCGAAACTTCGCGCGTTCGGCCAACGAACGCCAGGCGATTGTCGAGACCGATTCCCTGGCCGGCACGGGGGTGGCCATCGTATTCCTGCCGCTGCGTGCCCCGACGCATGTTCGCGGGGTTCTGGCGGTGGCGCCGAGGACAGACGATGCCGAGAGCGTCCGATCCCATCGGCCCTTGCTTGAAGCTGTCGCATCGCTCGTCGCCCTCACCATCGAACGGCTTCACTATGCCGAGGCAGTTCGGCATGGAGAATTGGAGGTGGCCGCGGAAAGACTTCGCACGTCCATCCTCTCGTCTTTGTCTCACGACCTGCGTACGCCCCTGACCAGCCTTGTCGGACTTGCCGACACCCTGGTGCAAGAGCAACCGCCGTTGCCAGAGAGAGTTATCGAAACTGCCGGCATTATCCGAGACCAGGCCCACTCGATGCATCACTTGCTGTCTAACCTGCTTGAAATGGCGCGATTGCAGGCAGGCAACATCATGCTCAACCGGGAGTGGCAACCGTTCGAGGAGATAGTCGGCTCCAGCACGCGGCTGCTCTCCATCCCTCTTGCCAAGCGAAAGCTCGAGATCGACCTGCCCCGCGATCTACCCCTAGTGTATTTCGACGCCGTCCTTCTGGAACGTGTCGTCTGCAATCTCCTGGAGAACGCCGCAAAGTATTCCCGGGATGGGGCGCGAATCCAGTTGATCGCCCGCGTTTCCGAAAACGGGTTCGACGTCGCCGTGTGCAATGACGGCCGGGGCTTCCCGGAAGATCGGGTCGATCAGGTCTTCGAACTATTCGTGCGGGGCGAGCGTGAACCCGCCGTAGCGGGAACAGGCATGGGCCTGGCAATCTGCAAGGCCATCATTGCCGCCCATGGCGGCACGATTACGGCCGAGAATCGCCCGGGTGGCGCTTGCGTACGCTTCACCCTTCCACTCGGCACCCCTCCGGTCATGGAGGAGGAGGCCCCGTCATGAGCGAGACGAAGCCACGGGTGCTCGTTGTCGAGGATGAGCCGCAGATTCGCCGCTTTGTTTGCGATGCCGTGCGGCGGGATGGTTGCACCTTCAGCGAGGCAGGCACTGCCCGACAGGGACTGGACGAAGCGGCCGGCGGCAAGATCGATCTGGTGATTCTCGATCTTGGTCTGCCCGACATGAACGGCATCGAATTCATCCGTGACCTGCGTACATGGTCGCATGTGCCGATCCTCATTCTCTCCGCCAGAACAGCAGAGCAGGACAAGGTCGCCGCACTCGACGCCGGCGCGGACGACTATCTTTCCAAGCCGTTCGGTGTCGGAGAACTGCTCGCACGGGTCCGTGCCCTGATCAGACGACATGGGCAAAGCGGCGAAGCCAGGCCCCACCACAGATTCGGCGATGTGGTGGTGGATCTCTCCCGACGTGTCGTCAGCCGGAACGGCGTGGAGATTCACCTGACGCAGATCGAGTATCGCCTGCTTGCGGTCATGCTCGCCAACAGCGGCAAGGTCATGACCCATAGGCACCTGATGCAGGAGGTATGGGGACCAGGGCATGCCGACCAGGGGCATTACCTTCGAGTCTACGTTGGCCGTTTGCGCCAGAAGCTTGAGACCGACCCCGCCCAGCCGCAGCACTTTCTGACCGAGACCGGCGTCGGCTACCGATTTCAATCCTGAACCAAGAGGTAACTCATGTCCGCAAACACTACGGAAAGCCGTGTGGCCGCGCTATCGCTGGCGGCCCTGGGCGTTGTCTATGGCGACATCGGAACCAGTCCGCTGTATGCACTGAAGGAAGTCTTCGGCGGGGCGCACCACCCGGTGCCGATCACGCCTGACAACGTGCTGGGCATCCTTTCCCTGATCTTCTGGTCGCTGATGGTGGTGGTCAGCCTCAAGTACGTGCTGTTCATCACGCGCGCGGACAACAAAGGGGAGGGCGGCATCATGGCCTTGATGGCGCTCGCCTTGCGTCCGATGGAGCAGGGATCGCTACGCCGCAAGGCGATCATCGTGCTCGGTCTTTTCGGAGCTGCACTGTTCTATGGCGACGGTGTCATTACCCCGGCAATTTCCGTCCTGTCGGCGGTCGAGGGCCTGGAGGTCGCCACGCCGGCACTCAAGCCTTATGTGTTGCCGATTTCGCTGGTGATCCTGGTGATCCTGTTCGCGGTTCAGCGGCACGGCACGGCGGCGGTCGGCACGTTGTTCGGCCCGATCATGGTGCTGTGGTTCGTTACGCTGGGAGCGCTCGGCATTATCAGCATCGCTCACGACCCCGGGGTGCTGCGTGCGCTCGGTCCGTGGCACGCCATCCGCTTCTTCGAGGCCAATCCCGTCCTCGGGTTCTTTGCCCTGGGTGCCGCCGTGCTCGCACTGACGGGTGCCGAAGCGCTCTATGCGGACATGGGGCATTTCGGCCGCAAGCCGATTCAGCTTGCCTGGTTCGGCCTGGTCCTGCCGGCGCTCTTGCTTAACTACTTCGGCCAGGGTGCATTGCTGTTGCGCGATCCGCAGGCGATCGCCAACCCGTTCTACCTGTTGGCACCCGACTGGCTGCTGTATCCGATGGTCGCACTGGCCGCCGTGGCTACGGTGATCGCCTCGCAGGCAGTGATCTCCGGCGCCTTCTCGATCACGCAGCAGGCCATCCAGCTCGGCTTCTCGCCGCGCATGGAAATCAGCCATACGTCCGATCAGCAGATCGGCCAGATCTACCTGGGGAGCATCAACTGGACGCTGCTGGTGGCGGTGATCGCGCTGGTTGTCGGTTTCGGCAGTTCCTCGAATCTGGCGGCGGCCTATGGCATTGCCGTTACGGGCACCATGTTCATCACCGACCTGCTGGCATTCGTCGTTGCGAGGTATGTCTGGGGCTGGTCGTTCTGGCGGGCATTTCTCGGCGCGCTGCCCTTCGCCATCATCGATCTGGCGTTCTTCTCCGCCAACTCGGTCAAGATCGCCGATGGCGGCTGGTTCCCCTTGATATTTGGCCTTGGCGTCTACCTACTGCTTTCAACCTGGAAGCGGGGTCGCGACTTGCTCAGTGCACGTCTGGCGGCCGATGCGATGGATATGAAGTCGTTCGTGTCCGGGATCGATGGGGCGGTAGCTCGTGTCCCAGGTACGGCGGTTTTCCTGACGCCAAATCTCGATAACGTGCCGCATGCGATGCTGCACAGCCTCAAGCATTACAAGGCGATGCACGAACGGGTCGTACTCGTTTCCGTGAACATTCTCGACTCTCCCCATTTCACGGAAGCCAAGCGGGTCACGGTAACCCGTCTGCAGAACCAGTTTTGGCAGGTCCGCGTGTTGTACGGATTCATGGAACAGCCGGTGTTACCTGAGGCGCTCAACCAGTGTGCCGAGGACGGCCTGGTTCTCGATCCCATGGATACATCCTTCTTCCTCGGTCGGGAAACGCTGATTCCGCGACTGAACTCGGAGATGTGTTTCTGGCGCGAGAAGATTTTCGTCGGGATGTTCCGCAATGCGGGCAGTGCCGCCAGTTTCTTCGGCCTTCCGGCCAACCGCGTGGTCGAACTGGGTACTCAAGTCGTTCTATAGGGCTGGCGGGTCGCTCAATAGCGGAAGCGAATGTCCTGGGTTGAACGAATGTCGTCCGCCCGAAGACGCACTACACGCCCTGCTTGAGGCTGGCCTCGATGAAGGCGTCGAGGTCGCCGTCGAGCACCTTCTGGGTGTTGGAAATCTCGACGTTGGTGCGCAGGTCCTTGATGCGGGAATTGTCGAGCACATAGCTGCGGATCTGGTGGCCCCAGCCGACGTCGGTCTTGCCGGCTTCCAGCTTGTCGGCCTCGGCCTGGCGCTTGCGCAGTTCAAGTTCGTAGAGGCGCGATTTCAGCATGGCCATGGCCTCGGCGCGGTTGCGATGCTGCGAGCGGTCGTTCTGGCACTGCACGACGATGCCGGTGGGGGCGTGGGTGATGCGGATGGCCGAATCGGTCTTGTTGATGTGCTGGCCGCCGGCGCCGGAGGCGCGGAAGGTATCGACGCGCAGGTCGGCGGGATTGATCTCGACCTCGATGGAGTCGTCGATTTCAGGATAGACGTAGAGGCTGGCGAAGGAGGTGTGGCGGCCACCCGAGGAATCGAAGGGCGACTTTCGCACCAGGCGATGCACGCCGGTCTCCGTACGCAGGTGGCCGTAGGCGTAGTCGCCCTCGACCTTGAGCGACGCGCTGCGGATGCCGGCGACGTCGCCGTCGGTCTGTTCCAGAATCTCGGTCTTGAAGCCCTTGCGCTCGCAGTATTTGAGGTACTGGCGCAGCAGCATCGACGCCCAGTCGCAGGCCTCGGTGCCACCGGCGCCGGCCTGGATGTCGATGAAGCAGTTGTTGGGGTCGGCCGGATTGGCGAACATGCGGCGGAATTCGAGCGTACCGACGCGTTCGTCGAGGCCGGCGAGGTCGCTTTCGATCGAGATCAGCGTGTCGTCGTCATCCTCGCCGCGGGCGAGGTCGAGCAGGTCCTGCGCGTCGATCAGTTGCTGCGCGATATCGCGCAGCGTGACAACGACGTTTTCGAGGGACTTCTTTTCCTTGCCCAGGGACTGGGCGCGCGGGGCGTCGTCCCAAACCTTGGGGTCTTCGAGTTCGCGCGAGAGTTCTTCGAGTTTCGATGCCTTGGCATCGTAGTCAAAGATACCTCCGCAGTTCGGTCTCGCGACGCTTCAGATCGGCGAGACGGTTGGCGATGGCGTTGAGGCGTTCGGCTTCCATGGGGGGTCTTTTCTTCGATTCGTCGATAAGGCGGCATTTTAATCTTCGGCGTCCTGCCAGCGCCGACTTTCTTGGGCTATCCCGTGGATTGCGCCGCCACCCTCTTCAATACTGGGCCGGCTTGGACTTCGATTTCGACTTCTTCTTGCCGGACGATTTCTTGCTCGACTTCTTCGTCCCCTTCGCGGAGGACTTCTTGCCGGCCTTGGTTCCTTTCTTCTTCGCAGTCGGTGCCTTGCCATTGCTGGCCTTCGTCGCCGGGGCATCCGTTGCGGTGCGCGCGGTCGCGGCGGAAGGGGAGGCCGGCTGCGCGGCGGGCGCTTGCGGTGCCGCGGCCGTCTGGAGGACGATGGGTTGGGGCGGCTGAACGGCCGGGGTGGCGGCCGTGGTCAGGGTGGCGGTGGCAGCAAGGCAGCTGCCGGCGAAGAGGGCGAGAAGCTTGGATGGGTTCATCGTTTGGCCAAGGTATGGAGAGGTTGAGAAAAAGCCCAAATCCTAAGCCTGCGCCAAGGCTCGAAACGTCGGGACAGAGGCCGGAAAATGGCGCGAATTTCAATCTGACATTCGCCTGACGATGGCCTTGCGCGCTTCCTCGAGGACGCCCAGCGCCAGCGCGAACGGCAGCGCGAACAGCCAGACCTCGGCCGCCAGCGGCGCCGTGCCGAACAGGCGGTTGCCCCAGGGGGTGTAGACGATGGCCAGCAGCAGCAGGAACTCGAAAGCGAGGCCGGCGAAAAGCAGCCGGTTCTCGAACAGGGGGAAACGCCACGCCGGCAGCAGCGGATGGCGGCAGACGAAGATGTTGACCATCTGCGTTAGCACGATGCCGGCGAAGCAGGCTGTGGTGGCCTGGAGATAGATGGGATCGGCGGGGGCGAACGTCTGACCGTAGTGCCAGCCTGCCGCGTCGAGGACGAAGAAAAAGGTGGCCATTGCCGCCAGCGCTTCGAGCGGGCCGAGGAAGCCGTAGGCGCGGGCGAACATCGGCCAAGTAAAAAGATGTTCATCGCGTCGTCGCGGCGGGCGGCGCATGAGATCGCTGTGTGGTGGTTCGGCGCCGAGCGCGAGCGCCGGTATGGTGTCCGTCCCCAAATCGATGGCGAGAACCAGGATAGCTGTCAGCGGCAATGGGATGCGGAACAGCACGAAGGCGAGAAAGGGTACCAACTCGGCAAAGTTGTGCGTGAAGATGTAGGTGATGAACTTGCGGATGTTCTCGAACACCGCGCGGCCTTCCTCGATGGCGTTGACGATGGTGCCGAAGTGATCGTCGAGCAGCACGATGTCGGCAGCCTCGCGGGCGACATCGGTGCCGGAGAGGCCCATGGCGATGCCGATGTCGGCCGTTTTCAGCGCCGGCGCGTCATTGACGCCGTCGCCGGTCACCGCGACGATCTCGCCCTTGCGCTGCAGGGCCTGGACGATGAGCATCTTCTGCTCGGCGCTGACGCGGGCGAAGAGGATCTCCGGCGCGTCGAGCGCGAGTTGCAGGCTGGCCGGATCCATCCGCCGCACCTCGTCTCCGGTCAGTACGGTCGGCGCGGACGTACGCACCACGTCCACTTCCCTGGCCAGCGCCACCGCCGTGTGCGGATGGTCGCCGGTGACCATGATCACGCGGATGCCGGCCTCGTGGCAGCGATTCACGGCCTCATGCACGTCGGGGCGCGGCGGGTCTTCGAGGCCGATCAGGCCGCACAGCTCGAGGCCGTCCTCGCTCGGTTCGCCGGCCCCGGCCGCGAGCGGCTTCCACGCCAGCGCCAGCACGCGCAGGCCGCGGTCGGCCATGTCGTTCTGGGCGCGGCGCAGGGTTTCCTGTGCTTGCGCGTCGAAGGGGCGCGAGACGTCGCCTTCGAGCCATGTCGAGCACAGCGGCAGGACGGTTTCGGGGGCGCCCTTGCACCAGAGGAATTCGCTGCCCGCCGTTTCGCGGGTGATGACCGACATGCGCCGCCGCTCGGCGTCGAAGGGGATTTCCCCGGCGCGGCTGCCGAGTTCGGGAATTTCGCCGGCGAACTGCCAGAGGGCGATTTCCATGGGGTCGCCGCTGGGCGCGCCGTTGGGAAACTTGAGGCTGTGGCAGAAGCGGGCGACGGCGCGCAGGTGCAGGTCGTAGGCGCGCGGCCAGCGTTCAGCGGCGAGGCGATGGCAGCCGGCGACGAAGAGTTCGCGCACCGTCATGCGGTTCTGGGTCAGCGTGCCGGTCTTGTCGGTGAGGATGACCGTTGCGCTGCCCAGCGTTTCGACTGCCGGCAGGTGGCGCACCAGGGCATTGCGCCGGGCCATGCGCTGCGTCGCCAGGGCCAGGGAGAGGGTCACCGTCGGCAGCATGCCCTCAGGCACGTTGGCGACGATGATGCCGATGGCGAACATGAAGTTCGCCCAGAAGGGCAGGCCGATGGCCTGACCGATGGCGAAGAACACCAGGCCGAGGGTAAGCGCCAGCAGGGCCACGAGGCGCGAGACGCGGCGGATCTCCTTCTGCAGCGGTGACTCGACTTCGCCGGCCGTCTGGGTCAGGTGGGCGATGCGGCCGAACTCGGTGCGCATGCCGGTGGCGAATACCACGGCGCTGCACTCGCCCGAGACGATCAGGGTGCCGGCGAGCACCAGGGCCCGCGCCGCGAGCGGATCGGGGATCGCATCGCTGATGGCGTCGGCGCTGCGGGCCTTGGGCCGAGACTCGCCGGTCAGCGTAGCGAGGTTGACGCGCAGCCCCCAGCTCTCGATCAGGCGGCAGTCCGCCGGCACCTTGGCGCCTTCGGCCAGCAGCACGATGTCGCCCGGCACCAGTTCGGCCGCCGGCACTTCCAGGGTAAGGCCGTCGCGCCGCACCTGTACCTGCTGCGGCAGCAGCTGGCTCAGCGCGGCCAGCGCCGCTTCCGCGCGCCAGGCCTGCCAGAAGGAAAAGCAGCCATTGACGACGATGACGCCGACGATGGCCAGTCCCAGTTCCGCCATGCCCTGGCCCGGGCCGAAATGCTCGGCAACGAGCGCCAGCGCCGCCGCCAGCCAGAGGATGAGCGCGAAGAAGTGGGTGAACTCGCGGGCGAGCGTCAGCCACACAGGATCGCGGGCCGCGGGCTCGACCCGGTTGGGGCCGAATTCTGCCAGCCGCCGCCGGGCCTCGGCGGCGCTCAGCCCCTGCGGTCCGCTGCCCAGCGCGGCCAGCGCGGCGTCCGGCGACTGCTCGGCGATGTGCGGGACGGGCGGGTTCATGGGCGCAGTTCGCCGACTTGCGAGCTAGGCTGGTTCGAAGTGCTCGATCACCAGCTGCAGGCTCTCGATGCCCATGTATTCGTTGGCGTCGATGCGGAAGGCGGCGCGGATGCGCGCTGGCGCAGGCTCGGCGCAGTTGAAGCGGATCGCCTCGTAGCGGGCCTTGCCCTTCCTCAACGCCAGTTTGAGGTGTTTGTCCTTGAGCAGCTTCTGGCTGGCCACCTCGAACTCGTCGGCGAACATCGGCGCGGGAAAGCCCTGGCCCCAGATCTCGTTGCGCAGCAGCTGGGCGCTGGCCAGCGAGAGGTAGCCGGTCTCGAGCGGGCCGTCGGTTTCCAGCGTGCGCGAAAGCTGCGCCGGCGTCAGCAGGCCGCGGGCGATCTCTTCGAACAGTTGCTCGAACTCGGTCAGCCTGTCCTCGAGCAGCGTCACCCCGGCGGCGGCGGCATGGCCGCCGAAGCGCAGCAACAGGTCGGGTGCGCGCTTGGCGACGAGGTCGAGCGCGTCGCGCAGGTGCAGGCCGGGGATGGAGCGGCCCGAACCCTTCACCTGTTCATCGTCGCCGCGGGCGAAGGCGAAGGTCGGGCGGTGCAGCCTTTCCTTGACGCGGCCGGCGAGGATGCCGACCACGCCCTGGTGCCAGTCCGGGTCGAACAGCGTCAGGCTGGCGCGGCTGGCGGCGTCGATGCTCTCGATGAAGGTCTCGGCGCCGGCCTGCATGCCGGCCTCGATGCTGCGGCGCTCGCGGTTGAGGGTGTCGAGCTCGGTGGCGATGTTCATGGCGCGGCCGGCGTCGTCGGTGATCAGGCACTCGATGCCCAGCGCCATGTCGGCCAGGCGCCCGGCGGCGTTGAGGCGCGGGCCGAGGGCGAAGCCGAGGTCGAAGGTGCTGGCCTGGCGCGGGTCGCGGCCGGCCACGGCGAAGAGGGCGCGCACGCCCGGCTGCATTTTTCCGTCGCGCATGCGATTGATGCCCTGCGCGACCAGCACGCGGTTGTTGCGGTCGAGCGGCACCACGTCGGCGACGGTGCCGAGGGCGACGAGGTCGAGCAGGGCGGCGAGGTTGGGCTCGGGCTTGTCCTTGAAGGCGCCGCGGCCGCGCAGCTCCGCGCGCAGCGCCAGCATCACGTAGAACATCACGCCGACGCCGGCGATGGCGCGGCTGGCGAAGCTGCAGCCGGGCTGGTTGGGATTGACGATGACCGCGGCGGCGGGCAGCTCGGGCCCCGGCAGGTGGTGGTCGGTGATCAGCGTGGCGATGCCCAGACGATTGGCTTCGGCCACGCCCTCTCGGCTTCCGATGCCGTTGTCGACGGTGACGATGATGTCGGGCTTCTGCTGCGCGGCGAGTCTTGCCACCTCGGGCGAGAGGCCGTAGCCGAGCTTGAAGCGATCCGGCACCAGGTAGTCGACATTGGCGCCGAACAGCCGTAGCGCGCGGATGCCGACGGCGCAGGCGGTGGCGCCGTCGCAGTCGTAGTCGGCGACGATCAGCAGTTTCTTGTTCTGCACGATGGCGTCGGCCAGCAGTCGCGCCGCCTCGGCGGCACCCTTGAGCGTGTCCGGCGGCAGCAGGGCGGCGAGGCGGGTATCGAGCTCATCCGCCGCGGCTACGCCGCGCGCGGCGTAGAGCCGCGCCAGCAGCGGATGCACGCCGGCCTGCTCGAGCGTCAGGCGGGCGCGGGTGGGGACGGGGCGGAGGGCGATGCGGGTCATGCTGCCGCCGGGCCGTCCCAAGGCAGCATGCGCCCCCCCGTGGGGGGCAGCGTCCGCAAGGGATACCGTCCCCGGCAACGCCGGGGACATAAACGAAGTGAGCGTGGGGGGCTCTTTGTCATGGCGCGATGACATCCAGCAGCGACCGCGGCCGGCGCCAGAAGCGCAGCGCGTCGCCGCGCGTGAGTTCGAGATCCAGCGTGGTTTCGTCGCCGAGCGCGGTGAGGATGAGTTTCTTCACGCGTCCGCCGCGCAGGGCGGCGGCGAGCGGGGCGAGGCGCTCGCGGTCGAGGGTGACCATGGCGTCGCGCCAGGCCTGGGCATCGAGCTGCTGGGCCGGGGGCTGCAGGCGCCCCTCGATCAGCAGCGTGCTGCCGGCGGCCGGCAGGGCGTCGCTGGCGGGCTGCCAGGACACGCCGGCATGGCGGGCCAGGCCGCGCGCCAGCGTGCCGCCACCGCCGACTTTTTGGTAGGCCGCGCGGGTGGTCGCGGGCAGGCGGCCGGTGCCCCAGAACCAGAGCGTGTTGATGGTGGGCAGGCCGGCATCCTCGCGGCGGCGGTTGAGATCGAGCGCGTGCAGCGCGATCTGCACCTCGTTGGCGAGACGGACCCAGCGCGCGGCGTCCGCTCCGCGCGGCAGCAGTGCGGCGGCGCCGCGGCCGACCACCGCGGCGAGCGGCGGGACGTCGATGTCGGCCGGCGCGGCGAGTTCGATGTAGCCGTGGCCCGAGTGCCGCAGGGAAAAGCGGCCGACCGCCGCAAAAGTCGGCGTCAGCGCCACGGTGATTGCGGCGATCTCGTCGGCCTGCAGCTCGAGTCGAGCGGGGTCGGCCAGCGTCGGGTGGCCGTGCTCGAAGGCGAGGTGGGCGGGGTCGGCGCAGATCCAGTCGGCATTTCCCGGCTGGCCATCCTCGCCGAGCAGGCGCAGTGCGGCGGCAGGCACGGCTGCGTCATGGCCGAAGCGGCGCGACAGCCAGTCTTCGAAGGTGAGCGGGGAAGAATGACTGTGACGCCCGCGACCGAGCAGCCAGGACAGCACCGGCAGCTCGAGATCGAACATCACGTCGGGCAGCGCCCTGGCCGGCCAGAGCAGGCCGGGCAGCGCCAGATGGACTTGCATGGGGCCATGTTAACATGTGCCCCCACGCTCACTGCCGTTCGCTGCCCCCACGGGGGGCGTCGCCTTCCCCGGGGGCGGCCCTTCGCAAGGCTACATGCACCCCGACCATGCTTCCCTTCCGCTACGAGCTCTTCATCGGCCTGCGCTACACCCGCGCCAAGAAACGCCTGACGGGCCGCAACCATTTCATCTCCTTCATCTCGCTGATCTCCATGCTGGGCATCGCGCTCGGCGTGGCGGCGCTGATCGTGGTGCTGTCGGTGATGAACGGCTTCCAGAAGGAACTGCGCACGCGCATCCTCGGCGTCGCCTCCCACGTCCAGATAACGGCCGCCAGCGGCGAACTCGCGAACTGGCAGGTGCCCTTGCAGGCGGCGCAGCGCCACCCACGCGTCGAGGCCGCGGCGCCGTTCGTCCAGGCGCAGGCGATGCTCGCCTTCGACAGCCAGGTGCGCGGCGCGATGATCCGCGGCGTGTTGCCCGAGGCCGAGGACAAAGTCGCCGACTTCGCCCGCCACATGAAGATCGGTCGCCTCGATGCGCTCAAGGAGGGGGAGTTCGGCATCATTCTCGGCAGCGAGCTGGCGCGCGCGCTGCAGGTCTATGCCGGCGACAAGGTGGCGCTGATCGCGCCGCAGGGCCTGGTGACGCCGGCCGCCGTGCTGCCGCGCATGAAGCAATTCACCGTGGTCGGCATCTTCGAGGCCGGCATGTACGAGTACGACTCGGGCCTGGCGCTGATCCACATGGCCGATGCGCAGAAGCTCTATCGCATGGGCGACAACGTCTCCGGCGTGCGGCTCAAGGTCGACGATCTCTTCGCCGCGCCGCGCATCGCCCGCGAGCTGCTGCGCTACGTCGGTGCCGACGCTTTCATCTCCGACTGGACGCGCAGCCACGCCAACTTCTTCCGCGCGGTGCAGATCGAGAAGAACATGATGTTCCTGATCCTGCTGCTGATCGTCGCCGTCGCCGCCTTCAACATCGTGTCGACCCTGGTGATGATGGTGCAGGACAAGCAGCCGGACATCGCCATCCTGCGCACTCTCGGCGCGAGCCCGGGCAGCGTGATGGCGATCTTCATCGTCCAGGGCACGCTGATCGGCGTCATCGGCCTGGCCATGGGCGTGGCCGGCGGCGTGGCGCTGGCGCTCAACATCGACGTCGTGGTGCCGGCACTGGAGCGGGTGTTGGGCATCCATTTCCTCGCCAAGGACGTCTATTACATTTCCGACCTGCCATCGGACCTGCAGTGGCGCGACGTCGGCGTGATCAGTGGCGTCTCCTTCCTGCTGACGCTGCTGGCGACGCTCTACCCGAGCTGGCGGGCCTCGCGCGTCAATCCCGCAGAGGCCTTGCGCTATGAGTAATCCCGTTCTGGCCTGTACCGGCCTGTCCAAGCTTTTCCGCCAGGGCGATGCAGAACTGCCGGTGCTCGCCGGCATCGACCTGAAAGTCGGTGCCGGCGAGACGGTGGCCATCGTCGGTGCCAGCGGCTCGGGCAAGAGCACGTTGCTGCACCTGCTCGGCGGGCTCGATGCGCCGTCGGCCGGCACGGTCGAGTTGCTGGGGCGCGACCTGTTCAGGGCGAGTGAGGTCGAGCGCGGCCACTTGCGCAACGGGACGCTGGGTTTCGTCTATCAGTTCCATCACCTGCTGCCCGAATTCACTGCGGTCGAGAACGTGGCGATGCCGCTGCTGATCCGGCGCATGCCGCGGGCCGAGGCCGAGGCGCGGGCGGCGGCGGTGCTCGGCGAGGTCGGGCTGGGCCAGCGCTTGCAGCATCGGCCGGGTGAGCTGTCGGGTGGCGAGCGCCAGCGCACTGCCGTGGCGCGGGCATTGGTAACGCGGCCGGCGTGCGTGCTGGCCGACGAGCCGACCGGCAACCTCGATCGCCGTACGGCGGAGGGGGTCTTCGAACTGATGCTTGCCCTCAATCGGGAACGCGGCGCGAGCCTGGTGATCGTGACCCACGACATGGAACTCGCGGCGCGGGCCGATCGCGTCCTGCGCCTGCAGGACGGACGGCTCGCCGAATAGGCGCGTCGCCGCGCCGTCAATCCTTCCGTGCGGGTGCCCGGTACCAGTCTTCCGGCTTGACCACCTTGGCCTCCGCGCCATCGGTCATGTAATGCGGTGACATGATCTGGACGCCGTGCTCGTTGAAGACGTCCTGGATGTTGGCATGCAGCGTGGTGAGCACCTCGGCGCGCGAGCTGGCCGTGGTCGGGATGGCCTGCGCCACGAGGCGGTATTCGGGGTAGAAATCCGACAAGGCCGTCTGGAACACGCGCGGCGCCGGGTCCGCGAGGACGCCCGGGGTGCGCCTGGCGGCCTCGATCAGCATCGCCTCGATCTGCCGCCAGGGCGTGTCGTAGCCGATGGTCACCGTGGTGTCGACGATATAGCCGGCTCCCTTGACGGCGCGCGAATAGTTGCGGGTCACGTTGGAGGTGATCACCGAGTTGGGCAGGATCAGTTCCTCGCCCAGGCCGGTCCGGATGCGCGTCGTGAAGGCTCCCATCGCCGTCACGGTCCCCTCGTGTTCGGCGACGCGGACGTACTCGCCGGGGCGGATGGTGCGCGTGTAGGTCAGGATCAATCCGGAGAGGGCCTGCCCGATCACGCTGGTCGAGCCGAGCGAGACCATCAGGCCGAGGAGCACCGACAGGCCCTTGAATGCCTCGGTCTGCGCTCCCGGCAGGTAGGGGTAGGCCATGACGACCGCGAACAGCCAGACGACGATGCTGAACAGGCGGCGTGTCGTCGGCAGGGTGTCCGGGCTCAGCCACTCGAGTTCCGAGACGCGAGCCATGCGCTCGAGGAAGCCGCCGAGAAAGCCGATGAAGAAGCGGGCAAGCACGAAAATGGCGACGGCGGTGACGAGGCCGGGAATCGCATCCACCATGCCCTTGGCCAAGCCCTGGATCAGGGTCAGCAGATAGGTGTTGAGGCCCTCGCCCCAGGGGCGGGTGTAGGGGAAGCGCGAAAGCACGAAACTCAGCCATTCGTAGACCAGCAGCGCGATGATGAGCCAGCGCAGCAGGACCAGCAGGCGCAGAGCGAAGGGGATCAGGTACTGTTCTTCGAATATCCGGGTACCGCTGAGCGGACGCCTATGGACAGCCACTGCCGCAAATTTCTGCAGCGTCCTTCCCAGCCAGCCGCCGGAGCGAAGCAGCGGCCAGAGCAGCAGCGCGAAGACCAGCGTGGCGGCTGCCGACCAGGTCAGCGCCTTCAGCATCGCCTCGGTGCTCCTCGCTTCGCGGGTTTCGCCCACGACTTGTGCAAGCAGGTGTGCGGCCCGTTGGGCGGCAGCCTCGGCGCTCTCCTGCAGGCCGGCGTTGGCATCGTCTGTCGTGACGATGAAGGCCAGCTTGTTGTCGATCATCACCAACTGCCCCTCGGGGTTCGGCCTGACCTCCACTTTCAGGGGGCCGCCTTCGCGCAAGGCCGCGTCGATGAAGGTGCGTGCCCTCTCGGCGCGTGCGGTGGGCGAAGCCCCCAGGAAGGGGACGCGAAAGATGATGATTGCCCGGTTGAAGACTACGAGGGGTGCGATCGGGCCGGTGTAGGCGGCTTCACCGCTCGCGGGCTTTGCATCAGCCGCGGCGAGGACCGAAGAGGTACCGGCGATGAGCGCCAGCAGGACGAACAACAGCGTGCGTACGCTATGACCCATTTCGAATCTCCGAGGAATCCTTGTTCGGGGCGAGTGACACGATACCAAATCACTCGGGCCGTCGCTGTGTGCGATGCCGCCAGGCGCGCACCAGGTAGATGCGGTAGGCCAGCCGCATCGCCAGATAGCCGGCGACGGACAGCAGCGCGGCGAGCAGCACCAGTCCCACGGCCAGCGGCTTGCCGAGTTGCAACATCCAGCTGACCAGCGCCTCCACCCAGCCGAAGAGGCTGCCGGCGTAGTCGGGAGGCGCGACGAAGACCTCGCCTTCGCCGGGCAGTACCCACTTGCCCAGCTCGAACGCCACGACATAGAGCGGCACGATGGTCAGGGGATTGGTGTAGAGGGTGGTGAACAGCGCCAGCGGCAGATTGACGCGGAAGACCAGTGCGCAGATCGCCGCGCCCAGCATCTGGAACGGCCCGGGAATCAGGCCGCAGAACAGCCCGACGGCGACGGCTCCGGCGGCCGAATGCCGGTTGAGGTGCCACAGCCGCGGATGGAGCAGGGTATCCGCGAACGGCGCCAGCCACTTGTTGTCGTGGACGGCGGTATGGTCCGGCAGGTACTTGCGAAGGTGCTTGCGCATGCCTCGATTCTAGAGGTCGGGTCGCCGAATTGGGGTCTAATCACGAGTCATGCGCACCGTCGTCCTCGCCTTCGCCGCCGGCATAGGCTGGCTGCAATGGCAGCCGGCGTTGCCATCGGCGTTTCAGCTCGCCGTCTCGGCCATGATCGGCATCCCGTTGCTGGCGACGCTGCGGCTGCCGCGCTGGCGCGTACTCGGCGCGGTCGCGGCCTTCCTGCTCGGCATCGCATGGGCCGGCTGGCTCGCGGGCGAGCGCCTAGCCGAGTCACTACCCACGTCGCTGGAGGGACGGGACATCGAGGTCGTCGGTGTCGTCGCCGGCCTGCCGCAGCGTTACGACAACGGCTGGCGTTTCGACTTTGATATCGAGCAGGCGCCGGCAGCATTGCCGGCACGCGTTTCCCTGGCCTGGTATCGCGGGCTGCGTCGCGAGGAGGATGACGACAATCACGTCGCCCCCGAAATTCGCGCCGGCGAGCGCTGGCGGCTCAAGGTGCGGCTCAAGCGGCCGCACGGCAATCTCAATCCGCACGGCTTCGACTACGAGGCCTGGCTGTTCGAGCGCGGCATCCGTGCCACCGGCTACGTCCGCCCGGGCGACGGCAATGTCGGTCTCGATTCCCTGGTGGCGCGGCCGGCTTATGTCGTCGAGCGCCTGCGTCAGCTCGCGCGCGAACGCTTCGCCCGCGTCCTTGGCGACCCGCAGCAGGGCGGGGCGATTTACGGCGGGGTGCTGACGGCGCTGGCCATCGGCGACCAGCGCGCGATCGATGCGGAACTCTGGCGCGTCTTCGGCCGCACCGGAACCACCCACCTGATGTCGATCTCTGGCCTGCACGTCACCATGGTCGCCGGGCTCGGGTGGTGGCTGGCGTCATGGCTGTGGCGCCGCTCGGCACGGCTGCCGTTATGGCTGCCCGCGCAGAAGGCGGCAGCGGCGGCGGGATTTCTCGTCGCCTTGCTCTACTGCCTGCTCTCCGGCTTCGCCGTGCCGGCGCAGCGCACGCTCTACATGCTCGGCGTGGTGGCCGTCGCGCTGTGGTCCGGGCGCAGCGTGAGCGGCAGCCGCGTGCTGGCGTCGGCGTTGCTGCTGGTCCTGTTGCTCGACCCCTGGGCCGTGCTGGCGGCGGGCTTCTGGCTGTCCTTCGGCGCTGTCGGGCTGCTGTTCTACATCGGCGGCGGCCGCCTCGCGGGCGGTCACTGGCTCGCGATCTGGCTGCGTGCGCAATGGGCCATCACCCTCGGCATGATCCCCGCGCTGCTGGCCCTGTTCCAGCAGTTTTCGCTGGTCTCGCCGCTGGCCAATGCCGTCGCCATCCCGGTGGTGAGCCTAGTCGTGGCGCCGCTGGCGCTGGTCGGGGCACTGCCACTGACCGATCCGCTGCTGTGGCTTTCCCATGCGGTGCTGGCGGCGCTGATGGGCCTGCTGCAATGGCTTGCGGTGTCCGACTGGGCCGTGTGGCAACAGCACGCGCCACCGGCGTGGGCGGTGCTCGCCGGTACCGCCGGCGTGGCCTGGCTGCTGCTGCCGCGGGGCTTTCCCGCGCGCTGGCTTGGGCTGGTCGCGCTGCTGCCGCTGTTCCTGGTGCCGCCCGAGCGGCCGCCGGCGGGCGAGGCGAGTGTCGTCGTCCTCGACGTCGGCCAGGGCCTCGCGGTCCATGTGCAGACCGCGGGCCACGACCTGCTGTTCGATAGCGGGCCCGCCTTTTCGCCCGATGCCAACAGCGGCAACCGCATCATCGTGCCCTATCTGCGCGCGAATGGCGTGCGGCGACTGGACGCGATGGTCGTGAGTCACGCCGACCGCGATCACTCGGGAGGCGCACGTTCGGTGGCCGAGGAACTGCCGGTCGGGCGCCTGTTGACCTCGCTGCCCGACGGGCACGACCTGCTGGCGCTGCCGCTGGTGCAGCAGCCCTGCCGTGACGGCGCGGGCTGGGAGTGGGATGGTGTGCGGTTCGATTTGATCCATCCGGCGGCGGGCGATGCCGAGCGCTACCGCAAGAGCAACGACCTGTCCTGCGTGCTCAGGGTGACGGCGGCGGGACGTTCGGCCCTGCTGACCTCCGACATCGAGGCGCGCGCCGAAGCGGCGTTGCTGGCACGCCACGGCGAGCGGCTGGCCGCCGAGGTGCTGCTGGTGCCGCACCACGGCAGCCGCACCTCGTCGTCTCCGGATTTCGTCGCGGCCGTCGGCGCGAGGGAGACGATCTTTCCGGTGGGCTATCGCAACCGCTTCGGCCATCCCAAGGCCGAGGTCGTGGCGCGCTATGAAGGTACGCGGCAGTGGCGCTCTGACCGCGACGGCGCGCTGTCCGTGCGCCTGGGCGCCGCCGGCGTTACCATCATGGCCGAACGCGCCGAGCGGCGGCGCTACTGGCATGGGAGCTGAGAAATGCAGATGACACGGCGCAAGGTGAAGTGCCTGAGCCGGGCCGGATTCCACGACATGGCCTACGTCGAGTGGGGCGATCCGGGCAATCCGCGCGTCCTCGTCTGCGTCCATGGCCTGACGCGCTGCGGGCGCGACTTCGACTTCCTCGCGCAGGCGCTTGCCGCGGACTATCGCGTCGTCTGCCCCGATGTCGTCGGGCGCGGTGCCAGCAGTTGGCTGGCCGACAAGTCGCTCTACGGCATCCCCCAGTATTGCGCCGACATGACGGTGCTGCTGGCGCGGCTCGATGTCGAGACCGTGGACTGGCTCGGTACCTCGATGGGCGGACTCATCGGCATGACGCTGGCGGCCCAGCAGGACCCGCCGGTGGCCCGCCTGATCCTCAACGACGTCGGGCCGGTGCTGTCGGCTGCCGCCATCGCCCGCATCGGCGAGTATGTCGGCAAGATGCCGCACTTCCCCGATCCCCTGGCTGGCGAAGCGTGGCTGCGCGCGGTGCTGGCACCGTTCGGCGCGCTGGAAGATGCGCAGTGGCGTCATCTCGCCGAGCATTCCCTGCGGCGCGATTCGGACGGACAGTGGCAACTGCACTACGACCCGGGCATCGCCGAGCCATTCCGCGCCGCGATGGCGGCGGAGGGCGGGGCGCAGGACGTGACGCTGTGGCCCGTCTACGACGCGATCCGTTGCCCGACGCTGGTCGTCCGTGGCACGCAATCGGACCTGCTTTCGGCAGCGACCGCGGCCGAGATGGCGGCGCGGGGGCCGCGGGCACGGACCGTGGAGGTTTCCGGCGTCGGTCATGCGCCGGTGTTCACCGACGAGTTCCAGATCGGCATCGTTCGCGACTTTCTCGGCTCAGGTCCGGGGTCTCTGGGGTAGAATGCTCGCGTGGCGGGTCTCCCCGCATTGCGGGGTGGTGAACCTGGTCAGGTCCGGAAGGAAGCAGCCACAGCCATTAAACGCAAGTGCCGGGGGTCAGGCTCGCCACCCCTTTCTCCCGTGTTTCGCCAGGTCGAAACATCCCCTTACAAACTCTCGTCGCGTTGCAACAATGCGCTTACAGCGCGGCGCTCAAATGCGTCCATCGCCAGTCATTATCTGGGCGAGCATTCGACAGGAGATTGCAATGGAATCGAGCAAAAGCATTTTCATGAGCATCGTCGCCGCCGGCATTCTCGGCACGACCGCGGTCGCCTGGGCCCAACCGGGCATGGGTGGCATGGGCGGCATGGGCGGCATGGGCGGCATGGGCGGCATGGGCGGCGGCCCCGGCGGCTGCAACATGGGGCCGATGGCCCAAGGCGGCATGGGCGGCATGGGTGGCCAGGGGATGCGCCGCAGCGGCATGAAGTTCGATCCAGCCGCGCGCGCCGACCAGCATCTGACCTGGCTCAAGGCCGAGCTCAAGCCGACCGGGCAGCAGGAGCCGCTGTGGAACGCCTTCGCCGAAAAGGCCAAGGCGGAAGCGGGCAAGGGCATGGCCGCGATGCGTGACAAAGCGCAGGACGAGAAACTGACGGCGCCCGAGCGCATGGCGCAGATGAACGCGATCATGAAGGAGCGGCTGGCTGCGCACGAGGCGGTCACCGAGTCGTTCAAGCGTCTCTACGACAGCCTGACGCCCGAGCAGAAGAAGACGGCCGATACGCACATGGCCCGCATGGGCACCATGGGTGGTCCCCGCGGAGGGCGCGGCGGCCCGCCGCCGGCGAAGCCTGCCCAGCCTGGCCCGCAGGGATGAGCGCCTAGTCGCCACAGCTCAGTCGAGTTTGAACGGCTAATGGCCAAGGGCGCCCCGGTGGGGCGCCCTTTTTCGTTTGTTAGAATCCGTGGTCATGAGCTACCAGGTTCTCGCCCGCAAGTGGCGCCCGAAGTCTTTCGCGACGCTGGTCGGGCAGGAGCACGTCGTGCGGGCGCTGACCCACGCGCTCGAGCAGAAGCGACTGCACCACGCCTATCTGTTCACGGGGACGCGCGGGGTCGGCAAGACCACGCTGGCGCGCATTCTCGCCAAGGCGCTCAACTGCGAAGCCGGCATCTCTGCGACTCCCTGCGGCACCTGTTCCTCCTGCCAGGAGATCGACGGCGGACGTTTCGTCGACCTGATCGAGGTCGATGCCGCGACGAACACCAAGGTCGACCAGATGCGCGACCTGCTCGACAACGCGGTGTACGCGCCGACGCGCGGCCGCTTCAAGGTCTTCGTCATCGACGAAGTGCACATGCTGTCGACCTCGGCCTTCAACGCCATGCTGAAGACGCTGGAGGAGCCACCCGAGCATATCAAGTTCATCCTCGCCACCACCGACCCGCAGAAGATCCCGGTGACGGTGCTGAGTCGCTGCCTGCAGTTCAACCTCAAGCAGATGCCGCCAGGCCACATCGTCGAGCATCTGACCCGTATCCTCGAGGCCGAGCAGGTCGCTTTCGAACCGGCCGCGCTGCGCCACATCGCCAAGGCGGCCGCCGGTTCGATGCGCGATGCGCTTTCCCTGCTCGACCAGGCCATCGCGCACGGCGCCGGGCGCATCGAGGAGGCGGCGGTACGCGACATGCTCGGCACCGTCGGCGAGGATTACCTCTACACCATCCTCGATGGCCTCGTCGCCGGTGATTCCCCGGCGATGCTGGCGGTGGCCGACGGCATGGACTCAAGGAGCCTTTCCTTCGATTCGGCGCTGCAAGAGCTGGCGACGTTGTTTCATCGCATCGCCCTTGCCCAGTTCGCGCCTCAGGCGATCATCGACGAGGCCGAGCGCCAGCGCCTGGCGCCCTATGCAGCCGCATTCGACCGCGAGTTCCTGCAGCTTTGTTACCAGATCGCCATTCACGGCCGCGACGACCTGCCGCTGGCCCCCGACGAGTTCGCCGGCTTCACCATGACGCTGCTGCGGCTCGCCGCGTTCCGTCCGGAGATGCCGGCGCTGCTCGGCAGCGCGGCCGCCTCTGCACCGCAGACGGCGCGCACGGCGCCGCCGCGGCCCGCTGCTCCGGTTCAACCCGCTATCCCTGCCACCGCGGCGCCCGCACCGGCTGCGCCCGCGCGCGCCGCGCCGGCAGCCTCCGATTCGGATGATTGGCACGCCATCGCCGATCGTCTGCCGCTGACCGGCATGGCCAGGCAACTGGCGCAGCACTGCGAGCTGGCGGAACTGGCCGAGTCGCAGATCACCCTGCGCCTGCCGCCTGCGCACAAGGGCCTGCTGATGAACAAGGGCCAGCAGGAGAAGTTGCAGGCCGAGTTGCAGAAGCATTTCGGCCGGCCGCTCAGGCTCGATATCGTTCTGGCGGACGTGCAGGGCGAGACGCCGGCGGCCCGGACCGCCAGCGAGAGGCGCGAGCGGCAGGAACGCGCCATCGCGGCGATCGAGCAGGACCCCTTCGTGCGCGAGGTGGTGGACCTGTTCGACGCCAGCATCGACGAATCGACGATCAAACCCGTTTGAAGGAGTAGGCAATGTTCAACAAGGGCGGCATAGCCGGATTGATGAAGCAGGCCCAGCAGATGCAGGCCAACATGGCGAAGGCGCAGGAGGAACTGGCGCTGCTGGAGGTCGAGGGCCAATCCGGCGCCGGCATGGTCAAGGTGGTGATGACCTGCAAGCACGACGTCAAGCGCGTCACCATCGACCCCTCGGTGATGGACGACAAGGAAATGCTCGAGGACCTGATCGCCGCGGCGCTCAACGACGCCAATCGCCGCGCCGAGCAGACCATGCAGGAGAAGATGAGCGGCTTCACCGCCGGCCTCAATCTGCCGCCCGGCATGAAGCTGCCGTTCTAGGGCAGTGACGCTTCCGTCCAGCCTCGACGAGTTGATCGAGGCGCTGCGCTGTCTGCCGGGCGTCGGCCCCAAGTCGGCGCAGCGCATGGCCTACCATCTGCTGCAGCGCGACCGCCGCGGCGCCGATCGCCTCGCGAGTGCGCTCCATCGCGCGCTCGACACGCTGCGGCGCTGCGCGCGCTGCAACACCTTCACCGAGGACGAGGTCTGCGATCGCTGCGCCTCGCCCAAGCGCGATCCTTCGCTGCTTTGCGTAGTCGAGATGCCGGTCGACCTCAACACCATGGAGCAGACCCATGCCTTCAATGGCCTCTACTACGTGCTGCTCGGCCGGCTCAGCCCGCTCGACGGCATCGGCCCGAAGGAACTGGCCTTCGAGCGACTGTTGGCGCGGGCCACCGACGGCGTGGTCAAGGAAGTGATCCTCGCCACCAATTTCACTAACGAGGGCGAGGCCACCGCGCACTACCTATCGGAGATGCTGCATGCCCGCGGCGTCAAGGTCAGCCGCATCGCGCGTGGCCTGCCGGTCGGCGGCGAGATCGAATACACCGACGCGGCGACAGTTGCCCAGGCGCTGATCGAGCGCAGGGATTACTGATTTCGGCGCTGGAGGGGGTTCTGCTCCTCCAACCCGGCACGCGGAAATGGATCGCCCCGGGGCTTGGTGAATCCACCGATGCCGTGGTGGGCGAACCCGGTCATACGCCGGCCGATATCCAAAAAACGCACCAGGATGGTGCATTTCCGGACCTGCAAGTCCATCTCACTCCATTAGCCGAGGCTAATCCGGGCTTTAATTTGCTCGAGCGACTCGCTATAATCGTGTGCTTTGCGGGTTCTTCCCGTCCAATTTTCCCTCATTCCACCTTCAGGAAAATCACCATGAGCTGTGACGAAAAAGTGGATTGCGGCCGGCGCCGACTCATCGTCGCCACTGCCGCAGTCGGCGGCGTGGCGGGTGCGGCGGCGGCAGTGCCGTTCCTGGCGAGCTTCGCCCCTTCCGAGCGGGCCAAGGCCGCCGGCGCGCCGGTCGAAGCCGACATCAGCAAGCTTGCCCCGGGCGAGATGATGACCGTCGAATGGCGCGGCAAGCCCGTCTGGATCATCCGTCGCACCAAGGAAATGCTCGACGGCCTGAAGAAACTCGATGCCAAGCTGGCCGATCCCAAGTCGAACAAGCCGATGCAGCCCGAGTACGCCAAGAACGAGTACCGCTCGATCAAGCCGGAATACCTCGTCGCCGTCGGCATCTGCACCCACCTCGGCTGCTCGCCTTCCGAGAAGTTCAATCCGGCGACCGCGGTGGAACCTGACTGGCAGGGTGGTTTTCTCTGCCCCTGCCACGGCTCCACCTTTGACCTCGCCGGCCGCGTCTATACCGGCAAGCCGGCGCCGGACAACCTCGAAATTCCGCCGCACAAGTATCTGAGCGACGCCAAGATCGTCATCGGCGACGACAGCAAGGGAGCCTAAGGCATGGGTGCCAGCAACTACGAAAAATTCAAGACCGACGGCTCGCTCGCCGGCAACGTGCTGGAGTGGGTCGATGCCCGCTTCCCGCTGACCGCCAGCTGGAAGGCCCACCTGTCGGAATACTACGCGCCGAAGAACTTCAACTTCTGGTACTTCTTCGGCTCCCTGGCGCTGCTGGTGCTGGTGCTGCAGATCGTCACCGGCATCTTCCTGACCATGCACTACAAGCCGGACGCCTCGCTCAACGCCTCGGGCGTGCCGGTGGCCTTCGCCGCCGTCGAGTACATCATGCGCGACGTGCCCTGGGGCTGGCTGATCCGCTACATGCACTCGACCGGGGCCTCGGCCTTCTTCATCGTCGTGTACTTGCACATGTACCGCGGCCTGATCTACGGTTCCTACCGCAAGCCGCGCGAGCTGATCTGGGTCTTCGGCGTGCTGATCTTCCTGGCGCTGATGGCCGAGGCCTTCATGGGCTACCTGCTGCCCTGGGGCCAGATGTCCTACTGGGGCGCGCAGGTGATCGTCAACCTGTTCGGCGCCATCCCGCTGATCGGCGAGCCGCTCTCCATCTGGATCCGCGGCGACTTCGTGGTCGGCGACGCGACGCTCAACCGCTTCTTCTCCTTCCACGTCATCGCCGTGCCCTTCGTGCTGGTCGGCCTCGTCGCCGCCCACATCCTGGCGCTGCACGAAGTCGGTTCCAACAACCCGGACGGCGTCGAGATCAAGAAGAAGAAGGACGAGAAGGGCATCCCGCTCGACGGCATTCCCTTCCACCCGTACTACACGGTGAAGGACATCGTCGGCGTCGTGGTCTTCCTCGCCGTGTTCTCGATCATCCTCTTCTTCATGCCCGAAGGCGGCGGCTACTTCCTCGAGTACAACAACTTCATCCCGGCCGACCCGCTGGTGACGCCGCCGCACATCGCGCCGGTGTGGTACTTCACGCCGTACTACTCGCTGCTGCGTGCGATCACTTATCCGCTGTTCGGCATCGACGCCAAGTTCTGGGGCGTGGTGGCGATGGGCGCGGGCGTGGTGATCTTCGCTTTCCTGCCCTGGCTCGACCGCAGCCCGTCGAAGTCGATCCGCTACCGCGGCCCGATCTTCAAGGGCTTCCTCGCGGTCTGGCTGGTCTGTTTCTTCATCCTCGGCTACCTCGGCGTTCTGGCGCCGACGCCGGGCCGGACGCTGGTGTCGCAGATCTGCACCTTCATCTACTTCGCCTTCTTCCTGCTGATGCCGATCTATACCAAGCTGGACAAGTGCCAGCCCGAACCGGATAGGGTGACCTTCAAATGAAAAAGCTGTTCCTCGCTCTGCTGTGCGCCCCGCTGCTGGCCTTCGCCAGCGGCGCCGAACTGCACCTCGACAAGGCGCCGGACAAGGCCAACGATCTGCCCGCACTGCAGCGCGGCGCCAAGATCTTCGTCAATTACTGCCTGAACTGCCACTCGGCTTCCTACCTGCGCTACAACCGCCTGCAGGACATCGGCCTGACCGAAGAGCAGATCCGCGGCAGCCTGCTGTTTACCGCCGACAAGGTGGGCGAGTCGATGACCATCGCGATGCAGCGCGCCGACGGCAAGGCCTGGTTCGGTGCGCCGCCGCCCGACCTGACCGTGATCGCCCGTGCCCGCTCCTCCGAGTTCGGCTCCGGCGCCGACTGGCTCTACACCTACCTGCGCGGCTTCTATCGCGACGAGTCCCGCCCGACCGGCTGGAACAACGTCGTTTTCGCCAACGTCGGCATGCCCCACGTGCTGTGGGAACTGCAGGGCGAGCAGGTGCTGGGCGCCGACCACAAGCTGCAGCTGGCCAAGCCCGGCAAGTTGAAGCCTGCGGAATATGACGCCGCCGTCGCCGACCTGGTCGCCTACCTCAATTGGATGGGTGAGCCGATGGCCGAGTTCCGCAAGAACCTCGGCGTCATCGTGCTGATCGCCCTGGCCGTCCTTTTCGTGTTCGCCTATGCACTCAAGCGCGAATACTGGAAAGACATTCATTAACCCGTGTCGAACCGGATGCAATCTATGGGGCATCGTGATATGAATCCGCCACCCGTGCGCAAAGTGGTGCGTGATGCCGACTATTCCTGGGGTACGAGTACCATGATGAACCTGTACTCGGGCACCACGTGCCCGTTCAGCCATCGCTGCCGCATCGTCCTGTACGAGAAGCAGATGGACTTCCAGGTGATCGACGTCGACCTGTTCAACAAACCGGAAGATATCGCGGTCATCAACCCCTACAACCGCGTGCCGGTGCTGGTGGATCGCGACCTCGTGCTGTATGAGGCCAACATCATCAACGAGTACATCGACGAGCGCTTCCCGCATCCGCAGCTGATGCCGCCGGATCCGCAGACGCGCGCCAAGGCGCGGCAACTGCTCTATACCATGGAGCACGAGCTGTTCAGCCATATCGACCCGCTGGAGAAGAACCTCAAGTCGGCCGACAAGGCGCGCGCCCACGTGCGCGACCGCCTGACCGAACTGTCGCCGGTGTTCAACAAGCAGAAGTTCATGCTCGGCGACGACTTCTCCATGCTCGACGTGGCCATCGCGCCGCTGCTTTGGCGCCTCGGCCACTATGGCATCGAGTTGCCCAAGGTGGCCGCGCCGCTGGCCAAGTACGCCGAGCGCATCTTCTCGCGCCAGGGTTTCATCGACGCGCTGACGCCTTCCGAGAAGGTCATGCGCCGCTGATGTATCGTGCCGCGGCGCTGGCGCCGTAGCGCCAGCGCCGACTTTCCCACGCATGGTTACGACCAAACCCTACCTGATCCGCGCCATCTACGAGTGGTGCGCCGACCAGGGTTACACCCCCTATCTCGCCGTCGCCGTCGATGCGCGCACCCGCGTGCCCCGCGAGTACGTCAAGGACGGCCAGATTGTCCTCAACGTCGCGGCCGATGCGACCGGGCAGCTGCAGATGGGCAACGAGGAAATCACCTTCCAGGCACGCTTCAACGGCGTCGCCTTCCCCGTGAGTGTGCCGGTCGCGGCCGTCGCCGCGATCTATGCCCGCGAGAATGGCCAGGGCATGGCCTTCGAGGCGGGCGAAGGGCTCTTGATCGAGGCGAGCGAAGAAGGTGACGGCGATGTGCCTGTCGCGGCCGAGGACGGCGCCGCGGCGGAACCGCCCGCGGCCCCACCCGCGGGCAGGCCGCACCTGACCCGCATCAAGTAGCGCTACTTGCTCTCCAGCACCCAGATGCCGTCCCAGGCGCCATCGGGTGAGGTGGGCGGATTCTGCTTCAGGTAGTCGCAGCGCTCGACATAGAGCCTGGCCGCCTTGTCCTTTTCGTTGAGCGCCAGGACTTCCTTGAACTCGGCGGCGGCATCGTTCCACTTCTGTTGGCGGTACTTGACCAGGCCGGCCTTGAAGTGGCGCAGGGCGTCGATCATGTTGGGGTAGGACTCCTCGCCGTGATAGTCGAGGATTTCGTAGATCGCCACCGGCTGCGTCTTGCCCTTGACCACCACCAGGTCCAGCTCGCGGCTGAAATAGGTGCCCTTGAGCGCCTTGTAGGTGAACTCGCTGACCAGGATGTGGGTGCCGTACTGCTTGCAGGCCGACTCGAGGCGGGCGGCGAGGTTCACGCCGTCGCCGATGATGGTGTAGTCCATGCGCTTCTTCGAACCGATGTTGCCGGACACGACGGTATCGGTGTTGAGGCCGATGCCGATGTCCACCGGCAGCTTGCCCTCGGCGACGCGGCCGTGGTTCCAGCGCGTCAGCTCGCGCATCATGGCGATGGCGGCGCGCACCGAGCGGTCGGCATCGTCGTCGTGGCCGACGGGAATGCCGAAGGCCGCCATGATGGCGTCGCCGATGAACTTGTCGAGCATGCCTTCCTCGCGCTGGATGCAGTCGACCATCAGCGTGAAGTATTCGTTGAGCAGCGCCACCGTGCCCTGGGCGCCAAGCTGCTCGGTGATGGTGGTGAAGCTGCGCACGTCCGAGAACAGGATCGTCGCCTTCACGCTCTGCCCGCCCAGCGCCTCGGCGCCGCTGGCCAGCATCTTGTCGGCGATGCCCGGGTCCATGTAGCGCGACATGGTCGACTTGAGGCGCTTCTCGTTGGAGATGTCCTCGATCATCAGCATCGAGCCGAGACGCTTCTTCTCCATCGACAGCAGCGGCAGCACGGTGAGGTTGGTCGACAGCCTGTCCTCGCCGACGACCAGTTCGCCATCCACCACGAGTTCCACGGCCTGCGTCTCGGCGACGCGCTTGAGTTTCTCCAGCACCCAGGCATTGGCGCCGGCGAAGAACTCGGCCGACGGCTTGTTGAGGATCTGCGCCGGCTGCACGCGCAGGATGCGCTGGCCGGCGGCATTGCAGGTGACGATCTTCTCGGCTTCGTCGAGCGTGATGACGCCGTTGGACATCGACTCGAGCATGGACTCGTTGTAGTTCTTCATCGCCTGGACGTCGGCGAAGAGCTTGGCGTTCTCGAGCGCGATGGAAATCTGCGCCGTGAAGGCGCGCAGGCGCGATTCGTCCTCGCTGGTGAAGGGGCCGCCGCGCTTGTTGAGCACCTGCGTCACGCCGATAACCTTGCCGTGCTTGTTGATGATGGGAACGCAGAGGATGGAGCGGGTGAAGAAGCCGGTCTGCCTGTCGAAGGCCGGGTTGAAGCGCAGGTCGGCGTAGGCGTAGGGGATGTTGATGGCCTTGGCCTGGGTGAATACCGCGCCGGCGATGCCGACGTGGTTCGGCAGGCGGATCTGCACCGACTCCAGGCCCTGGCCGACCTCCGACCAGAGCTGGTTGGTCTTCTCGTCGTTGAGGAACAGCGTCGAGCGCTCGGCGTTGAGCAGGCGCGTCGCCTCGCCCATCACCTTCTGCAGCAGCGAGCCGAGCTTGATGTCGGCGGTGACCTCGGAGACGACGTCGATGAATTCCATTTCCTGGCGACGGATCGCCTGCATGCGCTCGATGAACTGGGCCGATTGCAGCGCCAGCGTGCCCTGGCTGGTCATGGCCTCGAGCAGGTGCAGGTCCTGCTTGGTGAACTTGCCGCTCTTCTTGTTCAGCGTTTGCGCCACGCCGATGATCTCGCCCTTGACGGTCTTGATCGGCACGCAGAGGATGTTGTGGGTGGTGAAGCCGGTCTGCTCGTCGATGCTGCGGTTGAAGCGGGCGTCGGCATAGGCATCGTGGATGATCAGTGCTTCGCCCGCGGTATAGACGTAACCGGCGACGCCGCTGGTGTTGAGGATGCGGATCTCGCGCTGGATGTTGCCCTGGGCGACGCGCGAATAGAGTTCGTTGGTGTCGGGGTCGTTGAGGAAGAGCGAGCCGCGCTCGGCGTTGAGCTCGCTGGTCGTCATCTCGACCAGCGCCTTGAGCACCTCGTCCAGGGTTTCGTAGCCGGCCATGCGGCGCGTGACCTCGAGCAGCAGCTCGAGGTGGCGCAGCCGGCGGCGCTGTTCCGTGCCGCTGCCGTCGGGCCTGTCGGCGGGGGTCTTCTTGCGCGGTGGCGTGGCGGATTGGTCCATGGCGGCGGGTCAGTGACTAAGGGAGGAGGATTGCTGCGACGATTCAAGGGCATCGCGCAGGGTACGAATCGTCGCGCGCAGTTCCTCGGTCTGGTTGGCGAAAAAGGTGTGCTCCTGGTGCACGGCGTTCTTCTTGTCGATCTGCGCCAGTTCGAGCGCCTCGCGCAGCGTGGCCGCGGTGGCATGCAGCTGGACGATCTCGCCCTGGGCGGCCGCGATGGCATTGCGCACCTCGACCTCCTTCTCCGTACGCAGCTTTTCCAGCTCGTCGCGCAGCGTCCCGGCGGTGGCCTTGAGCTGCAGCATCTCCTGGTGGGCGTTGGCGCGCTCCTGTTGCACGGCTTGCGCGTGCTCCTGTTGCGCCCGCTCCAGGGCATCGCGGAGGGTGGCCGCGGTGGCCTTGAGCTGGGCGATCTCCTGGGCCGCGGTCAGGCGTTCCTGCTGCAAGGCATTTTCGCGTTCGGCGTGGCTGCGCTCGAGTTCATCGCGCAGCGAGGTGACGGTGGTCCTGAGCTGCGCTACTTCGGTCGCGCTGGCCATGGCGGCGCGCAGTGTCGCGTCGTGGATTTCGGCGTGGGCCTTCTCAAGCTCGCCGCGCAGGTTGATGGCGGTACGCTTCAGGTCGCGCAACTCGGCCTGCACCAGCTCGAGCTCGTTCACTCCATCCTGGTCTTCGGAACCGGACAAGTGCATCTCCCTGTCAATTATTGCCCTGACGACGTTGTGACTTTACCAGACTCGGTGACATGGACGTGGCCTTGGCGGCCCCGTTCGGCCTAGGGCAATGCGTCGCCGAGATGACGCTCGGCCTCGCCGGCGCTGTCGTAGATGTGCGGCGGCACCTGGCTGCGCGACAGCGCCTCGCCCAGTTTCATGCGCAGGAAGGTGCTCGAGGTGTAGCGCGTCACGTCGTGGTAATGGCGGTCGACGATGCCCTTGACCATGGCGATGTATTCGTCGACCAGTTCCGGCGCGATGCTGAAGCGGTCGTAGTTCACGATGGCGTAGACCTTGTGGCCAACCGGTACGAGGCGGGAATCGACGGCCTGGCGGATGTGCTCGATGTCGTCGCGGCTGCGGATGGAGAGCCCCTCGAAATTGACGAAGAAGACGTTCTTCGCCGCGTCGTAGGCCAGTCGCTCGGCCAGCGGCATCTCCAGCATGCCGGCGCGGATGCCCATCGGCTCGTCGGTGAAGATGCGGCCGTCCATGAGCGTGGGCTCGCCGCGCATGATCGGCGTGAACTCCATACGTTCGAGGATGTCGCGCCGCAGGTCGATGCCGGGGGCGATCTCGATCAGTTCCAGCCCCTCGGGGATGAGGCGGAAGACGCAGCGCTCGGTGATGTAGAGCACCGGCTTGTTGCGGCGCACGGCCTCGGCACCGCTGAAGGTGCGGTGCTCGACCTCGTTCACGAACTTGACGCCGCGGCCTTCATCGACGATGCGCAGGCGGCCGCCGGCAATCGCGACTTCCAGGTTGCCCGTGGTGAAGGTGCCGACGAACACCACCTTCTTGGCGTTCTGCGAGATGTTGATGAAGCCGCCGGCGCCGGCCAGACGCGGGCCGAACTTGGAGACGTTGAGATTGCCTTCGCGGTCGGCCTGGGCCAGGCCGAGAAAGGCGAGATCGAGTCCGCCGCCGTCGTAGAAGTCGAACTGGCTCGGCTGGTCGATGATGGCCTGGGTGTTGGTCGCCGCACCGAAATCGAGGCCGCCGGCGGGGATGCCGCCGACCACGCCGGGCTCGGCCGTCATCGTCAGCAGATCGATGATGTGCTCCTCGGCGGCCACCGCGGCGATGCCCTCGGGCATGCCGATGCCGAGATTGACCACGGCGTTGGCGCGCAGCTCGAGCGCGGCACGGCGGGCGATGATCTTGCGCTCGCTCATCGCCATCGGTGCGATCGCCGACATCGGCACGCGGATCTCCCCTGAAAAGGCCGGGTTGTACTGCTCGCGGAAGGTCTGCATGTGGTACTCGGGCTTCTCGGCCACGACCACGCAATCGACCAGCATGCCGGGGACTTTGACCTGGCGCGAATTAAGGGTGTTGCGCTCGGCGACGCGCTCGACCTGGACGATGACGATGCCGCCGGAGTTTTTCGCCGCCATCGCCGCCGCCTGCGACTCCAGCGTCAGCGCCTCCTTCTCCATGGTGATGTTGCCGTCGGGATCGGCCGTGGTGCCGCGGATCAGCGCGACGTGGATGGGAAAGGCCTTGTAGAACAGGTATTCCTCGCCGTCGATCTCCATGACGCGTACCAGATCGGCGGTGGTCCTCTCGTTGAGCTTGCCGCCACCGAAGCGCGGATCGACGAAGGTGCCCAGGCCGACGCGGGTCAGGGTGCCGGGCTTTCCGGCGGCGATGTCGCGGAACAGGTGGGAGATCACGCCCTGCGGCAGGTTCCACGCCTCGATGCGGTTCGACACCGCGAGCTGCTGCAGCTTGGGCACCAGGCCCCAGTGGCCGCCGATGACGCGCGCCACCAGGCCGTCATGGCCGAAGTGGTTGAGGCCGCGCTCCTTGCCGTCGCCCTGGCCGGCGGCATAGACGAGGGTCAGGTCGCGCGGGTGGCCGATGCCATGCTCGTCCTGTTCCCGGCTCTCGAGGAAACGCTGTTCCAGCGCGACCGCGAGGTTCTCGGCGAAGCCGATTCCGACGAAGCCGCAGGTGGCGACGGTGTCGCCGTCGCGGATAAGGCGCACGGCGTCGCGGGCGGAAACGACCTTGCCGCTGTCGGCGGCGCGTAGCGCGTTGGCGGGATGGTCGGGCATGGTGCACAGTCTCCGGTGGAGGAAAACTGGCGCCCAAGTCAGGAATCGAACCTGAGACCTACCGCTTAGGAGGCGGTCGCTCTATCCACTGAGCTACGAGGGCGCGAGGCCCGGATTCTAGCGCCCTTCTCGGGCCGTCATGGCACGGCGCGATTGACGAGCACGGGGATTTGCAAGATGCTTCCGGTCGAGAAGTGCCGGGGTGCCATGAACGACAGTCGTGCCGACGAACAGGGCGGTCAGAACCCGACCGCGTTGCGGCCACGCCGGGGGTGGGCGTGGTTGCTGCTGCTCGTCGCGAGCCTGGCCGCGGCGGCGATCTTTGCCGGGTACGGCCAGCCTGAACTGTTGCTCGAGGCCGTGAATCTGCGCTATTGCGGTTGATTGCGGGCGCCATTCACGCGGCCGTTCAGGTAAATGGGTTCTTGCCATAAGTCCATGATCCGGCGTAAAATCGCCGGCTTTCCCTTGCCCTACCCGTTGCGCATGCGGGAGGGCTCCGAGCCACTGACCCAAAAGGAGATTGCATGCGACATTACGAAGTGGTTTTCATCGTCCATCCGGACCAGTCCGAGCAGGTGCCGGCGATGATCGAGCGTTACAAGACGCTGGTCACCGCGCGCTCCGGCGCCATCCACCGCCTCGAGGACTGGGGCCGTCGCCAGCTGGCCTACCCGATCCAGAAGGTGCACAAGGCCCATTACGTGCTGATGAACATCGAGTGCGACAACGAGACGCTGGCCGAGCTCGAGAACGCCTTCAAGTTCAACGACGCCGTGCTGCGCCATCTGACCGTCAAGATGAGCAAGCCCGTGACCACGCCCTCGCCGATGATGAAGGAAGAGAAGTCGAGGTCGCTGACCGCACCGGCGCAGCCCCAGGCCGAGGCGCAGCCCCAGGCCGAGGTGCCCGCGGCCGCGTGAGCGGCACCGGCGCGGCGGCCAACCTGACGCGGCTGTCGGGAAGGCTGCTCGAACGCGGCGTCCTGCGCTACACCCCGGCCGGCGTTCCGGCCATCGACTTCCGCCTCGGGCACGAATCCGAGCAGGTCGAGGCGGGAAATCCCCGCAAGGTCGAGTGCGAGATGAGCTGCGTGGCGCTGGGAACCGTGGCGACTGCGCTTTCGCAGTGGAGTTCGGGCAGCGAGCTTGACGTGAGCGGATTCCTCGCCGCGAAGAGCCTCAAAAACCGCTGCCCCGTGCTGCATGTGATTACGATCGAATTTGTTGAAGGAAACGAAAATGGCTTTCAAACCGAAGAGCAAGACCGGCGTCAAGAAAAAGGATGACAAGGGCCGCGGCCTGTTCAAGCGCCGCAAGTTCTGCCGCTTCAGCGCGGAGAAGATCGAGGAGATCGACTACAAGGACGTCGACATCCTCAAGGACTTCATCACCGAGAACGGCAAGATCATGCCGGCGCGCATCACCGGCACCAAGTCCGGCTATCAGCGCCAGCTGTCCACGGCCATCAAGCGCGCCCGCTTCCTGGCGCTGATGCCCTACACCGACCTGCACGAATAAGAGGAGACCGCCATGCAAGTGATTCTGATGGAAAAAGTGGTCAACCTCGGCGGCCTCGGCGACATCGTCAAGGTCAAGGACGGCTACGCCCGCAACTTCCTGATCCCGCAGGGCAAGGCCAAGCGCGCGACGGAAGAGAACAAGAAGGTGTTCGAGGCGCGCCGCGCCGAGCTGGAGAAGGCCCAGGCCGAGATTCTCGCCGCCGCCCAGGCGCAGGTCGCCAAGCTCGAGGGCGTGTCGGTGCAGGTCGCCCGCAAGGCCGGCGTCGATGGTCGCCTGTTCGGCTCTGTCGGCAATGCCGACATCGCCGACGCGCTCAAGGCCCAGGGCATCGAGATCGAGAAATCGATGGTGCGCCTGCCCGAAGGTCCGTTCAAGCAGGTCGGCGACAACCAGGTCGAGATCGCGCTGCACCACGACGTGGTCGCGACCATCACCGTCTCGGTGGTCGGCGAGCAGTAATCCCGCCCGCTGGCAGGAAAGCAAGGGCCGCCGGCGGTGACGCCGGCGGCCCTTGCTTTTTGCACGGTTATTCAGTGGCTTGGCGATATCCACCGGCTGTCCACAAGCGCTGCACAGCTTATCCACTGCTTATCCCGGGGATTTCCACAGGCTTGTTCTATCGCGTCCGGGCCGCGGTATCGGTAGACTGGCGGCTTCCTCAAGGAGTCGAATGTTCATGGCCCAGGCGCGCGCCTTCATCAATTCCCCGGTCCCGCAGGATCCCCAGGTCGCGGCGCTCAAGCTGCCGCCGCATTCGGTCGAGGCCGAGCAGTCGCTGATCGGCGGCCTGCTGCTCGACAACAGCGCCTGGGACCGCATCGGCGATCTCGTCGCCGATTCCGACTTCTACCGCGACGACCATCGCCGCATCTTCCGCCACATCTCGCGCCTGATCGAGGTCGGCCGCCCGGCCGACGTGGTCACCGTGTTCGAGGCCATCGAGAAATCCAACGAGGTCGAGCAGACCGGCGGCATCGCCTACCTCGGCGAGATCGCCAACAACACGCCGTCGGCCGCCAACATCCGCCGCTACGCCGAGATCGTCCACGAGCGCGCCGTGCTGCGCAAGCTGGTCACCGTCGGTGACGAGATCGCCGCCAGCGCCCTCAATCCGGCCGGGCGCGACGCCAAGATCCTGCTCGACGAAGCCGAGGCCAAGGTCTTCGAGATCGCCGAGGCCGGCGCCAAGTCGATCCAGGGCTTCCGCGACGTCACCGGCCTGCTTGGCGAGGTGGTGGAAAAGATCCAGGAACTCTACGACCGCGAGAATCCGTCCGACGTCACCGGCGTGCCGACCGGCTTCGTCGATCTCGACAAGTTGACTTCGGGTCTGCAGGGCGGCGACATGATCGTCATCGCCGGTCGCCCGTCGATGGGCAAGACCGCGTTCGCGCTCAACATCGCCGAGCATGTCGGCGTCGAACTGCGCCTGCCGGTGGCGATCTTCTCGCTGGAAATGTCGGGGCCGCAGATCGCCATGCGCATGCTCTCCTCGATCGGCCGCATCGACCAGCAGCGCATCCGCAACGGCAAGCTCACCGACGAAGAGTGGGACAAGATGACCGGCGCGCTGGGCAAGCTGCACGATGCGCCGATCGAGATCGACGAGACCGGTGCCATCAACGCCACCGACCTGCGCGCCCGCGCCCGGCGCCTGGCGCGCAAATATGGCGGCAAGCTGGGCCTGATCGTCATCGACTACCTGCAGCTGATGACCTCGGTGAAGGACAACGAGAACCGCGCCACCGAGATCTCGGAGATCTCGCGCTCGATCAAGGCGCTGGCCAAGGAACTGAACGTGCCGATCCTCGCGTTGTCGCAGCTCTCGCGCAAGGTCGAGGAGCGCAACGAGAAGCGCCCGCTGATGAGCGACCTGCGCGAATCCGGCGCCATCGAGCAGGATGCCGACATCATCATGATGATGTACCGCGAGGAATACTACAAGCCGGACACCCAGGACAAGGGCATCGCCGAGGTGGGCATCGGCAAGCATCGCAACGGCCCGACCGGAACCGTCAAGCTCACCTTCCTCGGCGAATACACCAAGTTCGAAAACTTTGCTTCCGGCTCGTATTGAGCCGGAAGCAAAGTTTTGGCGCAGGCTAACTTCGCGCAGCGAACGTTAAGCCGCGAAGCGGCGGCCGAAGCCAAAACACTTGACGGCTCGTATTGAGCCGGAAGCAAAGTTTCAGCGCAGGCTAACTTCGCGCAGCGAACGTTAAGCCGCGAGGCGGCGGCCGTAGCTAGAATTTCTCCGCCGGCAATTACTGATCAGAGCACCTCGGCCGCGTGATCGGCCAGGCGCGAGCGCTCGCCGCGCTGCAGCGTGACGTGGCCCGAGTGCGGCCAGCCCTTGAAACGATCCACCACGTAGGTCAGGCCCGACGAGCCCTCGGTCAGGTAGGGGGTGTCGATCTGCGCGATGTTGCCGAGGCACACCACCTTGGTGCCGGGGCCGGCGCGGGTGATCAGCGTCTTCATCTGTTTGGGCGTGAGGTTCTGCGCCTCGTCGATGATGAGGAACTTGTTGATGAAGGTGCGCCCGCGCATGAAGTTGAGCGACTTGACCTTGACCCGGCTGCGGATCAGGTCCATCGTCGCCTGTCGCCCCCAGTCGCCGCCGTAGTTGCCGGAGAAGCTGCCGCCGGGCGAGTGCGCCGACTTGTCGCCCTTGTCGCCGGCGGTCTCGGCCGGCTTGTTGAGGACATCGAGGTTGTCTTCGATCGCGCCCATCCACGGCGTCATCTTCTCCTCCTCGGTGCCAGGCAGGAAGCCGATGTCCTCACCCACCGGCACGGTGACGCGGGTGACGATGATCTCGGAATAGCGCTTGGTCTCGAGCGTCTGCGTCAATGCCGAAGCCAGCGTCAGCAGCGTCTTGCCGGTGCCGGCCTGGCCGAGCAGGGTGATGAAGTCGATCTCCGGGTCCATCAGCAGGTTGAGGGCGAAGTTCTGCTCGCGGTTGCGGGCCATGATGCCCCAGACGGCGTTCTTCTGGTGGCTGTAGTCGGTCAGCGTCGAGATGACGGCGCTCTTGCCGGCCCCTTCGCGCACGATGGCGTGGAAGGGTTTGTCGGTCTTGGGGCCGGCTTCGAGATAGACGAATTCGTTGACCAGCATGTCGCGGCAGAGCGGGCCGTTGACCTTGTACAGCGTGCGGCCGTCCTGCTTCCAGGACTTCATGTCCTGGCCGTGGCTGTCCCAGAAATCCGGCGGCAGTTCCTGCGTGCCCGAGAACAGCAGGTCGGTGTCCTCGAGCACCTTGTCGTTGAAGTAGTCCTGCGATTCGAGGCCCAGCGCGCGGGCCTTGATGCGCATGTTGATGTCCTTCGACACGAGGATGACCGGGCGCTTGGGAAAGCGCTCCTGCAGGTTCATCATCACGCCGAGGATCTGGTTGTCGCCCTTGGTGGTCGGCAGCGACGACGGGATGTGGCCGTTCATCGCCTCGGTCTGCAGGAAGAGGCGGCCCGAGGCGAGCTCGCGCGAGGGGCCGTAGAGGGGGATGCCTTCCTTGATCTGGGGCTCGGAGGCGGAGACGATCTCGTCGAGCGAGCGGCTGGCCTGGCGGGCGTTGCGCGCGACTTCCGACATGCCCTTCTTGTGGGCATCGAGCTCCTCGAGGGTCATCATCGGCACGAAGATGTCGTGCTCCTCGAAGCGGTAGAGGCTCGTCGGATCGTGCATCAGCACGTTGGTGTCGAGCACGAAGAGCTTGGTGGTGGCCGACTTGCTGGCGCGTTTGGCGTTCATGGAGATCCTTGGCGGAGGGGACGAGGAAAACGATGCCATGCCGGCGTCGCTCGCGGGCATGGAAGAGGGTTGGGATTTGGCTCTTCTTCGCGGATTTGTCATCAAAGTGCCTGCACGGCCGCCAGCACTTCGGCGGCATGGCCGTCGGCCTTGACCCCGCGCCATTCCCGGGCCAGCCGCCCCTCCTTGTCGATCAGGAAGGTTGAGCGCTGGATTCCCATGACCTGCTTGCCGTACATGTTCTTCATCCTGATGACGTCGAACATGCGGCAGGCCGCTTCGTCGGCATCGACCAGCAGGTCGAAGGGCAGGCACTGCCTGGTCCTGAAGTTCTCGTGCGAGCGCAGCGAGTCGCGCGAGATGCCGAACACGGCGCAGCCGAGGCGGGCGAATTCGTCGTGGAGGTCGCGGAACTGCTGGGCCTCGACGGTGCAGCCGGGCGTGCTGTCCTTGGGATAGAAATACAGCACGACGGGGCGACCGCGGTGGTCGGAAAGGCGGAAGCCGCCGCCGGTGGCGGGCAGGCTGAAGTCGGGGACGGCCAGGCCGAGGGCCGATGGCGTATTGCTCATTGCGAATTCTCCGGAGAGGACTTTTTGGATAGTAGCAGCGACAGCGCGCCGACGGCACCCTGCACCGCGGCGAAGATGCCGTAGAGCAGCGCGGCGGCGACGGCCAGTTCGGTCGAGGCGCCGAAATGGCCGAGGGTGACTGCGGCGGCGGCCTCGCGCGTGCCCCAGCCGCCGACGCTGACCGGCAGCGCGGCGAGGACGAACACCGGTCCGGCGACGATGACGTACAGCCACAGCGGCAGGTCGAGGCCGACGGCCCGGCCGGCGAGCGCGAAGGCGAGGATGGAAAAACCCTGCACCCCCGCCGACCAGGCGAATTGCGCCACGAGATGGCGCAGCGGGGCGGGGCGGTCATGCAGGGCCACCAGCGCGCGCTCAAGCGGTCCCGGCAGATGCACATGCCAGGCGCGGCTGGCCAGCCAGGCGAAAGTCGGCGCTGCCAGCACGGCGAGTGCCAGGGCCAGGGTAAGCAGCGGCGGCAGCGGCAGCAGCGCGGGCGGCAGCAGGCCGGCCATTTGCGCGCCGGCCGTCGCGGCCAGCGAGAGCACCACGAGAACCCACAGCCCGCTCATGCGGTCGAGCGCGACGCTGGCGGCGCTCGCCGCCAGCGGATGGCCGAGGCGCTGCAGCTGCAGCGTGCGCAGGGCGTCGCCCCCGAGGGTAGCGCCTGGCAGCACGGTATTGGCGGCGATGCCGCGAAAGTAGGCGGCGAGCAGCGCGCTGCGCGGCGCGGTCAGCCCCAGCCAGGCGGCCAGCGCGTGCCAGCGCAGCGCGCTGGTGAGGCTCGCGGCGATGGAGGAGAGCAGGGCGGCGGCGAGCCAGGCCGGGCTGGCGTTGGCGAAGGCGGCGACGATGCGCGCCGGTCCGGCGAAGTAGAGCACCAGGGCGAGCAGGCCGATGCTGGCAAGCCCGCGAAGCAGGGTTTTCGTCACAGTTCTGGCGGTTCCCGCAGCCGGTACTGGTCGCGTCCTTCAGGCTCGTGATAGATGCGGATGAGAATTTCGCCGAGCAGGCCGATGGCGATCAATTGCACGCCCATCAACGCCAGCATGATGCCGAGCAGCAGCAGCGGCCGGCCGCCGATCGACTCGCCGAGCAGCTTGAGCACGCCGAGGTAGCCGAGGATGCCCGCGCCCGGCACCAGCATCCACAGGCCGACGCCGCCGAAGGCGTGCAGCGGGCGGTGCAGGTAGCGCAGCATGAACTTCATCAGCAGCAGGTCGAGAAGCACGCGGAAGGTGCGGTCGATGCCGTACTTGGACTGGCCGCGCGTGCGCGCGTGGTGGCGCACCGGCACTTCCATGATCTTCGCCCCGGCCTCGAAGGCCAGCACCGGCACGAAGCGGTGCAGCTCGCCGTAGAGGCGGATGCGCTTCACCAGTTCGCTGCGGTAGGCCTTGAGCGCGCAGCCGTAGTCGTGCAGCGATACGCCGGTGGCCCAGGAGATCAGGCGGTTGGCGAGCATCGAGGGCAGCTTGCGCGACAGCGCCTTGTCCTGCCGGTCCTTGCGCCAGCCCGAGATCATGCTGATGTCGCTGCGTGACTCGAGCGTGCGGATCAGGTCGGGAATGTCCAGCGGGTCGTTCTGCAGGTCGCCGTCAAGCGTCACCGTGTAGCGGCCGCCGACGGCGTCGAAGCCGGCCTGCAGCGCCGCAGTTTGGCCGTAGTTGCGCATCAGGTAGCGCGGCTTGAGCCACGGTGTCTTTGCCGCGAGCCCAGCCAGCACCCTCGCCGAATCGTCGCGCGAGCCGTCGTCGACGCAGATCAGCTCGAAGGAAAAGCCGGAAGGCTGCATCGCCTCACCGACGCGGGCGACGAGTTCGGGCAGGTTGTCTTCCTCGTTGTAGACGGGGATGACGATGGAGACGTCGCAGGTCGAGGCTTGGGTCGGCGATTGGGTCATGTTGTTTCGATCAGGTATTCGGGGTGAAGCTTGGCGGGGCAACGTCAATGCACAGCGGCGCTGCGCGGTTGCATCGCGCAGCGGCCCCTGGAACGAATTGTTTGGGCAATCGGGGGGCAATCGGGCGGGGGGCAATCGGGGACAGACCACGAATATCCGAAGTCGATTGTCGCCGTCCCGCCAGCGCCGACATTTTGGGAAGGATGCGATTCGGCAGTGTCATGGCTGGGATTTTCGGGGACGGATCATAGGCGGTGAGGTGGGGCAGCCTCTGAGTTTGCTACGTCGCGGTCTCTTCGAGTTTTAGCGGCTCGATCTTGGCGACGATCTTTTTCAGCGCCTTTTCTGACGCGGCCAAATCATATTGTGCCTGAATGTGCAGCCACGACTCGGCGCTGCCACCCAGCGCCGCAGCGAGGCGCACCGCCATGTCGGCGCTGACGCCGTTCCTGCCGTTGAGTACGTTAGAGAGCGTAACGCGGGTAACGCCGATGCGCCTGGCAAAATCGGTCACCGTGATGCCTGTGCCAGTGAAGACGCCGTCCCGCAGGACTTCGCCCGGATGGGGTGGGTTGTACATGCGCGTCATCTGAAATTCTCCTAATGGTAGTCCCGGTAATCCACCAGCACGGCGTCCTCGCCTTCAAAGGAAAACGTGAGGCGCCAGTTGCCGTTGACCCACACCGACCAGTGTCCCGTGGTCAGCACATGCAGCCGCCAGCCCGGCATGGCCATGTCGTCCGGCGATTTTGCGCCATCGAGTTTGGCCAGTTGCAGGCGCAGGCGAGTCGCATGAGCCGGCTGGATACCTGCCTTGCTGCCGGTCCGGAAATATTGCTCCAGTCCCTTGTGCCTGAAGGTGCGGATCATCGCGCCAGTGTAAATAGCCTATTGACAGTAGTCAACCTGGCGGTGGTGTCGATCCAATCCTGCCGGTCAGTGCGCGATACACCCGCTCGAAACGCGCATTCTCGACGATGCCGTAATCCCCGGGGGCATATTGCAGCAGCCAGTCGTTCGCCTGACCACGCAGCAGGTCGCCGCCGGCGCGGCGGGCGATGGTGAAGGGTTCGGGCATCTGCCGGGCGAGGACGGGGATCGGCCGCGCCTGGTAGCGCCCGACGTCGCCGTGCCCGAGCGGCGGCACGGCTTGGTACTTCTCGTCGAAGCGGCCGCGCGAAACGCTCCAGCGGTCCCCCGTTGATCCTGTGATCAGGGCGTCGCCGGCCAGGTAGCGGTTGGGGCCTTCGCGGCTGATGAGTTCGCCGTCGTGGGTCGCGAAGACGACATCGACCAGCTCGTGCTTTACGTAGCGGTGCGCGGCGGGGTCGGTGGAAAGGTCGATGTCGGCGAGTTCGAGCATGGCGGGTCGTCAGGCGAGGGCACGTTCGATGAAGTGGCGCGGCACGCGGGTGCGGGGGACTTTCGCGCCGAACCAGCTGCGCACGTCGGCATCGAGGCCGATGCCGTGCATGTAGTTGTAGAGCGCCTTGTTCAGCGCGACGCCGAGGGCCGCGTGATCGACACCGGTTGGATCGATGAAGCCGACGTCGTTTTTCGCGAAGGTGATTTTGGGCAGCGGCTTGAGGGTGACGCCGAAGCGCTCGGGGTGCCGGCCGACCGGGGAATGCACCGTGCACGTGAAGCGGTGGAAGAAGCCGGACTGGATGCAGCCGGCCTCGAACAGCTGGCGCACGTATTCGAGCGCATCGACCGTGTCCTGCACGGTCTGCGTCGGGAAGCCGTACATCAGGTAGGCGTGGACGAGGATGCCGGCGTCGGTGAAGGCGCGCGTCACCCGTGCCACCTGTTCGACCGAGACGCCTTTCTGCATCAGGTCGAGCAGGCGGTCGGAGGCGACCTCGAGGCCGCCCGAGATGGCGATGCAGCCGCTGTCGGCCAGCCGCCGGCAGAGTTCGGGGGTGAAGGACTTCTCGAAGCGGATGTTGCCCCACCAGGAGATTGCGCGGTTTCGCTTCTGCAATTCGTCGGCCAGCGCCGCCAGCGCCTTGGGCGGCGCGGCCTCATCGACGAAATGGAAGCCGCTCTGGCCGGTCTCGGCGATCACCGCCTCGATGCGATCGACCAGCGTGGCGGCGGCCGCCGCCTCGTAGCGCGCGATGTAGTCGAGGGAGACGTCGCAGAAGCTGCACTTCTTCCAGTAGCAGCCGTGGGCGACGGTCAGCTTGTTCCAGCGCCCGTCGGACCACAGGCGGTGCATGGGGTTGAGCATGTCGAGGATCGACAGGTAGTGGTCGAGCGGCAGGCCGTCCCACGTCGGCGTGCCGGCCTCGGCGAAGGGGATGTCGGGTTCGCCTGCGTCGAAGTAGCGCACGCCCTCGGCCGCGCGCACGAAGGTTCGCTGCAGCTGCTCGCGCGGGCGTTCGCCGCGCAGGTGTTCGAGCAGCGACAGGATCGGACGCTCGCCGTCGTCGAGGCAGACATAGTCGAAATGGTCGAACACGCGCGGCTCGGACAGCTCGCGCAGCTCGGTGTTGACGAAGCCGCCGCCGAGCACCGTGACGACCGCCGGGTCGTGCGCCTTGATCGCCTGGGCGATGCGGAAGGCGCCGTAGACGTTGCCGGGGAAGGGCGCCGACACCAGGACGACCTGCGGCGCATGCTTCGCAATGGCCGCCAGCGTCAGATCTCGCAGGGTTCTGTCGACGAGGTTCCCGGGCGCAGCCAGCGCCGCGGTGAGCGGCTCGAACGTGGCCTGGCTCTGCGCCAGCGACTCGGCGTAGCGCACGAACTCGAAGCGCGGATCGACGGCATCGCGCAGCACGTCGGCGACGTCGTTGAGGTAGAGGGTGGCGAAGTGGCGGGCGCGGTCCTGCACGCCGAGGGCGCCGAAGGCCCAGGCTAGCGGATCGCCGCCGTCGGGATCGATGTAGGCGTCGAGCGACTGGAAGCGCGGCCCCTCGGGCAGGAAGCTGCGGCCGCAGATGCGATGCGCGAGCGTGGGGTCGCGTCCCTGCAGGAAGGCCACGGCCGGGCCGATGGTGGCGAGGTAGCGCTCGAACTGGTGGTCGAACGCCTTCACGACGGGCGTGCGCTTCTGCTTCGGCAACGCCGCGATGCACTCGCGCATCTGCCGCAGCCCCTCGGGCGAGAACAGGCGCAGGACGAGCGCGAGGGCGAGGTCTTCCTGTGTCGCGGCGATGCCTCGCGAGCGCAGGAAGCCGGTCAGGTAGGCCGTCGCCGGATAGGGCGTGTTGAGCTGGGTCATCGGCGGGATGACGGACAGCACGCGCATGGCTTGCGTATCGCTCACCGGCGCGGGCCGCGGACCGCGGCGATCAGGGCGGCCGCGACCAGCAGCGGATCGAACAGCGCGTCCCAGAGATTGTCCGACTCGGGCAGGCCTGCGGCGAACGCGGCGAGATCGACGGCGAGCAGCCAGAGCCAGAGCGGCTGGCCGCGGCGCCAGGCGAGCAGCGCCGCCGCGCCGAGCGCGGCGGCTACCGGCCAGGCGGCGTAGCCGAGACGGTAGGGATCGAAGTCGCCGAGACCCAGCGCCAGCGGATAGAAGACGAGGCCGAAGAGGGCCAGCGCGGCCGCCGGGCCGCGGCCGACGTTCGCGGGGCGGCCGGCGAGCGCGAGGACGAGCAGTTGCAGGGTGGTGACGCTGGGGTCGCCCCACAGTGCGCGCGACGCCATCGCGGCCGAGACGCCGTCGGCGATCGGGATGAATGCGGCGACAGCTGCGCCAGCTGCAATGATCCGGTGGAAGTGCGACGGCGCGCGCGCGGCAAGCGTCCAGAAGATCCAGGCGACCAGCAGCGCCTGGGCGGCGAGACCGAACGCAGCCTGCACAGTCACGGGCCGGCCTCGAGCCACGCCGGCGAGAACGCCAGGTGCTTGATGGTCTTGCGCTGCCAGGTGTAGGCGAGATGGATGGTGCCGTCGCGCCCCTGCAGCAGGGCGGGATAGGAGAATTCGCCGCCGGGGCTGTCCTCCACGATCTTTGGTGCCGACCACGTCGCGCCTGCGTCGCGCGAGAGGGACAAGGCGAGTTTGTCGCGGTTCGCCGTCTGCGGGTTCCAGGCGAGCAGCAGGCGACCGTCGGCGAGATGCAGCAGAGCGACCGAGGCATTGGGGTTGGCCAGCGCGGTGGCGCGGGCCGCCTGCCAGGTCGCGCCGGCGTCCTGGGTCGTGGCCAGCGGGATGCGGTTGGCGGGGCCGGCGTCGCGCATCATGGCCACGGCACGGCCGCCATCGAGCGCGGCCACGGCCGGTTGCAGGGTGCGCGCGGCGCCGGGCAGGCGCGCCTTGTCGAGCACGCGGCCCTGGGCATCGAGACGGAGCCACTCGGCGCGCTTGGCGGCGAACTCATGGTAGGCCGGCAGCCCCCAGCCGCCGTCGGCCAGCGGCATTGGCGGCGTTCGTACCAAGGTGGAAAGATTCCAGAATGGCGAAGTGATCAGGCGGGAGGCCTCGCTCCAGTTTCTGCCGCCGTCGGTGGAGGCGACGTGGTTGATCGCGCTGCCGGCCCAGCCGCCATAGCCGACGCTGACGAACCACAGATGCAAGCGCCCCCGGTCATCGCTTGCCAGCACCGGGTTGCCGAGCTTGCGCACCAGCCGCGCGGTGTCGCGCTGCGCCTGCGCGCGCGTGACGATGGGGCGCGTCTCGCTCCATTGCCGGCCGTCGAACGTGGCCAGGAAAATCGCGACGTCGCGCGCACCCTCCGCGCTGCCGGCGAACCACGCGGCGGCGATGCGGCCGTCGGGCAGTTCGGCAAGCGTCGCGGCATGGGCGCTGGGTTGAGGGTTGGCGAGGAGTCGCTCGGAGAACGCGGGCGACGGGACCTGGGCGGCCGGAGCCGCGGCGGCAGGCGTGGTGAAACGCGCTGCGGTCGGCGGCTGCAGGCGCGGCCAAGCCGCGGCGAGTGCGACGGCCAGGGCGAGCGGCGCCAGCCATTGCTTCAACGCTTCACCTCGAGGATGTGGACTGTCGATTCGAGCGGCGCCGGCGAGCGCGTGGCCCAGGCCGCCTTCCAGTCCTCGGCGGTGGCGCCCTGGCGGGCGAAGCGGATGCCCGAGCCGGCGGAGGTCAGCGCCGTGTAGCGGAACAGCGGCACTGGCGTCACGCCGAGCGCCTGCGTCTGGGCGCCGAGCGCAGCCGTGTCCTCGTCGCGAACGGCGATCAGCGTGCCCGGCGCTACGTCATTGGCGGTCAGCCGGCTGGCCTGGTGCAGGGCGCGGCCGGAGAGGGCGGGCAGCAGCGCGGGTTGCGGCCCCATGAACAGCGTGACCGGGCGGCCGCGGCTGAGTTCGATGACCTGGGCCGGCACGGCATTGACGCCGAGGGCCGGAAAGGCGAGGCCCCAGCCGACGCTCCACAGCAGTGCCGCCGAAATGATCAGCGCACCGGCATGGGCTCTGCTGCGCCACCAACACCAGAGGAAATAGGCGGTGACCGGCGCCAGCAGCCACCAGAGGCCGCCCTTGTCCCAGCGCCAGAGCAGCAGGCAGAGCGCGATGGCGACGAGCGCAGGCGGCAGGCTGCCCAGCCGCCGTGCCCACGCCGGTGTGGTGCCGGCCTGCAGCGCCAGGGCGCAGGCGAGGGCGAGCGGCAGCAGCGAGGCGATCAGGTAGCGGTCGAAGACGTGGATGAAGAAGAAGGGCAGCAGCGACAGGCCGAGCCAGAGGGCGAGGAAGCGGGCATGGGCTTCGTGGCGGTGCGACCACAAGGCGTGCAGGGCGACGAAGCTCCACGGCAGGGCGAGGGTGACGATGCCGATCGCGGCGTTGGGCGAGATGTTCCAGAGGCCGCGCGCCTCGAGCTCGTGTTCGGCGGCGGCGGCGAGCTGGGCGCCGTGGCGGCTCTTCACGTCGAGGGTCCAGGCGACCGGCAGGGCGAGCGCGACGGCGGCGAAGGCGAACTGCTGCGGCAGGCGCGTCAGCAGCGGCTGCCACAATTCGCGCCGGGCGAGCAGCAACGCCAGCAGGGCGGCACCGAAGATGACGACGGCGGTGGGGCCCTTGGTCAGCAGGGCCGCGGCGAGGAGCGCGGCGGCGCCGAGCAGGGCGGACCAGCGCGGCTTCTCGAGCCACGACCAGTAGAGACAGAAGGCGGCGATGGCGAGTGCGGCGACCGGCATGTCGAGCATCAGCCGGCGCGATTCGGAGGCGATGCCGCTCGTGCCGAGCAGCACGCCTGCCGTCAGCAGGCCGGCCCAGCGTGCCTCGGCATCGCCGGTGAAATGCGGTGCGTGGCTCGTCGCGAGCCGGCGGCCGAGCCATGCGGCGCAGCCGAGCAGCAGCAGGGCGAAGGCGACGGTGACGGCGCGTCCGGCGGCGAGCGAGGGGCCGAAGGTCTCGAAGCTGGCGCGGCCGAGCCAGTAGATGAAGGGCGGCTTCTTCAGGCGCGGCTCGCCATCGATGAAGGGAATCCACCAGGCATCGCGCTCCATCATTTCGAGCGGGATGCGCAGGCCGAGCAGGTACTCGTCCTTGCCGGTCAGCCCGGTGGGCGCCCAGATGCCGAGGGCGAGAACGCCTGCCGCGAGCAGAAGGAGGAGCAGGGTGCCGAAGCCCGACCTCACGCCGGGCCGCCCCAAGTGAGGGCGCGCCCCCCTGTGGGGGGCAGCGAGCCGCCTTTGCGAGCGTGGGGGGCCAATATTGTCACGCGAGGAATTCCGGCCCCTGCAGCATCAGCGTGCCCGAGCGGCCGGGAATCTCGCCGCGCAGCACCTCGTGGCGCGGCAGGGAGGGCAAATCGAGCGTGGCGGCGAGGTCGCGCAGGGCGACCAGTTCGTAGCCCTGTTCGCGCCAGGCCGTGAGCAGGCGCTCGAACACGGGCAGGAGCTTCATGCCTTCGAGTTCGGCATGGAGGGTGTAGACGTGGCTGCCGTGGGCGGGCGGCCTCGCGGTCAGTGCCAGCAGCTTCTCGTGGACGTTGTCTTCCGTGGTGCCGTCGATGCCGATCAGTTCGTCCAGCGTCGGCAGGGTGGTCGGCAGCTGCGGGCAGAGCACGATCTCGCCGTTCTGCACCGGCATGAAGGGGTGCGTGCCGCGGGTGTCGGAGGCGTGGCTGAAGCCGAGGCGCTGGGTCAGGCGCATGGCCTGCGCGTTCATCTGCCAGCCGGCGGCGCCGTGCACTTTCGCCGGTGTGCCGAAGACTTCGGCGTAACGATCGGCGGCGAGCTGCATCTGCTCTCCGGTCCAGGCGGCGTCGGCGTGTTCGACGTTGTCCTGCCACTTGACGTGGTCCCAGCAGTGGATGCCGGTCTCGAAGCCGTCGTCATGGACGCCGCGCAGCATGTCGGCGCAGCGTTTGCCGATGTCGGGGCCCGGCAGCAGCGTGCCGTACATCAGGGTCTTGAGGCCGTAGTGGGCGACGACCGAGGTGCGCGACACCTTCTTCATGAAGCCGGGCCGGAAGGCGCGCTTGATGGCGCGGCCGGTGTGGTCGGGGCCGAGCGAGAAGAGGAAGGTGGCGCCGGCGCGGTTGCGCCGCAGGACGTCCACGAGACGCGGCACGCCCTCGAGCGTGCCGCGGTAGGTGTCGACGTCTACCTTGAGGGCGAGCTTCATGCCCTCGCCGGGCCGCCCCAAGAGGGCATGCGCCCCCCCGTGGGGGGCAGCGAACGACAAGGCCGCAGGCCGCAGGACAGCCGCAGGCTGGTCCCGCGAAGCGGGATTCGGCTTTGCCGAACAATGTGAGCGTGGGGGGCCATGAATTGCATCAGTCCATCAGCTTGCGCGCTTCGGCGACGTCTCCGCGATAGGCCTCGAAAATACCGCGCAGGGCGTCCTCGAACGTGACCTTGGGCGCCCAGTCGAGGTCGGCCATGGTGTTGTCGATCTTCGGCACGCGATGCTGCGTGTCCTGGTAGCCCTTGCCGTAGTACTCGCCCGAGGTGGTTTCCAGCACCTTCACCTTGGCGACGCTCTCGGCGTATTCCGGATACTGCTTGGCCAGGTCGAGCATCAGCGCCGCCAGATCGCGGATCGAGTAGTTGTTCTTCGGGTTGCCGATGTTGTAGATCTTGCCGTTGGCGATGCCGTCCTTGTTGTCGATGATTTTCATCAGGGCGTCGATGCCGTCGGAGACATAGGTGAAGGAGCGCTTCTGGGCGCCGCCGTCGACCAGCTTGATCGGCTCGCCGCGCACGATGTGGCCGAGGAACTGGGTGATCACGCGCGAGCTGCCTTCCTTCGGCGTATGGATGGAGTCGAGGCCGGGGCCGATCCAGTTGAAGGGGCGGAACAGCGTGTACTGCAGGCCTTCCTGCTGGCCGTAGGCGTGGATGACGCGGTCCATCATCTGCTTGGCGCAGGAGTAGATCCAGCGCGGCTTGTTGATGGGGCCGAGGATCAGCTCGGAATTCTCCGGGTCGAACTCGGGGTCGCGGCACATGCCGTAGACCTCGGAGGTCGAGGGGAAGATCACGCGCTTCTTGTATTTCACCGCCTGGCGGATGATCGGCAGGTTGGCCTCGAAGTCGAGCTCGAAGACGCGCAGCGGCTCCTTGACGTAGGTGGCCGGGGTGGCGATGGCGACCAGCGGCAGGATCACGTCGCACTTCTTGACGTGGTATTCGATCCATTCCTTGTTGACCATGATGTCGCCTTCGAAGAAATGGAAGCGCGGGTTGGCCATCAGGTCGGTGACGCGCTCGGAGTTCATGTCCATGCCGTACACCTCCCAGTCGGTGGTGTCGAGGATGCGCTGCGACAGGTGGTGGCCGATGAAGCCGTTGACGCCGAGGATGAGGACTTTTTTCATGGTGGTCGGGCTCAAGTCAGGAGAAGGGAGTGGTGGCGCAGACGTGCGCCGAACTGGGTGTCGAGGACGGGCTTGCCGTCGACGACCGCGTCGAACAGCTGCAGTACGCAGCCATCGCTGCAGTCGGCGAGAACGCGATCGTCCTCGATGTAGAGCTTGGGCGAGGCGCCGCGCGGGCGCAGCGCCGGCCGCCGCAGCGAGGTGCCGACGACGACGCGATGGCCCTCGATGTCGAAGAACGCCCCGGGATAGGGGGGGCGACGGCGCGGATCAGGTTGTGGATGGCGATCGAGGACTGCGCCCAGTCAATCTGGCCGTCCTCGGGCTTGCGTCCGCCGAAGTAGCTGCCCTGCGCGAGATCCTGCGGCCGGTGCTCGGCGGTGCCCGCCAGCAGCGCGGGCAACGCGCCGACCAGCGCCATCTCGGCGGCGACGGCGACCTTGGCGAAGACTTCGCCGGCGGTGTCGTCGGGCAGGATGGGCACGGCCTGCTGCGCCACGATGTCGCCGGCGTCGGGCTTCGCGACCATGCGGTGCAGGGTCGCGCCGGTCTCGGTCTCGCCGTGCAGCACCGCCCAGTTGATCGGCACGCGGCCGCGGTACTTGGGCAGCAGCGAGCCGTGCATGTTGTAGGCGCCGCGCTTGGCGAGCTGCAGCAGCGAGGGCTTCAGCATCTGCCGGTAGTAGAAGGAGAAAATGAATTCGGGGGCCACTGCCGCGATCCGCATGAGCGTTTCGGGTGCGTTGGGGTCGAGCGGGGTGACCGTCGGGATGCCGTAGCGCGCGGCGGTCGCGGCGACGCTGTCGAACCATATCGTTTCGGTCGGGCTGTCCTGATGGGTCACCACCAGGGCGACATCGACGCCGCCGGCCAGCAGTGCCTTGAGGCAGCGCACGCCGACGCTGTGGTAGGCGAAGACGATGGCCTTCGTCATTCCTTCTTCTCCAGCACGGCGTCGATGATGTAGCGCGGCCGGCGGCGCACTTCCTGATAGACGCGGCCGACGTATTCGCCGAGCAGGCCGACGGCGAAGAGCAGGATGCCGATGAGGAAGAACGCGATGCCGAACAGGGTGAACAGGCCTTCCGCCTCGGGGCCGAGCACCAGGCGGCGCACGGCGAGGAAGACGACGAAAATCGCCGAGAGGATCGAGAGCACGATGCCGGCCATCGACACCATCTGCAGCGGCACCACCGAGAAACCGGTCATCAGGTCGAAGTTGAGGCGGATCAGGCTGTAGAGCGAATACTTCGACTCGCCGGCCTCGCGCTCGTCGTGCTCGACCACGACCTCGGTCGGGTTGCGGGCGAAGGTGTAGCCCAGCGCCGGCAGGAAGGTGTTGACTTCGCGGCACTCGTTGATGGCGGCGACGATGCCCTTGCTGTAGGCGCGCAGCATGCAGCCCTGGTCGGTCATCTTGATGCGGGTGATGCGTTCGCGCAGCCGGTTCATGGCGCGGGAAGCCCAGTGGCGCCAGAGGCTGTCGTTGCGCTGCTTGCGGATCGAGCCGACGTAGTCGTAGCCCTCGTCCATCTTGGCCAGCAGCTTGGCGATCTCCTCGGGCGGGTTCTGCAGGTCGGCGTCGAGGGTGACGATCTTGTCGCCGCGACAGTGCTCGAAGGCGGCCATGATGGCGCGGTGCTGGCCGAAGTTGCCGTTGAAGAGGATGACGCGGGTGACGTCGGGGCGCGCCTGGTACTGCTCGCGCAGCATGGCGGCGGAGCGGTCGCGGCTGCCGTCGTTCACGAACACGACCTCGTAGCCGCGGCCGAGCGCGTCGAGCGCCGGATAGAGCCGCGCGAACAGCGACGGCAGGCCGTCCTCTTCGTTGTAGACCGGGATGACGATGGAGACTTCGGGTGTCGGCATGTGGGAATAAAGTGATTCAGGCAATGCCCATGAACAGGGCGAGCGCCCGATTGACCTTGAGCATCGTCGCATCGTCGAGGCGGCCGAAGCTGGGACCGATCTTGTCGTGCAGCACGGTCATGACCTTGTCTATCTGAATCTGCGAATCGAGCTTCAAGCCGTTTTCCGGTGTCGGGTTGATGGTGAGGCGAAACAAAGGAGCGTCGCGCAGATCGGAGCTTACGAGGCAGAGCATGACCGTGGGATGGGTTTCGTTGAACAGATCGGACTGGATCACGAGCGCGGGGCGTGGTTTGCCGAAATTGTCCTGGACTGCGACCGTGACCAGGTCGCCGCGTCTCGGCGGGCTCACTCGTTCCAGGCTCCGCCGGCGTCGATGAAGGCGGCGGTGGCGGCTTCGGCAGCGTCGTGCGCCAGGGCGGCAGACTGGCGCCGGCACTCATCGGCGAACCCCGGCGCGCGGGTATCCGGCACCCAGAGCTGTATCGGGCGCAGGCCGGCCGCGCGCAGGCGATCCCGGTATTGCTTCATGCGCGGGGCTGGGTTGGCGGCGGCGTGGGCGGGCATCGACGAACTCCGTTTGCTTGTAACATGTTACGAAGAATAGCACTTCCGCGAGGGGACGCCAAGTTGTTCTCGGCCCATGCTAACGGCGGCATGCAGGCAACGCGTCCGCGATCGCGGCGCAGACACGGTCGATATCGACATCGCTCATTGCCGGAAACAGCGGCAGCGTGATGGTTCTGGCGCCGACCCGCTCTGCCGCGGGGAAGTCGCCGGCCTGCCAGCCGAGGCTGCGATAGAGCGAGAACAGGTGCAGCGCGGGGTAATGCACGCCGACGCCGATGCCCCGTTCCTTCATGGCGGCGACGAAGGCGCCGCGGTCGATGCCGTCGGGCAGCAGCGGCTGGAACATGTGCCAGTTGGTGTTTTCGAAGTCGGCCGGCGGCAGTTCGAGACCGAGCGATGTGTCCAGCCTTTCGAAGTAGCGGCGGGCGAGCGCGCGGCGGCGTTCGGTGAATTCGGCCAGGTGCTTGAGCTGCCCGAGGCCAATGGCGGCAGCGATGTCGGTGAGGTTGGACTTGCCGCCGAGGACGTCGACGTCCATGCCGCCGTCGGGGAAGCGTTTCACCCCCTGCAGCCGCAGGCGCTCGCACAGCGCCGGGTCGACGTCGGCCGGCAGCACCAGCGCGCCGCCCTCGCCGGTGGTGAGGTTCTTGTTGGCGTGGAAGCTGAAGGAGACGAAGTCTCCGGTCGTTCCGATGGGACTGCCGCGCCACGAGGCGCCGAAGGACTGGGCGGCGTCCTCGATCACTCGCAGTTTGTGTTTCGCGGCGATGGCGTAGAGCCGGTCGCGGTCGACCGGCAGGCCGGCGAGATCGACCGGAATCACGGCCCGGGTCTCGGCGGTGATGGCGGCTTCCAGTTGGTCGAGGTCGATGTTGCGCGTGACGGGGTCAATGTCGACGAACAGCGGCGTCGCGCCGACCTCGAGAATCACGTTGGCGGTGGCGACCCAGGTCAGCGGCGTGGTGATCACCGTATCGCCAGCGCCGACTTTCGCCAGGCGCAGCGCGACTTCCAGCGTGGCCGTGCCGGAGCTGAAGGCGCGCACCGGGCGGCCGCCGCAGTAGGCGGAGAGCGCGGCCTCGAAGGCCTGCACCTTGGGACCGCTGGTGATCCAGCCCGAACGCAGCACGTTCGCCACCTCGGCGATGGTTTCCTCGTCGATGCTGGGGCGGGTGAAGGGAAGAAAGGGCGCAGTCATGCCCGGGCGACGATCCAGACGCCGACGATGATGAAGCCGATGCCGACCAGCTTCTGCGCGGTGATGGCCTCGCCGAAAAGGTAGTAGGCGAGCACGGCATTGACCACGTAGCCGATCGACAGCATCGGGTAGGCGATGCTGACCGGCACGCGCGACAGCGCCATGATCCAGATGACGACGCTCACCACATAGCAGGTCAGGCCGCCGATGATGTATGGGTTGGCGGCGATCTTGAGGCCGATCGGCACGACGTTGTCCAGGTGGAAGTCGAAGTGGCCGACGGCGTTGGTGCCGCTCTTGAGGAAGAGCTGCGCCGCGGCGTTGAGCAGCACGCCGGCGAGGATCAGCGAAAAGGAGACGACGGTCATGGCTTCACCACGAAAACGCGACGGGTGTCGCGGGCGATCTCGCGCATCGGCAGGTTCTGGGTGACGAAGCGTTGATAGACGTCGGGCGGCATCATCGCCATCGCCTTCGGCGCTGCGTTCCAGGCGGTGACGAACTCGGCGAAGGTCGGCATGAATTTCTGCGGTTCCCACTCGATGCCGTATTTGAGTTCGTCGGTATGCTCGACCATCTGCACCGTGCGCTTGAGGTAGAAGGGAATGGTCTGGTCGTACATGCCGACGCTGTAGAACGTCATGTCGGGCGTCAGTTCCGGCCTGATCTTCTGGCTGATGTGCCAGGTCGAGGTGGCGGGGGCGATGCTGTCCATGCCGAGGATGCCGACCTGGCAGGCGAAATGGCCGCCCAGGCCCAGCGCGATGGCGGCCGCCAGGCGCCGTTCCCGCCGCGCCAGCCAGTGGGCCAGGACCGAGGCGGCGGCGAGGCCGAGCCCGGCAGCGATCATCCACGGCACCCAGGCCTCGAACATCGCGACCGGCATCTGCTCGTCGCCGAACACCACCATGAACGGCGCCGCGGTGACGATGGCGAGGCCGACGGGTGCCCATAGCAGCGCCTGCCACTTGAGCACCGCCGGGCTTGCCTGCATCCACCAGGCACCGATCAGCGCGGCCAGCGCGGGGAAGATCGGCAGGATGTAGGGGACGAGCTTCGAGCTCGAGACCGAGAAGAAACCGAAGACCATGACGCACCAGAGCAGCAGGAAACGCTGCGGCTGGAAGCGCAGTGCCGCCTCGCGCTTCGCCGCGTTGCGCAATGCGCCGAACAGGGCCAGTGTCCAGGGCATCAGTCCGACCAGCAGTATCGGTACGAAGTACCACATCGGCGCGTAGCGTCGATGCACCTTGGTGAGGAAGCGCTGGAAGTGCTCGTGGATGAAAAAGAAATTGAAGAATTCGGGATTGGCCAGCGATACGGCGACGAACCATGGTGCGGCGATGAGGAAGAACAGCGCCAGGCCGCTGGCGAGATGCAGTTTCTTCAACAAGCCCCAGTCCCGCTGCCAGATGATGTAGGCGACCAGTGTGGCGCCCGGCAGCACCAGGCCGACGAGGCCCTTGGTGAGAACGGCGAGGGCGAGGAGCGCATAGGCGGCCCACATCCAGTTCCGCGTCTGCCGCGGCGTGGCGCCATCGCGCTGGGCGAGGACGAAGGCGAAGACGGCCGAGGCGAGAAAGACGCTGAGGCTCATGTCGAGCACGGCGGTGTGGCCGAGCATGACGTAGAGGAAGCTGCCGCCCAGCACGGAGGCCGCGACCCAGCCCGCCGCGGTGCCGAACAGCAGGGCCGCGACCCAGGCCGAGAACAGAATGCCGAGGAAGCCGGTGAGCGCCGGCCAGATGCGCACCGTCCAGTGGTGCTCGCCGAAGGCGCTGAAGGCGGCGGCGGTGGCCCAGTACTGCAGCGGCGGCTTCTCGAAATACTTGATGCCGTTGAGGCGCGGCGTCAGCCAGTCGCCGGTCGCGACCATCTCGCGCGGGATCTCGCCGTAGCGGCCCTCGTCGGGCTTGACCAGCTTGCGGTACTCGAGCGTGCCGAACCAGAGCGCGGCGAACAGCACCGCGACCAGCCACAGGGCGAACGGACGACGGCCGGTCATTCGACGATGAGCGCGGCGACCACGGTGCGGCCTTCGGCGACGAGCACGTTGTAGGTGCGGCAGGCGGCCGGCGTGTCCATGACCTCGACGCCGCGTCCCGCCTCGATCAGTGGCCGCAGCAGCGCCGGCGCGGGAAAGCGCTGGCGGGCGCCGGTGCCGAGCAGGGTGACGTCGCAGGGGAGGGCGGCGAGCGCGGCGAAGTGGCCGGCGTCGAGGCCCTCGAAGGCGTCCGGCCCCCAGGCCGCGTCGATGCCGTCCGGGCCCAGCAGGCAGGTGCGCGTCAGCCGGGTGCCGCCGATGGCGACATAACCCGGCCCGTGGGCGGTGATCGCGCGGGCGGCGAAACGGACGTTGGATTGAAGTTTCATGCGTTCGATGGGGTGCGGAGGCATGCTCCGCCTCGGCTGCAGGGCAATTTGCGGTAGGATTATACCTTTTGCGCCGCAGCAACCGGCCCAGGTATACCGCCATGCAACCCGTCCTCAAGTCCGCCAAGCTCGCCAACGTCTGTTACGACATCCGCGGACCGGTGCTGGCACGCGCCAAGCAGATGGAGGAAGACGGCCAGCGCATCATCAAGCTCAACATCGGCAATCCCGCGCCCTTCGGCTTCATCGCGCCGGAAGAGATCATCCAGGACATCATCCACAATCTCCCGGCCGCCTCGGGCTATACCGACTCCAAGGGCCTGTTCGCCGCGCGCAAGGCGATCATGCACTACACGCAGGTGAAGAAGATCGTCGGCGTCCAGGTCGACGACATCATCATCGGCAACGGCGTCTCCGAACTCATCACCATGTCGATGAACGCCCTGCTCGACTCGGGCGACGAGGTGCTGGTACCGGCCCCCGACTACCCGCTGTGGACCGCCGCGGTGAGCCTGTCGGGCGGCACGCCGCGCCACTACCTTTGCGACGAGGGCGCCGGCTGGCTGCCCGACATCGCCGACATCCGCGGCAAGATCACACCCAACACCCGCGCCATCGTCGTCATCAACCCCAACAATCCGACCGGCGCGCTCTACCCGGACGACCTGCTGCGCGAGATCATCCAGGTCGCGCGCGAGCACCAGCTGATCATCTACGCCGACGAGATCTACGACAAGGTCCTCTACGACGGCAACACCCATACCTCGATCGCCAGCCTGGCCGAGGACGTGCTGATGATCACCTTCAACGGCCTGTCGAAGAACTACCGTGCCGCAGGCTTTCGCGCCGGCTGGCTGGTCATCTCGGGCGAGAAGCACCATGCCCGCGACTACATCGAAGGCCTCAACATGCTGGCCTCGATGCGCCTGTGTGCCAATGTCCCCGCGCAGTACGGCATCCAGACTGCGCTCGGCGGCTACCAGAGCATCAACGACCTGGTGCTGCCGACCGGCCGCCTCGGCCGCCAGCGCGACCTCGCCTGGCAGCTGCTGACGCAGATCCCCGGCGTCACCTGCCACAAGCCGCAGGCCGCGATGTACCTGTTCCCGCGGCTCGACCCGAAGATGTACCCGATCGCCAACGACCAGCACTTCATCCTCGACCTGCTCGAGCAGGAGAAAGTGCTGCTGGTGCAGGGCTCGGGCTTCAACTGGCCGACCACCGACCACTTCCGCGTGGTGTTCCTGCCCAACGCCGACGACCTCACCGAGGCCATCGGCCGCATCGCGCGCTTCCTCGATCACTACAAGAAACGCCACGCAACCTGAGAAACTGAGAAACAGCATGAAACCCATCAACGTAGGCCTCCTCGGCATCGGCACCGTCGGCGGCGGCACCTGGACGGTGCTCAATCGCAACGCCGAGGAAATCACCCGTCGCGCCGGGCGCCCGATCCAGATCAGCGTCGTCGCCGACAAAAACCTCGAACTGGCGCAGCAGGTCACCGGCGGCCAATGCAGGGTCACCGACGATGCCTTCGCCGTGGTCGCCGACCCCGAAGTCGATATCGTCGTCGAGCTGATCGGCGGCTACGGCGTGGCCAAGGACCTGGTGCTCAAGGCCATCGAGAACGGCAAGCACGTCGTCACCGCCAACAAGGCGCTGCTGGCCGTGCATGGCAACGAGATCTTCGCCGCCGCGCAGAAGAAGGGCGTCATGGTCGCCTTCGAGGCGGCGGTGGCCGGCGGCATTCCCATCATCAAGGCGCTGCGCGAGGGCCTCACCGCCAACCGCATCCAGTGGATCGCCGGCATCATCAACGGCACCACCAACTTCATCCTCTCCGAGATGCGCGACAAGGGCCTGGCCTTCGACGTCGTGCTCAAGGAGGCGCAGCGTCTGGGCTATGCCGAGGCCGACCCGACCTTCGACATCGAGGGCGTCGATGCCGCGCACAAGCTGACCATCATGTCGGCTATCGCCTTCGGCATCCCCATGCAGTTCGACAAGGCCTATGTCGAGGGCATCAGCAAGCTCGACGCCTCCGACATCAAGTACGCCGAACAGCTCGGCTATCGCATCAAGCTGCTCGGCATCACCAAGCGCACGCCCGACGGCGTCGAGCTGCGCGTGCATCCGACGCTGATCCCGGCAAGGCGCCTGATCGCCAACGTCGAGGGCGCGATGAACGCCGTGCTGGTGCAGGGCGACGCCGTCGGCTCGACTCTGTATTACGGCAAGGGCGCCGGCGCCGAGCCGACAGCCAGCGCGGTGATCGCCGACCTCGTCGACGTCACCCGCATGCACACCGCCGACCCCGAGAACCGCGTGCCGCACCTGGCCTTCCAGCCGGGCCAGCTCGCGGATATCCAGGTGCTGCCGATCGGCGAGGTCACCACCAGCTACTACCTGCGCATGCGCGTCCAGGACAAGCCGGGCGTGCTCGCCGACATCACGCGCATCCTTGCCGACCAGCAGATCTCCATCGACGCCATGATCCAGCGCGAGCCGGCCGAGGGCGAGCAGCAGACCGACATCATCATGCTGACCCATCTCGCGCGCGAAAAGCAGGTCGATGCGGCGATTCACCTGATCGAAACGCTGCCGGTGGTGACGGGCAAGCTGATCAAGCTGCGCCTCGAAAGCCTGAGCTAGTCGTGGCCCGCCCCCCTTCGCCCCCCTCTCGGAGGGTTCGATGCGGCTCGCTTACGCTCGATAGTGCGGGCGGCTCCGTAGTGCTGGCGGAGCGGGTTGCGCCTTCGGCGCGTGCCGCGTTTGCTTGGGGCGGCCCGGCGCAAACGCTGCGCCGCTTTCCACGTTAAGCGTCGCCTTGCCGATGCTGGTCTATCTCGGCATCTGTGCCGTTCTCGCCTTCCTCTCGGCGGGCGCCGCCGCATTGCGCGGCGTGCCGCCAGCGCCGACTTTTCACATCGCCTTCGCCGTCGGCGCCATGCCGCTGGTGTTCGGCGCCATCATCCACTTCGTGCCTGTGCTTACCCGCTCCGCCGGGGCGGGTGCTGTCGTGCGCAACCTGCCGCTGGCGGTGCAATCGGCCGGCATCGTCGTCGTGCTCGGATTGGCGGGCAGCCTGCCGGCCTGGAGCCTGCACGCCGCCGCGACGGTGACGGCCGGCGCGGCGCTGGCGCTGGCGGCGTGGATCGTCGGCCGCCTGCGTACCACGCTCGGCCAGCCGCACCCCGGTGCCCGCTGGTACGTGGCGGCGCTGGCCGCGCTGCTGGTCGCCGTCGGCCTGGTGCCGTTTTGGCTGGCCCGGCCGGAACTGCGCGGCGCGCTGCGCCTCGTCCATCTGCACCTCAACACGCTCGGCTTCATCGGCCTGGCGGCGCTGGGCACGCTGCCCGTGCTGCTGCCCACCGCGCTCGGCGGGCAGGGTCGCGGCGACACCACGGCCGGCATGCGGCTGGCCCGCGACCTGCCGCTGGCGGTCGCCGGGGTAGCGCTGGCTGCGGTTGGCACCGTGACGGAATGGCCGCTGGCCGCCGCCGGCGCGGTGCTGCTGGCCGCGGTCGTACTGCGCCACCTGGGCGCCTGGCAGGATGCCTACGGCAGCGGCCCGATCGTCCGTGACGGCGCCGCGGCACCGCTGGCGGCGGCCGCCCTCGGCTTCGCGCTGCTGCTGGCACACGGCGTCGCCCACGGCACCGGCTCCGCGGCGGCGCGCCCCGCCATCGCCGCCTTCGCCGCCGGCTTCCTGCTGCCGCTGGTTTCCGGGGCGCTGACGCAGTTGCTGCCGGTGTGGCGCCATCCCGGCGCGGATTCGCCGCAGCGGCGGGACATGCGCCGCTTCCTGGCCAGCGGCGGCACCTTGCGCGCCGTGTTGTTCCTGGGTGCCGGCGTCCTGCTGGCCTTCGACAGGAATGCCGGCTTCGCCTTGCTCGCGGTGGCGCTCGGCACCTTCGCCGGCGCGCTGCTGCGGGCCTTCGCCCACCGCGCGTGATACCCTTCGCAACCCCGCAAACCTGCCACAGCGATCACCATGCGTTACCTCTCCACCCGCGGCACCGCCGGGCCGTCGCCCGCCTTCTCCGACATCCTCCTCGGCGGCCTCGCCCCCGATGGCGGCCTCTATCTGCCTGAAAGCTACCCGCAGGTCAGCGCGGCCGAGCTTGCCGAATGGCGCGAACTGCCGTATTCGGCGCTGGCGCTGAAGATATTGCAGAAGTTCGTCGACGACATTCCGGCCTGCGACCTGAAGTCGCTCGCCGACCGCACCTATTCGGCCAATGTCTACAAGCATTGCCGGCCGGGTCGCGATGCCACCGACATCACGCCGCTGACCACGGTCGAGCCCGGCTTCTTTCTGCTCGAACTCTCCAATGGCCCGACGCTCGCCTTCAAGGACATGGCGATGCAGCTGCTCGGCAACCTGTTCGAGTACGTGCTGGCCAAGCGCAAGGAAAGCATCAACATCCTCGGCGCCACCTCGGGCGACACCGGCTCGGCGGCCGAATACGCGATGCGCGGCAAGCAGGGCGTGCGCGTCTTCATGCTCTCGCCCAATGGCCTGATGTCGGCCTTCCAGCGCGCGCAGATGTATTCGCTGCAGGACCCGAACATTTTCAACATCGCCATCGAGGGCATGTTCGACGACTGCCAGGACATCGTGAAGGCCGTCTCCAACGACGCCGCCTTCAAGGCGCAATACAAGATCGGCGCCGTCAACTCGATCAACTGGGCGCGGGTTCTGGCGCAGATCGTCTATTACTTCAAGGGATATTTTGCGGCGACAAGCAGTAATGACGAGAAAGTGTCATTCGCCGTGCCCTCGGGCAACTTCGGCAACATCTGCGCCGGCCACGTCGCGCGCATGATGGGCCTGCCGATCGCGCGGCTGGTGCTGGCGACCAACGAGAACGACGTGCTCGACGAGTTCTTCCGCAGCGGCGTCTATCGCCCGCGCGGCACCGCCGACACCTGGGTCACGTCGAGTCCCTCGATGGACATTTCCAAGGCCTCGAACTTCGAACGCTTCATCTTCGACCTGGTCGGCCGCGACCCGTCCGTGGTGCGCGAGCTGTGGTCGAAAGTCGATGCCGGTGGCAGCTTCGACCTGCGCGGCACGCCACATATGGCGAAGCTGCCGGGGTTCGGCTTCGTCTCGGGCAAGAGCGTCCATGCCGACCGCCTTGCCACCATCCGCGATTTGTGGGAACAGCACCAGCTGATGATCGACACCCACACGGCCGATGCCGTCAAGGTCGCGCGCGAGCATCGCGAGGCGGGCATCCCGATGATCGTGCTCGAGACCGCACAGCCGGTGAAGTTCGCCGAGACCATCCAGGAGGCCCTGGGCCGTGATCCGGTACGGCCCAGGGACTTCGACGGCATCGAGAACCTGCCGCAGCGCGTCGAGGTGATGAAGGCGGATGCGCAAGCGGTCAAGGACTTCGTCGTTCGCCACTGCTCGTGAAGATCGACCAGGAAGCGGTCTGGTCCGGCCGCTACGCCGGGGCAGGCGAGGACTACCTTTTCGGCACGGCGCCCAACAAGTTCCTCGCGTCGCAGAAAGACCGCTTGCAGCCGGGCTGGACTGCACTGGCGGTCGCCGACGGCGAAGGGCGCAACAGCGTCTTTCTCGCCGAAGAGGGCCTTGCCGTCACGGCCGTGGAGATATCGCCCGTCGGCCTGCACAAGGCGAGGCGCCTCGCCACCAGCCGCCAGGTCTCGGTCGATTTCGTCCTCGCCGACGTGCTGCGCTGGGAGGCTCCGGTCCCTTTCGACCTGGTGGTGGCGATCTTCGTGCAGTTCGTCGGCCCGGCCGAGCGCGAGCTGCTCTTCGGGCGCATCAAGGCGGCCGTCAAGCCGGGTGGCCTGCTGCTGATGCAGGGCTATACGCCGAAGCAGCTCGAATACCGCACCGGCGGACCGTCGGCGGTCGAAAACCTGTATACGGCCGAACTGCTACGCGCGGCGTTCGGCGACTGGGAAGTCCTGGATTTGCACGAGCACGAGGACCTGCTCGAAGAGGGCGCCGGCCACAAGGGCCGTTCGGCCCTTATCGACTTTGTAGCCCGGCGGCCTGGCGGCCCGAAAGCCTAGAGGTAGATGACGGCGGGGAAGACGGTCACTGCCAGCACCAGCACCAGCCATTCGACATTGTAGCGGGCGAGCACGCCGGTGAAGTGCAGGATGAGCACCGCGATGGCGACGATGTAATAAAGAATGAACAGCATACGATCAAACTCCCCTTGGCCGGTCGGAGCGATTCAAGCCTGCGGACTGAGTGCCGCAGGACATTTACCCAGCGGCATATTACCAGACGGCGCCAGATCGTAACGGCGGAATATGGCGGGAAAAGTCATGCTGGCTGCCTGAAGCGCCATCCCGCTGCTGCCGCGGGACGCTTCGGCGCTAGGGGGCGTCGGGGTTGGCGCGCGGCGCCGTCAAGGGTTCGCGCAGCCGGGCGAAGTCGCGCGGGGCCACGTACTGCAGCACTTCCTTGCCCTTGCGATCCAGGATCACGTCGAGACCCTTGGCCGGGTAGAGAAAATGCTCCACGTGCTCGCCGTCGCGCAGGCGCTCGGCCGGCTGGCCGAAGCGCTCGAGGATGGTCGCCTCCTCGAGGTGGGCCGAGGGAACGAAGGCGATCGCCCGGATCGGCGCACGGTCGGCGAACTCGCGATCCGCGGCGGCCAGCGTCGCCTTGCGCGTGATGCTTTCCATGTGCTCGGTCTTGGCGGCGCGGGTGCGCATGCGTTCGACGGCGTCCTGCGCCACCTCCAGCGTCACGACCATCTTGCCGGTGAAAAAGCCGAGCGAAACCGTTTCGAAATAGGCCTCGAGCGAGCCGGCCTCGCCCGGCGCCGTGACGATTGCGACCTGCGGCTCCGGGCCGAAGCGGGCGCGGGCGTCGGCGAGGGTGCCGCGCCCCAGCGTCAGTCCGAACACCCGGGAGGTACCGTCGGGCTGGACCTCGATCTGCCAGGGCAGATCTGCGGCGGCGGGCGCAGGTCGGTCCGGCGCGGCCAGAATCAGCAACAACACCAGGACGGTGGTGGCGGCGAGGATGGCGAGCGCGGTCTTCACGGGATGGGCTGCGGGCCTAGAGTTGCGATTCGATCGGCAACAGGCCGAGGAACCACAAGGAAAACCGGCGCCATTCGCTCACCCCGGGTTCTTCGGCATGGCGCCGCTCGCCTTCGGCGGTCTTCTCGACCCAGACGATGCGGGCGTCGCCGGAAGCCTCGACGCTGCGTTCGAGCCGCCAGGCGATGCTGTCCAGGTTCCGTTCCAGGGTGCCGCCGAGTTCCTCGGCAAGTGGCGCGCTTTCGCAGACCACGCCGATCTCCGTGTTGAGTTCGATGGAACGCGGGTCCAGATTCAGCGAGCCGATGAATACGGATTTACGGTCGAAGACGAAGGTCTTGGCGTGCAGGGAGGCGCGCGAGCCGCTCAGGCTGCCCTTCCGTTCCGTCGCCCGCCCGTGTTCGATCGCTTCGGGCTTGAGCTCGTACAGCCGGATGCCGCCTTCGAGCAACGCGTCGCGGTAGCGCTGGTAGCCGGCGTGCACGATGCCGACGTCGGTCGCGGCAAGTGAGTTGGTTAGGACGGTCACGCGCACGCCGCGGGCCACCAGTGCGCGCAACCAGGTCACGCCGGCCTCGCCGGGGACGAAGTAGGGCGAGACGATCAGCAGCGACTCGCGTATCGACGAGCGGAAACGGCCGAGTTGCGGCAGCAGTCGCCCCTCGGTCGCCGCGGGCGGCCGGGCGATCTTGTCCGGATCATCGAACAGCACATGGGCCTTGCCCCAGAACATGCCTTCGCTGCCTGCCGCGAGCCTGACGGCCAGATCGGCCTTGGCCGCGGTCACGTAGCGACTGTCGCGCTGTTCCTCGACGAAGACCTTCAATTTCGCGCGCAGTGCGACGAGGCCGGCGCTGTCCGCCTCGTTTCCCGTCAATGCGGCGACCGGGAACACGACCTGGGAATTCCAGAAGCGATCGAATGCCGCCGAAACGTCCTTGACCCCGGCACCGATGGTCAGCACGTCGAGATCGCCGAAGGCGACTTCGCCGTGGGCGCCAAAGTATTCGTCACCGATGTTGCGCCCGCCGAGGATCGCCACCTGGTTGTCGGCGATGACGGCCTTGTTGTGCATGCGCCGGTTCACCCGCGGCAAGTCGCCGATCGCACTCAGGCTGCGGAAACTGCGCGAGGCGACCGGATTGAACAGGCGGATCTCGATGTTGGGATGGGCCGTCAGGCTCAGCAGCACCTCGTCCTTCGGCTTCACGCCGACGTCGTCGAGGAGGACGCGCACCCGCACGCCGCGATCCGCCGCGCGCAGCAGGGCGTTGGCGAAGTGGCGGCCGGTCAGGTCGTCGTGCCAGATGTAGTACTGAACGTCGAGCGAGCGCTGTGCCGCCTCGGCCAGCACGAGGCGTGCGAGCAGGGCGTCGACGCCGCTGCGCAGCAGGCGGAAGCCGCTTTCGTCCGGGTGTGCCTGCCGCAAGGAAACGCTGGCCTGGCCGAGGCGCGTGGTCTCGGTATCGGTCAGCGCGCGGGATTCCTTGCGCTCGATGTCGGTGGGGAGGCCGGCGCAGCCGCTGACGAGCAGCAGCACCGTGCCGACGGCGACGCACTGCCCGAGCAGGCGCCGGAAGCATTCGGGTAATGGCATGCCCGCAGGCCGTGTCTGTGGCGGAGAGGGAGGGATTCGAACCCTCGTTAGGTTATTCACCTAAACACGCTTTCCAGGCGTGCGACTTAAACCGCTCATCCACCTCTCCGCGGTGGTCTCGCCCCAGGGGCGAGAGAGGCGCGGATTCTAGCAAAGAATGCGTTGTTACTGCTCGACATGACGCAGCGACAGATCGATGGCGCGGACGTCCTTGGTCAGGGCACCGATCGAAATACGATCGACGCCGGTTTCGGCGATCGCCCGCACCGTCTCGAGGTTGACGCCGCCCGAAGCCTCGAGCTGGGCACGTCCGGCGGTGAGTCCGACGGCCTGGCGCATCTGCGCCAGGTTCATGTTGTCGAGCAGGATCAGGGCGGCGCCGGCGTCGAGCGCTTCGGCCAGCTGCTCCAGCGTCTCCACCTCGACCTGGATGAAGACGCCATCGCACGCCAGGGTTCGCGCCCGGGTGAACGCCGCCGTGATGCCGCCGGCGGCCATGATGTGGTTCTCCTTGATCAGGATGCCGTCGTAGAGACCGAGGCGGTGGTTGGTGCCGCCGCCGCAACGCACCGCGTACTTCTGCGCGATGCGCAGGCCCGGCAGGGTCTTGCGGGTATCGACGATGCGGGCGCCGGTGCCGGCGACGGCATCGACATAGCGGCGGGTGATCGTCGCGGTGCCGGAGAGCAGCTGCAGGAAGTTGAGCGCCGTGCGCTCGGCGGTGAGCAGGGCGCGGGTGTCGGCGTCGATTTCGCACAGCACCTGGCCGGCGGCGATGCGCTCGCCGTCGTCGGCGGACCAGGAGATGCGCACGTCGGGGTCGAGGTGGCGGAAGCTCGACTCGAACCAGTCGCAGCCCGCGAGCACCGCATCCTCGCGGCTCACCACGGTGCCGGCGGCGCGGCGGCCGACGGTAGCGAGCAGCGCCGTGAGGTCGCCGCCGCCGATGTCCTCGGCCAGCGCCGCGAGCACGTTGCGTTCGATCTCGGCGGCGATTTGCAGCGGGAAATCCACTATGCCTCCGCCGGGCCGCCCCATGGGGGCATGCGCCCCCCCGTGGGGGACAACGAACGAAGGCGGGGCCCTCGCCGTGTTGGAAGGTGAGCGTGGGGGGGCATTGCTGTCAGCCGTCGGTGTTGATTCTCGCGATGATCTCGGCGAGTCTGGCCGCCGCCTCGTCGTTGCCGACCTGGCAGGTGCCGGCGTTCTCGTGGCCGCCGCCGCCGTACTCGAGCATGAGTTCGCCGATGTTGGTCATCGACGTGCGGTTGAGGATGGACTTGCCCGTGGCGAAGACGGTGTTCTGCTTCTGCAGGCCCCACATGACGTGGATGGAGATGTTGGCCTCGGGGAAGAGGGCGTAGATCACGAAGCGGTTGGTGGCGTAGATGGTCTCCTCGTTGCGCAGGTCGAGCACGACGAGGTTCTTGTGCACCGTGGCGCAGCGCCTGATCTGGTCCCTGGCCCTGGCGTCGTGCTCGAAATAGAGGTCTACGCGCTCCTTGACGTCGGGCAGGGCGAGAATGTCGGCGATGCCGTGGTCGCGGCAGTACTTGATCAGATCCATCATCAGCTGGTAGTTGCTGATGCGGAAGTCGCGGAAGCGGCCGAGGCCGGTGCGCGCGTCCATCAGGAAGTTGAGCAGCACCCAGCCCTTCGGGTTGAGCACGTCCTCGCGCGTGAATTGCGCCGAGTCGCCCTTGTCGACGGCGAGCATCATTTCGGTGAACGCGGCGGGGAAGCGGTTCATGGCGCCGTAGTGCTCATACACCACGCGTGCCGCGGAGGGCGCGTCGGGATAGATGATGTGCTCGGGACGCTCGCCGGGGTTGCGGATGGTCTCGGAGGAATGGTGATCGAAGGCGAGGTGCACGCCCGGCACGTAGGGCAGGTTGGTGGTGATGTCGCGACTGCTGATCTCGACCTTGCCGTCCTGCATGTCCTTGGGATGGACGAACTTGATGTCGTCGATCAGGTCGAGCTGGTTGAGCAGCACGGCGCAGACGAGGCCGTCGAAGTCGCTGCGGGTGACCAGACGGTATTTTTTCCCCTCGTTCATCTTTCCCTCCGGGCGAACCGATGGCTCATATCCTACCGTGTTCCGGGGCGCGCGTGCCAGGCGAGCAGAATGCCCGAGCCGGCGATGACGGCCATGCCGGCGAAGCTGAGGGCATCGGGCAGGGCGTCGTAGACGAGCCAGCCAAGCAGCGTCGCCCAGATCAGTTGCACATAGCCGAGCGGCGCCAGCGTCGAGGCCGTGGCATGGCGGTAGGCGGCGATCAGCAGGAAATGGCCGGTGCCGCCGAAGATGCCGAGCGAGGCGATCATCAGCGCCTCGAGCCAAGTGGGGGTCGGTCCGCCCCAGATCCAGGGCAGGGCCAGGCTCATGGCGACGGTGCCGACCAGCGCCGTGTAGAAGAGCATGGTCACGGTGTCTTCGGTCGGCGAGAGCTGGCGCGTCTGGATCTGGTAGAGCGCGTAACAGGCGGCCCCCGTCAGGCAAAGTGCGATGCCCTGGCCGACCAGCGCGCCGCCGGGGCGGGCGATCAGCAGCATGCCGGCGAAGCCCGCGGCCACTGCACTCCAGCGCACTGCGCCGACCTTCTCGCCGAGCATCGGCCCGGCCAGCAGTGCGACGAACAGCGGGGTGATGAACAGCAGGGCGGTGGTCTCGGCCAGCGGCATGATGCGGAAGGCCGCCATGGCGAAGCCGGTGACGCCTACCAGCAGCAGGGCGCGCACCACTTGCAGCGCGGGGCGCGTGGTGGCCAGAAGTCGGCTGCGGCGGGACGGCGCGAGGAAGACCACCATCAGCAGGAAATGGAAGGTGTAGCGCGCCCACACCAGAAGCGGCACCGAGAAGGTCTGCGACAGGTGTTTGCTGGTGGCGTCGAGCAGGGCGAAGCAGAGCAGTGCCGCCAGCATCAGGGCGATGCCGCGGACGGGCGCGCTATCGGTCATCGGCGGGACATCAATGCGTGGCGGCGATCCAGCGGTTGAAAATGTCACGGGCCGCGTCGATCAGGTCGCCGGCGACGATGCCGATGTTGCCGCCAAGCCGTTCGGCCAGTTCGTCGGCGGCTGCGCCGTGCAGATGCACGGCTGCGAGCAGTGCCGAATCGGCTGGCCAACCCTGCGCAAGCAGTGCGACGGCGATACCCGTGAGGACGTCGCCGCTGCCGGCCGTGGCGAGCCCGGCGTTGCCTGTGGTATTGATCCACCAGCGTCCCGAGTCTTGGTCGGGTGGCGCCGCGATCACGCTGCCGCAGCCCTTGAGCACGACATGCGCGCGCGTGAGCCGGGCCAGATCGAGTGCGTGGCCGAGGCGGTCGGCCTGCACCGCGTCGGTGGTCGTCGCGAGCAGGCGTGCCGCTTCGGCCGGATGGGGCGTCAGCAGCGTCGGCGCGCGGCGGCGGGCGAGTTGCTTGAACAGCACCGGATGGGCGGCAAGCAGATTCAATGCGTCGGCGTCGAAAACCACCGGCAGATCCGTGGCGAGCGCTTGGCGCAGCAACGCGAGCGCCGCATCGGACTGGCCGAGGCCGGGGCCGACGGCGAGCGCCGTCGCGAGCCGCAGTGCGTCGTCCGGCGTGCGCAGCATCAGTTCGGGCTGCGCCGGATCGACGGCGAGGCGTTCGATCATGCCCACATAGACACGACCGCTTCCGAGCTTGAGCGCGGCATGGCCGGCCAGCAACGCGGCACCGGCCATGCCGGGGGCGCCGCCGAGGATGGCGGCGGAGCCGTAGCTGCCCTTGTGGCTGTCATGGCGGCGCGGTCGCAGCCGGGAGGCGAAGAGTTCGGGCGCCACGGTCGCCCCGCTCGCCGCAATCTGCAGTTCGAGTTCGTGCACGCTGATTTCGCCGCAGTGGTCGGGACCCGCGCCGGTGAGCAGGCCGGGCTTCAGCCCGATGAAGCTGGCGGTATGGTCGGCATGCACCGCGCAGCCGAGGATGCGGCCGGTCTCCGAATCGAGGCCGCTGGGAATGTCGAGCGCCAGCACCGGGCAGGCGAGGGCGTTGAGACGGGCGACGAGATCGGCGTGGCGGCCCTCGAGCGGGCGGGTGAGTCCGATGCCGAACAGCGCGTCGATGGCCAGGCCGAAGGCCCGGTCGGGGATGCCGTCTAGGCAACGACCGCCGGCAGCGAGCCAGGTGGCATGGGCGGCAGCCGCGTCGGTCGGCAGCCGCGCGGCGTCCCCCGCGAAAACCACGACCGGCGCGAAGCTGCGCGCCTGCAGCAGGCGTGCGACGACGAAGCCGTCGCCGCCGTTGTTGCCGGGGCCGCAGACGATCAGGGGCGGTGACGTCGCACCGGCCAGCAGCGCGGCCGCGACCTCGGCGGCGGCCGCACCGGCACGTTCCATCAGCGTATCGCCGGCGTGGCGGCGCTCCATCTCGCGCAACTCGTTCAGGCGCAGGATCGCCTGGGTGGCCGGGGTCTTCATGGCGCGGTCTCGCTTTCGGTAGTGCCGCGCTGCAGGCGCTGGAGCGTGGTGACGAGTCGGGCGCTGAGCTCGCGCAGCGCCGGTACGTGGCTGCGGGCCGCGATGCCGTTGCCGAGGTCGCCATGGATGCGGCAACCCAATTCATGTACCTCGCGATGGAGCGCGTCGACCTCGGCGAAGAGCGGCGAGCGGCCATAGCGTTTGCGGCCGCGCTGCTCCAGCCAGTGGCCGAACTCGCAGCGGGTCGGGTCGTGGATTTCCTTGACCGGCGTTTGCAGCCGGCGGCCCTCGGTGGCGCCGATCAGGTCATTGATCCAGCAGCGGTGCTCGAACTCGGCCAGCACCAGCGGAAAATCCAGGTTGCCGACGCCGCGTTCGCCCCAGGACATCCAGCTCTCCGGGTGGCGGTAGCCGGCGATCCATGGCAGTACGTCGCCGGCGAGCAGGGGACGGGAGACGACATAGCCCTGGCCGCTGTCGCAGCCCATGCGCGCCAGCAGCTCGCCCTGCTCGACGGTCTCGATGCCCTCGGCCACCAGTTCGCACTGGAAGGCGTTGGCCAAACCGACGATGGCATCGACGATGGCGAGGCCGGCGCGCGAACCGAGCATGCCATTGACGAAGCTGCGGTCGATCTTGAGGATGTCGGCCGGCAGGCGCTGCAGGTAGGCGAGGGAGGAATAGCCGGTGCCGAAATCGTCGAGGGCGAAGCGCACGTCGAGCTTGTGGCACTGCTTGATCAGCGTCGTCATGCGGTCGATGTCGTCGATCGCGGCGGTTTCCAGTATCTCGAGTGCGAGGCTGCCGGCCGGTCGGTCGGGGAACTCGGCGAGCAGCGCCTCCAATTTCGGCATGAAGCGCGGGTCGAGGAACTGGCGCGCGGCGACATTGACGCTGATCGCCAGCGGCACCCCCTCTTCCCTCCAGCGCCGCTGCTGGGCCAGCGCTTCGCGCAGCGCCCAGGTGCCGATCGAGCAGATGAGGTCGTCGTGCTCGATGTCGGCCAGGAAACTGGCGGGCGCCAGCAGGCCCTTCTCCGGGTGCCGCCAGCGCAGCAGCGCCTCGACGCCCTCGACGTGCTGCTCGCGCAGGTTGACGCGAGGCTGGTAGTGCAGTTCCAGCTCCCGCTGCTCTATGGCGAGCCGCAGGCGGTCGCGTTGCAGCACGCGCTCGTGATGGACGGTGGCGAAATCGGCGTCGAACAGGTGATAGCGGTTGCGGCCGTCCTGCTTGGCGCGGTACATGGCCTGGTCGGCGTGGCGCAACAGAGTATCGGCGTCGCCGTCGTCGAGCGGAAACAGCGTGACACCGATGCTGGTCGAGATGTGCGCGGCGTGGCCCGAGAGGTCGTAGGGCGTCGCCACCGTGCGCAGCACGCGCTGCACGGCGACCTCGAGCTCGTCGACATCCTTGATGTCGGCGAGCAGCAGCACGAACTCGTCGCCGCCGAGGCGGGCCACGGTGTCGCCCGAGCGTACGGTGGCGCACAGCCGGCGGGCGACTTCGCGCAGCAGCGCGTCGCCGGAGGAGTGGCCGAGCGTGTCGTTGACGACCTTGAAGCCGTCCAGGTCGAGGAAGCAGATGCCCAGCAGGCGGTCGCGCCGCTGCGTCTGCGATAGCGCCTGGGTGAGACGGTCGGCGAGGAGGCCGCGGTTGGGCAGGCCGGTCAGGCTGTCGAAGCTGGCGAGCTTCTCGAGGTGGGCCTGGGCGTCCTTGAGCGAGGTGATGTCGCTGAAGGTCCCGCAGAAATTGATGATCTGCCCGTGCCGGTCCTTGACGCTGGAAATCTGCAGCATCTCGGCGATGATGCGGCCGTCGCGGGTGCGGTTCCAGATTTCGCCGCTCCAGATGCCATGCTCGAGCAGGTGCGCCCACATCTCGCGATAGAACTGGGCGTCGTGCCGGCCCGATTTCAGCAGGGACATGCTTTGCCCGATGGCCTCGTCGCGCGAATAGCCGGTGAGGCGGGTGAAGCTGGGACTGATGTCGACGATGTGGCCGAACGTGTCGGTGACGACGATGCCTTCGAGCGCGTTCTGGAAGACGCTCGAGGCCAGGCGTATGCGCTCGCCGATGGCCGAACGGTGGATGGCCATTCCGGCCAGCGCGGCGTAGGTGTGCAGCAGCGGCCGCAGTGCGGTCGGCGCGCGCGGCGGCGACGACACCAGCGCCACCAGCTGGCCGAGGATCGCGTCGTCGCTGCCGCGTATCGTTTCGATCAGGGTGGTGCGATCGATCACCCCCAGTGCGTCGGCAAAGGCCGCGGTATCGCCGACCAGCGATGCCGCGATCGGGACGTCGCCCCAGTGGCGCTGGAGCGCGGCATCGACCTGATCCGCCGCCGCGAGGACGTAGGTGGCGTCCTGCCGCAAGAAGATCGCGACCCCGGCATCGCTGGCGATCTCCTGCTGGCACATCTGCGCCACGATGCGCAGGATCTGCGGCAAGGGGACCTCTTCGGCCAGCAGGTCGAGTACCCGGTTTTCGTTGGCGAGCTGGCGTTCGGCGTAATGACGGTTCGCGACTTCGGCGGTCAGGGCATCGCCGCGCTCGGCGACGAGTGCCATCTGATGGCCGAGACTGCGATTGAGGCGGGCGAAGCGATGCGTGAAGTAGCCGGCCAGGGCGATGATCGCCAGCAGTACCAGGAATATCTGGCGGTCGTACTTGCGGGCGATGTCGCCGAGGCTGAAGCTCTCGGGCGTGTTGTAGGGCTCCGCGCGCAGCGCCTTCATCATGTCGTGCACGGCGTTGTAGGACAGCGGCACCGCCCAGCCGTGGTAGCCGCCGGCTCTGGCGACGTCGCTGCCGAAGGGCAGGCTGAGCAGGGCGACGGTGACACGGTTGGCGAGCTGCTCGTCGACATGCGGCATGGTGGCGAAGGCCCACTCCGGATAGAGCGCGGTGGACAGCCAGAACGGGAAGCGCGGGTTGTGCTTGAGGCCTATGCCGCGGAAGTCCTCGAGGCGGATCTTGCCGGCGGCGGCGAGCGATTCGAGCACCCCGGCGCGGACGAAGCCGGCATCGGCGATGCCCTGCGCCACGGCCTCGACCACCTTGTCCTGCGGCAGGCCGACGAAGACCGGGGTGAATTCGTCGGGCGTGATCCCGGCCTGTATCAGTTCGTAAGCCTGCATCTGGTAGGCCCCGAAACCGTTGCGGGCGGTACCGGCGATGCGCCGGCCCTTGAGATCGGCCGGGGTCTTGATGTCCGTGCGGCTGCTGCGGGTAAATATCAGGCCGCCGAACTCCTTCAGCGGCTGGTCCTTGTAGCTCAGCAGCAGCGTGGCGTTGCGGGCGACCTGATAGCGCGCCTCGAGGACGATGTAGTTCTCGGGGTTGGTCAGGATGAAATCGACGCGGCGCTGGGCCACTGCGTTCTCGGTTTCGTCCAGCAACAAGGGCAGCAGGCGGAACTGGTGTCCCGGCAGCGAGCGCGTCAGATAATCGACGGTCGGCTGCCATTCCTGTTGTGCGCGGTCCTTGCCGCGGTGGGCAAGGACGCCAAGGGTGAATTGGGGAAGGGACTCGGCCGTCGCGGCGGCGGCCGCGGACGTCGGCGCGTGCAGGGGGGCAAGCAGGGCCAGCAGCGCAGCCAGCATCAGGGAACGCCAGCGTCGCAAGCGTTCCCATGGTCCGCGGCGCGGCCCGCCTTGTTCTGGGTGCTGCACGGCGCCCCCTTTGTCCTTGTTTTCGGTCGATTCTAGCGGAAATCGGGCAGCGCCCCGGTGCGCGGGGAGCCTGCCGGCGCTAAGATTATGCGCTCAACGGAGATCCCCATGACCATCGATTCCCTGTTGCCGGAACTGGCCGCGCGCATCGCGACGATACGCCGCGACATCCACGCCCACCCCGAACTGGCCTTCCACGAGAAGCGCACCGCCGATGTCGTCGCCGCCTACCTCGAGGCCGCCGGCATCGAGGTGCATCGCGGCCTCGCGCGCACCGGCGTGGTCGCCAGGCTGTCCTGCGGCAGCGGCAGCCGCGCCATCGGCCTGCGCGCCGACATGGACGCGCTGCCGCTGGCCGAGCTCAACGGCTTCCCGCACCGCTCGAAGCACGAGGGGAAGATGCACGCCTGCGGCCACGACGGCCACACGGCGATGTTGCTCGGCGCGGCCGAGGCGCTGGTCGCGCTGCGCGATGCCGGCGGTTTCGACGGCACCGTCTACCTGATCTTCCAGCCGGCCGAAGAGCACGAGGGCGGCGGCAAGCACATGGTGGAGGAGGGACTGTTCGAACGCTTCCCGATGGAAATGGTCTTCGGCCTGCACAACTGGCCCGGACTGGCGGCGGGCAGCTTCGCCGTGATGGAAGGCCCGGTGATGGCCGGCGCCGACCGCTTCGAGATCACCGTCAGCGGCCGCGGCGCCCACGCCGCGATGCCGCACCAGGGCACCGACACGGTCCTGGCCGGGGCGGCACTGGTGCAGGCGCTGCAGGCCCTGGTCAGCCGCAGCGTCGATCCGCTGGAGCCGGCGGTGGTCAGCGTGACGCGCTTCCATGCCGGCCACGCCGACAACGTGCTGCCGGAACAGGCGGTGCTCGGCGGTACCGTGCGGACCTTCCGCCCCGAACTGCAGGATGCGCTCGAGGAGGGCATGCGCCGCATCTGCACCGGCATCGAGACGACCCACCGCGTGCAGGCGAGCCTCAAGTACGAGCGCGGCTACCCGCCGACCATCAACGCGCACGATCCGACCTTAATCTGCCGCGAGGTCGCGCGGCAGGTCGCTGGCGCAGATGGATTGCACGAGCACCTCAAGCCGAGCATGGGTGCGGAGGACTTCGCCTACCTGTCGCAGGTGGTGCCCGGCTGCTATGTCTGGCTCGGCAACGGCCCGGGCGAGGGCGGCTGCATGTTGCACAGCCCGCATTACGACTTCAACGACGAGATCATCGGCACCGGCATTCGCTACTGGCTGCGTCTCGTCGAAACGGTGTTGCCTCCGGTTAAAGGCTGAGGATTCCGCCAGGGCAGGATTTCGAGCGGGCGAGCCTTGTTACCGTCGGCAGCAGGTTGAGGCCGGTCTCGCGCTTGAGGGCCAGCGCGTTTTCCTTGAGTTCCTCGAGCGGCAGGGAGAGCGGTTCGCCGCTGGCGGCGCAGGCTACGGCGTTGCCGCTGTCGCACGACGGGAAAGCCAGCGCACGGTCGTCGAAGGCCTGGCGCAGGCGCGCCACCGAGTCGCGGAAATCCTTGCGCTTCGACAGCAGGTTGGTCACCAGCAGGCCATCGTCGGACAGCCGGGCGCGGGCGGCGGCATAGAAAGGCAAGGTGTCGAGCATGCCGGTGCGGGCGTCCTCGTCGTAGCCGTCGACGAGGATCAGGTCGTAGCGCTTCTTCGCCTTCGCCACGAACTCGGCGCCCTCGGCGATCACGATATTGAAGCGCGCATCCTCCTCCGGCAGCCTGAAATACTGTCGCGCCGCGGCGACCACCGCCGGCTCGATCTCCACGACCGTGATGCGCGCGGCGGGACGGTGGCGGTGCAGGAATTTGGTCAGCGAGCCGGCGCCGAGGCCGATCAGCAGCGCGCTGCGCGGCCAGTCGGCATCGGGGTGCAGCAGCAGGCAGGCCATCATCTCCCGCGTGTAGTCGAGCTCGAGCGCCCACGGCCGTGCGACGCGCATCGCGCCCTGCACCCAGTCCGAGCTGAAGTGCAGGTAGCGGACGCCCGCTTCCTCGCTGATGTGGATATCGACGCTCAATGCAGTGTGTGCGGCGCGGCGGGCGGTTCGTCGAACAGGTGTTCGAGCACTTCGCGGCCGAAGCGGTATTCGTGGTTGCAGATGTCGTCGTGGATGGAGATGGCGCCGGTGTCGGCGAGCGCCGCCTCGACCTCGTCGCGGCCCAGCGCGCGCAGCATGTCGATCACCTTCTCTTCGTCGCGCGGGCAGTGGTAGCTCACTGGCTGGGCATCGAACAGGCGCAGCGTCTCCTCGGGAAAGACGCGCGTCAGCAGCGTCTCCGGCGGCAGCGCCAGATCAACGGGCTTGAGGGTGGCGGCGAGATGCTGGACGCGGTTCCAGCCGTCGGGGTCGCGCTTGTCGGCATTGGGCAGCTTCTGCAGGAATAGCGCGCAGGCGTGGTGTTCGTCTGCCGCCAGCCAAAGCCGTGCCGGCGCCTGCTCCGACTGCGCGAGGTAGTGCTCGAAGATCGCGGCGAGGTTGTCGCCTTCGAGCGGCACGTAGCTTTGGTAAGGGTGCTCGGCGGCGGCGTTGGTTTGCAAGGTAAGTACCAGTTGGCCCGTGCCGAGCAAGTCCCTGTCGGAAAAGGTCGGCTCCAGCGGTACGGCGTCCGCGATCTTGGCCAGGCCGCGCAGCCGCAGTTGCTCGTCGCATTCCATCACCAGGAGCCGCACTGCCCCCTCGCCGCGCAGGTGGAAACTCAGCCGCCCCGGCTGCTTGAGGTTACAGCCGATGATGGTGGTGACGGCGGCGAGCTCGCCGAGGAGCCGCCGTACCGGCGCCTCGTAGTCGCGCACCGCCTGCAGCTGGTGCCAGGCCGGGCCGAGCTGCACCAGCGCGCCGCGGATGTCGAGGTCCTCGAAGAGGAAGCGGTGTACGGTATCCACTATTTCCGTGAAACAACGGAACTTGGCGCTGGGTCAGACATCGAGCGCAGCGAGCGAGTCAGTCGCCTCCCCCGCGAGGGGGAGGGTGGGAGGGGGCGCGCCTTCTTGCAGATTTTCGCGAGTTTCATCATCGGTGCGTGGCGTTCCAGATCATGAGCGCTTGACGAAGCTGCCGAAGGTGACCGGGTCGAAGCCGACCAGCAACTGGCCGCTGTCGGTCTCGACCACGGGGCGCTTGATCAGGCTGGGAAACTCGACCATCAGCGCGACGGCCTTGCTCTGCGTCTGGATGTCCTGCTGCTCGGGCGTGAGCTTGCGCCAAGTGGTGCCCTTGTTGTTGACCAGCGTCTTCCAGCCGATCGCGCGGCACCACAGCACGAGCCGGTCGCGCGGCACGCCGGTCTTCTTGTAGTCGTGGAATTCGTAGGCGACACCATGCTCCTCGCACCAGGCGAAGGCCTTCTTCATGCTGTCGCAGTTCTTGATGCCGTAGATGCTGACCATGGCCATGCTCCGCAAAGGGGGCGAATCATACCGCGCCGCCGCGCCGGCGCCAGCGCATGGCCCAGACGAGTCCTCCCGTTCCCAGGGTACCGAAGGCGAGGAGCCAGGCCAGCCGGCTCGTATTGCCGCCGGCCAGATCGAGCGTGGCACCGAACACCAGCGGCGCGACGAAGCCGGCGCCGAAGCCGAGCATGGAATACAGCGCCATCGCCGCGCCGCGTTGCGATGGCGGCGTCGCCGCCACCAGTCCGGCGGTGAGGGCGGCCGAATCGGCCATGACGGCGACGAAATGCAGCGACAGGGCGGCCAGCATCAGGCCCCAGGGCAGGGCGGCCGAGGCCCCGGCGAGCCAGCAGAGTGCGCCCGAGGCGGCCATGACGCCGCCGATCCAGCGCAGGCGGCCGGCCTTTCCGGCCATCTCGTTGCCGAGGATGCTCGCCGGCAGGCCGAGCAGGTTGATCAGCGCCGCCGCTTCGGTGGGCGAGAGCCAGGGCTGTGCCTGCGATGCCGCATAGGCGAAGGCGATGAAGGCGACCATCCAGGAGCGCAAGCCGAAGAGTTCCCAGCAGTGCACCGCATAGCCGACGATGTAGCCGCGGATCTCGCGCAGAGCCAGCACGGGGCCGAAACGCGGCCACCACGGGGCGTGGCGGGCGCCCTCGCGACGGTGGGGTGCGAGGCCGAGGAAGGCGATCAGTGCGGCCAGCGTCGGGCCGGCAGCGAGCAGGGAGATCGCTACCTGCCACGGCAGCCGCTGGCCGAGCGTGCCGGCCGCCAGCAGCGAGAGCGTGGTGCCGATGCCGAAGGTGGCGGTGTAAAAGGCGATGTAGCGCGACTGGCGTGGCCCTTCGACGCGATCGGTGAGGGCCTTGAGGCCCGGCATGTAGGTGCCTGCCAGCCCCGCGCCGGCCAGCGCCTGCAGCAGCGCACCGGTCGCCGCGCCATGGGCGGCCAGGCCGAAGGCGGCGGTGCCGAGCGCGGCGAGCAGGCAGGAGAAGATGAAGACGACGCGGGCATCGATGCGGTCGGTGATGCCCGAGAGCAGCGGCACGGCCAGCATGTAGCCAAAGAAGAAGGCACCGCCGACGGCGCCGGCCGCCGCCTCGCTCATCTGCCATTCGCCGCGCAGGGTCGGCAGGAAGGCGGGATAGGCGGCGAAGCCGGCCATGCTCAGCGCCTCGGCGAGGCAGAGAAGAAAGACGATGCGGCCGGTGCGGCGGGGTTCTGCTGTCATGGTGTGCGGCGAATTGTCAGCCTTCGCCGCGCTGGCGGCGGAAGGTCGAGGGGGCGACGCCCGTGCGCTTCTTGAAGAAGCGGCAGAAATAGGCCGGGTCGGCGAAGCCCAGCTCGTAGGCGAGCTGCGATACCGGCGCGGCGATGTAGTAGAGCTTGCGTCGTGCCTCCAGCAGCAGCCGGTCCTGCACCACGTCGAAGGCCGATTTCCCGGCCAGCGCGTGGCAGAGACGGTTGAGCCGGCTCTCGGTGACGTTGAGGACGGCGGCATAGCGCGGCACCGGCCAGTGCTCGGCGAAGTGCGCTTCCACCAGGCCGCGGAAGCGGGCGAACAGGTCGGCGCGGCCGGGCGTGCTGCCGGAGAGCGGCGCCGCCGACAGCTGGCGCGCGACCAGCAGCAGCACGGCGCGTACCAGCCAGTCGAACATCTGGTCGCGGCCACCGCGCGGAAAGCGGAACTCGTCGAATATCTGTTCGAGCAGCGCCGCGACGCGCTGCGCCACACCATCCTTGCGGCCGAGGTCCACCAGGTGCGGCCCCGACATCAGCGGCTCGAACAGCGCACGCTGGGGAGCGTCGGCGCCGCTCAGCAGTGCGTCTGCGAGGGTCAGCACGCAGCCCTGCGTTCCCGGCAGGAACCGGAAGGCATGGACGACGGTGGGCGGAATCACGAGCGCGGCCGGGGGGCGCATGTCGAAGGTGGCATCGTCGAGGTGCACCGTGGCGCCGCCGCCGAACAGGCACAGCATCTGGAACAGGCCGCGATGGGCGTGGGAATCTATCTCCCAGCCGTAGCGCTGGCTGCGTGCGGCGATTTCCTCGATATGCACGAACTCGAGGTCGCTGATCGCGCCCTGCTCGCCGTAGAGCGTGAAGATCGGGACCTCGGGGGGCCGCGGGCGCTGGGGGCGGGTCATTGGAATTGTGCAGTGCGATTGCAGTGATTGGCCTATCAGAGCGGCTTCGGTGCAGGAAAAGTACAAGCTTTTCGCATCATTGTCCATCGCCGATCGTTGAGGTGTCGACTAATCTTGGATCGTGCCGGCGGCTGTGCCGACCGACCCCCCCCCAACGGAGGCGACCATGTTCAGCTTCGATCCCTATTCCCCCGCCGTCGACGCGGACCCGTTTCCCTTCTACAAGGCCCTGCGCGACGAACACCCGTGCTTCTGGAGCAAGGAAGCCAATATGTGGGTGCTGTCGCGCTACGCCGACCTCGTCACGGCGCTCAACGACTGGCAGACCTTCTCCTCGGCCAAGGGCAACCTGATGACCGAGCTGCCCAATCGGGCCGGGGCGACGCTGGGCACCACCGATCCCCCGCGCCACGATCGCCTGCGCGGCCTGATCCAGCATGCCTTCATGAAGCGCAACCTGGAGAGCCTGGCCGAGCCGGTCCGCGCCGCTGCCGCCGAGGTCGCCGCGCCGCTCGCCGGAGAAAAGCAGTTCGACTTCATCGAGGACTTCTCGGCCAAGTTCACGGTGAAGGTACTGTTCGCCGTACTCGGCCTGCCGCTCGGCGACGAAGCGCAGGTGCGCGAGAAGGCCGTGATGATGGTGCAGTCCGATCCCAGGACCCGCGCCAAGGGTCCCGAGCACATCGCCGCCTACAACTGGATGCAGGAATACGCCGCCGGCGTCATCGCCGAGCGCCGCAGGAACCCGCAGAACGACCTGATCTCGCATTTCTCCATGGCCGAGATCGACGGCGACCGCCTCGACGAGCGCGAGGTGCTGCTGACCACGACCACGCTGATCATGGCCGGCGTCGAATCGCTCGGCGGCTTCCTCGGCATGTTCGCGCTCAACATGGCCGACCATGCCGATGCGCGCCGCCAGATCGTCGCCAACCCGGCGCTGCTGCCCGACGCCGTCGAGGAGTCGCTGCGTTTCAACACCTCGGCCCAGCGCTTCCGCCGCTGCCTGACCAGGGACCATGCGCTGCACGGCCAGACCATGAAGCAGGGCGACTTCGTCTGCCTTGCCTACGGTTCCGGCAATCGCGACGAGCGCCAGTTCCCCGACCCCGACCGCTACGACATCGCGCGCAAGCCCAAGGGCCACCTCGGCTTCGGCGGCAGTGTGCATGCCTGCCTCGGCACCGCGATCGCGCGCATGTCGGTCAAGGTCGCCTTCGAGGAATTCCACAAGGTCGTGCCCGACTACCGCCGCGTGCAGGAGCAGCTGCCGTGGATGCCGTCGTCCACCTTCCGCAGCCCGCTGCGTCTCGAGCTGGCCCGGGTCTAGAATATTCGGACAGATCGTTTCCCCGCGAAGAGAGAATCCATGCCCAAAGTCACCTATATCGAACCCGGCGGCGACGAAGTGCAGATCGACGTTCCCGTCGGCTGGAGCGTCATGCAGGCCGCCATGAGCAACGGCGTCGAGGGCATCGAGGCCGAGTGCGGCGGCTCCTGCGCCTGCGCCACCTGCCATTGCTACGTCGAGGGCGAACTTGCCGCCGCCGTGCCTGCAGCCGCCGAAGGCGAGCTGGCCATGCTCGGCAACGTGGTCTCCGAGCGCAAGTCCAACAGCCGCCTGTCCTGCCAGATCAAGATGACGCCCGAACTCGAGGGCCTCGTCGTGCGCTTCCCGGACGCGCAATCGTGAGCGCCGGCATGGTCATCGTCGGCGCCGGCCTGGCCGGCCTCACGGTGGCCGAAACCCTGCGCGCCGAAGGCTACGCGGGACCGATCACCCTGCTCGGCGACGAGCCGCACGGCCCCTACCACCGTCCGCCGCTGTCCAAGGGCTACCTGCTCGGCGAGACGCAGGAGGCGCAGCTGGTGATGCGCGCGCCGGAACTGCTGGCGAAGAAAAACATCACGCTGAAAGTCGGCACTGGCGTGACGGCGATCGACCGCGCGGCGCAGCGGATTTCCCTCGCCGACGGATCGACCCTCGATTACGACGGCCTCGCGCTGTGCACCGGCTCGCGCCTGCGGCCGCTGCCGCTGGCCGGCGCCGACGCGCGGGGCGTGTTCGGCCTGCGCTCCCTAGCCGATTCCAGGGCCATCGCCGCCGCGCTGGAAACCGCGCGCAACGTGGTGGTGATCGGCGGCGGCTTCATCGGTCTCGAGGTCGCGTCCGCCGCACGCAAGAAGGACAAGGCGGTGACTGTGCTGGAAGCCGCCGACCGCCTGATGGCGCGCGTGGTGGCACCGCTGATCTCGCGGTTCTACCTCGATCTGCACAGCGGCCACGGCGTCGATGTCGTGCTCGGTGCCATGGTGTCGGAGTTGGTGGTCGCCGATGGCCACATCGCCGCAGTGAAGACGAAGGACGGCCGCGAGTTCCCTGCCGACCTGCTGGTGGTCGGCATCGGCATCCTGCCCAATGCCGAGATCGCCCAGGCCGCAGGCGTCGAATGCAGCGGCGGCATCGTGGTGGATGCCTGCTCGCGCACCTCGGATCCGGCCATCGTCGCCGCCGGCGACTGCACGGCGCGCAGGATGGCCGACGGGACGTTCCGCCGGCTGGAATCGGTGCAGAACGCCGTGGAGCAGGGCAAGTCGGCCGCAGCTGCGCTGCTCGGCAGGGACCGCGAATTCAACGCAGCGCCGTGGTTCTGGTCCGACCAGTACGACGTCAAGCTGCAGATGGTGGGCCTCACCGCGGGCTTCGACCAGGTGGTGACGCGCGGCGAGCCGAAGGGCAACAAGTTCTCGACCTTCTACTACAAGGGTGGCAAGTTGATCGCCATCGACTCGCTCAACCAGCCCGCAGAGCACCTGACGGGCCGCAAGCTGCTGGACAAGGGCGTTTCGCCGACGCCGGAGCAGGCGGCGGACATCGCTTTTGCCCTCGCCGGCCTGCTCGGCTGATCAGTCCACTTGGCGGCGCAATGCCCTGAGGCGTGGCGCCAGCCAGATCAGCGCCGCGACCAGCAGCACCGCCTCGATCATCACGGTCGCCACCGGCCCGAGGCGGTGCGCGATCAGTCCGGCGAAGAGGCCGCCCACCGCATCCATGCCGAAGCGCAGCGCGGCGAACAGCGAGATGACGCGGCCGCGCAGGGTGTCCGGCGTCAGGCTCTGCAGCAGCGCGTTGGTCGAGACGTTGGTCATGGCGATGCCGGCACCGAGCAGGAACATCATCGGCAGCGCCAGTTCCATGCGCTGAACGAGGCACAGGCCAGCCAGGCCGGCGCCGCCGATGATCCAGCCCATCCACACCAGGCGCGCGATGCGTTCCAGCGGGCGGTGGCCGGCGAGCAGCGCCGTCGCCGACACCGCGCCGGCCCCGGCGGCGCCGAGCAGCCAGCCGAGGGTGCTGGCATCGCCGAGGAATATCTCCTTGGCGAAGATCGGCATCAGCACGATGGCGGACGATGCCGTGGCGTTGAGGATCGCCAGCGAAACCAGCACGGTGCGTATCGGCGGCGTCGCCCAGGCGAAAGCGAAGCCCGCGCGCAACGCCGCTGCCATCGAGGTGGCCCGGGCGGCGTGCTGCCGCGTGTCGCCGAGGTCCATCGTCAGCACCGCCGCGACCAGGGCGAGGTAGGACAGGGCGTTGAGCGCGAAGCAGATGGCCTCGGAGGTCAGCCCCAGCAGCAGGCCGGCGACCGGCGGGCCGACGAAGCGGCCGGCGGTAAACACCGAGGCGTTGAGGGCCACCGCGCTTTGCAGGTCGCGGCGGTCGGCGACGAGATTGGCGAGCAGCGACTGCCGCAGCGGCGTGTCGAAGCTGTTGAGCACGCCCTGCACGGCGGCCAGCGCGACGAGGTGCCAGGGCTGCAGTGCGCCGGCGAAGGCCAGGCCGGCGAGGGCCAGGGCCTGCACCATGTTCAGGCCCTGTACCGCGAGCAGCATGCGGCGGCGGTCGTGGCGGTCGATCCACACCCCGGCCAGCGGCGAGATCAGCAGTTGCGGCGCCTGCGACAGGAAGGCGGTGAGGCCAAGCAGGGCGGCCGAGCCGGTGAGGCGGTAGACCACCCAGCTCATCGCCACCGTCTGGATCCAGCTTCCCAGCACCGACACCGCCTGGCCGGCGAAATAGCGGCGGAAATTGCGGTGGCGCAGCGCCGGTGCGTGGCGGGCCCAGCCGCGGGGCTCGCTCAACGCCCGGTCGGGCTCAGGCATTCTCCATCAGCATCAGGCCGGACGCCGTGTTGGAGATGGGGATGTGGTAGTTGGAATGCAGCGTGGTGACGTCGCCGAGCAGCGCGCCGCGCGCGGCCAGCCACATCACCAGTTCCACGCCCTGGGTGCCGGTGAGCTCGACCAGGTCGAGGATGGAGTAGCGCGTCGCCCACAGCGGATCGCTGGCCAGCTTCTCCATGAACATCTGGTCGAATTCCTTGTTGATGAAGCCGGCGCGCTGGCCGTCGAGCTGGTGCGAGAGGCCGCCAGTGCCGAGCACCACCACGCGGGCGTCGGCGTCCCAGGCCTCGACGGCGCGGCCGACGGCCTGGCCCAGCTTGTAGCAGCGCGCGGCCGAGGGCAGCGGGAACTGCACGGTGTTGATGCAGATCGGCACCGTGCGTACGGGGCAGCTACCGGGCCACAGCAGTTCCAGCGGCACGGTGAAGGCGTGATCGACCAGCATCTCCTGGCAGGTGGTGAGGTCGAATTCCTCGCCGACCAGCGACTCGATCAAATGCCACGACAGGTCGAGGTCGCCCTTGTAGGGCGGCAGGGTCGGGATGCCCCAGCCCTCGTCGGCGTTCTGGTATTCGGGGGCCGCGCCGACGGCGAAGGTCGGCATCTTGTCGAGGAAGAAGTTGAGGCCGTGGTCGTTGTAGAAGACGATGGCGATGTCGGGCTTTACCTTCGCCAGCCAGTCGCGCACGGGCGGGAAGCCGTCGAAGAAGGGTTTCCAGTAGGGGTCCTGCTGCTTCTTCCTGTGGATCGCGCCGCCGATCGCGGGCACGTGGGAGGTGGTGACGGCACCGATGATCTTCGCCATGGCTATGCCTCCGTAGGGCCGCCCCAAGGGGGCATGCGCCCCCCCGTGGGGGGCAGCGAACGACTGTGAGCGTGGGGGGCCATTATTCTCCTGCCTTGACGAGCTTGGCCCTGAATTCGTCCTTGCTCACGCCCGTCTGCTGGGCGCCGATGTCCTGCATGTCGAGGCCGAAGATGCCGGCGAACTTGGCCAGGTAATAGGCGTTGCCGCCGGCCGCGATCAGTTGCAGCACGTTGCGGTTACGGATCGCCTCGCGCTGCTCTTCGTTGAGGCCGTATTGCGCGCAGTAGGCGTCCTCGTCGCGCAGAAACTCCTCGCGGTTCGCTGCCGAGTTGAAGGAAAAGCACATCTTGTTGAGGGCGTAGCCCTTGCGTGCCTGGGTGCCGTCGAAGGGGACGGTGCCGGGAATCTCGCGCTTCTGCCGGGTGGTGTTCATGATCGGCCGCCTATGCCTTGAGCTGCTGCTCGAGCTGATGCAGCGTGCGGTAGCACGGCAGCACCTGGGCGACGCTGGCGTTGGGCTCGCGGCCCTCGCGGATGGCGGCGAAGAACTCGCGGTCCTGCAGTTCGATGCCGTTCATCGAGACGTCGACCTGCGAGACGTCGATCTTCTCCTCCTTGCTGTTGACGAGGTCGTCGTAGCGCGCGATGTACGTGCCGTTGTCGCAGATGTAGCGGAAGAAGGTGCCGAGCGGGCCGTCGTTGTTGAAGGACAGCGACAGGGTGCAGATGGCGCCGGTGCTGCACTTCAACTGGATCGACATGTCCATGGCGATGCCCAGCGTCGGGTGGATCGGGCCCTGGATGGCGTTGGCGGCGACGATCTCGCCGCCGGTCTGCCAGGCGAAGAGGTCGACGGTATGCGCGGCGTGGTGCCACAGGAGATGGTCGGTCCAGGAGCGCGGCTGGCCCAGTGCGTTCATGTTGCTGCGGCGGAAGAAGTAGGTCTGCACGTCCATCTGCTGGATTGCCAGCTCGCCGGCGGCGAGCTTCTTGTGCAGCCACTGGTGGCTCGGGTTGAAGCGGCGCGTGTGGCCGCACATCGCGATCCGCCCGGTCTTGTGTTGGAGAGCCGCCACGGCCTCCGCGTCGGCGAGGCTGTCGGCCAGCGGGATCTCGACCTGCACATGCTTGCCGGCCATCATGCAAGCGATTGCCTGCGCCGCGTGCATCTGCGTCGGCGTGCACAGGATCACGGCATCCACTTCCTTCAGCGCCAGGCTGTCGGCGAGGTCGGTGGTCACGTGGGCAATGCCGAACTTCGCCGCGACCTCCTTCGTCTTGTCGAGCTCGCGGCTGACCAGAGACACGACTTCGACGCCGTCGATCTTCTGGGTCGCTTCGAGGTGCTTGATGCCGAAGGCGCCGGCTCCGGCCAGCGCGACCTTGATGTTCTTCATGTGTTCTCCAGGATCAGGTGGCCCACCGCGGTGTTGGAGGCGGGGACGTGGTAGAAGCGGTGCGCGACGCGCGGCGTGCCGGGTCCTGCCGCGTCGCCCATGGCGCCGCGCGCGATCAGCCACATCACCAGCTCGATGCCCTCCGAACCGGCCTCGCGCACGTAGTCGATGTGCGGCATCTGCGCCAGGCTTTCGGGGTCGGCGATCAGCCGGTCGAGGAAGGCGGTATCCCACTCGCGGTTGATGAGGCCGGCGCGCGGCCCCTGCAGCTGATGGCTCATGCCGCCGGTGCCCCAGACCTGAACCTTGAGCGGACGGTCGAAGCTCTCGACGGCCCTGCGGATCGCGCGGCCGAGGTTGTAGCAGCGTCGGCCCGAAGGCACCGGGTACTGCACGACGTTGACGGCGAAGGGGATCACCGCGCAGGGCCAGGCTTCGGTCTGGCCGAACATCAGCGACAGCGGCACGGTGAGGCCATGGTCGACCTCCATGCGGTTGACGATGGTGAGGTCGAAGTCGTCCTGGATCACCGACTGCGCGATGTGCGCAGCGAGTTCCGGGTGGCCCCTGACCACCGGCACCGGGCGCCGGCCCCAGCCCTCGTCGGCGGGCTTGAACACGGCTCCGCAGCCGATGGCGAAGGTCGGGATGATCTCGAGGCTGAAGGCGGTGGCGTGGTCGTTGTAGACGAGGAAGATGACGTCGGGCGTGTTGTCCTTCATCCACTGCCGCGACTTCTCGTAGCCGGAGAACAGGGGCTGCCAGTAGGGTTCGCCGGTCTTGCCGAGGTCCATCGCCACGCCGATGGCGGGCACGTGCGAGGTGTAGACCGATGCGGTGATGCGTGCCATGTCAGTCTTCCTCTCCGCCACGCGGTGGGTGCGACGGATGAAATGCGGTGTTTGCTGGGGGCCTGAGCGTGCCTATGGCGGCGGGTGGCCGACGCTGCTCATGTCCTCCGGGCCGGGCTGCGCCCGCCCCTCCTCCTTTACTTCGCTGCGTCGGCCACCCGCCGCCATAGGCAGGACCCGCCTTTGCGTTGGGCTCGTCAAATAGCCACGGCGGCACCTGATCGGGACGGTGGGGTGCCCTGCGCAGCGAAGTAAAGGGGGAGGCGGTGGCCAAAGGCCGACGCCGGAGGACATGAGCGGAGCAGAGCACCCCGCCGTCCCGATTACGCACCACTCCGAATTCTGTGGCGAGTTTCATCCTATGCCTCCTCACCGCGCACGACCCTGCCCGCCTTGCCCTGCGGCTGGCGGTGCGGCTGGGCGTCGCCGTTCTCGCCGAAGTGGCGGTTGCCTTCGATCGAGCGGCCGCCGCGCAGCATCATGTCGCGGTACTCCTCCTCGCTCATGCCGGTCATGCTGCCGGCCATCTGTTGGTAGGTCTTGCCGTCGGTGGCGCCGATGCGCGCGAGGAAGTAGATGTTGCCGCCGAGCGCGATGCAGCGGTTGAGGTCGCGTGCCATCACCGCCTGCTTCTGTTCCTCCGTCATCGCCCATTCGTCGAGATAGGCGCGCTCGTTCGCCTTGAAGCGCGCGCGGTTCTCCGGCTTCATCAGCGAGACGCAGAACTGGTTGAGCCAGTAGCCCAGGCGCGACTGCTCGGCGTCGAAGATGGTCGTGCCGGGCACGTCCTTGTAGGGTTTTTCGAGAGCCACGGTCAGCACTCCTCCGGCCAGTAGAGGCGCATCGGGTTGTCCACCAGCAGCTTGCGCTGCAGGTCGGGCGTGGTGGCGATGTGCGGGATGAAGTCCACCAGCAGGCCGTCGTCGGGCATGTGGTCCTTGAGGTTGGGGTGCGGCCAGTCGGTGCCCCAGAGCACGCGGTCGGGGAAGGTCTCGACCAGGCGGCGGGCGAAGGGCACGACGTCGCGGTAGGCGGCCTGCTCGCCGTTCAACGCCGGCGGACCCGACACGGACAGGCGTTCGGGGCAGCTGACCTTGGACCAGACGTTCGGGTGCTCGCGCAGCAGCCTGATGAGCAGTTCGAACTCGGGGCCGGCTACGGGCTGCTTTACGTCGGGGCGGCCCATGTGGTCGACCACCACGGTGGTCGGCAGCGCGGTGAAGAAATCCCACAGCTCGGGCAGGTCGGCCGCCTCGAAGTAGACCACGACGTGCCAGCCGAGCGGCGCGATGCGACCGGCGATCTCCAGCAGCTCGTCCCTGGGGGTGAAGTCGACCAGGCGCTTGACGAAGTTGAAGCGCACGCCACGGACGCCGGCAGTGTGCAGCTCACCCAGTTCGGCGTTGGTGACGCTGCGGCGCACGGTGGCGACGCCGCGTGCGCGTCCCTGACTCGCGCGGCAGGCATCGACCAGCGCACGGTTGTCGGCGCCGTGGCAGGTCGCCTGGACGATGACGTTGCGGGCGAAGCCGAGGTGGTCGCGCAGCGCGAACAGCTGTTCCTTCGATGCGTCGCAGGGCGTGTACTTGCGCTCGGCCGCGTAGGGGAAGACGGCGCCGGGGCCGAAGACGTGGCAGTGGGCGTCGACACTGCCCGGCGGCAGCTTGAAGCGGGGCCTGGTCGGACCTGCGTACCAGTCGAGCCAGCCGGGAGTCTTGGTGAATTCCATGGTTCAGTCGATGTACTTGAGGCCGGCCTTCTCGAGCGGCTCGCGCATGTTGTACATGTCCAGGCCGAGCACGCCGGCGGCGAACTTCTCGCGCTTGGCGACCTCGTTGGCCTCGCGCTTCGTGGCGGCATCGAGCGTCGCCGCGGCCATCGCGCGCGGCACGCAGACCACACCATCGTCGTCGGCGACGATGACGTCGCCGGGATGGACGAGCGCCCCGGCGCAGACCACGGGGATGTTCACCGAGCCCAGCGTCGCCTTGATGGTGCCCTTGGCGCTGATGCATTTGCTCCACACCGGGAAGTCCATCTCGGCCAGCGTCTTGATGTCGCGCACGCCGGCGTCGATGATCAGCGCGCGGGCACCGCGGGCCTTGAACGAAGTGGCCAGCAGGTCGCCGAAATAGCCGTCGCTGCAGGGCGCGCTGATTGCGGCGACGACGATGTCGCCGGGGCGGATCTGCTCGGCGACGACGTGCATCATCCAGTTGTCGCCCGGATGCAGCAGCACGGTGACCGCGGTGCCCGACACCTGCGCACCGGCGTAGATCGGCCGCATGGTGGGCTGCAGCAGGCCGACGCGGCCCATGGCCTCGTGCACGGTGGCTGTTCCGAAGCGCGCGAGCGCGGTGGCGACGGCCGCGTCGGTGCGCTGGATGTTGCGATAGACGACGCCCAGTTCGTACATCTCATTTCCCCTTTTTCTTCAGCGCGGCATCCAGCCGCGGATAGACGCGGCGCGCATTGCCTTCGTAGACCTTGTGGCGATCCTCGGGGCTGAGGTTCAGCGTCGCCTCGATGTAGCGCTTGGTGTCGTCGAAATTGTGGCCGGTCTCGGGATCGATGCCCTTCACGGCGCCGATCATCTCCGAGGCGAACAGGATGTTGTCCACCGGGATGACCTTGGTCAGCAGGTCGATGCCCGGCTGGTGGTAGACGCAGGTGTCGAAGAACACGTTGTTCAGCAGGTGGTCCTTCAGCAGCGGCTTCTTCAGCTCCTGTGCCAGGCCGCGGTAGCGGCCCCAGTGGTAGGGTGCGGCGCCGCCGCCGTGGGGGATGATGAACTTGAGGTCCGGAAAATCCTTGAACAGGTCGCCCTGGATCAGCTGCATGAAGGCCGTGGTGTCGGCGTTGATATAGTGCGCGCCGGTGGTGTGGAAGCAGGCGTTGCACGAGGTCGAGACGTGGACCATCGCCGGGATGCCGTGCTCGACCATCTTCTCGTAGATCGGGTACCAGTGGCGGTCGGTCAGCGGCGGCGAGGTCCAGTGGCCGCCCGAGGGGTCGGGGTTGAGGTTGATGGCGACGAAGCCGTATTCCTTCACGCACTTCTCGAGCTCGGGGATGCACGTCGCAGGACTCACGCCGGGGCTCTGCGGCAGCATCGCCGCGCCGATGAAGTTGTCGGGAAAGAGCCGCGAGACGCGGAAGCAGAGCTCGTTGCAGATCGCCGCCCAGGTTGAACTGACGTTGAAGTCGCCGATGTGGTGGGCCATGAAGCTCGCGCGCGGCGAAAACACGGTGAGGTCGGAGCCGCGTTCCTGCATCTTCCTGAGCTGGTTGGTCTCGATGGTCTCGCGCAGCTCGTCGTCGCTGATATTCAGTTCCGCGACCCTGGGCATCGCCGCCGTATCCTTGATGCCGGCGATCTGGCGGTTGCGCCACTCCTCCAGCGCCTTGGGCGCCGTGGTGTAGTGGCCGTGGATGTCGATGATCATCGATGGGCTCCTGAATGAGGGGTAGTCAGCCCGGTTCCATGCCGTGGCGGCGCTTGGCATCCGCGGCGGCGGGCGAGGCCATGAAGGCGATCAGGTCGCGCCCCGCCGCAGGCTGGGAAGAGGCGACGCAGAGGCCGGCCGTGAAGGTGCTGATGATTTCGCAGCCGGGCGGCATGGTGCCGAGGACCGCGATGCCGGGCGCATGCATCATTTCGCTGAACTGCTGGAAGCCGAGTTCGACCGCGCCGTCGGCCGCCAGCCTGGCGACCGGCACGCCCGGCGGCGCCTGCACCACGCGATCGCGCACGGCCTCGACAACGCCCCAGCGCTCGAACAGCTTCAGCAGTTCCGTGCCGCTCGGCCCGGTCGAATAGCCTATCGTACGCGCGGACAGCACGGCGCGCCGCAGCGCGTCTTCCGAGCCGATGTCCGGTTGCGGGCCGCCTGCGCGCACCGCGATCGCCACCGGCGAGCGCACCAGGTCGGCCCGGCTGTCCGGAACAACGCGCCCGGCGGCGACCAGCTTGTCGATCGCATCGGCCGCGAGAACAACCACGTCGAACGGCTCGCCGGCCTGCACCCGTTTGGCCGCATCCACGCCGCCCACCGACTCGAAGGCGACTTCGACATCGTTTTGCTGCCGATATGCGCCGGCCAGCTCGGCCAGCACCTGGCGAGTCGCCATCGACGAGATGCCGACGATTCTGGTGGTCATTCGAGTGCCGTGGGTATTGTCACGGCGTCATTCTCGCGGCTCGGCCGGAGCGTGCCTAGCCGCCACGCGCACTACTAGCTATCGCGTTTTGTTATGGCGCCGCCGGCAGCGGCCAGGATCAGCTCGCGCAGAAGCTTCAGCACATGCTTGGTCAGGGGCGTCGAGGGCTTGTGCGCCGACACCGCCAGGCACAGCGTGCTGGTCAGGTGGGGCTCCGTCAGGGGACGCAGGACGAAGGCTTCGGGTTGCGTGCACGCGGCCAGCGCGGTCTGCGTCAGCACCGCATGGCCATAGCCGGCGCGCACCAGTTCGAGGATGGACTGGACGCTCGAGACCTCGAGGGCCACGTTCAACTTGTGACCGGAAAGGGCGGCCTGGGTTTCCAGCAGCTTGCGGATGGCGTGGCTGCGCTCGGGCAGGATCAGCGGAAGGTCCGCCAGTTGGCTGAAGGTCACCGGCGCCTTCTTCCTGGCGCCGCCTGCCGGGCTGACCAGGCCGAGCGGTTCGTCCAGCACCGGCATGATGTCGAGGGCGGGATTCGGTTCCGGATTGTGCAGCAGTCCCAGATCGACCCGGCCGGTCGAGATCCATTCGACCAGGTGCGCCGACAGTCCCTCGACGATGGCCAGCCGGGCCTTGGGCAGACTGGCGCGGAAACCCTCCACCAGGGGCAGAGTGAGTATCCGCCCCATGCTCGGCGGCAGGCCGACGACGATGCGTCCGGCCGGCTCGCCGCGCGTGCTTTCGATGTCCTCGCGCACGCGCGCCATGAGCTGCAGGATGCCCACGCTGTGGTCGAACAGGCGCTGGCCGGCCTCGGTCAGCAAGACGCCGCGGCCATTGCGCATCAGCAGGGAAACGCGGAGGTCGGTTTCCAGCAGCCGTACCTGCCGCGACAGGGCGGGCTGGGCGATGTTGAGGATCAGCGCGGCCTTGCTGAAGCTGCCGAGTTCGGCGACATGCACGAAATATTCGAGTTGCTTGAGATTCATCGGGTGAGGCGGCTTGCCATAACAAAACGCGATAGCTAATAGTACCCACAATCGCTTTGCCCCGTTGGCCGACCCTGCCAGAATGGCGCAGCGTCGGCTGAGGGCCCGTCGATGCGCGTTCCGCCCCGCCCCAAGAAGGACCTCGCATGCAAGAACCGCAACCGGTAACACCCTATGCCCTGCATGACAGCTTCGGACCGCTGGGCAGGTTCATCCATTTCCTGGCGCGGCTGATGGCGATCATCGGCGGCGTCATTTTCGTCGGCCTGGTCATCATGTCGGTGGTTTCCATCGTCGGCCGCAAGACCGTCGGCTTCATCGTGCCGGGTGACGTCGAAGTGCTGCAGATGCTCGCGGCCTGCGCCGCCGCCTCCTTCTTCCCGTACTGTCACCTGCGTCATGGCGACATCAAGGTCGATTTCTTCACCCACAACCTGCCGCAGAAGACGCTGTGGCGCATGGACGCCTTCGGCTCGCTGCTGGTCGGCCTGTTCGGCGCCTTGATCGCCTGGCGTTCATGGGCCGGCGCGATGATGGTGAAGGAGGCCGGCGAGACCTCGATGATCCTGGCCTGGCCGGTGTGGATCCCGCAGGCCTTCATGGTGCCGGGCTTCCTCGTACTGGCGGCGGCCGGCTTCTACATGTGCGGGCACCAGCTGCGCATGGCGGCCAATGCCGACAAGGGGGCCGCATGAGCAGGGAGCAGGGGCCCCGCGCAGCGGGGATGCGACCGCCCGCAAATGCGGCCGGCTGCGGACGCCTGGGCGGTTGCGATTGCGGCTCGGGGGCGGCGGCATGAGCGGCATGGCGATGGGCTTCGCGATGTTCGGCATCCTCATGGCGCTGCTGGTGGTGCGCATCCCCATCGGCATCGCCATGTTCATGGTCGGCGCCGGCGGCTATGTCTACATCGTCGGCGACACTTTGCCGCTGCTCAACTCGCTGAAGAACCTGGCCTACGCGCGGCTTTCCAATTACGACCTGGTGGTGATCCCGCTGTTCCTGCTGATGGGCCAGTTCGCCACCCACGGCGGCCTGTCGAAGGCGCTGTTCCGCTTCGTCTCGGCCTTCCTCGGCCACCGCAAGGGCGGCGTCGCCATCGCCGCCATCGGCGCCTGCGCCGGCTTCGGCGCGATCTGCGGCTCCTCGCTCGCGACTGCCGCGACCATGGGTCAGGTGACACTGCCCGAGCTCAAGCGCTACGGCTACTCCGGCGCGCTGTCCACCGGTGCGCTGGCGGCCGGCGGCACGCTGGGCATCATGATCCCGCCCTCGGTGCCGCTGGTGATCTACGCCATCCTGACGCAGGAATCGATCGGCAAGCTGTTCATGGCCGCCGTGCTGCCCGGCATCATCGCCATGCTCGGCTACATGATCGTGGTGCGCATCATCGTCACCCTCAACCCGGCTGCCGGGCCGGCCGGCCCGGCGACAAATTGGCAGGAAAAGCTCATGAGCTTCATCGCCGTGCTGCCGGTGCTGCTGGTCTTCGTCATCGTCATCGTCGGCATCTACGGCGGCTGGGCGAACCCGACGGAGGCCGCGGCGGTCGGCGCCGCCGCCTGCGGCATCCTCGCCGTGATCACCGGCGGCATGCGCTTCGAGGGCCTGATGGAGAGCATCGTCGGCACGGCGCAGACCACCGCGATGATCTTCCTGGTGCTGCTCGGCGCCGACATGCTCAACACCGCGCTGGCGGTGTCGCAGATGCCCACCGAGCTGGCGACCTGGGTCAGGAACAGCGGCATGTCGCCGATGCTGGTGATGGTGATGATCCTGCTCATCTACGTGCTGCTCGGCTGCGTGATGGACTCGCTGGCGATGATCCTGCTCACCATCCCGATCTTCTACCCGATGGTGATGGGCCTCGACTTCTATGGCATGCCGCCGACCGACAAGTCGATCTGGTTCGGCATCCTCGCGCTGATGGTGGTCGAGATCGGCCTGGTGCACCCGCCGGTCGGCATGAACGTCTACATCATCAACCGGCTGGCGAAGGATGTGCCGCTGGTGGAGACCTTCAAGGGGGTGATGCCCTTCCTGCTCTCCGATTTCATGCGCATCGCGCTGCTGCTGTTCTTCCCCATCATCTCGCTGTACCTGGTGCACACATTCCAATAAACGACTTCAACGGAGGAGACCCACAGATGAAAACCCGCAAACTCGCCGCACTCATGACCGCGGCTGCCACCAGCCTCTTCGCCGGCGCCGCAATGGCCCAGGAAGTCACCCTCAAGGTGCACCATTTCCTGGCGGCGAACTCCAACCAGCACATGAACCTGCTCACGCCCTGGTGCGACAAGATCGCCAAGGAATCGAACAACCGCCTCAAGTGCCAGATCTACCCGTCCATGCAGCTCGGCGGCACGCCGCCCCAGCTCTTCGACCAGGCGCGCGACGGCGTCGCCGATATGGTGTGGACCCTGCCGACCTACCAGGCCGGCCGTTTCACCAAGTCCGAGGCGTTCGAACTCCCCTTCCTGACCAAGAACGCCACCACCGCCAGCCCGGCGCTGTGGGAGTATGTGCAGAAGAACGCACTCGACGAGTTCAAGGGCACCAAGATCATCTTCATGCACATGCATGACGGCGCTACGCTCCACTTCGGCAAGGTGGGGCCGAAGACGCTCGAGGACCTGAAGGGTCTCAAGGTGCGCGCCCCGAGCCGCATCGGCGGCAAGGTGATCCAGGCGCTGGGCATGGTGCCGGTGCAGATGCCGGCGCCGCAGGTGCCGGAGTCGATCGCCAAGGGCGTGGTCGACGGTGCGATGATTCCCTGGGAAGTGATGACCCCGCTGAAGATGCAGGAAATCACCAAGTTCCACGTCGAGGTACCGGCCGGCAAGCCCAAGCCCTCGAACTCGATCTTTGTGCTGGTGATGAACCAGGCCAAGTACGACAGCCTGCCCGCCGACCTGAAGAAGGTCATCGACGCCAACAGCGGCCTCGAGACCTCGAAGTGGGCCGGCAAGGTCTTCGACGCGCCCGAGGGGCCGGCGCGCAAGCTCGCCCAGGAGCAGGGCGGCACCTTCATCACCATCAGTCCCGCGGAATACGAGCGCTGGCGCAAGGCGACCGACCAGGTCGACGACGAGTGGATGAAGGACGTCAACGCCAAGGGCGGCAACGGCAAGGCGCTCTACGACGAGGCGGTCAGCCTGCTGAAGAAGTACGGCAGCCTCTGATCCGGTCGCAGCACGGCAGGACGGGCCCGCGCAGTCGGGCCCGTTTTTTGTCCGGAATCCGCCGTGGCGAAGCGGCACGACGGCAGCGGGCTTCCTCGACGCGCAGTGCACGGACGACACCCTGCTGCTGGATCGCTTCGCCTGCGGCAAGCTTTGCCAGAAAGGCGATTGCATCAGCTTCAAGGCCGCCACCGTCACCCCTATTCTCAGCGCAGGATCGAGCCCGTGTCCGGCCGAGCGTCGCTCTGCGCAGGAACTTGTAAGCGTCATGGACAGTCGGAGAGGCATGGAAGAGTTCACCTCACCCTCGTCGGTACCGGATAGCTTCGCTGCTGCATGTTCGGAATGCGGTGCGGTTTCCCGCGAACGCCAATATGCCCGGATAGGCGACCGTCACACCTGCGAGCACTGCCTGCTGAATTCCCGCAAGCGTCGCGGCGGCCTGGATAGCGACCCGTATGAGCAGTTCGTCGAATCGCTAGCCGAAGCCATGGACTTGCGAGAGCGGGAAACCGGACTGCATTCGAAGCGGGTCGCGTCCCATACGCTGCTCCTGGCAGCGCACCACTACAAGAACATCGGCGACCTTCGAGAGGTGTACTGGGGCAGCCTTCTCCACGACATCGGCAAGATCGGCGTGCCGGATGCGGTGCTGCTGAAGCCGGGGAAGCTGTCGGACGATGAATGGCTGATCATGCGCAAGCATCCGCGCAATGGCCATGGCATCCTGCAGAAGCTGCCGTTTCTCTCGATGGCGGCGGACATCGTTCTCTGCCACGAGGAACGTTTCGACGGCTCGGGCTATCCAGCCGGTCTCAAGGGTGACGCAATTCCGCTGGCGGCCAGGCTCTTTGCCGTAATCGACACCCTCGATGCCATGACCTTTGATCGCCCTTACCGCAAGGCACTTCCGTTTGACGCAGCCAAGGCGGAAATCCTGCGCATGGCGGGCAGCCAATTCGATCCGAGGGCCGTGGAGACCTTTCTTCGTGAGGAGGCTGCATTGCGGGAAATGGCCGCGATGGAGTTTCCCGCCGCAGGCCAGGACGGCACGGGGTAGTCAATTGCCGCTTTGCAGAGGGCATCGCGATTGCTCTCTGACTCGGTTTCGGGGCGCATCAGAACTCGAATTCGACCTGGGCACGCAGCGTGTGATCGGCGGCGGCGCGGCCGGTGCCTACCAGCCACGCCGCGTTGTAGGCGATGGCCTGCCGCGGGCCGGTGCCGAGTTTGCCGAAGACCGCCGGCCCCATGCGGTGGGTGTGTTCGCTCGCCGGCGCCCATTCGTCCCAGCGACCCACTTCGCCCATGCCCTGCAGGCCGAATTCGAACTCCTTTTTCCAGCGATACTTGGCCTGCCACTGATAGCCGAGCTCGGCGGGGTCGCCATCGACCGAACGGTAATGGTGCTCGATCAGCAGGTTGCCGTTGAGTTGCACCTTGCCGAATTCCGTCTGCCCGAGAAGGCCGAGCTTCATCTCGTAGCCTTCGTCGCGATTCTTCGGCCGCTCCAACTCCACCAGCACGCCGAGATCGAGCGGGTACTTGCCGGTCTCGGTCAGCTGGAACTTGTTTTCCCACTCGAGAGCGTCGTAGAACGTCGCCGTGCCGGGCTCCTGCTTGTACTTGACGTAAAGCTCGGTGAACCAGTGTTCATTGACGCCGTAGCCGAAGCCGAGGCTCGCGGCGCTCTCGCGCTCGTCGGCGGTGCGCGCCGAGCCGATCTTGAAATCGATTTCGCGCTCGCCAGCCTCGACGGTCGGCGTATAGACATAGTCGGAAGGTCCGGCAAGGGCGCCTTGGCAGGCAAACACCACCCCTGCGACCACGAAAGCCGCATGCAGTTTCATGAGTCGGATCCCGTCGCTTAGCGGTAGTCGGGTGATCGAACCGGCGCGCGCACGTTGACCCGGAGCATCCCCGCCAGAATCAGTGCCGCGGCGGTGACGTAGAAAAGCACCTGGATGCCGGCGGGAGACGCCTCGTAGCCGACCAGCGAGTGCAGCAGGATGCCGATGGCGGAGTCCGTCGGCAAGACGGTGTGCAAGTCCCACAACGGTGCGGCGAGGCTCGGCAGCACGTCGGCCTGCATCAGCTGTCGCGCCATCTGGCTCGCCATCGTCGCGGCCAGCAGCAGGATCAATCCGCTCGTCGCGGTGAAGAACCAGGCGGCGGGGATGCGCAGCATGCCGGCATACAGTGCCAGTCCCACCGCCGCCCCGGCGGCAAGCCCCATTCCGCCGCCCGCGACCAGCGAACCGCTGCCGCCGCCGTCGGACAAAAGCCCCTGCATGAACAACACCGTCTCGGCGCCTTCGCGCAATACCGCCAGGGCCACCGCGATGGTCAGTGCCGTCATCGACAGCGTGCCGCTGCTCACGGCGCGGCCAAGTTGCCTGGCGTCGCATGCCATTTCGCGCCCATGGCGCGCCATCCAGATGTTGTGCCAGGCCAGCATGCCGACGGCGATCGCCAGAACCGCGGCGTTGAACATTTCATGGCCAAGGCCGTCGGCCAGCCCGGCGATTCGGTCCGTCAGGCCCGCCACCACCAGGGCGCCGAGGAAGCCGAGGGCGACACCGCTGCCGAGCCAGCGGCCTCGCCCCGCGACGCCGCGGGTGGCGGCGGCGAGGATGCCGAGGATCAGCGCTGCTTCGAGCGTCTCGCGGAATACGATCAATGCGGATGCGAACATCGCGCTCACTCCGCCACGACCACGCCGCGCGCGGTCTTGTCGTGGTACTCGCCATAGAAGGGATAACGTCCCGAGGCGAGGGGGCCGATGTAGATGGCCACCTTGCCCTTGGCGGGAACAATCTTCTCGCGGTTGAGTTCGTGGCTCTCGAACTCCTCGGCGGTGGCATCGTGATTCTCGACCAGGAGCTTGACTTTGCGATTGGCCGGCACACGCAGCTCTGCGGGCTCGAAGCGGTGGTCGCGAATTGCGACGGCGACCTCGACATCGTCGGCAGCACGAGCGGGGAAAGCGGCGGAAAGCAATAACACAAGGAACGCGGCGGATTGGGTAAGCCTGTTAGAAGTGCGGGGCATGACAGGATCTCCTGAGTGATTGTTAGCGAATGATAACGATTCGCATTAGCATGTCAACTGGCGTTATTCATCACCTGGCCAAATTCGGTACGGCACGGACCGCATTTGGCGGCGCAACGACGGATCCACGAGTTCCGTGCGTAGCCCCGGAATCATTCGGACTGCTTTGGCCGAACTACCGTGCGAAGGGAATCCTTATGGCCACAGTTCGACCATGCTTGCGCCTTTGCGGAATTCCGATCGACGATCCCGAGATGCAGCGGTAAAGTCGATTTCGTGGCCGCCGCAATCCGACGAGGTGCCTCGCTCCGATGTGCCGTGACAAAAGTCCATCAACTGCACACGCCTTCGGTCCGCCGCTACACGAACATGGAGGGGTTCAATGCCGCTTCACTCGGTTGCACCGTACCGCAGACGAAACGCGGTGGATTTCACATGAGTCGGGAGTCGCCATGAAACTTCAGCAAGTCAGTGCGAACTGCTTTGCGGTTCTTAACGAGAAGAATCGCGTGTGCGATGCGAACTCCGGGCTCATCAACCTGGGCGGCGGCGTCGTCATCGACACGCAGTCGGACCTGCCGCACGGGCGGAAGATGATCGAGCTGTTCGGCAAGGTCTGGCGCAGCATGCCCAAGCGCGTCGTCAACACGCACGAGGACGGCGACCATGTGTGGGGCAACCAGCTCTTCGAGGGGGCCGAGATCATCGCGCACCGGACGGTCAGGGAGCTGATGCCGCAAGTCGCCGATCCGAAGGAGACCCAGCAACTGCTCAAGGGGGCCGATCGCTTCCTCACGCGGATGCTGCTCAAGGCCCTGCACCCGGGCGTGCTGGCCGTCGCCAAACAGCTGCAGCAGGACTACGACTTCGACGGCATCAAGCTGGTGCTGCCGACGACGGTGTTCGAGGAGCGTCACGTCCTGCACCTCGACGGCACGGAAGTGCACCTTATCTACGTGGGGCCGTGCCACCAGATCGGTGACACGATCATCCATGTGCCCAAGGAAAGGGTCGTGTTCGCCGGCGACGTGATCTTCCGCGAGTGCACCCCCATGGGCTGGAACGGCACTTACGAAAAGTGGCTCAAGGTGCTCGATCTCATCATCGCGCTCGACCCGGAGGTCATCGTTCCCGGACACGGACCGGTCTGCGGGATCGAGGGCGTGAAGGAGATGAAGGCCTACCTCGAATACGTGCGCGAAGAATCGAGGCGTTGCTTCGGGCAGGGGCTGGGCGCCCTGGAGGCGTCGAAGAAGATCGACTTCGGCCCGTACGGCGGGTGGCGGGCTCCGGCGCGCCTGTACATGAACGTCGAGCGGGCCTACCGCGAGTTTCGCAACGAGGGCGCGGACGCACCCTGGGACCACGCGAAAGTCTTCGACGCGGTCCTTGCCGTGGCGAAGGCCAAAGGCATCGAGGTCGAATTCTGACCTGGCAGAAATGAACGAGGAACACCCCAATGAAGCTGATCCGTTTTTCCCAAGGTGACTCGAAGCCGCGCTTCGGCGTCGTCATCGCCGACTGCGCCATCGCGTTCGCGATCCTGCAGCAGCGCAGCGGGATCGCCCGGCCCGGCCTGGGAGACAGCCACGCCTATCTGACCGGCCTGCCCGAGACCGAGCGCGCGGCGCGCGAACTTGCGGCCTGGGGCGAGGCACATCTGGGCGCATGGCCCGCGGGCGAGCGGCCGCGCCTGCAGGACGTGCGACTGCACGAGCCGATCGAAGTCGTGGCGCTGTTCGACTTCGGGCTGACGCCGCGGCATCTCAGGAACTCTGCGGAAACCATGATGAAGTACGAAAAGGACAATCCGCAGACCGCCCCGATCCTGCAGGCCTTCGCCAAGGCCCTGCTGACCAGGCCTGCCGCGCCGCCGCCCGGTGTGCCCGAGCGCTTGTCCTACTACAAGTGCAACATGAACTCGATCGTCGGCGACGGCGTCACCATTCCCTGGCCGCTCTACACCTCGCGCCTGGACATCGAGCCCGAACTGGCCGTCGTCTACGGCAACGCGCGGCAGCCCGTGGCGGGCTTCTGCATCTTCAACGACGTCTCGGCCCGTGACGTACAGGCTCAGGAATTCATCGGCGGCTTTTGCCTGACGAAGGACATGGACAAGGGCAATCAGCTCGGCCCCTGGCTGGTCACGGCGGATGAGATAAGCGATCCGTACGATCTCGAGGTCGTTGTCTCGGTCGACGGGCAGGTCCGGTACCGGGGGACGACGGCCGACATCGCTCACAAGGCGGAGGATGTCTTCGCCTGGCTCGGATTCATCACGTCCATCAAGCCCGGATCGGTGATGGGGTTCGGCACCATTCCGGATTGCACCGGTCTCGACCACGATGACTTCATCGATCCGGGCGCCGAGATCGAGATCAGCTTCGAGCGGCTGGGGACACTGCGTTGCCGCTTCGCCGAGCCGACGCAGAAATTATTGGCCAGTCGATGGCCGTTGCGGCCATCTCTGCACAAATACCATGGCTGAAGCCTCGCCAGGGAATGCTGCCGGTCGATGCCTATGGCTGCTTGCCGGGTGACTCGGGCTTGTTCCTTAGCGTATCCGACGGTAGCTCGCCGAAACAGTCCCTGTAGGATCGGGAGAATTCACCGAAGTGCCAGAAGCCCCAGCGCAGCGCCTCGGCCGAGACGGTCGTCGATTCCGGATTCGCTGCGAGGAGTGCCTGCCGCACACGATGCAGCCTGAGCCGGGTCAGATAGGCCATCGGCGTCAAGCCGAGAACCTCCTTGAATGCGTATTGGAGGCTGCGCTCGCTCACCCCGGCGACCCGGCACAGGTCGGTCACGTAGATGCCGGAGCCGCCCAGCGACAGGGCGTGGTTCTCGGCGCTCTGCACGATGCGGGTCTGTGCCTGTCGCGTTCTGTCGCTGCGGGAAGGTTCGAAATCCCTGGCCACGTCCAGCGTCGCCAGCAGCATCTCGAACAACTCGACCTGGGCGGCGACCCGCCCGCTCATGCCCCCGTCGAACAGCGCGGGCTCGAGCACGGCAGCGTCGATGAGTCGCTTCCCCCAGTCGAAGAGCATGCGTGCCCCCTCTGCGCCGATCTGCAGTGTCTCGACCCCCTGCGGGATATGAAACGCCCCTTCGCGTTGGCGGGCGTTCAGATGGGCGCTGATGTCCTGCGGCGGCAGGAGGAAGGCGATGGCCTCCCAGCCGGCATCGACCACGAACCTGACCTCGGTTTCGGGCGCGACGGCCAGCATGAGGCCCGGCCGGACGGCCAAGCCATTGACGGTCCCCCTCGCTTGCGGGCCGAACGTGACATAGGCGAGCAAATCCTTGCGGACGCTGGTGGCGGTTCGCAGGCGAAGGTTGCTCGAATGGAACATCACCGTGGCAGTCTCCAGGTGGGCGATCACGCGCCGTGCCCTAAGCGGCTTCGACTGAAGCTGCACGGCATCCTGATCGATCAGCTCGATGCCGGCGTTGACGGTCGTGGGGTCGCTGATGTCGACGATCGTGACCGCAGGCTCGACGATGTCCCCTAAGTTTTTTATTATTCCCATGTTTTGCGGAATTCCGATAGACGGTCCCGACGACTGGCCCGAAACTCCGCAGGGTGGCCGTAAGGACGTGAAACCGTGCCATCCGGAGAGGGTCGAGGGAAGTCTATCAGTCGTGCGCGACACCCGCGACGCTGAACCGGCAAACGGATGCGGCTGGCCCAATGACGATCCGTCGACATGCGGCGATGGCGCGACCAATCAGGGTATTATTTCCAATTCATGGCTTAGGGAGTGGGCAATGGAGACCGTGCTCGCGCGCTTGACGTGCGCCACAGCAGGAAAATCGGGCAAGCGGCACGGGCTGCTGACCATGCTTGGCGTCGCCGGAATGTTTGCGGCGCTCGCCGCACCCGCCATCGTCTCGGCCGCAGACGCACCGCGCCGGCCGAACATCGTCATCATCCTCGGCGACGACCTCGGCTACGCCGACATGGGCTCCTTCGGCGGCGAGATCAAGACGCCCAACCTCGACTCGCTGGCGAAGGACGGCGTCCGATTCACGAACTTCTACACCCACGCCAGTTGCTCGCCCACGCGATCGATGCTGCTGAGCGGCGTCGACACGCACCTCAACGGCCTGGGCAACATGAACGAGTGGATCGCGCCCAATCAGGCGGGCGTGCCCGGCTACGAGGGCAACCTCAACCACCGGGTCGCAACGCTGCCGCAGCTGCTCAAGGGTGCCGGGTACCATACCTACATGGCCGGCAAGTGGCACCTGGGCAAGGCGCCTGACCAGATCCCGGCGGCGCGCGGCTTCGAGCGCGACTTCTCGCTGCTCGACGGCGGCGGCAGCTACTGGAACATGATGAACATCACCGCCACCGTGCCGCAGTCGCTCTACACCGAGGATGGCCGCTACCTGACCAAGCTGCCCGAGGACTACTACGCGACCAAGACTTACACCGACAAACTGATCGGCTTCATCGACGCCAACCGCGGCGACGGCAAGCCCTTCTTCGCCTACGTGGCCCACCAGGCGCCGCACGAGCCTTTCCACCTGCCGAAGGAGTGGCGCAATCGCCATGACCGCGAATATGACAAGGGCTGGGACGCGGTGCGCCAGGAGCGGCTGAAGCGGCAGGTCGAGATGGGCATCATGCCGGCCGGCACCGAGCTTGCTGAACGCATGTGGTTTGTGCCCGATCCGATCGTGCTTGCCCCCGCAAGCCGCTACATACTCGGCAAGAAGATGGAACTCTACGCCGGCATGGTGGAGAACATGGACCACCACGTCGGCCGGCTCATCGAACACCTGAAGAAAATCGGCGAGTACGAGAATACGATCTTCGTCGTGTTCGGCGACAACGGCGCCGAGGGCTCCGACCTTTTCGGGATGATCGCGGGTACCCCGGGTTCGCGCGACAACCTCTTCGCGGCGATCAACTGGTCGCAGACCCATCCCAATGCGTGGGGCGACCCGGAATCCTGGGTCGGCTATGGCCCGATGTGGGCCCAGGTGTCGATGACGCCGTTCAGCCAGTTCAAGGGCTGGCTGGCCGAGGGCGGCATCCGCAACGCGCTCATCGTCAGCGGACCAAACGTGAAGCGGCCCGCCGGCAGCATCAACCACGGGCTGATGCATGTGGCCGATCTGATGCCGACGCTGCTTGAAGTCGCCGGCACCAGCTATCCCAAGGCCAGCCAGCCTGACCTGCCGCCGCTGATCGGCAAGTCGTGGGGTCCGGTGCTCGCCGGCAAGGCGGACTCGGTGCGGACCGAGCAGGACTACCTCGCCTGGGAGGTCTTCGGCAGCCGCGCGGTGCGGCAGGGCGACTGGAAGCTGCGCTGGCAGATCAAGCCGTACGGCAAGAGCGACTGGGAACTGTTCAACGTCGCGGCGGACCCCGCCGAGCGCAAGGACCTCGCCGCACAGCATCCCGACAAGGTGAAGGCCATGCTCGCGGCCTGGGAAAGCTACGTCAAGGCCAACAACGTGATCCTGCCGAGCCGCGGGCCGTTCGATACCCTGGAAAAGGACATGCCGCAACGGGTTACGGTCTATCCGGGCTTCCCGCCGCTGATCTACCAGCGGCAGTTCGTGCCGCCGAAGGAAATGCTCGCCGAACCCAAGCCTTGAGCGATCGGGACGATGTCCAGACGACCAAATCACGAGAAAGGCGCAGCCATGATGAACTACGCAGTCCCCACGAAGAGCCCAAGCAACCGGGCGCACTGGGCCGCCGTCGCGGTGCTTGCCATGGCCGTACTCTGCCCGCAGCAGGCGCTGGCTCAGATGCCCGCGCGCTTCTACTGGAAGACGCTGTCGGACGGGAACGCCGTGCCGCTCATCGTCAATTCGATCAGCGGCAACACGAACCCGTTCGATGCCGGGCATACGGTAACGCCGGGAGCGAACTTCGACGCAACACTGGCCATGGGGGGGTATGCACACACCTTCACCCTGGCCGATCGCTCGGCCATGGCGGCGGTCATCCTGCCCATGGGCCGCATCTCGGGCGACGTCACCGTGGCGGGCAGGACGGCCAAGGAGTCGACCAGCGGCTTCGGCGACCCGATGCTCGAGTTCGATATCAACATCCTCGGCCCGAAGGCGCAGAAGAACATCCCGGATCTCCTGCGCTACGAGCCAGGATTCTCCATCGACCTGCTCGCCGACCTGGCGCTGCCGATCGGCGAGTACGACAACAGCAAGCAACTGAATATCGGCCAGAACCGCTGGTACGGACGCCTGGGCATGCCCATGATCTGGCAACTCGGCTCGTGGATTCCGCAGCAACGCACCACCCTGGAGTTCCTTCCCGCCGTATGGCTCTTCGGCAAGAACAACGACTTTGTCGGCCAGACGAAGGAAACCGATCCGATGTACCAGCTCGACGCCCACCTGACGCGCAACTTCGCCGAGCATCTATGGGGGGCGGTCGACGCCTCCTGGTACAGCGGCGGTCGTACGACCATCAATGGCGTCTCGGGGCCACGGCTCAACAACGTCGGCGTGGGACTCACGCTCGGCTACCAGATCAACGACAACGTGAGCCTCACCGTCGGCTACAAGTCGACCGTCAACGACAAGGCGCCCGACGACCTGCGCATGGACGGCTTCATGGTGTCGCTCGTGTTCGGCTGGCACCCGATGATCGAAGGCATGAAACGGCTGAAGAAAGAGTAGCGGGGCAATCCGCTCAAAGGGCTCGCTCGCGCCGCAAGGCAATGACCGGAGCCTGAGCACGATGCCGTCGATGCGTCGCCCCGGCTTCCCGATAATCGCTGCCGTGCTGGCGTCGTGGCTGGCGTCGTGGCTGGCGTGGGGCACGGCCGTAGGCGCCGAGCAGGGCGCCAGGCCGGCGGGTTCGAGCTACGTCGGCCGGCAGGTGTGCGCGGGCTGCCATGCCAAGGAGGCCCAGGCCTGGCGGGGATCGCACCACGACCTGGCCATGCAGGAGCCGACCGCGGCGACCGTGCTGGGCGACTTCGGCAACGCCACGTTCAGCCATCGCGGCGTGGTTTCGCGCTTTTTCAAGCGTGGCGACACCTTCTACGTCAATACCGATGGGGCCGACGGCAAGCCGGCCGATTTCCCCATCAAGTACGTCTTCGGCGTGACGCCGCTGCAGCAGTATCTGGTCGAGTTTCCCGGCGGGCGGCTGCAGGCGCTTTCGATCGCCTGGGACAGCCGGCCCAGCGCCGCGGGCGGACAGCGCTGGTTCCATCTCCTCGCCGGGGAAAGGATCGGCCACAAGGATCCGCTGCACTGGACCGGGCGCTACCAGAACTGGAACCTGCAATGCGCCGAATGCCACTCGACCGGACTGCGCAAGGGCTACGATGCGGCGACCGACAGCTACCGCACGAACTGGCGCGAACTGAACGTGTCCTGCGAGGCTTGCCATGGCCCGGGATCGCGCCATGCCGAATGGGCGAAGACCGCCGGCAAGCCCTACCGGGCCGACGACGACAAGGGCTTCGCCTTTCCCACGGCCAGCCGCTGGCGCGAGGCCTGGCGCTTTCCGGAGCCCGGCGCGCGCTACGCGCGGCGTGATCGCCCGGCCGACCCGGCGGTCAACAACACCTGCGCCGCGTGCCATGCGCGCCGCGGCACCCTCGCCGAACGCGATCAGCCCGGCGCGCCGCTGGCCGACACCCATCGCCTGGCGCTGCTGAGCCCGCCGAGCTACTACGCCGACGGCCAGCAGCGCGAAGAGGTCTACGTCTGGGGTTCCTACCTGCAAAGCAGGATGTTTCAGCAGGGTGTCACCTGCATGGACTGCCACGAACCACACACCGCGAAGCCGCGGGCGGCAGGCAATGCGCTCTGCACGCGCTGCCACGATGCGGCCGCGTTCGACAGCCCACAGCACCATTTCCACAAGGCGGAGACGGCGGGCGCCCAGTGCGTGGCCTGCCACATGCCGACGACGAACTACATGGTGATCGATGCGCGGCACGACCACAGCCTGCGCGTGCCGCGCCCCGACCTGGCGCGGGAACTCGGCAGCCCCGATGCCTGCACGCAGTGCCATGCCGGCAAGAAGCCCGCTTGGGCGGCCGTCGCGCTCGACGGCTGGTACGGCAAAGGCTGGCGCCAGCGGCCGAGCATCGGCCCGGCGCTGCATGCCGGGATGACGCAGGGCGCCATGGCGGTGCCCGGCCTGCTAGCCCTCGCGCAGAGCGGCGCGCAGCCGCCGCTGGTGCGTGCGACCGCCGCCCGGATGCTGGTGCCGCACATGCGTGCGCCGCTGCTGACGACCGCGCGTGAATTGCTGCACGATGCCGACCCCGAGGTGCGCATCGCCGCGCTGGAGATGATCGAGCCGGCAGATCCCGCCAACCGCGTACGGGCCGCCGGGCCGCTGCTGGGCGATCCGGTACGGGGCGTGCGCATCGAGGCTGCGCGCGTCCTGGCGGGCATAGCCGAAGCGCAGATGCCGGAGGCTCAACGCGAGGCCTATCGCCGCGCCCTGGGCGAATACATCGAGGTGCAGCGCCAGGATGCCGACTGGCCGAACGCCAACACGAACCTCGGCAACCTCTACCTGCGCCAGGGACGCTTCGACGAGGCGGTGGCCGCGTACCGGCGGGCGCTGAAGCTCGACCCGCTGTTCGCGTCCGCCTGGGTCAATCTCGCCGACGCCTGGCGCACTCAGGGGCATGAGAAGGAAGTCGAGGCGACCTTGCGTGAAGGACTCGCCAAACTGCCGCGTTCGGCCGACCTGCTGCATGCGCTGGGCCTGGCCCAGGTGCGCAGGGGCGACAAGGCCGCGGCCTTGAAATCGCTGGCCGAGGCGGCGCGGCTTGCCCCGGAGCGGTCCCGCTATGCCTACGTCTGGGCCGTCGCGCTCCATTCGGCCGGGCGCCCGGGCGAGGCGCTGGCGGCGTTGCGCGAGGCCGACCGCCGCCACCCCTACGATGTCACCCTTCTCGGCACACTGATATCAATGGAACGCGAGACGGGGGATGCGCGCGCGGCACTCGGCCATGCACGCCAACTGGCCGAGGCCCTGCCGGACGATCCGCGGGTGCAAGCCCTGGTCGCCGAGCTATCGCGCGGGCGATGACGCAAACCCGGATCGCTTCACGTCGAGGTGCCTGGGTGCCTGCGTGCCAAGGCTCATCAGTCGAACATCTGGGTGCCGCGTTTGACGCAGATCAGAGATGGCTTCATACGGCGGGCCTAGACTTTTGCTCGGGTGCGGCGTCGAGCCGCCCGCAGGCGATGTGTCCGATCAGAGTCATCATGACGCGAATACGCTGGAAAGGGAGATGAAATGGCCCCGCAGAAAAAGAATAACGTGCCCCGGCCCCGGGAAGCCAAGGTGCTATCCGCCGACGAGCGCCGCGCACAGGGCAAGGCCTTGCGCGATGCCGTGCCGCGCGAAACGCAGGGTGGCTGGAAGCCGCCCAGGAAGCGGCGCGATCCGGTTGAAATCCTCACCGAATCGAACAAGGGACGGCTGCCCGATCTGGTGCCGATTCGTTTCGGGCGAATGTCGCAGTCGCCGTTCGCCTTCTATCGCGGCGCCGCTGCGATCATGGCGGCCGACCTGGCGGGCACGCCGAGTTCCGGGCTCAGGGTGCAGGCCTGCGGCGACGCCCATCTGATGAACTTCGGGGGCTTCGCCACGCCGGAGCGCCAGGTGATCTTCGACATCAACGACCTCGACGAGACGCTGCCCGCGCCCTGGGAGTGGGATCTCAAGCGCCTCACCGCAAGCCTGGTCATCGCCGCACGTCACCTGGAACTCAGCGAAACCGAGGCGGCACGGGTTGCGACGGCGACGGCACGGGCCTACCGCGAGCACATGGCCGACTACTCCTCGATGCGCGCCCTCGACGTCTGGTACGACCGGATCACCGCCGAACAGGTGCTTGCCGCATTTCCCAGCGAGAAAGGCCGGACGGTTGCCGCCAAGCGCCTGCAGAAGGCCCGCGAGAGCAGCGCTTCCGAAGCGATTTTTCCGAAGCTCGCCGAATACGACGGGGCCACGCCGAGGATCAAGGACAACCCGCCGCTGATCTTCCATCCGTCGGCGGAAGATGCCCCCGGGGCCGCCTCCCAGTACAGCGAGGCGTTGGCCGCCTATCGCGAGTCGCTGCCCGAGCATATCCGGGTGCTGTTCGACCGCTTCCACTTCTGCGATCTGGCGGTCAAGGTCGTCGGGGTGGGCAGCGTCGGCACCCTGTGCCTCGTCGGGCTGTTCATGGCGGCCGACAACGACCCGCTCTTCCTGCAGATAAAGGAAGCGCGGGCTTCGGTGCTCGAGCCCTATGCCGGCCGCAGCCTGCACAAGAACCATGGCCAGCGCGTCGTCGCCGGACAGCGTCTGATGCAGTCGGCGAGCGACATGTTCCTCGGCTGGACGGAGGGAAGGAACGGCCGCCATTTCTATATTCGGCAACTGCGCGATGTCAAGATCAGCGCGGTCATCGAAGGTTGGGACGTCGAACTGTTGCAGGGCTACGGCAGGCAGTGCGCCCGGGCGCTGGCCCGGGCCCATGCACGCTCCGGCGATGCGGCGCTGATGGCCGGCTACATGGGCTCGAATCCGATCTTCGACGAGGCGATCTGCGAGTTCGCCGTCGAGTATGCCGACCAGAACAAGCGGGACTACCGGGATTTCGTCAACGCCATCCGGGAAGGACGCATCGAGGCGACCATCGAGAATGCGTAGCCTTGCGGCGACTACGCGGCGCGACATCTAACCGACTATTGTTCGGAAATGTTGGCCAACGTTCGGGTGGAATCCGCGGCGGATTTCATCGGAATATTCGGCACTGGCGACCCCTGACAGGCCACGGCCGCCTGCTATGCGGCAACCCAGACGTAGGCATCCATCGCCAGTCCGCGATAGGCGAAGTTCGGCCGAAGACGGCGCGGCACGTCGTTGCCCGCCGCGCCGACGGCTGCGAATAGCGGCAGGAAATGCTCCTCGCTCGGATGCGAAGCGGCACCGTGGGGCGCCGCGCGGTAGTCGAGCAGCGCGGCCGAGTCGTGCGTGGCCAGGCGTTCCCCGACCCAGTCGGCGAAGCGTACGGCCTCGGGCCGCGGTGCGGCGTCCGGCCTGGCCGCGCGGTCGATCCAGTCGAAGTTGTGGGTGATCGCGCCGGAGGCGACGATGAGCACGCGTTCGTCGCGAAGAGGCGCCAGCGCGCGGCCGACGGCGAGGTGCGCCGCGGGCCCGCCGTCGTGGTGCAGCGACAGCTGCGTCACCGGCACGTCGGCCTCGGGAAACATCGCCGACAGCGGCACCCAGGCGCCGTGATCGAGCCCGCGGTCGGGATGCAGGCCGGCCGCGATGCCGGCACCGGCGAGGAGCGCGACGGCGCGCTCGGCCAGCGCGGGCGCGCCGGGTGCCGGATAGCGCATGCGGTAGAGGGCCGGCGGGAAGCCGTAGAAGTCGTGGATGGTCGCCGGCGCGCCCGCCAGGCTCGCCGTCGGCGTGCGCGCTTCCCAGTGGGCCGAGACGGCGAGTATCGCCGCGGGCTCGGGCAGCGAGCGGCCGATCTCGCCCCAGCATGCCACCGCGTCGTGCGCGTGCAGCAGCGCATCGGGGGAGCCGTGCGAGACAAAGATCACGGGCATGCGGGCGGCCATGGCGCGTTTCCTTACTGCCTGACGGCTTCGACGGCGATGCTCAGCGTGACTTCGTCGGAGACGTAGGGCGCGTTCTTTCCCATGTTGAAGTCGGAGCGCTTGATCTTCGTCACCGCGTTGGCGCCGATGGCGTCCTTCTTGAGCATCGGGTGCGGCATGGCCTGGAAGGAGGTCACCGTCAGCGTCACCGGCTTCGTCACGCCCTTGATCGTCAGGTCGCCGTCGATGGCGGCGGGCCTGTCACCGTCGAAACGCACGACCGTCGACTTGAAGGTGATGGTCGGATACTTGGCGGTGGCGAAATAGTCGTCGCCTTGGATGTGCTCGTTGAACAGCGCGAAACCGGTGTTGACCGACCTGGCGTCGATAGTCACGTCCACCGAGCCGGTCTTCGCCGCGCGGTCCATGACGATCTGGCCGCTGGTCTTGTCGAAACGGTGCATCTGCATCGAGTAGCCGAGGTGGCTGTACTCGAAGCGCGGCGCCGTGTGCGAGACGTCGATGGCATAGGTCTCGGGCGCGGCGGCTGCGGCGGCGGCGAGGGAGGAAAGGGAAAGGGCGAGGATCAGTTTTTTCATGGAGGCCTCCTGGTCTGTCGGGGTGGGGGTACGGCGGGGAACTACTTTCTGGCGGCCGCGGTGGCGACCAGCCGGAACTTGACTTGCACTTCGTTGGCGACGGTGCCGAAATCGGCCCACATGCCTTCGCCGATCGCGTAGTCGGCGCGCTTGAGGATGAAGCTGCCCTCGAACACGCCGTTGGCGCCGTCCTGGCGGAAGGTCGCGGGCATGACGGCGTCGAGGGCCTTGCCCTTGATGGTCATCTTTCCGGCCACCTCGTAGCGGTTGCCGCCGAGCGCCTTGACCGATGTCGAGACGAAGCGGGCAGTCGGGAAGGACTTGGTGTTGAACCAGAGCTTGCCGGCGGCCTCCTCGTTGGCCTCGCTCGACCCGGCGTCGAGGCTGGCGAGGTCGATCTCGATCTCCGCCTTGCCCGCGGCGGGCCTGGCGGGGTCGAAGCTCAGGGTTCCCTTGAAGCGCTTGAAGCTGCCGTCGATGGGCACGTTCATCTGCTTGAAGACGAAGGCGACGGCGCTCTTCTCGGGAGCGACCTGGTTGAATTCGGCTGCGTGGGCGGCCGGCGCCGCGATGGCGGCGGCAGCGGCAAGGCCGAACAATTGGTGCAGTTTGTTCATGGCGGTTCTCCGGGTGGTGGCTCAGGGCTTCCTGAGGAATGGCAGCATGCGCGACAGCACGTCGTCGCGGTCGATCAGATGGTGCTTGACGGCGGCACCGGCGTGGCCGGCGACCAGCGCGGCCATGGTGAAGTTGAGCAGCATGTGGATGCGCTGCAGCGTCTCGCCGAGCGCCGCGTCCTTCTGCAGCAGGTCGGGCAGGGGCAGCACGCCGAAGTAAACCGTCTGGAAGCCCTTGGCGGAACTCATCAGCCAGCCCGAGAGCGGAATCGCGACCATCAGGGCATAGAGCAGGAGATGCACGGCCTGGGCCGCCTTGTCCTGCCAGGCCGGCATGCCGGCCGGCGCGGCGGGCGGCCGGTGTGTCGCGCGCCAGGCCAGGCGCGCCAGAACCAGCAGGAAGATGGTGACGCCGGCCCACTTGTGCCAGGAGTAGATCTTCAGCTTCCACGGGCTCAGCGGCAGTTCGTGCATGTAGAGGCCGACCGAGAATGCCCCGACGAGCGCGATCGCCACCAGCCAGTGCAGCAGGATGGCGGTGCGGGTGTATGAGGAAGCAGGCTGGTTCATGGCGGTGCTCGCAGAAGGTCGTGCCGACCGGATGACCGAACTGTACGCAGACGCAGGAGTCTCATCTAGGAGACAATCTGGAATATATTGTTGCAATATAGGCAACAATATAGGGAGGGCAGGCGATGGACCGACTTGATGCCATGCGGATTTTCGTGCGCGTCGCCGAGATGGGCAGCTTCTCGGCCGTCGCGCAGCAGCTCGACGTCGCGCGCTCGGTGGTAACGCGGCAGGTGGCGGGACTGGAGGCACACCTCGGCACCAAGCTGATCGCGCGCAGCACGCGACGCCTCTCCCTGACCTCGGCCGGCGCAACCTATCTCGAGCAGTGCCGCGAGATTCTCAATCTGGTCGAGGCGGCCGAAGGCGGCCTGACCGACGAGGGCCAGGCGCCGCGCGGCCACATCCGCCTGACGCTGCCGTTCTCCTTCGGCATCCGCCAGCTGATGCCGTTGTTCTGCGACTTCATGGAGGCCAATCCGCAGGTTGCGCTCGAGCTGGATTTCAACGACCGCCGTGCCAACCTGATCGAGGGCGGCTACGACCTGGCGATCCGTGTTTCGGGGCGCCTCGACCCCGGCGACGTCGCGCGCAAGATCGGCGGCAGCCGCGGCGTCATCGCCGCCGCGCCCGACTACCTGCGCCGTCGCGGCCGGCCACGACATCCGCGCGAACTCGCCGGCCACGAGTGCTTCGGCTACCTGCTGGCGCCGCGCTCGAGCTGGTCCTTCGTCATCGACGGCGAGGTGCAGTCATTCCCGGTGGGCGGCAGGCTCGAAGCCAACAACGGCGATGCCCTGCTCGACGCCGCGGTGCGCGGGCTGGGCATCACCCGCGCGCCGACCTTCATCGTCGAGCAGGCGGTGCGCGCGGGCTGGCTGGAGATCCTGCTGCCGGAATTCCCGCTGCCGGAACTGGGCATCCATGCCGTTTTCCCCGGCAACCGCTACGTGCCGCACCGCGTGCGCGCGCTGGTCGATTTCCTCGCCACACGCATCGGACAGCGCCCGACCTGGGATGAAATCGCCCCGGTCGCGATGGGCAAGGGGCGAAGGCCCGGCGCCGCGGTCAGGAGCAGGCGGCCCTGATGTCCTCGGGTATCGGCACGGCCTTGATGCGCAGCGGGTCGGCCGGATCGCGGACGGCGAAGACGCGCACCTCGCGGCCCTCGACCAGGGCGGTGTCGCCGCGCCGCGCGACGTGGCGCATGACGAAGCTCTTGTTGCCCCAGCGTTCCACCGTGGACTCGATCTCGATGTCCTCGCCGTAGGTGGCCGAGGCGAGGAACCTGGCCTGCACGTCGACCACCGGGGTGCCGATGATGCCGCTTTTCCGCTCGGTATCGCGCCAGCCCGGCACGCCGCAGGCCGTGAAGAACTCGCGGCTGGCGGTGTCGAACCACCTGAAGTAGTTGGCGAAATGGACGATCTGCGCCGGGTCGCAGTCCGAGAAGGCGATGCGGTAGTGGATGGTGTGGCTGCGTGTCATGCGGATCTCCGGGCGTGCCAGCGAACGGGAATGGGAGGAACGGGTCGCGGCGGCGCACCGGCCGCGGTCAATGCCTTGTCGAATGCGACACCGCCTTCGTCGGCGAGCGCGGCATCGCGCGCCGCGCGGATCGTCTCCGGCTTGGCCGCGGCCAGGTGCTCGAGGATGTGGCGCAGGTTGTTCCTGGCACGCTCGTTGGTCGCGCCGTAGCCCTTGATCAGCCGTGCGCACAGTGCGAGTTCCAAGGCGGCCTGCCAGTCGCGCGCAGCGGCGCTTTCGACGGTGGCGAGCCATCGCTCGATCAGTGCCTGCTCCGCGGCGTATCTGCGGCCGAGGCGGCGCAGCGGCCGCAGGGCGGCGAGCAGGCGCAAGCCGAAAAAGCCGGCAAGACCGTCGGCACGCAGCTTCAACGGAATGGCCAGAGGCGCCTTGCCGTCCCGCTGGCGCCGAGTTTCCAGGGTGAGCAGGTGGTTCGCTATGGCCGGCGGCAGCAGGCCGGCCAGTTCGGCGAGGCCGGGCTTCAGGTGGTCGGCGATGCGCAGCAGGTCGCCGGGCCGGGCGCCGGCATCGGCACGCACGCGCGCGAAGCGCGCCGCGCGGCTCTTGAGGTCGGCGACGCGGATGACGTCGTCGAAGGCCATCCACAACGCGAGGAAGCGCGCGCCTTCGCGCACCAGCGCGCCGCCATGCCGTCCCTGCGGATCGCATTGTCGTTCTGCCGCGCGCAGCCGCTCGACGCGCTGCCGATAGAGTTCGCCGTAGGCGGCGTCCTGGAATTCGACGACGCGCGCGTAGCCGATTTCGACGAGGTCCGGCTCCGCCGGGAATCCAGGTGCTGGCGGGGCGCCGAGCGCCGCTGCGCAACGCTCGAAGGCCAGCGCGAAGCCCCTGAGGCTCGCCTCGACGCCACGGCCCGAGGCGCGGATCACCGCCTCGAAGGCGGCGCGCTCGAAAGGCAGCACGCTGCTGGCGGCGATGGCGCCTAACAACACCGCGCTCGGCGCGGTGCCGGCCTCGCGCGCCGTGGCATCGACGTCGAAGGCCGCGAGCTGGCGGCAGTTGGCGGCGGCGACCTCGAGGAGCCGTTCATCGTCGAAGCGGCCGTCGCCGAGCGCCATCTTCTCGAAGGTGGTCAGCGTGCGATGGGTCGAGGTCAGCAGCCGCGTGCGCTCGGTCGAGACGAAGCCGCTCTGGATCGCGCGCACCGCCTCGAGCAGCTCCGAGGCCACCATGAGGTCCACGCAGCCCGGAACGGGCGCGAGGCTCAGCACCGGCGTGCGGCCGCCGAGTTCGGCGAAGGATTGCGGATGGATCTCGACGTAATAGGTGGTGGCCCCCGTGCGCTGGGCGACGCCGGGGATCGACGTGGCCTGCGCCGGGTGGCCCGCGCGCGTGGCGAGATCGACCAGCCACTCGGCCAGCACGCCGCCGCCTTCGCCGCCGAGCGCCGCTATCAGGAGGGTGACGGGTTGCCTGGCATTCATGGCTTCTGGAACAGGCCGATCACGCCGCGCCGCAATGCGTCGAGCGCACGTTCGCCGACGCCCGGGTTCGTCACGATTTCGGCCCGGTAGAAGGAGGGGCACAGCGTCGCGGCATGCGCGTTCTCGCCGCAGAGGCCGCAACCGACGCAGCCGTCGATGACCGTGGCGACGGGATCGACCTTGAGCGGGTCGCCGCTGTCCGCGAGCGTCAGCGTCGGGCAGCCGGAGAGGCGGATGCAGGAATGGTCGCCCGAGCAGACATCTCCGTCGACGCCGTACCTGACCCGCACCACACGCTTGCCGGCCTTGAGCAGGCCGGCAAGCCAGGGCTTGACGCGGCGCTGCCGCTCGAGCTGGCATTCGCCCTCGGCGATGATCACCTTGAGACCCGCGTAGTCTGTGGTGAAGGCTTCCTCCAGCGTGCGCCGCATGGCATTCACTTCGTAGCTCGGCACGGTGCGCAGCCACGCGACGCCGATGCCGGCAAGCGTCCTTTCGATGGTCTGGTTGCGATCGACCAGGCTCAGGCGCTTGTCCGGCGCGCCCGCCTTTTCCTCCTCGTCCGGTGTGGAAATGATGTCCTGGGTGCCGGTGGCCGATGTGTAGCCGTTCTTCATGATCAGCAGCACGGCGTCGTCGTCGTTGAACAGTGCCGACTCGACCCCGGTCAGCAGGCCGTTGTGCCAGAAGCCGCCGTCGCCCATCACCGCCAGCGCGCGCCGCTTCAGCATGGGCGAGACGCCGGCGCGGCTGGCCAGGCTCATGCCGTAGCCGAGGATGGTGTGGCCGAAGCCGAAGGGCTCGAAGGTGGCAAAGGCGTGGCAGCCGATGTCGGCCGCGATATGCACGGGGCCGACGTTCTGCTGGGCGAGCTTCAGCGCCGAGAACACCGGCCGCTCGGGGCAGCCGGTGCAGAACTGCGGCGGGCGCGGCGGCAGCGGCGCGGCGAGCTGGCTGGCCACATTCTTCCGCCGCGCGGCATTGGCGGCGAGCCAGTCCTGCGCACCGGCGACCGATACGTTTGCGGCATGGCGGGCGAGGAACCGGAGCAGACCCTGGGCGATGACCTCGACGGTGTACTCGCCGGCCATCTGCAGCAGGTCCTTGCCGTGGATCGCGGTGCCGGTGTTGCCTTGGTCGAGGCGCCGCAGCGCCGTCGCGATCTCCTGCTCGATGAACTCGGGCTGGCCTTCCTCGACCACCAGCACGGCGCGCTTGCCGGCACAGAAGTCGCGAATCTGCTCGGGCACCAGCGGGTAGCTGACATTGAGCGCGAGGATCGGAAATTCTGCATCGCCGAAGGCATCGGCCAGGCCGAACTGCTGCAGTGCGCGCACCAGCGTGTTGTGCAGGCCGCCCTGGACGATGAGGCCGACGTCGTCGCGCCTGCCCGGGAAGATTTCGTTCAGCGCGTGCTCGACGATGAAGCGCCGTGCCGCCGGCAGGCGCTGTTCGAATTTGAGTTTTTCCTGGCGGAAGGTTGCGGGCGGATGCGCCAGCTTTTCATAGTCGAAGCGCGCCGGATCATCCATCAGCGCCTTGCGCGACACGGCCGGCGAGACATTGTCCCGGCACTCGAAGCTGCCGCGCACGTGGCAGGCGCGCACGCGCAGCTGCAGGATGGCCGGCGTGTTGCAGGCCTCGGACAGCGCGAAGCCCTGCTCGACCATGCGCACCATGTTCGGCAGCTGCGGCCGCGGGTCGAGCAGCAGCAGCGAGGACTTCATGGCGAAGGCGTGGGTGCGTTCCTGGATGACGCTGGCGCCTTCGCCGTAATCCTCGCCGACGACGATCAGCGCGCCACCGGTGACGCCCGGCGAGGCGAGATTGGACAGCGCGTCGGCGGCGACGTTGGTGCCGACCACCGACTTCCAGGTGACGGCACCGCGCAGGGGGTAGTGGATCGAGGCGCCGAGCATCGCCGCCGCCGAGGCCTCGTTGGAACAGGCCTCGACATGCACGCCGAGCTCGGCCATGGTGTCCCCGGCCTGGACCATGACGTCGAGCAGGTGCGACACCGGCGCGCCCTGGTAGCCGCCGACGTAGGCGACGCCCGACTGCAGCAGCGCCTTGGTGATCGCGAGTATCCCCTCGCCGTGGAAGGTCTCTCCGGCACCCTGGCGCAACTGCTGCACCTCTTTGCTGAAGGAGACTTCCATGCCTCGCCCTTGCTCAATCCGGAAACGAAGCGAGCTTACGCGGCGACCGATGAGGCATCAATGCGATATCGTCGCTAGCCGTTATTCCAAAATTGCATGGCGGGCCGGGCCCCGTTGGCCCCCGCTATACTCGTGGCCGACGCCATGGAACCGACCCTTACGGATCTATCCGCCTACCTGCGCCGCACCGGCTATGCCGGGGACATCGCGCCGACGCGCCGGGCGCTCGAGGCGCTGCACCTCGCGCATGCGACGCACATCCCCTTTGAGAACCTCGATGTCCTGCTGGGCCGCCCGATCGCGCTCGACCTGGTCGGCATCGAGGCCAAGCTGGTGGGCGCCCGTCGCGGCGGCTATTGTTTCGAGCACAACCTGCTGTTCGCGGCCGTGCTGCGCGCGTTCGGCTTCGCCGTCACCCGGCTGGCGGCGCGCGTGCGCCATCGCACCACCGCCGTGCTGCCGCGCACCCACATGCTGCTGCTGGTGGAAGCCGAGGGCGGGCGCTGGCTGGCCGACGTCGGTTTCGGCGGCGAGGGCCTGCTGCTGCCTGTTCCCTTCGGCGCGGGCGAGGAGGTCGGGCATTTCGCGTGGAGCTACCGGGTGATCGAGGAGGCCGCCACGGCGAACTGGGTGCTGCAGTCGCGGCGCGATGGCGCCTGGCGCGACCTCTACGCCTTCACGCTGGAGCCGCAACACACCGTCGATTACGCGATCGCCAACCACTACGTCTCGACCCACCCCGACTCGCCCTTCGTGCGGATGCTGACGGTGCAGCTGCCGACGCCGCAGCGGCGGTTGATCCTGCGCGACCGAGAGCTGATCGAGGATCGCGGCGATGTCGTCACGACGCGCACGCTGGCCGACGGTGCCGAACTGGCGCGCGTGCTGCAGGAGAGCTTCGGGCTGGAAATGCCGCCGGGAATCCGGCTGCCGGGCTAGTTCGGCTTCTTGTCCTTGGGCGGACGGTGCAGCTGCACGACGCGGCTGTTGGGCGGCTCGTCGGTGTAGTAGGGCTTCTCGTTGCGGTTCATCCCGGCCTCTTCGGCCAGTTCCTTCTCGCGCTCGGAGATCAGGCCGAACAGGTCGCGGATGTCGTGGATGGTGCTCTCGCTGAGCGGAGACGCTTCGCCCGGCGCCGGCGTCGCGTCCTTGACGATGTTGGCCAGCACCTTGCGCAGCACGCGCAGGATGCGCTGTTCCTTGGACAGGTTTTCGATATTCATTTTTCCGGTTCTCCTCGGTCGGGGCGACGATCATACAGGGGGCGGGCTGCTTGCGCAGCCCCGGGCGCCGTGCGGTGCAGGCTGTCGAACGCGGCCAGCAGGCGCGGAAGGTTCAGTGGCTTGGTGATGAAGTCGTCCATGCCGGCGTCGAGGCAGCGCTGCCGGTCCTCCTCGAAGGCGTTCGCGGTCAGCGCGATGATGGGCAGGTAGGCGCGGCCCTCCGCCGCCTGCCAGGCGCGGATGCGGCGGGTGGTCTCGAAGCCGTCGAGCACGGGCATCTGGCAGTCCATCAGCACGAGATCCGGCGGCGCGGCATCGCTCTGCAGCTTCGCCAGCGCGGCGGCGCCGTCCTCGGCGCTGATGACCTCGATGCCCTGCTTGCGCAGCATCAGTTCGACCACCTTGCGGTTGACGGCATTGTCCTCGGCCAGAAGAATCCGCCGGGGGCGCCAGCCTGCGGCGAGCCCCGCGTCCGCAGGCCCACGCGGCGCGGCGCGGGCCTCCACGCCGGCGGCGAGCGTCTGCGCCGGTACTTCGAACCAGAAGGTCGAGCCCGCGCCGGGCACGCTGTCGCAGCCGGCGGAACCATCCATCACCTCGGCGACGCTGCGCACGATGGACAGGCCCAGGCCGCTGCCGCCGTAGGCGCGCGCGCTGGAACTGTCGAGCTGGACGAAGGGCCGGAACAGCAGTTCCTGCTGCTCGGGGGGGATGCCGATGCCCTCGTCGCGCACCGAGAAGCGCAGGACGTCGCCGTCCGGGTGCGCGATGCGCCGGACGGCGAGATGCACCGCGCCGGCCGACGAGAACTTGATGGCGTTGCTGACATAGTTGGAAAGCATCTGCCGCAGGCGCGTCGGGTCGCCGACATAACGCCGGTCGGTGTCGCCGGCATCGACCGCGTCCACGACGAGCGCGACGCCCTTGTTCTCGGCGGCCTGGCCGAAGAGGTCGGCGACCTCTTCGAGCAACTGCCCCGGCGCGTAGGGCGCGGCAGCCAGCTCGATCCGCCCGGACTCGACCTTCGACAGGTCGAGGATGTCGTTGAGCAGGGTCAGCAGGCTATTGCCGCAGTTGAGGATGGTGCGGGCATAGTCTCGCCGCTCGCTTTCGCTGACTTCGTCCTGCAGCAGAAGCTGCGCCATGCCGAGCACGCCGGTGAGCGGCGTGCGGATCTCGTGCGACATGGTGGCGAGGAAGGCGGACTTGGCGCGCGTCGCGCCTTCGGCCGCGTCACGGGCGCGCACCAGTTCCTCCTCGGCCAGCATCCGCTCGGTGATGTTCTCCTTGACCGCGACGAAGTGGCTGATGCGGCCGCGCTCGTCGCAGACCGGACCGATATAGGCCTGCTCCCAGTAGAAGCTGCCGTCCTTGCGCTTGTTGTGCAGCACGCCGGACCAGGTCTGGCCCGAGGTAATGGTGTTCCACAATTCGACATGGCGTTCGGGCGGTGTCTGGCCCGATTGCAGGATGCGCGGATTTTTTCCCCGTACTTCGTCCAGGTCGTAGCCGGTGACGCGGCTGAAGGCGGGATTGACGTACTCGATGTTGGCGTCCATATCGGTGATGACGATCGATGCCGGCGCCTGCTCGATGGCCTGCATGAGCGTACGGCGTGCCTCCTCGCCGCGCCGCAACTCGGTGATGTCGGTGAGGCTGAACTGCACCAGGTCGCGCTCCTCCTGACGGAATTTCATCAGGCGCACTTCGGCGTCCCAGATTTCGCCGTCGGGGCGCCGGTGGCGCCAATCGAAGATCGCCAGGCCGTTGCGAACGCAGTCTGCGATGTGGCGGGTCGCGGCGGTCGCCGAATCCTCGCCGTCGGGCTGTTGCGGAGCGGACACGTCGAGCGGCGTGAGGCCGAGCACGGCGTCGCGGTCCGGCAGCCGGTAGGCGGTGATTGCCGCCGGGTTGCAGTCGATGAAGCGGCCATCGGCCGGGTTCATCACGACCAGCGGCGTGATCGAGCTGTCGAACAGCGCGCGGTAGCGGTGCTCGCTGGCGGTCAGCGCCGCGCGGGTACGCTCGTGGCCGAGGCGGTTGGCGATCAGCATGCCGATGGCGACGGTGGCCAGGGGATAGAGGGTCAGGAAGGGAAGCGCCACGCCGGCGACGGTCATGGTCGAGCTCGGGAGCATGACGGCGAACATTCCGAGCAGCACGACATGGATCGTCAGGCCGAGGGCGAGAAGCTCGCGCCAGCCGATGTTGGCCAGCGGACCGCGCCGCAGTTTGCTCCATAGGATGCCGATCGCGCCCGAGACGATGATCGACGCGACACCGACGATCGCGCCGGGACCGCCGAGGCTCAGCCGGTAGGCGGCCGCGATGACCGTGGCGATCAGAGTCGGCACGGGGCCGAAGAACAGCCCGGAGGCGCCAAAAAGCACCGAGCGCGTGTCGAAGATCAGCCCGGGGCCGGCTCTGTAGGCCGCGAGCATTGCGCCGATCGCGATCACGCCGAGGATGGCGCCGGCCAGCGGCGCGGGGAGACGGCGTGCTGTGCCGTCCGCGTCGTCGCGAGCAAGGTCGAGGATCAATACCATCGCCAGCAACAGTGCGGCATTGGATATCAGGGCGGTGAACATCGCCATGATCGGCGGGACTCCCGGAGTACCCGGCGAAATGCCGGCAAACAATTCTACGCCGGGCCTAGTGCTTGAGCCTGGCGAAGGCCGCGGCCATGGCCCCGGCCGCCTCGGGCTCGCGGCGCGGGGCGGGGCTGGCGTGGTGCTGCGGCTTGCGGTTTGCCGTCCCGCCAGCGCCGACCTTTCCACTGGTGCGCTCCTGTGCGTCGTGCGGTTTGCGCGGTGCAGCCTCGTCGGCGAGGCGCATGGTCAGCGCGATGCGCTTCCTCGCGATGTCGACCTCGAGCACCTTCACCTTGACCACGTCGCCGGCCTTGACCACCGTGTGCGGGTCCTTGACGAACTTGTCGGCGAGCGCCGAGACATGGACCAGGCCGTCCTGATGCACGCCGATATCGACGAAGGCGCCGAAGTTGGTGACGTTGGTGACCACGCCTTCGAGGCGCATGCCGGGCTCGAGGTCCTTGAGTTCCTCGACGCCGTCCTTGAACGATGCCGCCTTGAATTCCGGTCGCGGGTCGCGGCCCGGCTTTTCCAGTTCCTTGAGGATATCCTGCACCGTGGGCAGGCCGAAGCGCGCGTCGGCGTATTTCTTCGGGTCGAGCGCGCGCAAGGTGCGGCTGTCGCCGACGACCTCCCGCATGCCCTTGCCGACGTCCTTGAGGATGCGTTCGACCACGGGATAGGACTCGGGGTGCACGGCCGAGGCATCGAGCGGGTTGTCGCCGCCGGCTATGCGCAGGAAGCCTGCCGCCTGCTCGAAGGTCTTGTCGCCGAGGCGCGGCACTTCCTTGAGCTGTGCGCGTGACTTGAAGGCGCCGTGCTGGTCGCGGAAGGCGACGATGTTGGCGGCCAGCGTCGAATTGAGGCCGGAGATGCGGGTGAGCAAGGGCACGCTGGCGGTGTTGGCATCGACGCCGACGGAGTTCACGCAGTCCTCGACGACGGCATCGAGCATCCTGGCCAGTCGCGACTGGTTGACGTCGTGCTGGTACTGGCCGACGCCGATGGACTTGGGATCGATCTTCACCAGCTCGGCCAGCGGGTCCTGCAGGCGGCGGGCGATGGAGACGGCGCCGCGCAGCGTGACGTCGAGGTCGGGGAATTCCCGGGCGGCGAGTTCGGACGCCGAATAGATGGACGCGCCGGCTTCCGAGACGACGATGCGGGTCAGCTTCAGTTCGGGGTGGCGCTTCATCAGCTCGGCGGCAAGCTTGTCGGTTTCGCGGCTGGCGGTGCCGTTGCCGATGGCGATCAGCTCGGCGCCGTGTTTGCTCGCAAGATGACGCAGCGTGGCCAGCGCGCCTTCCCAGTCGCGGCGCGGCTCGTGCGGAAAGATGGCGGCGGTGTCGACGACCTTGCCGGTGGCGTCGATGACGGCGACCTTGACCCCGGTGCGGATGCCCGGGTCGAGGCCGATGGTCACGCGCGGGCCGGCCGGCGCGGCCAGCAGCAGGTCGTGCAGGTTGCGGGCGAAGACGCGGATCGCCTCTTCCTCGGCGCGCTCGCGCAGGGCGTTCATCAGCTCGAGCTCGAGATGCAGCGACAGCTTGACCATCCAGGCCCAGCGCGCGGTCTCGACCAGCCAGCGGTCGGCCGCACGGCCCTGGTCGCGGATGCCGAAATGGGTTGCCACCATGCCTTCGCAGCTCGACGCGCGCGGGGGATCTTCCAGTTCCGGCGCGGTCTTGATGGCGAGGCGCAGCATGCCCTCGTTGCGCCCGCGCAGCAGCGCCAGCGCGCGGTGCGAGGGGATGGCCCCGATGGCTTCGCGGTAGTCGAACCAGTCGCGGAACTTCGCCCCTTCGGTTTCCTTGCCCTCGACCACGGCGGAGACGATCAGCGCGTGCTCGTTGAGGTAGGCGCGCAGCTTCTCGAGCAGGGCAGCATCTTCGCTGAAGCGCTCCATCAGTATCTGCCTGGCGCCGTCGAGCGCAGCCTTGACGTCGGGGACGTGCTGCTCCGGCGGTTCGGTGGCGGTGTTGACGTATTTGGCCGCCTCGGCTTCCGGGCTTAGCGTGGGATCGTCGAACAGCGCGTCGGCCAGCGGTTCCAGCCCGGCCTCGCGCGCCATCTGCGCCTTGGTGCGGCGCCTGGGCTTGTAGGGAAGGTAGAGGTCTTCCAGGCGCTGCTTGGTGTCGGCGCCCTCGATCTCGGCCCTGAGTTCGGGCGTGAGCTTGCCCTGCTCGTCGATGGAGGCGAGCACGGCGGCACGGCGTTCTTCCAGCTCGCGCAGGTAGGTCAGGCGCTCCTCGAGATTGCGCAGCTGGGTGTCGTCGAGCTCGCCGGTGACTTCCTTGCGGTAGCGGGCGATGAAGGGGACGGAGGCACCCTCGTCGAGCAACTGCACGGTGGCGAAGACCTGCTGGGGACGGACGCCGAGTTCCTCGGCAATGCGGTGTTCGATGGGTGGCAGCATGGGGGGTGGCAGGGGGAAGCAGGAAGCGGGAAGGGGCGCACCTTACTGGCGCCCCCGTTCAAGACAAGACTTGACTTCGGGCTAGTTGAGGGTGCGCGACAGCGCGACGCGGAACTCGCGCACCAGGTCGTCGAACTGCGGCTGGGCGCCGAGCATGGTGAACAGCGTCAGCATGGTCTTGCGGCCGGCTTCCTCGTTCCACTTGCGGTCCTGGCGGACGATGGCGAGCAGCTGCTCGAAGGCGCCGCGGTAGTCGGTGGCGGCCGCCAGCGCGTTGGCCAGCTGCAGACGCGCGTCGAGGTCGGCCGGATCGGCGTCGATCCGCGCCCGCAGGGCGGCGACATCGACGCCAGCGCCGGCGGTGGCCAGCTGCAGCCGGGCGCGCAGCGACTCGACGCGGCCGGCGTCGCGCGCGCGCTCGCCGACGAGGTCGAGCACCTGGCGCGCCTCGGCGAGCGCGTCGTCCTCCTTGGCGGCGAGGCACAGCTCGACGAAGTCGAGGTAGGCGGTGTCGTAGGTGGGGTCGGTGTTGATGGCTTGGGCCATCAGCTGGCGCGCCTGGGCGAGGTCGCCGGCCGCGTAGGCGGTGAGGGCCTCCTGCCGCAACGGCTCGGCCGGCGAGGGGATCAGGCCGGCGATGAAGTCGCGCACTTGGCCCTCGGGCAGGGCACCGGTGAATTCGTCCACCATCTGCCCGCCGACGAAGGCCTTGACCGCCGGGATGCCTCGTACGCCGTAGCGGGCGGACAGTTCCTGGTTCTCGTCGGAATTGACCTTGGCCAGGATGAACTTGCCGCCGTACTCGGCCGCGAGCTTCTCGAGGATGGGCTTGAGGATCTTGCACGGCTGGCACCAAGGGGCCCAGAAATCGACGATGACGGGGACGGCCTGGGAGGCAGCCAGCACCTTCTCGTCGAAATCGGCGACCGTGACGTCGCAGGAATTATCAGCCATTGGAGTTCTCCATTAAAACTTCGCTTTAAGTGGGGGCATTCCGCCCGAACTCAAGGCAGGCGGGCGGCATCGAGATCGGCGCGGTTCTTCTCGTCGACATAGAGCCGGGCCGGCTCGGCGGCATCGACGGCGAAGCAGCTGACCACGACGTTGCTGACCGGCACGGCCTTGGCCAGGACCTCGACCGCGCAGCGGCCGTAGGCGGACTCGATGGTGGCGAGCAGGTTGCGGGCATAGTCGCTGGCGAGCCGGCCGTCGAGGATCAGGTTGGCGAGCAGGACGCCGCCGGGCTTGAGCGCGCGGCGGCTGTCGCGCCAGAACTCGCGCGTCACCAGGTGGCCCGGAATCGAGGTGCGGGCGCTGTAGACGTCGACCACGACCGCGTCGTAGCGCTTCTGCGTTTCCGCCACGTAGCGGCGCGCGTCGGCCACGACGAACTCGCCGCGGGCGGCTTCGCGCAGGAAGTCGCGTTCGGCGATGGCACGGATGGCGGGGTCGATGTCGACATAGGTGTAGCGGTTCGCCGGCTCGCGATGCGACAGGGTGAAGCCGCCGGCGCCGAGCACCAGGATGTCGCGATCCCTGAAGCCGAGGTCCTCGAGCAGGACGTGGCGCAGGTGCTCGACGTAGCGCGCGTAGGCCGGTGGGTTCGCGCTGTCCATCAGCGAGGCGGTCTGGTTATTCACGTTGAAGGCCCGCGGCGTCACCATGCCGTCGCGCTTCACTTCGAGTACGGCATAGTCGGCGTAGGCCGTGTCGGCCCGCCGGCGGTCGCCGAGGTTGGCGACCAGGGCCAGCGCCGCCACGCCGGTGAGCAGGGTGGCCGCCAGCGGGCGCGGCCGCTCGATCAGCGCCGTGCCGGCAATGAGCAGCGCCGTGCCGAGCAGCACGGCCGACCAGACGCCGAACAGCTGCATCATGCCGAGCGACAGCGTCACCGAACCGAGGAAGCTGCCCAGCGTGGACCAGTAGAGCGCGCGTCCCGCCGCCTCGCCGCTGCGCTGCGCGCGCATCAGGTTGGTCAGGATGGGCACGGTCTGGCCGAGCAGCCAGGCCAGCGGGCAGAGCACGCCGCCGATGAAGACGAGGTAGGCGAACCAGACCGGCGCGCCGGCGAAAATGGCGTCGACGCCGCTGCCGGACAGGCCGGCGCCCATCAGCGCGGCCGAGATCAGGAAGTTGCGCGCCACCACGGCACGGAAGTGCCTGGCGACGCGGCTGCCCGAGTGGTAGCCGAGGGCCAGCGCCAGCAGGAAGAAGCCGATGGTCGGGGCGGTGACGACGATGGAACTGCCGACGTGCGGAATCAGCCGGCGCAGGGCGATGACCTCCGCGCCGAGGGAACAGTAGCCCTCGACGAAGACGATGACGAACAGCAGGCGTGGCGACATGGCGAAACGGGAGTGCGGGTGGGGCACTTTACCGCAGGGGCGGCGGATATAATTTCGTCCTGCCTCCCTCCTGCCAGCCATCCCCGTCATGTCCCAGATTCTCAAGCTTCGCGGCACGGCCGCCTTTTCCGTTTCCCGTCTCGCCCGCCTGCAGGAACAGGCAGGCAGCGCCCTGACGGCCGAGCACTGGTATTTCGTCGAGACCGACGGCACCTTGACGGGCGAGGAACTGGCGCGGCTCAAGGAACTGCTCGGCATTCCCGCGACGCTGCCGGCGGAAGCCGCGGGGAAGCTGATCCTGGTCACGCCGCGGCTCGGCACCATCTCGCCCTGGGCCTCGAAGGCGACCGACATCGCCCACAACTGCGGCTTCGCCGCGATCAAGCGCATCGAGCGCGGCGTCGCCTATCGCGCGGCCGGCAAGGTCGATCTGGCGCGACTCCACGACCGCATGACCGAGTCGGTGCTCGACTCGATCGCCGCCGCCGAGCAACTCTTCCACCACGTCGCCCCCCAGCCGCTGACCGCGGTCGACATCCTGGCCGGCGGCCGTGCTGCGCTGGTCAAGGCCAACTCCGAGCTCGGCCTGGCGCTGTCCGAGGACGAGATCGACTACCTGGTCGATAACTTCACGAAAGTCGGCCGCAATCCGACCGACGTCGAGCTGATGATGTTCGCCCAGGCCAATTCCGAGCACTGCCGCCACAAGATCTTCAACGCCTCGTGGACCGTCGACGGCCTGGATCAGCCGCTGTCGCTGTTCGGCATGATCCGCGAGTCGCACAAGGTGCATCCGCAGGGCACGGTCGTGGCCTACTCCGACAACGCCTCTGTCATCGAGGGTGCGCAAATCAGGCGCTTCTACCCGCAGGCCGATGGCAGCTATGCCTACGTCGAGGATGCGACCCACATCCTCGCCAAGGTCGAGACCCACAACCACCCGACCGCGATTTCGCCTTTCCCCGGCGCGGCCACCGGCTCGGGTGGCGAGATCCGCGACGAGGGTGCCACCGGCCGCGGTTCCAAACCCAAGGCGGGCCTTTCGGGCTTCTCGGTCTCCGACCTGAAGATCCCCGGCTACGCGCAGCCGTGGGAGTCGAACTACGGCAAGCCCGAGCGCATCGCCTCGGCGCTGGATATCATGATCGAAGGTCCGATCGGGGCGGCCGCCTTCAACAACGAGTTCGGGAGGCCGAATCTGGCGGGCTACTTCCGCACCTTCGAACAGGTTTTCGACGGCGAGATGCGCGGCTACCACAAGCCGATCATGATCGCCGGCGGCGTCGGCAACATTTCCGACCGCCATGCCTTCAAGCAAGCTTTCCCCGCCGGCACCAGGCTGATCCAGCTCGGCGGCCCCGGCATGCTGATCGGCCTGGGCGGCGGCGCGGCATCGTCGATGACAACCGGCACCAATGCCGCCGACCTCGACTTCGCCTCGGTGCAGCGCGGCAACCCGGAGATGCAGCGGCGTGCGCAGGAGGTCATCGACCGCTGCTGGCAGATGGGCGACGACAATCCCATCCTCGCCATCCACGACGTCGGCGCCGGCGGCATATCAAACGCCATGCCCGAGCTGGCCAACGATGCCGGCCGCGGCGCGCTGTTCGACCTGCGCGCCGTGCCCAACGAGGAACCCGGCATGGCGCCGCGCGAGATCTGGTGCAACGAGGCGCAGGAGCGCTACGTGCTGGCGATTTCGCCCGAACGCCTGGCCGAGTTCGAGGCGCTGTGCGAGCGCGAGCGTTGCCCCTACGCGGTGATCGGCGAGGCGACCGAGGAACGGCAATTGATCGTCAAGGACGACCACTTCGGCAACAAGCCCGTGGACATGCCGATGGACGTGCTGCTCGGCAAGCCGCCGCGCATGCACCGCAAGGCCGAGCGCAGGACGGTGACGATGCCCGCGCTCGACCTCGGCGGGATCGACCTCAAGCAGGCCGCTTTCGACGTCATGCGGCTCCCTGCGGTCGCGAGCAAGAGCTTCCTCATCACCATCGGCGACCGCACCGTCGGCGGCTTCACCGCGCGCGACCAGTTCGTCGGTCCGTGGCAGGTGCCGGTGGCGGACGCCGCCGTGACGGCGATGGGTTACGACACGAATCTCGGCGAGTGCTTCGCCATGGGCGAACGCACGCCGCTCGCGCTGCTCGACGCGCCGGCCTCGGGCCGCATGGCCGTGGGCGAGGCGATCACCAACCTCGCCGCGGCGCAGATCGACGACCTGGGCAAGGTCAAGCTCTCCGCCAACTGGATGGCGGCGGCCGGCCACGGCTTTGAAGACGCAGCGCTGTTCGACACCGTCAAGGCGGTCGGGCTCGAGTTCTGTCCGCAATTGGGCGTGTCGATCCCGGTCGGCAAGGATTCGCTGTCGATGCGCACCAAGTGGCAGGACGGCGGCAAGGACAAGATGGTCACGGCCCCCCTGTCCCTGATCGCCACGGCCTTCGCGCCTTGTGCCGACATCCGTAACACCCTGACGCCGCAGTTACAGTCGGACGAGCAGGGCGAGACCGAACTGATCCTCATCGACCTCGGCCAGGGCAGGAACCGCCTCGGCGGCTCGGCGCTGGCCCAGGTGCATGGCGTCTCCGGCGACGTGCCGCCCGACGCCGACGCCGCGCTGCTCAAGGCCTTCTTCGCCGCGATCCAGAAGCTGCGGCCGCAGATCCTCGCCTACCACGACCGCGCCGACGGCGGCCTCTTCGCCACCGTCTGCGAGATGAGCTTCGCCAGCCATCTCGGCGTCTCGCTCAATCTCGACGCGCTCTGCTACGACCCGCTGATGAACGACGTCGACGGCATCGAGCGCGTGCCGGAGCTGCTCGACGGCCGCATGCGCGACCGCATGGTCGCCGCGCTGTTCAACGAGGAACTCGGCGCCGTGATCCAGGTGCGCCGCGCCGACCGCGCCGCCGTGATGCAGACGCTGCGCGACGCGGGGCTCGGCGCCTGTTCGCACATCGTCGGCACTCTCAACGACGCCGACGAGATCCGCGTCTGGCGCAACGCCAAGCCGGCGTTCGCGGTCAAGCGCGTCGAGCTGCAGCGTGCCTGGGGCGAGGTCAGCTTCCAGGTCGCGCGGCTGCGCGACGACCCGGGCTGCGCGCAGGAGGAGTTCGATGCCGTCCTCGACGCGGCCGATCCCGGCCTATCGGTGCAACTCACCTTCGATCCGGCCGCGCCGTTCGTTGTTGCCGGCGCGCGGCCCAGAATGGCGATTCTCAGGGAGCAGGGCGTCAACGGCGAGGTCGAGATGGCCGCCGCCTTCGATCGCGCCGGCTTCGAGGCCGTCGATGTGCACATGTCCGACCTGATGGCCGGCCGCGTGCATCTGGCCGACTTCAAGGGGCTCGCCGCCTGCGGCGGCTTTTCCTACGGCGACGTGCTCGGCGCGGGGCAGGGCTGGGCGAAATCCATCCTGTTCCATCCGAAGCTCAAGGACGAGTTCGCCGCCTTCTTCCAGCGCGCCGACTCCTTCGCATTGGGCGTCTGCAACGGCTGCCAGATGATGAGCAACCTCGCGTCCATCATTCCCGGTGCGAGCGCCTGGCCGACCTTCCACCGCAATCGCAGCGAGCAGTTCGAGGCGCGCTTCGCCATGGTCGAAATTCCCAAGTCGCCCTCGATCTTCTTCAGCGGCATGGCCGGCTCGAAGCTGCCGGTGGTGGTCTCCCATGGCGAGGGCCGTGCGGTGTTCGGCGCGACTTCATGCCCCGAGGTCGCGCTGCGCTACGTCGACAACCGCGGCGTGCCGGCGACCCGCTACCCGTTCAATCCCAACGGCTCACCCGAGGGCGTCACCGGCGTGACCACGCAGGACGGCCGCTTCACCATCATGATGCCGCACCCCGAGCGCGTCTTCCGCTCGGTGCAGATGTCCTGGCATCCGGCAGGGCTGGGGGAATACAGCCCGTGGATGGCCATGTTCCGCAACGCGCGGAACTGGGTCGGCTGACCAGGCGGTGCTCCGGGGCTTTCGCCACGGCGGCGCTGCGGCGGAAATCCTAGACGATCTTGCGGAGTGTCTCGATGGCGAGGACGAGGGCGACGCCGTACGCCGAGATTCTCGCGAGCAACTTCAGGACCACGCCCTCGTTCGCCGCGGCTGCGACCGGCACCTCGCGCGGCATGAACTGGTAACTCATCTTCACGAACTCGGCGGAGTCGTCGAAGCCCGGAAATTCCGCATCGTGGTGTTGAAGCACCAGGATGATTTCCTTGGCGACGTCGGGCGGCAACCCCTGCCGTTTGCCGTCGCGACTGTCGGAAATCAACTCGAGCAGGAAGTTGCGGCACTCCTTGGTGCCCCAAAGCGACTCGATTCGGTGGGTGATGTGTGGATAACTGTCCAGGTGCATTGATTCACCGATCGGTTTCGGGCTTTTGACGGGGGAAGTCGTTTAAATCTGAACGAATATTGTCTTGGATTCGTGGCGGGCGGTCAAGAACCGCCGGCCGCTGAAACCTTCGTCGGTGCGACGCGGCCCAATGCCGACTCGGTCAAGCTCCATCCGGCGCCTTCGAACTCCTGGCGGGCGCGGGCGCTCGCCTTGCCGGAAATGAGCAGCGTTCGCTGCGCCGCCAGGAGGTCCGGCCGGCCGGCAAGCTCGGCCGCGGCGGGGTTCCAGGACAGATAGTCCGCGCTGATCGCAGCGACCAGTTTGCCTTCGGCGATGTGGCCTACGGCGACATGGTTCTGGAAGCGCAGATGCCTGATCGGTTCGGCCGACTGATGATGACCGGCCAGCAGGTTCAGGGTCTCGATCAGGCCGCGCAGGCGCGCTTCGCCCGGCAGTCTCGTGGCCAGGTCGACCGCGTCGGCACGGCCCGTCGCGCCTTCCAGCTTTTCCAGCGCGGCCACTAGGGCAGTCTGCAGCGTCGGCGTGAGCCAGGGGTTGCGGAAGAGATCGCGGACCAGGCGCCCTTCGATCCCCATGGCGGCGAGCCGCTTTTCGAGCCGTGCCTGGATGTCTTCGGGCGACAGGTCCCAGACGGCGTCGCGGCTGTCGGTGTCGAAGCCGACGGCGAATTTCACCGGTGCGACCACCAGTCCAAGGGCGGTATCCACCGCGAAGCTGCCGGCGAAGGAGGCCGTCGCCGCTTCATCGAGGAGCCGCTGCAGCACCGGGTTGCTGCTGTAGGGATCGACGCCGACGGTTTTCGCCCAGGAACGGCGGGCCTTGCTGTAACCGAAGGGATCGCTGGTGAACGACGGCGGCTTGCTCTCGTCGCTCGTCTCGACCGTCGACTCCCTGGCGGTGGCGATGTCGCTGACGCCGTCGCCGACCCGCTCCAGCGTCGAGCGGATGGTGATGCCCAGCCTATCCAGCAGGGTTCCGGCACCTGCCGCGACATTGCCCGCCGTCGCGTCGGGCGCATTGACCGCGTTGGTCAGGAAGTCCAGAGGGGCCTTCGCGGCCTTGGCCAGCGAGTCCGTGAACACCTGGCTATGTTCGATGCGGCTTAGCGCGTCGACCGCCGGCAGTTCCGCGATGCGCAGGTAGGCGAGTTCCCGGCCCGGGACGCGGAATTCGCCATGGCCGGTCTTCAGGTCGAACATCGCGCGAAAGCCTTCGATCCGCACCGGTTCGGCCAGCGTGTGCCGCTCGCTCCTGACCAGGTCGGCCGGCAGCAGTTCGGCGGCGCTCAGGGCGGGCGCTTCCTCGAAGCCGCCCTGGCTCGGTTGGGCGTGTGCGGCGGCCTGGCTCAGCGCCAAAAGCAGGAAGGCGAATGCATGGGTGATGCGTCGTGTCACGGGCGCTGCTCCTCTAGGATTGGGCCGACCTCGGCCGACGGGTGGAATTCAGCGATCTTCGCCGGTCTTGGCGGCAGGCGAATGGCTGGCGTCGACGACTTCGGCGAGACGCTTGCCGAGAATTCCGCTGATGTTGAAATTGAGCTTGGACATGATGTGCGGGAACAGCGCGAGGTCTTTCTTCAGGCGTTCATGGTCTATGCACAATACCGACACCGCACCCAGGGCGCGCACGTCGGCGGTGCGGTAGGTCTCGTGGACGAAGCCGATCTCGCCGAAGACGTCGCCGGGGCCGAGCAGGGCGAGGCGGATTTCGCGCGGACCGTCGCGGCGCACCACCTCGAGCTGGCCGCCGACCACGATGTACATGCTGCGGCCCATGGTGCCCTGTTCGATGAGGCAATCGCCGTCGCGATACTCGCGCAGTTCGGAAAGCAGGATGGTCTTGCGGATCTGGTAGGGGGTCATGTCGTGGAACAGCGGGCTGTGCTCCAGCGCCTGGCGCTGCATCGACATGGCGAGGATTTCGTAGAGGCCGACCAGGCGGATGCGCGACATGACCAGGGGCGTGATCAGCAGATTGACGACGATCGAGGCCAGCATGGCGACGGCGGCGAGCACGCCGAACTGCGCGATCAGGGCGAACTCGGACACCGCCAGAACGCCGAAGCCGGCGGCCACCGCGAGGCTGACCGCAACCATCGCCGCGGCCTCGGTCTTCACCGTCGCGACGACCGCCTCGTCGTAGCTGGTGGCGCCGCGACACAATTCGCTGTAGCGCGAGAACAGTCGAACCGTTCCCTCGAGGGCGATGACGATGGCGACGATGGCGACCAGCGCGGTACCGGCGTTGAGCGGAATGGCCAGGACCCGCATGATGCCGAGAATCATGAGGACCGGGAGCACGCTCGGCACCAGGGCGACGATGCCGCCCTTGACGGAGGTGAACATCAGCGAAGTGATGATGAACACGACGATGAGGAGTGCGGCCAGCGCCATGGCCTGTCCCGTGAGGAGCCTGTCGGCGGAGCCGTTGATCAGCAAATTCTCGCCGACGAGCGCCGTCGCCATGCCGGGTCCGGCGTAGCTGGTGACGGCCTGCTGCAACTCGCGGACGTGACGGTTCAGCGTCGACGAGTCGCTCACGCTGAGGCGCACGACGATGTTGGCGCGCCGGAAATCGTGGCTGACATACGGCGCGAGGGCATGGGGCGGGTAGAGCAGCAGATACTGGGCGGCCAGCTTGCGCGACGGCGGCACGCGGTAGGCGTCGGGGCGGCCATTGGCGGAGGCCTGGTTCGCCTGCGCCACCATGTCGGCGAGCGAGAGGCTGCGGTCGAAGATCTGCTGCTTGGCGATGAAGGCCTGTATGTCGGCGAGACGCTGCAGGTTGGCCGGATCGCGAAAGGCCCCTTCCGCATTGCCGTCCAGCGTGATGTAGAAGGTGCCGACGCCGGCGAGGTCGTCGTGCATGACGGCGGCGGCCCGCACGAGCGGGCGATCGGCACTGAAGAAGGACAGCGGTTCGTTGCTGATCTGCAGGCTCGGGGCCAGCTGCACGGCTGCCGCGCACAGGGCCGTGACGATCCCCAGTGCCCACAAGGCGGGACGGTGTCGCAGCCAGGCCAGCGCGCGAAGGGCCAGGGTGGCGGCGCCGCCCGTCGCCAGATGTCGCCGCGGCGCCAGGCGCTGGCCGAGCGCCGCATGGAGCATGGGAACCAGCAGCACCGTGATGAGTCCGTTGGCGAGGACGGCGAAGGTCGCTGCCAGGGCGAAATCGCGGATGATCCCGATGCCGGAAAAGGCATTGCTGGCGAAGCCGAGCGCGGTGATCAACAGGGTCAGCACGGCCGGCTTGCCGAGGCTGCGCGCCATGGACCCGGCGGCGCTGGCCCCGCTGGCCGCCTCGTCCGCCGTCGTGACCGCCTGGGGGCCCTGGTCGCCGACGGACGCCATGCGGACGATTTCGGTGGCGGCGATCGCCACCACCAGGGCAGGCAGCATCGCCGACAGGATGCTCAGCGGGATGCCGGCATGGCCCATCAGGCCGAAGGTCCACAGCAGGCTCAGCGAGCCGACGAAAAGCGAGGCGAGGGCGGCGAAAACGCTGCGGCAGAAGGCGAACACGCCGAGGACCAGAAGCAGGATCGCGGCCGGCACGAGCAGGCTGAGGTCGCGCACGATGCCCTGGCGGATTTCGGCCTCGACACGCGGCGGTCCCACCTGGGCCACCGTCGCGAACTGCGTGCGGGCGGGAGCCAGCAGACGCTCCAGCGCTTCGTTGATCTCGCTGCCGGCGGCCCCTTCGTGGCGCTCGCGCACGGCGACGCCGATGGCGATGGCCTTGCCGTCGGCACTGACGATGTTGCGCAGCGCGGTCGGGGTTTCGAGCGCGGTACGCCGGGCCCGCTCCGCCCCCTCGGCATCCTCCGGTGCGCCGGCGAGCAGGGCCTGCGCCTGCAACTGGCCATCGATGCTGCGCACGCCGTGCGCCGTGAACAGGTCGTCGATGCGCTCGACGAAGGGCAGCTGCTGCAGCTCGCGGTGCAGCTGTTCCAGCGCCTGCAGCTTCGCCGGCGACCACAGCTGCTCGTCGCGCAGGTAGATGAAGGTCCGGTTGTCGGAGCCGAACTCGCGCGCGACATGGAGGTAGGCTTCGCGGGCAGGGTCCGTCGCCGGGCCGAGGCGCTCGAATCCGGCATCGATGGTCATGCGCGACAGCCCCAGGGCGGCCACCAGGCTCACGGCCAGCAGGAAGATCAGGCTCGGCACCCGGTAGGCGATGCCGATCCGCAGGAAGCGCTGCAGCAGTGTCGGCGACTCGGCATTCATGGCTTGGCCTGCCATCCGGCGAAGACGTCGGCGGGAACGTAATCCGGCGAATGCGCCCGGCGCTCGGTCTTGAGCAGGCTGCGCCGGCCATCCACCAGATCCTCCATGAGGATCATGTTGGCGCGCCAGGCGCCGGATTCCTCCGGCCGCGGATCGCGAAAGGTCTGGCGCCTGGCCAGCCGTCCCTGCCTGTCCCGGTACTCGATGCGCGTGATGTACAGGTTGTCCTTGCGCAGGTAGAGGCGCCGCTCGCGATAGTTGGTCGCGCTGGCGACGGCTTCGCTGGCGGGAACGGCGCGCAGCGCATGATGCGGCACGCGGTCGAGGTCGTGGTCGGCTTCGCGCTTGTAGTGGAAATCCTGCACCTGCTCTTCCTCCAGATCGGCCACGGAGAAATTCGAACCGAACACCGGGGCGGACGGTGCGGCGCCGCGGCGCTTGCCATCCGCGGCGTCGCGGCCGACGTAGATGGCGTTGCCCTTCGATTCCGCCGGCGTCTCGATCACCCGCAGGCTCTGGCTGCCGGCCGCGTCACGCCGCGCGTAGTAGCGCATGGTTCGCACGCCGAGCTGGCCCTGGCGATCGCTGAGAACGAGGGCCTGCTCTTCGTAGACATAGGGCGGCGGCGCGTGGCGCCGCAGCGATTCCTCCATCAGCGCGCGGCCGTCCTGCGCCCTGGCTCCTCCGACGAGGCAGGCCAGCGGCAACAGCAGCGCGGCGCTGACCCATCTCTCGAGAAACACGAAGGGCCGCCCCGAGTGTTTCTTGCCCCATGAGGGGGGAACCGAGCGCAGCGAAGGCTTGCGGGGTGGGTTCATTGGCCGGCGGCCTCCCGCGGCGGCAGGCTGCGCGCGATGGCCTGCGCGAGTTCGCCATACACCGCGCTCATCGACTGAACCAGGGCGTCGATGGAACTGTCGCCGATGGCGCTGCCCGCGAACGAGGCCGCGGGGCTGGCCAGCGGCGCGAGGTCGGCGCTGCGCGTGAGCCACCAGCGCGCGATGAGCTGGACGCGGCCGTCGGCGTCGCGCTCGAAACGCTGCACTTCGAGGGCGAGGCGGTAGTCGGGCTGCAGGGGCACGGGGTGGGGGGCCGCGATCACGCGATCGCCCGGCAGCAGCCGCCCGAGGTTTTCGGCGAGGATGCGGATCATCTCGTCGCGCAGGTTGCCGCCCCAGTGCTCGTATTCGGCGAAGCGCAGGCGCTGGTCGCTGCCGCGGGTGACGATCTGGGGACGGTCGAGATACTGCGGCAGTCGCACGTCGGTGACGACGATGGTCAGCGGCTTCGCCACGCGCGCGGCGGACTCCTGCGGCCCGGCGGACGGCGAGGCGACGACGGGATCGAGCGTGTAGAAGCGCGTGGCCGGGGCCGAGGAACACCCGCCGAGCAGGGCGGCAAGGGCGGCGAACGTGGCGATGGCGGCGAGGCGAGCGTTCATCACGGTTCCTTCGGTGGCGTCTTGCCGAGCAGCAGGGCTTGCGGGTTGCGCTCCAGCATTTCGACCAGGCTGCGCAGCGAGCGGGAGGTCTGCACCAGTTCCTGCGCCAGCCGTATCGCCTGGAAGTGCAGCGGCGCTTCGGGGGCGATTACGCCATCGACCAGCGTCAGCGTCGCCTTGGATTTCTCCATGGCCTCGCGCGCCGCGACCAGCGCCTGTTCGAGGTTGGCGGCGATCGGCTCGGCGCGGCCGTCGACGGCGCTCAGAACCTTGCGCAGGCTCTTCAGCGATGCGGCGAGGTCGGCGAGCGAGCTTTGCAGCTGCGGCCCGTTGACCACCGAATTGACGCCCTGCAGCGTGCCCTGGAGGTCGGCGCCGAGGGCGACGAAATCCACCCGGTCGATCTTCTCCATGATGCTCGCCGCCGAGGTCATGACCTGTTCGAGGCTGACGCCGCGCACGGTCGGCAACTCCGGCTCGGTGCGGCCTGCGTTGGCGAGCCGCAGCGGCGCCTTCGGTTGCATGTCGAGGTCGACGTACAGTTGTCCCGTCACCAGGTTGCCCATTTGCAGCCGCGCGCGCAGGCCACGCTTGACCAGCGCCTGGAAGGCTTCCTGCGGTGCGCGCTTCATGAGTTCGCTGCGGCCGACGATGCGCTCGGGCTCGATGTCGACGAGCACCGGGATGCGGAAGGCGGCACTGCGTTCGTCGTGCTCCAGGCGCACATCGACGACCGAGCCGACCTTGATGCCCTTGAACTCCACGGGGGCGCCGATGGCAAGGCCGCGCACGGAGTCCTCGAAGAACGCCACGAACCTGACCTTGCTTGCGTAGGAATTCTCCTTGATCGACTTGAGGTCGTCGTGCAGCGTGAATACCAGGCCGTCGATGTTCTCGTCGCCGGCTTCCTGGATATCGGGGGTGTCGAAGGCGATGCCGCCGAACAACAGGGCCTGCACCGATTCCGTCTTCAGGCGCAAGCCGTCCGAATTCAGGGAGAGGTCGATGCCGCTGCTGCCCCAGAAGCGGGTGTTGCTGCGCAGCAGCGCGTCGTACGGCGCCTTGACGAAGGCGTGGATCAACACCTTGCGGTAGTCGTTGGCCATTTCGTAGCCGAGCACCTCGCCGGCGATGATGCCCTGGTAGTGCAGCGGCGAGCCGCGGTCTATGGAACCGAGCTGGCTCGCCAGCAAGGTGATGCGCTTGCCGGCCATTTCCGAGTTGACCACCGGCGGCGTCTCCTGGCCGACGAACAGGGACTGCGGCGCGCCCTGGCCGGGTTCGATCTCGATGTAGGTTCCGGACAGCAGCGTGCCGAGGCCGGAGATGCCGCGCGCGCTGAGGGTCGGCCGCACCACCCAGAAACGCGTGTCGCGGCGCAGGAAGTGGGCCGCCTCCTTGTTGAGCCGGGCGCGCACTTCCACCCGTGAAAAGTCCGGGCTGAAACGCACGCCTTCGACCTGGCCGATGCTCAGGCTCTTGTACTTGACGCGTGTCTTGTCGACTTCGATGCCATCGGCCGTGCGGAAGGTGATGGTCACCAGCGGGCCGCGGTCGGTCAGGGTGTTGAAGACCAGCCAGGCGCCGAGCACGGCGGTGAGGATCGGTATCAGCCAGATCAGCGAGGGTCCGCTGCGTTCCTTCACCACGGGTTCCCTGATGTCGGGCTGGCTCATGTCGCCGCTCCCGGCGCGCCGGCGGCGGCACGTTCGCCAGGGTCCGCTGTGTCCCAGATCAGCCGCGGATCGAAGGCGTGGGCGGCCAGCATCGTCAGCACCACGGCCGCGCCGAAGAAGGTGGCGCCGCTGCCGGGATAGACCGTCGCCAGCCCGTCCATCCGCACCAGCGCCACCAGGATGCCGACCAGGAAGATGTCGACCATCGACCAGGCGCCGACCACTTCCGTGATGCGATAGATGAGGGTGCGGTCGCGCCGGCGCCAGTTCGATCCGCGCTGGATGGTGACGAGAAGGAAGACCAGGCTCGCGATCTTGCTGAGCGGCACGACGAAGCTGGCGAACAGGACGAGCAGCCCCAATGGCCAGGCGCCATCCTGGATGAGGTGCACGACGCCGGCCAGAATGGTGCTCGGCTCGCCCTGGCCGAAGCGGATAACGGTCATCACCGGCAGGAGGTTCGCCGGCACGAGAAGCAGCGTTGCCGCCGCCAGCAGGGCCCAGGTGCGGTTGATGCTGTCCGGGTGGCGCGTGCCGTGCACGGCGCTGCCGCAGCGCGGACAGGCCCAATGGTCGCCGGCGGCGGGGTGTCGTACCAGCAGGTCGCAGGTGTGGCATGTGGCGTAGCCCATCGCCGCCGCGGTGTCCGCGGCACCATGCGGGAGGCCCTGTTCCGCTACCGGTCCCATGCGCTTCCAGAGCACGGCCGGGTCGAAACTGGCGACCGCGGACGTCGACACCACCAGCAGGCCGACGAAGGCATAGAAGGCGACGCCGGGCACGATCACCGCCAGGTCCTGCAGTTTCACCACCGAGACGAGCAGGCCGAGCATGAATACGCCGATGAGGCTCCAGGGCGTCAGCGCCCTGACCACGACCCAGACGCGCGTCTTCCAGCGCGGGCGGATGCCGAAGCGCAGCGCCAGCAACAGATACAGCATGCCGAGCAGGGTGAGGAAGGGAAACACCACGCTGGTCAGCAACACGAGAAAGCCGATTTCGCCCATGCCCGCCTGAAACAGGGCGAGACCTCCGGATATCAGCCGGCTGTGCTCGATGCGGTCGCCGTACTGGAGCGCGACGAAGGGGAAGGTGTTGGCGAGCAGGAACAGGATCATCGCCGCGAGGTAGAGCGCGGCCGAATGGTCGAGGCTCTTCGGCATGTTGCGGTAGAGGATGGCGCCGCAGCGCCGGCACAGCGCCTTGCCTTTCGGCGGCACGGGCACGATGCGGTGCACGCAGTCGCAGGCGTGGCAGGCGACGAGCCCGTCGGCCGCGTATCCCGGCAACTCGTCCTGCGCGCGTTCTATCGCCACCGGAATGTCAGCCTTTCCTGATGCACGGAAGACATTCGGCGGCGGTCGCGTTGGACGATGTTCGCTTGCGGCGCGGTTGCATCCATCGGGCTCCCGGTAGAGACGTTCTTGTTGTTCGGAATTACCGTGAGGATAGCAAGTGCCGGATGCCTGTGGGAAGCGGGCTGGGCTCCTTGTAGAATGATCCGGCCGTCGCGGTGGCCGCGCGGCAAACACCAGCCCAAGGCCTATCCTCATTCCCTCATGGTTTCCGTCGTCCATTCCCTGCCCGAATCCGGTGTCGACGATGCCGTCTTCCGCCAGCTCGCCGCCGACCTCGGCGAAGACGCGGTCGGCCGTCTGACCGGGGCCTTCCGCCTGGCCGAGGAGGTCTATGCCGGCCGCACGCTCGGCACCGGCGAGGATTGCCTCGACCACGCCGTCGGCATGGGGCTGATCGTCGCCTCGCTGCGCCTCGATGCCGACACGCGCATCGCGGCCCTGCTGTTCGCGGCGCACGACTTCCTCCCCGATGCCGGCGAGAAACTGGCGGCGGACTTCGGCGCTCCCGTCGCGGCGCTGGTCGGCAGCCTGCACCGGCTCAAGGGCTTGCGGCCGCTGACCCAGGCGGCCGCCAATGCCACGAATGCCGGCGCGGCCGAGGTCAGGGCGCAGGCCGAGGTTCTGCGCAAGATGCTGCTGGCGATGGCCGAGGACATCCGCGTCGTGCTGCTGCGGCTGGCCTCGCGCACGCAGACGCTGCGCTGGTTCACCGACAAGCCGGGGCCCGCACGCGACGAGGCCGCGCGCGAGACCCTCGAGCTCTACGCGCCGCTGGCCAACCGGCTCGGCGTCTGGCAGACCAAGTGGGAACTCGAGGACCTGTCCTTCCGCTTCCTCGAGCCCGAGACCTACAAGCGCATCGCCAAACAGCTCGACGAAAAGCGCGCCGAGCGCGAGGGCTTCATCGCCGCCGCGGTGCAGCGGCTCAAGGACGAGCTGGCGAAGTCGGGCATCACCGACGCAGAGGTCTACGGCCGGCCCAAGCACATCTACAGCATCTGGAGCAAGATGCGCGGCAAGGACATCGACTTCTCCGAGGTCTACGACGTGCGCGCGCTGCGCATCGTCGTCGACTCGGTCCGCGACTGCTACACGGCGCTGGGCATCGTGCATGCGCTGTGGCAGCCGATCCACGGCGAGTTCGACGACTACATCTCGCATCCCAAGGGCAACTACTACCGTTCGTTGCACACCGCGGTGATGGCCGAGGACGGCCGTGCGGTCGAGGTGCAGATCCGCACCCACGAGATGCATCACCACGCCGAGCTCGGCGTCGCCGCCCACTGGCGCTACAAGGAGGCCGGCGCGCCGGCGAAAGCCGACGGCGCCTACGACGACAAGATCGCCTGGCTGCGCCAGCTGCTGTCGTGGCGCGACGAGGTCACCGATTCCGCCGCCTGGGTCGAGCAGTTCAAGCGCGCCGCGCTCGACGACACCATCTACGTGATGACGCCGCAGGGACGCGTGATCGACCTCGCCGCCGGCGCCACGCCGGTCGACTTCGCCTACCGCGTCCATACCGACCTCGGCCACCGCTGCCGCGGCGCCAAGGTCGACGGCCACCTGGTACCGCTCAATACGCCCCTGCAGAGCGGGCAGCGGGTCGAGATCGTCACCGCCAAGAGCGGCGGCCCCTCGCGCGACTGGGTCAATCCGGCGCAGGGCTACCTCGCCACCGCGCGCGCGCGGGCCAAGGTCAAGGCGTGGTTCGCCGCGCTCGAGTCCGAGGAAATGCTGGCGCAGGGCCGCGCCACCATCGCGCGCGAGTTGCAGCGCGAGGGGCAGACACAGGCCAATATCGAGGAGCTGTCGCACAAGCTCGGCTACAAGCATGCCGACGATCTCTACCTGGCCAGCGCGCGAGGCGACGTCACCAGCCGCGACATCCAGGTGGCCTTCCGCGGCGAGGTCGTGCCGGCCGCGGTCGAGGAGGGCATCCAGACCAAGCGCAGCAAGGTCGGCGGCGACTCCAGGATCCTGATCGTCGGCGTCGACAAGCTGCTGACGCAGCTCGGCCGCTGCTGCAAGCCGGCGCCGCCCGACGCCATCGCCGGTTTCGTCACGCGCGGCAGGGGCGTGTCCATCCACCGCACGGAGTGCGCCAACTTCCGCAACATGATCGCGCGCAACCCCGAGCGTGTGATCGACGCCGATTGGGGCGGCGGGGCCCAACAGGACCTGCTCTACGCCGTCGACATCGAGGTCGAGGCCAGCGACCGCCAGGGCCTGCTGCGCGACATCTCCGAAGTGCTGTCGCGCGAGAAGGTCAATGTCACGGCGGTGAAGACGCAGTCGAAGGCCGGCGCCGCGCGCATGGGCTTCACCGTCGAGCTTGGCGGCCTGACCCAGCTGCAGCGGGTGCTGGCGCTGATCGGCGAAGTGCCGGGCGTCGTCTCGGCGCGGCGCGGCTAGCCGCCGCCGCGCTGCATCGCCCGGTCCATCCGGGCCAGCATCGCTTCCTGCTGTTCGCGCGATCCTGTCGTAAAGCGGATCCGCACCTTCATGTTCGGCAGCCGCAGCAGCGCGATGGTGCGGTCGGGCAGGGGGGTCAGCGCGATCTCCATCGCCGCCGCGCCGTCGTCGACGCGCAGCAAGCCGCCGCTCTCCTCGACGCGCCCCGGAAACGCCAGCCCCAGGCCGTGCAGGAATTCGCCGCGGCTCGCCGACATCTCGCGCTCGAGGGTTATCATCGGTCCATGCCCTTCATCAACCGATTCTGACACGCGAGCGCCGACGATGGCTGCCGCGAATCCCGACCGCACGCGTCCCATCTGGCGCCGCTGGCTCAACGTGCTGCTGCGCGGCCTGCATCTCGTCGCGGTGATCCTCCTCGGCGCCGGCCTGCTCGGCGCGCCGCTGGCGACGGGCAATGCGGCGGCCGCCGTCGCCGCCAGCGGGCTGGCGATGTTCGCGCTCGACACCTGGAACAAGCCCGGCCATTTGCGCGAGGTCTCCGGCCTCGCGATGATCGCCAAACTCGTGCTCGTCGCCTGGATGGCCCTCGATGCCTCGGCGCGCTTCGCGCTGTTCTGGCTCATCGTCGCCGGCTCGGCGGTCTTCGCCCATGCGCCCTCGCGCTTCCGCCACGCGGTGATCCTCGGCCGCCGGCCCTGAAGTCGCGGCAATCCCCATGGCTCTTATGGGGTCATCGATTCGATTGATACATGCGTCGCCTATATGCTATGTTTTGCATATGCTGGCGCCGGACGGCGACGGCCGAAAAAGATCAACGAGGAGGGGCTATGCAGAAATCGCTGCACATAGACGCCAACAAATGCACCGGCTGCCTGCAGTGCGAAATGGCGTGTTCCTACGAGAACTACGGCGTGTTCAATCCCGCCAAGTCGCGCATCAAGATCTTCAACTTCGAGCATGAGGGACGCAAGGTGCCCTACACCTGCACCCAGTGCGCCGAAGCCTGGTGCCTCAACGCCTGCCCCGTCGATGCCATCCGCGTCGATGTCGCCACCGGCGCCAAGGTGGTGAACGAATCGACCTGCGTCGGTTGCAAGGTGTGCACCATCGCCTGCCCCTTCGGCACCGTCAATTACGTCGCCGATACCGGCAAGGTGCAGAAGTGCGACCTCTGCGGCGGCGACCCCGCCTGCGCCACCGCCTGCCCGACGGGTGCCATCACCTACGTGGACGCCGATTGGACCGGACTCGACAAGATGCGCGCCTGGGCCGGAAAAACAGATAACGCAACGCGCGCCAGCGCCTGATCGAAGGAGACACACCATGGCATGGACCCGCAAAGTTCTGCGCGTTGACCTGACCAACGGCACCTGCAAGCCCGAACCCCTCAACATGGAGTGGGCGCAGCAATACCTCGGCCAGCGCGGCCTCGCGACCAAGTACTTCGTAGCCGAAGTCGATCCCAAGGTCGATCCGCTGTCGCCCGCCAACAAGCTCATCATGACCACCGGCCCGCTCACCGGCACGCCGGCTTCGACCGGCGGCCGCTACTCGGTGGTGACCAAGGGCGCGCTCACCGGCGCCATCGCCTGCTCCAACTCGGGCGGCTACTTCGGCGCCGAACTCAAATTTGCCGGCTGGGACATGATCATCTTCGAGGGCAAGAGCCCGAAGCCCGTCTACCTCTCGATCGAGAACGACAAGGCCGAGCTCAAGGACGCTTCGCACCTCTGGGGCAAGACCACCTGGCAGACCGAGGAAGGCATCAAGAAGGCGCACCAGGACCCGCAGGTCCGCATCTGCAGCATCGGCCGCGCCGGCGAGAACGGCGTCATGTACGCCTGCATCGTCAACGACCTGCACCGCGCCGCCGGCCGCTCGGGCGTCGGCACCGTGATGGGCTCGAAGAACCTCAAGGCCGTCGCCGTGCGCGGCACGCTCGGCGTCTCCGGCCTCAAGGACGCGAAGGCCTTCATAGCCGCCGCCGCCGCCGGCAAGAAAGTGCTGGCCGAGAATGCCGTCACCGGCCAGGGCCTGCCCACCTACGGCACCCAGGTGCTGATGAACGTCATCAACGAGATGGGCGCGCTGCCCACGCGCAACCACCGCGACGTGCAGTTCGAGGAGGCGCGCAAGATATCGGCCGAGGCCATGGCCGAGAAGCGACCCACCGACGGCAAGAGCCACCTCGTCACCAACGCCGCCTGCTTCGGCTGCACCATCGCCTGCGGCCGCATCTCCAAGATCGACGAGACCCACTTCAGCGTGGTCAACAAGCCCGAGTACTGGGGCGCCTCCGGCGGCCTCGAGTACGAAGCGGCCTGGGCGCTCGGCGCCGCCAACGGCGTCGGCGACCTCGAGGCGCTGCAGTACGCCAACCTGATCTGCAACGAGGACGGCTTCGACCCGATTTCCTTCGGCGCCACGGTCGGCGCGGCAATGGAGCTCTACGAGCTGGGCATCCTCAAGAAGGAAGACATCGGCATGGATGCGCCCTTCGGCTCGGCCAAGGCCCTGTGCGAGCTGGCGCAGATGACGGCGAAGGGCGAGGGCTTCGGCAAGATCCTCGGCCTGGGTTCGGCGCGCATGTGCGAGAAATACGGCAAGCCCGAGCTGTCGATGTCGGTGAAGAAGCAGGAGTTCCCGGCCTACGACTCGCGCGGCATCCAGGGCATGGGCCTCACCTATGCCACCTCCAACCGCGGCGCCTGCCACCTGCGCAGCTACACCGTCGCCTCCGAGGTGCTGGGCATTCCGGTCAAGACCGACCCGCTGGTCACCGAGGGCAAGGCCGAGCTGGTCAAGGCCTTCCAGGACGCGACCGCGGTGTTCGATTCCGCCGGCCTGTGCATCTTCACGTCGTTTGCCTGGTCGCTGGCCGACATCCAGCCGCAGATCGACGCGGCCTGCGAGGGCGGCTGGACCATGGAGAAGCTCGGCGAGGTGGGCGAGCGCATCTACAACATGGAGCGCCTGTTCAACAACGCCGCCGGCTTCACCGCCAAGGACGACGACCTGCCGCCGCGTCTCAAGACCGAGCCGGCCAAGACCGGCCCCGCCAAGGGCCTGGTCAACGGCATCGACAAGATGCGTCCCGAGTACTACCAGGTCCGTGGCTGGGACGCCAACGGCGTGCCGACCAAGGACACGCTCGGTCGCCTCAAGCTGTAAGCAGGCACCATCGCGGGGCCGGCGCTGCCGGCCCCGCAGCCATCCGGAGAAACCATGAAGCACATCATCATCGGCAACGGCCCGACCGGCCTGGTCGCCGCGGAAACCCTGCGTCGCCTGCAGCCCGACGCCGAGATCGCCCTGATCGGCGACGAGGCCGAGCCGCCCTATTCGCGCATGGCGATTCCCTATTTCCTCCACGGCGGCATCGCGGCCGAGGGCACCCACCTGCGCAAGGAGCACGACCACTACGCCAGGCACGGCATCCACCTGATCCGCGGCCGCGTCGTCAAGATCGACCGGGCCGCGAAGCAGATCGAGTTCGACGGCGGCGAGCGCCTGCCCTACGACCGGCTGCTCATTGCCACGGGCTCGCACCCGGTGCGCCCGCCCGTGCCGGGCATGGACCTGCCCAACGTGCACACCTGCTGGACCCTCGACGACGCCCGCGCCATCGCCGCCAAGGCCAGGCCCGGCGCCCGCGTGCTGCAGCTCGGCGCCGGATTCATCGGCTGCATCATCATGGAGTCGCTCGCCGCCCGCGGCGTGAAGCTCACCGTGGTCGAGATGGGCGACCGCATGGTGCCGCGCATGATGACCGCCAAGGCCGGCGCCATGATCAAGCAGTGGGTCGAGAAGAAGGGCGTGGCGGTGCATGTCAATTCGGCGATCACCGCCATCGAGCAGAAGGGCGGCGAGCTGGCCGTGAAGCTCGACACCGGCGCCACGCTGGCCGCCGACCTCGTCATCTGCGCCGCCGGCGTGCGTCCCAACATCGGCTTCCTCGCCGGCAGCGGCATCGAGATCGGGCGCGGCATCCACGTCGACAGCCACATGCACACCAGCGTGCCGGACATCTACGCGGCCGGCGATGTCACCGAGGCCCCCGGCTTCCACTCCGGCCAACCCGAGCTCAACGCCATCCAGCCCAACGCCGCCGACCAGGCGCGCATCGCCGCGCACAACATGGCCGGCGAGGCGTCGGTGTCGCAGGGCAGCCTCGCCATCAACGTGCTCGACACCCTGGGCCTGATCTCCACCTCCTTCGGCCACTGGCCGGGCCTGCCGAAGGACGAGGGCGGCAGCGGCGTCGAGCTCTTCGACGAAGCCGCCAACCGCTACCTCTCGTTGCAGTTCAAGCACGACGTGCTGATCGGCGCCACCAGCATCGGCTGGACCGACCACGTCGGCGCGTTGCGCGGCCTGATCCAGACCCGCGCCAGCCTGGGCGCCTGGAAGGACCGCCTGCTCGACGATCCGACGTCGTTCATGACCGCCTACCTGGCGACGGCGCAGAAGGCCGCCTAGCGAGTCGCCATGCGCGTGACCTTCAAGCTCTTCGCCATGCTGCAGGACTACCTGCCGCTCGAAGCGCGAATGAACAACGCGCTGGCGCTCGACCTGCCGGAGGGCACCACCATCCAGCAGGTGATCGAGCGCTTCGCCCTGCCGCAGAAGTCCTGCCACCTCGTGCTCATCGACGGCAACTTCGTCCCGCCGGCCGAGCGAGATGGGCGGCGCCTCAAGGACGGCGAGACGCTGGCGATCTGGCCGCCGATCGCGGGAGGGTAGCTCCGTTGCAACGGTGACATAATCGCCGCGGGCCTTCACCCAAAAATAAGACAAGCAACCCACAACAGAGGAGCCATCAATGGATCAGCAACGTCGCGACCTGCTCAAGGCAGGCGCTACAGCCGCACTGGGAAGCCTGCTCGCCGCCGCGCCGGGCGCGCATGCCGAGGAGGCGAAGGCGGGGGCGCAGATTTCCCGGATCCCGCCGCTCGCGGGCCGGACCGGGCTGCGGCTCGTCACCTTCGCCGCGAAGGCCGGAGCGGCCCACCGCATCGGCATCGTGCTCGACGACGGGCGCGTGCTCGACGTCGGCGCGGAGGCGAAGCAGCGCAAGGTCAAGCTCGTCTTCGACGCCGGCTCGATGCTCTCGCTGGTCGCCAGCGGCGACCAGGGCCTCGCCCAGGTCCGCGCGCTCGCCGAAAAGGCCGCGGGCGCCAAGGGCCTGCCCGACGTCAACGACGTGAAGCTGCTTTCGCCCATCCCACGGCCGCAGAGCAACATCTACGCCGTGGGCTGGAACTACCTCGAACACTTCGAGGAAGGCAAGGACGTCCGCGCGGACAAGAACGTCGCCAAGCTGCCCGACAACCCGGTGTTCTTCACCAAGGGCGTCCACACCATGAACGGCCCCTTCGACTCCATCCCCTACGACGCCAGCAACTCCACCATGTGCGACTGGGAGGCCGAACTGTGCCTGGTGATCGGCCGCAAGGGGCGCAACATCCCGGAAGACAAGGCGATGGATTACGTCTTCGGCTATGCCGCCTACAACGACACCACCGTCCGCGACGTCCAGCAAAAGCGCCATGGCGGGCAATGGTTCAAGGGCAAGAGCCTCGACGGCCACGGCCCGATGGGGCCGTGGCTGCTCACCGCCGGCGGCCTCGACCTCGACGCCGCGCGCATCATCTGCCGCGTGAATGGCGTGGAGAAGCAGAACGGCAGCTACAAGCAGATGTATTTCAAGATCCCGCGGGTCATCGCCGAGCTGTCGCGCGGCCTGACGCTCGAGCCGGGCGACGTCATCACCACCGGCACGCCGCCCGGCGTCGGCTACAGCCGCAAGCCGCCGGAATTCCTCAAGCCCGGCGACGTCATGGAAACCGAGATCACCGGCCTGGGCATCATCCGCAACACCATCAAGGCCGAAGCCTGACCCGGCCTACGCGGCCGGCTGCGGGCCGGCCGCGTACTTCTGCACGATCACGCTGGTGACCATGTCGCCCTCGACGTTCACCGCCGTGCGCACGGTGTCGAGGATGCGGTCGATCGGCAGCAGGATCGCGATGGCCGCGGTCGGCAGGCCGACCGATTCGAGCACCAGCACCATGCTCAGCATGCCCACGCTCGGGATGCCCGGCGCGCCGATGGCGCCGAGCATGGCCACGAAGAACACCACTGCCTGGTGCGCGAAGTCCAGCTCGATGCCCGCCAGCCGCGCCACGAACAGCGCCGCCGCGCCCTCGTAGAGCGCCGTGCCGTCCATGTTCACCGTCGCGCCCAGCGGCACGACGAAGCTGGCGATGTCCTTCTTCACGTGCAGGTGCTGCTCGGTGCAGCGCAGGGTGATCGGCAGCGTGGCCGCGCTGGAACTGGTGGCGAAGGCCGTGATCAGCGCCTCGCGCGCGCCCTTGAAAAAGCGCAGCGGCGACATCCCCGTCATCGCCCACAGGATGCCCGGCAGCACGATTACGCCATGGAACAGCGTCGAGCCGATGACGACGGCGATGAACTGCCCCAGGCTCGCCAGCAGGCTCGTCTGTTGCGTCGCCACCAGCTGCAGCAGCAGGGCGGCGATGCCGAAGGGCGCGAGGTGCATGATCCAGCCCACCACCATCAGGCACAGCTCCTGCAGCTCCGAGAGCAGCGCGCGGATGTTGCGGTAGCGCTCGCCGCCCACCACCAGCGCGATGCCGAGGAAGAGCGCGACGATCACCACCGCGAGGATGTCGCCCTGCGCCAGCGCCTTGAACGGATTCTGGAACAGGCCGCGCAGGAACTGGGCGACATACTCGTCCACCGGCATCTGCCGCGCCTGGTAGTTCCTCGTCGCGTCGGCGAACATCTCCAGCTGCATGCCCTCGCCGGGGCGGAAAAGGTGAGCGGCGCCGAAGCCGATCAGGATCGCCAGCCCCATGGTGAAGAGGAAGAACGCCAGCGTGATCGTCCACACCCGGTGCATCTGGTTGTGCTGGCGCAGGTTGGCGACGCCGACGACGATGGACGCGAACACCAGCGGAATCAGCACCAGCCGCAGCAGGTCGAGGAACAGGTTGCCGACCAGCTTCGCCCCGTACAGCGTGTTCTGCGCCAGCGGCGTCTGCCCGGCGCCGGCCAGCCAGAGGCCCGCGGCGATGCCGAGGGCGGAAGCGATGAGAATGCGGGTATTGAGGGATGTGGGCTTCATGGCCGATTCAGGCTGCCGGTCCGGGGACGCAAGTGTGACACAGCCATTTGTGGCGGGGTATCGGCCGACCGTCGAACCATGTCTAGGTCAGTGTCAGTATGCAGATTCGGAGTACAGGCCTGCAGGAGGCATTCGTCAAGTTAGCCAGGAGCGTCCGCTCCTCGGCCAGACCTTCCGTTGGCAGCGATCCGACCGAATGACCGTTGACGTCTCGCTTGCTGGCACTCGCAAGCTGCTTTAGGAGGCCCGGCGACGGTGGCCGACGTTATCCGTCTACCCCGGCGTGTCAGGCAAAGACCACGGAGACCGTGCCGCCAGTTTGCCGCTTTCTGGCTTTGGGCCGAACGACTATTTCGACGTCCATGCCGAGTTTGGTCAGGAATCCGATCAGCCGCTCCTGCGAATAACCCTTGAAGTGACCCCGCAGGAGGGAGGACACCTTGGGCTGATCGATCCCCAGCAGTTCGGCCGCCTGAACCTGGGTCATTTTCCGGGCTTGGATGATGCGGCCGATCTGGGCAACAATGCGCGCCTTGGCGAGCATTTCCGCCGCATCGGCGAACCCGAGATCGGCATAGACGTTTCCCGTACTGACTTCGTAGTCGATGTCTTGGGTGGCTTTACGTGTCATGTTCATGCTCTTTCTGCGAGTCGTCGCGCATCGTCCAGTCGCTTGCGGATCAGTTCCATATCCGGTTTGGGGGTTTCGCTGCCCTTGGTGGATTTTTTCTTGAAGCAATGCAGGACAAACACCGCTTCGGAAAAACGTACTGTATAGACCGCCCGATAGGTGTCCGTCGCAAAATCCTCGACAACTTCAAGCACACCGGCCGAGCCGAATCCTTTCAGCACCTTGGCACCCGGATGCCGGGTGCCAATTTGAGCGAGGTGCAGTGCGAAGCCAAATTCCCGCTGCACCGCTTTCGGCATGGCGAGCAGATCCTTTCGCGCACTGCCAATCCAGAACAGGGGTTTCGCATCTGCGTTCATTGCTGACTAATTTATGCCATTAATGGCATATTGTCCAGTGGGTTGATAACCACGACTGCTGTACTCAGAGGCCTACCGTTGGGTTGGCCAAATGAATGACGGCAATCCGCCACATTACTGACGTACTATCAGAGGCGTCACACCAGCAGCTAAGGCCGATTACCGGAAGCTCACTGCCCGGTTGGCGAGCCTCATGTCCGAGCCATCCGCCGCCGTCCAGCCAGCGCCGACATTTCCTACCACAGTCGTTGCAGCAGGGCATCCGTCCCCGGATACCCGTCCCGCGAAATTGCAGACTTCCGCGCGCATCCGCTGCGTTTCTCGCCGGACTTGAGCGTCTCGACGAAGGCCGGCCCGTCGGTAATCCAGCTCCCGCCGAGCAGCGTCACCCCCCGCGCGAACAGCGCATCCGGAAGACACCCTGCGCTCGGCCCGACCATCGCGAACCAGCGCGCGTTGCGGCAGCTTTCCAGCATGCGGTCGAGGGTGTCGTTGAGCAGCAGCGTGCCGGTGGCGACCACCTTGGTGCAGTCGAGCAGCGAATCGGCGTCGAGCGTGACGACGTAGCCGTCGGCGGCGCCGGCCAGTTCCTCTTTCAGTTCGACCACCGTGAGCCGCGCGCCGCTGGCGAGGATGCGGCCGAGCAGGGGCTTGAACAGGCCGATCATGCCGATGTGGTCGCCCGGCTGCGGGGCTATGCCGCCGATGGAGTCACCGGCCTCGGGCGGCACGTAGCCCGCGCGGTCGAAGAGGCAGCGCGTCAGCGCGTTGGCGGCGGCGAAGCCGAGGGTCTTGCGGATGCCGTGGCCACCATCGTTGTAGAGGTAGCCGCGCGCGACTTCCAGCGGGTCGGCACCGGCGAGGCCGAAGCTGTCGGCACCTTCGCGCAGCTGCGCCAGGGTGTCGTCGAGCAGCACGTAGGAAAGGCCGAGCGAGCCGTCGTCGAGTTCGAGCGCGCAGAACTCGCCCTTGTTGTCTTCGGCAGACGGCTCGGGCGGCAGGTGCAGCGCCCGCACACGCGGCAGCGGGCCGATGGCGGCGAAGGCTTCGAGCTGGGCCAGGTATTCGGCGGCGAAGGTCACAATTTTCTGCCCTCGCGCACGGCCGCGGCGGCGGCCTCGGGGCTCACCGTGGCGTCGCGGTTCTCCTGGCTGCGCAGGGCGCCGGGGAAGTACATGGCGGTCAGCCGGTGCGAATGGATCGGCGATGCCGCGCCGCCTTCGGCGCCGAAGCGGCGCCAGTCGCGCACAGGCAAGATGGCGTCGGCGATCTCGAGGAAGCCCACGGTCTCGCGGTCGCCGATCAGCACGCCCTGCATGCGCAGGCCCGCCTCGCGCTTGGCCGCGTCGAGGCGCGCGACGATGTCGGGCGTGGCGCCGAACTCGCCGTCGGAGGCGACCAGCAGGTCGGCGAGCTGCCAGCGCTCTTCCTCGATCTTGGCTACCACCTTTTCGAGCGGGCCGCAGATGTCGGTGCCGCCGCGGAAGGCCTGGCCGAGGAAGTGCGTGAGGCCGGCGATGCCGTTCGCGTCGAGCGAAAGCTCCATGTCGATCAGCTCGTCGGGGCCGCCGAAGGCGAAGACGTGGCAGGCGCGCCGCTGGGCGTGGGCCGCGCGCATGGCTTCGAGGCAGGTGGCCTTGGCCACGGCCTCGGCGCCGCCCTGCATGGAGCCGGAGGTATCGACGCAGACGAGGATCGGCCCCATCTTGCGCTTCTTCGTCGGCAGCAGGCCGGGGCGCGGCACGGTGACGCGCGCGGGCTGCAGGCGGGTTTCCCTGAGCCGGTCGTCGTCTTCGTAGCTGAGCAGGGTGCGCTCGGCGCGGCGCGCGTGCCACACCAGGCGCAGGCGCGGATGGCCGAGCAGCATGGCCTCGGCCGGCAGCATGCGCGCGATGCGGTCCGAGCGGCGCACGCCGCGCGTCTCGCCCGGCATGTCGGGCACGCGCACGTCGCGGCTCGCCGGCTGCGGCGCGGTGGTTTCCTCGATGAGCTGGACGACGGTGAGGGCGGCGGCATCGTCCTCATCGGTCTCGCGGCTGCGGCCGAGGCCGGCGATCAGCTTGGCCAGCTCCGGCAGGCGCTCGAGCAGGCGGCGGATGCGCAGCACCTCCTGCCAGCCCGAGGAGCGCAGCAGCCCGCGAAGCTGGTCCCAGTTCGTGTTCTTGCCGTCCTCGGGCAGCAGGCCGAAGACGTCGACCAGCTCGTCGATCTGGCCGCAACGCTCGCGCCAGTCGTCGGCAAAGGCGTCGATGGCCATGCGCAGGGCCTCGGTTTCACTGGCGCCGCGGTCGCGGTAATCGACGATGAAGTCGAGGTGGAACAGCACGCTCATCAGCACGGTGTCGGCCAGCTCCTGCCGCCCGGCGCAATAGCGCGGCAGGTTCAGCGCCAGCATGGCCTCGTGCAGGGCCGCGGCGATGGTTGCCTCGGGCCAGGGCCAGGAAGTCGGCGCCGGCAGGACGCCAATGAGGAGGCTGCGGCGCAACTCGGCCAGCGTTGCGAGGCGCGGCTCGAGGCTGCCCTGCGAGTTGGTGAGACCGCCGAGCCAGTGCTTGCGCGAGAGTTCGTCGAGCGCCGCGAGGCGCGATTCCGGGCCGGCGAAAAGAAGCGAGGCCGGGAGTGAGGCGTTCATGCCGCCGCGAGGTTCTCGTGGGCGACGGGCTCGGGCATGCGGCCGTCGTCGGCGTCGAGCCGCGGCAGGGCGAGGAAGCTTTCGCGCGCGGCCTGCATGCGCGCGGCCAGGCCGGCGATCGTGGCGGCGGTGCCGCGCAGGTTCGCGGCGACGCGATCGAGCAGGGCTTCGTCGAGCCAGAGGTTGCGCGCGCGGTAGGCGGCGAGCTCGCTTTCGCGCTCTGCGATCTCGGCGGCGTAGGTCGCGATGCGGGTGAGCGCGTCGTCGATCTGGCGCACGCGGGCCTCGATGTGCGTGGCGCCGTAGCGGCGCTGCCGGCTGTAGGTCATGCGCAGCGCTGCCGCGCCGCCCTTGGCGTCGCCGATGCTGCCGGCGATGTCATTGGCCAAACTCGCGGCGAGTTCCGTCGAGGAGAACTTGAGCCGGCCGGATTCGTCGTAGTCGAGGTCGTTGGCTTTCGTTTCGAGGTCGCGCTGCGCCTCGAAGGCCTCGACCACGCGCGTGAGCCGCGCCGGCGAGACCGCATCCCGCACGCCGAGCCGCGCGGCGAGCCACCCGGCCACGGCCTCCTGGCGCGCGGCGTCCGGCGCCGTGCAGAAGGGCAGGAGCAGCAGGTCCCACGCGGATATGGACTTGCGGCCGGCGGCCGCGGCGGCGACGCGCAGCAGCCGGACGATCTTCACCCAGCGGCGGTCGGAAACGGGGAGTTGCTCGTCCGCGCAATGGCTTCGCAGCTCGGCGAGGAGGGCGGCGGCGGTGTCGGGCAGTTCGACGGCGGCTGCTTGCGCCGCGAGCGCAGCGAGGTCGTCGCGCGTGAGGGCGAGGGCGTTGGCGGCGCCGGCGCGGGTGAGGGTGTCCGGCGTGCGCAGCAGCGCGTCGAAGCCCTCGCGGCTTACCTGCTCGACCGGCAGGCGCAGCAGGAAGCGGTCGAAGAAGGCCTCGGCCACCTCGTCCTCGGGCACGGCGTTGGTGGCGCCGATGGCGCTGATCAGGGGGCAGGGCTGGCGGCCGGCGCCGTTGTCGAACTCGCGCTCGTTGAGCAGGGTGAGCAGGGCGTTGAGGATCGCGCTGTTGGCCTTGAACACCTCGTCGATGAAGGCGATGGCGGCGTCGGGCAGGAAGCCGGCGGTGTGGCGCTCGTAGCGGTCTTCTTCGAGCGCGCGGATCGACAGCGGGCCGAACAGCTCCTCGGGCACCGAGAAGCGCGTCAGCAGGCGCTCGAAGTAGGCGGCGTCGCGGAAGGCGGTGTGCAGGCGCCGCGCCAGCTCGCTCTTGGCGGTGCCGGGCGGGCCGACCAGCAGCGTGTGCTCGCCGGCCAGCGCGGCGAGCAGCGCGAGGCGCACGTGGCGGCGGCGCTCGACGAGGCCGGTTTCGAGGGCCGCGCTCAGCGCGGTCAGACGCTCGAAGGTGTCCATGGGCGAATGATAGTCCGCCGCGCCGCAGCGGCCTTGACGGGGAGCAACCGCGCCGGCCGGCGATCAGGCCGGCAGCACCGTGACCTCGGTGGCGCCGCGGGCGGTGTTGATGGCGATGCAGCCGGCCTCGGCCGTGGCGATCATTTCCCGCAGCGCGGCCGGGTCGGCGTTGCCGCCGTGCACCCGCAGCGCGATGTTCGTGAAGCGGGGCGGGGAGGTCTCGAGCGTCGCGCCGACGTCCACCGATGCGCCCGACAGGTCCAGCCCGCGCTCGAGCGCGGCGGCCAGCAGGTTGCTCATGAAGCAGCCGCCGATGCCCATGAGCATCAGCTCGCCGCCCATGGGGCCGCGGTTGGCGCCGCCCTTGGCCTCTGGCCGGTCGATCAGGCACGCGTGGTTGCGCGCCGTCGCTTCCGAGGTGCTCTTGCCGATCTGCCTTACCGTTGCACTGACCTGAACGCCCATGGGCGGCCTCCTTGCGGGTGGAAAGCGCGCCTGTCAGCGGCGCGCGAGCAGGTGTTTCAGGGGGCCATTGTGCAGCCAGACGAAGCCGCAAAGGAAATAGAGGCAGGACGAGGCGTAGAAGTTCGCCTCGCGCATGTCCAGCGCCTCCGGGTTCACCGCACTCCAGTAGAGCCAGTAACAGCCGTCCACCGTGAAGTAGTAGAAGAACAGGCCGAGCGGGACCATGCGCCAGCGGCGCGCCATGAAGACCCGCACGGTCCATGGCGCCGTGAGGTAGGTGAGGATCGCCATGATGAAGCTGATGCGATAGTCCCAGTCGGGCGCATGGTAGTAGTCGGCGCCGACGAGCAGCAGCGCCAGGCCGATGGCCAGCGTGGCGAGCTTCCACGGCCTGAGGTATTCGCGCAGTGCGTCCATGGCTTAATCATAGGCGATCATCGTTCGCGCTTGATTCAGATCAAGACGCGGAACGACGGGAAGATCAGATTTGGCAGCAGCCATGAACGGCAGGAGGAAAGGCAATGAACCCGCAGGAAATCATCGACGTCACCGAACAGAAGCGCCTGAACGAAGCGCGCGAGGCGGGAATCCCGTGGAAGAAGTGGGGACCCTACCTGAGCGAGCGGCAGTGGGGCACGGTCCGCGAGGACTACAGCGACAACGGCGACGCGTGGAACTACTTCACCCATGACCAGTCGCGTTCGCGCGCCTACAAGTGGGGCGAGGACGGCATGGGGGGATCTGCGACGACAAGCAGCGGCTGTGCTTCGCGCTGGCCCTGTGGAACGAGCGCGACCCGATCCTGAAGGAGCGCATGTTCGGCCTCACCAACAGCGAGGCGAACCACGGCGAGGACGTCAAGGAGTACTACTTCTACATCGACAGCACGCCGACGCACTCGTACATGAAGTATCTGTACAAGTATCCGCAGTGCGAGTTTCCCTACCGCGACCTCATCGAGACCAACCGCGGGCGCACGCGGGAGGAGTTCGAGTACGAGCTGCTCGATACCGGCGCCTTCGCCGAGGACCGCTACTTCGACGTCTTCGTCGAGTACGCCAAGAGCGGGCCGGAAGACGTGTGCGTGCTGATCACCGTGCACAATCGCGGGCCGGAAGCCGCCCGGCTGCGGGTCCTGCCGACGCTGTGGTTCCGCAATACCTGGTCGTGGGGCGTGGACGAGCGCAAGCCTTCCCTGCGCGCAGCGGGATCCGGCGCCATCCAGGCCACGCACCATGACCTGGGCGAGTATTGGCTGCATTGCGATGGCGAGCCGGAGCTGCTGTTCACCGAAAACGAGAGCAACGCGCAGCGCCTCTGGGGCCAGCCCAACGCGACGCCCTACGTCAAGGATGCGTTCCACTCCTACGTCGTCGAAGGGCAGGGCGGGGCGGTCAATCCCGCGCGGACGGGGACAAAGGCCGCGGCACACTATGTGCTCGACGTGCCCGCCGTTGGCAGCCGGACCGTTCGGCTGCGGCTGGCGGCGACAAGGCTCGACCAGCCCTTCGAGGGTTTCCAGAAGGTGTTCAAGGGGCGGCTCGGCGACGCCGACGAGTTCTACGAGCGGATTACGCCGAGCTCGCTGACCGAGGATCAGCGCCGGGTGCATCGCCAGGCACTGGCCGGCATGCTGTGGGGCAAGCAGTTCTACTACTTCGATCTCGAGCACTGGCTGCGCGAGCACAAGAGCCACCCGCTGATCGAGGCGGCCCGCCACGACGTGCGCAACACGGAATGGTTCCACATGCTCAACGCCGACGTGATCTCCATGCCGGACAAGTGGGAGTACCCGTGGTACGCGGCCTGGGACCTGGCCTTCCACACCATCTCCCTGTCGCTGGTGGATTTCGACTTCGCCAAGGAGCAGCTGTCGCTGATGCTGCGCAATCTCTACCTCCACCCGAGCGGACAGATTCCGGCCTACGAGTGGAACTTCAGCGACGTCAATCCGCCGGTGCATGCCTTCGCCACGCTCTGGCTGTACAAGTACGAGAAGCAGCTGGGCCGGGCGGACCTGCGCTTCCTCGAGCGCTCCTTCCAGGGTTTGATGCTGAACTTCAACTGGTGGGTCAATCGCAAGGACCCGGCGGGGCGCAACGTCTTCGCCGGCGGCTTCCTCGGGCTGGACAACATCGGCATCTTCGACCGCAGCGCGCCGCTGCCCACGGGCGGCACGCTGGAGCAGGCGGACGGCACCGCCTGGATGGCCTTCTACTGCCAGAACATGCTGGAGATGGCCATCATCCTGACCGAGTACGACCCGATCTACGAGGAGATCGCCTTCAAGTTCGTCCAGCATTTCATGTGGATCGCCTATGCGATGGACCGTATCGGCGAACATCACGACGAGATGTGGGACGAGGAGGACGGCTTCTTCTACGACCTGCTGCGGCTGCCCGACGGGCAGGCGATGCGCCTGAAGGTGCGCTCGCTGGTGGGGCTGTTGCCGCTGTGCGCCTCGACGGTGTTCGAGCCGACCGCGCTCATGCGCAATCCGAAGTTGCTGGAGCTGATCGCGCTGTTCCGCCAGCGCCACCCCGAACTGGTCGCCCAGGTGGCGCCGACCGACGCCGGCTTCACCGGCTACAAGGACCGGCGGCTGCTGGCTATCCTCAACAAGAAGAAGCTCGAGCGCGTGCTTGGCTACATGCTCGACGAGAACGAGTTCCTCGGGCCGCACGGCATCCGCTCGCTCTCGCGCCATCACCTCGAGCACCCGTTCGTGTTCCACGTCGGCGGGCAGGAGTACAAGGTGCAATACCTGCCGGCGGAATCGAATACCGGCATGTTCGGCGGCAACTCCAACTGGCGCGGGCCGGTATGGATGCCGGTCAATGCCCTGATCGTCCGGGCGCTCACGAATCTCTACGCCTTCTACGGCGACGAATTCAAGGTGCAGTGTCCGACGGGTTCCGGCAATTACATGACGCTGTTCGAGGTCGCGCAGGAGCTCGTGCGCCGCCTGACCGGCACCTTCCTGCGCGATGCCGACGGGCAGCGGCCGGTCTACGGCGCCACGCGCAAGTTCCAGGACGATCCGCACTGGCGCGACCTGATCCTGTTCTACGAGTATTTCCATGGCGACAACGGCGCGGGCCTCGGCGCCAGCCACCAGACGGGGTGGACGGCGCTGGTCGCCCCCCTGCTGGACCTGTTCGCGCGCGTCGACGCCAAGACCATGCTGGAGACCGAAAGCGGAAAGATCCTGGCCAAGGTCATCCGGGAACAAGTGGGTGGCGAGCAGGCGGGCAAACTCTGAGGGAGGGAACATGCCCGATCCGCGCTATCCCTCGCTCTACCAGATCAACACACGCGTCTGGCTGACCGGGCTGTCCCGCGCGCTGGGCAGGCGCGCGACGCTGGACGACATTCCCGATGCCGAACTGGGTCGCCTGGCGGAAAAGGGTTTCGACTGGGTCTGGCTGCTGAGCGTGTGGCAGACCGGCCCGGCGGCGCAGGCGATCTCGCGCGCGAATCCCGGATGGCGGCGCGAGTTCGAGGAAACGCTGCCGGACCTCGAGGACGAGGACATCGCCGGCTCCGGCTTCGCCATCCAGGGCTACGCGGTGCATCGCGACCTGGGCGGCGCCGCCGCGCTGGCACGCCTGCGGCAGCGACTGCAGCAACACGGGCTGAAGCTGATGCTCGACTTCGTGCCGAACCACATGGCGCCGGATCACCCGTGGATCGACGAACATCCGGACTACTTCGTCGCCGGCAGCGAGGACGATCTGGCGCGCTCGCCGCAGAACTGGTGCCGGCTGCAGACGAAGAGCGGGCCGCGGGTGCTGGCCTACGGCCGCGACCCCTACTTCGACGGCTGGCCCGACACGCTGCAGCTCGACTACGGCAGGCCGGAACTGCAGCAGGCGATGATCGCCGAACTGGAGCGCATCGCCGGGCAATGCGATGGGGTGCGCTGCGACATGGCCATGCTGGTCCTGCCCGACGTGTTCGAGCGCACCTGGGGCATCCGCGCCGATCTTTTCTGGCCCAAGGCGACCGAGGCCGTGCGGCGCACGCATCCCGAGTTTCGCTTCATGGCCGAGGTGTATTGGGACCTCGAATGGACCCTGCTGCTGCAGGGCTTCGACTACGCCTACGACAAGCGGCTCTACGATCGCCTGCGCGAAGGCCACGCACGGCCGGTGCGCGAGCATTTCTGCGCGGGACCGGATTACCAGGAGAAGATGGCCCGCTTCCTCGAGAACCACGACGAACCGCGTGCGGCGGCGACCTTCGCCGCGGAAATGCACGAGGCCGCGGCGCTCATCACCTTCCTCTCGCCGGGTCTGCGCTTCTTCCACCAGGGCCAGTTCGAGGGGCGCAGGAAGCGCATTTCGCCCCATCTGGTGCGCACTCCGGCCGAAGCCGTCGACGCTCGGCTGCAACGGTTCTACGACCGCCTGCTGGCCGTGTTGCGCCGGCCGGCGGTGCGCGACGGCCAATGGCAGTTGCTCGAATGCGTTCCCGCTTGGGACGGCAACGGCTCCTGGGACTGCTTTGTCGCCTTCGCCTTCGAAGGCCAGGCCGGCGAGCGGCTGCTGGTGGCGGTGAACTATGCGCCCCACCGGAGCCAGTGCTACCTGCGGCTGCCGTTCGCCGATCTCGGCGATGGCCCGTGGCGGCTAAAGGACCTGATCGGCGATGCCGCGTACGAGCGGGAGGGCAGTGAGTTGCAGGCGCGCGGTCTCTATCTGGACGAGCCGCCGTGGCGGGCGCAGGTGTTCTCGCTGACGCGGCGCGAGGGGTGAATCGCCGCGGTACCCGAATCGCGGAAAATGGCCTAAATTGCCTGCTCCGCCGCCATTCACAGACCATCGCGCCATGACCTCGCTGCTCAAGAGCTTTTCCTGCATCGACGACTACGATCCCGAGTCCCTGTCCGTCGATGCCGCCCGCCGCATCGTCCTCGATACGCTGCAGGCGGTCGCCGGCCACGAGCGCTTGTTCATCCGCCAGGCGCTCGGCCGCGTGCTGGCCGCGGACGTGATCTCGCCGGTCGACGTGCCGGCTCACGACAACTCGGCCATGGACGGCTGGGCGGTGCGCCACGCCGACCTCGCCGCCGTGGGCGAGACCCGCCTGAAGAGTATCGGCACCGCCTTCGCCGGCCGTGCCTTCGAAGGAAAACTCGGCGCCGGCGAGACGGTGCGCATCATGACCGGCGCCGTCATGCCGCAGGGCGCGGACACGGTGGTGATCCAGGAGGTCGCGAAAGTGGAGGAGGGCGCGGTGGTCGTTCCCGCCGGCCAGCGCCTCGGGCAGAATGCCCGCCGCGCCGGCGAGGACCTGAAGGCCGGCGCGGCCGCCATCGCCGCCGGCAAGCTGCTGCGGCCGGCGGAGCTGGGCATCATCGCCTCGCTGGGCATCGCCGAAGTGTCGGTGCGCCGCCGCGTGCGCGTCGCACTTTTTTCCACGGGCGACGAGCTCTGTTCCATCGGCACGCCGCTGTTCCCCGGCGCCGTCTACGACAGCAACCGTTACACGCTGTGGGGCATGCTCACGCGGCTCGGCTGCGAGGTCATCGACATGGGCGTGGTGAAGGACGATCCGGCCGCGCTCGAAGCCGCGTTCCGCGAGGCGGCCAGCTGCGCCGACGCCATTGTCACCAGCGGCGGCGTCTCGGTCGGCGAGGCGGATTTCATCAAGCAGCTGATGGAGCAGCTCGGCGAGGTCGCGTTCTGGAAGATCGCGATGAAACCCGGCCGGCCGATGGCCTTCGGCCGAATTGGTGGCGAGGGCAAGGAAGACGACGGCGCCTGGCTCTTCGGCCTGCCCGGCAACCCGGTCGCGGTGATGGTGACCTTCTACCAGTTCGTGCGGCCGGCGCTGCTGAAGCTCATGGGCATGGACCCGGTGCCCGAGTTCCCGGCCTTCCCCGCGCGCTGCGTCGAGCCGATGAAGAAGGGCCGGGGCCGCACGGAGTTCCAGCGCGGCGTGCTGTTCCTGGAGAACGGCGAATGGTGCGTGCGGCCTACGGGCCACCAGGGCTCGGGAATACTCAGTTCGATGGCCAGGGCCGACTGCTTCATCGTGCTCGAGCCCGAGCGGGGAAAAGTCGAAAAGGGAAGTGATGAGGGCGACACGGTGATGGTGCAGCTCATGACCGGCATGGTGTGATGGAATGACCGCGCCGAAGAACCGCTACGACCTCGCCGAGCTGGCCGGCGCCTTCGGCGACCTCGGCACGCTGATCCCCTTCGTCGCCGCCTACATTTCGGTGGTGAAAATGGACCCGGCCGGCATCCTGCTGGCCTTCGGCTCGATGATGGTCATCGTGGGCCTCGTCTATCGCACGCCCTTCCCGGTGCAGCCGATGAAGGCCATCGGCGCGGCGGCGATCACCCAGACGGGCGCGCTGGCATCGCTGACCGCCGCGACGGTGATGGGCGCCGGCATCGTCACCGGGCTGATCTGGCTGCTGCTCGCGGCGACGGGCATGGCGCGGCGGCTGACGCGCTGGGTGCCGAAGGCGGCGCTGCTCGGCGTGGTCATGGGCCTCGGTTTCAGCTTCATGCTCGAAGGCACCCGCATGATGGCCCAATCGCCCTGGCTCGGCGCCGCGCTGCTGGCGGCGACGCTGGTGCTGCTGGCGCGCTCGCGTATCCCGGCGATGCTGGTTCTGCTGGTCGTCGGCGGGCTCGTCGCCGTGCTCGAACAGCCGGCGCTGCTGTCCGAGCTGTCCGCGATCCGCGTCGCGCCGCGCCTGCCGTCCTTCGCCTGGCCGGGGCTGACGCTGGACGACCTGTGGATCGGCGCGATCTTCCTCGCGCTGCCGCAGCTGCCCTTGACCTTCGGCAACGCGCTGATCGCCATCACCGAGGAGAACAACCGCCTGTTTCCCGACCGCCCGGTGACCGAGCGACGCGTAGCGTTCTCCACGGGACTGATGAACCTGTGGTCGAGCGCCATCGGCGGCATCCCCATGTGCCACGGCGCCGGCGGCATGGCCGGCCACGTGCAGTTCGGCGCGCGCACGGGCGGCGCCACGGTGATGCTCGGCGCGCTGCTGCTGGCGATGGGCCTGCTGCTCGCCGATTCGGTCGCGCTGATCTTCCGCCTCTTCCCGCCCGCGGTGCTCGGCGTGATCCTGTTCCTCGCCGGGGTGCAGCTCGCGCTGGCGAGCAAGGATGTCGGGGGCGAGAAGATCGAGCGCTTCGTGGTGCTGGCGACCGCGGCGCTCGCCGTGTGGAACGTCGGCATCGCGGTAGTGTTCGGCATCCTCGCCTTCCATGCCGCGAAGCGCGGCTGGATCGGCGTCTAGGCGCGGTCTGCCTTCAGCCGTTCCAGCTGTTTCTTGAGGCTCCGGGCCGCCAGCGCGTAGCCGCCGTCGCTGCCGTCCACGAAGTGGATGTGGTTGCCGCTGTGTGATTGCACCAGGCAGGTGACCAGCGCTTCGCGCGACTTGAACATGCCGTAGGCGAGGCGGCCCGCGCGATATTCGGCTTCCAGGTAGCGCTCGAGTTCGGCCGCCTGGGCGTCGCTGCCGTCGATCACCATGCGCAGCATGCCGTCGAACTTCCTGAAATCGGTGTTATCGACGAGTTCCTCGCGGTAGTGCGACCAGCGTATGGCTTTCGTGTCGATGTTCGCGGCGAACATGACCATTCCGGCGAGGTTCAGGAACAGCAGCCGGGCGAAGTGGCGCAAACGCCGCCAAGGGCCGTCGCCCACGGTGTGAACTTTCCATTCGGCGACGAGCGTGGCGGGGTTCAGCGACATGTGCAAGCGCGCCGGCCGCAAGGGGTGGTAATCGGCGACTTCGCCGTAGATCGCCTGGATCCGGCTGGCGACGGCCTGGTAGGTCTTCAGGTTGGCATGCGGGTCGTCCGACATCGCCGCCACCAGCAGGGACAGTTTGTGCCCGTTGAAATGCGGCACCGCCTTCCAGCGGCATTCGAAGCCTTCGAAACTTGCATCGGCGGGGCCGTCGTCTTCGCGGATCCGCACGACGTCGCGGCCATCCATGGCCTTGACCCGCCGTTCCGCCTCGTTCCAGCCGCGCCCGGAGAAGGTCGCCTGGGTCAGGTGCGGCGAAAGGCGCACCTTGGCGACATTGACCCAGAAATCCTGCCGCTTCAGGTCGCCGACTTTCACCAGGCCGACGCGCAGTTCCAGTCCGAAGGCGGCGCGGGCGAGTTCCTGCGTTCCCCGCAGCGCCGGCTTGACGCGTTCGACGAGACCGTCCGGCACAGCGAGGGTCGCGCCGTCGCCGCCGAAGACGAAAGGCATGTCGATGGCCCGGTCGACGTTCAATACGGCGGCGATGCAGGCCACCCCGACGGTGTTGACGCTTTTGTAATTGCCCGCCGCAATGGCCTGCGTGGAGCCGACAACGTCGGCGATCACGATCCACCAGTCTTCGGGCAGCGGCGTGTGCTGCAGGATTTCCACCGCTGCGGCGAACGATGCGAGGGCGGGAAGCTCCCGATAGAAGTGACGGTTGTCGGCCAAGTCTGCGCAAGCGAAGCTGTCTCGTTAAGGTTCGGCCAGTTTGCCATATTGTCGTCTGGCCGCCGGCCACCGCCGGCTGAAATCGGCCTGCTCGCGAACGGCGCGCGCTGAACAGGGGGCATAATCCATCCGCCGCGGTCTCCCTGTTCGCAGCGGATCATCGGACCGGGTGTCGAACGAGTCGATGGAAGCGATGGATCAATCCAAGATGAGGATGCACGCCCCAGGAATGAGCCGGAGGAGGTTCGGCGACTTGTTCCTGTTCGCCTTCACGGCGGTGGAACTGGTTCTGCTCGTTTTCCTGACGCCCACCTTCGCGATCCAGGACTGGATTTACGTCTCGGGCCATCTGCTGGTCCTGTGGATCGCCTTCACGCGGCGCCCGCCGGAGGCGCTGGATCGCTCGTTTCTTTCCGGTATCGCGGTGCTTGTGGCATACGCCTACCCCTATGCCCAGGTGATGTATCTCCGGTGGGAGCCCGGCAACGAGGCGTGGCCCGATGTCGGGCTGGCGCTCGTCGTGCTCGGGGCGTGTCTGAGCTTCGCCAGCCTCCTCAGCCTGGGCAGGTGGTTCGGGGTCTGGCCTGCCTTGCGGGGCCTGGAGACACGGGGCCCCTACCGGCTCGTGCGCCACCCGATGTATCTGGGCTACCTGTTCGCGGACGTCGGTTACAACCTCCTCGAATACAACGTCGTGACATTGCTTCTGGTGGTTGCGGGCTGGGCATCCCTGTTCTTCCGCATCCGTGCCGAAGAGCGGATGCTCGCCCTGGATGAGGGATGGTCGCGCTATGTCGCCGCGGTGCGTTACCGCCTCCTCCCCGGCATCTGGTAGGCGGCCGGGAACGTTGTGCAATCAACCGGGCTCGTCGCGCACGCGATTCGAAACATCGGCGGATCATGCGGACGACGTTCTTCCGGTACAGTTCGAACATCGGCATTTTCACCGGCTCGAAGATGTCTTCCGAAGCCGGGGCGGCCCATGTTTTTCAGCCCCCTCCCGGGGTTTGTCATTCCAGGCAGGAGAAGCGTTGTGAAAGATATAGTTTGGAGCGAGATACTGAGCGTCGGGGTCGGCGAGATCGATGAAGATCACCGCAAGCTGGTGAATATTTTCAATATCCTCAATCATGCAGTCATGGAAGGGGAATCCCCGGATTATCTTGCGGCGACATTGGAAGAGCTGATCAATTGCACGGTCTGGCACTTCAGCCACGAGGAGCGGTTGATGCTGAAGCATCGCTATCCCGGAATTGAAGAACACAAGGCGGAGCACCGGGAATTGATCAAGAGCGCCGAGGAACTGAAGCGGGAGATCCTTCAGGGGGACAAGCCCGTGGCGGACGAACATATCGAATTTCTGGAGCGCTGGCTGACGGAGCATATCTTCACTGCCGATATGCGCTTGGGCTCCTATCTTTCTCGGGCGATGTAGACGTCGCTCAGGAAAACCGTTCGGTTTTCCCCGAAAAACTCGGCGCCGGCGGGACGGCGCCGCCGCTCATTTGCCCTTGATGCGGTCGGCCACGACGGCCTGCACGTCGGCGGTCGTCCAGTTGCCGCGCGCGCCGGCCGGCGTGTCGGGCGTGTTGGGGAAATTGACGAAGGCGACCTGACTGCCGTCCTTGCGGCGGAAGGCGTGCTTGCCGTCGATCAGGATCAGCACGGGAATGTGGCCCGAGAGGCCGGCGGCCTGCATGCGCTTCGCGCCTTCCGCACCCTCGATGTCGATTTCCGCCACGCGGAGCTTGCTGCCCTGCGCGGCCAGCCAGTCGCGCAGGGGTTGCAGCGCGGCCTTCACCGGCGGATGCCCCATGGCGACGATTTCCACCACCGGCGGGGCGGCGAGCGCCGGGCCGGCGGCGAGCGTCAGGGCGGATGCGGCCAGTGCCGCGGCGGCGAGGAATTGGCGTCGTGTCGTCATCGGTTTTCCTATTTGCAGTTGTTGTGCAGTTTCCACATCTCGGCGTGGCCGATCTTCACGGCCCAGTCGGGCGGCGTGCATTTCGGGTCGGTGGGGGCGGCTGTCGTGGGGGCGACGGCCATGGGCACCGCTTCGAGCGGCGGAAACCAGCGCCCGGCGACCAGGGCCAGGGTGCCGAGGAAGGCGACGACGATCGCGGCATGGATCGGTCCGATCTTCTGGCTCTCATGGCGGACGAAGACCTCGCAGACGCCGCCGGGGCAGTGCTGCGCCTGCCGCGACGGCAGCAGGTTGTAGATCTTGCAGGCGAGGCAGATGCCGAAGGCGCTCTCGAAGAACAGCAGCGTCAGGCAGGCGAGGCAGACGAACAGGTTGATCGGGCCGACCACGTTCTCGATCACGATCAGGTAGAACATCACGACTGCCAGCGTCCAGCCGACGGCCCAGGCGAAGCGCTTCTGCGGCGCGCCGGCCCACTCCGGCTGTTGATTGATCACGGCGAGGCGGCCGAAGATCATGCTCGGCGAGTACTTCGGGTTGATGAAGATGCGGATGGTGAAGTCGATGAGGAAGGCGATGACGAATATCCGCGTCAGGCGGAAGTTGCCCATCAGCCAGGAGTTCAGGAAGGAAACGAGGGCGAAGAGGAACAGGATGCCGGCCGCCGCCCGCACCTCGCGCTCGTTGAGGACCGGAACGTCGTAGCCGGGGATGGCTTCGCCGAAGCCGAAGAGCTTGCTCATGGGGAGAGTCCGGTTGATCGGGTGCGCCAATGATACGGCAGGCGTGCCGGCGAGGCCGCCACGACAGGCGGCAGCGGCATCGACCCTTTCAGTTTGCTGTCAGGCGCCGACGGCCATCGGGCGTAAAATCGGCGCCCCTCGAGGCTCACCACGCAAACCGTTCATCATGGGTTCTTTGAAGCAAAACGAACTGCGCATCGACCTGCATCCCTTCGGCTACGCCGTGCACGACATCGCCCCCGACGCCGGCATCCTCGGCCCGGTCGACCACGGCTGGTACGCCTACAAGGAGGATCGCGGCGTCTTCACCTTCGGCGAGGGCATGCTCGCCACTTCGCCGATCCACGGTGCACGGCGGCTGGTGTTCTGCGGCTACAGCCCCCTGTGGGAGACCTTCTACATCTCCTCGATGGGCGGGGCGGCCTTCGCCTTCAAGCACGTCGGCGTCAACTACGTGCGCCTCGCCGGGCGCGCCGAGCGGCCGAGCATCCTGCTGCTCAACAACGACGGCGACGGGCCGCGCGCGCGCCTCGAGCCGATCGACGATTTCGAGGCGATCTGGCAGGGCTACAAGGCCCCGGACGGCAGCGAACTGCTCGGCGTCTTCGCCCTGCAGCAGGCGCTGTTCGACCGTTGGGGCGGCGAATATCCGGCCAAGCGGGTGCGCTCCTTCGTCGTCGGGCCGGTCAGCGCCGTGACGCCCGAAGGCACCATAGGCTCGAACCCCGTGGAGAAGGGCGGCCTCAACCCCGTCGCCGACTGGTGCGGCCGCGGCGGCATGGGCAGCCGCCTGCTGCAGCAGCACAACATCGTCGGCTGCATCTTCGGCGGCAACTGGGAAGAGCCGCACAAGACGACCATCAAGGACTTCGATCCCTACTTCGTCGAGCACTTCGGCGACCGGGCGGTCAAGATCGACAAGGCGGTGACGGCCAAGTACGCGCTCGACCCGAAGACCGGCACCGGCGGCACCTTCGGCTCGAACTACCATTCGATGGGCAGCAAGATCCTGAGCTTCAACTACCGCTCAATGTACGCGCCCAAGGCGGAGCGCCTGAAACAGCACCAATCCTTCATCGTCGATCACTACCTCAGGCAGTTCAACGAGGAGACCATCGCCCACAAGAAGTTCGAGCACTGCGGCGAGCCCTGCTCGGTGGCCTGCAAGAAGATGAACGGCAAGTACAAGAAGGACTACGAGCCCTATCACACGCTCGGCCCCCAGGTCGGCGTCTTCGACCAGCGCGCGGCCGAGCTGCTCAACGATCACGCCGACGCGCTGGGCTTCGACGCGATCCAGATCGGCGGCATGCTGGCCTGGATCATGGAATGCGTGGCCGACCGGCTGATCGAACCCGCCGACTTCGGCTTCCCGCCGCGCGAGGCGCTGCGCTTCGAACGCTTCACGGCCGAGCGCGGCGAGTTCGAGTTGGTCGGCGACAGCATGCTCAATGCCCGCTACGCCATGGCGCTGATCGACGCCATCCTCGCCGATCCGCGCGCCGCGGCCTTCCGCGGCGGCATCCGCGCGGCGGCGCGCGAGCTCAATCGGCAGCATCCGGATACCCGCCCCGGCGAGCGCGCCGTCTACCTCGCGAGCGGAACGGACGGCTGCATGGTGCCGAACCAGTATTTCGTGCCCGGCATGGGCAGCCCGATGCCGCTGATGGGCAAGTACTACGTCTTCTACGGCCCCAACGTGCTGCCGCCCGAAGAAGTCGGGCGGCGCAACGTCGAGCGCATGGTCTACGAACTGGTCAGCGACAACCTCGGCATGTGCCGCTTCCATCGCCAATGGACGGAACCGCTGGCGGGCGAGATCACCCGGGGCCATTTCGGCCTCGACACCGACCTCAAGGCGCATCACTTCGAGCTGGCGCGGCAGATCAACGCGCTCGAGACCGGCAAGGCCGTGCCGTGGGAGACCGAGCGCATGGCCGACATGCTCACCAACTACATGCGCTGGCTGGTCGAGGACGGCGCTACGCTCGAGCCGCTGAACGACTGGCTGGACCACGACAAGCTCGAGCATGCGCTGGTGCCGTCGACGCACGAAGGGCCGATGGGCCGGCCCGACGACCTGGCGCATGTCGCGGAGGTGAAGGAGGCGGCACTCGTCTTCTGGCATGCGATCAAGCAGGGCCAGGAGCATGCGTTCGCCGCCGGGCCGGACTCGATCGCGACGCTGATGACGCCAGCGCGCGAGCGCGCCCACGTGCCCGAGAATCCCTGAGGCTGCCGTGTCCGACATCGCGCTTCCGCTCCCCGCCCACATCGACGGCGACGCCCTGGTCGCCTACCTCAACGCGCACATCGACAAGCTGCGGGACGCCTTCGCCATCGACCTGTCGTGGGCCTACGCGCGGGCCACGGTCGAGGCCGTGCGCGTCGTCGGCGCCAATCGCGGCGATCGGGAGCTGCGCATCGAATACGAGTACGACTATGAGGCCTACTGCGCCTGCAAGGACCTCGACGCGCGCGATACCCTCCGCGACAGCCTGACCTGCGCGGTGGCGGATGGCCATGTCGTCCTGGTCGAGTTCACCGCGCCCCAACGGTCGACGTTCGAAGAGTTCTGACGCCGCGGACGCGACGGCGCAGCCGGGCTGCTCTCAGTCCCGCGCGCGGCGGGATCTCGTGCGGCGGAACAGGCCGTAGGCCGCAGCGGCGGTCAGCAGGAGCAGCAGCACGCCGATCGCCGCGCCGGTCAGCAGCTGCATGAGCCCACGGCCGACGACCCAGCTTTCCAGCGGGATCACCCGGTCCTTGCGTACTTCGTACACGAACGAGGAATCGTAGATGCCCGTTCCGAGGTCGCGGTAGCGCAGCGCCACGATTTGCGCGTCGGCGTCCTGCCTGACGATCCGGTACCAGCCTTCGCGGATGCCGAGCTCGTCCTCGCCGGCCGGCGGCGGTCCCGCCCGCCCCGCTGGCGCCTCGAGGCGGAAGGAATTCGCCGCAATGCAGGTGTAACGGCTGCGATCGCCGTCCTCCCAGGCCTGGGGGCTGCGGCGGTAGTCTTCCCGCAGCGCGGCCAGCTGCGCCATGCTGCGTATAGTGCTGTCCGGCTGCTGCGGATCGCAGACGATGACGAAGAGCCTGTCGGCGCCGGCCGCACCGTCGCGTTCGGCGACCCAGCGCGGCGCGAGATGGCGTTGCCAGGCGGACGACCAGGTGTCCGGATCGTTGCTTGTGGCACCGGCCGGCGCGACGCACAGCGCGATGAGGCAGGACGGGAGATGGCGGAGGAAGCGCATGGCGGTCACGCATTGTCCATGAATACGTCCGTACCGACCACGCGGGAGGATGATTCGCCTAGAATCGAATCGATTCGGCGCGACGGAAGCGCCGCACGAACCTGGGAGAGGCGCATGTCAGCGCAAGCCATGGCCAGGAAGGTGCCGGCACATGCGGCAAGGCTGCTGGCGCCGGGCGAAAGCGTGCGTCACCTGGTGCGGCCGCGCGCCGTGCCGCTGCGCATGCTCCTGACCCTGGGCACGATCTTCGTCGCCCTGGCGGCTTTCTCCGCCGTGGTCGAGCCGGGATTCATCCGGCTCGGCGTCCTGCCGGCGCTGCCGCTGGTCGGCGGCTACGCCGCGCACATGGTCCACTCGCCGGCGATTCTCGTGACGGACCGGCGCATCGTTTCCGCAGCCCGCTGGCAGCGGCCGCTTTCCGTCGACCTCGAGCGCCTGGCGGCGTTCAAGGTGCAGCAAGGTGCGCTCGAGCGCCGGCTCGGCTATGGCACGGTGTTCCTGCTGGTGCAGCCCCCCGAGGACCTCGGCGAAGGCGTCTTCCTCAGCTTCGAGCTGGCGAGGATCCCCGATGCCGAGTCCCTTGGGACGGCCGTTTCCGCGGCGCTGGCCGACTTGCGGGTGGTGCGGGATGGCGATCGCGCCTGAGAGGGCGGCCGTCGGCTGCCTCCTCGGCACGGCCGTCGGGGATGCGCTCGGCCTGGCCTGCGAAGGCCTTTCCGCGCGCCGCCAGCGGCGCATGTTCCCGTCGCTCGACGGCTACCACCTGCTGTTCGGCAAGGGCCTCTGTTCCGACGACACCGAGCACGCCTGCATGGTCGCCCAAGCGATCGTGGCATCGGGCGGCGACGACATCGCATTCGTGCGGGATTTCGCCTGGCGCCTGCGCTGGTGGCTGCTCGGCCTGCCCGCGGGCATCGGGCTCGCCACGCTGCGCGGCATCGTCAAGCTCTGGCTGTTCGTGCCGGAACGGTTTCGGGGCGTCCATTCCGCCGGCAACGCGCCGGCGATGCGCAGCGCAATCCTGGGCGTCTGCTGCGCCGGCGACGAGCCGCGATTGCTGCGTCTGGTGCGTGCCAGCACCCGCCTGACGCATACCGACCCGAAAGCCGAATGCGGCGCCCTCGCAATCGCCCTGGCGGCGCGCTGCTCCATGCAGGGACGGCCGTTCGAGGCCTTCGTCGCCGACCTCGAGCGACTGCTCGCGGAACACGACGCGGCGGGGAGGGAACTGGTCGGCCTCGCGCTGCGCGTTCGGGACAGCGTCGCCAGCGGGGAGCCGACGGAGGAATTCGTGCGGCGGATCGGCGGTGCGGGCGGGGTGTCAGGCTATGTCTATCAGAGCGTTCCCGCGGTGCTGCATGCCTGGCACTCCAGTTCGCCTGATTTCGCTCGCGCCTTGAAGGCGATCATCCGCTGCGGCGGCGACACGGATACGACGGCGGCGATGCTGGGCGGCATCATCGGCGCCGGCACGGGCAAGGCGGGCATTCCCGCGAAATGGCTCGACGATCTCGCCGAATGGCCGCGAACTGTGCGCTGGATGGAGCAACTGGCCCTCAGGGCAGAGCAGGCCGCCGGCAGCTCGGCAGCCGGCGGCAATATCGGCTTGCCGCTCGCCGGCCTGCTGCTGCGCAACGCCGGATTCATCGTCCTCGTGCTGGCGCATGGCTTCCGGCGCGCCTTGCCGCCCTACTGAGAGAGGCGCCGCCGCAACTCAGCCGATTTCCTCGCGGATGAATTCGCGTGCCGCATCGGTGCGCGGCTGGCGGAAGAATTCGGCGGCCGGCGTCTGCTCGAGCAGGCGGCCGCCCTCGATGAACACGATCTCGTCGGCCATGCGGCGGGCCTGGCCGAGGTTGTGCGTGGTCATCACGATCTTCGTGCCGGCGGCGGCGATCTCGCCGACGATGCGCTCGACTTCCCGGCTGCTCAGCGGGTCGAGGCTGGCGGTCGGCTCGTCGAGGAACAGCACCTGCGGTTCCAGCGCCCAGGCGCGGGCCAGCGCCACGCGCTGCTGCTCGCCGCCGGACAGGCGCTTGGCCTGGCGCCCGGCCAACTCGGGCAGGCCGACGCGCTCGAGCGCGGCTTGCGCGCGCCGGCGGCGTTCGTCCGGCGCGTGACCGCGCAGGGCGAGGCCGTATTCGATGTTGGCAAGCGCCGAGCTGCGCAGCATCACCGGCCGCTGGAACACCATGCCCTGGCTCAGCGGCTGCGGCCAGGCGACGCGCCCGGCGCTCGGCTTCAGGAGCCCGTGCATCAGCCGCAGCAGCGTGCTCTTGCCGGCGCCGTTGGGGCCGAGGATCGCCGTCCTGCCGGCGCCGATTTCCAGCGTGACGTCGGCGACGATGCGCACGCCGCCCTCGGTGAGGCCGAGGTTCTCGAGCTGCAGCCAGCCGCCCATCACCCCCACCGCCTTTCCGCCCACTGCTTGAACAGGTAGGCGCCGGTGTTGATCGCGAGCACCACGCCGATGAGTATCGCGCCGAGCGCCAGCGCCAGCGGCAGGTCGCCCTTGCTCGTTTCGAGCGCGATGGTCGTGGTCATGACGCGGGTGACGCCGTCGATGTTGCCGCCGACGATCATCACGGCGCCGACCTCGGCGATGGCGCGGCCGAAGCCGGCCAGCGCGGCGGTGGTGAGCGAGAAGCGGGCGTTCCACAGCAGGGTGCGGGCCACGCGCACCCGCCGCGCGCCGAGGCTGCGCAGCTGCTCGCGGTATTCGCGCCACTCGTCCTCGATCACCTGGCGCGTCAGCGCGGCGATGATGGGCGTGATCAGCACGGTCTGGGCGACGATCATCGCGGCCGGCGTGAACAGCAGGCCGAAGGATCCGAGCGGGCCGGCGCGTGACAGCAGCAGGTAGACGATGAGGCCGACCACGACCGGCGGCAGGCCCATGAAGCCGTTGGTCAGCACGATCAGCGTGCGCCGGCCGGGGAAACGCCCGACCGAGAGCAGGGCGCCGAGCGGCATGCCGAGCACGCAGGAGAGCAGCGTCGCCGTCAGGCTCACGCGCAGGCTCAGGCCCACGATCGCGGCGAGCCTGGCGTCGCCGGCCGCGATCAGTTCGCCGGCGAGCCCGAGGCTCGCCGAGATCTCGTTCATGCCGTCTTACTTGGTCGCATTCGGGAAGAACAGCTGCTCGCCGCCGATCTTGTAGTCGGCGATGGCCTTCTGGCCCGCCGGCGAAACGAGCCAGTCGATGAACTTCTGGCCGTCGGCCTGCTTGACGTGGGCGTGCTTCGCCGGATTGACCAGGATCACGCCGTACTGGTTGAAAAGCCGCGTGTCGCCTTCGACGACGATGCCGAGCTCGCCGCGGTTCTTGAAATTGAGCCAGGTGCCGCGGTCGGCGAGGATGTAGGCGTTCATCGAGGCCGCCGTGTTGAGCGCCGGGCCCATGCCAGAGCCGGTGTCGCGGTACCAGGGGCCCTTCCTGGCGTCGAGGTCGACGCCGGCGGCCTTCCAGTAGCGCAGCTCGGCGGCGTGGGTGCCGCTCTTGTCGCCGCGCGAGACGAAGGGCGCCTTCGCGGCCTCGATCTTGTGCAGGCCCTCGAGGATGTCCTTGCCGGCCGCCTTGGCCGGATCGGCCCTGGGCCCGACGAGGATGAAGTCGTTGTACATGACTTCCTGGCGCTTGATGCCCCAGCCGTCGGCGACGAATTTCTCCTCGGCGACCTTGTCGTGCACGAAGACCACGTCGGCATCGCCGCGGCGCGCCAGGTCGAGCGCCTGGCCGGTGCCGAGGGCGACGACGCGCACCTTGATGCCCGCCGCCTTCTCGAAGGCCGGCAGCAGGTGGCCGAACAGGCCGGACTGTTCGGTGGAGGTCGTCGAGGCGACGGTGATGAAGCGCTCCTGCGCCTGGGCGCCCGCGGACAACAGGGCGGCGGTGGCAGTGGCGGCGATCAGGTGGCGGCGGATCTTGTCGATGCTTTTCATGTGGCTCGCTCCCGTGGGTTGTTGGGTAGCGAGAGGGTAAAGTAGCGGCCAAGGAATCCGAATATGTCGAAACCTGCAACAACTACCAAGACCCGCGCCGCGCCGGCGCCGACGCCGAGCCTGCGCTGGACCTGGGACTTCGGCATCGCGCTGAACGACCTCGACACGCGCCGCCTGCTGGCGCTGCTGACGGCACTGCTCGAGACGGCCGCGCTCGGCAAGGCGGCCGCGGCGGCCGACATGTCCTATCGTGCGGCCTGGGGGCTGCTGCGGCATTGCCAGGAGCGCTTCGGCCTCGACCTGGTGGTGATGGAGCGCGGCCGCGGCACCCGGCTGACGCCGCTGGGCGAATCGCTGGTGGAGATGGACGGCGCCGCCCGCCTCGCGCTCGGCGAGGTGCATGCGGTGTGGGAAACGCGCATGCGCGATCTCGTCGCGCCGGCATTGCAGGGTGGCGGGACGGAACGCCTCAAGCTCTTCGCCAGCCACGATCTCGCGCTGGCCGACTGGGCCGAGCACGGGCGGCGGCTGCCGGTCGACATTTCCTGGCACGGCAGCGAGGAGGCGCTTGCCGCGCTCGGCCGCGGCGAATGCGACGTCGCCGGCTTCCACGTGCCCGAGACATGGACGCGGCGGCAGCTCGCTGGCTGGCTCGGCCGCTGGCTCAAGCCGAAGTTGCACCTCTGCCTGCCGGTGATGCGGCGGCAGCAGGGCCTCATCGTCGCGCGTGGCAATTCGCTGCGGCTGGCTTCGCTGGCCGACGTGGCGGCGCGCGGCGCGCGCATGGTGAACCGCCAGCGCGGCTCGGGCACGCGCCATCTGATCGACCAGCTGCTCGCCGCCAACGGCATCGACGCCGCCGCCATCGATGGCTACGCCCACGAGGAATTCACCCACGACGCGGTCGCGGCCACGGTCGCCGGCGGCTCGGCCGACGCCGGCTTCGGCATCCGGGCGGCGGCCGCGCGCTACGACCTCGATTTCGTGCCGCTGGCGGACGAGCGCTACGGCTTCGCGCTGCGCCATGCGGCGCTCGATGGCGAGGCCATGCGGACCTTCCTGCGACGCATCGCGGGCCGCACCTTCCGCCAGCGCCTCGCGTCCCTGCCGGGCTACCAGCCGCTGCCGCTCGCCGACGTGGCCACGCTCGGCAAGGCCGGCCGCTGGGAGGAGTTCCTCCCTGCCTGACGCCGCGACGCCGTCCGCCGCCTCCCGCCTGCGGCCCTGGTTGCCGGTGCTCGCCCTTGTCGTGCTTTCGCTGACCTGGGGCTACACCTGGATCCTGGCCAAGCAGGGCCTCGCCTATTCGCCGCCGTTCGCCTTCGCCGCGGAGCGCAGCGTCGGCGGCGCGATCGCCTTGTTCCTCGTGCTCAAGGCCATGGGCCGGCCCCTGGCGCTACCGGCGCCGGGTCCGACGCTCGCCATCGGCCTGGCCCAGGTGACCGGCTTCATGGTCTTCTCGACCTGGGCCCTGGTCGAGGGCGGGCCGGGCAAGACGGCCGTTCTGATTTTCACCATGCCGATGTGGACGCTGATCATGGCATGGCTGATCCTCGGCGAACGCATCCGCGGCGGCCAGTGGCTGGCGGCGATCAGCACGCTCGGCGGGCTGGTGCTGATCATCGAGCCCTGGGACATGCATAGCAGCCTGTTCAGCAAGTTTCTCGGCGTGACGGCGGCCCTGTGCTGGGCGATCGGCACCGTCCTGGTCAAGCGCCTGCGCTCGACGCAAGCCATCGACCTGTTTTCGCTGACCGCCTGGCAGATGCTGCTCGGCGCGGTGCCGCTCGTCGTTCTGGCCCTGATCGTGCCGGGGCGCGCGACCGATTGGACGCCGCACTACGTCGGCATCCTGATCTTCATGTCCGTGGTCAGCACGGCCCTGTGCTGGTGGCTGTGGATCTACATCCTCGACCGGGTGCCGGCCTGGGAGGCGAGCCTGTCGGTGCTCGGCACGCCCGTGGTCGCCATCGTCTCGTCGCGGCTGGTGCTCGGCGAGGAATTCCGGGCGCTCGAGATCGCGGGCATCGCGATGATCGGCGGCGGCCTTGCGCTGCTGTCGCTGCTCGGCTGGCTGGCGAGCCGGCGCGCCGGAGCCTAGCCGCCTTCGCCGAGGTCGCCGAGCAGGCCTTCCTGGGCGCAGGCGCGCGAGGTGTTGGCGCGCGGGACCTTGCGCCGGTACTGGCCGACGCCGTCCATCTCCCAGGCCTGGCAGTTGTCGGTGATGTAGGGCTTGAGGCCCTCGCGGATCACGCGGCGCTTGAGCTTGGGGTCGAGCACCGGGAAGCAGACTTCGATGCGGCGGAAGAAGTTGCGCTCCATCCAGTCGGCGCTGCCCATGTAGAGCTTTTCGGCGCCGTCGGCGTGGAAGTAGAAGATGCGCGAGTGCTCGAGGAAGCGCCCGATCACCGAGCGCACGCGGATGTTCTCCGACAGGCCCTTGACGCCGGGGCGCAGGGCGCAGACGCCGCGGATGACGAGGTCGACCTTGACGCCGGCCTGGCTCGCCTCGTAGAGCGCCTCGATGATCTCCTGTTCGAGCAGGGCGTTCATCTTGACGATGATGTGGGCCTTCCTGCCGGCGCGGGCGCTTTCGGTCTCGGCGCGGACCAGCGCCAGCATGCCGGAGTGCAGGCTGAAGGGCGCCTGCAGCAGGTGGTTGAGGGTGCTGGCCTTGCCCAGGCCGGTGAGCTGCTTGAACACCTCGTTGACGTCGGTACCGACTTCCTCGTCGCTGGTCATCAGGCCGAAGTCGGTGTAGAAGCGCGTGGTGCGCGGGTGGTAGTTGCCGGTGCCCAGATGCACGTAACGGCGGAAGCCGCCGTCCTCGCGGCGCACCACCATCAGCATCTTGGCGTGCGTCTTGTAGCCGAACACGCCATAGACGACGTGGGCGCCGACCTCCTCGAGCCGGGCGGCGATGTTGAGGTTGGCCTCCTCGTCGAAGCGCGCCATCAGCTCGACCACCGTCGTCACCTCCTTGCCCTTCTGCGCGGCGCGCAGCAGGTGTTCGGTGACGGCGGAGTCGGTGCCGGTGCGATAGACGGTCATCTTGATCGCCACCACCTGCGGGTCGTTGGCGGCCTGCTCGATCAGGTCGATCACCGGGGTGAATGACTGGAACGGATGGTGCAGCAGGATGTCCTGCTTGCGCAGGGTGGCGAAGATGTCGTAGTGGCGCGAGACGTTCTTCGGCTGCCCGGGCTGGAAGGGGGCGAACTTGAGGTCGGGGCGGTCGACGCGGTCGGGCACCGACATCAGCCGCATCAGGGTGACGATGCCGGGCACGCGGTAGAGGTCGTCGCGGCCGAGGTCGAACTGCTGCAGCAGGAATTCGGCCATGACCTCGGAGCAGTTGTCGGCGACCTCGAGGCGCACGGCGTCGCCGAAGTGGCGCTGCGGCAGTTCGCCCTGCAGCGCGGTGCGCAGGTTCTTCACTTCCTCGTCGTCGACGAAGAGGTCGGAGTTGCGGGTGACGCGGAACTGGTAGCAGCCGAGCACGTTCATGCCGGCGAACAGTTCATGCACGTTCTGGTGCATCACCGAGGAAAGGAAGACGAAGCCGTAGTCGACGCCGGTCAGCGCCTTGGGCAGGTGGATCACGCGCGGCAGGGCGCGCGGCGCCTGGACGATGGCCGCGCCCGAGCTGCGGCCGAAGGCGTCCTTGCCCTCGAGTTCGACGGCGAAGTTGAGGCTCTTGTTGAGCACGCGCGGGAAGGGATGCGCCGGATCGAGGCCGATCGGGGTCAGCACCGGCATCACCTCGCGGAGGAAGTAGTCGCGGATCCAGGTGCTCTGCTCCTCGGTCCACAGGCCGCGGCGGATGAAGGCGATGCCTTCCTTCTCCAGCGCCGGCAGGATGGTCTCGTTGAGCAGCTGGTACTGCTCGGCCACCAGTTCGTGGGCCTCGGCCTTGACGTGGGCGAAGGTCTCCTGCGCGGTCATGCCGTCGGCGGCGGTGGCGTGGCTGCCCATCTTGATCTGTTCCTTGAGGCCGGCGACGCGGATCTCGAAGAACTCGTCGAGGTTGCTGGCGACGATGCAGAGGAAGCGCAGCCGCTCGAGCAGCGGCACGCGAGTATCGGCGACCTGGGCGAGGACGCGGCGGTTGAAGGCGAGCAGCGACAGTTCGCGGTTGATGAAATGGTCGGCGGGGAAGCGGCGGGTGGCGGAGTTCATGGGGCAATCTTATTGCAGTTTCGTTGCCGCGTCATTTCAGCGGCGGCCGCGTCGGTGCGGCGTCCCGCTGCTAAAATCGGCCACCATCCTTCGGAACTGCTCCGCCGATACCGCCGTGGATTACGAGCTCATCGCCGCCGTCGACCTTGGGTCGAACAGCTTCCGCCTGCAGGTCGGACGCGTGGTCGGCAACCAGATCTATCCCCTTGACGGCCTCAAGGAGACGGTGCGGCTGGCGGCGGGCATCACGCCCGAGAAGACCCTCGATGCCGCGGCGCAATTGCGCGCGATCGATGCGCTGTCGCGCTTCGGCGAGCGCCTGCGCGGCTTCGCGCCCGGCGCGGTGCGGGCGGTGGCGACCAACAGCCTGCGCGTGGCCAAGAACGCCGACGCCTTCCTGCCCGAGGCCGAGGCGGCGCTGGGCTTCCCCATCGAGATCATCGCCGGCCGCGAGGAGGCCCGCCTGATCTATCTCGGCGTCGCCCACACCCTGCCCAATCCGGGCACCCAGCAACTGGTGATGGACATCGGCGGCGGCTCCACCGAATTCATCGTCGGCCGCAACTTCAAGCCGCTGCAGCTCGAGTCGCTCTACATGGGCTGCGTCAGCTACAGCCTGCGCTTCTTTCCCGACGGTCGCGTCGACAAGCGCTCGATGAAGGAGGCCGAGCTGGCCGCGCGGCGCGAGCTGCAGGGCATCGCCCATGCCTACAAGGAGACCGGCTGGGAGGAAGCGGTCGGTTCCTCGGGCACGGCCAAGGCCATCGCCGACCTGCTCGAACTCAACGGCCTGTCGGAGCGCGGCATAACCCGCGAGGGCCTCGACGAGCTGCGGGCGCGGCTGGTGCGTGCCGGCGATGCCGGCCGCCTGCAGCTCGAGGGCCTGCGCGCCGACCGCATTCCGGTGCTGCCGGGTGGCGTCGCCATCATGTCGGCGGCCTTCAAGGAATTCGGCCTCGAGCGCATGGAGTTTTCCGAGGGCGCGCTGCGCCTCGGCGTGCTCTACGACCTGCTCGGCCGTTATCACCACGACGACCTGCGCGAGGCGACGGTCAACCAGTTCATGCAGCGCTACACCGTCGATCGGCGCCAGGTGGCGCGGGTGAGCATGACGGCGCTGAAGCTGCTGCACCAGGTCCTGCCCGAGTCGCGCGCTCCCGAGCACATCGACGCCCAGTTCCTCGTCTGGGCGGCGCGCCTGCACGAGATCGGCATATCGGTCGCCCACTCCAGCTACCACAAGCACAGCGCCTACATTCTCGGCAATGCCGACATGCCGGGCTTCTCGCGGCGCGACCAGTCGCGGCTGGCGCGCGTCGTGCTCGGCCATCGCGGCAAGCTCGAGCGCGTCTCGCTGGCGGCCCACGACAGTGCCGACTGGCTGATGATCTTCGCGCTGCGCACCGCCTCGCTGCTGCACCGGGCCCGCGACGACGACCGCGAAGCACCGATCGAGGCCGCCCTCACGCCCCGCGGTTTCCAGCTCACCGTCGCCGCCGACTGGCTGGAAGGCGTGCCGCTCACCGCGACCGGCCTCGACGACGAGGTGCGTCAATGGGCGGCGGTGGGACTGGAGCTCAAGCTGCGCCACAGGCGCCCGAAGGACTGAGTGGCCGGGCCGCTGATCCAGGTTGAACAGCACCCGGACGTCGGTTGCACCATCGGCCTGTCCGGGCGCTGGACCCTGGCGGCGATCGCCGACGAGGCCGCGGCACTGGGCCGGCAGCTGGCCGAGCACGGCCACGACGAGGATGCGACCTGGGACTGCCTCGGCATCGAAGCGCTCGATTCGGCCGGCGCCATGCTGCTGTGGCGCGCCTGGGGTCGAGCCCTGCCCGAGCTGCTGCTGGCGCGCTCCGAGCATCTGCGCATCTTCGAACGCATCGACGCGGCCGACCACGAGCCGGCGCCCACGGCGGCGCCGCGCTCGCTGCTCGACCCGGTGGTCACCGTCGGCTTGGCCGCGATGGGTTTCTGGCGGCACATCGTCGATTTCGTCGCGCTGCTCGGCCAGATCGTCCTCGACGTTCTGCACCTGCTGCGCAGCCCGCAGGATCTGCCGCGGCGCGAGATTTCCGCCAATCTCTACAAGAGCGGCGTGCGCGCCATGCCGGTCACGGCGCTGGTCGGCTTCCTCATCGGCATCGTCCTCTCCTACCTTTCCGCGCTGCAGCTCAGGAACTTCGGCGCCGACGTCTTCATCGTCAACATCTTGGGCATGGGCATCATCCGCGAGCTCGGCCCGGTGCTGGTGGCGCTGCTGGTGGCTGGCCGTTCGGGTTCGGCCATGACCGCCCAGCTCGGCGTGATGCGCGTCACCGAGGAAATCGATGCGCTCGCCACCATGGGCGTATCGAAGAGCCTGCGGCTGGTATTCCCCAAGGTGGTGGCGCTGGCGATCGCGATGCCGCTGCTGACGCTGTGGACGACGGCCATCGCGCTGATCGGCGGCATGGTCTCGGCGCAGCTGCAGCTCGACATCAGCTACGGCTTCTTCCTGCAGACGCTGCCGCGGGCGGTGCCCGCCGCCAACCTCTGGATCGGCCTCGCCAAGGGGCTGGTGTTCGGCATCCTGGTCGCGCTGGTCGCCTGCCATTTCGGCCTGCGCGTGCGGCCCAATACGGAAAGCCTCTCCGCCAACACCACGGCCTCGGTGGTGACGGCGATCACCCTGGTCATCATCGCCGACGCGATCTTCGCCGTCGCCACGCGCAGCATCGGCCTGCCACGAGCGATATGAGCGCCGCCCGCCGGGCCGCCCCAAGGGCGGTGCAGTCAAACAACCGGAGCCGCGCAGCGGCGAACATCCGTCACCCCCGCCTGGGCGGGGGACGGGGGGTGGGAGGCATATGAGCGTTCCCGTCATTTCCGTCCGCGATCTCCATACCCGCTTCGGCGAGGTCTGGGTGCACCAGGGCCTGAACTTCGAGGTGGCGGCCGGCGAACTGGTGGCGCTGGTCGGCGGCTCCGGCAGCGGCAAGACCACGCTGCTGCGGCAGCTGATCGGCCTGCTGACGCCGACCCGGGGGGAGATCCGGATCTTCGGCGAACCGCTGTTCGGCGGCTCTGTCTCCCGCGAACGCGCGCTGCGGCGGCGTTTCGGCGTGCTGTTCCAGCACGGCGCCCTGTTCTCGGCCTTCAGCGTCTTCGACAACATCGCCTTTCCGCTGCGCGAACTCAAGCGCTTCGACGAGGGGACCATCCACGACCTGGTGCTGCTCAAGCTCGAGATGGTCGAGCTGCTGCCGCGCCACGGCGCCCTGATGCCGGCCGAGCTGTCCGGCGGCATGGTCAAGCGCGTGGCGTTGGCGCGGGCCCTGGCGCTGGAGCCGGAATTACTGCTGCTCGACGAGCCGACCTCCGGCCTCGACCCGGACCGCTCCGACAGCTTCGTGCGCCTGACGCGGACGCTCGGCAGAGAGCTGGGGCTGACGGTGATGCTGGTGACCCACGACCTCGACACCCTCGCCGCGCTCGCCACCCGCGTCGCCGTGCTGGCCGAACATCGCATCCTTGCTTATGATTCGATCGACAAGGTGATCCGCGTCGATCATCCCTTCATTCGCAACTTCTTCCTGTCGGAGCGCAGCAGCCGCGCGCTGCAGAACGCCCAACACCGTTAACGCTGATGGTCCGTGAAAACCACCCGCCGATGATGAAACACGCGAAAAGCGGCAAGACGTCCCGCCCCCTCCCGCCCTCCCCCTCGCAGGGGAGGCGACTATCCAGTTCGCTGCGCGAGAGGATGGACCCGGCGCCAAATAACGTTGGTTCACGTTAATCAATGGAAAACCGCGCTCACGCCCTCGCCGCCGGCATCTTCGTCCTGCTGCTGGGTCTCGCCTCGGCGCTGGGGCTGTGGTGGCTCGGCGGGCTGCGCGCCGAGAAGGCCGATTTCTACCTGATCGAGACCGCCCGCGACGTCACCGGCCTCAACCTCCAGGCCCAGGTGCGTTACCGCGGCATCCGCGCCGGCAAGGTCGAGAGCATCGATGCCGACGCCAAGGACCGGCGGCTGATCCTCATCCGCATCAGCCTCGACCGCAAGTATCCGGTCACGACGAAGACCGTCGCCCGCATGGGCTACCAGGGGCTGACAGGACTGGCCTACATCCAACTCGAGGATGACGGCAGCAGCGAGGAGCGGCTCGAGGCCAAGGGCGGCGAGCTGCCGCGCATCGGCATGAAGGCCTCGCTGTTCGAGTCGCTCACCGAGAGGGGCGGCGACATCGCCAGCCAGCTGTCGGAGGTGGCGAAGCGCATGTCGGCCTTGATGAACGAGAAGAACATGCAGAACCTGTCGCGCACGGTCGAGAACGTCGCGACGGCGTCCGAGGGGCTCAAGGAACTGCCCAAGGTGATCGCGGCGATGCGCGAGATGCTCTCCGACGCCAACATCAAGCGCATGAACGCGCTGCTGGCGCACCTCGAAAAGGCCGCCGGCGAGGCGGCGCCGCTGACCGCCGAAGTGCGTGAGATGGTGAAGACGATGACGGCGCTGTCGCAGCGGCTCGACCAGGTCGCCGGCGAGGCCGGGGCCGATACCCTGCCGCGGGTCAATGCCCTGCTGCGCGACCTGCAGACCAGCTCGCGGCAGATGACGCGGATCCTCGAAATGGTCGACGATTCGCCGCAGGCCTTCATTTTCGGGCGCGGCCCGGCCGCGCCGGGTCCGGGCGAGCCGGGCTTCGGGGCGGCCGCCACGGCCCCGCGCTGAAACGGGAGCAGACGACGATGCGCATCCTTCTTTCCCTCCTGGCGGCGCTGGCCATGGCCGGCTGCGTGCCCAACAACGTGCGCCAGAACGAGGCGGCCGTGTTCGACTTCGGCACGGCGGCGGCAGGGTGGGCGGCGCCGGCGCTGCAGCGCATCGATGTCGCCGCGCCGTCCTGGCTCGGCACCCCGGCCATGCAGTATCGCCTCGCCTACGACGACGGTGCGCGCCGCCGCACCTACACCGACAGCCGCTGGGCCGCACCGCCGGCGGAGCTGCTCGAACAGGCCTTGCGCCGGCGCGCGGTGGCCGCGGGCGGCGAGGCGGCGCTGCCCTGCCGCCTGCGCCTCGAGCTCGATGAGCTGGTGCAGACCTTCGATACACCCCAGGCAAGTCGCCTGGGGCTCGCGGCAAGGGCCAGGCTGATGTGCCACGGCGAGCAGACGCTGGCGGCACGCAGCTTCGCCGTCGAGCATCCGGCCGGCAGCGATGCCCGCGGCGGCGTCGCCGCGGCGGCGGCCGCGGTGCAGGAACTGGGCAAGCAGCTCGCGGCGTGGGTCGCCGCGGAAAAGTCGGCGGTGGCGGCACGCCGCGATTGACGTGCAACAACGAAAATTTGTCCTCGCGCCATCCATCGAGCGTAGCGAGCAAATCAGTCGCCTCCCCGCGAGGGGAGGATGGGAGGGGTGGGCGTTTGTTGCTTGTGCGTGTTTCATGCACGGGGGTGGCGCCAGCGACCATAAAAGTTAGATGGACTCTCATGAAATGAAGATACTGGTGCCCGTCAAGCGGGTGATCGACTACAACGTCAGGGTGCGCGTCAAGGCCGACGGCTCCGGCGTCGATCTGGCCAACGTCAAGATGGCGATGAACCCCTTCGACGAGATCGCGGTCGAGGAGGCGCTGCGCCTCAGGGAAGCCGGCATCGCCAGCGAGGTCGTGGCGCTGAGCGCGGGCACGGCGGCCTGCCAGGAGACGCTGCGCACGGCGATGGCGCTCGGTGCCGACCGCGCCATCCTGGTCGAGACGGAGGCCGAACTGCAGCCGCTGGCCGTGGCCAGGCTGCTCCACGCGATCGTGGCGCGGGAAGCGCCGCAGCTGGTGATCCTCGGCAAGCAGGCGATCGACGACGACGCCAACCAGACCGGCCAGATGCTGGCCGCGCTGCTCGGCTGGCCGCAGGCGACCTTCGCCTCGAAACTGCTCGTCGCCAACGGCCGCGCCACGGTGACGCGCGAGATCGACGGCGGCGTCGAGACGCTCGAGATGCCGCTGCCGGCCGTGGTGACCACCGACCTGCGCCTCAACGAGCCGCGCTACGCCACGCTGCCCAACATCATGAAGGCGAAGAAGAAGCCGCTCGAGGTGTTCAAGCCCGCCGACCTCGCCGTCGACGTGGCGCCGCGGCTGCAGACCCTCGGGGTCGCCGAGCCGCCGCCGCGCCATGCCGGCATCCGCGTCGCCGACGTCGCCGAACTGGTGGCGAAGCTGAAGAACGAAGCGAAGGTGATCTGACCATGCCCATACTGGTCATCGCCGAACACGACAACGCCGGCCTCAAGGCGGCGACGCTCCCGGCCGTCACCGCCGCCGCCAGGATCGGCGCTCATTCGGGTGCGGAGATTCATGTCCTCGTCGCCGGCAGCGCCTGCACAGGCGCGGCGCAGGCCGCGGCCGCAATCGCCGGCGTGGCGAAAGTGCTGGTCGCCGATGCGCCGCACTACGCCGAACAGACCGCCGAGAACGAGGCGGCGCTGGCGGTGCAGCTCGCGCAGGGTGACGGCGCTTATACCCACATCCTCGCGGCGGCCACGACCCATGGCAGGAACATGCTGCCGCGGGTGGCTGCGCTGTGCGACGTCGCGCAGATTTCCGACATCGTCGCGGTCGAATCGCCCGACATCTTCGTACGGCCGATCTACGCCGGCAACGCCCTGGCCACGGTGAAATCGACCGACGTGCTGAAAGTCATCACCGTCCGTACCACCGCCTTCGATGCGGCAGGGCAGGGTGGGGCTGCGGCCGTCGAAGCCATCGCCCCAGGTCCCGATCTGGGCTTGTCCAGGCTGGTCGGCCGTGAGTTGACCGTGTCCGCGCGCCCGGAACTCGCGGCGGCCAGGGTGATCGTCGCCGGTGGCCGCGGGCTCGCCTCGTCCGAGAATTACCACCGGTTGCTCGAGCCGCTGGCCGACAGGCTCGGCGCCGCGCTGGGCGCCTCGCGTGCCGCGGTCGATGCCGGCTTCGTCCCCAACGACTGCCAGGTCGGCCAGACCGGCAAGATCGTCGCGCCGCAGCTCTACATCGCCATCGGCATCTCGGGTGCGATCCAGCATCTGGCCGGCATGCGGGACTCGCAGGTGATCGTCGCGATCAACCGCGACGCCGAGGCGCCGATCTTCCAGGTGGCCGATTACGGCCTCGTCGGCGACCTTTTCAAGCTCGTGCCCGAACTGACCGAGGCGCTCGGATGAACTTCCCCTCCGGACTCTTCGGCGACGCATGGGCCTGGGCGGCTTGGCTGCCGCTGGCGGGCATCTGGCTCTGGTGCCTGCGCACGGGGCCGTGGCGGCGGCTGCGCGAGGACGGCCAGTTCAATATCTGGCTCGGCGCCGTCGTCGTGCTGATGCTGATGTGGAGCCTGAAGGCGGGGGTGCAGCCGGGCCTCAACCTGCACCTGCTCGGCGTCACCACCGTGACGCTGATGTTCGGCCGCCAGTTGGCGGTCGTCGCGCTTTCGCTGGCGCTGGCCGCAGTCACCCTCAACGGCGGCGCCGGCTGGCAGGCCTATGCCCTCAACGCGCTGGTCATGGCGGTGCTGCCGGGGTTCCTCGCCTTCGCCATCCTGCGCCTGACCGAGCGCTGGCTGCCGGCGAACTTCTTCATCTACGTCTTCGTCGCCGGATTCTTCGGCGCCGCGGTGACTGCGGTGGCGACCGGCTTGGCCGGCACGGCCCTGCTGGCGGCGGCGGGCGTCTATCCCTTCGAGACGCTGCTCGCCGAGTATTTTCCCTATTTCCTGCTGCTGGGCTTTTCCGAGGCCTGGCTCAACGGCGCAGCGCTGACGCTGATGGTGGTGTATTTCCCGCACTGGGTCGGCACCTTCGACGACCGCCGCTACCTCTGGAACAAGTGAGCAGAGGGCGCGAGGCGGCGGTACCGGGACATGGCTGAATATCTCGCCCCGCTGCGGGACATGGCTTTCGTCCTGCACGAAATCGCCGGCCTCGGGCGCGTCGCGCAGCTGCCCGGTTGCGAGGAGGCGAGCGCGGACGTGGTCGAGGCGATCCTCGCCGAGGCCGCGCGCTTCGCCGGCGCTGTGCTGTCTCCGCTCAACCGCGTCGGCGACCGCGCTGGCACGCGGTGCCACGACGGTGTGGTGACCATGCCACCCGGATTCGGGGAAGCGTACCGGCAGTTCATCGACGGCGGCTGGAACGGCCTTGGCTGCGATCCGGCCCATGGGGGCCAGGGCCTGCCCGGCCTGGTGTCGGCGGCCGTGCAGGAGATGTGGAAGTCGGCCAACATGGCCTTCTCGCTCTGCTCGATGCTGACGCTCGGCGCGGCCGAGGCGCTGGAGCGCTTCGGTTCGGCGGAACAGAAGGCGATGTTTCTGCCGAAGCTGGTGGCCGGCAGCTGGACCGGCACCATGAACATCACCGAGCCGCAGGCCGGCTCCGACCTCGGCGCCATCCGCTGCCGCGCCGAGCCACGGGTCGACGGCAGCTACAAGCTGTTCGGCCAGAAGATCTTCATCAGCTACGGCGAGCACGACCTGGCGGAGAACATCATCCACCTCGTGCTGGCCCGCCTGCCCGGGGCGCCCGAAGGCGTGAAGGGCCTCTCGCTGCTCCTCGTGCCGAAGTTCCTCGTCGAGGCCGACGGCACGCTCGGCCCGCGAAACGACCTGCGCTGCGTCTCGATCGAGCACAAGCTCGGCATCCACGCCAGCCCGACGGCGGTGATGAGCTTCGGCGACGACGGCGGCGCGACGGGCCATCTCGTCGGCCCGGCCAACGCCGGCCTCGAGGCCATGTTCGTGATGATGAACGCGGCGCGCTTCGCCGTCGGCCTCGAAGGCCTGGGGCTGTCGGAGCGGGCCTACCAGCAGGCGCTGGCTCATGCGAAGGAGCGGGTGCAGGGGCGGGAGATCGGGGGGGCCGCTACCGCCGTGCCCATCGTGCGCCACCCCGACGTGCGGCGCATGCTGATGTCGATGAAGTCGCGCGTCGAGGCGATGCGCGCGCTGGCCTACTTCGTCGCCGCGGCGCAGGATGTCGCGACGCGCCATCCCGATGCGGCCGAGCGGCAGCGCAACCAGGCTTGCGTCGACCTCATGGTGCCGGTGGTCAAGGGCTGGTTCACGGAGAACGCCGTCGACATCGCGTCGCTCGGCATGCAGGTGCACGGCGGCATGGGCTACATCGAGGAGACCGGTGCGGCGCAGCACCTGCGCGATGCCCGCATCACCACGATCTACGAGGGCACCACCGGCATCCAGGCCAGCGACCTGCTCTGGCGCAAGATCCACCGCGACGGCGGCGCCGCACTCGGGGCGGCCTGCGCGCGGATGCGCCAGACGCTGGCCGAACTCGAACAGTCGGCGGGCGCGGATTTCGCCGCCATCCATGCCGCGTTCGCGCACGGCGTGGCCGCCCTCGAGGAAGCCGCCGCCTTCGTCGTCGCCCACGCGACGCAGGATAGCCGCGGCGTCGCGGTCGGCGCAGTACCGCTGCTCAATCTCATGGGCATCGTCAGCGGCGGCTGGATGATGGCGCGCTCGGCGCTGGCCGCGCGAAGGAAGAGCGATGCCGGCAATGCCGATTCCTTCCTCGAGGGCAAGATCGTCACCGCACGCTTCTATGCCGATCACGTGCTCGCCGCAGCGCCGGGGCTGGCCTGGACGGTCACCCGGGGCAGCCCCGGCGCGTTGGCTCTCGGCGAGGAACAGTTTTGACCACGTCCGCCCATGAGCGTTGACGAGCGGCTGCTGCGCCTGATCGACGCGCTCTGTCGCGAGTTGGGGCCCGGACGTCCGCCGGCCCGGCTCGACAGCCACCTCGAGCGTGCGCTGGGACTGGACAGCCTCGCCCGCGCCGAGCTGCTGCTGCGCTGCGAGGCCGAGTTCGGGCTGCGGCTGCCGCAACGGCTGCTCGGCGAGGCCGAGACGCCGCGCGATTTCTTCCTCGCCATCGAGGAGGCCGAAGGCCGGGGAGGGCGCGAGCAGGAGCCGGCAATGCCGACGTCCGCGCAGCCCGTTGCCGCGGCGACGGCCGCAACGACGGAGCCCGCGCCCGACGACCTCGATACCCTCGGCGAGGTGTTCGCCTGGCATGCGGCGCGGCAGCCGGACTTCGCGCACATCGTGCATCTCGACGACGAAGGCAAGGCCGAGGCGCTGTCCTTCGGGCGCCTCTGGCGCGAGGCGCGCGCGGTGGCGGCCGGCCTGCAGGCGCGGGAGATCGCGCCCGGCGACGCGGTGGCGCTGATGCTGCCGACCTGTCCGGCCTTCTTCCCCTGCTTCCTCGGCATCCTGCTCGCCGGCGCGGTGCCGGTGCCGATCTATCCGCCGGCGCGGCCGTCGCAGATCGAGGACCACCTGCGCCGCCACGCCACCATCCTCGCCAACGCCGGCGCACGGCTGCTGATCGCCACCGCCGAGGTCGCGCTGCCGGCGAGCCTGCTGCGCGGCCGCGTCGAGTCGCTGCGCGGCACGGTGCTCGCCGACGAGCTCATCGCCGCCGCCAGCGAGTTCGTGCCGGTGCCGGCGCGCGCCGATCAGCTCGCGCTGCTGCAGTACACCTCGGGCAGCACCGGCAACCCCAAGGGCGTGATGCTGAGCCACGGCCAGCTGCTCGCTAACATCCGCGCCATGGCGCGCGCCGCGCGCATCGAGCGCGACGACGTCTTCGTCAGCTGGCTGCCGCTCTACCACGACATGGGGCTTATCTGCGCCTGGCTGTCGAGCCTGGTCTACGCGATTCCCTTCGTCGTCATGTCGCCGCTGTCCTTCCTCGCCGCGCCCGAGCGCTGGCTGCGGGCGATCCACGACTACCGCGGCACGTTCTCGGGCGCGCCCAACTTCGCCTACGAGCTGTGCCTGCGCCGCATTGCGCCCGAGCGTCTGGCCGGGCTCGACCTGTCGTCGTGGCGCATCGCCTTCAACGGCGCCGAGCCGGTCAATGCCGACACCATGGCGCGCTTCATCGAGCGCTTCGCGCCCTGCGGCCTGCGGCCCGAGGCCGTCGCCCCGGTCTATGGATTGGCCGAGTGTGCGGTCGGCCTGGCGTTCACGAAGGACCGCGGGCTGGTGGTCGATCGCATCGAGCGCGAGAGCTTCGTCGCCCACGGTATCGCGGTTCCCGCCCCGGCGGCGAGCGATGCGCTGCGCTTCGTCGCCTGCGGCCGCCCCTTGCCCGGCTACGAGATCCGCGTCGTCGATGGGGCCGGCGCCGAACTGCCGGAGCGGCGCGAGGGGCGCCTGCAGTTTCGCGGACCGTCGGCCACGGCCGGCTATTTCCGCAATCCCGCCGCCACCGCCGAGCTGATCCGCGGCGACTGGCTCGACTCCGGCGACTACGCCTACCTCGCCGGCGGCGAGGTCTACCCGACCGGGCGCGCCAAGGACATCATCATCAAGGGCGGGCGCAACGTCTATCCGCAGGAAGTCGAGGAAGCGGTCGGCCGCGTGCCGGGCATCCGCGCCGGCTGCGTCGCCGTCTTCGGCAGCCCCGATCCGGCGAGCGGCACCGAGCGGCTGGTGGTCGCGGCCGAGGCCAGGGCGCCGGACGACGCGCTGCGCCTAGCCGTGCAGGAGGCCGTGGTCGGCGTGCTTGGCATGCCCGCCGACGACGTGGTGCTGTCGGCGCAGCGCATCGTGCTCAAGACCTCGAGCGGCAAGATCCGCCGCGCCGCAAGCCGCGAGCTTTACGAGGGCGGCGGCGGCGTCACCGCGCCGCGCGCGGTCTGGTGGCAGGTGACGCGGCTCCTCGCCGGCGGCCTGCTGCCGCAACTTAGGCGCGGCATGCGCGCGGCGGCGGGCTGGCTGCACGGCCTCTGGGCGGCGGGCAGCTTCCTGCTGCTCGCCGTCGTGGTCTGGCTGGTCGTCGCAGTCGTCCCGCGGCCGAGGCACTCATGGCGCTTCTGCCACGCGGCGGCCCGGATCTGGCTGCGCCTCGCCGGCATCCGGCTCGAGGTGAGCGGGCTGGAGAATCTGCCGCGGGACGGCACCCACGTGCTGGTCGTCAACCACGCCAGCTATCTCGACGGCATCGCCTTCGTCGCCGCGCTGCCCTTCGGCGGCTGGCGCTTCGTGGCCAAGCGCGAGCTGGCCGGTGGCTTCGTGCCGCGGATTTTCCTGCAGCGCCTCGGCGTGGAGTTCGTCGAGCGTTTCGACTTCGCGCAGGGCGTGGCCGACACGGAGCGCCTGGTCGAAGCCGTGGTCGCCGGCCATTCGCTCGCGGTGTTTCCCGAGGGCACCTTCACGCGCGTGCCCGGCCTGCGCCCCTTCCGCATGGGGGCCTTCGTCGTGGCGGCGAAGACCGCGACGCCGGTGGTGCCCGTCGCGCTTTCCGGCACCCGCGACGTGCTGCGCGAAGGCCACTGGCTACCGCGGCGCGGGCGACTGCGGGTAACGGTCGGCGAGTCGCTCGTGCCCGACGGCAGCGACTGGAACGCGGCGGTCCGGCTGCGCGATGGCGCACGCTCCGCCATCCTGAAGGGTGTCGGCGAGCCCGACCTGCAGGCTTGAGGAGGCGGCCGCTATAATCGCCGCGCTCAATCCCCTCATTTCCGGACCGCGCGACCATGCAGCCACACCAGCGTGACCTCGCCCAGATCACCCTGGGCGTCCTGTTCATCGGCGGACTGATCGCTGCCACGTTCTGGATCCTGCGCCCCTTCATCCCGGCGGTGATCTGGGCGACGACGGTGGTGGTCGCGACCTGGCCGGTGATGCTCCGGGTCCAGCGACGGCTTTGGAACATCCGGGCGCTCGCAGTGGCCGTGATGACGCTGCTGCTGCTGGCGATGCTGATCGTGCCACTGTTCCTTGCCATCGTCACCATCGCCGACAATCGTGAGGTCATCTCCGGCTGGGGCAGGTGGCTGATGGAAGCGAAGGTGCCGCCGCCGCCCGACTGGGTAGCAGGTCTGCCGCTGGTTGGCGAGAGGCTGCAGCAGCTCTGGGAGGGGCATGTTGCCGCAGGCATCCAGGATTTCGCCGCGCGGCTCACTCCCTATGCGGACGACGTCAAAAAATGGTTCCTCGCCGAAGTCGGGACGGTCGGCATGATTTTCGTGCAATTGCTGCTCACCGTCCTCATCGCCGCCCTCATGTACGCCGGCGGCGAATCCGCCGCGGCCTGGCTGACCCTCTTCGGCCGGCGCCTGGCCGGACAACGCGGCGAGAACATGGTCGTTCTGGCCGGCCAGGCCATCCGCGGCGTGGCCATGGGCGTGGTGGTCACCGCGCTGGTCCAGGCGGTGCTCGGCGGCATCGGGCTGGCCATCGCCGGCGTGCCGATGGCGGCGGTGTTGACTGCCCTGATGTTCATGCTCTGCATCGCCCAGCTCGGACCGATCCTGGTGTTGGCGCCGGCGGTCGTGTGGCTGTACTGGAGTGGCGAAAATGGCTGGGGCACCTTCCTGCTGGTGTGGACGCTGGTCGTCGGCACCCTCGACAACGTGCTGCGTCCCTACCTCATCAAGAAGGGCGCCGACCTGCCGCTGCTGCTGATCTTCGCCGGGGTCATCGGCGGCATGATCACCCTCGGCCTCGTCGGCATCTTCGTCGGCCCGGTCGTGCTCGCCGTGACCTACACCCTGATCGACGAGTGGGTCGAAGGCAGCGGATCCGGTGCCGTCACCGCGTCCCGGAAGTAGCGCATGGCATTCCGCATCGCGCCCCGCGTGGCGTGCCACGCAGAAAAATCTAGGGTGCCCGAAGCGCGCAGCTGACGTTCGGCCGGCGTCCGGAACTCCTGAGTCGATGGTGGAATCTTTCAAGTGCGATTGGGGATATCGATGACGTCTCCGAAAATCTACCTGACCCGGACCCTGGCGCGGCTCATTGCGTTCTTCGGGCGGGGACTGGTGATCTCCGTCGGCTCGATCGTCGCAGTCTGTCTTGCGATCAGCATCGCGGCGTTCCTGTTCCTCAACACGGCGGCACCACGTTCGCTCACCATCACCAGCGGGCCGGCGGGAAGCACCTTCCAGCGCAACGCCGAGAAGTACCAGAAGATCCTCGCGCGCGATGGCGTGACGCTCAAGATTCTCCCCTCGGATGGCTCGTCGGAGAATCTGAAGCGTCTGGCCGATGCGAAGGCCGACGTCGATATCGGTTTCGTGCTCGGGGGCGAGGCCGGGAGCAAGCCGCCCGAAAACCTCATGTCCCTCGGCAGCGTTTCCTATCAGCCGCTGATGGTGTTCTACCGGGGCGAGAAGCGCGATCTGCTTTCCCGGTTCAAGGGCCAGCGGCTGAATGTCGGCCCTGCGGGCAGCGGCACCCACGCCCTGGCGCTGGCGCTGCTCAAGGCGAACGGCATCACGCCGGGGCAGGACACGGTTCTGGACGAGACCGATCTCGAGGACCCCGGCAAGGAACTGGTCGAGGGCCGCATCGACGTCGTGTTCCTGATGGGAGATTCCACCGCGTCGAGCGTGATACGCAAACTGATGCGCGATGGCAACGTGCATCTCTTCAGCTTCGTCCAGGCCGACGCCTATGTTCGCCGCATCAACATCCTCAACAAGCTGCACCTGCCCCGGGGATCCCTGGATTTGGGAATCGACCTCCCGCCCGAAGACATCTACCTGGTCGGCCCGACGGTACAACTGCTCGCCCGCGACTCGCTGCATCCGGCGCTGTCCGACCTGCTGCTCGAGGCTGCGCGCGAAGTGCATGGGTCGTCCAGCATTTTTCGCAAGCACGGCGAGTTTCCGTCACCGAAGGAGGGCGAATTCCGCATCAGCCCCGATGCCAGCCGCTATTACTCGACGGGCAAGGGCTTTCTCTATCGGACCTTCCCCTTCTGGCTGGCGAGCCTGATTGCCCGAACGCTCGCTTTCATGGTCCCGATCGTTATTCTTCTCGTGCCCGCGCTGAAGTTCGCTCCCATGATCTACCGCTGGCGCATCGAGTCGCGAATCTATCGCTGGTATCAGGCGCTCTTCGAGCTCGAGCGCGAGGGCTTCAAGCCGTCCGTGGATGAGGCGCGCCGCAAGGAGTTGCTGCAGCAGCTCGACCACATCGAAGCCGCCGTCAACCGCATCGTCATTCCTGCGTCCTTCGGTGATCTCTTCTACGGCTTGCGTGGCCATATCGGCTTCGTACGGCAGAACCTGACATCGGCAGACTGGCATCGCCACGTACCGGCCGCCGAATCGTCCTAGGCCGCAGTGCCCGGTTCGCGTGCGCGCGCTGCCGGCAAGGCCATCCCCGAATGGGATACCATGAGCTTCATGAAAATAGAAACACCCCCCCGGCCATCACGCTTTTAGCCATTTGGGCCTGCGCCATGCTCTCGGCATGCGGCGAAAGCGCGCCGCCCGCTTCGGTGGCGCCGGCCAACAGCCCGGCGAGAGATATCGCCTATGTCTTCTCTGCCAAAGGCCTGGATGAAAAGGATGCCAGGCTCATCGCCGCCGCGGGACGAGGTGATGTTGCCGCGCTGGTCGGCGCCATCGAAGCAGGTGCCAACGTCGACGCGGCGGACAGGCTCAAGCGCACCGCGGTCTTCGTCGCCGCATTTACCGATAGTGCGGCGGTCATCAAGGAACTCTCGAAGAGGGGTGCGCGTATCGACGTCAAGGACGCCTTGGGCATGTCACCGGTGCATGCGGCGGTGGCGACGGGTTCGAAGGATGCACTCCTCGCGCTGATCGACTTGCGCGCGGACGTCAACGTCAAGGATGTGTCCGGGCGCACGCCGCTCCATATTGCGGCCGCGACCAATCAGGGGTCCCTTGTGGAACTTCTTCTGGCGCGCGGCGCCAATCCGAAATTGCCGGACAAGAACGGAATTACGGCCGCGGCCCTGGCCCGCGATCGCGGACACAAGACGCTCGCCGAGCTTATTCAGAATCGAACACGTACCTGATGGCGCAAGTCCGGCCGGTGCGGGGCAACCCCGGGTCTAGAGAAAGCGCTGTGCTTCACGCAGCATGTCGGGCGGCGGCGGCAGGTCGCCGCGCTCGATGCTGACCAGCCGCACGACGAGGCTCTGGCCGACGGCATTGCGCAGCACGCTGAGTCCGATTTCGGGCGCCATCGGCCCCGGCTGCGCCTGCTTGATGCCCTGGCGATCAATGCATAGCGTCGCCTTCTCGCTGCGGAAATGTTCCTCCGCACGCGTCAGCGTGTCGACCAGGATGTCGAGGTGGGCCTGCAGCTGGCCGCTGCCGAGCGAGGCGAGTTGGCCGTCGATCTCGGCGATGCGCTGCTGCACCGCCTCGGGGTCGGTCGCTTCGCCGGCGTCGTCGCCGCTGTCGAAGCCCCAATGCCCGCCTGCCAAAGCCTTCACCTTCAGCCGCAGCAGATCTCGCTCGCGCTGGAGTTCGCGGCGCTCGCCGTGCGTCTCTGCGATGCGGCCGAGCGCGAGGCTGAGCAGGTGGTCGCCGGCGCGGCGCATCAGCATCCGGCGCGTTTCCTGTTCGTCGGCCGTGGGATCGGCGAAGCGGTGCTTGCCGAAGCTGACCGTGACCTGGGCGACGTCGTGGCGCAGCTGGTCGCCTTCGAGCGCGACGCCAAACACGTTGCGCTCGTTCAGGGTCATCAGCAGCAGAGCGACGACACGGTCAGCGAGGGGCGCGCCGGAGGACGCCTGCCACTGGCGCATCTCCGCGTCGCGCGCCAGGATATGGTTCATGTCTTCGACCGAGGCGAAGAAGTCGCTGACCTCGGCATTGCTGCCGAAGGCGCTGCGGTTCAGCACGAGCGGCGGCGCCAGGCCGTCGACGATGGCGACGATGTGGTCGAGGGCGTGGATGATCGCGGGGCGGAGGCTCTTGCGATAACCGGACACGGCGCGCATGCGGGCATCGGTGGCGTCCACCGCGCGTTCCGTGGCGCGCTCAATCAGGTCTTCAGAATACTTGCCGTGGGCCTCGGCGCTCGTGCCGAATATCGACTGGAACAGCTTGAACATGGACCGTACCTCCGGTGGGTGATGCTGCCTGGCTAGCCGCTGCGGCCGCGCTTGCGCAATTCGTAGTAGACGAGGAACAACAACGCGATCGGCCCGACGAAACCGACGAGGAAGGGCAGCAGGTCGACCAGGCGCTGCAAGATGCCGGTGTCTGCGGTGATGGCGCGCCAGACCATTATCGCCGTCGGCACGATGGTGAACAGCAGTGTCGGCAGCAGGAACCAGAAGGAACTGCGGCCGCCGGTTCTTGCCAGACGAGCCGACAGCAGCGATACCGCGGCCACCGCCACGGCGGACACGGCACCCCATGCCGCGCCGAACGCGGCGGCGATCAGGTTGCCGATGTGGAAGACCAGCAGCATCGCGATGACCGCGGCGATCAGGTAGCGGAGGGTGCGGTCCGACATGGGCGGTTCCCGGCTGACGCGCGCTACTTGCCGGCGGCCTTGAGCTTGGCCGCGGCCTGGTCATGCTCCGTCCGCGCTTCCTGGACCAGCTTGTAGGCGATGTAGTACTTGTAGATGTTGCCGACGTAGGTCACGGTCTCGGCACCGATCTTCTCGGCGGCGACGTACTCGACATTGTGGAACCAGACGTTGGGATCGAAGCCGCGTCGCGCCGCTTCCTGCCGCAGCTGGCGCACGCGCGCCGGCCCGGCGTTGTAGGAGGCGAAGGCGAACAGCATCTTGTCGACCTGGGTCATCGGTTCCTTGTCGTAGTACCTGTCGATCATCAGCCGGGTGTACTTGATGCCGGCATGGATGTTCGCCTCGAGTTCGCGGACGTCGCCGACGCCGAGTTCCCTGCCGGTTGCCGGCATCACCTGCATCACGCCGATCGCCCCGACCTTGCTGCGGGCGCTGTGGTCGAGCTGCGATTCCTGATAGCCCTGTGCGGCCATCAGCAGCCAGTCCAGGCTGTAGCGTTGCGCATAGCTCTGGAAGTACTGCACCAGGGCGAGGAATTTCTTGCGCTCGGTCTCCGAGGTCGCGTCCTTCACGTACTTCGCGTCCTTCAGGTAGCGATTGAGGAGGGTGTTGCCGGTCGTGGTTCCCTTGCCGTGGCGGACGAGGAAGTCGTCGAGCGCGGCCTTGAGCCGGGGGCTGCCCTTGCGGATCGCCCAGGCGATGCTGCCGCCGCTGCGCACCGTGACGGTGTCGTGCACGGTGACGCGGGGGAAGACCATCTTCCAGAAGTCGGCGATGTGCTTGTCGACGATGGTGAGCGGGATCAGCCCGGCGCCCACCATTTCGATCAGATCCTCGTTGCCGAGCGTCTCCGGCACTTCCTTGATCTGCACCGCAGGCAGCTTCTTCGCGGCGAGGTCGCGGTTGAGTGCGACGAGGCTCTCGTAGTAGCTGGAGGACTTGCGTACGAAGACCTGCTTGCCGGCCAGGTCCTGCACGCTCGCCACCGCGGGCGAGGCCGGGCCGGATACCACGACCTCGCTGACGTCCGGATAGACCGGTGCCGAGAAGTCGACCAGCTTCTGCCGCTCCGGCGTGACGGTGAGGTTCGCCGCCGCGATGTCGCCCTTGCCGGCGGCCAGCGCCGGCAACAACTGGTCGCGCGAGACCGGAATGAACAGCACGCGGACCTTGAGATGCTTCTGCTTGCGCGCCTTCGCCAACTGCTTGTTCAGGTCGTCCTCGAACAGGCGGAAGGCATCGTAGGTCAGACCGCGCTGTATGCCCTTGTCGATGAAGTAGTGGGTCTTGTTGTAGCTGGTCAGCACGCGTATGGTTTGCCGCTCGATCATCTTGTCGAGATCGCCCTCGAGCGGCTTTATTCCCTTCTTCACGTCGAAGGTCATCTGCGCGGGCGGTGGCGGCGTCGCTTCCGCGGCGGCCAGGGCAGGGGCGGCCACGAGGGCGCAAGTCAGCGCGGCGACGGCGCACAGTGCGGACGAGCGAGGCGGACGCAGCATCGATGGAGGCGACATTTTCTATCCTTTCCGAAATTCGATTCTACTTGACCGGTCCCGCCATCCCGCATCGTGTGTCACCCGGCCTTCGTGCTTTAATCAGATGGCTTCGCCACGAGGGTGACGCCACAACGGAGGCGCAATGAACGAGAACTCCGAAAGACCGCAGCAGCGGCTGCGCGGGGGCTGGAACGCCGACCTGCTGCCGGGCCTCACGACGGCCGCCGTGGTCGTGCCGAAGGCGCTGGCCTATGCGACGATCGCCCAGCTGCCGGTGCAGGCCGGCCTGTTCGCCGCGCTGGTGCCGATGGTCGTCTATGCCGTGCTGGGCACCTCGCGCCTGTTGAGCGTCAGCACCACGACGCCGATCGCCATCCTCTGCGCGACGGCGATCGGCGAGGCGCTGCGGGCGGATCCGGGCCTCGACCCGCTCACCGCGGCGGCGACGCTCTCGGTGCTCGTCGGCCTCATGCTGATGGGGGCGCGGGTTCTGAAGCTCGGCTTCCTCGCCAATTTCATCTCGGAGCCGGTGCTCACGGGCTTCAAGGCGGGCGTCGGCTTCGTCATCGTCGTCGACCAACTGCCCAAGCTGCTCGGCATCCATATTCACAAGGAAGGCTTCTTCCGCGACGTGGCGAGCATCGTCGGACATGTGCCCGAACTGTCCTGGCCCACGCTCGCGGTCGCCCTGGGCACCTTGGCCGTGATCGGCCTGGCCCATCGCTTCCTGCCCAGATCGCCCGCGCCCCTGCTGGCCGTGGCGGCGGGCATCACGGTATCGGCCGTCGTCGGGCTCGAGGCGGCGGGGGTGAGCGTGGTCGGCGCGATCCAGGGTGGCCTGCCGGTACCGCAGCTGCCGCAACCGTCGCTGTTCGAGGCCATGTGGCCGGCGGCGGCGGGCATCGCGTTGATTTCGTTCACCGAATCGATCGCGGCCGCGCGCGCCTTCGTGCGGCCCGAGGACCCGCCGATCGACGCCAACCGCGAATTGCTCGCGCTGGGTGCCGCCAATGTCGCGGGTGCCTTCATCGGCTCCATGCCGGCCGGCGGCGGGACGTCGCAGACGGCCGTCAATCTCAATGCCGGGGCGCAGACGCAGGCGTCGTCGCTGGTGGTGGCGGCGGCGGCCTTCGCCACCCTGCTGTTCCTTGCGCCGGTTCTGGCGCTGATGCCCCACGCGACCCTGGCGGCCGTTGTCGTCGCCTATTCCATCGGCCTCATCGCGCCGGCGGAGTTCGAGGCGATCCGCAAGGTGCGCACCATGGAATTCCACTGGGCGCTGTACGCCTGCCTTGGCGTCATGATGCTCGGTACCCTTAAGGGCATTCTGGTCGCCATCGTGCTTTCGCTCGTTGGCCTGATGAGCATGGCGAACAACCCGCGCGTCAGCGAGATTCGCCGCAAGCCGGGGACCAACGTGTTCAGGCCGATCGCGCCCGAGCATGCAGGGGACGAGGAGATATCGGACATGCTGATCGTTCGACCGGAGGGGCGTATCTACTTCGGCAACGCCGCGGTCGTCGTCGCCAAGGTTTCCGAACTGGCGCGTGTCCGGCCGCCGCAAGTTCTCCTGTTCGATTGCGCGGCGATGCCGGGGCTCGAATACACCTCGCTGAAGATGCTGGTCGAAAGCGAGGAGCGCCTGCGCCGGCAGAACGTGGAACTCTGGCTGGCCGCGCTCAATCCGGAGGTGCTCGATCTGGTGCGGCGCACGCCGCTGGCCGAGCGGCTCGGGCGCGAACGGATGTTCTTCACCGTCGAGCAGGCGGTGGCGGCGTTCGAGGCACGCGCGAGCGGGGCGAACCAGCCTGGCGTCGGCCTTTCGTAAGAGACGCGAGGCTATAATCGACCGAGGTTTGAAGTGCGGCGCCGGTTTCGGCCGATCATTCGGAGTAATTCGCAATGGCTACCCTTCGTTTTCTTGCCGTGCCGTCCTTGCTGGCGGCTGCCGGCCTCCTCGCCGCCTGTTCGTCCGAAAAGCCCCCTGCCACCCATCAGATTCCCGAAGTCGGCGTGGTGACGGTCAGCCCGCAGGTCGTGCCGTATCCGATCACCTTCGTCGCCCAGACCGAGAGCTCCCGCCAGGTCGAGATCGTCGCGCGGGTCGCCGGCTTCCTCGACCGGATCGCCTATTCGGAAGGCGACTTCGTCAAGGAGGGGCAGGTCCTGTTCCAGATCGACCCGAAGCCGTTCAAGGCGCAGCTCGAGGCGGCGCAGGGAGAACTCGCCGCGCAGAAGGCCCGGCTCACCACCGCGACGGCGACGCTGGCGCGGACCAAGCCGCTGGCCGAGCAGAACGCGCTGTCCAAGGCCGATCTCGATCGGGCCAACGGTGACTACGAAGCGTCGAACGCCGCCGTATTCTCGGCCTCGGCCAAGGTGCGCGAGGCCGAACTCAACCTCGGCTACGCCACGATCCGGTCGCCGGTAAGCGGATCGGCCAGTCGTGCGCTGCAGCGCGAGGGCGCCTACGTCGGCGCGTCGGCCGATACGGCCAAGCTGACCTACGTCGCCGCCCTCGATCCGATCTGGGTCACCTTCAGCGTGTCGCAGAACCAGGTGGCGCAGATGCAGGAACTGATCGCGAAGAAGGTCGTTCAGGGTCCCGGGGACCAGAAATACGACATCGAGCTGGTGCTGCCCGGCGGCAAGGTGTTCCCGCATCGCGGCAAGATCAACTTCGCCGATCCCTCGTTCAGTTCGAGCACGGGCACGTTCATGGTGCGCGCATCGCTGCCCAATCCGAACAAGGAGCTGCGCCCGGGCATGTTCGTGACCGCGAACATGGTCGGCGCGACCCGCCCCAGCGCGATCGTCGTGCCGCAGCTGGCGGTGCAGCAGGGGCCGAAGGGCAATTTCGTCGTGGTCGCCAATGCCAAGGACATGGCCGAGGTGCGGCCGGTCCGCGTCGGCTCCTACGCCGGCGACAAGGACATCGTCGTCGAGCAGGGACTCGCGGCGGGCGATCGCGTGATCGTCGACGGCCTGGTGCGGGTCGTGCCGAACGCGCCGGTCAAGCCGGTGCCTGCGGGGAAGCCGAAAAACGGAGGCGGCCGCTGCGCCGGCGGCCCCGGGGGCTGAGCCCGCGGCGGCCGCGACACCGGCAGCCGCTCCCGCGACGGCACCTGCGGCAGCACCTGCGGCAGCACCTGCGGCAGGCAAGTAAGCCAGACGCCATGTTCACCCACTTCTTCATCGCGCGGCCGATCCTCTCGTCGGTCATCTCGTTGCTGGTCGTGCTCGCCGGCGCCGTCTCGCTGGCCGTCGCGCCGATCGAGCAGTACCCCGACATGGCGCCGCCGCAGATCCAGGTGACGGCCCGCTATCCCGGCGCGACGGCGGATGTCATCGCCAATACCGTCGCGGCGCCGCTCGAGGCGCAGATCAACGGCGTCGACAACCTGCTCTATTTCCAGTCCGCGAGCTCCTCGAGCGGCAACCTGACCATCAACGTCTTCTTCAAGCCGGGCAGCAATCCGGACATCAACCAGGTCAACGTGCAGAACCGGGTCAGCCAGGCCATGTCGCAGCTGCCCCAGGTGGTGACGCAGCAGGGGGTCACCGTAGACACCAAGTCGTCCAGCTTCCTCATGGTGTTCTCGATCTTCTCGCCGGACGACAGCTACGACGCCACCTTCATCGACAACTTCGCCAACCTCGGGGTGCTCGAGGAACTGAAGCGCGTGCCCGGGGCCAACCGCGCGAGCGTCTTCGGCCTGCCCGACATCGCGACGCGCGTCTGGCTGCGCCCCGACCGCATGGCACAGATGGGCGTCACGGTCAGCCAGGTGGCGGACGCGATCCAGAGCCAGAACCAGACCTTCGGCATCGGCCTGATCGGCGCCCCGCCGATGCGCGACGGGGTCGAGCAGAGCTTCGTGGTGACGGCGCAGGGCCTGCTGACCAAGGCCGAGGAATTCGAGAACATCATCGTCCGTGCCGCCCAGCAGGGCTCGGCCATCGTCCGGCTCAAGGACATCGCCCGCGTCGAGATCGCCAAGCGCGACTATTCGATCACCAGCCGCATCAACGGCAAGACCGGCACGACCATCGCCATCTACCAGCAGCCCGGCGCCAATGCCGTCGAGACCGCGAAGGCGGTGCGGGCGCGCCTGGAGGAGCTGAAGAAGACCTTCCCGCCGGGGCTCGATTACCGCGTCGTGCTCGACACCAGCCTGTTCACGCTCAATTCGATCGACAAGGTGGTGCATACCTTCTTCGAGGCCGTCGTCCTGGTCGTGCTCGTGGTGTTCGTGTTCCTGCAGACGCTGCGCGCGACCGTCATCCCGATCCTGGCCGTGCCGGTGTCCATCGTCGGCACCTTCGTCGGCATGTACCTTTTCGGCTTCTCGATCAACATGCTGACCATGTTCGGCCTGATCCTGGCGATCGGCCTGGTGGTCGACGACGCCATCGTCGTCGTCGAGACGGTCGAGGCCAACATGTCGGCGCGCAAGCTGTCGGCCTTCGAGGCCGCCAAGGCGGCCATGACGGAAATCGCCGGCGCGCTGATTTCCATCGTCCTGGTGCTGCTCGCGGTATTCCTGCCGGTGGCGTTCCTCGGCGGCGTTACCGGCACGCTCTACAAGCAGTTCGCCGTCACCATCGCGATTTCGATGGTGTTTTCCGGGATCATGGCGCTGACCTTGTCGCCGGCGCTGGCAGCGCTCATCCTCAAGGCGCACCACGGCGAGAAGAAGGGCTTCTTCCTCTGGTTCGAGAACACCTTCGAACGTGTCCGCCTCGGTTACATCGGCGGCGTCGGCCGCCTCATCGACAACCCGGTCAAGGGCCTCGCGGCATTCGCCGCCGTCCTCGTGGCGGTGATAGCGCTGTTCCGCATCCTGCCGTCGAGCTTCGTCCCCGACGAGGACCAGGGCTATTTCTTCGTCGTCGTCGGGGTGCCCGATGCGGCCAGCCAGGCCGTCACCGGACGCCTGGCGAGCGAAGCCGAGAAACTCATCCGCGCCGACGCCGCGATCCAGGACGTGGCGACGGTAAACGGCTACAGCCTGATCGACGGGCAGTTCCAGAACAATGCGGCGGTCCTTTTTGCTTCGCTCAAGCCCTTCGAGGAGCGGAAGGACGCTTCGCTGCTGTCCTTCGCCGTGCTGCCGCGCCTCAACGCGGCATTCACGAAGCTGCGCGACGGCTTCGTCCTCGCGCTGAATCCGCCGTCCATTCCCGGCATGGGCACGACCGGCGGCTTCGAGTTCTACCTGCAGAACCGCGGCAGCGGCGAGGTGGTCAAGACGCAGGCGAAACTCGATGAATTCCTCGCCAAGGCACGGAAGCGCCATGAACTGCAGGGGGTGAACACCACCTTCCGCTCCAACTCAAAACAGTTGTTCGTCGACCTCGACCGCAACCGGGCCGAGCTGCTGGGCGTGCCGGTGGCGGAAGTCTTCCAGACCATGGGAGCCTACTTCGGTTCCCAGGTCGCCGGCCAGTTCAGCCAGCACAGCCGCGTCTGGTGGGTGATCCTGCAGGCCGATGCCGACTACCGTGCAAGGCCCGACGATTTCGACAAGGTCTATGTGCGCTCGACCAGCGGCGCCAACGTGCCGCTTTCGGCCCTGATCACGACGCAGTATGTCGCCGCACCGAAGATGGTCACGCGCTTCAACGGTTTCCCGGCGGTGAAGATCACCGGCAATCCCGCCGAGGGCTACAGCTCCGGCCAGGCGATTCGCGCCATGGAGGAAGTCGCGAACGAAGTGCTCGGCTCGGACTTCTCCTATGCCTGGGCCGGACAGGCGCTGCAGGAGAAAGGCGCCGGCGGCACCTCGGCGCTCGCCTTCGTCTTCGGCATCATCGTCGTGTTCCTGCTGCTGGCGGCCCAGTTCGAGAAATGGACCCTGCCCGTGGCCGTGGTGCTGACGGTGCCGTTCGCCATCCTCGGCGCGCTGCTGCTGACGGGCCTGCGCGGTCTCGAGAACGACGTCTATTTCCAGGTCGGCCTGGTGACCCTGGTCGGTCTTTCAGCCAAGAACGCCATCCTCATCGTCGAATTCGCGATCGAGCGCGTGCACAAGGGCCTGTCGATCCGCGATGCGGCCATCGAGGCCGCGGGCGCACGTCTGCGCGCCATCGTCATGACCTCCTTCGCCTTCATCCTCGGCTGCGTGCCGCTGGCCACCGCCAGCGGCCCCGGCGCGAACAGCCTGCGCGCGATCGGCACCGGCGTCATCGGCGGCATGCTGCTGTCGACGCTGGTCGCGACCTTCTTCGTTCCGCTGTTCTTCTACCTGCTTGAGACCTGGAGCGCACGCGGGTCGAAAAAGACGCCCGCCGGCAAGCTGCCCGATGCGCCGACGCCCGATGCGTCCGTCGGCGAGCCGGGAGGGGGGCACTGAGATGAACAAGCGGCTCAAGAAGACCCTGGCGTTGTCCCTGATGGCGCTCTCGCTCGGCGGCTGCGCCGTCGGCCCCGATTATGTGCGGCAGGCATTCCGTGCCCCGGCGACCTGGCGGGTCGAGTATCCGCAGGCGGCCGAGCTGGCGAACCTGCGCTGGTGGGAGGCCTTCCAGGACCCGGTGCTGGATACGCTGATCGCCACGGCGCTGCGCGAGAACCACGACCTGCGCATCGCGTCGGCACGCGTCGACCAGTATCTCGGCCAGCTCAGGACGACGCGCTCGCAGTTCTTCCCGCAGATCGGCTACGGACTCGACTTCAGCAACAACCGCATGTCGGAGAAGTCGATCAGCGCGCCGCCGCCGGGAACCGACCTCTGGTACAAGCAGTACCAGGGATCCGTCAGCGCGGCCTGGCAGATCGACCTGTTCGGTCGCGTGCGGCGGCAGAGCGAGGCGGCGCAGGCTCAGGTGTATGCCAGCGAGGAGGGGCGCCGCGGCACGCTGCTGACCATCGTTTCAAGCGTCGCGTCCTCCTACGTCACCCTGCGCGCGCTCGACCGCAAGCTCGAGATCGCCCGCGCCACGGCGGCCAATTACGAAGGATCGCTGCGCGTCTTCCAGCTGCGCTTCCAGGGCGGCGTGGTGTCGCAGGTCGAGGTCGCCCAGGTCGAGTCGCAGTACCAGCAGGCGCTCTATGCCATACCGGCGCTGGAGCGCCAGGTCGCGGCGCAGGAGAACCTGCTGTCCGTCCTGCTCGGGCGCCCTCCCGGCCCGATTTCCCGGGGCAAGACCATCGAGGCGCTGCTGTTGCCGCAGGTGCCGCCGGGTCTGCCGGCCTCGCTGATCGAGCGGCGCCCCGACATCCTCGCGGCGGAACACAATCTGGTCGCGGCCAACGCCAACATCGGCGTCGCCCGCTCCCTGTATTTCCCGACCTTCTCGCTCACCGGCCTGCTCGGCTCCGTCAGCACGGCGATGTCGAGCTTCCTCACTGCTCCGGCTGGCGTCGCCATGCTGGCGGCGAGCGTCGCCGGGCCGATCTTCACCTTCGGCAACATCGAGGGCCAGGTGCTCACGGCAGAGGCCGCGGAGCGCGAAGCGCTGGCAAGGTACCAGCAGACCATCCTCAACGCCTTGGGCGAGACCAACGACGCGTTGCTCGGCGCGCAAAAGGCGGCGGAAGCCTACCAGCTGCAGGCCGCCCGGGTGAAAACCCTGCGCGAGTATGCGCGCCTGTCCCGTCTTCGCTTCGAGAACGGGTCGGCCAGCTATCTGGAAGTGTATACGGCCGAGAACGACCTCTTCGGCGCCGAACTCGTGGCCGTGGATGGCAGCGCCGATCGCCTGCTGCAGCTGGTGGCGATCTACAAGGCGCTGGGGGGCGGCTGGGTCGAGGCCGCCGAGGCGGCGGCGAAGCTTCCGCCGGAACCCGGCAAGGGCTGACGGTGCGGCCCGCCGCGAAGGCAGGCGGCTAGCCGCCCGCCTTCTTCGCGTTCTCGAGCCCCTTCTCGGCGATCTCCTTGTAGAGGTTGCTCATCTTCGAGGCGAGCTCCTGCCACTCGGGGTGGGCGTCGACCAGCGGCCGTATCGCCGATGAGTCCTTCAGCACCTCCTGCAGGAGAGACAGATCGTAGTCGTCGAGCAGTTCGCCGCGGTCGACCTTCTCCTTCATCACCAGGGCGCGCGGCAGGCGCTGCGACTGCAGTCTTTCGACGATCACCTGGGCCATGCCTGCATCGAAATTCGGATCGCTCATGTCTCTCTCCCTTCGTCGGCGGCGCCGACTTCAAAAACGTTCTTCGACATACTTGTACGGGTAATCGGGCTCGCGGTAGGCGCCGGCCTTCTGCCGCGGCGGCAGCTTCACCTTCATGCGCGGCGCCTGCTTGTAGGGAATGCGCTTGAGCAGGTCGGCGATGATGTTGAGGCGCGCCTTCTTCTTGTCGTCGGAGCGGGCGACGAACCACGGCGCGAAATCGGTGTCGGTGGCGGCGAACATCTCGTCGCGCGCTTTCGAATACTCGTACCAGCGGCTGTAGGACTTGAGATCCATCGGCGTGAGTTTCCACACCTTGCGGCCGTCCTCGATGCGCGCGGTGAGGCGGCGGGTCTGTTCCTCGGGACTGACCTCGAGCCAGTACTTGAGCAGGATGATGCCGGAGTCCACCATCGCCTTCTCGACCAGCGGCACCCCCCGCAGGAAGCGCTTGTGCTGGTCCTCGGTGCAGAAGCCCATGACGCGCTCCACGCCGGCGCGGTTGTACCAGCTGCGGTCCCAGATGACGATTTCGCCGGCTGCGGGAAAGTGCTGGATGTAACGCTGAACGTACATCTGGCTTTTCTCGCGTTCGGTCGGCGAGGGCAGGGCGACGACGCGGAAGACGCGCGGGCTGACGCGTTCGGTGATGGCCTTGATGGTGCCGCCCTTGCCGGCGGTGTCGCGGCCCTCGAAGACGACGCAGACCTTGAGGCCCTTGTGCACCACCCACTCCTGCAGCTTGACCAGTTCGACGTGCAGCCGGGCAAGTTCCTTGTCGTAGTCTTTGCTGCTCAGTTTTTCCGCTTTCGCCGAGGAGGCCTGGCCACCTTTCTTGTCGCCAATCTCAGCCTTCTTCGCTTTGTTTTTCATGGCTCCATCTCCGTTCAAGAACTGAAATTACACACCAATGGACGCACCAACGAGAACCCCGAATTCCTGATTGCAACTATACGCTCGCCAGCGCTGCGCGGCGGCCGCGCTCGGCATCGACGCCGGCGAGGATGAACAGGCCGACGACGAAGTAGCTGCCGGTGACGAGAATCGCCAGCCGATGGTCGCCGCCGGACATCCAGGTCACGCTGCCGTAGGTCAACGGCCCGAGGATGGAGGAGAGTTTCACCGCCAGTCCCCACAGGCCGAAGAATTCGCCGTGGCGCCCGGCCGGGGCGAGATAACCGATCAGCGCGCGGCCGGCCGACTGGCTGGCGCCGAGACACAGCCCGGCGATGTTGGCCGCCAGCCAGAACAGCGGCGGGGTGGTCGCGGACCAGGCCAGCAGGATCATGACGATCCAGCCCAGCAGCGTCAGCGCGACGGCGCGGACGTGGCCGAGGCGGTCCTGCCACTGGCCGAAGGCGAAGGCGCCGATCGCCGCAGTGATGTTCACCAGGAAGATCAGCTTGATGGTGTCGGCGGTGGCGAAGCCCATCGCCTGCTCGGCGTAGATCGCGGCCAGCGCGATCACCGCCTGGATGCCGGCCTGATAGAAGACGATGCAGAGCATGAAGCGGCGCATGTCGCGGAAGTCGCGGGCGTGGCGCAGGGTGGCGTGCACGCGAGTCCAGGCCGAACCTGTGGCGGTCGGCGCGGCTCCTGCGCCGACCGGGTCGCGCCGCTCGCGCAGGAACAGGAAAGTCGGCGCCGACGCCACGGCGAACAGCGCCGCGGTGATCAGCAGGGTGACCGGCACGAAGTCGGCCGCGCCCTGACCCCGCGCCTGCGCCCAGCCGATATAGCCGAGGCAGGCGCCGAGACTGACCAGTCCGCCGATGTAGCCGAGGCTCCAACCCCAGCCCGAGACTTTGCCGAGGTGGCTTTCATCGGCCAGTTCGGGAAGAAAGGCGGCGATCAGGTTCTCGCCGCTGCCGAAGCAGAAATTCGAGAGCACCAGGAAGACCATCGCGATGGCGAGACTGCCGGGCCCGGCGAAGCCGAGCGCGGCGGTGGCCAGTACGCAGCCGGCCGTGGTGAAGGCCAACAGGCGCTTCCTGGCGCCGTGTGCGTCGGTCCAGGCCCCGAGCAGCGGCGCGCTCAGCAGGATGAGGACGTAGGAAACCGCCAGGGTCGCCGTCCAGGCGAAGGTGGCCCAGGGTGCCCCGCCGGCGACCACGGCGACGAAATAGGCGTTGAAGATCGCCGTGATCACGACCGTGGTGTAGCCCGAGTTGGCGAAGTCGTACATCGCCCAGGCCCAGATTTCGCGGCGGCGCACGCCCGGCCGCAGGCCCGGAACGGTGGAGGACGGTGTGGCCGCGCTCATGGGGCGATGATAGCGCCGCGCCCGGCTTGGGAAACGGGTGGGGCTAACGTAAAATCCCCGGTTCTCATTTTCCCGGCTGGGCCGACGGCTGCGATCGCGGCGTGATCATCTGAAATGAAAATTCCGGTTGGCGAACTGATCGTCCGTTTCATGGAGCGGCTCGGCGTCGAGGTGATCTTCGGCATGCCGGGCGCCCATGTGCTGCCGATCTACGACCGGCTCGTCGATTCCAGGGTGAAGAGCGTGCTGGTCAAGCACGAGCAGGGCGCCGCCTTCATGGCCGGCGGCTATGCGCGCGCCTCGGGCAGGGTCGGCGCCTGCATCACCACCGCCGGCCCCGGCGCGACCAATCTGGTCACCGGCATCGCCAACGCCTGGGTCGACAAGCAGCCGATCCTGGTGATCACCGGCGAGACCTCGACCTACATCTTCGGCAAGGGCGGGCTGCAGGAAAGCTCGGGCGAGGGCGGCACCTTCGACCAAGCGGCGCTGTTCAAGGGCATCACCCGCTATCACAAGATCGTCGAACGCACCGATTACCTCGGCCAAGTGCTGCGGCAGGCGGCGAAGATCCTGCTCGCGCCCGATTCCGGGCCGGTGCTGCTGAGCCTGCCCTACAACGTGCAGAAGGAACTGGTCGACGAGGAGATCCTCGACGGCATCGCGTTTGCCGCGCCTCATGGCGCGAAGCGGCGGCCGCACGCGGCCGACGAAATGGCGCAACTGATCGCGGCGGCGCGCGCGCCGGTGATCGTCGCCGGCTACGGCTGCATCAAGGCCGGCGCCCAGGAGGTCGTGGCGCAGCTGGCCGAGCGCGTGGGCATTCCGGTCGCCACCAGCCTCAAAGGCAAAGGGGTGATCGACGAGGCGGCGGCTCTCTCGCTCGGCTGCATCGGCGTGACCTCGGACGGCGGGGCCTACCGCTACGTCGTCGATCATGCCGACCTCGTGATTTTCCTCGGCGCCGGCTTCAACGAGCGTACCAGCTACCTGTGGGACGCGCGCCTGCTCGCCGGCAAGAAGGTGGTGCAGGTCGACGCCGATGCGGCGCAGCTGGAAAAGGTATTCAAGGCCGACCTCGCGATCCACGGCGACATCCGCGAGGTGATCGACGAAACGCTGGCGGCCGCCGCGCGCGACGGCCTCGCGCGAAAGACGCTCGACCGGTTGCCGCCGCGCGGTCCGACTGCCGCGTCTGCGGCAGTTTCCGAAAAATTCCGCCTGATCGAGCGCTTCTTCGTCAAACTGGCCGAGCGCGTCCCACACGGGGCGATGGTCTTCGACGACAACATCATCTTCGCCCAGAACTACTACAAGGTCGGCGGCGGCAACCGCTATTTCCCCAATTCGGGCGTCTCCTCGCTCGGCCACGCGATTCCGGCCGCGATCGGCGCGCGCTTCGCCGTGGCCGGGCCAACCTTCGCCATCCTCGGCGACGGCGGCTTCCAGATGTGCGCCATGGAGATCATGACCGCGGTGAATTACGCCATCCCGCTCAACGTGGTGCTGATCAACAACGGCACCATGGGGCTGATCCGCAAGAACCAGTTCCAGCTCTACGGCGAGCGCTTCATCGACTGCGACTTCGTCAACCCCGACTTCGGCCTTCTCGCCCGTTCGTTCGGCATCGAGCATTTCCGCATCGCGGCCGAGCCCGATCTCGACGCCCTGTTCGACAGCGCCGATCTTCGCGGCAAGATCAATCTCATCGAAATCATCCTCGACAAGAATGCTTTCCCCAGTTACCTCTCCGACCGTTGATCCCCTCGAACTCGAGTCCGCGATCGCCGCGCAGCGCGGCGCCATCGCGGAGATCGAAAGGGAATTGTGGGACGGCGGCCTCAACGAGGATGTCCTCGATACCTATCAGGGGGCCTTCCGGCGGCTCGAGCGCCTGCTCGACGAACAGGCGGAGGACGCGCGGCACCGCTTCGTCATCGTCATCCCCGTCGCCGATCGGCCGCAGCAGCTGCGCGACTGCCTCGTCAGCCTTCTCGAGCTCTGCCAGGCGTACGGTTACGGCGGGCAGCGCGACGGCGTCTACCGCAAGGTAGCCGTGGTCATCGCCGACGACAGCAGCGATGCTGACAGCATCGCGCGTCACCGCGAACTGGCCCGCGAGTTCACCGCGCTGGGCATCGCCACCCGCCATTTCGCGCCGGACGAGCAGTTCGCCCTGATCGGGGATCTGGGCGAACCCGTCCGTTCCGAATTGTCGCGCGTCCTCGGCCGCAGGCAGCGCGGCAGCGACGGCAGCTATGGCCACAAGGGCCAGGCCGTCATGCGCAACATCGCCTACCTGAAGCTCGCCGCGGAGACGGCGAGCGGCGAGCGCGTGCTGTTCTATTCGATCGACAGCGACCAGGAATTCAAGGTCAAGGTCGCCACGCCGGACGGCGACCGTGAAGCCTGCGCCGTCAACTTCCTCCACTGGCTGAACGAGATCTTCTCGCGGACCGAGGCGACGGTGCTGAGCGGCAAGGTCGTCGGCGATCCGCCGGTATCGCCGGCCGTCATGGCCGGCAACTTCCTCGAGGACGTGATCGGCTTCCTGCAGCAGATGGCGGCCAGCGGCGGCCACGCGACCTGCCAGCATCACCATGTCGACGCCCACGCCCAAGGCGAGGCGGCCTATCACGACATGGCCGACCTGTTCGGCTTCCGGCCCGCCAGCGAGGCCTATCGCTTCCTCTGTCCGCTCGAGGGCGAGCACGGCGATGCCGACTGCTTCGATCACTTCGCCGGCCGGCTCGGCAGCTTTTTCTTCGGCGAGCATCCGACGCGCGTGTCCTACTATCAGCACGCCTCGATCGCCCGCACCGTGATGCCGGCGCGTACCGTCTATGCGGGAAATTACGTCTTCCGCCCCGAAGCGCTGAAATATTTCATTCCCTTCGCCGCGTTGCGTCTGCGCATGTCGGGGCCGACGCTGGGGCGACTGATCAGGAGCGAGATCGACGGGCGCTTTGTTTCGGCCAACCTGCCGATGTTGCACAAGCGTACCGTGGGCGGCAGCGGGCAATCGGAGTTCCGCCCGGGCGTCCGCGCCAGGGGGGATGGCGGCGACGGCGAGACCATCGAGCTTTGCGGCGAGGCCGAGCGCCAGTTCTTCGGCGACGTCATGCTGTTCACCATCGAGCGGCTGACGGCCATGGGCTATCCGCGCGAGGCGCTACCGCAGGAGACGCTCGCCGCGACGCTCGCCGCCGTGCACGACGACATGCTTGCCAAGTACGAGGCCAAGCGCCGCGACATCCTCGCCAAGCTCGAGCGCCTGCGTGCGCTGCTGCACGACCCGGCCAGCTGGTGGAACCACGCCAGCGATCACGCGGCGGCGGTCGCCAGGTTCGTCGCCTTCGCTGCCAACATCGACCGGAACTTCGGCGCGGATTCGGCGTGCTACGAGCGCATCGAGGCCCCGCAGAACTGGGACAGGTGGCGCAGGGATCTGCTCGAGGCGCTGGTCGCCTATCCCGACGACGCGCGGATCTGGGCCGAGGTAGTGACGGGGCGTCAGCGCGGCGCATGAGCGCCGGCCTGCGCGACTGGCTGCACCGGCGCAGGCATCCCGAGCGCTTCGCCCTGCTCGACGAGCTGTTGCGCAACCAGACGCTGACGCGCGAACAACTCCTGCACAAGCAGCGCGAGGACCTCGCCGCGATCATCGTGTTCGCGGCGGCCAACAGCGATTTCTACGCCGCGCACTTGGCGGGGCGCAATGCCATCGCCGACCTGCCGATCCTCACCAAGGACGACGTCGCCCGCCATCGCGACGCGCTGCTGGTGCGCGGCCCCGCCCGGGCGGGCGCGCTGCTCGGCTACACCGGCGGCTCGACCGGCCAGCCGCTGGCATTCTGGTGGGACAGGACGAAGCACGAACTGATGCGCGCCGGCATGATGCGCAGCTACATGGGTAGCGGTTGGCGGCCCGGCGAGCGCATCGTCAATTTCTGGGGGGCGGCGCAGGACATCAGGGGCGGCGGGCTGCGCCGGCGCTATGGCGCCTGGGTCAGCGGCGAGACGACGCTCGCTGCACGCGAGTTCGACGAAGGGCGGCTGGCGCAATGGGCGGCCTTCATTCAGGCTTATGGCCCGGTGCTGCTGCAGGGCTACGCTTCGATTCTCGCCGCGCTGGCGCACCACATGCTCCGGCGGCGCATCGCGCCGCCCGCCACCCTGCGCGGTATCTACTCGACCGCCGAGGTGCTCACCGACGAACAGCGCGAAGCGATGGAGCGGGCTTTCGGCTGCAAGGTCTTCAACCAGTACGGCAGCCGCGAGATACCGAACATCGCCTGCGAGTGCCGTCGCGGCAACATGCACGTCTTCAGCGACATGGTGTTCCTCGAGTCGGCGGATGGCGACGGCGCGCCGCGGCTGCTCGTCACCTCGCTGACCAACCGGCTGATGCCCATGATCCGCTACGACATCGGCGACTCCGGCCGGCTCAGGGAAGGCGGCTGCGATTGCGGCTGGCCCTTCCCGCTGATGGAGATGGGCATGTGCCGGCAGAACGACCTGATCCGCACGCGCGATGGCCGGCTCATCCATCCGTCGTTCTTCAACGGCCTGCTTTACGGCACGGACGGAATCCGCGCATACCGCTTCGTGCAGCGCGCGCCGGATCACATGGTCCTCGACCTGGTCGCCGATCCGCCGCTGAGCCGCGCTGCGGAGGAGGCCATGCGCGGGAAGATCGGCCGCGAGCTCGATGCGCCGATGACGCTGGCGATCAACTACGTGGACGCGATTCCCCGTACGGCCTCGGGCAAACATCGCTTCGTCGTCAGCGAACTGGGCCGATAGACGCTATCCCGGAGAAATTCGGGCATGCAATCGAGATGCCGGTCCTCGATCGACTCTCAGGCCCCGAATGCCAGCGCGGCATAAGTCGGAGGCTCACCTGCAAAACCTCCGCCGGCCCGTCCCAAGCGCAAGTCAATGGCGCCATATACATCTTGGCCGCATGCATCCAATATCCGCAGCGTTTCTGTCGCGCCTTCCACGGGTGCCTTCGGTTCGAACGATCCGCCGAGAAAGCCTGAAGTCTTCGTATAGGAATCTTCGGCCAGGACATTCACGAATCCTCCATCCCTGCGCAATCCTATGTAGACCATGCCGTCACTGGTTCGACTAAGGGATATTTCCTCCTCGAATGATCCTATGGCATCCACCATTCGCGATAACCTGATCTGGACCTCGTCGCGACCGGCTCCACCGAAAACCAGGTCGCCTGGGCCCGCCTCGATGACATCGTTTCCCGCATCGCCGAAAAGGCAGTTTGAAGCGGCATTGCCAACAATATGATTGTTCTGCCGGTTGCCAATGCCGTTGATCGCGAGGCTGCCGGTAAGCACAAGGTCTTCGACGTTCTGTGGCAGGCAGTAGGTAACCGATGCTTGCACGGCGTCGGTGCCTTCGAATGGCAGTTCGACGACTCTGTCATACGCATTGTCGACGAAATATAGATCGCTTCCTTGTCCGCCGACCAATGTGGCGTTTCCGAAGCGCCCATCCAGCGTGTCGTCGCCAATGCCCCCGATGACGACGTTCAGTTGCACCGACGTCCGGCCGAAGGCGCTCAGGGCACCGCCCGTGCCTTGAGCTCCGGCGTTTCCGTCGGAGAATGTCCAGACGATCTGGACGCTGGGCGGCGGGGATCCGGCAATGTTGCTGTAGGCGATCTGTTGCACGGCCGAATCGAGCAGGCTCTGGGTGGCGTTGCCGTTGAAGGAGAGTTCCAGGGAGCCGCCGGCGTTGGCGATGACGGTGCCGATAGCGGTGCCATCGACGATCAGGTCGCCGCCGGACATGAGGGCAGCCAAGGTGCCGCCGGGCTTGGCCGAGAAAACATCCTGTGGGCTTGCTCCGCCGCTGCGGGAAAGGCGCAGCGACGCGCCGCCGTAGTTGCCGGCGACAGCGAGCTCGGCGTCGTAGATCTGGACATTGCTATCCAGAACGGCGGCGGGGCTGCCCGTGATGTAGCTTGCGGTGACATTCAGCGTACTGACGAAGTTCGAGTCGAAATGAGTATCCAGGCTGCCGTCTGGGTTGTAGCGCACCAGAGCGAAGTCGCTGTTGCTTCCGTTGTCGCTAGCGCCCGCCACAAGAATTTGTCCGTCCGGCTGCACGGCAACGCTGTAACCCCAGTCATCGCCCGCACCGATGGCGGTGGTGAGCTTGCCGTCGCCATCGAACGTGGTGTCGAGGCTGCCGTCGGTGTTGTAGCGTACCAAGGCCAAGTCATAGTTGCTGCCGTTGTGGCTGATTCCCGCCACCAGGATCCTGCCGTCCGGCTGCAGGGTGAGTCTGTTAGACCCGTCATCGCCCGCACCGATGACGGTGGTGAGCTTGCCGTCCCCATCGAAGCTGGTATCCAGGCTGCCGTCGGCGTTGTAGCGCACCAGGACGAAGTCCGAGTTGCTGCCATTCCAGCTGTGCCCCGTCACCAGAATCCTGCCGTCCGCTTGCAGGGCGAGGCTTGCACCCCGGTCGTCACCGGCACCGATGGCGGTGGTGAGCATGCCGTCGCCACTGAAGGTGGTGTCGAGGCTGCCGTCGGCGTTGTAGCGCACCAGCGCGAAGTAGATGTTGCCGCTATCGCTCACGCCCGCCACCAGAATCTTGCCGTCCGGCTGCACGGTGACGCTCTGACCATAGTCATGGTACGTACCGATGGCGGTGGTGACCATGCCGTCGCCATCGAAGCTCGTGTCGAGGCTGCCGTCGGTGTTGTAGCGGACCAGGGCGAAGTCGCCGTTGCTGCCTACCCAGCCCGCGCCCGCTACCAGGATCCTGCCGTCCGCCTGCAGGGTGACGTCGTAGCCCCCGTCGTCGGCCCAACCGACGGCGGTGGTGAGCATGCCGTCACCGCTGAAGGTGGTGTCGAGGCTGCCGTCGGCGTTGTAGCGCACCAGCGCGAAATCGGTGTAGGTGCTGCCGTTCCAGCTTTGCCCCGCCACCAGGATCCTGCCGTCCGGTTGCACGGTGAGCCCGTAGCCGTAATCATCGCCCCCACCGATGGCGGTAGTGAGCATGCCGTCGCCATCGAAGGTACTGTCGAGGCTGCCATCGGCGTTGTAGCGCGCCAGGGCGAAGTCCAAGTTGCTGCCGTTATGACTGATTCCCGCTACCACGATCCTGCCGTCCGGCTGCAGGGCGACCCTGTAACCGGCGTCAGCGCCCGAACCGATGGCGGTAGTGACCTTGCCGTCACCGATGCCGAAACTCGGCGCGGTGTTGGGGTTGGGAATCGCGGCGATATTGACCGTGGTGCTGCCGATGGCCGACATCGGGCCGCCGCTGCCTTGAGCGCCGGTATTGCCGTCGCTGAAGGTCCAGCCGATCTGCACCGAGGCGGGCGGGGTGCCGGAGCTGTTGCTGTAGGCGATCGAGCTCAGCGCTTCATCGACCCGCGCTTGGGTGGCGTTGGCGTTGAAGGTCAGCATCAGCGTGCCACCCGCGTTGGTGGCCGTGCCGATGGTGACGCCCGAGAGGATGGCATCGCCGCCCGTGAAGCCGAGGTTGCCGACCGCACTGAAGGTGTCTTCGGGGTTGGGGCCGCCCTGGCGCGTCAGGGTAACGTTGGCGCCGGCATAGTCGCCCATGGCCGCAAGTTCGGCGTCCGCGATCTGCACCGTCGGGTCGAGCACGACCACCGGGCCGCCTTCGACAAAGGCGGCAACGCCATTGAGCGTGCTGACGGCATCGAATCCCGTGTCGAGGCTACCGTCGGCATTGAAGCGCACCACGGCGAAGTCGTCATTGCCGCCGTTTGAGGCAAGACCGGCGACGACGATCTTGCCGTCGGACTGCACGGCAATGCTGTATGCCTGATCGTTGGACGGACCGACGGCGACGCTGGCCTTGCCGGTGTTGCCGAAGCCGCCGTCGAGGCTGCCGTCGACGTTGTAGCGCGCCAGCAGGAAATCGTAGTTGGTACCGTTGTGAACGTAGCCGCCGACCAGGATCTTGCCGTCGCCCTGCACGGCGACGTCGCAGGCTTCGGACGCGTTCGAGCCCACGGCGGTGGTCACGATGCCGTCGGTGTCGAAGCTGGTGTCGAGGCTGCCGTCCGTGTTGTAGCGCACCAGCGCGAGATCGTACTCGGCGCCGGTGTAGGTCCAGCCGGTGGCGAGGATCTTGCCGTCGGCCTGCAGGGTGACGCTTTCGGCGGAGTCGTTGCTGGCGCCGACGGCGGTGGCGACCTTGCCGCCGGTGCCGAAGCCGCCATCGAGGCTGCCATCGGTGTTGTAACGCACCAGCGCGATGTCCAAATTCGCTCCGTTCGAGGCGTAGCCGGCCGCGACGATCTTGCCGTCGGCCTGCACGACCATGCCGTTGGCGGCGTCGTAGCCGTAGCCGAAGTCGGTGAACACCTTGCCGTCGGTGTCGAAGGTGGTGTCGAGGCTGCCGTCGCCGTTGTAGCGCACCACGGCGAAGTCGTAGCTGCTGAAGGAGTCGTCCCAGCTCAACCCGGCCACCACGATCTTGCCGTCGGCCTGCAAGGCGATATCGGTCGCCGCGTCGTCGTTGTTGCGCACCGGCGTGACGACCTTGCCGTCGCCGTCGAAGCTGGCATCGAGGCTGCCGTCGGGGTTGTAGCGCACCAGTGCGAAGTCGTAGCTGGCGTGGCCGGCCACGACGAGCTTGCCGTCGGGCTGCATGAGGATGCCGGCGCGACCGAAGTCGTCACCCGCGCCAACGGCGGTGGTGAGCTTGCCGTCTCCGTCGAACGTCGCATCGAGGCTGCCGTCGGCGTTGTAGCGCACGACGGCATAGTCGTAGTTGCTGCCGTTGTAGCTCTCGCCGCCCACCACGATCTTGCCGTCGGGCTGGACCACGACGCCGTATGCGCCGTCTGCGCCGCCACCGATGGCCGTGGTGACCTTGCCGTCGCCAATGCCAAAGCTGGGACTCGTATTGGCGACGAGCGTTGCCTCGTAGTTCGAGGCCGACAGCGTGGCACTTTCGATCGCTCCGACTTGCGACTCCAGCACCCAGTCGCCACCGGTCGTGCTGCCTCCGGTTAAGTTGTTCGAGGCTGCTATATCGGCACCGGTGAAGGCCGCCATCTGTGCAAGAAAGGCCGCACCGTCCGACCCCTGCGCAACGTCGCAGCCGTAAAGGAGAATGTCTCCGTCGGTCGCCAAGCTGGCGCCGATGGCGGACATCGCTGCTTGGTATGCGGGAAGGGTGTCGCTGTCCAAGGTCCCATTTCCCAGCAGCAAACTGCCTGCGCTGCCGTGCGAGACGATATGGACCGAATCAAGTCTGCTGCGCTTCGCCAGCGTTCGCGCAATCTGCGCTACGCCATCCTCGTCGCCCCTGAGAAGAAACCATTCGGTATCAGGCGCGAATCCTTCGATCAAACTCTGCAGATCTGAAACGCGCTCATCGATGAATACGATCGATTTGCCCATATCGCCCCCCCAACGCGCATCGATTTAGACGGCATAACGGCTCGCTAAACGTGCTCTTGCTCTCTTGGGGGATGCAGGCAGGCGATTCACTGTAGGTGCTTCCACTGCCTACTTGCCTATTTGTTTAAATATAGGTCTAGAACATGCCAAGTCAATGCCTTCATTTCATTGAAAATGGTTGCCAGCATTTAGCAATCGACTGAGTGCTCAAGATACTTGGCGAATCTGTGGCGTACTGGCGTGAATGGGACATGCCGACGTCTGGCGTCATGCATGATCTCTGGGACGCTAGGTGCTGAGGCCGATCGTCAGTCGCCGCTCTTGCGCCGGGTCTTGTCGACGTACATGCCCCGGTCGGCGATCTTGACCATGTCGTCCAGGTTGGCGCCGTTGTCCGGGTAGATGGCCACGCCGATCGAGACGCCGATGCGCAGCGTCAGCCCCTCGAATTCGATTGGCGCCTCGATCTCGTCGCGCAGCCGCTGCTGCAGGGTGTCCAGCGCCTCCTGCGACACGTCTTCGAGCAGGACGATGAACTCGTCGCCGCCCCAGCGGGCCACGGTGTCGTGGCGTCGCACCGCGGCGCGCGCGCGTTCGGCGGTGGCGCGCAGCACGGCATCGCCGGCCTTGTGGCCGTGCCGATCGTTGATGTCCTTGAAACCGTCGAGGTCGAAGAACAGCATGGCGCACAGCTGCTCGGGGTGCCGCCGCTGTCGCGCCAGCGCCATCTCCGCCCGGTCTTCCATCAGGTGACGGTTGGGCAGGCCGGTGAGGGTGTCGTACATGGCGAGGTCGGCCAGTTCGGCGCGGTTGCGCATGAGCATGTGCATCATCCAAGCGATCAGGCCGCCCAGGACGATGCTGATCAGGCGCACGACGAGCGACAGGTTTCGCTGGTAGGCGCTGGCCTTCGGACCGACCGCGATGATCCAGCGTCCGCCTGGGATCTCGATTTCCTGGACGACGGTGTCGGGCCGGGCGAAGAGGCTCATATCGCCCCATATCGCATCCCCCTTCATGCCCAGACCGTCCTTGCCGCGGATGGCGAACTCGTGCTGGCTCTCGGCCGATTCGGCGAAGATCGCCTTGAAGAAGGAGTCGGCGTCGATGACCGTGGACAGCATGCCCCAGTACCGGCCGTCGATCGACAGGGGCACGCGGTAAACGAGGCCGTGGCCTCCCTGCACCAGTTTGAGCGGCCCGGCAAGCGCGGGCGCGCCGCTGTCGACGATGCGGCGGATCACCGGCCATTGTTCCGTCTGGTCGGGGTAATAGAGACCGATGGCCTTCTCGTTGCCGGCGAGCGGGTAGACGTAGGTCAGGCGGTAGCCGACGGCGACGCCGAAGTTGCGCACGTGGCGGGCGTTGCGGAACAGGACGGAAAGGATGTCGTTGACTTCCTTCGCCCGAATCCTGTCGTTGCGTACCACGAGGTAGCCGCCGAGGCCGCTGCTGATGTAGAGCAGGGCGTTGAGTTCGCGCTCCACCCGAGCCCGCAGCGTCGCCGCGCGGGAGATGGCCTCGATGCGAGCCGCGTCCTCCGCCTCCTGCGCCTGGGTGCGCAGGAACATCTCGCCGATGCCGACGATCAGCACGAAGACGACCGCGGCGCTGGCCAGGGCGTAGAGGCGGCTGACAAGTCGGAATTTCGCTGTACGCGGCATCTTGTTCTTTCTTCTTGCCCGATTCGAGCCGGATGATAACCCGTGCCCGGGATGCCGGGGCCGCGCCTACATCTGCGCGTAGATCGGCCCTTCGCCGCCCTGCGGCGCCACCCAGGTGATGTTCTGCGTCGGGTCCTTGATGTCGCAGGCCTTGCAGTGCAGGCAGTTCTGCGCGTTGATCTGCAGCCGCGGCGCGTTCGCCTCGTCGCGGACGATTTCGTAGACGCCGGCCGGACAGTAGCGCTGCTCGGGGGCATCGTAGCGTGCGAGATTGATCCTGATCGGCGTACCGCCATCGCCGAGTTTCAGGTGGCAGGGCTGGTCTTCGGCGTGATGCGTGTTCGAGAGGAAGACCGAGGAGAGGCGGTCGAAGCTCAGCACGCCGTCGGGACGGGGATAGGCGATCGGCGCGCATTCTGCGGCGGACCGCAGTTGTTCGTGATCCGCCGCGAGACCGAGCGTCCACGGCGCGCGGCCGCGGAACAGCATCTGGTCGATGCCGAACATGGCGGAGCCGAGGACAAGGCCTTTGGCCATCCAGGGCTTGAAGTTGCGTGCCGCGCGAAGCTCGTCGTAGAGCCAGGAATTGCGGAACCGTTCGGGGTAGGCGGCCAGTTCGTCGCGGCTTCGGCCGGCGGCCAGTGCGGCGTGCGCGGCTTCCGCGGCCAGGCTGCCGGACTTGATCGCGGCGTGCGAGCCCTTGATGCGCGAGGCGACGAGGAAGCCCGCGTCGTCGCCGATCAGGGCGCCGCCGGGGAATGCCAGCTTGGGCAGCGCCTGCAGGCCGCCGGCGACGAGGGCGCGCGCGCCGTAGGCGAGGCGCCTGCCGCCGGCGAGCATCCGTCGCGGCTCCGGGTGCGTCTTGAGCCTCTGGAATTCCTCGAAGGGCGAGAGCCAGGGGTTGCTGTAGCCCAGGCCGACGACGAGGCCGACGGCGACGAGGTTCTCCCCGTAGTGGTAGCAGAAGCCTCCACCGTAGGCGTCGGACGGCAGCGGCCAGCCGGCGGTGTGCAGCACCAGGCCGCGGCGATGTTGTTCCGGCGGCACCTCCCACAGCTCCTTGATGCCGAGGCCGTAGGTCTGTGGCTGGCTGTGGCGGCGCAACTCGAATCGTGCCTCGAGCTGCTTGCCGAGATGGCCGCGGCAACCCTCGGCGAACAGGGTGTACCTGGCGTGAAGCGCCATGCCAGGCTGGTGGTTGGGGCCGGGCCGGCCGTCGCGGCCCACGCCCATGTCGCCGGTGGCCACGCCTTTCACCGCGCCGGCTTCGTCGTACAGGACTTCGGCCCCGGCGAAACCGGGGTAGATCTCGACGCCGGCCGCCTCGGCCTGGGCGCCGAGCCAGCGGCAGACCTGGCCGAGGCTGACGATGTAGCTGCCCTCGTTATTGAAACAGGCCGGCAGCAGTGCAGACGGCAGGCGGCAGCCGCCGCGGGCGGTGAGGAAGCGAAACTCGTCCTCGCTCACCGGCGTGTCGAGGGGGGCATCGCGTTCCTGCCAGTCCGGAATCAGCTCGTCGATCCCGCGCGGGTCCATCACGGCGCCCGAGAGGACATGGGCGCCGATCTCCGCGCCTTTCTCGACGAGGCAGACGGAATGCGCCGGATCGAGCTGCTTGAGGCGGATCGCCGCCGCCAGTCCGGCCGGGCCGCCGCCGACGATCACCACGTCGAACTCCATCGCCTCGCGTTCCATTGCGCTCCTCTAAGCCGTATCATTAGGCGCTTCGGCAATCAGTTTAACCGTGACCAGAACAGGCGCGATCGGCGGTAATCGGCCGCGCGCCCACGATAAGAACGAAATGGAACCCCCCGGCCTATCCCTGGAGCATCGGCTGTGACGGCGCAGGTCGTCTGGCAGCCCTCGGCGGAGCGCATCGCCGCCGCCAACATGACGGCCTTCATGCGCGAGGCGGCGTCGCGCTGGAACCGGGTCTTCGCCGACTACGCCGAACTGCACCGCTGGTCCATCGAGCATCCCGAGGAGTTCTGGGTCTCGCTGTGGGAATTCGGCGGCGTCATCGGCGAGATGGGGGACACGGTGGTTGTCGACGCCGAGCGGATGCCGGGTGCGCGCTGGTTTCCCGGGGCCCGGCTCAACTACGCGCGCAATCTGCTGCGCCGCGGCGCCGCCGATCAGGGCGACGCCCTGGTGTTCTGGGGCGAGGACAAGGTACGACGGCGCATGTCCCACGCCGAGCTCTATCGGCGCGTGGCGCAGCTCGCCGCGGCCATGCGCGCCGAGGGCGTCAAGGCCGGCGACCGCGTCGCCGCCTACATGCCGAACATGCCGGAAGCCATCGTCGCCATGCTGGCGGCGGCCTCGATCGGTGCGACCTTCACTTCTGCCTCGCCGGATTTCGGCGTGCAGGGCGTGCTCGACCGCTTCGGCCAGATCGAACCGAAGCTCCTTTTCGCCGGCGACGGCTACCACTACAACGGCAAGACCATCGACATCCTCGAACGGGTGGCGGAAATCGCCGCGCGGCTGCCTTCCCTCCGCAAGGTGGTGGTCGTGCCCTGCATCCGCGAGCGGGATTCCGCTCTTCCCGACATCCGCAACGGCGTGCTGCTCGACGATTTCGTCGCGCCCTGCGCCGGACGGGTCGAGATCGACTTCGCCGAGCTGCCGTTCGACCACCCGCTGTTCATCATGTACTCATCGGGCACCACCGGCGCGCCCAAGTGCATCGTGCACGGCGCCGGCGGCGCGCTGCTGCAGCACCTGAAGGAGCACCGCCTCCATGGCGACCTCAAGCCGGGCGACCGCCTGTTCTACTTCACCACCACCGGCTGGATGATGTGGAACTGGCTCGCCTCGGGGCTGGCGTCGGGCGCGACGCTGCTGCTCTACGACGGCTCGCCCTTCCTCCACACCGGCAACATCCTGTTCGACTACGCCGATGCCGAGGGCATGACGCACTTCGGCACCTCGGCCAAGTTCCTCGACGCGCTGGCCAAGGCGCTGGTGCGGCCGCGCAAGACGCACCTGCTCGACAGGCTGCGCGTGATGTTCTCGACCGGCAGCCCGCTGGCGCCCGAAGGCTTCGACTTCGTCTACGCCTGCATCAAACATGACCTGCAGCTTGCCTCGATCTGCGGCGGCACCGACATCATCTCGTGCTTCATCGGCGGCAATCCGATCGCGCCGGTGTGGCGCGGCGAGATCCAGTGCGCCGGGCTCGGCATGGCCACCGACGTCTTCGCCGACGACGGCAGGCCGCTGCGCGGCAAAAAGGGCGAGCTGGTGTGCACGCGGCCGTTTCCGGTGATGCCGGTCGGCTTCTGGAACGATCCCGACGGCGCCAAGTACCGCGCCGCCTATTTCGAGCGCTTCCCCGGGGTGTGGTGCCACGGCGACTTCGCCGAGCGTACGGCGCAGGATGGCTTCGTCATCTATGGCCGCTCCGACGCCACCCTCAACCCCGGCGGCGTGCGCATCGGCACGGCGGAGATCTACCGCCAGGTCGAGCGGCTGGACGAGGTGGTCGAGTCGCTGGTCATCGGCCAGGAGTGGAAGAAGGACGTGCGCGTGGTGCTGTTCGTCAGGTTGCGCGACGGCCTCGTGCTGGACGACGCGCTGACGGTGAAAATCAAGCAGACCATCCGCGCCGACACCACGCCGCGCCACGTGCCGGCCAAGATACTGCAGGTCACCGACATCCCGCGCACCAAGAGTGGCAAGATCGTCGAGCTGGCGGTGCGCGCCGTGGTCGACGGCCAGCCGGTCAGGAACGTCGAGGCCCTGGCCAATCCCGAGGCGCTCGAGCAGTTCCGCAACCGGCCCGAACTGGCCGACTGAAAAAGTCGGCACCCCAAGGGTACTTCCTGCGGGGCGCGCCAGCGGCACGGCGCGGGCGGAATGCCGCGTGGTCGACACGCGAACGGGGAGCCGCTACAACTGCCGTCTCAGGCCAGCCGCCCTTCGCGGAAATCCTGCAGCGCCTGGTAGATCTCCTGCTCGGTGTTCATGACGAAGGGGCCGTACTGGGCGATCGGTTCGCCCAGGGGCCGCCCGGCGATGAGCAGGACCTTCGCTTCGCCCTTCGCATCGATCACCACGCCGTCGGCATCCGCCGAGTTTGCGAGGATGGCCATGCGCTGCGCCGGCACGGCGGTTCCGGCGACATCGACCTCGCCGCGATAGACATAGACGAAGGCGTTGTGGCCGGCCGGCAAGGTCTGCGCAAAACGGCCGCCGGCCGGCAGGTGCAGGTCGAGGTAGAGCGGCGCCGTGGCCTCGCGCGTCACCGCGCCGGCGACGCCGTGGCTCTCGCCGGCGATCACCGTCACGTCGACGCCGGCATCGGTGGCGAAGCGCGGCAGCTCGGCCGCTTTGATGTCGCGATACCAGGGCTCGCTCATCTTGTCCCGCCCCGGCAGATTGAGCCAGAGCTGGAAGCCTTCCATCACGCCTTCCTCCTGTTGCGGGATCTCCGAGTGGATCACGCCGCGGCCGGCCGTCATCCACTGCACGCCGCCGTTCTCGAGCAGGCCCTCGTGGCCGGCGCTGTCCTTGTGCTTCATGCGGCCGGCGATCATGTAGGTCACGGTCTCGAAGCCGCGGTGCGGGTGGTCGGGAAAGCCGGCGATGTAATCGTCGGGATCGTCGCTGCCGAAGGCGTCGAGCATGAGAAAGGGGTCGAGGCGGCGCTGCAGCGGCTGGGTCAGCACGCGCGTCAGGCTGACGCCGGCGCCGTCGGAGGTCTCCTTGCCGGTCACCAGCCGTTCGACGCTGCGGGGGCGGGCAACGTGTTCATTTGTTTTCATGGTGTCTCCTCTCTCTCCGGGGCGGAGGGTGTTCAGGCGATGGCCGCGATCTCGGCGTCGGCCTCGGCGAAACCCTGCCTGGCCGCATCTTCGCCCATGTTCAGGCCCTCGGCGTAGACGAAATGCACGTCGCTGATGCCGAGGAAGCCGAGCACGGTCCTGAGGTAAGGCACCTGGCTGTCGGCTTCGGTTCCGCGGTAGCGGCCGCCGCGCGCCAGGCCGACGTAGACCTTCCTGCCCTTGAGCAGTCCTTCGGGACCGTTCGCGGTGTAGCGGAAGGTGACGCCGTTGCGGGCGATGGCGTCGATCCAGTTCTTGAGTTGCGCCGGCACGCCGAAGTTGTACATCGGCACGCCGAGCACGATCGTGTCGGCCGCCTGCACCTCGGCGATCAGCGCGTCGTCGAGCGCCACGCGCGCCGCCTGCTGTTCCGTGCGCTGCCCGGCCGGGGTGAACAGCGCGCCGAGCGCCGCCTCGTCGAGCACCGGCTGCGGCGTCACGGCGAGGTCGCGCCGGGTCAGGCGGGCATCGGGGTTCGCCGCCTGCAGGCGGGCGACGATGGCGTCGGCGATACGGGTGGAGTTGGCGCCCTCGCGGCGGGCGCTGGCGTTGATTTGCAGGATGTTCATGGTTTTCTCCTTGGGGTTGGGCAGGGCATGGATGTAATGTATTGATGCTTGGCATTGGAGAGAAGCCAATGAAACGGGTAATATTGTTCTGATAATGGAACAATACGACGCCAATGACCTGCTGATTTTTTCCCGGGTCGCCGATGCCGGCAGCTTCAGCCGGGCGGCCGAGCGTCTCGGCCTGCCGAAGTCCACGGTATCGCGCCGCATCGCGCTGCTCGAGGAGCGACTCGGCGAACGCCTGATGCTGCGCACGACGCGCCGCCTTACCGTCACGGAGTTCGGCCAGCAGTTGCTCGAGCATGCGCGCCAGGTCGCGGCGGAGGTCGACGCGGTGAAGGCGCTGAGCGAGCACCGCCAGGCGCGGCCGAGCGGCCGCCTGCGCGTGTCGATGCCGAGCGATTTCGCCACGCTTCTGCTGACGGAGATGCTGTCGGCCTTCGTCGCGCTGCATCCGGCGGTTTCGCTGCAGCTCGACCTGTCGCCGCGACGCGTCGATATGCTCGGCGAGAATTTCGACCTCGCCGTGCGCATGGGCGAGCTGCCGGACGATACCCTGCTCGCCGCGCGCCGCATCGCCGTGTTTTCGCGCGGGCTCTACGCCGCGCCGGCCTATCTGGCAGAGCGCGGCGCTCCCCTTGTGCCCGAGGAGTTGCTACAGCACGACGCGCTGCATCAGACCGGGCGCGATGACGAGCCGGCGGCCTGGGTCCTGCTTCAGGGCGAACAGCAATGGCAGGGCACGCCGCCCGGGCGCGCCGCGGCGAATTCCCCCGAATTGCTGATCAATCTGGCACGCGCCGGCAGCGGCATCGCCGCCGCGCCCGACGTGTTCGCGGCGCCGAGCGTACGCCGCGGCGAACTGCGCCGCGTGCTGCCCGATTGGTGCCTGCCGGCGACGACGGCCTGGGCGGTGTTTCCGGGGCGGCGCCTGATGCCGGCGAAGACGCGGGCATTCATCGACATGCTCGAAGCCGCGCTGGGCACGGCACACCACGATGCGGCCAGGCCGGTCAGCCGGGAGCGGCCGCGCCGCAGCACTTCTTGAATTTCCTGCCACTGCCGCAGGGGCAGGGATCGTTGCGGCCGACCTTCGGCGCATCGAGCCGCACGGTGGTGCGCGCGGCCCGTTGCGGGGCCCAGAAGTCGTGGATGGCGAGGACGCAGTCGGGCAGGACCTCGGCGATGTCGGCCTGCGCCGCGGCGAGGGCCGGGTCCTGTACCATTTCCTGCCAGCCGGCTTCGGTGCCCTGGAGCAGGATGGGGTCGAGGAATTCCGCCATTTCGGCAGCGTCGAAGATCGCCTGCCACGCCGCGTCGTCGATGTTCATGCCGTGGACGAAGCCGATGCACCATTCCTCGACGCCGGCGACTTCGCCGCCGTCCTCGTCGGCCATGTACAGCACCGGCGCGAAGTTTTCCGGTTCGGCCTGGAACTGGGCGAGGAGGAAGTTCCAGTGGCGCAGGACCAGGGCCGTGATGCGCGCCGCGGGCTGCGGCAATTCCTTCGCCGCCGTCGCGCCGGGCTCGCCGCCGCCCCAGACCTCGGGCAGCCAGCGCTGCGGCTCGATCAGGTTGGGCCCGACGGCGAGCGCCGTCAGAAAACCGTCGAGCATGGCGATGTCCATGGTCTCGTCCGGTAGGCCGTCACCCCGCAGGAGCGCGTCGAGCTCGTCCAGTTCCCGCTCGCCGAGCGGCCCGCCGGCGGCCGTCATACCCTGAGCACCTCCAGCAGTTCCTGTTCGAGTTGTACCAGCGTCGCGGTCTTGCCCAATTCATTGCCGCTGAGGACAAACGTGTCTTCCACCCGCTCGCCCAGCGTCGAGATCTTGGCGGCCTGGACGTCGATGCCGTGCTGAGCCAGCACGCGGGCGATGGCGTAGAGCAGGCCGGGACGGTCGATGGCGGCGACCGACATGATGTGGCTGTTGCCCTTCTCGTCGCGGCGCGTAGACACCTCGGGCGAGAAGGGGAAATGGCGGACCTGCCGCGACAGCCGGCCGGAGGAAGGCGCACCCAGCGGCGGCCGGGTCTGCAACTGCTCGACGAGGTCGTGCTCGATCAGCCCGATCATGTCGCGGTAGGGCAGGGTGTCGGAGGGGTCGAGCAGGACGAAACTGTCCAGCGCGTAGCCGCTGCGCGTGGTGTGGATCTTGGCCTCGACGATGGAATAGCCCAGGCGCGAGAAGAAGCCGCACAGTCGCGCGAACAGTTCGGCCTGGCCGGCGACGTAGATCATCACCTGCAGGCCCTCGCCGAAGGGATTGAGGCGGGCCTTGACCACGGGCTCCGCGCTGTCCGGCCGATGGTAGAGCGCCCGCGTGTGCCAGGCGATCTCCTCGGCGTCGTGGCGCATGAAGTAGGCGGTGTCAAGCTGGCGCCACAGCGCATCCTCGACGCCGCCGCGCAGGCCGTGGAAGCGCAACATGCCGCGCGCCTCCTCCTGGCGCACGGCGAGGCCGGCGGCCGGCGCCGGTGCGTCGCCCTGCAGCACGCGCAGCGCGGCGTGGTAGAGGTTCTCGAGCAGCTTGCCCTTCCAGGCGTTCCACACCTTGGGGCTGGTGCCGCGAATGTCGGCGACGGTCAGCAGGTAGAGAGCGGTCAGTCGGCGCGACGTCTTCACCACCCCGGCGAAGGCGCGAATCACGTCGGGGTCGGCCAGGTCCTGCTTCTGCGCCACGGCCGACATGGTCAGGTGGTGCTCGACGAGGAAGGGGATCAGATCAGAGTCCTCGCCGGCGATGCCGTGCTCGCGGCAGAAGCGGCGGGCGTCGGCGACGCCGAGCCTGGAGTGGTCGCCGCCGCGGCCCTTGGCGATGTCGTGGAACAGCCCGGCGACGTAGATCACCCACGGCCGTTCGAAGGCGGTGATGAGGCGCGAGCAGAACGGATACTCGTGGGCGAATTCGGGCAGGGTGAAGCGGCGCAGGTTGCGGATCACCTGCAGGATGTGCTGGTCGACCGTGTAAACGTGGAACAGGTCGTGCTGCATCTGGCCGACGATGCGGCCGAAGGCCGGCAGGTAGTGGCCGAGGATGTCGTACTGGTTCATCCGCCGCAGTTCGTGGGTCAGGCCGCGCTTCTGCTGGAACAGCTGCAGGAAGAGGGCGCGATTCTGCGGGTCGCGGCGGAAGGCGGCGTCGATGCGGCCGCGTGCGGCCCACAGCGCGCGCAGCGTGCGTGCAGTCATTCCTTGAAGCTCGGAACGCTGCTGCATCAGCAGGAAGGCCTCGAGGATGCGGTGCGGCTCGCGCTCGAACAGGGTGTCGTCGCGGACGTCGAGCAGGCCGCGTACGGACTGGAAGCGGACGTCGATGACGATGGGCGGCGCCGGCGGCGCGGTCTCGATGGCGGCGGCGAGGTTCTGCAGCACCAGGGTGTTGAGCTGGGTCACCAGCTTCGCGTTGCGGTAGTAGCGCTGCATCAGCACCTCGGAGGCGCGGCGCGTGCGCGTCGCCTCGATGCCGGCGGCGCGGGCCAGTCCTTCCTGGTGGTCGAACAGCAGCCGGTCCTCGCGGCGCCGCGTCATGAGGTGCAGGCGGCAGCGGATGTCGCGCAGCGTGTCCTCGGCGCGTGCCAGCTGGCGCGCCTCGTGCGCCGTGATGACGCCGCGCCGCGCCAGCGCCGGCCAGTTGTCGCCGAGCCCGGCGGCCTGCGCCGCCCAGACGATGATCTGCAGGTCGCGCAGGCCGCCGGGGCTCTCCTTGCAGTTGGGCTCGAGGCTGTAGGGGGTGTCGTTGAAGCGCGTGTAGCGCTCGGCCTGTTCGAGGCGCTTGGCGCGGAAGAAGGCCGCCGGCTCGAGCTTGCCGCGGAAGGCGGCCCAGAACTCGTCAAACAGTTCGCGGCGGCCACAGAGGAAACGTGCCTCGAGCAGCGTCGTCTGCACCGTGATGTCGCGCGCGGCTTCGGCCAGGCATTCGGCAACGCTGCGCACGCTCTGGCCGATCTCGAGGCCGACGTCCCAGAGCACGCCGATCAGCTGCTCGATGGCGCGGCGGTGGGCGTCGGCATTGCAGAAGTCGCCGGGGGCGAGAATCAGGATGTCGACATCGGAACCCGGGAAGAGCTCGCCGCGGCCATAACCGCCGACGGCGGCGAGCGCGATTTCGGGCGGGATGGCGAGGTGCTGCCAGACTTCGATCAGCGTGGCGTCGACCAGTCTGGCGCGGCCGACGATGAGGCGGCGGGCATTGCCGTCGGCCTCGAAGGCGGCGCGCAAGGTCGTCTGGCCCTCCTGCAGCCGCGCCTTGACCGCGGCCGCGAAGGCGCGCGGATCTGCGGGCGCCTGGGCGGCGGCCTGTTGCATGAGGCTAGGCGATGAACGCCGGCTTCGGTGGTGCGCCGGCCGACAGCGTCAGGACTTCGTAGCCCGTCTCGGTCACGGCGATGGTGTGCTCGAACTGCGCCGAGAGGCTGCGGTCCCGGGTGACGATGGTCCAGCCGTCGGGCAGCTGGGAGATCGCCGCCTTGCCGGCGTTGATCATCGGTTCGATGGTGAACACCATGCCGGGCTCGAGCAGCGGCCCGGTGCCGGCCTTGCCGTAATGCAGCACCTGCGGCTCCTCGTGGAAATTGCGGCCGATGCCGTGGCCGCAGAATTCGCGCACGACGGAGAAGGAGTTCTTCTCGGCATGGCGCTGGATCGCTGCACCGATGTCGCCGAGGCGCGCGCCGGGGCGCACCTGGCTGATGCCGACCCAGAGGCATTCGTGGGTCACGGCGCACAGCCGCCTGGCGAGGATGGAGACCGCGGCCTCGCCGCCGACCATGAACATGCGGCTGGTGTCGCCATGCCAGCCGTCCTTGATGGTGGTGATGTCGAGGTTGACGATGTCGCCCTTCTTCAGCGCGCGCTCGTTGGGCACGCCATGGCAGACCTGGTGGTTGGTCGAGGCGCAGATCGACTTGGGGTAGGGCGCATAGCCCGGCGGCGCGTAGTTGAGCGGCGCCGGGATGCAGCCCTGCACATTGACCATGTAGTCGTGGCAGAGCTTGTCGAGGGCTTCCGTGGTGACCCCGGGCTTGACGAAGGGCTCGATGTAGTCGAGCACCTCGCCGGCGAGGCGGCCGGCGACGCGCATGCCTTCGATGTCTTCGGGGGTCTTGAGAGTGATGCTCATCGTTGAAATCCTGAGAAGCTTTCTCGGGATTCTACCGTTTGCGCGGCGTGGTTTGTCCTTGTGCGTGTTGGGGCTTTGCGTCGCCAACGGGGCGGCCCGAGGGGTGGCCATCCCGCCCGGCCTCCCGGCGCTCCCAGAAAGCGCATATCAGCCGAACGGGACGGCCACCCCTCGGGCGGCGGCCATGGTCGCGGACTCGAACGGTGAAAAGTCGGCGCTGGTGAAGCCACTGCGCGACAAGGCGGTCGAGCAAGAAACACTATTCGCGCCGTAGTGGATGGCGGGGCGGCGAGTGGGCCTATGCCCTTCGTGGGATTGACCGATTCCATGCTTGCCGGTAGCTTGCGCGGATGCGAATGGAATTCAAGTCACAAGGCACTACGCAGCGGAGCAGAAACCGTGGTCTGTCCCCAATTGGCCCTCACTGGCGACACGCCGATGCAATGGCCACACCCGTCAACGACACCGCCCGAAGGATCGCCGCATGAAGCGCACCCATTCACTCACCCGCTGGTCCGCCATCCTCCTGCTGGCCCTGCTCGCCGCCTGCCAGACGAATGCACCTAAGGCCGAGCCGCCGAAGGACGCCGTCCAGCAGCGCGTCCAGGACGGCAAAACCCTCTGGGAAGAAAAGTGCCGCACCGTCGCCGGCGAGAAGATCTACCGCAAGGTGGAGGGCGTCGAGGGGGTGTTGTTGATGAAGGTAAGGCCGCGCGCTGGCGAAAGAGAGTGGGCCGATCGCAATTGGCCGGGGGCGGCATTTGCTCGGGAGCTTCATAGCGACAGTTACATCACGTCGTTTCTTGGCTTTGAGGAAGCATTGGGCACGGACGGAAAGCCTCGCGCGATCACACCTGATCGTCGCGGCTACATCACTACCACCCGCAACCCCGGCGGCCTCCCCGGCTACCGCTGGGTCGAAGTCATCGACGAGAAGGACGGTCAGCGCTTTCGCTATACCGGTTCCGAGAAGGTTGTTGGTCGCAAAGATGTCAATGCGCCGAACGTCAAGATTGAGCTCGAACGCAATCCGAATTACGACCTGAACGTCTACCGCTACACCCTCGACAAAGCCCCCTCCATCTCCCCGCCCCCCCGCTACGGCGTCACCTACGAGGACCACGTCATCCCAGAGGAACGCTACCTCGGCATCGCCAGCAGCACCATCAAGGTCATCGACCTCAAAACCAACGAGGTGCTCGGCGAGATGACCCGCTACGCCTGGAGCCCGGGCGCGCCCAGCCGCGTCAATCCGAGTCCTTGGCTGACCGCTTACCGCTGCCCCGAGCATGCCGTCGGAACTGACCAATACACCCGAAAATTCGTAGACCAGATTCTGATTCCGGCCAAGGAGAAGTGACATGCCGACCGTTGCCGAAGTTATTATTAAGGGACAGACCACGGTTTCTAACTGACAGGCTTGGCCCCAAGTTCCCCGTCCACCCGGTCGCAAGCGAGGGGTAGCCGTCCCATTCGGCCGACGCCCCGAAGGAAGTCCCCTTGGGGGATATGCGCTTTTTGGGAGCGCTGGGAGGCCGGGCGGGATGGCTGCCCCTCGCCATCTCCCGCCGTCCCCAAAGCGGGTCGAAACAAGCACTTGAGCCCAACTGCCGCATTGCACTATAATGCGCGGCTTGTCCGGATCATCCGGGCAAAAATCCACACGCTCGGCGCCGATAGGGTGGCTTCATTCGAAGCAGCACGGCCGGGCGGCGGTTAAACCCATATCGGAGATACTCGATGAGCACTACCATGCGCCAAATGCTGGAGGCCGGCGTTCATTTCGGCCACCAGACCCGTTTCTGGAATCCCAAGATGGCCCCGTTCATTTTCGGCCATCGCAACAAGATCCACATCATCAACCTCGAGAAGACGCTGGCCAAGTACAACGAGGCCATGGACTTCGTCAAGAAGATGGCGGCCAAGAAGGGCACCATCCTCTTCGTCAGCACCAAGCGCCAGGCCCGCGAGATCCTCGCCGAGGAAGCCCAGCGCGCCGGCATGCCCTACGTCGACGACCGCTGGCTCGGCGGCATGCTGACCAACTTCAAGACCGTCAAGCAGTCGATCAAGCGCCTGCAGGAACTCGAGCTGATGAAGGAAGACGGCTCGTTCGAGCGCCTGACGAAGAAGGAGGCGCTGACGATGTCGCGCGAGATGGCGAAGCTGCAGAAGTCCATCGGCGGCATCAAGTCCATGAACGGCCTGCCCGACGCCATCTTCGTCATCGACGTCGGCTACCACAAGATCGCCATCACGGAAGCCGCCAAGCTCGGCATTCCGGTGGTCGGCATCGTCGATACCAACCACTCGCCCGAGGGCATCGGCTACGTCATCCCCGGCAACGACGACTCCTCCAGCGCGATCCGTCTCTACGCCCGCGGCGTGGCCGACGCCATCCTCGAGGGTAGGAGCCAGTCGATCAGCGAGGTGGTGCAGCAGCTGGCCGGCGACGACGAGTTCGTCGAGGTCGAGGAAGAGGCTGCCGAGTAATTTTCGGTTGCATTGACGAAGCCCGCGTCAGCCGCGGGCTTCGTCGTTTGTCACGTTTCAGTGGAGCAGAGAATGGCGGAAATCACCGCAAGCATGGTCAAAGAACTGCGCGAGAAGACCGACGCGCCGATGATGGAATGCAAGAAGGCGCTGACCGAGGCCGCCGGCGACATGGCCAAGGCCGAAGAGGTCCTGCGTGTCAAACTGGGCAACAAGGCCTCCAAGGCCGCGGCCCGCATCGCCGCCGAGGGTGTGGTCGGCATGTATCTGTCGGCCGACGGCAAGCTCGGCGCCGTGGTCGAGGTCAACTCCGAGACCGACTTCGTCGCCAAGAACGATGAGTTCATCGCGCTGGCCAAGGGCTGCGCCGAACTGGTCGCGACCAAGAATCCGGCCGACGTCGCCGCGCTGTCGGCGCTGCCGATGGCCGGCGGCACGGTCGAATCGACCCGCGCCGCGCTGGTCGGCAAGATCGGCGAGAACATGGCGATCCGCCGCTTCGTTCGCATCGAAGCGAAGGGCAAGCTGGCCTCATACGTCCATGGCGGCTCCAAGATCGGCGTGGTGGTCGACGTGGTCGGCGGCCCGGATGACAATGGGCAGCTGGGCAAGGACATCGCCATGCACATCGCCGCCTCCAAGCCGAAGGCGCTGGATTCTTCCGGCGTGCCGGCCGAGCTGCTCGACACCGAGCGCCGCATCGCCGTCGAGAAGGCGCGCGAGGCGGGCAAGCCCGAGGCCATGCTGGAGAAGATCGCCGAAGGCACGGTGCAGAAGTACCTCAAGGACGTCACCCTGCTCGGCCAGGTCTTCGTCAAGGCCGAGGACGGCAAGCAGACCATCGAGCAGTTGCTCAAGTCGAAAGGCGCTTCCATTGCCGGCTTCACCCTCTACGTGGTGGGCGAGGGCATCGAGAAGAAGGTCAACGACTTCGCCGCCGAGGTGGCCGAACAAGCGGCTGCCGCCGCCGCTGCCAAGAAGTAACTCCGCCATGCCCGCCGCTCCCCGCTACAAGCGCATCCTCGTCAAGCTGTCCGGCGAGGCCCTGATGGGTGACGATGCCTATGGCATCAATCGCGATACGCTGGCCGGCATCGTCGCCGAGGTCAAGGCCGTGGCCGATCTCGGCGTCGAGATCGGGGTGGTGATCGGCGGCGGCAACATCTTCCGCGGCATGGCCGGTGCATCCTCCGGGATGGACCGCGCCACCGCCGACTACATGGGCATGCTGGCGACGGTCATGAACGCCATGGCGCTGTCCGATGCCATGCGCCAGAGCGGGCTCAACGCCCGCGTGCAGTCGGCGCTGAGCATCGAGCAGGTGGTCGAGCCCTACATCCGCGGCAAGGCCATCCGCTATCTCGAAGAGGGCAAGGTCGTCATCTTCGGTGGCGGTACCGGCAATCCCTTCTTCACCACCGACACGGCGGCTGCGCTGCGCGGCTCCGAAATCGGTGCCGAGATCGTGCTCAAGGCGACCAAGGTCGACGGCGTCTATAGCGCCGACCCGAAGAAGGATCCGAGCGCGACCCGCTATGCCAGGATCAGCTTCGACGAGGCGATCGGCCGTGGCCTCGGGGTCATGGATGCGACCGCTTTCGCGCTCTGCCGCGACCAGAAGCTGCCGATCAATGTGTTCTCGATCTTCAAGGCCGGCGCGCTCAAACGCGTCGTGATGGGTGAGGACGAGGGCACCCTGGTACACGTTTAGGAGTTTTAGATGATTCCCGAACTCAAGAAGAATTCCGAGCAGAAGATGCTGAAGAGCCTCGAGGCTTTGAAGCACGATCTTGCCAAGGTGCGTACCGGTCGCGCCCACACCGGCCTGCTCGACCATATCCAGGTCGATTACTACGGCACGCCGATGCCGATCAACCAGGTGGCGAACGTCACCCTGGTGGATTCGCGCACCATCGGCGTGCAGCCGTGGGAAAAGAACATGATCTCCAAGGTCGAGAAGGCGATCCGCGACGGCGACCTCGGCCTCAACCCAGCGACGCAGGGCGACCTGATCCGGGTGCCGATGCCGATGCTGACCGAGGAGCGTCGCAAGGAACTGATCAAGGTCGTCAAGCACGAGGGCGAGAATGCCAAGATCGCCGTGCGCAACATCCGCCGCGACGCCATCGCCCACCTCAAGGAGGCGCTGAAGAAGCACGAGATCTCCGAGGACGACGAGCGCCGCGCCCAGGATGAGGTGCAGAAGCTCACCGACAAGTACGTCGCCGAAGTCGACAAGCAACTGGCCGACAAAGAGAAGGACCTGATGGCCATCTAGGGGCCATCGCCAGACCCTCGGCCATGAAGGCCTTTGTCAGTTCCACCCGGCAGATCCCCGAGGCGGCGATCGTGCCGCGCCATGTCGCCATGATCATGGACGGCAACGGCCGCTGGGCGAAAAAACGCTTCCTGCCTCGCGTCGCCGGCCACAAGCGCGGCGTCGAGACCGTGCGGGCGATGGTCAAGGCCTGCATCGAGCGCGGCGTCGAATTCCTCACGCTGTTCGCCTTCAGCTCCGAGAACTGGCGCCGCCCGGCAGAGGAAGTCTCCTTCCTCATGAACCTGTTCGTCGCCGCGCTCGACCAGGAAGTCGGCAAGCTCGATGCCAACGGCGTGCGCCTGCGCATCGTCGGCGATCTTTCCCGCTTCGAGCCTCGCTTGCAGGAGCTTATCCGCCGCTCGGAGGACATCACCGCCGCCAACACCAAGCTGACCCTGACGATCGCCGCCAACTACGGCGGCCGCTGGGACGTGATGCAGGCCGTCAATCGCATGAGCGCGGCGCATCCGGAAAATGCCGGCAGCTACGGCGAGGAGGACCTCGCGCCGCACCTCGCCATGGCCTACGCGCCCGAGCCCGACCTCTTCATCCGCACCGGCGGCGAGCAGCGCATCAGCAATTTTCTGATCTGGCAGCTGGCCTATGCCGAGCTTTATTTCACCGAACTGCTCTGGCCGGAGTTCGACGCGGCGGCTTTCGATGCCGCGATCGCCTCCTACCGCGGGCGCGAACGGCGCTTCGGGCGCACCAGCGAGCAGCTTGTCACCGTGGCACCGGCGGAGACTTCCGCAGTGAAATCCGGGAATGCTTAAGGCGCGGGTCATCACCGCGCTGGTGCTCGTTGCGGGCTTGCTGGTCGTGCTATTCCTGGCACCGGCTGTTGTCGCGGCGGCGGCGTTCGGGCTCGTCGCTGCACTTGCAGCCTGGGAATGGGCGGGGCTTATGAAAGTCGACAAGGCCGGTCGCGTTTTCTACGCGGGGTTCGTCGTCATCAGTTGCCTGGTCGCAGGGTATCGCCCGGCGATGACTTTCGCCGGTCTCTGGCTGCTGGCAGCCGCCTTCTGGCTCGTGCTCGCTCCGCTCTGGCTCCGGCGGCGCTGGCCGCTCGCCGGCAACGACTTCGTCGGCTACGCCGTCGGCTGGACGGTGATCGTGCCGACCTGGTCCGCGATGGTCGACTTGCATGGCCGCAGCCCCTGGCTGCTGCTGGCGGTGATGGCCCTGGTCTGGGTTGCGGACATCGCGGCCTATTTCACCGGCCGCGCCTTCGGCCGCAGGAAGCTCGCGCCGGCGATCAGCCCGGGCAAGACATGGGAAGGCGCCTATGGCGCGGTTTTCGCCGTGCTGGGCTATGGCGCGATCGTCGCGTCGACGTCCGGACGCGTGCCCGCTCCGGCGCTGCTGCTTCCGGCCGCGCTGGTGCTTGTCGTGCTTACCGCGGTGAGCATCGTCGGCGACCTGTTCGAGTCGTTGATGAAACGGCAGGCGGAGGTCAAGGACAGCAGCCAGCTGCTGCCGGGGCATGGCGGCATCCTCGACCGCATTGACAGTCTCACGGCCACGCTGCCGCTGGTGGCGCTGGTGATATTCTGGACCTCGCCATGAAGGTGCAACGTCTCACGATACTCGGCGCCACCGGCTCGATCGGCGTCAGCACGCTCGATGTCGTCGCGCGCCACCCCGACCGCTTCGATGTCGTCGCGCTGACCGGCCATCGCCGCATCGACATCCTGGCGGAGCAGTGCCGCCGCTTCAAGCCGCGCTATGCCGTGGTCGGCTCGCACGACGATGCCGCCCGTCTTGCCGCCATGCTTGCCGGCGTCGGCACGGAGGTGCTGGCGGGACCCGGCGCGCTGTGCCGGGTGGCTTGCCTGCCCGAGGTCGATGCCGTCATGGCGGCCATCGTCGGTGCCGCAGGCCTGCCGCCGACTCTCGCCGCGGCGCAAGCCGGCAAGCGGGTGCTGCTGGCCAACAAGGAGGCGCTGGTCATGGCGGGCAGCGTCTTCATGAATGCGGTAAAGCAGGCGGGGGCGACGTTGCTGCCGATCGACTCCGAGCACAACGCGGTGTTCCAGTCGCTGCCGGCGGGATTCGCCGGCGACTATGCCCGCCACGGCGTGCACCGCATCCTGCTCACCGCCTCGGGCGGCCCCTTCCGGCGGACGGCCCTGGCAGATCTCGAAAAAGTCACGCCCGAGCAGGCCTGCGCCCACCCCAACTGGTCGATGGGACGCAAGATCTCGGTGGATTCGGCGACGATGATGAACAAGGGCCTCGAAGTGATCGAGGCGCGCTGGCTGTTCGATGCCGATCCCGGGCAGATCGATGTCGTGATCCATCCGCAGAGCGTCATTCATTCCCTGGTGCAGTATGTCGACGGGTCGGTGATCGCAGAACTGGGCAATCCCGACATGCGCACGCCGATCGCCCATGCCCTGGCCTATCCGGAACGGATCGATGCCGGCGTGGCGCCGCTCGACCTGTTCGCGGTGGCCCAGCTCAATTTCGAGCGCCCCGACCTCGAACGCTTTCCCTGCCTGGCCCTGGCCTATCGTGCCCTGCGCGCGGGCGGCAACGCGCCGGCCGTGCTCAATGCCGCCAACGAGGTCGCGGTCGAGGCCTTCCTCGACGGGCGCCTGCCATTCCAGCGCATCGCCGCGGTGATCGCGGCCACCCTCGATGCCGTTCCGGTGGCGCCGGCCGACGATCTCGCCGCGGTGCTGGCTGCCGACGCGGCGGCACGCGTGGCGGCGCAGGGCGCGTTGCCGTGATGGGGGGCAACCTGCCGTCGACGCTCGCTGCCTTCGCCGCGGCGCTGGCCGTGCTTATCGTCGTGCACGAATACGGCCACTACGTGGTCGCGCGGCTTTGTGGCGTCAAGGTGCTGCGCTTCTCTGTCGGCTTCGGCCGCCCGCTGTGGACGTGGCGGCGCGGGCCGGACCGGACGGAATGGGTTCTCGCCGCCTTTCCGTTCGGCGGCTACGTCAAGATGCTCGACGAGCGCGAAGGCGAGGTTCCCGCGGCGGAAGCGCATCGTTCCTTCAATCGCCAGTCGCTGGGGCGGCGCTCGCTGATCGTCGCCGCCGGTCCCGCCGCCAATTTCCTGCTCGCCATCGTTCTCTACTGGCTGCTGTTCATGCAGGGCGTGACGGAACTGCGGCCCGTGCTGGGGGCGCCGTCGCCCAACAGCCCCGCGGCGCACGCTGCGGTGGCGGAGGGCGAATTGGTCCGCGCCGTATCGGGCAAGGTGGTCGCGACCTGGTCGGAAGTACGCTGGGAAGCGATGCGCCTGACGCTCGACGGCCGGCCGATCGAACTGGAAGTCATCAACCCGCGCGGCGAGATCGCCTTCCGCCGCCTGGCCACGGCGGGCCTCGATCCAGCCGCGCTGGAAGGCGACGTGCTGCGCCCGCTCGGCCTGAAACTGTTCCGGCCGCTGCTGAAACCCGTGATCGGCAGCGTCGTCGCCGACGGCCCGGCCGCACGTGCCGGCATCCGGGTCGGCGACGAGGTTGTCGTCATCGGCGGCCGGCCGGTGCGGGACTGGTCGGAGGTGGCGGGGCGCATCCGCGAGGCGGGCGATCGCCCGTTGGACATCGAGCTGTCGCGCGAGGGGCATCGCCTCGAAGTGGCCGTTACGCCGGTCATGGTGGAAGAGCAGGGGCGCCGCTTCGGTCGCATCGGCATTGGCGTGCGCGAGGACCCTGCGGCCTTCGAGGCGATGCGCGTCGTCGTGTCCTATGGTCCGCTCGACTCGGCGGCGCGTGCCCTGAGGCTGACCTGGGAAACCTCGGCGCTGACGCTGCGCATGATGGGGCGACTGCTCACCGGCGAGCTTTCGTGGAAGAACATCTCCGGACCGGTGACCATCGCCGACTATGCCGGACAGTCGGCGAGGCTCGGCGCCGACCATTTCCTGCGCTTTCTCGCCCTGATCAGCATCAGCCTCGGCGTGCTCAATCTGCTGCCCGTGCCGGTGCTGGATGGGGGGCATTTGTTGTATTATTTCGCGGAGTTGCTGAAAGGCGGTCCGCTGTCCGAACGGGCCATGGAAATTGGCCAGCAAATCGGCCTGTCCTTGCTGTTTCTCCTGATGGCCTTTGCCCTTTATAACGACATCAACCGTTTGGTTTCCGGCTGACACAATGAATAACAAACTGATGACGGGCGTGCTGTCGTCCATGGCTGCCCTGACGGCGGCGCTTGGCCTGGCCTTGGCTGCGTCGCCGGCTCTGGCTTTCAACCCCTTCCCGGTCAAAGACATCCGCATCGAGGGCATCCAGCGCACCGAGGCCGGAACCGTCTTCAGCTACCTGCCGGTGAAAGTCGGCGACACCATGACCGACGACAAGGCGGCGCAGGCCATCAAGGCGCTGTTCGGTACCGGTTTCTTCAAGGACGTGCGCATCGAGATCGACAACGACGTCGTCGTCGTCATTGTCGAGGAGCGTCCCGCCATCGCCTCGATCGACTTCAACGGCCTCAAGGCCTTCAAGAAGGAGGACCTGCTCAAGGGCCTCAAGGAAGTCGGCCTGGCCGAATCGCGCATCTTCGACCGTGCGCTGATCGAGCGTGCCGAGCAGGAACTCAAGCGCCAGTACCTGGCGCAGGGCTACTACGCGGTGAGCCTGACCACGACGGTGACGCCGCTGGAGCGCAACCGCGTCGGCATCAGCGTGACGGTGGACGAAGGCGACATCGCCAAGATCAGGCAGATCAACATCGTCGGCGCCAAGGCGTTCAAGGAAAGCGAACTGCTCGGGCTGTTCACGCTGACCACGCCGGGCATCATGACCTGGTACACCAAGAACGACCAGTATTCGAAGCAGAAGCTGTCGGCCGACATTGAATCGCTGCGTTCCTTCTACCTCGATCGTGGCTACATGGAGTTCAACGTCGAGTCCACCCAGGTGCAGATCTCGCCGTCGAAGCAGGACATCTACATCACCATCAACATGAGCGAGGGCGAAAAATACACCGTCGCCTCGGTCAAGCTCGCCGGCAACCTGATGCTGCCCGAGGCGGAACTGACCAAGCTGGTGCTGGTCAAGCCCGGTGACGTCTTCTCGCGCGAGAAAATGACCGAAACGACCAAGGCCATCAGCGAGCGGCTGGGCAACGAGGGCTACGCCTTCGCCAACGTGAACGCCGCGCCGGAACTGGACAAGGCCAAGCGCACTGCCGCCTTCACCATCTATATCGATCCGGGTCGCCGCGTCTATGTCCGCCGCATCGGTGTCACCGGCAACAGCAAGACGCGCGACGAGGTGATCCGCCGCGAAATGCGTCAGCTCGAGGCATCGTGGTACGACGGCGAGAAGATCAACAAGTCGAAGAAGCGCGTCGACCGCCTCGGCTATTTCGAGGAAGTGACCGTCGAGACGCCGCCGGTGCCCGGAACCACCGACCAGGTAGACGTCAACGTCAATGTCAAGGAAAAGCCCACCGGCAACGTCAGCCTCGGCGCGGGCTACTCCAGCACAGAGGGCATGACCTTCTCGACCGCGATCCAGCAGGAGAACATGTTCGGCAGTGGCCGGCATATCGGCTTCGCCATCAACACCAGCAAGGTCAACACGCTGTATTCGCTGTCCTACACCAATCCGTACTGGACGGTGGATGGGACGGCGTTCGGCTTCGATGTCTATCACCGCGACCTCGACACCAGCTCGCTCGATGTCGGTTCCTTCGGCAGCCGTGCCACCGGCGGCGGATTCCGCCTGGGCCTGCCGATTTCCGAAGAGAACTTCGTCAACCTCGGCCTGTCGGGCGACCGCACCAAACTCAAGGTGAATTCGTCGAGCCCGATCCAGTACCAGAATTACGTTCGAGATTTCGGCGAATACCAGAACACCGTGTTGACCACGGCGAGCTGGTCGCGGGATACCGTAGACAGCCGCATCTGGCCGATGCGGGGCTTCGTCGGCCGCGTCGGCGGCGAGATTTCGCTGCCGGCCGGCAACGTCAAGTACTGGAAGGTGAACCTCGGTTACACCCAGTTCGTCCCGATCGGACGCGATTATGCGCTGAAGCTCAACGGTGAACTCGGTTCGGGAGATGGCTACAGCGACAAGCCGTTGCCGTTCTTCAAGAACTTCTACGCGGGGGGTATCGGCTCGGTACGCGGTTACCGCGCCGGTTCGATCGGTCCCTATGACCCCGTGACCGATCAGCACCTCGGCGGCATCCATCGCGTGGTCGGCAATGCGGAATTCCTGTTCCCCATGCCCGGCATGGGCAAGGACCGCTCCCTGCGCATGAGTGCCTTCATCGATGGCGGCCGCGTCTGGGGCAATAGCAAGAATATGACCGTGCCGAACCCCGAAAACGATGGTGGGGCCCGTTATTCGGGAGGCTTGGGCGCGGCCTGGACTTCCCCCGTTGGGCCGCTCAAGTTCAGCGTGGCTACCCCGCTGAACAAGAAGGACGGTGACAAGACCGAGACGTTCCAGTTCACCATGGGCACCACGTTCTGATTTTTGCAGGAGAGACAGCTTGAAAAAACTACTGATTTCCATCGCGGCGCTGACCCTGGCGGTCGCCGCCGCCCCGGCCCTGGCCGAAACCAAGATCGGTTTCGTCAATGGCCAGAAGGTGATCAACGAGTCGCCCCAGGCGGCCAAGGCCAAGAAAAAGCTCGAAAAGGAATTCGAGAAGCGTGACCAGGATCTGCAGAAGCTGGCCAAGCAACTGCAGGGCATGCAGGAAGGCCTCGAGAAGAACGCCGTTACCATGTCGGAGACCGACCGGCGCAACAAGGAGCGCGAGTTCAACGACCTCAATCGCGATTTCCAGCGCAAGCAGCGCGAGTTCCGCGAGGACCTCAACCTGCGCCAGAACGAAGAGATGGCGGGGATCTACGAGCGCGTCAACAAGATCATCAAGCAGGTGGCCGAGGCCGAGAAGTACGACCTCATCATCCAGGAAGGCGTGTACGTCAGTCCCAAGCTCGACATCACCGACAAGGTGATCAAGGCCCTGGGCGACGGTACCAAGTAAGACCGATACTCCGCGTGTAGCCCGTGGTCCGTCTTGACGAGATCGTTGCCCGCTTTGGCGGGGATCTCGTCGGCGACGGCAGCATCGCCGTGCGTGGCATCGCCACGCTCGAGACTGCCGGCGCCGACCAGCTCAGCTTTCTTTCCAATCCGAAATACCAGGGCCAGCTTGGAGCAACCAGCGCCGCCGCGGTGATCCTCGCGCCCGAGGCGACGGCTGCGTGCCCGGTCGCGGCCATCGTCACGCCGCAACCCTATCTTTACTACGCCCGTGTCGCGCAGTGGTTGAACCCGCCGCCGCGTCCCGCGGCCGGCATCCATCCGTCGGCCGTAGTCGAGACCGAGGTGCCGGCGAGTGTCAGCGTCGGGCCCAATGTCTGGATCGGTGCGGGTGCCGGCATCGGCGAGAACACCGTGATCGGCGCGGGCTGTGCCATCGGTCCCGGCGCCGAGATCGGCGGCGACTCGCTGCTGCATCCGAACGTCACCGTTGCCGCCGGTTGTCGCATCGGTGCGCGCGCCATCATCCATTCGGGTGCCGTGATCGGCGCCGACGGCTTCGGCTTCGCCCGCGACCGCGACGGTAGCTGGGTGAAAATTCCCCAGACCGGTCGCGTCGTCGTCGGCGACGACGTCGAGATCGGCGCCAACACCACCATCGATCGCGGCGCGCTGGCCGACACGGTGATCGGCGACGGCGTCAAGCTCGACAACCAGATCCAGATCGCGCACAACGTTCAAATCGGCGCGCGCACGATCATGGCGGGTTGCGCCGCCATCGCCGGCAGCACCCGCGTCGGCGCCGGCTGCGCGATCGGCGGGGCCGCCAACATCATCGGCCATCTCGAGATCGCCGATGGCGTCCAGGTCTCCGCCGGAACCTTCGTCGCCAAGTCCATCACGCGCCCCGGCGTATTCACCGGGACGGTGCCTTTCATGTCGCACGAGGAATGGTTGAAGAACTTCGCACGCCTGCGACATCTCGACGCGATGGCCGATAAAATACGCGCCCTCGAACAGCGCCTGGCCGAACTGGAGAAAAGAACATGAATTCGATGGACATCCACGAGATCCTCGAGCACCTGCCGCACCGTTATCCCATCCTGCTGATCGACCGCGTGCTCGAACTGGTGCCGGGCGAGCGCATCAAGGCGCTGAAGAACGTCAGCATCAACGAGCCCTTCTTCCCCGGCCATTATCCCCACCACCCGGTGATGCCGGGGGTTCTGATCGTCGAGGCCATGGCGCAGGCTGCGGCCGTGCTCTCCTTCAAGACCATGGGCGGCAAGCCCGACGCCACAACTGTTTACTACTTCGCCGGCATCGACGGTGCGCGCTTCAAGAAGCCGGTCAGCCCCGGCGACCAGCTGATCCTCGAGGTGTCGATCGGCCTCATCAAGCGCGGCATCTGGAAGTATTCGGCCAAGGCCACGGTCGACGGCAAGCTCGCCGCCGAGGCCGAACTGATGTGTACCCTGCGCACCGTCGAATGAGCATCCACCCCACCGCCATCGTCCATCCCGGGGCGCGCCTTGGCGCCGGCGTGGAAATCGGCGCCTACACCCTCGTCGGCGAGCACGTCGAGATCGGCGACAACACGCATGTCGGCCCGCATGTGGTGATTTCCGGCCATACGCGGATCGGCGGCGACAACCGCATTTTCCAGTTCTGCTCCATCGGCGAGATTCCGCAGGACAAGAAGTACGCCGGCGAGCCGACGCGCCTGGAGATCGGCGACCGCAACACCATCCGCGAGTTTTGCACCTTCAACTGCGGCACGGCGCAGGATGCCGGCGTGACGCGGCTCGGCAACGACAACTGGATCATGGCCTATGTGCACCTGGCGCACGACTGCCAGATCGGCAACAACGTCATCTTCGCCAACAACGCCCAGCTCGCCGGCCATGTCACTGTCGGCGACTGGGCCATCCTCGCCGGCTTCACCGGCATCCACCAGTTCGTGCGCGTCGGCGCCCACAGCATGACGGCCGTGGGCACGATGCTGCTGCAGGACCTGCCACCCTACGTCATGGTCGGCGGCAGCCCGCCGGCGCCGCACGGCATCAACAGCGAGGGGCTCAAGCGTCGCGGCTTTTCGGCCGATGCCATCGCCGCGATCAAGCGCGCCTACAAGACCCTCTACAAGTCCGGCCTGCCGCTGGCCGAGGCCCGCGAGGCCATCGCCGCCGAGGCCGGCAGCGTGGTCGAACTTCAGGTGCTGGCCGAGTTCCTGGCCACGCCCGGCCGCGGCGTCGTTCGCTAAATGGGGCTGCGCATCGCAATGGTGGCCGGCGAGGCCTCCGGTGACCTGCTGGGCGCACACCTGATCGCCGCGCTCAAGCGCCACCTGCCCGACGCCAGCTTCGTCGGCATCGGCGGCACGAAAATGGAAATGCAGGGCTTCGATGCCTGGTGGCCGGCCGAAAAGCTCTCGGTGCGCGGCTACGCCGAGGTGTTGCGCCACTATCGCGAGATCGCCGGCATCCGCCGCAGGCTGCTCTCGAGGCTGCTGGCCGAGAAGCCGGACGTCTTCATCGGCATCGACGCCCCCGATTTCAACCTCTGGCTCGAGCGGAAGCTCAAGGGGCGCGGAATTCCGGCGATTCACTACGTCAGCCCCTCGGTCTGGGCCTGGCGTCGAGGCCGCATCGGCAAGATCGCCAGATCGGTCACGCACCTGCTCGCGCTGTTCCCGTTCGAGCCGGCGCTCTACCGCGAGCACCCGCTGCCGGTGAGCTACGTCGGCCATCCGCTGGCCGACGTGATCCCGCCGGCGATCGACAAGCCGGTCGCGCGCGAGCGTCTCGGCCTCGAGGGCGCGGCGCCGGTCTTCGCCCTGCTGCCGGGCAGCCGCCAGTCGGAGTTGCAGTACATGGGCGAGCTGTTCATCGAGACGGCGCAGAAGCTTTTCGAGCGATTCCCCGACGCCCGTTTCCTCGTGCCGCTGACCACGCGGGAAACGCGCAACCGGTTCGAGGAGGCGCTGTGGCGGCGCGGGGCGCAGGAAATGCCGATCACGCTCATGTTCGGCCACGCCCAGGATGCGCTGGCCGCCGCCGACGTCGCGCTCGTCGCCAGCGGCACGGCAACGCTGGAAACGGCGCTGATGGGCACGCCGATGGTCATCGCCTACCGCATGTCGCCGTGGTCCTGGCGCTTGCTGCGGCACATGGGTTACCAGCCGTGGGTGGGCCTGCCGAACATCCTCGCCGGCCGCTTCGTCGTACCCGAGTTCCTTCAGGACGATGCGACCGCCGATAACCTGGCGCAGGCGCTCGGCAACCTCTGCGTCGATCGTCAGGTACAGGCCAGGCTCGCCGAGGTCTTCGCCGGGATCCACCGCAGCTTGCGGCAGGGAACGGCGGAGAAGGCCGCGGCCGCGATCCTGCCCTACCTCAAGCCATGCTGATCTGCGGCGTCGACGAAGCGGGCAGGGGGCCGCTGGCCGGCGCGGTGTTCGCGGCCGCGGTGATCCTCGATCCGGCACGGTCGATCGCCGGTCTCGACGACTCGAAGAAGCTGAGCGAGCGACGCCGCGAGCGACTCGAGGGCGAGATCAAGGAGAAGGCGCTGGCGTGGGCCGTCGCCTTCGCCACGGTCGAGGAGATCGACACGCTCAACATCCTCCAGGCGACGCTGCTGGCGATGCGCCGCGCGGTCGAAGGGCTGGCGATTCGCCCGGCCGAAGCGCTGATCGACGGCAACCGCTGTCCGCCGCTGGCCATTCCGGCCCGCGCCATCATCGGCGGCGACGCCAGCGTGGCCGAGATATCGGCCGCCTCCATCCTTGCCAAGACCGCGCGCGACGCCGAGATGCGACTGCTGCACGAACGCTTCCCACAATACGGCCTCGACCGCCACAAGGGCTATGGCACCGCGGCCCACCTCGCGGCGCTTGCCGCGCACGGCCCCGCGCATTTCCATCGGCGCAGCTTCGCTCCGGTCAGAAATCTCCTCGGAGGAAACCCATCGTGATGCCTGTCCTCATCCTGCTTCATCTCGTCGGCGTGATCATCTGGGTCGGCGGCATGTTCTTCGCCCACTACTGCCTGCGGCCGGTCGCCGTCGCCCAGTTGGCGCCACCGCAGCGGCTGCCGCTGCTGGCCGGGGTGCTCGGCCGCTTCTTCGCCGTGGTCGCGATCGCCGTCGGCGTCATCCTCGGCTCGGGCTTCGCCATGTTTTTCGTGGTCGGTTTCAAGAACGCGCTGCTGCACTGGCATGTGATGATGGCCACCGGCCTGGTGATGGCCGGCGTGTTCGCCTACATCTACGGGGGCGTCTACCCGAGGCTCGTGGCCGGGGTTACGACGCAGGACTGGCCGGCTGCCGGCGCCGCGATGGACCGCATCCGCAAGCTGGTCGCCTTCAACCTGCACCTGGGATTCCTCACCATCGTCGTCGCGACGCTGGGCGCCTACTTCGGCCGGGGATAAAAGTCGGCGATGGTGGCACGCCAGGCCGCGACTTCCCGCTCCGGCGTGAACAGCGGCTGGCGCGCGACGACGGCCTTGTGCAGCGTGCGCAGGAACGCAGGCTCCTCATGGGCCCGTCGCATCAGCGCCGCCAGCGCCGCCGTGTCGCCTACGCGGAAATAGCCGGCATAGTCGGCGCCGAGCAGACCGACGTTCCCCGGAATGTCGCTGGCCAGCACCGGAACGCCATGGACGATCGCCTCCGACACGACGTGGGCGCCGCCCTCCATCAGCGAGCTGATGACGAGGGCGTGGCTTTGCCGGAGCAGCTTCAGCGCCTGCCAGTGCGGCACTTCGCCGCGCCAGCGATAGCGCGGCTCGCGCTGAATCAGCGCCTGCGCCTCCTGCGCCCAGGCCGGCACGAGCGCGGCGCCGACCTGGACGACGCGAACCGCCGCCAACGCGCGCAGCAGCCCCAGCGCATGGGCCGCCCGCAGCGGATCCTTCTCCTCGCGCAGATGTCCGATCGCGGCGAAACGCATGAAGCGGCGCGGCGGCGCCCAGACCCCGCGCGCGGTCTCGGACTGAAGGATCACCCGGGCTTTCGCACGCTGCGCCGGCGTCAGTTCGTCGAGGCCGCAGGCCTGCAGCACGACGAGGCGGTCGGCGAGTTCGAGCGAGTCGGCGGCGCCGGCATCGCTGCGGATGTCGCGGTAGAGATCGGTGCCCGTCAGCGCCAGGATCAGGGGACGGTGCGGGCAGCGTTGCCGCCAATGCAGCATTGCGGTCCGGCTGCGCCGCGCGTGCAGTGCGATCATCAGGTCGTGGTCGCCGTCGCGCCATTCGGTCGCGATGTCGACCCGCAGGCCGAGCCCGCGCAGGATGCGCGCCCAGCGCACGGCCGTGTTGCGGTTGCCGGCGCGCGAACCGGGTGGCGCCGGCGTGACGATCACACAGTGAAGCGGGCTCATGCGAAGATGGTGCCATGAAAATCATCGCCTCACGCGACAATTCGACCTTCAAGACGCTACGGGCGCAGCGCGACACGGCTCACGCCCTGCTCGACGGGCCGCATCTGCTCGCGGCCTATCTCGACAAGGTCGGACGGCCCTTGCGCGTGATCGTCAGCGAATCCGGGTTGGGCCACGGCGAAGTGTCCGCCCTGCTGGCGCGCTGCGGCGGCAGCGAGGCGCTCTGCCTGCGCGATGCCTTGTTCCGCGAGCTCGCGGCGACGGAGACGCCGGTCGGCATCCTCGCCGAGATCGCGGTGTCGACGACTGACGCGGCCCCGCCACGCGGTTCCTGCGTGCTGCTCGATGCCGTGCAGGACGCCGGCAACGTCGGCACCATCCTGCGCACGGCGGCGGCGGCCGGGGTGCGTGACGTCGTGCTCGGGACGGGCTGCGCCGGGGCGTGGACGAGCAAGGTGCTGCGGGCGGGGCAGGGGGCGCATTTCGATCTGGCGATTCGCGAGCGCGTCGATCTCGCGGCTTTCCTCTCCGGCTATTCCGGCACCTCGGTCGCCACTGTGGCGCGGGACGGCGAGTCGATCTACGCCATCGATCTTTCCGGCCCCGTCGCGTGGATCTTCGGCAACGAGGGCGCCGGCGTTTCGGAAAACTCGGCGGCTTCGGCACGGCGGCGGGCGACCATCCCGCTGGCCGAGGGCTGCGAGTCCCTCAACGTGGCGGCAGCCGCCGCCATCTGCCTGTTCGAGGAACGGCGGCAGAAGCTCGTTAGAATGGCCGAAACGTAAAGGAGCCGAAATGGAACTGGCATGGTGGCACTGGGCTGTCGGCGGCGTCGTCCTGATTCTCGCCGAGCTGGCGTTGCCGGCCTTCGTGCTGGTCTGGTTCGGCCTCGGTGCGCTGGTGATGACGGCGGTGCTGCTGGTTGCGCCGGGCCTGGGCATCACCGCTCAGCTCGCGATCTGGCTGGCCGTCTCGCTGGCGCTGACCGGCTTCTGGTTCAAGGTGTTCAAGCCGGGGAGCCACAAGACGCGCATCGGCATGTCGGATGCCGAAGTCGTCGGCGAGGTCGGCGTGCTGACGCACGATGTCGCCCGCTTCATCCGCGGCGAGGTGCGCTTCCAGAAGCCGCTGGTCGGCGCCGATGTCTGGCCCTGCATCGCCGACGAGGAGATCAAGGCCGGAGAACGCGTGAAAGTCCTGGAAGTGGAAGGCAGCCTGTTGAAAGTCGGAAGGAGCTGATCATGGGTGAAGGATTCATCGTCGTACTGGCATTGCTGGCCTTCGCGGTCATTACGCTGCTGAAGGGCGTGCGCATTGTGCCGCAGGGGATGGAGTGGATCGTCGAGCGTCTCGGCAAATACCACGGCACGCTGCACCCCGGCCTCAATATCCTCATTCCCTACCTCGACCAGGTTTCCTACAAGCTGGTGACCAAGGACATCATCCTCGACGTGCAGGAGCAGGAAGTGATCACCAAGGACAACGCGGTGATCCTCATCAATGCCATCGCCTTCATCAAGATCACCGACCCGATCAAGGCCGTGTATGGCGTGACCGATTTCTCCGAGGCCATCCGCAACATGATCATGACCACGCTGCGCTCCATCGCCGGCGACATGCAGCTCGACGAGGCGCTCACCAGCCGCGACCGCATCAAGGCCAAGCTGCGCGAGGCCATCGCCGACGAGGCCATCGATTGGGGCCTGACGGTCAAGTCGGTCGAGATCCAGGACATCAAGCCTTCCGAATCCATGGTCAAGGCGATGGAGGCCCAGGCCTCGGCCGAGCGCGAGCGCAAGGCCATGGTGACCAAGGCCGAGGGCACCAAGCAGGCGGCCATCCTTCAGGCCGAGGCCAGGCTGGAAGCCGCGCGACGCGACGCCGAGGCGCAGGTGACGCTGGCCGACGCCAGCGCCGAGGCGATCAAGCGTGTTGCGGCGGCGATCGGGCCGGGCGACCTGCCGGCGATGTATCTGCTCGGCGAGAAATACATCATGGCGATGGGCAAGCTCGCCGACTCGCAGAACGCCAAGACCATCGTGTTGCCGGCCGATATCCAGGACACGCTGCGCGGCCTGCTCGGCCGCATCAAGGCATAGTCTTCGCGCGCGTGCCGCCGCTGCGCGGGCTGATTGCGGCGCTGTTGCTGCTTCAGGCGGCAGCTGCGTGTGCGCTCGACATTTCCCTCTCGCTCGACAGTATCCGTCATCCAGCCTTCGCTGCCGAGCGCGTCAGCATGCAGCCCCGGGCGGGCGGCACGGTGCTGACCATAGGCTTGCTGCGTGTGGCGGATCGGCAGTTTTCCGATCTACGCCTCAAGTGTCGCGAGTTCAAGTGGAACGACGGTGATTTGCGCTGCGCCGGCGGGACACTGAAAGTCGGCACCCCAGGGGTACTTCCTGCGGGGCGCGCTGGCGACGCGGCGGCAGTGGATTTCCATTATGCGGCCAAGCGCAAGCTGCTCGAACTCACCCTGCGCGATGTGCCGCTGGCGAGCCTCGTCGGGGCGGTGCCCGAGCTGGCGGCATGGCAGCCCAGGGGAACGGTGTCGGGCTCATTGCGTCTCGTCGGCTCGCACGCCGAATTCGACCTCGTCGCCAGCGGGCTTGCCTTCGCCAATGCCGAGGGCAGCCGCGCGGCCGAAGGCGTTGCGCTGCGCCTGACCGGTTCGGCGAGCGAAGCGTCCGGCGCATGGGCGTGGCAGGTCAGCGTCGACTGGCAGGGCGGCGAAGCCTTCATCCAGCCCTGGTACCTGAAGGGCACAGGGCAGACGCTCGTCGCCAGCGGCACCGTCGATGTCGACGAGTTGCGCATCGACAAGGCGCGATTCGAGCTGCCGGGCATCGGCACCCTCGACGGCCGGCTGCGCTTGGATCGCCGCAACGGCCAGCTGGCGGCGCTCGAGGTCGCGAGCGACCGCTGGAACGCAGGGCCGGCCTTCGAACAGTGGGTGCAGCCGCTGCTGGGCGAGACGCCGCGGGTGCGCCCGCTAGGCACCGCTCGCTTCGCCTTCGCGCTCGATGCCGCCGGACCGCGCAGCCTCGACCTCGACCTCGACCTATCGGCTCTCGACGTCGGCGAGGGGCGCCTGGCGCTGGCCGATTTGCGTGCCACGGTGCCATGGCGGAGCGAAGGTGCCGGCGAGGCGCGCATCACCTCCAGCGGCGGCCACGCCGGCGACCTGCCGCTCGGCGCCTTCGCCGTGCCGCTCGCCATGGAGGGTTGGCGCTTCGGCTTCGACCGGGTCGAGCTGCCCGTGCTCGATGGCAGGCTGCTGTTCGAGAACTTCGCTGCACGGCGCGAGGATGGGCAATGGCACTGGCAGCTGGCCGGCGCGCTCTATCCGTTGTCCATGCCCCTGCTGACGGAACGCCTCGGGCTGCCGCGGATGGAGGGCCTGCTGTCGGCAACCATCCCGCGCATCCAGTACGAAGGCGGTGTCCTCACGCTCGACGGCGCACTGGTCGTCTCGGTCTTCGACGGCTACCTGTCGGCGGCCGGGCTCAAGGTCATCGATCCGTTCGGCCGTGCGCCGCGACTCGTCGCCGACATCGACGCACGCCACCTCGACCTGGCGATGCTGACCAATACCTATTCCTTCGGCAGCATCACCGGCTACATCGACGCCGAGGTGCGGGGCCTGGAAATGCTGGGCTGGCAGCCGCAGGCCTTCGCTGCCCGCATCGAGACCAGTCCCGGCGATTTCGGCAAGCGCATCAGCCAGCGCGCCGTGCAGAACATTTCCTCGCTGGGCGGTGCCGGCGCCGGTGCGGCGATTCAGCGCTCCTTCCTGCGCTTCTTCGAGACCTTCGGCTACGACAGGATCGGACTGTCCTGCAGGCTCGTCGGCGGCGTCTGCGAGATGGGCGGCCTAGCGGAGACCGATGGCGGCTACCTGATGGTCAAGGGCGGCGGGCTGCCGGCCTTGAATGTCATGGGCTACAATCGACGCGTCGGCTGGGATGAACTGGTTTCGCGGCTGCGGGCTATCGCGGCCGGCAACTCCCGCCCCGTCATCGAATAGGAACCGGAATGAAGCATTCCCACGTGTCCGCCCTGGCAGCAATGTCCGCTGCGTCATTGCTCTCGGCCTGCGTCACCATCAACATCTACTTCCCGGCGGCGGCAGCGGAGAAGGCTGCCGACAAGATCATCGACGAGGTCTGGCAGTTGCAGAAGAAGGCCGAGCCGGCCGCTCCCCCTGCCAGCAAGGAGACGAAATGAGATCCGCGTTTGCATTTCTGCTGCTGGCGTTCTCGGCGCTTGTCATGGCCCAGGGCAATCTGGAGGTCAATACGCCGGCGATTTCGCAGGTGAAGTCGGCGATGACCTCGCGCCATGCGCAGCTGGCGCCGCATTACGCCAGCGGCGCGCTCGGCCTTGCACGCGACGCCACGGTGCAGGTGCGCGACGCCAACGCCATCCCGCTGGCGCAGCGCGGCGCGGTGCAGTCGGCGGTGGCAGCAGAGAATTCCGATCGCGCCACGCTCTATCGCGAGATCGCCAAGGCCAACGGCAACCCGGCGTGGGAGGCCGACATCCGCGCCACCTTCGCCCAGCGCTGGATCGACAAGGCCCAGCCCGGCTGGTGGGTGCAGAATGCCCAGGGCGCCTGGGTCAAAAAATAGCGTGACCCCCGTCCTCGTCTTCGACATCGAGACCATTCCCGATGTCGCCGGCATCCGTGCGTTGCACGGGCTGCCGGCTGAACTGGCCGACGCCGAGGTCGCCGAGTTCGCCTTCCAGCGGAGCCGCGCGAAGAACGGCTCCGACTTCCTGCCGCACCACCTGCAGCGCGTCGCCGTCATCTCCTGCGCGCTGCGTTCCGATGACGGCTTCAAGGTCTGGTCGCTGGCCGAGCCGAAGCTGAACGAGGCCGAGATCATCCGCCGCTTCTACGCCGGTATCGAGAAATACACGCCGCAGCTCGTCTCCTGGAACGGCGGCGGCTTCGACCTGCCGGTGCTGCATTACCGCGGCCTGATCCACGGCGTCGAGGCCGCGCGCTACTGGGAGATGGGCGAGGGCGACTCCTACGATGCGCGCGACTTCAAGTGGAACAACTACATCGGCCGCTACCACATGCGCCATCTCGACCTGATGGACCTGCTGGCGATGTACCAGCCGCGCGCCAGTGCGCCGCTCGACGAGCTGGCCAAGCTCATGGGCCTGCCCGGCAAGCTCGGCATGGACGGCAGCGCGGTGTGGGGCACATGGCTCGCCGGCGGGATCGACGACATCCGCGACTACTGCGAGACCGACGTCGTCAATACCTATCTGGTCTATCTGCGCTTCCAGCGCATGCGTGGTCGGCTGAGTCCGGCCGAACACGACGCCGAGCTCGCCTTCGTGCGCGCGGAGCTGGAGAAGGTCGGAGCGCCGCACTGGCGCGAGTTTCTTGCTGCATGGAAATCCGAGGAGAAAACATGAAGATTCGAGTGAGTGTCGCGGCACTGATGCTGGCCGCCGCTGGCTCCGCGCAGGCGCAGAACAAGGTCATCGAGGCACAGTACTGGATGGATCTGTCCACCTCGAGCATGTCCATTCCCGGCATGTCCGACGACATGATGGAAAGCGGCATGATGTCGCAGATGATGGGCGGCAACGCCTTCGGCACCACCAAGGGCCCCATGGGGGGAATGGGACCGGGCAAGTGGCTCGACACGTCGCTCTATGTGCGGGCCAGGCCGGCGGGCATCGAGGGCACGCACGGCATCCCGCCCGAGCTGCGCATGGGACCGACGCTGCCGCTGCTGCCGCCCAAGGTGGAGCGCAGCCGCGGCGCCGATACGGAAGGCGGGGTGCCCGAGAAGCCCAAGGGCCGCATCCTGTTCTACTGGGGCTGCGGCGAGAACGTGCGAGCGGGACAGCCGCGCGTGCTCGATTTCGCCAAGACGGACATCAGCGAATGGGGCCGCTTCATGACCGGGCGTCACGTGCCCGACCGCGGCGCCAGGAGCCAGCCCGGGCGCTCGGTGTGGCCCAACGAGAAGGATCGCCGCCGCGTGCCGAAAGAGGGCTCCTTCGCCGGCGCTCATGCCCTGAGCGGCGAGGGCGTGCCGGCCAGCTTCAAGTTCGCGGTCGGCGAACGCAACGACTTCATGCCCAAGGTCGCGATGAGCACGCGCGGCGAACCCGCTGCCAGCGTGCTGGTGAACTGGGGTGCGGTGAGCAATGCCCAGGCCTACTTCCTCAATGCCATGGGCGCCAAGGGCGAAAGCGAGATGATCATCTGGAGCTCGAGCGAGGAGCCCGATCCGGGCTGGGGCCTGATGACCTACCTCTCGCCGACGAGCATCGAGAAGTTCCTCAAGGAGCGCGTGATCCTGCCGCCGTCGACCGAGCAGTGCGCCATTCCGAAGGGAATTTTCGCCGGCGTCGATGGTGCGATGGTCAACATGATCGCCTACGGCCCCGAACTCAACCTCTCGTTCCCTCCGCGCCCGCCCAAGGCCGACGCATCATGGCAGCCTGAATGGGCGGCGCGGGTGCGCGTCAAATCGACGGGCATGACCATGCTGGGCATGGGCGAGGAGGAGAGAGCGCCGCGCAGTTCGCGCCGCGAGCGTCCGTCGCGCGGCGCGATGCCGCAGGAAGCCGAGCGCGACATGCCCCCGAGCCAGGGTGGCGAACAGCAGGGCGGCGGCGGCATTCCCGATGCCGGCCAGATGCTGCGCGGGATCTTCGGGCGCTAAGCCACGGACTGCCGCGCGATCGCCGTTTCGAGCAGGACGAGGAAGTCCTTCTCGTCGCGCACTTGCGCCACTTCGTGCGAGGTGACCGTGTAGCCGTGGGGCCGGGCGATCGCCTCGTAGCGCGGGATGCGCGAGTGGAACAGGTGGGGGAAGACCCAGCGCGTGAAGTCGTCGGGGTCGGCCTGGGCGATGTCGCCGAGATCGCGCTCGGCCAGAAATTTCGGCAGGTGCCCGGCGAGGAAAGCCGGGCGGAAATAGAGCGGCTTGGGATCGGCCTGGGCGCGGCGGATCAGTTCGGCTTCCTCTTCCGCCGTGGTGACCTGGATGTAGAGGATCAGTGTGTGCCCGACCAGCAGGTCGATTACCGAGGGCTCCTCCAGTTCGCAGAGGCTGCCGCCGACGTCGTTGACGAAGTGGTTGTAGCCGTAGATGTCCTGCGCCTTGGCCACGAAGGCGGGCACGTCGCGCATCGCGGCGATCTCGCCCTCGCGGTACATCGCCTGGCGCCGCGAGAATTCGGCGAAGGGGATGCCGCCGCGCGCCGGGTCGCCGAGCTTGCCGACGAAGGACAGCACCGGCCCGAGGTCGTCGACCTTGATGTTGTTCTTGATGTCGATCCAGTCGCGGCGCAGCAGGTCGCGCAGGAAGGGCACCTGCATCGCCTGCTGCTTGATCAGGTCGAGGATGGGCTCGTCGAGGTAGCGCTTGCCGATGCGGAAGTCGGCCGAGTAGTGGAACCAGTCGTGGCGGCGCAGCAGCGAGGACAGCCAGGTCTTGCCGACGCCGGACATGCCGAGCAGGGTGACTTTCTTGTGCGGCCAGGCGCGGAAGGATTCGACGGTGAATTTCATCCGCGGTGCGGCCCGGCGGGTCAGGCGAAGAGGTTCTGGCCGCCCTTGAGGAAACTGAAGGCGTAGGCCTCCTGGCCTTCGGGATATTCCTTGGTCTCGACGACGCAGCGGCCGGCCTGGTAGCGCAGGTCGCTGGCGAGCGCACCGGATTCCCTGGCGCCGCCATCGGTGAGGCGGTTCCCGGGGTAGGCGTTCATCAGCAGCTCGTAGGGTCGCCGCGCGGCGTCGGCCATGCGCACGGCGCCGACGATGGGCAGTCCGAGCAGGGTGAGGTCGCCGGCAACGGGCGCGACATGGCAGGGGCCGGCGTCGATGCCGATGGAGAGGCCGACGCCGCTCGGGATGTTGCGCAGGTTGGCGACGAAGGCCGGGTAATAGTAGCTGCGGAAGCTTTCCATCACGGCGGCGGCGAATGCCAGCACCGTCTCCATCTGCGTGGCGAAACTGTCCTCGATCAGCCAGTAGCAGATGAAGCCGTCGCCGGTGAACTTGTCGAACCAGCCATTGTGATAACCGAGCACGGTGCGGAACTCGCCGACGAAGTCGTCGAGGATGTTGGCATACTGCAGCGGGTCGATCGACTCGCGCATCACCGAACTCGACTTGCGGATGTCGGCGGTCATGACGATGGCCTCGATCGGCTCCCGTTCCGCGATCGCGCGGCGCACTCGCGGGGAAACGTCCGTCCGCGTCGGATCGGAACTATGAAGCGGCGCATGCCGTTGGAAGTGCTGGTCCATGTGCGCGCTGTGGAGGTCCTCGACGACCTCCTGCAGATGTTCGATGACGTTGAGGCGATCCATCGTGGCTGACGTAACGACCCATTTGGCAAAAACTGATACGCAAGCTTAGCACTTGACTAGTGCTTTGTCCCTGTCACGTCGTGAATACTTCGTCATACGGCGGCCTGTTGCGCCGCACCATGGGCGCGCCGCGCGAGCCAGCTCAGCCCAAGCGCCGGCAATGCCGCCTGCAGGCGTTCCGGTCTTGCGGTCGCGAGCAGGGTCAGGCGACCACTACCGGCATCGGCGGCTGCGTGCCCGCGCAGCCGCAGCACCTGGCGGGCGACGGCTGCGGCGACGTCGACGAGTTCGGCACGACCGTCGAGCAGCGGCAGGAGCTGGGGAACGAGAAAGCTGTAGTGGGTACAACCGAGGACCAGGCGGTCGACCTGTTGCGCGAGCAGGGGCGCCACGGTGCTGCGCAATTCCTCGAGGAATTCGGGGCCGTCGAGATGCAGGGTCTCGACCCGGGTCGCCCAGCCCGGGCAGGGCACGACATCGACATGGATCTGCGCGGCATGTTCGCGGATCAGGCGGGCGAGGCGCTCGCTGCGGGCCGTGGCTTCCGTGGCAAGTACCGCGATGCGGCGGCTCGCGCTGCTTCGGGCGGCCGGCTTCACGCCCGGCTCGACGCCGACGACGGCGATGCCGGGATGCTGCAGGCGCAGTTCATTGACGGCGGCGGCGGTGGCGGTATTGCAGGCGACCACCAGCAGGGTACATCCCTGTGTTTCGACGAGATGGCGACCGATGGCCAGCACGCGGCCGCGAATGAATTCCTCGGGCTTGTTGCCGTAGGGGACGTGGGCGGTGTCGGCGAGGTAGACGAGGTCGGCGCGCGGCAAATCGCGGGCGATCGCCGCCAGCACCGAGAGGCCGCCGAGGCCGGAGTCAAAAACTCCGATCAATGCTTCGCGACCGGGATTTTCCCGATCTTCACCTGCCACTCGTGCGGGCCGGTCTGATGCACAGAGGTGCCGGCCGAGTCGACGGCGACCGTGACCGGCATGTCGACGACGTCGAATTCGTAGATCGCCTCCATGCCGAGGTCCGCGAACGCCACGACCCGGGAAGACTTGATTGCCTTCGACACGAGGTAGGCGGCGCCGCCGACCGCCATCAGATAGGCGGCGCGGTTGTCCTTGATCGCATCGATGGCGACGGGGCCGCGCTCGGCCTTGCCGACCATGGCGATGAGGCCGGTCTTCTCCAGCATCATGCGGGTGAACTTGTCCATGCGGGTCGCGGTCGTCGGGCCGGCCGGGCCGACCACTTCGTCGCGCACCGGATCGACCGGACCGACGTAGTAGATGATGCGGTCGGTGAAATCGACCGGCAGTTTCTCGCCTTTCGCCAGCATGTCGTGGATGCGCTTGTGCGCGGCGTCGCGGCCGGTCAGCATCCTGCCGTTGAGCAGCAGCACCTGGCCGGGCTTCCACGCGGCGACCTGGCCCTTGGTCAGGGTGTCGAGCTGTACCCGCGTCGCCTGTTTTTCGTCGGCCTGCCAGGTGACGGCGGGCCAGTCCTCGAGCTTCGGCGGATCGAGTTTTGCCGGGCCGCTGCCGTCGAGGTGGAAATGGACATGGCGGGTCGCGGCGCAGTTGGGGATCATCGCCACCGGCAGGCTGGCGGCGTGGGTCGGGTAGTCCATGATCTTGACGTCGAGCACGGTGGTCAGCCCGCCGAGGCCCTGGGCGCCGATGCCCAGCGCATTGACCTTGTCGTAGAGTTCGAGGCGCAGCTCCTCGATGCGGTTGCTGGCGCCGCGCGCCAGCAGTTCATGCATGTCGACGGGCGCCATCAGCGACTCCTTGGCCAGCAGCATGGCTTTCTCGGGCGTGCCGCCGATGCCCAGCCCGAGGATGCCCGGCGGGCACCAGCCGGCGCCCATGGTCGGTAGGGTCTTGAGTACCCAGTCGACGATGGAGTCGGACGGATTGAGCATGACCATCTTCGACTTGTTCTCCGAGCCGCCGCCCTTGGCGGCGCAGATGACCTCGACGTGGTCGCCCGGCACGATCTCGTAGTGCACGACGGCGGGGGTGTTGTCCCTGCTGTTCGTGCGCTTGCCGGCGGGGTCGAGCAGCACCGAGGCGCGCAGCTTGTTGTCCGGGTGGTTGTAGGCCTGACGCACACCCTCGTCGACCATTTCCTGCACCGAGAGCTTCGTATCCCATTTCACATTCATGCCGATCTTGAGGAAGACCACGGCGATGCCGGTGTCCTGGCAGATCGGCCGCCGGCCCTCGGCGCACATGCGCGAGTTGGTGAGGATCTGGGCGATGGCGTCCTTCGCCGCAGGCGACTCCTCGCGCTCCCAGGCATGGCCCAGGGCTGTGATGTAATCGAGCGGATGGTAGATGCTGATGTACTGGAAGGCGTCGGCGATGGAGGCGATGAAGTCGTCCTGGCGGATGGTCGTCATGGCGGGGCTCCGGGTTGGGTTCAGTGCTTGGTCTGGCTGCTGACGGCCAGCGATTGCATCATGATCTTGTCGGTCCACGCGATGGCGATGGCCGAGACCAGGAAGGACATGTGAATGCCGATCTGGATGACGACGACGCGGTCTTCCATTTGCGCTGCATTGATGAAGGTGCGCAGCAGGTGGATCGAGGAGATGCTGATCAGCGCGACCGCCAGCTTGACCTTGAGCACGCCGGCATTGACGTGGGAGAGCCACTCGGGCTGGTCGGGATCGCCCTCGAGGTCGAGCTTGGAGACGAAGGTCTCGTAGCCGCCGATGGTGACCATGATCAGCAGGTTGGCGATCATGACCACGTCGATCAGGCCCAGCACGATCAGCATCACCTCGACTTCGGTCAAGGTGCCGGCCTTGGAAATCAGATGCACCAGTTCGTGCATGAACTGGTAGACATACACGCCCTGTGCCGCGATCAGGCCGAGGTAGAGCGGCGCCTGCAGCCAGCGGCTCCAGAAAATGAAGCCTTCCATGGCGTGGGTGAGTTTCTTCATGGGAATCCCGTGGGGTCGCATCGTCGGAGAACGGGAAATTCTAGCATCGGGTCATGGCGTCGATGTTGCATTGCGGCAGCAGCGTAAGTCCTATGTAAGACATCCACAATCTAATCGCGGAGGCCCTAGAATTGAGTCGCCAGCAAGGGAGTGGAGACCCGCCGGCAAAGTTATCGTGGCCGCATGAAGGTGTGTCGCGGCCAGTCCAAAACATAAGTCTGAGAGGAGAAGTGCAGATGTCTACGATCGAGTCCGTGGTCCAGGAAACCCGCGTCTTCCCGCCCTCCGAGGAGACCGTCAAGAAGGCCACGATCTCCGGCATGGCAGCCTACGAGGCCCTGTGCAAGGAAGCCGAGCAGGACTACGCCGGTTATTGGGCGCGTCTGGCCAGGGAACACGTGACCTGGAAGACGCCCTTCACCAAGTCCCTCGACGAATCCGAGGCACCCTTCTACAAGTGGTTCCCTGACGGCACCCTCAACGTCTCCTACAACTGCCTCGACCGGCAGGTCGAGGCCGGCAAGGGCGACAAGGTCGCGCTGATTTTCGAGGCCGACGACGGCAAGGTGACCAAAGTCACCTACAAGGACCTGCTGGCCAGGACCGCCAAGTTCGCCAACGCGCTGCGCGCTCAGGGCATCAAGAAGGGCGACCGCGTCCTCATCTACCTCGCCATGTCCGTCGAGGGCGTGGTGGCGATGCAGGCCTGCGCCCGCATCGGCGCCATCCACTCGGTGGTGTTCGGCGGTTTCTCCGCCAAGTCGCTCGAGGAACGCATTCTCGATGCCGGCGCCGTCGCCGTCATCACCGCCGACGAGCAGTGCCGCGGTGGCAAGAACATTCCGTTGAAACCCGCCGTCGACGAGGCCCTCAACCTGGCCGTTGGCCACAACGTCAAGACCGTGTTCGTGGTCAAGCGCACCGGCGGTGCCTGCAACATGGTCGCCGGCCGCGACGTCTGGTACCACGACATCGTCGCCGGCCAGTCCGAGACCTGCGAGCCCGAGTGGGTCGACGCCGAGCATCCGTTGTTCCTGCTCTACACCTCCGGTTCCACCGGCAAGCCCAAGGGCGTCCAGCATTCTTCCGGCGGCTACCTGCTGCATGCCATCCTCACCAACAAGTGGACCTTCGACCTCAAGGACGACGACGTCTTCTGGTGCACGGCCGACATCGGCTGGGTGACGGGCCATACCTACATCACCTACGGCCCGCTCGCCTGCGGCGCCACCGAGATCGTCTTCGAGTCCGTTCCGACCTATCCGGATGCGGGCCGCTTCTGGAAGATGATCCAGGACCACAAGGTCTCGGTCTTCTACACCGCGCCGACGGCGATCCGTTCGCTGATCAAGGCCAACGAAGGCAACCCGGCCACGCACCCGCGTAACTACGACCTCAAGTCGCTGCGCATCCTCGGTTCGGTCGGCGAGCCGATCAACCCCGAAGCCTGGATGTGGTACTACAACAACGTCGGCGGCGGCCGCTGCCCCATCCTCGACACCTTCTGGCAGACCGAGACGGGCGGCCACATGATCACCCCGCTGCCGGGCGTCACGCCGCTGGTGCCGGGTTCCTGCACACTGCCCTTTCCGGGCATCCAGGCAACCATCGTCGACGAGACCGGCCACGAGTTGGAATGGGGCAAGGGCGGCTTCCTCGTCGTCAAGAAGCCCTGGCCGTCGATGATCCGCACCATCTGGGGCGACGCCGACCGCTTCAAGAAGTCCTACTTCCCCGCCGACTTCCAGGGCAAGCTCTATCTCGCCGGCGACGGCGCCATGCGCGATGCCAAGACCGGCTACTTCACCATCATGGGCCGCATCGACGACGTGCTCAACGTCTCCGGCCACCGCATGGGCACCATGGAGATCGAGTCGGCGCTGGTCGCCAACCCGCTGGTGGCGGAAGCCGCCGTGGTGGGCCGTCCCGACGACCTGACCGGCGAGGCCATCTGCGCCTTCGTCGTGCTCAAGCAGTCGCGTCCCAGCGACGAGGACGCCAAGAAGATCGCCAAGGAACTGCGCGATTGGGTGGGCAAGGAAATCGGTCCGATCGCCAAGCCCAAGGACATCCGTTTCGGCGAGAACCTGCCCAAGACGCGTTCCGGCAAGATCATGCGCCGCCTGCTGCGGGCGCTGGCCAAGGGCGAGGAAATCACCCAGGACGTGTCGACGCTGGAAAACCCGCACATCCTCGATCAGCTCAAGCAGAACGCCTGATCCGGAGTGGGGTAAAGTATCAGGAAACAATAAAAGGGGCGCCGCGGCGCCCCTTTTTTCTGAAGCCTGTTTCACGGGGGTGCGCCGATGTACCGATCCCGCCTGACCGCGCAGCGCCTCGCTGCCCTGTTCCTGCTCGGCTGCGTCCTCTTCAACTACCCGGTATTGGCGCTGTTCAACCGAGCCGCCAGCGTGCTCGGCGTGCCGGTGCTCTACGCCTGGATCTTCGCCGCGTGGCTGGCGCTGATCGCGGTCATGGCTTTCGTTATCGAGAAGCGGAGGGACTGAGTGCTCGCCGGCTGGGTTCTCGTCCTCGCCTCCTTCGCCTACCTCGGCATCCTCTTCGCCATCGCCTGGGTGGCCGACAGCCGCGCCGACCAGGGGCGCTCGCTGATCGCCAACCCGACGGTCTATGCACTGTCGCTGGCGGTGTATTGCACCACCTGGACCTTCTACGGCAGCGTCGGCCGCGCGGCGGCCACCGGCATCGGCTTCCTGCCGATCTATCTCGGCCCGACGCTGATGATGGCGTTGGGCTGGTTCGTCATCCACAAGATCATCCGCGTGGTCAAGGCCAACCGCATCACTTCCATCGCCGACTTCGTCGCCTCGCGCTACGGCAAGAGCCAGCTGCTCGGGGGCCTGGTGACGGTGATCGCGGTGGTCGGCGTGATCCCGTACATCGCGCTGCAGCTCAAGGCCGTCTCCAACAGCTTCACCATCCTCGCCGCCGCGCCCGAGATCATCATGCCGGCGCGGGCCGCCGCGGTGCCGCTGCTGCAGGACAGCGCGCTCTACGTGGCCATCATCATGGCCGCCTTCACCATCCTCTTCGGCACGCGCCACCTCGACGCCACCGAACGCCACGAGGGCATGGTCGCAGCCATCGCCTTCGAGTCGGTGGTCAAGCTGTGCGCCTTCCTCGCGGTCGGGCTGTTCGTCACCTACGGGCTCTACGACGGCGTCGGCGACATCTTCGCCCGCGCCCGCGAACTGCCCAACCTGGAACGCCTGCTGACCACCGCCGACACGGCCGCCGGCTACGGCAGCTGGGCCGCGCTGACCTTCCTCTCGCTGCTGTCGGTGCTGCTGCTGCCGCGCCAGTTCCAGATCGCCGTGGTGGAAAACGTCAACGAGGCGCACCTGCGCCGCGCCGTCTGGCTGTTCCCCCTCTATCTCTTCCTCATCAACCTCTTCGTGCTGCCCATCGCGCTGGGCGGCCTGCTGCATTTCGGCGTCGGCGGCGGGGTGGATGCCGACACCTTCGTGCTGACCCTGCCGATGGCCAACCAGAGCGAGGGGCTGGCGCTGCTGGCCTATATCGGCGGGCTGTCGGCGGCAACCGGCATGGTCATCGTCGAGACCATCGCGCTGTCCACCATGGTCTGCAACGACCTGGTCATGCCGTTACTGCTGCGCTGGGGCTGGCTGAGGCTGAAGGCGCGAAGCGACCTCTCCGGCCTGTTGCTGGAGATCCGCCGCTGGGCCATCGTCGTCATTCTCATGCTTGGCTATCTGTATTTCAGGCTGGCCGGCGAGGCCTACGCGCTGGTCAGCATCGGCCTGATCTCCTTCGCCGCCGTGGCGCAGTTCGCGCCGGCCGTGATCGGCGGCCTCTACTGGAAGGGGGCGACGCGCGCCGGCGCCCTCGCCGCGCTGCTGGCTGGCTTCAGCGTCTGGACCTACACGCTGCTGCTGCCTTCGTTCGCCAAGTCCGGCTGGCTGCCGGCGGATTTCATGAAGGTCGGCCTGTTCGGCGTCGAGCTGTTGCGGCCGCAGCAGCTGTTCGGCCTGACGGGTCTGGACGAGATCAGCCACTGCCTGCTGTGGAGCCTGCTCGCCAACATCGGCGCCTACATCGGCTTCTCGCTGGCGCGGGCGCCCGACGCGCGCGAGGCGCGCCAGGCCGGCCTGTTCGTCGATGCGCTGCGCGTCGAGGATGCCGGCAGCAGCTGGCGCGGACGCATCGCCGCCGGCGGTACCGCCGAGCAGGTGATGGAGCTGCTGGCGCTGGCCGGCCGCTTCCTCGGGCCGGACAAGGCGCGGGCGGCCTTCGAACGCCATGCGCGAACGCGCGGCGCGTCGTTGGCGGAGATGACGGCCGACGCCGACCTGGTGCATTTCGCCGAGAGCCAACTGGCCGGCGCCATCGGCTCGGCCTCGGCGCGGGTGATGGTGGCCTCGGTGGTCGAGGAGGAGCCGCTCGGCCTCGACGAGGTGATGAACATCCTCGACGAGGCTTCGCAGGTGCGTGCCTACAGCGTCGAACTGGAGCAGAAGTCGCAGGAGCTGACGCGCGCCACCGCCGAGCTGCGCGCGGCCAACGAGCAGTTGCGCGAACTCGACCGCATGAAGGACGACTTCATGTCGACAGTCACGCACGAGCTGCGCACGCCGCTGACCTCGATCCGGGCCTTCTCCGAAATGCTGCACGAGGATCCGGACATCGGGGTCGAAGACCGCATGCGCTTCCTCGGCATCATCGTCGGCGAGACCGAGCGGCTGTCGCGCCTGATCAACCAGATCCTCGACCTGGCCAAGCTCGAGTCCGGCCGCGCCGACTGGACCAGCGGCGAGGTCGACCTCGGTCAGGTCATCCTCGAGGCGGCCGAGGCGCTGAGCCAGCTCTACAAGGACAAGGGCGTGGCGCTGACGCTGGAGCTGGCGGAGCCCCTGCCGACCGTGCTGGCCGATCGCGACCGGCTGATGCAGGTGATGATCAACCTGCTGTCCAACGCCGTGAAGTTCGTGCCGGCGGAGACGGGCAGGGTAAAAGTCGGCGCCGGCGCCACGGCGATCGATGTACGCGTCTCGGTGGCCGACAACGGCCCGGGCATCCGGCCCGAGGACCGCGAGGTGATATTCGAGAAGTTCCGCCAGGGCGGGCAGGACGTGCTGACCGACAAGCCGCAGGGTACCGGCCTGGGGCTGCCGATCAGCCGCCAGATCATCGAATACTTCGGCGGCAGCCTGTGGCTGGAGAACGCGGAAGCGGGCGGGGCGAATTTCGTCTTCACCCTGCCGCTGCCGCCGGGCGATAATTGACGCAAACAAGCGGGCCCCCTCGAGGCGGCCCATCGGGAGGCAACATGACCAAAAAATACTCATCGTCGATGACGAGCCGAACATCGTCATCTCGCTCGAGTTCATGATGAAGCGCGAGGGCTTCGAGGTGGCGACCGCCGCCGACGGTGACGCCGCGCTGGCGCAGGTGGCGGCGTTCGCCCCGGATCTCGTGCTGCTCGACGTGATGATGCCGAACAAGTCGGGCTACGAGGTGTGCGAGATCCTGCGTGCCGATCCGGCGCGCGCCGGCCTCAGAATCGTCATGCTGACCGCGAAGGGCCGCGAGACCGAAGTGGCCAAGGGCATCGCCCTCGGCGCCGACGCCTACGTCACCAAACCGTTCTCGACCAAGGATCTCGTCGCGCAGGTCAAGTCGCTGCTCGGGTGATCGCCGCATGAACGCCAAGACGCGCTTCGCCCTCGCCGTGGTCATGCTCGGCCTGCTGATGACCGGGCCTTTCCTGCTGACCGTGGGCGTCCTCTGGGCCGACCTCGGCGCCGACGAGCGCGCCGGCTTTCTCGCCGCCATGGACCGCTGGCTGCCGATCGGCGGCCTCATCACCATCGTCGCGCTGATCCTCGGCCTGCAATTGCTGCGCGCGCTGTTCAGGCAGTACGTGCAGGGCCTGATGGCGATGGCCGAGACGTTGCGGCTGATGCTCGGCGCCAATCGCAACTTCCGCGTCACGCTCGACGGGCCGCCCGAGGTGCAGGAACTGGCACGCGCCGCCAACGATCTGGCGCAGCAGCGCGACGCCCTGCTCGGCGACGTCGAGGCCCAGATCGGCGAGGCCAAGGCCTCGGTCGAGGCCGAGAAGAACCGGCTGGCCGCGCTGATGTCGGAACTGGCGCTGGGCGTCGTCGTCTGCAATCTCGACGGCCGCATCCTGCTCTACAACAATCGCGCCCGCCTGCAGTTCGTGGCGCTGGCGCAGGGGCCGACCTCGATGAGCGGCGGTGCGCTGATCGGGCTCGGCCGTTCGATCTTCTCCATCCTCGAGCGCGCGCAGGTCGCCCACGCCCTCGAGAACATCCGCCAGCGGCTGCAGAAGGGCAGCGCCGAGTCCGTCGCCCACTTCATCACCACCACCCGCACGGGCCAGTTGCTGCGGGCGCAGATGGCCCCGGTGCTGCGCACCGAGGCCGAAGGACTCGCAGCCGGCGGCGACGACTGCCGCATCACCGGTTACGTGCTGACCATCGAGAACATCACCAAGAGCTTCGAGCGCGAGGCGCAGCGCGACCAGGTGCTGCAGCAGCTCACCGACGGTTCGCGCGCCGCACTCGGCAACATCCGTGCCGCCGTCGAGAACCTGATCGAGAGCCCGGACATGGAGCCGGCCTTCCGCGAGCGCTTCCTCGGCGTCATCGACGACGAAACCCGGCGCATGAGCGAGCGCCTCGGCAAGACCATGAACGACTTCGCCGACTCGCTGAAGACGCGCTGGCCGCTGGAGGACGTGCTCGGCATCGACGTCGTCGCCGCCGCCCAGCGTCGCATCGAGGATCGCCTCAAGCTCGCCACCAAGTCCGAGTCGCTCGACGACGCGCTGTGGATACGCGCCGACAGCTTTACCCTGATCCAGGCCATGACCTTCCTCGCCTCGCGCCTGCAGGACCACTACGACATCCGCGAGTTGCGTTTCCGCCTGCTGGCCGAGGGCAAGATGGCCTTCATCGACCTGATCTGGTCGGGCACGCCGGTGTCGTCGGAGACGCTCTACACCTGGGAACTGGAGCCGATGCACGTCGCCGGCGAGGTCAGCCCGCTGACGCTGCGCGATATGGCCGAACGCCACGGCGGCGAGATATGGTACCAGCGCGACAAGGCCGCGCACCGCGCCTACTTTCGCCTGGTCTTGCCGGTGGCGGATACGCCCGAGGTGCAGCATGTCGAGAGCTTGCCGCACGCCCGCTCCGAGAGCCGCCCCGAATACTACGATTTCGACCTGTTCAACTTCAGCGACACCCGCATCGACCTCGATCGCAAGCTGACCGAGGTGGCCTACTCGGTGTTCGACACCGAAACGACCGGCCTCGAACCCTCGGCCGGCGACGAGATCATCCAGATCGGCGCGGTGCGCGCGATCAACGGGCGTCTGCTGCGCCAGGAGGTGATCGACCAGATCATCGATCCGCGGCGGCCGCTCAAGCCCGAAGGCATCCCGATCCACGGCATCACCGAAGACATGGTGCGCGGCCAGCCGACCATCGACGTGGTGCTGCCGGTGTTCCACGAGTTCTGCGCCGATACCGTGCTGGTGGCGCACAACGCCGCATTCGACATGCGCTTCCTCCAACTCAAGCAGGAGAGCACCGGCCTCGTCTTCGACCAGCCGGTGCTCGACACCCTGCTGCTGTCGGCGGTGATCCATCCCAACCAGGAATCGCACAGGCTCGAGGCCATCGCCGAGCGCCTCGGCATCAACGTCATCGGCCGCCACACCGCGCTGGGAGACGCCTTCGTCACCGGCGAGGTCTTCCTCAAGATGGTGCCGCTGCTCGCCGACATGGGCATCCATACGCTGCGCGAGGCGCTGGCGGCCGCCGAGCAGACCTACTACGCCCGGGTCAAGTACTGAGCGATGAAGGCGCCGGCGGCGGTCGCAGTCCACGATCCCTGGGTCGAGCGCGCCGAGACGCTGGCGCGGCGCTTCGCCTCGGCGCGCGACGTGGCGACGCTGGCGCAGCTGGCGCCGGATATCCGCGCCATCGCCGCGGCGATGATCGAGGACGATGCCGGCGGTGGCATCCTCGGCCGCACCCTGGCCGCGCTCAACGACGCGCTGGCCGTGCGTGCCATCGGCCTGGCGGCGGCGCGCCAACGCTTGCCGGCGGCTTCATGGTGCTGGCTGGCCATGGGTTCGGAAGGCCGCCGTGAGCAGACCTTCGTCACCGACCAGGATAACGGCATCGTCTTCGCCGCGGCCGACCACGCCGAGGCCCGTTCGTTGCGGCCGCTGCTGCTGGCCTTCGCCGGCGAGGCCAATGCCGCCCTGGCCGCGTGCGGCTTCCCGCTCTGCGACGGCGGCATCATGGCCGGGCAGGACGGCTGCTGCCTCTCCCTGGCCGAATGGCGCGAGCGTTTCGTCGGCTGGGTGCGCACGCCGGATCCGCAGGCCCTGCTCAACGCCAGCATCTTCTTCGACTTCCGTCCGCTGCTGGGCGAGGCGCGGCTGGCCGCGGAACTGCGCGGCTTCCTCGCCGAATTCACGCGCGGGGCCGATCCCTTCCTGCGCATGCTCGCCGGCAATGCGCTGGCGGCCGAGGCGCCGCTGGGCAAGGTGCGCGACTTCGTCGTCGAGGATGGCCGGATCGACCTCAAGAAATTCGGTTCGCGCCTGTTCGTCGATGCCGCGCGCATCCTCGGCATCGGCGCTGCCGATCCCGCCACGGCGGCGCGCTTGCGCCTTGCCGCGGCGTCGGGGCGCATTACGGCGGGCGAGGCCGAGGCGGCGGTGCATGCCTTCCATCACCTGCAGCGCGTGCGCCTGCAGCAACAGCATCTCGTGCTCGCCGGCGGGCAGCCCGCCGACAACCGCATCGACCCCGACGCCCTCAACGAATTCGACCGCCGCGTCCTGCTCGAATCGTTCAAGCAGGCCCGCCTGCTGCAGCAGCGGCTGAAGACCCTGTTTCGCATCGAAGGATGAACCACCATGTCTGAAACTCCCCAAGGCGCCTATCGCCCCAACCTGCACAGCCCGCTCGCCGCCCTGGTGCGGAAGAAGCCGATCACCGCCACGCCGGAGACGCCGCTGCGCGAGGCGGTGCAGGCGATGTCGGAAAACCGCGTCGGCTCCATCATCGTCGTCGAGCCCGAGAGCGGCCGGCCGCTCGGCATCTTCACCCTGCGCGACCTGCTGCACCGCGTCGCCGCCAAGTCATGCGACCTCGACCAGATGGTGATGTCGGTGATGAGCGGCAGCGGCTTGCTGATGCTCAACTGGCGCTCGACCATCTACCAGGCGGCGCTGGTGATGGCGCGCCACGGCGTGCACCACGTGATCATCGTCGATGCCGCGGGCAAGCTCGCCGGCATTGTCTCGCAGGAGGATATCTACGAACTGCAGAGCGGCGGCGGCAAGGCGATATCGAGCGCCATCCGCACGGCACGCGACATGAACGCGCTGGTAGCCGCGGCCGAGGGCATACGGCGGCTGGCCGTCGGCATGATGGCCGAGGGCGGCGCGGCCGAGCCGCTGACCCAACTCATCTCCAACCTCAACGATCACCTCACGGTCCGCATCGTCGAGCTGACGCGCGCCGAGTTTTCGCTGCCCAAGGTCGAATGGTGCTGGCTGGCTTTCGGTTCCGAGGGGCGCTTCGAACAGACCCTGTCGACCGACCAGGACAACGGCTTGGTGTTCGCCGCGCCGGCGGCCGAAGCGGCACAGGTGCGCGAAGCCTTCCTGCCCTTCGCCCGCGTCGTCAACGAGCGTTTGGCGCTGTGTGGCTTCCCGCTGTGCAAGGGCAACGTCATGGCCAGCAACCCGGAACTGTGCCTGTCGGTCGACGAGTGGCACGGCAAGTTCGAGGGCTGGATACGCGCCAACAGCCCGCAGGCGCTGCTCGACGCCACGATCTATTTCGATTTCCGCGCCATCTACGGCGAGGAGGACCTGGCCGAGCGGCTGCGCGAGTGGGTGTTGAAGCGCGTGCCGGGCGAGGCGCTGTTCCTGCGCCTCATGGCCGTCAATGCGACCCAGGTCGAGCCGCCGATCGGCTTCATCCGCGACTTCACCTTCGACAAGAACCCGGACTACCCGCACACCCTCGACCTCAAGACCAACGGCGCGCGGCTGTTCGTCGATGCCGCGCGCATCCTCGCCCTGGCCAATGGCGTGTCCGAGACCGGCACCGCGCAGCGCCTGCGCGCGTTGGCCGAGCGCGGCAAGCTCGGCCGCGACGACATCCACGCGGTCATCGACGGCTTCTTTTTCATCCAGCAGCTGCGCCTGCGCAACCAGCAGGACGACAAGTCCGAGGGCGCGGCCAACCGCATCGATCCGGATGCCCTCAACGAGCTCGACCGGCTCGTCCTGCGCGAGGCCTTCAAGCAGGCCAAGAAGCTGCAGGGGCGACTGCAGCTCGAGTATCGCCTTTGAGCGAGGCGCCGGCGCGCCAGCGCCTCGACAAATGGCTGTGGGCCGCGCGCTTCTTCAAGACGCGCAGCCTGGCCACGGCCGCCGTCGCCGGCGGCAAGGTGAAGCTCGACGGCGTGCCGGTGAAGCCGGCGCGCGAAGTAAAGCCCGGTGATGAACTGGAGATCGCCGTCGGTGACCAGCGCTGGACTGTCGTGGTGCGCGGCCTCAACGAGCAGCGGCGGCCGGCGCCGGAAGCACGGCTGCTCTACGAGGAAACGGCGCAGAGCCTGGCCCGTCGCGCCGAACAGATGGAACTGAAGAAGCTCGCGCCGGCGCCGGGCGCGGAACTGCGCGGCCGGCCGACCAAGCGCGCCGGGCGCATGATCCGCCGCTTCTCCGACGGGTGAACCGATGAACGTGCGCCAGATGTTCGACCTGACCGGCAAGGTGGCGCTGATCACCGGCGGTTCGCGCGGGTTGGGGCTGCAGATCGCCGAGGGGCTGGCCGAGATGGGCGCAAAGTCGGCGCTGGCGGCACGGCGGCAGGACGCGCTCGATGCCGCCGCCGCCCGCGTCGGCGCGGCGGGCGGCGAAGTGCTGACGGTCGCCGCCGATCTCACGGCCGGCACTGCGCCGGCGGCCATCGTCGATGCCGTGCTGGCGCGCTACGGCCGCATCGACATCCTGGTCAACAACGCCGCGACGAGCTGGGGTGCTCCCGCCGAGCGTCATCCGCTCGAGGCCTGGCGCAAGGTCATGGCGCTCAACCTCGATGCACTGTTCGCGCTGACGCAGGAGGTGGCGTGGCGCGCGATGATTCCGCAGCGCTCGGGCGCGATCCTCAACATCGCGTCGATCGCCGCGCAGGGCGGCAATCCGCCCGAAATGGAATTCTGCACGGCGGCCTACAACGCCAGCAAGGCGGCGGCGGCCAACCTGACGCAGAGCCTCGCGACCGAGTGGGGCCGACACGGCATCCGCGTCAACGCGCTGGCGCCGGGGTTCTTCGCGACGAGGATGTCGCATGGCCTGCTCGACACGATCGGGGCGCGAGTCGTCGCCGCGACGCCCCTCGGTCGCCTCGGCGGCGACGACGACCTCAAGGGGGCGGCGGTCTTCCTTTGCTCCGACGCTGCCCGCCACGTGACCGGCCAATGCCTGGCGGTCGATGGCGGGATGTCTTGCAGTTACTGATCAGTGGCTGCTGCCGAACGAGGGATCCAGAGTACCTTTCGGCAGCGGCAGGCCGGCAATGCGGCTGGCTTGCGCGATGGGCCCGCGGGGAAACAGTTCGTAGAGCCGGCGACGGTCGACATGGTCGAACAGCTTGCGCTCGAGGTCGCGCAACAGCGTGCCGGCACTGACGGCATCGCCCTGGTCGCGGAAGCGCTGGCGCAGGTAGAAGATCACCAGCCAGTGATCGTCGTCGAGGGTCAGGCCTTCCTGTTCGGCCAGACGCGCGGCCACCAGGGGCGACCAGTGCGCGAGATCGAACATGTGGCCGTCGGGATCGGTTTCCGCCAGCCGCTGGTTGCTCAGGTATTTATTGACGTCGAGCATGATGGGTCTCCTCTGTCGTTGGGGGTGAATATGCTATTGATAGCACGAATACCCGAGTAATCAAGTAGAGAATTCGATCTAATACCCCACCAGGTCATCCACCGGCAGCTTCAGCGCCGCCGCGCCGGTGATCCGCTTGAGCGTTTTGTCGATCATCTCGACATTGTTGTCGAAACCGCCGTGGGATGCGTCCGCCTTCCTTTCCTCCATGTCCGGTCCATGGCCGATGCGGGTCACGATCTTCCGTTCCGGGTGGATGGTCAGGCGCTCGGCAATGCCGTGGGTCTCCATGGCCGCGCGCCAGTTGAGCAGGTCTTCGGCAGTGGCCGCCGCGCCGTCCCAGCCCGAGTAGTCGGGGTCGTAGACATTGGCGAGGCCGAGGACCGGCATGCGCTTGTCGGCCTCCAGCGCGTTGGAGACGAAGTAGAGCAGGGACTTGCGGTACACGAAGGCGACGTTGTCGTCCTGCTCGATGTCGTCGGCGAGGATGTCGAGGTGCAGCCGCTGCATGATGTCCGCATGTGGCGCGTAGTGGCGATTGGCGAAGCCCACGGTGCAGGCCGGTGCGTAGAGGTGCGCCGACTTGACGCTGGCGATCAGGTCCTTCTGCGCCAGGCAGCCGAGCAGCCGCCCCAGCGCGATGGAGCCGGCCGAATGGCCGACCAGGTGCAGCTCGAACTTGTCGCCCCAGCTGCCGGCCAGCGCGCGCAGCGCGTCGGTCAGCAGGTCGCCGCCGCGGCCGCTGGCCGAGGCCAGCTCGGCGTTTTCCTTCATCTCGCTCCACAGCGGGCGGGCGAAGGGGCGGCCGATGGTCTTCTCGATTACCGGGTCGGTGAGCTTGTCGGTGATCCAGTCGAGCGGGCCGCCCGCCAGACCCGCAGGCCGCTCGGCCGCCTTGTCTTCGAGGATGGCGGAGAACGCCTCGAGCAGGCCGCTCTTCCACACCAGGAACAGCGGATAGCAGCCGTTGCCGAGGAAATAGCGTCCCATCGCCCGGGCGCGCTTGATCGCGTCGTCTTCGCTGTTGAGGCCGCCGTGCACGTAGAGCACCAGCCGCTTCTTCTCTTCCGCGTTCTCGCGGAACCATCTGTCCGGCAACACGCAGGCCTGGTTCTGCAGGGTGCGGGTCACGCCGTCCACCGTGTCGAAGCGATCGACATGGCCGTTGTTGCCGAGCACGATGCTGTGCTCGTAGGCCTTGTCCTCGCACCACCAGTCGGCGCCAGTGCCGGCCATGGCCGCGGTGCCGGCCATGCCGGCACCTGTGGCCAACCGCCCCGACACCACGCCCGGCACGCCCAGCGCCGCCACCCACGCATCCATCGCATGCGCCAGCCAGTCGGCATAGCCGATCACGGCGAAGCCGCCGGCGCCCCAGTCCTTGCCCCAGGAGTTCTGGATCACGAAGCCCGTGCGGTTGAAGCCCACCAGCGCGAAGGCGTGGCCGCCCTTGCGCGAAGGCCTGCCGTCATAGGCGATCACCGGCAGGTCGGCATGTTTCGCCGGCGGCTTGGCGGAAGGCTTGATCGCGTCCCAGCCCTTGTGGGTGTAGGCAGAGACGAAGATAGCCCCCACCTCGCGGATCGCCGCCTGCAGATCGGTGATCGCCTTCGGCTCGACGCGGTAATACACCCCCAGCGTGCGCTCCACCGCATCGCCGTCCCAGCCCGCCAGTGGCAGCGAGTCCTGCCCGGGCTCATAGGGCCAGCGCGATGCGACGCAGACGCCGTTGTGATACCAGCCCTTCAGCGCGCCGCGGCAGCTCGAACCGTCGTAGTCCTCGCCCTCGTATTCGTCGTAGCGCCGGGCGAACTGGTAGAGCATGCGCGGGCTCACCGACTCCAGCTTCTTCGGCATGCCGGCGCCGCGCCAGCGCAGGTAATTCACCACGCAGGCCAGGCCGAAGCCGGTGCATGCCCCCTCCTGTCCCTGGTCCAGCACCAGGCCGGCCTGGGTGTAGGCGCCCATGAAGCGCCTGATGTCCGCATCCTCCGGAAACAACTGCGGCAGGGAAACCGGCGGCGGCTGATAGGGCCGGTCGCGCAGGTCCGTCGCATCGGGCGTCACGTTCAGGCTGGCGCGCCGTGCCGCCGGCGCCGGCGCGGTGCGTCCCGACGGGAACTTTTCGGGCGGCGCGACCGATCCGGGCTTCGCCATCTTCGCAACGCCAACCATCGGTACCGCCGCCAACGCCTGACGCGCCGCGCGGAAGGTGTCGGAAAAGCGCTCCAGCCCGTGGCTTCCGCCGTTCACCACCCTGCGCGCCACCTTCAGGTCGTCCTTCGCCAGCGCCTTGGTCAATGCCGCCCTGTTGGCGTCGAGATAGGCCGCCAGCAGACAGGCCGCGACCTCCGGCGCGCTGGCACAGTCCGGGTTGTCGGCGAGCGGAATGCCGAGCACCTTGCCGTATTTCTCGTAGTTGGCCCGTCCGGTGAGCTGGACGAAGCCCCGCCCGCGAAAACGCGCACCGTCTCCCGGCTGCGCGTTGCCCAATCGGCCGTCATAGGCGCTAAAGGGTGGCTGGCCGGGCAGGGTGTTGAAATGCGAGGGCAGTTCGGCGATGGGCACGAAGCCTTCGGTCTCGGCGCGTATCGTGCCCAGGGCCGACGCCACCATGTCGGCGTCGGTAAGCTTGAAGGCAGCCAGTGCCGCGGCGACATAAGGCAGGTTGCGGGCGATGCTCGACGTGCGGGTGTAGGGAAACAGCTTGCCCACCACGGCCGCGTCGACGCGCACGGAAAAAGTCGGCGCTGGCGATACGCCGAGCACGGCCAGCGTCCGCGGCCCGGCGATGCCGTCGGCCACCAGCCCCACCCGCGTCTGCCAGACGCGCAACGCGGTTTCGGTGTCGGCGCAGAATTCGTCGCCGGCCGTCAGCCCCGCGTAGTCCGCCGCATCCTTGCCCAGCGCCTTGCGCAGGGTCTTCTTCAAAGCGGCAATCTCCTTGCCGGCATTGCCGCGCATCAGCAGCAGGGTCCTGGTTTTTGCGCTATCCATGGTTGGCCCTCCATTTCGATCAACGAACTACGCACAAAAAACTTCCCTGGCCTATCCGGCCGTTTTCCTTTCGGGGCGGCCTACCTAACGGCGACAGTCCTTCTTGACGAACTTCTCCAGCGCTTGCGCCAGTGTCGGGTCGTTGCGCTTGTTGCGTTCCTGCTGAATGAAGCGGAAGTGCAGCTGAAAGAAAGCCTGGGCGTCGCTGCAGAAGAATGCCCTAGCGGTCGCCGCATCGCAGATGCTGGCGCGGGTACAGGCCTCCACCGATTCCAGGAAACTGATCAGCGAGAAGATGTCCGATTCGAGTTTCTCGTCGCGGATGGTCTTAAGCACGAAATTCTCGTAATCCGGCACGCTGCGCTTGAGGCGGGCGATGAGCTCGTCCTCGCGCGGGGTCCACACGGCGTCGAGCTTGACCCTCACATCATGAATGGGCGCCTTCAGGTAGCGATCGACATAGGAAAGCGTGTCCCGGGTGTGGTCCGCCTTGTCCTTCTGCAGGTACTCGTAGAGACCGAAAGCGCTGCCGCCGACGACCGCGACGATCTGGACGATGGTGGCCGCGGTGCTCCAGAAGTCCTTCTGATCCTTGAGTGGCATCGATGACCTTTCAGTGTTGACATTCGGGCAAGTCGGGGCGGATATCGCAGGGGTTGACCACCGCTTTGTTGCACTCGGGAAGGTCCTTAATCTTGCATGGGTCGATTACCGCTCCGGCGCCTCCCTCTATCGCGTCACCCCTGGCGTTCTCCTTCGCCCGCTCCATGTCCGCAGGTTGCTTTGCCGATTTCTTCTTTGTTGCGGCCTTCTTCTCCGGCTCGGCAGGAGCCTGCGGCATCTTGGCCGCCGTTTCGGGCACGGCTTCATTCCATCGCCCGGCGTCCGGTGCCGGTGTCGCTGCAGTGACTTGCCCAACAGCAGCGCAGGCGAAAGACAGGCCCGCTACGTAAGCCATGGGGATGAGCAGCTTCATCGCGGTCTCGGTCATGGCGGCCCTTTCTGCGTTACTCCGATATCGATCCCAAGCCGGCGTGTAATGCATTTCGATTAATTAAAGGACATATTGCGTCGGGAGGCAAGGCGCATTTCGCCTGACGCACCAGACGCCCAAAGGGCCGCTACTACTATCGGAATAGCTCGACGACGGCGAGTGCGCAGTCGGCGATGCCGGTGGTGCCTGCGCCGGTGCCCGATCCGTGGCCTTGGCGGCTGTAGTGTGAGAGCCGCTTGTTGATCGCGCCGTAGTCGAACAAACCGCCTCATTCTGCGGACAGCCCCCGGACCCGCCGGTAGAATCGCGGCATCGCGGGCCTCGGTGTGGTGGGCTCGCAACGGGAGGATCTCTTGGACTTGATGCTGGCCTTCATGGCAGGTTTGCTGATCGGCGGCGGGGCGGTGGCGTGGCTGCTGATCGCGCGCGAGCGCGCGTCGCGTTCGGCGCGGGACGAGTTGGCCGACACCTTCAAGGCGCTGTCGAGCGCGGCGCTGGAAAGCAGCAATCGCGCCTTCCTCGACCTGGCCAGGCGCACGCTGGAGCAGCAGCAGGACGCGGCGCGCGGCGACCTGGAGCGGCGCCAGCAGGCCATCGGCGAACTGGTGGCGCCGGTGAAGACGACGCTGGACAAGTTCGAGGCCCAGATCGGCGGCATCGAGAAGGCGCGCATCGAGGCCTATTCGACGCTGTCGGAGCAGGTGCGGCAGATGGCCGAGTCGCAGGGCCAGTTGCGCCACGAGACGGCCAACCTGGTGAAGGCGCTGCGGGCGCCGCACACGCGCGGGCGCTGGGGCGAACTGCAACTGAAGCGCGTGGTGGAAATGGCCGGCATGCTCGACCACTGCGACTTCTTCGAGCAGGAAAGCACGGACACGGAAGAGGGCCGGCTGCGGCCCGACATGATCGTGAAGCTGCCCGGCGGCAAGAACATCGTGATCGACGCCAAGGCGCCGCTGGCTGCCTATCTGGAGGCGCTGGAAGCTGCCGACGAGACCGAGCGCCGCAAGAAGTTCGCCGACCACGCGCGCCACGTGCGCGACCACCTGACCAAGCTTAGCCGCAAGTCCTACTGGGAGCAGTTCCAGCCGTCGCCGGATTTCGTCGTGCTGTTCCTGCCCGGGGAGACCTTCTACAGCGCTGCGCTCGAAGCCGATCCCTCGCTTATCGAGCAGGGCATAGAGCAGCGCGTGATCCTCGCCACGCCGACCACGCTGATCGCGCTGCTGCGCGCAGTGGCTTACGGCTGGAAGCAGGAAGCACTCAACGAGAACGCCCAGCGCATTTCGGTGCTCGGCCGCGAGCTCTACGAGCGCATCGCCGTGCTGGCCGACCACTGGGGCGCGGTCGGCAGGAACCTCGGCGAAGCCGTCGCGGCCTACAACAAGGCCGTGGGTTCGCTCGAGAGCCGCGTGCTGGTCAGCGCGCGGCGTTTCCGCGAACTGGGCGCCGCGCCGGAAGGCAAGGAAATCAGGGACCTGGCTCCGGTCGAGGTGCAGGCGCGCAGCCTGCAGACAGCAGAATTGGCGCAAACCCCCGAGGCTGAGAAATAAGCGCATAATAATTTAATAAAAATCTAATATTTACCTGACAGCGGACACCGAGGAGGGGGAAAGCATGTCACACGGCAAGGGAAGGGGATTTGTGGCGTTCGTCGGGCTGGCCGCGGTAGCGGCCTCGGCTCACGCCACCAACGGCATGAACATGGAGGGCTACGGCCCCATTGCGCTGGGCATGGGCGGCGCCTCGATGGCCTACGACGTCGGCAACGCCGCGATGATCAACAACCCTGCCACGCTGGCCCTGGTCCAGCCGGGCACCAACCGGCTGGCGCTGTTCGTCGGCGGCCTGATGCCCGAGGTCTCGGCCAACGGCCGCGATTCCTCCGCGACCTCGTTCGTGATGCCCGCAGCGGGCTATGTCCGTCGCGGCGACAAATTCACCTGGGGCATCGGCATGATGGCTCAGGGGGGCATGGGTACCGATTACAGCAACGGCGCGTTCTGGGGAAATCTGGCCCCGACGGGGCCGGGGGTGCTGGACATGGCAGGCGGCATCGCCCGCCGCAATCTTTCCGAGGTCGGCGTCGGCCGCGTGCTGCTGCCCATGGCGTATCAGGTATCGGACACCTTCAATATCGGCGGCAGCATCGACTTCGTCTGGGCCGGCATGGACATCAAGTGGCTCGTCGACGGCGCCCACTTCGGCGACATGATGGCCGGCTCGCGTGCCTTCGGCACCGTTTCCGGAAACATGGTCACCACCATGCAGGGGATGATGGGACCGGCGGGGATCCGTTCCGTCGGCTGGGGCTATTTCGATTTCAACGAGGAAGGCCAGTTCTACCAGAAGGCGACCGGTACCGGCTGGGCCGGCAACATCGGCTTCACCTGGAAGGCGACACCCGCGCTGAGCTTCGGCGGCGTCTATCACGCCAAGACCAGCATCTCGGACCTGCAGACCGGCAGCGGCGGCGCCAGCGTGAGTTTCAACGTCGATTTCGCCGGCGCCTCGCAGACCATCCCGGTCGCCGGCAAGGTCAACATCAAGAATTTCCAGTGGCCTGAGACCTACGGCATCGGCCTGGCCTGGCAGGCCGACGATCGCTGGCTGATCGCCGCCGATTACAAGCGCATCAACTGGGCCGACGTCATGCGCGAGTTCCGCATGGTCTTCCAGGCCTCGACCGGCCAGGCGAACCCCATGGCCGCGGCCTTCGCCGGGACGCAGCTCAACATGATCTACGAGCAGCGCTGGCAGGACCAGAACGTCATCATGCTGGGCGCTGCGTACAAGGTGAGCGATGCGACGACGCTGCGCTTCGGCGCCAATCTCGCCGACAATCCGATACCCGAGCGCTACATGAGCCCGCTGTTCCCGGCCATCATGAAGAACCATCTGACCTTCGGCTTGGACTACGCGCTGGACAAATCCGCGACGGTCCGCGGTGCCCTGAGTTACGCACCGAAGGTCAACGCCACCAACGACTGGGGCAGCATCTGCCCGGCGGGCGCGTGCTCCAACCAGTCCGTCAGCCACGAACAGATCAACTGGCAGCTCTCCTACGGCTATCGTTTCTGAGCGGATTTCCGTCAGGCTCATCCTGTCGCCGCCAGGCCGCCCCAAGGCGACAGGCGCCCCCCCGTGGTGGGCAGCGAACGCAGTGTGCGTGGTGGGCTCATCTCTTGAGCCTGACCGGATCGAGAATGGCCTCCGTCATCCACGGAGGCCATCATGTCCCAAAACCAAACCGACGCCATCGTTTTCTGGATCACCGCCGTTGGCGGCCTGATCGCGCTGCTGCTGCCGCGCCTGAGCTGACGCCATATACTCCGGGCGATGCCTGAAATCGTCCATGGCCTGGCCGGGCTGGCGCAACTCGCCGCCGGCGGTCGGGCCGCCATCCTCTGTGCGACCCATCGTTTGACGCACCAGCTGCGCCAGGCGCATGGCCATGCGCAGGGTGCGGCCGGGCTCGCACGCTGGCCGGCGCTCGAAACCGCCACCGTCGCGCAATGGTGCGCCGCGGTCATACGGCAGGCCTTGCTCGCGGGCGAGCTGCCGGTGGAACTCGCGCCGCGGCTGATTCTCTCGGCGACGCAGGAACGCGCGCTGTGGGAGGACGTCATCGTCGCCGCCGAAGGCCTGGGCGGCGGCGACTTCTATGACCATGCCGGCCTTGCCGCTGCCGCCGCCGAGGCCAATGCGCTGATCGAGGCGTGGAAGCTGCGCCTGCCCGACGATGCCGCTGCCGGCGACGGCGAGACCGCACGCTTCCTTGCCTGGCGCGAGCGCTTCCGCCGCCGCTGCGCCGAACAGCGCTGGCTCGAGCCGGTACGCGGCCTGGAGTGGCAGATCGACGCCATCGCCCGGGGTGCCTGGCGCATGCCCGCCACGGTCGTCTTCGCCGGCTTCGACCGGCTGCCGCCGCAGGAGGCAAAGCTTGCGCGCGTGCTGGCCCAACGGGGCATCCGCGTGGTCGAACTGCGCATGGAGATGGAACAGCCGGGTGCCGCCGGCGTGCTGGCCTGCGACGACCGCCGCGGCGAATGCCGTGCCGCGGCCGCCTGGGCCGCCCGCATGCTGCAGCAAACGCCAGGCACGCATCTCGGCATCGTCGTGCCCGAACTCGCGGTCATGCGCGAACAACTCGCCGACCTCCTCGACGAGGCATTGCAGCCGGGCGCTCTCGCGCCGGCCCGGGCCGAGGCGCCGCGTCCCTACGACTTCTCGCTTGGCACGCCGCTCGTGCGCGAGCCGCTGGTGCGCACGGCCCTGGAACTGCTTGCCATCGTTACGGCCCGCGGTCGCGTCGAGCAGGCACGCCTAGGCGAGCTGCTGCGCGGGCCCTGCTGGTCGGCCGTGGCCGAGGGCGACGCGCGTCATCGCCTCGAGGCGCGCATGCGCGAGAAGCTCCCGCCCGAGATCACGTCGGGTCGGTTGATCCGCTTCGCCCGGCGCGAGCAGGAGAAGGATGGCGGCCTGTCCGTGCCGCGGCTGCTGCAGCACCTCGAGGCATTGCACGCCTGGAGCGCACCGGCACGGCTGCTGCCTTCGCGCTGGGCGCAACGCTTCGGCGAACTCCTCGCCGCGGCCGGCTGGCCCGGCGACCGGCCGCTCTCCAGCCGCGAATGGCAGGCGCGGCGGGCTTTCGCCGAGGCGCTGGAGAGCCTCGGCGAACTCGATGTGGTTCTGGGAAAACTCGGCGCCGGCGAGACGGTGATGCGGCTGCGCCACCTCTGCGGCGAACGCATATTCCAGGTCGAAGCCGGCGACGCGCCTGCGGTGCGGGTGCTGGGCCTGCTCGAGGCCGCGGCCGAGCCGCTCGACGGGCTCTGGGTCATGGGCATGAACGAGCAGACCTGGCCGCCGCCGCCGCGGCCCAACCCCCTGCTGCCAGCCGACCTGCAGCGCCGCGCCGGCACGCCGAACGCGTCGGCCGAGGTGCAGGTCGACTTTGCCCGCCTGGTGCAGCGGCGGCTGCTGCGCGGCGCGCCGCAGGTGG
>NZ_BHVV01000007.1 GCF_003865015.1 Sulfurisoma sediminicola | reverse complement strand
CCGGCCTCGCCGCAACGGGAGCGATGGAGGCGCTCGCCGACAGCCGCGCACCCGCGGTCGGCCCCGGCGAGAAGGTGGCCGGCGGCACGGGCCTGCTCAGGGCGCAGGCGATCTGCCCGGCCTGGGCCTTCTACCAGTACCGGCTCGGCGCGCGCGCGCTGGAGGAGCCGGTCGAGGGGCTCGATGCCATGGGACGCGGCACGCTGCTGCATGCGGTCCTCGAACGCTTCTGGGCCGGGCGCGGCTTCGCCGATCTGCTGGCGATGGATGCGGCGGCGCGCACCGCGGCGATCGCGGCGGCGGTGATTGCCGGCGTCGCCGACTTCGATGCCGCGCGCGAAGATCCGCTGCCGCCGCGCTTCCTCGCCCTCGAGTCCGAGAGGCTGCAACGCCTGGTCGCGCAATGGCTCGAGTTCGAAGCCGGCCGCCCCGCGCCGTTCCGCGTCGTCGCCTGCGAGCGCGAGATCGTGCTGGAAATCGAGGGCATCGCCGTGCGGCTGGTGATCGATCGCATCGATGCCCTGGAGGACGGCCGCCTGCTGATCCTCGACTACAAGACCGGCCAGGTCAGCGCCGCGAGCTGGAGCGATGCGCGCATCGCCGAGCCGCAGCTGCCGATCTACGCCGCGCTGGCGGCAGGCGACGAACTGGGCGGCGAGGTGTGCGGCGCCGCCTTCGCTCGGGTGCGGCTGGACGAATGCGGCTTCGTCGGCATCGCAGCCGAGGGCGGATTGCTGACCAAGGTCGCCGGCATCGGCGACGATGCGGCACGCAAGCTTTTTGCCGGCATCTCGAGCTGGCCCGGAGTCCTCGAGCACTGGCGCGCGAGCATCGCCGCCATCGCCCGCGAAGTCGGCGAAGGCTGTGCGGCAGTGCGTTTCGCCGACGAGAAGGACCTCGCCTGGTGCGAGGTGTTGCCGCTGCTGCGCCTGGCTGAGCGGCGCGAACAACTCGAGGCGCCGGCGTGAGCGAGGCAGCGAGGGTGGCAGGCGATCTGCTGGCCGCGGATGCCGCCGCGCGCAGCCGCGCGCTCGAGCTCGGTTCCTTCATCGTCGAGGCGCCGGCCGGCGCCGGCAAGACGGAACTGCTGACGCAGCGCTACCTGCGGCTGCTTTCCTGCGTCGAGGCGCCCGAGGAAATCGTCGCCATCACTTTCACCAACAAGGCCGCCGGCGAGATGGCCAGCCGCATACTCGAGAGCCTGCAGCGTGCCGCGGCCGGCGAGCGGCCCGAGGCGGCGCACAAGCGCATCACCTTCGATCTCGCCCGCGCGGCGCTGGCGGCGGGCGCGGAACGTAGTTGGAATCTGCTCGAACATCCGGCGCGGCTGCGCATCACCACCATCGACGCCCTGTGCATGAACCTGGCGCGGCAGATGCCGTTGCTGTCGCGCTTCGGCAGCCAGCCGCGGCTGGCCGAGGAAGCCTCGCGCCATTACGCCGAGGCCGCGCGCCGCACGCTGGCGCTGATCGCCGAGGACGGCGATGCGGGTGCTCTGGCCGATACCGTCGCCGCCGCACTGCGCCATCTCGATAACGACGCCGTGCGGCTGGGGCTGTTGCTGGCCGAGATGCTGGCGCGGCGCGACCAGTGGCTGCGTCATGCCCTGGCCGCGCCCTCGCGCGCCGAGGCCGAAGACGGCTTTGCGCAGCTGATCGGGCGCGAACTCGAAAGCGCGGCCGCGGCCATCGACGCGCGGCGACAGGCCGCGCTGATGCCGGCGGCGCGCTATGCCGCCGCCAATCTGCCGCCCGAGTCGCCGCTGGCGCCGCTGCTCGAATGGACCGTGCCGCTGGCGCCGGGCGCGGATGCGCTGCCGCAATGGCGTGCGCTCGCCGCGCTGCTGCTGACCGCCGAGGGCGAGCCGCGCAAGGCCTGGAACAAGAACCTCGGCCTGCCGCCGGGCAAGGAGAGCGACACCCACAAGAAGACGCTGGCCGCCCTGGCGCAGGAACTCGCGGCCGACGAGGCCGCCGCGCTGGCGCGCGTGCGCGAGCTGCCCGCGCCGCGCTACACCGACGAGGAATGGCTCACGGTCGAGGCGCTGGGCGCGCTGCTCAAGGTCGCCGCCGCGCAGCTGTGGACGGTGTTCGCCGAGGCCGGCGAGACCGACTTCATCGAGGTCGCCAGCCGGGCGCTGCAGGCGCTGGGCACCAGCGATGCGCCGACCGACCTCGCGCTGGCGCTCGACTACCGCATCCGCCACCTGCTGGTCGACGAATTCCAGGACACCAGCCCGACACAAGTCGAACTGCTGGAGCGCCTCACGGCAGGCTGGACCATGGACGAAAAAGCGGGCGCCGGCCGCACCCTGTTCGCCGTCGGCGACCCGATGCAGTCGATCTACCGCTTCCGCAAGGCCGACGTCGGCCTGTTCCTGCGCGTCGCCGATTTCGGCATCGGCGGCCTGCCGCTCGAGCGGCTGCAGCTCGCGCGCAACAACCGCTCCGCGCCCGCCGTCGTCGACTGGATCAACGCGCGCTTCGCCGACATCTTCCCGCCGCAGGACAGCGTGTTCGAAGGCGCGATCCGCTACCGCGCCTTCGCGGCGACGCGGCCGGCCGCTGCCTGCGCCGGCGTGTTCGTTCATCCGCTCGTCGTGGCGAAGGACATGCCGGGCGATGCGGCCGAGGTGATCGAAGCGGAGCGCATCCTGGAAGTGATCGACGCCGCGCGACGCGACGACCCGCAGGGACGCATCGCCGTGCTGGTGCGGGCGCGCAGCCACCTCGACGCGCTGGTGGCGACCTTGCGGCGGCAGCGGCCGGCTTTGCGCTTCCAGGCCGTCGAGATCGAAGCCCTGCGGTCGCGCCAGACGATACAGGACCTGCTGTCGCTGGCGCGCGCGCTGCATCACCGCGGCGACCGCGTGCATTGGCTGGCGATCCTGCGCGCGCCCTGGTGCGGGCTGACGCTGGCCGATCTCCACGCTCTCGCCGGCGACGACCATCGCTCCACTGTGTGGCAGCTGCTGGGCGACGATGCACGCGTCGCGCGGCTGTCGCCGGATGGCCGGCGCCGCCTGCTGCACCTGCGCGGCGTCGTCGGCGAAGCGCTGGCGCACCAGGGGCGCCAGCGGCCGCGGCGCTGGCTCGAGAGCACCTGGCTCGGGCTCGGCGGCGGCGCCTGCCTGCGCGAGGATGCCGCCGTCGCCGACGCGCGCGCCTTCCTCGAACTCGTCGATCGGCTCGATGCCGCGGGACGCTTCTCGCTCGAGGAGCTCGAGCGCGAGACGGCGCGGCTCTATGCCGCGCCCGATGCGGCGGCCGGCGATACCCTGCAATTCATGACCGTCCACAAGGCCAAGGGCCTCGAGTTCGAGACCGTGATCGTGCCCGGCCTGCATCGCGCGGTCGGTGGCGGAGGCGGCGGCGAGCAGAAACTGATGCGCTGGGAGGAGGTCGCCTTCGCCGGCACCGACGAGCGGCTGGTGGCGGCGCCCATCCGCGGCAAGGGCCGTGGCGACGGCGCCTCCCTCCACGACTACCTGCGCCTGCTCGAACGCGAGCGCGCCGCCAATGAGGACCAGCGCACGCTCTACGTCGCCGCCACGCGCGCCATCCGCGCCCTGCATCTGGTCGGTGTCGCATGTCCGCGCAACGACGGCACGCTGGCGGCGCCCGCCGCGAGCTTCCTCGAACTGCTGTGGCCCGCGCTGTCCGCGAAATTCGACGAGGCGCCGCTGCAGGAGGCGGTTGCCGACGCGGGTGCCGGGGCGCAGTTCGAGCCGCGCCTGCTGCGCCTGGTCGATCCGGCGATCGCGGAGTTGCTGCGGGCCGGCGCCGAGGTCGAAAATTTGCCGCTGCCGAGGGTGCCGACGGAGGCCGTTGGCGATGGCGGCGGAGCCGGCGGGGATGCGGCGCTCGCGGCCGACGTCGGCACGCTGGTCCATGGCTATCTCGAGATGATCGCGCGCGACGGTCTGGCGCCGTGGCCGCTCTCACGCGTCGAGTCCCTGCTGCCGGCGATGCGCGTCTGGCTCGGCCAGCAGGGTCATGCCGAGGCCGCGGTGCGCCGCGGCGCCCGGGAGGCACAGAACGCCCTGCGGGCGACGCTGGAAAGCGTCGCCGGGCGCTGGGTTCTCGGCGACCATGACGAGGCGGTGGCCGAGTGGGCGGTGTCGGTGGCGGACGGCGAAGCCATCGCCACGCAGGTCATCGATCGCAGCTTCGTCGCCGACGGCGCGCGCTGGATCATCGACTACAAGACCACGAAAGTCGGCACCGGCACCACCCTGCGGCAGCATGCCGAGCGCTACCGCGAGCAGCTCGAGCGCTACTGCGCGCTGTTCCGCGCCGACGGCCTGCCGCTGCGCATGGCCGTTTTCTACACCGCGACGGGCGATCTGCTGGAACTGCTGCCGTCGGGCGAGGCGAGCGGGTCCTGACGGTAGTAGCGGCCAAGCTGGGCGTAGACGGCCGGATACTCGTCTCGCAGCAGGTCCGGCGCCTCGAAGAAGACCTCGCTGAGGACGGCGAAGAACTCGGCGGGGTGCTCGGCGGCGTAGGGGTCGATCGCGGTTTCCTCCCCCGCGTCCACGCGCCGGCAGAAGTCGGCATAGGCCGGCTCGAAGGCGGCGATCCATTCGCGCCGGCTCATGTTTTCGGGCAGCCCCGGGATGCCGTCGACGGCGCCGTTGCCCATGTCGAGCTTGTGGGCGAATTCGTGGATCACGACATTGACGTCGCCGATCTCGTCGAGCTTGTCGAACCACGACACCAGCACCGGTCCGCCCTCCCAGGCCTCGCCGAGCACCGGGTCGTCGTATTCATGCACGACGCCGTCCTCGTCCATGACATGGCGCGGGATGACGAAGTCGCCGGGATAGACGACGATGCCGACCCAGCCGTCGTAGGCCTCGAGGCCGAGTTCGAGCACCGGCAGGCAGGCCTGCAGCGCGATCGAGAGCTGCATCGCGGCGGTGAGGACGAGGCCGTGCGCGCCGCTCCATTCCTTGGCGGCGATGAACTCGCGTGCCATGTCGCGCAGGCGCCGGCGCTCGTCGTCGTTCAGGCGGTCGAGGAAGGGCAGCGGATACTCGGCGGCCTGCCACTGCGCGTCGCCGATCTCGATCCTCTCCGCCGCGCGGCGGCGGCGCCACGCGCGAAACGCCTTGATCATTTTCGCGTGGTGAGGACGATGCCGCCGAAGATCAGCGCGATGCCGACGACGTGGAACCAGGTCATGGCCTCGCCGAGGAAGATCGCGGCGAGCAGGATGCCGAAGGCCGGCATCAGGTGGATGAACAGCCCGGCGCGCGAGGCGCCGACCTGCTCGACGCCCTTGTTCCAGAAGATGAAGCCGAGGAAGGCGGGAAAGATGCCGGCGTAGGCGATCGCGCTCCAGGCGGCGAAGGAGGACTGGATGTGGCGGCCGGCGGCGACCTCCATCAGGTAGAAGGGCAGGGTGGCGACGATGCCGATCAGCGCGATGGCGAAGAGGAAGGCCAGCGGATGCGCCTTGGGCCGGTGCGGCAGCAGCAGGGTGTAGGCGGCCCATGCAACCACCGAGAGCAGGATCCAGATGTCGCCGATGTTCAGAGTCAGCCGCAGGAGATTGTGCGGGTCGCCGCGGGCGATGATGTTGAGCACGCCGAGGAAGGAGGCGGCGATGCCGAGCGCCTCGATCGGCCTGAGGCGCTTGCCGTGGAAGGCCCAGGCCAGCGCGACGATGACGATGGGAATGAAGGAGTTGAGCAGCAGGCCGTTGATCGCCTCGGTCTGCTGCAGGCCGAGGTAGGTCAGGGCGTTGTAGAGGCAGGTGCCGAGGATGCCGAGCAGGGCCAGCCAGCGCCAGCCGGCCGTGAGCACGGCGCGGTCACGCTTGAGATAGGGCCAGGCCAACGGCAGCAGGCAGGCCAGGGCGATCACCCAGCGCCAGAAGGACAGCGCGATCGGCGGCACCGCCTCGCGCATGCCGCGGCCGACGATCCAGTTGCCGGCCCAGAACAGGTTGGCCAGGGTCAGCAGCAGGTAGGGGGAGACGCGCAGATGCATGGGGCCTCAAATGCAAACGGGGGCCGCAGCCCCCGTCGCGTCATGGGCTCGGGGCCGGCTTACTCGACTTTCGCCTTGGCGCGCAGGTCCATGATGAGCTTCTCGACCTGCTGCTGCTGCAGGCGCTGCAGCAGTTGCGGCTTGACCTCGTCGAGGCCCGGCGCCTTGAGTTCGCGCATGTCCTCGAGCAGGATCACGTGCCAGCCGAAGTCGCTCTTGACCGGGGTCGTCGTGTACTTGCCCTTCTCGAGCTTGACCAGCGCGTCAGCGAAGGGCTTGACGTAGGAGGCCGGGTTGGACCAGCCGAGGTCGCCGCCGCGATCCTTCGAGCCCGGATCCTTCGATTGCTTGGCGAGATCCTCGAACTTCTCGCCCTTGTTGAGCTTCTCGATGATGGCCTTGGCGTCAGCCTCGTTCTCGACCAGCACGTGGCGGGCCTTGTATTCCCTGTCACCGAGGGCCTGTTTGATGATCTCGTATTCCTTCTTGACCGCCTCGTCGCTGACCGGATGGGTGCGGACATAGTCGTTGAGGAAGGCGCTGACCAGCACGCCCTGGCGGGCGAGGTCGACCTGGCCCTGAACCTCGGGCTTCTTGTCGATGCCCTTCCGTTGCGCTTCCTGCGACAGCACCTCGCGGCGGATCAGTTCTTCCCTGACGGCCTTGCGCAGGTCCTCGGAATCCGGCTGGCCCTGGGAGAGCTGGCCGGCGATCAGGGCGTCGGCGCGGGCCTTGGGGATGGCCTTGCCATTGACGCTGGCGTAGGGCTTGTCCGCGGCGAGGGCCGGGGCGGCGGCAATGGCAAGGGCGAGGAGGGAGGCTTGGAGGAGGCGATTCATCGATGTGATTCCTTGGCGGGGAGGGGATGTTTCAGTCTAGGTTTCGTCGGGGGCCTTGGCGGTAATGCTGAGGGCATGAATCTGCCGCTTCATCAGGTCGCCGGCGGCATCATACACCAGGCGATGCCGTTCCATGGTCCGCTTGCCGGCGAAGCGGGGCGAGACGATGGTCATGCGGTAGTGGCCGCCGCCGTCGCGGGCGCCGGCATGGCCGGCATGGCGGTGGCTTTCGTCGATGATCTCCAGCCGCGAGGGCTCCAGGGCGGCCATGCGGCTGCGCAGGGTGTCGACGGTGTTCATGGCTGTTTCTCCTCGACGTATTTCGCCAGGAAAAGTCCCTGGACCACGATGAAGGCGAGCATCAGCCCCATGCCGCCGAAGAGCTTGAAGTTGACCCAGTCCGCCTCGCTGAAGTTGAAGGCGACGTAGAGGTTGGCGACGCCCATGGCGGCGAAGAAGGCGACCCAGGACAGATTGAGCCGGGCCCACAGCGTCTCGGGCAGCTTCATCTGCTCCTCCAGCATCTTGCGGATGAGGTTTTTCTTCATGAACGTCGCCGACACCAGCAGCACCACCGCGAACAGCCAGTAGAGCACGGTCGGTTTCCACTTGATGAAGGTCGGATTGTGCAGCAGCAGGGTGGCGCCGCCGAAGACGGTGATGAGGGCGAGGCTGACCCAGAGCATGGTGTCGACCTTGCGGTGCCTGAACCAGACCCAGCCGATCTGGGCGAAGGTGGCGGCGATGGCCACCCCGGTCGCGATGTAGATGCCGGAGAACTTGTAGGCGACGAAGAAGAGGATGACCGGGAACAGGTCGAAGAGGAATTTCATGGCGGCGATTTTACAGGGCTATTTCTTCTCGAGCCTGAGCGAGGCCGAATTGATGCAGTAGCGCAGCCCCGCCGGTGGCGGGCCGTCGGGGAAGACATGGCCGAGGTGGGCGCCGCAGGCCGAGCACGTCACCTCGGTGCGGACCATGCCGTGCGAGCGGTCTGCGGCCTCGGCGATGCCCTCGCCGACGAGCGGCGCGGTGAAGCTGGGCCAGCCGCAACCGGAGTCGAATTTCTGCTCCGAGGAAAACAGCGGCTCGCCGCAGCAGACGCAGCGGTAGGTGCCGTTGTCGTGGCAGTTCCAGTATTCGCCGGTGAATGCGCGCTCGGTGCCCTTCCGGCGGGCGACCTGGTACTGCATTTCGCTGAGCTGGGCGCGCCATTCGGCGTCGGTCTTGTCGATCCTGGGCATGGCTGGTCCTCCGGCCGGATAGAATGTCTTCCTCAATTGGGCGCTAAACAGGGGAGTTCAAGCGTGCGCGTGGTGGTTCTCGGAGCCGGCCTGGTCGGCGTGGCCTCGGCCTGGTATCTGGCCGAGGCACGCCACGAGGTGACGGTGATCGACCGCCAGCCGGAGGCCGCGCGGGAAACCAGCTTCGCCAACGGCGGCCAGATATCGACCAGCCATGCCGAACCCTGGGCCAATCCGGCCGCACCGCTGAAAATCCTCAAGTGGCTGGGGCGCGAGGACTCGCCGCTGCTGTGGCGGCTGCGCACCGATCCGGCGCAGTGGGCCTGGGGTCTGCGCTTCCTCGGTCAATGCAGCGCGGCGCATACCCGCGCCAACATGGTCGCCATCCTGGCACTGGCGCTCGACAGCCGTGCCCGCCTCGGCGCCCTGCGCCGCGAACTCGATCTCCATTACGACGAGCTCGAGCGCGGCATCCTGCACATCTACACCGATGCGCGCGAGTTCGAGACGGCCATCCCGCAGGCGGCGCTGATGCGCGAGTTCGGCTGCGAGCGGGCGGTCAAGAGCGCGGCCGAATGCCGGGCGATCGAGCCGGCGCTGGCCGGCTCCGCCCTGCCCATCGTCGGCGGCACCTACACGGCGGGAGACGAATCCGGCGACGCGCGCCAGTTCGCGCGGCGGCTGGCCGAGCGCTGCGCCGGGCGCGGCGTGGCCTTCCGCTACGGCTGTGCGGTCGAGCGGCTGGAGACGGCGGGCGACCGCATCGCCGGCGTCCGTCTCGCCGGCGGCGAGCGTGTGGCCGCCGATGGCTACGTGGTGGCCCTCGGCAGCTATTCGCCGCTGCTGCTGCGGCCGCTGGGCATCCGCATCCCCGTGTATCCGGCCAAGGGTTATTCCATCACCGCGTCGCTGACGCCGACCAGCATCGCGCCGAGCGTGAGCCTGACCGACGACGGCGCCAAGCTGGTCTTCTCGCGCCTCGGCAGCCGCCTGCGCGTCGCCGGCACCGCAGAGTTCACCGGCTACGACACCTCGATCAACGCGGTGCGCTGCAAGGCGATCCTGCGCCGCACGCACCTGCTGTTCCCGCAACTGGGCGAGGGGGACGACATCGAGTTCTGGGCCGGCCTGCGCCCGGCCACGCCGGGCAATGTGCCGCTGGTGGGGCGCACGCGGATTGCCGGCCTGTTCGTGAATACCGGCCACGGCACGCTGGGCTGGACCATGGCCTGCGGCACCGGCGCGCTGCTCGCCGACATCGTCAGCGGGCGCGCACCGTCGGTCGACCCGGTCCCCTACTCAGTGTAGGTGGCGCGGCGCGGCCTCGGCCTGTTCCTCGGGCAGCTCGGCATGCACCGGCTCGCCTTCGGGATTGGGGTAGAGCGGGGCGCCGCAGTCGTCGCAGTATTCCAGCGGGAAGCGGTGGTCGAGCATCACCACCTCGCCGACGCCGGCCTCGCGCAGCACGGCCTCGATCTGTGCCGCCGTGTCGGTGGCATCGTCCTCGCTGTCGAGCATCGGCCAGACCACGCCGTGGATCACGTCGCCGCTGTCGGTGCGGGTGAAGCCGATGCGGTACTCCTCGAGCTGGCGGTCGTAGTAGGGGGCGACGATGGCGCGCAGCTCGCCCGCCGCCATGTTCAATGTCGTCTGCAGGAAGGCGACGCCGGCGCGCAGCGAGTAGGGGCGCGAGGCGCGGTCGGCCTCGCGCGCGGCGGCATGGTAGGCCTGCGGCAGCAGCAGTTCGGTGGCGCAGGCCGGCAGCAGCGGGCGGATCGCCTCGCCGCCCTGGGCGCGCCAGTGCTTGAGCGCATCGGAGCGTGAGCCGTCTTCCTCCTGCCAGCGGAACAGCGGGGCGCCGCGCGGTGCGGCCACGGCGCCGAGCAGGTAGCGGACGTCGGAAAGGAAGGGCACCGTCTCGGGCAACTGCTGGGGGTCGAGCTTGAGGTCGCGGCCATGCAACGCGGCCTTGGCCAGCTTCTCGGCGAGCTGGGCCGTGTCGCAATAGCTCTGCGGCAGCTGGTCCGGGCTGAAGAGGAAGTCGGCGAGGCCGAGTTTCGCGTCGCGCGCCAGCACATGGCCGTGCAATTGCGCGCGGACGCTGGCGAGGTTGTCGGCGGCGACGGCGCCGGAGGGAATGGTGAAGCGCGACCAGGCCAACACCGGCACGGCGATCAGCACGACGTCGGCGTTCTCGTTGTGGCGGATCTCGCTGCAGGACTCGACCATGTCGGCCAGTTCGTCGTAGGCGCGGCCGCCGGCGCCGTAGAGATGGTCGAGCGCGGCATTGAGCGCCGCTTCGTCGTTGTCGGCGAGCAGGCGCTCGACCAGGCTGGTGAGGCGGGACTCCCAGAAGGCGTCCTCGAGGCGGCTGGCGGATTGCGAAAGCTGGCCCGAGAGGCGAATGAGCTGCTCGGTGTCGGGGGTCTGCTTGTTGCGGCGGGAGAAGCGGGTGCGTTTCATGGGGACTTATGGCGGGGAGCGAGAAGCGATTCTAGCGCACGGGCCGAAAGACCCTGCCGCCCCTGCTAGAATGCCCCGGTTTCGTTACCTCGTGATCGCGCCATGTTTTCCAAGCTGATGCCCCAGGAGGGCAAGTTCTTCGATCTCTTCAACGCTCACGCCGAACTGATCGTCAAGGGGGGGCGGGAGCTGGGGGCACTGGTCGACGACCTGGTCGACAACAAGGACGGCGTCGCCGACCATGCCAAGGCCATCGACGAGATCGAGACCCAGGCCGACAAGATCACCCACGACACCCTGGCGCTGCTGCACACCACGTTCAACACGCCGCTCGACCGCGACGAGATCCACAAGCTGATCACCAACCTGGACGACATCCTCGACCTGATCCAGGACGTCGCCCAGTCGATCTACCTCTACGACGTGCGCCGGCTGACCCAGGAAGCCTGCCACCTTTCCGACATCTGCGTCTCCTGCTGCGAGCGCGTGCGCTCGGCGGTGCTGCTGCTCAACAGCATGGACAACGGCCCCGCCATCCTCAAGACCTGCGAGGAGATCGACCGCCTCGAGTCCGACGCCGACCGCGCCATGCGCACCGGCATGGCCAAGCTGTTCCGCGAGGAGCAGGACCCCCGCCAGCTCATCAAGCTCAAGGAGCTCTACGAGCTGCTCGAGCTGATCACGGACCGCTGCGAGGACGTGGCGAACATCATCGAAGGCATCGTCCTCGAGAATTCGTAACTGGCCATGGCCGGCCTCGAAATCAGTCTCGGCGTCATCATCCTGCTGGTGTTCCTGGCACTGGCGTTCGATTTCATGAACGGCTTCCATGACGCCGCCAACTCCATCGCCACCATCGTCTCGACCCGGGTGCTGAAGCCGGGCCAGGCGGTGCTGTGGGCGGCCTTCTTCAATGCCGTCGCCTATTTCATCTTCGAGCTCAAGGTCGCCGGCACCATCGGCAAGGGCACCATCGACGCCAACATCGTCGACCATTACGTCGTCTTCGGCGCGCTGATCGGCGCCATCGCCTGGAACATCATCACCTGGTACTACGGCATTCCGTCGAGCTCGTCGCACGCCCTGGTCGGCGGTCTGGTCGGCGCGGCGCTGGCCAAGAGCGGCCCCTCGTCGCTGGTGTGGGCGGGCGTCGGCAAGATCGTCGCCTTCATTTTCATCGCGCCGCTGCTCGGCTTCGTGATGGGGGCCATCCTCATGGTCATTGTTTCGTGGCTGTGCAACCGGCAGACGCCGCGCAAGGTCGATCGCCTGTTCCGGCGGCTGCAGCTGCTTTCCGCCGCCGCCTACAGCCTCGGCCACGGCGGCAACGACGCGCAGAAGACCATCGGCATCATCTGGATGCTGCTGATCGCCGCCGGCCTTTCCAGCGGCAACGACGGCGTGCCCGGCTGGGTCGTGGCTTCCTGCTACACGGCCATGGGCCTGGGCACCATGTTCGGCGGCTGGCGCATCGTCCGGACCATGGGGCAGAAGATCACCAAGCTCAACCAGCCGCGCGGCTTCGCCGCCAATTCGGCCGGCGCGGCGACATTGTTCCTCGCCACGGCGCTGGGCATTCCCGTCTCGACCACCCACACCATCACCGGCGCCATCATGGGCGTCGGCTCGACCGGCGGCATCCGCAAGGTGCGCTGGAACGTCGCAGGCGGCATCGTCTGGGCCTGGATCCTGACCATACCGGCCACGGCGCTGATCGCGGCCATCGCCTGGTGGCTGGGCCGGATGTTGTTCTGATTGGCGTTGAATCCCTGCCAGTCCTGCGGCGCCTGCTGCGCCACCTACCGCGTCACCTTCCACCGCGGCGAACTCGATGACCTGGGCGGCTGCGTGCCGGCCGCGCTGACCGAGCAGGTCACCGCCGTCATGGCCTGCATGCGCGGCACCGGCGCGGCGCCGGTCCGTTGCGCCGCCCTGCGCGGCGAGATCGGCCGGGACGTTTCTTGCGCCATCTACGAGTTCCGCCCAAGCCCCTGCCGCGAGTTCGGCGCGCTGGCCGCCGTCGGCCAGGGCGACGAGGCCTGCAACGACGCGCGCCGCCGCCACGGCCTGCCGCCGCTCGAGGCGACTTGAAGACCGTCCTCTTCGGCGCCTTCGACCGCCACAACCTCGGCGACATCCTGCTCGCCGCCGTGGCCGCCGAAAAAGTCGGCGCTGCCGTGACGGCGGCTGGCTTGGCCGAGCGAGACATGTCATCTTTCGGCGGGCCGCGCGTCCTGGCGCTCGCCTCGCTGCGCGAACCAATCCGCCTGATCCACGTCGGCGGCGAACTCCTCGACTGCGACGCCGCGCAGGCCGCCTGGATGCTGGGCCAACCCGGGTTGCGCTGGGGCAGGGCGGCGCCCTACGTCGTCGGCAAGTCGCGCCTGCCTGCCGGCTCGCGCGTCGAATTCCATGCCGTCGGCGGCGTCGGCCTCGCCGCGCGCGACGCGGCCTTTCGCGAGGAGGTGCTCGCCGCCTTGCGCACGGCCGACTTCGTCACGGTGCGCGACAGCGCCACGCAAGGCGAGCTTGCCGCCGCCGGCATCGTTGCTCCTCTGGTGCCCGACCCTGTCACGCGCATCGCCGCGCTGTTCGGCCCGACGCTCAGGGCTCGTCGCCTGCCCGAGTTCCCATCCGGCTACCTCGCGGTGCAGTTCGCCGCCGAGTGCGGCGACGACGCCACGCTGGCGGCCTTCGCCCGCGGGCTCGAACTGATCGGCCTGCCCGTGGTGCTGTTCCGCGCCGGGGCCGCGCCCTGGCACGACGATCTCGAACCCTATCAACGCCTGGCCTCGCGGCTCGCCGTGCCGGTGCGCATCTTCGAGTCGCTCGATGTGCGCGACATCTGCGCGCTGATCGCCGCCAGCCGCGGCTGCATCGCCACCAGCCTGCACGCGCGCATCGTCGCCGAGTCCTTCGGCGTGCCCGCCCTGACCCTCGAACGCGAGCCGGGCTCGGCGCAGAAAGTGCGGGCGTATCTCGATACTTGGTCGCCCGGCGCGGTGCCGCTCGATCCCGCGGCCTTCGCCGCCGGCGGCTTCGGTTTCCCCGCGACAATACCGGCATGAACGCCCGCCTCGCCCCCGGCCCCGCCGCCTTCGCCCTGATGGTGCTGCTCTGCGCCGTCTGGGGATTCCAGCAGGTGGCGATCAAGATCGCCGGCGCCGGCGTGAGTCCCCTGCTGCAGGTCGGCCTGCGTTCCGCCATCGCAGCGGTGCTGGTCTTCCTCTGGATGCGCCTGCGCGGCCAGCCGCTGGCCGCTCGCGACGGTTCGTTCCGGCCGGGGCTGCTGGCCGGCGCGCTGTTCGCGCTCGAGTTCATCTGCATCTTCGTCGGCCTCGGCTACACCAGCGCCTCGCGCATGGTGGTGTTCCTCTACACCGCGCCGTGCTTCACCGTGTTGGGACTGCATCTCTTCGTGCCGGGAGAGAATATCGGCTGGCGCCATGGTGCGGGCGTGCTGCTCGCCTTCCTCGGCATCGCGGTCGCATTCGGCGAGGGCTGGGGCGCCACGGCGTCCATGCCGCAACGCTGGATCGGCGACCTGCTCGGCCTGCTGGCGGCGATCTTCTGGGCCGCGACCATCGTCGCCATCCGCGCCACGCCGCTGGCGCGCATCAGTGCCGCCAAGGTGCTGCTCTACCAGCTCGCGGTCTCGGCCGTCGTCGCGCTGCCGCTCTCGTGGCTGGCCGGGGAGGAGGGGATCAGGGGAGAGCTGACGCCGGCGGTGCTGCTGGCGCTGCTCTATCTCGGCGTGGTGGTCGCCTTCGCCAGCTACCTGGCCTGGTTCTGGCTGTTGACGAAATATCTCGCCAGCCGGCTGATGGTGTTCGCCTTCCTCACGCCGCTGTTCGGCGTCGCCTTCGGCGTGCTGCTGCTGGGCGAGCCGATGAGCCTGCTGTTCGGGCTCGCGGCGGCGCTGGTGGTGGCCGGCATCGTCCTCGTCAACGCGCCGGCCCGTCGCCCGGCATCCCGTTAGAGGCCCCTGCGAGGGCTGAGTGGGAGCCTGAAAGCAGCTTTCCCGCCGTGCCGCCACAAGGGGAAGCGGCACGCGCCGAAGGCGCAATCTGCTCCGATAGTTCCATGACGCGCCCCTTCGTTATCGAGCGAAGCGAGCAGTATCGAATCCCCCGTGAGGGGGGCGAAGGGGGCGGGCGTCTTACTTGCCGGTGTAGCGCTGCGGCTTGCCGTTCACGATCTGCACGCGGTCGCCGGCGGCGAAGCCGGGGCTGCTCTCGTACTCGTAGCGGGTGGTCTGGCCGTTGTCCATCCTGACCGTGACGGTATAGACGTCCTTGCTCTTGGTCTTCTTCTCGATCTGGTGGCCGGCATAGGCGCCGCCCGCCACGCCGACGACGGTGGCCGCCGTGCGGCCCCGGCCCTGGCCGATCTGGTTGCCGACCAGGCCGCCGACGACACCGCCGGCGACGGCGCCGAGGCCGCTGCCTTCGCCCTCGTGCGTCGTCTTGTTGACGTTTTCGACCTTGCCGCAATCGGGCTTGCAGGCATCGGCCAGCGCGAGGCCGGGCAGGGTCGCGGCGAGGGCGAGGACGAGAATGTGGTGGCGCAGCGAGGACATGGCGTTTCTCCTGGGGTTTGCGGATACCGTTCGATTATTCCACAGCATGAAGTAAACGGCTGGGCTTGCGGCAGGGTTTACGGCAGGGCTTGCATTTTTCACGAATACTGTATAAAAATACAGTCATCGCGAAAACGGAGGCCCCCATGTCAGTCAAGCTTACCCCCCGGCAACAGGAAATCCTCGACTTCATCCGCAGCACCCTCGAGGTGCTCGGCGCGCCGCCGACGCGCGCCGAGATCTGCAACGCCTTCGGCTTCGCCTCGCCCAACGCCGCCGAGGAGCACCTCAAGGCGCTGGCGAAGAAGGGCGCCATCGTGCTCGAGCCGGCTTCCGCGCGCGGCATCCGCCTCGTCGAGCAGCTTGGCCTGCCGCTGATCGGCTCGGTCGCCGCCGGCAGCCCCCTCCTCGCCGTCGAGAACCAGCTCGGCCGCATCCAGTTCGATCCCAGGCTGTTTTCGCCGCGCGCCGACTACCTGCTCAAGGTCCGCGGCAACAGCATGATCGACGTCGGCATCCTCGACGGCGACCTGCTCGCCGTGCACAAGACCAGCGAGGCGCGCTCCGGCCAGATCGTCGTCGCCCGGCTCGGCGATGAAGTAACGGTCAAGCGACTGAAGAAGAAGGGAAATCGCGTCGAGCTGATCGCCGAGAACCCCGAGTACTCGCCCATCGTCGTCGATGGTCCGCTCGAGATCGAGGGCCTCGCGGTGGGGCTGATCCGCAACGGCAGGATCTCCTGATGGGCTCCCTTGCTGCCGTTCTCGAACGGCCCGACATCCGCCGCGGCGATGCCTTCGCCGTGGCGCCGGCACCGGGTTTTTCCAGCGGCTTTCCCGAGCTCGACCGCGAACTTCCCGGCGGCGGCTGGCCGCGCGGGGCGCTGACCGAGATCCTCGTCGACGGCCAGGGTTTCGGCGAGCTCTCGCTGCTGATGCCGGCGCTGCGGCTGCTGCGCGCCGGCGGCGACTGGGTGCTGGCCATCGCGCCGCCCGATGCCAATCTTGCGCTGCACGCGCCGGCATGTGCCGCCGCCGGCATCGACCTCGAGCACCTCGCCGTGGTCTCGCCGGCCGGCAGCCGCGACGCCCTCTGGGCCGCCGAGCAGGCCCTCGCGAGCGGCGCGCCGCAGGCGGTGCTGTGCTGGAGCGCCGCCGCCGACAGCCGCGCCGTGCGCCGGCTGCAGGTCGCCGCCAGCCAGGGCGGGCAGGGCGGGGCTGCCGCCTTCCTGTTCCGCCCGCTCTCCCGTGCCGACGAGCCCTCGGCCGCTGCGCTGCGCCTCGCGCTCGCTGCCGGCCCGCAGGGCGCGCTCTCCGTCCATGTCCTCAAGCGGCGCGGGCCGCCGCTGGCGGGCGACATCGTCCTCGCCGTGCCGCGCCCTTCCGCCTGGCGCGATCATGTCCCATCATCCCCCACCGCCCCTGTGGCTCGCGCTGCACCTGCCGCCTGCGCAGCCGCCTGACCAGCTTGAAGCGTTGGCGTTCTGGGCCGGCGGCGTCACGCCGCGGGTG
>NZ_BHVV01000006.1 GCF_003865015.1 Sulfurisoma sediminicola | reverse complement strand
CGACGGCCTCGCTCGTCGACTGGCGCCGCACGGGGTCGAAGCCGTGCTCGCCATCGCCCGCGCCTACGGCGAGGCCGCCGACCCCCGGCCCGATTTCGCCTTCCCCGAAAAATTCTCGCAGCAGATCGAAATGCCGGCCCCGGTCGAGGCCGCCGCCGCGTTGCTCTTCGTCGCACGGCGCCTCACCGCGGCGCTCGCCGGCTGGCTCGAACTGCGCCAGGGCGGCGTCGATGGATGCGTGCTCGAGCTTGCCCACTCGGCGCGCGAGGCCACGCACCTCGTATTGCGCTTCGCCGAAGCGACACGTGATTCCCGGCGCTTCGAGCGCGTGCTGCGCGAGCGGCTCGAGCGCCTGGCGCTGACGGCGCCGGTCGCCGCGCTGCGCCTCAAGGCCGAAACCGTCGAGGCCCTGCCGGGGAAGAACGGCGCGCTGTTCGGCGGCGGCAGCCTCGCCGCCACGGCCATGGCCGCGCTGGTCGAGCGGCTGCGCGCGCGCCTCGGCGAGGACAGCGTCTACGGCCTCGCGCCGCACGCCGATCACCGCCCGGAATGCGCCACCCGAAAAGTCTGCACCCCAAGGGTACTTCCTGCGGGGCGCTCCGGCGGCACGGCGGCGGGCGTCATCGCCGCGCCGCCGCGCCCCTTCTGGCTGCTCGAACGGCCCGAGGCGCTGGCCGAGGTCGATGGCCGGCCCTGGCGCCGCGGCGCGCTGCGCCTGCTCGCCGGCCCCGAGCGCATCGAGTCCGGCTGGTGGCAGTCAGGGGAAGCGAAGGGGGAAGGCGAACTCTTCAGCGACGTCCGCCGCGACTACTTCGTCGCGCTCACCGCCGACTCGCGCTGGGCCTGGATCTTCCGCGAGTTGCGCGCGCCGGGCGGCTGGTACCTTCACGGCTGGTTCGCCTGAGCGCAGCGGCAGGGAATGCGACCTTGCTCGGGCTATGAATAGCGATTGGGCTCCCTGCCTTCCTGGATCGCCCAGAACAGCAGGATGAGCCAACCGATCACCGGAATGAACCAGAGCAGCAGGAACCAGGCGCTGCGGTCCGTGTCGTGCAACCGCCGGGCTCCGACCGCGAGCGAGGGCAGCAGCACCGCCAGCGAAAACAGCCCCGACAGCATCTCGCTGACGATGCCGGTCGCCATCGACACCAGGAAGGTGAACAGCGTCCACCACCAGAATTCCGGGCGGGAAGCGCGCCCGTTGAAGTCCGCGTATTTCGAGAAGCAGGTGCGAAGCGATTCGATGAACGTCATGGGATGCCTCCTGCGATGGTTGATGGGAACAGCGGCTGCGAGGTCTGCTGGATCAGGGATGCGGCACCTGGAAAGCGCGCTGCATCAACGGCGCTGCGGGAAAGGCATGGCGGAGTCTAACGCCTGCAGTCGGCGACCGGCGCGACTTTTCGCGCAGGTTCGGCGAGACGACGGCCAGCGGCCCTCATGGCCGGCGCTCGAAGGCGAAGGTCGCGTGTTAGCCGGGGATCTCGGGTTCGACGAGCGTTGCAAGTTGCGCAAGGGATTCCTGCCACCCGAGGTAGCACATCTCAAGGGGAATAACTTCAGGCAGCCCTTCTTGCATGATGTTGATCTCGGTGCCACAGGACACCTTCGTCAAGGCGACCGTCACCTTCATCTCTCCCGGCAAGTTCGGGTCGTCGAATTTGTCGGTGTAGCGAATCCGCTCGTGAGGAACAAGTTCGAGATACTCGCCACCGAAGGAGTGGCCGTTCCCTGATGTGAAATTGGTAAACGACATCCGAAAGGTGCCGCCGACCTTGGCATCCATGTGGTGAACCTTGCAGGTGAAGCCGTATGGCGGTATCCACTTTGCCATTGCGTCGACGTCCAGGAACGCCCGATACACACGCTCCGGAGGCGCGCGGAGCACACGATGCAGTCGCACTGTACCTGTAGCCATCTACGTTTCTCCTCTTAAATCGTCGCTCGGCGGAGGCCTGGCGTTACGGCGTTGATAGGCATTGCCGGGCTGTGACGTCCAACGTCCTGGTTCAGGGATGCGGCGCCGATAGGCGGAGCGTCCCCTGCAACGATGGGTTGGGCCTCTATTCGTAGTGCGACCACATGCGAAGCACACGGACAACGCGCTCCTTGGCAAACACCTCGTAAACCAACCGGTGCTGGATGTTGATGCGTCGCGAGTAGGTACCGGCCAAGTCGCCTACGAGCTTTTCGTACGGCGGCGGGTTTTGAAAGGGATCGGCAGCGAGAACAGCTAGTAGTTCCTTCGCTTTGTCCTTCAAGCCGGCCGCCGCCAGTTTCTTCGCGTCCTTCTGCGCATGCTTCGAGTAGAGGACGTGCCAACTCACCACTTAAGCTCCTTGGCACTCTTGCCAAGAGGCTCAGCCATACCCTCCTTGATTGATTCGCGCATGCCAGGAATCGAAAGCAGATAGAGCGTTTCCTGAATCGCGTCCCAATCCTCGGTAGCGAGGAGAACCGCGCTGGTTCTCTTTCCGGCAATGTGGATCGGCTGATGTGACTCAGCCGTCTGGTCGATGAGGCGATACAGGTTGGCGCGGGCTTCACTCGCAGTAAGGGTTGCCATGTTTAATCTCCTTCTCTTGGAGCTAATACGGTACGCTTTCGCGTACGCTATGTCAATCCGCTCATCAAGAGGCCCAACGTAATGTGTAGTGCCTAAAAGTCGGAAAACTTTCCGACGGGTGGCTGTATAAAAATACAGTAGTTTGTGCTATGCTTGTTCCATCAATGGGTTGTCGGAATTTAGGGGGACCTAATGATGGATGCGCTGATTTCACCGTCCGGCTCGCTTTCTGCGCCCCGGCTGCTCGACCAGGTGCGCGGGAAGATTCGTCTGAAGCACTATAGCCTGCGGACCGAGCAAGCTTATGTAGATTGGATTAGACGATTTATTCGGCATCATGGCAAGCGGCATCCGCGCGACATGGGAGCGGGCGAGGTCGAGGCCTTCCTGACCCATCTGGCGGTGGCGGGACGGGTGGCCGCCTCGACGCAGAACCAGGCCAAGAGCGCGCTGCTGTTCCTCTACCGCGAGGTGCTGGAGGTCGAGCTGCCGTGGCTGGACAACGTGCAGCAGGCCAAGGCGCCGAAGCGGCTGCCGGTGGTGCTGACGCGCGACGAGGTGCAGGCGCTGCTCGGGCGGCTGCGGGGCACGCACTGGCTGGTGGCGAGCCTGCTTTACGGCACGGGCATGCGCATCATGGAGTGTCTGCGCCTGCGCGTGAAGGACGTGGATTTCGCGCGCGGCGAGATCCTGGTACGCGACGGCAAGGGCTTCAAGGACCGGGTGACCATGCTGCCGGCGACGCTCGCCGGGCCGCTGCGGGATCATCTGGCGCGCGTGTTGGCACTGCATGAGCAGGACCTGCGCGATGGTGGCGGCGAGACCGGCCTGCCCTATGCGCTGGACCGCAAGTATCCGGGGGCGGGGAGGGAATGGGGCTGGCAATACGTGTTCCCGTCGGCGACGCTGTCGACGGACCCGCGCTCGGGCGCGGTGCGTCGCCACCACCTGCTGGACCACGGCATCCAGCGCGCCATCAAGCAGGCCCTGTGCGAAGCCGGGCTGGTCAAGCCGGCCACGCCGCACACCCTGCGCCATTCCTTCGCCACCCACCTGCTCGAAGGCGGCTACGACATCCGTACGGTGCAGGAGCTGCTCGGCCACGCCGACGTGTCGACGACCATGATCTACACCCATGTGCTGAACCGGGGTGGGCGAGGAGTGGTCAGCCCGCTCGACGTGGGAGGGGCGTCGCGTGATTTTGTCGTCGCCGTTGACAGGGTGTATCCAGGGGGATACATTTCATCATGATTGAGGTTCGCAAGACCGAGGTCTTCGCCCGCTGGCTCGATGGCCTGCGCGATCTTCAGGCGAGGGCGCGCGTTCAGGTGCGGATCGAACGACTGGCGTCAGGGAATCCTGGGGATGTGGAGCCTGTCGGCGAAGGCGTCTCCGAATTGCGGATCAATTACGGACCCGGTTACCGGGTTTATTTCACGAAACGAGGGCGCGAGTTGATCATACTGCTAGCTGGTGGCGACAAGAGTACCCAGGCCCGGGACATCAAGGCGGCGTTGCGCCTCGCATGCGACCTTTCGGAGTAGCCACGATGGCCAGGACCACTACCACTCGTTATGACGTCGCCGAGCACCTCCGGACGCCCGAGGAGATGGCGGCGTATCTCGAGGCTTGCCTCGAAGAGGCCGATGGTGATGCCGCGTTCATCGCCAAGGCGCTGGGCGACATTGCTCGAGCCAAGGGCATGAGCCAGGTAGCGCGGGATGCCGGCTTGTCCCGAGAGAGCCTTTACAAGGCGCTCTCGGGCGAGCGCAGCCCCAGCTTCGATACTGTGCTTCGGGTTGTCAGCGCGCTGGGACTGAAACTGCATGCCGAAGCCAGCCGTAGGTAAATTAAGGAACTGTACGTCATGCGTACCACCGTTGTGATTGACGACAGGTTGATGAAGGAAGCCCTTCGTGTGACCGGAGCGAAAACCAAGCGGGAGGCCATCGAGCTCGGACTGCGCACTCTCCTTCAACTGACCCGACAGGCAGAAATGCGCCGATCCCGCGGCAAGTTGGAGTGGCAAGGTGATCTCGATGCCATGAGGATCGGCAGCTCTCGCTGACGAAATTCGACCTTTTGGTCATGCTGTACGGCCTTCGCTCTGCACTTTGATTCCGCGCCGGGGACGCCCATGCTTCCCGCCTACGCCGAACTCCACTGCCTTTCCAACTTCAGCTTCCTGCGCGGTGCTTCGCACGCCGAGGAACTGGTGGGGCGTGCGCACGAGTTGGGCTACGCGGCACTGGCGATCACCGACGAGTGCTCGTTCGCCGGCGTGGTGCGGGCGCACCTGGCGGCGAAGGCGGCGGGGCTCAGGCTGATCGTCGGCACCGAAGTCGTGCTCGCCTGCGGCATGAAGCTGGTGCTGCTGGCGATGAACCGCGCCGGCTACGGCAACCTTTCGGCGGTGGTGACGCTGGGGCGGCGACGCGCGGAGAAGGGCGCCTATCGCCTCACGCGCGGCGATCTGGCGCAGGGGATTCCCGATTGCATCGCGCTGTGGGTGGCGCCGGCAGATGCCACCGGGGCCGATGCGCGCTGGCTGGCCGAACGCTTCCCGGACCGCTGCTGGATCGCCTTCGGGCGCCATCTCGCGCCCGACGATGCCGAGCGGCTCGCGCAGTTGAAAACGCTGGGCCTGCCGCTGGTCGCGGCCGGCGACGTGCATATGCACGCGCGCTCGCGCCGGCCGGTGCAGGATGCGCTGACCGCCCTGCGTCTCAAGACCACGGTGGATCGCGCCGGCCACGCGCTGTTTCCCAACGGCGAGCGCCACCTGCGGTCCCGGCTGCGGCTCTCAAGGCTCTATCCGCCCGGGCTGCTGGCCGAGACGCTGAAGGTCGCCGCGCTGTGCAGCTTCTCGCTCGACGAGCTGCGCTACGAGTATCCCGAGGAAATCGTGCCCAAGGGCATGACCCCGGCCGAATACCTGCGCGCCGAGACCGGGGCGGGGCTGCTGCGCCGCTATCCGGGCGGAATTCCGGACAAGGTGCGCGCGCAGGTCGGGCACGAACTCGCGCTGATCGCCGAGATGCAGTACGAGGCCTATTTCCTCACGGTGCATGACATCGTCGGCTTCGCGCGGCGCGCGGGGATACTGTGCCAGGGGCGCGGCTCGGCGGCGAACTCGGCGGTGTGCTTCGCGCTGGGCATCACCGAGGTCGATCCGGCGCGCGCCTCGATGCTGTTCGAGCGCTTCGTCTCGAAGGAGCGCAACGAGCCGCCGGACATCGACGTCGATTTCGAGCACCAGCGGCGCGAGGAGGTGATCCAGTACATCTACGCCAAGTACGGTCGCAGCCGCGCGGCGCTGGCCGCGGCCGTGATCACCTACCGGACGAAGGGCGCGCTGCGCGACGCCGGCCGCGCGCTGGGCATGGACCTCGCCGCCATCGACGCGCTGACAGCCAGCCTGTCGTGGTGGGACCGGCGGGAGGACTGGCCCGAGCGCTTTGCTGCCGTGGGGCTCGACCCGGAGAGCCCGCGGGTGCGGAAGTGGCTGTGGCTGGCCGGCGAACTCAAGGGCTTTCCGCGGCACCTGACGCAGCACGTCGGCGGCTTCGTCATCGCTCGTGGGCGGCTCGACCGCCTGGTGCCGATCGAGAACGCGGCGATGGCGGAGCGCAGCGTTATCCAGTGGGACAAGGACGACATCGACGCGCTCGGGCTGATGAAGGTCGACGTGCTGGCGCTGGGCATGCTCTCGGCCATCCGGCGCGCACTCGACTGCGTTTCGGCGAAGCGCGGCCGCCGTCTCGCCATCGCCGACATTCCGGCCGAGGACCCGGCAACCTACGCCATGATCCGCAAGGCCGACACCGTCGGCGTGTTCCAGATCGAGTCGCGCGCGCAGATGGCCATGCTGCCGCGCCTGAAGCCCGCGCGTTTCTACGACCTGGTGATCGAGGTCGCCATCGTCCGCCCGGGGCCGATCCAGGGCGACATGGTGCATCCCTACCTGCGGCGGCGGCAGGGACTGGAGCCGGTGAGCTATCCGTCCGAGGCGGTGCGCGGCGTGCTCGAGCGCACGCTGGGCGTGCCGATCTTCCAGGAGCAGGCGATGCAGCTCGCGGTGGTCGCCGCCGGCTTCACGCCGGGCGAGGCGGACCAGTTGCGCCGCGCCATGGCGGCATGGAAGCGCAAGGGCGGGCTGGAACCCTTCCGCGACAAGCTGCTGGCCGGCATGCGGGCGCGCGGCTACCCGGACGAGTTCGCCGATGGCCTCTACCGGCAGATCGAGGGCTTCGGCGAATACGGCTTTCCGGAATCGCACGCGGCGAGCTTTGCGCTCTTGGTCTACGTCTCGGCCTGGCTCAAGTGCCATGAGCCGGCGGCCTTCCTGCTCGGCCTGCTCAACAGCCAGCCGATGGGCTTCTATTCGGCCTCCCAACTGGTGCAGGACGCGCGCCGCCACGGCGTCGAGGTTCTTCCGGTCGATGTCACGGCGAGCGATTGGGAGAGCACGCTCGCAGGCGCGGCGGTGCGATTGGGGCTGCATCGGGTGAAGGGGCTGGGGCAGGGCGCGGGCGAGCGCATCGCGGCGGCACGAGGTGAAGCGCCGCTGCGCGACCTCGTCGATCTCGCCTGCCGCGCCCGGCTCGACCGCGGCGACCTCGAGCGGCTTGCCGCCGCCGGCGCGCTGGCGCAGCTGTCGGGCCATCGCCGCGCGGCGGCGTGGGAGGCGGCCGCCGTGCCCTTCCAGCGCGACCTCTTCCTCGGCGTGCCGACGGTGGAGGCGGTGCCGCAACTGCCGGCCCCGCGCGAGGGCGAGGAGATTATCGCCGACTACGCCCGCCTCGGCCTCACGCTCGGCCGCCATCCCCTCACCTTGCTGCGTTCGCGGCTCGCCGCGCTGCGCTACGTCGACGCCACGGCGCTGCGTGCCTTGCCACACAACCGGCCGGTGCGCTGCGCCGGGCTGGTCACCTGCCGCCAGCGGCCGGGCACGGCGAGCGGCGTGATCTTCCTGACGCTCGAGGACGAGACCGGACTCGCCAATGTCATCGTCCATGCGAAGCTGGCCGAGCGCCAGCGGGAGGCGTTATTGGGCAGTCGGCTGCTCGGCGTGCTCGGCGTGCTGCAGCGCGAAGGGGCGGTGGTGCATCTGATCGCGAAGCGCCTCGTCGATCACAGCGAACTGCTCGGTCGGCTCGAGGTGGTCAGTCGTGATTTTTGTTGAGCGCGACGCGTCGAACGCTCAGTCGCTCGGCCCGCGCGAATGGAAGGTCGGCAGCCGCAGCCGGTAGCGGATGGCGGCCAGCCGCATGCCGAACACGACGAGGCCGCCGGCCGCCATGGCCACGGCCTCGCCGCCACCGAGGGTTTCGATGGCGATGAACGCCAGCGCGCCGCACCATGAGGCGGTGGCGTAGAGCGTGCCAGGCCGCATCACCAGCGGCACCTCGTTGACCAGCACGTCGCGCAGCACTCCGCCGAAGACGCCGGTGACGACGCCGAGCAGCGATGCCGCGAGCCACGGCACGTCCAGCGCCAGGGCAACGCGCGCGCCGACGACGGTGAACAGCGCCAGGCCGATGGCGTCGGGAATCACGAACACGCCCGCCGGCAGGCGGACGCGGCGGGCGACGACGAAGGTCGCCGCCACGGCGACGAGGCCGCAGACGAGGTAGGCGGGGTCGCCGAGCCAGAACACCTGGCGCGTCAGCAGCAGGTCGCGCAGCGTGCCGCCGCCGAGGCCGGCCGCCAGTCCGACGATGATCGCACCGACCAGATCCATGCCTTTGTCCTCGGTCTCGAGCACGGCCGTCACGGCGGTGACCGCCACGGCGGCCATGCCGACCCAGTAGATCAGGTCCTGCGGGGCGACCGTCATGGACCGGCTAGGCGCCGCCCAGCGCCTTGTAGAGGCCGGCCGCGTTGGCGGCCCAGGCGCGCCGTGTCGCCAGCATGGCTTGCTGCGCCAGGAAGTGTTCGCGCTGGGCATCGTGCAGCTCGAGGTAGTTGGAGACGCCGGCCCGATAGCGGGCATCGACGCGCTGCAGCCGCTCGGCCTGCGACTTCTCCGCGCCTTCGAGTGCCGCGAGCTGCTCGGCGTAGCGGGTGCGCGCATCGAGCAGGTCGGCGACCTCGCGGAAGGCCTGCTGGATCGTGCGCTCGTATTCGGCCACGGCGATGACCTTGCGCGCCTCGGCGAGGTCCACGTTGGCCTGGGTGCGGCCGGCGTCGAAGATCGGCCACTTCAGCAGCGGGATGAAGCTCCAGGCGCCGCTGCCCGAGTCGAACAGGCCGGACAGCTCGCGGCTGGCGCTGCCGACGGCGCCGGTGAGCGAGATGCGCGGGAAGAAGGCGGCGCGCGCCGCGCCGATGTTGGCGTTGGCGGCGAGGAGTTTCTGTTCCGCGGCGAGCACGTCGGGCCGGCGCAGCAGCACCTCGGAGGGCAGCTCGACGGCGATCTCGGCCGGCGGGGCGAAACTCGGCGGCGGCGCCACGGCGACCTCGCTTGCCGCGCTGCGGGAGAAGGCCGCGTCGGCCGCGGTCGCCGCGTCGAGGATGGCCGGGAGATTGCTGCCGACCAGCAGGCGCAGGGCGTTTTCCGCCGCGGCCTTCTGCCGCGCGAGGTTGGCGGTCTCGGCGCGCGCGGCCTGCCAGGCGCCGTCGGCGGAGTAGAAGTCGAGGTCGCCGGAGAGGCCGACGTCGCGGCGCTTCTCGATCAGGCGGCGGCTGTCCTTGCGCGTCAGTGCCGTGGCTTCGGACAGCGCGGTGCGCAAGGTGAGTTCGCGCAGGCTGAAGTAGCTTGCGGCGACGTCGCTGATCAGCGTCAGGCGGAAGGAGCGCTGGGCGTATTCGCTGGAGAGGAAATTGGCGCGCGCCGCGTCGTCGAGCGCCTTCACCCGGCCCCAGAAGTCGAGCTCGAAGGCGGTGATGCCGAAGGCGGCGTCGTAGCGCTGGGTGGAGAGTTCGCGCCCGGTGCCGGAGAGGTCGGCGGGCGTGAGGCCGGCCGAGCGCTGGGCGTTGACGTCGACGGTGGGGTAGCGGTCGGCGCGGGCCAGCCCTGCCAGCGCGCGGGCCTCGTCGACGCGGCCGACGGCGATCTTCAGGTCGCGGTTGTGCTCGAGCGCGGTACTGATCAGCGCCTGCAGCGTGGCATCGGGGAAGAAGGCCTTCCAGTCGTCGGAGAACTTCAGCGCGGTCTTGCCGTTGGCGGCGCTGGTCGTGGTCGGCCAATCGGCCGGCACCGGCGCCGCCGGGCGCAGGTACTCGGGCACCAGCGAGCAGCCGGAGATCGAGAGGGTGAGGGCGAGTGCGGCCGTGGCGTACAGGGGCAGCAGCTTATTCATGGAATGTCTCCGCAGGGCCGCCCCAAGGAGACATACGCCCCCCGGTGGGGGGCAGCGAACGAATGTGAGCGTGGGGGGGCATAGTTATTTCTCCACGTGATGGCGGGCGTGGCCGGGGAAGATGCGCCGCACGACGACGAAGAACACCGGCACGAGGAACACCGCGAGCAGCGTGGCGGTGAACATGCCGCCGATGACGCCGGTGCCGATGGCGTGCCGGCTGGCGGCGCCGGCGCCGGTCGAGATCGCCAGCGGCAGCACGCCGAACATGAAGGCGATCGAAGTCATCAGGATCGGGCGGAAGCGCAGGCGGCAGGCTTCGAGCGTCGCTTCGATCAGATCCATGCCCTGTTCCTGCAACTCGCGGGCGAACTCGATGATGAGGATCGCGTTCTTGGCCGAGAGGCCGATGATGGCGATGAGGCCGACCTTGAAATAGACGTCGTTGGGCAGGCCGCGCATGGTCACCGCGAGCACCGAGCCGAACACGCCGAGCGGCACCACCAGCATCACCGCGAAGGGGATCGACCAGCTCTCGTAGAGTGCCGCGAGGCAGAGGAAAACCACGATCAGCGAGACGGCGAAGAGGAAGGGCGCCTGCGTGCCGGAGAGACGCTCTTCAAAGGAAGTGCCCGACCATTCGAAGCCGATGCCCGGCGGCAGCTGCTTCGCCACCTCTTCCATCGCGGCCAGGGCGTCGCCGGACGAGCGGCCGGGTGCCGGGCTGCCGGCGATCTTCATCGATGGCAGCCCGTTGTAGCGGTCCAGCTTGGGACTGCCGATGATCCACTTCGCCGAGGCGATCTCGGCCAGCGGGATCATGTCGCCGCGCGCGTTCTTGACCGGCAGGCGCAGCAGGTCGTCCGGCGTGCGCCGCACGTCGGCCTCGGCCTGCATCTGCACGCGCAGGATGCGGCCCTGGCGCACGAAGTCGTTGATGTAGGCGGTGCCGAGCGTGGCCTGCAGGGTGTCGTTGAGGTCGCCGAGGTCGATGCCCATGGCGCGGGCCTTGCTGCGGTCCACGTCGAGGTAGAGCTGGGGTCCGGGTTCCTGGCCTTCGGGGCGCACGCCGACCAGGGCCGGCTGCTTGCCGGCCAGCCCGAGCGCCATGTTGCGTGCCTCGATCAGCTTGTCGCGGCCGAGGCCGCCGCGGTCCTGCAGGCGGAAGTCGAAGCCGCCGACGGCGGCGAGTTCGGGAATCGGCGGCACGTTGATGGCGAAGATCATGGCCTGCTTGATGCGGAAGAAGGCCATGTTGGCGCGCTGCACGATGGAGTCGGCCTCGTGCTCCTTGCCCGGCCGCTCGTCCCAGCTTTTCAGGCGGACGAAGGCGATCGCGGCGTTCTGGCCGCGGCCGAAGAAGGAGAAGCCGGCGACGCCGATGACATGGGCCACTTCCTTCTGCGCCAGGTAGTGCTTCTCGACGGTGCTGAGCACCTCGAGCGTGCGCTCGTTCGTCGCCCCCGATGGCAGCTGGATGATGCTGAGGAAGTAGCCCTGGTCCTCGCTGGGCAGGAAGCTGCCGGGCAGCTTCATGAAGAACCAGCCGGTGGCGGCGAGGATGGTGCCATAGACGATGAGCCAGCGGCCGGGCCGGCCCAGCAGGCGCCGCGTGGCGCTTACATAGCGGCGCACGGTGGCGGCGAAGAAGCGGTTCCACCAGCCGAAGAAGCCGGTGGTGGGCATCGTCTCCCCCGCCTCGTGCTTGAGCAGGGAGGCGCACAGCGCCGGCGTCAGCGTCAGCGCCATCGCCGCCGAGAACAGCATGGTCAGGATCAGCGTCACCGCGAACTGGCGGTAGATCGCGCCGACGGTGCCGCCGAAGAAGATCAGCGGCACGAACACCGCGGAGAGCACGACGCTGATGGCGATGATGGCGTTGATGATCTGGCCCATGGCCTTGCGCGTCGCTTCGCGCGGATGCAGGCCTTCCTCGCTCATGATGCGTTCGACGTTCTCGATCACCACGATGGCATCGTCCACCACGATGGCGATGGCCAGCACCATGGCGAACAGCGTCAGCACGTTGATCGAATAGCCGAGCAGATAGAGGCCGATCATGGCCCCGAACAGGGATACCGGCACGACGATGGTCGGGATGAAGGTGGCGCGAATGTTCTCGAGGAACAGGTACATCACCAGCACGACGAGGATCATCGCCTCGATCAGGGTCCACACCACTTCGCGGATCGAGATGTCGACGAAGGTCGAGGTGTCGTAGGGCACCATCCACGAGATGCCTTGCGGGAAGTACCTGGCCAGCTCGGTCATCTGGTCATTGACCGCCTTGGCCGTGTCCAGCGCGTTGGCGCCTGGCGCCAGGCGCACGGCCATGGCGGCGGTGGGCTGGCCGTCGACGCGGGCGGCGATGTTGTAGTCCTGCGCGCCGAGCTCGACGCGGGCGACATCCTTGACGCGCACCGTCGCGCCGCGCTCGTCGCTCTTGACGATGACGTTGCCGAATTCCTCGACCGTGATCAGGCGTCCCTGGGTGATGATGGTGGCCGCGTATTCCTGGCCGGGCACGGCGGGAACCTGGCCGAGTTCGCCGGTGGCGATCTGCGCGTTCTGCGCCCGTACCGCCTTGGCGAGGTCGGCCGGCGTCAGGCCGAAGGACTGCAGGCGTTCCGGTTTGATCCATATCCGCATCGAGTACTCGGTGCCGAACAGCAGGGCCTCGCCCACGCCCGGGGTGCGGCGGATGCTCTCGAGCACGTTGGCGGCCGCGTAGCTGCCGAGCGCCACGTTGTCGAGGGTCTTGTCCGGCGAGAACAGCGCCACGATCATCAGGAAGTTTCGCGCCGACTTGACGACGGTCACGCCCAGGCGCCGCGCCTCCTCGGGCAGGCGCGGTTCGGCGCGCTTGATGCGGTTCTGCGTCTCGACCGAGGCCAGGTCGAGGTTGGTGCCGGCCTTGAAGGTCAGGGTGATGGTGCCGAGGTTCTGCTCCGAGGCCGAATCCATGTAGAGCAGGTTCTCGATGCCGTTGAGTTCCTGCTCGATCAGCGCAACGGCGGTTTCCTCGACCACCTTGGCCGAAGCGCCGGGGTAACTGACGGTGATGGCCAGTGCGGGCGGCGCCACGGCGGGATAGCTTGCAACCGGCAGCTGGCGCAGGGCGAGGCCGCCGCCGAGCAGGATGATGATGGCGATGACCCAGGCGAAGATGGGGCGGTCGATGAAGAAATTGGCGAACATGGCTTACTTCTTCTCTTCCGCGGGCTTGGCCGCGGCGGCAGCTTCGGCGGGCTTGGCTTGTGGTGCGGGCGCAGGCGGTGCGGCAGGAGCGCCGGGAGCAGCGGGGGCGCCGGCGGCGGGCGGTGGCATGATCGGCGCCGCCGGGTTCCACGGCACGGCCTTCACGACCGTGCCGGGGCGGGCCTTCTGCAGGCCGTTGACGATGACCTTCTCGCCGCCCTTGAGGCCGTCGGAGATGATGAAGTCGGTGCCGGACATCGCGCTGGTCTTGATCGGGCGCGCCATGGCCTTGCCTTCGGCGTCGACGACCATCACCAGTTGCCCCGTCGGCCCGCCCTGCACGGCGCGCTGCGGCACGCGGATGGCGTCGTCGAGCTGGGCCTGCGGGAAGCGGATGCGGACGAAGGTGCCGGGCAGCAGCTCGCGGTTCGGGTTGGGGAACTCGGCACGCAGAATCACCGAGCCGCTGTTGGGATCGACGGCGAGGTCGGTGAACTGGACCTGGCCTTTCGCGGCGTAGATCGAGCCGTCTTCGAGCACGAGCTCGACCTTGGCGGCGTCCGCCTTCTTCTGCTTGCCGGCCTTGACCGCCTGCTGCAGCCGCAGCAGATCGGAATAGGTCTGGGTGAACTCGGCGCGGATGGGGTCGAGCTGCTCGATGGTGACGAGATGCGTGGCCTCGCCCTTGCCGACCAGCGCGCCCTCGGTGACCAGCGCACGGCCGGCGCGACCGGAAATCGGCGCGCGCGGCACGGCGTTTTCGAGGTCGAGCCTGGCCTTCGAAAGCTGAGCCTCGGCCTGCTTATACCTGGCCAGTGCGCCGTCGTATTCCTGCTGGCTCACGGCCTTGATGTCGAGCAGCGGCTTGTAGCGCTCGAAGGTCGCTTTGGCCGCGGCGAGGTCTGCCTCGGCGGCCGCGGCCCCGGCCTGGTAGGTGCGCGGATCGATCTGGAACAGCGGCTTGCCGGCGGCGACGTCGCTGCCTTCGGCGAACAGGCGCTTCTCCAGCACGCCCTCGACGCGCGCGCGCACCTGCGCCGAGCGCACGGCGAGCAGCCGGCCCGGCAGGTCCTGGGTGATGGTGGCGTTGCCCGGGGTGACGGTGATGACGTCGACCTCGGGTGGTGGCATGCCGCCGGGGGCGCCGGCGGCGGGCGCCTTCTTGCCGCCGTCGCCGCAGCCGGCGACGAGCAGCATGGCGATCAGGGCAGCGGTCGGGGGGAGGGTGTTTTTCATCGTGGGCTCCGCTTGGTGTCTGGGGCATCGGGCGCATAGGCGCGCAGGAAGACGTCGAGGATGCGGGCCGCGTCGGCAGGCCGGGGCGGCGGCGCCGGCTTGTCGGACAGCAGCCGGCGGGTGCGTTCGGTTTCGACCAGCATCGAGGTCAGCTGCTCGGCGGCGAAAACGGGATCGTCGCGGCGGAGTTCGCCGGCGTCCATCGCCTCGGCGATCACGGCGGCGAGGCGGCGGATGGTCTGCGCCGGTCCGCTGCCGTAGAAGGCGGTCGTCAGCTCGGGAAAGCGCGGCGCCTCGGCGACGACGGCGCGGTAGAAGGCGATGCCCTCGGCATCCAGCACACGCTTGCGGAAGGCGACCGCGAAGCGCTGCAGGCGCTCCGGCAACGGTGCGCCGTCGCCGTCGAGCGACACCAGGACCGAGGCGGTGCCGTGGCGGACGACCTCGCTGAACAGGTCGTCCTTGCGCGGGAAATGGTTGTAGAGCGTCTGCTTGGCGACGCCGGCACGCGCGGCGATGCGTTCGACGCTGGCACGGTAGCCTTCCTCGAGGAAGGCCGCGGTGGCGGCTTCGATCAGCCGCGTGCGGCTGTCGTGACTTTCGGTGATGCTGGCTTCTGCGGGGAGGCCCATGCGCGTGACCCGATTGGACTGGACCGTCCAGTCTAAACGCAATCGCGTCGTCGGGCAAGAAGTGCTTTCCCTGCCGGCGGCCGCTGTGGAATACTGGCCATATCGCAAACAGGGCAGGTGACCCGATGTGCCCGGCGCCACGCAATCCACGATTCAGCCTCCGGGGCGGCCTCGCCGCCGGCGCCCTGTGCGCAACCCTGGCAGCGGCGCCGGCCGGCGCCGACTACCCGCCGCTGCAGGTCCTGATCGAGACCGGCAAGACCGTTGTCGGCGAAACGCTGCGCTATCCGGAGCAGGCGCCGGCCCGGGTCACGGCCGTCATCGTGAACATCGCCCCGGGCTCTTCCACCGACTGGCATCGCCACGGCACGCCGATGTTCGCCTACCTGCTCTCCGGCGAGCTCGAAGTCGAATATGCCGTGGGCAGGCGCACGACCCTCAGGGCCGGCGATGCGCTGATGGAGGCGATGGCGGTCCCGCACATCGGCACCAATCTCGGCCGGGAGCCGGCGCGCGTGCTGGCCGTCTTCATGGGGGCGGAAGGCGCGGCGAAGACCATCCCCGTTCCCCCGCCGGATACGCCACCCGCATCGCCGGCGGCGACCGCCGCGCCGGACCTCGTCGATCTCGCCGGGTTCGAGCCGGGGTTCCGGCTCGACATCCGCTACGCGACGACGAACAACTTCATGTCGATGGCGATGTATCCCGCCGCCCGCGCGCTGCTGCAGCGCCCGGCGGCGGAGGCCCTGCAGCGCGCGCACCAACGGCTGCGCGCCCAGGGTTATGGCCTCGTCGTGCTCGACGCCTACCGTGCCTGGCAGGTGACGCGGACGATGTGGGACCGTTTTCCCGGGGACCGCGCCTATCTGGCCGATCCGCTGCAGGGCTCGCGCCACAACCGCGGCGCCGCGGTCGACGTCACGCTGTTCGATCTGAACACCGACCGGGAAGTCGAGATGCCGAGCGCCTACGACGACTTCAGCGAGCGGGCCCATCCGGATTACGCCGGCGGGACGCAGGCGCAGCGCGATGCGCGCGACCGGTTGCGCGCGGCCATGGAGGCGGAAGGCTTCAGCGTCTACCCCAACGAGTGGTGGCACTTCGACTACCGCGACTGGCAGGCCTATCCGGTGCTGAACCAGCCCCTCGTCCCTCTCGTGCCACCCGTCCGCTAGGGACGCCGCGCACGCGGAGTCCTCAGCCGGCCATATCCAGGGCATAGCCGGCCGCGCCGTCCCGGCCGAGCTTATCGACCAGAACCGGCATCACCTGCCGCAGCGTGTCGGCGAGCGTGAACGGCGGATTGACGATGAACAGCCCGCTGCCGTGCATGCCGAAGCCGTCGGGCGCGGGCGCCTGCACCGTGAGCCTGACGTCGAGCCACTTGTCGGCGAGCTTGCGCAGCCGCTCCGGCAACTGGTGGGCGGTGCCGAGCTGCAGCTGCGGATACCAGACCATGAACATGCCGGTGGCGAAGCGGCTGATGCCTTCCTTGAGCGCACCGATGACGCGGACGTAGTCCTGCTTGTCCTCGTAGGACGGATCGATCAGCGTCAGGCCGCGCCGCGGCGGCGGCGGCAGCACCGACTTGATCTCGAGGAAGCCGTCGGCCTGGCGGATGGCGACGCGGTGGCCGGCTTCGCGCATGTTCTGCTGGAGCAGGTTGTGGTCGGTGCTGTGCAGCTCGAACAGGCGCAGGCGGTCGTCGGGCCGGGCGAGCTTGAGGGCGATCAGCGGCGAGCCGGGGTAGTGGCGCAGCCGGCCGTTGAGGTTGAGCGCCCTGACCTGGTCGACGTAATCGGCCAGCGGGGCGGGCAGGTCAGCGTCCTGCCAGAGCCGACTTATGCCGCCCTCGAACTCGGCGTTCTTCTTGGCGTAGGTCGAGTCGAGCGCGTAGGCGCCGGCGCCGGCATGGGTGTCGACGTACCACCAGGGCTTGTCCTTCTGGTTGAGGTGGCGCAGCAACTGCACCAGCGCGAAGTGCTTGAGCACGTCGGCGTGGTTGCCGGCATGAAAGGCGTGGCGGTAGCTGAGCATGGCGGGGCGCTAGAATCCGGGCCATGAATGATAACCCCGCCCCGCCACCAGGCCGCCCGAAGATTCGGGTGGTTAAGCGGGCCGCCGCCCCGGCTCCCACGGCCACCGCCAGCGCCGCCACCGCGCCGACCACGGACAACCGTGGCGAACGGATCTCGAAGCTCATGGCCGAGCGCGGCCTCTGCTCGCGGCGCGAGGCCGACGCCTACATCGAGCGCGGCCTGGTCTTCGTCGACGGCGAGCGCGTGAACCAGCTCGGCACCCGCGCCGCCCCCGACGCCGTGATCGTCCTCGCCGGCGAGGCCAAGGCGCAGCAGGCGCGCCAGGCCACCATCCTGCTGCACAAGCCGATCGGCTACGTCTCGGGCCAGGCCGAGGACGGCCACCAGCCGGCCGTCGTGCTGGTCGGGCCGCGCACCCAGATGGAAGTCGACCCGCAGCGTTTCCGTCCCGGATCGCTCCAGGGCCTGGCGCCGGCCGGCCGCCTCGACATCGACTCGACCGGGCTGCTGGTGCTGACGCAGGACGGCCGCGTCGCGCGCCAGCTGATCGGCGAGGATTCCGCCATCGAAAAGGAATATCTCGTGCGCGTCGAGGGCCGCCTCGACGAGCGGGGCCTTGCCCTGCTCAACCACGGCCTCGAGCTCGACGGCAAGCCGCTCAAGCCGGCCAAGGTGAGCTGGCAGAACGAGGACCAGCTGCGCTTCGTCCTCAAAGAAGGGAAGAAGCGGCAGATCCGCCGCATGTGCGAACTCGTCGGCCTCAGGGTGACGGGCCTCAAGCGCGTGCGCATCGGCAAGGTCAAGCTCGGCGACCTGCCGCTCGGGCAGTGGCGCTACCTGCGCGAGGACGAGCGCTTCTAGCGCCGCATCTCATCGAAGTTCGCCGGTCAGCGGCACGAAGGCCACCATCAGCACGTCGCGCTGGCTGGTCCTGCCCTCTTCGTTCTTCTCGATGACCGACAGCTGCTGGATGCAGCCGGGCAGCCCGACCGGGATCACGAGGCGGCCGCCGGGCTTGAGTTGCTGGACCAGCGGCGGCGGCACGTGCGGCGCGGCGGCGGTGACGATGATGCCGTCGAAGGGAGCGTGTTCGGGCCACCCCTGGTAGCCGTCGCCGTGGCGGACGATCACGTTGTCACAGCCGAGCCCGGCCAGGCGCCCTGCGGCGGCAGAGGCCAGCGCCGCGATGATCTCGACGCTGTAGACCCGGTGCACGAGCCCGGCCAGCACCGCCGCCTGGTAGCCCGAGCCGGTGCCGATTTCGAGGACGACGTGCCCGGGGCGCGGCTCGAGCAGGTCGGTCATCAGCGCGACGATGTAGGGCTGCGAGATGGTCTGGCCGTGGCCTATCGGCACGGGGCCGTTGGCGAAGGCCAGCAGCCGGTGCGACTCCGGCACGAACGATTCCCGCGGCACGCCGGCCATGGCAGCCATGATGCGGGCATCGAAGGCGTCCTTGCCGATCTCCGTCCGCGTGTAGCCGACTTCCTCGACGATGTCGCGCAGCATCGCCGCGCGCTCGGCCTCCGTCGCCCTGGCGAGGATGGAGGCGCCGGGCCCGGCCATGGCTTGGTCCCTAGCGCCGCCAGTGCACGCGCAGCAGGTTCTCGGCGTCGTTGTAGTGGAACTCGAGCTCGCCCTGGTAGGCGTGGTGCAGGGCCTCGCCGAGGTCGCGCGCCAGATGGATGTCGGTGGTGGTGATCAATACGCCATCCGCCGTGTCCTCGACCGCCATGATGCGGGCCAGGGCATGATCGGCCTTTTCCCGCTCTTCGTGGCGGCGCAGGAGATTGACGATCTCCTCGCGATGGCCGGCGAAGAAGGCGCCGCCGACATCGACGAAGCCCGCCGGGTAGCGGTCGCGCACGCGGTGGCAGGCGGCGCAAACGACCGCCTGCGCGCCGGCCGGCCGCTCGCCCCATTGCCAGCGCCCGGCGTGGTAGACGGCGCCGCAATCCGGACACACGGAGGGCTCGGCCGGTTTTTCCTTCAGCTTGTAGGTGTCATGCACGCGTTCCTGTCGCAACTGGTCGCGACGGACGGGACGAAATCCGGTGCTCGCTGTTTGCTGGTTCATGATCTACCTCCCATGAAGAAAGGTTGAACGCCGAATGCAACCGCCCGGGTCAGTGGTCCTCGAGGCGGGGCACGGAATCCTCGGCCGGCGCGCCGGTTTCGGCATCGAGCCATTCGGCGACGCCGAAGGCCTCTTCGGCCTCCTGCAGGCTGGTGTCGTCGCCACCGCTGTCGGTGACCGCCATGTCCTCCACGGCGGCGATCAGGCTGGCGAAGGGGCCGTATTCGCGGCCGCCGCCTGTGCTCTGCCAGTAGAAGCCGTCAGGGCGCTCGATGAGGCGCGTGCGGTCGAAGTCGGGCCCGGTTTCGGGTATCTGGGGTGTCATGATGATTCCCTCCCACTTCATCCTCGCGGCGACGAAACGCGCCGCGGCAGGCATCGGGTCGACGCTTGAGTTGCGTGGCCCGACGAGGACAGAATACTCCTGTCACGCAGTGATGGTTCTGCCGGAACGAAAGTAGCGGAAATAAACCATGGATGACTTCCCGCGCTGCGCGGACGATCGGGTCCGTCGGGAACTATTGCGTCTCGAATTCGGTGAAGGCTCGATTCATGTTGGCCCGATGCAGGCTGTCGTAGTTCTCGAGCCGCCGAAACTGCGGCAGGTCGGCGTAGCGCTTCAGAACATCATCCATGGACTCCAGATCCTTCGCCGCCGCACCGACCTTGTTCGCGAGGAATTCGTAGTAATCGCCGGTTTCGCGCTGGGCCTTGGCCAGATCGCAAACGCGCCCGTGGCCGGGAACGACATATGCGGGATTGAGCCCGACCATGACCTTGAATGCCTTTTGCCCGTTGCGCACGCTCGATCCCGGCATGACGCCGAGCATGCGATCGACGTACACCAGGTCGCCGGTGAACACGACTTTCCGCTTGGGCAGGTAGACCATCGCGTCGCCCGGGAAATGGGCGTCCGTATAACGAACGGAAAGCGATTCGCCTCCCAGCTCGATAGTCGCCACATCGCCGGCCAGGATGCTGTTCGCCGGCATGGGTTTCGTTCCCTGCAGCCGATCGCCGAGGAAGCGCGCGAGCCCCTCCATTTGCTGCGAGGCAGATTGCGCCTGGTTGGCTGCCGTTCGGCTCAAGGCCATGATCTCCGCTCCCCGACCGGCGAAGTACTCGTTGCCGAGCCAGCGATGGTCCTGTCCGCCCGTGTTGATGACCCAGCGCACGGGCTTGTCCGTCACGGCGCGGATGGCCTTCTCGATCTTTTCGGCGCCCAGGCGACTTGCGCCGGAATCGATCAGGATCACTCCGGAGGCGGTCACGACGACGCCATAGTTGGCATTCAGTCCGTCGTTGTCGGCGCTGCGTTGGCCCAGGGGGCCCACGATGGCGAAGACCTGATCCGTCACGCGCTCGGCCTTGGGAAGATATTCGGCACGAACTCCGATCGAGCTCAGGGCTGCCACCAGGCCGACGAAGAAGCAATGGAGTTTTCTTCGCACGGTGACCTCGACGGTAGGAAAGGATGAAACGTCATCCACCACGTCGAGCCGGTCGGCGGTCGACGGGATCTTGAAGGTGGTCGTCGTATAAATCGGTGTAGGCGGCGAGCCGTGCGCGTCGTCGATCTCGCGGGCATGGACGCAACGGGTGGAGAGTCCTTCGGTCATGGCTTCTTCCTTCCAATCGGTGGACGCAGTTGGGAGAGGATTGCGGGGGCATCGAATTCGCGGCCGACGACGGCAACGGCCGCGGCGTGGATCGAGGGGCGTGGAAGATGCATGTCCCTATTTGGGGCAGTGAAGCCCGGTTACCGATGCCGCTGGTCGGCGAGGCGTTGCGCGAGCAGAGCGCCGTTGCGGTACACCCGCAATTCGCCTGGCGAGAATAGCTGCCAGCCATCGTCGGTCAGTGCCTCTGTCGCAACAATGCTTCTGCGGTCTTGTGCATCGTCCAATTCGAGATGATGCAAGCGGTCGTGGCCATAGGCGATCAGGACCTGGCCGTCGGAAAGGAGGAAGTTGAACTTGCCCAGGGTGGCAATCCTCTCCGCCAGTTTGGCGAGATGGGCGATCCATGCCGACGATTTCGCGCCGCCGTAGCTTGCGGCGATCTCCGTCAATAGATGGCAGAAGGCATGTTCGGAATCGGTCTCCCCGTCCGGATGACAGAGGCGCCCCGCGTCTCCCCATGCAATCACCTCCGGCACGAGGCCGTTGTGGGCGAAGACCCACTGCCGGCCGCAGCATTCATGAACGAAGGGATGGGTATTGAGCATGCCGGGTACGGGCGGGTGGCGGGCATGGCGCACATGGGCGATGGCAAGCGCCGTGCGCAGCTCCGTTGCGAGTTGCGCGAAACGCTCGCTGGAGGCGCCTGGTTTGGGGGATTTGACGACGTCCGCATCCAGACCGTGCCACGAGGCCACGCCCCATCCGTCCGGGTTGTCGCTGCCGCCACGCGTGCGGAACGGCATGAGCCAGGTGGCCAGGCTCTGTTCCCTGTCTCCGCTATAGCCGAATAATTCGCACATTCCGGTGTTCTTCCCGCATCAGGTGCCGAGCGCGCTCGTCAGCAGAATGTAACTCGCCACGAGCACCAGGAACCACGCGAATTCGCGGATCAGCATCGCGCCGTGCACGCGACGCGCGACGTGGGTGCCGACCATGCCGGTCAGCACGCCGACGGGCGCCGCCATGGGTGCCGATGACGCCGAACAGGCCGAAGACGGCCGAGATGCGCAGATTGACGTTGCCGGAAACCGGGACCAGCGGCGTCATGGCGATCATCCCCCCTCGTGGAGCATTTTGGCGATCTCGGCGTCGAGCGCCGGGCCTAGATCGTCATCGGCACCGATGCCGTTCGCACCCAGCACCGCCATGATGTCGTTCGGCATCACGATCAAGCCGTCGGAGGGTTGCAGCGGGCTGCCGTTGATCCAGATCGAAGGGAAGCCGTGGCCGTGGGCATCGCGCTCGGCGCTGATGTCAAGCTGGAAGCGGGCACCCATATGCCGGGCCAGTGCCTGGCCGTAGCCGGTGTAAAGGCCGCAGCGGCCACCGGGAACGGTTTGCGAGATCACGCGCACCTCCAGGCGTGGCTGTGCCGAAAATGTCGGCTCTGGCGGGACGCCCCGGAGGTAGTCCCCTTGGGGGGCGCCCCGGAGGTAGTCCCCTCGAGGGAGGCCAACGACGTGGTGGATAGCGGGATTCAGCCGCGGGTGCGTCTCCTCGCCGAGTATCGCCAGCCCGAGTCCCGACAGCGCCATCGAAGCCGCGACGAACAAGAATGCGCCCTCGATGGAGTGCGTCGAAGCCGCCGCCAGTCCCAGCCCCAGCGCGCCGATGCCGTAGCCGAGGTCGCGCCAGAAGCGGTAGGTGCCGATGGCCGAGGCGCGCCAGTGCGGCGCCGAGATGTCGGCGATGGCGGCGGAAAGATTCGGGTAGAGCATGGCCATGCCCAGGCCGGATACCGCGGCACTGAACGACCACCATGCGGCCCCCTCGCCGAGCAGCATCAGGGCGACGCCGCCGCCGCAGACCCACATGCCGGCGACGTTGAGCTTCTGCCGGCCCCAGGTATCGGACAGGCGCCCGGTGACAAGCTGCGACGCGCCCCAGGTAAAGCCATAGACGCCGACGATCCAGCCGATACCCGGAAGACTGACGCCCTTGCCGTACAGGTAGACCGGGTAGAACACCCAGATCAGGGCATCGACGAATTTCTCGACGAGGCCGGCCTGGCAGATGGCGAAGAAGCGGCGGTCGCGCCAGGTGACAAGGGTGAAGATCTCGCCGGTCGAGGGTTTGGCCGACACCCCCGCCGGGTAGCGCGGATGAAGCGCCTCGCCGGTGGCAGCGGCCATCGGCTTTTCCTTGCGCGCCCAGGGCAGCGTGTCCTTGATGAACAGTGCCGTGGTCAGTGTCGCGAGGCCGATCACCGCGAGGCCGAAGATCAGCAGACCCGTGCGCGGCCCGAGTTCGGCGGCGAGATAGCCGGTGGCGATGCCGGCGATGGCCACGCCGATGTAGCCGGCGAATTCGTTGAAGCCGATGGTAAGGCCGCGCTGGTCGGGGCGGGTGAGGTCGAGCTTGGCGGTCTGCGTCATCGACCAGGTGAAGCCCTGATTGACGCCGAGCAGCAGCGTGGCGACGACGATCCAGTCCCACGACGGCGCGAAGTAGATCAGCAGAGGAATCGGGATGGCCGTGACCCAGCCCAGCAGCAGCACGCGCCGCCGGCCCCAGGATTCGGCCAGCCGTCCGGCGACGAAATTGAGCGCGCCCTTGACGAAGCCGAAGCCGACGACGAAGGCGACCAGCAGTGCGAAGCTGCCGCGCGGCACGCCGAATTCACTCTCGGCCAGGGCCGGCACGACCGTGCGCATCATGCCGATGGTCATGCCGACCAGCAACACCTGGAACAACTGGTGAGCGAACTGGCCGAGGTTTGCGCGGATGCCGTGCTGGATGTCGTCGGCGACGCTCACCTCAGTTGCCCAGGTTGGCGGCGACCCAGCGCTCCATCTCGGCGGGTTTGGGCGGAATCTCTTGCGTCAATGCCTCGACGAAGGCATCGCGTTCCATGTTGAGCAGCGGGTTCCAGCGCTTTTCGAAGGCCAGCGTCGAGCCGGGCTTGCCGGAAATGCCGGCACCGCAAACACTGCCCGAGGTGTGACCGGGATAGAGCTCGACTTCGCCCGGCAGCGTGAAAACGCGCTGATGCAGGCTGTCGAACAGCACGCTGGCCATTTCCCTTTCCTTGCCGGCCAGGTCGGGACGGCCGACAGCCCCGACGAAGACCGTGTCTCCGGTCAGCACGAACCACGGCGCATCGGCGCGGCGCTTGTCGGTGACGCTCAGGCAGATGCTGTCGGGCGTGTGGCCGGGGGTATGAACGACCTCGACGACGACATTGCCGACGACGATGTGCTGCCTGTCGCGCAGGGATTCGAACGGGAATTGCACCCGGCCGGCATTGCTCTCGTGCAGGCAGTAGAGGCCGCCGCACTTCTCGGCCAGGGCGCGGCCTCCGGAGTAGTGGTCGGCATGGACATGGGTATCGATCACGTGGGTGATCTTGACGTCCTGCTTCCTGGCCTCGGCCAGGAACCATTCCTCGTCGCCCAGCACCGGGTCGACCGCGACGGCGACATGGCAGCTGCCGCAGCCGAAAAGATAGGAAAGCGTGGCCTCCTTGGTGGCCAGTTGCCGAAAGAACATGTCTGCTCCCTTTTGTGTGCGGTTGCTCAGAAGACCAGGACCTTGTCGGCCGCGGCGGTCCATGTCGCGAGGTCGGCGAGGGTACGGCGCGCCGCGCCGGGGACCAGTTCCTCATCGGCAAGACCGCGTGCGGTCATGCAGGTGCCGCAAAGGCCGACTTCGCCGGACGTGGCCACCATCTTCACCATGTCCCCGGCGTTGTAGTAGCCCTCGGGTACTTTCTGCCCGGCCTTGGCGCAGGCGACGGCATCGCCCATCAGGAACACCTTGACCTGTTGGTCAGCCTGCCTGGAGAGGGCTTTGGCAAGACGCAGGCCGTTGTAGCTGCGTTCGGTACCATAGGGGGGATCGTTCAGGATGAACAGGGTTTGCATATCGACCTCCGATCAGGCTTCGTTCTCGATGGGCAGGCCGGCGGCTGCCCATTCGGCGACACCGTCGCCGATCTTGCGGGCCTTGAAGCCACGCTTCTTCAAAAGGGCCACCGCTTCGTTGGACATCAGGCAGAACGGGCCACGGCAGTACGCGACGATTTCCTTGTCCTTGGGCAGTTCGGCCAGACGGCGCTTCAGTTCCGAAATGGGGATGGAGCGGGCGTGGGGCAGGTGCCCGGTCTGGTATTCGGTCTCGGGACGAACATCGAGCACGACGACATCGCCTTGCCGCGCCTTGTCGAGCAGGCTGATGCGGGTTTCCTCGGTGAGACGCTCGGGACCGGAGAGGATCCGGGCCAGGGCGATCTGGAGTTCGACGAGGTGCTCTGTGGCAACGGCGTGCAGATTGGCCCAGAGGCCGGCAACATCCTCGCCGGCAAGGCGGTAGGCCATGAATCGGCCATCGCGTCGCACCTCGACGATGCGGGACTCCTTGAGCACGCGAAGGTGCGCGCTGGCGAGCTTGATGTCGATGGCGGCTTCGTTGGCCAGGACCTCGACGGTCTTTTCGCCCTGGGCGAGCAATTCGAGGATTTCGAGGCGCTTCGGGCTGGACAAGGCCTTGCCGACGCGGGCGACTTGTTCGTAGAGGATGTCTTTCAGTTCGCGGCTCATAGGCTAATATTCTAACGAATGGGCGAATGTTGTCAACCATCCGGTCATTCTGCGGAATCGCTTGGTCGGGCAGCGCTTCAATCGCATTTGCGGCGCGCCGAAAAAGGGCGGGGAAAATGGGAGGACATGGACAGGTTCCTCCGCGAACTGGCGACCAGGTCAGCGCCCGCCGGGATCCGCCCCATCGCTCGCTGAACATGGCCCGGCCAGCCGGCCGGGAGCCCTTTCAGGCCGGCATTTCCCCAAGGCATGCGGCCCTCGCTTACGCGTCGGGTCGTTCAGAAGAATGCCGGAACAATGTCCACGAAAAGTATCTTCAGGATGGTCATGCCCGGAAAAATCATGGCGTAGCCGAGGTCCGGCCGATCGGTCGGCGTGAGCTTGTTGGCGTAGGCGAGGATCGCCGGATTGCCGCAGGCGCCGGCGACGATGCCCGCGACCTCGTCATAGGGCATGCGGAAGACGAGGAGCCCGAGGATCATGATCGGCACGACCAGCGCGATCAGCACGAGCACTCCCAGGCCCAGCATCATGAGTCCGGTCTCGCTGACCGTGGCGACGAACTTCGGTCCCGAGGACATGCCGACCTGCGCCAGGAACAGCGTGAGGCCCAGGTTGCGCAGGACGAGGTTGGCGGAAAGCGGGATGGTCCAGTTCATGCCCCCCGTGCGGCGCTGGTTGCCGAGGATGAGCGCCATCAGCAGGACGCCCGAGAGCCCGATCGCGATCTTGCCGATGCCGGGCAGCGGAATCTGGATCGCGCCGATGAGGAAGCCGAGCGCCATGCCGATGCCGATGGAGATGTAGCTGAATTCCGCGGTGCCCTTGATCGAGTCGCCGAAGTACTTGCGCATCGCCGCGAAATCAGCGCGATTCGCGAGCACGCCGACGCGGTCGCCGAACTCGAGGACGAGATCCGGGCGCGGCAGGATGTCGGTATCGCCGCGGCGGACCTGGATGAGGACGGCCCCCTTCTCCCCCGGCAGGTCGAGATCGCCCAGCGCCCGGCCGACCACGGTCGGGCGGGAAGCGAACACGCGCAGGTAGTCGAGGTCCCGGCGATCCATGACGAGGCGTCCGGGCGCGGCCTCGCCGAGGAAGGCGCTCGCCTGCGCGAGCGCCTCCTTGGTGGGGGCGACGGCGAGGAGGACGTCATTTTCCGCGACGACGAGGTTGGGGGAGGCCGGTTCGTTGCGGCTCTCGCGACGCAGGGCCGCGATCTGAACGCCCGCGGGCAGCGCGGCCATCACTTCACCGAGAGTCTTTCCGGACAGCTCCGGGTTGCGCAAGGCGATTTCGAGCATCTCGAGGCCCGTGGCCGTCGGCACCTCGATCTTCGGCTTCAGGATCATGAATGCGAGGTAGAGGAACAGGATAGGTCCCGCCACGCCGAAGGGATAGGAAACCGAATAGCCCACCGCCGGATCGTCGTTGCCGAGCGTGGCGATGGCCGCCTGCAGCGTCGGCGTGCTGGTGCCCGAACCCGCGAACAGCCCGAGCGCGTAGCCGAGATTGATGCCCATCGTCTTCACGAACACGAGGCTCACCACGCCCGCCGACAGCACGCCGATCAGCGCCATCAGGTTTGCCCGGCGCCCGGTGGGGCTGACCAGGCCGATGAAGAACTGCTTGCCGTACTGGACGCCAACGCCGTAGAGGAAAAGCGCAAGGCCGAGCGTGCCGACCATCGGTGACGGTACCGACTTGGGCGCGAACCAGCCCATGGCGAGCGCGACGAAGAGCACCGCGCCCACGCCGAGGGAGAAGCCCTTGACGTTGACCTCACCCAGGAGGTAACCGAGGGCGATGGTCAGGAACAGCGCCATCAGCGGTTGCTGCTCGAGCAGGGTCTTGATGAAGTCCATGATGCCTCCCGTCTTTGCTTAGCGCACGTTGCAGCCGGCGGCGCGGAACTGCCCATGCACCCGGGCCAGGAGCTCCGGGGGGGCAGGCGGCGTATCGACGAGCGGATAGTCGAGGCCGAGTTCCTTCCATTTGAACGCACCGAGTTGATGAAAGGGCAGCACTTCCACCCACTCGACGTTCTTCATCGGTGCGACGAATTTGGCGACGCCCTCGACATTGGCCGGATCGTCCGTGAGCCCCGGTACGAGCACGTAGCGCACCCAGACCGGCTTGTTCATCGCCGCCAGGCGCTCGGCGAAGCGCAAGGTCGGCGCGACATCCTGCCGGGTCACGCGGCGATAGGTGTCCGGGTCCCAGGACTTGATGTCGAGGAGGACGAGATCGACGCTCTTCAGGTATTCGTCCGTTGCGCGATCGCCGAGGTAGCCGGAGGTATCGAGCGCGGTATGCAGGCCGAACGACTTCGCCGCGGCGAAGATGCGTCGCGAAAACGCCGGCTGCACCAGCGGTTCGCCGCCGGAGAGGGTCAGCCCCCCTTGCATCGAGCGCAGCGCCGGCGCGAAATGCCCGAGCCGGGTGACGACGCGTTCGAGCGGGATGCGCATGCCGTCCTTCAGGCGCCACGTATCCGGATTGTGGCAATACTGGCAGCGCAGCGGGCAGCCGGAAAGGAAGAGCGTGACCCGGATGCCCGGCCCGTCGAGGCGGGAGCCGGTTTCGTAGGAGTGGGCATAGCCGAACGCGCCTTCGCCTTCGCTGTAATTCTCGATCTCCGGCGCGTCCGGCGAGAGATCATGGCGCAGGTCGTGGCGACCGCCTTCCGGAATTTCCGCCGCCGCAGCGGCTGCGATACCAGACTGGGCCATCTCAGATATTGCCATGGAAGAAGGTGCGGTTGACGACGTCGAGCTGCTGCTCGCGCGTGAGGCGGATGAAGTTCACCGCATACCCGGACACCCGGATGGTGAGCTGCGGGTACTTGTCCGGGTTCTCCATCGCATCGAGCAGGGTCTCCCTGCTGAGCACATTGAGGTTCATGTGGAAGCCGCCCTGGCCGAAGTAGGTGTCCAGCGCGCTGATGGCGCGCGTGATCGCCTCGGTATCGCCCTGGCGGGTTTCCGCCGGAACGACGGAAAGCGTGTAGCTGATGCCATCCTGCGCATGCTGGTAGGGCAGGTGCGCGACCGACAGGCACGACGCCAGCCAGCCATGCGAGTCGCGGCCGTGCATCGGGTTCGCGCCGGGGGCGAAAGGCTCGCCCTTGCGACGGCCGTCCGGGGTGCTGCCGGTGGCTTTGCCGTAAACGACATTGGAGGTGATGGTCAGCACGGACTGCGTGTGGATCGCACTGCGATAGGTCGGGTGCTGCCGCAGCTTGTCCATGAACCTCTTCACCAGGTCGGCGGTGATGTCGTCCACCCGCGGGTCGTTGTTGCCGAACACCGGGAACTCGCCCGCCGTCTCGTAATCGACGACGAGGCCGTTGTCGTCCCGGATCGGCTTCACCTTCGCGTACTTGATCGCCGAGAGGCTATCGGCGGCGACCGACAGGCCGGCGATGCCGAAGGCCATGGTGCGCAGGATGTCGCGGTCGTGGAGCGCCATCATCAGCCGTTCGTAGTTGTAGCGGTCATGCGCGTAGTGGATGCAGTTCATCGCATGGACGTAGGTCCGCGCCAGCCAGTCCATCATGTCGTCGAACTTCGCCATCACGTCCTCGTAGTCGAGGGCGTCGCCGCTTACCGGGCGAAAGGCCGGCCCCACCTGGAGGCCGCTGACCTCGTCGCGCCCGCCGTTGATGGCGTAGAGCAGGCACTTGGCGAGGTTGACCCGTGCGCCGAAAAATTGCATCTGCTTGCCCAGGCGCATCCCCGAAACGCAGCACGCGATGCCGTAGTCGTCGCCGAACTGCGGCAGCATCAGGTCGTCGTTCTCGTACTGGAGCGACGACGAGTTGGCGCTCGAGACGAGGCAGTGGCGCTTGAAGGGCTCGGGCAGGTTCTTCGACCACAGCACCGTGAGGTTGGGCTCGGGCGCCGGACCGAGGTTGGCGAGGGTCTGCAGCATGCGGAAGCTCGACCGCGTGACGAGGGTGCGTCCGTCGAGCGTCATGCCGCCGATGCACTCCGTCGCCCAATAGGGGTCGCCCGAGAACAGCGCGTCGTATTCCGGCGTGCGCATGAAGCGGACGATGCGCAGCTTGATCACGAGCTGGTCGATGAGTTCCTGCGCTTCGGCTTCGGTCAGCGTCTTCTCGGCGAGGTCGCGCTCGATGTAGATGTCGAAGAACGTCGAGATGCGGCCCACCGACATCGCGGCACCGTTCATCTCCTTGATCGCGCCGAGGTAGCCGAAATAGGTCCACTGCACGGCTTCGCGGGCATTGGCTGCAGGCTTGCCGATGTCGCAGCCGTAGGTCGCCGCCATGGTCTTCAGGTCGGCAAGCGCGCGCAGCTGGTCAGCCATCTCCTCGCGCAGCCGCATCACGTCCTCCGACGGCCAGCGCGCGTCGATCTCGGTGCGCTCGGCCTTCTTCGCTTCGATCAGGCGGTCGACGCCATACAGCGCAACGCGTCGGTAATCGCCGATGATGCGCCCGCGCCCGTAGGCGTCCGGCAGCCCGGTGATGATGCTGGAGCGCCGGCAGTTCCTGATCTCCGGCGTGTACATGTCGAACACGGCCGCGTTGTGCGTCTTGCGGTACTTGGTGAAGGTTTCGCGCACTGCGGGGTCGGGCTCGCGGCCGATCGCTTTCAGTCCCGACTCGATCATGCCCCAGCCGCCCGTGGGCATGATCGCCCGGCGGAACGGCTGGTCGGTCTGCAGGCCGACGATCACTTCGTTGTCGCGATCGATGTAGCCAGGACCGTGCGAGGTCAGCGACGAGGGGGTGGCCACGTCGACGTCGAGAACCCCCTTCCTGGCCTCTTCGCGGAAGTAGGGCTGGAGCTTGTCCCACACGGCGAGCGTCCGCTGCGTGGCCTTGGCGAGGAATTCGGGGCCGCCCGAGTATGGCGTCACGTTGGAGACGATGAAATCGCGGACGTTGATCTCGCGCTGCCAGTCCGATCCCGAGAAACTGCGCCACGCCTGAGTCAGTTGTTCTGATTGCATGATTGATCCCCTCAAGTGTTGATTCAATCGCGTTCTGTCCCTGGTTTCCGGAACGGAACGGCATCCACGATAGGCAACGCAACTTTTCAAAAGCCTGCGCCAATAGGCCATCGGCGTCAACGGTCGATCCTTGGGAGGAGGACGGATTAAAATATCCACAATGCCCCTTGAGGATCGAGTTTTCACGCGCTCAAACCAATCGCTCAACTGGGCCATTGCGGTTTCACTGGTATTCCACGGAGTGATCCTGTTCTTTCCCAGGCAGGAGCCCCGGATCGCGGACCATCCTGCGAGGCGCATCGAGGCGACATTGGCACCGCGCCCAAGCGCGCCGCCCGCAGCCGAGCCGCCAGCTGCCGCTCCTGCCGAGATCGCGCCCTTCAAGCCGCAAGTCACCAGGAAGCTGCTGGCTTTGGAGAAATCGGAAAAGCGGCTTGCGGACGCCGCGCCCCCCGCTTGGTCGAAAGCGGAACGGGAGGACATGAACAAGTTCCTCCGCGAGCTGGACGACCAGGCCAAGGCGGGGCCGGATCTGGCACAGCGTTCGCTGAACATGGCTCGGGCCGCCGGCCGGCAACAGGCGAGGCGGGACGACGAAGATGACGTGTTGCTGGAGCGCCTGCCCAACAGCCCGCCAGTCGATCCTTTTAGCCTGGAAATGTATCTGGACGGGCTGGTGAAGAAGCTCAACCGCAGCGCCGCTTTCGTCAGGAATGACCCGCGAAGCCGGGGGATGAAGACTGCGGCCGTATTGATCCGCCTCAACCCCAACGGCTCCCTGCGCAGCTTCAGGGTGCTCAATGCAGGCGATCAGCAGGCGGAAATCGAATTCATCAGGTCCGTCGTCGAGCGGGCGGTTCCCTTTTCCGCCTTCCCCGCCGATATCCAGAAGTCGGCGCAGTCGCTGGCCATGATCATTTGCATCCTTCCCGCACATCTGGGCGGAGGCGGCTTCGGCTTCGCCCGCATCCCTGACGGGAGCAGATGCTGAGCGGCGGTCGGCGAGTTCGCTGCGTCGCTCGCTACGACTCGACGCGGTTCCGCCCCCCCTGCTTCGCCCGGTAGAGCGCCGCGTCGGCTTCGGCGATCAATGCCTCCACGTCGGCCGCCTGGCCGGCATTGCCCTGCGCTATCGACACGCCGAGACTCACCGTATAGGGCGGCAGCGCCTTGTCGCGGTGCGTCCCTATTGCGTGCCGGATGCGTTCTGCGACCTGCCTGGCTTCGGCCATGCCGGTGTCGGGCAGCAGGATCACGAATTCCTCGCCGCCGAAGCGCGCGAGGATGTCCGGAAAGCGCAGCATCTGCGCCGCGCGATGGGCGAAATCCTTGATGACGAGGTCGCCGACATGGTGACCGTGCGTGTCATTCACCTTTTTGAAGAAGTCGATGTCCGACGTGATCACCGCCAGCGCCCGGCGCGAGCGCATGCTGCGTGCCCATTCGACTTCGGCCCGGCTGAAGAAGGCCCGTCGGTTGAGCGCACCGGTCATGGGATCGCGCGTCGCCATGAACTCGAGTTCGACGCGCAGGCGCTCGTTGGTCAGCATGATGAAGCCTATCGACAGTCCGAGGATGCCGAGCGAGAACACGCCGAGATAGAGCTGCTGGACAAGCTCGTAGTCGAGAGTCACATCGGCGTCGTCGACCACGACAGGAAGCGTCACGAGACGCCAGACGGCAATGGCAACACCCAGCAGGAAGGCGATGCCGAGGAAGCGGCTGCCAAAGCCCTTGGGCTCGGCCTGCCATGCCAGGAGCGCGCCAAAGGAAAAGAAGCCGATGTGCGCCAGCGCCATGATGAAGATCCGGCCCTGGTAGTTGTGGGTGCCGTAGGTCAGCCAGGTGATGATGATGAGCACCGCACCGATCGCATCGAGCGTCGGCCGCCAGTAGGGCGTCTTGCCGGAATAGCGCTGCAGGCCTATGACCAGCAGGAACTGGCCGAGCAGGAGCATGCCGCTCGCCGCGATGATGGTGACGGCATCCGGCAGGATGCCGCGCATGGAGGCGAGGCCGGAGGCGCAACCGATGAGAAACACGGCCTTCGCCCAATCGCGCAAGCCTTCGATGTCGTCGGGAAAGCTCCTTGCCTGCACCCAAAGCACCAGCGCGCAGAGCATGCCGAGCAGATTGGCGACGAAGAGAAGGCTGCGGGGATTGATGAGTTCCATCGGGGAGGCGGCTCGCTGGCCGGCAGAAGGGGGGCGTAGTTTAGTGCGGTTATCGAGCGAGCTGCCAGCCCTTGCCCAGCATGCAGGAGTGGACGAGGTCTTTCCTGTTCCCCTCGTTGGCGTCATAGGCGATCGTGGTCGGCGGGGCCAGGTCCGCGCCCGTGCCGGTGCAAGTCATGAAAACGCCCGACTGAGTGCAACTGGCGCGATTCCGGGCATGGACATTGCCGAATTGGGTTGTCTTCTCCAGGTACGGATAGGTCTGCGCGGCCATCGCCTCGCAGCCCGACAGGTCCGCGTGGAACTCCTGATCGGTGGCTCCGCGCTTTACCCAATGTTCTGCAACGGCACAGCCGTCGAGGGCCAGGGCCGTGGCCATGATCGCGAGTGGCAGCAGTCGCATCGTTGTCTCCCTGAATCGGCTCGGCACCGGTGCGTCAGCCGGCAAGCCATCCGCCATGACCGTTGGGCGCTGCCATGAGATCCACTTCAGCAGGTGACGTGGAACAGGCCGATCACCTTACCCTTGGCCTTGTTCCAGCGCGCCAGCGCATCGGGTGTCGGTGACAGGTCGACCGTGACCTTGCGCTCCGCGAAATATCTCGCGGCCTCCGGCGACAACTCGACCATGCCGTTCTGGCCGGCGCCGACGATCAGCCGCTCCGCGTCCTTCTCGTAGATGAACTCGGCCTCGGCCAGTGCAACGACGTGCGAAGTACCATAAACGGCCTTCGACAGCTTCTTCCTGCGCTTGGCGACTTCGCCCGACAGGCGAATCAGCACGTCATGGTCGATGCGTTGGCCGCCGATGGTGAGGGAGCCGAATTCGCTGCCGTCGATTTTGGGTTTCATGGGGGCATCCGCCTTGCTTCCACCATAGCCGCCGCGCGCGGCCAGGGCAAGGCGCCGCTAGGCCTGGTCGCCGGCCGGGTGCCGCTGCCAGATCAGGCTGCCGTCGCGCCAGACCTCGCGCACGCGGTGGAAGGGAATGCTGTGCGCGACACCGTCGTCGTCGGTGAGGTCGAAGAACGACGGGTTGTCCGCGTCCCAGGCGATCTCGCCCAGGTCGGCGTGCAGCACCTCGTGGGTGACGCGGTCCCAGTAGCCGATGCGGAAGCGGCTTTGCGCGAGTTGCGGATCCCAGCGGATGCGCGCCAGCAGATCGTGGATGGGCTGCACGGCTAGCCTTTGATACAGACCAGCGGCGTCAGCCGCGCGACCTTGCCGGCCAGTCCGGCACGATCGGAGGAATCCACCACCGCGCCGACGTCCTTGTAGGCCAGCGGCGCTTCTTCGGCGACGCCGCGCAGGCTCGGGCTGCGGATCAGGATGCCGCGTGCGGCTAGTTCGTCGACCAGCGCGCGGCCCTGCCAGCGCCGCATCGCCTCGTGGCGGCTCATCGCCCGGCCTGCACCGTGGCAGGCCGAGCCGAAGGCGCGTTCCTCGGTGCCGGCGGAGCCCGCCAATATCCACGAGGCCGTGCCCATGCTGCCGCCGATCAGCACCGGCTGGCCGACCTTCGCATACTCGGGCGGCAGTTCGACGTGGCCCGGGCCGAAGGCGCGCGTCGCGCCCTTGCGGTGCACGAACAGGCGACGTTTATTGCCATCGACGCGATGACTTTCCTCCTTGCAGGTGTTGTGCGAGACGTCGTAGAGCAGCGGCAGCTTCACCCCGGGAAACACCGCGGCGAAGGCGCCGCGGGCGAGGTGGGTGAGGATCTGGCGGTTGGCCAGCGCACAGTTGATGCCGGCGCGCATGGCGCCGAGGTAGCGCTTCCCCAGCGAGGACTTCAGCGGGGCGCAGGCCAGTTCGCGGTCGGGCAGGCTGATGCCCGCCGCCGGCGCGGCCACGACCATCTCGCGCAGGTAGTCGGTGCCGATCTGGTGACCGAGGCCGCGCGAGCCGCAATGGATGCTGACCACGACGTCGCCGGCCGCGAGGCCGTAGGCCGCGGCGGCGGCGGCGTCGAAGATCTCGCTCACCACCTGCACCTCGAGGTAATGGTTGCCCGAGCCCAGCGTGCCCATCTCGTCGCGCTGGCGCTTCTTGGCCTGGTCGGAGACCGCCGCGGGATCGGCGCCGGCGACGCAGCCGTGCTCTTCGATGTGGGCCAGATCGGCATCGGAGCCGTAACCCGCGGCCACGGCCCAGCGTGCGCCGCCCTTGAGCATGGCATTCATCTCGGCCGCGCCGAGGTGGATGGTGCCGGTGCTGCCGACGCCGGCGGGGATGCGGGCGAAGAGCGCGTCGGCGAGGCGTCGCTTGTCGCGTTCCACGTCGGCGAGCTTGAGGCCGGTGTGCAGCGTGCGCACGCCGCAGGAGATGTCGAAGCCGACGCCGCCGGCCGAGACGACACCGCCGTCGTCGGCATCGAAGGCGGCGACGCCGCCGATGGGGAAGCCGTAGCCCCAGTGGGCGTCGGGCATGGCGTAGGCCGCCGACACGATGCCCGGAAGGCCGGCGACGTTGGCGATCTGCTCGCGCACCTTCTCGTCCATCGCGGCGACGAGTTCGCGCGAGGCGAAGATCACGCCGGGCACGCGCATGCGGCCCGTGGCCGGCAGCAGCCACTCGAACTCGCCGCGCTGTTGCAGTTGCTTCAGGTCCATGCCGTCCTCACACGTCGACGATGCACTGCGCTGTCCACGTTCCGTCGGGCGACTGGCGGACCGCCAGTTCGCAGAAGGTCGCACCTTTGACCTCGGCCGCCGGCGCGTGGCGGCCGACATCCACCGCTTCACCCGTGGCCGTCGCGGCCAGGCGGTTATCCTCGATGCGCACATCGAAGCGCGAGAACAGCATGCGCCGCGTGGCCATCTCGTAGACCAGCGCGTTGAGCCAGTCGAGCAGCAGCAGATCAAGGTCGGGCGCCGCGCATTCGATGTTCACCGTCACGCCGGCACCGACTTTTTGCGGATCGCAGATCGCCGCCGTCATCGCCATCGCGGCGCCGGCGAAGGCCTCGGCCAGCGTCGCGCCGCTGCCGCGCACGCCGACGTCGGCCTCATGGGCGAAGGTTTCCCAGGGCATCAGCGTGCCACCAGCGCCAGCACCAGCGGCGCGGTGAAGGCGGAGAGCAGCGTGGTGAGCACCAGGCTGGCCGCCACCGGGCCCTGCATGGTGCGGAACTGCTGCGACATCATGTAGACATTGACGCCCATCGCCAGGGCGGCGAGCAGCGTCACCACCTGGGTCTCGAGCGGCGGCAGGCCCAGTGCGCGGGCCAGCAGCCAGACGACGAAGGGCTGCACGACGAGCTTGATCGCGCTGATGACGAGGCTCTGGCCGAGGCCCTCGCGCACCGGGTACTCGGCCAGGCTCATGCCGAGCGCGACCAGCGAGAGCGGTACCGCGGCCTGGCCGAGCATCGCCAGCGGCGCGTCGACGAAGGCCGGCAGCGGCAGGGCGGCGAAGCCCCAGGCGGTGCCGGCGAGGATGGAGGCGACGATGGGATTGGTCAGCACGCCGCGCGCGGTCTTGCCGAAGCCGCGCAGCGAGAACTCGCCGTGGCGCGCCCATTCGACCGAGAGCGTGACCAGGGTCCACAGGATCAGCGCGTTGAAGACGATGATCAGCGAGACGGTCGGCAGGGCGGCGTCGCCGAGCGTGGTCTTGGCGATGGCGACGCCGAGCATGACGTTGTTGGAGAAGACGCCGCCCAGCGCGAACACCGATTGCGCCACACCGTCGAGGCGGAACAGGGTCGCGGCGACCAGCCGCCCGATGAAGAAGACGATCAGGCAGCCGCCGAAGAAGGCCAGCAGCAGACGGACATCGACCGGCGGCATCTTCGAGAAGTCGCTCATCATGCGGAACAGCATGGCCGGCATGGCCACCGCGTAGGCAAAGCGCCCCAGCGCGTCGGACACCGACAGCGGCCAGCGGCCCGAACGCGCTACGCCGTAGCCGATCAGCACGAGCAGGAACAGCGGGCTGGCGAGGGCGAAGTGGTGGAGGAAGGCGGACATGGCTGCCGGGGCGGGATGAGCCGGCATTTTAGGGGAGGCGCCGCCGGTCCGTGCGAAAGTCACACCGCCGCAGACTTTCTTCTGGACAAGGCGTCGCCAGCCGTTAAAGTACGCGCCTCCATAAGGCTCAGAGAGGCTCAAGCATGAATTGCAGGGACAGGATTTCCGTCGCGGCCATCGCCGCGTTTCTCATGTCGGGCGCGGCGCTGGCTGCGGACGAGGTCAAGACGGCGATCGGCGGGGGCGGCGGCGCGGCCGTCGGCGCGGCGGTTGGCCAGACCTTCGGCGGCAAGACCGGCGCCATCGTCGGCGGCGCGCTCGGCGGCGGCGCCGGGGCTGCAGTGACCACCGAGGGCACGGGCAAGACCGGTGCCATCGTCGGCGGTGCCTTGGGTGGCGGCGCGGGCGCGGCCGTGGGCCAGTCGGTCGGCGGCAAGACCGGCGCGGTGGTCGGGGCCGGTGTCGGCGGGGCTTCCGGTGCGGTGGTCGGCAAGAGCGTGGGCGAAGCCAATGCGCAGACGACGTCGCTGAAGACGGCCAGCGCCCCGCGCTACGACGATACGCGCCGTGTCGCCTACTACGACGATGACCACGACGGCAAGAAGGGCAAGAAGAAGCACAAGAAGAAGGAGCGCTGCCACGAGGAACACCCCGGTCGCGGCCATGCCTACGGCAAGTACAAGGACTGCTGATTGATTTCCGGCGGGGCGGCGCAATATAAAGGGCGACCCTATTTCCGGAAAGCCATCATGAACGAATCCGTCTTCGAAGCGAAAAACGAGCTCGAGCACAAGCTGCTCGCCGCCATGAACGGCGAGCTGTCGAGCGAGGACTTCATGCGCGAGCTGATGGTGCAGCAGATATTCATCCCGGTCCGGGATGACAAGGACAGCGGCATCAAGGGCTTTCAGCTCACGACCAAGGCGACGCCGCTGGTCGTCGAGGACGACGAGGGCATGCGCATCCTCGTCCTGTTCACCAGCCCGGAGCGGGCGCGCGACTTCCTCGCCGAAATGCCAGGCTACAGCGGCGGCCTGCTGGCCGAGTTCTCCTGGATCGTCGAGCGCATGGACGCCGGCTTCGCCATCTCGGTGAATCCCGGCCTCGATGCCGGCATCGACATCGAGCCGGAAATCGTCGGCCAGATGTTGGAAATTCTGGCGGCCGACGCCGCCAGGAACTAGCGCCTAGCGCATTTTCACGCGGCCGACTGCGGCGATGGCCAGCAGCGTCACCCCCGTCGCCAGGTAGCCGCTCCAGTCGTAGCGCGTGATCGTTCCCGCCGCATCGGTGGCGATGATCAGGCCGCCGACGACGGCGGCGATGCCCGAGGCCAGTTGCAGCACGGCGGCGTTGATCGCGAGGAAGGTCCCGCGCAGCGCCGGCTGCGCCGCCGAGGTGACGATGGCCATGGCCGGCACCATGCGCCCCGGCACCAGGATGAAGAACAGCGTCGTGACGACCAGCACCGCGCCCAGCGGCACCGCCGTGAGGTGGGTGATCAGCAGCAGCGGCAGGATCGAGCCCGCGGCGACGACGCGGTAGACGCGCACCTTGCCGTGGCGGTCGGCGCGGCGGCCGATCCAGCGCGCGGAAAGCAGCGAAGCCACGCCGCCGCAGAGGTAGACCAGCGGGATGTCGGCCTGTGCCACGCCGACGTTGCCGACGAGGACGATGGTGATGTAGGGAATCACCATGAAGCTGGCGAAAACCACCAGGGCAAGGAAGCCGAGCGCCCGCAGATGGTTGGCGTCGCGCAGCACGGCCGCCATCGCCGCCAGCGGGTGGGCGCGTTCGCCCGCCGCGACCAAATGGCCGCGCAGCCGCGGCAGCAGCCGCCAGGCCAGGGCGAGGAAGACCGCGGCGAGGACGCCGACCAGCAGGAAGGGGAAGCGCCAGCCGAAATGGTTGGCGAGCCAGAGCGACAGGGGCACGCCGGCGATGGTGGACAGCGAGAACGCCGCCATGATGGTGCCGCTGGCGCGGCCGCGCCGCTCGAAGGGCACCAGGTCGCCGACCATGGTCTGCACCATGGCGCCCAGCACGCCGCCGAAGGCACCGGCGGCACCACGGGCGAACAGCAGGCTGGCGAAGTCCGGCGCCAGCGCGCAGGAGAGCGTCGCCAGCGCGAACAGCGCGAGCATCGCCAGCAGCAGGCGCTTGCGCTCGAAACGGTCGATGAAGCTGGCGACGAGCACCCCCGACGCCGCGGCGGTGAAGGTGTAGGCCGAGACGAGCAGGCCGAACTCGTGGGTGCCGACGCCGAGTTCGCGCATCAGGATCGGGCCCAGCGGCATCATCACCATGAAGTCCACGATGTGGGCGAGCTGGATGCCGGCCAGCGTCAGCAGCAGCAGGCGTTCGCGCTCGGGGGGCAGGGGCAGGGCGGGGTCGCTCATGGTGAGATTGTGCGCTTCGGCGGGCTCGGACGATCAGGGGCGGGAATTCGGGGATAATGCCGCGGCCCCTGCCGTCACCCGAGTAACCATCCGTTTTCGCCATACGCCATGCTGTTGCTCGAACTCGTGCTCCTGCTGTTGCTGTGCGCCGTCGTCCTGGGCTGGATCGCCCGCCGCTTGAGTTTCCCCTACCCGATCGCGCTGGTGGCCGGCGGCCTCGCCCTCGGCTTCATTCCAAAGCTGCCGCAGTTTCCCTTCGATCCGCAAGTGATCCTGGTGCTGGTGCTGCCGCCCATTCTCTACCAGGCGGCGCTGTTGACGTCATGGAACGATTTCAAGGCCAACATCCGCCCGATCGGCCTGCTGGCGATCGGCCTGGTCATCGCGACCACCCTCATCGTCGGCGCGGCGCTCAAGTTCGTGGTGCCCGAGGTGCCCTGGGCGGCGGCCTTCGTCTTCGGCGCCATCGTCTCGCCGCCCGATGCCGTGGCGGCGACCGCGATTCTCTCGCGGCTCAACATCCCGCGCCGCATCGTCACCGTGCTCGAGGGCGAGAGCCTGGTGAACGACGCCTCCGGCCTGGTGATCTACAAGTTCGCGATCGCCGCGGTGCTCACCGGGGCCTTCTCGCTGGCCGACGCCGGCGTGCAGTTCGTCGGCGTGGCGGTGGGCGGCATCGCCATCGGCCTCGCTCTCGCCTACGCTTCTATCGAGATCCACCGCCGTCTGGGCGACCCCATGCTCGAGATGCTGGTGTCGCTGATCGTGCCCTATTTCACCTACGTCGTCGCCGAATCGGTGCATGCCTCGGGCGTGCTGGCGGTGGTGGCGGCGGGCATCGTGCGCGGGCGTCATTCCCCGGAAATCGTCTCGGCCGAAATGCGCATCCTCGCGCGCTCCGTCTGGAACATCTTCGTCTTCATGCTCAACACCCTGGTCTTCATGCTGATCGGCCTGCAGATGTCGGACGTGCTGGAGAATCTGGCTCACTACTCCGCCGCGCAGCTGATCGGCGGGGGGCTGTTCGTCAGCGCGGTGGCGATCGCCGTGCGCTTCGCCTGGGTCTATCCGGTGGCCTACCTGCCGCGCTGGCTCAGCGGCAGCCTGCGCGAGGGCGATGCGAACTTCCGCAAGCGCGAGCTGGGGATCATGAGCTGGTGCGGCATGCGCGGCATCGTCTCGCTGGCGGCGGCCCTGGCGCTGCCGGTGGCCCTGCCCAACGGCGAGCCCTTTCCGCAGCGCGATTTGATCATCTTCCTGACCTTCTTCGTCATCGCGGTGACGCTGGTGGGGCAGGGCCTGACCCTGCCGGCGCTGATCCGCAAGCTCAAGGTCGGTTCGAACTGGAGCCTCAAGGACGAGCAGCAGCGCGTGCGCGCAGCGATGAGCGCGGCGGCACTGGCGGCCATCGAAGAGATGCTGGCCGCCGAGGGCGTCCCCACCGAGTGGGCCGATCAGCTGCGCACGGTCATCGCCGACCGCATCGCGCTGCTCGCGCCCGACGACACGGATGCGACGCCGCGCGCCGAACTGCTGGCCCGCGTGCGCCGCGCCGCGATCCAGGCCGAGCGCAGGGAACTGATCCGGCTCTGGCGCGCCAGCGAGATCAGCGACGAAGTCATGCACCATCTCGAGGAAATCCTCGACTATCAGGAGGCGCGCCTGTAGCCGTTTCGACGGGGGCGGCGGATAATCGCGCCTGACCCGAAGAGATAACGGAGACAGATCATGGCCCACCCCCTCGCCGGCCAGCCGGCACCGCCGTCCAGCCTCACCGACATTCCCGCGCTGCTGGCCGCCTACCGCACCGTGCCCGACGTCAGCGACCCGACGCGGCGCGTCGCCTTCGGCACCAGCGGCCATCGAGGCACCGCCTTCAACGGCAGCTTCAACGAGGCGCACATCCTCGCCATCACCCAGGCGGTGTGCGAGTACCGCGCGCAGCAGGGCATCGCCGGCCCGCTGTTCCTCGGCAAGGACAGCCATGCGCTGTCCGAGCCGGCGCAGCGCAATGCGCTCGAAGTGCTGGCCGCCAACGGCGTCGACACCCGCATCCAGTCCGACGACGGCTATACGCCGACGCCGGTGATCTCGCGTGCCATCCTCGTCCATAACGCCGACAAGGCGGCGCCGCGCGCCGACGGCATCGTCATCACGCCCTCGCACAACCCGCCGCAGGACGGCGGCATCAAGTACAACCCGCCCCACGGCGGCCCGGCCGACACCGACGCCACCGGCTGGATCGAGCAGCGTGCAAACGCGCTGATGGCGGACGGCAACCGCGGGGTGAAGCGCCTGCCCTACGAGCAGGCCATGGCCGCCGCCTGCGTCCGCGCCGAGGATTTCGCCGCGGCCTACATCGCCGATCTCGGAAGCGTCATCGACATGGAGGCCATCGCCAAGGCCGGGCTCAGGATCGGGGTCGATCCGCTCGGCGGTGCCGCAGTCGCCTATTGGCAGCCGATCGCCGCACGCTACGGCCTGAACATCGAGGTGGTGAACCCGCGCGTCGATCCGGCCTTCGCCTTCATGACGCTCGACCACGACGCCAAGATCCGCATGGACTGCTCCAGCCCCTATGCCATGGCGAGCCTGGTGAAGCTCAAGGACCGCTACGACATCGCCTGGGGCAACGATGCCGACGTGGACCGCCACGGCATCGTCACGCCCTCGGTCGGGCTGATGAATCCCAACCACTATCTCGCCGTCGCCATCCACTACCTGCTGGGCCACCGGCCGCAGTGGCCCGCGGGCGCGGCGGTGGGCAAGACGCTCGTTTCCTCCGGGCTCATCGACCGCGTGGTCACCGGCCTCGGCCGCAAGTTCCTCGAGGTGCCGGTGGGCTTCAAGTGGTTCTCGGCGGGGCTGCTGAATCCGGCGAACGAGGGCGGCTTCTGCTTCGGCGGCGAGGAGAGCGCCGGCGCGAGCTTCCTGCGCCGCGACGGCAGCGCCTGGACCACCGACAAGGACGGCATCATCCTCGGCCTGCTCGCGGCGGAGATCACCGCCGTCACCGGCAAGGATCCGGGCCGCCACTACCAGGATCTCGCCGCGCAGTACGGCACGCCGTACTACGTCCGCATCGACGCCCCGGCCAGCCCGGCGCAGAAGGCCGCCTTCAAGCAGCTCACCGGCGAGCGCGTCGCCGCCGCCACGCTGGCGGGCGACCCCATCGTCGCGCGCCTGACGCGGGCACCGGGGAACGACGCGCCCATCGGCGGCCTCAAGGTGGCCACGGCCAACGGCTGGTTCGCCGCCCGGCCCTCGGGCACCGAGGACATCTACAAGCTCTACGCCGAAAGCTTCAAAAGCGCCGAGCACCTGCAGCAGATCGTCGCCGAGGCGCAGAAGATCGTGACCGACGCGCTCGCCGCCTGAGCGGCGGACCGAAAAGTCGGCTCTGGCGCTACGCCGCCTCCAGCGCCTGGCGCAGATCGTCGAGCAGGTCGGCCGCATCTTCGAGGCCGACCGACAGCCGCACCAGCCCCTCGCCGATCAGGTGATGCACCCGCTCCTCGGGCGTGTAGAAGGCGTGGGTCATGCTGGCCGGATGTTGGGCCAGGCTCTCGGCGTCGCCGAGGCTGACGGCGCGGGTGAACAGCTGCAGCGCGTTCATGAAGCGGCGGCCGGCCTCGATGCCGCCCTTGAGTTCGAAGGCGATCATGCCGCCGGGCTGCGCCATCTGGCGGCGGCACAGTTCGTACTGGGGAAAGGTCGGCAGGCCGGGGAAGTGGACGACGGCCACCTTGGGATGCGCGGCGAGGAATTCGGCCACGGCCTGGGCGTTGGCGCAGTGGCGGTCCATGCGCAGGTTGAGCGTCTTCAGGCCGCGCAGCACGAGGAATGCATCCTGTGCCGACAGCACGGCGCCGGTCATGTCCTTGAGGCCGTAGAAGCGCACCTGGGTCAGGGTTTCCAGGGGGCCGACGATGGCGCCGGCGAGCAGGTCGCCGTGGCCGCCGAGATACTTGGTCGCCGAATGCACGACGAAGTCGGCGCCGAGTTCGAGCGGGCGCTGCAGGTAGGGCGTGCAGTAGGTATTGTCGACCACCGTCTTCGCGCCGTGGCCGCGCGCGATGGCGGCGATCGCGGCGATGTCGACCAGGCGCATGTTGGGATTGGCGGGCGACTCGAAGAAGACGACCTTGGTCGCCGGGCTGATGGCTGCGGCGAGGTTGGCGGGATCGGTGAGGTCGACGTGGGTGACCTTGACGCCGAACTTGGCCAGACCGTGGTTGAAGAAGCCGAAGGTGCAGCCGTAGAGCGTCTTGTCGGCGATGATCTCGTCGCCCGGCGCCAGCAGCGTCCACAACAGCGAGGTGGTGGCGCCCTGGCCGGAGGCCGTCACCAGCGCCGCCTCGCCGCCTTCGAGATCGGCGAGCCGCGCCTCGAGCAGCGCAGTGGTCGGATTGCCGACGCGCGAATAGACGAAGCCGGCCTGCTCGCCGGCGAAGCGCGCGCTGCCGTCCTCGACCGTGGGAAAAGTGTAGGTCGAACTGAGATAGACCGGCGGGTTGAGCGAGCCGTGGCCGGCGTAGGCGTCGTAGCCGTGGTGGATGGCGCGGGTGGCGAAGCCGGGGCGGGCGGAGGGGTGGTTGCTCATGGTGCGGCCTTGGAATGAAAGAGGGGTGTCCCGAATCTTACCGGCGGACCACGTTCAGAAGCGAATCGCTGCCGCCACGACCCGAACTCAAAAATATTGAAAGTAGAGGGTTTTGCGTGGCGATATAGGCCAAAATCACGAACCAGCCGCGCCATGGAACGGCGTTTGTGCAGAAATCAACGCCAAAGTCCGGGAGTATGGTTTGACCAGCACCAGCAATGTGGCCGCAGCATGTCGGATTCGGCGTTGATTTCGGTGCTGCGTTCGTTCCGCCATCTGCTGATTGCCATCGTGCTTCCCTGGGTGGCCTCGTCCGCGTTCGCAGACGGGCCCGATGCCGTCAGCGCGGTGTCGCCCCCGGCGCACCCGCTGGGCGCGCACATGACCGTGCTCGACGAAAGCGGATCGGCCATGTCCCTTGCCGACGTGCTCCGCCTGGTCGGAACGGATGGCTTCACTGCCGCCGCGTCGACGGAGGTCATCGGCCTCGGTATCGGACACCGCCCTATCTGGACGCATCTTCGCGTCGACAACCCGTCGGCGCAGCCGGTGACGCGTTATCTGGCCATCGAGCCCACCTGGATCGATCATCTCGATGTCCACATCGTCAATCCCGGGCAGGGAACGACAAGCTGGCGCACGGGTGACGCGGTCGCCGGCGCACCGCATCTGGACGATGCGCTGGGCTATCTCTTCGAATACCGCTTTCCTCCCGGCCGCAGCGAGGTGCTGATCCGTGCGGCGACGAACGATCCGCTGGTCCTCGACGTGCGCCTGCTCGGGCCGGAGCGCGCCGCGCGGGCCGCAGCCGTCGAGCGTTACACCTACGGATTCTTCTACGGCTTCCTCGGCGCGCTGATCATCTACAACCTGGTGATGTACCTGACCCTGGGGCGGCGGAACAGCCTCTCCTACTCTGGCTACCTCGTCACCTTCGCCGTCACCAACCTGGCCTACACCGGGCGGGGACTCGCGTGGCTCTGGCCGGACGAGGCCGGGTTTCAACGCTATGTCATCCTGGCCTTGATGGTGCTTGCGGCGAGCACCGGCCTGCGTTTCGCCCGCGAGTTTCTCGAGCTCGACCAGCGGGCGCCGAAGCTCGGACGTGTCCTGCGCTGGTCGGCCCGGGCAGCGCTGGCGCTGATGGCGGCGATCATCCTGGCCGACTTCCACGAAGCGGCCGTCTGGCTCGCCTTCGTGGTCATGGCGGTCTTCGTGTTTACAATGCTCGGCCTCGGCATCTACGCGGTGCGGCAAAGGCAGAATGCCGCCGGCTATTTCCTCGTCGCGGCCATTGCGTCCATGATCGGCGTCGGCCTGACGCTGTTCTCGGTATGGGGGCTCATTCCCTTCAACACCTGGACCTACCGTGGCATGGAAGTCGGCATGATGCTCGACGCCACGCTGCTGTCGCTGGCACTGGCGAAGTTCGTCCGCATGCAGATGCTCGAGCGCCAGCGCGCGGAACGCGATGCCCGGATCGACCCGTTGACACAGATTTTCAACCGTCGCGGCTTCTACGAGCAGGCGGAGGCTCCCTGCCGTGTGGCCATCCGGCACCAGCGCCCGCTGTCCCTGGTCCTGATGGATCTGGACCATTTCAAGGCCGTCAATGACCGCTATGGCCACGCCGTCGGCGACCTGGTCCTCACGGACACCGGCGGGGTGCTTGCCGGGTCGATCCGGCGCGGCGACATCGTCGCCCGCTGGGGAGGGGAGGAATTCATCCTCTTGCTGCCCGAGACCGACGTGAATGCGGCGGCCGATTTCGCGGAACGCATCCGCATCGCCATGGGCGACCTGCTCATCTCGCAGGGCAGTGTCCGGTTGCAGGTCACCGCGAGCTTCGGCGTCGGGCAATTGGCAGCCGGCCAGGACCTTGAAGGACTGATCAATATCGTCGACACGGCGCTTTATTCGGCCAAGGTGACCGGGCGGAACCGGGTCGTGCGGGCGGACCGGATGTCCGCAGGCGACGGCGACGCGGAACTGCAGGAATTGAACGAAGTGGCTTGAGCAGCCGCTGCCGCTCGTTCCAATACTCGATTCCGGAAAGAAAAAGGCCCGCGCAGGCCGAGCCTGGCGGGCCTTCCCGAGCGGCAGGTTTCAGACGGTGACGGTATCCGCCACTTCCTTGAACTCGGCGATCTGGTCGAAGTTCATGTAGCGATAGACGTCTGCCGCCTTGGCATTGACGGCCTGCACGCGCTCCTGGTACTCGGCGTTGGTGGGGATCCTGCCCATCAGCGCGCAGACCGCGGCCAGTTCGGCCGACGAAAGATAGACGCGGGTATCGATGCCGAGCCGGTTGGGGAAGTTGCGCGTCGAGGTCGACACCGCCGTGCTGCCCTTCCTGACCTGCGCCTGGTTGCCCATGCACAGGCTGCAGCCCGGCATTTCCATGCGCGCGCCGGACTTGCCGAGCACCGAGTAGTAGCCTTCCTCGTTGAGGATCATCGCGTCCATCTTGGTCGGCGGGGCGATCCACAGCCGCGTCGGAATGTCGCTCTTGCCGTCGAGCACCTTGCCGGCGGCGCGGAAGTGGCCGATGTTGGTCATGCAGCTGCCGATGAAGACCTCGTCGATCTTGTCGCCGGCCACCGCCGAGAGCGTCTTCACGTCGTCCGGGTCGTTGGGGCAGGCCAGCAGCGGCTCGGTGATCTCGCTCATGTCGATCTCGATCACGGCGGCGTACTCGGCGTCGGCGTCCGGCTGCAGCAGGGTGCCGTTGGCGATCCATTCCTCCATGGCCTTGATGCGGCGGGACAGGGCCCGCTTGTCCTCGTAGCCCTCGGCGATCATCCACTTCATCAGGGTGATGTTGGAACGCATGTACTCGACGATGGGCTCTTTGTTCAGGCGCACGGTGCAGCCGGCGGCGGAACGCTCGGCCGAAGCGTCGGTGAGCTCGAAGGCCTGCTCGACCTTGAGGTCCGGCAGGCCCTCGATCTCGAGGATGCGACCGGAGAAGATGTTCTTCTTGCCCTGCTTGGCGACGGTCAGCAGGCCCTGCTTGATGGCCTGGTAGGGAATGGCGTTGACCATGTCGCGCAGGGTGATGCCGGGCTGAAGCGATCCCTTGAAGCGCACCAGCACCGACTCCGGCATGTCCAGCGGCATCACGCCGGTCGCCGCGGCGAAGGCGACGAGGCCCGAACCGGCGGGGAAGGAAATGCCGATGGGGAAGCGGGTGTGCGAGTCGCCGCCGGTGCCGACGGTGTCCGGCAGCAGGAAGCGGTTGAGCCAGCTATGGATCACGCCGTCGCCGGGCTTGAGCGAGATGCCGCCGCGGGCGGTGATGAAGCTCGGCAGCGTGCGGTGGGTCTTGACGTCGACCAGCTTGGGATAGGCGGCGGTGTGGCAGAAGGACTGCATCACCAGGTCGGCCGAGAAGCCGAGGCAGGCGAGATCCTTGAGTTCGTCGCGGGTCATCGGGCCGGTGGTGTCCTGGCTGCCGACGCTGGTCATGCGCGGCTCGCAATAGGTGCCGGGGCGAACGCCCTTGCCCTCGGGCAGGCCGCAGGCGCGACCGACCATCTTCTGTGCCACGGTGTAGCCCTTGCCGCTATCGACCGGCGGCTTGGGCAGGCGGAACAGGGTGGAGACGGGCAGGCCCAGCGCCTCGCGCGCCCGGGTGGTGAGGCCGCGGCCGATGATCAGGTTGATGCGGCCGCCGGCGCGCACTTCGTCGAGCAGCACTTCGGATTTGTAGTCGAAGGTGGAGACGACGGCGCCGTTCTTCTCGACTTTCTTGTCGTAGGGATAGATGTCGATGACGTCGCCCATGTCGAGCTGGGTGACGTCGCATTCGATGGGCAGGGCGCCGGCGTCTTCCTGGGTGTTGAAGAAGATCGGCGCAATCTTGCCGCCGAGGCAGTAGCCGCCGTAGCGCTTGTTCGGCACGAAGGGGATGTCGTCGCCGGTCCACCACAGCACCGAGTTGGTCGCCGACTTGCGCGAGGAGCCGGTGCCGACGACGTCGCCGACATAGGCGACGGGGTGGCCCTTCTTCTTCAGTTCTTCGATCAGCTTCATCGGGCCGCGCTCGCCCGGCTTCTCGGGCGTGATGCCTTCCCGCGCGTTCTTGAGCATGGCCAGCGCGTGCAGCGGAATGTCGGGGCGGCTCCAGGCGTCGGGTGCGGGCGAGAGATCGTCGGTGTTGGTCTCGCCGGTGACCTTGAAAACGGTGACGCTGATTTTCTTCGGCACGTCGGGGCGCGAGGTGAACCACTCGGCGTCGGCCCATGATTGCATCACGGACTTGGCGTTGGCATTGCCCGCCTTGGCCTTGTCGGCGACGTCGTGGAAGAAGTCGAACATCAGCAGCGTCTTCTTCAGCGCCTCGGCTGCCGTCTTGCCGCACTCGGCGTCGTCGAGCAGGTCGATCAGCGGCTTGACGTTGTAGCCGCCGAGCATGGTGCCGAGCAGTTCGGTGGCCTTGGTGCGCGAGATCAGCGGGCACGCCGTGGCGCCAGCACCGACTTTTTGGAGAAACTCGGCCTTGACCTTGGCGGCGTCGTCCACGCCGGCCGGCACGCGGTGGGTGATGAGGTCGACGAGAAAGGCTTCCTCGCCCTTGGGCGGGGCCTGCAGCAGCGCGACGAGGTCGACGGTCTGCTGTTTGGTCAGGGGCAGGGGCGGGATGCCCAGCGCGGCGCGCTCGGCGACATGGGCACGGTAGGCTTCGAGCATGGTGATTTCCTCTCGATTAGTGGGGCTGTGGGGGTTGGGGGAAGAATCGCTGGCGCACGTCGACCGGCAGCTGGCATCCGGTCGACTGCGCCTGACAAAGGAGGTTCCAGTAATAGCGGTAGGAGGCGCGGTCGTGCAGGCGGCCACCGAAACGGATCGGGCCCCAGGCGGCATCCTGTGCAGCGACGAGGATTGCGGCGGCCTCGATCGCCTCGGCAAAATCGGGGCGCATCGCCTCGACGATGGAACTGATCTGCGCCGGGTGGATGCTCCACATGCGCAGGTAACCGAACTCGAGGCGGGCGCGGCGTGCATCGGCCCGCACGGCGTCCATGTCGGTCAGCTCGGTGCTGACGTTGTGCGTCGGCACGACGCCGTTGCCAAGCGCGGCCGCGGCGATCTCGGCCTTGGCGCGGGCGACCAGCGGATGGGTGAATTGTCCCGGCGATTTCATGGCGCTACCGGGAATCGCGCCGTGATGCGCGGAAACGAAGTCCATCAGGCCGAAATCGATCGACTCGACGTGGGGCAGGGCAGCGATCTGCCAAGCCTCGCGCAAGGCGCCGTGGGTTTCGATCAGGACATGCACCGGGATTTCGCGGTGGATACCGTAGCGGTCGCGCAGTTCGTCGAGCGCCGTGATTTGCTCCAGCGCATCGTCGGCGCACTCGGGCTTGGGGAAGACCACATAGGCCACGCGCTCGCCCGCCCGGCCGACGATGGCTTCCAGTTCCTCGCGCCACAGCGGGTGGCGCACGTCATGCACGCGGGCGCCGAGGCGGTCATGGCGATTGGCGGGGTCGTTGATCAGCGCCGCGATCATCGTGGCGTGGGCGAGCTCAAAGCCGGCGGGCGCACCATCCTCGCAGTCGGCGGTGATGTCGAAAAGCGGCCCCAGTTCGTTCTGCAGGTCGAGCGACTTGCGGATCAGCTTTTCCGAGCCGGCGTAGTGCTCGCAGGCGGCGAGCGCGGGAAACGGCTTGCTGCCGGCGTACAGCACGTCGGCGGGATGGAGGTGCTGTGCATTCATCCTGCCGACGCCGGAATCAAGCGAACAGGTGCTTGACGCCGTCGCGCTCTTCGGTGAGTTCCTTGAGCGTGAAGTCCATCTTCTCGCGCGAGAAGGCGTCGATCTCGAGGCCCTTGACCACTTCCCACTTGCCGCCCGAGCAGGTGCAGGGCATGCCGTAGATCATGCCTTCGGGAATGCCGTAGGAACCGTCGGAGACGACGCCCATGGTGACCCAGGCGCCGTTGGTGCCCATATTCCAGTCGCGCATGTGGTCGATGGCGGCGTTGGCGGCCGAGGCGGCGGAGGACAGGCCGCGCGCCTCGATGATGGCGGCGCCGCGCTTGCCGACCTTCGGGATGTATTCGTTCTTGTACCAGGCCTCGTCATTGACGAGAGCGGGCGCGGCCTTGCCGGCCACGGTGGCGAAGCGGATGTCCGGATACATCGTCGGCGAGTGGTTGCCCCAGACGACCATGTTCTTGACGTCGGTGACGCTGGCCTGGGTGCGGGTGGCGAGTTGCGAGATGGCGCGGTTGTGGTCGAGGCGCATCATCGAGGTGAAGGCTGTCTGCGGCAGGCTCTTCGCGGTGTTCATGGTGATCAGGGCGTTGGTGTTGGCCGGGTTGCCGACGACGATCAGTTTCAGATCACGGGCGGCGACTTCATCGATGGCCTTGCCCTGCTCGGTGAAGATCTTGGCGTTCTCGAGCAGCAGGTCCTTGCGCTCCATGCCCGGACCGCGCGGCTTGGCGCCGACCAGCAGGGCCTGCTGGGCATCCTTGAAGGCGACCCTGGGATCGGAGGTGCCGATCATGCCGGCCAGCAGCGGGAAGGCGCAGTCCTCGAGTTCCATCATCACACCCTTGAGCGCGGCCTGGGCCTTGTCCATCGGCAGCTCAAGCATTTGCAGGATGACGGGCTGGTCCTTGCCGAGCATTTCGCCGCTGGCGATGCGGAACAGCAGGGCGTAGCCGATCTGACCGGCGGCGCCGGTGACTGCGACTCGAACGGGGGCTTTGGCCATGAGAAAACTCCTAGACGGGTGAAGTGGCGGGTTAGGGTCGGGGTGGCGGCTGTTGAGCCATGAAAGCTGTCGGTGATCATAGCCGCGAATATTGCACTGTGTCAATAAGTATCTTATGTCTTATAAAAGCTATAAGACTACCTATAGACGATAGTAAAATTTTGTGCTTGAATGCCGCCGATGTCGAGCGAATCCCCCACCTACAGCCCGCTCTATCGCCAGATAAAGAGCCTTCTCGTTCAAGCCCTTGAGGCCGGCGAGTGGCGCCCCGGCGAGCTGATTCCGAGCGAGATGGAACTGGCCACCCGCTTCAACGTGAGCCAGGGTACCGTACGCAAGGCCATCGACGAACTCGCGGCCGAAAACCTGCTGTTGCGCCGCCAGGGCAAGGGTACTTTCGTTGCAACGCACAACGACCCGCGCGCCTTCTTCCGCTTCCTGCGCCTGGTGCCGCTCTCCGGCATCATCGAACCTGCGCGCAGCGTCCCGCTCGAATGCTGGCGCGCCAAGGCCGGCCCCGAGGCGGCGCGGGCGCTCGAACTGAAAGTCGGCGAGCCGATCGTGATCGTGCGCCGCGTCCTCGAATTCGCCGGCAAGGCCGTCGTCGCCGATGAAATCTACCTGCCCGGCGAGACCTTCGCCGGCCTCAACCTCGAGATGATGAAGGACGCGCAAGACTCCTTCTATACCCTCCTCGAATCGCGCTTCGGCGTGCGCATGATCCGCGCCGTCGAACGGGTCCGCGCGGTGGCCGCCGATCGCGCCAGCGCCGAGATCCTGCACGTCGCCGAGGGCAGCCCGCTGCTGTCGGTCGAACGCATCAGCTACACCTATGGAGACAAGCCCATGGAATGGCGGCGCGGACTCTATCTGACGCAGGACCACTGCTACCTCAACGAACTCGGCTGACGGCTGTTATGCTTCGCATTGTTGCAGTGCAAGAAACGGGTAAGCTTGGATAACTAGAATTTTTCTTTGCAGCAACCTGTCTTATACAAAATCTCGTGAGGCGCAGACGATGCCCGAACTGATCAAGCCAAGACCCAAGTTTCTGAACCTTTTCGCCATTCGCCTGCCGCTGGCCGGGTACGCCTCGATTTTCCACCGTGTCAGCGGGATCGGCCTGTTCCTGATGCTGCCGCTGTTGATCTGGCTGCTCGACAAGTCGCTGTCCACAGCCGAAGCCTATGCCCAGTTCAAGGCGTTCTTCGACTGCATCCTCGTCAAACTGGTTCTGGTGGGTCTGCTCTGGGCCTTCCTGCATCACTTCTGCATGGGCGTGCGCATCCTGCTGCTCGACATCCATGTCGGCATCGACAAGGTGTCGGCGCACAACTCATCGATCGCCGTGATGGCCGTGAGCCTGACGCTCACCGCCGTTCTCGGCGCCAAACTACTGGGGATCTACTGATGGACCGCATCGTCGTTGGCGCCCATTACGGGCTCAAGGACTGGCTGACGCAGCGCATCACCGGCATCGTGATGGCGCTGTATACGCTGTTCATGGCGGCCGCGCTGCTGGCCGGCGTGAATGGGCAGGAGGGCTGGCGCGCCCTGATGTCGCACGGCTTCGTCCGCTTCTTCACCTTCCTGTTCATCATCAGTCTCTGCTGGCACGCCTGGATCGGCGTGCGCGACATCTGGATGGACTATGTCAAGCCCGCGGGCATCCGCCTGACCCTGCACAGCCTGACGGCCATCGCCCTGATCGGCTACGCCGGCTGGGCCATCCAAGTGATCTGGAGGCTGTGAGATGAACCCCACCGTTCGCAAATTCGATGCGGTCATCGTCGGCGCCGGCGGCGCCGGCCTGCGTGCCGCGATCCAGCTCTCCGAGTCCGGCTTCAAGACGGCCGTGATCACCAAGGTCTTTCCGACGCGCTCGCACACCGTCGCGGCGCAGGGCGGGGTAGCGGCCTCGCTCGGCAATTCCGAGGAAGACAACTGGCACTGGCACATGTACGACACCGTCAAGGGCTCCGACTGGCTCGGCGACCAGGACGCGATCGAGTTCATGTGCAAGAAGGCCAACGAGTGCGTGATCGAGCTCGAGCACTACGGCATGCCCTTCGACCGCCTCGACAACGGCCGCATCTACCAGCGCCCCTTCGGCGGCCACATGTCGAACTTCGGCGAGAAGCCGGTGCGCCGCTCCTGCGCCGCGGCCGACCGCACCGGCCACGCCATGCTGCACGCGATGTACCAGCGCAACGTCAAGGCCAACACCCAGTTCTTCGTCGAGTGGATGGCGCTGGACCTGGTGCGCGACGCCGAGGGCGAAGTGCTCGGCGTCACCGCCATGGACATGGAAACCGGCGAGATCGTCGTCTTCCACGCCAAGGCCACCATCTTCGCCACGGGCGGGGCGGGGCGCATCTACTACAGCTCGACCAATGCCTTCATCAACACCGGCGACGGCCTCGGCATCGCGGCGCGCGCCGGCATCCCGCTCGAGGACATGGAGTTCTGGCAGTTCCACCCGACCGGCGTCGCCGGTGCCGGCGTGCTGATCACCGAGGGCGTGCGCGGCGAGGGCGGCATCCTGAGGAATGCGCAAGGCGAGCGTTTCATGGAGCGCTACGCCCCGAACGCCAAGGACCTCGCCTCGCGCGACGTGGTCTCGCGCGCGATGACCACCGAGATCAACGAGGGCCGCGGCTGCGGGCCGAACAAGGACTTCGTCCTGCTCGACATCACCCACCTCGACCCGGCCACCATCATGAAGCGACTGCCGGGCATCCGCGAGATCGCCATCCAGTTCGCCGGCGTCGACTGCATCAAGGAGCCGATCCCGGTGGTGCCGACCTGCCACTACCAGATGGGCGGCATCCCGACCAACTACAACGGCCAGGTCGTGATCCCGGGCAAGCGCAGCCAGAACGAGATCGTCCCCGGCTTCTATGCTGCCGGCGAGTGCGCCTGCGCCTCGGTGCATGGCGCCAACCGCCTCGGCACCAACTCGCTGCTCGACCTGCTGGTCTTCGGCAAGTCGGCCGGCGAGACCGCCGTGGAGACGCTCAAGCTGTCGCCCAAGGCGCACAAGGATCTGCCGCAGTCGGAGATCGACCGCGCGCTGGCCCGCGTCGATCGCCTCAACAGCCAGAAGGACGGCGCCAACGTGCATGAGACGCGACTGGCGATGCAGCGCACCATGCAAAAGCATGCCGGCGTGTTCCGCTTCGCCGACCTGCTCAAGGAAGGCGTAGAGAAGATCCTCGAGGTGCAGAAGGACGTGCAGCGCACCGAGATCAAGGACAAGTCCAAGGTCTTCAACACCGCGCGCATCGAGGCGCTGGAACTCGACAACCTGATCGAAGTGGCCGTGTCGACCATGATTTCGGCCGAGGCGCGCAAGGAATCGCGCGGCGCCCATGTCCGCAACGACTGCCCCGACACGGCGGAATGCCCGGACGGACGCGACGACAAGAACTGGCTCAAGCACAGCCTCTGGTACAAGGAAGGCAACCGCCTCGACTACAAGTCGGTGAAGCTGACCCCACTGACCGTCGAAACCATCGCGCTGAAGAAGCGCGCCTACTGAGATCGAGAGAGCGACGATGACGACGCGCACCCTCCAGTTCAAGATCTATCGCTACGATCCGGACAAGGATCAGAAGCCCTACATGCAGGACATCTCGGTCGAGGTGGACAGCACCGACCGCAAGCTGCTCGACGCGCTGGTCAAGCTCAAGGCGGTGGACGACGCCATCTCCTTCCGCCGCTCCTGCCGCGAGGGCGTCTGCGGCTCCGACGCGCTCAACATCAACGGCAAGAACGGCCTGGCCTGCCTCACCGACCTCAATACCTTCCCCGAGGGCAAACCGATCGTGCTGCGCCCGCTGCCGGGCCTGCCGGTGATCCGCGACCTCATCGTGGACATGACGCAGTTCTTCAAGCAGTACCACTCGATCAAGCCCTACCTCATCAACAACGACCCGCCACCCGAGCGCGAGCGCCTGCAGAGCCCCGAGGATCGCGAGGAACTCAACGGCCTCTACGAGTGCATCCTCTGCGCCTGCTGCTCGACCGCCTGCCCCTCGTTCTGGTGGAACCCGGACAAGTTCGTCGGCCCGGCCGGCCTGCTCGCCGCCTACCGCTTCATCGCCGACACCCGCGACCAGGCCACGAGCGAGCGCCTCGACAATCTCGAGGACCCCTATCGCCTGTTCCGCTGCCACACCATCATGAACTGCGTCGACGTCTGCCCGAAAGGCCTGAACCCGACGCTGGCGATCGGCAAGATCAAGGCGATGATGGTCAAGCGGGCAATCTGACAGAATGGACGAAGCACGCCGCGTCCGCATCGGAAGGCTCCGCTGGCATTGCCGGCGAGCCCTGCTCGAGCTCGACATCGTCTTCCAGCGTTTCTGGGGCGAGGTGGGCGACGATATCGACGAAAGTACGCTGGACTTGATGGAAGGACTGCTGGCCGAGGAGGACCACGACCTGTGGGAACTGGTCAGCGGCCGCAGGCAGAGCGAAGACCCGGCACAGCAGCGTCTGCTGGCCCGGCTGCAGGCAACACCGAATCTCAACACCTTTGCGACAGAGAGGCACTGACATGAACGCACCGCGCATCGCAACCCTGACCCTCGACGGCAAGACCACCGAATTCCCGGTACTGACCGGCAGCATCGGCCCCGACGTCGTCGACATCCGCTCGCTTTACGGCAAGACCGGCGCCTTTACCTTCGATCCGGGCTTCATGTCGACCGCGGCGTGCAAGTCCTCGATCACCTACATCGACGGCGACAAGGGTGAGCTGCTCTACCGCGGCTATGCCATCGAGGAGCTGGCGGTGCATTGCGACTTCATGGAAGTCTGCTACCTGCTCAAGCATGGCGAACTGCCCAACGCGGTGCAGAAGGCGGCCTGGGTCCAGGACGTCAAGAGCCACACCATGGTGCATGAGCAGATCACCCGCTTCATGCAGGGTTTCCGCCGCGACTCGCACCCGATGGCGGTGCTGGTCGGCATGGTCGGCGCGCTGTCGGCCTTCTACCACGACTCGCTCGACATCAACAATCCCGAGCACCGCCTGACGGCCGCCGTGCGCCTGATCGCCAAGATGCCGACCATCGTCGCCATGGCCTATAAGTACTCGATCGGCCAGCCGACCATGTACCCGTGCAACAAGCTGGACTACTCGGCCAACTTCATGAAGATGATGTTCGGCACCCCCTGCGAGGACTACGAGCCGAATCCTGTTCTGGCCCGCGCCCTCGACCGCATCCTGATCCTCCACGCCGACCACGAGCAGAATGCCTCGACCTCGACGGTGCGCCTGGCCGGATCGAGCGGCGCCAACCCCTTCGCCTGCATCGCCGCCGGCATCGCCTGCCTCTGGGGCCCGGCGCACGGCGGCGCCAACGAAGCCTGCCTCAAGATGCTGGAAGAGATCGGCGACGTCTCGCGCGTGCCCGAGTACATCAAGCGCGCCAAGGACAAGAACGACTCCTTCAAGCTGATGGGTTTCGGCCACCGCGTCTACAAGAACTTCGATCCGCGCGCCAAGCTGATGCGCGAGACCTGCCACGAAGTGCTCAACGAACTCGGCCTGCACGACGACCCGCTGTTCAAGCTGGCGATGGAACTCGAGCGCATCGCCCTCGAGGACGAGTACTTCATCGAGAAGAAGCTCTATCCCAACGTCGACTTCTACTCCGGCATCGTGCAGAAGGCGCTGGGCATCCCGACGCAGTTGTTCACCGGCATCTTCGCCATGGCGCGGACCATCGGCTGGATTGCGCAGTGGCACGAGATGATCGGCGACCCCGAGCAGAAGATCGGCCGGCCGCGCCAGCTCTACACCGGTGCCGAGCGCCGTGTCGTTCCGCCGATGGATCAGCGCAAGTAAGAGGCAGGGGGCGAGCGTTCGCCCCCTTTTTTTCTCCTCACCCATTAGAAAAGGTGATGGCATGATGAAAGAAACCTTGTCTACGTCGTACCTATTCGGCAGCAACGCTCCTTTCATCGAGGAGCTTTACGAGAAATACCTCGAGAATCCAGGTGCCGTCGAGCCGACGTGGCGCGACTACTTCGACAAGCTCGCCAACCTGCCCGGTGCCGGCGCCTACCTCGGCCGCGACGTCGCCCATGCGCCGATCATCGCCTCGTTCGCCGAGCGCGCGCGCGAGGGCTGCCTGCACATCGCGCACATCGCACACGGCGGCGAGAAGCAGACCAAGGTGCTGCAGCTCATCAATGCCTATCGCTTCCTCGGCAACCGCTGGGCCCAGCTCGATCCCCTCAAGCGCCACGAACGCCCCGAGGTCGCCGAACTCGATCCGTCCTACTACGGTTTCACCGAGGCCGACCTGTCGGCTTCGTTCCGCACCGGTTCCTTCGACATGGGCGTGGAGGAAGCGACGCTGCGCGAGATCCTCGAGACCCTTCGCTCGCGCTACTGCGGCCATATCGGCGCCGAGTTCATGTACATCGCCGATGTCGCGCAGAAGCGCTGGATCCAGGCGCGCTTCGAGCCGCCGCGCGCCGTTCCCCGCTATACGCCGGAAGAGAGGCGGCGCTTCCTCGAGCGCATCACCGCGGCCGAGACGCTCGAGCGCTACCTGCACACCCGCTACGTCGGCCAGAAGCGCTTCTCGCTCGAGGGCGGCGAGGCCATGATCCTGGCGATGGACCAGCTGATCCGCACCGGCGGTGCGACCGGCGTCAAGGAAATGGTCATCGGCATGGCCCACCGCGGTCGCCTCAATGTGCTGGTCAACACCCTCGGCAAGCAGCCGGGCATGCTCTTCGCCGAGTTCGAGGGCAAGAAGAAGATCGAGCTGGCCGCCGGCGACGTCAAGTACCACATGGGCTACTCGTCCGATGTCGCCACCTCGGGCGGTCCGGTGCACCTGACCCTGGCCTTCAACCCCTCGCACCTCGAGATCGTCAATCCCGTGGTCGAGGGCTCGGTCTACGCGCGCCAGGTACGCCGCGGCGTCGACGGCATGCGGGAGGTCCTGCCCGTGCTCATCCATGGCGATGCGGCCGTGGCGGGGCAGGGCGTCAATCAGGAGATGCTCAACTTTTCCCAGACGCGCGGCTATGGCACCGGCGGCACGGTGCACATCGTGGTGAACAACCAGATCGGCTTCACCACCTCCGACCCGCGCGACATGCGCTCCTCGCTCTACTGTACCGACATCTTCAAGATGGTCGAGGCGCCGATCTTCCACGTGAACGGCGACGACCCCGAGGCCGTGGCCTTCGTCACCCAGCTGGCCCTCGAGTTCCGCCAGGAATTCAGGAAGGACGTGGTCGTCGACATCGTCTGCTTCCGCAAGCTCGGCCACAACGAGGCCGACGAGCCGATGGTCACCCAGCCGCTGATGTACAAGAAGGTCAATGCCCACCCCGGCACGCGCAAGCTCTATGCCGAGCGGCTGGCCGCGCAGGGCGTCATCGCCAACTCCGATGCCGAGCAGATGATCAAGGACTACCGCGCCGCGCTTGACGAAGGTCGCCACCTCGTCGATCCCGTGCTTACCGATTTCAAGAGCAAGCTCGCCATCGACTGGACACCGCACATCGGCGCCGTCTACACGGAGAAATGCGACACGACCGTGCCGCGGAAGGAACTGGTGAAGCTGGCCGGGCGGCTGACCGCCATCCCCGCCAACTTCACCCTGCATCCGCGCGTACAGAAGATCATCGACGATCGCCGGCTGATGAGCGAAGGAAAACTGCCGGTGGACTGGGGCATGGGCGAGAACCTCGCCTATGCCACGCTGCTCGCCGCCGGCTACGACGTGCGCATTTCGGGCGAGGACGTCGGCCGCGGCACCTTCTTCCATCGCCATGCCGCCTTCCACGACCAGAACCGCGAGAAGTGGCACGAGGGTACGTTCTGGCCGCTGGCGGCGATCGCCGACAAGCAGGGGCGCCTGCAGTGCTACGACTCGGTGCTGTCCGAGGAGGCCGTGCTCGGCTTCGAGTACGGCTATGCCACCGCCGCGCCCAGCGAGCTCGTGATCTGGGAGGCGCAATTCGGCGACTTCGCCAACGGCGCCCAGGTGGTGATCGACCAGTTCCTCGCCGCCGGCGAGGCGAAATGGGGTCGTTCCTGCGGCCTGGTGATGCTGCTGCCTCACGGCTACGAGGGGCAGGGGCCGGAGCACTCCTCGGCCCGCGTCGAGCGCTACATGCAGCTTTCGGCCGGTTTCAACTGGGAGGTCTGCTACCCGTCCAATGCGGCGCAAATCTTCCACCTGCTGCGCCGGCAGATGCTGCGCGCGCAGAGGAAGCCGCTGGTGGTGTTCACGCCGAAGTCCCTGTTGCGGCACAAGGATGCGACCTGTTCCCTCGCGGATCTCGCGACCGGCACCTTCCAGACGGTGATCGGCGATGTCGCGGAAATGGATGCGAAGAAGGTCAAGCGCGTCGTCGCCTGCGCGGGCAAGATCTATTTCGAGCTGGCCGCCGCGCGCCGCGAGCACAAGGTGGACAACGTCGCGCTGCTGCGCATCGAGCAGCTCTATCCCTTCGACGACCGCCGCTTCGTCGAGGAACTCAGGAAGTTCCCCAAGGCGACCGAGGTCGTCTGGTGCCAGGAGGAGCCCGAGAACCAGGGCGCCTGGTACGCCAAGGCACATCGGCTCAACGCCGCGCTGCAGAAGGGGCAGACGCTGTCGGTGGTATCGCGGCCGGCCTGCGCCTCGCCGGCGTCGGGCTACGCCGCGCGGCACGTGCAGGAACAGAAGGACGTGGTCGAGCGCGCGCTCGGCCTGCAACAATAATCGAACGGAGAGATCATGATCATCGAAGTCAAAGTCCCCCAGCTGTCCGAATCCGTAGCCGAGGCCACGCTCGTTTCCTGGCACAGGAATGAGGGTGACACCGTCACCCGCGACGAAAACCTCATCGACATCGAGACCGACAAGGTGGTGCTCGAACTGCCGGCGCCCGATGGCGGCGTGCTGGTCAAGGTGCTTAAGGGCAACGGCGAAACCGTCATCGCCGGCGAGGTCATCGCCCAGATCGACACCGAGGCCGTAGCGGCTGTCGCCGCCCCTGCCGGGGCGAGCAAGGAAGCGGCCGCCCAGGGGGCACCCACAGCGGGCGCGGCCCCCGCGGTGATGCCCGCCGCGCGCAAGGCCATGGCCGAGGCGGGTCTGCCGCCCGGTTCGGTCGAAGGCAGCGGGCGCGGCGGCCGCGTCACCAAGCAGGACGTGCTCGGCTCGGCGGCCCCCAGGCCCGCGGCCCCGGCGTCCACCGCCGTCCCGCCAGCACCGAGTTTTTCCGCCGCGCCGGCCCTGGCGCAGCCGACCGCCGTCCGCGCCGACGCCATCGTCGCGGACCGCCCGGAACAGCGCGTGCCGATGTCGCGGCTGCGCGCCCGCGTCGCCGAACGGCTGCTGCAGTCGCAGTCGCAGAACGCCATCCTCACCACCTTCAACGAAGTGAACATGGGCCCGGTGATGGAACTGCGCAAGAAATACCAGGACAAGTTCGAGAAGGAATACGGTGTGCGCCTGGGCTTCATGTCCTTCTTCGTCAAGGCCGCCGTCGCCGCGCTGAAGAAGTTCCCCGTGCTCAACGCCTCGGTCGATGGCAGCGACGTCGTCTATCACGGCTACTTCGACATCGGCATCGCCGTCGGCAGCCCGCGCGGCCTCGTCGTGCCGATCCTGCGCGACGCCGACCAGATGTCGCTCGCCCAGATCGAGAAGAAGATCGCCGAGTTCGGGCAGAAGGCCAAGGACGGCAAGCTCTCGCTCGAGGAACTCACCGGCGGCACCTTCTCGATTTCCAACGGCGGCGTCTTCGGTTCCATGCTGAGTACACCGATCATCAACCCGCCGCAGTCGGCCATCCTCGGCATCCACGCCACCAAGGACCGGGCCGTGGTCGAGAACGGCCAGATCGTGATCCGCCCCATCAACTACCTGGCCATGTCCTACGACCACCGCATCATCGACGGCCGCGAGGCGGTGCTGGGCCTGGTGACGATGAAGGAAGCGCTCGAAGATCCGGCGCGCCTGATCCTGGAAATCTGAGCGGAGGACTGATTCCATGGCCAACAAGCAATTCGACGTCGTCGTCATCGGCGCCGGCCCCGGCGGCTACATCGCCGCGATCCGCGCCGCGCAACTGGGGCTGACCACCGCCTGCATCGAGTCGGAGTCCTACGCCGATCCCAAGGGCGAGGTGCGCCTCGGCGGCACCTGCCTCAACGTCGGCTGCATTCCGTCCAAGGCGCTGCTGCGCTCGAGCGAACTGTTCGACGAGGCCAACCACAGCTTCGTCATGCACGGCATCACGGCCGAGGGCATCAAGGTCGATGTCGGCACCATGGTCCGCCGCAAGGACAATATCGTCACCCAGCTCACCAGCGGCATCCGCGGCCTGTTCAAGAAGAACAAGGTCACCCTGCTGCCCGGGCGCGGCAGCTTCAAGGGCCGCGAGAACGAACTGTGGGAAATCGTGGTCGCGGGCAAGGATGGCACCGAGGTCGTCGCCGCCAAACATGTGATCGTCGCCACCGGCTCCAGCGCGCGCCACCTCGACGGCATCCCCGTCGATAACGAGGTGATCTGCGACAACGCCGGTGCCTTGTCCTTCGGCTCGGTGCCCAAGCGCCTCGGCGTCATCGGCGCCGGCGTGATCGGCCTTGAGCTCGGCTCGGTATGGAAGCGCCTGGGTTCCGAGGTCACCATCCTCGAAGCGCTACCCGACTTCCTTGCCGCCGCCGACCCGGCCGTGGCCAAGGAGGCGTGGAAGACCTTCACCCAGAAGCAGGGCCTCAAGATCCACCTCGGCGTCAAGATCGGCGCGGTCAAGCAGGGCAAGAAGGGCGTAACGGTCGAATACGAGAACGGCGAGGGCGCGCAAAAGCTCGAATGCGACCGCCTGATCGTCTCGGTCGGCCGCGTGCCGAATACGGCCGGGCTCGACGCCGGGAATGTCGGCCTCCGGATCGACGAACGCGGCCGCATCGAGGTCAACGACCACTGCCAGACCAACCTCGAGAACGTCTGGGCCGTCGGCGACGTGATCCGTGGCGCCATGCTCGCGCACAAGGGCATGGAGGAGGGCGTGATGGTCGCCGAACTGATCGCCGGCCAGGCCGGCCACGTCAATTACGACGCGATCCCCTGGGTCATCTACACCCATCCCGAGATCGCCTGGGTCGGCAAGACCGAGACGCAGCTGAAGAACGAGGGTGTCGACTACCGCGCCGGGCAGATCCCCTTCCTCGCCAACGGCCGCGCACTGGGGCAGGGCGACACCACCGGCTTCGTCAAGATGCTGGCCGACGCGAAGACCGATCGCATCCTCGGCGTCCATGTCATCGGCGCCAACGCTTCCGAGCTGATCGCCGAAGCCGTGGTGGCGATGGAGTTCGGTGCCAGTTCGGAGGACATCGCGCGCATCTGCCATGCCCACCCGACGCTGTCAGAGACCATGCACGAGGCGGCGCTCGCGGTCGAGAAGCGCGCGCTGCACTTCTGACATGCCCTAGCCGACCGGCCACGGGGGATGCGTTCCCCGTGGCTTTTTCATTGCCATGCCCCACCGCATACTCAACGTCCCCCAGGACGGCATGATCCGCGGCTTCAACGCCGCACTCGCCGCGCGCGGCATCGTCGCCGACCCGGCGCAACTCGATGCCGCGATGCGGCTGCAGAAGTTCTACGACGATCTCGTCGCCTTCAAGGCCGCCCGGCGCAGCAAGCTCAGGAAGCTGCTGGTCCATCCCGAGCTGCCGCGCGGCGTCTGGTTCTGGGGCGGTGTGGGGCGCGGCAAGAGCTTCCTCATGGACTGCTTCTTCGAAGCCGTGCCCTACCAGCGCAAGCGCCGCGTGCATTTCCACGCCTTCATGCGCGAGGTGCATGGGCGGCTGCAGGCGCTGAAGCATCCAGGCAACGAGGGGGACCCGCTGCCCAAGGTCGCAGCCCAGGTGGCGAAGGAAACACGGCTGATGTGCTTCGACGAGTTCCATGTCTCCGACATCGCCGACGCCATGATCCTCGGCCGCCTGATGCAGGCGCTGTTCGACGCCGGCGTGCTGTTCTGCATCACCTCCAACTACCCGCCCGATGGCCTCTATCCCGATGGCCTCCATCGCGAGCGCCTGCTGCCGACCATCGCCTTGCTCGAAGACAGGCTCGACGTCATCGAGATCGACGCCGGCATCGACTACCGGCTGCGCGCGCTCGAGCAGGCCGAGATCTACCACGTGCCGGCCGACGCGGCCGGCGAGGATCGCATGCGCCTCACATTCGCCCGGGTCGCCGGCGGCGAGGGCCATGACCGCCCGCTGCCGGTGCTCGGGCGCGAGCTTGCCGTCATCCGCCGCGCACCCGGCGTGCTCTGGTGCGACTTCGCCACGCTCTGCGGCGGGCCGCGCTCGCAGAACGATTACCTCGAGATCGCCCACGCCTTCCACACGGTATTCCTCTCGGGCATTCCCGCGATGGGCACGGAGCAAGCCTCGGCGGCGCGGCGCTTCACCTGGCTCGTCGACGTGCTCTATGACCATCGTGTCAAGTTCATCGCCACCGCGGCCGCCACTGCGGAAATGCTCTATCCGGCGGGGCTCCAGGCCGCCGAGTTTCAGCGCACGGTGTCGCGGATGATCGAGATGCGCTCGCACGATTATCTGGCCAGCGCCCACCGCCGTTTCGAGACCCACGCCCCCGCGGCCCTGGCCGACGCGGGCCAGGGCTAGCCGGCCGGCAGTCGCCAGCCGGCACCGCCCTGCCATGCCTCGATCCATGGCGGCACTTCGAGCGCCGGCATCGGGCGGGCGATGCCGTAGCCCTGGGCCAGCTCGCAGCCGAGGCGCAGCAGCGCCCGGCCGGTCTCGGCGTTCTCAACTCCCTCGGCGATCACCTCGCGCCCGAACACGCGGGCGAGACTGATCATGCCTTCGACAATCGCGCGGTCGCCTTCGTCCTCCAGCATGTCCTTGACGAAGGACTGATCGATCTTGAGGGTGTCCACCTGCAGGCGCTTGAGGTAGGACATCGACGAATAGCCGGTGCCGAAATCGTCGAGTGCGAAGCGCACGCCGAGCTGCCGGGTGGAGCGGATGACGTCGCCGGCTTCGACGAAGTCTTCGATCGCCGCGGTTTCCAGCACCTCGAGCTCGATGACGTCGGCGGGAAGGCCGGGGTACCGCTGCAGCAGGAGGCTTAGCTCTTCGACGAAGCCGGCTTCCTGCAGGTGGCGCGCGGCCATGTTGATGCTCAGGGTCAGGTCCAGGCCGGAACGACGCCAGGCGTCGAGCTGGGCCACGGCGGTGTCCATCGCCCACCGGCCCAGCGTCACCGCGAAGGCAGTGCCTTCGATCACCGGCAGGAAGTCGCCGGGCAGCACCAGGCCGCGCTGCGGATGCTGCCAGCGGATCAGGGCTTCGGCGCCGACGACGCGGCCCGTGCGCATATTCACCTTGGGCTGGTAATGCAGCTCGAACTCGTGGAGGCGCAAGCCATCCTGGATGCGGCTGCGTGCCTCGTAGTGGGCCTCGACCAGACGATCCTGCTCGCTGTCGAAGAGATGGAAGCGACCGCGGCCGGCCTGCTTGGCCAGGTACATGGCCTGGTCGGCATGGCGCAGCAGGGTGTCGGGATCGGCGTCGTCGAGGGGATAGAGGGTGACGCCGATGCTGGCCGAAATGGCGATTTCGTGGCCGTCGATCCGGAACGGCGTCGCGATGCTGGCGAGGATGCGGTCGAAGACCTGGGCGCATTCCTCGATGTTCGAGAGTGACGAAACCAGCAGCACGAACTCGTCGCCGCCGAGGCGGCAGGCCGTGTCGCCGGCGCGGATGCACTCGCCGAAGCGGCGTGCCGCCTCGATCAGCAGCTGGTCGCCGGTGTCGTGGCCGAAGGTGTCGTTGACCGGCTTGAAGCCGTCGAGATCGAGATAGGCCACGGCCAGCAGCTTTTGCGAACGCGCGCTGAGGGCGATGGCCTGTGCCAGGCGGTCGGCGAGCAGGATGCGGTTGGGCAGGCGTGTCAGCGCGTCGTAGTGCGCCATGTGCTCGAGGCGGCGCTGCTGGTCCTTGATCTCGGTGATGTCGGAGAAAAGGCCGACGTAGCGCGTGAGGCGGCCATTGTCGTCGCGCATCGCCGTGATGGTGAGCAGTTCGGCGTAAAGCGCGCCGTCTTTGCGCCGGTTCCAGATCTCGCCGTGCCAGAAGCCCCGCTCGTTGATGCTGCGCCACATCTGGGCGTAGAACTCGCGATCGTGGCGGCCCGAGCCCAGGATGGTTGGATAGCGGCCCATGACCTCGTCTCGCGCGAAGCCGGTAATGACGCTGAAGGCGGCATTGACATCGACGATGCGGGTGTCGGCATCGGTGATCATGATGCCTTCGCCGGTATGCTCGAAAACGCTGGCCGCCTGGCGCAGCTCGGACTCGATGCGCCGCCGCTCGGTGATGTCGCGCACCACGGCCAGCAGTCGGGGCTGGTCGCCCATGTGCACCATGCGCAGATCGACTTCGACCCAGAACAGGTCGCCGTCGAGCGTGCGCGCGTGCCATTCGAACGTCTGCGGTCCCTCGTGCACCGCCCTGTCCATCAGGGCCAGCGCCTCGGCGGTGGAGTAGGGCGGCTCGCCCAGGCTGAACTGGTTGGGTACGGCGCGCAGCGCCTCTTCTCGGCTGCAGCGGTACATCTCGCACATCGCCCGGTTGACGTCGATGATGCGGCCGCTCTGGGCATCGTGGAGGAAGATGGCCTCGCTGACGCTGTCGAAGATGCTGCGGAAGCGGCCCTCGCTGGCCTGCAGCTGGCCGACCCGCTCCTCGATCGCGCCGGCCATGCGGTTGAAGTTGGCGGCGAGCAGCCCGATTTCGTCATGGCTCGGCAATGCGATGCGCGATGCGTAGTCGCCGGCGGCGACCCGGCGCGTCGCCGCCAGCAGGCGCCCGATATGGCGGGTTATCAGATAGCCGCCCGACGCGAGCAGCAGCAGGCTCAGCAGAATCTCCAGCGCGGCGATCACCAAGCCCTGCTGCGCGACGCTGTCGCGCAGGCTGATCATCTGCGTCAGCGACAGTCCGAAACGGACCGACCCGACGCTCTCGTCGCGCAGGACCAATTTCACCTCGGTGTCGTAGACCATGTCCGACAGCGCCTGCCCGATGCTGGTGTCGATGCTCGGCCGCGTCGGCACCGGCCCGGCCACGGCGAGCTGGCGGCCGCGCTGGTCGAATACCGCGAGATAGCGGATGTCGGTGCTTTCGGCGCGCACCAACTGGTCGAGCACCGACTGGATCTCGATGTAGTTGCGCTGGAAGACGTTGCCGTTGAGCGCGGCGTTAAGCAGTGGTGCCAGGGCCTCGAGGCGACCCCGGGTCTGTTCCTCGAGCGCCTCGCTGATCAGGCGGACGCTGTTGCTGAGCAGCAGCGCCAGCATGCATGCCTCGACGACGACCGCCGCCGCGACGAGGCGGAAGCGGATCGAGCGATACCAGGGAACGACCAAGTCGTCGCGCATACGCTTCACTTGCCCCGGGTCAGGTCCGCGACGTAGGGGTCGATCCGTCTCATGGCCGCGTCATCGAGCGGGCGGAAATCGGTCTGGAGGGTTTGCCGGAAGTAGGCGACACCGGCCGACGTCCTGCCGAAGGCCGGCAGGGCCTGCTGCAGCCGGCGGATCCTGGCCTCGCCCAGGCGCGGATGCGCCATCACCAGAAACCCCGGCACCGGGCCGGACTGGAACACGACCCTCAGTGCGTCGCGCTGGTCGTCGGTCGCGACTTCCCAGAGCAGCGTTCCGGTGCCACCGGCCTCCGCTTCGCCGCGCATCACCGCCTGCAACACATTGGAAAAGCTGGCGGTTTCGACCAGGCGCACATCCTGCCCCAGGCCCAGCCCCCTCCTCTTCAGTGCCTCGGCGACGACCTGGTAGGTCATCGAATTGCGCGAGCCGATGGCGATGGAGCGGGCATGGAGATCGTCCAGCGACCTGATCGGGCCGTCGCGCCGGGCAAGAACGACCACCACGATCTGGTATCCGGTCTGCGCCACGCGGCTGTAGCCGTCGCGCTTCTCGGCGAGCCGCCCCATGTGCGGCGCGGTGAATATCACGTCGTACTCGCCCTTGCGCGTGCGCTCGATGAAGGTGGCGAAATCCGGCGCGGAGACCATGGCGACCGGCCGCTCCAGGGTCTTGCCGATGTATTCCTTGAGCGGCGTGAACTGTTCGACGATCTGCGTCGGCGTCAGGTAGGGATAGACGCCGAAGACCAGTTCGTCGCCCTGCGCCGATGCGTGCGGCAACGCGGCGGCGAAGGCGGCCAAAGCCGCGACGAGCCTGGCGATGACGACTCGCATGGTGATCCTCCGTGGCGTCCGGGCGGGTTGTTGCAATGACAAGATGCTAGCCGCTCATGCCGATCAGGTAAAGATGTTTATGGCACGAGTACCGCTGCCCCTTGCAGCGCGCCGGCGCGCAGACGGAAGAGGGCGTCGTTGGCCCGGGCCAGCGGAAAGCGGGTCACCTCGGTGGCCACGGGAATCCGTGCCGCCAGGGCGAGGAATTCCTCGCCATCGCGCCGCGTCAGGTTGGCCACCGACTGGATGCGCCTTTCGCCCCAGAGTATCGAATAGGGAAAGCTCGGGATGTCGCTCATGTGGATGCCGGCGCAGACCACGCTGCCGCCCTTGCGCACGGCGCGCAGGGCCGCCGGCACCAGTGCCCCGACCGGGGCGAAGATCAGCGCGGCATCGAGCGGCACGGACGGGGCAGATTCCGCGTCGCCGGCCCAGCTGGCGCCGAGGCTGCGGGCGAAGGCCTGGCTGTCCGTGTCGCCCGGCCGCGTGAAGGCGAGCACCTCGCGCCCCTGCCAGACGGCGACCTGGCAGATGATGTGGGCAGCCGCACCGAAGCCGTAGATGCCCAGGCGTCCGGCATCCCCCGCCATGACCAGGGCACGGTAGCCGATGAGCCCGGCGCAGAGCAGCGGCGCCAAGCTGGCGGCATCGGCCGCCTCGGGCAGCGGAAAGCAGTAGCGGGCATCGGCCAGCGCGTGCGTCGCGTAGCCGCCGTTGATCTGATAGCCGGTGAAGCGCGCTGCATCGCAGAGGTTCTCGCGGCCCGCGCGGCAATGCGCGCAGGTGCCGCAGGTCCAGCCGAGCCACGGAATCCCGACACGCTGGCCCGGCCTCGCCGTGGCGCCGGGGCGCCCCGCAGGAAGTACCCTTGGGGTGCCGACTTTCTGGACCCGCCCGACGATCTCGTGACCGGGAACGATGGGGTAGGGAATGTCCGGCAACTCGGCATCGACCAGATGCAGATCGGTGCGGCAGACGCCACAGGCCTCGACCTCGACCAGCACCTGCCCTGGGCCGGGCTCGGGCAGCGGCAACCCGGCCTCGCGCAAGGGCGCGCCGGGCCGCTCGAGCAGCATCGCGCGGAAGGTGGCATCCATGCTGCCAGCTTAGGTCGGCGCGCGCTCCTCGGCAATGTCCATGATCTCGGCGATCGGCAGGGTGGCGATGTCGCGCAGCTTGCAGCTGGCGTCGTCGTTGGGCGGAATCAGCGAGGCCACGGTGGCGAAGCTCGAGGGCACGAACACCTCGCGATTGCCTTCGGTTTCATGGCGTACGCCGTAGCGGAGCCGTTCGCGCGCGTCCGGGGAGAGCTTGCCGATCAGGCTCTTGGTCGCCCAGATGCTGCCGAAGCGAGCGAAGTCGGAGATGCGCGCGGCCTGGTTGATGGTGTCGCCGAGCACCACGAACTCGATGGTGGTGGTCGAACGGAAGGTGCCGAGCCATTCCTGGCCCTCGGTGATACCGGTGTTCAGATACAGCTCGTTGAGCCAGTTCTTCTGCAATTGCCAGCGCTTCGACAGGCGCTTCATCTCCTCGCGGATCTCGCTGGCGCAGGCCAGGGCGTTGAAGAGGTAGTCGCTGTCGGGCTGCGGGAAGAAATAGTAGACCATGCCATCGCCGACGTGCTTGCCGTGGGTGCCGTGGTACTTGCGGAAGATCGGCGCCATCGCGGCCCAGATATCGTTGATCAGATTGAAGTATTCGTCGGGCGGCAGTTCCGAGCAGATGCGCACCGAGCCCTGCAGGTCGGCGACCAGCACAGCAAGGTTGGTCAGCACCGGCATGCGCCGCTGCAGGAGGCTCCTGATCACCTCGTCGCGGCGGGCGAGGAACTCGAGCATCGAATCGGCCTCGTGTTCCTCGGGCGTCAGCACGACGAAAATGCCCTCGCGAAACACCGAAACGTAGGCCCGCCGCGGCTCCGCGCCGAGGGTCAGCATCGCGTCGGACACCGGCCGCGCCGGCTCGGCAACGGCATCGGCGTAGGCGCGCTGCAGCCAGGAGAAGGACTCGGGGCCAACGCCATGACAGGCGTCGGCGAAGCGATTCGCGCTCAGCCGGCTCCTGGCCAGGCCGGCGTTGAAGCGCAGCAGTTCGGCCGTGTGCGCCTGGATGCCCCGCCCGGCGAGCAGGCGGAACAGGCCGCGCCCCTCTCCGGTCGGGGGCAGCTTGTCGAGCCCGTTGAAGATTTCCTGCCGGGCCGCGTCGTTGTACCAGCAGAGTTCGAAACTGTGATTGACCATGTAGGCCGGGTAGACGATGTCCTCGATGGTCACGCGCAGGCCGCCGCTGGCAACTCCGCGTGCCATTGCCGGAGTCTCCGTCGTCGTCACCCTCCCCGCGGCCGTGGCCGGGGGAGGGGAGGTGGCAGGAGCCTGCTGCGCCGCTTCGATGGCCAGAACCTGCTGCTGGGCGGAAGACCGCTCGGCCCCGCGGATCGCCATGCGTGCCACGATCTCGGCCATGCTTGCCCCCTCTTTTTTGAGCCGCTGGATCTCGCGGATGCGCTCGACGCTGTCCTCGGGAAAGAAGCCGAGCTGGCGTGGGCCATCGGCCCCGCCGCCGGGATTGCGCACCGTCGGCTTGGACAGTAATCCAAGGCTAATGTAATTATTTAATGTAGCCCTGGAAATATCTGTTATTTCTATTAAATCTTTACTTGAAAGCATGCTGCCCCCGATCAAGTTGGACTGTCTAGTATTGAGTGTCCAAAACATAAGATAGACAGTCCAACTTAAACTGTCAAGCACGATTTCCGGCGAGCCGGCGAAGACGCTCTGTGCTATGTTTTCCAAATGCCCCAGCCTGCTGCTCGACTCGCTCCCGCTGCTCTCGCGCTGTTCGCGCTGCAATTTCTCCTCGTCTGCGGCTGGACCATCTACGTCGCCTTCCTGCCGCAACTCGCCGCGCGGGCCGGCATCGCCACCAGTTGGATCGCGGCGATCCTGATCCTCGACCAGGTGCTGTTTGCGCTGGGCGACTTCAGCGCCGGGGTGGCTGCGGACGCGGCCGCCCGCAACGTCGCCCGCTTCGGCCGCTGGCTCGCCGCGGTCGGCCTCGGCTCCTGTGCGGCATTCCTGCTGTTGCCCCAGGCCACCAGCCCGCTGCTCTTCCTGGCGCTGATCATCCTCTGGACCCTCTGTTCCTCCGCATTGCGCGCGCCGGTGATGGCCCTGGTGGGCAGGCATGCGCCGGTGCCGAGCTTGCCGCTGCTGGCTTCGATGTCGCTGTTCGGCCTCGGCGTGGCCGGGGCGCTGGCGCCCTATCTCGGCGCACGGCTGCGCGGCGTCGATCCGGCGGTGCCCTTCGTCCTGTCCTCGCTCGCGCTGGCGGCGGCGACGCTGGTCCTGCTCAAGGCCGACGTGCTGTTTGGCAAGCCCGGGCCGGCCGGGGCGAGCGAATCCGGAGCCGCCCAACCTTCCACCAGGGCGCGCGCGGGGCTGCTGCTGGCGCTTCTCCTCGCTGCGGCAGCCTTCCAGGTGCATTTCTTCGTCGTCAGCGCCCCTGCCTACGTGCGCTTCGCAGGCAAGGAGGCGCTGGAGCAGCTGATGCCCGTGTTCTGGATCGGCTTCAATCTTTCGATACTCCCGGTCGGCTTCGCCTGCCGGCGCCTGGGCGAGATCCGCGTCATGCTCGCGGGTGCCGTGCTCGCCGCCGCCGGTGGCTGGTTCGCCGGCCAGGCGCCGTCGCTGGCGCTGCTGATCGGAAGCCAGCTGCTCGCCGGCGCCGGTTGGGCTTTCATCTTGCTCGCGGCATTGACGGCCGCCGTCGAACTCGGCCGCACCGGCTTCGAGGGACGCATGAGCGGCCTGTTCTTCGGCCTGCTGGCCGTTGCGACCTTGGCCCGCATCGCCGCCGTCGCGGCGCAGTTGCCGAAGGCACCGGCGATCGCGCCGCTGCTGGCGGATCTGCCCTGGCTGCTGTGGGGGGCGAGCGCCCTGGTGCTGCTGGCGACGCGGATGCCGACGCGCGCTCGGGCATAATCCCGGGCGATATGGACGAGCGGACGGACGAGCAGGACGATGTTTTCATGCGCGAGGCGCTGGCCCTGGCGCGCGAGGCGGGAAGCGTGGACGAGGTGCCCGTGGGCGCCGTGGTGGTGATCGACGGCGAGATCGTCGGCCGCGGCTTCAACCAGCCCATCCGCCGCCATGACCCGACCGCCCACGCCGAGGTGATGGCGCTGCGCGACGCGGCGGCGCGCGTCGGCAACTACCGCCTGCCCGGCAGCACGCTCTACGTGACGCTCGAGCCCTGCGTCATGTGCAGCGGCGCGATCATGCACGCCCGCGTCGGCCGCGTCGTCTTCGGCGCGACCGACCCAAAGACCGGCGCGGCCGGCAGCGTCGTCGATCTCTATTCCGAGGCACGCCTCAACCATCACGCCGACATCGTCGGCGGCGTGCTCGCCGACGAGTGCGGCGCCTTGCTGTCGGCCTTCTTCGCCGCACGCCGGGCAAGAACCGCCGTCGCCTGATGCCGACGATGAGAATCCGCATCAGCCTCCCGGCCCAGACCCTCGAACTGCATGCCGACGACGGCCGCCTGCTGCGCCGCTATGTCGTATCGACGGCGAAGAACGGCGCCGGCGAGCAGCGCGGCAGCTACATGACGCCGCGCGGCCGCCATATCGTCCGGGCAAAAGTCGGCGCCGGCGCCACGCCGAACACCGTCTTCGTGCGTCGCCGCCCGACCGGCGAGACCTGGAGCCCCGCGCTTGCCGCCGCCCACCCCGGCCGCGACTGGATCCTCACCCGCATCCTCTGGCTCTCGGGCCGCGAGCCCGGCCGCAACCGGCTCGGCGAGGTCGATACCATGCGCCGCTACATCTACATCCACGGCAGCCCGGATGCGGTGCCCATGGGCACGCCGGGCTCGATCGGCTGCGTGCGCATGAGGAACGCCGACATCGTCGAGCTGTTCGACCTGGTGCCCGCCTACACGCCGGTCGATATCGTCGAGTTCCGCATCGAGGCAGGCGACTGGCACGAGCTGGCCGCCGCCGCGCGGCCCGTGCGCGAGGAAGTCTTCGTGCGCGAGCAGAACGTCCCCCTCGACATGGAATGGGACGAGTTCGACGCGACGAGCCGCCATGTGGTCGCCTTCGACCCCGCGGGCGCAGCCATCGGCACCGGCCGCCTGCTGCCCGACGGCCACCTTGGCCGCATGGCCGTGCTGCCCGCCTGGCGCGGCCGGGGCGTCGGCCGCGCACTGCTCGAGCGTCTGCTCGAAATCGCGGCGGCGGCCGGGCAGCGCGAGCTGGTTCTGCATGCGCAGACGCAGGCGGCCGGTTTCTACGGCCGCTTCGGCTTCGTCGTCGCAGGTCCGGAGTTCATGGAGGCCGGGATTCCCCATGTGAAGATGTCACGGCGTCTCGCCTAGGCGTAACATTGCCGGCAGACAGAACTTCCAACCTTATCCGCGAGACCCCGCCATGCCCTACACCCCAGAACTGGTCCACGAACTCAACACCCTGCTGCGTTTCAACCCCGAGACCGTCCAGCAGGGGATCAAGGTGCGCAAGGACGCGGACCCGGCGCTGATCGCGGCCGCCGAGCGGCTCTACGCCAAGGGGCTGATCACCCTGCGCGACGGCGGTTTCCTGACCGAGCCGGGGCGGGAGGCCGCTGCGCACGCCCAGGCGATCCTGGCCATCCTCGACGCCCACCCGGAGGCGGTCAAGTCCCTGGTCTGAGTCAGGAACTGCAGGACAGCATCGAACAACCGGCCTTCTGGCGCGCCCAGTCGGGGCGCAGGGCGGCGTAGCGTTCGCGTCCCGGCTGTTCCTCGCAGGGCCGGCGCATGACGTCGAGCAGCTCGATCACGCGGCTGCCGTCGCCCTGCTCGGCGAGGTCGATCGCCTCCTGGGCCAGGTAATTGCGCAGCACGTAGCGCGGATTCACGGCGTTCATGCCCTGGCGCCGGGCTTGCGGCGTCATGCCCTCCCGTGCCGAACGGGCGGCATAGCGCCTGAGCCAGGCGGCGAAGTCCGCCTCGTGTTGCGCCCTCAAGTCCTCGCGGTAGAAAGCGGAACCCAGGGGAGCGGGCGCCGGGGCCGCCATATCGATCTCCGCCAGGTTCCGGAAGAACGCGGTCATATCGACCTCCGCCCGCTGCATCAGGGCGAAGGCCTCGGCGACCAGTTCGTCGTCGCCTTCCTCCATGGCTCGCAGGCCGAACTTGGCGGCAAGCATCGCACCATATTCGTCCGAATACACTTCGACAAACCGTTCGAGCCCCACCAGCAGCGGATCGCGCGAGGGAAACAGGGGCACCAGCGCCTCGGCCAGGCGGGTCAGGTTCCAGTGCACGATCTGCGGCTGATGGCCAAAGCGGTAGCGGCGCCCTTGGGCATCGGTGGTGTTGGGCGTCCATTCCGGGTCGAAGTTGTCGATCCAGCCGTAGGGGCCGTAGTCGATGGTCAGGCCGAGGATGGACATGTTGTCGGTGTTCATCACGCCATGGACGAAGCCGACGCGCATCCAGTGCGCGACCATGCGCGCGCTGCGCTCGCAGACTTCCATGAACCAGCGGGCGCGCTTCTCTTCGGTGGTCCCCTCGATCGCGGGAAAGTCGCGGGCGATGGTGAAGTCGGCCAGGCGCGCCAGCAATGCCTCGTCGCCGCGCGACGCCAGGATCTCGAAATTGCCGAAGCGGATGAAGCTCGGCGCCACGCGGCAGACCACGGCGCCCGGCTCCTCGCGCGGGTTGCCATCGTAGAACATGTCGCGCAGCACCGGTTCGCCGGTGCTGACGAGGCTCAGCGCCCGCGTCGTCGGCACGCCGAGATGGTGCATGGCCTCGCTGCAGAGGAATTCGCGGATCGACGAACGCAGCACCGCCCGGCCGTCCGCGCGGCGGGCGTAGGGCGTCGGCCCGGCCCCCTTGAGCTGCAGTTCCCAGCGCTCGCCGCGACCGTTGATCACTTCGCCGAGGTTGATGGCGCGGCCGTCGCCGAGCTGCCCCGCCCACTGCCCGAACTGGTGGCCGCCGTAGCATGCGGCATAGGGCTGCATGCCCGGCAGCAGGCGATTGCCGCCGAAGACCTCGGCGAACTCGCCGGTGAAGGGGTCGTCGGCCGCGATGTCGAGCAGCCGCGCCACCTCGGGCGAATGCGCCAGCAGCCGCGGCCGTGCCACGGGCGTCGGCGCAACCTTCGACCAGCAGGCGCCGTGGACCTGGCGGCGGTGCAACCCGTCTTCGGGATCGCCGGGCAGATCATTGACGAAGCGGTTGTCGAAGGTGAAATTCAGCATGTCCGATCGAAGGAAAAATGTTTTCGTCCACCCGGCTGCCCGTTTTCGAGCCAGGTCTGTTCGGTGAAGCTGACCTTATTCGCGGCGTCGACTGTCAGCACCGTCGAACTGCGCGTGCCGTAGCCCGGCGCGCGGACGAAGGCGCTGGAGAGCAGCCGCTCCCAGTCGAGGCTGACGCCGGTGCGCGGCAGGGCTTCGTCGGGATGAACGTCGTCGTCGCGCAACAACTGGAACAAAGGGGCTTCGTCGGGTAGGGCACCCAGCGCGGTTGCCAGCGCCGCCTTGCCAGCGGCCACCTTGGGCCAGGGCGAGTCGAGCAAGTGGTTGGAGACGCCATAGACGCCGGGGGGCAGCTCGATAGGCTCGCCGGAAACGTTGGAGAACCAGAGAAGCCGTTCGCCGTCGCCGAGCATCAGGTTGAAGCCGTTGTAGTCGCCGGCTCCGTGCATGAGGTTCTCCAGATGAGCGTCGAGCGGATCGTCGCCGCGCAGGAAATCGGCGACCAGGGCGCCGCGCGAGGGCGCGTCGTTGCGCTGGCGCGCCGGGTCGCGGTAGTTGGTCAGCGCAGCGAAGCGGCCGGTTCGGGCGATGCCCATCCAGGTGCCGCCACCCTCGAGGTCGCGCCCTGCGAGAACGTTCGGCTCATCGGCCCAAAACTCGGCGCTGGCGGTACGGCGGGCGAAGAACTCGTCACGGTTGGCAGCCACGACCAGCGGATACTGCGGGTGGCTGCGCCAGGCGACGAGGATGAGACACATCTACTCGATCGCGTACGGCAGCGGCAGGAAGCTCGCCTTGGGGCCGTCCGGAGTCCCGACATGGACCTCGCCGGCTTCCATGCCCGAGGACTGCACCACCAGCAGGCACTCGTAACCGCCTTCCGGCGAGGGGGCGACGCTGACCAGCGCGCCGCAGTGCTGGGTGCCGGCCTCGGGGGTGAAGACGTCGGTACCGGGCGGGAAGGCGGCATCGAGCCTGGCGCGGTACATGCGGCGCTTGACCTTGCCGAGGTACTGGGTGCGGGCGACGATCTCCTGCCCCGGATAGCAGCCCTTGTGGAAGCTCACGCCGCCGACGGCGGGGATTTCGTAATTGATCATCTGCGGCACGAAGGCTTCCTGCGTCGCGGCCACGACGCGCGGCTGGCCGGCGGCGATCTCGGCCAGCCGCCAGGCGGCGAGGCCGGCCGGCTTGGCCGCAGCGGCCAGCGTGTTCCACACGGATTCGGCCGAAGCCGCGGCGACCGCGAGCACGAAGCGCCGATCGTCGAGGCGCACGGCGGTGCCGCCGTCGAAGGCGGCGCTGCTCATCGCCACGCCGGGCTTGGCGCCAAGGCCGCTGACCAACGCCTCCGCCTGCGGACCGGCGATGCCGATCAGCAAACGCTCGTTGCTGGCATCGAGCAGCTTGACCTTGCTGCGCAGCACATACATCGAGAGCTTCTTGTGGATGGCCGGCAGGATGTCGGCCGACAGTTGCAGCAGGTAGTCGCCTCCTTCGCGCCAGATCAGGAAGCTCGCGATCAATCGACCCTTGGCGGTACACATGCCGGCATGGCGCGCGCCATCGGCCGGGATATGGTTGATGTCGTTGGTCAGCAGATTGTGGAGGAAGCCGGCGGTTTCCTCCCCCGTGGCGCGGATCACGCCCTGGTCGGTCAGCGGCGCGACGATGGTGCCGGAACGACTGGCCGCCAGTTCTCCGGCCGGATCGCCGAAGTGCTCGAAATTGTCCTGCGCGCCCTGTTTGGCGAGAAAGTCGTTCCAGTTCGAATTCATGACGGTCCTTGGGAGGCTGTGGCCGGCTGGTATCATACCCACCTTCCCGAAACCGCTTTCTCATGCGCCTGATCAAGCGACTGTTCCTGCTCTGCCTGCTCGGCGCCATCGCGTTTTCGGGGTGGATGGCCTGGTTCGCATTTGCGGCCGTGTCGCTCAAAGTCAATCCCCAGAGTTTCGACATCCGCCCCGGCCTCGGCCTCAAAGGCGCGGCGCAGGCCATGGCGGCGGCCGGGGTCGATTTCCCCCCCTGGCAGTTTGCGCTGCTCGGCCGCCTGGCCAGCATGGATCGCAATATCAAGGCCGGCAGCTATGAGGTCGCCGCAGGCGTGACGCCTTGGGAACTGCTGAAAAAACTTACCTCCGGCGACGTGACCCAGACCGAGATCGTTGTCGTCGAGGGGCGAACCTTCCGCCAGTTGCGCGCCCAACTCGACGCCCATCCCGACCTGCGGCACTCCACGGCGGGTGTATCGGACGCGGAAATACTGAAACGCCTCGGCGCTGCCGAGACGCATCCCGAGGGCCTGTTCTTCCCCGATACCTACCTCTTCGCCAAGCAGTCGAGCGACCTCGACATCCTGCGCCGCGCCTACGGCGCGATGCGGCGGCGGCTCGCCGTGGAATGGGAAAGCCGCGATCCTTCAATGCCTTACAAGACGCCCTACGAGGCGCTGATCATGGCCTCGATCATCGAGAAGGAGACCGGTATCGCCGCCGACCGCGGCAAGGTGGCCTCGGTCTTCGTCAATCGCCTGCGCCGCGGCATGCTGCTGCAGACCGACCCGACGGTGATCTACGGCATCGGTGAATCCTTCGATGGCAATATCAGAAAGCGCGACCTGAGCACCAACACGCCCTGGAACACCTATACCCGGGTCGGCTTGCCGCCGACGCCGATCGCCCTGCCGGGCATGGCCTCGATCCAGGCGGCGCTACGGCCGCCGCCGACCGATTACCTTTATTTCGTGGCGCGCGGCGACGGCTCCAGCGTCTTTTCGCGCACACTGGAAGAGCATAATCGGGCAGTGAACAAGTATCAGCGCGGCGGGAGAGGGTAGTGAGAGGGAAGTTCATCACGCTGGAAGGCATCGACGGCGCGGGGAAAAGCACCCACCACGCCTGGCTGGTCGCCGAACTGCAGCGGCGCGGCCACACCGTGGTGCAGACCCGCGAGCCCGGCGGCACGCCGCTTGGGGAAAAGCTGCGCGAACTGCTGCTGCACGAGCCCATGCATCTGGAAACAGAGGCCCTGCTGATGTTCGCCGCGCGGCGCGAGCACCTCGCCCAAGTCATCGAGCCTGCCTTGGCACGCGGCGACTGGGTCGTCTGCGACCGCTTCACCGACGCCAGCTACGCCTATCAGGGCGGCGGCCGCGGCCTGCCTTGGGCAAAACTGCAGGCCCTGGAGCAATGGGTTCATCCCCATGTTTCGCCGGACCTGACGCTGCTCTTCGATGTGCCGCTCGAGGTGGCCCAGGCCCGCATGGCCGCCGCAGCGCGCGAGGCCGATCGTTTCGAGCAGGAGAAGATGGATTTTCATGCCCGCGTCCGCGCGGCTTACCACGCCCGTGCCGCCGACGAACCGGCCCGAATCCGCGTCATCGATGGCAGCCGGACGCTTGATCAAGTCAAGACTCAACTTGAAGAAACAATCGCAAGTGTCTGTTCCTGAATTGCTACCTTGGCTTAATGGCGACTGGGGAGCACTCTGGGGGCATCCCGGTGGCCTGCCGCACGCGCTGTTGCTCGCCGGGCCGGCCGGGGTCGGCAAGCGCGAGTTCGCCGAGGCGGTCGCGATGCGCCTGCTGTGCGAGCAGGCCGCGAACGCGTCGCGCGCATGCGGCGAATGCGACTCCTGCCGCTGGTTCGCCTCCGGCAACCACCCCGATTTCCGCCGCTTGATTCCCGAGGCCGATGTCGAGGAGATCGAATCCGACGAGGCGCCGCCCAAGGCCGAAAAGTCCGACAAAAAGAAAAGCAGCCAGATATTGGTCGGACAGGTGAGGGCGCTGTCCGACTTCGTCTATGTCGGATCGCACCGCGCCCGGGGGCGGGTCATCATCGTCCAGCCGGCCGAGGCGATGAACCCTTCGGCGGCGAACTCTCTTCTCAAAATACTTGAGGAACCGCCAGCAACTGTCTATTTCATATTGGTTTCTGATTCATACCGAAGGCTGCTGCCGACCATCCGCAGCCGCTGCCGGATGCTGCCGATGAGCCGCCCTGACGCCCAGAGTGCCAGCGACTGGCTGGCTGGGCGACAGGCGGATGCGAGCAAGCTGCTCGGTGTCTCCGGCGGCATGCCGCTGCGCGCGCTCGCCTTGGTCGAGCAGGGCTGGGGCAAGCTGGTGGCGGCGCTGCAAGCGGCTCTGGGCGACGTCGACCAGGACGAGATGAGCCTGGCGAGCGCGTGGGAAGCCCTGCTGAAAAACGTCGAGGTATTCGCCATGGAGGACCTGATCACGCTGCTGCAGGAGTGGCTTAGCGATCTGATCAGCCGGCAGATCGCAGGGCGGGCGCGCTTCTTCGCCGACGCAGAGGCGATCCACCGCCGGCTGCTGACCCGCACGAGCATCCCGGCGCTGTTCCATTGCTACAATCAATTGCAGACCGCCCGGCCGCTTGCGAACCACCCGCTCAACCCGCGCTTGTTTCTCGAGGATCTGGCGGCGCGCTATCTCGCCACCTTCGCGACGCCCCGGCCAACGCGCTGACTTCATGCAACTCGTTGATTCGCATTGCCATCTGGATTTTCCCGAGCTTCACGGCGCGCTGCCGCAGCTACTCAAGCACATGGCCGCCAACCATGTCGGCTGGGCTCTCTGCGCCGGCGTGACGCTGGAACGCTTCCCGACTGTGCTCGATATCGCGCGGCGTCACCCGAACATCTTCGCCGCCGTCGGCGTGCATCCGGACACCGACGAGGAGGATGCCGAGGAACCGACCGTCGAGCGGCTCGTCGCCCTGGCCGCCGACCCGAAGGTCATCGCGATCGGCGAAACCGGCCTCGACTACTACCGCCTGACCGGCGACCTCGAATGGCAAAGGCAACGCTTCCGAGTGCATATCGCGGCCGCCCGGCAATGCCGCAAGCCCCTGATCATCCACACTCGCGCGGCCTCGGCCGATACCCTGCGGCTGTTGCGCGAAGAGCATGGCAGGGACGTCGGTGGCATCTTCCACTGCTTCACCGAGGACATGGAAACCGCGCAGGCGGCACTCGACCTCGGCTTCGACGTGTCGTTTTCCGGCATCGTGACCTTCAAGAACGCCAAGGCCTTGAAGGAAGTCGCGCAGTTCGTCCCGCTTGACCGCCTCCTGATCGAGACAGACGCCCCCTACCTGGCGCCTACACCCCATCGCGGCAGGACCAACGAGCCAGCCTATGTGCTTCATGTGGCTGAGGAAATCGCCCGTCTGCGCGGGCTCACGCTCGAGGAAGTCGGCGCCGCCACCACGGCGAATTTCTTCCGCTTGTTCCCGACGGCGAAGGAGGGCGCCCATGCCTAGGTTTCCGGTCCTTTCCCTTGCTCTCTTCCTCGCCGCCGCCTTGCAACTCGGCACGGCCCGGGCGGGTGCCTACGAAGACATCCTCGCCGGAGCCGAGCACAACCAGATCGACGTCGTGGTGTCGCTGATAGAACTTGGCCTTGATCCCAACACGGCGACCCCGGACGGCACCACGCTGCTGATGACGGCAGCTCGCAACGGCAACCTCGACATGGTCGACACCTTGCTCGTGCGGCGTGCCAACCATCTGATTCTAAACAGGTTCGGCGATACGGCGCTGATGCTCGCCGCGCTTGGCGGCCACCTTCCTGTGGTCAAGCGCTTGCTCGAGATGGGCGGGGCGCAGGAAAACCGCGACGGCTGGACGCCGCTGCACTATGCGGCCTTCGCCGGCCATCTCGACGTCGCGAAGTATTTGTTGTCACAGGGCGCCGGGATCAATATCCGCGCACCCAACAGCCAGACGGCACTGATGCTCGCAGCGCGTGCCGGCCATCTCGAAGTCGTCCAGTGGCTGGTCGACATGAATGCCGACCTAAACCCAGTCGATCGCAAGGACCGTACTGCCCTCGATATCGCATTGGCCAACAAGCACACCGCGGTCGCCAATTACATCTTGCTGTTTTGGCTGGAGAATGGGTCCAAGCGTCGAGCCGCGGTGAGTCCGCCCGCCGTGAAGGAGAATTGACAATTCCGTAGGGCGGGCATACAGTTGAATCGCGTTCGACACGAAGGCAAACCGCGGAGGAACCTAGCGCTGAAACAGGGACACCGATGTAAGCCACCCAGCAATGATCAGGGGCTCTCAAGGCCCCAGCCTTGAATGGCGGCGCCGAGTTCGACAGCTTGCCGGCGCGATAGAAGTGGAGCAAAGCGGCCCAGAAGCCCGTTCAGCGGAGACGTTGAACGGGCTTCTTGCATTGGCGATCCGGACTCGTTATGTCGCATAATGTGTATTATGTAAACTATTATCTTCGCTGTATTCCCGATTGCTTGCGATCACCACGATCACCGACGGCAGGTGCGCACGCCTCTCGCGCCAAGCGCTACCCTAGCTCGATCCCTTGCGAGCCGAGTTGACCACCAGCTTGACCGGGATGTCGCGACCGGCGAGGTCACCTTCAAGCTTCTCTGGCGCCCGCAGCTCGATGCGTTCGGCAGGTGCGCCGGCTGAACGCAGGCCGGCCACGATGGCTTCGCCTCGAGTCTTCCCGAGTTCGACCAAGTGCTGCTCGGCGACGACCTCTTTCTCACGCAGGCGCAGGAAGAGCTCGGCATGGAAGTTGGCCCCCTTCAGGCGTGCCACCTCGTCGTTGCCCAGCGTGCGCTGCTCCCGCACCAGACTCGCCAGCCGCGAAACCATCTTGCCGGCGGCACCTTCCTCGAGTTGCCCCGGATTGGCACGGCGGAAGCCGTCCTTTAGGGCAGCGAGCTCGCCACCGCCGAAGCGCTCGGCAAAGAGGCTCTCAAGTGCGGCCTGAACCTTGGGTTGCCCCGTGGAAAGCGGGCCGGGGTCACTCTGCCCCTCAACGCCCTGCCCGCTCCGAACCGCCACCGCCTGCCGCAACTGCAGGTCCTGCAGGGCGATGCGGTCCGCCGGCGCGTAGGTGCCATGCACCCCAAGCCCGAGACCCGGCCGCTTGTTGAGCGCGCCGGCCAGCCGCACGAGCTTCTCCTGTTCGGGTGGCGTCAGCTTCCGGCTGCCGGCCTCGAAGGCGATGCTGTCGAACTGTTCGCCGCCGCCGAACAGTGCACCCAGGGCGCGGAACGGCGCGGTAACGATCTTGGTGAGTACGTTGACGATCGCCTTCCAGACGATCTGGCCGTAGCTGAACTGCGGATCGTCGAGGCTCCCGGAAACCGGCAGCCCAAGATCGATGCGGCCGTCCGAGTCCTGCAGGATGGCGATCGCCAAGTCGAGCGGCAGGTTCTGGGCTCCCGGGGTGTCAACACGCTCGCCCAGCACCAGCTTCTCCATCACAACCTTGTTGTCGCCCTGCAGCTGTCGCTTGGCTATCTTGTACTCGAGGTCGAGCGAGAGTTTGCCCGAATCGATCTTGCGTCCGGCGAAGGTGGCCGTGTAGGGCGTGAGTCGCGTCATCTCGACGTTGCGGAACACGACCTTGAGGTCGGTGAAGTCGCCCGGCTTGAACACGTTGATCTGTCCCACGACCCGGGCCAGGCCGTAGTCGTCGACCTGACCGTCGATCTCGACCTGTCCAGGCGCCCCGGGACGCGACGACAGACCGTTGATCGCGCCATTGAGCTTCACGATGCGCGTGGCGAAGGGAAGCACCAGCGAATGATCGGCGAAATCCATCTCGCCATCCGTGACGCGCAGGCGCTCGATGCTGATTGCGAAGTCCGGCACCTTCGCTTCGGCCAGCGCGGCGGGCGGCGGCTCCGGCGCCTTCACCTCGGCCACAACGGCCGGCGTCGCTGGAGCCTCCGCTGCCGGCGGCTTCTTCATGATCTTGGCGACATTCACCGACTTGTCCTTCTCGATCACGAGGTTGGTGTCGAGGCCGTCAAGGACCAGGTCACCGATGTCGAGTCGCGCCGGCGTCACCTGCAAATTTCCGGTCCGCAAGGCCTTCCATGCAACGAATACCCGGTCGCTGCCGCCTTCGTTGACACGCAGGTCGCGCACGGCGAAGCCACCGCGATAAGCGGGGCCGCGCGCACCGTAGGTCGCTCGCCCCTCGGTCGAAACGGCTCCGCCGCGCAGGTCGACGGTCGTCGTCGCCGAGACGTAGGGTTGCGCCAGCTTGAGCGCCAGGTCGCTGAGTTTGACCTGGATGTCGGCGACGAACGGTACGGGTGCGACTATTCCCCTGGCTTCGAAGCGGCCGCCGTCGCGTGCCCTGAACGAGGCTGTGAGCGGCCGCGGCGCCTTCAGGTCTTCGCTGATGCCCTCGATCGACGCGCCGACTTCCTCGATCGCGATCTCCGCCGGGGGCGTGAGGGTCTCGTCACGAAAGCTGGCCGCGAACCCGGCCACTTCGGCTTTCTCGATGCGGTAGCGCCAGGACGGAGCGCCCCCCTCCCCTTCGGCGCCAACGGGCGCTCCTCTGGCGCGCCACTGCAGGAACTTCTTCAACCCCTCGATCACATTGACGCGACCGGATGCCGCGCGCACGGCGCGGATGCGCCCGTCGCCGAGGAGCGCATGTCCCAGCATCGCCGTGCGTTGGCCGAGATCCACGCGGACATCGCTAAGCGCGAGATTGCCGAGCTGAACCGATTTCGCCTCCTTGGCGCCGAACTCGAGTTCGATGTTGCCGAGGGCGAGACTGCCCAGGGTCGCCGTCGCCTTCGACTGCACCACGCCGACTTGGCCATCGCGCGCCTCGATGGTTTCGACCGTCACCGCCGACCCGCCGTCCTCGTCGCGCTGCAGGCGCAGGCCCGTAACCTTGGCACCGACCCGGTCGAGGACGAAGTCAAGCTTTTCGCCGCTCTGGGTGACGCGGTAGTCGGCCGCGAGCTGGACCTTGCCCTGCGGCGGCGCGATCGGCAGGACGTCGCCCACCAGCGGTGCCAGGCGCGAAAGATCGACGTCGGCGACGCTGATGTGGCCGGCCAGGGCAAGGGGATTGAGGATGATCCGGCCTTCCCATTCCAGCTTCTCGCCGACGCCCGTGCGTGCCGCGAGGCGGAGGCTGCCCTGCGCGTTCGGCAGCGTCGAAAGGTCCTTCAGTTCGATGTCGATGGGCTCGATGCGGCGCGTGAAACCGCCGGGCGTGCGCTGGTCGGCCACTTCCAACCTTCCGGCGACGAGCACGAAGGAACGGATTTCCAGACGCGGCAGCGGCTCGTCGGGTTTGTCTTCCTTGCTCTTCAGCGCGGCGAGGAAGGCGGACCAGTTGAGCTTGTCGCCGGAGCGTTCAATCAGTGCGGCGGACAGGCCTTCGAGGCGGACGGCATCGAACACCCAGGCGCGGCGCACAATGCTGGCCGACGAGAGGTCAAGCTCCAGTTCGCGGAACGCCAGCAGCGGGGCACCACCGGGTTCCTGCAGCGCGAAATTCCGAAGCCGGAGACGCAACTCGAAGGGGTTGAATTCGGGCGCATCGAGCCGCAGCCGGTGGCCGGTCTTCTCGGCAACGAAACGTATCGCCTGCGACTGCAGAAGCGGCGGCAGCGCGAGCCAGGCGAACAACAGCCAGACAATCGACAGGCCGGCGACGACGGCAAGGGAAATCTTGAGCTTGCGCGGGATGTGCTTGATCACGGTGATCGACTGCCGGCGGGTTTCAAGTCTCGAGGTGCCGACATTCTTGCCGAATCGGCGGCCGAAAGCCAGCGCCGTGCCGCGGCTTCCTAGTGGGTTGCTTTCTTCCCCGGCGAGGGCAGCGGCAGCACCGGAATCCCCTCCTCCAGGAGTTCCAGCGTGTCGGCAATGGTGGCTTGTCCGCGAATGCTGCGTTCTGCGGCTTCGTGGTAGTGGATGCGGCGCGCCTCCTCGGGAAAGCGCGTGCCGACGTCCTCGGCTTCGGCCGACATCTTGGCGATGGTCTGGGCCAAAGCCGCGGCTATGTCGGGGGACGACGCCTCCGCGGGGGACGCGCGGCGAACATGCGGGGCGCTCGGGAGACGGCTGACGTCCGTATCCTGGCAATGCGGACAGGCGACCAGACGGGTGGCGGCCTGTGCCTCGAATATCTCCGCAGAGGCGAACCAGGCTTCGAAACGGTGCCCTGCACTGCAGATGAGGTTGAGCACGATCATGGATTGCACGGGTACCGATGCACGAGCACGTCGCCGCGATCGACGCAGGTGGCAGTGGTGCCCGGAACCGGAATCGAACCGGTACGGCTTGCGCCGAGGGATTTTAAGTCCCTTGTGTCTACCAATTTCACCATCCGGGCTCAGGCATCAGTTTGCCGGAATCGGCGCAATGTGCGGGAGGAGAAATCTCTGGAGGCGCGGGCCGGAATCGAACCGACGTAGACGGCTTTGCAGGCCGCTGCATAACCACTTTGCTACCGCGCCATGCCCGTTACACGGGGCTCTGAAGCTAAAAGGGGGAAAGCAAAAAGCTTTCCCCCAGGATTCTGGAGCGGGAGAAGAGTCTCGAACTCTCGACCTATACCTTGGCAAGGTATCGCTCTACCAACTGAGCTACTCCCGCAGAACAGGCGCGAATTATATCGGCCTTTCGAATTGTGTCAACGCGGGGCGCAATTTTTTATCGATTCACTCGCCCTCGCCGTTCCTGCCTGTCCGCGCAAGGATCTCCGGCCATGCCATTCGCATGTAATAGACCATCGACCACAGCGTGAGCACGGCGGCGACGTAGATCAGCCAGGTGCCGGCCAGCTCCGGGTCGAGCACACCGAGCGGATCATGATAGAGCAGCAGCGGAATCGCGATCATCTGCGCGGTGGTCTTGAGCTTGCCGAGGAAGGAGACGGCGACGCTCTTCGAGGCACCGATGCTGGCCATCCATTCACGCAACGCGGAAATGGTGATTTCGCGACCGATGATGATGAAGGCGACGATGGCATCCACGCGGCCGAGCTTGAGCAGCACCACGAGTGCGGCTGCGACCATGAGTTTGTCGGCCACCGGGTCGAGGAAGGCGCCGAAGGAAGTCATTTGCCCGAGCTTGCGCGCGAGCCAGCCGTCGAACCAGTCCGTCACCGCGGCGACGACGAAGAACACCGTCGCCAGCTGGTTTTGCCGGGCAGGTACCAGCCAGTCGGCCGGCAGGTAGAAGACGCAGACGAATAGCGGGATCAGCAGGATGCGCGCCCATGTCAGCAGGTTCGGAATGTTGAGCGGCATCTTCAGCTTGAATGAAGTTGTTGGTGGATCTCTTCGGCCAGCTTGCGGCTGATGCCATCGACGCGGCACAGGTCTTCGATCGTGGCACCCATCACGCCAGCGAGCCCGCCGAACTGCGCCAGCAACTTGCGCCGCCGCACCGGTCCGATGCCGGCGACGTCCTCGAGCTTGGAGCGCCCGCGATCCTTGGCGCGCCGCGCCCGATGTCCGGCAATGGCGAAACGATGGGCCTCGTCGCGGATTTCCTGGATCAGGTGGAAGCCGGGGTGGTCCGGGGACAATTGTAGCGGCTCGTTCGGGCGCGTGTCGCGGAACAGCGTCTCCGCGCCCGGCTTGCGTTCCTCGCCCTTGGCGACGCCGACGCTGGGCAGGAAGGCCAGGCCCAGTTCGCCCAACACCTCGCGCGCCACGCCGTGTTGGCCCTTGCCGCCGTCGATCAGGATCAGGTCCGGCGCGGCCGCCTCGCCGCTGGCGACCTTCTCGTAGCGCCTTGTGAGCGCCTGGCGCATCGCGGCGTAGTCGTCGCCGGGCTCGATGCCGGCGATGTTGAAGCGGCGGTAGTCGGACTTTTTCATCGCGCCATCGACGCAGACGACGCAGGAGGCGACCGTGCCCTCCCCCATGGTGTGGCTGATGTCGAAGCATTCGATCCGAGCCGGTGGCTCGGCGAGGCCCAGCGCCTCGGTCAACGCATCCAGTCTGGCGCCAGCGCGGCTCTTGCTGCGCCGGCGCGTCTCGATGGCGAGGCGGGCGTTGTTCTCGGCCATCGCCAGCCAGGCGCGCTCCATCTCGTTGCGGGCGGCGGCGGTGGCGAGTGGCTTGCCCTCCCCCGTCCAGGCCCCTTCCTCCGCGATGGCCTCGAGGCAATCGGCGCCGACGATGAGCCGCGCCGGAGGCGGGTGCGCGGCATAGTGCTGACCGATGAAGGCGGCCAGCGCCTCCGCTGGCGTGGCGCCCGCCTCGCCCCTGGGGAAGAAGGCGCGGTCGCCGAGGTGCAGGCCGCCACGGACCATCGCGAGGTTCACGCAAAGCTCGCCATGAACGCAGGCGACCGCAAGCACATCGACGTCCTCGCCGCGCGTCGAGCTCACGTATTGGCGGTGCAGCACCGCCTGCAGCGCGCGGACCTGGTCGCGCATGGCGGCCGCCTCCTCGAAGCGCAGGGCGGCGGCGGCCGTCTCCATCGCCGCTGTCAGTTTCTCGACGACTTCGCCGTGGCGGCCGCGCAGGAACAATTCGGCCATGCGCACGTCGGCGGCATAATCCGTGGCCGAAATCAGGCCGACGCAGGGAGCCTTGCAGCGCTGTATCTGGTGCATCAGGCAGGGCCGCGAGCGGTGGGCGAATACGGCGTTCTCGCAGGTCCGCAGGAGAAAGGTCTTCTGCAGCAGCTGGATGCTTTCGCGCACCGCGTAGCCATTCGGGAAGGGCCCGAAGTAACGCGACTTGCGGTCGAAGGCGCCGCGGTGGAACGCTAGCCGCGGAAATTCCTCGCCCGAAAGACAGATGTAAGGGTAGGACTTGTCGTCGCGAAAGAGGATGTTGTACTTCGGCGCGAGCTTCTTGATCAGCGTGTTCTCGAGGATCAGTGCCTCGGCCTCGGAACGCGTCGCCGTGGTCTCGACCGTGGCCACCTGTTGCAGCATCAAGGCGATGCGCGGACTCTGGCCGGTCTTCTGGAAATACGAAGCGACTCGGCGCCTGAGGTTCTTCGCCTTGCCGACGTAGAGCACCGCACCCCCGGCATCGAGCATGCGATAGACCCCCGGCGCCTCGGTCAGTGTCGCCAGGAACTCCCCGGGGTCAAACGCAGCGGTCGAGTTCGTCGCGGATGGCTTGGAAGACATCGTGGAAGCCGGCGCAGGTGAGGCGCCGCGTCTGCGTGTTGTAGCGGCTGCAGTGGTAGGAATCGATCAACAGCCTGCCGTCGGGAAGGACATGGCGCGCACCATGGGCGAAGGGCAGCGCCGCCTGCTTCAACCCCGTCGCCATCAGCACCGCCTTGTGCGCCACCTGCCCCAGCGCCAGGATCACACGAACATCGGGCGCGGTCGCCAATTCCGCCGCGAGATATTGATTACAGGCGCGGATCTCGGCCGGCTCGGGCTTGTTTGCGGGCGGCAGGCACTTGACCGCATTGGTGATGCGGCAGTCGCTGAGCAGGAGATCGTCGTCGGCCGCCTCGGAAACCGGCCGGGAACCGAAGCCGAAGCGGTGCAACGTCTCGTAGAGCAGGATGCCGGCGTAGTCGCCGGTAAAGGGCCGTCCGGTGCGGTTGGCGCCATGCATGCCGGGGGCGAGGCCGACGATCAGCAGCCGCGCATGCGGGTCGCCGAAGGGCGGCACGGGGCGGGCGAAATAGCCGGGATTTGCACCGCGGACTTCGACCAGGAATCCAGACAGGCGCGGACAGACGGTGCATTCTTCGAGCATTCGGCTAGGATACCGCATGCCCGTTTCCTGCGATCTCTTCTGCGCCGTCGTCGACAATCTCGGCGATGCCGGCGTCTGCTGGCGGCTCGCCCGCCAGCTCGCGGCAGAGCGTGGCTGGACGATGCGGCTGTGGATCGACGACACGGCGCCGCTGGCGTTGTTGCGGCCGGGTATCGATCCGCTGCAGGAACAACAGACGGTCGATGGCGTGGAAATCCGCCGCTGGAACGCGACGTTCCCCGCCACAACGCCGGCGCAGGTGGTGATCGAGGCCTTCGCCTGCGAACTGCCGCCCGCTTACGCGACCGCCATGGCCGGGCAGACGCGGCCACCGGTGTGGATCAACCTCGAATACCTCTCGGCCGAGGCTTGGGTCACCGGCTGCCACGGCCTTGGTTCGCCGCATCCACGCCTGCCGCTGATCAAGCATTTCTTCTTTCCCGGCTTCACTGCCGGCACCGGCGGCCTGATCCGCGAACGCTCTCTCACCGTGCCGCCAGCGCCGACTTTTCGAAGTCCCCTGACCATCTCGCTGTTCTGCTACGACAACCCGGCCCTGCCCCGCCTGCTCGACGCCTGGGCCGCCGGCAAGGAACCGCTGGAATGCCGCGTGGCCGAAGGCCTGCCGCGCCGCCAGGTCGAAGCCTGGCTCGGCGCAGCGTTCGCTGCCGGCGCAGAAGCGAGGTGCGGCAGCCTGAGGCTGTGTGCCCTGCCTTTCGTGGCCCAGCCGGAATACGATGCCGTGCTCGCCGGCTGCGACGTCAATTTCGTCCGTGGCGAGGACTCCTTCGTGCGGGCGCAGTGGGCCGAGCGGCCTTTCGCCTGGCAGATATATCCGCAGGCCGACAATGTCCATCACGGCAAGCTCGATGCCTTCCTCAATCTGTACAGCGAAGGACTCGACGGGCCAACGTCTTCAGGCGTGGCGCAATTCTGGCGGTCATGGAATGGCATGGGTGATGCGGGCGCTGCCTGGCCGGCGTTCCGCGCCGTGCTGCCGGCACTGGCGACCCATGCTCGAACCTGGGCGGCGCAGTTGCGGAATCAGGGCGACTTGGCCGGAAACCTGGCGGAATTCTGCGAAACCCGAATATAATGCGCGGTTTTCCAATTTGCCCCCTTGGGGGAACCGAGGCAACACACCATGAAAACCGCTCAGGAACTCCGCGTCGGCAACGTCATCATGGTCGGTAACGACCCGCTGGTGATCCAGAAAGCCGAGTACAACAAGGGTGGCCGCAGTTCGGCCGTGGTCAAGATGAAGTTCAAGAACTTGCTCACCGGCAACAACTCCGAGGCCGTCTACAAGGCCGACGACAAGTTCGAGCAGGTCGTGCCCGAGCGCAAGGAATGCACCTATTCCTACTTCGCCGACCCGATGTACGTGTTCGTGGACGCCGACTACAACCAGTACGAGGTCGAGGCCGAGAACATGGGCGATGCCGTCAGCTATCTTGACGATGGCATGCCGGTCGAGGTCGTGTTCTACGACGGCAAGGCGATTTCCGTCGAGATGCCGAACAGCGTCGTGCGCGAAGTCGAATACACCGAGCCCGCCGTCAAGGGCGACACTTCCGGCAAGGTGCTGAAGCCCGCCCGCATCAAACCCAGTGGTCTCGAAGTGATGGTTCCGATCTTCGTCGCCACCGGCGACAAGATCGAGATCGACACCCGCACCGGCGAGTACAAGAACCGCGTCAAGTAAGCCACAAGGCCTGGCGACACGAGGGGCGGCTGCGGCCGCCCCTTTGCATTTCTGCGGCGAGTTCCTAGCCCAGCCCCGGGCCGGGCACGATGCCGGCCAGGCGCGCAATGACCTGGTGGCCGGCGCGGCAGGTGATGTCGTCGCGCAGGTCGGCCCAGGCCATGGCCGGCTTATCCGGCAGCAGCCGGGCGATCCGCGCCGCCCGCACGGGGTCCGCCACCGGCTGCCAGCGCTCCAGCACTTCGCCGACCTTGTCCGGCGCGTTGCAGACCAGCAGCATGTCGACGCCGGCGCTCGCTGCGGCCTCAACGCGCTCGACGATGCCGCCGGCCACGCTGGCGCCCTCCATCGACAGGTCGTCGCTGAAGATCACGCCGTCGAAGCCGAACTCCTTGCGCAGCTTGGCGATCCACACCGGCGAAAACCCGGCCGGCCGCGCATCGACCTTGGGATAGATCACGTGCGCCGGCATCACGGCGTCGAGCTTGAGCCGGCGATAGGGCTCGAGGTCGGGCGCCATCTCCTCGAGCGTGCGCTCGTCGACGGGAATGGCGACATGCGAGTCGGCGGTCACCCAGCCATGGCCGGGAAAGTGCTTGCCGCAACAGGCCATGCCGGCATCGCGCATGCCGGCGATCAGGCCGCCGGCGAGTGCGATCACCGCCGCGGGATCGCGATGGAAGGCGCGATTGCCGATCACGCCGCTCGTGCCCCAGTCGAGGTCGAGCACGGGCGTGAATGACAGATCGACGCCGCGCGCACGCAGTTCGGCGGCGAGCAGGTAGCCGATCGCGCGCGCCGATTCGACCGCCGCCCGCGGCATCTTGTCCCACCATTCGCCCAGCGCATGCATCGCCGGCAAGGCGGCGAAGCCCTCGCGGAAGCGCTGCACCCGGCCACCCTCGTGATCGATCGCGATCAGCAATCGCGGTTGGCGCAGCGCGTGGATCTCCTCGCACAACCCCTGTAGCTGTTCCGGCGAGTCGTAGTTGCGGGTGAACAGGATCACGCCACCGACACGGGAATCGCGCATGCGGCTGCGGTCGAGTTCCGTCAGCGCCTTGCCGGCGATGTCGATCATCAGGGGTCCGAGAGGTGTCATCGTTGCTCCAGTATGACGAAGGCGACGGCGGCATCCGCCTCGTCGCTGATCGAAAGGTGGGCAGTCAGGCCGCGCTCCTGCATCCAAGAGGCGAGCGGCGGCAGGAAGACGAAATGCGGTTTGCCGGCGGCGTCATGAGTGATCTCCATGCGGGGCAGCAGCACCGGCGCACGGATGCCGATGCCGCAGGCCTTGCCCAGCGCCTCCTTGGCGGCGAAGCGCTTGGCGAGGAAGCGGGCCGGATCGCCGGCCGCGCGGCAGGCCGCGCGCTCGCCGGGCCCCAGCAGCTTCTCCAGCGCCCGCTCGCCGTGACTCGCCCACAGGTCGGCCATGCGCGCGACGGCGACGATGTCGGTGCCGATGCCGAAGATCACGGCCTTGACCTCATCCGCGCTGCCGCGCCTCGAGCATGAGCCGCTTCATCTCGCGGATGGCGTTCTGCCAGCCCATGAAGATGGCGTCGGCGACGAGGGCATGGCCGATGTTGAGCTCGGCGATCTCGGGCATCGCGGCGATCGGCCCGACATTGGCGAAGTTGAGGCCGTGGCCGGCATTGACCTTGAGGCCGATGCGGGTACCGCGCACCACGGCCGCGCGGATGCGTTCGAGTTCGTGCGCTGCGGCCTCACCGGCCAGGTCGGCGTAGTGCCCCGTGTGAATTTCGATCACCGGCGCGCCGACCTCCTTTGCGGCCTCGATCTGCGCCGGATCGGCGTCGATGAAAAGCGAAACGCGGACACCGGCCAACGCCAACCGCTGCGTCGCATGCCGCACGCGCTCGAAGGCCCCGGCGACCTCGAGCCCCCCCTCGGTCGTCAATTCCTCGCGCTTTTCCGGCACAAGGCAGGCATCGTGCGGACGAATGCGGCAGGCGATTTCGATCATTTCATCGGTGACGGCGCACTCGAGATTCATCCGCGTCGTCAGGCGGCCGCGCAGGACCTCGACGTCACGGTCCTGGATGTGCCGCCTGTCCTCGCGCAAATGCAGCGTGATCGCGTCTGCGCCGGCCTGCTCGGCCAGCAAGGCGGCCTGGATTGGATCCGGGTAGGCAGTGCCGCGAGCCTGGCGCAGGGTCGCGACGTGGTCGATATTGACACCGAGTTCGATCACAGCTCGTTCAACTCCATGAAGACGCGCCGAGACTGCAGCGCCTGGCCACCGAGATAATGGCCGAACAATTGTCGCATCAGTTGCTTGCTTTCGACCGCCGTTCGCGGATCGCGATAGTCGTCGACGGCAATGTCGAGCAGGGTCTTGCCGCGATAAGTGATCGCCTCGCTGCTCTCGCCCGCCGCAACGGCGCCGCGCTCGATCTGATAGACGTAGCGCTCCTCGGGCCGCAGGGGCTGGCCGCTGACGGCATCACGCTCCAGGCTCAGCCCATAACCGAGTTCCCGCAGCAGCGCCTTCTCGAAGCGGCGCAGTTCGCTGACATCGGCATCGGTCGCCAGAACGCCCAGCGTCGCCGCGTAGATGTCGAACAGCGCCGGATGGGCATCCTCGCGCGGCAGCAGCTTGAGCAGCAGCTCATTCAGGTAATAGCCGAGCAGCAGGCTGCGGCCGCTCGGCAACGGCAGCCCGCCCATCCATTCGGCCTTGGCCAGGGTCTTGACCTCGCCGCCGCCGTGCCAGCCGAGTTCCAGCGGCTGGAAGGCGAGCAGGACGCCGCGCAGGGCCGAACGTGGACGCCTGGCGCCACGCGCCAGCAGCGCCAAGCGGCCATGGTCGCGCGCAAACACGTCGATGATCAGGCTGGTCTCGCTATAGGGGTGGGCGTGCAGGAGGAAGGCCTGTGCGCCGTCGACCCGCTGACGCACGGTCATTCGTAGCCCAGCGACTTCAGCGCGCGTTCGTCGTCGGCCCAGCCGCCCTTGACCTTGACCCAGGTCTCGAGCCAGACCTTGCCACCGAAGAGGCGCTCCATGTCGGCGCGAGCATCGCTCGAGATGCGCTTGAGGCGTTCGCCGCCCTTGCCGATGACGATGGCCTTGTAACCCTCGCGGTCGACGACGATGGCGGCATAGATGCGGCGCAAGGCGCCCTCCTCCTCGAACTTCTCGATCTCGACTGTCAGGCCGTAGGGCAACTCTTCGCCGAGGTTGCGGAACAGCTTTTCGCGCAGCAGTTCTGCGGCGAGAAAGCGTTCTGAACGGTCGGTGATGTCGTCGGCGTCGAAGAATGGCGGCGACTCCGGCAGGTACTTCCCGGCCGTCGCCAGCAGTTCGGCGGTTCCGTGCCCCTTCTCGGCGCTCAGGGGAATGATTTCGGCGAAGTCGTATTCGCGGCTGACGCTGTCGATAAAGGGCAGCAGGCGCGACTTGTCGGCCAATCGGTCGATCTTGTTGATCACCAGCAGCACCTTGCGGTCGGACGGCAGCAACCTGAGGATTTCCTTCTCGCCCGGCCCCCAGCGCCCTGCCTCGATGACGAACAGCACGACGTCCACGTCCGCCAGCGCCTGGGTCACGCTGCGGTTCATGATGCGGTTGAGCGCGTTGCGGTGCGCCGTCTGGAAACCGGGCGTATCGACGAAGATGTACTGGCAGGCGTCGGTGGTGAGGATGCCGTGAATGCGGTGGCGCGTCGTCTGCGCCTTCTTCGAGGTGATGCTGACCTTGGCGCCGACGAGTCGGTTGGTCAGGGTGGACTTGCCGACATTGGGCCGGCCGATCACGGCCAGCGTGCCGCAACGAAAGCTCGTTTCGCTCATGACCGCATTACTTCCCCGACAGCAGGCGCAAGGCCTCGCGGGCCGCGGCCTGCTCCGCGGCGCGCCGGCTGCTGCCGATGCCCAGCGCACGAACGCCGAGTGAGGCAATGGCGCACTCGATCTCGAACTCCTGCGCATGGGCCTCGCCACGCGTGGTCAGCAGCGCATATTGCGGCAACGGTTGCCGCTGCGCCTGGAGAAACTCCTGAAGGGCCGTCTTCGGATCCTTGCCGGAGTCACTTGGGTCGAGTTGCTCGAGCAGCGAACTCAGCAGCCGCTCGATCACGGAACGGGCCGCGTCGAATCCGGCGTCGAGAAAGATGGCACCGATGATGGCCTCGAGGGCGTCTGCCAGGATAGAGGGGCGGCGGAAGCCTCCGCTCTTCAGTTCCCCCTCGCCCAAGCGCAGATGGTCGCCCAGGCTCAGACCTTGCGCGACCTGTGCCAGCGCCTCCTGCCGCACCAGATTGGCGCGCTGCCGTGACAGATCCCCTTCACGGAGATCGCCGAATCGCCGGTACAAGAGGGACGCGACGACGCAATTGAGCACCGCGTCGCCAAGGAACTCGAGCCGTTCGTTGTGCGGCGAACTATGACTGCGGTGGGTCAGTGCCTGCCGCAGCAGATCGGCATTGCCGAACTGATGCCCCAGGGCCGTTTCAAGACGACCCATATGACTCACTTGAGCGAACTGCCCTCGTAATCCATGACCAGACTGACGTTGGCAAACAGAGGGATCTTGTCCTGATAGGCGAAGGAAACAACGAGTTGTCCTCCTTCCTTGGTGACTTCGATGTCCTGAGAGGTAATCTTCTTGAAGTTGTCGATTTCTGCGTGCTTGTCGAACGCCTTGCGAATGTCGGGGACGCTGGCACTCTGCAATGCGCTGTCCTTCCCGACCGTCTTCGCCGCTTTGAGAATCTTGTAGTACTCGATCACCGACGGCGTGACTTTCATGCCCAATAGGGCAGCCGGAATGATGATCGCGATTCCCATCAACAGGCCGGAAAGACTGACGCCACGTTGCCTTTTCATGCTGTCCCCTACTTGAATGAACCGATGCGCTTGAGATCGCTGAAGTTGAACCAGATGAAGAAGGCCTTGCCGACCAGGTTCTCGTCCGGAACGAAACCCCAGACCCTGCTGTCCTGGGAGTTGTCGCGGTTGTCGCCCATGGCGAAGTAGTGCCCCGGCGGAACCTCGCATATGACGCCCTCGCTATTGTAGATACATTTGTCGCGGAACGGGAACGCCAGGGCATGCGAGATGAATGGCGGCGCATCGTCCTCGATCAGCGTGTCGTGCGCCACCGGGCCAAGCTGCTCGATATAGCGAGGCGTATAGAAGAGGCGCTCCTTGTCGAGATAGTCGCCGCCGCGCTTGATCGCCATCGGCTGGCCGTTGATGGTGAGCCGCTTGTTCTGCCAGGCGACCTTGTCGCCGGGGAGGCCGACAATGCGCTTGATGTAGTCGAGCGAGGGATCGACCGGATAACGGAAGACGACGACGTCCCCGCGCTGCGGCGAGTTCAGCTCGACGATCTTCTTGTTGATGACCGGCAGGCGGATGCCGTAGGTGTATTTGTTGACCAGGATGAAGTCGCCGACCAGCAGCGTCGGGATCATCGAGCCCGAGGGAATCTTGAACGGCTCGGCCAGAAAGGAGCGCAGGAAGAATACGATGAGGATCACCGGGAAGAAGCTGGCGCCGTACTCGACCCAGACCGGCTCCTTGGCATCGGGCAAACGTTTCTTGCGGAAGACGTAGCGATCGGCCAGCCACAGCACGCCGGTGGCGATGGTCAACAAAAACAGGATCAGGGCGAAGTTCACGGGGTTTCCTTGCTTGTCGCTACTTGTCGCCGACTCTCAGAACGGCGAGGAAGGCATCCTGCGGGATCTCGACACGGCCGACCTGTTTCATGCGCTTCTTGCCGGCCTTCTGCTTCTCCAGCAGCTTCTTCTTGCGTGTGATGTCGCCGCCGTAGCACTTGGCCAGCACGTCCTTGCGCATGGCCTTGACGTTCTCGCGGGCGACGATGGTCGAACCAATGGCGGCCTGGATGGCGACGTCGTACATCTGGCGCGGGATCAGCTCGCGCATCTTGGCCGCCAGCTCGCGGCCACGATACGGCGCGTTGGCGCGATGCACGATCACCGACAGGGCATCGACCTTCTCGCCGTTGATCAGCACGTCGAGCTTGACGACGTCGGCGGCGCGGTATTCCTTGAACTCGTAGTCGAGCGAGGCGTAGCCGCGCGACACCGACTTGAGCTTGTCGAAGAAATCCATCACCACTTCCGCCATCGGCATCTCGTAGGTGAGCTGAACCTGGCGGCCGTGGTAGGCCATATTCACCTGCGAGCCGCGCTTGCTTTCGCACAGGGTGATGACCGCACCGAGATAGTCCTGAGGCACGAATATCTTGGTGGTGATGATCGGCTCGCGAATCTCCTCCACCTTCTGCGTTTCGGGCAGTTTGGAAGGATTCTCCACTTGGATCAGCGTGCCGTCGCGCATCAGCACCTCATAGACCACCGTGGGTGCCGTGGTGATCAGATCCTGATCGAATTCGCGCTCCAGCCGTTCCTGCACGATCTCCATGTGCAGCAGGCCGAGAAAGCCGCAGCGAAAGCCGAAGCCGAGCGCCTGCGAGACTTCCGGCTCGTATTGCAGCGACGCATCGTTCAGATGCAGCTTTTCCAGCGAATCGCGCAATCCATCGTACTGATTGGCTTCGATCGGGTAGAGGCCGGCAAAGACCTGCGGCTTGATTTCCTTGAACCCCGCCAGCGGCGCAGCCGCGCGACGGTCAACCGTGGTCACGGTGTCGCCAACCTTGGCGGCATGGAGTTCCTTGATGCCGGAGATGACGAAGCCGACCTCGCCGGCCCGCAATTCGCTCCGCGCCAGCGACTTGGGTGTGAACACACCGACCTGTTCGCACAGGTGCGTGGAACCGGTCGACATCAGCAGTATCCGGTCCTTGGCACGCACCACGCCGTCGATGACGCGCACCAGCATGACCACGCCTACATAGTTGTCGAACCAGGAGTCGATGATCAGCGCCTTCAGGGGCGCAGCGGGGTCCCCCTTGGGCGGAGGGATGCGGCTGATGACAGCTTCCAGCACATCATCGACACCCAGGCCGGATTTCGCCGAGCACAATATCGCGTCGGTCGCATCGATGCCGATCACGTCCTCGATTTCCTGGCGCGCGTTGTCGGGGTCGGCCGCCGGCAAATCGATCTTGTTCAGCACGGGCACCACATCGACGCCCAATTCGATCGCCGTGTAGCAATTCGCCACGGTCTGGGCCTCGACGCCCTGCGAGGCGTCGACCACCAGCAGCGCACCTTCGCAGGCCGACAGGCTACGCGAGACCTCGTAGGAAAAATCGACGTGGCCCGGGGTGTCGATCAGGTTGAGGTTGTAGACCTTGCCGTCCCTCGCCTTGTACTGCAGCGATGCGGTCTGCGCCTTGATGGTGATGCCGCGCTCGCGCTCGAGATCCATCGAATCGAGCACCTGGGCTTCCATTTCACGGTCCGAGAGTCCACCGCAGCGCTGGATGATGCGATCGGCCAGGGTCGATTTGCCGTGGTCGATGTGGGCAATAATGGAAAAGTTGCGGATATGGTCCATCGGGACAAACAAAAAAGGTGCCGTTTCAGCACCTTGGGGCAGCTTGCGAGGGCTGAATTCTAGCGGATTTCAGGGGTGCCCGCTCAAGTACTCGCGCACTTTCGCGGCATCGAGAAAATAGTGGCAAAGCTCGATGCCATCGGCTTCGAGCACGGGCACGAAATCGTTATATTTCGATTCCAGCGCCGGGTCGGCGTCGATGTCGATCACCTCGACCTCGAAGGCATGCTCGCCGCGCAGGTCCTCCAGCGCGGCGAGCATGTCGTGGCAGAGATGGCAGTATCCACGGCCGTAAAGCACCAGCTTACTTATCGCCGACCCCCTTGATGGTGATAAATGTCTGTGCCTCGCCGCGCCTGACCAGCAGAGTGATCGTGGAGTTCTTGTCGAACTTGGCCAACAGGCCGTTGAACTGCTCGACCGCATTGATCTCGGTATGGACGCCCTTGCTGACCAGAGCCAGGATCACGTCGCCGGGTCGCAGATCCGTCCGCGCTCCGCCGTTGCGGACATCCTCGACGACGAGACCGTGACTCACGCCCAGCTGCTTGCGCTGCTCGGCCGACGGCTCGGACAGCACGAGGCCGAGCTTGTTCGAGACGGCCGGCTCGGTCGCCTTGCCACCCTTGCCGCGCGGCGCCTTGCCGGCAAGCTTCTCCTCCGACATCTCGCCGACGGATATGGTGATGTCCCTGGTGGCACCCTTGCGCCAGACCTGCACCGTGCTCCTGGTACCCGGCTTGGTCGAACCGACCATGCGCGGCAGGTCACCCGACGAATTCACCACCTTGCCCTCGAACTTGAGAATGACGTCGCCGGTTTCGATGCCGGCCTTCTCCGCCGGCGAACCCTTTTCCACCGCCGTGACGAGCGCGCCACCGGGCTTGGTGAGACCGAAGGACTCGGCCAGTTCCTTGCTGACCTCCTGGATGGTCACGCCGAGGCGGCCACGACTGACCTTGCCGCCGGACTTGAGCTGCGCCTGTACGTCCATCGCCACATCGATCGGAATGGCGAAGGCGATACCCTGATAGCCGCCCGAGCGGCTGAAAATCTGCGAATTGATGCCGATGACCTCGCCTTTCATGTTGAACAACGGGCCGCCCGAATTGCCGGGGTTGATGGCGACATCGGTCTGGATGAAGGGAACGTAGTTCTCCTGCGGCAGCGATCGGCCCTTGGCGCTGACGATGCCGGCGGTGACGGTGTTCTCGAAGCCGAAGGGCGAACCGATGGCGGCGACCCACTCACCGACGCGCAGCCGCGTGGTGTCGCCGAGTCGGGCGACGGGCAGGCCGCTGGCCTCGATCTTGATCAGGGCCACGTCGGTGCGCTTGTCGCTGCCGATCACCTTGGCCTTGAATTCGCGCTTGTCGGTCAGCTTGACGACGACCTCGTCGGCGCCATCGACGACGTGGGCGTTGGTGAGGATGTAGCCATCGGCGCTGATCACGAAGCCCGAACCCAGCGACTTGTTCTCGAAGTCGCGCGGCACCTGCGGGTGGCGCGGGATGAAACGCTTGAACAGTTCGAACGCCGGATCGTCCTCGTCGAAGGGGAACTGCGGCATGCCGAGGCGGTTGCCGCGAATGATCTGCGTCGTGCTGATGTTCACCACGACCGGGCCCTGCTTTTCGGCGAGGTCGGCGAAGTCGGGAAGGGCACTGCTCTGGGCGAAAGCCAGGCCGGCGAGACAGAGCAACCAGAAGGAAAGCAACAGGCGTTTCATGGCGTCAGGATTCCTCGTGAAGACGGGGTTGTAAACGAATGACCTGCGATTGGAGCGAAATGCGCGGCCAGGGTTCCCGTCGCAGTGAAGCGCGTCTGACCACCAGCAGGCCAATGCCGAGGCCGAGTCCCAAGCCGATCAGGGCATAGGCATCGGCGCCTCCCAGCCGCATCCCGGCCGCAGCGCCGGCGATACCCAACATCAGCGGTAGCAGGTAGCTCAACAGTGCCGCCTTGATCACGCCGCCGTCGGGCATCGTGATGGTGACGGTGTCGCCGGGTCGCGCACCCACGTCGTTCAGGAGCCGGTACTGACGGGGCGACGCGGTCGATCCCAACAGGCCGCTGCCGCAGCCACCCTGGGACTTGCAGCTACCGCAGCTGCCGCCGTTGACGACCTCGACCCAGGCGAAGTCACCCTCTAGGCGCGTCACGATGCCGGAACTGACATTCCCGCTTGCGCTGTCGGCGACAGTCATTTCCGGCGGCCCTCGATGCCATCCCCGAGCCGCCTGAGGGTGACCGGAGGCACGTCGCCCAAGACTACGATGAGATGCTCGCCGAGGAGTCGCTTGTAAACGTTGAGCGCTCCCATCTTGAAGAACCCCGTCTCCGCCGGCGTTTCGCCCAGCGGGTCGATGAATACGGAGACGGCCGCGAGGCCGTCGGAAAACACCCAGTGCATCCCCGGTGGCGCATCGGCGCGGGCCTGGCGTTTCATGCCGGATATCTTGCGAAAGCCGGCGGGTAGCGCGCGGAAATTCCAGGCGCCGTCGTCGGCCTTGTTCTCGGTGGTTACCGACTGGTGCACGCGCCAATCCTGGGTTTTCATGCGGGCCGCCGGCTTGATCGCCTCGCGATCGATCGGCCCGCCGATCCGCAGTTCGGTAAAGGCGAAGGTTTCGAGCGGCTCGCCGCGTTCGCCGATGCGGCTGGCCTTGACCAGCAGACCGGACTGGGTATCGACCCACCATTGATGGCCGTAGCGCAGTTCGTCGCGCGGTTCGATCGATATCGCCTGCGTCTCCAGCCCTGCCACGCGACCGGCGGCACCCTTCTTCACGACATAGTTCTCGCCGATGCCGCCGCCGAAGCTGGCCGGCAGCAAGGCCGGGAAGCTGTGTCCACCGGGCCGCCGTTCGACGATGACCGTGCGCGTTTCCGACAGGAAGCACTGCACCTCATCATTGATGCGCACCACTTCGCGCGGGCTGCCGTCGAGGACCTCGAGGCGCTCGGCTTCGCCGGCCGCGTCGACCAGATGAGTGATGCGCGAGGTCTCGTTAATGCTGCCGCTTTGATAGACGAAAGTACCTGTATAGCTGAGCCGCTTCGCCGCCTGGCTGGCGCGCTGCAGCCATTGCATAGCGTCGGCCTGGGCGTGGGCGAGGAACGGATGCAGCAGGGAGAGCCCTCCGAGCAGCATCAGGCGAGCGGCATGCGCACGCATCATCTGCGCTCGCCTCCACCGACAACAGAAACCGTACGGATATGCTGTGTTCCGCCCAGAACCTGCGTCGCCGGGATATGTGCCTGGTGGGCGGCAAGATAATCCTGCATTTCGCTCCGGGCGAACGGTGCCACGCTCGCGGCTGTGGCAACGGAGGCGATTGCTGTCTCCTGGGCCGGTGCCGCCTTGACCATGGGCCCCGGACCGACCGGCGCCGAGAAGGCCACCCAGCCGACCACGCCCACACCGGCGACCGAAGCTGCCAGGGCCAGCAGCGGCCTGTGCCAGGCATCGGCTCGCGGCGGACGCGGTGCCAGCACCGTGACATCGTGGGCCAAACCCGCCATCACGCGCGTCGCGAGGCAGGCGCCTAGCTGGTCCTCGTGGCGCAGCGCGGCGCCGATGGTCTGATATTCATCCCAGGCCCGGCGCAGCTCACCCTCGTCGCGCAGCGCGGCAAAGGCCGCCCTGGCTTCGTGGGCCCCGAGTTCGCCATCGAGCAATGCGGAAACGTCGCTCTTCATCCTCACCACCTCCGGTCGGGCCCCGTGTCCAGCAGGGGCCGCAGCTTTTGCGCGATCACCTCGCGCGCCCTGAAAATCCTCGATCGCACCGTGCCAATGGGACAATCCATCACGTCCGCGATCTCCTCGTAGGAAAGCCCGTCGATCTCGCGCAGGGTGATCGCCGTGCGCAATTCCTCGGGCAGGCCCTCCATCGCCTTGTTCACCGTCTCGGCGATCTGCTTCGACATCAACACCCGCTCGGGCGTATCGACGTCGCGCAGCAGTTCGCCGCCTTCGTAATTCTCCGCCTCCTCGCTGTCGACCTCCGTGGTCGTCGGCGCACGCCGACCCTGGGCCACCAGCCAGTTCTTGGCGGTGTTGACACCGATGCGATAGAGCCAGGTATAGAACGCACTCTCGCCGCGGAAATTCGGCAAGGCCCGGTAGGCCTTGACGAAGGCTTCCTGGGCCACGTCCTCCGCTTCGTGCGGGTCGCGTACCAGCCGGCTGACCAGCCGCAACAACTTGCGCTGGTACTTGGTAACGAGCAGGCCATAAGCCTGCTTGTCGCCGGCCTGAACGCGCTCGACCAGCAGCTGATCCGCTTCGCGCTCTCCCATGGGCGGGCAATGTCCCTGTGCAGGTGGTTCCTGTTCTTGTCCGTATGCGGCCCGCCGCAAGCGAGCCGATTTCAGTATACCCGATGCCTGCACCGGCATCGCCGCGCCACGGCTTCATCTGCGCCTAGAGACAGGGCAGGCGCGGGTTTAGTTCCCGACGACCGTGATATAGTCGATCACAGCATGAAAGCGGACTTCCTGCGTCAATTCGACGTTCTCGTCATCGGCAGCGGGCTGGCCGGGCAGGCATTGGCCCTGCGCCTGGCGGACACCTACCGCGTCGCGCTGGTGACGAAGCGGGCTCTCGACGATACCGCGACGGCTTGGGCGCAGGGCGGCATCGCCGGCGTGCTCGACAGCGCCGACTCCATCGAAGCCCATATCCAGGACACCTACACCGCCGGCGGCGGCCTCTGCGATCCGGCGGCGACGCGTTTTGTCGTCGAACACAGCCACGCGGCTATCGACTGGCTGATCGACCAGGGCGTGCCCTTCACCCGCGACAATTCGGCTTTCGGTTTCCACCTGACCCGCGAGGGAGGCCACAGCCACCGCCGCATCATCCACGCAGCCGACGCCACGGGCGCCGCGGTGCAGGAAACGCTGACCGGCAAGGTGCGGGCTCACCCGAACATCACGATTCTCGAAAAGCACATCGTCGTCGACCTCATCACCGGCGCCAAGCTGGGTCTTGCGCGCGACCGCTGCTGGGGCGCTTACGTCCTCGACATCGAGGCCGAGCGGGTGTTCACGCTGGGCGCTACGCACACCGTGCTCGCCACCGGCGGCGCCGGCAAGGTGTACCTCTACACCACCAACCCCGACACGGCCACCGGCGACGGCATCGCCATGGCCTGGCGCGCAGGCTGCCGGGTGGCGAACATGGAGTTCATCCAGTTCCACCCGACCTGCCTCTACCACCCCCACGCCAAGTCCTTCCTCATCACCGAGGCGATGCGCGGCGAGGGCGGCATCCTGCGCCTGCCCGACGGCCATCGCTTCATGCCGGACCACGACCCGCGCGCAGAGCTGGCGCCGCGCGACGTGGTCGCCCGCACCATCGACTACGAGATGAAGCGCCACGGCGTCGACTGCGTCTTCCTCGACATGACGCACAAGGGTGAGGCCTTCCTGCGCGAGCACTTCCCCAACATTCATGCCCGCTGCCACGAACTGGGCATCGACATCGCGCGCCAGCCGATTCCGGTGGTGCCGGCCGCGCATTACACCTGCGGCGGCGTCGTGGTCGATCTCGACGCCCGGACCGACCTGCCCGGCCTCTACGCCATCGGCGAGACGGCCTGCACCGGCCTGCACGGCGCGAACCGTCTGGCCAGCAATTCGCTGCTCGAGTGCGTGGTCTTCGCCGACGCCGCCGCCCGCCACATTCGCGGCAAGAAGGCGGCCAAGGCACCGAGGCTGCCGCAATGGGACGAAAGCCGCGTCACCGACGCCGACGAGGAAATCGTCATCTCGCACAATTGGGACGAACTGCGCCGCTTCATGTGGGACTACGTCGGCATCGTCCGCACCAACAAGCGGCTGGAGCGTGCACTGCACCGCATCAAGCTGCTCGAGCGCGAGATCGACGACTACTATGCCAATTTCCGCGTCAGTAACGACCTGATCGAGTTGCGCAACCTCGTGCTCACTGCCCACCTCATCGTCAGAAGCGCCCAGCGGCGTAAGGAAAGCCGCGGGCTGCATTTCAGCCGCGACTATCCCGCCACGCTGGACCGGGCCCGCGACACCGTGCTGAAGCCGTAGCGATCAGCGACCACCCTGCCCGGCACCGACCCAGAAATCGGTGTCCATGGCGAGGAATTCTTCGTAGGGAATGTAGTGCGAACCGTCGCACGAAAAGGTCAGGCCGACGATGCCGTTGAAGATATTCACCGTGCCCGAGCGCAGGTAGAACATTTCGTCCATCAATCGCAACGCACGAAAGTTGTCGAGCACCGCGCGCAGGCGTTCCGCCGGAATCAGCGCATCGGCAGGATAGGGCTGGCGCGGATAGGCGAGGCAGGTGTCGGGGTCGATCAGCGCCGCAATGTCGAGCATGCGGTAGCGGTAGGGATCGCTGAAGAGCCAGATCACCGCGCGGCTGCTCGAAAAATGCAGCATCACGTGGAAGATGCCGTGGTAGAGCATGAGCTCGGTGACGACGCCGAGCACGGTGTCGATCTGGCGGTCCATGTCGCTGTCGCTGCGATTCTGGTGAAACACGGTGCCGCGGATCGACGGGTCGCCCTTGATCTGCCGCCAATGGCGCGGCTCGACGTAGAGTGTCCGCGTCAGCGGCAGATCGCGCAAACCAAAATAGGCGCCGATGTAGCCTAGCACCTTGCCCGTATCGTCGCGCACGACCTGCAGCGCGGTGAGCGAGGGCCGGCGTTCCTTGAGGCTGATGTACGCGTCGGAAAGCATCAGCGCCGCGCCTGGCGCCACTCCCTGGACGTAGGGCCGCGCCGAACGGTCGCGACCGTAGCCTTCGAGCAGGCCGCCGTGGGCGACGTTGTCGCTGATCTGCACATAGCGGTTGTCGACGACGTAAAGATGCTTGCAATAGGGCAGCCTTTCAAGCGTCGCGGCCAGCGCCTTGTCGAGTTCCTGCCGGTTTCCCCAGACCCGCGCGCAATCGTCGGCCAGGCGACGCATCGGCTCGCGCAGCAATCCCATCAACGCCTTGCGCTGGTGGACAATGCTTTCCTGAAGGGTATCTTCGGGCAGGTCGCTCATGTGACGCACGCTATGTAACCGCCACCTGCCATTTCAACCACAGGCGCAAGCGGCGATGATCATCGGCTGCCATCGCATCGACAGGCAAGGACAACGCCGGGGTGCGCCTTGCCGATTGCAGCGACAGGACGATCAGCCCGGGCAGAACCGTGGTTTGCCCCTGGACTGTCGCGGGGAGACGTGTGCCGAGTGCCGTCCCGACCTCCAGTGCCCCGCCCTTGCCGAGATGCAGTACGACAATGGCGGGCTTCCGCACGCGATGAAAGCCACGCCAGGCAGAAGCGACGATGGCAGCGACGAGCAGAGCCTTGAATGGCGTCGGAACGGCAAGCGGCCAGAGCAGGCCCAGTGCGACGAGATGCGCAAGCACCTGCGACAGCAGGAGACTGCGCGAACTGCGCAGGGCGATCGTCATGGGCAGCTGCACTGCCCCGCCTCGTCAGACCCGCCGGAACACCAGCGTGCCGTTGGTGCCGCCGAAGCCGAAGTTGTTCTTGACGGCAACATCGATTTTCATCTGCCGCGCCGTGTTGGCGCAGTAGTCTAGGTCGCACTCCGGATCCTGCTCGAAGATGTTGATCGTCGGCGGCGACACCTGATGGTGGATGGCCAGAACGGTCAGAGCCGATTCGAGGCCGCCGGCGCCGCCGAGCAGGTGCCCGGTCATCGATTTGGTCGAATTAACGACCAGCTTCCTTGCGGCATCGCCCAGGGCCAGCTTGATGGCCTCGGTCTCGTTCTTGTCGCCGAGCGGCGTGGAAGTGCCGTGGGCGTTGATGTACTGCACTGCGTCGGCGTTGATGCCGGCGTCGCGCAGCGCGTTCTGCATGCTGCGGCAGGGGCCGTCGGTGCTCGGCGCCGTCATGTGATAGGCGTCGCCGCTCATGCCGAAACCGGACAGTTCGGCGTAGATGCGGGCGCCGCGCTGCTTCGCATGCTCGTACTCTTCCAGCACCAGCACGCCGGCGCCCTCGCCGAGGACGAAGCCGTCGCGACCGGTGTCCCACGGACGGCTGGCCGTCGCCGGATCGTCGTTGCGCGTGGACAGTGCCTGCGCCGAGGCGAAGCCGCCGACGGCGAGCGGCGTCACCGTCGATTCGGCGCCGCCGCAGACCATCACGTCGGCATCGCCGTACTGGATGGTGCGCAAGCCCAGACCGATGGCGTGCAGGCCGGTCGTGCAGGCCGTCACCACGGCAAGGTTGGGGCCCTTGAGACCGAACATGATCGAAAGGTTGCCCGAGATCATGTTGATGATGGTGCCCGGGATGAAGAAGGGCGATATCTTGCGCGGTCCGGACGCAAGGTAGTCGTCGTGCGTCTCCTCGATCATCGGCAGGCCGCCGATGCCGGAACCGATATTGACGCCGATGCGCTCGGCGTTCTCGGGGGTGACGGTCAGGCCGGAATCCTTGATGGCCTGGATGCCGGCGGCCATGCCGTAATGGATGAAGACATCCATACGGCGGGCTTCCTTGGCCGAGAGATAGGCCGTGATGTCGAAACCCTTGACCTCGCCGGCGATGCGCGCCTTGAAGGCGGCAGGGTCGAAACGCGTGATCGGGCCGATGCCGCTCTTGCCAGCGACGATGTTGTCCCAGGTTTCGGCTACGGTATTGCCGACCGGGGAAATGATCCCGAGGCCGGTGACGACGACTCTACGGCGCGACAAGGTGCACTCCCAAGCGGTTTGAAGATTACTTCAGGTGAACCTTGACGTAGTCGATAGCCTGCTGAACGCTGGTGATCTTCTCGGCTTCCTCGTCCGGAATCTCGCACTCGAATTCCTCTTCGAGGGCCATCACCAGCTCGACGGTATCCAGCGAATCCGCGCCCAGATCGTCGACGAAGGACGACTCGTTCTTGATGTCGGCTTCATTGACGCCCAGCTGCTCGGCGACGATCTTCTTGACGCGTTGTTCGAGGTTCTCCATTGCCTGCTCCTGTGGTGAGAAAAACTGCTGCATTCTACCAAACTCGGCGGAATCACCGAGATCAGCTCATATACATTCCGCCGTTGACATGTAGCGTGTTGCCGGTGATGTAACCGGCACGCGAACTGGCTAGGAACGCCGTGGCGGCCGCGATGTCTTCGGGCTGGCCGGCGCGGCCCGCCGGGATGCGCGACAGCAGTCCGTTGCGCTGCGCCTCCGGCATTTCCTTGGTCATGTCCGTGTCGATGAAGCCGGGCGCGATGCAATTGACCGTGATGTTGCGGCTGCCGAGTTCCTGCGCCAGCGAACGCGTCAGGCCCTCGACGCCGGCTTTGGCCGCGCAGTAGTTGGCCTGCCCGGGATTGCCCGAGCTCGCCACCACCGAAGTGATGTTGATGATGCGGCCGAAGCGGGCCTTCATCATCGGGCGCATCACCAGCCGGGAGAGGCGGAACACCGCCTTGAGGTTGGTGTCGATGACGGCATCCCACTCCTCGTCCTTCATGCGCATGGCGAGGTTGTCGCGGGTGATGCCGGCGTTGTTGACCAGCACCGACACGGCGCCGAATTTCTTCTCGATCTCGCCGAGCAGGGATTCGCAAGAGGCAGCATCGGTGACATTGAGCACCGCACCGATGCCGGCGACACCGGCTGCTTCCAGCGCCTTCTGGATATCCGCGGCGCCGGCTTCCGACGTCGCGGTGCCGATCACCGTGGCGCCCTGGGCACCGAGTTCGAGCGCGATGGCGCGGCCGATGCCGCGCGAGGCGCCGGTGACCAGCGCGATCTGTCCCTTGAGCATGGCTTAACCCTTCACTGCGGCCAGCGTCGCCTCGACGCCGGCCAGATCGTTCATCGCACCGCCGGCGAGGCCGTCGGCGCAGCGTTTGGTCAGTCCTGCCAGCACCTTGCCCGGACCGCATTCATAGACATGGCTGACGCCGGCCGCCTGCATGGCCCGCATGGTCTCGACCCAGCGCACCGGCGCGGCCGCCTGGCGCACCAGCGCGGCCTTGATGGCCTCGGGCTCCGTGGCCGTGGCGACATCGACGTTATTCACTACGGGGATGCGCGGCGCGTTGAAGCTCAGGCCCGCCAGTGCGGCCTGTAGGCGCTCGGCGGCCGGCTGCATCAGCGAGGAGTGGAAGGGCGCGGAAACCGGCAGCATCACCGCACGCTTCGCCCCCTTGGCCTTGCAGCCTTCGGCCGCGCGCTCGACGGCCGCCTTGTGGCCGGCGATCACTGTCTGTTCCGGCGAATTGAAATTGACGGCCTGCACGGCCTGGCCCTGCGCAGCCTCGGAGCAGATCGCCTTCACGGTTTCAGCGTCCATGCCGAGGATCGCCGCCATGGCGCCCTCGCCCGCCGGCACGGCATCCTGCATGGCCTTGGCGCGCAGTTCGACCAGCGGCACGGCATCCTTCAGTTCGAGCACGCCGGCAGCGACGAGCGCCGAGTATTCGCCGAGGCTGTGGCCGGCGACCATGGCGGGTTGCACGCCGCCCTTGTCCAGCCACAGGCGCCAGACTGCGATGCCGGCCGTCAGCATCAGCGGCTGGGTGTTGACCGTCTGCGACAGCGCTTCTGCCGGGCCTTCGGCCACCAGTTGCCAGAGGTCGCGACCGAGTGCTTGCGAGGCCTCATCGAAGGTGGCGCGGATGACCGGGCTGTCGCCGTAGGCGGCCATCATGCCCAGCGATTGCGAGCCTTGGCCCGGAAAGACGAATGCAAACTTCATTCTGTTCCTCGTGAGTCTTCAGTGAAAGCTAATGCCCGCGCCAGCGGGCGTTACGCCGGAACTAAACACGAATGCGAATTTCATGCTGGTCGAGATCAGAGTTTGAGCAGGGCCGCGCCCCAGGTGAAACCGCCGCCGACGCCTTCGAGCAGCACCGTGTCGCCGGCGCCGACTTTTCCCGAGCGCACGACTTCGTCGAGCGCCAGCGGAATGGAAGCCGCCGAGGTGTTGCCGTGGCGATCCACCGTGACGACGCACTTCTCCGGCGGCACGTGCAACCGCTTCGCCGTCGATTGCAGGATGCGGACATTGGCCTGATGGGGAATCAGCCAGTCGAGTTGGTCGGCCGTCATGTTCGCGGCGGCGAGCACCTCGTGGGCGACGTCGGCCAGCACCTTGACGGCGAACTTGAACACGGCCTGGCCGTCCATGCGCAGGAAGGGATCGCCGACCGCCTTGCCGCCGCAGACCTGGCCCGGCACCGAGAGAATGCCGTGATGGCTGCCGTCGGCGTGCATGGCCGTCGCGAGAATGCCCGGCTTATCGGAAGCCTCGAGCACCACCGCGCCGGCACCATCGCCGAACAGCACGCAGGTGCCGCGATCGCTCCAGTCGAGGATGCGCGAGAACACCTCGGCACCGACGACCAGCGCGCACTTGTGCGAGCCGGAGCGGATGAACTTGTCGGCCACGGTCAGGGCATAGACGAAGCCGCTGCACACCGCCTGCAGGTCGAAGGCCGCGCCGCCGTTGGTGACGCCGAGCTTGGCCTGCAGCAGCGCCGCCGCGCTGGGGAAGACGTAGTCGGGCGTCGAGGTGGCGACGATGATGAGATCGACGTCGTTGGCCGGGCGGCCGGCAGCCTCGAGCGCGCGCTTGCAGGCTTCGAGCGCCAGGTCGCTGGCGGCGACACCCTCGCCGGCTAGGTGGCGGGCGCGGATGCCGGTGCGCTCGGCGATCCAATCGTCGGAGGAATCGAGGCCATGCGCCGCGATCAGTTCGGAATTCGAGACGGGCGCGCCGGGCAGATAGCTGCCGGTGCCGGTAATGCGGGAATGAACAATGGCCATGGTCAGTCGCAGAGAGTCGGCGTTGGCGCCACGGCGGCCATTCGCTGGGCGATCTTCTCGGGCAGACGCTCACGCGCGGCTTCGGCCGCACGCTGCAGCGCGCAGCGGAAGGCGAACGCATCGGCCGAACCATGGCTCTTGAAGACGATGCCCTTGAGGCCGAGCAGGCCGGCGCCGTTGTAGGCGCGATGGTCGAAGCGGCGTTTGAAGGCCTTGATCACCGGCAGTGCCGCCAGGGCGGAAAGCTTGGTGAAAATATTGCGCGAAAACTCCTGCTTGAGGGCCCCATAGATCATCTGGGCGAGGCCTTCGGAGGACTTGAGCAAAACGTTGCCGACGAAACCGTCGCACACCACGACATCCGTGGTGCCCTTCCAGATGTCGGTACCCTCGACGTTGCCGTAGAAGTTGAGATCGCTGATCCTGAGCAGGTCGGCCGCACGCTTGACCACCTCGTTGCCCTTGATGTCTTCTTCGCCGATGTTGAGCAGGCCGATCGAGGGGCGCTCCTTGTGTTCCAGCGCGGAAACCAGCAACGAGCCCATGATGCCGAACTGCTGCAGGTGCTCGGGCTGACAATCGACATTGGCGCCGAGGTCGAGCACATAGGTGTGCCCCTTGGACGTGGGCAGGATTCCGGCGATGGCCGGGCGGTCGATGCCCGGCAGGGTCTTGAGGACGAAACGCGAAATCGCCATCAACGCGCCGGTGTTGCCGGCGGATAGACCGGCATCGGCCGTGCCGTCCTTGACCAGATCGGCCATGACGCGCATCGACGAGTCCTTCTTGTTGCGCAGTGCGGTCGCGACCGCCTCGTCCATGCCGACGACCTCGCTGGCATGGTGGAGGCGGAGGCGTTCGCCGAATTCCTGCCCGACTTCGACCAGCAAGGGACGCAAATCGTCCTCGCGCCCGACCATGATGGCGGCGCAGTCGCTCTCGCGACGCAGGAAATCGAATACGGCGGACACGGTGACCGACGGGCCGTGATCTCCGCCCATGGCGTCCACCGCGATGGTAATTGCCATCGTAGGGAAGTGTGCTCGTGAAAACGGCCGGCGCGCCAGGATGGCTCCGCCGGCCGTTTTCGAAAGACTTACTCGCCCTTGGTCTTGAGAACCTTCTTGCCGCGGTAGACACCCGTCGGCGAGATGTGGTGACGCAGGTGAACCTCGCCCGTGGTCGGCTCGACGGCCAGCGGCGGGTTGGTCAGAAAGTCATGGGCGCGATGCATGCCGCGCTTGGAGGGAGACTTCTTGTTCTGTTGGACGGCCATTTCACTACTCCTTGCTTCTCTATTACTGTTTCAATTTCGCCAGCACCGCGAACGGCGAAGGCTCGTGTTCATCTTTCATTGCCACCGGCGGCTCGCACACATCGTGCCTCGGCACGATCGGCAAGGCCAGCAGCACCTCGTCCTCGATCAGCGCCAGCACCGACTGCTCGCGGCTCGCCTCGATGGCGTCCCACTCATCATCCAGCTCGTCGCCCGCAACTTCGTCATCGTCCTCGACAACGTCATCCGGCAACATCTCGCCCGGATCCAGCAGCAGCAGACGGCTCACCACGCGCAGCGGGAAGTCCATCACCTGCAGACAGCGCTGGCAGCGAAATTTCATGCTGCCGGCCACTTCCAGTTCCAGCCCGGGCTTTCCGTCCTGCCGCTGCTCGCCTGGCAAACCGCGCAACGTGCAATTCAAAGAACCCACCGGCTCGACCACGACATCGGCGAGGCGGTCCAACGCGGCAACCGCCACCACTCCGCTTATCTCACGGCCCTGGCGGGAAAACTCCAGGCTGTCGATGACCGCTGCGCTGAGGTCGGTCGGGCCGCTTTTCGTCTGACTCTTCTGGCTCGACATAAACGGCGAATGTTATCATGCCGCCCCTTTGCCAGTCAAAACAAACGCATGCCGCCCAAACTTGTCCTGGCCTCGACCTCGCCCTACCGCCGAGAACTTCTCGGCCGCCTGCAAATGCCCTTCGAGGCGGTCGCCCCGGAAACCGACGAAACGGCCCTGCCGGGCGAATCGCCCGTCGCCACCGCCCAGCGCCTGGCCGAAGCCAAGGCACGCGCCGTCGCGGGCCGCTTTCCCGACGCCCTGATCATCGGTTCCGACCAGGTCGCCTATGTGGCGGGCGGCTCGCAGCGCTTCGGCAAGCCGGGAACGCGAGAGAATGCCATCGTCCAGTTGCGCTCGATGAGCGGAAAAGCGGTGGTTTTCCATACCGGCTTGTGCTTGCTCAATGCCGCCACCGGCCGGACCCACATTCGCGGGATCCCGACCGAAGTGCGCTTCCGCGAACTGTCGGACGCCGAAATCCACCGCTATGTGGACAAGGAAGACGCCCTGAACTGTGCCGGCTCGGCGCGGTCCGAGGGCTTGGGCATCGCGCTGCTCGAATACCTGCGCGGCGACGACCCCAACGCCCTGGTCGGCCTGCCGCTGATCGCGCTGGCCGAGATGCTGAGGGCCGAGGGCGTCGAGTTGCCCTGACTCTGCCCCGATGGCGGCGACGCTCTACCTGATTCCGGTCGCCCTCGGCGATTCCCCCTGGCCGCACTACCTGCCCCAGGCCAGCCGCGACATCGCCTGCACCCTGCGCCACTTCGCGGTCGAGAATGCCAAGAGCGCCCGCGCCGAGCTCAAGCGCCTCGACCACCCCCTGCCCTTGCGCGAACTTTCAATCGAGCAAATCCCGGAAAAGCCGGCCGCCGCCGACGTCGAGCGCCTGCTGGCGCCGCTGCGCGCGGGCCACGACCTGGGTGTGATGTCGGAAGCCGGCTGTCCCGGCGTCGCCGACCCCGGCGCGCTGCTGGTCCGGCGCGCGCATGAACTCGGCATTTTCGTGCGACCGCTGGTCGGTCCCTCCTCACTGCTGCTGGCCCTGATGGCTTCGGGCCTCGACGGCCAGCGCTTCGCCTTCCACGGCTACCTGCCGGCGCGCGAACCCGAGCGCAGCCGTCGCATCGCGGAACTGGAACGGGAATCGCAGAAGAATACCCAGACGCAACTATTCATCGAAACACCCTACCGCAACGCGGCGCTGTTCGATGCCCTGCTGACGGCCTGCCGGCCGCAGACGTTGCTCTGCGTGGCCAGTGACCTTTCCCTGCCGACGGAGACGGTTGCCACGCGCCGCGTGGCGGACTGGCGTCGGGCACAGCGGCCGGACCTCGACAAGCGTCCGACCGTGTTTCTGTTGCTCAGCGCAGGCTAAACCTCGTCACCACGCTGGCCGCGCCCTCGGCCATGTTGGCGCCGAAGCGCTTGGCGAACTTCTCGGCGAAGTTGGACTTGACCGTGTAGTCGCGGATGTCCTCGGCCTTGAGCACGTCGCGCGCCACCGACTCGAGCGTGCCGTAGCCGTCGGCCAGGCCGAGTTCGATGCTCTTGGCGCCGGTCCACATCAGACCCGAGTACATGTCCGGCGTCTCCTTGAGGCGCTTGCCGCGCCCCTTGCGCACAACATCGATGAACTGGCGGTGGATGTCGTCGAGCATTTCCTGGGCATGCGCCTTGTGCTCGGCATTCTGCGGCGAGAAGGGATCGAGGAAGCCCTTGTTCTGGCCGGCGGTCAGAAGCCTCCGCTCGACGCCGAGCTTGTCCATGGTGCCGGTGAAGCCGAAACCGTCCATGAGCACGCCGATCGAGCCGACGATGCTGGCCTTGTCGACGAAGATCTTGTCGGCGGAGGCCGCGATGTAGTAGCCGCCCGAGGCGCAGACGTCCTCGACCACGGCGTAGAGCGGTACTTCCGGATGCTTCGCGCGCAGGCGGCGGATCTCGTCGTTGATCATGCCGGCCTGGACCGGACTGCCGCCGGGACTGTTGATGCGCAGCACCACGCCGGCGGTGTGCTTGGACTTGAAGGCCCCCTGCAGTGCCGAAATCACGTTCTCGGCATTTGCGTCACCCTTGGCCTGGATGACGCCGCTGACATCGACCAGCGCGGTGGTCTTCTTGCCATCGGCGATGTCTGCCGACTCACCCCAGTCCACGGCGAAGAAAAGCAGCGCACTCAGGTAGCCGAAGCCGAGCAGCTTGAAGAAAATGCCCCAACGGCGGGCACGCCGCTGCTCGGCGATGCCTTCGAGGGCGATTTTCTCGATGATCTGACGTTCCCAGTTGGGCTGATTCGAATCCGACACATTCATCCTTCCAGCAAATACACCGATCCGCCGCGTTCGCTCACCTCCAGCGGAACCAAGCCGCGGCCATTGCAGCGACCGCCGACGCAATGACCCGTCTCCGGATCATAGAGCGCGCCGTGAGTGGCGCAGATCAAGTATAAACCGCCGCTTTCGAAGAACTGGCCGTGCTGCCAGTCCAATTCGACCGGAATGTGGCCGCAGCGATTCAGGTAGGCATGCACGCGGCCGCGAAAGCGCACCGCAAATGCGGCAACCGGCGCTTCCGCCGCATCACCGGCGACTTCGCAGCGGATGCCGGGGCCGCCATCGACGAGATCGTCGCTGGCGCAGATCAGGCGTTCGCGCCGAGCCAACGCCGCAGATCCTCGATGCTCTCGGCCAGGTGCAGCGGCGCCTCGGCCGCCAACGCCTCGGGCGGATGGGCACCGTAAGCCACACCCACGGCCGCCGCCCCCGCATTCTTCGCCATCAACAGGTCGTGGGTGGTGTCACCGATCATCAGAGTGGCCTCCTGGGCCACGCCGAACTCTTCCATCAGTTCCTCCAGCATCTGCGGGTGGGGTTTGGAGTGGCACTCGTCGGCGCAGCGCGTGGCGTGGAACAGCAGGCCGAGACCGCTGTGCCCGAGCGCACGGTCCAGCCCCCTTCGCGACTTGCCGGTGGCGATGGCCAGCAGATGCCCGGCCTCGTTCAGGGCACGCACGAGGTTCTCGGCGCCCGCGAACAAGGTCAGATCCTGATCCTGCGCCAGGTAGTGGTAACGGTAGCGCTCGGCCAGTTCGTGGTGCCGCTCGTCCTCGAGTTCGGGCAGGGCGTGGCGCAGCGCCTCGCCGAGACCCAGGCCGATGACGTGGCGCGCCCGTTCCTCCGGCGGCGGCGCCAGGCCGAGGTCGCGCGCGGCGGCCTGGATGCAGGCGACGATGGCGCCAGCCGAATCCATCAGCGTACCATCCCAGTCGAAGACGATCAGTTCAAAGCGTTTGGCCATAATCCCTGGCTTCGTTGGCATCCAGCCGTTTCAGGAAATCCCGCAGATCCGGCGGCAGCGGCGCCTCGAGCTCCAGCAGTTCGCCTGTCAGCGGATGAGCCAGTTTCAGCTTCGCCGCATGGAGGAACATGCGTTTGAGGCCGGCCTTTTGCAAGTCCTTGTTGAGGGCAAAGTCGCCGTACTTGTCGTCGCCGGCCAGCGGAAAGCCCAGATGGGCGAGGTGGACCCGAATCTGATGGGTGCGCCCGGTCTTGAGTTCGACCTCGACCAGGCTGAAGTTCTGCCAGCGCGCCACCAGGCGGACGATGCTGTGCGCCTCCTTGCCCTCGCGCGACACGGCGACCCGGCGCTCGCCCTCCTCCGTCAGGTACTTGTGCAGCGGCAGGCGCACATGCTGGGTCGGGTTCATCCAGCGGCCCCGGACCAGCGCCAGGTAACGCTTGGCGATGTTGCCGTCGCGGAACATATCGTGGAGCCGGGTCAGCGCCGAACGCTTCTTGGCCACGATCAACAGCCCCGAGGTCTCGCGGTCGAGGCGATGGGCGAGTTCGAGCAACTTGGCCTGCGGCCGGGCACGGCGCAGTTGTTCGATCACGCCGAAGCTGACTCCGCTGCCGCCATGCACAGCAACACCGGCCGGCTTGTCGATGACCATCAGGGCCTCGTCTTCATGGGCGAGGGTGAAGTCGCGCGCCGGAACGGCGGCCGTGGCGGATTTTTCCGCCACCCGGATCGGCGGCACCCGCACGACGTCGCCCTCGTGCACCCGGTAATCGGCCGAAATCCGGCCCTTGTTCACCCGGACCTCGCCGCTGCGCAGGATGCGATAGACGTGGCTCTTCGGCACCCCCTTGGCCAGGCGCAGCAGAAAGTTGTCGATACGCTGCCCGGCAGACTCCTCCCCGACTTCGAGCAGCGTCGCCGAATCTTTGCTTAACTCATTCATTTTCAACTATACTGGGTCCCGGTTTGCCGTCCCGCGACGGCGTGCCCGGCGGCCCGAAGCGGCGCCGGTGGCGTCATCCCGGGACGTTGTCTTTACCGCACAGCCTGTTCCGACAGGTCTCCTGCGGAGGACATTGGACGGAAAAATCGGCTTGATTCCTATCGCCGCCCCTCCAGCAACCCAAAAGGGTATCTCGCTCGCCCAAAGAAGCGATGTTACTTGATTGCGCGCAATTGCAGAAAACCGCGTGGCGCCGCACCCCGTCACTACAGGGTGCGACGCCACCTGAAACGACACGCCTGACAACCGGTTGCATCGAAACCTTCAAACCGATGGCTTCATTCACTCCAACCTGATCGAGTCCGCCGCCCACACCTGATTGGTGAGGCGGCGTGCAGTGTGTCGTGCCCTGCGTTGCGCGCGGGAGCACACATGAAACGCATGCTGTTCAATGCGACGCAAGCCGAGGAACTCCGCGTCGCGATCGTCGATGGTCAGAAACTGATCGACCTCGACATCGAATCGGCCTCGAAGGAACAACGCAAGAGCAACATCTACAAGGCGGTCATCACCCGCATCGAGCCCAGCCTCGAAGCCGCCTTCGTCGATTACGGCGCCGAGCGCCACGGCTTCCTGCCGTTCAAGGAAATCTCCCGCAACTACTTCAAACCGGGTGTCGACGCCGGCAAGGCGCGCATCCAGGACGTCCTCAGCAACGGCCAGGAACTCATCGTCCAGGTCGAAAAGGACGAGCGCGGCAACAAGGGCGCGGCGCTGACCACCTACGTCAGCCTCGCCGGCCGCTACCTGGTGCTGATGCCCAACAACCCCCGCGGCGGCGGCGTCTCGCGCCGTGTCGAGGGCGAGGAACGGCAGGAACTGCGCGAGGTCATGGACCAGCTCGACGTGCCCAACGGCATGAGCCTCATTGCCCGCACCGCCGGCATCGGCCGCGGCGCCGAGGAACTGCAGTGGGACCTCAACTACCTGATGCAGCTGTGGAACGCCATCGAGGGCGCGGCCAAAGGCCAGAGCGGCGCCTTCCTGATCTACCAGGAATCGAGCCTGGTCATCCGCGCCATCCGCGACTACTACCACGCCGAAATCGGCGAGATCCTGATCGACACCGACGACGTCTTCGAACAGGCGCAGCAGTTCATGGCCCACGTGATGCCGGGCAACGTCGCCCGCGTCAAGCGCTACCGCGACGACGTGCCGCTGTTCTCGCGCTTCCAGATCGAACACCAGATCGAGTCCGCCTACTCGCGGCAGGTCACCCTGCCCTCGGGCGGCGCCATCGTCATCGACCACACCGAGGCCCTGGTCTCGGTGGACGTCAACTCCGGCCGCGCCACCAAGGGTTCGGACATCGAGGAGACCGCCTTCCGCACCAACTGCGAAGCCGCCGACGAAATCGCCCGCCAGCTGCGACTGCGCGACCTCGGCGGCCTCATCGTCATCGACTTCATCGACATGGAATCGTCGAAGAACCAGCGTGAAGTCGAGAACCGCCTGCGCGATGCCCTCCACTTCGACCGCGCCCGCGTCCAGACCGGCAAGATCTCGCGCTTCGGTCTGCTCGAACTGTCGCGCCAGCGCCTGCGTCCGGCCTTGGCCGAAACCAGCTACATCACCTGCCCACGCTGCACCGGCACCGGCCACATCCGCTCGACCGAATCCGCCGCGCTGCACATCCTGCGCATCCTCGAAGAGGAGTCGATGAAGGAAAACACCGGTGCCCTGCACTGCCAGGTGCCCGTCGACGTAGCCACCTTCCTCCTCAACGAGAAGCGCGTCGATATCGCCAAGATCGAGGTGCGCCACCGCATCAACCTGGTGATCGTGCCCAACCGTCATCTCGAGACGCCGCAGCACGAGATCGTGCGCCTGCGCCACGACCAGTTGAACCAGGAAGGCGTCGCGCTGGCCAGCTACCAGATGGTCGAGAAGGCCGAAAAGATCGCCGAGGAATCCGCCTACCAGCCGCCGTCCGCCCAGAACGAAGCCAAGCCCGGGCGGCAGGAAGCCGCGGTCAAGGGCATCACGCCCGACCAGCCCGCGCCGATCGTCGAGCCCAAGGCGGCGCAAGCGGCTGCACCGGCCAAGGCCGAGCCCGGTTTCATCGCTCGCATCCTGTCCTTCTTCGGTGGCAGCAAGCCCGCCGAACCCGCCGCCGAGCCCAAGGCCGCGGAAAAGCCGGCCCGCCGCGAGCGCGGCGAACGTGGCGACCGCGACCGCAATGGCCGTGATCGGGGCGGCCGTGGCCGCCGCGAGGGTCGCGACAATCGCGAAGGGCGGGAGACCCGCGACGAAAAACAGCCGCGCGGCGGCGAACGCAGCGAAGGCCGTGGCCAGCAGCCGCGCCGCGAGCCGACGGCCGAAGGTACGGAAGGTCGCACCGAAGGCCAACGCGACAATCGCCGTCAGCGCGGCGAACGCAAGGAACGCGGTGAGCGCGGCGGCCAGCAGCAGCGTCCCGAGGCCGTGGCCGAAGCCGCCGTGGCCGAGAGCGCGGCCAGCCTGACGGCGCCCGGCGCCGAAGGCGCCGCGCCGCAGGGCGAAGGCCAGGGCGACAACCGCCGTCGTCGCGGTCGTGGCCGCGGTCGCAGCGAGCGTCGACCGGACGAGGTCACCGCCGGCGTGCCCGCCGAAGCCGCTGTCGCCGTAGCGGAAGCTCCTGCCGCCGTGACCGAAGCGATCGCCCCGCCGGTCGAAGTGACCGAAGTGGCCGCGCCGATGGTCGCGGAAAGCACCCAGGCCACCGTCACGCCGGAGCCGACGTTTGCGGAACCCGCCGCGGTCGAAGTCGCACCTGCGACCGTCGAAGCTGTTGCCGCCGTCGAATCCGTCACCACACCAGCGGAGCAGCCGCCACTCGTCGAAGAGACGGCGGCACCCGTCACGGTGGCTGTCATGCCGGAGGTCCCCGCGGCCGTCGACATGTCGGCCTCGCTGCAACAGGCCGGGCTGGTGTTGATCGAGACCGCCGCCGGTTCGCGTGCGGCCGAGCCCATCGTGGTGCCGCACCCGCCGCTGGGTCGCAAACCGAAACCCGTGTCCGTTGCGCCGAGCGAGCCATTGCAGATGGTCGAAACCAAGCGGGACTGATCACCGTCCCGGTCGCAGCATACGGGCACGCCGCGGCGTGCCCGTTTTATTTGCGCGGCAGACTGTCGATCAGGCCGCTCGCCGCGTCCTCGACCAGATCGAGCACACGCTCGAAACCTTCCGCGCCGCCGTAGTAGGGATCCGGCACCTCGCGCTCGCCGAATTTGCGGGAGTATTCGAGGAAGAGCCCGAGCTTGTGGCGATGTTCGGCCGGGCACGCCTGCCGCAGCAGGTCGAGATTGTCGCGGTCCATCGCCAGGATGCGGTCGAAGCGCACAAAATCGAATTCCGACACGCGCCGCGCCCGCAGGGCAGAAAGGTCGTAGCCACGCCCTGCCGCCGCCGTGCGCGCACGCTCGTCCGGCGGCTTGCCGATGTGGTAGTCATGCGTGCCGGCCGAATCGATCTCCACCTCGGGTAGCAATCCGGCCCTATCCAGAAGGGTGCGCACCACACCCTCCGCCGTGGGCGATCGGCAAATGTTGCCCATGCAGACAAACAAAACTCTTGTTTTCACTCTATTTTTCAATTAGTTCGACATTCTGAGCAACGCCTTGGACGGCATTTTCATGTGAGGTATCGTGACATACACCACCGGCGGCATCAAGGTCTCCATCTGCGCCAAAAGCACGGGGGCACGCCTGAAGGCTGAAATTTCCGTAGATGCCTTGCACTCCGATGACTATCATGCGCATCCTTAAAGATATACGCCCCCATGATTACCCTCAAGAACGTCACCTTGCGCCGCGGCGCCAAGGTGCTGCTGGACAACACCTCGGTCACCCTCAACCCCGGCGAGAAGGTGGGCCTGGTCGGCCGCAACGGCGCCGGCAAATCCACCCTGTTCGGCTTGCTCAACGGCACGCTGCATGAAGACGGGGGCGAGTGTTCGATCCCCAAACAATGGCGGATGGCCCAAGTGGCGCAGGACATGCCCGAAACCGCCCAGAGCGCGACCGATTTCGTCATCGAGGGCGATACGACGCTGTTGGCGGCCCAGGCCGAGGTGCACGCCGCCGAGGCCAGCGAGGACGGCATGCGCATGGCCCATGCCTACATGGACCACCATGACGCCGGGGCCCACGATGCCGAAGCCCGGGCCCAGGCCCTGATTCTCGGCCTGGGTTTCAAGGTGGCCGAACTGGCCAACCCGGTCAACAGCTTCTCCGGCGGCTGGCGCATGCGCCTGCAACTGGCGCGCGCCCTGATGTGCCCGTCCGACCTGCTGCTGCTCGACGAGCCCACCAACCACCTCGATCTGGACGCGCTGGTGTGGCTGGAAGCGTGGCTCAAGCGCTACGCGGGCACGCTGATCATGATCAGCCACGACCGGGAATTCCTCGACGCGATCACCCAGGTCACGCTGCACATCGACAACGCCAGGCTGCTGCGCTACGGCGGCAACTACAGCGCCTTCGAGGACATGCGCGCCGAACAACTGGCGCTGCAGCAGTCGGCCATGATCAAGCAGCAGGAAAAGATCGCCCACCTGAAAAAGTTCATCGACCGCTTCAAGGCCAAGGCGAGCAAGGCCAAGCAGGCGCAGAGCCGGGTCAAGGCGCTGGATCGGATGGAGAAGATCGCCCCCGTCCTCGCCGATGCGGAATTCAACTTCGAATTCCAGGAACCCGCCAACCTTCCCAACCCCATGCTGTCGATGATGAACGCCAGCATCGGCTACCCGCCGCTGCCGGACGCACCCGCCGGCACCCCGCCGACCGTCATCGTGCGCAACATCAACCGTTCGGTGCACGCCGGCCAGCGCATCGGCATCCTCGGCGCCAACGGCCAGGGCAAATCCACCCTGGTCAAGACCATCGCCCGCGCGCTGGAACCCATCAGCGGCGAAGTCACCGAAGGCAAGGGGCTGAATATCGGCTATTTCGCCCAGCAGGAACTCGACGTGCTGCGCCCGCAGGACACCCCGCTGGAACACATGATCCGGCTCGCCAAGGAAACCCTTGCCGCCGGACGCAGCGGCTATGTCGCCGCCCGCGAGCAGGATTTGCGCAACTACCTGGGCACCTTCAACTTCAGCAACGACATGGTCAAACAGGCCGTCGGCACCATGAGCGGCGGCGAAAAGGCGCGACTGGTGCTCTGCATGATCGTCTGGCAACGCCCCAACCTGCTGTTGCTGGACGAACCCACCAACCACCTCGACCTGTCCACCCGCGAGGCGCTCGGCATGGCGCTCAACGAATTCGAGGGCACCGTCATGCTGGTCAGCCACGACCGCGCCCTGCTGCGCGCGGTGTGCGACGAGTTCTGGCTGGTCTCGCGCGGCGGTATCGAGCCCTTCGACGGGGACCTGGATGATTACCAGCGTTATCTGCTCGACGAGGCCAAACGATCACGGGAAGCGGACGCCATTCCTCAGGAAAGGCGGGCCGCGTAGATGAATCACCGCAGACTGGTCGGCACGGCCGTCGGCGCCGTCCTGCTACTCACTGCAGGCCTGCAGGCCCTCGCCGCACCCGCCGCGCCCGACGTCGAAATCATCAAGGCCGAATTCGGCATCTTCGAGGACGACGGCTCGGATCAACTCGGATTCGGTGCGACCAGCGAAATTCCACTCACCCCCGGGCAGCCCTACGGCTGGCTGATCGAGGTCAAGACGACGAAGAAATCACTGGCGATCCGGGAAGAAATCCTGATACCACAGGACACCGTCGCCGCATCCGGCAGCAATGAAAGTGACCCGGCCATGCCGGCAATGCGCGAGTCTCTCCTGAGCCTCAACGAACGTCGCATACCGGTATCCGACGGCATGATTTTCGGTGAGCGCAGAATAAGAACGGAAGACAAGGCCGGACGCTACCGGCTGCGGGTCTATGTCGAGCGCAAGCTGACGGCGACATTTGACTACAGCGTCCTGGCGTCGGTACCTTCTTCATCACCCGAAGCAAATTCCGCGAGCAGCCCACCGCCAAAGAAAACGACGTCCGCTGGTGCAAAGAAGGCTGGAAGGAAATGGTAAGAAGCCCGCTCTGCACCTCGCGCACTTGATCTCGTGCATGCCTTTCCACCCTGGCAAGGGGTGTATATTTGGCTTCGGACTGCCCGAGACCGCATCATGCCCCTCCCTTCCCCCGCCCGCCTGTCGCCGAACCTCGCCGGTGATTTCTGGGGCGGCCTCGCGGCCATGCTGGTGGCGCTGCCCTCGGCCATCGCCTTCGGCGTCACCATCTACTCGCCGCTGGGCGGCTCCTACGCCGCTTACGGCGCGCTGGCCGGCATACTCGGCGCTACGGCGCTCGGCCTGATATCCCCGGCGCTGGGCGGCACCCAGCGTCTCATCACGGCGCCCTGCGCGCCTGCGGCCGCCGTTCTGTCGGCCTTCGCCATCGAGTTCCTGCACCAGGGCGCCGCGCTCGAAGCCACGCTGCTGATGCTGGTGATCATCGGGCTCATGGCCGGCACCCTGCAGGTGATCTTCGGCAGCGTCGGCCTCGGCCGCCTGATCAAGTACATGCCCTACCCGGTGGTCAGCGGCTACCTCTCCGGCGTCGGCCTGATCATCATCGCCAGCCAGGTGCCGAAACTCCTCGGCGTGCCGAAGGAAATCCATTTCTGGCATTCGCTGGTCGCGGCGGATGCCTGGCGCTGGCAGGGCATCGTCGTCGGCGCGATCACCATCATCGTCATGGTCGGTGCGCCGAAGGTGACGCGGCGCGTGCCGGCAGCCATTCTCGGCCTCGCCGCGGGCGTGCTGGCTTATTTCGGCCTCGGCCTGTTCGACCCGGCCCTGCTGGTGGTCGAGGGCAACCGGCTGATCGTCGGCCCCATGGGAGGTGGCGGTGGCTTCAGCGAGGCCTTCATGGGGCGTTTCCACGCCATGGCCGATATCGAGCTTTCCCAACTGCAGATGCTGCTGGTGCCGTCACTGACGCTGGCGGTGCTGCTCTCCATCGACACCTTGAAGACCTGCGTCGTGCTCGATGCGTTGACGCGCTCGCGCCACAACTCCAACCGCGAACTGGTCGCCCAGGGCCTGGGCAACATCGCCTCGGCCGTTGTCGGCGGCATCCCCGGCGCCGGCACCATGGGCGCGACGCTGGTGAACATGTCCAGCGGCGCGGCCAGCCGCGTGTCGGGCGTGATGGAAGGCGTGCTGGCGCTGGTCGCCTTCCTCGTCCTCGGCTCGCTGATCGCCTGGGTGCCGGTGGCGGCCCTGGCCGGCATCCTCATCGTCATCGGCGTGCGCATGATCGACCGCCACAGCCTGCAGCTGCTCAAATCGCACCACACCATCCTGGATTTCTTCGTCATCCTGTCGGTGGTGACGGTGGCGCTGACCGTCGGCCTGATTCCCGCCTCGGGCACCGGCATCGTGCTGGCGATCTTCCTCTTCATTCGCGAGCAGATCGGCGGCAGCATCATCCGCCGCAAGGCCTACGGCAACCAGAGCTTCTCCAAGCAGATCCGCCTGCAGGAGGAAATGGAAGTGCTCGAGCAGCGCGGCGACCAGGCGGTGATCTTCGAGCTGCAGGGCGCCCTGTTCTTCGGCACCACCGACCAGTTGTACACCATCCTCGAGCCCGAACTCAAGACGCGCAAGTACATCGTGCTCGACATGCGCCGCGTGCAGACGATCGACGTCACCGCCGCCCACATGCTCGACCAGATCCGCGACATGATGGCCGAGAAGGACGGTTTTCTCGTCTTCAGCCAGCTGCCGCAGAACCTGCCCTCCGGCCGCGACATGCAGCACTACTTCGACCAGACCGGCCTGGCGCCGTCGAAGAGCGCGGCGAGAATTTTCGGCGAACTCGACGGGGCGCAGGAGTGGATCGAGAACAGGATCCTGAAGGAAGCCGCGCTCGAACGCGCCGAGGAGAAGCCGCTCGACCTGCATGAACTGGAACTGTTCAAGGGCCGCAAGGAAGCCACGCTGGCTGCGCTCGAAGTCCACTTCGAAAAGCGCTCCTGCCGGGCCGGCGACAAGATCTTCGCCCGCGGCGATGCCGGTGACGAGTTGTTCCTGGTCCGCCGCGGATCGGTGCGCATCATGCTGCCGCTCAACGACAAGCAGGCGCGCCACATCAGCACCTTCGGCCGCGGCGACTTCTTCGGCGAAATGGCCTTCCTCGACGGCGACGCCCGTTCGGCCGACGCCATCGCCTTCACCGACGTCGACCTCTTCGTGCTCTCGCGCAAGACCTTCGAAGTCCTCGCCGACGAGCACAAGAAGGTGGCCGTGAAACTGATGGAAGGCCTTGCCAGCGTGCTTGCCGGACGCCTGCGCTACGCCAACGCCGAATTGCAGGCGCTGGAATCGTAGAAAGTCGGCACTGGCACCACGGCGGCACCGTCCCGCCATCCGCTACGGCGAGGAGAGCGTTTCTTGCTTGACCGCCTTGTAGCGCAGGGGCTTAATCAGCGCCGACTTTTTTCAATAGGTCTTGTACGGCAGGAACTTGCCGGACATAACGATATTCACGCGGTCGCCCGCCGCATTGGGCTCGCGCTTCATGTCCATCTTGAAGTCGATGGCGGACATGATGCCGTCGCCGAACTCCTCGTGGATCAGTTCCTTGAACGTGGTGCCGTAGACACTGATCAGCTCGTAGAAACGGTAGATCAGCGGATCGGTGGGCACGGCCGTCGGCAGCGATCCTTTATAGGGCACGACCTGCAGCAGCGCGACGGCCTCGGCCGGCAGGCCGAAGATCTTGCCGACGGTGGTCGCCTGCTTCTTGTCGAAGGTCATCTGGCCAAGGCAGCCGGCGGTCACCCACTCCTTGGACAGGCCGACCTTCTTCGCCACGTCGGCCCACTTGATCCCTTTCTGGATCCTGGCGGCGACGATCATCTCGGTAACGTCATTGCGGTTCATGCTGTTCTCCTTTGATTCACTGATTGACGACTTGCTTCAATTGCGGGGCGGGTTTCTCGGCCGGCAGGGACACGACCGGGGCTCGCTCGGCTTCGAGGCCGGGCTGAACCACGGGCGGGTTCTTCGCATCGTGGAACATCTCGGCCTCGGCTCCGGCATAGGTCTTGGAACGATTGACGAGAAAGTCGACGAGGTGGTTGCGTATCTTGTAGTACTGCGGGTCGTGGTGGATGCCGGCGCGGGTGCGGCTCCTGGGCATGGTGACCTCGACGATCTCGGCGATCTTGGCGTGCGGCCCGTTGCTCATCAATACGATCTTGTCGGCGAGCAGGATCGCCTCGTCGACATCGTGGGTGATCATGAACACCGTCTGGTGCGTGGCCTGCACGATCTTCAGCAGTTCGTCCTGGATGGTGCCCCGCGTCAGCGCGTCGAGCGCGCCGAAGGGCTCGTCGAGCAGCAGCATCTTGGGCTGGATGGCGAAGGCGCGGGCAATGCCGACGCGCTGCTTCATGCCGCCCGAGAGTTCCGCCGGCTTCTTGTGGATGGCGTGGCCGAGGCCGACCATCTCGAGGTATTCGGTGCAGTGCGCCGTCACCTTGTCCTTGCCCCAGTCCGGCCACTTCGACTTGACGGCGAAGGCGACGTTGCCGAGCACCGTCATCCACGGCATCAGCGCATGGCTCTGGAACACCACGCCGCGGTCGAGGCTGGGGCCGATCACCTCGCGGCCGTCCATGATCACGTTGCCGCCGCTGGCCTCCTCGAGTCCGGCCAGCACGTTGAGGATGGTGGTCTTGCCGCAGCCCGAGTGGCCGATGATGCAGACGAACTCGCCCTTGTCGATGTGGAAGTGGATGTCTTCGAACACCGGTGGATTGGCTTGGCCGCCATCGGCCGGATAGACCTTCTTCAGCGCCTCGACTGTCAGAAAATGAGCACTCATCGGACTATTCCCGGTAGGTGACGAGCTTCTGCAGCGCGCCGAAGATCATGTCCAGACCCATGCCGACCACGCCGATCATCACCACGGCGAAGATCACGTTGGGCAGGGCCAGGTTGTTCCACTCGTTCCAGACGAAGTAGCCGATGCCGGTCCCGCCGACCAGCATCTCGGCGGCGACGATGACCAGCCAGGCGATGCCCATCGAGATGCGCATGCCGGTCAGGATGGTCGGCGCCGCGGCCGGCAGGATCACCAGGAAGGCCTTGCGCAACGGATTCACTTCGAGCGTGCGGGCGACGTTGATCCAGTCGCGCCGCACCGCCGCCACGCCGAAGGCCGTGTTGATCAGCATCGGCCAGATCGAGCAGATGAAGATCACGAAAATGCCGGAGATCGATGAATCCTTCAGACTGTAGAGCGCAAGAGGCATCCACGCCAGCGGCGAGATGGGCTTCAGCACCTGGATGAAGGGGTTGAAGGCCTGGAACAGCAGCGGCGACATGCCGATGAGAAAACCCAGCGGCAGAGCCACGATCACCGCCAGAAGGAAGCCCAAGCCGACGCGGGCCAGCGAGTGCGCCATCTGGATGCCGATGCCCTTGTCGTTGGGGCCCTTGTCGTAGAACGGATCCGACAGGTATTCGACGAAGGCGCGGCCGACCTTGGCCGGCGGTGGAAAGCCGTCGGTCTTTTCCGCGCCCTTGCCCATCAGCGCCGCATACTCCGCATCGGCGGCGGCGAGCGTCGTCGAGTCCTTCGGCAGCGTGGCGAGCTGCCACGCGCCGAGGAAGACGGCGAAGAGCATGAATGAGATGAATGCCGCCTTCAGCGTCTGTGCCTTGATCATGATCACACCTCAGACCTTCTTGATGGCGAAACTGTCGACGTAGGCGTCCGCCTTGGCCGGGTCGAACTCCTTGCCCATGACCTTGAACTTCTTCATGGTCTCCTTCGGCGGCGTCATGCCGACTTCGGCCATGTACTTCTTCGCGTCGGTGAGCAGGTAGACCTTCTCGGCGATGTCCTTGTACTTGACGTCGCCCTTGACGTAGCCCCAGCGTTTCATCTGCGACAGGATCCAGTAGGCCATCGAGTACCAGGGGAAGGGGTCGTAGTCGACGCGCTCCGGTACGTTCTTCACGTTGCCGAGCCCGTCGGCGAACTTGCCGGTGAGCACCTGTTCGAGCACCGCCTTGGGCTGGTTGAGGTAGTTGGCGGGCGACAGCACCTCGGCCATGATCGAACGGTTCTTCGGGTCTCGCGCCATCGCCGCCGATTTGAGGATCGCGCGGTAGAGCGCGGCGAAGGTGTTGGGGTTCTGCTTGACGAACTCGGTCGGGAGCGCGAACGAGCAGCAGGGATGGCCGTCCCAGATCTCGCGCGACAGCACGTGGATGAAGCCGACCTCGTCGAAGACCGCGCGCTGGTTGACCGGGTCGGGGCCGAGGAAGCCGTCGATGTTGCCGGCGCGCAGGTTGGCCACCATCTCCGGCGGCGGCACCACGCGCAGCTGGACATCGGTATCCGGGTTCAGCCCATGCTCGGCGAGGTAGTAGCGCAGCAGGAAGTTGTGCATCGAGTATTCGAAGGGAATGGCGAACTTGAAGCCCTTCCAGTTCTTCGGATCGCGGTTGCCCTTGTGCTTCATCGCCAGCGTGATGGCCTGGCCGTTGATGTTCTGGATCGTCATCACGTTGGTCGGACTCGCGTTGGAGCCGACGCCCATCGAGATCGCCAGCGGCATCGGCGCCAGCATGTGGCTGGCGTCGTATTCCTTGTTCAGCACCTTGTCGCGGATCAGCGCCCAGCCGGCCGTCTTCATCATGCTGACGTTGAGGCCTTCCTTCTTGTAGAAGCCGAGCGGCTCGGCCATGATCAGCGGGCTGGCGCAGGTGATCGGGATGAAGCCGACCTTGAGGTCCTTCTTCTCCAGCGCGCCCTTTTCCTGGGCCATCGCCTCGAGCGTGCCGAATGGAATCAGCGAGGAGATTGCCGCCCAGGCCGTCGACGCACCGACGACGGAAAGGAAGCGGCGGCGCTCGGCATCCCTGGGGAAGAGCGCCTTCATCACCGTGGTCTCGATGACGCGGCGGTTCAGCGCCTCGGTCTCGGCCAGCTCGTGCTCGGCCTGGCTGGCATGATGTCCGCAGTTGCAGCCGGCATGGAGCGTGACATTCGGGTCGAAGGGGTTGTCCATGATCGTAAGCTCCTTGTGAGAGAAATCTGTTTACCGCTCTGCATCATCCGTGCCATGCGCCAGATGCCGTTCGGGGCACCGTTTGCAGCACGCATCCGCCAAGTTCCGCACCGCACGGGTGCATGTCGTTTTCGTCATGCACCAGTTCAGAATTCCAGAAGCTGGAAGTCGGCCTTGGTCACGCCGCATTCGGGGCAATACCAGTCGTCCGGAAAGTCGGCGAGGCGCGTGCCGGGCGGGATGCCTTCCGCCGGCAAGCCCTGTGCCTCGTCGTAGATCCAGCCGCAGACGACGCAAATCCACTGCTGATATTCGGTAATGACTTCTGCATCCATGATTCACTCCTTGACGTCGTCGAGCGCGGCAAGAATCCGCGCGAAAATTTCATCCAGTTCGCAGCCGATCGCATCGAGCGCGGCGCTGTCATACGGTTCAAAAATCCACGACGGCATGCGGCAGGCCACCCAGGTCTTCCCCTCGTGCTCGCAGACGTGGATGCGGATCGGGATGTCGAGGCCGGCACGTTTGTCCGCGGCCCAGACCTTGACGGCGAAGTCCGGACGGAAGATTTCGAGGATCTGGTCGGGCGGGACGTCGATCCCTTTCCTGGCGCAATTGGCCTGGCCGTTGATGTGAGCGACCAGGCCCATCGGCACGGCTGCGGCCGCCCCGCTCAGCCGCTCGACAGCGACTGCGGCGGAGACGCGGACGGCGAAGCGTTTGAGTTCCATGACAGACATCTCAGGCCATGGCGCAGCCGGTGCCGCCGCCCTCGATGCGGGCGATCTCTCGCCGCAGGTGCTTGGTCGCCGGCGTGACGATGGCGATGAAGTAGGCCTCGCGCAGGCGGCGCTGGGCCGGACTCTTCTGCAGGTAGCCCTTGGCGCCCATGTGCAGCAGCGCAGCGTTCGCCGCCTTCAGCGACAGTTCGCCGCCGGCCAGGCGCAGCTTGAGGATGTCGAGCACGACATCGGCCTGCGGATTGGCGGTGATGGCCTCGGCCAGGGCGTAGGTCGCGGCGCGCGCCTCCTGCAGCACGGACTCGATGTCCTCGACCTGATCGTCGAGGTACTGGTTCACGTGGGCATGGGTCCTGTTCGACTGTTTCATCATGTCGGTGCAGGCTTCGATCAGCCCGAGACCCATGCCCATCTGCGCCAGGATCATGCCGGGCTTGATGCGGCGGACGTAGGCCTTCGACTGCCCTGGGTGGGACAGCACCATCGCGTCCGGCACGAAGGCTTCCTTGAAGTGGCAGGCCAGCGTGCGGGTGCCGTCGAGTGCGACGAAGTGGGCACAGTCGACCAGCTTGAAGCCGGGCTGATTGCAATCGACCAGCACGAAGACCAGGCCATCGTCGCCCTTGGCCGCCCCTTCCACCGGACAACCCGTGGCGAAGTAGTGGCTCGGTCCCAGGTTCGACACCCAGGGCAGGACGCCGTTGATGACGTAGCCGCCATCGACCTTTTTCGCCGACAGGCGGAAGTCCTCTATCGTGTCGCAGGACTTGACCGTATTCGACAGGCCGGTGCCGACCAGCACTTCGCCACTGGCGATGCGCGGCAGCATCGAGGCTTTGAGGGCGGTGTTGTCCGACATCTGGATGTAGCGGGCGCAGGCCGTCTGGCACCAGACCAGGAAGCCGGTCGAAAGGCAGACCTTGGCCGCCTCCTCCATGACCTGGACCACATGCTTCAGGCCGAGGCCGTTGCCGCCGAACTCGGGTGCCATGGCGCCGCCGAAGCCGCCGATGGCGCCGAGGGCGCGCAGAAACTCCTCGGGATATTCGGCCTTGAGGTCGACGTCGACCGCCTTCGGCGCGAGCTTTTCGGCGACCAGCGCGCGCACTGCCGCCAGGCTGGCGGCGGACTCCTCGAGTTGCTGGGTGTAGTCGCGCGCCGACGCATCGTTGATGAATGCTTGGGCGGTGGCAGTGGCGGACATGGCGGATCTCCTGGAAGGTGGTAGATGGAAGGTATTGCCCATCCCATTGCATTCCCTGTGCCACCCCTACAAACACCTTTAAATCAGCTAGTTAGAAAACATTGCCTGTCTTCGCCAAAAACAATGAGTGAACACTTTGTTAACACATTGCCAACCATCCCATAGTCAGCGAAAGAGTCGTCACGAAGGCCGGCTTTCACATTAAGCACCTGTTGCAAAAGAAGAATTCATGGCATGAGCGGAGCGCATCCCGGACTTGGCACGCATTCTGCGAAGGCCCGTGTGACGCGCCTTCCGCCGCGATCGATCCATCACCGACTCACCCACAGGAGAACGCCATGAACGCACCCGCCGAAACCATCACCACCTACCTGAAACCCATCGATCGCGACGGCCTGCTCAAATTCGCCGCTTCCGGGAAGGAAAATCCCGAGCGCAAGGGCACGAACAAGGTGCACACCGTGATGAAAGGCATGTTCCGCACCTGGAGCTTCGTCGGCGAGCACAACCCCGTGGTCGTCGACGAGCCGCTGCACCTCTTCGGCGAAAACACCGTGCCGGCCCCGGGGGAAATCGCCCTTTCCGCGCTGGGCGGCTGCCTCGGTGTCGGCATCACCGCCGTGGCCACCTTCCGCCAGGTCAAGCTCTCCAGGCTGGAGATCTTCCTCGAAGCCGACATCGGCAACACCGCGGCCTGGGGCGCGGGCGGCGCCGAGCGCAGCCCGGCGCAAATGGGCTTCCAGGCCATCCGCGTCAAGGTACTGGTCGAAGGCGACGCCACGCGCGAGGAACTCGACGACATCGTCAAGCAGGCCAACTACTGCTCGCCGGTCGCGAACACCATGCGCAATCCGGTACCGTTCAGCCTCGCGACGCTCTGAGCTTCACAGCCGCCGGCGCCGCAATAAGTCGGCGCCGGCGGGACGGCGCGCTCGACCTGCCCTGGCCGTTTCAGCGCAGGCCGAGCTTGGCGATGCGGTAGTTGAGCTGCCGCAGGGTCAGGCCGAGCGCCTGCGCAGCCCGCGACTTGTTGCCGTTCGCGGCACTGAGTGCCGCCCGGATGGCGGCGCCCTCTTCGCCGCCGACCGAGCGCCATTCGCGGACCGCACTCTGCGCAGGCGGCGTCCGCCCCGCCGGCTCCACCGCATCCGCGATCCGGCGCGGCGGCACATCCACCGGCTGCCCCTGGGCCTCGGTCACCAGCGCATAGTCGACGGCCGCCTCCTCGACCTGGCTGCCCTCGGCGAGCAGCACGACGCGTTCGAGCACGTTGTAGAGCTGGCGGATGTTGCCCGGCCACGGGTAGGCGACCAGGCTCGCCATCGCTCCCGGCTGCAGTGCCACCTGCCGGCCATGGCTGGCATTCAATTGCTCGAGGAAGTGCAGCACCAGATGCTTGATGTCCTCGGGCCGTTCCCGCAGGGAGGGAAGCTGGATCGGAATCACGTTCAGGCGATAGAAGAGGTCGGCGCGGAAGCGCCCCTCCGCAACCAGCTTCTGCAGGTCGCGGTGGGTGGCGGCCACGATGCGCACGTCGACCCTGATCTCGCGCTGGCTGCCGACCCGCTCGATCACCTGCTCCTGGAGAACGCGCAGCAGTTTCACCTGCAGGTTGAGCGGCAGATCGCCGATCTCGTCGAGGAACAGGGTGCCGCCGTCGGCCTGCTCGAAACGCCCTGCCCGCGCCTGTACCGCGCCGGTGAAGGCACCCTTCTCGTGGCCGAACAGCTCGGCCTCGAACAGCGTGTCCGGAATCGCCGCGCAATTCACCTTGACGAAAGACTGCGCGGCTCGCGCGCTCATCCGATGCAGCGCCTGGGCGAACAATTCCTTGCCGGTGCCCGACTCGCCGAGCAGCAGGACGCCGGCGTCGCTGCCCGCGACCTGCTCGAGCTGGCGCAGGGCGCGCGCCAGCAAGGGCGAACGACCGACGATGCCGTGCATGATCGGCGTCTGCTGGCTCTGCTCGAGCGCCTGGCGCAGACGGCGGTTTTCGTCCTCCAGATTCGCCGTACGCTCGGAAACCAGCCGATTCACCTGCAGGATCTGGCCGATCAATGTCGCCACGGTGCCCAGGATCGCCATGTCGTCCGCCAGCCGGCGATGGCGGCTCCGCAGGCGATGCACGCCGAGCACGCCGCCGACGCGGCCGTCGACCTCGATCGGCAGGGCGATGAAGGAAACCGTCTCCTGCGGCAGCGTCGTCCGGGCCACGGCCCGGGCCAGGTAGGCCGGCTCGCGATCGATGTCCTGGACGAGCAGCGGCTCGCCGCTTTGCATCACGCGCCCGGTGATGCCCTCCCCCTGCGCATAGCGACCGCGCCGCATTTCGTCTTCGGTCAGGCCGTAGGCGTAGCGGATGGCGAGGTCGCCGCGAGCGGGATCGGGCAGTACGACGCGCCCGCGATTCAGGCCGAGCAGTTCCGAGAGCAGGTGCAGCATCTCGCGGATCGCGCGGTCCGGCTCGAGGCTGCGCCCCATCTGGCGGATGCACTCGCGCACCAGCAGCGCCTCCTGCTCGCGCAGGTCGGTATCGTCACTGGCGCCGGGCTTCGGTTGTGGGCGGATCATGCGTCGGGCGTCACCCTTCGGTCAGGGTCATCAGGATGTCGGCGTACCAGGCGCAGTTCAGTCCCAACGCCTCGTCGAGGTCGAGGTCGCGCGTGCCGACATCGAGCCGGGCGGAATGGACGCCGAGCAGGATCCATGGCAGGTCGCCCTGCGGCGAATCCGGCCGGGCGTCGCGCATGACGACGGGGGCGCCGCTGGTGCCGCGGTGGGTACGCGCATCGGTGAGGAAATAGCCTTCTCCCTGGAAACGCAGTCCGAACGGCGAAGCCGCCATGGCCTGGCGCACCACGGGCATGTGGTGCCGCGCGTCGTGGAAACCGAGGGGAAAGCCCACCACCAGCAATGGCGTGCCGACTTCCACCCGATCCACCGGGCCGAGAAGGTGCTGCGGCGTGAAGGCCCGGTACACCGCCGATCGGGGCAGCGCCGCCCGATCGATCTCGATGACCGCCACATCGATTTCGCCCGCCGCATCCATGCCCTGGCGCCAGAGTCCCTTGCCGTCCCGGTACAGCGGCATCGAGAATCCGGTCGATTCGGCGAGATTGTCCGGGTTGAGGTGAAGCTCGATTTCGATGCGGTCGGGAAAGTGTTCGCTGGGTTCGTCGAACATGACATGCCGGCTGGTGCCGAGGAACAGCCGGTCGCCGCGCTCGAAGAAAAAGCCGCTGGCGTTAGTCAGCCCACGCGCTCCATCGAACGTCAGGACGCGGGCGGCGACGAGGAACAGGGATTCGATCATTGGCGGGGCACCGTTTCGATGGGCCGCGCGACCGCGCGCGGAATTACTGGTTCTCGCCCGCCCCGTTATTTCGCTGGTGCAGGTGGAAATACTGCCGGGCCACGGCGGCATGCATGGCACCGATGTCGGCCTGTACCTGGTCGAGGTATTCGTGCAGCACCGGGGATGTTAGTCCCTCCAGCTTCATTCCGTCGAGGCGACGCCAGGCCTTGCGCACCTGTTTCATGGCATCCACATGCTGCGGCAGCGTGGACAGGCAGCCCTCGATCTCGGCGAGGCAGTGCCTTACGGTGCGCGGAAAGTGGGGGTCCTTCAGCAGGAATTCCGCCACGTCGTGGCTGCGCACATGGACGCCGACATGGTTGCGATACATCTGGTAGGCCGAGAGGGCGTTCAGGGTGCTGATCCAGGCGCGTTCGCTGGTCAGCGCGGCCAGCGCGGAGTCGGCCGGCAGATGCACGGCCGAGTTGACGTCGACGATGCGCGTGGTCATGTCGGCGCGTTCCATGTTGCGCCCGAGCTTGATGAACTGATAGGCGACGTCGCGGCTCATGGAGCCCGTGAGCAGGCCGACGATCGACTCGCGCTGGCCGATCACGGTGCGCAGCACGTCGTCGCGCGGCCCGCGTCCGATCAACGCCCGCGCCCCGTTCTCGCGGATGTAGAGGTAAAGGCTGTTGACCCTTTCCCATAATTCCATCGGCAGCACCTCGCGCACCGTGCGGGTGTTCTCGCGGGCGTTGTGGATGCTGGAGATGATGGAACTGGGATTGTCCTCGTCCACGATGAGGAAGCGGATGATGCTGTCCTCGCCGGCCTGGGGGTAACGCTCGCCGAACTCGGCGTCGAGGCCGGCCACCTTGATCAGCACGTCCCAGCCGAAGCTGGCGTTGACGGGCAGGTCGAGCAGCACCTGGGTGGTGCTGTTGATGAGCCGCGCCGTGTTTTCCGCGCGTTCGAGGTAGCGGCCCACCCAATAGAGGTTTTCGGCGACGCGCGACAGCATCATGCCTCCCCGGTATCCACGATCCAGGTGTCCTTGCTGCCGCCGCCCTGGGAAGAGTTCACCACCAGCGAGCCCTGGCGCAGGGCGACGCGCGTGAGGCCGCCGGTGGTGACATGGAGGCGGTTCGACTGCAGCACGAAGGGGCGCAGGTCGAGGTGGCGCGGCGCGAGCTGGTCGCCGACCATGGTGGGCGCGGTGGAGATGGCCAGCGTCGGCTGCGCCATATAGTTGCGCGGGTTGGCGCGGATCAGGTCGGCGAACTTGCGCCGTTCCTCCTCGCTCGCGCGCGGACCGATGAGCATGCCGTAGCCGCCGGACTCGTTGGCCGGCTTCACCACCAGCTTGTCGAGGTTGGCGAGGACGTGTTCGCGCTGCGTGTCGTCCATGCAGAGCCAGCTCGGCACGTTGGGGATGATCGGATCCTGGTCGAGGTAGTACTTGATGATCTGCGGCACGAAGGTATAGACCACCTTGTCGTCGGCGACGCCGGCGCCCGGCGCATTGGCGATGCCGACCTTCCCGGCCTTCCACGCCCGCATCAGGCCGGGCACGCCCAGCATCGAGTCGGCGCGGAAGGCCTCGGGATCGAGGAAATCGTCGTCGATGCGGCGGTAGACGACGTCCACCCGGCGCAGGCCGGAGATGGTCTTCATATAGACACAGTCGTCCGCCTTGACGACCAGATCGGAGCCTTCGACCAGGATGGCGCCCATCTTCTGCGCCAGATAGCTGTGCTCGAAGTAGGCCGAGTTGTAGATGCCGGGGGTCAGGACCACCACCACCGGACGATCGTCCTGGCGCGGCGACAGCGCCGCCAGCGTGTCGTAGAGCTGGGTCGGGTAGTCGTCGACGGGGAGGATGTCGCTCGACTTGAACAGCTCGGGGAACAGGCGCTTCATCAGCTGCCGGTTCTCCAGCATGTAGGACACGCCGGACGGCACCCGCAGGTTGTCCTCGAGCACATAGACCGTGCCGTCGCCGTCGCGCACCAGGTCGGTGCCGCAGACATGGGCCCACACCCCGAAACGGGGCGTCATGCCGCGGCAGCAGTCGCGGAAGTTCTTCGAACCGGCCAACACCTCGGCCGGGAAGATGCCGTCCTTGACGATGCGCTGGGCGTTGTAGAGATCGTCGATGAACAGGTTGAGGGCGGTCAGCCGCTGCTTCAGGCCGGCGTCGATGCGATCCCATTCGCGCTTCGACATGGTGCGCGGAATAATGTCGAAGGGCCATGCGCGGTCGATGTTGCCGGCCTCGCTATAGACTGTGAAGGTGATGCCCATGGCCATGATCGCCGCGTCCACCGCCTCGCGGCGGGCCACCAGCTCTTCGGCGCCGAGGCGGTTGACGTAGTCGAACAGGGTCCGCGCCGCCGGACGCGGACGCAGGTCGTCGCCCAGCAGCTCGTCGTAAATGCCGGGCTGCGGGTAGTCGATCAACTCTATGCTCTGCGTGGTCCTGGCATTCATGGCCTGTCCTGCGGTACCTGTCCTGTGATGTCACCTGTTGCAATATCCATAGCAACAAGCAGGCCACCCGCGAAGTGCCGTTCCCGGGTTTCCACGCGGTACGGGATGCCCTTACAATGGCGCGGCCGAATTCATCCCTGCCTGCCCATGACCTACTGCCTCGCCATCAACGTCAACGACGGCCTCGTGCTCTGTTCCGATTCGCGCACCAATGCGGGCACGGACAACGTCAGCGTCTATTCCAAGATGCACACCTTCATCTGGCCGGGCCAGCGCTTCTTCGTGCTGCTCTCCGCCGGCAACCTGGCGACCACCCAGGCCGTCGTCAAGAAACTCAACAACGACATCCCCGCCGGGCTGGCGCCCAACCTGCTGACGGTCAACAGCATGCAGGAAGCGGCCGACTATCTCGGCGTCGTCAGCACCCAGGTGCAGAAGCTGCACACCAGCCGGGACACGGCCACCACCAGCTTCGAGGCGACCTTCGTCTTCGGCGGCCAGATCGCCGGCCAGGCGCCGGAGATGTTCATGGTCTATCCGCAGGGCAACTACATCCACGAGTCGCGCGAGCATCCCTTCCTGCAGATCGGCGAGATCAAGTACGGCAAGCCGATACTCGACCGGGTCGTCAAGCGCGACGTGTCCCTCGAACGTGCGGCGCGTTGCGCCCTGGTGTCGATGAATTCGACCATCCGCAGCAATGTCACCGTCGGACCGCCGGTGGAACTGCTGATCTACGAGCGCGACAGCCTCGGGGAAGGCCGGCGCATCTATTTCAGCGAGGACGACCCCTACGCGCGGCAATTGTCCGAGCGCTGGAACGAGGGACTGATGAAGGCCCTGCAGGACCTGCCCCCCTTCCCCTGGGAAACGGAAACGAAGACGGCCGAAGACGACGGCCGGGTCCTGAACTTCCCCAGCAACGCCTGACGTTCGGATTGGCGGCACGCGCCGCCGATCAACGGGCATGGTCGTTGCATGAGGTTTGTCCAGTCTCCGCGAGAACTGGCAGAAACCCATGTCCATCCACGTTGCCATCAGGCACACCACCCGCTACCGCTTCGACCGTCCGGTTGAACTGAGCCCCCACGTGGTGCGCCTGCGGCCCGCGGCGCACAGCCGCACGCCCATCGTCAGCTACAGCCTGAAAGTCCGCCCCGAGAAGCACTTCATCAACTGGCAGCAGGATCCCTTCGGCAACTACCTGGCGCGACTGGTCTTTCCCGAAAAGACCGGCGAGCTGCTGATCGACGTGGAGGTCATCGCCGACCTGACGGTGATCAATCCCTTCGACTTTTTCATCGAGGACGCCGCCCAGCATTGGCCTTTCGCCTACGACCGCGCCCTGGCGCGGGACCTGGCGCCCTATTTCGAGGCCGAGGCGCCGGGGCCGCTGCTCGAAGCTTTCCTCGCCGGCATACCACGCGAACCGCAGCCGACCATCGACTTCCTGGTGGCCCTGAACCAGCGGCTGCAGGCGGCGATCGGCTACACCGTGCGGCTGGAACCGGGCGTGCAGAGTTGCGAGGAAACGCTGGGCCGCGCCATCGGCTCCTGCCGCGACACCGGCTGGCTGCTGGTGCAGGTCCTGCGGCACCTGGGCCTGGCGGCGCGCTTCGTCTCGGGCTACCTGGTGCAACTCACGGCCGACGAGAAATCGCTGGACGGGCCGTCGGGGCCTGAACACGACTTCACCGATCTCCACGCCTGGGCCGAGGTCTACGTTCCGGGCGCCGGCTGGATCGGCCTCGATCCGACCTCGGGGCTCTTCGCCGGCGAGGGGCACATTCCGCTCGCCTGCACTCCCCATCCGTCCAGTGCGGCCCCCATCGAGGGCCTCACCGATCCCTGCGAGGTCGATTTCAGCTTCAGCAATACGGTGACCCGATTCAAGGAGGATCCGCGCGTCACCAAGCCCTACACCGACGCGCAATGGGAGCGCATCCGCGCACTCGGCCGCCACGTCGACGCGCGGCTGCAGGCAATGGACGTGCGGCTGACCCAGGGCGGCGAGCCGACCTTCGTCTCGGTCGACGACATGGACGCGCCGGAATGGACCACGGCCGCGCTGGGCAAGAAAAAGCGCGAGCTGGCCGAAGTCCTGGCGCGCCGCCTCAAGGCGCGCTTCGCCCCCGGGGCCCTGCTGCACATGGCGCAGGGCAAGTGGTATCCGGGCGAGCCCCTGCCCCGCTGGGCGCTGGGCATCTTCTGGCGCAAGGACGGCGTGCCGGTCTGGCGCGACGAAAAGCTGCTGGCGGATCCCTGCCGCGACTATGGCCACGGCGCCGTGGAGGCGCGGCGCTTCGCCGAGACTCTGGCGCGCCACCTCGGACTGGCCGGAAGCTGCGTGCAACCGGCCTTCGAGGATGGACTCCACTACTTGCAGCAGGAAGCCGAAATGCCGGCCAACCTCGATGCCGCGCACGCCGACCTGAAGTCGCCGGCGGAACGCCGCCGCCTCGCCGCGGTGCTGTCGCGCGGCCTCGACAGCCCGGTCGGCTACCTGCTGCCGCTGGGATGGAGCTGGAACGCCGCAGGCTGGTATTCCGTACCCTGGGAATTCCGCCGCGGCCAGCTCTACCTGGTACCGGGCGATTCGCCGATGGGCCTGCGCCTGCCGCTGGCCTCGCTGCCCTGGGTGCCCGAAGACGAAGTGGAACACGAGAGCGAGGCCGACCCGTTCGCGCCGCACCTGCCGCTGGCGGATTTCCACGGCGAGGTCGCCGCCCGCTTCAGCCGCATCGATGGCGAGACCCAAGCGCACCCGGAAATCAACCCGCAGCCGCCGGGCGACAGCGCCGGGAAAAAACTCCAGGTGCCGCACACCGCCCTCTGCGTCGAGGCACGCGGCGGCTGCCTGCATGTCTTCCTGCCGCCGATGCAGCGCCTCGAGCATGCGCTGGAGCTGATCGCCGCCATCGAGCACACGGCCGCGGCACTCTATCTGCCCGTGGCCGTCGAGGGCTACCCCCCGCCGGGCGATGGTCGCCTGCAGAAGCTGCTGGTGACCCCGGATCCCGGCGTCATCGAGGTGAACGTGCAGCCGGCGGCAAGCTGGGAAGAACTCGAAACCATCGCGACGACGCTGTACGAAGAGGCACGGCTGTCGCGCCTAGGCACGGAAAAGTTCATGCTCGACGGCCGCCACAGCGGCACCGGCGGCGGCAACCATGTCACGCTCGGCGCCGCCAGACCGGCCGACAGCCCCTTCCTGCGGCGTCCGGACCTGCTGCGCAGCATCGTCACCTACTGGCAGCACCACCCGAGCCTGTCCTACCTCTTCAGCGGCATGTTCATCGGCCCGACCAGCCAGGCGCCGCGCGTGGACGAGGGGCGCGCCGAGACGCTGTATGAACTGGAAATCGCCTTCCAGCAGGTGCCCGCCGGGGAGACGCCGCAGCCGTGGCTGGTCGATCGCCTGTTCCGCCACCTGCTCGCCGACATCACCGGCAACACCCACCGCTCCGAGTTCTGCATCGACAAGCTCTACTCGCCCGACAGCGCGTCGGGACGCCAGGGCCTGCTCGAGTTTCGCGGCTTCGAGATGCCGCCGCACGCGCGCATGAGCCTGGCGCAGATGCTGCTGCTGCGGGCGCTGGTGGCACGGTTCTGGGAGACGCCCTATGCCAAACCGCTGGTGCGCTGGGGCACGGCGCTGCACGACCGCTGGATGCTGCCGCACCATCTCTGGACCGACCTCAAGGACGTGGTCGGCGAGTTGGCCGGCGCGGGCTATGCCTTCGAGGCAGAATGGTTCGCGCCCTTCCTCGAATTCCGCTTTCCGCGCTACGGCAGCCTGCAACTGGGCGACATCGAAATCGAGGTGCGCGGCGCCATCGAACCCTGGCACGTGCTGGGCGAGGAGGTGACCGGTCTGGGTACGGCACGCTTCGTCGACTCGTCGGTGGAGCGGGTGCAGGTCAAGGCGACGGGACTCAGCGACGGCCGCTACGCACTCGCCTGCAACGGCCGCCGCGTGCCCTTGCGCAACACCGGCGTGCATGGCGAGTACGTCGCCGGCGTGCGCTACCGCGCCTGGCAGCCGCCCTCGGGCCTGCATCCGACCATCGGCGTGCATTCGCCGCTGGTGTTCGACCTGTTCGACCTGTGGAATGGCCGCGCCGTCGGCGGCTGCACCTACCACGTGATGCACCCGGGCGGACGCAATTACGACACCTTCCCGGTGAATGCCTGGGAGGCGGAGGCACGCCGCCACATCCGCTTCCACGCCAGCGGCCACACGCCCGGCGACTATTCGCTACCGGCGGAGGAAATGCCGGGGGAATACCCGCATACCCTGGACCTGCGGCGCAGACCCTGACCCGGCAATCGATTGTCAGCGGCTGAACGACATCATCCGCTTCAACGTCGACAAGGGGATGCTGGCGCAGCGCTGAACCAGTCCGCTCGAACGCCCGGGATGCACCAAGGTCGTGCCGCGGACTCGCCGGATGAACCGCGGCGGTGCGCCGGCTGAGCCCCGGCGCCCGGTTTCACACGCAGACACCGCCGCCTGCTGCATGGCACAAGCATTGCTAAGAGGTAGCCAGGGGGCGATCGCCATCGCTGCTCGAAAGTGTCGCTAGGGTTCCGGTCCGCCATCTCGTTCGGCGGATGCCTGGTCCGAGAGCGACCGGCTCCGCGAGCGCGGAGCTACACGGAGGGACAAAAGCCCGGGAGGACGCGCTGACACCGCCCCTCCGCCTTTCACCCTGCCAAGGAGCCTCACCATGCAAAGCTCGTCCCTTCTCCGCAAAGCCCGCATCCTCGCCGTTGGCATCGCCGGCGCCCTCGCCGTCGCCGGCGCGCAGGCCGCCACCACCATGAAGATCGGCCTCACCACCTGGATCGGCTACTCGCCGTTCTACGTCGCCGACGCGCTCGACCTCTACAAGAAGCACGGGCTCAAGGTCACGCTGCAGACCTTCCCCGATCCGGCCGCCCTGCCCTCGGCGATGTCCGGCGGTGCCGTCGACGGCGCACTGATGACCTACGACCAGGTGATCGGCGCCGCCGGCCAGGGCCAGGTCTTCAAGGTCGTGCTGCCGGTCGACTACTCCAACGGCGGCGACGCCGTGCTGGCCGCCAAGCCGATCGCCAAGATCACCGACCTCAAGGGCAAGAAGGTCGCCTACGCCCCGCTGTCGCCCTCCGACTTCCTCATCTCCTACGCCCTCAAGGCCAACGGCATGAGCGTCAAGGACATCAGCCCGGTCAACATGACCCCCGAGGCGATTCCCGCGGCGATGGCCTCCGGCGCCGTGCCCGTCGGCGTCACCTACGAGCCCAACGTCTCGCAGATCCTCACCGCCGGCAAGGACAAGATCAAGGTCATCTACTCGTCCAAGGAAGCGCCGGGCCTGATCGCCGACGTGCTCGCCTTCGACGACAAGAAGATCGCCAAGAACGGCAAGGAGATCCAGGCCATCGTCAGCGTCTACCTCGAAGCGCTCAAGTTCATGAAGGACAAGCCGGCCGAAGCCGCCAAGCTCATCGGCAAGGCCGTCGGCGTCTCCGAGAAGGAAGTCGGCGAGCAGCTCTCCGGCGTCTACAACATCCCGCAGGCCGAGATGCTGAAGCCCTATGCCAAGGCCAAGGAAACCACCTCCTACTACACCAGCGGCGCGATCATCAACGAGATCCTGGTGAAGAGCGGCCAGATCAAGAAGCCGGTCGACATCGCCACCACCCTCGACGACCGCTTCGTCAAGGCCATCAAGTAATCCATGCAAAAAGTCGGCGCCGGCGACACGCCGGCGCCGGCCTTCTTCCTGCCGCTGCCATGAAACCCGGCATCTTCCGCCTCATTTTTCGACACGCCGACGGCGCCCTGCCCAACGTGCTGGCGCTGGCCTACGCCCTCGCCGGCTACGGCATCGGCCTGTGGCTGATGGCGACCGCGCCGCTGCCGCTCGCGCTCGCCGCCACCTTGTGGTTCGCCCACGCGCTGATCATCGCCGCCTACCTCTTCCACGAATTCGCCCACAACAGCATCTTCGCCCGCCCGGCCTGGAACCGCCGCGCCGGCATTTTCATGACTTGGCTCACCGGCGGCTGCTACGCCCGCTACGAGCACCTGCGCCTGAAGCACATGCGCCACCACGTCGACCGCGCCGACGTCATCAGCCTCGACGTCAAGGCCTGGCTGCTGGCCGGCCCCGCCTGGCGCCGGCAACTGGTGCTCGCGCTCGAATGGGCCTACGTCCCCGCCGTCGACCTGCTGATGCACGCCTGGGTCATGCTGCTGCCCTTCATGCGCGCGGAGCGCCGCGCCGAGCGCCCGCGCCTGCTCGCCATCCTCGCCGTGCGCGGCACGGCCTTCGCCCTGCTCGCCGGGTTCGCGCCGCAAGGCGCCGCGCTCTACGTCGCGGCCTACCTGGTCATGGTCACCGTGCTGCGCTTCGCCGACTGCTACCAGCACACCTACGACGCCTTCGCCATTCTCGACAAGGACAAGGTACCGCAGGACAAGCTGCGCGACGCCGCCTACGAGCAGGCCAACACCTATTCCAACCTCGTCTCGGTGCGGCTGCCCGCGCTCAACCTGCTGCTGCTCAACTTCGCCTACCACAACGCCCACCACGAGGAACCCGCCGTGCCCTGGCACCGGCTGCCCGCGCTGCACCGGCGGCTCTACGGCTCGACCTGCGCGCAGGCCATCCCCATGGCGAAGCTGCTCGCGCCCTTCCATCGTCACCGTACGGGCCGCGTGCTGTCCGAGGACTACGGCGTGGTCGATGCCGGCAACCCCGCCGCCTTCAAGGGCGCGGTCGCCGTGTCCTTCCTCACCGCGGTCTAGCATCGCCATGCCCATCGCCGTGCTGCTCGCCGGCTCCGTGCTCTGGGGCCTGTTCTGGTGGCCGCTCAAGGCGCTGGCCGGCGCCGGCGTGGCCGGCAGCTTCGTGCAGCTCGTCGCCTACGCCCTGCCGGCGCTGGTCCTCGCGCCCTGGGCCTGGGCCAGCCGCGCGGCCTGGCAGAACCGCCTCGGCCTGCTCGCCCTCATCGCCCTGCTCGGCGGCTGGGCCAACGCCTCCTTCGCCAGCGCGCTCACCCACGGCAACGTGGTGCGCGTGATGCTGCTGTTCTACCTCGCGCCGGTGTGGACCATCCTCGCCGCGCGCATGGTGCTGGCCGAACCGATCACCCAGCTGCGCCTGGCCTCGCTGGCGCTGGCGATGGCCGGCCTGGCCTTCACCCTCGGCGGCCCGCAGCTCTTCGCGGCGCCGCTCGGCGCCATCGACCTGCTCGCGCTCTCCTCGGGACTGGCCTTCGCGCTGACCAACATCGCGATCCGCGCGGCGCACGACCCGGGCGGCGGCGGCGCCCTGCCCGAGATCGTCCGCTCGGTCGCCGTCTTCGCCGGCTGCGCCCTGCTCTCGGCCGGCTTCATGCTCGTCCGCGACGAAGGGCCGCCCGCGCCCGCCGCGGCGACGCTGCTGGCGCTGGCCGCGCTCGGCCTGTTCTGGGTGCTGCCCGGCATGCTCGCCACCTACTACGGCGTCGCGCGGCTCGAGGCCGGCAAGGCCGCGATCCTGCTGCTCGCCGAGCTGGTGGTCGGCGTGGTCTCGGCGGTGCTCATCGGCGGCGAACACCTCGGCCTCAAGGAAGCCGTCGGCGGCACGCTGATCCTCGCCGCCGCCGTGCTCGAGGCACGCAGCGAAGACGCGCCCGCAAGTCAGGAAGCGCCGGCATGAAGAGCGCACTCATCGTCATCGACATGCAGCGCGACTTCCTCGACCCGGACGGCTACGCCGCCGCCGCGGGGCTCGACGTCGCCGCGCTGCGCCGCCCCATTCCCGCGATCCGCAACCTGCTGTGGGGTGCGCGCCAGGCCGGGCTACTCGTCGTGCATACCCGCGAGGGCCACCGCCCCGACCTCTCCGACTGCCCCCCGGCGAAGCTCGAGCGCAGCCGCGCCGCCGGCGCCGAGATCGGCACGCGCGGCCCGCTCGGGCGCCTGCTCGTTCGCGGCGAAGCAGGCCACGACATCGTTCCCGAGCTGCAGCCGCTGCCCGGCGAGCCCGTCGTCGACAAGCCCGGCTACAGCGCCTTTACCAACACCGACCTCGAAGGCATCCTGAGAAACCGCGGCATCGAGCAACTGATCGTCTGCGGCGTCACCACCGAGGTCTGCGTCCATTCCACGCTGCGCGAGGCGATAGACCGCGGCTACCGCTGCGTCCTCGTCGGCGACGCCTGCGCCTCGGCAGACACCGAACTGCACGCCGCCGCGCTGCGCATGGTCGGCGTCGAGGGCGGCATCTTCGGCCAGTTGCTCGACACGGAAGCCGCGCTAGCGCTGATCGAAACGGCGGCCGCGCCATGACCGATGTGCTGCGCCTGTGGCCGCTGCTCACCGCCACCCACCGCTACGACAAGTCGCTGTCGACGCGCCACCGCGGCCATGGCACCACCATCGAGGCGCCGATCCTCGCCTACCTGATCGAGACGAAGAACGGCCGCATCCTCTACGACGTCGGCTGCGACTACGCCAAGATCGCCGACCCGGCGCAGTGCGCCCGCTACTACGACCCCGAGGTCTTCCCCTTCGGCCCGCCCGAGATGCGCGAGGAAGACCGCCTGCCCCATCACCTCGCCCGCCTCGGCCTCGCGCCGGCCGACGTCGACCTCGTCTTCATCGGTCACCTGCACTTCGACCATGCGGGCGGCCTCTGCGATGTCTGCGGCGCCGAGATCCACATCCAGCAGGACGAGCTCGACGCCGCGCGCTCGGGCGAGGACGTCGCCTACTTCCCCGCGGATTTCGCCGGCGACTATCGCTGGAAAGTGCAGCAGGGCGAATACGACCTCGCCCCCGGCGTGCGCGCCATCGCCAGCCCCGGCCACACGGCCGGCCACATGTCGCTGCTGATCGAACTGCCCAAGGGCCCGCCGGTCATCCTCTGCGGCGACGCCGCCGACCTGCAGGAGAACCTCGACGACGAAGTCGCCCCCGGCCTGTGCTGGCAGGAGCGCGAACACCAGGCGCTCGCCAGCATCCGCAAGCTCAAGCGGCTCGCCGCCGAGGAAGGAGCGCAGCTCTGGCCCAACCACGACATCTCGTTTTATCGCACGCTCGTGGCCCAAGGGTTTCGGGCCGTCGAGTAGCCCCAGGTTCGCGACCATGTTGTCACCGAATCGCCTTGACACCCCCACTGACTGACCAGATAATCTGACTAGTTTGAAACGGAATCAGGAGGCGATGCCATGCCCAAGACCCAGTGGCGATTGCAGGACGCAAAAGCGAAGTTCAGCGAGGTCGTCGAGTCGGCCATACAAGGCGAGCCCCAACACGTAACCCGCAGGGGTCGTGAAGCCGTGGTCGTGCTGTCCGAGGCCAGCTATCGCGCGCTGCGCGCAGGAGCGCAGGCGGAAGCACCCGGTTTCGTGGCCCATCTGCTTGCCATCCCCAAAGGTGGCGAAGCGCCCGGAACGGCCCCTGAGCCCGGCCGCATCGCCCTGCGCGAGGTCGACTTGTGATGTTCCTGCTCGACACCGTCGTCATCTCCGAGTTGCGCAAGGCAAGGCCGGACCCCGGCGCGGTGCGGTGGATATCGAAGCAGCAGGACGACCAACTGTTTCTGAGCGTGGTGACGCTCGGCGAAATCGAGCGCGGCATCGAAAAGCGGCGCAAGGGCGATCCCGAATTCGCCGACACCCTGGCGGCATGGCTGGAGAACCTGACGCGCCTCTACGCGGATCGTCTCCTGCCGGTCACGCCCGCCATCGCGCGCCGCTGGGGGCGCCTGTCAGCCCGCCTGAACCACGATGGCGCCGACCTGTTGATCGCGGCGACGGCGCTGGTCCATGGCCTGACCGTCGTTACGCGAAACACGGGCCATTTCGACCCCACCGGGGTCGCCGTGATCAATCCGTTCTCGCGGTAACGACCCGTCGCGCAAGCACGGCATCGGCACGATCCCGCCAACAGCCCCTTCGACTGATGCGGCTCGACATCTTCAAGACCCTCTGGGGCCACCAAGGCAGTTACGCCGAGGCCGCCGCGCAGGCGCACGAAGCGGGCTTCGCCGGTCTCGAAGCCACGCTGCCTGCCGAGCCGGCCAAACAGCGCGAACTCGCCGCCTCCTTGCGCGATGCCGGCCTCGACTACATCGGCGAGGTCTACACCGGCGGCTGGTACGTCCCCGACCGCCGCGCGCCACCCGAGCGCCACCTCGCCGACATCGCCGCCGCGCTGGCCGCCGCCGACGAACTCGCGCCGCGTTTCGTCACCGCCATCGCCGGCTGCGACGCCTGGCCGCTGGACACCTCGCTGTGCTTCTTCGAGGACGCGCTGAGACTCGCCGAAAAGTCCGGCCACGCGCTGGTCTTCGAGACCCACCGCAGCCGCACCCTGTTCAATCCCTGGGTCGCTGTCGAGGTGCTGCGCCGCCTGCCGGAACTGCGCCTCACCGCCGACTTCAGCCACTGGTTCGTCGTCTGCGAGCGCGCGCTCGACGACGAGCCCGACGCCATGGATTTCATCGCCTCGCGCGTGCATCACATCCACGCCCGCGTCGGCTACGACCAGGGCCCGCAGGTGCCCCACCCCGCCGCGCCCGAATACGCGCGCTGGCTCGAAGCGCACCAGCGCCTGTGGCAATCGATCTGGCAAAGCCAGCGCAGCCGCGGCTACGCGACCACGACCCTCACGCCGGAATTCGGCCCCGACGGCTACCTGCACGAGCATCCCTACACCCGCGAGCCGGTGGCCGACCTATGGGAAATCAACAGATGGATGGGGAACACGGAGCGCGAACACTTCGCGCGCTGGCAGGGCGCCTGAAAAGTCGGCGCTGGCAGGACGCCGAGCAGGAAGCCTGCCCCCCTGCGCGCTCAGCCGTGCAGCATCTCCTGCAACACGACCGACGCGCGGTCCCATCGACATGCTTGCCATAACCCGCAGACACGCCGATAATTAGACTTACTTTTTGTCTTACCCCGGAGGTTTCCATGGCTATCGCGACCATCACGCTTTCCAGCAAGGGCCAAGTCGTGATCCCGAAAGAAATTCGGGACGAACTGCATTGGGACGCCGGAACGCAGATCGCCCTGGTTTCCAGCGCGTCCGGCGTCACGCTCAAGGCCGTATCGAAGAAAACCGGGCGAAAGCTGACGGACCTGATCGGTCTCTTCAAACATGAGGGGCCGCCCCTGTCCATCGAAGATCTCTGCCAGCCCGTCGATTACAGCGAGGACGGGGAAGCATCAGAGAGCGCCGACCGATGATTGCGCTGGACACCAACATGCTGGTGCTCGCACTGGTCGCCGACCACCCCGACCAGGTCGCCGTGGTGCGCCAACTGATTGCCGGCGACACCGTTTTTGTTCCGCGCACCGTACTGCTGGAAACCGAATGGGTGCTGCGCGCACGCTACAAGAGAACGCCGACCGAACTACTGAATTTTTTCCACGCGCTGCTGGAAACCGACGACACCGTGATCGAGGCTGCCGAGGAAATCCGCCTGGCGCTCGACTGGTATGCGCTGGGCGCGGATTTCGCCGACGCGCTGCATCTCGCCGCCTGCGGCAGTGCCGTCATGCACACATTCGACCGCAACTTCTGCACGGCGGCGCGCGCCGCGGGTATCGCGCCCGAGGTGCGGATATGGGAAGTTTGAATCGCTGCCCCGCCAGCGGGGTCGACGCGCCATGAAAACACTGTTCTCCCTGATCGAATCCCCGTTCCACCCGAACCTCACCGCCCTGTACCAGCGGCTGGGCATCGCGGTGGAATTTTTCGACACCGCGCGCAAGCTGCACAAGGCAATGCAGCAGCAGGCGCCGGACTATTTCGTCGGCGATTTCATCTACGGCTGGGCCAACAACTACGCCGGGACGAATCTGTGCAATCTCGATGTCACGCTCTCGACCCTTCAACGCTTCGCGCCGGAAGCGAAAGTCATCGTGTTCGCGCATCCCCGTGACGAAGCGCACGTCGGCAAGCTGGCGGCGCTGTTCCCCATCCATGCCGTCTTGAAGTACCCGGTAACGGAGCAGGAGATGCAGGTGGCGTTGCAGGGCGAGGCGGAATAGGTGCAGAAATGAGCTGCTGGAAGAAGAGTTCTCCATGTTCGTCGCCGATCTGGCCACCAATCCCTACTTCACCACCCATGATTTCAGAGCCGTGCCCCAGCGCTACCGCACGCTCGTCCCCGAATACGGCAAGGACAGACGACACCGATACCAAACACCGCACCCCCCCGGTGCGGTTTCAGCAACACCGATCGGTGTGCTACACTTATCTATGTGTTAATTCCATGGAGGCAGGAAATGGCAAGCACCGTCAATTTCACCGGCGCGGTTGATCGCGATCTGCTCAAGCGCGCCAAAATCATTGCCGCCAAGACCGACACCTCGGTCAATGCGCTCTTCAACGCCGAGCTTCGCCATCTTGTCGAAACCTTCGAGGCGGCCGAAGCGACGGGCAACCAGAATTACCGGCGGCTGCTCGACTTTTCGCTGGGGCGGCTCGCGGGCGACGAAGCCATGCGCGCGCTGGGAATCGACAGCGAGGAAGACCTCTTCCTGTTGATGGCGCAAGCCCACCTGCCGATGCCGCGATTGCCGGAGGCGGACACGCGCGACATGGTCGATCAACTGAAATCGCTGGCAAGCTGAGCCGCTCGCGATGGCCGCGAACGTTGCTCTGCTGCCCGACGCCGGGCCGCTCATCACGCTGGCCTATGCCGATGCGCTCGACCTGCTGTTCAAGCCCGGCTGGCCGATCGTGCTGGTCGATATGGTGCTGCACGAAGTGACGCGCAACCAGACGCCGACCAGCGAGAAACTGGCGCAGTGGGCCGCCTCCGGCCAGGTATCGGTGCGCACAACCCGCACTTTCCGGCATCACCAGCAAACGCTGGCGGCAGACCCAGCCGCCGCCCGCACCGCCAATCTCGGCGAACTGGCGATCCAGGAAACCATGAACGACTTCGCTCTGGACCAGCCGCGACAAACCGGCGTGTTCCTGTTCGAGGATCACAAAATCGCCCGCGCCAGCTTTTTGCTGCCGGACAACTGCCGCAAGATCAGTACGCGCGCTTATCTGTTGTTTCTGGAGCAGCAAGGCTGGCTTGAGTCCGCCGCGGATATCGAGCGGCGAGCCATCCAGGCCGGGCGCAGCTTTTCGCAGCTGCGGTTCCCGCCCGAGTAATCCGTCTTCAGGAATTCCCATGCTCGACACCGATAAGCTAGGCCAGATAGCAGCAGAGGATCGCGCGCGCCGTGCCTCTCCTACAGGCTTGCTTTTCAGACATGTCAGCAGAAAGCGATGATAAAAATGGGAGCAGGCTGTTCCATAAAGTGGCGATTCATCTCCCGCTTGCTCCGGAACCTTCAAGCTGCCTGCGTCGTGACGACATATGAGTGCGCGACTGATTGATGAATAGTCATTAAGGATTGCCGCAGTAAGGCAAAGGCAATGAAAAACGTCCACTACCCAAAAGTTGCGCCCTTTGGCTACTACGTATATGTGTTCGTCATTGATGGGGTCCCGCGATACATAGGTAAGGGGAAACGTGATCGCTACTGCGAACATGTTCGAGTTGTTCGACGAGGAACTGGGAAGTCAATGTGGTACACGTTCCTAAGGAAGTCGTTATCTGAGGGGCGTGAAATTGTTGTGAAGATTCTCGCTGACGGTCTTACTTCAGAGCAAGCCAAGAATGTAGAAATTGATTTGATTGCACAGCATGGACGCAGAGCTATTGGCGGTGGCACATTGATGAATATTTCAGCCGGTGGCGATGGGATCGATAGCGAAGTTGCAAAGGAAATTCACTCGCGCCCCGGGATGAAGGAAAAAATTGGTCGGGCGATTAGTGCTGCTGCGGCTCGACCAGAGGTTAAACAATTAAGGATACGGTCACTCAAGCAGGCGTACGCAAACCCCGAAGTAATTCGCCGTGTCTCAGATGCGGTTCGTAACGCGCTGCAAAATCCTGAGGTCAAAGAGCGACATTCGACCGGAGTCCACAATTCTTGGGCGAAGCCCGGTGAGCGTGAAAAACGCATTGAGGCGATCCTGCAAGCAAATCAAAATCCAGAAGTTCGCGCGCGGCATGTTGCGGCTAATCGAAAGACTCACGCTGACCCAACTGTGCAGGCAAAGCGTGCCGCAGTTTTTGCGGACCCATTGTTTAGAGAAAGGCACGCGGCGGCAACAAAATCCGCAATGGCCTCACCTGAGATAAAGGAAAAGGTGGCGGCCGGCCTTCTCAAAGCATGGAGTCATCCTGAGTTGCGAAAAAAGGCAAAAGACTCTGCCAGCGTGCGCTTTTCAGTGCAAGCGGAGCGGGATCGTGTAGCTACAAAGACGAAGTTAGCTGCAGCATCGCGGAAGGCATACTGTGCCGAGAAGGGCATCACTAATCCGGGCAAAGGGTATTGCCACATTGACAGAGAAGACTTCAAGCGTTGGCTAGTTGGTAAGAAAAAATAGCGTCGATATTCGTATGGCTTTGGCAAAAAATTGGGTAGCTTTCCATAGCCATGTAGCGGACAGATCGTACGTATTTCGTTCTATGTCAGCAACGTCTTAAGCTGACATACAGCGTGGCCAGATGCTGTGGCAGCTATGGCCGAATTTCTGCCGTGGCGCTGAGCCACTCTGAACTTCGATAACCGACCAATCCGCAGCCAAACCAGAGCGGTGCCCGCTGCCCCACTCTGCCCCGTCGACCACAATGCCCAAACGCACCATGCGCGGGCATCCAACGCCCCACATCGGTGCCTCTTTCCGTCCGACCTCGCATCGCAGCCCGCCGATAGTGCATCGGCTACCGGTTTTCGCATGGCACACCCCTTGCTGTAGGTAGGGCAAGGGAGCGATTGCCATCGCTGCTCGAAGCGCGGCTAGGGTTCCGGCCTCTTTGTCGAGGTGACTGGTCCGAGAGCCGCCGGCCTCGCGAAGGCGCGGCTCCACGGAGGGACAAAAGCCCGGGAGGACGAGGTCGCGCGTCGCTCCCGCTGTTCAACCGATTAGGGAGCCGAAGATGGCCGTACCCCAGCGCAACATGGGCCCCGGATTCTGGGCGATCCGCGCGCCGATCTCTTCCCGCCGCTACTGGCTGCTGGCGCTCGTCGGCCTGCTGCTGCCGCTCGGCCTGTGGTGGGGCGTGGCGGCGCTGGAGCTGATGGACAAGGTCTTCATGCCCTCGCCGGCTGACGTCGCACGGCGACTCGTCACCTGGGCGACGGAGGACGAGCTGCTCGGCGACGTTTCCATCAGCGTCTATCGCGTCGTCGCCGGCTGGGCGCTGTCGGCGGTGATCGCCGTGCCGCTGGGGCTGATGATCGGCACCTGGCGGCCGGTGCAGGCGCTGCTCGAGCCGCTGACCGACTTCATCCGCTACATGCCGGCCGTCGCCTTCATCCCCCTGGTGATGCTGTGGATCGGCATCGAGGAAAGCTCGAAGATCGCCATCATTTTCATCGGCACCTTCTTCCAGATGGTGCTGATGGTGGCCGAGGACGTGCGCCGCGTGCCGGCCGCGCAGGTCGAGGCGGCGCAGACGCTGGGCGCCTCGCGCGGCGAGATCGTCGAGCAGGTGCTGCTGCAGTCGGCCAAGCCGGCCCTGCTCGACACCCTGCGCATCACCATGGGCTGGGCCTGGACCTACCTGGTGGTGGCCGAGCTGGTCGCCGCCAACTCGGGCCTGGGCTACTCCATCCTCAAGGCGCAGCGCTTCATGCAGACCGACAAGATCTTCGCCGGCATTCTGCTGATCGGCGCCATCGGCCTGGTCATCGACCAGCTGTTCCGCGCCATGCACCGCAAGTCCTTCCCCTGGCTGCACTTCAAATGAACGCCAAGATCAGCATCCGCGGCCTGACCAAGACCTTCGGCGAGGGCGCCGCGGCCGTGCAGGCGCTGGCCGGCATCGACCTCGACATCTTCGACAACGAGTTCGTCACCTTCGTCGGCGCCTCGGGCTGCGGCAAGTCCACCCTGCTGCGCACCATCGGCGGCCTCGAATGGCACGACGGCGGCGAGCTTGCGGTCTCGGGCCACTCCGTCGCCGGCCCCGGCGCCGACCGCGCCATGGTCTTCCAGCACTACAGCCTCTATCCATGGCTGTCGGTGATGGACAACATCAAGTGGTGCCGCCGCCTCAAGGTGCACACCGCCGAGCGCACCATGTCCGACGTCGAGGCCGCCAGCGGCCGCGCCGACGCTCTGCTGCGGCTGATGGGCCTGGCCCACGCCGGCGACGCCTACCCCAACCAGCTCTCCGGCGGCATGCAGCAGCGCGTGGCCATCGCCCGCGCGCTGATGCCCAAGCCCGAGATCCTGCTGATGGACGAGCCCTTCGGCGCGCTCGACGCGCAGACGCGCGAGGTGATGCACGACCTGATCCGCCACGTGCACAAGATCGAGAAGACCACCATCGCCTTCGTCACCCACGACGTCGAGGAAGCGATCTACCTCGGCAACCGCGTCGTGCTGATGGCGCCGCGGCCCGGCCGCATCGCGCAGATCTACGACGTGCCGCTGCCGGCCCAGCGCGACCAGGACATGAAGCACGCGCCCGAGTTCCTCGCCCTCAAGAAGGAAATCCTCGCCCGCATCCGCGAGACCTCGGGCATGAAGACCGATTTCGAACTCCTCGAAAAACTCAACCAGCCGACATCATGAACGCACCCGACATTTCATCCGACCGCCTGCGCTGGGAGCACACCGTTCCCGCCGGCACCCACTGGTCCGGCCTGATTCGCCGCGGCATGGCGCTGCGCATCGTCGACATCGAAGGCGGCGCCAACGCCTCGCTGCTGTTCTTCAACCCCGAGGACAAGCTCGAGCGCTACAACATGCCCGACACGCTCAAGGCCCAGCACACCGCCTTCCTCACGCGCGGCCACTGCCTCTACTCCGACATGGGGCGCATCTTCTGCTCCATCACCGCGGACACGGTCGGCTGGCACGACCCGCTCTGCGGCGTCTCCGACGCGGCGCTCGCCGCGGAAAAGTACGGCCTCGCCCCCTATGGCGCGAAGCGCAACGAGATGATCCGCAACGGCCGCGACTCGCTGCTGGTCGAGCTGGGCAAATACGGGCTGGGCAAGCGCGACCTCGGGCCGACGGTGAACCTGTTCAGCAAGGTCACGGCGGACGAGGCCGACGGCGCCCTGCACTTCCACGCCGGCCATTCGCCGGCCGGCGGCACGGTGGACCTGCGCTTCGAGATGAATACCCTCGTCGCACTCTCCACCGCGCCGCACCCGCTCGACCCCAATCCGGACTACGCGCCCCGGCCGGTCAGGCTCATCGCCTGGCACGCCGACGCGCCGGCGGCCGACGACACCTGCCGCAACTTCCGCCCCGAGAACGGGCGCGGCTTCGAGAACACCGAACGCTACAACGCCTGCTAGGAGAGCACACGATGTCCCTCGTAGAAAGCAAGCTCGACCCCAAGGCCGCCGTGATCGACGAAATCTGCGCCGCCGGCGAGCCCTGGATGGCCACCGTCACCACCGGCCAGGTCTTCCGCATCCTCGACCTCGAAGGCAACCAGGCCGTGGACACCCTGTTCTACAACGCCGACGATCCCGAGGAGCGCTATAGCGCGACGGACACCATCCGCCGCCAGGGCAGCCTCTACCTAACCGCCGGCACCACGCTGTATTCGAGCGAAGGCAGGCCCATGCTGGAGATCGTCGCCGATACCTGCGGCCGCCACGACACCCTGGGCGGCGCCTGCGCGGCCGAGAGCAACACCGTGCGCTACGCGCTGGACAAGCGCCACATGCACAGCTGCCGCGACAATTTCCTCCATGCCATGGCGCACTGCGACTGCGGCCACATCCACCTGTCCAAGCGCGACATCGCCGCCAACATCAACTTCTTCATGAACGTGCCGGTCACGCCCGAAGGCAGGCTCAGCTTCGAGGACGGCATCTCCGCGCCCGGCAAGTACGTCGAGATGCGCGCGCTGATGGACGTGGTGGTGCTGATCTCCAACTGCCCGCAGCTCAACAACCCCTGCAACGCCTACAACCCGACGCCGATCCGGCTGCTCGTCTGGGACGCCCGGTGATGTTCAAGAAAGTCCTCATCGCCAACCGCGGCGCCATCGCCTGCCGCATCATCCGCACCCTCAAGCGCCTGGGCATCGCGTCGGTTGCCGTCTACTCCGAGGCCGACCGCCACGCCGCCCACGTCATGCAGGCGGACGAATCCGTCTGCCTCGGCCCGGCCCCGGCCGCCGAGAGCTACCTGCGCGCCGACAAGGTGATCGAGGCCGCGCAGGCCACTGGCGCCGAAGCCATCCACCCCGGCTACGGCTTCCTCTCCGAGAACCCGGACTTCGCCGATGCCTGCGCAGCCGCCGGCATCGCCTTCGTCGGCCCGAGTGCCGCGCAGATGCGCGCCTTCGGCCTCAAGCACACGGCGCGCGAGCTGGCGGAGAAGAGCGGCGTGCCGCTGCTGCCCGGCTCCGGCCTGCTCGGCGACGCCGGCCACGCCGCGGCCGAAGCCCGCCGCATCGGCTACCCGGTGATGCTGAAGAGCACGGCCGGCGGCGGCGGCATCGGCATGCGCCTGATCTGGAGCGAGGACGAACTGGCGGAGGCCTATGCCTCCGTCGATCGTCTGGCCCGCGCCAACTTCAAGGACGCCGGCATCTACCTGGAAAAGTACGTGCAGGAGGCGCGCCACATCGAGGTCCAGATCTTCGGCGACGGTTTCGGCCATGTCGTCGCGCTGGGGGAACGCGACTGCTCGGTGCAGCGGCGCAACCAGAAGGTCATCGAGGAAACCCCGGCACCCAACATCACCGAAGCCCAGCGCGCGCGGCTGCTCGACACCGCCGTTCGCCTCGGCAGCGCCGTCGGCTACCACTCGGCCGGCACCGTCGAGTTCGTCTACGATGCCGGCAACGGCGAGTTCTACTTCCTCGAGGTCAACACCCGGCTCCAGGTCGAGCACGGCGTCACCGAGGAAGTCACCGGCATCGACCTCGTCGAGTGGATGCTGCGTACGGCGGCGGGCGAACTCGACCTCGCGGGATTCGTCGCCAGGCCCAAGGGCGCGGCGATGCAGGTGCGGCTCTACGCCGAGGACCCGAACAAGAACTTCCAGCCCGCACCCGGCCTGCTCACTTCGGTGAAATTTCCGCAGGACGTGCGCGTCGATTCCTGGGTCGAGAACGGCAGCGAGATCCCGCCCTACTACGACCCGATGGTGGCCAAGGTCATCGCCAAGGGGCTGACGCGCGAAGACGCGCGCGACAAGCTGCAGAAGGCGCTGGCGGCGACGGAACTGCACGGCATCGAGACCAACCTCGACTACCTGCGCCAGGTCGTGGCCGACGCGGTCTTCGCCGAGGGCCGCCAGACCACGCGCTACCTCAACGCCTTCCACTACCGCGCCGCGACCATCGACGTGCTCGAGCCCGGCGTGCAGTCCTCGCTGCAGGACTGGCCGGGCCGCACCGGCTATTGGGACGTCGGCGTGCCGCCCTCGGGGCCGATGGACCACCTCGCGCTGCGCCTGGCCAACCGCCTCGTCGGCAATGCCGAGGGCACGGCCGCGCTCGAACTCACCGCCGCCGGCCCGACGCTCAAGTTCAACTGCGATACCGTGATCGCGCTCGCCGGCGCGCAGATGGCAGCGACACTCGACGGCGCGCCGCTCGGCTACTGGCAGGCGCATGCGGTCAAGGCCGGCAGCGTGCTGCGGCTGGCCAACATCGAGGGGGCCGGCCTGCGAACCTATCTCGCCGTGCAGGGCGGCTTCGACGTTCCCGAATACCTCGGCTCGAAGTCCACGTTCACCCTCGGCCAGTTCGGCGGCCACGGCGGCCGCACGCTGCGCGCCGGCGACGTGCTGCGCATCGCTGCTGCCCATCCGCAGAACCTGGAAAGCGCCGCTTGTCGTGCGCCGTTGAGCCAGGCGCTGCGCCCGCCGCTGGTGCACGAGTGGGAGATCGGCGTGCTCTACGGCCCGCACGGCGCCCCCGACTTCTTCACCGACCACGACATCGAGGTCTTCTTCGCCACGCCCTGGGAGGTGCATTACAACTCCTCGCGCACCGGGGTGCGGTTGATCGGCCCCAAGCCGCAATGGGCACGGACCGACGGCGGCGAGGCCGGCCTGCATCCGTCGAACATCCACGACAACGCCTATGCCATCGGCGCCGTCGACTTCACCGGCGACATGCCGGTGATCCTCGGCCCGGACGGTCCCAGCCTCGGCGGTTTCGTCTGCCCCGCCACCATCGTCCAGGCCGAGTTGTGGAAGCTCGGCCAGCTCAAGCCCGGCGACACCGTGCGCTTCCGCCGCATCACCCGCGAGCAGGCCAACGCCTACGAGGGCGCCCAGGATGCCGCCATCGCCGCGCTCGACGCACCGGCCTATGCCATGCTGCCCTCCGCACCGGCGCCGCTGGCCAGCCCCGTCGTGAAGTTCCTGCCCGAGGAAAATGAAAAGTGCCGCCTTCGGCGTCCAACCAGTCAGGCTTCGCCAGACTCACCATTGCCGACTGACGTCGGCGCGTTGTCGGCGCTGGCGATACGCCAATCGGGCGACCGCAGCCTGCTGGTGGAACTCGGCCCGCTGGTGCTCGACCTCGAACTGCGCCTGCACGTGCAGGCGCTGCTGCAGGCGCTGCAGGCCGAGATCGCCGCCGGCCGCCTGCCCGGCGTGCTCGACCTGACGCCGGGCATCCGCTCGCTGCAGGTGCATTTCGACGCGCGGCTGATCGACCAGGATCGACTGATCCACGCCATCGTCGCCGCCGATGCCGCCCTTCCGGCCATCGACGACATCGAGGTGCCCTCGCGCATCGTTCATCTGCCGCTGTCCTGGGACGACCCGGCGACGAAGCTCGCCATCGAGAAATACATGCAGTCGGTGCGCCCCGACGCGCCCTGGTGCCCGAGCAATATCGAGTTCATTCGCCGCATCAACGGCCTCGACTCCATCGAGGACGTCTACAAGGTGGTGTTCGACGCCAGCTACCTCGTCATGGGCCTCGGCGACGTCTACCTCGGCGCGCCGGTCGCGACACCGGTCGATCCGCGCCACCGCCTGGTGACCACCAAGTACAACCCGGCACGGACGTGGACGCCGGAGAACGCCGTCGGCATCGGCGGCGCCTACCTCTGCGTCTACGGCATGGAAGGCCCCGGCGGCTACCAGTTCGTCGGCCGGACGGTGCAGATGTGGAACCGCCACCGCGTCACCGCCGACTTCGAGAAGCCGTGGCTCTTGCGCTTCTTCGACCAGATCCGCTTCGTGCCGGTGAGCAAGGAAGAACTGCTGCGCCTGCGCGAGGACGTGCCGGCCGGCCGCCACAAGCTGGACATCGAGGAGACGACCTTCCGCTTGCGCGACTACCGCGCCTTCCTCGCCGAGCACCGCGAGGAGATCGCCGCCTTCAAGGCGAAGCAGCAGGCATCGTTCGAGGCCGAGCGCGAGCGCTGGAAGGCGGCGGGCCAGGACGTGGTGGCATCCGACGCCATCGTCGCCGAAGCCGGCCCCGACTCCGAGCTCGACCTGCCGCCGAACGCGCGGCCGCTCGCCACCCACGTCGCCGGCAACGTCTGGAAGGTCATGGCTGCCGTGGGGCAAAAAGTCGGCGCTGGCGAGACGCTGCTGATCGTCGAGTCGATGAAGATGGAAATCCCCGTGACGGCGCCCTGCGCCGGCATCGTCAGCCACGTGTTCTGCAAGGAAGGCGGCCAGGTCGCCGCCGGACAGGATCTGCTGGTCATCGAGGCCGAGGAGTAATTCATGCTGAGTTTCGACTTCAATACCCTGCGTGCCGCCTACGCCGCCGGCGGCCTCACCCCGACCGCGCTGGTCGAGGAAATCCTCCGCCGCACCGCCGAGGACCCGAACAAGGTCTGGATCCACCGCCTGCCCGAAGCAGCGCTGCGCAAGTACGCCGCCTCGCTCGAAGGAAAGGATCCGGCGAGCCTGCCGCTCTACGGCATCCCCTTCGCGATCAAGGACAACATCGACCTCGCCGGCGTGCCGACCACGGCGGCTTGTCCCGCCTACGCTTTCACACCCGACACGAGCGCCTTTGTCGTGCAGAAGCTGATCGAGGCCGGCGCGATTCCCGTCGGCAAGACCAACCTCGACCAGTTCGCCACGGGGCTCAACGGCACGCGTTCGCCCTACGGGGCATGCCGCAACGCCTTCGACCCGGCCTACGTCTCGGGCGGCTCGAGCTCGGGCTCGGCGGTCGCGGTGGCCAAGGGCTACGCGAGCTTTTCGCTCGGCACCGACACCGCGGGATCGGGCCGCGTGCCGGCCGCCTTCAACAACCTCGTCGGCCACAAGCCGAGCTGCGGCTGGCTGTCGACCACGGGCGTGGTGCCGGCCTGCCGCTCGCTCGACGCGGTGTCGATCTTCGCGCTGACCGCAGCCGACGCCGAGGCCGTGTTGGCGGTCGCGGCGAGTTTCGACGCGGCCGATCCCTACGCCCGAGCCGTCGAAGGCTACGGCTTCGATTTCGGCCGCGCGCCGAGCTTCAAGTTCGGCGTGCCACGCGCGGCCGAGCTGCAGTTCTTCGGCGACACGGAGAGCGAGCGCATCTTCCGCGACGCGGTGGCGCGGCTGGAGGCGCTCGGCGGCGAGGCGGTCGAGATCGACCTGTCGCCCTTCCTCGCCACGGCCAAGCTGCTCTACGAAGGCCCCTGGGTGGCCGAGCGCTACCAGGCCATCCGCGAATTCTTCGATGCCACGCCCGAGGCGCTGTTTCCGGTGACACGCGAGATCACGGCCAGCGGCCTGAGGTTCTCGGCGGCCGACACCTTCGCCTACCTCTACAAACTCAAGGCCGCCAAGCGCGAGTGCGATGCCGTGTGGGCGAGCGTCGATTGCATCGTCACGCCGACCGCACCGACCATCTACACCATCGCGCAGATGGAAGCCGACCCGATCAAGCTCAACTCCAACCTCGGCTACTACACCAACTTCATGAACCTGCTCGACTACGCGGCGACCGCCGTGCCGGGCGGATTCCGGAAGGATGGACAGCCGCTGGGCGTGACGATCTTCGCCCCGGCCGCGCAGGACGCGCCGCTGCTGCACCTGGCGGCGAAGCTGCACGGCGCGCTGCCGCAGGCGACGCTGGGCGCGACCGGCGTCCCGCTCGCCGTGTCGCCAGCGCCAGCGCGATGCGTGCCTTGCACTACCTTCGGGTCGCCTTCGGGAACTTTTGCCGCACTGCCCTCGGGCCAGGTCCGCGTCGCAGTCTGCGGCGCCCACCTCTCGGGCCTGCCTCTCAACTGGCAACTGACCTCGCGCGGCGGTCGCCTCGTCGCCGCGACGCAATCGTCGCCCGACTACAAACTCTACGCCCTGCCCGGCGGCCCGCCGCTGCGGCCCGGCATGGTGCGAGTTACATCCGGCGGCGCCGCGATCACGGTCGAGGTGTGGGAATTGCCGGCGCGCGAATTCGGCTCCTTCGTCGCCGGCATCCCGGCGCCGCTGGGCATCGGCACCATCACGCTGGCCGACGGCAGCGCCGTGCAGGGTTTCGTCTGCGAGGCCGCGGCCACCGCCGCCGCCGAGGACATCACGACCTTCGGCGGCTGGCGCGCCTGGCTCGCGCAACGCTCGGCCTGAGGCAATTCGCCCCGATCAGATCACGCCGGCCGGCCTCGCGCACCACACGCCGATGGAGATCGCCAGGGACGGCTACTTCACCAGCCGGCACTGCTCCCCGGCCTTGAGGCCGCTCTTCGCCGGGAATGTCCCCGGTTCGAATTTCGTCGCGCCGATGCCCTTGGCGTACTGGGTGAGCGCCGTGTAGAAGCGCGTGAAGTCCTGCTGCGCCGGGGTCTTGCCCTCGGCCGGCCCTGCCAGCGCGGCGAGGTAGTCGTTGGTCGCCTCCTGCAGCACCTTGAGTGCATCGTCCGGCCAGCGCGCCAGGGTCATCGCGGCACTCACGGGCTTGCCGTTCACGATGCGCCGCGAGCCGTCGACGTTGCGCTGGTGCACGCCCTGGTTGATGTCGAGGATGTCCTTGAGCCTGGCGCACTCGACCGATTCGTTGGCCTTGTAGCTCTCGACCAGCGCGTCCTTCGCCGCGCGCTCGATCGCCGCGCGCTGGGCCGGCGTCAGGCCGTTCCAGAGGTCCTTGTCGATGTGCATCCAGGAGACGAGGAAGGGTTGGTGCCAGGAGGGATGGTGGGCATAGCGCCCGCCGATCTGGCCGATGTTCTGCGTGCAGGTCGACTTCGTGCCGGCCGGAATCGGGAAGGGCTGCGCCGGGCTGCAGTCGAGCGGGCCGAGCTCGGGGTTGCCGAGCGGCACGCCGGGTGCGGCGCCCTTGATGGGGAAGAAGTCGGCGAAGTCGTCGTAGGGATTGACGTATTCGAAACCCTGGATGGTGCGCTTCTGCATCGGCAGCAGCACCGACTGGCCGCCGACCGGCGGGTAGAAGGTCAGCGTCTTCTTCGCGATCACGCCGCGCTTGACCAGGATGTCGCAGGCGCGATCGACGATGTCCTGCGGCGGCGCGAGGTAGCGGATGCGCCAGCCCGACTGGCACAGGCCCGCCAGGCCGATGCCGCTGCCCTGGCTTGCGCATTCGGTGTCGCCGGGATTGCAGTCCGGCTTGCCGATGGGCTGCGGGAAATAGCCCGAGCCCTGCATGGTGCTGCCGACGACCGGCAGCACGACCTGCGTGCCGCCGCGACTGTCGAGCAGCGACTGCGCCAGCGCGATGCCGTTGCCGCCGAAGCCCTCGATTTTGGCCTCATAAAGGAAACCGAGCATCTGCTCGAAGCGCATGCCGAAGGGCACCGAGTTGTAGGCGAAGCCCCAGCTCGGCTCGGCGAACTTCTTCTCCGCGCCCTTGTTGGCGAACTGGATGCCGGCGCGCAGCGCGCTGATCTCGCGCCCGGTCTTCTGGTCGCGCTCGAAGATCACCTTATGGCCCGGCGGTAGCGCATCGGGCCCCTGGTCGTCGGTGTAGTCCTTGACCTTCTCGATGAAGATCTTCAGTGCGCCATAGCCCGGGTTCCGCGGATCGGTGGAGGTGCCGCCGCCGCGGCCGATCGTGGGGGATTCGCTGTATTCGTTGTAGGGGATGGTCACGTCGGCGAGCGCGGGCAGCGCGAAGGCCGAACCGAGGGCGGCAAGGGCCAGGACCGAAACAGTCGCACCGAGTTTCATCGCTGATACCTTTCAGGTGACGGGGAGAAGTTTTAGATCTCCAGCAACTCTACCCCATCCGCACTGCGTCGAACGATCCCTGCTTCAGCGTTGCCGGTAGACCAGGGTCGCGAGCCGCAGCATGTCCTCGCGCCCGGTGCTGCCCGACAGGGCGTAGCCGAAGCGCCCGTCGATCCAGTAGAAGACGTCGATGCCCTTCTCGTTGGCGTAACGGAAGCTGGCGTCGGCGGCCTGGGCCGCCTGCGGCTGGACGTAGAGGGTCAGGCGGTTCTTCGCGGCGTTCTCGTACATGAACTGCGCCACCTCGCCGCGCTCGCCCGGCAGCAGGCGTCCGCCGACGAGGCGGTAGCCGGCTTCGTCGAGCCGCGGCGGCTTGAGCTCGGCGCCGAGGCGCTTGGACAGCCAGCCCACCAGGTGCGCTTCCTGGTCGGCGCCGACCTCGACCGGATGGCGCACTTCGGGCGTGTAAACCGCATGGGCCACCGCCGCCATGTGCGGCAGCGAGACACCGGCCTGCGCCGGCGGCGCCTGCCGCGCCGGTTCCCCGCGCAGCATGAAGCCGATCACCGTGCCGAGCATCAACCAGCCGACGAAGGCGACGCGGCGCATTTCGAACCAGCGCGACTGGTTGGCCGCGGGCATCAGCCGCGCCGGCACCGGCTGGTCGAGCACGGCGTCGTAGGCGCGATGCAGCCGCGCGGACTGGCTGCGCCAGGCGTCGACCTGGCCGCGATGCTCCGGGTGCGCCGCCAGCCAGCCCTCCACCTGCGTCAGGCGCGCCGCATCGAGCCGGTTGTCGGCGTAGGCATGCAGATCGTCGTCGGAGATGGGGGCGTTCATGTCTTGACTACCTTGAGTTGGGGCACGGCTTCGCCGTTCAGTATCGACTGCAGCCGGCTGCGGGCGCGCGACAGCCGCGACATCACCGTTCCTTGCGGAACGCCGAGCGAGCGCGCGGCTTCGGCGTAGCTGAGTTCCTCCAGCCCGACCAGCAGCAGCACTTCGCGCTGCTCCGTCGGCAACAGCGCCAGCGCGCGATCGAGGTCGCGCAGTTCGAGTGCATCGCCGGCCTGGCTGCGCTGCGGCACCTCGTCAAGCTCATCGGCGTCGCAGTAATCGATTCGTCCTGCCCGGCGCCGGCTGTCGACGAACAGGTTGTGCATGATGGAAAACAGCCACGGCCGCAATTCCCTGGCGCTGTGCCAGAGACGCCATTTCTCGAGGGCACGTTCGAGCGTGTCCTGCACCAGGTCGTCGGCCTGGTCGGCATTCCCCGTCAGCGCGCGCGCATAGCGGCGCAGGCGGGGAATCTCGGCAACGATGGCGTCGCGGCTGCTCACCAGGCGATTACGGCGTGGCGACTTTCCAGACGCCGTTGAAACCGTCGCCGGTCTTGTCGCCCGGCTTCTGGTCCTTGGCCCAGTAGTACAGCGGCTTGCCCTTCAGCGCCCACTGTTTCGAGCCGTCGTCGCGGGTGATCACGCTGTAGTCGCCGGCCGGCGCAGCGTCCGCCGACGCAGCCAGGGGCGGCCAGTTGCCGGCGCAGGGGCCGTTGCAGACGCTCTTGCCACTGCCGGCGGTGTCCTTGTCGAAGGTATAGAGCGTCATGCCGTTGGTGCCGACGAGAACGCCGTCGGCGGCCTTGACGGGCGCGCCGGCGGCCCAGGAGGCGCCGGCAAGGACGAAGAGCGAAAGTGCTGCGATGAGGGATTTTGTTTTCATGGTGTGCTCCGTTGGGGTTGAGGGGTGCTACACCGCATATACGCACGACACCCGCGGATTATTCCCCAAAGCTGAAACATTGCCGCGAACACGCCGTCGGCGAGCCCTCTGGACGAGGCTCCGGCGCAGAGCCGAAAACGCCCTAGCCGGCTTGCCGACCCCGCCACTCGGCTACCGCACCCGGCACCTCGTCGATGCGGCCGAAGCAGACTATCCCCCGAATCTGCGCGCCGCGGGCGGCGATGACGCCGCCGCCGGCCCAGAGCTCGACATCCGACGGCAGCGCGGCGCGCAGTTCCAGCAGGCCGTCGCGCGCCTTGCGCCACGAATAGGCGGCCGAGAACGACAGCGCCACGATCTGCGGCGCGGTGCGTGCGACCGCAATGACGATGTCGACCACCGGCGTCTGCGGGCCAAGCGAGATGCAGTCGGCGCCTTCGGCCGCCAGCAGCGCCTCGGCCATCAGCAGGCCGAGCTGGTGCTCCTCGCCCTTGAGCGTGGTCAGCAGCACGCGCGGGCGCCCCGGTGCCGGTGGCAGCGCATGGATGGCCGCGCGCAGCTGGTTCTGCAGCAGTTCGGTGTAGAGATGCTCCTCGAATACCTCGATCTCGCCGGCGGTCCAGGCTTCGCCGATCCGCCGGTTCATCGCCGGCACGGTGTCCATGACAAACCCGCGCAGACCTTCGCGGGCGAGCTGCTGCGCCAGAGCCGCGCGCAGGCTCTCGGCGGCGCGCTCCCTGAGCAGGGGAACGAGACGCTCGGCCATTTCCACCCCCGCATTCCCCGCCGGCCGTGCGCCGCCATCACCGGTCGCCGTGGCGCCGGCGCCGACCTTTCCGGCCAGTGCGTCGAGGCGCTGTTGCAGCGCCGCCGCATCCAGCGCCAACAGGGTTCCCGGTCGAAAACCCTGATCGATCAAGCGCTTGACGAGGCGCAGGCGCATCACCTGCTCGTTCGGGTACAAGCGTTCGCCGGCCTCGTCGCGCAAGGGCGCGGGGAAGCCGTAGCGCCGCTCCCAGACGCGCAGGGTGTCCTTGCCGAGCCCGGTATCCCGCGCGACGGCGGCGATGTCCTGGTGCCGCTCAAATGGATTCGGATTCATGCGACTTTGTCTTGGACAAAATAGTTGACAGAGATACTCTGGATTGGTATGTTGGCACCAGATTCTACTTTTGTCCAGGACAAAATGACATGACAAACAAGCGCGTTCTACCAGCCCTTCTCGTCGCCGCTGCCGTCGCGACTCCCCTGCCGACCGCGGCGAACGACTGCCCGCCCCTGCTCAACCATACCTTCCCACGGCTGCAGGACGAAGTGCCGCAGTCCCTCTGCCAGTACAAGGGCAAGGTGATCCTCGTCGTCAACACCGCAAGCAAGTGCGGTTTCACCGGGCAGTACGAACCGCTCGAGGCGCTCTACGAAAAGTATCGCGAGCGCGGCCTGGTGGTGATCGGTTTCCCCTCCAACGACTACGGCAACCAGGAGCCCGGCGACAGCAAGCAGATCGCGGATTTCTGCCGGCTGACCTACGGCGTGCAGTTTCCGATGATGGCCAAGACCGACATCGCGGCGCCGAAGACCCACCCCTTCTACAAGAGCCTGATCGAAAAAACCGGCACGCGTCCGAAGTGGAACTTCCACAAGTACCTGATCGACCGCTCCGGCACCAACGTCGAGAGCTTCAGCACCCTGACCAGCCCCGACAGCCGCAGCTTCGTTGCGGCGATCGAGCAGCGGCTGGCGGAAAAGCCCTGAGCCACCAGTCAACCCTTCCCCGAGGTGAAACCATGAGTGTTCCATTGATCGAACTGATGCTGGGCCTGGCGCTGACAGTCCTCCTGCTGCGCACCGCCGATCTGCTGACGCGACGCCGCCCGGCGGTCGTGCCCCCACGCCGCGACCCGAGGAGCCGGCCATGAAGATCGCCGTCGTCGGCGCCGGCATCGCCGGCCTGGCCAGCGCCTGGCTGCTGGTGCGCGAGCACCAGGTCACGCTGTTCGAGGCCGGCGACTACCTCGGCGGCCACACCCACACCGTCGACGTGGCCGTGGAGGGGATCACCCATCCGGTGGACACCGGCTTCCTCGTCTGCAACCACCGCACCTATCCCAACCTCACCGCGCTGTTCCGCCTGCTCGGCGTCGACACCGTGGCGAGCGACATGTCCTTCGCCGTCAGCCTCGACGATCCCGACCTCGAATGGGCCGGCTCGAGCCTGGCCACGCTCTTTGCCCAAAAACGCAACCTGGCGCGCCCCGGCTTCTGGCGCATGCTGCAGGACATCCTGCGCTTCAACCGCGAGACGGCGGCGGCGGACCTGCCCGATACCACGCTCGGCGCCTACCTGGCGGCCAACCGCTACAGCGCCGAGCTCCGCGACTGGTACCTGCTGCCGATGGCCGCGGCGATCTGGTCCTGCCCGACGCAGGCCATGCTCGACTATCCGCTCGCCACCTTCGTCCGCTTCTGCCGCAACCACGGCCTGCTGCAGGTGTTCGACCGGCCGCAGTGGCTGACCGTCAAGGGCGGTGGCCGCGAGTACGTCAATCGCCTCGCCGCCGCCATCCCCGACATCCGCCTCGCCACGCCGGTGCAGGGTGTCGTGTCCTACGGCGAAGGCGTCGTGGTCGACCTGCCCGACGGCAGCTTCGAGCGCTTCGACCAGGTGGTGCTGGCCTGCCACAGCGACCAGGCACTGGCCCTGCTGGGCCACCACGCCAGCGCCGAAGAGCGTGCCGTGCTCGGCGCCATCCGCTACCAGCCCAACCGCGCGGTGCTGCACACCGACGCCGCCCTGCTGCCGCGCGACCGCCGCGTCTGGTCGGCGTGGAATTACATGACGAGCGGCAGCGAAAGCGAGCCGCGGGGCCGGCGCCCGGTCAGCGTCTCCTACCTCATCAACCAATTGCAGCCGTTGCCCTTCGCCACGCCGGTGGTCGTCTCGCTCAACCCCCACCGCGAACCGCAGCCGGAGACGGTGATCGGCGACTACGACTACGCCCACCCGCTGTTCGACGTCGCCGCCATCGCCGCGCAGCAGCGCCTGCACGAGATCCAGGGCAGGCGCGGCCTCTGGTTCTGCGGCGCCTGGGGTGGCTACGGTTTCCACGAGGACGGCCTCAAGTCGGCGCTGGCGGTGGCCAACGGCCTCGGCGTCCGCGCCCCGTGGCAGGACGGTGCGAACGCCACGGAGCGCGCCGCATGACACCCGAGTTGTGCCGCGGCAGCGTGATGCACGCGCGCTTCGGCGCCGCGGCCAACCGCTTCGTCTATCCGCTGTTCTTCGTCGCGCTGCCGCTGTCGCAGCTCGAGCGTGCAGGCAACCGCTGGTTCAGCATCGACCGTCCCGGCCTGCTGAGCCTGCGCTACGCCGACCACGGCGCCCGCGACGGCAGCGCGCCGCTGCCGTGGATCCGTGCCCTGCTGGCACGCGAAGGCATCGACCGCGCCGACGGCGAGGTGGTGCTGCAGGCCTTCCCGCGCGTCCTCGGCCGCGTCTTCAATCCCGTCAGTTTCTGGTTCTGCCATGACCGCGAGGGCGATCTGCGTGCCGTGCTGGCCGAGGTGAACAACACTTTCGGCGAACGCCACAACTACCTGGTGGTCCATCCTGACCAGCGACCGATCGCCCCCGAGGACCGCATGTTCGCGCGCAAGGTGTTCCACGTCTCGCCCTTCTTCCCCGTCGACGGCGAATATCGCTTCCGCTTCGACCTCTCGAACGGCCGCCGCCGCGTCGAGATCGACTACTGGCGCGACGGCAAGCGCGTGCTGGCCACGGCCGTCGGCGGCCGCGGCGTTCCGCTCGACGCCTCCACCGCGCTGCGCGCCGGGCTCGCCTTCCCGGCGCTGGCACTCGGCGTCCTCGCCCGCATCCACTGGCAGGCCCTGCGCCTGTGGCTCAAGGGCGCCACCTTCTTCCGCAAACCCACCGCCCCCCTGCAGGAGACCACCCGATGAACACCCTCGTCACCACCGCCTCGCCCATCCCGCAATTCGCCGGCCGCGAACGCGCAGCCGCGCCCCGGCTCGCGCCGGCGACCAGCACCGCCATCGAACTGCTGCGCCAGGTGCGCGGCGGTTCCCTGCGCCTGTCCCTGCCCGGCGGCGACAGCCTGCGCCTGGGCGAAGGCGTCGAGCGTGCCGGCCTCGTCGTGCATGACCCGCGCGTGTTCGAGCGCACCCTGAGCGAAGGCGATATAGGCTTCGGCGAGAGCTACATCGACGGCGAGTGGGACAGCGAGGATCTCGCCGAGCTGCTCACCCTGCTTGCCGAAAACCGCCGCGAACTCGACGCCGCCATCCGCGGCCAGTGGTGGCCGCTGCTGCGCCACCGCCTGCGCCACCTGCTGCGTGCCAACACGCGCAGCGGTTCGCGTCGCAACATCCTCGCCCACTACGACCTCGGCAACGACTTCTACCGCCTCTGGCTCGACCCGACGATGAGCTACTCGGCCGCGCTCTTCGGCGATGCCGGCGACGTGTCGCTGGAATCGGCGCAGCGCGCCAAGTACCTGCGCCTGCTCGACCGGCTCGACCCCAGGCCCGGCGACACCATCCTCGAGATCGGCTGCGGCTGGGGCGGCTTCGCCGAGGTGGCGACGCGCGACTACGGCTGCCGCGTGCATGGCATCACCCTGTCCCCCGCGCAGCTGGCATTCGCGCGCGAGCGCGCCCGCGCCGGCGGCTGGGACGACCGCGCGACCTTCGAACTGGTCGATTACCGCGACCTCGCCGGGCAATACGACCACATCGTCTCCATCGAGATGTTCGAGGCCGTCGGCGAGCGCTACTGGCCTGCGTATTTCCGCCAGCTGTCGCGCTGCCTCAAGCCGGGCGGGCGCGCCGCGATCCAGACCATCACCATCGCCGACGACCGGTTCGCCAGCTACCGCCGCGGCACCGACTTCATCCAGCGCCACATCTTTCCCGGCGGCATGCTGCCGTCGCCCGCGGCGTTCGAGCGGCGTGCCGCCAGCGCCGACTTTCGCGTCGCCGACCGCTTCGCCTTCGGCCGCGACTACGGCCGCACCCTCGCGCTGTGGCGCGATCGCTTCGAAGCGGCCTGGCCGCAGATCGCCAGCCACGGCTTCGACGATCGCTTCCGCCGCCTCTGGCGCTTCTACCTCGCCTATTGCGAGGCCGGCTTCCGCGCCGGCAGCACCGACGTCTACCACTACCTGCTCGAACGGCGCTGAGCATGGGCACGTTCCGCGCCATCCTGCTGTTCGCGATGCTGGCGGCGCTGATGCAGGCGGCGCGGGCCCTCGACGGCATCGCCAGCGACTGGCGGATGATCGGCCAGGGCGAGATGCGCTGGTTCGGCTTCCAGCTGTACGACGCGCGGCTGTGGGCGCCGCCGGCGGGCTGGAGCGCCGATGGCGCCTACGCCCTGGAGCTGCGCTACGCCCGCGACATTCCGGCGCAGCGGCTGGTGCAGGCCAGCATCGAGGAGATGCAGCGCCTCGGCGGCACCGACGCCGAACGCCTGGCGCGCTGGCGCACTGCGCTCGAACGGGTGTTTCCCGACGTGCGGCCGGGCGAGGTGATCATCGGCGTGCACCGCCCGCAGGCCGGTGCCGAGTTCTACCACCAGGGGCGGCTGACCGGCCGCGTCGACGACCCCGAGTTCGCCCGCACCTTCTTCGCCATCTGGCTCGATCCGCGTACCCGCGAGCCGGCGCTGCGCGCCCGCCTGCTCGGGCAGGGCTAGAGGGCCTGACCATGCAACGCGCCCTGCTGGCCTACGGCGTGCTGGGCTTTCCGCTGGCCTTCGCCGCGCTGCCGCTCTACGTCCACGTGCCGCGGCTCTATGCCGAGAACGTCGGCCTGTCGCTGGCGCTGGTCGGCACCGTGCTGCTCGCCGCGCGCCTCCTCGACGCCGTCGTCGATCCGCTCATCGGCGCCTGGAGCGACCGCTGGAGTCGCCGCCGCGGCGACCGTCGCGGCCTCATCCTGCTGGCGCTACCGCTGCTCGCCGTGGGCCTGGTCGGCCTGCTGACGCCGCCGGCCGGAGCCGGTGCCGGCTGGCTCGCCGCCGCGCTGGCAGTGACCTTCGCCGGCTTCAGCCTAGCCAGCATCAACTACCACGCCTGGGGCGCCGAAGTCGATGTCGGCACCCAGCAGCGTGCCCAGGTCACGGCCTGGCGCGAGGGATTCGCGCTGGCCGGCGTCGTGGTCGCGGCGGCACTGCCGGCGCTGCTCGCCGACGAGGCCGCGCCGGGGCTGCGGCGACTGGCCTGGGTGTTCGTGCCGGTGCTGGCGGTCGCCGCGCTCGTCACCCTGCTCGGTGCTCCGGCCGCGCGTGCTGCGCCCGCAGCCGCCGCCGACATTTTCGGCGCCCTGCTGCGCGACCGCGTGTTCCGGCGGCTGCTCGCTGTGCTCGCCGTCGGCGGCATCGCCGCGGCGATACCGGCCACGCTGGTGCTGTTCTACATCGCCGACGTACTGCAGCTGGAGTCCTGGCAGGGCGCCTTCCTCGCCATCTACTTCCTCGCCGGCGCGCTGGCGTTGCCGGGCTGGGTGGCGCTGGCGCGACGCCGCGGCAAGGTCGCGGCCTGGGCGGCGAGCATGGCGCTGGCCCTGGCCAGCTTCGTCTGGGCCTTCTTCCTCGATGCCGGCGATGCGGTGGCCTTCGGCGTCATCTGCGCCGCCAGCGGCGCCGCGCTCGGCGCCGAACTGGCGCTGCCGCCGGCATTGCTGGCCGACCGCCTGGCGCGCGGCGATGTCACGGATGCCGCCGGCGGCGCCACCGCGGTGGCCGGTGCCGGGGCCTATTTCGGCCTGTGGAATTTCGTCACCAAACTGAACCTCGCGCTGGCCGCGGGGCTGGCGCTGCCGCTGCTCGGGCTGGCCGGCTACAAGGTCGGCGCTGGCGATACGGCGGCATTGACCGCGCTGGCTGCCGTCTATGCCCTGCTGCCGGCGGTTCTCAAACTGGCGGCGCTGGCGCTGCTGTGGCGCTGGCGCCGCGACTTCGAAGGAGATGCATGATGTGGAAACGCATGGTTCTGGCCACCCTGTCGCTGCTCGGTCTTGCCGGTTGCGCCGGCATCGAGGTCGAGCGTTACCGCGCCGACACGCCGCAGCTCGACCTGCGCCGCTATTTCAACGGCACGCTCGACGGCTGGGGCATGTTCCAGAAGCGTTCCGGCGAGGTGGTCAAGCGCTTCCACGTCGTCATCGACGCGCGCTGGGCCGGCGACACCGGCACGCTCGACGAGCGCTTCACCTGGTCCGACGGCACCACCAGCCGCCGCGTGTGGACCCTCAAGGACCAGGGCGGCGGCCGCTTTATCGGCACCGCCGACGACGTCATCGGCGAGGCCCGCGGCGAGGCGGCGGGCAATGCCCTGCGCTGGCGCTACGTGCTGGCGCTACCGGTCGACGGCAAGACCGTCGAGGTCGACTTCGACGACTGGATGTTCCTCATGGACGAGCAGGTCATGCTCAACCGCTCGGTGATGAGCAAGTACGGCTACACCCTGGGCGAGGTCACGCTGTCCTTCCGCAAACGGCCATGAATCCGCGCATCACCGACTGGCAGGGCCTGCGCGTCTGGATCGTCGGCGCCTCGTCGGGCATCGGCGCAGCGCTGGCGCGCGAGCTGGCGGCGCGCGGCGCGCGGGTGGCCGTGTCGGCGCGGCGCCGGGAATTGCTCGATCGACTTGCCGCCGATCTGCCGCAATCCCTCGCCCTGCCCTGCGACGCCGCCGACCCTGCCGCCCTCGAAGCGGCGGCACGCAAACTCGATGATCTCTGGCAGGGCGTCGACGTGGCGATCTACGCCGCCGGCGTCTGGCACCCGGCGAGCGCGAGCGAATTCGACGGCGCACGCATCGATGCCACGCTCGACATCAACCTGCGCGGCGCCATGCATTTCGCCGCGGTGCTGGTGCCGCGGCTGCTGCGCCGGGGCGACGGCAGCAGCCGGAGTCCGCGCGCCCTGGCCTTCGTCGGCAGCGTCGCCGGCTACCGGCCGCTACCGCGCGCGCTGCTCTACGGTACGAGCAAGGCCGCGCTCAATTACTTCGCGGGTGCCCTGCACCTCGACCTGGCCCAGCGCGGGCTCGGCGTCTTCCTCATCAATCCCGGCTTCGTCGAGACGCCGATGACCGCGGTCAACGACTTCCCGATGCCGGCGCTGGTCCCGGCCGGGCGGGCGGTGCGCGAGATCCTCGCCGGCTTCGCCCGCGGCCGTTTCGAGATTCACTTTCCGCGCCGCCTGTCCTGGGCGCTCAAGGCGCTGGCGTTGCTGCCCGACGCGCTCTACTTCCCCCTGATCCACACCCTCACCGGAACCCGCCATGACGCGACTTGACGAACTGATCGCCTGGTTCGAGACCCTCTCCCCCGACAATCTGCACCGGGTCGCCGACTTCTACGCCGCCGACGCCGAGTTCAAGGACCCGTTCAACGAGGTGCGCGGCCCGCCGGCCATCGAGAACATCTTCCGCCACATGTTCGTGCAGGTTGCGGAGCCGCGCTTCGTCGTCACCTCGCGCTTCGTCGGCTCGCCACCCGTGGGCGGGGCCATGCTGCTGTGGGAATTCCATTTCCGCACCCGCGCGCCGCTGCCGGCGCGAGCCATGATCGCCCGCGGCGCCACCCACCTGCGCTTCGACGACGTCGGGCGGGTGACGCTGCATCGCGACTACTGGGATGCCGCCGAGGAGCTCTACGCCAAGCTGCCCCTGCTCGGCTGCCTGATGCGCGGCCTGCAGCGCATGGCGCGCGCCTGAAGCGGCTGCTATCTCGCTAAGCTTTTGAAAATAAAGATTGCTATTCCGGCGGAAGCAGTCCACTATGCGCGTCGCGATCTTCAAGTAGTGCTGTTGTTGTTCGGCTCTGTACCCGCAGCAAACTGCGGTCTTTACCCTTCATCACCCCGCCGTCTTGAGTTTCGCCCCAAGCAAGGGGCAATCCCCTTTTATTGTTTTTTCTGGAGATTCAAGACATGGCATCAGGTACTGTGAAGTGGTTCAACGATTCCAAGGGCTTCGGTTTCATCACCCCCGAAAACGGCGGCGATGATCTCTTCGCCCATTTTTCCGCCATCCAGTCCAGCGGCTTCAAGACGCTGAAGGAAGGCCAGCGCGTCGATTTCGACGTCACCACCGGCCCCAAGGGCCAGCAGGCGTCCAACATCCGCCCGCACGACTAAGCTTCGCTTGGTCAGGCATGGCCTCCGCGGCCATGCCGGCAAGTCCGTTCCGCTAGGCCCGGTATTCCCGGGCCTTTCCATTTTCCTCGCCCGGAGGTATGACAATGGCCAAGGAAGAACTCCTTGAAATGAATGGCGTCGTGGAAGAAGTGCTGCCCGACTCGCGCTTCCGCGTCACCCTCGACAACGGTCACAAGCTCGTGGCCTACAGTGCCGGCAAGATGCGCAAGCACCACATCCGCATCCTCGCCGGCGACAAGGTCTCGCTGGAACTCTCCCCCTACGACCTGAGCAAGGGGCGTATCACCTTCCGCCATATCGAAGGGCGCGGCCCCATCGCGCCGGCGGCACGACGCAAGCATTGAGCGACCGCGCCTGACGTCACGTGCCCGGCTATGACGTCAAGGTGCAGCACGTCGCCGTAGCCGGCGGCGATATCGCCGCGAGCGACGGCACGTCATTTCGTGGACGGCTGCTGCATTTCACGCGCATCCGAGACCTGCGGCTCTCGACGAAACCAAAGTCGCCTGACACAAAAAACAGCGACGAATCAGACGGCTAGAGGGAAAAGGGTCGATCACCCGCCCAAAATGCCCCCCTTTCTTCCGCCCCAAGGCGGGGGGCCGGGCGATAATTCGTGCCCTCGCGGCCGATTCCGGCCCCCGCTGATCCCCTCCCATGAAGCAGACCTACGACGAATCCTCCTTCCGCGTACTGAAAGGCCTCGAGCCCGTGCGCGAGCGGCCGGGCATGTACACCCGCACCGACTCGCCGGCGCACATCGTGCAGGAAGTCATCGACAACGCCGCCGACGAGGCGCTTGCCGGTAACGCCAAGCACATCCACGTCGCCCTGCACCGCGACGGCTCGGTAACGATCACCGACGACGGCCGCGGCATTCCCGTCGGTCTGCATGCCGAAGAGAAGGTTCCCGTGGTGGTGCTGGCCTTCACCCGCCTGCATGCCGGCGGCAAGTTCAACAAGCGCGAGGGCAACACGGCCTACGCCTTCTCCGGCGGCCTGCACGGCGTCGGCGTCGCGGTGACCAATGCGCTGTCGACCCGCGTCGAGGTCGAGGTGCGGCGCGAGGGCAAGGTCCACGCGGTCACCTTCAGCGAGGGCGGCGAAAAGGTCTCCGCCCTCGAAGTGACCGGCAGCTGCGGCCGCCAGAGCGGCACCCGCGTGCGCGTCTGGCCCGACCCGAAGTATTTCGATTCGCCGAAGGTGCCGCAGGCCGAGCTCGAGCGCCTGCTGCGCTCCAAGGCGGTGCTGCTGCCCGGCGTCAAGGTGCTGCTCGACATCGAGCAGGCCGACGGCAGCATGCTGTCCAAGACCTGGACCTACCCGCAGGGCTTGGCCGGCTACCTGGCCGAGCTGGCCGGCGAGCAGCTGCCCGTAGCGCCGGTGTACGCGTCCGAGAAATACGCCGGCGGCGACGACGAGAGTTTCGCCGAGGGCGAAGGCGCAGCCTGGGCCTTCGCCTGGTTCGCCGAGGCCCTGCCCTCCGAGTCCTACGTCAACCTGATCCCGACGGTCGCCGGCGGCACCCACGAATCCGGCCTGCGCGCAGGCGTGTTCGAGGCGGTGCGCACCTTCATCGAACACCACGCGCTGCTGCCGCGCGGCGTCAAGCTGCAGCAGGACGACGTCTGCGGTCGCATGGTCTTCGTGCTTTCCGCGCGCATCCTCGACCCGCAGTTCCAGGGCCAGGTAAAGGAAAAGCTCAACTCGCGCGAGGCGGTGAAGCTCGTTTCCGGCATGGTGCGCGACCCCTTCGAGATCTGGCTCAACCAGCACGTCGAGGCCGGCAAGGCCATCGCCGAGATGTCGATCCGCCAGGCGCTGGCGCGGCAGAAGAACGCGCAGAAGGTCGAGAAGAAGAAGCAATCGGGTGTGGCCGTGCTGCCGGGCAAGCTCACCGACTGCGAATCGACCGACCTTCTTGAGAACGAGCTGTTCCTGGTCGAGGGCGACTCGGCCGGCGGCTCCGCCAAGATGGCGCGCAACAAGGAAACCCAGGCCATCCTGCCGCTGCGCGGCAAGGTGCAGAACTCCTGGGAGATCGAGGCCGGACGGCTCTTCGCCAACGCCGAGATCCACGACATCGCGGTGGCCCTGGGCATCGACCCGCACGATGCGGCGGCCGAGCCGGACCTCTCCGGCCTGCGCTACGGCAAGCTCGTCATCATGTCCGACGCCGACGTCGATGGCGCCCACATCCAGACGCTGCTGCTCACCCTGTTCTACCGCCACTTCCCGGCACTGATCCGCCGCGGCCACATCTACATCGCCCAGCCACCGCTCTACCGCATCGACGTACCCGCGCAGGGCAAGAAGCGCCCGGCCAAGCGGCTCTACGCGCTGGACGACGGCGAGCTCGAAGCCATCCGCGACCGCCTCGCCAAGGAAGGCTTCGCCCCCGACAAGATCGAGGTCGGCCGCTTCAAGGGCCTGGGCGAGATGAACCCCGAGCAACTGCGCGAGACCGCCATGGATCCGGCCACGCGCCGCGTGCTGCCGGTGGCCGAGCGCCTCGGCGAAGAAGCCCACGCCGAAACGCTGAAACTCTTCAACCTGCTGATGGGCAAGGGCGAGGCATCCGGTCGCCGCGCCTGGATGGAAGCCAAGGGCCACCTGGCCGAGGCGGATATATGAGCAACGAAACCCCCGACCTGTTTGACGACGACGCCACCGCAGTAGCCGAGGCGCCGCCACCCGCGCCTCCCGCCGTCCCGCCAGCGCCGACTTTCGACGACGGCACGCTGCCGCTAGACGCCTACGCCGAGCGCGCCTACCTCGCCTACGCCATGAGCGTGGTGAAAAGCCGCGCCCTGCCCCAGGTCGAGGACGGATTGAAGCCGGTGCAGCGGCGCATCCTCTTCGCCATGAACGAGATGCGGCTGCCCGCCTCCGCCAAGCACGTGAAGTCGGCGCGCGTCGTCGGCGACGTCATCGGCAAGTATCATCCGCACGGCGATACCAGCGTCTACGACGCCATGGTGCGCGTGGCGCAGGACTTCTCCCTGCGCTATCCGCTGGTCGACGGCCAGGGCAACTTCGGCTCGCGCGACGGTGACGGCGCCGCGGCGATGCGCTACACCGAGTGCCGCCTGACGCCGATCGCCGAGATGCTGCTGGCCGAGATCGACCGCGGCACGGTCGACTTCCAGCCGAACTACGATGGCACCATGCAGGAGCCGCAGCTGCTGCCGGCCCGCCTGCCTTTCGTGTTGCTCAACGGCGCCTCGGGCATCGCGGTCGGCATGGCCACGGAGATCCCGCCGCACAACCTGCGCGAGGTCGCCGAAGCCGCCAAGCTGCTGATCAGGAAGCCCAACGCCTCGCTCGACGAGGTGCTCGCCGTGCTGCCCGGACCGGACTTCCCCGGCGGCGGTCAGCTCATTTCCCAGCCCGCCGACATCCGTTCCGCCTACGAGGGCGGCCGCGGCAGCGTGCGCATGCGCGCGCGCTGGCGGGTCGAGGACATGGCCCGCGGCCAGTGGCGCGTGATCGTCGAGGAACTGCCGCACGGCGTGTCGACGGCGACGGTGCTGTCCGAAATCGAGGCCGTCACCAACCCGCAGCCGCGCGCCGGCAAGAAGGACGTGTCGCAGGAACAGAAGAACGCGAAGCAGGTGATGCTCGGCGTGCTCGAGTCGGTGCGCGACGAATCGAGCGAGAAGCAGCCCGTGCGCCTCGTGCTCGAGCCGCGCAGCTCCAAGGTGCCGCAGGACGAGTTCATGGCCGTGCTGCTGGCCCAGACCAGCCTCGAGGCCAACGTCGCCATCAACCTCACCATGATGGGCACGAACGGCCGGCCGGCGCAGAAGTCGCTGCTCGACATCCTCGGCGAGTGGGTCGCCTTCCGCCACGACACCGTCGAGCGCCGCTCCGCGCATCGCCTGGCCGAGGTCGAGCGGCGCATCCACATCCTCGAAGGCCGCATGACGGCCTTCCTCGCCATCGACAAGGTGATCCGCTGCATCCGCGAATCGGACGAGCCGAAGGCCGACCTCATGGCCCGATTCAAGCTCACGGAGCTGCAGGCCGAGGACATCCTGGAGATCCGCCTGCGCCAACTGGCCCGTCTCGAGGGCATCAAGATCGAGACGGAACTCGGTGAGTTGCGCGACGAAGCCGGCGGTTTGAAGAAGATACTTGGAGACCGAAAGGAACTGACCAAGCTCGTTGTCCGCGAGATAACAGAAGATGCAAAGAAGTTCGGCGACGATCGGCGTACTTTGATCGAAGCGGTGGCGCCGACGGCGACCTCCGAGATCGCCATCCCCGACGAGCCGGTGACGGTGATCGTTTCGAAGAACGGCTGGGTGCGCGCGCGCCAAGGCCACGGCATCGACCCCGGCGGCATCGCCTACAAGACCGGCGACTTCCCCTGGCTGGTGATCGAGGCCCGTACCGTCTGGCCGCTGGTGATGATCGACACCGCCGGCCGCGCCTACAGCGTGCGCGTGGCCGACCTGCCCGGCGGCCGCGGCGACGGCGCCCCGCTCACCACCATGATCGAGCTGCAGGACGGCGCCAAGCTGGCGCAGGCGCTGTGCGACGCACCCGAAGCCCAATACCTCTTCGCCAACTCCGGCGGCTACGGTTTCATCGCACAGCTGTCCGACCTCGTCTCGCGCCAGCGCGCGGGCAAGGCCTTCATGACGCTGGCCAAGGGAGAGAAGCCATTGTCACCGGCGAAGGTCGCCGGTGATACGGTGGCGGCGATCTCCCAATCCGCCCGCCTGCTGGTCTTCCCGCTGGCCGAACTGAAGGCCATGGCCAAGGGCCGCGGCCTGATCGTGCAGGAAATCGGGCCGAAGGACGAGATGGCGGCGGTCGCCGTCGGCGACGGAAAGAGCTTCACGGTCTTCGGTGCGGGCCGCGGCGGCAAGGCCTCGGAGTTCAAGGTCGGGGCCAAGGACATGGCGACCTACCGCGGCGCCCGCGCCCGCAAGGGCCAGCCGATCCCGGCCAAGCTCAAGCCGGGATCGATCGCAGGCTAGCTTCGCTCGCGGACTTCCGGGCCCGATAAGTTGACAATTCTTGTCAACTTAATCTATAGATCAAGTACGGGCCTTGACCCGGAAACGGAGGTCACATCATGAAGCGAGACGCACCGAAAACCGCCGGCGTTGGCGCCGCGCGCCCGGTCTATTACGTCAGCGACCGTCCCGAAGCCTACGAATACGCGGGCGAACTGGGCCGCGTCGAAGCCCAGGCCCTGGCACGCACGATCGCCGACCATGCCGCAAAACGCTTTCCCAACATCGAGTTCCGCATCGACAGCGAGTGGCATAGCCATGATCCGGTGCTGAGCCTGGTCGCCGCCTACATCGACAGCCATTGGCAGCACTGGGCGACAGAAATGGCTGACAGCCGCCAGACCGCCTGAGCCGTCGGCCTGGCCGGTGCCGTCGTCCGGCTGCCGTTCCGGGCAGGCGCGATCGTCTGTCGACGCCGGCCCGCACGGCATTCCCGGATTGCAAGCCGGCATATTTATTTAAATGCCTGGCTATTCGCGGGAAAGGGCGCATGCTGGCTTGGTTGCCGGCCACATGCGACCGGGAATGACGCCGACAAGGCGCCACAAGAAAAGGACAGCGACGATGAATGACGCCACCCAGATCCCGGACGAGCTTTTCCCGCCCCCCGTCAAGGAGACACGCGACACCATACCGACTGCAGTCGCCGACGCGGCCAATCTGATGCCCTACGAGAAGGTAGCCAAGGCGATATTCGTCAAGGCCAACGGCCTGCCGGCCTACCACCGGGCGAACCGATTCGTCCGTTACACGGACTGAGACGCCGACGCGCCAACCCTGCCCGCGGGCGCTGGCGCCCTCGCTTCAGCGTTCGGACTTGATGTTGAGGAAGCTCCAGGCGTCGAGCGACGCTTCCTTCGAACCTTCGTCGAAGTCTTTCAGGGCGACCGAGAACTTCTCGATGAATCCGGAGCAGAAGGACGCGACCATCTCGCCGCTGTCTTTGTTCGGCGTGAAGCCCTTCAGCAGTTCCGGCTGGTTGCGGATGACGCTGGCGAGAAACTCGCACGCGGCGAGGTGATGGGTGTCCATGGTCTCAATGCTCCAATTTCCACGGCCGGGACGTCACGCCTTCGGCGGTGCCTTGTCGGCTGCGCGAAACAGAAATCCCGTCGTCTTACGGTAGTCGGCGAGGCCCTTGGCCCTGACGAACATCGCCTTTGCAGCCGGCAGCGCATCGTTCGCCGCGACCGCGCTGGCCTCGGGGCCGAACGGCAAGAGGCCCTGGACGGCGTCGAGAATGTGTTTCATGAACCGAGCCGAGCGCTCAGTGGTGAACGAAAGGAACGATATCGGAGGCGTGCTTCTTCGCCTGCTTCGCGGCCTTCTTCTCCTTGGGCGTCGATGCCGGCTTTTTCTTCGCTTCCCTGGCGTCCTTCTTGATCTTGCCCATGGCCGTACTCCTTGTGAACACCGGCGAATTCGCCGTGCCGATCGAGTATAGGCCGATGCGCCGGGAATAACCGGTCACCCCGAAATATAGCCACCGCCGCTACAAGACGTAGCGCAGGATCGCGACGTAATGACAGGCGCTGCCGCCGAGCACGAACAGGTGCCAGACGCCGTGGGCATGGGTGATGCGTTCGTCGAGCGCATAGAAGACGATGCCGAGCGTATAGAACAGCCCGCCGGCCAGCAGCCAGCCGAAGCCGCCCCACCCCAGCGCCTCGAGCAGCGGCACCACGGCGACCAGCGCCACCCAGCCCATCAGGACGTAGATCACCACCGACCAGATGCGCGCGCCCTTGTTCGGCCGCAACTCCTGCACGATGCCGAGCACGGCCAGCCCCCACACCACGCCGAACAGCGACCAGCCCCAGGGCCCGCGCAGCGTCACCAGGCAAAACGGCGTGTAGCTGCCTGCGATGAGCAGGTAGATGCTGTCGTGGTCCAGCCTGCGCAGGATGCCCTTCGCCGGCCCCCGCACGCTGTGATAGAGCGTGGAAATGCCGTACAGCAGCACCAGCGTGGCGCCGTAGATCGACACGCTGACCACCTTCCACGCATCGCCGCCCGTCGCCGCCAGCACGACGAGCACGATCGCCCCGGCCAGCGCCAGCGCCGCCCCGCCGAGATGGGTCCAGGCGTTGAACTTCTCGCCGTGGTACATGCCCGCTCGCGTGCCGGTCAGGCCGGCGGTGGAACACCCGGAGCCGCGCAGCGGCGAACCTCAGTCACACCTCCCGCGAGGGGCGACGACGGGGTTTCGCGGAGCACGGCTCCGCGCCGCCAGAGCCGGTTGGCTGTGCAAAGCCAACCGTGGGACGGGCCGGGGGTGGGCGGGCTAATCATGGTCGTGCACCTCGGCGCCGAAGGCCAGTTGCTTGAGGTGGAACAGCTCGTCGCGCGCGGCGGCGGCCTCCTCGAACTCGAGGTTCTTGGCGTGGTCGTGCATGGCCTTCTCGAGCCGCTTGATCTCCTTGGCCAGCGCCTTCTCGCTCATCGCCTCGTACTTCGCCGCCTCCTGCGCCGCCTTCAGCTCGCGCTGCGCGCCTTCGCTGTCGTACACGCCGTCGATGATGTCCTTGATGCGCTTCTTCACGCCTTTGGGCGTGATGCCGTGCTCCTCGTTGTACTGCACCTGCTTGGCGCGCCGCCGCTCGGTCTCGGCGATGGCCTTGCGCATCGACTCGGTGACCTTGTCGGCGTAGAGGATGGCCGTACCGTTGATGTGGCGCGCGGCGCGGCCCATGGTCTGGATCAACGAACGCTCGGAGCGCAAGAAGCCTTCCTTGTCGGCATCGAGGATCGCCACCAGCGAGACTTCCGGAATGTCGAGGCCCTCGCGCAGCAGGTTGATGCCGACCAGCACGTCGAACTCGCCCAGCCGCAGGTCGCGGATGATCTCGACGCGTTCCACGGTGTCGATGTCCGAATGCAGGTAGCGCACGCGGATGCCGTTGTCGCCGAGGAAGTCGGTGAGCTGCTCCGACAGGCGCTTGGTCAGCGTGGTCACCAGCACCCGCTCCTCCACCGCGATGCGCTTCTTTATCTCCGACAGCAGGTCGTCCACCTGGGTGCTCGCCGGGCGCACGATCACCACCGGGTCGATCAGGCCGGTCGGCCGCACCACCTGCTCCACCACCTGGCCCTGGTGCTCCGCCTCATAGGTGGATGGCGTCGCCGAAACGAACACCGTCTGCGGCATCAGCCGCTCGAACTCGTCGAACTTCAGCGGCCGGTTGTCCAACGCCGAGGGCAGGCGGAAGCCGTAATCGACGAGATTCTCCTTGCGCGAGCGGTCGCCCTTGTACATGCCGCCCGCCTGCGGGATGGCGACGTGCGACTCGTCCACGAACATCAGCGCGTCCGGCGGCAGGTAGTCGTAGAGCGTCGGCGGCGGCTCGCCGGGCTTGCGCCCCGACAGGTGGCGCGAATAGTTCTCGATGCCCTTGCAGAAGCCGAGCTGGTCGAGCATTTCGAGGTCGAAGCGCGTGCGCTGCTCGATGCGCTGGCACTCCACCAGCTTCTGGTGCGCCTGGAAGAACTCGATGCGCTCGCGCAACTCGTTCTTGATCTTATCGATCGCCTGCAGCACCGTGGCGCGCGGCGTGACGTAGTGGCTCGAGGGGAAGACCGTGAAACGCCCGAGCTTCTGCTTCCTGTGCCCGGTCAGCGGGTCGAACAACGTCAGCGACTCGATCTCCTCGTCGAACAGCGTGATGCGCACCGCGCTCTCGGCGTGCTCGGCAGGGAAAACGTCGATCACGTCGCCGCGCACGCGGTAGCAGCCGCGCTGGAAATCCACGTCGTTGCGCTCGTACTGCATCTCGGCCAGGCGGCGGATGATCTCGCGCTGGCCCATCTTCTCGCCTTCCTTGAGGTGCAGGATCATCGAGTGGTAATCCACCGGGTCGCCGATGCCGTAGATCGCCGACACCGTGCACACGATCACTACGTCGCGCCGCTCCAGCAGGCTCTTGGTCGCCGACAGCCGCATCTGCTCGATGTGCTCGTTGATCGACGAATCCTTCTCGATGAACAGGTCGCGCGAGGGGACGTAAGCCTCGGGCTGGTAGTAGTCGTAGTAGGAAACGAAGTACTCGACCGCGTTTTCCGGGAAGAACTCGCGGAATTCCGAATACAGCTGCGCCGCCAGCGTCTTGTTCGGCGCCAGCACCAGCGCCGGCCGCCCCAGCCGGGCGATCACGTTGGCCATGGTGTAGGTCTTGCCCGAGCCGGTCACCCCGAGCAGGGTCTGGAACGAGAGTCCGTCCGCGATGCCCTCGATCAGCTTGGCGATCGCCTCGGGCTGGTCGCCGGCCGGCTGGAAAGGCTGGTGCAGGCGGTAGGGGCTGCCGGGAAACTCGACGACCGGAATGTCGCTAGTGGATTGTTCTTCCATCAGAAAATTAAATTAAAACGGGCTGCAGGCGCGCATGGCGAATCGGCTATTATTGCGCGTTCACAAAAAATTTCCCCGATCTCAGGAGCTTCCATGAGCACTTCCCTCTTTGCCGCAGTCGAAATGGCCCCCCGCGACCCCATCCTGGGTCTCAACGAAGCCTTCAACGCCGAAAAGAACCCCGCCAAGGTCAACCTCGGCGTCGGCGTCTATTTCGGCGACGACGGCAAGATCCCGCTGCTGGCCGCCGTCAAGGCCGCCGAAAAGGCCCGCCTCGAAGCCCAGCCGCCGCGCGGCTACCAGCCCATCGAGGGCACCCCCGCCTACAACGGCGCAGTGCAGAACCTGATGTTCGGCAAGGATTCCGAACTGCTCGCCGCCGGCCGCGCCGTCACCTGCCAGTGCCTCGGCGGCACCGGCGCCCTCAAGGTCGGCGCCGACTACCTCAAACGCCTGCTGCCCGACGCCTCCGTCTACATCAGCGACCCGAGCTGGGAAAACCACCGCGCCCTGTTCGAAGGCGCCGGCTTCCCGGTCAAGGAATACGCTTACTACGACGCAGCCACGCGCGGCGTCAACTTTGCCGGCATGAAGGCTGCGCTGGCCGCCATGCCCGCCAAGTCCATCGTCGTGCTGCACGCCTGCTGCCACAACCCCACCGGAGCCGACCTCACCGTCGCCCAGTGGAAGGAAGTGGTCGCCGCGATCAAGGAGCGCAACCTCGTCGCCTTCATCGACATGGCCTACCAGGGTTTCGCCGACGGCATCAAGGAAGACGCCGCCGCCCTCGACCTGTTCGCCGCCTCCGGCCTGCAGTTCTTCGTTTCCAGCTCATTCTCCAAGTCCTTCTCGCTCTACGGCGAACGCGTCGGCGCACTGACCATCGTCACCGACAGCAAGGACGAGTCGGCCCGCGTGCTCTCGCAGGTCAAGCGCGTGATCCGCACCAACTACTCCAACCCGCCCACCCACGGCGGCGCCGTCGTCGCCGCGGTCCTGTCCAGCCCCGAGCTGCGCCAGATGTGGGAAGACGAGCTCGGCGGCATGCGCGACCGCATCCGCGCCATGCGTACCAGCCTGGTCGCGAACCTCAAGGCCGAAGGCGCCCCGAACTTCGATTTCATCAACGTCCAGCGCGGCATGTTCTCCTACACCGGCCTCACCGCCGCCCAGGTGGAGAAGATGCGCGCCGACTACGGCATCTACGCCGTCGGCACCGGCCGCATCTGCGTCGCGGCGCTCAACACCAAGAACATCGGCTACGTCGCCAAGGCCATCGCTGCCGTTCTCAAGTAAGCACTTTTTGTTGCGACGCGGGGCCGAACCTCTTATAATTCGCCCCGCTTCAATTCCTCGATAGCTCAGTCGGTAGAGCGCCGGACTGTTAATCCGTAGGTCCCTGGTTCGAGCCCAGGTCGGGGAGCCAGACACTGAAAGGCCCTGCAGGTGGTTCCCTGTAGGGCCTTTCGCATTTCGGGGATCGGTATTCAGAAAGTCGGGCGGTCGGCATGGCCGCCGGCAAGTGCGATATCAACCAACAATGGAGAACGCAATGCTATTGCCGAAAATGATCGTATTGGCCGGACTGGTTGCTATGGCAACGGCCGCTGCCCAGGCTGGCGCCCCGGAAAAGACCCCGTCCGGTCTGACCTACGAGTCTCTCAAGGATGGCACGGGCGCAAAGGCATCCCCCGAAGTCAGCGTTCAGGTGCACTACCGGGGAACGTTAGCCAATGGCACCGAGTTCGACAGTTCCTACAAGCGCGGCCAGCCGGCAACCTTCCCCCTCAACCGGGTCATCCCCTGCTGGACCGAAGGCGTAGCCAAAATGCGTGAAGGTGGCAAGGCGAAACTAACCTGTCCTCCTGAAATTGCCTACGGTTCCCGTGGTGCCGGTTCGGCCGTACCGCCCAATGCGACGCTGACATTCGAGGTCGAGTTGATCAAGGTAATGCCCTGATCCCCATGACCACACCCAACCGCAACCGTATCAAATTCGGTGATCTCGCCCTCGACCAACGTTTCTACGACCCGATCAGCCAGGAATACTTCGTGAAGCGGAGCGACGCTCTCGCTGCCATGGTTACCGGCATCGGGGACGGCACCGTGCCGGACGAGTTCGAGGCTGACGACGTCGTGGGGATCGATCAGTAGCAAAATCCTCCGTCATGCTCGAATCCCTACCGCCATTCTTGCTTCACTGGGGCATCACGTCCCTGTCACTTTGGGTGGCAAGCCATGTGTTCGGAGGCATCCGGTTTGCGAACACCGCCTCGCTGATCGTTTCGGCACTGCTGCTCGGCTTTGCCAACGCGATCGTCAGACCATTGCTGATCATCCTCACGCTGCCACTGACGCTGGTGACGCTGGGACTCTTCCTCCTGGTCATCAACGCCTTGATGATGATGCTGGTTTCTTGGGCAGTGCCCGGCTTCAGGGTTTCAGGGTTTTGGACCGCCTTCTTCGCCAGCATATTCATTGCCGTACTGAGCTTCTTGTTCGACGTGTTCTTGGCAAGCGGCAGCACACCGTGGCACCCCATTGGCAACGGCTTGATGGTCTGATGCCGACGAATCGTTCCCGCATGGCGTTTCTGGGCGGCATTAAGGACATCAAACTGTTCGACACCATCGCGCCTTGGTACTACCGACTGGCGCCACTCCTGATGTCGAGCCTGATCGACGACCCGGCGATGCTTGCGCTGGCGTTCTGCTGATACCCGCCACCGTCGTCCGCAACCGCTGGCGCTTCAGTGTCCCGGCAGGATTCGAGTGGCACCCCAGCCTGATACCTCTGGGCCGGAGGGCCTCACCCGGCAACACGAACTTACAAATGACCGTTCGATTTGCGAGGCCTTGTGAACTAGGATCGAAATACGGTAAATCAAATAGGGGTTGCATTCATGAAAGCCTCGTCTCGCCTGCTTGCGGCGGTCCTCCTGGGGCTGGCCGCCGTGCCGACCGTCTGGGCGGATCACGGTCATTATCATCCCCACGTCGGGATCGTCATCGGGCCGTATGTCGGACCCTACGCCGGCCCGTGGTGGCCCTACCGCTACCCGCCCTACTATTACGGCTACGGCGCCTACCCGTACAACTATCCGCCGGTCGTCGTCGAGCGCGCCGCGCCGCCCGTGTACATCGAGCAGCAGACGCAGCCGCCGGCGACCGGGACCGTGCCACCGCCGATCAACTACTGGTACTACTGCCCGCCGAAGCAGGCGTACTACCCCTACGTCAAGGAATGCCCGACCGGATGGCGAAAAATCCTGCCAACGCCGCCGGAACAACAGTGATAGTCGGGAGGAGACGCTGAAATGAAATCCACCTTCGCTGCCGCGGCTGCCTTGCTGGCGGTCGCCGGCTGCATGAGCATCCCGACGGGTCCCAGCGTGATGGCCCTGCCGGGGACGGGCAAGAGCTTCGAGCAGTTTCGCGCCGACGACATGAACTGCCGGCGCTACGCCTCCGAGCAGATCGGCGGCACCGATGCGAATCGCGCGGCGAACGACGCGGCCGCAAAGAGTGCGGTGGTCGGCACGGTCATCGGCGCCGCGGCCGGCGCGGCCATCGGTGGGCACAATGCGGCGGGGGTGGGCGCAGGCACCGGACTGGTCGTGGGCAGCATGGCCGGGTCAGGTTCCGGCCAGTACTCGGCCTACGAAACCCAGCGGAGCTTCGACTCCGCATACATCCAGTGCATGTACGCCACGGGACACAAAGTTCCGGTGTATGGAGCCATGGTCCAGCCGCCGCAAGCCGGCCAGGGACAAGCCGATCAGCCCGCGGCCTACCCGCCGCCGCCACCGGGACAGCCACCGCCGCCGCCGGCGAGGTGAGATTCGATCAGAAGTTACAAGGCTTCGGGTATTGCCCTGGACGCCAGCGGGCGCCGCGTAAAGAAAAAGGCCCGCAGAGGCATTCGCCTCCACGAGCCCATCGAGACAACTTGCTTCTATTACTTGGTCGCTGCGGCAGGAGCGGCCGGGGTAGCGGTGGCCGGAGCCGCGGTCTTCGCCTTGCTGGACTTTTTGCTCTTATGCGACTTCTTGGCCGGCTTGGCTTCGGGCTTCGATTCGGTACCGGCCTTGGCTTCGGCCTTGGCTTCGGTCTTTGCCGTTGCTTTCACATCGGCTTTGGCTTCGGGCTTGGCGGGTGCAGCGGCGGTCGCGGCAGGTTTGGTTTCGGTAGTAGTCGCCTTGGGAGCATCCGCAGCGAAAGCAGAAGCGGCGAACAGGCCGGCGATCAGTACGGAGAGCAGCTTGGACATTTTCGGTTTCCTCTATTCGGATATGGCGCACATGCGCCTGATCCAATAACGCCGAGGGCATCTCTGCCGCTGACCGGGCGTGTGTAACGGGTTGTAACCGAGGCCAACTTTGCCAACGGGCGCTCATGTGTCGTCGGTTGACGACACTGGAAACAATCGCCCATGTCCGCAATGATGCGCTTCCGAGCGGCCTCTAGATCAGGTGGCCGGCACGCAAATATCAGAGGAGCGAATCATGGACAAGTCGATACTCAAGGGCATGGTACTCGGCGGGTTGGCCGTTACTGCGGTAACAGCCGTCGGTGTGACCGGATTTCAGACCCTCCAGTCTCCGAAGTTCGCGGAGGTGATCTCGGTTCAAGAGGTCAACGAGACTGTCAGAACACCGCGGGAGGAATGCAAGGACGTAACGGTCCACAAGCGTGCGCCCGTAGCCGACAAATACCGGATTGCCGGAACAGCCGTCGGCGTCGTTGCCGGCGGATTGTTGGGAAGCACGATCGGAAACGGAAAAGGCAATCAACTGGCGACGATTGCGGGAGCTGCTGCTGGCGGATATGCCGGCAACACTATCCAGAAATCGATGCAAGACCAAGACGTGCAAACTGCAAATGAACGACGCTGCAAGGTGGCATACGATGTCTCGACCAGGCACCTCGGCTTTGACGTGACTTATCGCCTGGAAAACAAGGACAGCGTAGTGCGCATGACACACAAACCCGGCCCACGGATCCGGATCAGGGACGGCAAGCTCGTTCTGGACGAATTGGCGAACACTTAGCAGCCGACCACCGACGGGTCGATCTGCACAAGCAGCTCGCCCTCTTGGTCAACATCCTCTTTGTCATCCTCCAGGCCGGCCGGTGACCGTCCTGACGACGCAGGCGTCCCGGCGATTATCATAACCGCCGATGTGCTCGATGACCTCGAACTACTTTGCGAACGCAGCCAGCCTAGCCGCGGCATCCCTCTTTCCCATCTCCCTGACCGACGCAATTGCCGCCATCTGTCGCTGACGAGGACGGGACTTTTCAGATTCCCAGTTATAGACAGTCTGGGCCGACACACCCAGCAAGGTGCCCATATCGGCCGCCGATAGGCCGAGGCGCTGGCGTTGAGTACTGAATCCTTTGGCCGAGAAACGTAGAGAGGTCGCCTGCTCGAGCGGCTTCGGTGTTGATGCCTTGGCCTTCCCGATACGACCGACTTGCAACTCCAGGGCTGCAATACGTCGCTTCAGTGCGGCGATATCGGAACGGTACTGCGCAGACGCCTTCTTGAGCTTTTCGGTTTCAGCGCGAACTTCCTTCCGGGCAACCCGGGCAATCTCTTCTTTGAGAACGGATGCGATGTTGGGCAATTGGGGACTCCTTGGATCGGATCAGGCGGGTCCACCTGATATGGGCGAACGTAAGTTTATAGCCCAGCGCCTATCGGACCATCCGAATTTGCCTCGCTGGAAGCGGCCCCATACGAAAAAATACGCCACTTCCATCTGGATCAAGTAAGCGACGAGGCTTCACCGACACCCCTGCCCGGGAAAATGCCTTAAAATTCTTCCAACATCAGGCCAAGTGTGCTCGGGTGAGTTCTACCGTCAATCCGTAGGTCCCTGGTTCGAACCCAGGTCAGGGAGCCAGACACAGCAAGGGATCAGGTCCAAGGCCTGGTCCCTTTTCATTTCCCGGCTTGAAGAAGGCGTAGAAGGATTGCCCATGCCCATGCCCATGCCCAAACTACCCAAGCTGGCCTACTGGCAATGGATCGTGCTCGTCGTGATCCTGTCGCTGGCGGCGGACTGGATCCTGAACCGTCCCGACCCGCGCGCCCGCGAGATCAATGCCGCGATCCAGGCCAAGGCCAGCGACCGGCTCAACAACTACCCCTATCGCTTCCGCGCCGTGCGCGTCAATGGCGACACCGCTGTGCTCACCACGCCGCGCAACGTCCAGGTTCCCGCATTCCGCTTCATCGGCGTCATCCACCCCGAAATCAACGTGAAGAACCCCAACGACCCCGCCTTCATCGCCGCCGAAACGGAACTCGGCCTCGTCCAGTCCGAAGTCGCCGCCATCGCCGCGGCGCAGCCGGGCATCAAGCTCATCCAATGGGAACTCGACAAGTCCTGGCTCGCCAGCCACGGCATCGAGGTGCAATGATGAACCCCATCCTCAAGGGCCTGCTATTCGTATTCGGCGTTCCCGTCCTCTTCGGAATCGGCTATTTCTATTACGCCCTATCGACTGGCGAGAAGCGGATGACGCAAGTGTGCGCACAGATTCAGCCGGGAATGAACCTGGCGCAACTGAAAAGCCTTGCCGACGAACATGGCCTCAAAGCGCCCAGCAGAGATTCCGGTATCACTTACCTGCCAGAGACCAAGACCTACGGGCGATTCGCCTGCAAGGTGGTTCTGGATGCAGGCATCGTCAAGAGTTCCGAATACAACTACGCGGATTGAGATTTGGTGCAACACGGCGCCCTGGCCGATACGTCAGGCGGATGCGACCAGATGCAATCTCGATGCGCCCTAAGCCATCAATCCGTGCGCCTTTGTCTAGGCGACGTCCTTTCGTCTGATCTCGTCGGCTTCGTCGGCCACAGGAGCACAACGCACGCCGCATCGCCCGCTCTTGCAGCTGCCGGGAGCGGCAATTTCGATGCCCTCCTCGCCCATGTTCTTGAGGATCAGGTAGATGGCGCCGACGGCGATTGCCAGGAGGATGAGGGCGATGACGATTGCAAACATGATGGGACGCGGAATGTGGCCAGGGACGTCGATATGCTATCGCTTCTCGACCATCGCGGCCACGAAACCCACCAGCACCGGCAACTCCCGGTCGAGATCGGCGTAGTCGTCGTGGCTGCCGGCAACGACCTTCAGCCGGACATGGTCGCCCGCGCGGCCGGCGTGAATGGCATGGGCCTCGCTGACCGGCACGGTCGTGTCCTCGGCGCCATGGATCAGCAATGTCGGGCAAGCAACCTGCCGGATGGTGTTCACCGGCGCGATGTCGTCGAAGCGGTGGCCGATCACCCATTCGACGTAGCGCAGCATCAGCCAGCCGATGGGCCGGTAGGGAATTCCCTTGGCGGCGAACCAGCGCCGCATCATCGCGACCGGATGGGTGAAAGCGGCGATGCTCACGACGGCGGCCAGGTCGTTTCGCCTCGCGGCGCTCAGCAAGACGGCGCCCGCGCCGACGGAGTGACCGATGGCGGCGATGGCTAGCGGGTCGACGTCGTCCCGTCGCTTCAGCCAGTCGATGGCGTGGCCAAGATCCTCGGCGAAGCGCGGCATCGAGGCGAAGCTGTCCTCATCGCTGCGGCCATGGCACCGCGCATCGATGAACAGCAGGGCGAACCCCGCTTCATGCAGCGGAGCCGCCAAGGGCAACAGGGTTTCGGCGTTGCCGCCCCAGCCGTGGATCAGGACGACCGCCGGCCACCGCCCTTCCCTGCCCTCCCGGCCTTGCGGGTTCGCGGGGATGAACCAGCCGAACAGGGACTTGCCGTTTTCCGTGGGGATCGTGACGTCCTGATGTCGCAAGCCGACATCGACCGGCGTCCGGACCTCGATCACCCGTTGCGGAGCCAGGCTGCGATGGATCGTCCAGCGCAAGCCGGCCAACAGTCCGATGGCGGCGACGAGCCCGAGAAGCCAGAGCACGATCAGGCGACTTCTACGGCAATCGACCTGACGGCCAGACGGAATGGCCCTTCCTGCCGATCGGCGATCATGAGGCCGATCTGTCTCACGCGTGCGGTGTCGAGAGGCGGAGCATCGGCAACGGGCTTGCCGCGCCAGGTCGGCAAAAAGTCGGCGCTGGCGATACGGCAGCTGGCCCAGCTGCCGGCGGGAGGATGGAAGCCGGCCTGGTAATTGACGCCGTCGAAGCCGTCGTCGGTGCGCAGGTTCAGCTTGTAACGCTTGCCGTCGCCTAGTACTTGCAGAAGATAGGCAACGACGTCCTTCCTGCCGAGATCACCGGGCCGGCAGCGCACCGAAGCGAACCCCCCGTTGTTCTCGAACGAGACGTGGCCGGCGAAGACCGCGTGCCCGGCCGTGTCGTGGCGCAGCCGGCTTTGGGAGACCCCGCCCATCACGCCATCGTTGATCGGGCTCCACAATGCCGCCGAACCCGGGTCGGAAAAATCGAACAGGACAGGAGTCATGGCAGACAGGATAGGCTGTTTCAGGATGCCGGACTCTAACGGTACCGGATCATCTTGTCCGCTGCCAATTCGGCCAGCACCGTTGCGCAATCTTCCTCTATCTTCAGCGCCAGCAGGGGATCGGCCCGCGTGACACCGCGGTTGATGGCGATGACCGGCTTGCCGAGCCGATGCGCCTGTTCCACGAATCGATAAGCGGAATACACCATCAGCGACGAACCGACGACCAGCAAGGAATTCGCGGACTCCATCGCGTGCTGGGCAACGGCCACCCGCTCGCGCGGTACGTTGTCGCCGAAGAAGACGACGTCGGGTTTTATCGTCCCGCCACACGCTGGACAGTCCGGTACCTCGAAGGCGGCATAGACGGTATCGACGAGGTGTGCATCGCCATCCGGCGCCATGCGTGCGGTTCGCGCCTGGTCGTGATCGAAGTCGGGATTGGCCCGGGTGAGCCATTCCTGCACCTGGCTGCGCGGAAAGCGTGCCTCGCAGGACAGGCAGCGCACGTTGCGAATGCCGCCATGCAGTTCGATCACCGACCGGCTGCCGGCCGCATGGTGAAGGCCGTCGACGTTCTGGGTGATGACGGTTGACACGACTCCCCGGGATTCGAGGCCGGCGAGCGCCCGGTGTCCAGGGTTGGGTTGGGCGCCCGCCATGGTTGCCCAGCCGACGAAGCTGCGCGCCCAATAGCGCCGGCGCGTCGCCGCCGACTTGAGGAAATCCTGGTGCTGGATCGGTTGAGCGTGCTGCCATTGGCCATGCCGGTCACGGTAGGCGGGGATGCCGCTCCCCGTGCTCAGCCCCGCCCCGGTAATCACCGCGACAGGGCCCCGGCCAAGCATGGCGAGCAGGCCGAGCAGCTGCTCACGATCCGCCGGGGCCATGGTCCGTATCCTTCATCTTCAAACAAGAGCTGACCGCATGGTAAGCCCTTATCATCGACCGCTGCACATTCGGGGGGGGTGACGAGCATGATCGGAAAATCTGGCCGATCATCCTGAAGTCGCGAACAAACCCGTCGTCGAGTGGCTGGTGCCGTTGTTGGAAGCTTCTTATCCCTGCAAATAGGGCGGCGTGCAGGCGTGTAGAGGCGCGCCAGCGCCGATCGGTGGATGAGCGTTTAGAATCTGCCGACCCGCCGAAGAAAGCACGCACTCGGCTTGCCGACCTCTCCTATCACTCATCGAGCGGAGTACCCACGTGAAATCCCCTCTTCCTCTTTTGGCACCACTGGCGCTCGCCCTGCTCGTCGCGGCCTGCAGCAAGGTCACCGCCGAGAACTACGCGAAGATCAAGGCGGGCATGGCCTATACGGAGGTCACCGCGATCCTGGGCAATCCGGCGAGCTGCAGCGATTTCGCCGGCTTCAAGGCGTGCCGCTGGGGCGACGACAAGAGCAACGTGACGGTGCGCTTCGTCGGCGACCAGGTCGTGCTGCACTCCGCAGACAACATCAAGTAGCCGAGGGCTTGCGGTGCATGAGCCGCGCCGACTCTGCGAAACGGCTTGCGAAAATGCGCCCTTGAATTTCGTGCCGCGCACCTGAATCCGGAACCCGCGAAACATGGCCTATGACGTCGCCGCGATCCTGAAGATCGTCGGCTCTTCCCTCGACGATGCCGCGCTGGCGGCCAAGCGCATGGTCGCCACCTCGCTCGACGACGTCGGGACTTCGGCCAAGGTGGCCACGGCGAAGTCGGCCGGGGTGGTGATCGACGACACCGCCGCGATGCCCCAGTACGCGCACGGCCTCAGCCCGGAGCGCGAGCTGCCCGTGGTGGCGAAGATCACCCTGCTCTCGCTGCTCAACAAGGCGATCCTGATTCCCCTCGCGCTGGCCTTGTCGGTGTGGGCGCCGTGGAGCATTCCGCCGCTGCTCGCGCTCGGCGGCGCCTTCCTCTGCTTCGAGGGCGTGGAAGGCATCATCGAGAAGTTCTGGGGCGGGGTGCATGAATCCGCCGACGAGACGAATCTGTCGCCGGCCGAGGCCGAAAAGGCCCGGGTATCCAACGCGGCGAAGACGGACTTCGTGCTCTCGGCCGAGATCGTGGTGATTTCGCTCTCCACCATGGCCGCGGCGCCGCTGGCGCAGAAGGCCCTGGCACTGGTGCTGGCCGGCTTCCTGATGACGGTCGGCGTCTATGGGGTGGTCGCCGTCATCGTGAAGATGGACGACGTCGGGCTGGCGTTCGTGAAGCGCGGCGTCGCGACGGGGAACGGGAGCTTGCAGAAGGCCGGCGTCGGCATCGTGTCCATGATGCCGGCCGTGCTGACGGGGCTGGCGTATCTGGGAACCGTCGCCATGCTCGCCGTCGGCGGCGGCATCCTCGGGCACCATGTGCCGGGCATCGAGGCCATCGCGCATGCCGGCGGGGCCTTCGCGGGCGTCATCGAACTCGCGCTGGGCACGCTGCTCGGCGGCGTCGCGGGCGGCGTGCTGGTGGCCATCGCCCATCTGTTCAAACGCCGGCACTGAAAAAGGGTGGCCCCTCGAGGTCCGGGGGAGGTAACCAGGAGGGGCCGGGAGGTGACGTCCATCACAACGTCAGGATGGATGCTACCGACGAATTCTTAGGGTTGGCTTAAGTCTTACACCCGGTAACAATCTGGCTTCCATGAATCCCGAGGACCTCGAACTGCTCGTCACCCGCGAAATGCCCTTCGGCAAGTACAAGGGCAGGCTCATCGCCGACCTGCCGGGGCATTACCTCAACTGGTTCGCACGGGCGGGCTTCCCCAAGGGCGAGATCGGCCGGCTGCTGGCGCTGATGCAGGAGATCGATCACAACGGGCTCAAGGACATCCTCGCGCCCTTGCGTCGGCCGTAACGGAATGATGCCGGAACGCCGCATCGCCCACCTCGACATGGATGCGTTCTACGCTTCCGTCGAGCTGCTGAAATACCCCGAACTGCGCGGCCAGCCGGTTGCCATCGGCGGGCGCCGGGCGCAGCAGGCGGAGATACTGCCCGACGGCTCGCGCCGCTTCGCCCGGCTGCGCGATTACGTCGGGCGCGGCGTGCTGACCACGGCGACCTACGAGGCGCGGGCGCTCGGCGTGCATTCCGGCATGGGCACGATGGCAGCGGCCCGCCTCGCCCCCGACGCCATCCTGCTGCCGGTCGACTTCGATGCCTACCGCCACTATTCGCGCCTGTTCAAGGCGGCCGTCGCGGCCATCGCGCCGCAGATCGAGGATCGCGGCATCGACGAGATCTACATCGACCTCACCGAGGTGCCCGGGGAAACCCTGGAACTGGCGCGCCGCATCAAGCAGGCGGTGAAGGACGCGACGGGGCTCTCGTGCTCGATCGGCATCACCCCCAACAAGCTGCTGTCGAAGATCTGCTCCGACCTGCAGAAGCCCGACGGCATCACCCTCCTGGGGATGGGCGACATCCCCGCCCGCATCTGGCCGCTGCCGGTGCGCAAGATCAACGGCATCGGCCCGAAGGCGAGCGAGAAGCTGGCCGGCCTCGGCATCACGACCATCGCGGAACTGGCCGCCGCGGACCCGGAATTCCTGCAGCTGCAGTTCGGCCGCAGCTACGGCGCCTGGTTGCACGAGGCGGCGCACGGCATCGACGACCGGCCGGTGGTGACGCGCTCGGAGCCGAAGTCGATCAGCCGCGAGACCACCTTCGAAACCGACCTCCACCCGCGCAAGGACCGGAACCAGCTGGGCGAAATCTTCACCGCCCTGTGCCAGCGCGTGGCCGGGGACCTGGCCCGCAAGGGGGTCGTCGGGCGCACGATCGGCATCAAGCTGCGCTACGACGACTTCCAGACGGTGACGCGCGATGTGACCCTGCCGGCCGCGACCGGCGACGCGACGGCGATACGCCGCGCGGCCGGCGAATGCCTGCGGCGGGTGCCGCTGGACAAGAAGCTGCGATTGCTGGGCGTGCGCGTCAGCGGCTTGCAGAAGCCCGAAGCGATACCGGCGGTTGCGGAATCGACGCAGGGCGAGCTGCCGCTGGAATAGTCGCGGCATAATCGCTGCATGCCGGACAAGCCCTACGCCCCTTCCTGCGACAAGAACCGCGAACCGATACTCGCGGTGCTGCGCGAGCGTCTGGCCGAGCGGACGTCGTTGCTGGAGATCGGCAGCGGCACGGGGCAGCACGCGGTGCATTTCGCCCCGGCTCTGCCCCACCTGAGCTGGCAGACCTCGGATCGGGCGGAAAACCTGCCGGGCATACGGGCCTGGCTGGCCGAGGCCGGCCTGCCGAATACCCCCGCCCCCGTCGAACTGGACGTGACCGGCCCCTGGCCGGCGCGGCGCTTCGATGCCGTGTTCACGGCCAATACCCTGCACATCATGCCCTGGTCCGCCGTGGAGGCGATGTTCGCCGCGCTGCCGGGGGTGCTGGTCGAGCAGGCGCTCTTCGTCGCCTACGGCCCCTTCAACTACGGCGGCAAGTTCACCAGCGAGAGCAATGCGCGCTTCGATGCGTCGCTGAAGGCCGGCGCCCCGCACCAGGGCATCCGCGACTTCGACGACCTCGACGCGTTCGCCCGCCGCGCCGGCATGGCCCTGGCCGAGGATGTCGCGATGCCTTCCAACAACCGCTGCCTGGTCTGGCGCCGGCTTGGATAATCGATATCCGGATACACTGGCCGCCGGACATGCCCAAGCCTGGCCTTCTTCTTCAATACAAACAACAACAGCGAGAAAATCAAATGCACATAAAGAAATCCATATTGATCGGTGCTGCCTTCGTGGCGAGCATGTCGATGACCTTGCCCGCAATGGCAGAGACGACCCTGGCCAAGATCAAGAGCAGCGGCATCATCAAGCTCGGCTATCGCGAGAATTCGATCCCGTTTTCCTTTGTCGGCGACGACAAGCAACCCCGCGGATACAGCGTCGATCTATGCCGGATCGTTGCCGACGATGTGGCGAAGCAACTGAAACTGGCGAAGCTGAACGTGCGCTGGGTGCCGGTGACGGCGAAAAGCCGCTTCGATGCCTTGAAAAATGGCGAGATCGACCTGGAATGCGGCAACACGACGCAGACGCTCTCACGCCGCGCCGATTTCGACTTCAGCCTGATGACCTACGTCGATGGCGCCAGCTTGCTGTTCCGGCAGGGGGAGGCGCCCAGGTCAGAGGCTGAAATGAAGGGGCAGCGTGTGGCCGTGGTCGCGGGAACGACGACGGAAAAGACTCTTGCGGAACAGATTGGGGCGGGCAAACTCGATATGACCGTTATCAAGGTTGCCGATCATGATGCCGCCATGAAGGCTCTGGCCGACAAGACTGCAACGGGCTATGCGGCCGATCGCACGGTGCTGATCACGACTGCGATGGTGCGCGGGCAGGGACAGGGCTTCGATATTTCCGAAATGCAGTTTTCCTATGAGCCCTATGGATTGACGATGCGCCGTGATGCGGATTTTCGGCTCGCAGTCGACCGTACGCTGGCGCGCCTCTATCGCAGCGGCGATATTTCGCCAATCCTGAAGACCTGGCTCGAGCCGATCGGCAAACCCAGCGATGTGTTGAAAGCGATGTTCCTGCTGAACGGATTGCCGGAATAGTCGGACTGGCGATCGGCGGGATTCTGCGGATACGCCCTCAGGCGCATCCGCCCGCCGCCGCAAGACGCCGCATCAGCACCGGCGTGACCTCATCGGCATGACGCGACTCCCTGACCTCGACGAAGAGCCTTTCGGCTTCGGGATGGATGCGGCGCATCAGTCCCAGCCACTGCTTGAGGCGGCCCGGAGCCTGGCGCGGCAGCACCTTGCGCTGCACTTGGCTCCAGAAGTCGAGGATCATTCCGGCGATCTGCGGCCAGTCGTCGGCGCCCTCCCCCGCGCCTGAACGAATGCGCCCGGCCAGGAGCGGGTCGGCCACCGCGCCGCGGCCGAGCATGACGTCGGTGCAGCCGGTCTCCGCGCGCATCGCGTGGTAGTCGGCGACGCTCCACACCTCGCCGTTGGCGATCACCGGCACGCGCACGGACTCCCTGACGCGGCCGATCCAGTCCCAGCGCGCCGGCGGACGATAGCCGTCTTCCCTGGTGCGGCCATGCACCACGAGCTCCTCGGCACCGCCGGCCTCGAGGGCTTGGGCGCACTCGATCGCCAGGCCGGCGTCGTGGATGCCCAGGCGCATCTTGGCGGTCACCGGGATATATGCCGGAACGGCCTGGCGCACGGCCAGGGCGATGCGGTGCAACAGCTCGGGGTCGTCCAGCAGCGCGGCGCCGCCCCGGTTGCGGTTGATCAGCGGCGTCGGACAGCCGAAGTTGAGATCGATGCCGGCAGGACGCAATTGCGCTACCTGGGCGGCGTTGTCGGCGAGGAGTGCAGGATCGCCCCCCAGCAGCTGCACGCGCACGGGGGTGCCGGCGCGAGTGCGCGAATCGCGATTGAGTTCCGGACTGATGCGCGTGAAGGCGGAGTGCGGCAACACGGTGGCGCTGACGCGGACGAACTCGGTGACGCACCAGTCGTAGCCCCCTGCCCCGGTCAATACGTCGCGCAGGATGTCATCGGCCAGGCCCTCCATCGGGGCAAGGATCAAGCGGGGCGGTGTTACCGGATTTGGCATGGGCTGCGATGATAAGCGGGCATTACAATCGTTGCACTCGAACAATCATTCAAAAGGTCACGCGATGCGCCCGGTCCACGATATCGATGTAGTCATCCTGATGGCCACGACGCTCTCGTCGAAGCGACGACCTGCGGAACTGGTCGAGATCGTGGCCGCCGCCGATCTGATCCAGGAGGCCATTCCTTTCGTCGACAAACTGGGCGACGCGATTGCGCGGCTATCCTCTGTCGGCTTGATCAGCGCGGCGGAAGGCGGCTTCACGCTGACTGCCGCCGCCCATGCGATCATGGCGAAGCAGCACAAGAAGGCCGGCACGGAAGAACTCCTCGTCGCGCTCAAGTCTGAACTCGCCGCCTACAGCCCGACGGAGGAATTTCCCGCCATCGTGCTGACCCAGTCGCAACTCGGCGAGGCCGTCCGGATGCACAAGACTTCGAAAAAGGCCCCGGGCAAGAACCTTCTGATGCCCAAGGCCAAGCCCGATCGCCACTTCAAGGTGGAGGGCCGCTGGCGCAGGGCCCCGGCGAAACGCTAGGCAGGGCGGGGCATCGGCTCCGGCCACGCCTTTGTAAGATTGTGTAATAGCTGCCGCAGACCGTATGTCGATCCACGCGCAACGGCGTTAGCTCTCTTGAACACAAGCGATCCGCTTCGGACGACTTGGCAAGGGGAGTGACATGAGACACGCACTACTGCTGACAACGCTGGCGACGACCTCGGTATTGATGGGGGCCTGCACCATTCAACCCGTGCACGATCCCCATTACCGCCATGAACAGACGGTGATCGTCGCACCGCCGCCGCTTCCCTACGAGTATCCGGGATATCCGCCCTACGCTGGCTACGTCTGGATCGACGGTTTCTGGAACTGGTCGAACGTCCGCTACGTGTGGGTGCCGGGCCGGTGGGAAGCGCCGCGGCCCGGATATTACTGGGTGCCTCATCGCTGGGAGCGCGATGGAAATTACTGGCGGCAACACGGCGGCGCATGGGAGCCCGACAGGCGGCCGCCGTCCGCACCGCCATCGCCGCCGCCGCTACGCCAGGCCCAGCCCGCCCCTGCGCCGGTGGCGGCGCCGCCCGCCCGGCCGATGCCCGATCGAAGCCAGGGACCAGCACCCGTCGTCGTTCCCAAACCCGACCGCGACGACCGCCGGCCGGCCGACGCGGGCGACAGGCAGCGCGTGGAACGCCAGAGTCCGCCTGCCGATGTGCGTCCGGCGCCCGAGCGTCGCGACGAAGCGCGCGCCAAATCCGACGCGACACCACGCGCGGAACCCAAGGCCGCACCCAAGGACGGCGGAGACCGCCTCCGCCCGGCCGAGACGACCGACAAGCCACGAGCGGAACGCAAGAAGGCGCCTGAGGAGAAGCGACCGGCACCCGAACAGCGTGACGAATCACGCCCCAGGTCAGACGCGGCGCCGCGAACCGAACCCAGGGACGCCTCCGCGCCGCAACCGGCGCGATAATGGCGACCGACGCCACGAGGCGAAACCGCGCGGGCCCGCATGGGCCCGCGCCATTCGAAACATGAGACTTCCCGAACTCCTTGCCCCCGCCGGCAGCCTGCGCATGGCCGCGACCGCGCTCGACTACGGCGCCACGGCCGTCTATGCCGGCCAGCCGCGCTACAGCCTGCGCGTGCGCAACAACGAATTCGGCCGCATCGAGAAGCTCGCCGAAGGCATAGCGACGGTGCATGGCCGCGGCGGCAGGTTCTACGTCGTCAGCAACATCTTCCCGCACAACGCCAAGCTCAAGACCTACCTCGCGGACATGGCGCCGGTGGTCGCGCTCAAACCCGATGCGCTGATCATGGCCGATCCGGGCCTGATGCTGATGATCCGCGAGACCTGGCCGGAGATGCCGATCCATCTCTCGGTGCAGGCCAACACGGTGAACCACGCCGCGGTGCGCTTCTGGCGTTCCATCGGCGTGACGCGGGTCATCCTGTCGCGCGAGCTGTCCCTGGACGAAATCGCCGAGATCCGCCAGGAATGCCCGGACACCGAACTCGAGGTCTTCGTCCATGGCGCGCTCTGCGTCGCCTATTCCGGCCGCTGCCTGCTCTCGGGCTACTTCAACCACCGCGACCCGAACCAGGGCAGCTGCACCAATTCCTGCCGCTGGAGCTACGACGTCAAGCCCGCTGCGGCGAATGCGGCCGGCGACGTCTGGCTGATCGAGGAGGAGACGCGGCCCGGCCAGCTGATGCCGATCGAGGAGGACGAGCACGGCACCTACATCCTCAACTCGAAGGATCTGCGCGCCATCGAATATGTCGGGCGGCTGGTCGGGATAGGCGTCGACTCGCTGAAGATCGAGGGCCGCACCAAGTCGGCCTATTACGTGGCGCGCACCTGCCAGGCCTATCGTCAGGCGATCGACGATGCCGTCGCCGGCCGCGCCTTCGATGCCGGGCTGGTCGCCGGCCTCGCCGATCTGGCCAATCGCGGTTACACCGCCGGCTTCTACGAACGCCATCCCGACGGCGACCATCAGAACTACCTGAGCGGCCTGTCGCAGATGGGCCATAGTCAGTACGTGGGCGATCTCAGCCAGTATGTCGGCTCGGGTTGGGCGGAGATCGAGGTCAAGAACCGCTTCGGCGTCGGCGACGCGATCGAGCTGATCCACCCCGACGGCAATTTGGTCGTCCAGGTCGAGCGCATGGAAAAAGTCGGCGCCGACGGGACGGCGACGCCGACCGATGCGGCGCCGGGCAGCGGCCACCGTGTACGCGTTCCCCTGCCGCCGGGCAAAGAAGGCGCCTTCCTCGCCCGCCTCGGTTTGCAAAACGAGCGGCTGCCGGTATAAATCGGGGCTCCCCGGCCCCTGGATCGCCAAACCATGCTCATCTACGTCTCGCTCGCCCTGGTCGCCGTCGTCGTGATCGCCGCTGTCATGTTCCGGATGCGTTCGCGCGGCGGTGAGCAGCCCGACCAGGAGCAAGCCCATCCCGCGTCGATCACGATCATCGATGCCCCGGCCACGCCGAAGCCGGCTGCGGAACCGCAACCCTTCGACAGTGATGCGACGATGGTCTACATGCGTCCGGGTCAGGCCACGACGCCGGCAGCACCGCGAAAGAGCGAAGACGTGCCGACGATGACGCTGAGGGGCGTGCATCTGGTGGGCCTGACCGGCAAGCAGAAGGGGCAGAGCTTCCCGATCGCCGCGGCCGGCATCACCCTCGGGCGCAGTTCGTCCTGCGACATCGTGCTGACGGATAGCTGCGTCTCGGGCCAGCATGCCTGGATCGGCATGGTCGAAGGCAAAGTCACCCTGCGCGACATGCAATCGACGAACGGCACCTTCCTCAATGCCCAGTTGCGCACTTCGATCAGCGAAGTCCCGCTGCGGCCGGGAGACACCATCTTCATCGGCGGCCACCTCGGTGAGCAATTCCGCTTCGAGGCGGATTAGCCCATCCCGCGGCCTGCTTTCCGTCAGCGAGTCGGATTGCCCTGTTAAAGTGGCGTCTTAGCCCAAGGAGTTCCCCCATGAAGACCCTGACCGTAGTGATTCGCGCCGAACTGGAAGTGCCCGACGACTGGGAACTGGTGGAGCACCCGTCGGGAATGGAAGTGCTGAAGATCGGCGATGCATTCGTCGATTTTGACATCGCGCCGTTGACGACGAAATCGGCCGCCCCGGAGGCCGAGTGGTCCGATACCGATGTCGATATGGTGGGCACCGTGCTCGATACCATCGTCGGCATGGATGTGGAGTTCGAGGCGCAGACGATCCACTGAGGACGGAAGCCGACGGTTCGGATCGGCACGATACCGTCCGACGACGCCCCATGAAGATCCACCAGTTGCCGACCGGCGCCCGTTTCGAGTACGAGGGCGACGAATATGTGAAGACCGGCCCCTTGTTCGCCACGGGCAAAGGGGGGCAGCGCCTCATCCCGAAGTACGCCGTGCTCAAGCCGCTCGGAGCGGTCGAGGGCGCTCGCGAGAAGCCGGAAGGCGATGCCTTGTCGCGGCCGAAGGTCCTCGAGGCCTTCGAAACGTTCTACGCGGAGTGCCAGAGCCGGCTGCCCGAGGACCGGCGGCCCGCGCTGGCGGCTGCCCGCGAGCGTTTCCTGCAAGCCCTGGACTGAGGCCGTGCCCGGTTTCGGGCCGGCCGGACGATATCCGGGGGCGTGAACCCCGGAAATCGCGTACAATGCCCCCTGCTTCGCAACCGATGCGGGGAAGTTGGATTCTTCCGTCGATTGGAAGATCCCTGCTTCGAACCCAGACGGGGGAGCCAAGAACAGCACAGCCCTGCAGGTTTCACGCCTTGCGGGGCCTTTTCGTTTTCCGCTCCACGCATCCCTGCGCAACCCTTTCCGCTCACTCAAGGCCGATAACTCCAATGGACAACACGCCAATCCTCACGTACCTCAAGAAGCATGGCCAGCTCCTGGACTCGGAGATCGCCGCCGCCACCGGCATTCCCCTGCCCAAGGTGCTCGTCTCCCTCTCGGACCTGTCGGACCGCGGCGAGATTTCGCGCTGCCGCGTGACGCGATTCAACGACGGGAAGCCGTTCGAAGCCACCCTTTGCCGCATCTCGGGCTATATCCCGCCGGCGACGCCCGGCCGCAAGCCGAGCCGGTGACCGCGAATTGCTGATTCCCCCGATGAGCGAGATGCCGAAATGCCCGCAGTGCGGCTCCGGCTTCACCTACGAAGACGTCACCATGTTCGTCTGTCCGGAATGCGCGCACGAGTGGTCGAAGGAGGCGCCGGAGAGCGGCATTGACCGGCGCGTCGTGCGCGACGCCAACGGCAACGAGCTGCGGGACGGCGACAGCGTGACGGTGATCAAGGATCTGAAGGTCAAGGGCTCGTCGTCGGTGGTCAAGGTCGGGACGAAAGTGAAGAACATCCGCCTGGTCGACGGCGATCACGACATCGACTGCAAGATCGACGGCATCGGCGCGATGGGGCTGAAATCCGAATTCGTGAAGAAGGCGTAGCCCGGGCGGCTTGCATCGGTTTCCGGTGAAGGCGCAGCGCCGCCCATGAACTTGGGCCCTCTCTTCATGTTCAGCGCACTGACCGGCGTTTTCGAGCCTTCCGCCATCCAGCAATTGCCGGACGGCCGCTTCCTCGTCGCCGAGGACGAGAAGGCGCACCCCTTCACTTTGCTCACCCTCCGTGCGGGCGGCGCTTCGGCCGCCACCCCGCTGCTCTTGCCAGGGCCGAATGCCCATGCCGCATTGTCCAAGCTGGACGATCTGGAAGGCATCACCGCCGATTCGGCCGGCTTCGTTTACACCATCACCTCGCATTCCCGCAACGCCGACGGCGAGGAGAAGAAGTCGCGCGAGAAGCTGATTCGCTTTCGCATCGAGGGCGACCGCGCCGTGGCACCCTTGGTGGTGAAGGGGCTGAAGGCCGCGCTGACCGCGGCACACCCGGTGCTGGCCGCCGCCGCGGAAATCGCCGACGTCAAGGCGGAGGGCGGTCTCAACATCGAAGGACTGGAGATGGCGCCGGACGGCCAGCGCCTGCTGGTTGGCTTTCGCAGTCCGCTGCGTGCTCGCCGCGCGCTCGTCGCGGCCATCGAGAATCCGCGGGAAATCTTCGAGGCCGGCGCGGCGCCACGGATTTCGCCGCGCCTGGACACGCTCGACCTCGGCGGCCACGGCATTCGCGGCATGGCCTACGTCCCGGCCCTCGCCGGCTATCTGGTGATCAGCGGCCCGATCGCCAAGGAGCAGACGCAGTTCCGCCTGTGGTTCTGGAGCGGGCGGCCGGACGATGGGCCCCGCCGCGTCACCGTGCCCGGCCTGCCGGGTTTCGAGCATGCCGAAGGAGTCTGCCCGGCGATCGTCGACGGGCAGCAGCGCATCGTCATCGTCAGCGACGACGGCGACCGCAAGGCAGGTCGCCCCGCCCGCTTCCTCTCGCTCGAGCCCGGCCAGTTGCGGATCGAAGGCACCGGCTCGAAGTAGCGACGCCGCCATGGAATTCGACCGCGGCGAACCCGACGAAGGCAACGGTTTCCAGGCCGCCCATGCGGAACTGATCGCTTCGAGTCATCTGCGGCTGTTGCGACGACCGCTGCTGCCCGACGGCGGGGATGACGGCGACACGGCGAGGCGCCTCTACCATGCGCCCTTCGTCATATTGGCCCACGACGCGGCGCCCGACCCGGTGTTCTTCTACGCCAACCTGGCGGCGCAGGAATTGTTCGAGATGTCCTGGCAGGAAATGGTGCGGCTGCCCTCGCGCCAATCCGCCGAGCCGCTCGCCCGCGAGGAAAGGCAGCGCCTGCTGGCGCGCGTCGCCCGCCAGGACTACATCGACGACTATGCCGGCGTGCGCATCGCGTCCAGCGGCAGGCGTTTTCGCATCGCCGGCGCGACGGTATGGAATTTGATCGACGCGGGCCGCACCGTCGGCCAGGCCGCGGCCTTCGGCGACTGGATCGCGCTAGCCTGAACCGCGGATTTCCTGGGCGGTCGCCTCCAGCCACAGGCTGGTGCCGTGCTTGCGCTTGGAACCGAGGATGGCGTTTCGCGGCAGGCCCTGGATGTGGCGCGTGATGACGTCCATCACCCAGCCGTGGATGATCACCAGCACGCGCTCGCCGCCGTGCACCGCGCCGATCGCCAGTATCGCCCCGAGCACCCGGTCGGCGAACTCATCCATGGATTCGCCCGCGTCGAAGACGGTGGCGGGATTGCGCCTGAGTATCTGCTGCAGGAGTATCGGGTTCGACTCGCCCACTTCGAGCTTGGGAATGCCCTGGATCGCGCCGAAATGCCTTTCCTTGAGGCCCACGTGGCAGAGCGGCGGCGGCAGGCGCAGGGCCCGCGCGATGATTTCCGCGGTTTCCAGCGCCCGGCTCAACGGGCTCGACCAGATCGCCGAGAACCCGGCGTCGGCGAAGGCCGCCGCCATCTCCCGCGCCTTGCGCCGGCCGCCATCGTTGAGCGGGACGTCGATCCAGCCCTGCAGGATGCCCGCGGCGTTCCAGTCGGTTTCGCCGTGGCGGGCGATGCAGACCTGCGCGGGGGTTTCCACGACTCGCGCCTGCCGCGCCGCAGCCGAACTCAGGGTTGGCGCGGCGGCGCCCACGCGGCGAAACGGGCATCGCGCGTGGCGATATGCTGGCGTAGGAAACCGTCGATGGCCCGCGCCTTTTCGAGCATGAGCGCGGGCTGCCCGGCCCGGTGATGAGAGAGGATGGCGTCGAGCTCATCCATCGCGCGGATGTGGTCGGCGACGTGGTCTTCGTAGTCGTCATAGCTGGCGAGCCGCATGAGCAGCTCCTCCGACATGAAGTGCGCCGAGGTGTAGGCGAGCAGCCGATCGAGGATCTCCTCGACCTTTGACGCATCCTCGCCGCGTTCGACGGCGTTGCAGAGGGCTTCGACCAGTCCCGTCTGCACCTGGTGCTCGCGGTCCATGACTTCGCCTGCCGCGAGTTCATTGCTGGAGGAATGGGGCATGATGAGCCTCGGAGGATTGGACACGGCCAAAGTATAGAACGGTCGATCCCGACCCGGCCTCCGGCGATGGCATTCGGATCCCGACGGCCCCACCCGTGAGCCGCCAGGATTCGAATTCGGTTTAGCGAAAATGCGTCGAAAGCTTGCACCCGGACGGCGGAATCCGAAGGCGCGAACATGCAGGAAAATTCACCGGATGGCGCCGTTTAACGTGGCGATTGCCCAGCCGCCAGGTTTTTCCTAGACTGTTCCAACCTCTCGCCTCTCATCGGAATATCAGCCATGTCCAAAGGACTCGCACCATTTCTCGTCATCGCCCTGCTGCTTCCAGCCGCGACTTGGGCGCAGAACTATCCGCCGTCCGTCACCGAACTGGTCGCCAAGGCCAGGAAGCAGGTCAAGACCATCGACGCCAAGACCTTCAAGGCGACACTGGACAAGAAGGGCGCCGGGCTGATCGTGGATGTGCGCGAGCCGGCGGAATTCGCCGATGGCCACGTGCCGGGCGCCATCAACCTGCCCCGCGGCCAGATCGAGTTCAAGGTGTGGCCGCACCTCGGCCATCCGGAGAACCTCGACACCCGGAAGAAGATCACCGTCTATTGCAGCACCGGCTCGCGCAGCATCCTCGCGACGAAGGCCCTGCAGGACCTGAAACTGGGCAACGTCACCGCCGTCGACATGAAGTGGGAGGAATGGACGAAGGCGAAGTATCCGGTCGTCACCGAGTAAGGAGCGCGAGCCATGCTTGATCCGAACACCGTCGCCCTGCTGAGCCAGCTCGGCATCAGCCCCGAGACCGCGGAAGCCGCCGCCGCCAGCATGGTGCTGCTGACGGTGCTGACCCTCGCGGCCGCGATCCCCACCGTCATGCTGGCGAAGAAGAAGGGCCGTTCGGTCGCGCTCTGGCTGGTGTTCGCACTGAGCATTCCGCTGCTGCCGCTGCTGCTGGTGTGGCTGCTGCCGGCGGTGAAGCGGCCGCCGGCACTCTAAAGCGGGCCTTCCCGCCGCACCGCCTTCATGCCGATGTTTCGCGCCGCCCAGCCGACGGCGAGGGTGCCGAGGCCGCAGGCGAACAGCGCCGGCTGCACGCCGATCGCGTGCGCCAGATGGCCGACGGCGAAACTGCCCAAGGGCGCGATGCCGAGAAAGGCCATGGAGAAGATGGCCATCACGCGGCCGCGGTAGACGTCCTCGACCTGCATCTGGATCAGGGTGTTGCTGCCGGCGATGACGGTGATGATGGCGAAGCCCATCACCATGACGATGGGAAAGGCCACCGCCAGCAGTTGATTGAGGGCGAAGGCGGTGAGGCCGGCGCCCGAGACGAGCACAGCGACCCCCACCCGGCGCGGCAGCCGTTCCGTGTGCTTGCGGCTGGCGAGATAGAGCCCGGCCAGCAACGAACCGGCCCCCGCGCTGCCGATGAGCAGGCCGTAGGTGCGGGCGTCGCCGCCGAAGATCTCGCTGGCGAAGAGCGGCATCAGCACGGCGTAGGGCGTGACGAGGAAACTGACCGCCGCGACCATGAAGAGGCGCGGCCGGATGTCGGCATGGCTCCAGACGTAGCCGACGCCCTCGCGGAAGGCTCGCCACGCCGGTGTATCGTGGGGCACGTTGGCCTTGGCGTCGATGGCCAGCAGCGCGACGATCACGGCCAGGTAGGAGGTGGCGTTGATGGCGAAGCACCAGGCCTCGCCGATGGTGGCGACGGCAAAACCGGCGAGTGCCGGGCCGACGAAGCGGGCGCCGTTCATCAGCATCGAATTCAGGGCGATCGCGTTGGCCAGGTCCTCGCGCCTTTCGACGAGTTGGGCCGAGAACGCCTGCCGCGCCGGCAGGTCGAGGGCGTTGATGCTGCCGAGGACGAAGGCCAGCCCGATCAGCCATTCCGGCGAGGCGCGGCCGGCGAAGGTCAGCCAGGTCAGCGCGACGGCCTGCAGCATGGAAAGGAACTGCGTGACGATGAGGATGCGACGGCGGTCGAAGCGGTCGGTGAGCACGCCGGCGAAGGGGCCGAACAGCAGGATCGGGATCTGGCTGGCGAAGCCGACCATGCCGAGCACGGCCGCCGAGTTCGACAGGCGGTAGGCGAGCCAGATCATCGCGATCTGCTGCATCCAGGTACCGGCGAGCGACACCAGCTGGCCGGCGAAGTAGAGCCGGTAGTTGCGCGAGGCCAGCGCCCGCGCGAAGACGGTCGAGAGGAAGCTCATCGCTGCAATTATCGCCGATGCGTTACGGCGACCCCGACGTAAAATCCCGCCGCCACGACTTTCCGGAGCCTGATCATGACCACCCGCGACGATGTCCTGTCCGCCTTCCGCTTCCGCCACGCCTGCAAGCAGTTCGACCCCCAGCGCAAGATTCCCGACGCCGACTTCGACGCCATCCTCGAGTGCGGACGGCTGTCGCCGAGTTCCTTTGGCCTCGAGCCGTGGAAGTTCGTGGTGATCCAGAACCCCGCCCTGCGCCAGAAGCTCCTCGCCACCGTCTGGGGCGCGCAGGGCACGCTGCCCACGGCCAGCCACTACCTCGCCCTGCTCTACCGCAAGGACATGCGCTTCGACTCGGCGCACGTGCGCCACATGATGACCGACGTACAGAAGCTCAACGACGACGTGCAGCAGGCCAAGCGCGCGCGCGTCGGCAAGTTCCAGCAGACCGACCATCACGTCCTCGACAGCGGGCGCCAGCTCGAAGACTGGGCGGCCAAGCAGACCTACATCGCGCTCGGCAACTTGATGACTGCGGCCGCGCTGCTCGGCATCGATTCCTGCCCGATCGAGGGCTTCGAAATGGCGGGAACGGAGGCGATCCTGCAGGAGGCCGGCGTGCTCGACACGGGCGAGTTCGGCCTCGCTGTGATGCTGGCCTTCGGCTACCGCATCAATCCGCAGCCGGCCAAAACGCGGCAGCCGCTCGCGGACGTGGTGAGTTGGGTGCGCTGACGGCCTTCAGCCGCCGGGCGCCGTCAGCGCCTTGCCGTTGTCGGCCGCGCCGAGCCTGAGCAGGAAGGGCGCGGCGGTCTCGGCCCATTCGTCGGCCGTCGGGTAGTGCCCGGCATCGGCGCCGAAGCAGCTGCGCAGCATCGCCGTGTCAATGATGCCGGGATTGAGCGGGACCGCCGCCATGCCGCGCGGCAGCTCCTGCGCCAGGGCCCGCGTCATGCCTTCGATCGCCCACTTGGTGGCGCAGTAGGGTGCGACCTCGGCGTCGGTCGCACGACCCCAGCCCGAGCTGAAATTGACGATCACGCCGGACTTGCGTGCGACCATCGCCGGCAGAAAATGTCGCAGCACGTTGGCCACGCCCTTGATGTTGACGTCGATCACGTCGGAGAACTCGGCGGCCGGCACCTGCCACAGCGGGGCGTTGCGGTTGATCAGCGCGGCGTTGTTGAGCAGCAGGTCGGGCGCGCCGACGGTGTCGATGACCTTCTGCGCCCAGTGGGCGACCTGGCGGTCGCTGGCGACGTCGACGACCTGGAAGTGGCCCTGCTTGCCGATCTCGCGGCGCAGTGCTGCCAGCGCTTCGGCCGAGCGGCCGCAACCGACGACGACGTGGCCGCTCGCGGCGAATTTCAGCGCCAGCGCGCGGCCGAGCCCGCGGCTGACGCCGGTGATGAGGATGGTGCGTTGTTGGGGCATGGCAGGCTCCGCCGCTATACTCGACGGCCGGAGGATACCAATGAAGACCCGCTACGCCGACATCCCGGCCTACGTCACCCGGGACGGCTCCGAAATCCGCGAACTGATGCACCCCTCGCTGCACGGCGGGCGCCGGCAGAGCCTGGCCGAGGCGACGGTGCCTGCGGGCACGCGCACCCTGCTGCATCGCCATGGCATGACCGAGGAGATCTACCACGTCACCGCCGGCAGCGGCCGCATGACGCTGGGCGCGGACACCTTCGACGTCGCCGCCGGCGACAGCGTGCTGATTGCGCCGGGCACGGCGCATTGCATCGAGGCCATCGGCGCGGTGCCTCTGCGCATTCTCTGCTGCTGCAGCCCGGCCTACGCCCACGAGGACACCGAACTGCTCGAGGCCGAGGTAAAGCGATGACACGCCGCGCCGAAACGAAATCGGCCTGCCGTCACCTCGCGGCCGCGCTGCTGCTCGGCCTGATCGCCTGGGCTCCACCTGGCCTCGCCGCCGAGCAGGTGCAGGCGACGCCGGCGTACACGGTGAGCCCGGTCGGCTGGATCAGGAAGAGCGGCGGCAAGACCTTCATCGTCATCGACAAGCGCTACCAGCCGGCTCTGCTCGGCGTCGACGAGTTAAAGACCATGTGGGTGTTCTACTGGTTCGACCGCAACGACAGCCCGGAGAAGCGATCCATCCTCCAGGTCCATCCGCGCGGCGACAGCAGCCGCCCGCTGCGCGGCGTGTTCGCCACGCGCTCGCCCTTCCGCCCCAACCTCATCGCCCAGAGCAGCGTGAACGTACTGGCGGTGCACGACAACGTCATCGAGATCGACGGCATCGACGCCTATGCCGATACGCCGGTGCTGGACCTCAAACCCTGAGCGTGGCGGCTTCAGGCCGCGATCTTCTTGCCTCGCTTGGCTTCGGCGGCGGCACCGGCGTCACTCTCATCGGCCTCGCTCGCATCGTCGTTTTCGCTGAAGCGGACGATGCGCACGCCGGGGGGAAGATCGGCCTTGCGACGCGAAAGCTCCATCAGCCAGCGGTTTCCCGGCGGCATGAGGACGTCGATCAGGCTGATGGCTTGCTGGTTCATTTGCTGCTCCTGCGTCTCTTCGCTGAAATTGGCGTCTTCCCGCCACCATGGGAACTCGTGCTTAGCGGCCCAGGTAGCGCCGTGAATCGGTAAGGAACTTCTGAATCGCGTCTGACTCCATTCGTCTCTCCGTCGTTGTTGTTTCTCGAATGTCTAGGTAGATGGGGCCGCGGGAGAATGGTTCAACGCCGATTTGCAACAACATGTTTCAAATGGCCGACGCCTCGATCCAAATGCAGGAATAGACGGGGAAAAGTACCCGATACACGGTACCGGATTCATGCATCTCCCTCTGTCTTTCGTATAAAGTTCCGCCATGTTCCATTCCGTCGCGTCGCGCCTGCTTTTCCTCGCCCTGGCCTGGCTTCCGCTGCCCGCTCACGCCGAAACTGCGGTGGCCTCCGTGGCCCAGGTCGACATCAGCCGCTACGTCGGCAAGTGGTTCGAGATCGGTTCCTTCCCGATGTTCTTCCAGCGCGACTGCGTCGGCGACACCACGGCCGAATACGCGCTGGCGCCCGACGGCAGCGTCAGCGTCACCAACCGCTGCCGCACCGACAGCGGCTTCGACGAAGCCAAGGGTTCGGCCACCGTAGTCGAGGGCAGCAACAACGCCCGCCTCAAGGTGTCCTTCTTCTGGCCCTTCCGCTCCGACTACTGGGTGATCGGGCTCGATCCCGACTATCGCTGGGCCGTGGTCGGCAATCCGAACCGGCGCTTCCTCTGGGTTTTGTCGCGCACGCCGCAATTGCCGCAGGAAATGCTCGACGCGGCCCTCAAGGCGGCGGCCGACCAGGGCTACGACCTGAAGCAGCTGCGCTACACGGCCCAGGGCGACAGCGCCCGCTGAGATCTCACGCCACTTTGCTCATCCGCGCCGCGTAAGCGAGCTTTTCGGCCGGCATCAATCGCTTGATGCGGTATTCGGCCTTCGCCGCCGCCGAGCGATCGGGATGGACCTCGCTTCCCAGCAAGCGCAGCGGCGGGTGCGAGCGCGTGTAGCGGGCGCCCTTGCCCGCCGCGTGTGCCGCATAGCGGGCCGCGACATCGGTGGTGATGCCGGTGTAGATGCTGCCGTCTCGACATTCGATCAGGTAGACGAACCAGGTCCTGGGCGCGGACTCCGTCATCGCTGCTGCCGTGGCCGAGCGACGACGCGACGGCGTATCACCCCGAGTGCCAGCCGCGCCACCTTCGCCAGCACCCAGACCAGCAGCAGCAGGAACGGCGCGAAGGCGAGCAGGAAGACGATCGGATGGGCGATGGCCAGCACCAACAGGCCGAGACCGAGCCCGTCCTCGGCGAGGGAGGCGAGCCAGTTGCTGAACGGTTCGGGCGAGAGATTCAGCGTGGCACGGGTGCCCATCTTGGCGACGTGCGTGCCGCCGGCGAGCACGCCGCCGAGCAGCGCCGCTGCGGCGACCAGGCCGCTGTCGAAATTGGCCAATGCCAGCGCCGCCAGCAGCGCGCCGCCGGGCACACGGACGAAGGTGTTGAAGGCATCCCAGAGAGAATCCACCAGTGGAATCTTGTCGGCCGTGAATTCCAGCGCGAACAGCAGTCCGGAAACGGCGACGACGGCGGGATGGCACAGCAGGCGCAGCTCGCCCGGCAATTCGATGACGCCGAGACTGCCGAGCAGGCCGACGAAGAACACCACGCCATAGAAGCGCAGGCCTGCGGCCGCCGACAGGGCGGCGGCCAGGGCGAAGGGCGCGAGAACGTCGGGGTTCATGGTGCGGGATAATAGCGCCCCACCCCTGTTCCGTTTCCTTCCTCGCGGCCGTGACCCACGCCCCCTCCCTTCCGGACGATCCCCTCGCCCCACTGGTGCCACCCGAGGACCAGCGGCAGGCAGCGCGCATGGCCCATGATGCCTTCGCCCGCCTGTTTCGCCTGAGCGTCGAGGGCAAGCCGGCGGCCCTCGCTGCGGGCGTCGCGGAACTCGAGATCGGCTGTCGCGAATGGTGCTCGGCGGCAGGCAGCGAGGAGGCTCGCGCCCTGCGCCAGGCGCTGCTCGCCAGCGGCATCGATCAATGGGCGCTGGCGTACTCGCAGGCCTTCGAGCTGACGCAGCTGCCGGGCCCGAGCGCCCTGCTCGGCGCGCTGCGCGCCGGGCTCGATGTGGTCGCCGATGCCCGCTTCCAGCAGCAGTTCGAGAGCGTGGAGCGCGAGGAAATGCATGCGATCGACTTCAAGGTCGAGTTGCGCCGCGCCATCCATCTGGCGCTGTGGCACGCGATGGCGGCCTGCGACGATCGCGCCGAAGCCGCACGCATCATGCGCGGCCTGGGCGGCATGATGCTGGCGCTGATCGAGCGCATGCCCCTGGTCGGCTGGCGACTGGTGGCCGATGCGCTGGCTCACGTCCAGATCAGGCTGCTGAGCCAGAACGCGCCCCTGCCGCAGGAAACGACGCAGCGATTGTTCGAGTCCCTGCGCCTGTCCCTGCCGGCGCAGCGCCACCGCGAGATCCTTGCCGCAGCCGGCCAGGCCGTGCTGGCCTGGCAGCAGGCGCGGCGACCGAATTGAGCGCCGCTCACCCGCGCGGGTCGGGGACGAAGCCGCCGGGGAAGGGCTGCGGCAGGCGCGACGGTGACGGCACGATGCCACGCGCGACGAGATTGCGATAGGAATCGTAATGGATGGTGATGGTCTCGACCGGCCGCGTGCTTTCGCGGCGGAAATCCGTGTAGCGCGTCCCTTCGGCGATGCGTTCGCCGTGGCCGGTACCAAGGCGATCCGCGAGCGCCGCGCTCCTGCTTTCCTGCGCGGCGGCGGGCGCTGCCGGCACCGCGCGCGCGGCACCGAGCGTTTCCGATTTCGCCAGCGCGGGCGGCTGTTCCTCGACGCGCGGCTCGACGCGCTCGCGGAACACGGCGACGCCGATGACGCCGACATGGTCGGGGCGATCGGTGCGGGCGGCATAGGAGTCGGGCAGCGCCGTGAAATAGAAGGCGGCGACGTCGTCCATGCTCTTGCGCCAGCCGCTGATCTCGGCGCTCGACCCGGCATCGAGCACGTAGCCCGACTGCCGCGGCGCGGCCGTCTGCCCGGTGACGGCATTGACGCCGTCGACCGAAAGCACGGCGAGCACGCGGGCGCCGCTGCGATTGCGCAGTTCGACGGCGTAGCGATCGCCCGGGGTCCCGGCGACGTAGAGGCGGCCGCCATGGCGGTAGGTGGTCATGCGCTCGCCGCTCGAGCGGTTGATGACGGCGACGTCGAGCAGGGCGCCGGCGTCGGCGATGTTGGCGCAGCCGGTGAGCCAGGTGGCAGCCAGCAGGGTCAGCAGTTTTTTCATGTTCTTCTCCTCGAAAAAGGGGGCTTGCACTCCCTTCAACGAGGCGCGGCGACGAACGGGGTTAAACCGCGTTCGCCATCGGCCGGCCTAGGGCCTGTTCACAATCATGCGGCGGATGGCGTTGAGGCCGGAAGCGGATGACTGCGAGGCGGAGGGTGCAGCCAATGGTGATCCCTTGGCAAGCCCGACAACGTGGCAGGCGCCGCTTCCGGCCTCAACCCGCAGGGCTGGGACAAATCCGGCGCGCTGCAGCGTTGCGGCTCCTTGCGAGGCACACGCATCGCCGCGTCGCCGCGCCTTGCATCGCATCCGGATTTGTCTCCAGCGCCACCGTCGCTTGATTGTGAACAGGCCCTAGCGCTTCAGGTCGTCCGGCAGGACGAAGTCGGGATGGGCCCGCCGGAATTCCTCCAGTTGCGCCTGCGCCTCGGCCGCGCGGCCCTCGCGGCGCAACCGGCGGATCTCTTCCAGCCAGGCCTCGGGCGAACGCGCTGCCGGGGCGGCCGCCTTGGCTTCGCGTTTCATCTGCACCGCCGCCGGAGCCACGCGATCGGCCATAGCACCCTCGGCGGCCGGCCTGGCCTGGAGTGTCTCGACGCTGCTGCGCTGCTCGGCCGCCGCCGGCGCCGCTGCGCCACCGAGCACGGGCGGCGAGATTGGCTCAGGCGCTGTCGCGGCGGGTGCGGCGGCCTCGGCTGACCGTGATCGCTGCGGCAGCGCGTCGCGCCGTATCGCCGGCGCCGACTTTTGCGGCGGCGGGGCCACCCTCTGCGGCTGCGCTTCGTCCGCAACGGCCGGCGGCGACTTTTCCGCCGCAGGCTCGTCGACTCGCGCGGGCGCGGGCACGGCCGGCGGCGCCGGTTCGATATCGCGCGCCCGCTCCCGCTCCACCAGCAAGGTGAGAGAGAAGGTCAGCACCAGCGTGGCGAACACGCCGACGGGCAGGCGCCAGCGCTCCCACCAGGGCTGCGGTCGCAGCGCCGCGGCCGGCCGTTCGGTCAGCGCCTCGTGCGCGGCGGCGCGGATGGCCGCGTCGAGCACCGGCGGCGGCTCCGCCTTCGCCCCCTCGCGATAGAGCGCGGAAATTTCGCTGTCCTTGATCGGATCGTTCGTCATCGCCAGTGTCCCAGTTGGCTGCGGAGCTTGACCAGCGCATAGCGCAGGCGGCTTTTCACGGTTTCGCGGCCGGTGCCGGTGGCCGCGGCGATTTCCTCGAGCGTCATCCCGCCCTCCTCCGCCATCAGGAAGGCGTCCCGCTGCAGCGTTGGCAGCGCCTCGATGGCGGCGATCAGTTGCGTCGCCAGTTGCGCGCGTTCCGCTCGACGCTCCGGGTTCTCCTCGGGCGCGGCGCTCGCCGTCACCAGAACATTCACCGGCTCGTCCTCGGGGTCCGTCGCCTCGAAGTCGGCCGCCGTGTCGACGATCTCGCGCCCGAGGCGGCGCCAGTGATCGACCAGGCGATTGCGGGCGATGCGGAACAGCCAGGTCGAAAACCTGGCCGTCACCTCGTAATGCCCGCGTGCGCCGATCACCCGCATCCAGATGTCCTGGTAGATCTCGTCGGCGATCGCCGCCGCGCCGACCTGATGCAGCAGATAGCGATAGAGCCGACCGCGCCACCGCTCGTACAGCAGGTCGAACGCGGCCGCATCACCGTCGCGATAGGCGAGCATCAGGGCTTCGTCGCTGCGGGGATCGCTCACTTGCTGCATCAAACGTCCGGTGGGAGCTGGCGGGGTCATCTGTGCGCGGATGATGCCCGGATTACGGCTTCTTGTGCTTTTCCTTGCCGTGGCAGTCGTGATGCAACAGAATAAACGCAGCCGGTTCCGGATAACATTCCCGACATGACCACTTCTCGACGTAAGCGACAAAAAATCGATACTCTCGATCTGCCACTCGATGATGCCAATTTAACGTTGCCGGCTGCGACTATTCCGAATCGCAGGGGTGCGACGACGAAGAGCAAACCCGTCAAAGGCAAGCGAACGCAAACCGGCAGCAACCCGCAGGCCTTCCTGCCGGGGATGTCGCGCCGCGGACGCCCTCGCGCCAAGGTCGCGGTAGCGGCGAGCGAACGCGCGGCGAACAGCCGCCGCCGTCGCCTCGCCACGGGCGCGAAGCGTGTGGAGCTCGTGCTCGATGCGGACACCCTGGGTAAGCTCGATGGCCTCGCCGACCATCTCAAGGAATCGCGCGCCGGGGTCGTCAACTGGCTGGTCGCCCGCGCCGCGGCCCGGCTGCTAAAGTAGCCATCCAGAGAGATCAATGATGATGATGCGCCTGCTGACCTTCTGGGCGGTCAACACCCTGCTGTTGTGGACCGCCGCCGAATTATTCGACAGCGTCCGTTACAGCGGCGCGACGCCGCTGCTGTTGGCGGGCCTGCTGTTCGGCATCGCCCACACGGTGATCAAGCCGGTGCTGGTGTTGCTGACGCTGCCGCTCACGGTGCTGACCCTCGGTCTGTTCCTGCTGGTGATCAACGCCCTGCTCCTGCTGCTGGTCGCCGCCGTGGTACCGGGCTTTCAGGTCGGCGGCTTCGGCGCGGCGATGCTCGCCGCCTTCTTCATCTCCTGCCTCGGCCTGGTATTGAACCTGCTGTTCGGTCGACGCTAGCGGCGACCGGCGCGGCGTTCCTCCTCGACACGCCGCACCAGCCATTCGACGACAGCGATGGCATCGGCCTGGCTGCCGCCGACATGGCCGGCCGAAGTCAGGTAGCGGCCATCGACCAGCAGCGTCGGCACCTCGGCGATGAGGTAGTGCGAAGCGAGGTCGCGCGCGCGGGCGACGCCGGCGCGGACCCTGGGCGAGCGCATCGCCTTCTCGAAACGCGCCCGCGGCACGCCCTCGTCGCGCAGGAACTCCGCCATCTGCCCCACCGTCTTGAGCTTCACGCCGTCTTCGTGGATCGCCTGAAAGACCGTCGCGTGCAGCCGCTCGACCAGGCCCAGTTCCTCCAGTGCGAAATAGAGCCGGTCCTGCGCGGCATAGGCGGAATTCAGCGCCAGCGGCAGCCGCACGAAGCGCACCCGCTCGCGCTGCCGCTGCGCCCATGGCTCGATCAGCGCGGTCAGCGCGTTGCAGTGCGGGCACTGATACCAAAAGAATTCGGCGACCTCGACGCGCCCATCGGCACCCGGGCCCCCACGTTTGGCCGACGGCTCGACGACGTCGTAGTCGAGGCCCTCCTCGGGTGCCTTCGGCGCGGCGCTCGCCGGCAGCACCAGACACCACAGGAGCAGAAGCAGCCATCGCGCGCCAACACCCGCCAGCCGTTCCAGCTCCGCCGCGACACCCGGATTCCTTGCCACCATGTTCGCTCCCTCTTGCCGTTCAATGCCCGAAAAAACCAGCCGGACCCTGCCAAGATCGAGCCTCATCCTACCGCCGACAGGTCTCGCCGCGGCGTTGCCCTGCGGCAACGCACAACAAAAAAATCCCGACAAAGTGCATGAAGCCTCACAAAACCTCGCGGGAGCGGGTATAGAATCGGCTCGGCTCAGCGCCATACCTGATTTTCACACCGGAGGAATTTGCATGAACAAATCGGAACTGATTGAAATCGCCGCCAAGGAAGCCGACATCAGCAAGGCCGCCGCCGAGCGCGCCCTGTCCGCCATGATCGGTGCCGTAGTCAAGACCGTGTCGAAGGGTGACACCGTTGCCCTGATCGGCTTCGGTACCTTCAAGTCCGCGAAGCGCGCCGCCCGTACCGGCAAGAACCCGAAGACCGGCGCCGCCATCAAGATCCCGGCCACGACCGTGCCGAAGTTCTCCGCCGGCGCTACCTTCAAGGCCGCCGTCGCTGGCAAGAAGGCCGCCAAGAAGAAGTAATACCCGCAGCATCGCGACCGCCCGGCCCGAACGCGTTTCCGGCTGGGCGGTTTGCGTTTACGGCCGTCACTCTCCGCTTTCTCGCGCAAGCTCACACAAGCTCCGATGGACCGCACCGAGCGCTTCTACAAGATCGAACAGCTGCTGCAGGAGCGCAGGTTCGCCACCTTCGCGCAGATACAGACGGCCCTCGGCGTCTCCCGCGCCACCGTCAAGCGCGACTTGCAGTACCTGCGCGATCGCCTGCATGCCCCGATCGTCTACGACCGCGACAACAACGGCTACCACTTCGCGGCGCCGGACCGCGATGCGCCGCGCTTCGAACTCCCCGGCCTCTGGTTCAACTCGTCCGAAATCCACGCGCTGCTGACCATGCAGAACCTCCTCGAGGATGTGCAGCCGGGACTGCTCGGGCCGCACATCGCGCCGCTGCAGGCCCGCCTCAAGAGCCTGCTCGGCAGCCAGGAGGATGCGCCGGAAGAAATCGCGCGGCGCATCCGCATACTCCATGCGGCGAAGCGCCAATCCGATCTGAAGTGGTTCGAGCTGATCGCCTCGACCCTGCTCAAGCGCCGGCGCCTGCGCCTGCGTCACTGGAACCGTGCCCGTGACGAGGAGACCGAGCGAGAGGTCTCGCCGCAACGCCTCGTTCATTACCGCGACAACTGGTATCTCGACGCCTGGTGCCACCTGCGCAAGGAGATCCGCAGCTTCGCCGTCGATGCCATCCGCCACGCCACGCCGCTCGAGCAGCGGGCGAAGGAATTATCCAAGCGCGATCTCGACGCGACGCTCGGCGCCGGTTACGGCATCTTCTCCGGCGCCAAGGTGCAGTGGGCGAAGCTGCGCTTCACGCCCGAGAGCGCCCGCTGGGTGGCGAGCGAGCAGTGGCATCCGCAGCAGAAGGCATCCACAGACGCCGCCGGCCGCTACCTGCTCGAACTGCCCTATTCCAATCCGACGGAACTGGTCATGGACATCCTGCGCCACGGCGCCGGCGTCGAGGTGCTGGCGCCGCCCGCGCTGCGCGCGACCGTGCGGCGGGAACTTTCCGCGGCGGCCGCGGCCTATGGCTGATTCCTTTGCAAGCTGCCGCCACCCCATGAACCCGCTGCGCCGCCTCGTCGCCACCCTTCTCCTGTCCCTGCCGCTGGCCGGCTGCGTCGGCCTGCCACAGCAGCCCGCGCCGACTCCCGTGGCGATGCCCGCGCCGCGTCCGGCCCCCAAGGTCGCGCTCGCGCTTGGCGGCGGCGCAGCACGCGGCTTCGCCCACATCGGCGTGATCAAGGCGCTCGAGGCGCAGGGCATCGTTCCCGACATCGTGGTCGGCACCAGTGCCGGTGCCGTCGTCGGCAGCCTCTATGCCGCGGGCAAGAACGGCTTCGAACTGCAGAAGCTCGCGCTGCAGATGGAGGAAGGCCAGTTCAGCGACTGGTCGCTGCCCGATCGCGGCGTGCTCAAGGGCGAAGCGCTGCAGTCCTTCGTCAATCGCGCGGTCGGCGGGCGGCCGCTGGAGAAGCTCGGCAAGACCTTCGCCGTGGTCGCCACCGACCTCGGCAGCGGCGAGGCGATCGTATTCCGCACCGGCGACACCGGCATGGCGGTGCGGGCCTCCAGCGCCGTGCCCGGCGTGTTCCAGCCGGTCGCCATCAATGGCCGCGAATACGTCGACGGCGGGCTGGTGAGCCCGGTGCCGGTGCGCATCGCCCGTTCGCTCGGCGCCGATTTCGTCATCGCCGTGGACATCTCGCAGAAGCCCCAGTACGGCAGGACGCAGGGTACCCTCGACGTGCTGCTGCAGACCTTCGCCATCATGGGCCAGAGCATCAAGAACCAGGAGCTGCCCGGGGCCGACATCGTCGTCCGTCCCCATACGCCGGAAATCCGCTCCACCGATTTCAAGGACCGGCATCTCGCCGTGCTCGAAGGCGAGAAGGCCGTCGCCGCCGTGCTGCCCGAGATCAGGACGAAGCTGGCCCGCCTGCGCGAGGAGCGCGTCGCGGCGAAGTAGCCAGCACGGGTTTCATTTTGCCGACCGCCTTGTGCAAGAGGCGATAGGTATCCCGATCGAAGCGCGGCTGCGCCGACTCGACGATGGCCCAGACCTCGCTCTCGCTGCGGGCCGTGCCCAGGTAGCACCAGCGGTCGACGATGTGCGCTTCCTCCCCTTCGCGCAGAATCGCGGGCCCGGCGAAGGGCCAGTCGACCATGCGCAGCCGCCCCAGGGCCGCGAGCAGCCGCGCGTGATGCGCGGTCTCCGACTCGGCGCCGACGCAGGCGCCGCGGCAGTTGTGCAGCTGGCGCGAAAAGCACGGCCGCCCCGGTGCCACCTTGTCGAGGCCGAGCAGCGCATGGCAGAGGCCGTGGGCATCGGCGATGTCGCGCAGCGCCGTCCGGGCTTCGCGCGCGCTCTTGAACGGACCGTAGAGCGGTCCGCCGCCACCGAAATCGGCGTCTGAAGCGAAAGCCAGTTGCGGCCGACCAACGTCGTCGAGGCGCCAGGCGCAGAGTTCCTCGTTGCGGCGCAGGCGGCGGTTGTGCAGGGGCTGCAGCTTCTTGATCAGATCGGCCTCGCGCAGCTGCGCGCCGATGTCGCCGGCGGTCTCCACCCAGTCGATGCGCCGCACCTGCTGCGCCAGCGCCATTTCCTTGCTCGAGGCGTGATCGGCGGCAAAGTGCGACAGCACCCGCTTCCTGATGTCCTTGCTCTTGCCGACGTAGAGCGGCAGCTGGTTCTCGCCGTAGAAGAGGTAGACGCCGGGACCTTCGGGCAGGTCCTCCAGGATCGCCGCGTCGAGATGCTCCGGCAGGCTGGGCCGCGCCAGCAAGGCCGCCAGCGCCGCCTCGAACGCTTCCGCCGCGATGCCCTGCTCGGCCTGGCGCCAGAACTGGTGGATCAGCCGCGCGTCGCCCAGCGCGCGGTGTCGCTGGCTGACGTCGAGGCCGTGGCGCTCGATCAGGGCGTCGAGGTTGTGCTTGTGGTGCTGCGGGAACAGCCGGCGCGAGAGCTTTACGGTACACAGCACCGTGGCGCGGAAGTCGTGGCCGGCGCGACGGAACTCGCTCTTGAGGAAGCCGTAGTCGAAGCGCGCGTTGTGCGCCACGAACAGCCGCCCCTGCAGCCGCTCGAGCACCTCGGCGGCGATCTCGGCGAAGGTCGGCGCCTGCGCCACCATCGCGTTGCTGATCCCGGTCAAGCGCTCGATGAAGGACGAGATCCGCGTCTCCGGGTTGACCAGCGTCGACCATTCCCGCGCACCCGCGGCGTCGACTTCGATGATGCCGATTTCGGTGATGCGATCGCTGGTTCCCGTCGCGCCGGTGGTCTCGAGATCGACGAAGACTATTCGTTCAGGCAGCTGCATCGGCGAGGTGGCGACGGATGGCATCGGCGAGAATCTCGGGCGTCTCGGCGCCGGAGATCGTGCTGCGACCGTCGAAAATGTAGGTTGGTACCGAGCGCACGCCGAGCTCGCGGACCCGCCGCTCCTCGGCGCGCACGAGTTCGGTGTCGATGTCGGATGCCAGGTAGGCGGCGACCTCCGCCGCCGGGTATCCGCACTCGACGGCGATGCGCTGCAGCACCGCCGGATCGCCGACATGCTCGCCGTTGTGGAAATTCGCGGCGAACAGGCGCTCGACCAGCGCATCGACATCGCCCCGTTGTTGCGCCCAGTGCAGCAGCCGGTGCGCCTGCAGGGTGTTGGCGCGCACGGTGATCTTCTCGAATGCCAGTTCGAGGCCGACGCTGCGCCCCGCCGAGCGCACGCGCTCCCATAGCGCCTCGACCGCGGCCGCGCCGCCGAACTTCTTCTCGAGGAAGGGACGGTAGGGCTCGCCCACGGGCGGCGTATCGGGGTTGAGGAAGAAGGGCAGCCAGCGCATGGTCACGGCAAGTTCCCGTCCCTCGGCGCGCAACAAGTCGAGGGCCCGCGCCATCCGGCGTGTGCCGACGAAGCACCAGGGGCAGACCACGTCGGAAACGATGTCGATGTTCAATAGGGTCATGGCGTCGCTCGGCGGATTGGGATTGGTCTGCAGGGATGGGGCGAACAATGAGGCGGCTCACCGGCCGGATCGAAGCTGGCGACGATCGCCGCGGGACTTGCTTTGGGGGAATGGCGACCACACATGGACTGGACTGCCGGAGGCTGAGGCTGGCAGTCTACCCTCGCCCGCGCCCATCCCCGACCCTGCCGTGAAAATCGCCACCTGCCCCGCCTTTGCCGAGATCGCCGACGATACCGCCGCCCTCGATGGCGACGGCGACCCCTTTCTCAACCCGGTCTTCCTCGAGGCCGCCGAAATTCACGGTGCCGCGGCCCGGCCCATGGGCTGGCAGCCCTGCCATATCGCGGCGCGGGCGGATGACGGCACCCTCATCGGCCTGCTGCCGCTCTACAGCCGCACGCACTCCTTCGGCGATTTCTCGCGCGACTACGGCTGGGCCCAGGCCTGGCATCAGCTCGGTCACGCCTATTACCCGAAGCTGGTGACCGGCATCCCCTACACCCCGGCGACGGGGCCGCGTTTCCTGCTGCGCGCCGATGCGCCGGCCGAGACGCGCCGCGCCCTCGTCGCCGCCGCCATCGACGCGGCGCGCGCCGCAGGCATCACCATGTGGCAGACGCTCTACGGCCGCGCCGACGATCTCGCCCTGCTCGAGGAAACGGGGAGCCTCCTGCGGCCCATCATCCAGTACCACTGGCAGAACCCGCCCGATCGCCAGCAGACCGCCTGGCGCGACTTCGCCGACTTCCTCGACGCCTTCACCTCCAAGCGACGCAAGGAAGTGCGGCGCGAACGCCGTCGTGTCGCCGAACAGGGCATCCGCGTCGAGGTGCTTCACGGCGATGAAATCGACGATGCTCTGTGGCCGGCGCTCCACCGCCACTACCGCACGACCTTCGAACGCTACGGCACGCCGCACGCCTTCGGCGAGGCCTTCTTTCGCGACGTAGCCGCCCGGCTCGGCCGCCGCTTCGTCGTTTTCGTCGCCTTTCGCGGCGACGAGGCGATCGCCTCCGCGATCTGCTACCGCAGCGGCGACACCCTCTTCGGCCGCCACTGGGGCGCCGATGCCGAGGTCGACTGCCTGCATTTCGAGCTGTGCCAGTACCAGGGCATAGCCTATTGCCTGCGCGAAGGCCTTCGCCTGTTCGAGCCGGGCGCGGGCGGCGAGCACAAGGTCAATCGCGGCTTCGTGCCGACGCGCACCTGGTCGGCCTACTGGATCGGCGAGCCGCGTCTGCGTGCCGCCGTCGCCGACTTTTTCGGGCGCGAACGGCGCGCCATCGACGACTTCATGGAATCATCCGGCGGCGACACGCCCTACCGCGCGGCATGAGGCACGCCGGCAAAGTAGAATGCCGGCCTTCTCCACGCCAACGATCGCCGCCGCCATGTGGTTCCGCAACCTCCGCCTCTACCGCCTGTCGCCCGCCTGGGACATGGACGCCCCCCGCCTCAACGCCCTGCTCGCCGATCATCCGCTGGCGCGCTGCGGCAGCCAGGACATGGTCAGCCGCGGCTGGGTCTATCCGCGCTACGAGGGCGAATTCGTCCATGCCGTCAATCGCTGCTGGCTGATCGCGCTAGGCGTCGAGCAAAAGCTGCTGCCGGCCGCGGTGGTGCGCGAGGCGACCAATGAACGCGCGGCCACGATCGAGGCCGAACAGGGCCGCAAGGTCGGCCGCAAGGAAATGCGCGACCTGCGCGAGCACGTGACGCAGGAACTGCTGCCGCGGGCCTTCACGCGCCGGCGCACGACCTGGGGCTGGCTCGACCCGGTCAGCGGCTGGCTGGTCCTCGACGCCGGCTCGGACAGCAAGGCTGAGGAGTTCATCGAGGCGCTGCTCAAGTGCGCGCCGGGCATGCCGCTGCGCCCGCTGCAAACCCAGGTTTCGCCGGGCACGGCGATGACCGAATGGCTCGCCGCCGGCGAAGGCCCGGCCGGCTTCGGCATCGACGACGAGCTCGAGCTGCGCCCGCCGACACCGGCCAATGCCGCCATCCGCTACGTGCACCTCGGACTCGAGGGCGAGGAGATCCGCGCCCACATCGCCGCCGGCAAGACGGCGACGAAGCTCGGCCTGACCTGGAGCGACCGCGTGTCCTTCGTCCTCACCGACAAGCTCCAGGTCAAGCGCCTCGGATTCCTCGACATCATCCGCGAGCAGGCCGCCGACGCCCAGAACGCCGACGAGCAATTCGACATCGATTTCACCTTGATGAGCGGCGAAGTCGCGCGGCTGCTCGGCGATCTCGTCCCCGCCCTCGGCGGCGAGGCGCAGTCCGATTAATCTGGCATACTGCCCCCGCCAAAAATAAGATTCGCTCCGCCCAAGACGGCGGTCCGGAAGGGGGATCATGCAGCACCATCGAAACAGCGAGATGCTGGACGCGCTGGCGTCCATCCCCCTGTTCACCGGGATCCCGGCCCGCCATCTCGGCGAGTTGGCGCATTCCACGCGGCGCGTCGGCTATGACAAGGGCCAGACCATCTTCCACGTCGGCGACGCGGCGCGCGAGCTGTTCTTTCTGCTCTCGGGCCAGGTCAAACGCGCGACCTTTTCGGTAGGCGGCAACGAAAGGGTGCTCGAGCTGGTCGCGCCCGGCCGCCACTTCGGCGAAGCGGAGTTGTTCGGCCCGCAACTCCATGCCTCCTTCGCCGTCGCGGTGGAGCCGAGCGTGCTGCTCTGCATCGGCGGCGACGGCGTCCGCCGTGCCCTCGAAGCGGTGCCGCTGCTGTCGCTGCGCATCATCGGCGCACTGGCCGGTCGCGCGCTCGCCGTCGAGAGCGACGCCAGCGCCAGCCACTTCCGCACCGGCTGCCAGCGCGTGCTCGACTACCTGCTGGCGCAGCTGGCGACGCCCCTCGCGCCGCAGGGCGAGACCACGCTGACGCTGGCGGCGAGCAAGCAGCTGATCGCCTCGCGCATCGGCATAACGCCCGAAACGCTCTCCCGGGTGCTGCGCGATCTCTCCGACGCCGGCATGATCATCGTCGACGGCCGCAACATCCACCTGCAGAACGCCTGCATCACCCGCCGCCTGGCCGAGACACGCCCCGAGCAGCCCGTGTTCCCGCGACGCTACGGCCAGCGCGACGGCAGCGGCACGGCCAGCCGCCGGCGCCGGCTGGTCGCGGCACCGACCACGCCCTGCGGCATCATCAACCTGGCCGGGCGCCAGCGCATGCTGTCGCAGCGCCTGGCGAAGTGCTGGCTGCAGCTCGGCCACGGCATTCAACCGGGCCGTTCGCGCAATGTCCTCGCCCAGTCGGCCGCGCTGTTCGAGGAGCAGATGGCGGTGATCGCGACGCTTGCGCCGAACGCGGATGTCCGCAGCATCCAGTCGCGGGTCGGCGAGATATGGAACAGCTACCGCAGGCTGCTCGCCCGCGATCCGGAGCCGAAGGCCGCGCGCGAACTGTTCGAACTGAACGAGATCCTGCTCGCCGCCACCGATGAAATCACACTGGCCTTCGAACATGCCGCCGACTCGCCGCACGGCCGCTGGGTCAACCTGGCCGGGCGTCAGCTCATGCTGTCGCAGCGCATCGCCAAGTTCTACCTGTTCCAGCAATGGGGCATCCACGTCGCCCGGAGTCGGGCCGGGCTGGCCGAGGCGATGCGGGAGTTCGCGACGGCACTGACGGAACTCGCCGTCCCGGCAAGGGCGGTGCCCGAGATCGAACACCAGCTGGAACGGGTGTCCCGGCATTGGCAGTTGCTGGAGTCCACCCTTGGCACCGCCGGCCCTGCCGACGAGAAGCGGCGCGCCACCCTCGTCGCCGCCGTCAGCGAGCGGCTGCTGCGGCAGACGGATGCTGCCGTGGGCCTCTACGAAGCCCTGTCCGCCTAGCGCGGGCGCATCGCGCCCCCTGCTCGCCGCCGCTGGGCGAAACTCTCAATTCCGGCTGCGGAAAAACTCGACGAACCGGTCTTTCGGCAACGGCGCGGAGTAGTAGTAGCCCTGGAAGACCGTGCAGCCATGGCGCATCAGGAAGTCGAGCTGCTGTGCGGTCTCCACCCCCTCGGCGACGATCTTCAGCTTGAGGACGTCGGCCATGTTGAGAATCGTGGCCACCATCGCCGGCCCCTCTTCCTGCCGGCCCAGCGTGCAGACGAAGGCGCGATCGATCTTGAGTTCATCGAGCGGCAGGCGCGTCAAGTAGCTGAGGGAGGAATAGCCGGTGCCGAAATCGTCCATCGAGAAGCGGATGCCCAGGGTCGCCGTCAGGCGCTGCATGATCTCGATCACGCGATTGATGTCCTCGGCGACGATCGACTCGGTGATCTCGAACACCAGTTTGGACCTGAGCTGGGCGTCGAGATGGCGCTGCACCAGCTCGCGCACCTGCGCCTCGAAGTCATGGTGGGTGAACTGCCGCATGCTGATGTTGATCGAGAACTGCTCGAGCTCGATGCCCGCCTCATGCCATTCCCGCAACGTCATGAACGCGCGCTCGAGGATGTACTTGCCGAGTTCGACGATCAGGCCCGTCTGCTCGGCGACGGGAATGAACTGCGCGGGCGCGACCGCACCGAGCGTCGCATTGTTCCAGCGTGCCAGTGCTTCGACGCCGACGATGCGCCCGGCGCGATCCAGCTGCGGCTGGTAGTCGAGGCTGATTTCGTCGTTCGGCAGGGCGAAGTGAAGCAGGCGTTCGATCTCCAGCCGGCTCTCGACGCGCGCCGCCATGTCCTCGTTGAACATGAAGACGCCGTCGCGCCCCTGGGCCTTGACCTCGTACATCGCGATGTCGGCCTCCTTGATGAAGGTGCCGGCGTTGGCGCCGCGCCGGCTGATGATGCTCACGCCGATGCTGGCGCTGATGTACAGATGGTGCTTGTCGACGACATAGGTCTCCTTGAGCCGGGCGAGGAGTCGCTCAGACAGGTCCAGCGCGGCGCGCTCGCAGGCTGCCCGGTCGGCGCAATCGCCACCGGTGATGATGAACTCGTCGCCGCCGAGGCGGGCGACGACGTCGTCCGCCGACACCTGCTGGCGCAGTCGCGCCACCACATCCTGCAGCAGCCGGTCGCCGATATCGTGGCCGAGCGAATCGTTGACGGTCTTGAAATGGTCGAGGTCGATGAGCAGCAGGTAGGAGAAACCGCCGCTCTCGCTCAGCGAATTCATCCGCTTCTGCAAGTGCTCGACGAAGTACTGGCGGTTGTAGAGGGCGGTGAGGGCGTCGTGCGTGGCCTGGTGATGGGCCTTCATCAGCAGCTCGTTGCTGCTGCCGGCGGCATAGAGCAGGACCCAGGTCAGGGTGCAGGCGAAGATTGTGAGGACATAGCCGTACCATTCGCCGATGAGGAAGAAATAGACGATCAGCGGCACCATCAGGATGAAGAGGGTCGGCCGATAGAGGCGACGGTCGGACGCAAGCAGCGACGAGGCGACCACCGAGGCGCCGATCTCGGTGAAGATGGCGATGTAGTGGAGCTTGTGGGCGGCCTGCCCGACGTAGAGCAGGAAGATCAGCGTCCACAGCGCGAAGAACGCGTAGAAGAACCACGAGCACTGCCGATACCAGCGATCGCGCCGCTGTTCGCTCATCGCCTCGAAATCGTAGTCGCGGTAGAGGCGATAGCCCCAGAGCGAGGCCGCGATGACCAGCAGGTACCAGACGAAGGCCGGAACGAAGACGCCGTTGAGCCAGCCGAGGAAGAGGTAGCCGAGCCCCGGCAAGAGCGACAGCGCGAGGAATACCGGGATCTGCCGGTGGAGGAAGTCGAAGAAGCGTCTGTCTTTCATGGTGTCGCGCGACGCTTTCGGCGGGCGGAGGCGACCGCCTACTGGCCGATGGCCAGCAGCTCCCTGATCGCCTTCGGCGTATCGGGCAGCTGCGACATGTGGACGGCGGTGAAACCGTCGGCTCGGGCGATGTCGACGTCGGCGCCGACGGCGAGCAGCAGTTCCACCGCGCTGGTCTGGCCATGCAGAATGGCGGTGATCAGCGGCGTGTTGCCGTCTTCGTCGAGCGGATCGATTTCGCAGCCGGCGGAAAGCAGGATGGCGGCGATGCCGGCGTGTCCCGCCGCGGCCGCGGCATGCAGCGGTCGCTGGCTCTTGGGCCCGCGCACCTCGAGGTTGCTGCCGGCCTCGGCCATGACCTTGACCGCGGCGATGCAGCCGAGGCTCGCGGCCACGAACAGCGGTGGGCCGCGGTCGGAGAGGATGGCCTCGGTCAGGCCGATATTCACCAGATCGGTGGCGCTGAGCTCCATCGCCGGACTAGCTGCGCTCGCCTTCGCCGGCGGCCTCGTAGCTCGAGGGGCTGACGCCGGCATGGGCGAGGAATTCGCGCAACTGCTTGATTTCCTGCTTGCCGAAGGTGTTGCTGTGGTGCGGGTGGTGGAGGAAGATTTCCATGCGGTTGAGGACGACGCGGAAGCGGGCACCATGCCCGGATTCGACGACGGCGCCGAGGTGATTCAGCAGCGATTCGATTTCGCGCCAGTGGATGTTGCCGCTGACGGGATCGTGGAAGATGGCGCGCAGCAGGGTGGCGTGCTTGTGGCTCATGGCGTGCAGCCCGGATGAATGCGGACCGCCATCCTAACAAATTGCGCGCGATCCGTTACCCTATGCGACCTTCCCCTGCAACCATCCACCCCCTCTGAGCAAACCCGGCATGGCCCGCATCCTTCCCGACGGCTGGCGCGAACTGGCGGTGACCGGCGCCGCCCAGCGCGAGATCGAGACCCTCGCCCTGCTGGCCGAGCGCCTGCCCGGCGACTACACCGTTTATCACGCGGTGCATTGGACCAATCTCGAACAGGGTTTCGCCGCCTTCGGCGAGATCGACTTCGTCGTCGTCAGCCCGGCCGGCCACCTGTTGCTGATCGAGCAGAAGAGCGGCTTCCTCGAAGAAGGCCCTGACGGCCTGCTCAAGCGCTACGAGGGCAGGGTCAAGCGCGTCGCGGTGCAGATGTCGCGTTCGGCCGGCGCGCTGCGGACCAAGCTCGGACGCCGACCCGGCTGCCTGGGTGCGCATGTCGACTCCCTGCTCTACTGTCCGGACTACCGTGTCCGGCATCCCGACACGGCCGGCGTGGTCGCCGAGCGCATCGTCGACGCCGACCGGCGCGAGCAGCTGCCCGCCGTGATCGCCCGCCTGCTGCCCGTCGCCGCGCCCGCCGCCGATGCCCGTCTCAACCCGCGCGAGGTGCACCGCTTCCTGCGCGACATCATCCAGCTCGAGAGCGACGTCAGCACCCTGCTCGGCCGCGCCCGCGACATGGTGACGCGCATCTCCGGCGGCCTCGCGCACTGGGCGCGGCAGATCGAGATGACGCCCTGGCGCCTGCGCGTCACCGGCACCGCCGGCTCGGGCAAGACGCAGCTCGCCCTGGCCGAATACCGCGCCGCCATCGACGCCGGCCGTCGCCCCCTCTACGTCTGCTTCAACCGGCCGCTCGCCGACCATTTCGCTGCCATCGCCCCGAGCGGGCGCCCGGGACAAGGCCTGGCCTGCACCTTCCACATGCTGTGCGATCGCATCGTCCGCGCCCACGGCGAGACGCCGGATTTTTCGGCGCCCGACGCCTTCGCCCGGCTCGAGGCGCGCGCGGCGGAACTGCCGGTAAGCACGGAGTTTCGCTTCGACACCGTCATCGTCGACGAAGGCCAGGACTTTTCCGAGGCCTGGCGCGACCTGGTGCTCCGCCTCGCCGGTGCCGGGGCGCGCCTGCTCTGGCTCGAGGATCCGCTGCAGAATCTCTACGGCCGGCCGCCGGTGGCCCTGCCGGGCTGGGTTGGATTGCGCGCCGCGAGCAACTACCGCAGCCCGCGCGGTGTCGCGCGCATGCTGCGCGGCCTGCTGCCCGAGGACGGCCAGCGCCTCGAAGCGCACTCGCCCTTCGAGGCGGGCGAGGTCGAGATCCTCGCCTACGCCGACACGGCGGGCATGTTGCAGCAGGTCAAGGAAGCGATCCGCCTCTGCTACTCGGCAGGCTTCCGCAAGCAGGATGTCGCCATCGTCAGCTACCACGGCCGCGAACACTCGCAGCTGATGCGCCACGACCGCCTCGGCGCCAATACCCTGCGCAGTTTCAGCGGCAGCTACGACCTGCTCGGCCAGCCGGTCTACGGCCAGGGCGACCTGCTGCTCGAATCGGTCTATCGCTTCAAGGGCCAGGCCGCCCCGGCGGTGATATTCGCCGAGATTGACTTCGAAACGCTCGACGACCGAGCCCTGCGCAAGCTCTTCGTCGGCACGACGCGGGCGATGCTGAAGCTGGTGCTGGTGATCTCGGAGGGTGCCGGGCAGCAACTGCTGGCGCGGCTCGAAACCGCCGTTTAGCCCGATTGACCCTTGAGCCGGCGCAAGTTTTCTCGCCGGCGATTCGGGTTATTCTTGGCCACTTCCGGAGCCCTTCGTGACGTCGTCCCCGCCCCCCGCCCCCCCGCCCTGCTCGACAGCCTCGGCCGCCCGCTGCGCGACCTGCGCATATCGATCATCGACCGCTGCAACTTCCGCTGCACCTACTGCATGCCGAAGACGGTGTTCGGACGCGACTACCCCTTCCTGCCGCGCGCGGAACTGCTGAGCTTCGAGGAAATCGCCCGCATCGCTCGCGTCTTCGCCGGTCTCGGCGTCAACAAGATTCGCCTCACCGGAGGCGAACCGCTGCTGCGCCGCCATGTGGAGGGCCTGATCTCGCAACTCGCCGAAATTCCGGGAATCGACCTCACGCTGACCAGCAACGGCTCGCTGCTGCCGCAGATGGCACCGAGCCTGGCCGCGGCGGGGTTGAAGCGCATCACCGTCAGCCTCGACGCACTCGACGATGCCGTGTTTCGGCGCATGAACGACGTCGACTTCCCCGTCGCCGACGTGCTCGACGGCATCGAAGCCGCCGCGGCGGCGGGACTGGCGCCGCTCAAGATCAACATGGTGGTCAAGCGCGGCACCAACGACGACCAGATCCTGCCCCTGGCCGAACACTTCCGCGGCAGCGGCCACATCCTGCGCTTCATCGAGTACATGGACGTCGGCAGCACCAATGGCTGGCGCATGGACGAGGTGCTGCCCTCACGCGAGGTCATCGCGCGGATACACGAGCGCTTCCCCCTCGAGCCGATCGATCCCAACTATCCGGGCGAGGTCGCGGAACGCTGGCGCTACCGCGACGGGGCCGGCGAGGTCGGCGTCGTCGCCTCGGTCACGCAGGCCTTCTGCCGCGATTGCACCCGCCTGCGCCTGTCGACCGAAGGCAAGCTCTACACCTGCCTCTTCGCCACCGATGGCCACGACCTGCGCGCGCTGCTGCGCCGCGGCGCCGGCGATGCCGAGCTCGCCGCCTTCATCGCCGGCATCTGGCAGGGCCGCGGCGATCGCTACTCCGAGATCCGCCACGCCGCCACCCCCGCGGCGAGGAAGATCGAAATGTCCTACATCGGCGGCTAGAGTAATGGCCCCCCACGCTCCCAAAAACGGCTCGCTGCCCCCCACGGGGGGGCGCCGCCGCCCTTGGGGCGGCCCGGCGGGCGGCGTGGGCGAAGCCGGTCTGAACGCCCCGCCGTCCCGTGCCGAGATCAGCGGCCTCGTGCTCGCCGGCGGCCAGGCCCTGCGCATGGGCGGCATCGCCAAGGGACTGGCGCCGCTGCAAGGCCGCCCCCTGCTCGCCCACGTCATCGAGCGTCTCGCGCCGCAGGTGGCGCGGCTCGCGATCAACGCCAACCGCCCCGAATATGGCGCCTTCGGGCTGCCCCTGGTCGCCGACGTCGTCGGCGGCTTCGCCGGCCCGCTGGCCGGGCTGCACGCGGGCCTGCTCGCCTGCACCACGCCCTGGCTGGTCACGGCGCCCTGCGATGCCCCCCTGTTGCCGCACGACCTGGTCGCACGCCTGGCGCAGTCGGCGTCTCCCCCAGGGGGACTTCCTTCGGGGCGCCGCCAGCGCCGACTTTTCGTGGCGACCAGCCCGCGCGGCCCCGAGCCCGGCTTCATGCTGGCCCACGTCGAACTCGCCCCGGCACTCGGCGAATGGCTGCAAAACGGCGGGCGCAAGGCGCGCGACTGGCTCGCCGCTGCCGGCGCATGTGAAGTGGCTTTCGCCGACGGCACGGCCTTCGCTAACATCAACACCCCGGACGAACTGGCGCGACTGCAGACGACCGTGGCGACTCAGAGCCCGGCGGCGTAGAAGCGGCAGCCGTTGCGGCCGCCCGTCTTGACGGCATAGAGCGCGCGATCGGCCGCACGCCGCAGGTCGCCGGCGTTGTCGCCATGTTCGGGATAGAGCACCATGCCGATACTGGCCGAGATCTGCGCGATGCCCGCTTCCAGGCGGAAGGGCTGCACCAGCAGCTCGAGCGCGCGGCGGGCTACCTGTTCGACTTCGGCGGCGCTGCCGACCTCGGTCAGCAGGATGGCGAATTCGTCGCCGCCGATCCGCGCCACGGTGTCGGCCTCGCGCACGCAGGACAGCAGGTGCCGCGCCACCGCGACCAGCAACTCGTCGCCGGCCTGGTGGCCGAGGCTGTCGTTCACCTCCTTGAAGAGGTCGAGATCGATGGCCAGCAGGCCGAACTGACGGCCGTAGCGGCGGCTCGCCGCCAGGGCACCGTCGAGACGATCCTCGAACAGCGCGCGGTTGGGCAGGTCGGTCAGCGGGTCGTGCTGCGCCTTGTGGCGCAGCAGTTCCTCGGCCTGCTTGCGCTCGGTGATGTCGGTGAAGGTCGCGACGTACTTGCCGGCATCCTCGGCGTCCTCGGGGATGGTGCTGATGGCGAGCCACTCGACGTAGAGGCTGCCGTTCTTGTGGCGGTTCCAGATTTCGCCTTCCCAGTGGCCGCGCCCGGACAGCGCCTGCCACATCTCCTGATAGAAGGCAAGGTCGTGGCGGCCCGACTTCAGCATGTCGGGCTTGCGACCGACGACTTCGCCGGGCGTGTAGCCAGTGATGGAAGTGAAGGCCGGGTTGACGCGCAGGATGCGGTTTTCGCCGTCGGTCACCATCACGCCCTCGGCGGCATGCTCGAACACGGCGGCGGCGATCTGCAGTTCGCGTTCGTTGCGCACCAGCAGCGTGACGTCCTTCAGGGTGACCACCCATTGCCCCTGCGTGCCTTCGTGCAGCGGCACGATGAGGATGTCGGCGATGCGCGTGAGCCTCGCGTTGTGGTGGCGCAGGCGCACGCGCGCAGTGCCCGGCACGGCCTCGCCGCGCAGGCGCCGCTGGTGGCGATCCGCCACCCAGGAGCGGTCGAGTTCGGCGACGATGTCGACGAAAGGCTTGCCGATCAGTTCTTCGGGACGGAAGCCGAGGATCTCGCTGAGCCGCTCGTTTACGAAGACGATGTTGCCCTGATCCAGCAACACCACCCCGTCCTGGCTGCTCTCGATCACCGAGCGGTAACGCGACTCGCTCTGCGCCAACTGCTGCTGGCTGCGCCGGCGTTCCTCCACCTCGCGCTCCAGGTCCGCGTTGCGCTCCTCCACCTCGCGCGTGCGATCGGCGATGGTGCGATCCTGTGCCCGCGTCAGGTCCGCCAGGTCGACGTAATGGTGGCGCGCGCGGTTGAACGCGAAATGCGCCAGCAGGCTGACCACGACGAAGGTGCCGAAGGCGATCGACAGGGTCCAGTCGCGCTGGCGCGCGCCCACCGCCAACAGCTCGCCGGCCGGCATGGTGATGGAGATGCCGCCACGGATCTGGCCGACATGGTAGCCCTGCATGGCATGGCACTTCATGCAAGGTTCCTTGACCAGCAGCGGCGCCATGTAGCGGTGAGACGGGTTGGCGCCGTCGCCGAAGAAGCTGAGCCGTTCCTTGAGCCCACCCTCGAACAGCGCCAGCGATTCCGTCTCCCAGGCGTCGGCCGCGTTGGCCGGACGAATCGGCCTGAGGCTGGTGAGGTGGATCTTGACGCCATTACCCCGGGCGGCCAGTTCCGCAATCTGCCGCGTCATGAAGGCGGGGTTGATCTTGGTGAGGCGGGAGCCGTCGTGGCCGACGATGTCGCGCTTCTCGTCCTGGAGGTAGGGGTTGGGCTGGGTCGTCGGGGTCACCGGCACATAGACGCCGCCGTGACCGGCGTTCCAGTCGCGTGTCAGTTCGATCAGGCGAAACAGCACCGCTCCGCGCTCGCGCGCGACGTCGCCGACATGCCGCTCGATTTGCTGGATCTGCAGCCAGGCCATGCCACCGCAAACCGTGGCTACGAGGGCATAGACGCCGATCACCAGCGAGCGATAGGGCGTGCCGAAAAACGGGCTCGCCCCTGCGGACGAACTGGAGGAATCGGCCGATTCCGCTTTCATGTCCGGAATAGTGCCGCTAGCAGCGGCAAAAGGCAATGCTCGGCCTACTGCGCCTCGCGCAACCCGGTCACGGCGGCGCTGGCCAGCGCGCCGCGTGTCGCCAGCACGCCGGCTATCGCCACGCCAAGGGCGCCGGCGGTGCAGCCGATGACGACCAGCAGCGGATCCGGAAGATACGGCAGGCGGAAGGCGAAGCGCGCCAGCGCCCAGGCGATGGCCGCCGCGCCGAGCCCGCCGAGCAGCCCGGCCATGGCGCCCAGCGCCGCGAACTCGGTGCCGAGGGCGGCGCGCAGCTGGCGCTTGCGTGCACCGAGCGCGCGCATCACCGCCAGCTCGCGCAGGCGCTCGTCCGCCGTGGCCTGCAGCGCGGCGTAGAGCACCACGACTCCTGCGGCCAGCGCGAAGCCGAACAGCAGCTGCACCGCGCGCGTCACCTGGTCGAGCGTCGCCTGCAACTGCCGCACCAGCGCGGCGACGTCGATCACGGTGACGTTGGGAAACTCGCGCGCCAGGGCATTGACGAAGGCGACCTTTTCCTGCGGCAGGTGAAAGCTGGTGATCAGGCTCGTCGGCAGGCCGTCGAGCGCTCCGGCCGGCGCGATGACGAAGAAATTGACCCGCATCGAATCCCAGTCGAGCTTGCGCAGCGAGGTGATGCGTGCGGCCAGGCGCTGGCCGGCGATATCGTAATCCAGCTCGTCGCCGAGCTTGAGATTCAGGGTTTCGGCCAAGCCCTGCTCGACCGAGAACTGCGGCTCCCTGGATTGGCCATGCCAGCGCCCCGCCGCTAGGGTGTTGCCGCCCGGCAGGTCGGCCGTCCACGACAGGTTGAACTCGCGCTCGACCAGGCGCTGGGCCCGTTCCTCGGCATAGTCGGCCGGCCGCACCGCCCGACCATTGACCGCCACCAGGCGGCCGCGCACCATCGGTTCCATCAGCGACGGCGGCAGGCCGGCGGCCGCGAAGAAGTCGGCGATGGCGGCACGCTGGTCGGGCTGGATGTTGATGACGAAGCGATTGGGCGCATCGGGCGGTACCCTGGCGCGCCAGCTGTCCATGAGTTCGTCGCGGGCCACGGTCAGCAACAACAGGGCGGTGAGGCCGAGGCCCAGCGACACGGCCTGTACCAGCGTGGCGAGCCGGCGCCGCCGCAAGTTGACCAGGCCGTAGCGCCAGCCCGGACCGGCCCGCACATGACGCAACAACGTCGTCACCAGCCGGGCGAAGCCGGCATATAGCAGGATCGCACCGAGGAAACCGCCGAGCACGATGGCACCGAGCTTCATCTCGCCGGCGATGGCGACCATCAGCAGCGCCAGCAGTGCGATGCCGATGCCGTAGGCGGCAAGCGATACCGGCTCGCCGTCCCACTCGCGCCGCAGCACCCGCACCGTCGGCACGCGCTTGAGCCGCAGCAGCGGCGGCAGGACGAAGCCGACCACCAGCACCGCGCCGACCGCCAGGCCCTGCGCCCAGGGCTGCCACCCCGGCTGCGGCAAAGCATCGGTCAGGATTCCCGCCAGCAGCGATTGCAAGGCCCATTGCGTCGCGTAGCCGCTGATGCCGCCGACCAGCGTGGCGAGCAGGCCGAAGATCACGAACTCGCCGCCGTGGATGACGAGGATCTGCGATTCGCGCGCGCCGAGGCAGCGCAGCACCGCGCAGCCGTCGAGATGGCGGCGCATGTAGCGGTCGGCGGAAAGCCCGACCGCGACGGCGGCGAGGATCACCGCGAGCAGCGCGGCAAGGCGCAGGAAGCGCTGGGCGCGCTCGATCAGGTTGCGCACCTCGGGGCGGGCGTTGTCGAGGCTTTCGAGTCTTTCGCCGCGGCCGAGGCGCTGTTCCATCGTGCGGGCGAAGGCGGCTACGGCCTTTGCCTCTCCGGCCAGATGCAGACGCCAGGCGATGCGGCTGCCCGGCTGGACCAGTTGCGATGCCGGCAGGTCGCCGAAGTTCATCAGCAGGCGCGGGGCGAGGGCGAAGGCGTTGATGCCGCGATCGGGCTCGAGCGTCAGCACGGCCGTCATCACCGGATCGAGCGCGCCAAGCCGCAACGACGTTCCTGGCGCCATGCCCAGCGCCGAGGTCAGCCGCTCGTCCAGCCAGACTTCGCCCGGTACAGGTACGCCCTGCGCCTCGGCATCGGCGGCATTGAGTTGGGGAGCGGTGCGCAGTTTGCCGCGCAGCGGATAATTGGAAGTGACGGCCTTGATCTCGGCCAGCTGGGCGCCCTGCGGCGTCGACACCATGCTGGGAAAGGTCGCACTCTCGGCCAGCTGCAGGCCGGCCCGGCGGGCCACCTCCCTGATCTCGTCGCGCCACGGGTGGTCGGCCGTCAGCAGCAGGTCGCCGCCGAGCAGCTGGTGCGACTGCTGCATGAGGCCGCGTTCGACGCGGTCGGCGAGGAAGCCGACGCTGGTCAGTGCCGCCACCGCCACCACCAGCGCCACGCCGAGCACCGTCAGTTCGCCGGCGCGCCAGTCGCGGGCGAGCATGCGCCACATCAGGCGCAGGGCAATCATTTCGTCGCAGGCGCCGGCAGGTCGTCAGCCGGGCAGACGCCGTCGCGGTGGATCACGATCGTATCCGGCGGCGTCTGCCCGGAAACGTAGAGGTTGGCGCCGCTGCGTTCGGCGCTCACGCGGGCGTGCACCCAGACGACGGGACCGAAACCCGAGACCAGGCCGACCCCGAAGGCCTTGGCGAGCGCCCGGTAGCCATGGACGGCACCGATGCCCCATGCCTGGCGTTCGGGGAAGGTGACGCGGCCCTGGGCATCGCTGCGCAGCGTCTCCTCGCGTTCATCGGGCTGAAACAGCGGATGCTGCCACGTCTGCACCGTCGGAACGCCGGCCTGCGGCATGCCGGCGTTGTCGACCAGGCGCAGGGACCACGCAGGGGCGATGCGGTGCGGCAGCGGCAGGAAGAGGACAAGCAGGACCGCGGCGATGCCGGCCGACTGCATGAGCGAAAGTTTTTTCGGCATCGGTGTCGGCTAGCAAAGGCCGCGCAACTGCTCGACGGCCTGCTCGACGCGCTCCAGCGCGATCACCTCGATGCCCTTGATCGCCTGCTTCGGCGCATTGGCCTTGGGGATCAGCGCATGGGTGAAGCCGAGCTTGGCCGCTTCCTTGAGGCGATCCTGGCCGCGCGGCGCGGGACGGATCTCGCCAGCCAGGCCGACCTCGCCGAAGGCGACCCACTTGCCGGGCAGGGGCTTGCTGCGCAGTGACGAGACGATGGCCAGCAACACCGCGAGGTCGGCCGCCGGCTCCTGGATGCGCACGCCGCCGACGGCATTGACGAACACATCCTGATCGAAGCAGGCGATGCCGGCATGGCGATGCAGCACGGCCAGCAGCATCGCCAGGCGATTGGAATCGAGGCCGACGGTGAGCCGGCGCGGGCTCGGCGTGTGGGCGCTGTCGACCAGCGCCTGGATCTCCACCAGCAGCGGCCGCGTGCCTTCCTGCGTCACCAGCACGCAGCTGCCCGCCACCTCCTGCGCGTGCTGCGACAGGAACAGCGCCGAAGGGTTGGAGACGCCGCGCAGCCCCTTGTCGGTCATGGCGAAGACGCCGAGCTCGTTGACCGCGCCGAAGCGGTTCTTGAAGGCGCGGACCAGGCGGAAGCTCGAATTGGTGTCGCCCTCGAAATAGAGCACGGTATCGACCATGTGCTCGAGAACGCGCGGCCCGGCCAGCGCGCCCTCCTTCGTCACGTGGCCGACGAAGATCACGCAGGTGCCGCTCTGCTTGGCGAAGCGCGTCAGCTGCGCCGCGCACTCGCGCACCTGTGCCACCGAGCCCGGCGCCGAGGTCAGCGCCTCGGAATAGACGGTCTGGATGGAGTCGATCACCGCTACGGCCGGCCGCGTTTCGGCCAGCGTGGCGGTGATTTTTTCGAGGCTGATCTCGGGCAGCAGGCGCAGCCCGGCGACCGGCAGCGCCAGCCGCCGCGCCCGCAGCGCGACCTGCTCGGCCGATTCCTCGCCGGAGACGTAGAGCACCGACTGCCCGGCCTCCGCCAGACGAGAGAGGGCCTGCAGCAGCAGCGTGCTCTTGCCGATGCCGGGGTCGCCGCCGATCAGCACGACGCCGCCGGAGACCAGGCCGCCGCCGAGCACGCGGTCGAATTCCTCGATGCCCGTGGGCTGGCGCGGTTCCTCGCGCGGCTTGATCTCGGCGAGATCCTGCAGCTTGCCGACGCCGGCGAGCGCCGCGAACGACGTGGCGTAACGGTTGGCGCCGGCCGCCGGCTCGGTCACCGACTCGACCAGGGTGTTCCACAGTCCGCAGCCCGGGCACTGCCCCTGCCACTTGGGCGAGGACGCGCCGCACTCGGTGCAAACGTAGGCAGTCTTCGGCTTAGCCAAACTCGCGCACCTCGATCACCGGCACGCGGGCGGACAGTGCGCAGAACAGTTCGTAGCTGACAGTGCCGGCCGCGGCGGCGACCTCGTCCGCAGGGAGTCCCTCGCCCCACAGCGTTACCGTCTCGCCAACGCCGACTTTTCGGGGCAGGTCCGTCAGGTCGACGCAGATCTTGTCCATGGAAACTCGTCCGACGATGCCGCAACGCTGCCCGGCCACCAGCACCGGCGTGCCGTTCGGCGCATGGCGCGGGTAGCCGTCGGCGTAGCCGCAGGCGACGATGCCGACGGTCGTCGGCCGCTGGGCCGTGAAGGTGCAGCCGTAGCCGACGTGGTCGCCGACCGCGATTCGACGCACCGCGATCAGTTCGCTTTGCAGCGTCATCACCGGCAGCAGGCCGAGTTGTTCGGCGGTCTGCTCGGGAAAGGGCGAACCGCCGTAAAGCATGATGCCGGGCCGCACCCAGTCGGCCCGCGTGCCCTGGTGGCGCAACAGTCCCGCCGAGTTGGCGAGGCTGCGCTGCACGGCGGGCGGAAACCTGGCCAGCGCGGCCAGTTGCCAGTCGACGCCGCGCGGACCGTCGGCATCGGCGAAATGGGTCATGAAGGTCACGCTGGCCGCAAGGCGCGAACGCTCGAGCATTTCCAGCACCGCAGGCACCTCGTCGGCATCGAGCCCCAGCCGGTTCATGCCGGTGTTGAGCTTGAGATAGACCGGCAGCTTGCTCGGCAGCGGGGCGGAGCAGAAGGCCTCGGCCTGGGCCCGGCTGTGGATCACCGTGGTCAGGGCGTATTCGGCGAAGGCCGGCAGCTCCTCGGCCTCGTAGAAGCCCTCGAGCATCAGGATCGGCTGGCGGATCCCGGCCTCGCGCAGTTGAATCGCCCCTTCGAGCTCAATCAGGGCGAAGCCGTCGGTGATGTCGGCGAGCGTTTTGGCGACACGCATCAGGCCGTGGCCGTAGGAGTTGGCCTTGACGACGCTCCAGATCGAGGCGTCGCCGGCATGGCGGCGGGCGACGGCGTGGTTGTGGCGCAACGCGGAAAGGTCGATGCGGGCGCGGATCGGGCGGGTCATGACTTCCGACGGGCCGGCCCGAGGAAGTCAGCGCCCCCCGTGGGGGCAGCGAACGAAGTGAGCGAGGGGGCCATTCTTGTTAAGTCTACAAGAGCGGGAGCCGCATTGCGGCAGGAAATCAGACCGCGAAATCCTTGAGGCGCTTGCTGGCGTAGTCGACGAAAGCGGTGACCAGCCGCGAGCGGAATTTTTCCTTCGGGTAGACCATCGACAGCTTGCGCGTCAGCCGCGGCTTGAGCGGGATGGCGACGATGTCGCCGAGGCGCAGCGACTTGGCGATCGAGGCCGAGGAGGCGATGGCGAAGCCCAGCCCGGTCTCGACCACGCCGATCAGCGAGATCGGGCTGCCCATCTCCATGACCAGATTGACCTGCTCCGGCTGCACGCCGTGCTTGTGCAGGTAGGCGTCGGTGAATTCGCGCGTGCCCGAACCCGGTTCGCGCGAGACGTAGGGCAGATCGACGAGTTGCGCCGGCGTCAACTCCTTGTGCTTGGCGAGCGGTGACTTCGGGCTGCAGATCACCAGCAGTTCGTCTTCGCAACTCGCCTCGGTCTGAAGGTTGGGCTGGTGCGATGGCGACTCGATGAAGCCGATGTCGATGGTGTGCTCGGCGACGCGGGTCTCTATGGTCTCGGAGTTGCCGACCACCAGGCGGGGGCGCACGTTGGGATGGAGCGACTTGAACTCGCCGAGGATGCGCGGCAGCATGAACTCGGCGATAGTGGTCGAGGCGCCGACCAGCAGGGAGCCGCCGATCTCGCCGGTCATCTCGGCCAGGCGCACGTCCATCTCCGAGGAGAGGCCGAGAATCCGTTCGGCGTAGGCCAGCACGAGTTCGCCGGCCGGCGTCAGCGCGATGCGGCCGTGGCCGCGGTCGAACAGGCGGGTATTGAAGTGCTCTTCGAGCTGCTTGATCTGGAAGGTCACGGCCGGCTGCGTCATGAACAGCACTTCCGCCGCCTTGGTGAAGGACAGTTGCTTGGCAACGGCGTGAAACACCTGCAACCTGCGATCGGCCATCTGACTGGACTCCCCCGGCAAAGCTCGTATTCGTTATGACTGATATTCAATCACAAAAGTCGCGCATAAGATAGTCTGATGATAGTTTCCGCGGCTTTCCCCGCTTCCGGCCCCGCCAGTCTTTCGTGCTATAAAGCCGCAGCCCTCGGCCCCAACCGCCCATGTCGCTCGGTTTCTACATCATCATGGCAGCGCAGTTTTTCTCTGCGCTCGCCGACAATGCCCTGCTGATCGCAGCGATCGCCATCCTTCGCGACATGCACGCGCCGGCCGCATACGAGCCGCTGCTCAAGACCTTCTTCACCGTTTCCTACGTCGCCCTGGCCGCCTTCGTCGGCGCCTTCGCCGACTCGATGCCGAAGTGGCGGGTGATGTTCATCAGCAACGGGATAAAGATCTTCGGCTGCACGCTGATGTTCTTCGACGTGCATCCGCTGATGGCCTACGCCGTGGTCGGGCTGGGCGCAGCGGCCTACTCGCCCGCCAAGTACGGCATCCTCACCGAATACCTGCCGCACCGTCTGCTGGTGGTAGCCAACGGCTGGATCGAGGGCCTTACCGTAGCCGCCATCATCCTCGGCGTGGTGCTGGGCGGCGCGCTGATCCGGCCGGACATCGCCGCCAGCCTGCTCGCGTTTGATTGCCCCGTGATCGACACGGGCATCGACACCATCTCCGAGATGAACCTGCTGGTCATCGGTGCGCTCTACCTGGTCGCCGCGGTCTTCAACCTGTATGTGCCCGATACCGGCGTAGACCACAAGCCCCTCAAGAAGAACCCGGTTTACCTCATCCACGAATTCAACCACTGCCTCAAGCTGCTTTGGCGCGACAAACTCGGCCAGATCTCGCTGGCGGTGACCACGCTATTCTGGGGCGCGGGCGCGACGCTGCAGTTCATCGTGCTCGAATGGGCCCGGACCGCGCTCAACCTCGACTTGTCGAAAGCCAGCATGCTGCAGGGCGTCGTCGCCGTCGGCGTGGCCGTGGGAGCGATCCTCGCGGCCAAGATGATCACCCTGCGCAAGTCGGTGCGCGTCATCCCGCTCGGCGTCGCCATGGGCATCGTCGTCCTGGTGATGATCGCGGTGCGCGACACCTGGGTGGCGATTCCGCTGCTGGTCATCATCGGCATCCTCTCCGGCTTCTTCGTCGTACCGATGAACGCGCTGCTGCAGCACCGCGGCCACATCCTGATGGGCGCCGGTCATTCGATCGCCGTGCAGAACTTCAACGAGAACCTGTCGATCCTGGTCATGACCACGATCTACTCGTTGCTGATCAAGGCCAACCTGCACATCTACTGGATCATCGCGTTGTTCGGCCTCTTCGTCGCCGGCACCATGTACTTCGTCAAGAAACGGCACGAAGCCAACCAGCGCCAGTACGACGACGTCGCCCACCTCGACGACGCGGCCCACCACTAGCGTCGCTCAACGCGGCGCGGCGTCGCCTTTCAGCTGGCGCATGGTGCGCCGCATGAAGCAAAGGTCTTCCCATGCCTTGGCCTTGTCCGGCAGGCTGCGCAGCAGGTAGGCGGGATGGTAGGTGACGATCAGCGGGATGCCGCGGAAATCGAACAGACGCCCGCGCGACTCGCCGACCTTGACCTCGGCCTGCAGCAGGGTCTGCGCCGCCGGCCGCCCCAGCGCCACGATGAGCTTGGGCTGGAGCAAGGCGATCTGCCGTTCGAGGTAGGGCCAGCAGGCGGCGGTTTCCTCGGGCTGCGGCGTGCGGTTGCCCGGCGGGCGGCACTTGACGACATTGGCGATATAGACGTCATCAAAGCGCCTGAGATCGATGGCCGAGAGCATCGCGTCGAGCAGTTTGCCGGCCTGGCCGACGAAGGGCTCGCCGCGCTCGTCCTCCTCCGCCCCCGGGCCCTCGCCGATGAACAGCCAGTCGGCATTGACATCGCCGACGCCGAGTACGGCCTGCTGGCGATCGCGGCAGAGCATGCACGCATCGCAGGCGGCGACGGCGCCGCGCAATTCATCCCAGTCCATCGCGGCGATCGCCGCGCCGCGACCTTCGCCCGCGGCGAGCGTCGGGCTCGGGGCGGGCACCGCTTTCGCCTCCGGACGTGCCGGCTCCGGCACTGCGGCGGGCTGCGCATCCCGCAGTCGCCACAGCGGCCCGAGGCCCATCTCGCGCAGGGTGGAATCGTGCCGGTCCATCGGGCTCACAGATCCAGCGCCATCACCAGGGCGCTCTCGCGACCTTGGTGTGCCTGGTAATAGCCACGCCGCTCGCCGATGGTGAGAAAGCCGAATCGGCGATAGAGGCCGAGGCCGCAGGCGTTCGACGGACGCACCTCGAGCAGCACACGCGTCGCCCCCTTGCCCCGCGCGATGACGAACAGGTGGCGCAACAGGCGGCTGCCGAGGCCGCGTCGTTGCGCCTCGGGCAGGATGCTGAGATTGAGCAGGTGCGCCTCGTCCACCACCAGCATCATCACGGCATAGCCGACCATGCGGCCGTCCTCCTGCAACAGCCAGGCACTGTAGCCGGCCGCGAGCGAATCGGTGAAATTGCCGTGCGTCCAGGGGAAATCGTAGATGCGCTGCTCGGCCGCGACGACGGCATCGATGTCGTCGGAACGCATCGGGAGGAAATCGACGACAGCCGCCAGTACCGCCGACATTTAGCGGACTCCCCCCTTCGCCAGGCGCTCGGCCGTGGTCAGCGCCACCTTGTCGCGCACGTAGAGCGGCGCCGCCTTCGCGGCATCGACGCCGTCGTTGCGGGCGAAGCGTCGCGCCGCCAGCGCCGCCAGCGCGCCGGCGGTCGGAAAAATGTCGGAGCGAACATGGACCAGCGTCTCGCCCAGCACGCCGCCGAGAGCATCAAAGTAGCTGACGAAACCGTCGCCGCAACCGAGCCAGTCGGTCCCGTTCGGCACATGCACTTCGCCCGGCGCGCTCACCGCCGGAGGCAGCACCTGCATGGGGATCGCGTCGCGCAGCAGCCAGGCCGCGCTATAGACCTCGTTCATGCGCGCATCGAAACAGGTGAACACCTTCTTGGCCCCGGTCGCCTCGTGGGCGGCGCGGGCCAGCACTTCGAGGCTGCCGACGCCGACCACCGGCCGACCCAAACCGAAAGCGAGGCCCTGCGCCACGCCGCAGGCCAGGCGCAAGCCGGTGAAGCCGCCGGGGCCGGCACCGTAGGCGATGCCGTCGATCTGCGAAAGCGTGAGTTCGCCCTCGGCCAGCAGTTCATGCACCCAGGGCAGGATGATTTCGGACCCGCCATTGGGCAGGTCGGCATCCCGTTCGAGACGCTCGCCGTAATGCCAGAGGGCGACGGAGAGGCGACGGGTGGAGGTTTCGAAGGCGAGAAGATTCACGGACGGATTTTACCTTCGATCGCCGATAATCCTCGCCATGAGCACCCCCGACTCCGTCAAGACCAAGGTCGCCGTCGCCGCCTGCTTCGGCACCTTCCTCGAGTGGTACGACTTCCTCACCTTCGCCGCGCTCGCCAGCTATTTCGGCGCCCTCTTCTTCCCACCCGACAACCCCGTCGCCGCGCTGCTCGCCAGCCTCGCCACCTTCGGCGTCGGCATGGTGGTGCGCCCGCTCGGTGCGGCATTCTTCGGCTCGCTCGGCGACCGCATCGGCCGCCGCAACGTCTTCATCGCCACCATCGTGCTGATGGGCATCGCCACCTTCGGCGTCGGCCTGCTGCCGACCTACGCCCAGGTCGGTCTGCTCGCCCCGGCGCTGTTGCTGATCCTGCGGCTGCTGCAGGGCCTGGCCATGGGCGGCGAGATCGGCGGCGCGGTGGTTTATCTGACCGAGCACGCGCCGGCAAACCGGCGCGGCATCTACACCAGCGTGCTGCAGCTGATGGGGCCGCTGGGCATCATGGCCTCGACCTTCCAGATCGTGCTGCTGCAGGGCTGGCTCTCCGATGCCGAATTCCGCGACTGGGGTTGGCGCGTGCCCTTCCTGCTTTCCGTCGTGCTGCTGGCGATTTCGCTCAAGAGTCGTCTCGCCCTGCACGAGAGCCCGGTGTTCGCCGAGCTGCGCGCCAGCAACAGCGTGGCGAAGACGCCGCTGGCCGACTGCTTCCGCGACCGCCACACCCTCGGTCGCATGGCACTGCTGTTCTTCTGCATCTCGGCCGGCGGCTCGCTGCTGTTCTTTTCCTCACAGGTCTATTCGACGGTCTTCCTCAAAAACGTGGTCAAGCTCGATCCGCGCGAAGCCGGCTTCGTCGTCATGGTGGCGACGTTGGCGCTGTTCCCGCTGACCGTCTTCTGTGGCTGGCTCTCCGACCGCATCGGCCGCCGGCCGGTTCTGCTGGCGGGCCTGCTGATCGGCCTCGCCTCCATCCTGCCGGTGTTCCAGGGCCTGCTTCACTTCGGCAACCCGGCGCTGGAACGCTTCCATCGCGAGGTCAGGGTGGAACTCTCCGGTCGCGACTGCGACTACTCGCCCTTCCGCAATGCAACGACGCCGTGCGCGAAGTTGCAGGAACTGTTCGCGAAGAAGGGGGTGAATTACACCCTGACATCGGGCCCAACACTCACGGTTGCGGTCGGCGTGGCCGAAGCGATATTGCCCGGCAACGCGGCCGTCGAGAAGGCGCTCGTCGCGGCGGGCTGGCCCGCGCAAGCGGACCCGGCGCAGGTCAACCGCACGATGCTGATCCTGCTGCTGCTGATCCCGGTGGTTGCGGTCGCCGCCATCACCGGGCCACAGACGGCGACGCTCGCGGAGTTGTTCCCGGCGCGCACGCGCTACTCGGCCGTCGCCCTCCCCCACAATCTATCGGCCGGCTGGATCGGCGGGCTGTCGCCCTTCATGGTCACGCTGTTGTCGGTGCAGACGGGCAGCGCCCTGGCCGGACTCTGGTACCCGGTGGCACTGCTGGGCATGGCCGCGGTGGTCGGGGTGCTGTTCCTGCCCGAAACGCGCAACGCGCCCCTCGACCGGTGAGTCAGTCGCGGCCGCGTCGCGGCCCGCGGCCGTAGAGCGTGCGCCCGGCATCGTCGATGTCGCGGCGCAGCTGGCGGCGTTCTTCCGGCGTCATGCGGCAGGGGCCCTCGCAACGCCCGCCCGAGGATTCGTAGCGCCAGTATTCGCCGCGCACGTCGTTGCGCAGGTCGCCACGTTCCTGTTGCATCTGCTGCCGCTCGGACGATTCCCGTTCCTGGCGGCCGGCGCCGTGGCGCCCCCCGCCGGGCTGGGCGAACGCCGGCAGCGCCGCTGCGAGCAGCGCTGCCAGAAGAGTGATCGGACCCGCCAGTTTCAAGTGACTAACCTTCCTTAGTAATACTGCCGATCGCCGTCGCTCATTTCGCCACGGATGTGGCGCCTTGCCGCCTTGAGATCATGGCGCAGGTCGGTGCGCTCGGCGCCGCTGAGGTAGCCGTCGGCACGATAGGCCCGTTCCTCCTGGCGGATCGCCCGTTGCTCGCCCCGCAGCTCACGGTATTCGACCGGGGTGATCCGTCCGGAACGCACGCCGCGCTCGATCATCTCACGTTGCTGCCATTGACTGCGATCGATCCCGGCGCCTTGGCGGCCGTCGTAGCGCACGTCGCGGCGACCCTGCTGGTAGCTGCCGCGATCCCGGCCATAGTGCCTGCCGTTGTCCGAGCGAGCGTTCCAGTCGCGGCGATTGCCATCATGGCGCTCATTGTAGATGTGGCGATCGGCCCCGTTAAGGTCGCGGCGCAGGTCGGCGCGCTCGAAGCGGTCGACATTGCCGTCCGCGGCATACTGCCGACGCTCCTGGCGGATCTGGCGCTGCTCGCCTTCGAGCCGGCGCACTTCGTTGCGGTTCAGATCGCCAGAGCGCCAGCCCTGCTCGATGCGCTGCTGCTGGCGCTCCGTCCGACCGGAGGTCCCCGGTTCGGCGGCTGCGGCGGCACCGGCGGCGAGGCCGGCGATGGTCAGCATGCTCAATACCACTGGTTTCAGCTGTTTCATTTTCATCTCCCTTGTTCGGCCCGCCCATCCCTTGTGGCGTGCTTCGCATCCTCGGACCAAGGTGTAAGCGAACTGTTTGCGGCCTCAGGCAATGTGTAAAGGAATGTAAATGCCCTCTGGCGCTGACCGGGCGATGCCGCTAGGATGCGCGCCATGTCAGAGAAAATCCTTGTCGTCGATGACGACGTCCGCCTGCGCCAGCTGCTTGAGCGCTACCTTGCCGACCAGGGCTTCACGGTCAGGGCCGTGCCCGACGCGCCGGCGATGGACCGCGCGCTCGACCGCGAGTTCTACGACCTCATCGTGCTCGATCTCATGCTGCCCGGCGAGGACGGGCTGGCCATCTGCCGCCGGCTGCGCGGGGCCAAGAACGACGTCGCCATCATCATGCTCACCGCCAAGGGCGAGGACGTCGACCGCATCGTCGGCCTCGAACTCGGTGCCGACGACTACCTGCCCAAGCCCTTCAATCCGCGCGAACTGGTTGCCCGCGTCCATGCCGTGCTGCGGCGGCGAGCCACCCCGCCGCCGCCCGGGGCACCGGCCGCCGCCGAGGAGGTCGTGCGCTTCGGCAACGTCGAGATCAATCTCGCCACCCGCGAACTCGCGCGCGAGGGCACGATCACCCAGCTCACCACCGGCGAGTTCGGCCTGCTCAAAGTGCTGGTCGAACATCCGCGCCAGCCCCTGTCCCGCGACAAGCTGATGGAACTGGCCCGCGGCCGCGAATACGAGGTATTCGACCGCGCCATCGACGTCCAGGTCTCGCGCCTGCGCAAGCTGGTCGAAGAGGACGCCGCCAAGCCCCGCTACATCCAGACCGTCTGGGGCTTCGGCTACGTGTTCGTGCCCGACGGGCACAAACACACTTCATGACGGCCCCCTTCCCCCCAGCCCCCTTCCCGGGGAGGGGGGTGACGGGTGTTCAGCCGCTGACGCGGCTTCCCCGTTTCCGGAAAGCCCCCGCTTGAAACTCGTTCCCCGCACCCTGCTCGCCCGCACCTTCCTGCTGCTGGCGGCGCTGATGCTGCTTTCGGTGCTGGCCTGGTTCGCGATCTTCACCACCTACGAGCGCGAGCCGCGCGCGCGGCAGATCGCCCAGATGATCGCCAGCGTCGTTAACCTCACGCGCACCTCGCTGGTTTCGGCCCGCCCCGATGCGCGCCGCGAACTGCTGCGCGAACTGTCCGACCGCGAGGGCATCCACATCTACCCGGCCGAGAGTGACGACCACATCGCCCCCCTGCCGGAGCGGGCCTTCCTGCAGCGCTTGCAGGAGCTGCTGCAAGAGCGCCTGGGTCCGGAGACGCGCCTGACGCTGGAGCGCGACGGCGAGAAAGCCCTGTTCGCCTCCTTCCGCATCGACGACGGCGACGAAGGCGAGTTCTGGATCGCGCTGCCGATCGAGCGCCTCGATCGCATTTTTCCGGCGCAGTGGATCGGCTGGGGCATCGCCGCAGTGCTGCTGTCGCTGGTAGGCGCCTGGCTCATCATGTTCCGCGTCACGCGGCCGCTGAAGGCGCTCGAACATGCCGCCGCCGAAATCGGCCGCGGCCGCCAGCCGGCCCCGCTGACCGAGAGCGGCCCGGAAGAACTGGAAACGCTGGCGCGTGCCTTCAACCGCATGAGCGCCGATCTGGCACGCTTGGACGATGACCGCGCCCTCATCCTCGCTGGCATCTCGCATGACCTGCGCACCCCGCTGACCCGTTTGCGCATGGAGATCGAAATGACCGGCGCCGACGAAGAGACGCGCGAAGCCATGGCGGCGGATGTCGAGGAAATGGACCGTACCATCGGGCAGTTCCTCGACTTCGCCCGCACCGGCAGCGAGGGCGGCGAAGGCCTCGAGCCGATCGACCTCGCGGCGCTGCTGCGGGAACTCGCCGAACAATACCGCCGCCGTGGCTTCACCGTGGTGCTGGAACCGGCTTTTGCCGAGGACGCCCGCCTGCCCGTCCGTGTCGCCACGCTGCGCCGCGCCATCGCCAACCTCATCGACAACGCACTGCGCCACGCCGGCGGGGAACAATCGGTCGAACTGGCCCTGGCACGCATCGGGGGGGCGATGCGGATCGAAGTACGCGACCGCGGCCCCGGCATTCCCGCAGCCGAGGCCGACCGCCTCAAGCTGCCCTTCACCCGGCTCGAGGTTGCACGCAGCAACGCCGTCGGCGCCGGCCTCGGCCTGGCGATCGTCGAACGCATCGCCCGTGCCCACGGCGGCAGCCTCGACCTGCTGCCACGCGAGGGCGGCGGCCTGGTCGCGCGTATTACAATCCCCGCCCCATGAACGCTCCTGCCACCCCCTACGAGACCATCGGCGGCGAATCCGCCGTGCGCGCGCTGGTTCGGCGCTTCTACGAACTGATGGACACGCTTCCCGAAGCCTACGCCATCCGCAAGCTGCACCCGCAGGACCTGTCGGGCTCGGAAGAAAAGCTCTTCATGTACCTCAGCGGCTGGCTCGGCGGCCCGCAGCTCTATGTCGAAAAGTTCGGCCACCCGCGGCTGCGCTCCCGCCACATGCCCTTCCCCATCGCCAGCAGCGAAGCGGAGCAATGGATGCTCTGCATGCGCCAGGCCATGGCCGAGTGCATCGCCGACGAGGAAGTACGCGCCCGGCTGGACAAGGCCCTGACCGATCTCGCCCTGTTCATGCGCAACCAGGCGCCGGGCTGAGGAGCAGGCCCTAATTCAGATCGAGGCTGGCGTGCTGCTTGCGCAGGAGGCGGGCGTGGCGGTGCCGCGCCATCAGCCGCGGGTCGGTGACGATCTGGCCGACCGTGGCGCCGATCACCATGACCACGCCAAGCACCGGCAGCACCAGCATCAGTCCGGGTACGCCGGCGACGGCGCCGCCGACGAAGATCATCAGCACCGTGACCAGCGGATGCATGTGCAGGCTCTTGCCTATGGTCAGCGGCATGTACACGAAATCGTCGAGCAGGCGCACGAAAATGAACAGCATGACGGCCCAGTAGGCCATCGCCGGCGTGTCGGGAAAGTCCGTGGCGGCGACGAGTACGACCAGCAGGCCCCCGAGGATGGAGCCGACGTAGGGAATCCACGCCAGCACCGCACAGATGACGCCCAGCGCCAAGGCACCCGGCACCCCCATCAATGACAGCCCCGCCGCCAGCGTGACGGTATCGAGGACAGTGAGCTCGATCAACCCCTGGAAATAGGCGCGCGCCGTGCGATCGACATCGTGCAGCAGGTAGAGCGTGCGTTCGAAGAAGGCGTTGGGTACCGCGCTGCCGAGGAAACGCTTGAAGCGCTGGCCGTCGCGCAGAAAGAAGAAGGCGAGGAAGGGCGCGAGCAGCAGCGAGGGCATCCACGCCGCGATGCCCATGGCCAGCGGCTCGATGTGCGTGGCGACATCACCACCCAGGTTGTTCAGACGGTGGACGACGGTTTCGGCGATGTGGGCGTCGGCCAACAGCGCCCATTTCGCCTCGAGCATGCGCAGCGAACGCTCGAGCAGGTTGATGCCGCCCTTCATGTAGCGCTCGACCGAGGACTGGCCGTCGACCAGTTGCGTCGCCAGCCGCGGCAGCATCAGCGCGAAGCCGGCACCGACCACGGCGAGGAAACCCAGCATCACCGCGCTGGCGGCGCCGTCGCGGCCCATGCCGCGAAGGACCAGGCCCTGCACCAGCGGCCGCAGCATGTAGTAGAGGACCAGCGCCAGCAGGAAGGGCACCACCAGCCACAGCAGCTTCTGCAGGGCGAACAGCAGCAGGCAGGTGCCGGCGATGATGCCGGCCCATACCACCGGCCCCGGGCCGTGATTGTTGGTCGTCACAGGTGCTGGCTGGTCTGCGGCGCGATGCGCACGTCGCGCAGGCGGTTGGCGAGGGTGCGCGCGATCTGCAGGGAGATCTTCGAGGCGATGCGGGCGTGGGTGTCGAGCAGCGTCATGAAGTCCTCGCGGAAAAACACCGCCAGCCTGCAGGACGTCGCCGCCCGCGCCTGCGCCAGGCGCGGCGCGTTGTTGAGCAGGGCGACGTCGCCGAAGACCGCGCCGGCCTCCATCTCCGCCAGCACCACCGGCTCGCCGTCGTTGTCGCGCCGGATGGCCACCCTGCCCTCGAGCACGATGTAGATGGCCTGGCCTTCCTCGCCCTCGTCGAAGATCACCTCGTCGGCGCAATAGTCCCGCTCGTGCAGCAGGCCGTCGACGATGGCCAGTTCCGCCGGGGTCAGATTGACGAACAGGAAGAGCGAGTGCAGCCGCTCGAGGCGGGGCGAAACGGGCTTGGGACGGAACAGGCCAAGAACCACGGGTGCTCTCCGGTTTCAGGACTCGGTGATTCTAGCCGATGGCCCCGGCAGCGGCCAGCGCCGCACGATCTCATAGCGGGCACCCGAAGGATCGAGTTGCGACTGCACCAGCACGAATTCGCGCACCGGCCAGTCGAACGCCTCGATCGGCGCCACTTCTCCGGCGCATTGCGCGTTGCGCAACAGCGTGACATGGGCGGCGAAGCGGCGGCTGTCGAGCACGAAGCCGCCGCCGCGCAGTTCGGCGGCCAGATCATCGGCGAGCGCCGCCAGCACCGGCGGCACCTCGTCGCAACCGGCCCAGACGATGTGATTGTGCTTCCACCAGGCGATGCGGTCGATGCGCAGCACCGTGTTCCCCAAGGGGGTTTCCTGCAGGGCGTCGCCGGTGCCGATTTTTTCCGCGACGCCATCGGCGATCGCGCAGGCCAGATCGAAACGCGTGGCATCGACCTCACCGAGAAAGGCCAGGGTCAGGTGCAGGGTCTCGCGGCGCATGCGGCGGCCGCCGCAGACCGCATGGGCATCGGCGGAGAGCGCATGGAGCCTCCCGGCCACCTCGGGCCCGGGCCAGAGCGCGAAGAAGATTCGGCGCGTCGGCGTCACGCCCTGAGCAGCATCGCCACCGCCTGGGCGGCGATGCCCTCGCCGCGCCCGGTGAAGCCGAGTTTCTCCGTGGTCTTGCCCTTGATGTTGATGCAGTCGAGCGGCACCTCGAGGTCGGCGGCGATGTTGGCGCACATCGCCGTGGCATGGGGGGAGATTTTCGGCGCCTGGCAGACCACCGTCGCGTCGACATTGCCGACGCGCCAGCCACTCTGCCGCACCCGTGCCATCGCCGCCCGCAGCAGCGCCCGGCTGTCGGCACCCGCCCACTGCGCGTCGGTGTCGGGGAACATGCGGCCGATGTCGCCGAGGCCGGCCGCGCCGAGCACGGCGTCGGTGATCGCGTGCAGCAGCACGTCGGCGTCGGAATGCCCGAGCAGGCCCTTTTCATGCGGGATGTCCACGCCGCCGATGATGCAGCGGCGCCCGGCGACCAGGACATGGACATCGAAGCCCTGGCCGACGCGGAAGATCGGCATTTGAGGAGTGCTCATCGTTGGCTCCGGCTGGCGAGTATGAGTTCGGCGAGGTGAAGGTCGAGCGGATAGGTGACCTTGAAGTTGGTCGCGTCGGCGGGGACCAGCCGCGGCTTGAGGCCGAGCGCCTCGATCGCGCTGGCCTCGTCGGTGACCACCGGCGCGAATTCGAGCGCGTCGAGCAGCATGCCGTGGCGGAACATCTGCGGCGTCTGCGCCTGCCACAGGCCTTCGCGCGGCACCGTGGCGGCGATGCGGTTCATGCCATCCACCGCCTCGCCCGCCTGCTTCAGGGTATCGGCCACCGGCACGGCGAGGATGCCGCCGACCGGGTCGGCACCCGCCTCGCGGATCAGCGCCTCGACGTGAGCCACGGCCAGGCAGGCGCGGGCCGCATCGTGCACCAGCACCCAGTCCTCTGCAGCGACATCGCCCATGACCGCACGCAGCCCCTGGGTGACGGACGCCGCGCGGGTATCTCCGCCACAGCGCAGCACCGCCACTTTCTCCCCCAGTCCGCTCCAGTCGTGGCGCTGCCATTCGGCGTCGTCGGGCGCCAGCACGACGAAGACCTTCTCGATCGCGGCAACGGCCGCCAGCGTCGCCAGGGCGTGGAAGATCAGCGGTCGCCCGGCCAGCGGCAGGTACTGCTTGGGCAGCCCACGGCCCATGCGCGAACCCGAGCCGGCGGCGGGGACCAGTGCAAAGTAGGACATGGGGCAATTGTAAGGACTACAATGAATCGAGGCCAGCGCCAGAAGGTGTTGCGCCGGGTTGCTCGCTTTTTTTCGGGGAGACGACCATGCATGCACAGGAACGCATCCGCCCGCCCGCCGTGGCGGGAATGTTCTACACCGGCGACCCCAAGGCCCTTTCCGCCGAAGTGGCTGGGATGCTTGCCGGCGCCGACCGGGCAGGCGACTTGCCCCGTATGCCGAAGGCGTTGATCGTGCCGCATGCGGGGCATATCTATTCGGGCCCCATCGCGGCGAGCGCCTATGCGCTGCTGGCGGGCGCGGCCCAAACGATTCGCCGCGTCGTCATGTTCGGCCCGGCCCACCGCGTGGCCGTGAATGGCTTGGCGTTGCCGGAGGCCGAGGCGTTTGCCACGCCCCTCGGCGTCGTCCCGCTCGATCTGGCGGCCATGCGCGCCGCCGAGGTGTTGCCGCAAGTCACGATCAGCGCCGCCGCCCACGCCACGGAGCACTCGCTCGAGGTGCAACTGCCCTTCCTGCAGGCCGTGCTCGGCGATTTCAAGCTCGTTCCCTTCGTCGTCGGCCATACCGGCGGCCACCAGATCGCCGAAGTCATCGATCTGCTCTGGGGCGGCCCCGAGACGCTGATCGTGATCAGCTCGGACCTCTCGCACTACCTGCCCTATGCCGTGGCCCGCCAGAAGGATGGGGCGACCACCAGCAGCATCCTCCATTTGCAGCCGCTGACCGAGTTCGAACAGGCTTGCGGCGCGTTGCCGATCAACGGCCTGATCGAGGTGGCGCAGCGCCGCGGCCTCAAGCCGACGCTGCTCGACCTGCGCAATTCGGGCGATACGGCCGGCGACCGCGCGCGTGTCGTGGGCTACGCCGCCTTCGCCTTCGAGGAAGCCGGCCATGCCTGACACGCTGGGCAACGCGCTGCTGATACGGGCGCGCAACGCGATCGCCGCCGAGTTCGGCCTTGCGCCTGCGGCCGAGCCCGATGATCCGGCGCTGCTGCGGCCGGGCGCGACCTTCGTCACCCTGACTCAGCATGGCCAGTTGCGCGGCTGCATCGGTTCGCTCGAGGCGTGGCGGCCGCTCGACCAGGATGTCCGCGCCAATGCCAAGGCCGCCGCCTTTCGCGATCCGCGCTTCATGCCGCTCACCGAGGACGAGTTGGCGCGCACGCGGGTCGAAGTCTCGCTGCTCGCGCCGGCCGTGCCGATGAGCTTCGCCAGCGAAGACGACGCCGTGCGCCAGCTGCGCCCCGGCATCGACGGCATGATCCTCGAATACGGCATGCACCGCGGTACCTTCCTGCCGCAGGTATGGGAGAGCCTGCCCGACCCGCGGATGTTCATGGCGCATCTGAAGCAGAAGGCGGGGCTGGCGTCGACCTTTTGGTCCCCCGACATCAAGCTTTCCCGTTACGAGGTGCAGAAATGGAAAGAGCCGGAGAAGAACTGACGGGAACACCTGCCAGGTGGTGGCATACGCTCGACGACGGGCGCATCCAGTGCGACCTCTGCCCGCGCGACTGCAAGCTGCACGAAGGGCAGCGTGGCGCCTGCTTCGTCCGCGCGATGCAGGACGGCAAGATGATCCTCACCACCTACGGCCGCAGCTCGGGCTTCTGCATCGACCCGATCGAGAAGAAGCCGCTCAACCACTTCTATCCGGGTTCGTCGGTGCTGTCCTTCGGCACCGCCGGCTGCAACCTCGCCTGCAAGTTCTGCCAGAACTGGGACATCTCGAAGTCGCGCGAGATGGACACGCTGATGGACGAGGCCAGCCCCGCGGCCATCGCGCGCGCAGCGCAGCGCTACGGCTCGCAGAGCGTGGCCTTCACCTACAACGACCCGGTGATCTTCGCCGAGTATGCGATGGACACCGCCGACGCCTGCCACGCGGCAGGGCTGAAGACCGTGGCAGTCACCGCCGGCTACATGCACGCGGCACCGGCGCGCGAGTTCTACGCCAAGATGGACGCCGCCAACGTCGACCTCAAGGCCTTCACCGACAACTTCTACGTCAAGCTCTGCGGCGGTCATCTGCAGCCGGTGCTCGACACCCTCGCCTATATCGTGCATGAAACGCAGTGCTGGCTCGAGATCACGACGCTGCTGATCCCCGGCCACAACGACTCGGACGACGAACTCAAGCAGCTGGCCGCCTGGTGCATGAAGGAACTCGGCCCCGACGTGCCGCTGCACTTCTCGGCCTTCCATCCCGACTACAAGCTGCTCGACGCGCCGGCGACGCCGCCGGCGACGCTGGCGCAAGCGAGGAAGATCGCCCTGGATGCCGGCTTGCGCTACGTCTTCACCGGCAACGTCCATGACCGCACCGGCGACGCGACCTACTGCCCCGGCTGCGGCAAGGCGGTGATCGAGCGCGACTGGTACGAGATCCTCGGCTACGCTCTCGACGACAGCGGCCACTGCAAGCACTGCGGCACCGCGATCGCCGGACGCTTCGGCCATTTCGCCAAGCCCTTCGGCGCACGGCGGATTCCGGTCGCCCTCCACGCGGCCTGAGGAAGTCCGGCGATGGGCGCGCGCGTGACCGCGGTTGTCGGCGACATCGTGCACCAGCCCGATTGCGACGCCATCGTCAATGCCGCCAACCCGCAGCTCCTGGCCGGCGGCGGCGTCTGCGGCGCGATCCATCGCGCGGCAGGTCCGGAACTCGAGGATTACGCCGTGAATCTCGGGCCGATAGACGTCGGCGCGTCGGTGATCACGCCGGGCTTCCGCCTGCCCAACCGCTGGGTGATCCACGTCGTCGGCCCGCGCTACTTCGCCGACCCCGATCCCGCGGCGCTGCTGGCGAAGGCGGTGCGCAGCGTGCTCGCGCTGGCCGAAAAACACGGCGCCACCCGCGTGGCGCTGCCGGCGATCTCGACCGGCATCTATGGCTACCCGCTCGAGGAAGCCGGCCCGATCATGGTCGCGGCGGCGAAGGCGATGGCCCCGACGCTCGCGCATGTGGAGGAGGTCCGCTTCGTGCTCGTCCATGCAGGCATGCTGCGCTGGTTCGACCCGACTTGAAGGCCGGCAATCAATCCCCTGTAGGCGTGATGGTGGCAGCAGCGCTGTGCCTGTCGATCGCCACTTCCAGTTCGACGTATTCCTGCTGCGGCTCGACCGGCGTCGGGTCGTCGGCGCAACTGCAGCCGGCGATGATGCCGTGGAAGAAGACGCCGACCCGCGCACGGATCAGTCCGGGTTCCTCGCCGACGCCGATTACCATGACCGTGCAGCCGTCGTCGAGCGCGTAGCTGCTGGCCGAGAGGCTCTGCTGCAGGGACAGCGCGGCCGGACCGGCGCTTTCGAGTTCGCGCTTGAGAGCATCGTTGAAGGCCGGGGTGTTCCAGGCCGCCAGCGCCGCGAAGAGGTTCAGCACGTCAGCCCGGAAATACGCCGGTGGAGAGGTAGCGGTCGCCGCGGTCGCAGACGATGCTGACGATCACGGCGTTCTCGACCTCGGCAGCGATGCGCAGCGCGACGCAGAGGGCGCCCCCAGACGAAATGCCGGCGAAGATGCCTTCTTCCGCAGCCAAGCGCCGCGTCATTTCCTCGGCTGCGGCTTGCCCGACATACTCGAGGCGGTCGATGCGCGAGAAGTCGCAGATCTTCGGCAGATAGGCCTGCGGCCACTTGCGTATGCCCGGAATCTGCGAGCCTTCCTCGGGCTGGCAGCCGACGATCCGGATCGCCGGATTCACTTCCTTGAAGTAGCGCGAGCAGCCCATGATGGTGCCGGTAGTGCCCATGCTGGAAACGAAGTGAGTCAGGCGCCCCTCGGTGTCACGCCAGATCTCCGGGCCGGTGCCCTCGTAGTGCGCGATCGGGTTGTCCGGATTGGCGAACTGGTCGAGCATGATGCCGCGGCCCTCGGCGACCAGCCGCTCGGCGGCATCGCGCGCGCCCTCCATGCTCGCCGCCTTCGGCGTCAGGATCAGCTCGGCGCCGAAGGCCTTCATGGTCTGGCGCCGCTCCAGGCTCTGGTTCTCGGGCATCACCAGGATCATCCTGTAGCCGCGCATCGCGGCCGCCATCGCCAGCGCGATGCCGGTGTTACCGGAAGTCGCCTCGATCAGCGTGTCGCCCGGCTTGATCTCGCCGCGCGCCTCGGCGCGCCGGATCATCGCCAGCGCCGGCCGGTCCTTGACCGACCCGGCCGGATTGTTGCCCTCGAGCTTGACCAGCACGACGTTGTTGCGGCGCTCGTTGTCGGCACCCGGGATGCGTTTCAGGCGCACCAACGGCGTATTGCCGACATGGTCTTCGAGGGTAGCGTAGCTCATGGGGCAATGATAATGGATGCGAACGCAACGTCACGAATTGGTGCCGCAGGCGCGTTGCCGTGGCGACGCACCGAGCTATACATCAATCCCGCTTCATATCCCGGTGAAGACGACAAAATCAGCTGCGGTCAGAGTGGGCTTGACCGCGGAGCTTATCTGGGCGAAGGCGATCGGCGCACTCGCAGTCGCACTGCCGTCTGCATCGAAATACAAGACGCCTGCCGTGACGTTGTAGATGATTCTGTCCAACGCATCTGCGGCGGTCTTCCGCCCCGCTCCAGAAACGAATGCGTCGGCGGCCAAGGCGCCGTTCCCCAACCCCGTGAAGACATTCCGGTCCAGCGCGAACTTGTCGATGGCAGCGACAAAGTCGGAGATCCGGTCGAAGTTGGTCGTAGCGTTGGGTGTCGTATCAAAGACGAACGTGTCAGCACCGCTGCCGCCGTTGAGGGTGTCGTTGCCCGCTCCACCATTGAGAACATCATCCCCCGCGTTGCCGGAAAGCGTGTTGGCCGCCGCATTTCCCGTGAGGAAGTCATTGAATTGACTGCCATTGACGGCTTCAAAGTTCAGCAAGGTATCCATGCCGCAGCCCGTGTTCTGGGCAGAAGTCTGCGACAGGTCCACGACGACACCGTTCGTCGCATTGCCGTACGCGACCCAGTCGTAGCCGCTGGCGCCGTCCAGGATGTTGTCTCCGGCGGTGCCGCGGATCCAGTTACCGAGATCGTTGCCGCTGCCGTTCAGGTTGCTTCCGTTCAGGTAAAGTTGCTCCACGTTCGCGGTCAACGAATAGCTGACGGAACTGACCACGGCATCAATTCCGGAGAAGGGGCCGCTCCCCTCGATCACGACATCCCCCACGTCGTCGACGACATATACGTCATTCCCATCGCCACCGTCGAGTCGATCTGCGGCGGTGCCGCCGGTCAAGCGATCGGCGCCGCCGCCGCCGGTGAGCGTGTCGTTCCCAGCACCGCCCGACAGGATGTTGGCGCCGTCGTCGCCGCCCAGGGTGTCGTTGCCGGCGCCGCCGGTCAGGTTTTCGATGTTGCTCAGGTTGTCGGTTGATCCGCCCGTGGCCGTGCCCGCGCCGGCGGAAAGAACGACGGTCACCGCTGTGGTTGCATCGCTGAAATCGGCGGTGTCGATGCCGACGCCGCCGTCCAGCGCATCGCTGCCCAGGCCGCCCCTCAGCGTATCGTTGCCATCGCCGCCGGACAGGGTGTTGTCGCCTTCGTTGCCGACGAGGGTGTTGTTCTCTGCATTGCCCGTGCCGTTGATGTTGCCGGCGCCCGCAAGCAGTTCGAGTCTTTCGAGATTGGGTCCAAGGGTCCAGCTCACGCCCGCCCTGACGGTGTCCGCACCTTCGGCCAGGGACTCGCTGATCGTGTCGAGGGCGTCGACGACGTAGATGTCGTTGCCGGCACCACCGATCAGCGTGTCGGCACCGCCGCCACCCGACAGCACGTCGTTGCCGCCATTGCCGATCAGCACGTTGGCGCCGGCATCGCCCGTCAGCGTGTCGCCACCGCTGCCACCCGCCAGGTTCTCGATGTTCTTGAGCTTGTCGATCGCACCGCCGGCGGTGGTGACATAGCCACTGACGACGGTGCCACCGAGGTTGGCGACCACCCGGACCGACAGATCGCCGAAGTCGGCGGTGTCATTGCCGCCACCGCCGTCCAGCGTGTCTCTGCCAAGGCCGCCTTTCAGCGTGTCGTTGCCGAGGCCGCCGCTCAGGGCATCGTCGCCGGCCCCGCCGATCAGCACGTTGTCGCCGTCGTCGCCGCCCAGACTGTCGTTGCCGCTGCCGCCAGTGAGGTTCTCGATATTGACCAGGAAATCGGTCGCGCCGCCCGTGGCCGTCGCGCTGCCAGCCGTGAGCGCCACGACCACCGCAGCGGTGGCATCACTGAAATCGGCGGTATCGTTGCCGGCGCCGCCGTCCAGCGTATCGGTGCCCAAACCGCCTCGCAGCGTGTCGTTGCCGCCATGGCCGGCAAGTAGGTTGTCCGCGCCGTTGCCAACGATCAGGTTGTCCAGGTCGTTGCCCGTGCCGGACAGGTTGAAAATAGTGCCGGTGAGCTCGAGGTTCTCGACGTTGTCCGGCAGGACGAAGTTGTCCGACGCGATGACCCGGTCGATTCCTTCTCCGGTGTTTTCGATAATGACGTCGGCTCCACTCTGGACGATGTAGGTGTCGTCGCCCGCACCGCCGCTCAGGGTATCGAGGTATCCCGCGCCACTGTCGAGGATGTTGTTGCCGCTGTTGCCCGTGATGTAATTGTCGTTGTAGTTGCCGGTGCCGTTGAGGTTGGCTGTACCCGTCAGCGTCAGGTATTTCAGATAGCCCGACAGGGTGTAGGAGACGGACGAATACACCGTGTCGTAGCCCGAGGGATCGCTGATCACGTCGCCGGCATTGTCGACGTAGTAGAAATCGTTGCCGGCGCCGCCATTCATCGTGTCGGCACCGGCGCCACCGTCGATGTAGTCGATGCCGTCCCCGCTCGAGATGGCATTGTCGAGGTCGTTGCCGGTGAGGTGGGTCACCGCCAGGTCCGCGTACAGCTGCAGGTTCTCGACGTTGGCGGACAGGGTGTAGGTCGCGATGGTGCAGAAAACCTCGTCGATCCCCTCTCCCGTCAGCTCGACGACGACATCGGCAGCCGAGTCGACGACATAGATGTCGTTGCCGGCACCTCCCGTCAGGGTGTCGTTTCCGGCACCGCCTCTGAGCGTGTTGTTGCCATCAGTGCCCGTAATGACATTGTCCAGGCCGTTGCCGATCCCCTCGATCGCGGTATCGGTCAGGATCAGGTTCTCGACGTTGGCGGACAGCGTGTAGCTGCCGGCGCTTGAAAACACCGTATCGGTGCCGCCGGTCGAAAACTCCTCGATGACATCGCTGGTCGAACCCACGAAATAGGTGTCATTGCCCACACCGCCCTTCAGCGTGTCGTTGCCCTGTCGTCCATCGAGGCTGTCGTTGCCGTCGCCGCCGTCGAGGGTGTCGGCACTGTTGCTGCCGATCAGGATGTCGTTGCCGCCGTTGCCATAAAGCGTGATGGAATACCCGCCGCTGCCATCGAGCCGGTTGTCCAGCGCATTGCCGGCCCCTGTCCGCCACGTGCCGCCCAGCATCAGATTCTCGACGTTCGCAGGTAACTGGTAATCGACCGAGGCGATGACCGTGTCCGTGCCTTCGCCGACATTCTCGACGACGCTATGGAGGTTGTCGCCGATCACATAGGTATCGTTGCCGAGGCCGCCGACCAGGATTTCCGCGACGCCCACCGATCCCGTCAGGGTATCGTCGCCGGCAGTCCCGGTAATGGTGTGGTTTACGGCGACGTTTATGAAGAAGGTATCGGAAACGCTGAGGCTGCTCTCGTCCGAGGCGGTGATCTTGATGTTGAGGCTGCCGATATCGGCGGTCGCCGGCGTGCCGGCGAACGTCCGCGTCGCACCGTCGAAGTCCAGCCAAGCCGGCAGTGCCGATCCATTGGCAAGCGTGGCACCAAAGCTCAGGGAATCTCCGACGTCGATGTCGATGTCGGCAAAGGTGCCGACGGGAACGACATAGTTGAAGGCAATGCCGTCCGTCGCATCCTGATTGGGCACTTCGCTGACGAGTTTGGGCGCATGATTGACTGCGACCACCGCCGTCGTCGCTGCGCTGACGACCGATTCGGGAAATCCGCGGTAATCCGTGTAGCTCTCGACCACCCGGATCTGGAGCCCGATTTCCGCGTGGCCCAGCAGAAATGCCGGCTGCGTTCCTCCACCCAGATTGGTCCAGCTGATGCCGTCGGTCGAGCTTTGCCACTGGTAGCCGAATTCCCCCAGGCCATCCGGATCGCTGAAATTCCGCACGGATTGCAGCCATTGGTCTTCCGTCGCCGACCCGCTGATGTCGACCGTACCCACAGGAGCCTGGTTGGGCTGTTCTGCCGGATTGAGTCCGCCGACGAAGTTGTCTGCCGTGAGCAAGGTGAAATCGACATTTTGCAGCAGCCCGATCGTGACGAATCCATTGCCGCCCCCGTCGTTGTCGACCTGAAGCCAGCTGCCGTAGGCGTCCGCCTCCGACCAAGCGAGGCGCACGTGCCCACTGGCAAAGGGATTGCCGTCGGCCGTGTAATTGCTCAATCCGGCGAGGACGCCACTCAAATCAAGCTTGTCGCCGCCGGCGCCGGCGACGAAGTCGGTTATCCAGTCCTTCGATCCCGTGCTCAATTTGAAGGTATCGACTCCCGCACCCCCGGTCAGGAAGTCGTTGCCGGCGCCGCCATCCAGCACATCGTCGCCGGCGCCGCCGTCGAGGTGATTGATGCCGGCGTTGCCCGTGATGACGTTGCCCAACCCATTGCCAGTGCCATCGAGGTTGTTGCTTCCGGTGAGAATCAGGTTTTCGACGTCGCCGGAGAGCACGAAACTGTCCGAAGCAATGACGCTATCGACGCCCTCATTGGCATTTTCGATCACCGTGTCGTCCCAGCGCCGGACGATGTAAGTGTCATCACCGGCTCCGCCCTTCAGGGTGTCGTACGCGCCACCGCCGCCATCGAGCACGTTGTTGCCGCTGTTGCCGGTGATGTAGTTGGTGCCGAGGTTGCCGGTGCCATCAAGATTGGCGCTACCGGTCAGTGTCAGGAATACAGCAACATTCGGCAGCGCAAGGCTGATCGAGGAAAACACCGTGTTGTAACCCGCGGGATCACTGATCACGTCGCCGATGTTATCGACGTAGTAGAAGTCGTTGCCAACGTCGCCGTTCATCGTATCGGCGCCCGCGCCGCCATCGATGTAGTTGATGCCTTCGCCGCCAGTGATGACGTTGTCGAGATCGTTGCCGGTGAGATGGGTCACGGCAAAGCTGGCATACAGCGTCAGGTTTTCGACGTGGGCGGCCAGGGTATAGGTCGCGATCCTGGAAAACACCTGGTCGGTCCCGCCTCCGGACTGTTCGACAATGATGTCGCCCGCCGCATCCACGAAATAGATGTCGTTGCCGGCACCCCCGGTCAGGGTGTCGTTGCCCGCACCGCCATCGAGACCGTTGTCGCCGTCAGTACCGGTAATGGTATTGTCCAGCCCGTTGCCGAGGCCTTCGATCGCGGCATCGGTCAGGATCAGGTTCTCGACGTTGCCGGACAGGGTGTAGCTGACGGCGCTCGACCGCACCGTGTCGGTGCCGCCGGTCGAAAATTCTTCGATGACATCGCCGGTCGAGCCCACGAAATAGGTGTCATCGCCCGCACCGCCCTTCAGCGTGTCGTCTCCCTGCCTGCCGTCCAGGCTGTCGTTGCCGTCGCCGCCGTCGAGGGTGTCGGCACCGGTGCCGCCGATCAGGATGTCGTTGCCGCCGTTGCCGTCCAGGGTCAACTCATACCCGTTGTTGCCGTCCAGCGTGTTGTCCAGCGCATTGCCCGCGCCGTGCAGCAAGGTGCCGCCCGTCGCCACGGTCAGATTCTCGACGTTCGCAGACAACTGGTAATCGACAGAAATCGTCACGCCGTCAATGCCTTCGTCGTAGGCCTCGACGACCACATCATGCGTGCTGTCCACAAAATAGCTGTCGTTGCCGGCGCCACCGGTCAGGGTGTCCCAGCCTAGCTTGCCATCGAGGATGTTGTTGCCGCTGTTGCCGGTGATCCTGTTGTCGAGTTCGTTGCCGGTGCCGTCGATGTCGGCCGTGCCGGTCAGGACCAGGTCTTCGACGCCGGTGCCGAGCGTCCAGGAAACCGAGGAATAGTCGATGGTGTTGGCCACCGTACCGGTGGGATCGCTGGCAACGCTCTCCAGCGTGCCGTGAAGATCGGTAAAACTCGCGACGACACGGACATGCGTGCCGACCTGTGCATCGCCAAGCACAAGGCTGCCCGCCGTCGCACCGCCGATATCGTTCCAGTTGCTGCCATCGGCGCTGGATTGCCACTGGTAGGCTATCGTGCCCAGGCCATCGGCGTCGCCCAGCGTGTTGCCTGCCGTGAGCGTCCGCTGCTCCTTCGCCGTGCCGCTGACGGTCACGCCGCCGGTGGGCGCATCATTGACATTGACCACTGCCGCTGTCGCTGTCGTCGTGATGGTGGTCTGGAAACCCCTTCCATCCGTATAGCTGGCGACCAGGCGCAGTTGCTTGCCCACATCAATATCGTCAGGCCAGAAGGCCGATTGCGTACCAGCCAATCCGTCAATATTGGTCCAGTTGCTGCCGTCGCTCGAGCGCTGCCATTGATAACTTCTGAGGCCCGCGTTGTCGGGATCGTCGATGGTGTCCGTCGACAACAGCCAATCTCCCTCCGTTGCCGTAGCGGGTATCGTTATGTCGCCGCTGTGAGGTTGATCGGGCTGCTGCGCCGGATCGAAGTCGCCGACGAAATTCGCCGCCGTAGGCACCGTGGGTTGCACATTCATCAGCACGCCGCACGTGACGTAGGCATCGCCGCCGCCATCAATGTCGACCTGTATCGCGGTGCCGTAAAAGTCGAATGAAGAAACAAGGCGTACATGGCCCGTGGCAAAGGGATTGGCGCCCAGCGTGTAGTTCGTGAATCCCGCGATGACGGCGCCCAGGTCGATCCGGTCGCCACCCGTTCCGGTGACAAAGTCGGTGATGAAATCCTTCGACCCCGCGCCCAGTACGAAAACATCGACTCCCGTGCCACCGGTTAGGAAGTCGTTGCCATCGCCACCTTCAAGCCTGTCGTTGCCGGCCCCGCCGTCAAGGTGGTTGATGCCGGCATTGCCGACGATGACATTGTCCAACTCGTTGCCCGTGCCGTCGAGGTTGTAGGTTCCCGTGAGTTCGAGGTTTTCCAGATTCGCAGCCAGGCTGAAGGTCACCGAACTCCGTACGCTGTCCGTGCCCTCATTGAAGCTTTCCGAGATGCCGTCGGAGACGTTATCCAGAATGTAGGTATCGTTGCCTTGACCGCCTTGCAGGGCGTCGCCGCCCGCACCGCCGTCGAGAATGTTGTTGCCGCTGTTGCCGACGATGGTGTTGCCGAATTGATTGCCGGTGCCGTTCAGGTTGTCCGTCCCGATCAGCGTGAGATCGACCAGCCGGGTCTCGAACGTGTAGATCAGCGTGTAATCGATCGACGCGAAGACCCCGTTGTTATCCGAATGGTCGATGATCACGTCGCCGGCGTTGTCGACGTAATAGACGTCGTAGTAGGCGCTCATACCGTGCATCGTGTCCGCGCCGAGGCCGCCGTCGATGACGCTGGCGAACGAACTGTTGCCGACGATCGTGTTGTCGAGGTCGTTCCCCGTCCCTGAGGTGCCCAAACCAATCAGATTCAGGTTCTCGACGTTGTCGGCCAGCACATAGCCAGAAATCGACGCGTTAACCGTGTCGATGCCCTCGTCAGACGCTTCAATGACCACGTCGCCCGTCGAATCGACATAGTAGGTGTCGTCGCCGGCAAAGCCGGTCAGGATGTCGTCGCTCGATGTGCCCCAGAGCGTGTCGCTGCCCGGGGTGCCTTCGAACGTGCCAAGCACCCCCGCGTAGCCCGTCATTGCCAGAGCGGCCGCTTCGACGATTCCGCTTTGCGCTTCCAGGGTCCAGTTGGCCCCGAGAGTCGCGGCGCCGGTGAGGTCGGTCGACGCCGCGACATCAGCTCCCGTATAACGAGCAATGGCATCGATGAACTCGCGTCCCGTCGCGCCTTCGGCCACATTGCAACCGTAGAGCAGGATGTCACCGGAACCGCTCAGCGCACTGCCTATGGTCGAGAGTTGGTCGGCATAGTCGGCGATATTGCCGGCTGACAGCAGGGAGCTGCCCAGATAGAGCGCTCCTTCGGAACCGTGCGACAGGATGTGCACGGCATCGATGTCTGTACGCCCCTGCAGCTGAGCCGCGATCTGCTCCAAGCCATCGGAGGATTCATCAATGAAGAAAACCTCCGCCGGCTGGTCCAGTGCCTGAATGAGAGCTTCGTAGCCGTTAATCCGGCTGTCGACGAATACGATGTTCGTAATCATTACTCCCCCTTCAGTGGGCGCTAGCGTTTAGCCCTAAATCAAAAATGCCACAAGCAATTGATTGGAACGCGATTTTTTCCTTCGACGAAGGGCCCATATAACCACAAAGTCTGGATGGTGGTCTACTTTTGGCAAACCGTTGGCGATATCTCGCCATGGGGAACCCGCAGTGCGCGTGCAGCAGCGGCGGTTCCGCCTGTCGCGGAGGGCGGCGCAACCGCAAAAGATCCCGGGAGGGTTTGGTGGATTACTTCGCTGCGGCGAGGTGCTGGACGTACTTGGTCACGCCCTGCTCCACGGTCGCGAACTCGTCCGCGTAGCCGGCGGCGCGCAGCGCCGAGATGTCGGCGCGGGTGTAGCTCTGGTACTTGCCCCTGAGCGCATCGGGGAAGGGAATGTATTCGACGATGCCCTGCGCCACCATCTCCGCCAGGGACAGCGCCGGCTTGCCTTCCAGCGCGCGGCAGGCATTGACCGTCGAGGTGGCGATGTCGTTGAAGGGCTGGGCGCGGCCGGTGCCGAGGTTGAAGATGCCTGACCTTTCCGGGTGGTCGAGGAAGAACAGATTGACATTGACCACGTCGTCGATGAAGACGAAGTCGCGGCTCTGCGTGCCGTTGGCGTAGCCGTCGCAGCCCTCGAACAGCTTGACCTTGCCGGACTCGCGGTACTGGTTGAAATGGTGGAAGGCGACCGAGGCCATGCGCCCCTTGTGCTGCTCGCGCGGGCCGTAGACGTTGAAGTAGCGGAAACCCACCACCTGCGAGGAAAAGTCGGCGCTGGCGAGACGGCGGCGCACCACCTGGTCGAACAGGAACTTGGAGTAGCCGTAGACGTTGAGCGGGCCCTCGTGCTCGCGCGATTCCTTGAACACGCTGCCGCCGCCATAGACCGAGGCCGACGAGGCGTAGAGGTAAGGCACGTCCTGGTCGAGGCAGAAATCGAGCAGCGTGGTGGAGTAGCGGAAGTTGTTCTCCATCATGTAGCGGCCGTCGGTCTCCATGGTGTCGGAGCAGGCGCCCTCGTGGAAGATGGCGTCGACGGCGCCGTCGAAATAGCCGTCCTCGATGAGGCCGAGGAACTCGGCCTTGTCGAGGTAGTCGGCGATCTCGCAGTCGGTCAGGTTCCTGAACTTGTCGGCGTTTTTGAGGTTGTCGACGGCGATGATGTTGTCGATGCCGCGCGCGTTGAGCGCCTTGACGAGATTGGCGCCGATGAAGCCGCAGGCGCCGGTGACGATGGTGTAACTGGACATGGCGGGTTCTTTCAGTTGTTCCTGAGTTCTTCCAGCGAGCAGGTGGCGGTGCCGAGCTTGCCGACGACGATGCCGGCGGCGCGGTTGGCGAGCTTCATCGCCGCCGCCAGGCCCTGGCCGCTGGCGAGCATCACGGCCAGCGTCGCGATCACGGTGTCGCCCGCGCCGCTGACATCATAGACCTCGCGCGCCAGCGCCGGCTCGTGCAGGGCGCCGGCCGACGAAAACAGGGTCATGCCCTCCTCGGACCGCGTCAGCAGCAGCGCTTCGAAGCCGAGGTCCTCGCGCAAGCGCTCGACGCGCAAAGCCAAGTCATCATCGCTCGACCAGCGGCCCACGACCTGGCGCAGTTCGGCGCGGTTGGGCGTCAGCACGGTGGCGCCGGCGTAGCGCGCGTAGTCCTCGCCCTTGGGATCGACCAGCACCGGCTTGCAGGCGGCGCGGGCGAGGCGGATCATCTCGGCAATGTGGGCGAGCCCGCCCTTGCCGTAGTCGGAGAGAATCACGACGTCGCAGGCGGACAGCCGTTCCTCGAACTCGGCCAGCTTGGCACGCAGCACCTCGTGTGCCGGCCAGTTCTCGAAGTCGATGCGCAGCAGCTGCTGCTGGCGGCCAAGCACGCGCAGTTTGACGGTGGTGTTGAGCTGGGCATCCTCGTGCAGGCTGGCGTCGATGTTCGATGCCGCCAGCAGCCGCGCCAGCGACGCGCCAGCCTCGTCGGCGCCGACGACCGACAGCAGCGCCGTCCGTGCGCCCAGCGCGGAACAGTTGCGCGCGACGTTGGCCGCGCCGCCGGGGCGCTCCTCGGTGCGCTCGACCTTGACCACCGGCACCGGCGCCTCGGGTGAAATGCGCGAGACGTCGCCGAACCAGTAGCGGTCCAGCATCACGTCGCCGACGATGAGGAGGCGCGCGCCGCTCGTGTCGGGAATCGGCAGGTCGCTCATTTCCTGCCGATGGCGAAGTATTCGAGGCCGGCAGCCCGCGGGATGGCCGGTTCGTAGAGATTGCGGCCGTCGAAGATCACCGGGGTCTTGAGCTTCGCCTTGATCGCCTCGAAGTCGGGCGCGCGGAATTCCTTCCACTCGGTGACTATGGCCAGCACATCGGCGCCCTCGAGAGCGTCCATGGGGTTCCTGGCGTAAGCGAGGCGCGGCTCGTCGCCGTAGATGCGCTGGGCTTCGTGGGCGGCCACGGGGTCATAGGCGCGGATCCTGGCGCCGCGCTCGAACAGTTCGCCGATCAGCACTCGGCTGGGGGCCTCGCGCATGTCGTCGGTGTTGGGCTTGAAAGCCAGGCCCCACAGCGCGATGGTCTTGCCGGAGAGGTCTTCGCCGAGCCGGGCGACGATCTTCTTCGCCAGGACGTATTTCTGTTCCTCGTTGGCGTCCTCGACGGACTGGAGAATCTTGAGGCCCTGCCCGGCTTCCCGGGCGGTACGCACCAGCGCCTGGACGTCCTTGGGGAAGCATGACCCGCCGTAACCGCAACCGGGGTAGAGGAAATGGTAGCCGATGCGCGGGTCGGAGCCGATGCCCTGGCGCACGAGTTCGATGTCGGCGCCGAGCTTCTCGGCCAGGTTGGCCAGCTCGTTCATGAAGCTGATGCGAGTGGCGAGCATCGCGTTGGCGGCGTACTTGGTGAGTTCGGCGCTGCGCACATCCATGACGATGAGGCGCTCGTGGTTGCGCTGGAACGGTGCGTAGAGCTGGTGCATGAGTTCCCTGGCGCGGGCATCCTCGACGCCGACGACGATGCGGTCGGGCTTCATGAAGTCTTCGACCGCGGCGCCTTCCTTGAGGAATTCAGGGTTGGAGACGACGCTGTAGTCGGTATTGACGCCACGCGCCTTGAGTTCGTCGGCGATGGCGGCCTTGACCCTGTCGGCGGTACCGACGGGCACCGTCGACTTGTCGACGATGACCTTGTAGTCCTTCATGTGCCTGCCGATGCTGCGGGCGGCGGCGACGACGTACTGGAGGTCGGCCGAGCCGTCCTCGTCGGGCGGGGTGCCGACGGCGATGAACTGGATGGTGCCGTGGGCGACGGCTTCCTCGACGCTGGTGGTGAAGCGCAGGCGGCCGGCTTCCTTGTTGCGCCTGACCATGGCTTCGAGGCCGGGCTCGTAGATGGGGATGCCGCCTTCGTTGAGGATGCGGATCTTGTTGGCATCGACGTCGAGGCAGAGCACGTCGTTGCCGACGTCGGCGAGACAGGTGCCGGAAACCAGGCCGACGTAGCCGGTACCGATGACGGTGATTTTCATCTTTTTATGAACTCCCTCAAGGCGTCAAATCGAATTCTTCGGTGCGTTTGGGCGGGTAGGTCTCCCATTTGCCGCACGCGGGGCAGCGCCAGTGGAACTGGCGCGCCTTGAAGCCGCAGTGGTCGCAGCGGTAGCGCGCGACGCGGCGGGTGTGATTGTGAATGAGGTTCCTTACAAGTTCGAGTTCGGCGCGCCGCTCCGGCGGTGCCACCAGCACCTGCGCCTCGAGCAGCTTGTCGAGACCGAGCAGCGTCGGGTTGCGTGTCAGCTCGGCCCGCACCAGTTGATGAGCCGCCTCGGGGCCATTCTGCTCGCTTTCGGCGCGGAACGCGGTATCGAGCAGGTCCAGTGACGGGTGCCGTTCGAGATAGCCGCGCAGCAACTGCAGCCCCTGCTCGGCCTGCCCGGCCTGGCGATGCGCCTCCATCAGTTTTTCGGCGGCCAGGGACAGATAGACCGGGCTCTGCTGCTCGATGCGCTTCCAAGCCTCGATGGCCGCCGCGAGGTCGCCGGCGGCCACGGCAGTCTCCCCTTCGAGCAGGGTGGCCCGCACGCACTTGCGATTGGCCTTGAGCGCCTCGGCGAGCTGACCGCGGGCCTCGGCCGCATGTCCATGCAGCAGTTCGCTCGAGGCCAGTTCGCAGCGGAACTGGGCGATTTCCTTCTGCCACATGTGGTCGGCGTGATCGGGCAGCGCATCGGCCATGGCGATGGCCTTGGCCCATTCCTTTTCCTGCTGGTAGATCTCGATCAGCGCCCGCAGCGCCTCCTCGTCGCGCGAGGTGCTCCGCAGCTTCTGGAAGATTTCCTCGGCGCGATCGAGCAGGCCGGCCTTGAGATAATCCTGGCCGAGTTCGGACAGCGCGTGCAGGCGCTGTTCGTCGGTGAGTTCGGTCAGGGTGCCGTCGCGCTCCACCAGGTTCTGATGGACACGGATGGCGCGGTCGGTTTCGCCGCGCCGGCGGAACAGGCTGCCGAGGGCGAAGTGCAGCTCGACGGTTTCCGGATCAATCCTGGCGGCTTCGATGAAGGCTTCGATGGCCCGGTCCGGCTGCTCGTTGAGCAGGAAGTTGAGTCCCTTGAAATACGAACGCGGCAAGGCCCGCGACTCGCGTATGACATGCTCGATGTCGATGCGCGCCGCCACCCAGCCCAGCCCGAAGAAGAGGGGCAGAGCCAGCAGCCACCAGAGCTCGATCTCGATCATGTCGGTTCCCTCGGGCCGGCATCGAGCTGCGCGCGCAGTCGCGCCAGTTCGCGGCGCTGCCGCGCCCATACGCCGAGCACCGCTGCCAGGCCGATGACAACCCCGGCGGTGAAGGCGAGCAGCAGCACCAGCGACAGCGGCGCCTGCCAGCTCTGATTGAGGAAGAAGCGCAGCTCGACACTGCCGCCGTTCTTGATGGCAAGACCGAACAGCAGGATGAAGATGACCGCGCGCAGCAGCCAGACCAGCGTCCTCATCGGCCGGTCTCCACACTGCCGTGCTCAAGAAAAAGGCGGGCGGCACCCGCTAGAGACACCGCCCGCCCGAGCATGCATTTCAGCACCGTCTTATTCCGGTTTGTCGACCCGCTCGCGCAGTTCCTTGCCGGCCTTGAAATGCGGCACGTACTTGGCCGGCACCTCGACACGCTCGCCGGACTTCGGATTGCGCCCGACGCGCGGCGGCCGGTGGTTGAGGGAGAAACTGCCGAAGCCGCGGATCTCGATGCGGTCGCCGCGGGCAAGCGCCGCGGTCATCGCATCGAGAATCACCTTGACGGCGAAATCGGCGTCCTTGGCCACGAGCTGGGGGAATCGCTCCGCCAGCTGGGCGATCAACTCGGACTTGGTCATCACGACAGGTCGATGAACAGGTTCTTGACGTCGGTTGCCGTTCGCCTTACTGCTGGTTCAGCTTGGCCTTGAGCAGGGCGCCGAGGTTGGTCGTGCCGCTGCTGGCGGAACTGCTGTCCGAAGCCAGCTTCTGCATCGCCTCGTTCTGCTCGACCTGGTCCTTGGCCTTGATCGACAGGCTGATCGAACGCGTCTTGCGATCGACGTTGATGATCAGGGCCTCGACCGAGTCGCCGACCTTGAGGTGCTGCGACAGGTCCTCGATGCGGTCGCGCGAGAACTCGGAGACGCGCAGGTAGCCCTCGACATCGCTGCCGAGTTCGATCACCGCGCCGCGCTGGTCGACGCTCTTCACCGTGCCGGTGACCAGGCTGTTCTTGTCGTGGGTGGCGATGAAGCTGGTGAAGGGGTCGCCGTCCATCTGCTTGATGCCCAGGGAAATGCGCTCCTTCTCGACATCGATCGACAGCACCATGGCCTCGACCTCGTCACCCTTCTTGTAGTTCTGCTTGGCCTCGTCGCCGGTGGCGGACCAGGACAGGTCGGACAGGTGCACCAGGCCGTCGATGCCGCCGGGCAGACCGATGAAGATGCCGAAGTCGGTAATCGACTTGATGGCGCCCTTCACCTTGTCACCCTTCTTGTGGTTCATGGCGAAGTCGTCCCACGGGTTCGACTGGCACTGCTTCATGCCGAGCGAAATGCGGCGACGCTCCTCGTCGATTTCGAGGATCATGACCTCGACCTCGTCGCCCAGCTGGACGACCTTGGACGGGTGGATGTTCTTGTTGGTCCAGTCCATCTCGGAAACGTGCACCAGGCCTTCGATGCCCTGCTCGATCTCGACGAAGGAGCCGTAGTCGGTCAGGTTGGTGACCTTGCCGAACAGGCGCGTGCCGGACGGGTAACGACGGGAGATGCCCACCCACGGATCTTCGCCGAGCTGCTTCATGCCCAGCGACACGCGGTTCTTCTCCTGGTCGAACTTGAGCACCTTGGCGGTGACCTCGTCGCCGACGTTGATGACTTCGCTGGGGTGACGCACGCGGCGCCAGGCCAGGTCGGTGATGTGCAGCAGGCCGTCGATGCCGCCGAGGTCCACGAACGCGCCGTAGTCGGTGATGTTCTTGACGATGCCCTTGACGATGGTGCCTTCCTGCAGGTTCTCCAGCAGCTTCTGGCGTTCTTCGCCCATGTTGGCCTCGAGCACGGCACGACGCGAAACGACGACGTTGTTGCGCTTGCGGTCGAGCTTGATGACCTTGAATTCGAATTCCTTGCCCTCGAACGGGGTGGTGTCCTTGACCGGACGGGTGTCGACCAGCGAACCGGGCAGGAAGGCGCGAATGCCATTGACCATGACGGTCAGGCCGCCCTTGACCTTGCCGGTGATGACGCCCTTGACCAGGATCTGGTCGGTCAGTGCCTTGTCGAGGTCGTTCCAGGCGGCGATGCGCTTGGCCTTGTCGCGCGACAGGCGGGTCTCGCCGTAGCCGTCCTCGAGCATCTCGATGGCGACCAGGACGAAGTCGCCCGGGTTGGCTTCGACTTCACCGCGGTCGTTCTTGAATTCCTCGGCCGGGATGAAAGATTCGGATTTGAGTCCGGCGTTCACGACCACGAAATTCTGGTCGACGCGGACAACTTCGGCCGTGATGACTTCGCCGGCGCGCATTTCTTTGAGCGTCAGGCTTTCCTCGAAGAGGGCGGCGAAGGATTCGGCGGGATTCACGGCAACAGCGGCGGTAGCAGACATAGACATTGACACTTCCATTTGCCACGCGAAGGTGGCGGGTTGGTTGAACATTGCCGCGAAGGTCTGGCAACCCTCACGACACCACTTGCGGCAGCTTCCTCCGGACAATGTCCAGCACGGCGGCCACCGCCTCGTCGATGCCCAGCGGCGTGGTATCCACCAGCTCGGCATCCTCTTCCTGCTTGAGCGGAGCGACGCTTCTCGCGGCGTCGCGGGCATCGCGCTCCCGCAGTTCCTGCAGAATGTCCTGCAAAAGGGGACGCATGTTAGCAGGCATTCCCTTCCCGATCAACTGCTTATGGCGTCTTTCGGCGCGTGCTTCGGCCGATGCCGTCAGGAACACCTTGACCGGTGCCTCGGGGAACACCACCGAGCCCATGTCGCGGCCATCGGCCACCAGTCCCGGCAGGCGCCGATAGGCGCGCTGGCGTTCGAGCAGCGCGGTGCGCACGGCGGGAAGCGCCGCCACTTTCGAGGCGCCGACGCCGATCTCCTCGGCGCGGATGGCCTCGGTCACGTCATCGCCGGCCAGCAGGATGCGGTCGCCGGGGAATTCGGCCGGCAGCGTCGCCGCGACCGCGGCTACACCGGTTTCGTCGTCCAGCGCGACGCCGGCGCGCAACGCCGCCAGCGCGGTCAGGCGGTAGAGCGCGCCGCTGTCGAGGAAATGAAAGCCGAGCGTTTCAGCGACGCGTTGCGCCACCGTGCCCTTGCCCGAGGCCGAAGGTCCGTCGATGGCGATCACCGGCGCGGCGATCCGGCCGAAGCGATCGAAGTAGTCGGGGAAGGTCTTGGCCACGCACTTCGGGTCGTTGATGCGCAGGGGCACGCCGCCGAGCGCCACCAGCGAGAAGCACATCGCCATGCGGTGGTCGTCGTAGGTGTCGATGGCGGCATTGCGCGAATAAGTCGGCGCCGGTGCTACGGTGATCCAGTCCGCGCCCTCCTCCACCGCTGCGCCGAGCTTGCGCAGCTCGGCCGCCATGGCCGCGATGCGGTCGGTCTCCTTGACGCGCCACGAGGCGATGTTGCGCAGGGTGCACGGCCCGTCGGCAAACAGCGCCGCCACGGCCAGCGTCATCGCGGCATCGGGGATGTGATTGAGGTCGAGGTCGAAGGCCTTCAACTTCCCGGTGGCAGGTGCACTCGCTTCGATCCAGTTCTCGCCCATCTCGATGCGGGCGCCCATGACGGCCAGCGCCTCGGCGAATCTCACGTCGCCCTGGATGCTGCCCCGCCCAACCCCTTCGACCCGCACCGGTCCGCCGCCGATGGCGCCGGCGGCGAGGAAGTAGGAGGCGCCCGAAGCATCGCCTTCGACGTGGACGACACCCGGGCTGACATAGCGTTGGCCGCCGCGAAGGGTGAAGCGCTGCCAGCCCTCGCGCTCGACCGTCACGCCGAAGCGCGACATGAGGTTCAGGGTGATCTCGATATAGGGCTTGGAGATCAGCTCGGTCGTCATTTCGATCACGGCCGTCTCGCCGGTGAGCGGCAGCGCCATCAGCAGCGCGGTGAGGAACTGCGAGGAGACATCGCCGCGAACGCGAATCGGCGCCGCCAGTTTCACCGCCGCCGGGAATATCTCCAGCGGCGGAAAACCATCCTTGCCCGCATAGCGCACATCGGCGCCGATCTGGCGCAGGCCGTCGACGAGATCGCCGATCGGCCGCTCGTGCATGCGCGGCACGCCGCTCAGCCGATAGTGGCCGCCGGACAAGGCCAGCGCCGCCGTCAGCGGGCGGATCGCCGTGCCGGCATTGCCCATGAATAGATCGCCGCTCTTGCCCGGGAAAGGGCCGCCGCAGCCCGTGATCCGATAGGCATTGACACCGGTCACCGTCACGCCAACGCCGACTTTTTTCAGGGCCTCGAGCATCACTTTCGTGTCGTCGGAATCGAGCAGGTCGCGAATTTCGGTCTCGCCCTGCGCCAGCGCCGCCAGCAGCAGCATGCGGTTGGAGATGCTCTTGGAGCCGGGCAGGCGGACCGTGCCAGCGGCGCGCGTCAGCGCGGGAAGATCGATGTGTTCCATAAATTTATTCGCCTATTGAAGGCGCCAGGGAATCGAGCCAGGCGTCGCGCCGCGCGCGTGCCGTGGCGAACATGGCCTCGAGGCCGGCGCTGTCGGCGGAAGCCAGCAGCACCCGGGCACGCAGCAACTCGGCCAGGTAGGCATCGAGTTCGGCCAGCAGCGCGATGCGGTTGGCGAGGCAGATGTCGCGCCACATCTCGGGGTGGCTGCTGGCGATGCGGGTGAAATCGCGGAAGCCGCCGGCGGCGAAGCCGAAGAGCTGGTCGGCATTGGCGCGGCTGGCGAGGTCGTGCACCAGGGCGAAGGCCAGCAGGTGCGGCAGGTGGCTCACCGCGGCGAAGACGCGGTCGTGCTCGTCGGGGGCGAGTTGCGAGACATTCGCACCGCAGAGTTCCCAAACCGCGCGGACGGCCGCCACGTCTCCCGGCGCATTTTCGGACAGCGGCGTCAGCACCACGCGCTTGTCGCGGTAAAGGTCGGCTTTCGCCGCGGCGACCCCGCTCTTCTCGGCGCCGGCGATCGGATGGCCCGGCACGAACTGGCCGATCCTGTCGCCAAAGGCCGAGCGTGCGGCCGCGACCACATCGGACTTGGTGCTGCCACCGTCGGTGACAATGGTCCACGGTTCGAGATGCGGCACCAGCGCCCGCATCACCGCCGGCATCTGGCCGACCGGCATGCCGAGCAGAACCAGGTCGGCGCCGGCCAGCGCCGTGGCCCAGTCGGTCTCGATCTCGTCGATGACGCCGAGTTGCAGCGCCTGCTCGAGCGGTGCACGGGTACGGCCCATGCCGACGAAGCGTACCTCCTGCCGTAGCGCCAGCGCCGACTTTTTGAGCGCCAGCGCGAACGAGCCGCCGATCAGCCCGACGCCGCAGATGACAACCTTGCTCGCCATCAGAGCGATATTTCCAGCGCTTCGAGGAAGCGCAGGTTCTCGGTCTCGCGGCCGATGGTCACGCGCAGGTGGTTGGGCAGGCCGTAGCCGCCGATGGGGCGCACGATCACGCCCTGCCGCAGCAGCTTCTGGTTGGCCGCCGCGCCGTCGGACACGGCGAAGGTGACGAAGTTGCCGTGCGAGGGAATATGCTCGAGGCCGAGGCGCTTGAGGCCGGCGACGATCTGCTCCATGCCGCGGCGGTTGAGTTCGTAGGACTCGGCGATGAACAGGTGGTCGTCGAGCGCCGCGCAGGCCGCCGCGATGGCGAGGTTGTTGACGTTGAAAGGCTGGCGCACGCGATTGAGCAGGTCGGCGACTTCACTTGATGCCACGGCATAGCCAACGCGCAGGCCGGCCAGGCCATGGATCTTGGAGAAGGTGCGGGTGATGATCAGGTTGGGGAAATCCCTGATCCAGGCTACGGTGTCGACGCGCTCGGCCGGCGGCAGGTATTCGTTGTAGGCCTCGTCCAGCACCACCGCGACGTCCGCCGGCACGGCCTGGAGGAAAGCCTTCACCTCGGCATAAGGCAGGAAGTTGCCGGTCGGGTTGTTGGGGTTGGCGATCCAGACGACGCGGGTATCGGGGCGGATCGCCGCACGCATGGCAGCGAGGTCGTGGCCGTAGTGTCTGGCGGGCACGGCGATGCACTCGCCGCCGGCGCTCATGGTCGCCAGCGGATAGACGGCGAAGGCATGCTGCGAGAAAACCGAGGAGCGGCCCGGGGCGAGGAACACACGCGCCGCCAGGTCGAGCACGTCGTTGGAACCGTTGCCGAGCACGATCTGGTTTTGCGCCACGCCGAGGCGCTCGGCCAATGCGGCGATCAACTCGAACTGGTCGGGATAACGCTCGATGCCCGCAATGGCCTTTTCGACCGCAGCGCGCGCCTTCGGGCTCATGCCCAACGGATTCTCGTTCGATGCGAGCTTGACGATGCTCTCGACCGCGAGGCCCATCTCGCGAGCCAGCGCGGTGATCGGCTTGCCCGGAACGTAGGGCGAAATGGCGCGGATGTAGGCCGGTGCCTGGGCGGCGATGCTCATGGTGAAACCCTCACTGGCTGGAGCGGGGATAGGAACCCAACTCTTTCAGGAAACCGACGCAGCCGCGCAGGTCGTCGAGCGCCGCGGCCACGCGCGGATCAGATCGATGGCCCTCGACGTCGATGAAAAACACGTACTCCCAGCGGCTGCCGCCGAAGCCGCGCGCCGGCCGCGACTCGAACTTGGTCATCGACACGCCGTGTTCCTTCAGCGGCGTCAGCAGGTCGTGCACGGCGCCCGGCTTGTTCTGCGCGGAGCAGACGAAAGAGGTGCGATCCTGCCCTGATGGACCGGAGTCGTGCGTGGCGACAACGAGGAAGCGCGTGGTGTTGTTGGGGTCGTCCTCGATGCTGGTCGCCAGCAGATTGAGGCCGTAGAGCTTGGCCGCCGCCTCGCCGGCGATGGCGCAGGACGCGGCATCCTCCGAGGCCATGCGCGCCGCCTCGGCGTTGCTGGCGACAGGCACCCGCTGCAGCGTCGCGAGATTGCGGTTGAGCCATTCGTGGCACTGGGCCAGCGACTGGGCATGCGAATACAGCTTCGTCACGCCGGCCAGCGATTCGGCCTTGGACAGTAGGTTCTGGTGGATGCGCAGATTGACCTCGCCGCAGATCTGCAAGGGGGACGACACCAGCAGGTCGAGCGTGCGGCCGATGGCGCCTTCGGTGGAGTTCTCCACCGGCACCACGCCGTAATCGGCATTGCCCGATTCGACGGCGCGGAAAACGTCGTCGATCGCGCCACAGGGGCTCAGCGCCGGCGCCGAGCCGAAATGCTTCTTGGCGGCGCTCTCCGAGAAGGTTCCGGCCGGGCCGAGATAGGCGATACGCAGCGGCTGCTCCAGCGCCAGGCAGGCCGACATGATCTCGCGGAAAATCTGGCGGATCGAGCCTTCCGGTAGCGGCCCCGTGTTCGCCTCGGCCAGGCGGCGCAGCACCTGCGACTCGCGCTCGGGCCGGTAGATGTTGCCGTGCTTGATCTCGCCGATGCGATGGGCCAGCTTGGCGCGTTCGTTGATCAGGCCCAGCATCTGGTCGTCGAGCGCATCGATGCCCTGCCGCAAACGGCCGAGCTCTTCCTGCTCCAGTTTCGTCGGATCCGCCGCCATCAGCCTTCCACCGGCAGATAGCGCACCGCCAGCACGCCTTCGATTTTCGCGATCGCCTCGATCACTTTCTTCGGCACCTTGCTGTCCACATCCACCAGCGTATAGGCGATGTCGCCCTTCGACTTGTTCATCATGTTGTGGATGTTGAGCTTGGCCCCGGCCATGGCCGTCGAGATCTGGCCGAGCATGTTCGGGACGTTGGCATTGGCGACGGCGATGCGGAACTTCGACTCGCGCGGCATCGCGACATTCGGGAAATTCACCGCGTTGACCACGTTGCCGTCGAGCAGGTAATCGCGCAGCTGGTCGGCGACCATGGTGGCGCAGTTCTCCTCGGCCTCGCGCGTCGAAGCGCCGAGATGCGGCAGCGCGACGACGTGGGGATTGCCGTTGACCTTGGGGCTGGGGAAGTCGCAGACATAGCTGCCGAGTTTCCGTGCCTCCAGCGCCGCCAGCACCGCCGCCTCGTCGACCACGCCTTCGCGCGAGAAATTCAGCAGCACGGCGCCATGTTTCATGTGCGTCAGCGATTCGGCATTGATCATGTGGCGCGTCGCCTCGACCAGCGGCACATGCAGCGAGACGAAATGCGAGTGCTTGAGCACTTCGGTCACAAAGTTGGCCTTCTTCACCTTCGACGACAGGCTCCAGGCCGCCTCGACGGTGATCTCCGGGTCGTAGCCGAGCACGTTCATGCCCATCTTCAGCGCCATGTCGGCGACGAGGCGGCCGATCATGCCGAGGCCGATGACGCCCAGCGTATGGCCGGCCAACTCGTAGCCGGCGTAGGTCTTCTTGCCGTCCTCGACCTTCTTTTCCATCTCCGGGTCGGCCGGATCGAGGCCGACGACGAAGCACATGGCACCGCCGATGTTGCGCGCCGCCATCAGCATGCCGGCCAGCACCAGTTCCTTGACGGCATTGGCGTTGGCGCCGGGCGCATTGAACACCGGCACGCCGCGGGCGCTCATGGCATTGACCGGGATGTTGTTGGTGCCCGATCCGGCGCGGCCGATGGCCAGCACGCTCTTCGGGATGTCCATGCCGTGCATGTCGGCCGAGCGCACCAGCACCGCATCGGGCCTGGCGATGTCCTTGCCGGCGACGAAGCGCTCCGCCGGCAGGCGGGCCAGCCCCTTGGCCGAGACGTTGTTGAGAACCAGAACCTGGAAGGGCTCAGCCATGGCTCTTTTCGAATTCGCGCATGTAATCGACCAGGGCCTTGACGCCCGCGACCGGCATCGCGTTGTAGATCGAGGCGCGCATGCCGCCGACCGAGCGGTGGCCCTTGAGCTGGGTCATGCCGCGTTCCTTGGCGCCCTTGAGGAAGGCCTCGTCGAGCGCGGCATCCTTGAGGGTGAACGGGACGTTCATGCGCGAGCGGTCGGCCGGGTTGACCGGGTTGCGGTAGAAGTCGGTGGTGCCGAGGTAATCGTAGAGCAGCTTCGACTTCTCGACGTTCTTCCGCTCCATCGCCGCGACGCCGCCGTTCTTCTTGAGCCACTGGAACACCAGGCCGGCGATGTAGATCGAATAGGTCGGCGGCGTGTTGTACATGGACTCGGCGTCGACGTGGGTCTTGTAGTCGAGCATGGGCGGCGGCGTCGGCTGGGCCTTGCCGACGAGGTCGTCGCGGACGATGACGATGGTCAGGCCGGCCGGGCCGATGTTCTTCTGCGCGCCGGCGTAGATCAGGCCGTACTTGCTGACATCGATGGCCCGCGACAGGATGTTCGAGGACATGTCGCAGACCAGCGGCACGTCGCCGGTCTCCGGCGTCCACTGGAATTCGACGCCGCCGATGGTCTCGTTGGCGGTGTAATGGACATAGGCTGCGTTCTTGTCGAGCTTCCAGCCAGCCTGCGCCGGCGCGTAGGTGAAAGCCTTGTCCTCGGCGCTGGCCACGACATTGACGTTGCCGAAAATCCTGGCGGCCTTGATCGCCTTCTTCGCCCACTCGCCGGTATGGACATAGTCGGCCGTGCCCTTGCCGCGCAGCAGGTTGATGGGGATCATCTCGAACTGCAGCGAGGCGCCGCCCTGCAGGAACAGCACCTTGTAGTTGGCCGGTATGCCCATCAGTTCGCGCAGGTCCGCCTCGGCGGCGGCGGCGATGCCCATGAACTCCTTGCCGCGGTGGCTCATTTCCATCACCGACTGGCCGGAACCGTGCCAATCCACCATCTCCTCGGCGGCCTGGCGCAGCACCTCCTCGGGCAGGGTGGCGGGACCGGCGCTGAAATTGAATACGCGAGACATGATTACTCCTCCCCTTCCTCTTCTTCGGATTCGATGACTTTCTCGATGCCGGCCAGCTTGGTGCCGTCATCGAGGTTGATGAGCCTCACGCCCTGGGCCGAGCGGCCGGTCTCGCGCACCTGCGCGACTTTGCTGCGGATCAGCACGCCGCCGGTCGAAATCAGCATGACCTCGTCCGTTTCCTGAACCAGGATCGCGCCGATCACCGCACCGTTGCGCTCCGACGTGCTGATGGCGATCATGCCCTTGGTGCCACGGCCGTGCTTGGTGTAATCGGTGATCGGGGTGCGCTTGCCATAGCCGTTCTCGGTCGCGGTCAGCACGTTGAGGCTCTCGTCCTTGGCCACCAGCATGCAGATCACGCGCTGCCCGTCCTCCAGCATCATGCCGCGCACGCCGCGCGCCGCGCGACCCATCGGCCGCACGTCGTCCTCGGCGAAACGCACCGCCTTGCCGGCGTCGGAGAACAGCATGACGTCGAAGCTGCCGTCGGTGATGGCCACGCCGATCAGGTAATCGCCCTCGTCGAGGCCGACCGCGATGATGCCGGCCTTGCGCGGGTTGGAGAAGTCGGACAGCGGCGTCTTCTTGACCGTGCCCATCGCCGTGGTCATGAAGACATAGTGCTGCTCGTCGAATTCCTTGACCGGCAGCACGGCGGTGATCTTCTCGCCCTCCTCGAGCGGGAAGAGATTGACGATGGGCTTGCCGCGCGAAATGCGCGTGCCCTCCGGCACCTCGTAGACCTTGAGCCAGTACACGCGGCCGCGGCTGGAGAAGCACAGGATGTAGTCGTGGGTATTGGCGACGAACAGGTGGTCGACGAAATCGTCTTCCTTGATCGCCGCCGCCTGCTTGCCGCGACCGCCGCGCTTCTGCGTGCGGTAGTCGTCGAGCGGCTGGCGCTTGATGTAGCCGCCATGCGACATGGTCACCACCATGTCCTCGCGCGCGATCAGGTCCTCGAGGTTGATATCGGCCGTCTGCAGCACGATTTCGGAGCGGCGCTTATCGCCGAACTGGGCCTTGATCGCGGTGAGTTCGGCGACGATGATCTGGGTGATGCGCTCGGGACGGGCGAGGATGTCGAGCAGGTCGGCGATCTGTTCCATCACCTCGCGGTACTCGGTGACGATCTTGTCCTGTTCCAGCCCGGTCAGGCGCTGCAGGCGCAGTTCGAGGATCGCCTGGGCCTGAACGTCCGACAACAGGTAGCCGCGACGCGACATGCCGAACTCGGGCGCCAGGCCCTCGGGGCGTGACGCTTCGGCCGCGGCCCGCGCCAGCATCTCCTCGACCACGGTCGACTTCCAGGTGCGCGCCATCAGGTCGCGCTTGGCGTCGGCCGGCGTCGGCGCCGCCTTGATCAGGGCGATGATGTCGTCGACGTTGGACAGCGCCACCGCCAGGCCTTCGAGGATGTGGCCGCGGTCGCGCGCCTTCCTCAGCTCGAACACCGTGCGCCGCGTCACCACCTCGCGGCGATGCGACAGGAAGCACTCCAGCAGCTGCTTGAGATTGAGCAGCTGCGGGCGGCCGTCGACCAGGGCCACCATGTTCATGCCGAAGGTGTCCTGCAGCTGGGTCTGCTTGTAGAGGTTGTTGAGCACGACCTCGGGCACCTCGCCGCGCTTGAGTTCGATCACCAGGCGCATGCCGGACTTGTCCGATTCGTCCTGGATGTGGGCGATGCCCTCGATCTTCTTTTCGTTGACCAGCTCGGCGATCTTTTCCTGCAGGGTCTTCTTGTTGACCTGGTAGGGCAGCTCGTCGACGATGATGGCCTGCTTGCCGCCCTTTTCCAGGTCCTCGAAATGGGTGCGGGCACGCATCACCACGCGGCCGCGGCCGGTCAGATAGCCCTCGCGCACCCCGGAAACGCCGTAGATCAGTCCTGCGGTCGGGAAGTCCGGTGCCGGCAGGATCTTGATCAGTTCATCGATGTCGATGGCCGGATTGTCGAGAACGGCCAGGCAGGCGTCGACGACTTCGTTGAGGTTGTGCGGCGGGATGTTGGTCGCCATGCCCACCGCGATGCCGGCGCTGCCGTTGATCAGCAGGTTGGGGATGCGCGCCGGCATGACCAGCGGCTCATGCTCCGAGCCGTCGTAGTTCGGCCCGAAGTCCACCGTTTCCTTGTCGAGGTCGGCCAGCAGTTCGTGGCCGATCCGCGCCATGCGCACTTCCGTGTAACGCATCGCCGCCGCATTGTCGCCGTCGACCGAGCCGAAGTTGCCCTGGCCGTCGACCAGCATGTAGCGCAGCGAAAAGTCCTGCGCCATGCGCACGATGGTGTCGTAGGCGGCGGTGTCACCGTGCGGATGGTACTTGCCGATGACGTCGCCGACGATGCGCGCCGACTTCTTGTAGGCCTTGTTCCAGTCGTTGCCGAGTTCGTGCATGGCGAACAGCACGCGGCGATGCACGGGCTTGAGGCCGTCGCGCGCATCCGGCAGGGCACGGCCGACGATCACGCTCATGGCGTAATCGAGGTAGGAGTGGCGCATCTCCTCTTCTAGGCTGATGGGGAGAATTTCTTTGGCGAAGGAAGTCATATGTCCGTCAATGGCGCCCGCGCAGCGGACCGGCGAAAAGCATAAATCTTACCATGCCGACCAGCCCCGACCTGCCAGCCCCGCCCCTCCGAACATCCAACCGCAGACTGCCTGATGGCGTGAGCCCGGGCTGTGCTTAAATCGCGACCATGACTGCCCCCGTCTGCATCGACCTGCTGCTCGAGCCGCGCTGGATCATCCCGATCGAGCCGGCCGGCGTCATCCTCGAAGAACACGCCCTGGCGGTCGACCAGGGGCGGATCGTCGCCCTGTTGCCGCTTGAAGAGGCGGCCACCCGCTACGCCCCGCGCGAACGGCTGCAGCTGAGCGAACATGTCCTGCTGCCCGGGCTGGTCAACCTTCACACCCACGCCGCCATGACCCTGCTGCGCGGCTTTGCCGACGACATGCCGCTGATGCACTGGCTCAACGAGTGTATCTGGCCGGCCGAGAGGCGCCATCTGTCCCCTGCTTTCGTGCGGGACGGAACACTGTTGGGGTCCTGGGAGATGCTGCGTGGCGGCATCACCTGCTTCAACGACATGTACTTCTTTCCGGAGGCGGCCGCCGCGGCCGCGCGGGAAGCAGGCATCCGTGCCGTCCTGGGCCTCACCGTTCTAGAATTCCCCACGGCCTACGCCGCGGATCCCGGAGACTACCTGGCCAAGGGGCTGGCGAGCCGGGATGCTCTGCGGCACGAACCACTGCTCTCCTTCTGCCTCGCGCCGCACGCCCCCTATACGGTCAGCGACAGCACCTTCGAGCGCATTGCGACGCTGGCGAACCAGCTCGACCTGCCGGTACACATCCACATTCACGAGACGCGCGCGGAAATCGAGGACAGCCTACGCCTGCATGGCGTACGGCCGCTCGCCCGCCTGCAGCGTGCCGGGCTGCTCGGCCCGGGGTTCATCGGCGTCCATGGCGTGCACCTCGATGCCAGCGAAATCGATTTACTCGGCGAGCATCGCTGTCATCTGGCGCATTGCCCAACGTCCAACATGAAGCTCGCCAACGGCGCTCCCCCAATCGCGTCCCTCCAGGCACACGGAGTCGGCGTGGGACTGGGCAGCGACGGAGCCGCCAGCAACAACCGCCTCGACCTGTTCCACGAAATGCGCCACGCCGCGCTGCTGGCCAAGGCTGCCAGCGAAGATGCCACGGGACTCCCAGCCATGACCGTGCTGCGCATGGCGACGCTGGAAGGCGCCAGCGCTCTCGGGCTGGACGCCGAAATCGGATCGCTGCTGCCGGGCAAGAGTGCCGACCTCTGCGCGGTCCGCCTCGATGAATGGATACTGCAGCCCTGTTTCGATCCGGCCTCCCATCTGGTCTACGTCGCCGGGCGCGAGCAGGTCACGCATACCTGGGTCGCGGGCCGACTCAGGATCCGCGACGGGAAACCGGTCGATTTCGATACACGTCATTTGATTGAGCTGGCAAAAATGTGGCATACTGAGATTTGTAAGCATTAAACATTCGACACTGGTTGCGGTAGTGCGCATCGTAAAATCGATCTATTATCGTGTACCAATAGTTCCGCTATCGAAGCCGATAGTTTTTTTCCGACGAGGGAGCACATGAAGAACACCACCAAACTTTCGCTGCTGGCAGTCACCCTGCTGGGTATCGGCGCTTCCGCTTACGCCCAGACCCCGGGCGTGGATATGAAGGGCACTGTCGGCTATGTCATTGATCAGCGCGGCTATGTCGCGAAGAGCGGTTACGGCCTGTGCTGGCGTACCGGTTACTGGACCCCGGCGATGGCCATTGCGGAGTGCGATCCCGATCTGGTGAAGAAGGAAGCTCCCCCCGCACCGGCTCCCGCCGCCCCGGCCGCCACGCCGAAGCCCGCCGCCGAGAAAATCACCCTGGCCGCCGACGCGCTGTTCGACTTCGACAAGGCGACGCTGCGCCCCGAGGGTAAGAAGTCGCTCGACGAGCTCGCCGCCAAGGCCAAGGGCATCAATCTCGAAGTGATCATCGCCGTCGGCCACGCCGACCGCATCGGCGCCGACGCCTACAACCAGAAGCTCTCCGAAAAGCGTTCCGCTTCGGTCAAGGACTACCTGGTGAGCAAGGGCATCGAAGCCAACCGCATTTACGCCGAAGGCAAGGGCGAGAAGCAGCCTGTGACCGGCGACAAGTGCAAGGGCGACAAGCGGACCAAGCAGCTGATTGAATGCCTGCAGCCCGACCGTCGCGTCGAGATCGAAGTGATCGGCACGAAGAAGTAATCGCGCCGAGCTTCAGGAGAGCCCTGCGCATGCAGGGCTTTTTTTTCCTAACGCACTTTGAACATGAACGCCACGAACACCACTGCCCCGGCTCACAACGCCGACCCGCATGAACTGGCCAAGTTCAGCGAACTGGCGCATCGCTGGTGGGATCCGAATTCGGAATTCAAGCCACTGCACGACATCAACCCGTTACGTCTCGACTGGATCGACCGGAACAGCGGCCTTGCCGGCAAGCGCGTCGTAGACGTCGGCTGCGGCGGCGGCATATTGTCGGAGAGCATGACCGGGCGCGGCGCCGACGTCACCGGCATCGACCTGTCGGAAAAGGCCCTCGCCGTCGCACGCCTGCATCTGCTCGAAACCGGCGGCAAGGTCGACTATCGCCACATCGCCGCAGAGCAACTCGCGGCCGAGGCACCTGCCGCCTACGATGTCGTGACCTGTCTCGAAATGCTCGAGCACGTGCCCGATCCGGCCAGCACCATCCGCGCCTGTGCGACGCTGGTCAAGCCCGGTGGCCATGCCTTTTTCTCGACCATCAGCCGCAACCCCAAGGCCTATCTGCTCGCGGTGGTCGGCGCCGAATACGTGCTCAACCTGCTGCCGCGCGGCACGCACGACTACGCCAAGTTCATCCGGCCGTCCGAACTGGCGCGCATGGTGCGGGAAGCCGCTCTCGACGTCGAGGAAATCATCGGCATGAGCTACAACCCGCTCACGCGGACATATTCGCTCGGCCCGGACACCAGCGTGAATTACCTGCTGCGTGCCCGCAGGCATGCCTGAAGCCGTTTTTTTCGATCTCGATGGCACCCTGGCCGACACCGCGCCCGATCTCGGCGCGGCGCTGAATCGCCTGCTGGCCGAGCAAGGGCGGGCACCGTTGGCGCACGCGGTGCTGCGCCCCCATGTCTCGGCCGGGGCTCGCGGTATGCTGCATGTCGGCTTTGGCATTCGGCCGGAAAACCCGGCCTACACTTCGCTGCGCGAGCGCTTTCTCGACATCTACGAACAGGCGCTGTGCGAACGCACGGCGCTGTTCGCCGGCATGGAGACTCTCCTTGCCACACTTGAGGCAAAGGGCATCGCCTGGGGCGTCGTCACCAACAAGCCGGAGCGCTTCACCCTGCCGCTGATGGAGGCCCTCGGACTCGCCGGCCGCGCGGCAGCGATCGTCGGCGGCGACACCACCGCGAAGGCCAAGCCCGATCCGCTGCCCCTGCTCCACGCCTGCACCGTCGCCGGCGTCGCCGCGACGGCATCGGCCTACGTCGGCGACGATCTGCGCGACATTCAGGCCGGCCGCGCCGCTGGCATGCGCACCTTCGCCGCCGCCTGGGGCTATCTCGGCGACGGACCGCCGATCGGTGCATGGGGCGCCGACCACTTGATTTCCGAACCGGCGGGTCTGCTCGAAGATATCGCACACGGCTCCTGGTAGCGTGGCGACCTTGAAAGATCGATTTCCGGGCAGCACTCGGATCGCGTTGTCGTTGTCTCGTCGTGCCCGTTGGGCGCCGCCGTCGGCGGCATTTTTTTGCTCCGGCGTGATCGTTGTCACCCACGGCGCCTGAAATGGCCTTATGATTCGGGGCGCATTGATTCTCTTCTCACTCATGATCAGGAGCCGCAGATGAACAAATCCGAACTCGTCGAAGTTGCTGCCAAGGAAGCCGAGATCAGCAAGGCTGCCGCCGAGCGCGTCCTGTCCGCCATGATCGGCGCCGTCGTCAAGGCCGTCTCGAAGGGCGACTCCGTCATGCTCGTCGGTTTCGGTTCCTTCAAGTCCGCCAAGCGCGCTGCGCGCACCGGCAAGAATCCCAAGACCGGCGCGACCCTCAAGATTCCCGCCACCACCGTGCCGAAGTTTTCCGCCGGTGCCACCTTCAAGGCCGCCGTCGCTGGCAAGAAGGCCGCCAAGAAGAAGTAACAGCCAAAACATGCCGGCGAGGTGCGTCAGCACGGACCTCGCCGGCATTGAATCACTTCCCCCGGCATGACCGAAGAACAGCCCAGCCCCGCTCCTGCCGCGCCGCCGCCGCCCGATCCGCGTCGTCGTCTGCGCGAACTGCTCACCATCCCGGAACGGGATCGCACCGATGCGCAGTGGGACGAGATCATCGAACTCGAAATTCAGCTTGCTCCCGGCAACCGCGTCGGCCCTGCACCAGGTGGTGGCGGGGGCGGAGGCGGGGGCGGTGGTGGCAACAATCGCCAGGGCCCCGCTCCAGGTGGCCAGAAGCCCGCCCAATCCAAAAAGAACCGTCCCCGCTGGGGCAGCGGTCGCCAACATCAACCAAAGAAATAGCAGGGGAGATTGGAGCATGACGTTTCATGAACTCGACCTCACCCCCGATTGCCGCGACGCTCATCCCCGGTGACGGCATCGGCCCGGAGATAACCGCAGCCACGCTCGAGGCGTTAGACGCACTCGGCGCACCTTTCAAGTGGGACCAGCAGGTTGCCGGCATGGCCGGTGTCAATGCCTGTGGCGATCCGTTGCCTCCCGCCTGTCTCGACAGCATCCGCAGTTCCAAGCTAGCCCTCAAGGGCCCGCTGGAAACACCCATCGGCGGCGGCTATCGCTCCTCCAATGTCCGCCTGCGCGAGGAGTTCAAGCTCTACGCCAACCTGCGTCCGGCGCGGACCATCGTCCCGGGCGGGCGCTACGACAACATCGACCTGGTGCTGGTGCGCGAGAACAACGAAGGCCTCTACATGGGGTACGAGCACTTCATCCCCATCGATGGCGACCCTCATGCCGTTGGCATGTCGACCGGCATCAATACGCGCCAGGGCTGCCGTCGCATCGTGCACTTCGCCTTCGAGTACGCCCTGCGCAAGGGCCGCAAGAAGGTCACGGTGGTGCACAAGGCCAACATCATGAAGGCGCTGACCGGCATCTTCCTCGAGACGGCGCGGGAGATCTACGAGGCCCAGTACAAGGGCCGCCTCGAGTTCGAGGAAGTGATCGTCGACGCCTGTGCCATGAAACTGGTGATGAATCCCTGGCAGTTCGACGTGCTGGTGACGACCAACCTGTTCGGCGACATCCTCTCCGACGAGATCGCAGGGCTGGTCGGGGGCCTCGGCATGGCACCGGGTGCCAATATCGGCGAACATGCCGCGATCTTCGAGGCCGTGCATGGCTCCGCCCCCGACATCGCGGGCAAGGGCATCGCCAATCCGATCGCGCTGATGCTCGCCGCGGCCATGATGCTCGACCATGTCAACCGTCCCGACCTCGGCGACCGCCTGCGCAAGGCGATCGACGCCACCCTCAACGTCGACCAGGTGCGCACCGGCGACCTCGGCGGCAAGGCATCGACCCGCGAGTTCACTGCGGCTCTGGTGCAGCGCATCCGCGCCAGCGCGTAACCGCGGCGCAGCCGGCGGGGACAGTAGGCCGCCTACTTCTTCCGTTTGCCCTTGTTCACGGCGGCGTTCAGTCGGGCGCCGGCCTTGAAGCGCACGGCCTGACTCGCCGGAATCAGGATCTCCTTGCCGGTCTGCGGATTGCGCCCGCTGCGTGCCTTGCGCTCGGCGACGCTGAAGGTGCCGAAGCCGACGAACTGCACGCTCTCGCCGCGGGCGATCGCCTCGGCGATGGCTTCGATCGCGGCCGAAACGACGATGTCTGCGGCAGCCTTGCTGGCGTTGGCCTTCTCGGCGACGGCATCGATCAATTGGCGCTTGTTCATGGCATTTCCTTTGGTAGAAATCGGCGGGAAAAGTCTATCAGCAGTCCGCGGAGGGCGGCCGCGGCCCGATGCTAGAATCGCGCCGGTTTCCCCCGTGAGGTTCCGATGGATAGGTGGCAGAGCGGTTGAATGCACCGGTCTTGAAAGCAGTTGCATCGGCGACGGGTGAGTTGATTTGATTGGTTTTTATGGGATCGTTTCCGCAACTTACGGGAATCGTTTCCGCAACCCCCCATCGCCAGGGGAAAAAGTTTGGAGGTGTGGGAGAGTGGTTTAATCCATCGGTCTTGAAAACCGACGAAGGTGAAAGCCTTCCGTGAGTTCGAATCTCACCGCCTCCGCCAGATTGAAAACGGCCCCGATCACGGGGCCGTTTTTCTTTAAATCCAACCGTTCACAGCTTGATCGATTTAAGTGCTCTGCAGCCAGGAGGTGCAGAGAACTTCACAAATTACGGAGCACAACTAGAAAGTTCTCTAGTTGGGGGCGCTGAATACCGAGCGTTTCGCAAAGATTTTCTCGACCTCTGTCATCGAGCGAGCTTATTGCTCTCATTGCCCCGAGCCTGTCAAGTTGTGCGAATTCGGCCTTTTTCCCGGCAATGTACGGTAGATCTTGTGGAAACCGAGACTGGTAGTTGGATAAAAGTACTTCAGCGAGCCAATCCATTAGTGCGCTCCTCCAATTTAATATTCCCGGTTACTCATTTGGTCGGTTTTACGATCTCGCCAACGCGACGGTACACCTTTTCCGTTATCTCATGCTCTGTATGGCCCAGCAGCTTGCTTGCGTGCTCCAGCGGCAGCTCACTCGCAGCTTTAGGCCGTATGTCGCGAAACTGAAAATTGCGAATTCTTGCGGCCAAGTCGATGTCGCCGGCCTGGGTAGCCGCCTTCGCGGCATCTGTTCGTGCATCGTCGAAGCGCTTACGCAACGTCCAGCGGTTGAGCGCCACACCAGCCGGCGTGGCTATAAGAAAAAGACTAGCTACTTTGCGTTCGCGAGCCTTGATGCGATCGACTACTCTGCCTAACTCAGTGCGTACTCCGCCGACGTTCAGGAGGATGCGCAATTTTTTCTTTGTCTTGTTTTGCTGCACCTCAATTGCGTCGTTCTTGATGTCTGTAAGTCTCATCTTGAGCACATCGGCCGGGCGCTGGCCGGTGAGATAGTTCAAATCCATGGCGTCCTTCAACTCGACGCAGGCCGATGCATACACCGCTGACCATACGGCATCATCGGCGTAGAAGTCGCGGGGCTTTTCTTTATTCTTACGAACCCCTCTTACTGGATTTTCCTTGGCCGTATAACCCCACTCCCGAGCAATGTTCCAGATGTGAGAAAACAGCGCTAGCTCACGGTTTGCGCGCACTGGAGCCCTTGCTCCTCGGTTGTCTCTGTATTGAGCAATGTGCTGCGGCGTAATCGCGGTAATCGGGGCAGTATCAAAGACCGACCGCAGCATTTTCAGGCAACCTTCGTTGTCCTTCTGCGTCTTGGGGGCTTTGGTTGGAATAATGTCACGAGCATAGCGATCGAAGATGACTTTCATGATCCCGGTCTCGATCGGAGCGGGCTTGCACTCCAGTTCCGCCCATTTCCTCTTCGCTTCATTCAAATCAGCGCCGAGCGGGATTTCGATCCGCTTGCCGTTTTCATCGCGGCCATTGTAGTAATAGCTTTCCCATGTCTTTCCGCTGACTAGCCGCTTGGCTCGCCTCAGCATTCTCGGGGGGAGGTGCTTTCCAGTGGTTTTTGGCCTCATCGATTTTCTCCTGAATATTGGCTATCGAACTTTTGTGAAGTCTGGAGCCCATCCACTGCCCCCTGTGATTGTCGACGTGCTGATTCCAGCCAGGCGGAGTCTTGCATAGAGCCTGCCGACGATAGGCTCTCCGGCTTTGTTCTTCACATACATCCATCCCTCGGCCTGTAGCCATGCCACTTGGTCTGCACGCCGCGCGCACCCGGTGATCTGAGCAACCTCCTCTGGTGCCAAGGTTTCGCTCGCTATCGGCATTTCAAAGAAAGCTGTCATGGACGCGCTCCTGGTTGAACTGACCATGTTCTAGATGCCGATACAACGATGCTTCCGCCAAGTCCCTGCGGTACCTCTCGACGGAGAATTGAATCTCGAATCGCAGGTAACAGTTTGGGAAGCTTAACCTGCGGCTCAATGGCCCTAATGAACTCATGAAGGTCCGTTTCACTTAAGGATTGCAGCAGGGCTGTTGCCGAGCAACGAGCTTGCTTTTGGCGCTCTTCTTCTTGCGCTACTTCTACCCTTGCCGATCGTTCTTTTTCTGCATTCGTGAGCGTTCTTTCTCGCTCCTGTGCCACTTTTGGCCCCCATTGCGGTACGAAGGATCCGCTTTTGAAGCTCTCAACAAGTGCTGGTATCCATCCATGCAGGCCAAGAATCGGCTTTCGCCGGCCTTTGTCGGCAGCCTCTAACGCACCACAGACTTCGTCGGCAATAGCCTGCGCGTCAGCTGAATCAATCCCGACGAGTGATGATTCGATGATTCGCCGATGCGGCTCACCAATAGGGAGGAGCACTAACGAGAAAGAATTTTCACCACCACTACACAGCGGTGAAGTGATTGTCGTGGTCTTGTTTTCGTCAGGTTGGGGTTCGGTTCGGTTGTTGTTGGATAGACCCCTATTGGTCTGCTCCAAGGGGCTTTGAAGGGGCTTGCCGCTGAATTTACTGATTACATCCGCTGGCACCCCAGCCTCAACACACGCTACCGTCCATTGACTATGGATGGCTGGCGGCAACTCTGCCGCCTCGCGTGACGCGGCTTTCGCAACGTTGCCAACGAAAGTTGAATCCCAGAAGTTATGGAAAAACCACGTCCGTACCAGGACGAAGTCACCTTGAACCAACACGATTCCCTTTTGTTCCAACCGGGAAATCGTTGCTAACAAGTCCTCGCAGCTCATGCCGATCTCAGCTGCAGCAATTCGTAACACAAACCTGAAGCAACCGATCGCGTTGGAAAACGGGCTGCTAAGTAAGTACAGCTCGACGTAGCGCTCGAATGGATCAAGGCCGGTTGATCTCGTGGATCGCCAGGCTTGTTCGGGAGAAATTGGGCGGTACTTCGCCATGAATGGACACTTGGTTAAACGATGGCCATCAGTGTATCTCAAAATAATTGCATGCATGCACCTATTTTGCTTGCCTTGTGTTAATATGTCTCACATGTTAAATCTTTTTTCGCCAATCTGGGAATCTGCAGCACGCCTAGAGCGCGTATTGGTGGGGTATCTGTTGGCCGTTGAACCTTCGGTGTCTGGACTTATGGTTGGATTACTTTTTGCGGGCGTGATCACTGGCAGCAGACTCGCAAAGTTCTCTCACCCTGCTAAGCCCCGGGTAAGCCTCCTTGTTCGTCATTGCTCTAGCGCTTTCATAGTCTGGCCGTCTTGGCTAATGCTTATAGCGTTGGTAATTCTTGCTGGGCTAATTGTCTCCCTGGCCTTCAGTCTCGGCTGGCAATTGTCGGTTTGGGGCGCACTAAAAGTACATCTCTCTGCAATTGCTGCCGGGGCAATTGCTGGGGCGATCCTTGGTGGGCTTGGTTATTACCATTGGATACCCGGAGTTGAACGACCGATAGGAGTTGGGGTTAGCGAGCCGGTTCCGAAGTCATGTCGACTCTACGATCCGGAGAAATACTTTCGTGTCTAAAGAGCGGATTTTTTTCGGGTTGGATCAAAAGGGGCGGCCTGTCTATATCTCAGGCGACCAGGCTCGACTGAACAAGGTCGTCCCGGCAGCAACTCGTGCAGGCAAGGGAGTAACTGCTCAAGTCCTGATTCCTCAATTTCTTTCGGCCGGTGATGGCGTTTTCTTCTTTGATCCCAAGCGAGACTCGAAGCTGCCCCGCGCATTGGCAAGCTTTTGCCAACGAAAGAACATTTCGTTTCAGCTTATCGACCTCAGCTATACCGCCCCGCCGCAGATAAATCCCTGCGCTGGACTTGACGTTAGGCAGATCCAGATGCTCTTTGCGGCAGCTTTCGACCTGGCAGATACCGGACAGATGGATCGTGTCTATCGCCTGGAAGATCGTCAGGCAGCAGCACGGACTGCCCAATTAGCTGTGCAGCAAGACGCAAGAGACCTGCCGAGCATGGTCCGCACTGCATCATCCGAAGAAAGTATTACGTCGGCGAAGGTGTTCTGGGGTTTCCTTAACGAGTTGGCGGCACTACCGGCCATTTCAGCTTCAAAAGGATTCGATCTGCTCTCCCCTTTCACTAGCGGCGGCATAGTGTATGTGCTGGGAGATCCACTTGACCCGGTCGTCAAGATGGCACAACGGATGTTGCTGGTTCGCGTACTGCTTCAGATATATCAGCGTCCCCGATTCGATGGCCCAATCAGGCCAATTTGTGTTGCGCTGGATGAGTTCAAGCATCTGTTGTCGGAACCAGCCTGTGATGCACTGGGCATGATTCAAGATTTCGGCGGTCATGCCATGTTACTTTTCCAGAGTCTTGGGGACTTGGCGGCATGCCAAGGAATACCCGAAAAACGGGTGCGAGGGGCAATTCTCGATAACAGTAAGCTCAAGTTCGTTCTGCAGTCGCAAAACGATGAAACGGCGAAATGGGCCAGTAATGAAACATGTACCGTCCGCCAGTTTGTCGAATCTTCTGACAAGGCTCATGACAATGATCGGTCGCCCGGCCAGTGGCGTGAATCCGAGACGCCCGCTATTCACCCCAATACCTTCAAGAGACTACCGCCTCTAGTTGGCGTCCTGATCGTAGGCGGCGAATCAAAAGTAGTTCAAGTCAGTCCTCTGCAGCATCTCACACCAGAAATGCCTCCAGTTTTCAAGGCCCCTGAAGTCAGAGCTGCTACATCCCAGAATCTAGCAACCAATTTGATTTAGCGAGGTGTTGCATGTGGCAATACGATTATTACGATGCTCTTGAGGTAGCTGCCAAGGCTGGTGATTCAGAGTCTGCCTTCCAGCTTGCCAAGTACCACGGTACAAAATGGAGCGCCAGAGAGGTTGGAGACAAGCTCGAAATCTGGGGAGCAGACCATTATCAAATTGAGCGCGACTACCTTTCAGCAGCGGTAGGCGCTAGACACCCTGGTGCCCAGAAGCAGCTCGCGGGACACTTGTTACGTGGTCACCCAGACTTTGGATACAAGCCCATTACTGGACTGAAGCTTTGGCTCGCCGGATATCTGGGTGGGCGCCTGGCGCGTCGTAATGGAAATCACCCTGTAGAAGAACGCCTAAATTCACTAGCTATCCATACACAACCGACAGATTCTCAGATCAGCAGTGGGCGAAAGAAACTGAGCTATCAAGGGGCGGCTGGGAAAGAAGCTGTTTGCGGTATTCGCTACCATTTCAGTGACAACGACGGGGCTCATATCGTACTGGAGGAATTGCCAGGACTCAGCCTGCCGAGCGCGATGAATGCGGCTGAACGAGTCGCGACAAAAATTCTGTACGTACTTCTTCTAGAGGGTAAAAGTCTGAAGCCCGAAGATATTCATTGGTATAACGCGTTTCCAGCGGGCTCATCCTTGAGCATCCCAGACCACGGGACTCTTCAGCGAGTATGGTTTGACTGGAATGGTGTTGGCTATTCCAGCCCACGGTGGGAGGTGGTATCGCCCGAAGAGATTCCGATCGATCTTTCCGACATCATTGGAGTATCTGCATAATGGGACGCAAACAGCTCGCCCCTGAAGAGGGAATGCAGAAGACGCTGTCACTCCGAATTTCCGAGTGGCTAACCCAGTACCTGGAACGTTCGCGCGAAGCGCTTGAGCGAGAAGGCCAGAAACTCACCACCTCTGATGTTGCACGACAACTGCTGATTAATTCAGCGGGCCGCGACATGCCTATCGGCTTCGTGGTCGATAAGGAGGAAATGCTTCGGGGAATCCTACGGGCGCAACGTGATGATCTGCCGCTAACCCAGCATCACTATGCATTCCTTGCGGATCAGGCGCATACGACCTACCAACAGACGCGCCGCGACTTTGTTCGCGCAGACTTGTTGAAAAACAACCTCAATGCATTTGCAGCATTCATTACGCTGTGCAAACAGCAGGGGCATGACATTCCAGATGACCGGGCGCGCTACTACCGGAGCAATCTTGGAACAAAGGCTCAAGAGAAGACCGATCTACCCGATTCAATCAACGAAGGTAACTCCCTGGTTGATTCGCTCGGAATCCCGTTTCGTACTACCGGTGAGTTCATGTCACGGAACCTCGAAGTCGCATTGAGGGACGAGAAGGGCCTTGCTGACGACGAAGTAGACCGTGTGCTGCGACCATACTTGCCTGGACTGCTGCTGCTCGCACTGCGGTCCTTTACCTATGAAAACGACCGCCCAGTTGATGGTGTCGAGAACCACCACGAAATGATCGATCGCCTCAAGATCCGTGCATCTCTGAACCATCGCAACGAACACTTTTCTATCTCGTTTGCTGACGGAAACGGGGATTTGTCTGTGCTAATTACGCCAGCGTCTAGTTCCTGGATGCTTACATGTCGATACGAGCGTTTTGTCGATTTTGTCGAGCTTACTCGCCTTGATCGGGGTGCTGAGTCTGATTATTTCCGTTTGGAGCATGTGCCTCACATGGGAGGTGTTTTCTTCCTCAGTGCAAAAGGTGCAGAGGTCAATATCAGCATTCGATTCACTCAGGACGAAATGCTTGGCATGCGCACACTATGCAATGTAATTTCTGCTGAGCCTGAGTATGCACGGGTATTTAAATTGCTGGAGCTCCGCTATGGAAGCGTCTAGCCCTGATGCGTGCAATTCGAGCTGCGCCCCATTACATGTAGGCCGGTTCTTGCCACCGCAAGAACGAGCAGCTCGAATTACCGAAAAGCGACAAGCTCTCCTTCGATTCCTGAGAAAGAATCTTTACACGTCGGCAGAGATCGCCGGACTGCTACTCGGAATATCAAGCCGCCAGGGCGTACACACAACCCTGGCTGCAATGGAGCGTGACGAATTGCTCCGTCGGGAAACAGTAGAGGCCAATGGCCGGCGCTGGACGCTCTGGGGGATTACATCACACGGACAGGCATTTGCATTCGATCCTGACAATGGCGAACAGCCTGAAAGCAAATATTTTGAGGCCGGTCGTGTCGGATTGACCGTCCTTGCGCACACCTTGGATCTACAACGCGTAAGTATTCTCGCTGAGCGTGCTGGCTGGACCGAGTGGTTGCTGGGTGATCAGATGGAAAAATGGCATGCCAGTCAGAGTCGCCCAGACGCGCTAACTACGTCACCGAGCGGTATACGGTTTGCCATTGAGTGTGAGCGAACAATCAAAACCGTCAAACGTTACGAAGTCATTCTGTCCGACCGTTTGCAAGCGATTAAGCGCGGTCAGTTTGCACGCTGCCTTTGGCTTAGCCCAACGCCGGAATTGTCATCCCGGCTGAGGGCCATCGTCACCGGCATCAAAGATATTCCAGTTGCTGGAACCCGAGCCCAGATCGAAGATCGACATCTGGAAACGTTGATGTTTGCTTCCTATCAAGACTTCCCTGAAAACGTTGGAGACCAAAATGGCATTTCTCAAACCCAAAGCCGCTAATAAGACGAAAACGATTAGCGTCCGCGTGCCAATCGACTTGGCCGAGGAACTCGACGACATCAAGCGCCATGCCGACGAACACGGTCTGGCATTTGATGTCGCCGATGTTGTGGAGCGTGCGCTGACGCAGGCGGCTCGTTCCGCGCGTAGCGAGCTGGCAGCGCTGCCGACAAAGCAACAGAATGCACTTGCTGCGTGAGCAGCAAGACCCGCCGACAAATCTATATAGAATTGTCGGCCGCATGAGGGCATAGCCCTCTCTCGTTTTGTTTGCCGCAATCTGCCGCAAACGCAGTCGATTCACCCGCTGCCGCGCACGCACTGTTTGCAGTCTGTAATCTGACTGCAAACAGTGGTTATCGAGCGCTCGCTGACACTCATCACAACGCAAGCCGCTGCCGGAATGTCAGCGTCAATGCGCTGCGATCAATGTCAGCGATACCAAGCGCTGCGGCTAACCTGGACGGTTATCCTTGCTTGAGGGCACGGCCCTCTCTTCCTGCGTGGTGTCTGGACGCCACCACTTCGGTCGATTCACCCAGGCCCGGCACGCCTTGCGGCGCGCGCCTCCCCTCTTCGAGGCTGCGCCACGAACGCGGGGTCGGCCAGTGCGTCGCGGTGCGCCACTCTGACCTCAAGCCGCAGCATTTCGCTTCGCTCAATGACGCGTCTTGCCCCGCCTTCCTGGCTTGTCCCCGCTGCCGCAGGGAGACTCGCGCCGGCGACCAGTCTTGCTTCGCGCGCCTGTTCGCCTGCTCGTCCCACGAAGAGGGGAGGCGCGCGCCGCAAGGCGCTTGCCGGGCGGGGCTTCGCCCCCCACGAACCAACCGGCCCGTGGGCGGGCCTATTTCGGCTGGGGCCGAAATTTGGCTCGCGGCTCCCCCCAACCCTCGGCGGCCGGCTGGGGCCGGCGCACCTGCGGGGGGCTGCGCTGAACGCTTGCCCCCGCTGCGCGGTTCCCCAGTGGTGCGTACACAGCAGCCTGTGCGTTGCACAGGCATTCATAGCGTTGGCAGGCATGGCAAAACCGGTGTGTGCTGACCATACCTTTCGCGGACATCTGCCCTGCGAAGCCGCTAGCGCGTCTCCTCGCTGACCCGGCGGGAATTAGACCGGTGCGATAAGGCAGCACCTGCAACCCGTCACGCCAGCCAGCGTGGCTCCGGCATAACCGCTCCCTACGGTCGCAATTATTCCTCACCCCGATAACCCCGGCTGGCATGCCGGCTTGCTCCATTCCCTTTCGCCTGGTCGCCCTGTGGGCCGCTCGCTCACCGCCCGTTTGCGGACGGCTCCGAAGAGCAGAAATCACAACCACGAAAGGACAAAATCATGCCAGTACGCACCCAATCCACACCTGCCAACTTAAACGGAACGGGCGTTCCCCCCGTACCCCCCGGACTCACCCAAGAGCAGGATGGGAAAAGCGGTAAGTTCGATCTGTATCAATCGGTGACTGACAAAATCATCGCCGCCATTGAGCTTGGCGTGAAGCGCGATGGCAGGCCACTGTGGTCAGGGGCCGGGGCGACCGGAATCCCGTACAACCGCAAAAGCGGCAAAACATATTCGGGCGTCAATGTCCTGATTCTCTGGCTTGCCGCGCAGGAGGCAGGCTTTGCTTCTTCCGCCTGGCTGACATATCAGCAGGCCAAGGAGCTTGGCGGCTCTGTGAAAAAAGGCAGCAAGGGCCAGCAGGTTGTGTACTTTTCTACCGTCGACCGTGATCGTATCGACACCGAGACCGGCGAGGTCGAATCCCGAAAGATTGGCTTCTTAAAGAGCTATACCGTGTTCAATATTGACCAATGCGAGGGAATCGCAGATGGCATCGTGCGCCGCACTTTCCAGGGCGATGTAGCTGCCGAAGCAGTAATGCGACACAGTGGGGCCGCTATCTTCGAGCAGGGCGGCAAGGCTTTCTTTCGCCCGAGCAGCGACGAAATCTATCTACCCGAGCGCAGCCGATTTGTGTCCGACGAGGCTTTCTACGCAGTAGCAATGCATGAGCTGACGCACTGGACCGGCCACAAGTCACGCCTGGCGCGTGATTTCTCCGGGCGCTTCGGCACGGAGGCTTATGCCTTCGAGGAACTGATCGCCGAACTGGGCGCGGCGTTCTGCTGTGCGGATCTGGGCTTGATCCCGGCCACGATGGACGACCATGCCAGCTATATCGATTCCTGGCTGAAGGTGCTCAAGCACGACAAGAAGGCGATTTTTACCGCCGCGTCGCAGGCATCAAAGGCGCATGCTTTCCTGATGGACAAATCCAAGGAAAACCAGATCAAGATAGCTGCCTAATCCCAGCTACTCCCGGAAATTCATTTGCCGCCGGGCCAGATAGCCCGGCGGCAAATTTTCATGCATAGGCCCAAAGGCATAGGCCGATCTGGCCGGCCAGGAAGGATAGCCATTAAACCTTTGGCATCTTGAATATTTTGCACTATTCTGACGTCTTTTCCACGCGATCAGCGGGCGCTATGGTTACGGCAAAATCTAGCGAAATTCTCACCATCAAAGAAGTCGCCGACTTCTTAAAGGTCACAGAACGCACGATCTACCGGCTTGCAGCTGCTAAGCAGATACCGGCGTTCAAGGTTGGCGGGTCTTGGCGTTTCTCCCAGACGGACATCGCGGAGTGGATCAAGCAACAGGCTGTTGATGACCGAACAACCCAGAAAACGCCTGGAACAAAAAAACGGGAGAAAAGAAGTGAATAGCTCACTGAGCAAATTGGCGCGACTTCGAATTGTCGCCGCCTACCTCGGCGAAAAAAGCCAACATGCTTGGTGGCCCACGTCGTTTTTCGGCACGATCGGCAATCAGTTCCTCGTGCCGGTCTTCCCAAAAACCACTTTCCTGGCGCAGTACCATGGCGCCACGGAAGGTGCTCGGCGCCTGCACGACGAGCATATCGGTGTTGGCCAGGTTTTCCACCTCTTCCGTCTGCCCGAGGAAACGGAGCAAGATCTTCACAACCTGTTGCTCAACTCGCCAGATGCGATCGACGCCAGCATCATCAGCAAAAAGGAATCGGCTGAGGCAGCATTGATCGAACTGGCAGGCACCAAGACAGGCGCTTCTGAAGGCCCGGTTGCGATCAAACTGGCGGACGATATTGTCTCAGACGCTACCGTTCGCCAGCTCGCGCAAGTCTATGCAGCCGCCTTTACTGGCGGTGTTCGTGCCTATCCTTATTTCTCGCGTCCGGCATGAGCACGCCGGCACCCTACACAACGCAGTTGCAAGCAGGCTTGGGTCTTATGGACGAGACCAAGGTTTTGCTCGACATCTGGCAGCCCGGCCAAACTGCTTCGCAGTTGTATCAAGCCGCGCTCGATTCAGGTCGGTTCCCGAACGTCACCGCCAGGCGACTCCGCAACGTGGTCGCCGAATGTTTTGCGCCGCGCTACCTGACAAATCAAGGCATCGCAGCGCAACACCTGAAGAGTCTCGCTACACGCCTGAATTCCGGCGACCTACTGCAACTCTTCCTTCTCTTCACCGCTCGCGCCAACCCAATCCTCGCCGATTTTATTCGCGAGGTGTATTGGGATCGATACGCCAGCGGGCACACTCAGGTCAGTAATGAAGACGCCAAAGTCTTTGTGCAGCGGGGAATCGATGACGGCAAAACGTCTAAGCGCTGGTCTGAAACCACCGTCCGCCGAGTGTCTGCCTACCTCACGGGCTGCTGCGCAGACTACGGATTACTGGAAAAAGGCACCCGCTCCTCGCGCCGTATGCTGACTTTCAGGCTTAGCCAGAATGTTGCAGCTTATCTCGCCTATGACTTGCACTTCTCCGGCCTTGGGGATGCATCGGTAATCAACCATCTAGATTGGCGCCTGTTTGGTCTATCGCGAGAAGAAGTCATTGAAGAACTGCGTCGTTTGTCGCTGAAAGGTTTTCTGATCTTCCAGGCCGGCGGTGACGTCACTCGAATCAGTTGGAAGCACCCCACCATGGAGGCCGTTTGCGATGTCCTCGCTTAAAGCCGACTTTGAAGAATTGCGCGAGCGGATCCGTCACGGGCGCGAACTCGGGCATGCCAGCTTCGAGCCCATCTATTACCTGGTGTTCGATCCGGCACAGATTATCGACATCAAGCGCCAAACACCGGCACTCATCGCTAAGTTGCGCAATGATGGCTGGGATGTCTCCACTTTCTCCATCGCCGAGCATATAGAACAGGTATTGAGTGCCGATCCGCGCCGTGCGCTCTGGCTTGCCGCAGAAAAGCGCGATCCGCTGGCCTGGGGCAAAACCAATGAGTCGATTTCCAACGCGCTGACCAGTAGTGGTGCGCTCCTCAAGCGCCTAGAAGAGGCGCTTGCTGCGCTCGAAGGCAAAGCCAACCACCTGTTGCTGGTAACTGACCTCGAAGCCTTGCACCCCTACATGCGCATCGGCGCAATTGAGGGTCAGCTGCAAGGTAAGTTCAGTGTGCCCACTGTGTTTCTGTATCCCGGTGTCCGCACCGGGAAGACCCGACTGAAATTCCTCGGCTTCTACCCAGAAGACGGCAACTATCGCTCTGTCCACGTTGGTGGATAACCGTTCAGTATTTAGGAAACCCATCATGCAGATCCGCACACTCTTCGACCCGTCCAAAGACATTCACCGGTCAATCGAGAAGGTCATCACTTACGGCGCCTCCCAGGAAGCACGCCTCAAGTCCGAGATTTCGGAATACATCGTCACCGAAAGCATCGAGGAACAGTTCCGCAAACTCCTCGATCGTATGCAGTTGGCCATGGAAACCGGTGGTGAAAACGAGATCGGCGTCTGGGTGTCCGGCTTCTACGGTTCAGGCAAGAGCTCTTTCACCAAGTACCTGGGCTTCGCCTTCGACAACCAGATCAAGGTTGATGGTTTGCCGTTCATCAAACATCTGCAAGATCGCCTGCAAACCGCGCCCGTTAAAGCTCAGCTGTCCACCGTCGTTCAGCGTTTCCCTGCTGCCGTGGTCATGCTTGACCTGGCGAGCGACCAGGTTGTGGATGCGACGATGCAAGAGGTATCGACAGTCCTCTACTACAAGGTTTTGCAATGGGCGGGCTACTCGCGCAATCTCAAGGTCGCAGCACTGGAGAGAAAACTTGAGAAAGACGGCCGGTTTGCTGAATTCGAGCAGAAAGTCGCTGCAATGCTCCCAGGTTTGCCGTGGAAAGGCGAACTTCAAAATGATCCATTGATCGTCGACGGACTTGTCCCTCAAGTTGCCCACGAAATGTATCCGGCGCTTTTCCCGACGTCATCATCGTTTAGTTCGAACATTGATAGCTTCATCAAGTTCGAAAATGAGCGCGTTCAGGAAATGATCGACATCATCCGCGAGAAAAGCGGCAAGCAGTACGTTCTGCTAATCGTGGACGAAGTCGGCCAATACGTCGCTTCGCGAGACAACCTGATCCTCAACCTCGACGGCTTGGCCAAGAACCTCAAGCGCCTGGGCGATGGCAAAGTCTGGATGTTCGCCACCGCGCAGCAGACGCTGACCGAGGACGACCCCAGGGCTGCGCTCAACTCATCTCAGCTCTACAAACTCAAGGACCGCTTCCCGATCCAGATCGACCTGGAAGCGGAAGACATCAAGAAGATCTGTACCGGCCGCCTGCTCGGAAAATCCCCCGCTGGTGCTGATGCGCTAGGCAAGCTCTTCGATACCCACGGACAAGCTCTGCGTCACAACACCAAGTTGCAGGACGCCAAGTATTACGACTCCGACTTCTCACGTGACACCTTCATCAACCTGTATCCCTTCCTGCCAGCGCATTTCGACATCCTGCTGCACCTCTTGGGTGCTTTGGCCAAGTCGACGGGTGGCATCGGCCTGCGCTCGGCCATCAAGGTCATTCAAGACATTCTGGTTGAAAAACACGCTGGCGAGATTCCGGTAGCTGACCGCCCCACAGGCTGGCTCGCCACGACCGTCACGCTATTCGATGCACTCGACAAAGATATTCGCCGCGCCTTTCCGTCAATCCATCAAGCGGTCGGCAAGGTCTTCGTGCGTTTCCCGGATTCCGATCTGCACAAGAACATCGCCAAGACCATCGCCATCCTGCAGATCCTCGCCAACCTGCCGGTCACCCTCCAAAACGTCGCCAGCCTGATGCACCCCGGTGTAGATGCTGCCTCGCACCAGGATGAGGTCAGCAAGGCCGTCGAGCAGATGCTCAACGATCCGCTCGTTCCTTTGGGCGAAAAAGATGGCAGCCTGACTTTCCTGTCCGAGAAGCTGCGCGACATCGAGCAGGAGCGCGGCAACATCCCGCTACGTTCCGTCGATATCCGTCGCATCGGAAACGAAGCCCTACGCGAGGTCTTCGACCCCCTCCCGGCCACCCGGTTGCATGGCAGTCTTGCTGTTACCGCTGGTCTCAAGGTCATGAACAGCGGCATCCCGTCCAGTCTGGCGGGCGATCGTGAAACCATCCAGACCATCGTCGAGTTCTCAGATCCGGCCAACTACGACACGGCACGTACTCGCCTGGTCGATGAATCACGCCAGCGCAGCAATCAGAACACCATCCTCTTGCTGGGCCGCACAAGCCCCGAAGCGGATAACTTGGCCGCTGAAATCTATCGCTGCCAGCGTATTGCTGAGTTGCACCGCAACGACCCCGACCAGGAAGTCAAAGAGTATTGTGCCAGCCAGATCGACCGAGCTACCACGCTGGCCAATCAGCTTCAGGTGCACGTTAAACGCAGCCTGACTCACGGTTCGTTTGTTTTCCGTGGTCAGTTTGATGCCGTCACCAGTCTTGACCAAGAGCTGCTCGACGCCGCCAAGAAGCACCTGGCGAAAGTCGCGGCCGATGTTTTTAATCGTTATGCCGAAGCACCCGAGCGCGTCGATACTGCCCTGGCCGAGAAATTCCTGCGTGTCGGCAACCCGGCGGGAATCAATAGCGCCCTAGATCCTTTGGGGCTGGTCGAAATAAAAGGTGGCTCACACAAGATCAACACCGCGCACAAGGCCATCGTCAGCCTGCGCGATGCTATCGAACGTAACGGCACGCTGGAAGGCAAGCGCCTATTGGAGCAATTTAGCGACGCACCCTTCGGGTGGTCGCCCGATACCGTGCGCTACATCCTAGCCGCCATGCTGGTCGCTGGCGATCTCAAACTCAAGATTTCCGGGCGCGAGGTCATTGCCGCTGGGCAACAAGCGATCGATGCACTCAAGACCAACAAGAGCTTTGGCCCGATCGGCGTCTCCCTGCGCGAATCCAAGATGCCGGACGACGTGCTCGCCCGTGCGGCTGAACGGCTCACCAACCTGATCGGCGATTCGGTGGTGCCGCTGGAGCAAGAAATCAGCAAGGCCGCTGCCAAGCACTTCCCGCGCTACCAGCATGACTACTCACCATTGGCTGAAAAGCTCTCCGGTCTGGGCGTTGCCGGGGTTGATCGGTTGCGCAACCTGACTAGCGACATCCAAGACATTCTGCTCACCGATGCCTCCGATGCACCGCTACGCCTGGGCGGTGAAGAGTCGCCGCTGTATGACAACCTCCAATGGGCTGGCGACCTCAAGCGCACCCTAGAAAATGGACTGGATGCCACCCTGCGCGATTTGCAGCGACATCGAAATGAAATACAGGCATTGCCGGATTCCGGCGTGCCGGGCGATCTCAAGCGCGACTTGGCGGAAGACCTCTCTCTGCTAAGCGACCGGCTCGCCCAAGAATCCTTCTACAAATCGGCAGCGGACCTCGCGACTCAGCTGACCAACTTGCAAAATTCTGTACGCGATGCCGCCGACAAGCTGGCCGAGCAATTGAAACATCGCCGCAAAGAAGGCGCAGAGGACCTGGAGCGACTTCCCGAATGGGCCGAACTCAACCCCGAGGAACGTGCCAGCATCTTGTCGCGCCTTGAATCCATCTCGATTGATGCCAACCGCGACCTCGACGGCTTTAAGCAACTGCTGTCTCGCGATTACGAAATCAACACGCGCATCACCGAGCTCAAGGAGTCCGTGCGTCGCCAGGGCCAGGAAAAGCGTCGTCAGCGTATCGAGGACCTGAAGAAGAGCGGCAAGCAAAAGCGCGATCTACCGATTCGCCTCAAGCTCACAACCACCGACCAGATCGATCAGCTCATCACCCAGTTGCAAACCGTCAAAGCCGAACTCGCCGGATTGCCTGACATTGAAGTCAATCTGACCATAAAAGAATAACGAGGCCACGCATGGCGTTTGACCAATCAACCCGCAACAGGCTTCAGCGCTTCGTGTCCGAAGCGCGCAGCCTGTTGTCTGACGAATTCACCAAGCAACTACAGAACGACTACGGACTTGATCCCGTCTCGGGCGAAGTTGCGGCATTTGAAAAACTGACCCACCTCACCGATGCCCAGCGCGAGACGGCGCGCATCCTACGCGAACTGCTTCAGCACTACCTGGCGCAGACACCAGATGGCAACAAAGCCGAAGTGCTCGACCGCATCGTCCGCGAGCAAGCCTTTACGGTCCTAAACCGTCTTTGCGCATTACGTATGGCCGAAGCGCGTGGCCTGCTTTACCCATCGGTCAGCGCTTGCGACCAATCTGGCTACCAGTCTCAGGGGTTTCAGCTATACGCTCGCATGGCGGGCACAGGGTTAGGGGAAACCGGCGAAGCGTACTGCTCCTATCTGTTCAGCGTATTCGATGAGCTTTCGCAGGACTTGCCGTTGCTATTTGATCGCTATTCGCCGCATGGGCGCCTTTTCCCGCGAGAAGCTACGCTACTGCAACTGCTGGGCCTCATCAATGCTACCGACATTGATCTGCTTTGGACCGAGGACGAAACTATCGGCTGGATTTACCAATATTTCAATTCAAAAGAAGAGCGCAAAGCGATGCGCGATGCTAGCCAAGCGCCACGCAACAGCCGCGAACTGGCTGTGCGCAACCAGTTCTTTACACCGCGCTATGTGGTCGAATTTCTGGTCGACAACACCCTTGGCCGCCTATGGTTCAACGCTACAGGCGGAAAGTCGGCGCTGGCGGGACGGTGTCAATACCTGCTCATCAAGCCGAATGAAGAGCCAGAAGCTTCGACTCGCCTGCGCGACCCGCGCACACTCAAGTTGCTCGATCCTGCCTGCGGTTCGATGCACTTTGGACTTTACGCATTCGATTTGCTGACTGAGATTTACCGCGAGGCCTGGGAATGGGAGCAGGAACACGGGCCTGGTTCGCTCGATGTCTCAACGCAACCACAGGCCAATTTCCAACCACTGAAACAAGCCTATGGGGACGAGGCGGCGTTCCTGCGCGACGTGCCGCGTCTCATCATCGAGCACAATATCCACGGTGTGGACATTGACCCTCGTGCCGCGCAGATCGCCTCGTTGGCGCTGTGGCTCCGAGCGCAACGTGCCTGGCACGATGCAGACATCAAAGCCAAAGATCGCCCCCTGGTCGGGCGGGGCCAAGTAGTTGCCGCCATTGCTCCGCCGGCAGAGCAAGAACTACGTCTACAGTTCGCTGCAAACCTCGACAAGCTCGATGCCGAGTTATTCGAGAAGACTATCCAAGTTCTCAAGGACCTACCCGAACTCGGGATACTGCTCCAGGTTGAGCGCGAATTGCCACACTTGATCCGGCAAATTTATGTCGGCAAAGGCGCTGGACTATTTGCCCAGCAAGAGCATGAGAACTGGCGGCAAGCCGAAACCCGACTTCGGTTGTCACTGACTGAGTTCGCGCACACAGTAAAAGCGACTTTCCAAGGACGACTTTTCGCCCAAGATTCCCTCGAATTGTTGCGAATGATCGATCTAACTCGAGAGAAGTTTGATGTGATTGTGATGAATCCGCCATTCGGTGAATCTTCCGCTTCGGCTACGCAATATCTAAAACGGGTTTACGCTCTTGGGCGCCCGGATTTGTATATGTGTTTCTTCTTGCGGTGCGCCAAAGATCTTCTTGCTGCAAACGGTTTTCAAGGTCAAATCACATCTCGCACATTTCATACGCTTGAATTTTTTGAGCCTATGCGGCGAGAGCTCCTTACTGGAGAAACAAGACTCCAAGTTCTTGCAGATCTTGGAAGCGGCGTTCTTGATGGGGCGACCGTTGAGACTAGCGCCTACATCGCATCAAAAGGTGCTAGTTCAGCCTTCTACTCCATTGATCTCTCCACGACTAAAGAGAAGCAACCCGCTATTGCCAGAATCTTGTCGTCATTGCGCAATGGTGAGTCGCCTGCGAGTACCTGGGTCCGAGAACATAGCTGGTTTTTGGAGATCCCAAATGGATCACTGTGCTACTGGCTTCCTACGGCGGTTGAGATAGCGATCAAGCGCTTTCCACAATTTGACCCAGGTTTTGCTTGCAAGCCGCTTGTTGAGAAACCCGTAAGCAATAAGCGCTATGGGAAAGTACGGCAGGGGCTAATTCCGGGTGATATTTTCCGATTTACCAGATTGCGATGGGAAGTACCTGGCAACGAAATTGGGAACGGCCTTAAGTGGGTCCCAATGATGAAAGGTGGCGAGTTCCGTCGATATTTTTCCAATGAGAATTGGCTATTCCTATGGGATAAAGACGGCCGGGAGTCAAAAGCCTTCGCAGAGCAAAGGTATGGCGGTGCCTCTCGGACAATAAAGAATGAATCTGAATTCTTCAAACCTGGAATAACCTTTCCCAGGGTCAGCAGTGTTGGCATGAATGGGCGTCTCATGCCAAAGGATTCGGTATTTTCCGATACCGGAATGGCAATCATTCCCGAAGACGAAGAGTCCACTTGGAACTTGCTCGCGCTGTTCAACTCTCGTCTAGCAGACATTATTTGCGCAGCACTTCATCCTGGACGGAAGTTTGAAGTTGCACATCTCGCTGCAATTCCAATGGAAGAGAGAGTGCTCAAGGATGAGGGGTTGTGCAGGTTTGCTCAAGAGGCATATGGTCTTGTGAAGGATGCCACCGACGAAAATGCCATATATGAAAAGGCTCTAAAGGAGATAACTTCGACAAGAAGCGTACAGCTTGGCTTGGCTCAGGTTGTAAAGGATCTTTCGGCTGCATGGAAAGGCGTGGCAGACCGCCAATATCAAATTGATTTGAAGATATTTGATATTTATGGCATTCCTGTATCGGAACAGAAATTATTGGCTGAGTACATCGATCGTTTGCGCGGCGCCGATGAATCGAGCCATGAAATCGAGTCGGTATTGCGTCCAGAAGGATACTCGGCGGCAAATTATGACGCCGAAAAAGGCTTGCGCGATTGCTTATCAATTCTCATAAATAGGCTGATTACCGCAGCTTTTTCCCGCGCAGGAGAGAACGGGCATTCGCCTAGCTTGACCGATGATCTTCTCACCCTAGTTGTTGGGTTTTCAAAGAGCGTTTTAGGCGTTTCTGAGGACGCCTTCATTGATGATGTTGCTCGATTTATTCCGGGCGGATCATTGCAGGATTATTTTTCTGAGAGTAAAGGTTTCTTTGAAGACCACCTGACCAGTCATTCGTTGTCACCAAGGAAGGCGCCAATTTTATGGCCCCTGTCTACCCGCTCAGGCAGTTACACACTGTGGCTTTTTTATCCCACCCTCACCAACCAGACGCTATACACGGCCATCAACGACTTTATCGAGGCCAAGCTCAAGCAAGTGGGCGCTGGGGGGACAGCGCTGCGCAATAGAGGCTCGTCCCGTACCCACGACGAAGAAAAGCAGTTTGAGACTCTCCAGGCATTCGAGCTTGAACTGATCGAACTGCGCGACACGTTATTGGGGATCGCCCAAGGTTACCAACCGAACCACGACGACGGCGTGCAAATCACCGCTGCGCCGCTCTGGCCGCTGTTCCGCCATAAGCCATGGCAAAAGGTGCTCAAAGACACCTGGGCAAAGCTCGAAAAAGGCGACTACGACTGGGCGCACTTGGCCATGAGCTACTGGCCAGCCCGCGTGCGGGAGAAATGCAAAACCGACAAGTCACTGGCTATCGCCCATGGGCTGGAAGATTTGTACATCGAGCCCGAGGCGAAGCCAAAGAAGACGCGCCGCAAGAAAGTGGAGGAAGTGTGATGGCTGTTCCCTGCTCTGTTGAACATTGCCGAAGGTCGGGAGGCTTTTTGATGCGAATTCATGCGACGCGAAGACTCTTGTGGAGCATGGTGTGCCACTTTGCGATCTACAAGATCGATAGCAGTGATTTGATGCGCCACAAATTCGCTCGGGGCAATCTGCTATGAGCATTGCCGAATTCATTCGCGACAATTTGCTGACGCCACGGCTCAAGAGCCACAGTTGTCTGGTGGTCTACGACCAGGCTGGGCTGTATCGTGAGCTTTGCCTTGGGATGCAGTCCGAAAATCTGAAGGCAATCGATGTAGGTGCTTCTGGCCTGGACGGTCGCTTGAATGCCCTGAGTCTGTTGCGACAGGTAGGCAAGCCGCAAAGCGGTGTCGAGGGGCTGATCGTCTATGTGCCAATGGCCAAACCGCTTAACGACGAGGAAAAACAGAAGGATCCTTTTGCCATCTACGCGGCCTGCGGCGCAGTTTTCCCCGATGACGACGGAGACGAATTCCTCAGCATTTGCCTGCGCGCCAAGCCAGACCATGCGACGGTGATTCGCAAGGTCTTTGCCGAGACGCCAGCGCCGACTTTTGCAGTGATTGACGCCATTGGCGGCGGTTTAGGCTGGCCGCATTTGCGCGCATTGCTGGATGCGCAGTCCGTGCGTGACATTCTGTACGCATTGATGGCGCCCTCTGCCTCCCAGGAAAAGGCGCTGAAAGGTGCTGACAACTGGGTGCAGGAAGCGCGTGACTTGCTCAAGGTCACGTTGGGTTTCGATCTCAAGAGCAAGATCAAAGCATGGGCGACGATTTCGGAGGAGCTTTGGCGCTTCTGCCTGTTCAGCGAGTTCGCGTTTGATCTGCCGGTTTCCTTGCCGTCAGCGCTTGGGAATGTTCCGAAAGCAATGCCTGAGGCCAGGTCGCTCATTGAGGATCTGTGCGAGCGACTGCGCAGTGATTTGCGCTCGCGGAATATCTACGTTGAGCACGCCGAAGCGATCGAGAAGGAATTGAATCTAAAGGATGCGTGCGGAGAACTCGACGATCTAGGCAAGCGCGATACCTTTCCCTTCGAGGAACGCACATTTCTGAAGCGTGCCATTGAGGCACTCAAGGCCGACGATGTGGATCGCGTGCGCGAGATCATTGCCAAGCATGCCTCGTCAGTTTGGCTGGATAAGGCGGAAAGCCAAAGCCAATGGGGCCTGATCGAAGCCGCATTGCGCCTGGTGGCGCAGTGCGGTGACTTTGACCGCCAGCTACCTGACTACGCCAAATCGCAGACCAGCCTGATTGATTTCTATGTGGCCAGCTTGCGCGAGATAGATCGGTTGCACCGCGAATTTGAACAAGCGGCCAGCGACTTTATTGATCCGCATGGCCTGATGAGCTCGGTTGTTGGCCAAGCCAGAACGAGTTATCGCAAGCTCGCGGAAAAGGTGCAGGCCGTTTTCATGCGCCACCTGGAAACGACCGGTTGGCCACCAGCCAATCGGCTTGCCAATGCAGATGTCTTTGACCGCTTCGTCGCGAAGCCGTTGCAGCAAGCGGGCCATCGCATCGCTTACATCCTGGTGGATGCGTTGCGCTATGAATTGGGCGTGGCGCTGGAACATCTACTCTCTGAAGATGGTCCGGTAACAATTGAGGCGGCCTTCGCGCAGTTACCTACGATTACGATCATCGGCATGGCCAGTTTGTTACCCGAAGCCGGGCAGCAGCTCGCGCTCCGCTCTGACGGAACAGGATTGGTGCCCACGCTTGGGGACCAGACTGTTGGCAATGTCACGCAAAGGATGGAGGCCATTCGTAAGCGCTACGGAGCGCGCTTTACTGAGATGCGCTTGGGTGATTACGTGATGGCCAAGGACTCGGTGGCAGAGACCATCGAGTTGTTTGTTCTGCGCAGCGTTGAGATCGACAGCCAGTTAGAAAACGACCCCCAGGAAACTCTGGGCCTGCTGCCGAAGACCTTGAGCCGGATTCGGGCCGCGATTCATCGCTTGCGCAAGGAAGGTTTCAAGGAAGTCGTCATTGCCACCGACCACGGCTTTTACCTGAACGCGGCTGCTGAAGCTGGTGATGTGTGCTCGAAGCCAACCGGTAACTGGGCCTTCAATGCGCATGATCGAATGCTGCTCGGCCAAGGCGGCGGGGATTCCAGCAACCTGGTGATGGCTAACGAGCGCTTGGGCGTTCGTGGCGATTTCCCGATGGTTGCGATGCCGAAAAGTATGGCCCCGTATTCGCGGGGGCTGCTCTATTTCCACGGTGGGGCTTCACTTCAGGAAGCTGTCGTGCCCGTACTGTCCATGCGCCTGGAGGGCGCTGAGCCGGCCATCCGCAAGATTAAGATTGATCTGACCTACCGCAACGGCGCAAAACGCATCACGACCCGTACACCAGTGGTCGAGGTGATGTGGGCTAATGACGACATGTTCGAGCAGGATCGTGAGGTCGAGATTCTTCTGGAAGCCCATAAGCCTAACGGCGATGTCGTCGGCGAGCCCCGCCCCGGTGGTGCCGTCGATCCGGCCACCCGAACAATTTCGTTGCGCCCAAATGTGCGGGTGCCTGTTGCCTTGAAGATGCTCGAAGAATTCGAAGGCAAGTTCACGATCAAGGCACTGAATCCCAATACCTTGGTGGCCTTTAATAGCCTGACGCTAGAAACGGACTACACAGTATGAGCGAAACTGGAACCCCAGCAAACGTGCTGGATGCGCTGGATACGAAGCTGACGACGACGTTCGATGGCAAAGTCGTCCGCAAGGATCTTCTCCATCGGATCAAGAAGGGAACGAACGTCCCCACCTTCGTGCTGGAGTTTCTCCTGGCCCGGTATTGCGCAAGCGATGATCCGGCCGAGATCAACGCCGGTATGGAGGCCGTACTGGCAACGCTACAAGACAACTACGTGCGCCCGGACGAAGCGAACGCCGCCCAGTCGCGAGTGGCCACCAAAGGCAAGCACCGCTTCATCGACAAGGTGCACGTCCGCTACGTGGAAAAGGAAAAACGTCACTGGGCCTCGCTGGAGAACTTCAACTCGCAGCGCATAGCCATTGGCGACAAGTTCTTTAAGGACAACGACCGCCTGCTCGAAGGCGGCATCTGGGCCGAAGTGACGATTGCCCACAACGACATCGAGGAGGACGACTACGCTTTCTACATCGAGGACATGCGGCCGATCCAGTTGAGCCGCTTTGACTTCGATCGTTACACAGAAGGCCGAGCGTCGTTTTCTCGTGACGAATGGCTGGATGCCGTGTTGCGCTCAGTTGGCCTGGAGCCCAGCAAGCTGTCCCACCGAGTGAAGCTGCACTATGTGACGCGCCTCGCGCCCCTTGTTGAGCCCAACTACAACTACATCGAGCTTGGCCCCCGTGGCACCGGTAAGTCATACTTCTTCAGCGAATTTTCACCCTACGCCACACTAATTTCGGGTGGTCAAGCGACGAAGGCGACATTGTTCTACAACAATCAACGTCGCAAGGTTGGCCTTGTAGGCTACTGGGACACGGTCGCATTCGACGAGATCGGCGGTATCAAGGTCAAAGACCCGGACACGATCCAGATCATGAAAGACTTCATGGCCAACGGGCGTTTTTCCCGTGGGGCGGAAGTCATTGCCGACGCGAGCTTGAGCTTTGTCGGCAACTTCGATCTGTCGATTCAGCAGGTCGTCAATTCGACGACGCATGACCTGTTCCAGCCGCTGCCGCCGGAGTTTGACCTGGCGATCATGGATCGCTTTGCCTGCTACCTGCCAGGCTGGGAGATGCCGAAGAACAGCAGCGCTTATCTGACCTCGAACTACGGTTTCATCACCGATTACCTGGCCGAGGCATTCCACTACATCTTCAAGCACACGAATCGCTATGAGGAGGTCAATCAGCGGATTCGTCTCGGAAAATGCGTGGAAGGTCGGGATGAGAAGGGAATCAAGAAGACGCTGTGCGCATTCCTGAAAATCCTTCACCCCAATGGTCCACCGTCCGACGAGGAGTTCGAGGAATACGTTGCCTATGCCATCGAATGCAGGCGCCGCGTCAAGGAGCAGATGAACAAGCGCAAACCAGACGACGAGTTTGCCAACATTAACCTGTCGTACTTCCGAAAAACGGGTGACGAAGTTGTGGTGTTCTGCCCGGAATCCAAGGATGCGACCGCAACGCAGTCTCCGTCACGTCGAGGAACATCGACATCCATCGTTGAGAGCACATCCTCATCCGCACCGGTAGCGCCCGTTGCAGCAGTAGCACCGACTGAGATTCAGGTAGCCGCTCCCGTTGCGGAAGTCGGGTCGCCGATACCCGAGCCATCGCTGGAGGAACGCCATTTCACGATCCTCTACGGTGATTCTGGCCATAGCTACGAAAACATCTTCGGCCCTTATCTGGAGGGAGCGACCGAGATCCTGATCGAGGATCCATACATTCGCGCGCCCCATCAGATCCAGAACCTAGTTCGTTTCTGCGAAGTCATCGTGAAGCGGCCAGCCATCAAGAAGATTTCGCTGGTTACCGGCTACGACGATGCATCTCCGCTCGCGGACATGCAGGAAAAGCTCGACGAACTCAAGCAGAGCCTGCTTGAGATCGACGTACTGCTGGACATCAAGGTCAATAAGAACCTTCATGACCGAGAGATTCGCATCAATAACGGATGGATTGTGAAGATCGGGCGTGGCCTCGACTTCTACCAGAAGCCTACAGGCTGGTTTGAGATTGGCGCGCATGATCTGGCGCTTAGGAAATGTTTGGAAACGAAGGTTGATATTTTCAGGCAGTCGGGCACGAACGGAGCCAGCTGACGCATGTCGATCCACCAGTCGAAACAAGCAATCCATGATTTCTTGGCCAGCGATGAGCCAGAGGTTCTTGCGCTGACAGGTGACTGGGGCGTCGGCAAAACATTTCTCTGGACTCAAGCCGTCTTACGGCTGAAGACGCAGGTGTCGGCTGACAAGAAGTTTCGATACGCGTATGTGTCCTTGTTTGGTGTCAAAGACCTTGAATCCCTGAAGCTGGCCATATTCGAAAACATTGATGACGCAACCCTAGGCGAAACGTCACCGGAAGGTGCATCGGGGTGGGGTTTCAGGAAATTGATTGGCGGCGGAAGAAAAGCTACAAAGGCTGTTTCACAGGCTCCGATCGTGAAGAACTATACGGGGTCGTTGGTTCAGGACATTGCTTTCTCGCGTGTCCGCAACCTGGTCATTTGCATTGATGACTTTGAGCGCCGTAGCCCATCTCTTCTTACCCGCGAAGTATTGGGGCTGGTGTCCTATTTGAAGGAACACCGAGGCTGCAAGATTGCACTCATTTTCAACCACGGCGAGCTGGACGGTCAGGATGATTACGATCTCTACAAGGAGAAAGTAGTCGACCGTGAAATAAGACTCGACCCGAAGCCAGAAGAAGCGATCGAGGTAGCTATTCCACGATCAGATGAACTGGCGGCTGACCTCAAAACTCACGCGACAAAGCTCGGGCTCAGAAATATTCGCGTGCTGCGGAAAATCGATAAATTGGCCGTGGCGACAGCAGCGATCCTGAGTGGTCTTCATCCAACGATTCGGAAGCAGGCTGTCGCTTCTCTCGTGCTAATGGGGTGGTGCCACTACTGTCCAGGCAAAGGGCCGACTCTGGCTTTCCTGAAGGAATTGACCAATCGATTTGCTGGATGGTCAAAATATCTCGACGATAAGTCTGAAGATACGCAGGAAAGGCAGTGGGAGGAACTGCTTGGAGAGTACGGATACCAACATACCGACGCGTTAGATCTCGCATTGATGACAACAATCGAACGTGGTTACCCGGATGTTGAAGCGATAAGGAATGCGGCTAACGAGCTTGATGCCCAGCTGAAGATTCATGACGGAAGCGAACGTCTAACGGCCGCTTGGCACCTGTTTAAACACGGTTTTGATGACAACCAAGAGGAAATACTTGCAGCGTTGCTGTCAGCGATCCAGGATCACCTCAAGTGGTCTAGCGTCGGCGAGATCAATTCGGTTGTTTCTTTGCTAAGGGATTTTTCTCGCGACGACTTGGCAGACAAGCTGATAGACGACTTTGTCGCGGCGAATTCTGATCGTAGGGAGCGTTTCGATCTTTCTCAGCGATTCCCTGGCGATCTATACGATTCGGTTCTGGAAGGTAGACTCAATGCTGAGCACGCGCGACTCAGTAAGCCCAAACCGCTTGCCGATGCTCTGAATACGCTTGGTAGCAACGACGGATGGTCAAAGTCAGATGAAGAAGCTGTGCTTGCTGCATCGGAAGACGATCTTTACGACCTTGTGACCAAAACTCATGGGGCCGATCTACCTCGCTATATCCGTGCCTGCCTTTCGTTTCGCCGGATCTCAAATGCAGATGAAGGCCAGCGGAAGATCATCGAAAAGATGGAGAATGTCCTCCGAAGGGTCGGTGCATCATCCCGCCTCAATCGTCTCCGTGTCGAACGGCTTTATGGGGTGAAACTGGCCACGGAACCGAAGCTATAAGAAGACACCTGAGAGAGAAAATTAATCTCCGCAACGTGTCAAACGAGCACGGATTTACCGGGTTCCCAAGACGTCTGTTTCAGCCAAGTTGCGGAGATAAATGTAAAATAGGCCACTGTTTTTACGCGGAATAGCAGAGAACTTGAAAACCGGCGACGTCGCAAGGCGTCCGTGAGTTCGAATCTCACCCTATCCGCCACCAGAAATCCTGTCACCATTGAAACTTGCGGGCAGCACCCCACTCTAACGAGCGTTCTGGCCACACTTTACGGAGAGCACAGATGATGAACAGTCAGTTCGGCATTGCCCAGACCGCGAGTCGCGACAGCGCACTGGCGACCAACCGCGTCCTGCGCAACACCTACGCCCTGCTCGGCCTGTCGATGGTGCCGACGGTGATCGGCGCGCTGGTCGGCATCCAGTTGAAGTTTTCCTTCCTCGCCGGCAGCCCCATGGTCTCCTTCCTGCTCTTCCTCGGCATCGCCTTCGGCTTCATGTGGGGCATCGAGAAGACCAAGAACAGCGGCATGGGCGTGGTCCTGCTGCTGGCCTTCACCTTCTTCATGGGTCTGATGCTGTCGCGCATCCTGCAGGTGGCGCTCGGCTTCTCCAACGGCGGCACGCTGATCGCCATGGCCGCCGGCGGCACAGGCGCGATCTTCTTCACCCTGGCCGGCGTCGCCGCCACCACCAAGCGCGACTTCTCGGGTCTCGGCAAGTTCCTCTTCGCCGGCATGATCCTGATCCTGGTCGCGGCACTAGCCAACATCTTCTTCCAGATCCCGGCGCTGTCGCTGGCCATCGCCGCGCTGGCGGTGGTCATCTTCTCCGCCTACATCCTCTACGACATCAACCGCATCGTGCAGGGCGGCGAGGACAACTACATCAGCGCGACGCTGGCGGTCTATCTCGACATCTACAACGTCTTCGTCAGCCTGCTGCAACTGCTGCTGGCATTCAGCGGCGAGCGCGACTGATTCAATAAGTCGGCGCTGATGAAGCCACTGCGCTACAGGGCGGTCGAGCAAGAAACGCTCTCCTCGCCGTAGCGGATGGCGCCACGGCGACCCGCGGGTCGCCGTTGTTGCTTATGGCCACTCGAACAGCGCGATCGACTCGACATGCGAGGTCTGCGGGAACATGTTGCCGATGCCGGCGCCGCACAGCCGATAACCCTGCTCACGCACCAGCACGGCGGCGTCGCGCGCCAGCGTCGCCGGGCTGCATGAAACATAGACGATGCGCCGCGGATAGGGCTCGGCCAGCGCCTTGACCAGCGCGATCGCGCCCTCGCGCGGCGGATCGATCAGCATCTTGTCGAAAGGGCCGAGCGCCGCCAGGCTCTCCGCCGTCGCCTCGAAAAGATTGGCGACATGAAACTCGGTACACCCGGCCAGGCCGTTCGCCGACGCATTGGCATGGGCTCGATCGACCAGCACCTGGCTACCCTCGACGCCGACCACCGTCGCGCCATGAGTGGCGATCGGCAGCGTGAAGTTGCCGAGGCCGCAGAACATGTCGGCGATGCGCTCGCCAGCCTGCGGCGCCAGCAGTCCCATCGCCCGGCGCACCAACATGCGATTGATGCCGAAATTGACCTGGGTGAAGTCGGTCGGACGGAACGTCAGCGTCACGCCGAAATCCGGCAGTGCATAGCTCAGCGGCCCGGCAGCGGCCGGATGAAACAGGACCACGGTATCCGGACCGCCCGTCTGCAGGTAGAAGACGATGCCGTGGGCGTCGGCGAAGGCACGCAACAGATCTTCGTCAGCCGCTGTCAGTGGCAAGAGGATGCGCAGCAGCAGCACCGTCTGGCTGTCCGCCACCGCCACCTCGATCTGCGGCAGCCGGTCGGGGATGGACAGCGCCGCGACCAGTTCGCGCAGCTTCGGCAACAGTGCCGCGACTGCCGGCGGCAGCACCTTGCAGGTGAGCATGTCGGCGACATAGCTGCTGCGCCGCTCGTGGAAACCGACCAGCACGCCGCCCTTCTTCGGCACCAGGCGCACCGACAACCGCGCGCGGCGGCGGTAGCCCCAGGCCGGACCGCCGATGGGCGGGAACACCGCCTCCGGTTTGAGGCGGGCAAGATGCCAGAGCGCGTCCTCGAGCACGCGCTGCTTCGCCGCGGTCTGCGCCCCCGCCTCGAGATGCTGCATGCTGCAGCCGCCGCAAACACCGAAATGCGGGCATAGCGGCGTCACCCGCTGGCTCGACGCACGGCGGATGGCGGTGGCGCTGGCCTGCTCGTAACTCGGCTTGCGCCGAAAGCTGGCGTATTCGACGCGCTCGCCCGGCAGCCCACCCTCGATGAAAATCACCTTGCCGTCGACATGTGCGACGCCGCGGCCTTCGTGATCCAGTGATTCGACAATGGCCTCGGACATGGCGGGCGCCTCGAAAAAAGGCGCGATTATAATGGCCGCATGATTCCGACGCTGCTGGGCGGCCTCACGGCCGAAGAATTCCTTTCCGACTACTGGCAGAAGAAGCCGCTGCTGGTGCGCGGCGCAATTCCCGGCTTCACCGGCGTATCCGGCGTCAGCGGACGGAACGACATGCTGGCGCTCGCTGCACGCGACGACGTCGAGTCGCGCTTCGTCTCGCAGGTCGACGGCTGGACTCTCGAGCATGGCCCGTTCAACCCATCTTCGCTCAAGCGCCGCGCCAGGCCCTGGACCGTGCTGGCGCAGAGCGTCAATCTGGTAAGCCCCGAAGGCGACCGCCTGATGCGCGAGTTCGACTTCGTTCCCTACGCCCGGCTCGACGACCTGATGGTGAGCTATGCCACCGATGGCGGGGGCGTCGGCCCGCATTTCGACAGCTACGACGTCTTCCTGCTGCAGGGCATCGGCCGCCGCCGCTGGCGCATCGGCAAGCAACGCAACCAGCGCCTGATCGATGGCCTGCCGGTGCGCATCCTCGCCGATTTCCGGCCGACCCAGGAATGGCTGCTCGAACCCGGCGACATGCTCTATCTGCCACCGGAATGGGCGCACGACGGAATCGCCGAGGGTGAATGCATGACCTGGTCGATCGGCTTCCGCGCCTTCCCGGCGCAGGAGCTGGCCGAGCAGTTCCTGATGCACTTGCAGGACACCGTTCGTCTCGACGGCCGTTATCGCGACCCGCAACTGCAACGGCAGCGATCGCCAGCACAGATCGGCGACGCCATGATCGACCAAGTAAGCGACATTCTCGCCAGAGTCAGCTGGAACAGAAATTCCGTGCGAGACTTTCTGGGTCGCATGCTGACCGAGCCGAAACCCCACGTGTTTTTCGATCCGCCGCAACGACCGCTCGCGGCGAAACGCTTCGCCAGTCTCGCCGAACGGCGCGGCGTCGCGCTCGATCCGCGTACCCAGCTTCTGTTCACCGGCACGCATTTCTACCTCAATGGCGAAGCGATCACGGTCCCCGGCCCCGACCGACGCCTGCTGCGGCAACTGGCCGACCGCCGCGACATCGAGACCATCCGTGGCTTCAGCGCGACCGGCGTCGAACTGCTGCGCGAGTGGTATCGTTGCGGCTTCCTGGCGATCCGCGAGCCATAGGAGCACCCATGATCGAACCCTTCGACAGCGAAGCCGGCTACCGCGCCGCCATCGACGCCACGATCCAGGCGGCGTGCCGCGAACTGCGCCTTTTCGACGGCGACCTCGAACGCATGGCCCTCGATGATGCGAGCCGCAACGCCATGCTGCTGCACTTCCTCGCCGACGACGCGAACCGGCGCATGCACATCATCGTCCACGATCCGGCGCCCCTGCGCACCCGGCACCCGCGCCTGCTGAATCTGATCCGCCTCCATGGCCACCAGATCGAGATCCGTCAGACGCCGGACCACCTGCGCCATCTGGCCGACCGCTTCGTACTCGCCGACGCGTCCCATGGTGCGATCCGCTTTCACGCCGATCACGCGCGTGGCAAGCAGGTCAGCGCGGATACCAAGGAAATTCACCCATATTGGCAGCGCTTCGACGATCTGTGGCTGGAATGCCAGGTCTGCACCCCTTCGACGGCCGGCATCTGATCGCGGCAAAAACGCAGTAAAAAGCCGTTTGTTAGCCGTTTACAACAAATTCCAGAAGCTTGATACAATCACCGGCTGACTGGGTCGCGCCCTGTCTTTTCTGAGCTCCACTTTCTCTTTTTATCGATAAAGGAATGCAAACAATGAAACAGTCCCTCCTCGTCGCCGCTCTGGTCGCCCTCGCCGTTACCGCCTGCGGCAAGAAGGAAGAAGCCGCTCCGGCTCCCGCTCCCAAGGCCGCCGCTCCGGCTCCCGCTCCCCAGGCTGGCATGGCCGGCATGGAAGCTCCGAAGGGCATGGAAGGCCAGGCCGGCATGGCTGGCGCTCCCGCCGCTGCCCCGGCTGCTGCCGCCCCGGCTGCTGCTCCCCAAGCTGGCATGGCCGGCATGAGCGGCATGGAAGCCAAGAAGGAAGAGCCGAAGAAGGAAGAGCCGAAGAAGTAATTCGGATTTTTCCGGCAACAAGAAAGGCCAGCCTGCGGGCTGGCCTTTTTTTTCGACCGGAAACCTCAGCAGAGTTCGCGCCAGTCGAATCCCTGCTGCTGATCGGCGACGGCAACGTCCTGCGGCTGACAGCCCAACACCCCGGCCAGCGCTGCTCGCGCCAGCTGCGGCGTGTTGTTCTGCTCGCTCAGGTGGGCCGCCACCACATGCTGCAGGCGACGGCGGTCGATCTGCCCCAGCAGTGAGGCCGCACTCAAATTGTCGAGGTGGCCGAGACGGCCGCCGACACGCTGCTTGAGCGACCAGGGATAGCTGCCGTTGCGCAGCATCTCGGCATCGTGGTTGCACTCCAGCACCAGACCGTCGCAGCCATCGAGCATCTCGACCATGTGCGGCGTCACGCAACCGGCATCGGTCAGCACGCCAAGACGCCGCCGGCCGTCGCTGACGACAAACTGCGTCGGCTCGCGAGCATCGTGCGGCACCGGGAAAGGTTCGATCTGCAGATCGCCGATCACGAAGGCGGCGTGGCTGTCGAACAGGCTCACCTCGATCTGCCCGGCCAATCCGGTGGCAACGCAGGTGCCATGGCTCATGCGCACATCGAGCGAGAAACGCTGCGCCGCGCGGGCTACGCCGCCGGCGTGATCGCCGTGCTCGTGGGTGACGAGAATCACGTCGAGATCCTCCGGGGTCAATCCCAGTCGCGCCAGCCGCGACGCCAGTTCGCGCGGCCCGAAGCCGCAATCGATCAGTACCCGCGTCCGCCCGCTTTCGACCACAAGGGCGTTGCCCTTGCTGCCACTGCCCAGCGAGGCGAAGCGCATTACTTCAACTGTTCGTAGAGCAGGCCGAGAATCTTCTTCGAGGTGCCGGACTTGTCGACGCCGCCCTCGCGGGTCAGCACCTGCACCGTGCTCGCGCTGCCGCTGCCCTTGACGTAGATGCGATAGCGCGCACCGGGGTCAACCTGGGGTGCGTCGCTCTTCCAGAACATCAGCTTCGAGGTGAAGCTCTTTTCATCGCTCTTCGCCGTGGGCTCGGGATCGACATAGCGCACGAAGTAAAGGCCCTGCGAGCGGTCGCGATCCTCGACGGTGAAGCCGACGCGGTCGAGCGCGAGGCCGACGCGGCGCCAGGCGCGATCGAAACCCTCCTGCAGTTCCAGCGTGCCGCTGCCGTCGGTAGCACGCGCCAGCTTGGCCTTCTCCTCGACCGGGGCGGCCTTCGCCGCCTGTTGCGCCTTGGCCTGGGTCTCGGTGGCGCCGAGGCGCACCATCAGGCGCCGCAGCATCTCTGCCTCCAGTTCGGGCTCGGGCGGACGCGGCTGCCAGCGGGTCTCGCTGCGCCCCTCGCTGACGTAGATTTCGTACATGCCACGATGGCTGATGTAGATTTCGGTCGAACCAACCTCGCCCTTCTCGAGGCGGGTACGGAACTTGTCACGTTCGGCGGTGGAATAGAGCGAATCGAGTGCCTTGCCCATCCAGTTGCGCAGGCCATCCTGCGGAATCTTGGCGCGATTCTCGGCCCAGTCGGTCTCCATCACGCCGGCCTCGGGCATTTCGACATTGACGATGAAGCCGATTTCCTGCCAGAACTCCTTGACGATCGGCCACAGCTTGTCGGGCGGCATGCCGCTCACGACCAGCCAGCGCTGGGTGCCGGAGCGCTCGATGCGCATGTTGCTCACCTGCGGCAGGACGTCGCTCCTGACCTCGGCGCGGGGCTGTCCTGCACGCTCGCCGCTGTAGGTCGAGAAGGTCGCCGTGCCCTTGGATCCGCTGTCGGGAACGGCGTAGCGATCGTCACGCGTCGGCTGGCTCAGGTCGGGCGGCACCTCGAGCGGGGGGAGTTTGCCCGAGGACTTGTAATCGATTTTCTTCGATTCGACCCCGCCACATGCGGCAAGCAGTAGCACACTGGCGCAGGCGAGGAACAAACGGAACTGGTTTGACATGGGATTCATCAAAGTTGGATGCCGGCCTCGCGCATGGCGGCGCGGACGCGATCGTGGCATTCGGGCGACAGCGGTGTCATCGGCAGGCGCAAGCCACCGCCGATCAGGCCCATCTGCTGACAGGCCCATTTGACCGGGATCGGATTGGCCTCGACGAACAGATTCTTGTGCAGGCCGAGGAGACGGAAGTTGATGTCGCGCGCCTTCGTCGCATCGCCGGCCAGCGCGGCCGCGATCATCTCGTGCATCAGTCGCGGAGCGACATTGGCGGTCACGGAAATGGTGCCCTTGCCGCCGAGCAGCGTCAGCAGCATGGCCGTCGCGTCATCGCCGCTGTAGACGGCGAAACCCTTCGGCGCGCGCTTCAACAGATCGCTGCCGCGCTCGAGGTCGCCCGTCGCATCCTTGATGCCGACGATGTTGGGAATCTGCGCCAGGCGCAGTGCCGTATCGTTGGCGAGGTCGGCCACCGTGCGGCCCGGCACGTTGTAGAGGATCAGCGGCAGATCGACGGCCTCGGCGATCGCCTTGAAATGGCGATACATGCCTTCCTGCGTCGGCTTGTTGTAGTAGGGGACGACGGAAAGGTGGGCATCGGCGCCGACCTTCCTGGCAAACTCGCCCAGTTCGATCGCCTCCGCGGTAGCGTTGCCACCCGTTCCGGCAATGACCGGAATGCGGCCGGCGACATGCTGGACGGTCGTCTCGATCAGGCGTCGATGCTCGTCGAAGTCCACGGTCGGCGACTCGCCGGTGGTGCCGACGACTACCACGGCATCCGAACCCTCGGCGATGTGCCAGTCGAGCAGGCTCTTGAGGCGCGGCAGGTCGAGGCTGCCGTCATCGGCCATGGGCGTGACGATCGCGGGAATCGAACCTTGAATCATGGGCTGTTGCGTCCGAATGGGAAAGTCATGGATTTTACTGTCGAAATGACCCGCCGGGCCCTACCAGGTTGTAACGGCGTGTTAATGCAGGTCCGCCAGGACCTTGACGTGGGTAGCGACGCTGCGCGCCAGCGCCGACAGGGCGTAGCCGCCCTCGAGCATGGAGACGACGCGCCCCTTGCCCGACTCGCGCGCCACCGCCAGCAACTGCTCGGTGACCCAGGCGTAGTCGGCCTCGAGCAGGCCGAGATTGCCCATGTCGTCCTCGTAATGCGCGTCGAAGCCGGCCGAGATGAACAACATCTCCGGCGCATAGTCGCGCAGGCGCGGCAACCACACCTCGCTAACCACTTCGCGGAAACCATCGCCGCGGGTGCGCGCCGGCAGCGGCACGTTGCACATGTTGGGCGCCGGATTCTCCGCTCCGCAGTAGGGATAGAAGGGATGCTGGAAGGTGCTGACCATCAGCACGTTCTCATGGTTGGCGAAGATTTCCTCGGTGCCGTTGCCGTGGTGAACGTCGAAATCGATGATGGCGACGCGCTTCAGGCCCCATTGGTCGATCGCATGCGCCGCCGCCACCGCGATGTTGTTGAAGAAGCAGAAGCCCATGGCCTTGGCACGCTCGGCGTGATGCCCGGGCGGACGCACCGCGCAAAAGGCATTCTCCGCTTCGCCCTTCATGACCAGATCGACGGCGAGGACGCCCGCACCGGCGGCACGCAACGCCGCCGTCCAGGTACCCGGGCTCATCGCCGTGTCGGGATCGACGTGAAAAATGCCCGTCGTCGGTACGTTCATTTCCAGCGTCCTGATGTAGCGCAGCGGATGCACTCGGGTCAGCTGCTCGGTGGTCGCGAGCGGCGCATCGTGGAACTGGAGATAGAGGTCGAGCTGCGCCGCGATCAGGCGGTCCTGTATCGCGGAAAGCCGGTCGGGGCACTCGGGATGATGGCTGCCCATGTCGTGGGCAAAGCAGTCGCGATGCGTGATGAAGGCAGTCGTGGTCATCAGAAACGAATGACATACAATGACATCGAAGGTTCCATTATCCACGGAATACGGAGCTGCGCCAGCGTGTTGTCCCCCAAATCTCCAAAGCGGCTCGAGCACGTCGTCGGTGCGACGGGCAGCGTCATCCTTGGCAAGGAAGGGCAGATTCGCCTGGCCCTGGCCTGCCTGCTGGCAAAGGGCCATCTGCTGATCGAGGACCTGCCCGGCGTCGGCAAGACCACCTTGGCCCACGCCCTCGCGCAATTGCTGGGCCTGTCGTTCCAGCGCATCCAGTTCACCAGCGACATGCTGCCCGCCGACATCATCGGCGTCTCGGTCTTCGATCGCGACAGCGGCGCCTTCCGTTTCCATCCCGGCCCCGTGTTCACCCATGTGGTGCTGGCCGACGAGGTCAATCGCGCCACGCCCAAGACCCAGTCGGCGCTGCTCGAGGCGATGGAGGAACGCCAGGTCACCGCCGAGGGGCAGACCCGCCCCCTGCCCGAGCCCTTTTTCGTTATCGCGACGCAGAATCCCTCGACCCAGATCGGCACCTATCCCCTGCCCGAATCGCAGCTCGACCGCTTTCTCATGCGCATCGAGCTCGGCTACCCTGACCGCGCCGCCGAACGCGAACTGCTCGCCGGCGTCGACCGTCGCGAGGTTCTCGCCGGCCTGCAACCCTGTCTTTCCCCCGAGGAACTGCTGACCCATCAGAAGGCGGTACGGGCCGTGCAGGTCGCGGAACCGCTCATCGATTATGTACAGGCGCTCGTCGCGCAAACGCGGGAGTCCCCCGATTGGCAGGTGGGTCTGTCGCCGCGCGCGGCGCTCGCCCTGCTCGCCGCATCGCGTGCCTGGGCCTGGCTCGAAGGCCGCGACCACGTGCTGCCCGACGACGTGCAGGCGGTGCTGCCCGGCGTCGCCTGCCACCGTCTGCATGCGGCCGGCGAAAGCGCCGCGCGCCTGACCCCGACCGAGGTGGCGACACGGCTGATCGAGGCTGTACCCATCCCCTGAGGCCGGCATGCGCCTCACCGCGGCAGTGCAGGAGAGATTCATCCGCTGGGCACTGCGGGTGCACCCACCGGAGCCCGCCCCGGTCGTCCTGACCCAGCGCCGCGTCTACGTGCTGCCAACACGAGCCGGCATCGGCTACGCCGCCTCGCTGGTGGTGATGCTGCTCGGCGCCATGAACTACAACCTCAGCCTCGGCTACGCCCTCACCTTCCTGCTCGCCGGCCTCGGCGTCACGGCGATACTCCATACCTTCCGCAACCTCGCCTACATCTCGTTGGCCCCCGGACGAACCGAGCCGGTCTTCGCCGGCGACAGCGCCCGTTTCACCCTCTTGCTTCACAACATGCGCAGCGACGAACGGCGCCAGATCCGGCTGCACCTCGCCGGCGGAATGCCCGCAACCGCCGAAATGGTCGATGTCGCCGCCCGCTCCAGCGCCGCGGTGCGTCTCGGCGTAGCGGCGACGGAACGCGGCTGGCTTGCCCTGCCCCGCGTGACGCTCGACACCATCTGGCCTCTGGGCCTGATCCGCGCCTGGGCCTATGCCGCGCCCGACGCGCGCTGCCTCGTGTACCCCAGGCCGGCGAACGCCACCGTGCCGCCACCGCCGGCTTCCGGCGGACGCTCGGGCGGCGCGGCCAACATGCCGGCGGGCAGCGAGGACTTCCTCGCGCTGCGCGGCCATCAGCTCGCCGATCCGCCACGCCACGTCGCCTGGAAGACCGCCGCCCGGCTCGGCGCCGACGCGCCCTTGATGACCAAGCAATATGCCGATCCCGCGGCCGAGACCGTCTGGCTCGACTGGGACGCCCTTCCCGCCGCGATGCCCGCGGAGGAACGCCTGTCCTGGCTCACCCGCTGGGTGCTCGACGCCCACGCCGCCGGCCTCTCCTGGGGGCTGCGTCTGCCCGGGGCGCAGCTCGCACCGGCCGGCGGCGAGGTTCAACTGCACGCCTGCCTGCGGCGTCTCGCCCTCCATGGCAAAGAGTAAGCCACAGGCGGTGACGCCGTCGCAAACCTGGTGGCTGCTCGCCGCCGCATTGTCCGCGCTGCTGCCGCTCACCCCGCACGTGCCGTACTGGCTCTCGGCGCTGGCGCTCACGCTGCTGGGCGGACGCGCCGTGCTCAACCGGACCCAGCGCCGGCTGCCGGCGCGCTTCTGGCTGATCCTCCTGACCTTCGCCGGCAGCGCCGGCGTCCTCGCCCAGTTCCGGACGCTGTTCGGGCAGAACCCCGGCGTCGCGCTGCTGGTGCTGTTCCTCGCCCTCAAACCCCTGGAGACGCGTACCCGGCGCGACGGCCTGGCCGTGATCTTCCTCTGCTACTTCCTCGTCCTCGCCCAGTTCTTCTTCGCCCAGAGTATCGCCACCGCGGCCATGACGGTCGCGACCATCGTCGCCGTCACCGCGGCGCTCGGCAGTCTGGCCGATGGCCGCGCCCGGCCCGCCGATCTGCTGCGTCGCTCCGGCCTCATGCTGCTGCAGGCGGCGCCCTTCATGCTGCTGCTGTTCGTGCTGTTCCCGCGCGTGCAGGGGCCGCTCTGGGGCCTGCCGCGCGACGCCTTCTCGGCGCTTACCGGGCTTTCGGATTCGATGGCGCCCGGCAGCATCAGTAACCTTTCGCAATCCGATGCCATCGCCTTCCGGGCGAAGTTCTCCGAGACGCCACCGCGCGACCTGCTCTACTGGCGCGGCCCGGTCCTCACCGAATTCGACGGTCGCACCTGGCGTCCCGAAGGGCGCCTGGCACTGCCGCGGCTGGCCTACGCACCGCAGGGCCCGCTGATCGAGTACGAGGTGACGCTGGAGGCCCACGCCAAGCGCTGGCTGTTCGCCCTCGAACTGCCGGGCAATCTGCCGTCAGACAGCCTGATGACGGGCGACTACCAGTTGCTGGCCAGGACGCCGGTCACCACCCGCCTGCGCTATTCCGTCACCTCACACACCGCAATGGCCGCAGGCCGGGAGGAATCGTCGGCGGTGCTGCAACGGGCGCTGGCCCTGCCAGGCGACTTCAACCCGCGAACGCGCGCACTGGGCCAAGGCTGGCGCGACCAGGACAAGACCGACGAAGCCGTGCTCGAGGCAGCCACCCGTTTCTTCCTGACGCAGGGCCTCAGCTATAGCCTGACGCCGCCGTTGCTCGGCCGGCACGGCGTGGACGAATTCCTTTTCGAATCCAGGCAGGGCTTCTGCGAACACTTCTCCGGCGCCTTCGTCTTCGCCCTGCGCGCCGCCGGCCTGCCGGCGCGCGTCGTCACCGGCTACCAGGGCGGCGAAACCAATCCCTTCGACGGCTATTTCACGGTGCGGCAGTACGACGCCCATGCCTGGGCCGAAGTCTGGCTCAAGGACCGCGGCTGGACGCGGATCGACCCGACGGCGCTGAGCGTGCCCTCGCGCATCTCGCAGAACCTCGCCGCCGCCGTTCCGGCCGGCTCGCCGCTGCCCTTGCTGACGCGCGCCGATCTCGCCTGGCTGCGCGAACTGCGGCTGCGGTTCGACGCCGTCGCCAATACCTGGAACCAGTGGGTGATCGGCTACAACCCGGAGCGGCAACGCGAGTTCCTCAATCGCCTCGGCATGCGGGCCCCCGACTGGCGACAGATGACAGCCACGCTCGCGGTTCTGGCCGGCCTGGTCCTGCTCGGACTGACCGCCTGGGCCCTGCGCCAGCGTCGGCGCGTCGATGCGGCGCAGCGCGCCTGGCTCAGGCTCGGCCGCCGGCTCGGCCGCCGCGGCCTCCCGCGCACCCCGTGGGAGGCTCCGCTGGCCTACGCCGATCGCATCGCCGTCCGCTTTCCCGAAAGCGCCGCGGAAATCCGCGCCATTTCGGCGCTCTACGGCCGCGTGCGCTACGGTAATCTGGACCCGGTACTGCTCGACGAATTGAAGACCCGCATCGCCCGCTTCCAGCCGTGATCTCCCCCGCCCGCCGCCTGCTGATCGCCATATGCCTGGCAGCCTGTTTCGCCATGCCGGCGATGGCGGCCGGCACGTTCGCCGCGCGCGCGGACGTGCGCGCCTTCGTCGACGAGATGGTGGAGCGCCACGGCTTCGATCGCGATGCCCTGCTCGCCGCATTCGCAAGAATTCAACCCCTGCCCGCCGTGATCAAGGCCATCAGGCCGCCGGCCGATCCGGGCATCCGTTCCTGGCAGGCCTACCGCGGCCGCTTCGTCGAACCCAGGCGCATCGCCGCCGGCCTGCGCTTCTGGGACGAGCATTCAGGCGATCTGCTCAGTGCCAGCGCGCGTTACGGCGTGCCGGAGGAAGTCATCGTCGCCATCATCGGCGTCGAGACGATCTACGGCCGCAGCACCGGCCGCTTCGGCACCCTGGCCGCCCTCGCCACCCTGGCCTTCGACTACCCGCCGCGCGCCGAGCTGTTCCGGCGCGAGCTCGAGGCCCTGCTGCTGCTCGCGCGCGACGCAGGGCGCGACCCCCTCGGCTATCGCGGCTCCTACGCCGGCGCACTAGGCCTGCCGCAGTTCCTGCCGAGCAGCGTGCGGCAATGGGCGGTGGATTTCGACGGGGACGGCCAGGTCGAGCTGACGCGCAGCCCCGGTGATGCCATCGGCAGCGTCGCCCACTTCCTGCAGGCGCATGGCTGGCAGCCGGGCGAGCCGGTGACGGCACCGGTCGAACTCGAACCGGGCAGCAACCCGCAGCCATTGATCGACGAGGGAATCCGCCCGGTGCGCCTTCCCGCGGAGATGCGTCCGCTCGGCGTGCGCACCGACGCCGCCGCGGCACGGCCCGCCGCCCTGATCGACCTCGTCACGCCGGACGCACCGACCGAGTACTGGCTCGGCTACCAGAACTTCTTCGTCATCACGCGCTACAACAAGTCCAGCTTCTACGCCATGGCGGTGTATCAACTCGCCGAGGCCCTGCGCACCGCACGCTGAAAAAGTCGGCACCCCAAGGGTACTTCCTGCGGGGCGCTCCGGCGGGACGCCGAATTACAGCAGCGCGTCCTTGTCGAGCCCGTCGCGCAGCAGGCGGCGGCGCAACTGCCCGAGCGCCTCGAGCTGGATCTGGCGCACGCGTTCGCGGGTAACGCCGAGGTCCTGGGCGAGTTCCTCCAGTGTCCGCGTTTCCTCGGCGCCGAGGCCGTAGCGGCGCTCGATCACGCTGCGCTGCTTGGCCGAGAGCTGCGCCACCCATTCGCGCACGTGGCGGACGATCTCCTCGTGTTCGACCCGGGCGTCGGGACCGGTTTCGCCCTCGTCGGCCACGGAATCGCCGATCGACAGATCGGGATCGATGTCCAGCGGCGCATCGAGCGAGGTCACGCGCTCACCCAACTGCAGGATCTGGCGGATCTCTTCCACCGGCTTGTCGAGCAGCCGCGCCACCCCTTCGATGGCGGCATGGCTTTCGGCGCGATGCTCGCCGCCGGCGCGCTCGTCGATCTGGCGCAGGGCCCGCAGGATCAGGTTGAGTTCCTTCACCACATGCACCGGCAGGCGGATGGTGCGCGACTGGTTCATGATCGCGCGCTCGATGTTCTGGCGGATCCACCAGGTGGCGTAGGTGGAAAAGCGGAAGCCGCGCTCGGGATCGAACTTTTCCAAGGCGTGGATCAGGCCGAGGTTGCCCTCCTCGATCAGGTCGTCGAGCGGCATGCCGCGATGCTGGTAGTGCTTGGCCACGCTGACGACGAGGCGCAGGTTGGCCTCGATCATGTGCTGTCGCGCCGCAAAGTCGCCGGCGCAAACGCGTCGCGCCAGACTCAGCTCTTCCTGCGCGGTCAGCAGCCGGGTAGCGCCGATCTCGTTGAGATAGATCTGAGTGACATCGTCGAGGAATTCGTCCTCGCGCCGCGGCATCCCTTCTTCCGCGCCGGCGGCGTCGCCGTCGCGGGCGATGTCCTCGTCGGGCTGGCCTTCGGGTTCGCGCACGGCTGAGCTACCGTGAAATACGGAATTTGACGCCGGGTAATCCCCTGAGCGCAGCGAACAAACTTCGCCCCCCGCCCCGGGGCGGGGGAAGGGGGTGGGGGCGTCGATTGCCTTGGACGGGTTCATGGCATGGGGGGCGGATCTTGCAACCAGGGATGTCAGCGTGTCGGCAGGTATTTGGCCGGATCGACCGGCTTGCCCTGGCGGCGAATCTCGAAGTGCAGCTTCGCCTGATCGGTGTCCGAGGAGCCGATCTCCGCGATCTTCTGGCCCTTGGTGACGGCGGCGCCCTCCTTCACCAGGATCTTGCTGTTGTGCGCATAGGCCGAGAGGAAGGCCGCGCTGTGGCGGACGATGACCAGGTTGCCGTAGCCGCGCAGGCCGCTGCCGACATAGACGATCTTGCCCGCCGCCGCCGCCAGCACCGGCTCGCCGGTCTTGCCAGCGATGTCGAGGCCCTTGTTGGGCGCGGCGCCGCCCTCGACGAAGCCTACGAGCAGGCTGCCCGACGCCGGCCAGGCCCAGTCGATGCCATCCTCGCTGGCCGCCGTCGCGGGCTTGTCGACGGGCTTGGCGTCGGGGGCAGGTGCGACGGCAGCCGTTGGCAGCGGCCCGCCCTCGGCCGCACGCAGGCTGGCCAGGTTTTCCTCCGAATAGGGCAGCTTGCCGCCCTTGGGGTCACGCTTGAGCGTGGCGGTACTGGCAGAAGCTGGCGCCGGCGCCACGGTAGCCGGCGGCGTGGCTGGAGCAATGGGTTTCACCTCGACCGGAGCACTCGTCGTCACCGGCTTGACCACGGCCACCGCACTGCCCTCGGGCGGAACGACGCGCAATTGCTGCCCGACTTCGATACGATTGGGATTATCCAGATTGTTCCAGGCGACGACGTCCTTGTAGTCGAGGCCGTGGTCGAGTGCGATGCGGTGCAGCGTATCGCCCTTTTTCACCAGGTAGTGGCCAGGCCTGGCCTCGGCGGCCGGCGCCGCGGGCGCCGCTGCGCCGCCGGTGGAGCGGTCGCTGACAGGCGCCGGCGCCTGGGTGGCGCATGCCGCCAGCAGGGTCACGAGCAGGAAGGGAAAAAGACGCGACATCATTCGACTCCAGGCAACAGGGGCACGAAACGCACGGCATCGAAGCGCGACTCGACGAAACCCTGCGGACCGCGCTCGATCAGGCACAGCACCTGCGGATCGGTGCCGACGGGGATCATCAGGCGGCCGCCCGGCGCGAGCTGGTCGCGCAGGCGCTGCGGAATTCCGGCGGCGGCGGCGGCGACGATGATGGTATCGAAGGGCGCCGCTTCGGGCAGTCCGCCCATGCCGTCGGCATGCTTGAGACGGATCTGGCCGAGATTCAACTGGCGCAGGTGGTCGCGCGCGCGGGCCAGCAGGGGGGCGAGGCGCTCGACGGCGAACACGTCGCGCGTCAGCATCGCCAGCACGGCCGCCTGGTAGCCGCAGCCGGCGCCGATTTCCAGCGTGCGACCGAGGCTTTCGCGTCCCGCGAGCAACAATTCGATCATGCGCGCGACGATATAGGGCTGCGAGATGGTCTGGCCGAGGATCAGCGGCAGCGCGGTGTCCTCGTAGGCGCGGTGGGCCATCGCCGGTTCGACGAAGATGTGGCGCGGCACCGCCGCGATCGCGGTCAGCACGCGCTCGTCTCGGATGCCCTCGACGCGCAGGCGCTCGACCATGCGCGCGCGCGTGCGCTGCGAGGTCATGCCGATGCCCTGCAGCAGGCCGTTGCCGTTCATCGCGCCAGCCACTCGGTGACCGCGCCAACCTGGGCGGCATGCGTCAGGTCGATCTGCAATGGCGTCACCGAAACGTAGCCGTTGGCCACCGCATGGAAATCGGTGCCTTCGCCGGCATCGGCGGCGGCGCCGGCGGCACCCACCCAATAGACGGTCTCATGGCGCGGCGAAACCTGCTTCACCACCGGTTCGGCCTTGTGCCGGCGGCCGAGCCGGGTGACCTTGACGCCCCGGATCTCCTCCCAGGGCAGGTCCGGCACGTTGATGTTGAGCAGCACCGGACCATCGAAGGGCGAGCGCCGGAAGCGCTCGACGGTCGCCCGGGCGATGCGGGCCGCCGTGGCGAAATGCTTGCCCTCCTTGCTCGTCAGCGAAACTGCGACTGCCGGAACGCCGAGCAGGTAGCCTTCCATCGCCGCCGCCACCGTGCCGGAGTAGATGGTGTCGTCGCCCATGTTGGCGCCGAGGTTGATGCCCGAAACCACCATGTCGGGCTGCTGCTCGAGCATGCCGGTGACGGCGAGATGCACGCAGTCGGTCGGCGTGCCATTGACGTAGAAATACCCGTTGGCGGAACGACGCAGGTGGAGCGGCCGGTCGAGGGTCAGCGAATTCGAGGCGCCGCTGCGGTCCCGCTCCGGCGCCACCACGGTGATCTCGCCCAGATCGCCGAGGGCAGCGGCCAGCGCCTCGATGCCCGGCGCGAAATAGCCGTCGTCGTTGCTGAGCAGAATGCGCAAAATGGGCGAAGGTGGCATGACTGCGGATTGTACCGCGCCGCCAGCACCGGACGGCGCCATGCCACCAAATGAGCCGTCAGATCGTCCGGTCGCCCGTCTTGTCCGGCGCGGCCGCATCGCCCAGCCGCGCCACCGCCCATTTCGAGTGAGCGAGGAAGTGTTCCAGTTCGGCCACCGGCAGCGCCCGTGCAATGTGGTGACCCTGCACGACATCGCAGCGCAGGCGGTAGAGCTGCTGCAGCGTCTGCACGTTCTCGACGCCCTCGGCCACGACCCTGAGGCCGAGGTTCTGCGCCAGATCGATGGTGGACTTGACGATCACCGCATCGTCCTTGCTGCGCATCATATCCATGACGAAGGAACGGTCGATCTTGAGCTCGGCCACGGGCAGCTGGCGCAGGCGCGCCAGCGAGGAATGGCCGGTGCCGAAGTCGTCGATGGAACACTCGATGTCGAAGCGGCGCAACTCTGAAAGGATCGCATTGAGGCGATCGTAGTCGCCGAAGAAGACGTTCTCGGTGATCTCGATGGTGATGCCGCCGCGGCTGCCGAAGCGTTCGACGAGCTGCGTCAGCCCCGTGATGAACTGCGGATCCATGATCACGCTGACCGGGACGTTGACGGCGATGCGCAGGTCGAAACGAAGCTTGAGCCAGGCGATGCGCTGGCGCATGGCCGTCTCCAGGACCCACCAGGTGAAGGGCTGGATCAGGCCCGTCTGCTCCAGCGCGGTGATGAACATCTCGGGCGGCACGACGGAGCCGTCCGGCCGGCGCCAGCGCGCCAGCGCCTCGACGCCGGTGATGGTGCTGGTCGCCAGTTCGACCTTGGGCTGGTAGTGGAGGGTGAACTCCTCGCGATCAAGCGCCGCGCGCAGGTCGCGGATCAGCGCGATGCGGCCCGGCGCGCCGGCATCGTGCCGCTCATCGAAGCAGTGTGCGCCGCTTTTTTCGCGCTTCGCCGCCAGCATGGCGGCATCGGCGTTCTTGAACAGCGTCGACACGTCGCGACCATGCTGCGGATAGAGGGCGATGCCGGCCGCCGCCGTCACCAGGACCTCCTGCCCGGCGAGCTGCAGCGTCCGGTCGAGCGTCGCGAGCAGCCGCCTGGCCGCAATCATCGCCGCATCCGCGCCGGCGCCGGCCAGCAGCACGGCAAACTCGTCGCCCGCCATGCGGCTGATGGTGTCCGCCGGCTCGAGCGCCTTGACGAAGCGCCCGGACACGACGCGCAACAACTCGTCGCCGGCTTCATGGCCGAGGGTATCGTTGATCTCCTGGAAGCGGTCGATGTCGACGATCAGCAGCGCCAGCGCAGCGTCGGCGTGCTGTTCGATCTGCTTGCGGATGCGGTCGCGGAACAGCGATCGATTGGGTAGGCCGGTGAGGTTGTCGTAGAGCGAGAGATACTCAAGTTCCTGGTTGACGGCGGACAGCCGCTTGTTCATGCGCTGCAACTCGGCCTGCGCCGCCTCGGCGTCACTCCGCGCCTGAGCGGCCCGCTCCATCGCCATCGCGTTCTCAATCGCGATCGCCGCATGGCCGGCGAAGAGTTCGAGCAGATGCAGGTCGTTCTCGCTGAAATCGCCGCCGCCGGTCTTGTTGATGCCCGCGATGCCGCCGAGGAAATGATCGCGCCCGACCAGCGGCACCAGCAGCAGGGTGCCCGCATCCTTCTCCCACAGGTTCTTTTCCTGCTCGGACAGCTCGCTCAGCACGCCGCGCCACCAGGGGCGCTTGTGCTTCCAGACCCAGCCGCAGACGCCGAAATCGAGCGGCAGCGACTCGCCGACGATCTCGTCGACATTGGCGCCGGCGCCGGCGCGGTAGGTGTATTCGTCGCAGTCGTCGTTGATCAGCGGCAGCAGCACCGTCTCGGCGCCGATCAGCTCGCGGGCGCGATCGACGATCAGCGCGAAGACCTTGTCGAGGTCGAGTTCGCTGCCTATGGCGAACGCCGTTTCGCGCAGCAGCGCGATCTCGTGTTCGCGTTGTCGCAGCTGGGCCTCGAGAGCCGCGATTCGTTCCGGTGAGTCGTTAGTTGCCTGGGTCATGCCATCGTTGAAGGATAATGTCGGTGGGGCACGCGTTGCCATTTTGGATACCCCACGAATTCAATCGGATTATTGCCGTTGTCCTAAGGCCGCCGCAAGAACTTTTTTCAGTACCGACCATGCCCTACTTGAAAGCCACCGGCGCCTGCCTCGCCTTCGGCCACGTCGCCCTCCTCGACCACGCCGACTTCCAGCTCGATCCCGGCGAACGCGTCGCCCTGATCGGCCGCAATGGCAGCGGCAAGTCCTCCCTGCTCGCGTCGCTGGCCGGCCAGGCCCATCTCGACGACGGCGAGATCTGGACGGAACCCGGTCTGCACCTCGGCTATGTGCCGCAGGAGCCGCCGTTCGATCGGGAGTTGACGGTGTTCGAGGCGGTGGTCGCCGGCATGGGTGAAACCTCGCGCCTGCTCGCCGATTACCACGAGATCTCTCACCGGCTGGCCGCTCCTGCCCTCGCCCCGCAGGAACACGATGCACTGCTGGCGCGGCTCGAAGAACTGCAGCACGAGTTGGAAAGTCTGGGCGCGTGGTCGCACGAAGCGATGGCCGAGCAGGTGATTTCACGCTTCGACCTCGACCCCGAGGCCCGCGTCGGCTCGCTGTCGGGCGGCCAGAAAAAGCGCCTCGCCCTGGCGCAGGCGCTGGCGCTCGCCCCCGAGGTGCTGCTGCTCGACGAACCCACCAACCATCTCGACATCGCCGCCATCGAATGGCTGGAGCAGTTCCTGCTCGACAGCGGCGTCACGCTGATTCTCATCACCCATGACCGGCGCTTTCTCGACCGCCTGGCCACGCGCATCGTCGAGCTCGATCGCGGCCGCCTGTCCAGTTTTCCCGGCAGCTTCGCCACCTACCAAACGCGCAAGGAGGCGATGCTCGCCGACGAAGCGCTCGCCAACGCACGCTTCGACAAGCTGCTCAAGGAAGAGGAAGCCTGGATCCGCAAGGGCGTCGAGGCGCGCCGCACCCGTGCCGTGTTCCGCGTGCAGCGGCTGGACCAGTTGCGCGCCGAACGCGCCGCTCGCCGCGAGCGGCTGGGCAAGGTCCGGCTGGAGCTCGATGCCGGCGACAAGAGCGGGAAACTGGTCGCCGAACTGCTCAACGTCGGCAAGCGCTTCGGCGACAAGGCGGTCATTCGGGATTTCAGCTGCCGCATCCAGCGCGGCGACAAGATCGGCGTGATCGGCCCCAACGGCGCGGGCAAGACCACGCTGCTGCGGCTGATACTCGGGGAACTGCAGCCCGACAGCGGCACCATACGGCGCGGCACCAGGCTGGAGGTTGCCTACTTCGACCAGTTCCGCGCCAAGCTCGATCCCGAGGCGACGCTGGCCGAAGTCATCTCGCCGGGCTCGGACTACGTGGAGATCGCCGGCACGAAAAAACACGTCATCGGCTACCTGGAGGATTTCCTCTTCGCTCCGGAGCGCGCGCGTTCGCCGGTCAAGTCGCTGTCGGGCGGCGAGCGCAACCGGCTGCTGCTGGCGCGGCTGTTCGCCCGCCCGGCCAACGTGCTGGTGCTGGACGAACCGACCAACGACCTCGACATCGAGACGCTCGAACTGCTCGAATCCCTGATCCTGGACTACGATGGCACGGTCTTCCTCGTCAGCCACGACCGCGTCTTCCTCGACAACATCGTCACCCAGACCATCGCCGCCGAAGGCGACGGCACCTGGCGCGAATACGCCGGCGGCTACAGCGACTGGGCCGCCTGGCAGGCGGCGCGTCGGGCCGATGCGACCGCAGCCGACCCGGCCAAAAAGTCGGCGCCCCCCAAGGGGACTTCCTTCGGGGCGCCGGCGCCACGGCGCACCGAGCAGCCCAAGCGCGAGAAACGCTCCTGGAAGGAGGAGCGCGAACTCGAGGGGCTGCCGGAACGCATCGCCACGCTCGAGGCCGAACAGAAACAGCTTACGGTTCGACTCGAGGATCCGGCGCTGTACCAGACCCTGCCGCAGCAGGCGCAGGAACTGGCGGCGCGGCTCACCGCCATCGACGACGAGTTGCTCGCCCTGCTCACGCGCTGGGAGGAACTCGAATCACGCGGCTCCGGCGCGAACATGTAGCCGCCGCGAGGCAAAATACGGACCATGACACCACTCCAATTCGCTGCAAAATACCTTCCCGAGGACGACCGCATCCTGCTGCGCATCGGCCATGCCGACAAGGAGGTGCAAGTCTGGCTGACTCGACGCCTGGTCAAGCTGCTCTGGCCTGTGCTGGGGCAGATTGCGGTAAAGCTCGTGGACAAGCGGGCGACCGCGCCGGCCGTGCGCCGTGAGATCAGCGACCTGCAGCGCCAGGTAGCGCTGCAGCAGGCAGACTTCTCGACCCCATACAAGCAGGAAAGGGAAGCCATCCAGGATGCGCCGCCCCTGCTGGCGACCCACCTGGTGCTCAAGAGCCTGCCCGACGGCACCACCGCGCTGCGACTGCAGGATACCCGGGGCATGGGCGTCGATCTGCCCATGGACGCAGCCGTCCATTCGGGCTTCTGTGAATTGATCCGCAAGTGCGCCGCGGAGTCCGGATGGGACATCACACTCGAATACGACAGCCGGCCGCAGCCGACCGCGACGGGCGGACTTCATTGACATTGGCCACGCCGTGGCCTGAAATGCAGGTCATGAGAAGATACAACGTCATCATCGCCACCGACATCGGCACCTTCATCGTCAACAAGAACGATCTCGGTGTCGGCTGGCAGCTCTCCGCCCGCGGCACTTACGACCCGGATGAATTGAAGTTGCTGCGGAGCATGCTGAGAAACCTCAGGAAGCTACGGCCGAACCTGCTGGTAATGGATATCGGCGCGAACATCGGCGTTCATTCCGTCGTTCTTGCCGACGAGGTCGGCCCCGGCGGCAAGATCATCGCCCTGGAAGCGCAACGCATCGTCTTCAACATGCTTGCCGGGAACATCGCGCTCAACAGCATCGAAAATGTTCACTGCCTGCATCTGGCGGCCAGCGCCGCGCCCGGCTTTATCGACATCCCGCAATTCGACTACGGCAAGCCCCTCAGCTTCGGCAGTGTCGAATTCGGCGCCGAACAGCGCGAGGCCATCGGACAGGAGCGTCGGCACGCGCCCGATCGCCAGGAACAGGTCGAGTGCGTCACCGTGGACTCCTTCGGCCTGGCCCAGCTCGACCTCATGAAAATCGACGTCGAAGGCATGGAACTCGACGTGCTCGCAGGCGCCCGCGCAGCGATCAGCAAATACCGCCCCATCCTGTTCATCGAATACATCAAGTGCGATCGGGCCGCGCTCCGGCAATGGCTTCAGGCCGCTGGCTATCGCCGCTACGTCTTTGCCCACAACTATCTCTGCCTTCCGCAGGAGTCGCCCCTCGCGATCACCGGCTTGACCGAGGAACAATGAGATGATCGAAACATGCCGGACATGATGCAGCCCACCGCGAACGCGAACGAGCGCACCGATGAACTCAACGACCGGCTGCGCCAGGCCGCCACGCTGCATCGGCAGGGCCGCTCCGACGAGGCGGCCCGCCTCTATGCGGATATCCTGCGTGAAGTCCCGAACCATCCCGATGCCCTTCACCTCCTGGGCGTCGTTTACTGCCAGCGAAAGGAGTTCGACTCCGCCCTGCCCTACCTGAAAGCGGCCGTCGACCTCATGCCGGAATTCGCCGATGCCCATATTCACTGTGCCAAGGCGCTGCGCAAGCTGGGATCGACCCCTGCGGCCGTCGCCCTTCTCGACGGCTTCCTGGCTCGGCACCCCGATCACACGGAAGTCCTGGCCGAACTCGGTCTGGCACTCAGGGCCGCCGGCATGGAGCGACGGGCACTGGAAATATTTCGCCGGGTGGTCGCGCTTGCACCGAATCTCTTCACGGCCCAGCTCGCACTTGCCGACATGTTGCGGATCCAGGGCGCCAAGGGCGAGGCCCTGGGGCACTATCGTGCCGCCGTGGCCTTGAAGCCGGCCGACCCCGCTGCGTTGAACAGCCTTGCCACCCTGTTGAAGGAGCAAGGCCAGCACGACGAGGCCATTCAGCTGCTGCGACGCGCGATCGAGGGCAACAATGGCTTCGCCGTCGGCCACAACAATCTCGGCAACGTCCTGCTCGATGCCGGCAAGGTCGAAGCCGCCATCGCCGAATACCGAACGGCGATCGATCGCCAGGCGAATTTTCCGGAGGCGTGGAACAACCTCGGCAATGCGCTGAAGGAAGTCGGCAAGCTCGATGAGGCCGTCGCCGCCTACGAGGAAAGCCTGCGCCTCAGGCCCGAATATGCGGAGGCCATGAGCAACCTGGGCAATGCACTGCTCGATGCCGGACGTTTTCGGGAGGCAATCGAGCTGCATCGCCGGGCGCTGGCGGCGAAGCCCGATTTCGCCGAAGCCTGGAACAACCTGGCGAACGTCCTGATCGCCACCGGACGGCATGCCGAGGCGCTCGAAGCCTTCGAGTGCGCGGTGCGCCACGATCCGGCATCGCACCAGGCGCGCTTCGGGCGCGGGCTGACGCGCCTGATGCTCGGCGATTTCGCCGGCGGCTGGGAGGATTACGAGCATCGCTGGTGGGGCAGCCACATGTCGCGCCAGATCAAGCCGCCGCGCTTCGCCTATCCGCAGTGGGACGGCACCCCACCGCGCCCCGGCCAGAACATCCTCGTCTATCACGAGCAGGGCTTTGGCGACACGCTGCAATTCGCGCGTTACCTGTCCATGCTGGCGACGAAATTCGCCGTCACCTGCGTCTGCCAGGACGAACTCCATCGCCTGTTCCTCGCCAGCTTCGGCAGCTTCGCGCGGATCGTGCCGGCAGGGGGCAGCAACGCCGTGCTGAAGGAGGTCTTCGACTGGCATGTGCCGGTCATGTCCCTGCCGCGCGCCTTCAGGACCGGGCCGGAATCGATTCCCGGCGGATGTCCCTACCTGACGCCGCCGGCCGACGCGCTGGCGCGTTGGCGGCCGCGCATCGGCCCCGGCGGGCTGCGCGTCGGCGTCTGCTGGAGCGGCAACCCCAGCCTCAAGGACAACCGGCTGCGCAGCCTCGCGGCCGAATCTCTGGCGCCGTGGGGACGGCTCGACGGCATCCGCTGGTTCGGCCTCGTCAAGGACGCGGCGACCACCCGTCCCACCCTCCCCGCCTGGGATGATCCGATGGCCGAAGCGGCCGACTTCGCCGACACGGCGGCGATCATAGCCTGCCTCGACCTGGTGATCACGGTGGACACCTCGGTGGCTCACCTGGCCGGGGCCCTCGGCAAGCCCGTCTGGCTGCTCTCTCGCCACGCCAGCGAATGGCGCTGGCAAGCGGAGCGCACGGACTCGCCGTGGTACCCCTCGATGACCATTTTCCGGCAACCGGCACTGGAGGACTGGGCCAGCGTGATCCGCGACGTGGCCGCAGCGCTCGGAAAGATCGCCGGCACAGGCGCCGGGACCGCCACCGCATTGGCCTCCTAGCCGGCCCGGCTCATCTGCGCTGGCCCAAGTCATCCGAAACCCGAACAGCTTGCGCGAACGTCTCGTCCTGCCACCATGCCGTCCGTCAGGACCGCGGCGCAGGCTGCCGGCACTCGGACTGCTGATCGGCCTTTGGGCCGGCATCGCACAAGCCGCCCCGCCGTCACTTGAGCTGCCCGTCCGGTGCCAGCCGGGCGTGGATTGCTTCATCCAGAACTTCTACGATCACGATCCCGGCCCCGGCGCCCGCGACTACGCTTGCGGCTCCCTGACCTACGACGGCCACACCGGCACCGATTTCCGCCTGATCGACGCCTCGGCGATGGAAGCCGGCGTTCCCGTCCTGGCTGCCGCCGACGGCGTCGTCGTCGCCCTGCGCGACGGCGAGCCGGACATTTCCATCAAAGACCGCGGGCGTGAAGCCCTCAAGGGCAAGGACGCCGGTAACGGCGTACGCATCGACCACGGCGACGGCTGGGAAACCCAGTACAGTCATCTTGAGCGGGGCAGCATCGCCGTCCGCCGCGGCCAGCGGGTCAAGGCCGGTCAGGTGCTCGGGCGGATCGGCCTTTCCGGCAACACCGAATTCCCCCATGTCGATTTCGCCGTGCGCCACCGAGGCCGGCCGCTCGACCCCTTCGCCCCCGCGTCGTCGGACTGCGGCGATGAAGCCCAGGGCCTCTGGGCCCAGGCCGTCCGCGCGCAACTGAAGTATCGGCCGACCGGCCTGTTGATCGCCGGCTTTGCGACGCAGGCGCCCCGGCGTGAAAACGCGGAGGGTGGACTCCACGGCGCGGTGTCGTTCCCCCGGCACGCCGAGGCCCTCGCCTTCTGGGTCGAACTCTTCGGCCTGCGTGCAGGCGACCGCCTCGAACTCACCCTGACCGATCCCGATGGCAGGACAGTTGCCGCAGGAAGCGCCACGGCACCCCGTCACCAGGCAGTGTGGTTCGGCAGTGTCGGGCATCCGCGGGCCGCCGAAGACTTGCGGCCCGGCCGCTACGAGGGGCGGATCACGCTACGACGCGAGGGAACGGCCGTGATCGAGGCGAGTCGATCGGCCGAGGTGCGCTGATCCGGCGTCGAGGCCGGTAGCTCAGCACGGGGATGACGGCTTTGCCGGCATCCATTCGCCAGCCAGGCGTTGCGCCGCCTTGGCCAGTGGCGCGCTCCAGTCGCCGTAACGCTCCTGCCGGAAAACCGTCATCGTCGGATACCAGGCGCTGGTTTCGCCCATCGGTCCCCAGCGCCAGCAGGCGTCGAAACGCGACAGCATCCACACCGGCCGCCCCAGCGCGCCGACGATATGGGCGACCGAGGTGTCGACCGTGATCACCAGGTCGAGCTGCGATACCGCTGCCGCGGTATCGTCGAAATCGGCGAAGCGGCTGCCGATGTCCTCGATGCGGCCGAGCCAGCGCGCGAGTTCCGTCTGCGCCTCGCCCTTCTGCAGGCTGTAGAAGGCGAAACCCGGCTGCTCCAGCAAGGGCCGCATCTGCTCCAGGTTGAAACTGCGGCGGCGGTCGATCATGTTCGACACCGGGTCGTGACGACGTGGATTGCCGGCCCACACCAGTCCCACCTTGGGTCGCGTCTCGCGGCCGAAGTATTCGCGCCAGGCCGCGACCTTTGCGGGATCCGGCGCCAGGTAGGGGATCTCCGCCGGGATGCTTTGCGCGTCGGTGCGGAAGGCGAGCGGCAGGCTCATCATCGGGCATTGCAGGTCGAACGGCGGCAGCGGCTCGCCACGGGCCACGACCACGGCAATGCCGGGCATGCGCCCGAAGATGCCCTTGAGTTCGCCCTGACACTCGACGATCACGCGGCCCCCGCGGGCAGCGACCAGCGGCGCATAGCGCACGAACTGCAGCGCGTCGCCGAGCCCCTGCTCGGCGTGCAGCAGAATCGTCTCGCCGTGCAGCGGCTGCCCCTGCCACAGCGGCTCCTTGAAGTCGCGCTGGTAGCCCTTGGTTTCGCGCGCGGCCTTCCAGCGCCACTCGTATTCCTTCCAGCCCTCGTCGAACTGCCCGGCGGCGAGCAGCGCCATCGACAGGTTGAGGTGCGCCTGCGCGTGGTCGGGCTGCAGCGCGATCGCCTGACGATAGGCCTTGATGGACTCCTCGAGATGGCCGGATTCGCGCAGGGCGCTGCCGTAGTTGTTCCAGGCGCGGAAATGCCGCGCGCTGCGGCGCAGCAGGTCCTCCAGCACCTTGCGCGCCTCTTCCGGCCGGCCGATCTCGCGCAGCAGGTTGCCGAGGTTGTTGACGGCACCCGACGACTCCGGTTCCAGCCGGATGGCCTGCTCCAGCGCCGCCTGGGCTTCCGCATAGCGGCCGAGTTCGCGACGCACGTTGCCGAGGTTCAGCCAGGCGCGCACATAATCCGGCTTGATCTCGACGGCCCGCTGGAACGCGGCGTCGGCCGCCGCGTTGTCGCCCCGGGCATGCTCGGCGTTGCCGAGGTTGAACCAGCAGGAAGCCTCCTCGGGGGCCGACTCGAGGGCGTTGCGGAATGCCGCGGCCCCCTCCGCATGGCGGCCCAGCCGCGTGTAGGCGTTGCCGAGGTTGAAGAAATAGGTGGGATTGCGCGGCGCCAGCACCGCCGCCTGGCGGAAATTCTCGCAAGCGTCCTCCATCGATGACGCCGACGCCGCCGCGAGGCCAAGCAGATGATAGGCCTCGGCGTCACAGGGGTCGCGCTGCAGGATCGCCTTGCAATGTTCCGCCGCATCCCGCGCCTTGCCCTCCTGCAGCAGCGTCACCACCGCGGCGTAGCGCGGGGGAAGTCCGGCCAGGGTGCTTCTATCGAGGTTCCCGGATCGACTCATCGAGGGCTCGGATCAACGGGTAGAGGAAATAGGAAATGACGCTGCGGCGGCCGACGATGATTTCCGCCGACAGCGTGAGCCCCGGCAGCAAACGGAAATTCGCGCCGGTCTTTCCGAGTTTGGTCGATTCCAGGCCGACACGGCCGAGATAATAGGCATCGCCTGTCTGCCCCGTGGCGCGCATCTGCGCCGGATCGCGGGCGAACGCATCCTCGCTGACCACGGTGACTCGCCCCGGCAGGGTGCCGTGCTTCTGGAAGGGAAAGGCGTCGATCTTGACGCGCACCGCGTCGCCGGTCTTGACGAAGCCGACGTCTGTGGCATCGATCTGCACCTCGGCCTCCAGCGGGGCATCCAAGGCGACCAGGGTGACCAGGGGTTCCGCCTCGCGCACGACGGAGCCGATGGAACGCTTGGCCACATCGAGCACCACGGCGTCCACTGGCGCCGTCATGATGACCAGATTGCGGCGCTTCTCGGCCTTCTGCAACTGCTCGCCGATGCTGTCGCGCTCGCGCCGGACGTTCGCGAGTTCCTCCATGGACTTCTGTCGCCAATCCTTCCTGAAGGCATCGCGATCGGCATGTTCGCCGGCGATCTCGCGCTTGATTTCGGCCTCGCGGTTTCGCGCCAGGTCAAGGTCGCGTTCGACCTCGAGTCGTTTCTCCCGTGCTTCGAGCAGTTTCTGCTTGGCGCCGAAATTCTGCGCGACCAGGCGTTCCTGCATGGCCTCGATTTCCCGCAAGGACTTGACCCGTGCATCGAGCACGTCCTGATCGCGCCGATTGGTCACGAGAGACGCATTCAGCTTCGCCAGGCTTTCGTCCAATTTCCTCAGCCGTGCGCGGAAGTTGGCGTCCTTCTCGCTGCGGATGTCGGCCTGCAGCCGCGCATCCGACCCGGTGCCTGGCGTGCCCGGAGAAACAGCCTTGCCGGCAAGTTCGGCTTCGAGCCGGGTCGTTTGCGCGTCCAGGCTCAAATGGCGGCCCTTCAGCTGCGATTCGTCGGCACTCGCAAACGTCGGGTCGAGTGCCGCCAGCCGCTGCCCCTTCTTCACCACCTGTCCGACCTTGACGTCGATCGACTGCACGATGGAGGTCTCCAGCGGCTGCACCTGCAGATTGGGCTGCACCGTGATGAGCTTCCCGCGTCCGACGACGATTTCGTCCACATCGGAAAGCGTCGCCCAGATCAGGAAGACGACGACCATCGCCACCACCGTGTAGAGCGTCCACCGTGCCACCCCGGCCAACGGTCGCTGCTCGATGGCGTCGGCGTCGGGCAGAAAGTCCTGGAACGGAACCGCCTTCGGCGCGGGAGCGGGTTTTTGCTGTTCGTCCATGGCGCGTCAGACGTGGATGGTCTGCTGGCGCCACAGCTGCTGATAGATCTCGCAGCGGGCGACCAGTTCCTGATGGGTACCGATGTCGGCGATGCGACCCTGGTCCATGGCGATGATGGCATGAGCGCCGACCAGCGTCGTCATGCGGTGCGAAACCATCAGCACCGTCTTGCCGCGGGCGATGCGGGAGAGGTTGTTGATGAAGATGGCTTCGCTTTCCGGGTCGAGCGCACTCGCCGCCTCGTCGAGAATAAGCACGCGCGGCTGCGGCAAGATCGCGCGGGCGATCGAGATGCGCTGCTTCTGCCCGCCCGACAGGTTGGAACCGTTCTCTTCCAGCAGCGTCTCGTAACCCTGCGGCAGCCGCTCGATGAACTCGTCGGCACCGGCGGCCTGGGCGGCGGCGACGATCTGCTCGAAGGTCGCGTCGGGCTTGGTGGCATTGATGTTCTCGCGCACCGAACCGCGGAAGATGAAGTTGTCCTGCAGCACCACGCCGATGCTGCTGCGCAGGTGCGAGAGATCGATCTCGCGGATGTCGATGCCGTCCACCCGGATCAGGCCCTGGCTGACGGGATACATGCCCTGGATCAGGCGCGTCAGCGTGGTCTTGCCCGAACCGCTGCGTCCGACCACGCCGACGATCATGCCCGGCTGCAGGTCGAGGGAAATGTCGTCCAGCGTCGCGTTGGTCGCACCGGGATAGCGGAAGGTGACGCGGTCGAAAGTGATGCGGCCGGCCAGCTTCGGCGCCAGCCCGGCACCGCGTCCGCGGGCCTCGGCGGGGCGATTCATGATCTCGCCCAGCATGCGCACGGAGAGCGCGGTTTCCTGATATTCATGAACCAGCGACACGATCTGCACCAGCGGGCCCACCACCCGCCCGGAAATCATCTGGAACGCGATCAGGGCACCCACGGTCAGCGTATGGTCGAAGACATCCCGGGCGCCGAAGGCGATGACGGCCACCATCATCAGCTTCTCGAGCGACTGGGTCAGCGCCTGGGCGGTGATCGAAATCTTGCCCACGCGGAAGTGGTTGTGGATGGCGCTGGCCGACCGCCGGTCCCATTCCTTGCGGCGCTTGGGTTCCAGCGCCAGCGACTTGACCGTGCGCATGCCGTGGATCGACTCGACCAGCAGGGCCTGGCGCTGCCCTTCGGCCTCGTACAGCTCCCGCAGCCGCGCCTGGAAGGGCTTGATCAGCGCCGCCACCACCGCCGCGATCGCCAGGGTGAACAGCAGCACGATGGTGCCGAGCTTGGCACTGTAGAAGAACAGCAGGGGCACGAAGAAGAACAGCGCCAACGCGTCGAGCAGCGTCAGGAACAGCTTGCCGGTGAGGAACTGGCGGATGCGCTCGACCTGCTGCATGTGGCGGACGACGACGCCGGCCGACACCGACTCGAAGAAGTCGATGGGCAGCGACAGCAGGTGCGCGAAGGTCCGCCGCGCCAGCCGGATGTCGATCTTGTTGGTGGCGCCGAGCAGCAGGTACTGGCGCAGGAAACCGAACACCGACTCGAAGGCGATGGCGGCGACGATCCCCGCCGTCAGCACGTAGAGCGTCGAATAGCTCTCGTGCACCAGCACCTTGTCGATGATGAGCTGGAAGAAGATCGGCGTCGCCAGTGCCAGGCCGATCAGCATGATCGCCGCCACGGCGATGTCGCGGAAGGCGCCTCCCTGGCGCAGGATCTCAGGCACGAACCAGAGCAGGCCGAACGGCTGTTCCGTATCCGTCAGTTTGAAGACGCGCTTCAGCAACACCACCTGTCCCTGCCAGCGCGCGCCGAACTGGTGCGCATCGAGCAGCAGGACCTCGGCCCCTGCGGCAAGGGGATCGACGATGGCCACGCGTTCCTGGTCGGCGTCGCGACGCACGCCGACGATGATGACCCAGTTGCCGTTGTCCAATCGGGCCATCAGGGGAAACACGCCATGCAGGCCCATCAGGCGCGGCCAGTCGATCTGTTCCGCCTTTGCCTTGAAGCCGTTGCTCTCGGCCATCCGCACCACGACGGAGAGCGAGGGCTCCTCGGTGCCGAGCGCGTATTCGTGCACCAGGCGCTCCGGCGGCAGGGTCACACCGTGATGATGGGCGATGGCCGTCAGGCACTGCACCGCCGTGTGCGCGCCGGGAGTGCCGTTATCGGCTGTGCTGGTCATCGGGCGATCTTCGATCGGGATGCTCGGCGGTGACGGGCAACAAAAAAGGCCTGCCCGGGGGCAGGCCCTTCAGTTGCGCATCGGCTAGCCGAAATTGGGCGAAACCGGAGCAGTCTCGACGACCTGGGCCGTCGTGCCCTCGTCGCCCGGCTTGCGCTTGGCGACGACGCCGGCGTCCACCATCTTCTGCACGACGCTCTCGGCCATGCCGAAGGAGCGCAGGAAGCCGTCCAGCGGCATCACCAGCCGCTCGCGGTGCTCGAAACGCGCCTGCTTGCCTTCCGCGGCGGGCTCGACCAGCGAGACGAGGTCAATGCGCACCATGGTGCCGGTGACCATGATGTTGCCGAAGCCGTCGATAAACAGTTCCTTGTTCATATTTTGGGTTCCAGTTTCAGGTTGAAGAATTTCAGGCCGGGTCGATCCGTCATGAGGCGAGATTTTGCACGAAACTGGCCCACCGCGTCTCGTTCAGGAAGCTAAAGTTGCTCGAGCTGTAGTCCGCCGCGGCGGCAGCCGTTGCGGTGCCGGGCAGGAAGACCGACAGGCCGCTGGCTTCGGCAACCTGCGTTTCCGCCACCACGGCGGCACTCAGGGCCTGACTGACGGCCTGCGCCGCGCTGCGCAGCGATGCCGACAGGTCGGCGTCCGCGGCGACCACGTCCATGTAGGCGCCCAGGTCGATATAGTCGTTGCTGTTGTAGTTGCGCACCCCGGTCGCCGTCCGGTCCTGCCGCAGATCGGTCCAGCCGCCGCCGGGCATGGCCTCGGTGGCGGAGACGAACTCGTTAATCCGCGTGATCAGGGTCGACAGGCGGCTGGTATCGATCGCCGACAGCGTCTGGGTATTGAAGTAGGCCGTGCCATAGGCATTGACGGCCGCCGTCGCCAGCTCGCGGTCCGTCGGGTTGCCGTTGAGGGCGAAGGTGTTCAACCAGCGGCTGTAGTCCCAACCGTCGCCGGGTTCCAGATCCTGCGAGGCGACAACGAAGTCCGCGACGCCGCGGACATCCACGGCCTGTTCGACCATACCCTGGAGGCAGGTGTCGAAGCCGAGGAAGTCCACCCTGCCCAGCGTCGAACTGGAAATCGCGTTGGTCGTTTCGGCGATGGACAAGTTGGAGCGCCCGGCCGTGGTGAAGTCCCAGCTGGTGCCGGAGAGGCCGCCGCCGTGATCCCAGACCACCAGACCGTAATTCGCCGCCCGGTAGTTGGACGCGGTCCAGTTGATGAAGTCGGTCAGGGTCGTCGGCGAACCGGTATCCAATTCGCCCAACGACGTCAGCGAGCTGGTGAAGGACGACAGGTTGCTGTCCTGCCTGATCAGGCCGCGCCGCGTGTCGGTCCAGTTGCCGTCGGCCGTGCTGTAGCCGGCGTTGCGGTCGACCATGACGACGAGGCGCACGCCGTTGGCCAGGGCCACGGCCTCCATTTCGTTGAGGTCCTTCAGCGCATACTGCTCGAGGTCGTTGTCGGCCGCGATATAGACCATCAGCGTCCAGTTGCCGAGCCCCTCGCTGGCCGCCACGGTGCGCATCACCACGTCGCGCGAAGTGGAGAGGCCGTAGGTGTCGGTCGCCGTAACGCGGACATCCAGGTCGTTGATGTTGCCCGGCACCGAGGTCGCGCTGAAGGTGCGGGTGGTCGCGTTGAAGGCGAGCCAGCTCGGCAGCGCCGTGCCGTCGGAGAGCTTGGCGCTGTAGGCCAGGGTCTGGGCATCGGTGAATGCGTCGCCCGGCACGGTCCAGCTGAATGGGCTGAGTTCGCGCGCCTCGACGAAGTCGGGCAGGCCGCCGGCGTAGCTGGGCGGCACGTTGCCCGCCCCGCCGCTGCTCAGTGCCACCGAGACCTCGTAGTTGCCCGTGCTGTTGGCCGCCCCGGTCACAGCGACGTAGTAGTTGCCGGCATCGCGCGCCGTGAAGGTGACGCGCGAATCCAGACTGTCGCCGAAATCATCATTGCTGGTGCCGTCGATCAGCGTGCCGGTGGCGTCGTAGACCCCGCCGATCATCGGATCGGTCAGCTTGTTGCTGCCGGGCACGCCCCGCAGGTTGATGGAGTAGGTCTGGCCGGCGGACAGGGCGACCTTGATCCAGTCGATGTCGTAGGCCGGTGCGATCACGCCGCGCAGCGAGCCGCCCACCGTCACCACGCCCGTGGTGCTGACTGTGTCGCCGTAGTCGTCGGTGATCCGCGGCGTGCGGATGGTGAAGGTCGTGTCGACCGACTTGTTGTCGCCGCTCGTCGCCGGATCGCCGTCGAAGCCCGGATCGGTGGCGCGCAGGCGGATCTGGTAATCGCCGGCACCATTGGGTACCGTGCCGACGAACATCTGCGCCGCCGCATCGAAGGTCAGCCAGCTCGGTAGGGCGCTGCCGTCGCGCTGGGTTGCAGTCAGGGCCAGCGGCTGGCCTTCCGGATCGCGGAAGACGTTCCACGGCAGGCGCAGGACGAAGCGGCCGCCCTCGGGCGCGGACTGGTCATTGATCGGATTGGTCACCACGGGAGCCTCGTTGCGCGAGGAGACCTGCAGCGTGTAGGTACCGGTCAGTGCGCCGAATGCCTCCGCGGCCACGTAGTAATCGCCTTCGGTCGCGATCGCCAGCGCCACCTGGGCGTCGGTCGTGTAGGCGCTTTGCGTCGTGTAGCCGGACGACGTGATGCGGATCGAGTCGTCGCCATGCGACCCTTCGAGCTGGGTACCCGCGGCATTGTAGATGCCCGAAATGACCGTATCGGTCAGGGTACCGCCGCTACTGGGCGATCCCTTCGCAGTGAAGGTATAGGTACCCGCAGTCAGGTGGACGCGGAACCAGTCGACATCCCCTGCCAGTTCGATATTGCCGGCGAGGCTGCCGGTCTTGTCGGCCGTGTTGCCGCTCAGGCCGATGTTGCCGACCGCCCCGCCCGCTTGCATCGCCTCGATGCTGGCGACGTAGTCATCGCGGGCCACCTGCCGCAGGCCCAGCGTGTAACCGGTGACGAGACCCGTGATCGGGTCGGCGCTGGCGGCGTCGGGAGAGACACGCAGATAGTAGGTGCCGGCGGCCAGGTTGTCCGAGAGGATGGACTCATCGAGAGTGCCGGTGTTGTTCGATGCTGCCAGCTGCGTGAAGTTGGTGATGCCGCCGCTCGTCGCGGCGCTGTAGAGGGCGATGTCGGCATTGCCGACCAGGCCGGTCAGGCTCGCGATCACCCGGCCGCCACCGTTGGTCGTGACGTTGCCCAGCGTGAGTTTGTACCAGTCATCGTCGGAAACGCCCGCCGCCGTATAGCTGACGAAGTCGTTGAAGGATTGCGCCGTACCCGTCAGGGTCACCGCCTTCGGCGCAAGGCTGCTGCTCAGGTCGTCGCTGCGAATGACGCCGACCGCCGACGCGTTGGCCGTCGTGCCGGCCGACGGAGTGATGCTGACCTTGAAGTACTCGTCGGGCTCGAGCAATGTGTCGCCCTTGACGCTCAACGTGATCGTCTTCACCGTCTGCGTGCCCGTGAAACTCACCGAACCGGACAGCGCGCTGAAATCGCCGGAATCCACCGTGGCGAAGTCCGTCGACGCGATGCCGTCGATCGTCCAGTCCACCGTCTCAGCGGCGCCGAGGCTTGCCCCGTCGCGCCATACGTTGAACACGTAAGGGGTCGTCCCGGAGTTGCCTTCGAGCTTGAACTGATCCACTGCCGTGATCGCATAGACCGAGGCGCCGGGAACCGGCGTATCGTCGTTGCGGATGCGCCCGGTGACTGCCGCATTGGCGATGGCGAGGTTGTTCGAGGCGCCTGTCAGCGTGACCGTGAACAACTCGTCGGCCTCGGCCACCGCATCGCCCTTGATATTGACGGTCACCGTGGCCACGCTGGCATTCGCCGCAAAGCTGACGGTTCCGGACGGGAAGACCGACGTCGTGGTGAAGTCCGCCTCGGTCGTCGATCCACCGGGCACACTCACCGCCCAAGTCGCGGTTGCGGCCAGACTCAGGTCGCCGTCGCGATAGACGCTAAAGACATATGGCGTCGTCGCCGAGCCTTCGTTTTTGTAGGCGTCCGCCGTGACCAGCCGCAGCGTCCCCGGCATCACCGCGAAGGTATCGTCGATGATGCCGTCGGTCGAACGGAACTGACCGGCGTTGTCGGCCGGCGTCGCGCTGATCGCCCAGCCGCTCAGCGTGTAGGCGGCCTCGATGCCCGAAACAGCGCCCGGAATCACGGAGAGCACGTAGGTCCCGGCACCCAGTTGGCTGACGAACGAGTCCTCGGTCGTGCCGCCGTTGAGGCTTTCAACAATCGAACTGCCTGGCAGGACGGTAGCCGTCGACGACGACAACTGGTAAAGCTTCATGTCGGCGTTGCCGGTCATGCCGCCCAACTTGAAGGACACCGTGCTCGCGGCGCCCAGAGTGAACTTGTAGTTGTCGCCGAGATCGAAAATAGGATCGTCGTCGATGCCGTTGTCGGTGGTATCGGGATCGTGCGAACCCACGTAGTCGCTGAACCTTACCGGCGTACCGGACAGCGTGACACTGCGCGCCGTCCTCACCGTGTCGCCGGCACCGTCGGTCGGCGCCATCGCGGTCATGTTGAGGCTGTAGCGCGTATTGACGTTGTTTTCGCCGCGCAGCACATGGACGTAGTAGGTGCCGCCGGCGAGGTTGTCGATACTGATCGACTCGGCGGTCGTACGGTTGTTGCGTCCCGCGGCCACGACGGCGCCATTGACGTTGAGCAGTTCGACGTCCGCGTTCCCGGTCATGCCGTCCATGGTCAGGCGCAGGTTGCGCGGCCCGGCGATGGTGAAGGAATAGTAGTCGTGCGGGTCGAGCGAGCCGATGAAATCGGTGTAGGTGTTGCTGTTGCTGCCCTGCGGGACGATGCGCCGCACCGTGCTGGTGCTTGCCAGCAGCGAGGTGATGTCGGCGCCGCCGCTTTCGGGAATGCCGCGGACGCCGAGCACGAGATCGGGATCGGCGTCGGCGACGTCCTGCAGCGAGACGTCGAGCCGGTAGGCGGATGTGTTGAGGGCATCGCTGCCCTGCTGTATGCGGAGATAGTAATCGCCGGCGGCCAGTGCCGTCAGCGGGCCAACGTCGTCGGGATCGACGCCGAACATCACGTCGAAGATCTCATCGGCCGGGCCGGCTGTCTGGCCGGCATTCGCCGGCACGAAGTAGTTGCCATTGACGACGTTGCCGTCGGCGTCGAGGATGACGGCGTCGAGGTCGCCGCTCATGCCCGTCAGCTCGACGGCGAGGCGCTGCGCCGCACCGCTCACGGTGAACTTGTAGAGATCGGCCGGGTCGTCGGCGCCGACGTAATCAACCTTGGTCTGGACCGTCGCGCCGAGCGAGGTCAGCACCACGGGGGTGCCGATATTGCCGCCGGCATCGACGCGCGTCAGCGGCGTGCCCTTGAGGCTCAGCGCATAGGTACTGGCCCCGGCCGCGGGATAGACGCGAACGTAGTAGGTGTCGGCGAGCAGGTTGTCATAGACGATCGCTTCGGCCGCGTTGCCGCCCGTGGTGCTGGCTGCTATGCGCACGCCGTCGGAGTTCAGCAGTTCGACATCGACGTCGCCGCTGGCGGCGATGCTGGAGAGGCCGAGCTCGAAGCGGGTCGGCGACCCCAGCGTGAATTTGTAGTAGTCCTGCGGATCGGCATTGCCGACGGCATCACGGAAGACCTGCGGTGTCGCCGAAAGGGCCACCGAGCGCGCCGTCGCCATCGAATCGTAGGCCGTGGCTGCGGTTTCCAGCGTCTCGGCCGACATGGTCAGGTCGTAGAAGGTGGAAGCGTCGGCCCATGGCGTCACCCAGACGTAGTAACTCCCCGCCGTCAGGTTATTGACGAGGATACCCTCGCTGCTGGCGCCGCCGAGCAGACTCGACTCGAGCACCTGACCTGCGGCATTGAGCAGGCGCACGTCGGCGTCGTCGCTCAAACCGGTCATCGCCAGGGCGAAGCGCGTGGCCGAGGTGGTGGTGAACTTGTAGTAGTCGCTGCCATCGGCCCCGCCGACGAAGTCGGTCAGCGCCAGCGGTGTCGCCGTCAGCGAAACATTGCGCGCCGTGGTCAGGGTATTGCCGGCCCCGTCGGTCATCGGCGTCGAAGCCAGCGACAGCGCGTATGGCGTGGCGCCCGCATAGGACGAGACGCGAACGAAGTAGTCACCGGCGTTCACGTAAGGCAGACGCATGTTTTCGGCGGCGTTGCCGCCCTGCAGGCCGGCCTGGACCAGCGTGATCTCGGTAGCCTCGTTCACGATGCCGTCGCCATCGTCTTCCCAACGGTAGAGATAGACGTCGGCGTCGGTATTGACGGTCATGCCGCTCAGCGTCAGGCTCAGCGCGCCCGCCGCAGTCAGGCGGAAGCGATAGAAATCGTTCTCGTCGATGGCATCCCCGCCGACCGGATCGCCGATCCGGTCGCTGAAGATTCGGGGCGTCGCGCCGATTTCGCCGAGATCCCGGGCATCGGCCCAATCGCCACCGGCGAAGTCCGGATTGACCAGATCGTCGTCGCGGATCATGGCGTCGGCGAGCGGGGCCGAAATGCTGTAGTTGGACGACTGGCCGCTATTGGTCAGGTTATTGACCGGCGGCAGGATATGGACCTGGAAGGCCTCGTCCCCTTCGCCGACCGTGGTGTCGCCGCGGACCGCGACCGTGATCGTCTGCGAGGCGACATTCGGCGCGAAGGTCAGGCGCCCGCTCGGCAGGTCGCCGAGCGCGCCCACGCCGAAGTCGGCATAGCTGACGTTGCTGTCCGGCGCCGTCTCGACCTGATAGGCCAGCGTCCATGCATCGGCGAGATTGCCGCTGCGATTGACGCGGAAGGTGAACGCGGTCGTGCCGGCATTGCCCTCGAGAAGATCGGCTGCGATCGGCGTGATCGAGAACAGGGTCGTCGCCGCGACGTCGTCGCTGGTGATGACCGCGTTGGCCACGAGCTTGCCGCCCGTGGCGACGCCTTCGAATGTCACGCCGGACAGCGGATTCACTTCGAGCCTGAACGACTCGTCGTTTTCCACGAGCGTGTCGTTGGCGATGTTGATGGTGATGCTCTGGACCTGCACGCCCTGGCCGAAGGTGACACTGCCTGACGGGATGACGTTGCCGACGAAATCCTCGGGATCGGCGGCGAGGCTGGCGGAAATGCCCGTCGTGACCACGCTCCAGTTGAAGACGTTGGTGACGTTGGCTTCGGGGCTGAGACCGGAGCGATTGAGCGTAAACACGAACGGCGTGTAGGTCGCGCGCGCCTCGACGCTGGCGTTCTCGGCGATCGTCGCCGTGCTCGGCTGGATGCTCAGGGTGATGTTGTCGTCGTTGTAGATGCGCGACGTCGCCTGTCCCGTGCCGACTGCGGCATTGCTGACCGGCGCGAGCGTCACGCGGAAGCGCTCGTCGCCCTCGCTGCCGGTGTCGCCCGCCACGCTCAGCGTGAGCGTCCTGGCGGTCTCGCCGACGGCGAAGGTGATCGACCCGGAGGGCATCGCGGTCAGCGTGGCGCCGAAATCGCCGGCAGTCAGGCCGGCATCGCCATCCTGGGCTACCGACCAGCCGACCACGCTCGCGACATTCGCGTTGCCGCTGCGACTGACGGTGTAGACGAAAGGCGTCGTGCCGCTGTTGCCCTCGGCCTGACCGGACACGGCCGCGACGATGCCGAAGGTCGGCAACTCATCGTCGTTGCGGATGGTGGCGCTCGCGCTCGACGTCGCGGAAAGAAGGGCGTTCGCGGGATTGCTCAGCACGACGGCGAAGTTTTCGTCCGCTTCCACCGCATAGTCGGCCCTGACATTGACCGTGACCGTCGCGCTCTCCTGCAATGCGTTGAAGGTCAGCGTGCCCGAGGTCGCGCCGACGAAGTCGCCGGCGATCATGGTCGACGGCGCCTGGACTGCCCAGGCGACGGTCGAGCCGCGCGGCGTCAGCTGGTCGCGCGTCACGGTGAAGACGAACGGCGTGCTGCCCGGCGTCGCGGCCGGACCGCTGCTGCCTTCGTCCATTGCGCCGTCGACAATTCCGTCGGTATCGTTGAAAGCGATGGAAAGCGCTGGGGGCGAATCGTCGTCGCGGATGATCACGGCGGCGGAACGGGCGGTCGCGGAAACCACCGCGTTCTCGGTCCCGGCCGTCAGCAACTCCAGCTTGAACTGCTCGTCGGGTTCGAAGATATCGCCGGCTACCGTCGTCACGGTGACGTAGGCAACGGCCTGGCCGAGCCCGAAGGTCTGTGCCAGGGGTGCGTTCATGGTCACGCCCACGAGGTCGGCGGCACTGGCGGCACCCATAGTCGCGGTGGTCGTTCCCGGGACGAACTGATAGGCAGCCACCGATTCGACGTCGAGATTGCCCGTGCGGCGCAGGGCGAAGACGAACTGGCCGGCCGGCGTGCCGGCCGACGTGGTGCCCTCGATCATTTCCGTCTGGAGCGCGGACACGCTCACGCTCGGCAGCGCCGCCGTCGATCCGCCGTAAGGCGCATTCACCGCCACGGCGTAGAGCCGGTCGGCGGCGTCATTGCCCCTGAGTTGCAGGTAATAGGTGCCGGTCGCGGTCGGCGTGTATTCGAAGAAGTAGCTCTGCATTCCGGCGATGCCAGCCACGGACGAGCCGCCGTTGGCATCGCTCGCCAGCATCAGCGAGTCGGGCAGCGTCGTCGTCTGGGCAAGGTCGCCGGTCGCGTTGAACAGCGCGAAGGAAATGTCGGTCGTCGCCGCGCCCTGCCAGGCGCCTGTCGCCGCCTCGAAGCTGTAGCCCACACCGGCGTTCAGCGTGACCTTGTACCAGTCGCGGTCGCCCGAGTCGAGCCAGCCGGCGTAGGGTTCGCGTGTAGCCACCAACGTCTTGGCGTTCGCGCGGTTGGTGCTCTCATCGTAGCTGGACGACAGGCGGGTCAGAACGGCGTAGCCGCCAACCTCGCCGGCGCCTCCGTTGACCGTGAAGGTGCGCGGTATCGCCGAGCTGAAGGACTCGGTCGTCGTGAAGACGAAAATGCCTTCCTGGTCAGAGTCCGCGTTTCCGAGAATCGACGGCGAAACCGACAGCGAGGGATGCGCGATCTGCGCCGAGATCACCGCAGCCTGTACGCCTGCAGCTATCGTCGCGGGCAGCGTCACGCCTGGTGCAGGGGCAACGGCGAAGAGGTCACTGTCGCCCGGTTGCCACAGCGATTCAGTCTGCTCGTTGAAATTGAAGCCATTGACGAAAACGGTGCCGTTTTCATCGTCGTCGTTGTTGATGCGCACCGGCGCCACGTAGGCCTGGTTGCCCGGGATCACGGTCGTCGATGTCGTGGTCCGCCAGGTTTCCCCGACGACGACGTTGAACCACTCGTCGGGCTCAGAGAACGAGTCCCCGACCAAAGTGACATTGGCCGTAGTACTGGTAGCACCCTCCGCGAAGGTCACGAACCCCGTCCGCAGGCCGCTGAAATCCGCCGCGTTGGCGACGTTCTCGCCGATCTTGCTGAAGCCGTCGGCGACATTCACGTTCGGTGCACCGATCCGCCAGCTCGCGACATCCGGCCCGAGGTCGGCATCCCGGGTGATGGTGAAGGTCAGCGTGGTCGGAATATTTCCTTCGCTTACCTCGTAACCGACGGTGCCGAAGGGCACGATCGTCCCGAGCGACGCCGCGCTGCCACCGGACACGGTCACGTTCGTAATGGATGCGACCGAGTCGTTGTCGTCGATCACGCCCCAGGCGATACCACGCGCAGGTTCGATGGTCACGCCGGCCGTCGGGTTGGACAGGCTGACGCGGAAGAGTTCGCTTGCCTCGACGGCTGTATCGTCGAACGTCGCGATCGTGACATCCATCGCCGTGACGCCGGCGGCGAAGCTGAGCGTGCCGGCGGTCAGCGTCTGTCCGAGGTCGGCGGTGCTTGTCGAGACGTGATTCAGCGTCCAGACCACGCTTGCGGCTACAGCCGTCGAGATGCTGCGGCTGACCGTGAACACCATGTCCGCACCCTCGACCTCGTTCCGCACATAGGGATCGATCGCAAAGGTATCCGGCAGATCGTCGTTGACGATGCGCGCCCCGGCCGTAGCCGATTCGATGGACGCCGAAACGCTGACCGAGGCCGGCACACCGACGTTGGCGGCGCCGCCCAGCGTCACCGAGAAGAACTCGTCCTGCTCGAAGCTCTGGTCGCCGGCGACGCTGACCGTCACCAGTGCAAAGTCAATGCCTGCGGCGAAGCTGACCGTTCCGCTGGGGAGAACAGTGCCGCCGAAGTCGGCCGCATTGGTCGTCGGGGATCCGGCCGTGACCGACCAGTTCGCCGTGCCGGCGTAATTCAGGTTGCCGGAGCGACTGACGACGAAGACATAAGGCGTCGTGCCGCTATTGCCTTCGGCCTGTTCGAAATCGAACGCATCGATCCGGTAGGCCGTGTTCCGCCCATCGTTGTCCTGGATCACGCCGACAGCGAAGTCCTGAGACGTGCGAGTGACATAGGACGGATCCTGCGTCAGGCGCAGGGTGAAGAACTCGTCCGACTCGGTCAGGAGGTCATCGGTGCTGACGATCGTGACGCTGGCCGCCGTTTGGCCGGCGAGGAAGGTAACCGTGCCTCCGGACAAGGCCGGAGTGAAATCGGCGCTGCCGGCCGAAGAGAACGCCGTATCGAGCGTGTAGCCGACGTTCAGGCTGCCCGTCCCATCGCTGCGATAGACAGTAAATACATGACCCGCAGCCGAACCCTCGGTCACCGGCATGCCGCCATCGGCCGCCTCGATCCAGACGGACGGCAGGAGGTCGGATCCGGTCTGCGAATGGACCATCGTGAGATCGTAGTCGGTGGCGCCGTAGTAAGGATAGACGCGGACGTAATAGGTCTCGCCTTCCGTGACCGCGAAGCTCACGTTTTCGGTGCTGGGACCGCCGGCGAATCCGCCTGCGATGTACCAGCCGTCGGAATTGAGTACCTGCACGTCGGCGTCGGCGCTGAGGTTGCTCAGGGTCAGACTCACCGAGCCCCTGGCCGCAGCCTCGAAGCGGTAGTAGTCATTGGTGTCGCCACCCGTGGCGACGTTGTCGCTGACGGAGAGCGTTCCACCCGCAGCCAGGACCCCGACCGCCTGGTCGAAGCCGTAGTTGCCGGTCGCGTAGGCCGCATCGGCCTGGGCGATGCTGTTCGCGCCCTTGTCGGCGCTGCCGCCGGCAAGGATGATTCCACTGGCCGTGGCGTTGGGCAGATCGAGGCGGCCGCCCGTCGGCGCGAAGAGGCTGACGGCGAAGGTTTCATCGCCTTCGGTGTTGTTGCTGTCCGCCGTGACCGTCACGGTCACCGTCGCGACCGTCTGGCCGGCGCTGAACTGCGCGAAGCCGCTCGGCAGATAGCTGCCGGCGAAGTCGTACCAGTCGGCCTGGCCGTATTGCGCCATCGGCGCCTCGACGTACCAGCCGACCGAGCCGGCGCGCGAGGCTTCCGTGCGCGTCACGGTGAAGGTGAAGTCGGTGCTCGCGCCACCGGCGTCTTCGGCGCGAACCGCGTCGGCCGGAGCGATGGCGTAAAGTGCTTCGGCCAAAAGATGCGATGCCTCGAGCACGTAATTGGTGTCGCCCGAATAGCTGCGGACTTCGATGTAATAGGTATTGCCGCTGGTGACGGCGAAATTGACCTCGTCGGGCGTCGAGCCGCCGTAAGTGCTGCTGGCGACTTGTACCGTACCCGTGTTGTCATAGATGTAAAGGTCGGCATCGGACACCAGTCCGGAGATGCGGACGTTGACCGCCGCACCGCCCGTCGGTGCATCGAATCTGTACCAGTCGTGGAGGTCGTCGGAACCGACCCACCCCGCGACCGGGTCGATCGAACCACCCGACGCAAGCGCCAGCGTGGTCGCGGCACCGAAGGTGTCGCCACCCGTCTCGTTGCGGTCGTCGTTGCCGATGACACCAACCGCGCTCGCCATGGTGACGAGAACGTCGGGATCGGCCGTGGAAATATTGACCGTGAAGGTCTCGTCGAGGCCGGAATTCTCAAAGACGGAATCGCCCGCCACGCTGACAGTGACCATGCGCGACATCTCGCCGGCCGCGAAGGTGATGCTGCCCGTCGGCGTCGCTGAGCTCCCGAAATCGACCGCATTCGCCGTGTCCAGGGCGCTGCCGATGCTCCAGTCCGCGACGAGGGTGTTCTGGACGTTGCCGCCGCGGCTCACCTCGAAGGTGAAGGCCCGCGTTCCGGAGTTGCCTTCCATCTGGTAGGCGTCGCGCGGCATGATCGCCAGCGTCGTCTGCCTGCTGAGGTTGCTCAGCGTCAGTTGATAGTCCGATTGCCCTATGTAGCTGTATACCGCGACGTAATAATCGCTTCCGCTCACCAGGCCGCTGAAATTGATCTGCTCGGCCGTGTTGCCGCCCCAGGTGCTGCTGCCCAGCCAGTTGCCCTGGGCATCTTCGAGGCGCACGTCGATATCGGCGGACGGGTCAAAGGTGCCGCCGCCGACGCCGGTCAAATTCAGCGTGAGGGCGCCGCTCGCCCCCGCCGTGAAGCGGTAGTAGTCGGTCGGATCGCCGGCCCCGCCGACGTTCTCGATGCTGCCGCCGGCGAACCAGCTCGGCAGCGCCAGCGTGGCGCCGGCGCCGAGATTTCCGAGGCTGTAGGCCGAGTCGCGGGTGGAACCGGCGTAGTCGTTGGTGTAGTCGTCGTTCCAGACGCCGAGCGTCATCGAGCCGGCGCCATCGCGCACCGAGGAGCCGCTCGGAGCCGTCAGCGAGATGCGGAAGCCTTCGTTGTTCTCGATGCGCGCATCCGGCACGCTGGCAATGGTCAACATCCGCAGCGTCTCGCCGGCGGCGAAGGTCAGCGAGCCGGCCAGGGCGAGCGTGTCGCCCATCGCGCCCGTGCGCGTGGCGCCGGTGACCGACGAGATGTCGTCGTTCGAGGCCGCGACGTCGAAGCTGATGCCGTAGTGTTCGAATGCTTCTCCGGCCAGGTTCCAGCCGACCGTACCGCTCTGGTCGACGCGGCCGCTGCGGGTGACGCGGAACACCCAGGACGAGCCTTCCATGCGGTCGGGCCAGGCCCACTGGCTTTCGAGGCCGATCGCATATTCGGGCACCAGGTCACGAATGGTCGCGCGCGCTTCCTGGTAGTCGGACACGATCACCGTACCGCCCGGGTTGCCGAAGGCCTGCGTGCCGGCGAAGGTGGTGTTCGCCGAGTTGAGCCGCACGACGAAGTCCTCGACCTCGCCGGCGAGCGCGTCACCGAAGACGGCGACGGTGATGAATTTCTCGGTTTCGCCAGCGGCGAAGGTGACGGCCCCCGTCGGCAGCACGGTGGACGTGCCGGTGCCGAAGTCCTGCGGATCGGCGGCGATGCTCGCGGAAATCCCCGCGGTCTGAACGGCCCAGTTGACGACCGTGGTCGCGTTGTTGGCGTAGCCCTCGCGCCGGACCCGGAACACGGCCTGATTGGTCGTGCCCGTGCCGCCCTCGATGATGTTAGACGAGACCGCGTCGATTCCGACCAGCAGATTGGTCGGAATCGGAGTGCCATAGCCGTCCGAGGTCTGAATCAGCTGCTCGAAGTTCTGGTCCTCGACGTTGACGCCGTAGGCGCCCGTGCCGGTACCGAAGCCCGTCTCGCGCACGACGAGGTAGTAGTCCTGGGTCTGGTCGAGCCCGGTCTCGTCAAGCACTTTCCAGGCGCGCTGGTAGGACATGCTGTCCCTGCCGGCGACATAGATGGCACCGTCGGCGAGAGTCATCTCCTCGATGCTGGCGGCATTCGGCACGTCGAAGCGGCCATCGCCGTCGAAGGTGCGATCCAGCGTGCCGTCCGCGTTGTAGCGGACCAGCGCGCCGTAGCTGCCGGACATCATGTCATAGCCGCTGGCAGCGACCAGGATCTTGCCGTCACTCTGGATCACGACGTCCGTGGCCCAGCTGCCGCCCATCGAGGAGGCAGGATCGAAGTCCGTGATCACCTTGCCGCCGGTGCCGAACGTCGTATCGAGCGCGCCGGTCGCCGTGTAGCGGACGAGCGCGAGCCGCTGCTCGCCGGTCGCCAGATAGGTGCTGCCCGCAGCGACGATCTTGCCGTCCGCCTGCCGGGCCAGCGCATCGATAGAATCGCTGCCGCCGAGATCGGTGATCACCTTGCCGGCGGTGCCGAAGGTGGTATCGAGCGCGCCGGTGGCGGTGTAGCGGGCCAGGGCGAAATTGCCCGTCAGGTTCATTTGGGTGGTGCCGGTCGCCGCCTCGCCGCCCAGCAGGATCTTGCCGTCCGGCTGGACCAGCATGTCGTAGGCCGCGTCGAGCGTGCCGGTACCGATCTCCGTCTGCACCGGAGAGCCGGCGTTGAAGGTGGTTTCGGGGGTGCCGTCGTTGGCGTTGAAGCGCGCCAGCACGAATTTCCTCTCCGCCGGGAGGCTGGTCGCGCCCGTCAGCGAGGCATACCCTGCCACCAGGATGTCGCCGTCGTTGTAAGCCAGCGCGGTGACCTCGCCGTTGGTCGTACCCGCGCCGAGCGAGACATTGAACGTCAGCGTGCCGCTCGTGCCGAACGAATAATCTGGCATCCCGCTCGAGTCCCAGCGCGCCAGGGCGAAATCATTCGCCGTATAGGTCGAGTTTTCCGCATAGCCGCCGACAACAAAGTAGTCGCCGGGCATGACGGCGACCGCGTTCGGATAGTCGTAGCCATCATTGAAGTAGGCCGAGGCATGGCCGAGGACAGTGCCGAACGGATCGATGGCCTCGAAGCCGAGCGTGCCCCACGTCGGCTGTCCCGCAACGAGGATGGTGCCGTCGCTCAGCGCCGCAAGCCCGTTCTGTCCGACCGACTGAACCGTCAGTTGTGTCGAGCCGGCCGTGCCGAAATAGGAGTCGAGATGCACGCCGCCTTCGGGGATGCCGTCGTTGTTGGTATCCAGCTGCGGCGTCGCGAAGAAACCGCCTTCTACCGCAGGCAGGCCGTCGCTGGCGGGCAGCGACCCGAAGGTCTGCACCCACTGGCCGTTCGCGTCGCGCAGTTCGAGCGTGAGTTGCTGGCTGGCGAAGTGATCGACGCTGAAGCGATATTCGTGGCCACGGACGAGGCTGACGCGATACCAGTCCTCGTCGCCGTCGTTTTCGATCATGCCGAGGTGATCGCCGTAGTTCAGGGACGTGACGGAAGCGGCATGCGCAATGTCATAGGCGATGTTGGCCGTCTGCGTCGTTGGGTTCATATCCCATGACGAACGGCTCGGCACGTCGTCCTGACCGTTGACGCCGACCCACAGGCCGTAGTCGCCGGTCAGCCCGCCGCTGCTGCGCGCGCTGATGAAGTAGTCGCCGGCCGTCGCCGGCGTGAAACTCATGACTTGGCCGAGGCCACCATCGATGGTATCGACCGAAGCGGCGGTCACCGCCGAGCCCGCGCCGTTGAGCAGGCGCAGCGAGATGCCGATGTTGTCGGGCGAACCGGCCACGAAGTGGTAGTTCAGTCCGCCGGCGAGCGAGACCTTGAACCAGTCGTCATCGGTGGCATTGTCGAGGCGGCCGAAGGTGTTGCTCATCACGCCGAGGCGGCCGGACGTGGTGGTCGTGCTGCCGTAGTCGTCGTCGTCGTCGAGGATGCTGGTATTGATCTGCCCGGCATCCCAGAGTTCGTTCATCGTCGGGTCGTCGTCGAGAATGCCGGCGACGGCCGTGCCGTTGCCGATCATGCCGCCCATGGGTGGCATGATGGAGACGCTGAAATACTCGTCGCCCTCGAAAGTGCCGTCGCCCGCCACGTTGACGGTGATCACGGCCATGGTCTGGTTGGCGGCGAAATTGACGCTTCCGGACGGCCACATGTAGCCCGTGCCGCTGAAGTCGTCGAGATTGACGTTGCCGATCGAGGACATCAGGGACCAACTGACCGAGGCGGCCGGAGTAAAGGTTCCGGTCGGGGTTCGCGTGACGTTGAACTTGAAGGCCGTGGTCGTGCCGGCCGCGCCTTCGTTCTTGACGACATTGAGCGGATCGGTGGCGATGCTGAAGACGCTGCCCATCGGAATGATGGTTCCGGCATCGTCGTTGGCAATGACGCCGGTGGCGCTCCAGTTGGCCTGCTGAACCTGGATGCCGGGCGCGGCCGTGACGGTCGAAATCTGGACGTTGAAGGACTCGTCGGCCTCATTCTGGGCGTCGCCCTGGATGGCGACAGTGACCGAGACCTTGGTGGCGCCGGCCGCGAAGGTCGCCATTCCGCCAGGCATCATGCCACCGGCGAAGTCGGAACCGTCCACGCCCATCATCGGCATCACCGACCAGCCGACCGTCGTCTGCGTCCCCAGCCCTGCGCCGCTGCGCCAGAGGTCGAACACATAGGGCGTCGTGGTACTGGCGGCGCCTTCCTTCCTGAAGCCGTCGGCCTGCGCGATGGCGACGATCTGGTACGGGGTGGTCTGCTGGTCCTGCAGCACGACGTTGAACCATTCGTCCGACTCGTCGATCGTGTCGTTGGTCACGTTGATGGTGAACTGGGCGATCTGGGCGCCCTGAGCAAAGCTGATGGTGCCGCTGGGCAGGCTGCCGCCGAAATCGGCGGCGGTCGCCACATTGCCCCAGCCGTTGTTGACCGCCTTCCAGCCTACGGTTTCCGCGCCCAGGTTGTGACTGAAGCGGGCGACGCTATAGACGAAGGCGCCACCTTCGGGTCGCTCGATGTCGTACCACGTGTTGGTGATGGTGCCGTTCTGCTCGGACATCGGAGTGGACGGGCCGACCGGCAGGAGCCGGTAGACCGCGCCGAACTCGGGCGGCGTCGGCATCGCGCCGTCGAGCACCGTGACCGTGGTCGACGCCAGGGTGACGTTGCCGCTGCGGCGCAACTGCACCTGGAAGGTTTCGGGGCCTTCGGCCAGCAGGTCGTTGGCAATCTGGACGGTGATCGTCCTGCTGGTTTCGCCCGGCATGAAGCTCACCGTGCCGCCCGGCAGGTTATCGGCCGTCTGAGGCGTGCCGATCATCGGATCGGAGCCGAAGTCATTGACATCGGCGCTGCCCGGCGTGGGCGTCGTGGCGACCAGCCAGGTCACCGTCTCGAACTGATCGGCCTTGCTGCTGCCGCGATCGATGGTGAACACGGCCGTGCCCGGGCTGGTGCCGTAGGGGTCCCATTGCGGCGACTCGAAGGCCACCGTGCTGCCGCCGATGGTGAAACTGCTGGTGTCGTCGTTGAAGATTCCCGCATAGGCGGTGTCGCCGCCGATGGTGGCGCTGCTCGCGCCGGACAGCACGACCGCATAGCCTTCGTTCGGCTCGATGCGCGAGTCGGCGGCGATGGTCAGGGTGACGAACTTCGCCGTCTCGTTGGCGGCGAAACTGACACTACCCGTCGGCAGCGCCGTGGCACCGGCGAAGTCGGTGACGTCGACGAAGTTGCTGCGCACAATGTCGTTGCGCACGGTCCAGGTCACCGAAGACGCACCGCTGACGTTACCGGTGCGATTGATGCGGAAGACCTGCGTCGTGTTCGTGCCGTTGCCTTCATCCTTGTAGGCATCGGTGATCGAGATGCTGAGCACGGGGGCGATATCGTCGTTGAGGATGCCGGCATAGGCCGGGGCCCAGGTATCGTCGTTCGCCGTGGCAACGCTGGAAACGATGCCCAAACTGACCCTGAAATACTCGTCGGACTCATCGTAGAAGCCGTCGCCGCGCACGCCGACGGTGATGGTGGCCGAGGTTTGGTTGGCGGCGAATTGCACCGTACCCGAGGGCAGGACCGTCGCGGTAGTGAAGTCCTGCGCATCGACGGGCGCGTTGGCAGAAGGCTGCACCGCCCAGGTCACGCCGGCGGCGTGGTCGAGTTTGCCGGTGCGCTGGATGGTGAAGGTGTAGTTGGTGGTGCCGCTGTCACCCTCGGCCTGCATCAGATGCGCCGGGTTCGTCGCTACTGAGAAACTGCTGCCTTCGGCGATCCGCTCCGCGGCACCGATGCTGGGATTCAGAATGAGCCCCGTCGTGTGGTCGTTGGCAAGCACGACGCTCGCGACGCCGGATTGCGCGTTCGAGAGGTAGACCTTGAACGCTTCGTCCCACTCCGCCGCATTGGCGTCGCCAAGGACATTGATGGTCAACGAAGTCTTGGTGGCATTGGCGGCAAAGGTGACGGTGCCGGAAGTTGCGCCGGAGAAATCCGCGCCGCTTGCCCATGATGTCGATCCGGGCGCCCAGATTGACCAGTTGGCGGTTGTTCCCTGCGCCAGCCCCGCCCCGCTGCGGTAAACGTCGAAGACGTAAGGCGTGACGCCCGAACCAGCCTCGGTCACAGAAGTCGTCGCCGGAGCGATGAACACGCGCTGGGTCGTCGCGGTCAGAGCCGCGGCCTGCGTCGGCGTGATGTCGTCGTTGCGTATGCGCCCGGTGACCTGCGCATTGACCAGCGACCAGCCGCCCGTGGGATTCGACAGCGTCAGATTGAAGTACTCGTCGGGCTCGACCGTGGCATCGCCGACGACGTTGAGCGTGATCAGCGCCGACTCGGCGCCGGCATCGAATGTGACGGTGCCGCTCGGCAACAGGGCGTTCTGGAAATCGTCCGCCGAGACCGAGGCAAGCCCGGAGATCGAGGGCATGCGCGAAACCGCCCATTGCGCAGTGGCCACCTGGCTGGTGTCGCCGCCGCGATCGACCCAGAAAACGTAGGGCGTCGTGCCGCTGTTGCCTTCGTTGGCATAGCCCATCACCTGCATCAGCGCCATCTGCTTGCTGTCGTCGTCGCGGATGCGGCCGGTCGCCTGGGCATTGACCAGCGTCATGTTGGCCGACTGGCCGTAGAGACCGATGTTGAAGTACTCGTCGTTTTCCTTGATGAGGTCGGGATTGATCGCCAGGGTGATGTAGGCCAGGCTCTGGCCGCCTGCGAAGCTGAGCATGCCCGCGGGCAGGACGCCGCCGACGGTGCCGCCGGCGAAGTCCTCGGCGCCGGCCGCGGCCGCCATGCCGGAATTGACGGACCACTGCACGGATTCGCCTGCGGCAAGGCTGCCGTCGCGCACGACGGTGAAGATGTAGTTGGAGGTGCCGCCGTTGCCTTCGTAGAACTCGGCGCCGGGCAGGATGCTCACCACGCTGCCCGCGGTGGCGACCGTGCTGTCGTCACTCTTGATGCGGCCGGTCAGCGACCAGGTATTCACATACCAGGGCTGGCTCGCGTCCATCATCGTCGTCATCGGATCGAGCGAGACGTTGAAGTTGAAGTACTCGTCGGTCTCCGGATCCATATCGCCCTTGACGTTGAGCGTGACGGAAGCAAGGCTCTGCCCCGGGGCGAAGGCGAGCGAGGTGCCCGGCCACTCGAAACCGGACTGCGCAAGTCCGAAGAAGTCCTCGCTGGAGGCACCGGCGAGCGAACCCATCATGAAATACGTGGACAGGTTCCAGTTCACCGCGAGCGCACGCGTCAGGTCGCCGTCGCGCCAGATATTGAACACATAAGGCGTCGCCGCGTTGTTGGCGCCTTCGACCTTGAAGGCGTCGGCCGTGGTGACGGTAATCACGTTGTTGGGACGGACGCCGGTGTCGCCGCCGCTGTCGCCCTCGTAGCCCAGATTCACGTCCTCGAAGCGGTAGCTGCGCAGCAAGCCGTTCGCCTGGCTGCCCTGGATGGCGAGGAAATATTCGCCCGCCGCATTTCCGCCCGGCAGCGAGACGTAATAACCCTTGCGCTGATAGCCATCGGTCGACTGGTCGGTGCCCATCGGCACATAGTTGTAAGGCGTGACCCCGCCGAAAACCTCGGCGCCCGCGCCATCGACCAGACGCAGCGCGAGATCGACGTCCGACGCGGTCTCGACGCCGAGGCTGATGCGCTGGCCAGGTTCGAGGCGCACGCGATACCAGTCCTCGTCGCCCGCCGATTCGAACCAGCCCAGGCCTATCGGGTGGTCGGCGACGATGCGGCCGACGGTGGAGGTGTTGGCCGCGTAATCGTCTACCGGACTGCCGGGAATATTGGAACGGGTCTGGATGACATATTCGCCCGTGGAAGCCACGCGTGCCGGATTGCCGCTGACCTCGAGATAGTAGGTGCCGCTTGTGGTCGGCGTGTAGTCGATCCGCGATCCGTTGGTGCCGGCAAAATCGTTGTTCATCGCCAGCGCATTGCCGCTGGCGTCGCGCAGCGTCAGGAAGGGATCGAACGGCGGGGGCGAAGAGTAGCCGCCGTTGTAGTAGCTGTCGTTGCCGTCGTTCGAATGGGCTTCCAAGAAATAGCGCGTGCCGGCCGCGAGGTCGACGCGGACCCAGTCCTTGTCGCCGACCTGGCCGATTCCGCCATCCATCACGCCGCCGATCGGTATCGTCGTCGTCGTGGCCGTGGTGGCCGGGCGCTCGTCATCATTGTTGAGGATGACGGCCGAAACGGTGCTGTTGTAGTAGCTCAGTGCCGCGTTGTCCTGGATCAGGCGGACATCGAACCACTCGTCGTATTCCGGAGTCACGTCGCCGGCGACGCGCACGGTGACGAACGCGTCGGTCTGGCCGGGATAGAAATAGACCGCACCCTTAGGCACCACACCACCGGCGAAGTCCGCCGCGGTGACGCCGGAATCGCTGAGGTCGACTGCCCAATTGACGCTGACCGGGGCGCGGTACACGCTCGCATCGAGCGTGTAGTTGGAGTTGCCGCTGATCGCGACGTAATAGCTGCCGCTCGCGGCGTAATAGGCGATGTTCTCGCCGGCCGTGCCAAGGCGGGCCGAACTGGCGACGAGATAGCCGCTGCCGTCGAAGAGTTGCAGGTCGGCGCCCGTCGAATCGAGTCCGGACAGCGCGATCTGGATCTGGCCGGGACTGGTGACGTCGATGCGGTAGAAGTCGGTCGGATCGGTGGCCGTAGTGACGGAACCCGTCACGTTCAGCGAGGTGCCTGCGCCCTGGCCGAGGGCGCCGAGGAACATCGCGCCCGAATCGTCGGTCGCTGTCGTGACCGAGCCGCCCCGGCTCAGGTCGAGGTCATAGCTGATCGCACCGTAGGACGAATAGGCAATGACGCGGGCATAGTAGTCGCCCGGGGTGTCGGCGTAGAAATTGACCGAATCGGACCAGGTACCGCCATAGGTCGACGATGCGACATAGCCGTAGACTGAATTGTAGATATAGAGATCGGCATCAGCCGTCAGGCCGGACAGCGTGACCTGGACGTTGCCGGTGGAGTCGACGGTAAACCGGTAGTAGTCGTCATGGTCGGCGGCCGACTCGACGGAGCCGTCGGTCAGGGTGAGGATGCCGCCGCTCGACAGCGTACCAGCCGAGCTTGCCGTAACGAAGTCGCCATTGACGGAAATGGTCGTGTCCGGGTCGGTAAAGCTGCCGACAGACGGCGTCGAAACGCCGAGGTTGTAGCTGATCGGTTGCGTCGTTGCATCGTCGGCAGCGACCTTGATGTAATACGTTCCGGGCGTGGTCGGATAGCTGATGAATTCGGCATCGGCGCCGCTGGCCAGGGACGATGCGACGACCACGCTGGAACCATCCAGCAGGTAAAGGTTGGCGTTGCCGGTTAGCCCGCTCAACGAGAGCTGCAGCGGGCCTCCCGCCGAAACGATGCTGAAGTAATCGTCATGATCGACGGCACGCTCGACTGTGCCGGACACCGAGGCATTGGTCGAAATGGACGTGGCGAGGCCGAGGAAATCGTTGCGCGCCCCCTCGGTGGTATCGTCCAGGACATAGGGCGGCGTATAGCTGCTGCTCGACGGATCGTTATAGGTGACGCGGAAGACGTAGTTCGACGTTGCACCGGCGTCACGCTCGAACTGGCGCGTCTGCCCGTAGTTGAGCGCGCTGAGATAGACGTAGGGCAACTGGCCGGAGGTGTTGTCGCTCGCCATGATGCTGCCATAGGCGGTGGAGTCGACCCAGTTGCCGGCGTAGGTCTGGCTATGCGCGAGTTCGCCGCCGACGACCGACGTCAGGCGGACGCGGAAGCCCTCGTAGCCTTCCGGCGTCACGTCGTTGTTGAGCGGCAGCGTGACCAGCGCGAGCGTCTCGCCGGGTGCGAAGCTGACCGAGCCCGACGGGAATTCCGTCATGCCGGCCCGGAAGTCGTCGGCCGTGGCCGAACCGCCCCAGGGAGAACGCTCGAACATCCATTCGACCGTGGTGCCCGTTCCCGTGACGTCGCCGCCGGCGCGGCGCAGAGCGAGGACGAAACTGCCGCTTTCCTCGTCGAGCGAATACAGCGGCGAGGCGGAGTAGTTCTGGTCGATCCAGACCAGCGGCTGCACCGACGGGTCGGACTCGGGCGCCAGGGAGAGGTCCAGGCTGTAGGTCGGGCTGCCGGAGCGACGCAGCGCGCGCAACGTGTAAATGCCGCCCGAGAGGTTGTTTGCCACCAGGGCGCTGTCGCCCGAGGCGAGCACTTGATCGCCACTGCGCAGTTCGAGGTCGACGTCGGCCCCAGCCGTGAGCGAGGCGAAATTGACGCGCAAGTGGCCCGGCCCGACGAGACTGATCTGGAAGTCGTCGAAAGTGTCGGTGCTGTCCAGGCTGCCGCCGACCCCGATGGTTCCCCCTACCAACAGGGGAGCGGTAGTTTCCAGGTCACTGATGCGGAAGGTGTTGCTGGAGCCGGGCACGTTGAGAAGCAGCCCGTTGGCATCGAAGAACTCGACGCGGAAGCGCTCGTTGTCGTCGGCTACCCCATCGAAGGCGACGCTGCCCATCGGCATCAGCGTGGCCATTGTCTGGCCTGGAGCGAAGGTGAGCGTGCCGCTGGGCCAGGTGCCCCAGAAATCATCGGCGCTCGCGGCGGGGCCGATGCTGTCGGCCACCATCCGCCAGTACATGACCTCACCGACCGGCATCATCGTGTTGCTGTTGTCGACGACCGAATAGTTGGCGTTGCTGCGCGTGACGCGGAAGGTCGGCGAGCCGCCGTTTTCGACGATGCGGCTGGTCTGGACGACCACTACCTGGCTGGAATCGTCGTTGACGATGCCGGCGAAGGAGGTCTGGCCGGCCGTATCGATCGAGGCGCCGGTCACGGTCGTCGGCAGCGAGAGGTTGACGGAATAGCCTTCGTTGCGTTCGAGCAGCGCATCGCCCGCGATGTTCAGGGTGACGAACTTGGCGGTTTCGCCGATGGCGAAGGCGAGCGAACCGGCCGGCAGCACCGTGGCACCGACAAAGTCCGATGCCGTGGCGATGTTGCCCCAGATGTTGTCGTTGCGCACCGCCCAATTGACGCTGACGGCCTTGGTGGTGTCGCCGGTGCGGTTGACGCGGAAGACCTGGGTGGTGTTGCCGCCCGTGCCCTCGGCCTTGTAGGCGTCGACGGTGGTGACGCTGAAGACGGCATTGGTGTTCGGCGCGACATCGTCATTGACGATGCGGCCGTAGGCCACGTCGCCGCCGGTGACGATCGAGGCCCCGCTGGCGCCGCTCAAGGTCACCGTGAAGAACTCGTCGGCTTCCGCAACGGCATCGCCGGCCACCGCCACGGTGATCTGCAAACGATCCACGCCCGGCGCGAAGCTCAGGCTGCCGGAAGGCAGAACGCTGCCGCCGGCGAAATCGATGGAATCGACCGGTGCAACCGTGTTGCCATCCATCATCGAGGTTGGGGCCACCGCCCAGTTCACGGTGGCCGGCACGCTGAAGTCGGTGCCGGAACGGGTGACCGAGAAGACGTAGTCGGTGGTCTGGCCGGTAGTGCCTTCGGCACCTGAACCGCCCTGAACCAGGATGCGCAGGCCTTCCTCGGGCGCGGACGTCACGCCGCCGAGTATGCCCGACGCCCCGCCGCTGAGCCGATAGCTGCGCGAATAGTCGTTGGGATGGGTGCCGCTGACGGCCATGAGGTAATCGGCGTCGGCGCCGAGCGGCGCCGTCACGGATATCTGGCGGATGGCGTAATTGCTGCCATCAGGCGCAGTAAGCGGTCCATTGACGCTGGTCGCGCCGGGCAGCGGGCTGCCGCCCGCCGTGCGCAGTTCGACAAGGCCAAAGCTCACGTCGGGCGACGAGGTGAGGTAGTAGGTATAAGTCTGGCCACCGCGCAGATGCAGGCGATAGACGTCCGTGTCGCTGGCGCCCGGCGTGCCGTTGGGCGGTTCGATCCATGCCGCCACCAGCAGGTGTTCGGCGTCGACGTTGCCGACGAAATTAGCGGGAATGTCGTCGACCCCGCTCGTGCGGGTCTGCACGACATAGCCGCCGGTGCTACCGCTGGCGCCGCTTATTTCGAGGGTGTACACGCCACTGGCTATCGGCGTATAGGAGACGCGAGCGCCATACACGCTGGCGAAGTTGTTGTTCATGGCGACGACGTCGGGGGCGACGACGGCCGTGCCCTGATAGAGCTTCAGGAAGGGATTGAACGTGACATCGCCCGGCATCCCTGAACCGATCGAGTTTGCATGGGCATCGAAAATGTAGGTGCGGCCGGCGACGAGGTTGAAGGTGTAGAGATCCGTGTCGCCGGAATACTCGATCTTGCCCATCGTCCCCAGTCCGACCGCAAGCCCCTGCGTCGCGGTGACGTCGACGTCGGCGGTGTGGATCGAGGCGACCGCGAAGTCCGAAGCGCGGTCGATGACGACGTTTCCGCCGGCACCGGTCAGGCGAACGGCGAAGTCGTCCGCTTCTTCCATGACACCATCATTGGCAAGGGCGATGGTGACGAAGACCGCCGTCTCGCCACCCTCGAACATGATGCTGTCCGATGTCGCCGACGCGAAATCGCCCGGCTCGGTGCCGGCACGAGCCTCGACCGCCCAGTTGAGCGTGCTGCCGCCTGCAACCGGCGGCCCGTTGAGCGCGATGCGGAAGACGAGCGAGCCGCCTTCGACCTGGCTGGAGGCCCCCCAGGTGGTGATCGAGGCCACCGCCGAAACGCTCGGACTGCCCTGCGCATCCGAAACCTGGACCGTGCCGCTCGTCGACTGCCAGGGATCGAGGACTGCGCCGTTGGTCGGGTTGCGCAGGACGATGTTGAAATTCTCGTAGCTGTCGTATATCGCGTCGTCGACGACGGTGATGCTGATGGTGGTGTCGGTCTGGCCGGGAGCGAAAGTCACCGATCCCGATGGCAGCAGCGTGCCGCTGAAATCATCCGCAGAGACCCAGCCCGGCAGGTCCTCGGTCCGCACGGCCCATTCGACGGCCTGGGGCGAGGCAAGGTCGGCGCCGCTGCGCGTGATGGTGGCGTAGAAGGTGCCGCCCTCGACCGCCGAGGAGCCCCCGACGATGGCAAAGCGCGGCGGTGGCGTCGGATCGAGGCGAGCGTTGAGGGTGTAGTTGACGGCCGCTGACGACCCGCCCGGCGAATACAAGGCCTTGATAAAGTAATCGCCGGGGGCGAGATTCAGGACGACCGACTCGTCTGCCATGCCAGAGTTGAACGATTGGCCGAGCGGCATGCCATCCGTGCCGAGCACCTGCAGATCCACGTATCCCATCTGGAAGCCGGCGGACGAGATGCCCGTCAAAGTCACCGTCAACTGCCCTGCCGCATTCAGGTGGACCTTGTAGTAGTCGGCGGGATCGTTGATGTCGGCGACGGCATTCGCCTGAGGCGCCACGGCATTGCCAACATTGAGCGCACCGAGATCGATTGCGCTGTACATCGTCGCCGCGTCGTCGCCGCTGGCGTAGACGAAGGTTTCGAGCTGGTAAGGCGTGTTGGCTCCGCCGAATGTCGATACCTGAATGTAGTACGTGCCCGCCGCAACGCCCCAGTCGAACAGTTCATTCGCTGTTCCGAGATTGCCGGAACTTGCACCCGCAATCTGAGCGCCAGACGCGTCGAGAAGGAAAATGTCGGCATCACCCGTCAGTCCCGACAGGGCGACCTGCAGGCGCCCGGAGGACGCGACGTAGATGCGGTAGTAGTCCCAGGCATCGGTGAAGGACAACGAGTCGGGGAGCATCTGATGGGAGCCGATATTTTGGATGCCCAGATCGGTAGCCGTCGACGGCGAAGCATTGCTGTCGCTGCTCCACTGTGCCAACAGGTTGTAAGTGGTGCTGAGCCCAGAGGGGTACGGCTCATTGAGGACGATGTAATAGGTCCCCGGCATCGAGACGTAGTACTGGATCTTCTCGGGGTCGGTGAAGGTCAAGTTCGACCCGGCGAGGGACATCTGGGTCGAGTCGTAGAACCAAAGATCAACGTCATCCGACAGTCCGGTCAGATCGACCGTGACCCAGCCGGCTTGGCTTACGACGATCTGATAGTAGTCGTACTGGTCGCCGGCGAATGGTCCGATACTGCTATCACCAGGCGCAGCCTGAAGGGTGAGATTGCTCGAACCGAGCGTCCCGAGCAGCGTGGAGGTTCCGAATGTGTTGTTGGTGTCAGCCATGATTAGCCTCGACTTCCGTCTGGTCCGCTGTGTTTTTCCGCCGCAGCCTGTTGTGCCGAGGGGCGCCGACTATCGCGGACGTACCTCCGGCATTTAACTTTCGTAACAGAAAGACTCTAATCCAAAAACCGCCCTTCCGGTAGGGCATTTGTCACGGGAAACGATCGCGCCGGCGACGGCCAGACTGGAATCGTGGAAAGCTTCTCGATCCGTGACATCCGGGGTGGAAAAGTCCGCCGATCGGATGTATTTTGTAAAAGTAAGTTCCTGAATTTCCGGAAGGACGTACCATGGGCCATCGACGCGCACCCCATTTCATCGGCAGGGGAACCATCCTCGCGGCCGCATTAGCAGGTTGCTTCGCTGTCGGTCCGGCATGGTCCGCGACGGCTGCGGATTTGGCTCGGCTCGCCAACGGGACGGCTTCCTTCAACCAGGTCGGCAAGCTTCTAACCGTCACCAATTCCAGCGGCGCGATCCTGGAATGGAACCGCTTCGGCATCCCGGCGGGCGAGGCGGTCCGCTTCATTCAGTCATCCGCATCCAGTTCGGTGCTCAACCGCGTGCTGGCAGGCGGCGGACTTTCGGCCATCTACGGCTCGCTCTCCTCCAACGGCAAGGTCTGGCTGGTCAACCCGGCCGGCATCCTCGTCGGGCCGGGAGGAACGGTAGATACCGCCGGCTTCGTCGCTTCCACCCTGGCCGTCCGTGATGCTGACTTCCTGGCCGGGCGGCTGACTTTCTCGGGTGCCGGCGGCGATGTCACCAACCAGGGCAGCATCACGACGCCGGCCGGCGGTTCCGTCTATCTGATCGGGGCCAACGTCGGCAACGAGGGCATCATCAATTCGCCCAGGGGCGAGGTGATTCTGGCTGCCGGGCAAACCGTGAATCTCGTCGACACGGCAACGCCGGGCATCAAGGTCGAGATCACCGGCGCCGCGGGTAACACCACCAACCTCGGCACCATCGCTGCCGAGGCCGGCCGCATAGGCATGGCGGGCGTGGTCGTCAGGAACTCGGGGCTGCTCAATGCGAGCAGCGCTGTTGCGCAAGGCGGCAAGGTCTTCCTGCGGGCGAGCCGGGATGCCTACGTCGATGGCAACGGCCGCATCGTCGCGACCGGAACCCGGGGCGGCCGGGTCGAAGTACTCGGCGACACCGTCACCTTGACCGATCGCGCGCGCATCGACGCCAGCGGCGAGCGGGGCGGCGGCCGGATCATGGTCGGCGGCGATTACCAGGGCAGGAATCCCGCCGTGCGCAATGCGCAGAGGACCTATTTCGGGCCGAACAGCCGCCTCGTCGCCGACGCCAAAAAAGTCGGCGATGGCGGCACGGTGATCGTCTGGGCCGACGATACGACCCGCGCCTACGGCGATATCTCCGCCCGCGGCGGCGCCGAGGGCGGGGACGGCGGCTTCGTCGAGGTTTCCGGAAAACAGACGCTGGACTTCACCGGCTTCGCAGATCGCCGTGCCCCCAGGGGCAAGGCCGGCATGCTCCTGCTCGACCCGGCGGAAATCACCATCGACAGCGCGTACTGGACCACCATCGACAGCGCCCTTTCCGGCGGTCCGGTGACCATCGACACGTCCGGTGGCGGCGGCATCGAGGTCGTGCCGGGGATATACACCAGTCTCAACTCGGGCAATCTGACGCTACGGTCAAGGGGAAGCAGCGCCTACGGCGCCGAATCGGGACACATCAAGTTCAACAATGCCAAGATGACCATCGGCGGCAGTTTCAGCGCCTACGCCGGCTGGGACGGTGCGTCCAACGTAACGTCCGGTTATGGCGACATCGTGATGGATGCCACATCGACCCTCTGGGTATCCAACGTCGGCTCCAACGTCACCTTCAAAGCCGGCCGCAATATCTTCGCCTCGCTGGTCAAGGCGCCCACGGGAACGATCGACGTGTTCACAAGGGGGCGCATCGTCGACAACAACGGAACATTCACCGACAATTTCGTGGCTGACACGGTGTATCTCTACTCCACCGGCATGAGTTCCCTGGACGGGATCGCGATCAGCGCCGACGTGAATGCCTTCTACATCGAGGCCGAGGTCAGTGGCGGCAATTTTGGTGGCATCGATATCCGCCAGACCAATGCAGGCATGGAGCCGAGCTATGTCCGTCTGGCCGACTTCAGCACAACGCCCGGCTATGGCAACGTCCGCTACCAGACCGCAGGCAACGCCAACCTCGATAGCAACATTTACGACTTCAGCGCGGCGAAGGGCAGCATCAGCTTCACCGCGAATGGTGCGGTCGCCGCGGGAAGCGATATCGGCAACTGGGTGACCGGGGGAACATTGAGCGTTTCCGCAGGATCGAGCATGAACGTCGTCGGCGCGATCAGCAGCAATGCCAAGCAGCTGAGCCTGGCGGCCGGCGGCGACCTGATGATCTACAACGGGGTCACATCCACCGGCGGAGACCTGCTGTTGTCGGCGGGCGGCCTGCTGGGCATCGACGCCCCGCTCGCGGCCACGGATGGTGCCGGAGCGCTCTACGACATCGCGATGAGCGGCAACACAGTTCATTTCCGCGGCGGCGGCATCGATCCCTTCAGCGCCGCCAACGTGTCGGTGATCGGCCAGCAGGTGATGATCGAGAACGTGGTCGGCGCACAGTTCAACGTCGATATCGCCGCTGGCGGAAACATCAGCATCGGGGCCGGCGGCTATGTCGACGCAGGCAACAATGCATCGCTGACGACCATATTCGGCGACATCGTCCTCGAGGACGGGGCGCAGGTGTTGGCGACCAACCACGTCTATCTCGACCTGTTCGGCGGCGCGTCCAGGGTCGTCCTCAACGGCAAGCCGGACAATCCGAACCCGTCGACCATCCTGGCCGCCTACGCCGGCGGACCCGGGCGGGTCAACATCGCCTTCCAGAACCGCGCCTCGGGCGGCATCATCATCGATGGCGTCGAGACCGACACCACCGAGGTCGGCCACAGCGGTTTCTTCGTCAATGGCGAGCCGGCAGTCCTGGGGCTCGGCCTGAATCTGTTCTACGGGCTGGCAATTTATACCTACGAGAGCCCGGCGGTCACCGCACTGGTCCAGGCCTTCGGCGACGGCTCGGCCGCCTGCCATTTCCGCGGCACCTGTTCCGGCGTCTATACGCCCGATGCCTATGCCGCAGTGACGACAGAGCAGAGCTTCACCCTCTTCGGGGGCCAGACGACCGGGGGTGGCGAAAACCAGTTCGGCGGAACTCAAGGATCGACACAGCAGGAACCGCAGCTGCAGTTCCGCCGTACCGGAACGCGGAAAGTGGGTCGTTGCACCTGACGCGGGCTGACCGTGGCGAGCCGCCCTGCGGCCTTGCCACGGCTTAGCGGGCTGCCTGCCAGCGCTCGAGGCGCCGGCGCATGCGGCTCAGGTGCGAACCCTCCCAGTAGAGTCGCCCGCAAGCCGGGCAGTGCAGGACGTTACCCGGCAAGGGATGGGGATGACTCGCGACCTGTTCGGCGGTCGCCGCTTCCAGCAGCGCGTTGTCGAGGACGCAGCGGGTGAAGGCCCGTGCCAGCCAGTCGATGGCGAAGTGTCGGCCGAGGAGTTCGGCGATGTCGTCGAGCTTCGTTTGCGGCAGCACCAGCGCCACGCCGCGCGCTGCCTTGTGTTCGCGAATGGTTCCGTCGCAGGTGAGGAAGTGTCGGCCGGTGGCAGCGGCCAGCGCCAGCAGTTCCCGGTCGCTCTCGCGCCTTGCCAGCAGGGTGTCGTAGCCCGCCGCGCGCAGCCAGCGCGCGAGCCCGCCCAGCATGGCGTCGCAGAGGAAGCGCGGCGCCCCCTCAGTCGACATCGCCATCGACGTAGTACCAGCGGCCGTCGTCGCGCACGAAACGGCTGACTTCGCCGAGCCGGCCCGCGCGGCCCCCGGCCTTGTAGCGCGCGACGAACTCGACGATGGCCCGGTCATCGCCCGTCACCTCGTGACGCAACACGGTCAGTCCCAGCCATTTCGGCCCGCCGGCGAAATCCAGTTCGGCCGGCCGGGTGCCCGGGTGCCAGGTCGCGCGCAGGTAGTCGGCGAGACCCAGCACATAGGCGCTGTAGCGCGAGCGCATCAGCGCCTCGGCGTCGACGGCCGGCGCACCGGCATGAAGCAAGCCGCAGCACGCCGCATATGCCTTGCCGCTGCCGCAGGGACACGGCGGTGGCGCGACGCTCCGCTTCACCTCACTGCAGCTGCTTGCCGAAGAAGGCGAGCGTCCGCATCCACGCCTCGGCGGCGCACTTGGCGTCGTACACCTCGGGCCGCTTCTCGTTGCAGAAGGCGTGCGCCGCGTCGTAGTGGAAGATTTCCGGCGCCGAACCGTGCGCCCGCATGCGCGCCTCGAGCTCGGCGACGGCCGCAGGCGTGCACCAGTCGTCGCGCGTGGCGAAGTGCCCCTGGAAGGGCACGCGGATGTTGGCCGGATCGGCGAAGTCGCGCGGCGGGATGCCGTAAAGGCAGACGGCTGCGGCGATCTCCGGCACATGCACGGCGGCGGCGATGGTTAGCGCGCCACCCATGCAGTAACCCGTGACGCCGACCTTGCCACCGAGGGCGGCGAGATGCCTTGCCGCGCCGCGGATGTCTTGATGGGTCGCGCCGGGAAAGTCGAGGCCGTTCATCAGGTGGCTGGCCTCGTCGGGATTCTGCGTCACGCGCCCCTGGAACAGATCGGGTGCCAGTGCGGAAAAACCGGCCGCGGCGAAGCGATCGGCGATGCCGCAGATCTGCTCGTTGAGGCCCCACCATTCCTGGATCACGATGACGGCCGGCCGTTCCTTGCCGGCATCGGCGAAATAGCCACGGCAATGGCCGCCGTCAGGCCGCGCGAATTCGATCATCGTGCCCATGCTTGCCTCCTCTGCTGTTCGAATGGAGGCGTTAGGCTAGCAAAAAGTCGGCGCCAGCGGGACGCCGGCGGCCTATTCCGTGGTCAGTGGTGGCCGGCCGCCGCGGCCAGCATCTTCTCCGTGCGCTTGCGCATCGCCTCCTCCGGCGTCAGCCCGACGAGCGACTCCGGCGGCAGCTTGACGTCCCAGTGCTGCTGGAAAAGATCGACATCCTCGCCGGTGTCGAGATGGGCACGATAGATCTTTTCCTGCCAGACCGGAGCATTGGGCAATGCGACAAGTTCAACGGATTCGATGACCATGGAAACGTCCTCCTGAAATCTTGTTTTCGGCATCGTGCTCCCAAGACTGCGCCGGGATAACTGGCAAGTCGGGGTGTAAACCCCCGCTAATCCGGCTTGAACAAAATCGCGTGCGGCGCTTCAATCGCGATGACTCAAAGACGCGTTGCCAGCGGCCGAAATCCGCTCGAGAAGAACGCACAAGGGAGCATCATGGTCGTCACCGATTCGCACCGCACCACCGCCATCGTGATCCGCAACGACGGCCACAAGGTCACGCTGGTGCCCATGAAAAGCGGCCGCCTCTCGGCCCGGACGCTGAACTTCGATGAGTTTCGTCAGGAGTGGCGCGAAACCGGCTACGGCCTGGCACTCGCGCTCACCACCTTCCTGACCCACGTCATGAAATGGGGCGCCTCGCTCGAAGTGACCAAAGGCCTCGAAAAACTCGCCGCGCGCGACCGCAACGTCGTCGCCAGCCTGTTCTGACCGGATCACGGAACAACGGGGCCGGGCAATGCCGCCTCCCGCCGCGAGTATGATCGCCGGGCGATGACAAGAAATCCGCTCAAACCCAAGCTGTTGCCCTTCACCGTCGCGCTGTGCGTCAGCCTCTCGTTGGTCGGCGGCGGCGTGCTTCTGGCGCAGCTTTTGCACCTGGCCGCCTGCCCGCTGTGCGTCATCCAGCGCATGCTCTACCTGCTGCTGGCGCTGGCTGCCGGCAGCGGCCTCGTCCTCGCCGCAAGCCCGCTGGCGCGGATGATCGCCGCGCTGGCGATGACGGCCATCGCCGCCGCCGGCAGCGGTGTCGCCGCCTATCAGGTCTGGATCCAGCGCTTCGCACCGAACACCACCTGCGCCGCCGAGATGCCGTGGTGGGAGGCGTTCGTGGAGTGGGCCGGTCGCCTGGTGCCGATGCTGTTCCAGCCCAACGGCCTCTGCTCCGATCCCGCCTGGAAGCTGCTCGGCCTGTCGATCGCCGAATGGTCTCTGCTGTGCTTTTTCGCCCTCTTCCTGCTGGGCCTGTTCAGCCTGCTGCGGAAGATACCCTGACGCATACCCGGGACGCCGGGAAACAAAAAAGGGTTTCCAGCTTGTGACTGGAAACCCTTGGTATTACTGGTCGGGGCGGCGGGATTCGAACTCGCGACCCCTTGCACCCCATGCAAGTGCGCTACCAGGCTGCGCTACGCCCCGACACGAGGCGCGAATTATATCAGCAGCCCGCGCTCAGATGCGCAGCAATTCGATGATTCCGGCGAGTTCGGCGCGCAGCGACGGCATTGACGCGGCAGCCTCGTCGGCGGCGTGGTGCTCGACCTTGTCCGGCCCCTCGTCGAGGCGGTTGCGCGCACCGCTGATGGTGAAGCCTTCCTGGTAGAGCAGCTCGCGGATGCGCCGCACCAGCAGCACCTCGTGGTGCTGGTAGTAGCGCCGGTTGCCCCGGCGCTTGACCGGCTTCAACTGGGTGAATTCCTGCTCCCAGTAGCGCAACACATGCGGCTTGACGCCGCAAAGCTCGCTCACCTCGCCAATCGTGAAGTAGCGCTTGGCGGGAATCGGCGGCAGATCGCTGCTCGGGCTATGGCTGGCTGTCGCCATGTTTCAGGCTTTCGACGGAGGTCTTGAGCTTCTGGCTGGCATGGAAAGTGACGACGCGGCGCGCCGTGATCGGGATTTCTTCGCCGGTCTTGGGGTTGCGCCCCGGCCGCTGCGGCTTGTCGCGCAGCTGGAAATTGCCGAAGCCGGACAGCTTGACGCCATCGCCGCGTTCCAGCGCATCGCGGACCTCCTCGAAAAACCCCTCGACCATGTCCTTGGCTTCTCGCTTGTTGAGCCCGACCTTCTCGAACAACAGGTCGGCAAGTTCAGCCTTCGTTAGTGTCATTCTGTCCCCCGGAACCCTGGTCATTTGCGCAGTTCGGCGGCGAAGCCGGCTTGCGCAGTCGTGACGAGCGCAGCAAGCGTCGCCTCGACCTCCCCATCTGACAGGGTGCGTTGAGTATCTTGCATAACTATACGAAATGCAAGGCTTTTCTTGCCTTCAGGCAAGCCTTTGCCGTGGTAGACATCGAACAGTTCGACGCTGCGCACGATGTCCGCCGCCCGCCCCTTCAAGGCATCGAGCAGCGGTTGAACCGCCTGTTCCTGGCCGACCACGAGCGCGATGTCGCGGGTGACCGCCGGGTAGCGCGAGATCTCGCGATACGCGGGTAGTGCACGAGCCAGCAGCGCTTCCAGTTCGAGCTCGAACACCACTGGCGCCCCGCCTAGCCCCGCGAGCTCGTACTTCTGTACCCAGCGCGGATGGATCTCGCCAATCACGCCAATGGCCCTGCCCTCGAGCACGACCGTGGCGGCGCGCCCGGGATGCAGCGCCGAATGCGCGACCCGCTCGAAGCGCAGGACGACCGGGGCCGCCAGCGCCTCGATATCGGCCTTGACGTCGAAGAAGTCGACGGCGCGCGAGGGGGCGCCCCACTGTTCGGGCAACGCCGTACCGGAACACAGCCCTGCCACGCGTAGCGGCTGATTAAAGCCAGGCACAGGTGTACCCGCCGCATCGGCCTCGAAGCATCGGCCGATCTCGAAGGCGCGGACGCGCTCGACCTGGCGGCTGCGGTTGGCGATCAGATTGCCGACGAGGCCGCCGATCAGGCTCGAGCGCATCACGCCCATCTGGCTGGCGATCGGGTTGGCCAACGTGATGGGCGCGGCATTGCCGCAGAAGTCGGCTTCCCAGCACGCCTCGACGAAGCTGAAATTCACCACCTCGTGGAAGCCGCGACCGGCCAGCATCCGGCGTACGTCGGCGGTGCTGCGCCGCGACTCGGTCTGCGGCAGCATGGCCATGCGCGCCTTGGGTGGCGGCGCCGGGATGTTGTCGTAGCCGTGCAGCCGCGCCAGTTCCTCGATCAGGTCCTCTTCGATCGCGATGTCGAAGCGATGGGAAGGCGGCGTCACGACGAAGTCGCCATCGTTGCCTGGGTCGCGGACACAGCCGAGGCCCAGCCCCGTCAGCAGCGCCTCGATCTGCGCCGGTGCCAGCACGATGCCGAGCACCTTGGCGGCACGCGCGCTGCGCAGGCGCACCGGCGTGCGTTTGGGCAAGTCGTCGGCCGCGACGGCCTCGACCACGGGTCCCGGCCTGCCGCCGCAGATGTCGAGGATCAACCGGGTGGCGCGCTCGATGGCCACGCGCTGCAGATTGAAATCGACGCCGCGCTCGTAGCGGTAGGACGCATCGCTGGAAAAACCCAGCGCGCGAGCCTTGCCGGCGATGGCGTCGGGAGCGAAGAAGGCGCTCTCGAGGAAGAGATCGGTCGTCGCGTCGTTGATGCCGGAATGCTCGCCGCCCATGATGCCGGCCAGCGCCAGCGCCCTGGCGCCACCCTGCTCGTCGGCTATCACGGCGGTATCGGCGGAAGGCTGGACCGTCTGCTCGTTGAGCAGCAGCAACTGCTCGCCGGGCGCGGGATAGCGGACGTGGATGGCGCCGGACAACTCCGCATCGTCGAAGGCATGCAGCGGCTGGCCGAGTTCGAGCATCACGTAGTTGGTGACATCGACCAGGGCCGAGATGGAGCGGATGCCGCAACGCTCGATGCGCTGCTTCATCCAGTCGGGCGTGGCGGCCCTGGCGTTGACGCCGCGCACGATGCGACCGCAGTAGCGCGGGCAGGCGGCGGGAACGTCGAGCACGACGCCGCGGATCTCGTCATGCACCGGCACAACAGGCTCTACCGCGAAATGCTTCAGCGGCGCGCCGGTCAGAGCCGCCACTTCGCGCGCGATGCCCGAGAGCGACAGGCAGTCGGCGCGATTGGGTGTGAGCTTGAGGGTGATCAACGTGTCGTCGAGGTTCAGGTAGTCGCGCACGTTGCGACCGATCGGCGCATCGGCCGGCAGCGGCAGCAGGCCGCCGTGATCTTCCGACAGCCCCAGTTCGCGCGCCGAGCAGAGCATGCCGGAACTCTCGATGCCGCGAACCTTGGCCTTCCTGATCTCGATGCCCGGCAGCCTGGCGCCGACCAGCGCGCAGGGCACGACCATGTCGGCGGCGACGTTCGGCGCGCCGCAGACGATGGCGAGCACACCATGTTCGCCCGTGTCGACCTTGCAGAGCTTGAGCTTGTCGGCGTCCGGATGTTTCTCGACCGAGAGCACGCGCGCCACGACGACATTGGAAAACTCGGCGGCAGCGGGACGGGTCTCCTCGACCTCGAGACCGGCCATGGTCAGCAGGTGGCAGAGCTCGGCTGTCGACAACGGCGGATTGACGAGGGCGCGTAGCCAGGATTCGGGAAATTGCATTATGTCCTCGCCGGGCCGCCCCAAGAGGACATGCGCCCCCCCGTGGGGGGCAGCGAGCCGGGTTTGCGAGCGTGGGGGGCCATTTTTGGTTATTGGAACTGCGAAAGGAAGCGCAAGTCGCCGTCGAAGAACAGACGGAGGTCGTTGATGCCGTAACGCAGCATGGTCAGGCGGTCCGGCCCCATGCCGAAGGCGAAGCCCGTGTACTTTTCCGGATCGACGCCGCCGAAGCGCAGCACGTTGGGATGCACCATGCCGCAGCCGGCGATCTCGAGCCAGCGCCCTTCGAGCGGGCCGCTCATGAAGGCCACGTCGATCTCTGCAGAGGGCTCGGTGAACGGGAAGAAGGAGGGGCGGAAGCGCACCTTGAGGTCATCGCTCTCGAAGAAGCGGCGCAGGAAATCGGCGACGACGCCCTTGAGGTCGGCGAAGCTGACGTCCTCGCCGACCCAGAGTCCCTCGACCTGGTGGAACATCGGCGAATGGGTGGCGTCGGAATCGACGCGATAGACCCGGCCCGGGCAGATCACGCGGATCTCGGGCATGTGTTCGAGATGCTTGTGCTTCTCGACATGGGCCAGCATGGTGCGTATCTGCACCGGGCTGGTATGGGTGCGCAACAGTACGTCCTCGCGCACACGGCCGTCCGGTCCGAGCAGATAGAAGGTGTCGTGCATCGAACGCGCCGGGTGGTTCTCGGGCGTGTTCAGCGCGGTGAAGTTGTGCCAGTCGGCCTCGATCTCGGGGCCGTCGGCGACTTCGAAGCCGATGGAGCGGAACAGCTGCTCGATGCGGTCGAGCGTGCGCATCACCGGATGGATGCTGCCCTGCGACTGGGCGCGGCCCGGCAGGGTCACGTCGAGCGCCTCGGCCGCCAGCTGCGACTCGAGCGCAGCGTGGCGCAGCGCATCGCGGCGTGCCGCCAGCGCCGACTCCACGGTGCCCTTGGCGACGTTGATGGCGGCGCCGGCGGTCTTGCGCTCCTCCGGCGGCAGCTTGCCGAGACCCTTGAGCAGGGCCGTCAGCGTACCGTCCTTGCCGAGGTAGCGCGCCTTGACGTCCTCGAGCCGCGCCGGTTCGGACACAGCGGCGAACTCGGCCAGGGCCGAGGCAACTAGTTGATCGAGGTTATCCACTTGAGCGAAATCTTGTGTGTCGAATTAAAAAAGGAGGCGCCAGACGAACCGGAGCCTCCTTTTCATGGTGCAGCTTTGCAGCTTACGCGCCGAGCTGGGCCTTGGCCTGGTTGGCGAGCGCGGCGAAAGCCGGCTTGTCGAACACCGCCAGATCGGCCAGCACCTTGCGATCGACTTCGATCGAGGCCTTTTTGAGGCCGTTCATCAGGGTGCTGTACTTCATGCCGAGCTCACGGGCACCCGCGTTGATACGGGCGATCCACAGGGCGCGGAACTGACGCTTCCGCTGACGGCGGTCGCGGTACTGGTACTGGCCGGCCTTCATCACCGCCTCTTTGGCGATGCGATAGACCGTGGAACGACGACCGCGATAACCCTTGGCCGCGTCGAGAACCTTCTTGTGGCGCGCGCGCGCCGTTACACCGCGTTTGACTCGTGGCATGGTCTGGTCTCCTTACGCGTAGGGCATCATCGCCCGAACCTGCTTGGTGTCGGCGTCATGGACGGCCGTCATGCCACGCAGCTGGCGCTTGCTCTTGGTGGTTTTCTTGGTGAGGATGTGGCGCTTGAACGCCTGCGAGCGTTTGATGGTGCCGCCGGCGCGCACTTTGAAGCGCTTCTTGGCCCCGCTCTTGGTCTTCATCTTCGGCATCGAAGATCTCCTTCTTTTGACACGTTGCCAGGTGGCCTTCACCTCGAAGGCACTTGATGACCCGCTCCGCTTGTATTCCCCGCCCGCCACGCAAACTCGCGCGGCCAGCGGGTGAAACTCAGTGCTTGATCTGCTTCTTCGTCGGTGCCAGCACCATGATCAGCTGGCGACCTTCCATCTTCGGGAACTGCTCGACCTGAATCAGTTCACCCAGGTCCGTCTTGATCCGCTCCAGCATGCGCATGCCGATTTCCTGGTGCGCCATTTCTCGGCCGCGGAAGCGCAGCGTGATCTTCGCCTTGTCGCCCTCGGCCAGGAACTTGATGACGTTGCGCAACTTGATCTGGTAGTCGTTCTCGTCGGTACCCGGCCGAAACTTCACTTCCTTGACCTGAACCTGCTTCTGCTTCAGCTTGGCCTCGTGAGCCCGCTTGGCCTCCTGGTACTTGAACTTGCCGAAGTCCATGATGCGGCAGACCGGCGGCTGCGCCATGGGTGCAATTTCAACCAGATCCAGACCGGCGACTTCGGCGGCTGCCAGTGCCTGAGCAATCGGCACGATGCCAAGCTGCTCGCTCTCGGCACCGACCAGGCGGACTTCAGGGGCCGTAATCTCGTCGTTGAGGCGCTGCGATTTTTCCTGAGCGATGGTTCAGTTCTCCAAAAAATTCAAAAAATCAGGACGCCGCGCCCTTGCTGGCCTTCTCTGTCAGCAAACGCTCGATCAAGGCTTCGGGGGACATCTGCCCGAGATCCTGATTGCCCCGGGCACGCACGGCGACCATTCCCGCGGCCTTTTCCTTGTCGCCGATGACGACGAAGCAAGGCCGCTTCAACAAGCTATGTTCGCGGATTTTATAGTTTATTTTCTCGCCGCGCAAATCAAGTTCGACGCGCAGGCCCGCCAGCCGCAGCTTTTCCGCCACAGTGGCGGCGTAATCGGCCTGATGCTCGGAGATGCTCATGACCACGACCTGCACCGGCGCCAGCCAGAGCGGGAAGGCGCCGGCATGGTTTTCGACGAGGATGCCGATGAAGCGCTCGAGCGAACCGAGGATGGCGCGATGCAGCATCACGGGCGTGTGGCGGGCATTGTCCTCGCCGACGTATTCGGCGCCGAGCCGGCCGGGCATGGAGAAATCGACCTGCATGGTGCCGCACTGCCAGGAGCGACCGATGGCGTCCTTGATGTGGAACTCGATCTTCGGGCCGTAGAAGGCGCCCTCGCCCGGCAGTTCCTCCCACTCGAGGCCACTGGCCTTGAGCGAGGCGCGCAGGGCATCCTCGGCCTTGTCCCACGATTCGTCGGCGCCGACGCGGCTGTCGGGCCGCAGCGCCAGCTTCACGGCGACGTCATGGAAGCCGAAATCCGCGTAGACCTTGCGCACGAGTTCGTTGAAGGCCGTGACCTCGGGCTGGATCTGGTCCTCGGTGCAGAAGACGTGGCCGTCGTCCTGGGTGAAACCGCGCACGCGCATCACGCCGTGCAGCGCGCCCGAGGGCTCGTTGCGGTGACAGGAGCCGAACTCGCCGTAGCGCAGCGGCAGGTCGCGGTAGGAGCGCACATCGGTGTTGAATATTTGCACGTGACCGGGGCAGTTCATTGGCTTGATGGCGTAGTCGCGGCTCTCCGACTCCGTGGTGAACATGTTGGCCTTGTAGTGCTCCCAATGGCCCGACTTCTCCCACAGCGTGCGGTCGAGGATCTGCGGGCAGCGCACTTCCTGGTAGCCGTTGTCGCGATAGACCTTGCGCATGTACTGCTCGATCTCCTGCCACACCGTCCAGCCGTGCGGATGCCAGAAGACCAGGCCGGGCGCCTCCTCCTGCAGGTGGAAGAGATCCAGCGCGCGGCCGAGCTTGCGATGGTCGCGCTTCTCGGCCTCCTCCAGCATGTGGAGGTAGGCGTCGAGCTCGTCCTTCTTCGCCCAGGCCGTGCCGTAGATGCGCTGCAGTTGCGCGTTCTTGGCGTCCCCGCGCCAGTAGGCGCCGGCCACCTTCATCAGCTTGAAGACCTTGAGCTTGCCCGTCGAGGGCACGTGCGGGCCGCGGCAGAGGTCGATGAAATCGCCTTCGCGATAGAGCGAGACATCCTCGCCCGCCGGAATCGCCGCGATCAGTTCGGCCTTGTAGTGCTCGCCGATGCCCTTGAAGAACTCCACCGCCTTGTCGCGCGACCAAACCTCGCGCGTCACCGGAAAGTCCTTCTTCGCCAGTTCGGCCATGCGCTTTTCGATGGCGGCGAGATCGTCCGGCGTGAACGGGGTCTTGCAGGCGAAGTCGTAGTAGAAACCCTTGTCGATCACCGGGCCGATGGTCACCTGAGCCTCGGGAAAGAGCTCCTTCACTGCGTAGGCCAGCAGGTGGGCTGTGGAGTGGCGGATGATGTCCACGCCGTCGGCGTCCCGGTCGGTGACGATGGCGAGGTCGGCGTCGTTCTCGATGCGGCAGGAGGTGTCGACCAGCTTGCCATCGAGGCGCCCCGCCAGCGCCGACTTCGCCAGGCCCGGGCCGATCGACGCAGCGACCTCCCCCACCGTCAGCGGAGCGGGAAATTCGCGTTTCGAACCATCGGGCAGGGTGATGACCGGCATTGATCTGACTCCAGAAAATGCGACAGGGCGAAAAGCACCGAAAAGGCCTTCCGCCCTGCGTGACAAAGCTTTCGAATGGCCCGAATTTTCTCACGAAATCAGCGGTCGCAGCAATCGCCGCGGGCGAATTCGCTGTCGCTTCCGCGTCATTCCCCTGTCAGCTGAAATCGGTTATTCTTGCAAAATTGCTGCTATGCAATAAATTCCAAAAAATACGGGAGTGCAAGATGGCAAAAGGCAAGATGATCTACACCTTCGAGGAAGGCGACGGCAAGAACAAGATGCTGCTCGGCGGCAAGGGCGCGAACCTTTGCGAAATGACGCAGATCGGGCTCAACGTCCCGCCCGGTTTCGTCATCACCACCGAGGCCTGTCTGGCCTTCCTCGAGAACAACCGCCTGCCCGACGGTGTCTGGGAGGACGTCAAGAAGCAGATGGCAGCGCTCGAGAAGAAGACCGGCAAGGGCTTCGGTTCGGCCGACAATCCGCTGCTCGTCTCCGTCCGCTCCGGCTCGGCCATGTCGATGCCCGGCATGATGGACACCATCCTCAACCTCGGCCTCAATGAGACCTCGCTGCAGGGCCTGATCAAGCAGACCGGCAACGAGCGCTTCGCCTGGGACGCCTACCGCCGCTTCATCCAGCTGTTCGCCAAGATCGCGCTCAACATTCCCGACGAGCCATTCGACGAGAAGATGAAAGAGGTCAAGACCGCCTACCACGCCAGGCAGGACGTCGACCTCAAGGCCGATCAACTGAAGGAACTCGCCGAAGCCTTCCTCGCCATCGTCCACCGCCACTCCGGCAAGCCTTTCCCGCAGGACCCCTTCGAGCAACTCGACATCGCCATCAAGGCCGTATTCCGTTCCTGGAACGGCAAGCGCGCCGTCGACTACCGCAAGCAGTTCAAGATCACGCCCGACCAGGCGAGCGGCACGGCGGTCAACATCGTCACCATGGTGTTCGGCAACATGGGCAACGACTCCGGCACCGGCGTCGGCTTCACGCGCAACCCGGGCACCGGCGAGAACCTGATCTACGGCGAATATCTGGTGAATGCCCAGGGCGAAGACGTCGTCGCCGGCATCCGCACGCCCAAGCCCATCGCCGAGATGGCGCAGGAAATGCCCGAGATCTACGACCAGCTGATCCAGCTGCACAACCGCCTCGAATCGCACTACAAGGAAGTCCAGGACTTCGAGTTCACCATCGAGAAGGGCATCCTCTACTGCCTGCAGACGCGCAACGGCAAGATGAACGCGCGCGGCATGGTGCGCAGTTCGGTCGAGATGTGCAACGAAGGCTTCATCACCAAGGAACAGGCACTGCTGCGCATCCACCCGTCGATCCTGGAGCAGCTGCTGGTACCGCAGCTCGCGCCCAACTTCAAGGGCAACTCGCTGGCCCAGGGCCTGCCAGCCTCGCCCGGCGCAGCTTCCGGCCACATCGTCTTCGATGCCGACACCGCCGAGGCGCGCGGTCGCAGCGGCGAGAAGATCATCCTCGTCCGCGAGGAAACCAAGCCCGAGGACATCCACGGCTTCTTCCATGCGCGGGGCATCCTCACCAGCCGCGGCGGCAAGACTTCCCACGCCGCCGTGGTCGCGCGCGGCATGGGCAAGGCCTGCGTCTCCGGCTGCGAGGCCATCCACATCGACGACTTCGCGCGCAAGGCCACCATCGGCGACATGACGCTGCACGAGGGCGATGTCATCACCATCGACGGCGGCACCGGCCACGTCTATGCCGGCGAAGTGCCGACCGTCGAGCCGGAGGTCTCGGAAGAACTCACCACCCTGCTGACCTGGGCCGACCAGGCCGCTCGCCTCGAAGTCCGCGCCAACGCCGACACGCCTGGCGACGCCGTCAAGGCCCGCGCCTTCGGCGCAAAAGGCATCGGTTTGTGTCGCACCGAGCGCATGTTCAACAGCACCGACCGCCTGCCCATCGTGCAGGAAATGATCCTGGCCGAGACGCTGGAAGAACGCCAGGCCGCACTCGACCGCCTGCTGCCGATCCAGCGCAACGACTTCAAGGGCATCTTCAAGGCCATGAAGGGCCTGCCGGTCACCGTACGGCTGCTCGACCCGCCGATGCACGAGTTCCTGCCGACGGCGGCCCAGCTCGAGATGGAAATCACCCATCTGCGGCATCTGCGGGACACCATCAAGGGCATCGAGGAACTGCCGGAGACCCTCAAGCTTCTCAACCCCGGCCTCTACCAGAAATACGCCGACGGCCTCGGCCGCCTCAACGACGCGATGACCACCTTCAAGGAGTCGCATCTCGAAGAAGACGTCATCGTCAAGAAGGAAAAGACGCTGCGCAAGGTCCGTTCCCTGGCCGAAGTGAACCCCATGCTCGGCCACCGCGGCGTGCGTCTCGGCATCACCTTCCCCGAGATCTACTCGATGCAGATCCAGGCCGTGCTCGAAGCGGCGGCCCTCTGTGCCAAGGAAGGCATCGAGGTCTATCCGGAAATCATGGTGCCGCAGGTGGCGACCGTCGAGGAACTCATGCGCATCCACAGCTACGTCAAGCGCATCCACAAGATCGTCGTCCTGACCCACGGCATCGACGTGCAGTACAAGTTCGGCAGCATGCTCGAGGTGGTTCGCGCCTGCATGCGCGCCGGGCGCATGGCCGAGGATGCCGAGTTCTTCTCCTTCGGCACCAACGACCTCACCCAGGCGACGTTCTCGTTCTCGCGCGAGGATGCCGAAAACAAGTTCCTGCCCGCCTACAACGAGACCGGCATCCTGCAGGACAACCCGTTCGAAGTGCTCGACATCAAGGGCGTCGGCGAAGTCATGAAGATCGCCGTCGAGCGCGGCCGCGCCACCCGTCCCGACCTCAAGATCGGCATCTGCGGCGAGCACGGCGGCCATCCCGAGTCGATCGCCTTCTGCCACGAGATCGGCCTCAACTACGTCTCCTGCTCCGGCCCGCGCGTACCCATCGCCCGCCTGGCTGCGGCGCAGGCGCAGCTCAAGGGTGTGACGGCGAAGGGTGCCAACGCCTGATCCAGGCAGCGGCACCAATGAAAACGGCCACCCGTGGGTGGCCGTTTTCTATTGTTGGTAGGCGCGATTGGACTCGAACCAACGACCCCCACCATGTCAAGGTGGTGCTCTAACCAGCTGAGCTACGCGCCTGCAAAAAGTTAAGCTTCATGCCCGCGTTAGCGAACGTAATGCCGTAACTAAAAGAGGGGCGCATTCTACCCGAATCGCGCACCCTGTCAAAGAATTTTCAACCCGCCAGAGCTTGCCTGATCTGCTCCAGAGTCGATTGGTCGTCGATGGTGGTCAGATCGCCGGGATCGCGGCCTTCGGCCAGCGCCTGGATGGAGCGGCGCAGCATCTTGCCGGAACGCGTCTTGGGCAGGCCGGTGACGAAATGCACGCGCTTGGGCCGGGCGATGGCGCCAAGACTTTCGTCCACGGTCTTCTTGACCTCCTTCTCCAGCGCCTCGCGCAGTTCGAGCGTGGCGATGCGCGCCGCGTCCTTGACCACGGCGAAGGCGACGGGCTCCTGGCCCTTGAGCTGATCGGCGACGCCGACCACGGCCACTTCGGCGATGGCGCTGTGCCCCTGCACCGCCTCCTCGATCTCGCGCGTGCCGAGGCGATGGCCGGCGACGTTGATGACGTCGTCGGTGCGGCCGAGGATGAAGTGGTAGTTCTCTTCGTCGCGGATGCCCCAGTCGAACGACGAATAGACCAGCGGCTCCTTGAACAGGCTGAAATAGGTCTTGACGAAGCGGTCGTCGTCGCCCCAGACCGTCGACAGGCAGCCCGGCGGCAGCGGCGGCACCACGCCGACGATGCCCTTCTCGTTGGGTGCGCACTCCGTGCCGTCCTCGCGGAAGATCTTGAGATTGAAGCCGTACACCGGGAAGGATGGCGTGCCGAACTTGATCTTCGTATCCTCGATGCCGCGCACCGTCGACAACATCGGCCAGCCGGTCTCCGTCTGCCAGTAGTTGTCGATCACCGGCAGCTTGAGTTCGCCCATGATCCATTCGTGGGTGGGCTGGTCCAGCGGCTCGCCGGCGAGGAACAAATGCTTCAAGCTCGAGAGGTCGTACTTCTTCATGTACGCCGGATCCTGCTTCTTCAGCACGCGCACCGCGGTCGGCGCCGAGAACATGACGTTGACCTTGTACTTCTCGACGATCTGCCACCAGATGCCGGCATCAGGGCGGATCGGCGTGCCCTCGTACATCACCGTGGCCATGCCGGCGATCAACGGGCCGTAGATGATGTAGCTGTGGCCCACCACCCAGCCGATGTCGGAGGTGGCGAAATAGGTCTCGCCGGCGAAACCGGTATAGATGTGCTTCATCGAGGCCGCCAGCGCCACGGCGTAGCCGCCGGTGTCGCGCTGCACGCCCTTGGGCTTGCCGGTGGTGCCCGAGGTGTAGAGGATGTACGAGGGCTCGGAGGATTCCAGCCAGGTGCAGGGCACGTCGGCGTTCATGTGCTCGGCGCGCAGCGTGGCGTAATCGACGTCGCGGCCGGCGACCTTGTTGAATGCCTTGTCGAGGCCGCGATCGATCATCAGCACCTTGCCCGGCTTGGACTGGGCGAGATTGATCGCCTCGTCCAACAAATGCTTATATGGCACGGCCTTGCCGCCGCGCATGCCGGCATCCGACGAAACGATGAGCTTGGGCTTGGCGTCGTCGATGCGGGTCGCCAGCGAACCCGAGGCGAAGCCGCCGAACACCACCGAGTGGATCGCGCCGATGCGGACGCAGGCGAGCATGGCGAAGCAGGCCTCGGCGATCATCGGCATGTAGATCAGCACGCGGTCGCCCTTGCCGACGCCGAGCGACTGCATGATCGCCGCCATGCGCATCACTTCGGACTTGAGCTCGGCAAAGGTATAGACCTTCTCCTCGTTGGTCTCGGTCGAGACGTAGATCAGCGCGCGGTCGTTGGGACGGGCGGCGGCGTGGCGGTCGACCGCGTTGTGGCAGAGGTTGGTCTCGCCGCCGACGAACCATTTGACGAAGGGCGGGCGCGAGTAGTCGCAGATCTGCTGCGGCGGCTTGTGCCAGTCGATCAGTTTCGCCTCCTCGCCCCAGAAGGCGTCCGGCTGCTCGATGGAACGCTTGTGAAATTCCTTGTAACTGGCCATGTCTCGCTCCCGTTTCGTTCTTGTGGATGGTCAGGCGCCGATCTCGACCACGACGCGGCCATGGGCGCGCGCCTGGATGAAATCGTCGAACACTTGCGGCAGGTCGGCGAAGGCGATGGTCCGCGTCATCGCCGCCAGATGCTTGGGCTTGAGGTCGGTGGCCAGGCGCTGCCAGACGCCGTGGCGGTAGGGCTCGCCGGTGTAACCCGAGTCGATGCCCAGCAGGCAGGCGCCGCGCAGGATGAAGGGCGCCACCGTGGTGTTGAGGCTCATGCTCGCGGCCAGGCCGATGCTGGCGATGGTGCCGCCTCGCTTCATGGTGCTGGCCATCCAGGCCAGCACGTCGCCGCCGAGGTTGTCGACGGCGCCCGCCCACATTTCATTGCCTAGCGGCTTGATCCTGGCGAGGTCGAGCGACTGTCGCAGCAGGACTTCCTTGGCGCCGATACTCTTGAGATAGTCCGTTTCGCTTTCCTTGCCGGTCAGCGCGACCACCTCGTAGCCCCGCCCGGCCAGCATGTCGATGGCGAGGCTGCCGACGCCGCCGGTCGCGCCTGAGACGACGACCGGGCCCTTGTCGGGGCGCAGGCCGTTCTCCTCCATGCGCACGATGCCCAGGCCCGCGGTGAAACCCGCCGTGCCGAGCGCCATCGCCTCCTTCAGCGTGAGGCCGGCCGGGCGCTTGATGACCCAGTCGGCCGGCACGCACGCCACTTCCGCATAGCCGCCGTGGTGGGCGACGCCGATGTCGTAGCTGGTGGCGATCACTTCCTCGCCGGGAACGAAGCGCGGATCGGCGCTCGCCGTCACCGTGCCGGCGAGGTCGACGCCGCCGATGCAGGGGAAACGCCGGATGATGCGGCCGGCCCCGGTCGCCGCCAGCGCATCCTTGTAATTGACGCTCGACCAGGCGACGCGGATCGTCACCTCGCCCGGATCGAGCCGGCTCTCGTCCATGTCGACGAAGCCGCTCCCCACCTTGCCGTCCTGCTGCTCGATCAGATAGGCCTTGAAGCTCACGCTCGTTCCTCCTCGCAGATTGGAAAGTATAGCCACGGGCAGATTTCGGGAAGCTGACGCGCCGCCCGAATCACCGTGCCGCCAGCGCCGACTTTTCCCTGCAGCCGGCTACCTGGCCAGGAAACCGGCCTTGCGCAGGCCTTCGGCGATCCCGTCGGCCAGCTGGCGGTAGCCCTCGGCGTTGGGGTGAATCTGGTCCGCCTTGAGCCCGGGGTCGGCGAGGATGCGCCCGAAGACCTTGGGCACCAGCGGCACCTTCTCCTCCTCGGCCAGCTGCTCGTAGAGCTCCGCGTCGGGCAAGGCGCCCACGACCGCGCCGAGCAGCGAGAAGCGCGGCACGGCGACCAGCACCACCGGAATCCTGGCGGCGCGCACTGTGGCAAGGATCTTGCGCAGGTCCTCCTTGATCTGCTTCTCGGGCCGCCGCCGCAGGAAGTCGTTGCCGCCGAGTTCGACGATCACCAGCGCGGGATTCGACTGCTCCAGCGCGGCACGGATGCGCCCCCTGGCCGCCTCGGTGGTGTCGCCGGGAATGCCGGCGTTGGTGATGGTCCAGCCGGTGATCGCCGCCAGCCGCGTCGGGTAGTCCTCGCCGGGGGCGGCACCGGTGCCGAAGGTGACGCTGTCGCCGAACGCGAGCACCGCCGCGCCCGCCGGCAGCGGCTGCGCCTTGTGCCCGCCGCCGCAGGCGGCGAGGAACAGCGGGGCGATGAGGAGGAGGAGAAGACGCTGGAGCGGCATCAATCGTCCGGCGCCACCGCGCCGTCGGGGAACAGCACGTCGGTGAAACCGAACCTGCCGAAGTCGCGGATTCGCATCGGGTAGAGGATGCCGTCGAGGTGGTCGCATTCGTGCTGCACCACGCGGGCATGGAAACCCGCCACCTCGCGTTCGAAACGGCGGCCCCGTTCGTCGAAGCCGGCATAGCGCAGGCGCGAGAGCCGCGGCACCCAGCCGCGCATGCCCGGCACGGAAAGACAGCCTTCCCAGCCCTCCTCCTCTTCGCTTCCCAGCGGCGTGAGCTCGGGGTTGATGAGCACGGTGTCGGGCACCGCCTCGACCTGCGGATAACGCGGGTTCGACTCGACGCCGAAGATCACCACCCGCAGGTCGACGCCAATCTGCGGCGCGGCCAGCCCGGCGCCGTCGAGATGGGCCATGGTGTCGCGCATGTCGGCGAGCAGCTGGCGCAGTTCCCGCGTGTCGAAACGCTCGACCGGGCGCGCGACGCGCAGCAGGCGCGGATCGCCCATGCGCAGCACCTCGCGGATCATGCCACGCAGAAGTGCTCGATGATGCGCCGCACCCGGGCATGCGTGTCCTGCAGCAGCCCCTCGATGGCGTCGAAGCGGATGCCGTTGGCCGAGTCGTGGCGTCCGGCGCACCAGTTGGCGACGACGCAGATCGCGGCGTAGGGCACATCGAGCTCGCGCGCGAGGCTCGCCTCGGGCATGCCGGTCATGCCGACGATGTCGCCGCCGTCGCGCTCGATGCAGTTGATCTCCGCCGCGGTTTCCAGCCGCGGCCCCTGGGTGGTGGCGTAGACCGCACCGTCGACCACGAGCTCGCCGGCATCCGTCGCCGCGGCCAGCAGGCCCTGGCGCAGCGTCGCGTCGTAGGGTTCCGTGAAATCGACATGCGCGACCTGGGTGTCGCCGCCCTCCTCGTAGGTATGCTTGCGGCCCCAGGTGTAGTCGAGGATCTGGTGCGGCACGACGACGACGCCGGGCTTGAGGTCGCTGCGGATGCCGCCGACCGATGCCACCGAAACGATGCCTTCGGCGTGCGCCGCGCGGGCCAGCGACCAGACGTTGGCGCGGTAATTCACCAGGTGCGGCGGGATGGTGTGGCCGTGGCCGTGGCGCGCGATGAAGACCACGTCGCGACAACCGATGCGGCCGAAGTTGAGAATGCCGGATGGCTCGCCGTAGGGCGTGCGCACCACCTCGCGGTGGGTGACGTTGAGATAGGCCAGCTGCGTCAGGCCGCTGCCGCCGATGATTGCCAGCATGCATCACTCCCGAAAATGACGCGGAGACGGCACCGTCGCGTGGTAAAATTCGCCCCTTTTTTTCCAAGGCGCCCACCCATGTCCCGCCAGCTCCGCAACATCGCCATCATAGCCCACGTCGACCACGGCAAGACCACCCTGGTCGACCAGCTGCTGCGGCAATCCGGCACCTTCCGCGAAAACCAGCAGGTCGACGAGCGCGTCATGGACTCGAACGACCTCGAGAAGGAGCGCGGCATCACCATCCTGGCGAAAAACACCGCCATCGACTTCGAGGGCACCCACATCAACATCGTCGACACGCCGGGCCACGCCGACTTCGGCGGCGAGGTGGAACGCGTTCTCGGCATGGTCGATGGCGTGCTGCTGCTGGTCGATGCCGTCGAGGGTCCGATGCCGCAGACGCGCTTCGTCACCAAGAAGGCGCTGGCGCTGGGCCTCAAGCCCATCGTCGTCATCAACAAGATCGACCGCCCGGGCGCGCGGCCGAACTGGGTGGTGGACCAGACCTTCGACCTCTTCGACAAGCTCGGCGCCACCGACGAGCAGCTCGATTTCCCCATCATCTATGCCTCGGGCCTCAACGGCTTCGCCAAGATGGAGTTGGAGGAGGAATCAGACAACATGCGGCCGCTGTTCGAGACCGTGCTCAAGCACGTGCCGGCGCCCGCGGGCAACCCCGACGCGCCGCTGCAGCTGCAGCTGGCCGCGCTCGACTATTCGACCTACACCGGTCGCCTCGGCGTTGGCCGCGTCCTCAACGGCCGCATCAAGCCGGGACAGTTCGTGGTGGTGATGAACCACGAGGAGCAGGTCGGCCAGGGTCGCATCAACCAGGTGCTGGGCTTCCAGGGCCTCGACCGCGTGCCGGTCGAAGAGGCCGAAGCCGGCGACATCGTCATCATCTCGGGCCTCGAGGACATCGGCATCGGCGTCACCATCGCCGACCGCGACAACCCCATCGGCCTGCCGGTGCTCACGGTAGACGAACCGACGCTGACCATGGACTTCATGGTCAACTCCTCGCCGCTGGCCGGCACCGAAGGCAAGTTCGTCACCAGCCGCCAGATCCGCGACCGTTTGACCAAGGAACTGCTGGTCAACGTGGCGATGCGCGTCGAGGACACCGCCGACTCGGACGTATTCCGCGTCTCCGGCCGCGGCGAACTGCACCTCACCATTCTGCTCGAGAACATGCGCCGCGAGGGCTTCGAGATGGCCGTGGCCAAGCCGCGCGTCGTGTACAAGGACATCGACGGCCAGAAGTGCGAGCCCTACGAGAACCTCACCATCGACCTCGAAGACACGAGCCAGGGTTCGGTGATGGAGGAACTGGGCCGCCGTCGCGGCGAGCTGACCAACATGGAATCCGACGGCAAGGGCCGCACCCGCCTCGAGTACCACATCCCGGCGCGGGGCCTCATCGGTTTCCAGTCCGACTTCATGACCATGACGCGCGGCACCGGCCTGATGAGCCACATCTTCGACGATTACGCCCCGGTCAAGCCCGACCTGCCCGGCCGCCACAACGGCGTGCTGATCTCGCAGGACGACGGCGAGGCCGTCGCCTACGCGTTGTGGAACCTGGAAGATCGCGGCCGCATGTTCGTCAGCCCCGGCGACAAGCTGTATGAAGGCATGATCATCGGCATCCACAGCCGCGACAACGACCTCGTGGTGAACCCGATCAAGGGCAAGAAGCTCACCAACGTCCGCGCCTCGGGCACCGACGAGGCCGTGCGCCTGACCACGCCGATCAAGCTCACCCTGGAGAGCGCGGTCGAGTTCATCGACGACGACGAGCTAGTCGAGATCACGCCGAAATCGATCCGCCTGCGCAAGCGCTTCCTCAAGGCTCACGAACGCAAGCGCGCGGGCAAGGAAGAAACGGCCTGATCGAGAACGACCCATGGCCCGACTCGCGCCCCTGCTGATCCTGCTGGTCGGCCTCGGCGCCGCTGCGCTACCGGCCCGCGCTGCCGACGAGCGCAACGGCGAGGTCGAGGTCACCGTCCGCATCAGCGGCGACGACGTGCAGGTCACCGCGAGCTACACGGTCGATGTCACGCCGCAGGAGGCCTGGGCCGTGCTGACCGATTTCGACAACATGGCCCGGTTCGTTTCGAACCTGGAGACCAGCGAAGTCGTGTCGCGCCAGGACAACGTCGTCCGCGTGCGGACCAAGGGCGCAGCGCGCTTCGGCCCGCTGCACTTCCCGTTCGAAGCCGTGCGAGAGCTGACGCTGACGCCATACGAGCGCATCCAGTCCAGACAGGTCAGCGGCACGCTCAAGCGCTTCGAAGGCGTGACCCAGCTCATCCCCACCGCGCAGGGCACCCGCATCACCTACCGCGGCGACTCGACCAGCAACCAGAGCATCCCGCCCATCGTCGGCCCGTCGTTCATCAAGAGCGAAACCGAAGAGCAGTTCAACGAGATGCGGACGGAAATCCTGCGGCGACGCCTCGAAGCGGGCCGCAAGAACAGATGAGCCCACCCCGAGATCGCCGCTACGCGGCGATCTCGCCTCAAGGGGCCACGAAACACTCGGGGCGGCCAGTCGTGTTTCTTGAGAGCTGGCGGTGGTCGCCGTGGCTGGTCCGGGCCAGGCGCCTGGCCATCGCCGCCGCAATACTGTCCGCGATCGGCTACCTCTCGAATCCGACGGTCAGCCCGCTGATGTGCAAGGTGTACGGCTAGGCTTGTAAGCACGCCAGGAAATCCCTGACGGCGCCGACCAGACCCGGCACTTCCATTTCGGCGAATTCGTAACGGACACGTACCACCGGCTTGTCGATTTCGATCAGCGCGGCGAGGTCGATCGGGGTGGCGGCCACGACGACGTCGGCCGGCGTGGCCGCGATGCTCTGCCGCAGCGCCTCGACCTGCGCCGGCGAGTAGCCGAGCGCCGGCAGCACCGGGCCGATGTGCGGATAGGCGGCGAAGGCCTCCCGCAGGCCGGGCGCGGCGTAGGGCCGCGGATCGACGAGTTGCGCCCCGGCCCGCAGGGCCGCGACGTGGCCGGCACCCCAGGGCATGCCCCCGTGCGTCAGCGTCGGCCCGTCCTCGACCACCAGCACGCGCCGTCCGCGCACGGTCTCGCCGTCGTCGAGGCGGACCGGCGACGCCGCCCGCACGATCGCGGCATGCGGATTGACGGCGCGGGCCGCCGAGGTGACCTGCTCCACCGCTTCCACCGACGCGGCATCGCACTTGGCGACGACGATGACGTCGGCCATGCGCAGCACCGCCTCGCCCGGATGATGGCTCGCCACCTGGCCGGGCCGCAGCGCATCGACCAGCACGATGTGCAGGTCCGGGCGCAGGAAGGGAAAGTCGTTGTTGCCTCCGTCCCACAGAATCAGGTCGGCCTCGGCCTGCGCCCGCTCGACGATCCGCGCGTAATCGACGCCGGCGAACACCACGTTGCCGGCGACGAGGTGCGGCTCGTACTCCTCGCGTTCCTCGATGGTGCAGGCCGCCGCGTCGAGATCGGCGCGCGCGGCAAAGCGCTGCACCGCCTGGCGCGAGAGGTCGCCGTAGGGCATGGGATGGCGGATCACCGCAACGCGCCGACCCGCGTCCCGCAGCAGGCGGGAGAGGTAGCGCGCCGTCTGCGACTTGCCGCAGCCTGTGCGTACCGCGGACACGGCGATGACCGGCACGCCGGCGACGACCTGCGTCGCGGCCGGACCGGGCAGCTCGAAGTCGGCGCCGGCAGCCAGTGCCCGCGAGGCCAGATGCATCACGTGCGCGTGCGGCACATCGCTGTAGGCGAACACGACGCGCTCGATGGCGTGGCGCCGGCAGAGCGCTTCCAGCTCGGCCTCGGCCACGATCGGGATGCCCTCGGGATAGTGCGAGCCCGCCAGCTCGGGCGGATAGCGCCGGCCGGCGATGCCGGGAATCTGGGTCGCGGTGAATGCGACCACCTCGACCGTCGGGTCGTCGCGGAACACGCGATTGAAGTCGTGGAAGTCGCGCCCGCCGGCGCCGAGGATCACGACGCGGGTGCGGGGCTGGGTCATTCCTGCCTCAGAGGCCCTTGACCGCGTAAATCGCGGGCAGGTTGCGCCAGGCGCCGCGGACATCCATGCCGCAGCCGAAGACGTAGCGATCCGGCAGGGTCAGGCCGACGAAGTCGGCGCATGCGGGCTTGTCGCGACCGGCGAGATCCTTCTCGGTCAGCACCGCGGTCAGGCATTCCCGGGCGCCCTGCGCGAGCAGGCGCTGCTTGATCGCCGCGAGGGTGATGCCCTCGTCGAGGATGTCGTCGAGCAGCAGCACGGTGCGTCCCGCCACCGGCGTGCGCGGCTCGGCGAGCCACTCGATGTCGTGGCCCTGCGTGGTGTTGCGGTAGCGGGTGGCATGGAGGTAGTCGCACTCGAGCGGGAAAGCGAGCCTGGGCAGCAGCTGCCCGGCGAAGTAGATGCCGCCGGACATTACCGTCAGCACCAGCGGGTTCGTCTCCCCGAGGCGCGCCGAGATTTCCGCGGCCAGGCGATCGATGGCCCGCGCGACCTCCTCCGCCGGGCAGATCAGCTCGGCCTCGGCCAGCAGGCGCCGCGCCTCTTCAGGCGCCACGGCCCAGCCGCTCGAGATAGCGGGAGAAGTCCGCGCCGACCTCGTGATGGCGCAGTCCGAACTCGACCATGGCCTGGAGGTAGCCGAGCTTGGAGCCGCAGTCGTAACGGGTGCCGAGGTAGCGATAGGCCAGCACCTGCTGCTCGGAGAGCAGCGCCGAGATGCCGTCGGTAAGCTGGATCTCGCCGCCGGCGCCGGGCTTGACGCGCTCGAGGTGATGGAAGATGCGCGAGGTGAAGACGTAGCGGCCGACCACCGCCTGCGTCGACGGCGCCTGCGCGGGGCTGGGCTTCTCGACGATCGCCGAGATCTGCTCGATGCGCTCGGCCAGCGGCTTGGCCTCGACGATGCCGTAGTTCTTGGTTTCCTCGCGCGGCACGTCCTGCACGCCGAGCACCGAGCAGTGGTAGTAGCCATAGACATCGACCATCTGCTTGAGCACGGCGGGATCATTGTCGAGCAGGTCGTCGGCCAGCAGTACCGCAAAGGGGTCGCTGCCGATGACGTGCTTGGCACAGAGCACGGCATGGCCGAGACCCAGCGCCTCGGCCTGGCGAATGTAGATGCAGTTGATGTTCTTCGGCAGCATGTTGCGCACGAATTCCAGCATCTCCGTCTTGCCACGCAGTTCGAGTTCGCTCTCGAGTTCGTAGGCCTTGTCGAAATGATCCTCGATCGCGCGCTTGGAACGGCCGGTGACGAAGATCATGTCGGTGATGCCCGCCTCGACGGCTTCCTCGACCGCGTACTGGATGAGCGGCTTGTCTACGATGGGCAGCATCTCCTTGGGACTCGCCTTGGTCGCCGGCAGGAAGCGGGTGCCTAGGCCTGCAACGGGAAATACCGCTTTGGTCACGTGTCTCATGAATCGATCAGCTCCAGGAATTGCGCCTCGTCGAGGATGGTAACCCCGACTTGTTGCGCCTTGTCGAGTTTCGAGCCGGCTTCCGCGCCGGCAATGACGTAATCAGTCTTCTTCGACACCGACCCGGCGACCTTGCCGCCGCGGGCCTCGATCAGTTCCTTCGCGGCCTCGCGCGTCAGCGTCGGGAGCGTGCCGGTGAGCACGAAAGTCTTGCCGGCGATGGCCGAGGTCACGGCCGCGGCCGGCACTCCCTCCGGCCAATGCACGCCGGCGGCGCGCAGCTGTTCGATCACTTCGACGTTGTGCGGCTCGGCGCAGAAGCGGGCGATCGAGGCCGCCACCACCGGTCCGACGTCGGGCACATGCTGCAGCGCCGATTCATCGGCGGCCAGCAGCGCGTCGAGGCCGCCGAAGTGACGCGCCAGGTCCCTGGCCGTGGCCTCGCCGACGTTGCGGATGCCGAGCGCGTAAATGAAGCGAGCCAGCGTCGTCGCGCGGCTCTTCTCGATCGCGGCAAGAATGTTGGCGGCCGACTTCGCGGCCATGCGCTCGAGGTTGGCCAGCGCCAGAAGACCAAGCTTGTAGAGGTCGGCCGGCGTCTTGACGATGGCGTTGTCGACGAGTTGCTCCACCAGCTTCTCGCCGAGGCCCTCGATGTCCATCGCACGGCGCGAGGCGAAATGCAGCAGCGCCTGCTTGCGCTGTGCCGGACAGAACAGGCCGCCGCTGCAGCGCGCGATCGCCTCGTCCTCGGGTCTCTCCACCGCCGAGCCGCAGACCGGACATTTCTTCGGCATGTGGAACTCCGGCGCCATGATGGGGCGCCGCTCGGGCACGATGGCGACGACCTCGGGAATCACGTCGCCGGCGCGGCGCACGATCACCGTGTCGCCGATGCGCACGTCCTTGCGCCGCACCTCGTCCTCGTTGTGCAAGGTCGCGTTGGTGACGGTCACGCCACCGACGAAGACCGGTACGAGGCGCGCCACCGGCGTCAGCGCGCCGGTGCGGCCGACCTGGACCTCGATCGCCTCGACCGTGGTCAAGGCCTCCTCGGCCGGGAACTTGTGGGCGATGGCGAAACGCGGCGCCCGCGAGACGAAGCCGAGCCGATCCTGGTCGGCCAGGCGATTGACCTTGTACACCACGCCGTCGATGTCGTAGGGCAAACCCGGGCGCGCGGCGCCGATGCGGGCATAGTAGTCTGCCAACCCCGCCGCCCCGCGCACGACATCGCGCTCGGCCGCGACCGGGAAGCCCCAGGCCGCCAGCCGGTCCATCATCTCGGCATGAAAAATCGGCGCCGGCGTCACGGCGGCGACATCGGCGACGCCATAGGCGAAGAAGCGCAGCGGCCGCCGCGCCGTGATCTTCGAGTCGAGCTGGCGCAGGCTGCCGGCGGCGGCGTTGCGCGGATTGGCGAATTCCTTCTCGCCGCGCTCGCGCTGACGACGGTTGAGCTTCTCGAACTCGGCGCGGTACATCAAAACTTCGCCGCGGACCTCCAGCCGACACGGCGCATCAGCGGCAAGACGCAAGGGGATGCTCTTCACCGTGCGCAGGTTGGCGGTGACGTCCTCGCCGGTGAAGCCGTCGCCGCGCGTCGCACCCTGCACGAACACGCCGTCCTCGTAGATCAGCGTGATGGCAAGGCCGTCGAACTTCGGCTCGACCGCATACGCGATTTCATCGAGGCCGAGTCCGTCGCGACAACGCCGATCGAACGCGGCCGCCTCTTCGGCACTGAAAGCGTTGTTGAGCGAGAGCATCGGCACGCGGTGCTGCATCTGGCCGAACTCCGCGAGCGGCGCGCCGCCGACGCGCTGCGTCGGCGAATCTGGCACGGCCAGCTCGGGATGGGCCTGCTCCAGCTCGACCAGTTCGCGGAACAGCTTGTCGTACTCGGCGTCGGGTATGGTGGGTGCATCGAGTACGTAATAGGCGTGGTTGTGGCGCTCGATCTCGGCGCGGAGGATGGCGGCGCGAGCAGCGAAGGGAGACCCGCCGGAGGCGGGGGCGAAGCGCCCGCGAGTGTCGCCGGCCGCCGACTTCTCAGACGACACGTTCGACTCCGGCGGTCCGGAGGCGGCACGCACGCTCGGCCGTGCTCTGCATCAGGAGAACAGGCGATGGGCGCGGGCGGAGCCGGCGACGATCTGCCGCGCTTCCATCCGCACCTGGATTTCCTCGATCTTGGCGCGGATGCCGGCGATCATCGCGTCGGTCAGCGGCGCGCGCTGGGCGTCGACCAGCACGCCGCCGAGGCCCTGGGCGAACTGCCGCGCCGTCACCACCATGCGGTCGAAAACGCGAGCGCCCTGTCCGACATTGGGCACGTCCAGCGTCAGCGTGACACCGTGCGTCGCCAGCGAGCCGAGGGAATCCGCCTCGAACAGCTCGACGCCGAGATTGCCCAGGGTGTAGAGCGTCTCGCCCTGCTCGTCGCAGGCGTGGTAGCGGCCGTCGTCGTCGAGCTTCATGCCGGCGGCCTCGGCCAGGCCGCGCAGCTTGGTGCCGGCGAAGGCCGTGCCGCCCGGATCGGCGATGTTGATGCTGAGCTGGACGTCGACGCCGGCGCAGAACTCGTCGAGGGCCCGGGCCTGCTCCAGCATCGTGCCGACCTCGGGCACCGTGGCCACGCCGCCGAGTTGCGCCGCGAGGTGACGCACGCCTTCGGCGAATACCGTAAGTTCGGTTTCGCTGACGGCACCGCGACGGTCGGCGAGCTGCTGCGCTGCGAGGAAGACGGTGTAGCGACCGGCATCGTGCGCCGTCAGCCGCCGCCACTCGCCGCCGACCTGCGCGACCCAGTTCAGCGGCTTCGCCAGATGGCCGGCCCATTCAGCCTGGGCGGCCCACAGGGCCGGTGCCGCAACAGCCTCGACGAACTCGAGACGGCCGACGCCGTCGGCCAAGGGGTCGGCCCAGGGCGAGTCGGACGCGTCGGCGGCAAGCGGCTCGACCTCCGTCTCCGGCGGAAACACCGGCTCGACACGCTGCGTCGAATCGATGACCGCATCGTCGCCCGTCGCACCGACACCCTTAGGCGCAGCGGTCGCATCGAGCAGAACATCGGTCTGCCCGCCGCCGCGGAGGATGCGCTCGGCCAGCTGCCGGTGCTTGCGCTCCTGCCACTTGTTGTAGCCCCAGACCCCGGCGACGGCGGCGGCGCCGACGCCGATCAGGGCAAGCTGCAGTTCGCTGATGGCCATGGCTAGGCAGCCTCCTTCGTCATGAGCAGCGCTTCCTGAACATCGACCTCGACGACGCGGGAGACGCCCTGCTCCTGCATGGTGACCCCGATCAGCTGCTGCGCCATTTCCATCGCGATCTTGTTGTGGGTGATGAAAATGAACTGGGTCTGCACCGACATGCGCTTGACCAGTTCGCAGAAACGTTCGGTATTGCTGTCGTCGAGCGGCGCATCCACCTCGTCGAGCATGCAGAACGGCGCCGGGTTGAGCTGGAACAATGCGAACACCAGCGCCGTCGCGGTCAGTGCCTTCTCGCCGCCGGAAAGCAGGTGGATCGTGGAATTCTTCTTGCCCGGCGGCTGCGCCATGATCTGGATGCCGGCGTCGAGGATCTCTTCGCCGGTGAGAATCAGCCGGGCTTCGCCGCCGCCGAAGAGCAGCGGGAACAGCGTGCCGAAATGACCGTTGACGGCATCGTAGGTTTGCTGCAACTGCTCGCGCGTCTCGCGGTCGATGCGGCGGATCGCGTCCTCGAGCGTGTTGATGGCGGTGGCGAGGTCGGTCGATTGCGCATCGAGGAAGCCCTTGCGCTCCTCGGCCACGGCGAGCTCCTCGAGCGCGGCGAGATTGACCGGACCCAGCGCTTCGATTTCCGCCGCCAGCCGGGCAATGTCGCCGGCCAGCGCGCTTTCCCTGAGCCCCGGCGTGAGGTCGGCGGCGAGCGCCGCCTCCGCAGCCTCATCATGCACGCCGGCTTCGACCAGCCGCTGCTGGAACTGTTCCTCGTTGAGGTGCGCTTCCTGCTGCTTGAGCTTGATGGCGGTGATGCGGTCGCGTGCCGGCTGCAGACCCTGCTCGAGCTTGAGGCGCTGCTCGTCGAGAATGCGCAAGTCCGCAGCAGCCGTCTCCAGCGCGTTGCGCCGCTCGCCGAGCAGTCCCTCGCGGCCCTGGCGGCCGGAGAGCGCGGACTGCAACTGCTCCTGCAACACGGCATCCGAGATGCCGGCGATTTCCGTGCGCGCCGCCTCGGTTTCGGTCGCCACCCGCGCCAGCTGGGTGCGGGCGATCTCGGCGGCGCGGGCGTTGTCCTCGAGCTTGGACAGGCACTCGCGCTCGGAGAACCCTGCCTCCTGCGCCTCGCGCGCCAGCTGGTGTTCGAGGGCGCGCGCCTCGCGCAAGGCCACGTCCTTCTGCCGTTGCTGGTCGAGCGTCTCTTCGAGCCGAGCCCGCACCGCATCGAGCTGCTCGCGGCAGCGCAGCGCTTCGGCATCGGCACGCCCCTGCTCGGTACGTTCGTTGGTTTCGCCGCGGCCGATTTCCTCGAGGTCGCGATCGATCTGGCCGGCGCGTTCCTCGAAGCGCGCCTGCGCCTGGGTCAGCTTGAGCGCCTCGACGTGCGCGGCATGGAGCCGCTGCTGCGCTTCCTGTGCGGCGCGGCGAGCCTCGGCCAGCTGCTGCTGCCCCTCGGCCAGTTGCCGCTCGGCCTCCTGCTGCGTCTCGCGCGCGGCTTCTTCTTCCAGCTCGCGCGATTCGATCAGCGCCGCCAGTTCCTCGATCTCGCGCTGGCGCTCGATGACGCCGTGGATGCGGGCATCGGGGACATACAGCGTGAGGCCGTGCGGTGAGCGCAGATGGCCCTCGCGGCTGACCTTGATGCCGGCCGTCGCTGCCGCCAGTTCGCCGGCGCTGGCAACGCAGGCGACATCGGCCAGCCAGTCGTCCAGCACCGCCGCCCAGCGCGGGTCGTCGCAGCGCACCTTGTCGCGCAGCGAATTTTCCGGCGCGGGCCGTGCCGGAGCACCATCGGGCAGGGCCAGAGAAAAAGTCTGCGGTGGCGGCACGGCAAGCGCGCGTTGCGCCGTCGCCGCGTCGGTTGCCAGCGCGGCCAGCCGCTCGCGCAGCACCGCCTCGACGGCCGTTTCCCAGCCCGCCTCGACCTGGATCGCGCGCCACAGCGGCTGCGCGTCGGCCAGGTTCTGCTGCTTAAGCCAGTCGCCGATCTCGCCGCTCTGCTGCACCCGGCTTTGCAGTTGCTGCAGGGCGTCGTGGCGGGCACGGCTTTCGGTCACCAGGCGGTGGGCGCCCTGCAGGCGCTCGCGCGCGCTGCGCAGCGCGCTCTCGAGACCCGGCAGCTTCTGCTGCAGGTCGGCGAGGCGCTGCTGCTGCTGCGCCAGTTCTTCCTCGGCGCGGGCTTCGGCCTCCTGCGCGGCGGCGAGCTGCACCGGATCGGGCTGACCGAGCGCGGCGCGCTCCTGCTCGAGGCGAGTGCGGCGCTGGGCGAGATTGTCGAGCGCGCGGATGGCATGGCCGCGGTCGGCCTCGGCCAGGCGCACGCCCTGCTCGGCTTCGTTGAGCGCCTTGCGCGCCTCGGCCACCAGCTGGCCGGCGAGCTGCACGTCGTTCTCGGCTTCGGGCAGGCGCGCGGCCGCCTCTTCGTGACGGGCCCCTGCGGTCAGCGCGCGTTCGCGCGAGTTCTCCAGCAGCGACTTCCAGCGGAACTCCTCTTCCTCGACGCGCTGAAGCTCGCCCGACCAGTGGCCATTCTCGACTTCAAGCTGCGCCAGGCGCGTCTCGAGGCGCACGCGCGAGTCGCGCACGTGGTTGATCTCGGACTCGAGCCGCTTGACCTCGGCGTTGGCCGCGTACATCTCGGCCTGCGCCGCATGCAGCGCGTCGGAGGCGGCGAAGTGCGCCTCGCGCGACTGCTCGACCCGGGCCTCGACCTCGCGCAGCTGCGCGGTCTCGGCCTCGACGCGGTTCTCGGCCTTTTCGACGTCGCGGGCCAGGCGCTCGGCGTCGGCGCGGGCGTCGTTGCGCTTCTTCAGCCAGAGCAGGTTCTGCTGATGGGCCAGCTGGCCGTTGAGGCCGTGATACTGCTTGGCCACCTCGGCCTGGGCGGAGAGGCGCCCGATCTGGCTGTCGAGCTCGTTGCGGATGTCGTCGACGCGGGCGAGATTCTCGCGCGCGTCCTCGAGCCGGTTCTCCGTCTCCTTGCGCCGTTCCTTGTACTTGGTGACGCCGGCGGCCTCCTCGAGAAAGAAGCGCAGCTCGTCGGGCTTGGCCTCGACGATGCGCGAGATCATGCCCTGGCCGATAATGGCGTAGGCGCGCGGCCCGAGGCCGGTGCCGAGGAAGAGGTCGATGACGTCGCGGCGGCGGACGTGGAGGTTGTTGATGTAGTAGTTGGAGTTGCCCTCGCGGTCGAGCACGCGCTTGACCGTGATTTCGGCGTATTGCGACCACTGGCCGGCGGCGCGGCCCTGGGCGTTGTCGAAGAACAGCTCGACGCTGGCGCGCGAGACTTCCTTGCGGCCGCCCGAACCCTTGAAGATCACGTCCTGGATCGACTCGCCGCGCAGTTCCGAGGCCTTGGACTCGCCCAGCACCCAGCGCACGGCGTCGATGATGTTCGACTTGCCGCAGCCGTTGGGGCCGACGACGCCGGCCAGCTGGCTGGGGAAGACGACGGTGGTCGGCTCGACGAAGGACTTGAAACCGGCGATCTTGAGCTTGGTGAGGCGCACGCGGAAGGATGGGGCTGGACGAAAGGGCGGCATTATAATGCCTCACCCTGAAATCCCGCGCCGCCGCCATGCCCAGCCAGCCCGCCAAAGTCCTCGAGACCTTCCCCAATCCGGCACCCCACCGCGACTACCAGATCCACATGGAAGTTCCGGAGTTCACCTGCCTCTGCCCCAAGACCGGGCAGCCGGATTTCGCGGTGCTGACGCTCGATTACGTGCCGGACAGGCTCTGCGTCGAACTGAAGAGCCTCAAGCTCTACGTCTGGAGCTTCCGCGAGGAGGGCCATTTCCACGAAGACGTCACCAACCGCATCCTCGACGACCTGGCCAAGGCGGTGAAGCCGCGCTTCATGCGCCTGACCGCGCGCTTCTTCGTGCGCGGCGGCATTTTCACCAATGTCGTCGCCGAGCACCGCAAGAAGGGCTGGAAGCCGACGCCGCGCGTCGATCTGGCCGAGTTCGCGGCGCAGTCGAACTTCCGCGGCTAAGCGCGCAGCCGCATGAGCCACTGGTTACGCTGCGAACATGCCGGCCGCGCGCTCTTCGGGGAACTCGTCGGCGATCGTGTCCGCGTCCATGCGGGCGAGCTATTCGGCGCCAAGGCGCCCACCGGCGAGGAACTGCCGCTGGCCGAAGTGCGTCTGCTCACGCCCTGCCAGCCGGGCAAGCTGCTCGGCCTGTGGAACAACTTCCACGAGCGCGCTGCGGTCGAAAAGCTCACCCGTCCAGCGCATCCGCTCTATTTCGTCAAGACCGACAACTGCTATCTCGCCGGTGATCAGGACATCCGCAGGCCGACCGGCTACGACGGCCCGGTGGTGTTCGAGGGCGAGCTCGGCGTGGTGATCGGCAGCGAGTGCCGCAACGTCGCAGAAGACGAGGCCGAGCGGCACATCTTCGGCTACACCTGCGTCAACGACGTCACGGCGCGGGCGGTCCTCAAGAGCGATCCCTCTTTTCCGCAGTGGGTGCGGGCGAAGAGCTTCGACACCTTTGGCGTCTTCGGGCCGGTGATCGCGACCAGCATCGCCGTCGACGGCCTGCGGGTGCGCACCGCGGTCGACGGCGTGGAGAAGCAGAACTACCCGGTCGCCGACATGTTCTTCTCGCCGCGCCAGATCGTCAGCCGCATCTCCCAGGACATGACCCTGCGGCCGGGCGACATCATCGCCTGCGGCACTTCGGTCGGCACCGACGCCATGGCCGCCGGCTGCAGCGTCGAAGTACGCATCGACGGCATCGGCGCGCTGCGCAGCCGCTTCATTTGAGCAGCAGCGCCAGGCCGCTGCCCACCAGCAGCAGGCTGATGGCGCGCTGGAAGGTGCGCGGGCTGATGCGCGTATGGATGTGGCCGCCGACGTAGAGCGCCACGGCCATCACCGGCAGCGCCGCCAGCGCCGTCAGCAGGAAGTCGCGGGTGAATAAATCCGCTGCGGCGTAACCGACGAGGCGCCCGCTGCCGTCGATGAGAAAGGTCGCGGCGAAGGTGGCGCGCAACTCGCTCTTGTCGAGGCCGCGCAGGCGGAAATAAATGATGTAGAAGGGACCGCCGGTACCGAACAGCGTGCCGATGAGGCCGCCCGAGCTGCCGGCCAGCGCCGCCCAGGCCTTCGAATAGCCCCCCGTGACCTCCAGGCCGAAGAACTGGTAGAAGGCGAAGAAGAGCACGAAGGCACCCAGCGCATGGGACATCGCATCGGCGGACACCGTCTTCAGGATCAGCACCCCGGCGATCACGCCGATCAGGGTGAACGGCAGCAACGGCAGCAACTCGCGCCAGCGCACCTCCCTGCGGCTGGCGAGGCTCTGCGAGAACGAGGCGATGTAGTCGAGCAGCACGACCAGCGGCACCACCGCCTGCAGCGGCAGCCGCAGCGCCAGCAGCGGAATCGAGATCAGCCCCGAGCCGAAGCCGGCGAGGCCGCGCACGACATAGGCGATGGCCAGCACCACCGCGCAAAAGGCCAGGTCACCGCCGGTCAGCGTACTGAGCAACACCCCTCCCTCCTGCAGCCGGCAGCGAACGTCGCCCCTTTGATACCATTATTGCACGCAGCATCAACGAATACCCCCTTGGCATGCGGGGGAAACGAGGGGGAAACCGGCCATGACCGAACGACCGCTGACATTCGAAGCGATCGCCGACGCGCTCGAACGCGGCTGGCGCACGGCCAACGCGACGCGCGCGGTCAGCATCGCCTACGCCGGCATCTTCACCGTCATCGGCGCAGTCATCATCGGCGCCCTGATCGCGGCCGGCCGCACCCCCTTCATCGTCGCCGCCGCCGGTGCCTTCATGCTGGTGGGGCCGGCGATTCTCGCCGGCTTCTTCGCCATCGCCCGCCGCGCCCATGCCGGCGAGCCCGTCGTCTTGGCGACGGTGGCCGCCGGCTTCGCCCGGGCCTCGGCCGCCGTCTGGGTCATCGCCCTGGTCTGCGCCCTGCTCTTCATGATCTTCATCACCGACGTCGCGATCCTCTACAGCTACATGGTCGGCGGCGATCCGATCTTCCCCATGGACCTGATTCCCGTCGCGGCCAACGTCGCCTCCTTCATGCTCTGGGGCCTGATCTCCGGCGCGGTGATCGCGCTGCTGCTCTTCGCGATCTCGGCCTTCTCGGTGCCGCTGCTGTGCGACCGTCGCACCGACCTGGTCGCGGCGGTGGTGACGAGCGTGCGCATCGTTTTCCGCAATTTCATCGCGGCCATGAGCTGGGCGCTGCTGCTGTCGGCCGCGACCATCGGCAGCATCCTGCTGCTGCCCCTGTTGCCGCTGGTGTTGCCGGTGATGGCCTACGCCAGCCACGAACTCTATCGGGCGGTCCTGCCCGAATCCGCATCGAACTGACGCCGCCCGTCGGCGGCGGCGTCCGCCCTCGCCGAAACCACGCTGGCAGCGACGATCATGGCGCCGCCCAGCCACTCCTTGAGCCCCATCGCCTCGCCGGCCAGCAGCCAGGCGGATACGGCCCCAACCGCCAGCTCGAACATGAATATGACGATGGCGCGATTGGCCGGCACATGGGCCAGGGCGAACTGAACCAGCAGATTGACCACCAGCAGCACGACGCCGACGCAGGCCACCAGCCCCCAATGAACCGGGGTCATGCCGCCGAGGGCGGCCGGCGGCTCGAAGATCGCGGCGACGGCGCCAAGCGTCACCGTGCACAGGAATACCGCCGTCGACTTGAGTTCGATCGAATGCTGCGGCGTGCGGCGGATCAGCACGTTGGCCAACGCGAAGAGGAAGCCGGCGCCGAGCCCGAGCCATTCCGCGCCCTTGTCGGGCAGCGGCAGCCCGAGGCGCGGCTGCCACAGCATGACCGCGGCGCCCGCAAGCGACAGCGCGATCACCGCCGCCCCGACGCGTCCGGCCCGTTCATGGAGCAGCAGGCGCGCCAGCAATACCGTCCACAGCGGCGCGAGGTAGAACAACAGCAGCACGCGCATGACCTCGCCGTGGAGCATGGCCAGCACGTAGCCGATGTTGCAGCCGGCCGAACTCAGGCCGACCGCCAGCAGCCACCACGAGGGCCGCTCGCAACAGCGGCGTGCCGCCAGCACCAGCACGCCGAGCATCAGCGCGACGAGATAGGTGAGAACGGAGGCGCGAATCCCCGACAAACCGGCAGCCTCGAACACGCGGTAGGGATACCAGATCAGCCCCCAGACCGTGGCGCTTGCAAGCAAGGCGGCCACCGCGGTCCTGGCCTCGGCGGGGCGGGGGCGTAGCCTATAATGCCCGACTTCCAGTGCCGCCAACCTCGTCCCTCTCCGTGAATCCCCGCCTCGACCTGCTCCAGCCCTATCCCTTCGAGAAACTGCGCCAACTGTTCGCGGGTGTCACTCCGCCGGCGGGGCTCAAGGAAATCAAGCTGTCGATCGGCGAGCCACAACACGAGACGCCGGCCTTCATCAAGGAGGCGCTGACGGCAAACCTGGCGGGACTGGCGAATTATCCTACCACGCAGGGCACCGACGCCCTGCGCCAGGGCATCGCCGCCTGGATCGGGCGGCGTTACGGCATTCCGGCCCCGAATCCGGCGACCGAGGTGGTTCCCGTCAATGGCTCGCGCGAGGCGCTGTTCGCTTTCGCCCAGGCCGTGATCGACGGCTCCCGCCCGGGCGCCGCGGTCATCTGCCCCAACCCCTTCTACCAGATCTACGAAGGCGCGGCCCTGCTCGCCGGCGCCACGCCGCTGTTCCTCAACACGCTGCCGGCGCACGGTTTCACCATGGACTTCGGCGCGGTTCCGGCGCCGACTTTTGCGCGGACCCAGCTCGTCTATGTCTGTTCGCCCGGCAATCCCACGGGCAAGGTGATGAACCTCGACGACTGGGCACGACTGTTCGAACTTTCGGACCGCCACGGCTTCGTCATTGCCTCGGACGAGTGCTACTCGGAAATCTATTTCGACGAAAAGGCGCCGCCGCTCGGCGGTCTCGAGGCGGCGCGCAAGCTCGGTCGCGACGACTACCGCCGGCTGGTGATGTTCTCCAGCCTGTCGAAGCGCTCCAACGTGCCGGGGCTGCGCTCGGGCTTCGTCGCCGGCGACGCGGCCGTCATCAGGCAGTTCCTGCTCTACCGTACCTACCACGGTGGCGCCATGAACCCGGCGGTGCAGGCCGCGTCGCTCGTTGCCTGGAACGACGAGGCCCACGTGCGCGAAAACCGCCGCCTCTACGCCGAGAAGTTCGATCTGGTCACGCCCATCGTCGCCCGCCACCTCGAAACCGCGGTGCCCGAGGCCGGCTTCTACCTCTGGGCACGCACGCCGATTCCCGATACCGACTTCGCCCGCGAACTCCACCACCAATATAATGTGACCGTCCTCCCCGGCAGCTTCCTCGCCCGCGACGCGGACGGCGTCAATCCCGGCGCGAACTACGTGCGCATCGCGCTGGTCGCGGGACTCGACGAATGCCTCGAAGCTGGGCAGCGCATCGCCGACTTCTGCCAGAAACTCTGATTCGACACAAAGGAAAACCAGATGCAACAACTGCAAGCCATCATCGACGAAGCGTGGGAAGACCGCGCCAATCTCAAGCCCGGCTCCGCTCCCGCCCGCGTCGGCGAGGCCGTCGACCACATCATCAACGACCTCGACCAGGGCAGGCTGCGCGTCGCCGAGAAGATCAACGGCGAATGGGTGACCCATCAGTGGATCAAGAAGGCGGTGCTGATCTCCTTCCGCCTCGAGGACAACCGCCTGATGGACAACGGCCCGATGCGCTACTTCGACAAGGTGCCGACCAAGTTCGCCAGCTACGGCACCCATGAATTCGAGAAGGGCGGCTTCCGCGTCGTGCCACCCGCCGTCGCGCGCCGCGGCAGCTACATCGCCAGGAACTGCGTGCTGATGCCCAGCTACGTAAACATCGGCGCCTACGTCGACGAAGGCACCATGGTCGACACCTGGGCCACCGTCGGCTCCTGTGCCCAGATCGGCAAGAACGTGCACCTCTCCGGCGGCGTCGGCATCGGCGGCGTGCTCGAGCCGGTGCAGGCCAACCCGACCATCATCGGCGACAACTGCTTCGTCGGCGCCCGCTCCGAAGTAGTGGAAGGCGTGATCCTCGAGGACAACTGCGTGATTTCGATGGGCGTGTTCATCGGCAAGAGCACCAAGATCTACGACCGCGCCACCGGCGAGATCATGTATGGCCGCGTACCGGAAGGCTCGGTGGTCGTCGCCGGCAACCTGCCCTCGGCCGACGGCAAGTACAGCCTCTACTGCGCGGTGATCGTCAAGCGGGTCGATGCCCAGACCCGCGCCAAGACCGCCATCAACGAGTTGCTGCGCGACTGATTCAGCCGCACGAGGAGAACCGACATGGGCACCATGGACCGTCTGTTCCAGCTGATGGCCGACAAGAAGGCCTCGGATATCTTCGTCTCCGTCGGCTCTCCGATCCACATCAAGATCAACGGCGTCGCCATGCCCGTCAACCAGACGGTCATGGACATGAACACCATCAACGCGCTGCTCAAGGAGATACTCAACGAGCACCAGTTGAAGGAGTTCGAACAGACGCTGGAGATGAACACCGGCTATGCCCTCGAGGGCGTCGGCAACTTCCGCGTTTCGGTGATGCGCCAGAAGGGCACGCCCGCCTTCGTCGTGCGCTACATCCCGACGGAAATTCCGCGCTTCGACACGCTCAACCTGCCGCCGGTGCTGCTCGAGGCGGTGATGGAAAAACGCGGCCTGATCCTGATGGTCGGCGCCACCGGCTCGGGCAAGTCGACGACGCTGACGGCGATGCTCGACCACCGCAACGCCAACCAGTCGGGTCACATTCTCACCCTCGAGGACCCGATCGAATTCATCTTCAGGAACAAGAAGGCCATCGTCAATCAGCGCGAAATGGGCGCGGACACCAAGACCTTCCAGGTGGCGCTGAAGAATGCGCTGCGCCAGGCGCCGGATGTGATCTTCATCGGCGAGATCCGCGACAAGGAGACCATGTCGCAGGCCATCGCCTACGCCCAGTCCGGCCATCTCTGCGTCGCCACGCTGCACGCCAACAACAGCTACCACGCGATGAGCCGCATCATCAGCTTCTACCCGCTGGAGAACCGCCCGGCGCTGCTGGCCGACCTCGCGGTAACGCTGAAGTGCGTGATCTCGCAACGCCTGGTGAAGAAACCCGACGGCGGCCGCACGCCGGCGGTCGAGGTCATGCTGAACTCGCGCCACCTCGCCGAACTGATCGAGAAGGGCGACCTCAACGGCATGAAGGAAGCGATGGAACAGAGCATGTCGCCGGGCTCGCAGACCTTCGAGCAGGCCCTGGTCAAGCTCTACCGCGACGGCACCATCACCCTCGAGGAGGCCATGGCCAATGCCGACTCCGCCAACAACCTGCACTGGCTGATCAACAACACCGAAGCCAACGCCGGCAAGACGGAGCAGAAAATCGACGTCGCACCGCCGGGAGCCGAAATCACCGAGAGCGGCGCCTCCTTTTCCGAATTCACCCTCAACGTGGAGAACTGATGGGCGACGGTGCCACGCTTTCGCTCGCCCGCCAGCTGATCGAGCGGCGTTCGGTCACGCCCGACGACGCCGGTTGCCTCGACCTCATCGGCAAGCGACTGGCCACGCTCGGCTTCAAGCTCGAGCGCATCGACAGCGGTGGCGTGTCGAACCTGTGGGCCCGGCGCGGCAGCGCCGCGCCCCTGCTCTGCTTCGCCGGCCACACCGACGTCGTGCCGTCCGGTCCGCCCGAACGCTGGGCCTTCGACCCGTTCCAGGCGACGGAGCACGACGGCCATCTTCATGGCCGCGGCGCCGCCGACATGAAGTCCTCGCTGGCCGCCTTCGTCGTCGCCTGCGAACGCTTCGTGCACATGCACCCGCGGCACCATGGCTCGCTCGCGCTGCTGCTGACCTCCGACGAGGAAGGCGACGCCATCCACGGCACCGTCAAGGTGGTGGAGGCGTTGAAGGCGCGCAATGAACTCATCGACTACTGCGTCGTCGGCGAACCCACTTCGGCCAAGCGCTTCGGCGACACCATCAAGAACGGCCGGCGTGGTTCGCTCTCGGCGAAGCTCGTCGTCAAGGGCGTGCAGGGCCATGTCGCCTACCCCGAGCAGGTGAAAAACCCGGTGCATCTCGCTGCGCCGGCGCTGGCCGTGCTCGCCGGAACGATCTGGGACGAGGGCAACGAGTATTTCCCGCCGACGAGCTTCCAGATTTCCAACGCCCATGCCGGCACCGGCGCGACCAACGTCGTGCCGGGAACTTTCGAGATCCTGTTCAATTTCCGCTTCTCGACGGCCAGCACGCCCGATGAACTGAAATCGCGCGTGGAAAAGATCCTCGCCTACCACAAGCTCGATTACGACATCGTGTGGACGCTCGGCGGCAAGCCCTTCCTGACGCGCCCGGGCAAGCTCGTCGCCGCACTGAAGGAGTCGATCGAGGCCCATGCCGATGTCAGCACCGAATTGTCGACCACGGGTGGCACTTCGGATGGCCGCTTCATCGCCGACATCTGCCCCGAAGTCGTCGAGTTCGGCCCGATCAACGCGACGATCCACAAGGTCGACGAGCGTATCGCCCTCTCCGATCTGGAACCGCTGGCGCACATCTACCAAGGCGTGATGAAGCGCCTGCTGACCTGACCATGTTCGCGCAGACCGACGAGCTGCTGACCCTTCGCGACTGGCTGCGCTGGGCGGTCAGTCGCTTCGCCGAGGCCGGGCTGTTCTTCGGCCACGGCACCGACAACGCCTTCGACGAGGCGGCCTGGCTCATCCTGCACACCCTGCACCTGCCGCACGACCGGCTCGAGGTCTTCCTCGATGCCCGTCTGACGCCGGACGAACGGCTGGCCGTGCTCAACGTCCTGCAGCAGCGCATCGCCCGCCGCCTGCCGGCCGCCTACCTGACGCACGAAGCCTGGCTCGGCGACTTCCGCTTCTACGTGGACGAGCGGGTCATCGTGCCCCGCTCCTATTTCGCCGAGCTGCTCCGCGAATCCTTCGCACCCTGGGTGGCCGATCCCGAGGCCATCGCCGATGCCCTCGACCTGTGCACCGGCTCCGGCTGCCTCGCCATCCTCATGGCCCATGCCTTTCCGAACGCCCGCGTCGATGCCGTCGACATTTCGGCGGATGCGCTGGCCGTGGCGCAGCGCAATATCGCCGACTACGGCCTCGACGAGCAGGTCCGCGTCGTCCGCTCCGATGTTTTCGGCAAGCTCGGCAAGCACCGCTACGATCTGATCATTTCCAACCCGCCCTACGTCACGGCCGCCGCCATGGCGAGCCTGCCGGAAGAGTATCGGCGCGAGCCCTCCCTCGCGCTGGCCGCCGGCGAAGACGGGCTGGACATCGTCCGCACCATCCTGGCGGAGGCCCCGCGGCACCTGAAGCCGGAAGGACTGCTCGCCATCGAGGTCGGTCACAACCGCGAGATCGTGGAGGCCGCCTTCCCAGAACTGCCGTTGACATGGATCGACACGGCGCATGCCGAAGGCAAGATCTTCCTGCTGCACGCACGCGATCTCGAACACCTGAACCGGGGCTGACGGCAGGTCGCAGCGCTGCAGCATGCAGAAAAGGGAAAGGCGGCAAGACCGAAAGATCTTGCCGCCTTTTGTTTGGGGTGGCTGATGGGGCTCGAACCCACGACAACTGGAATCACAATCCAGGACTCTACCAACTGAGCTACAGCCACCACTATAAAACCAAATTCTGGCCCGCCCGAAGGGACTCGAACCCCTAACCCCCGGCTTAGAAGGCCGGTGCTCTATCCGGTTGAGCTACGGGCAGTCCGATGAGCTTGCCAAATTCGGGGGAACGCTTTGGTCGGGGTGAGAGGATTCGAACCTCCGACATCTTGCTCCCAAAGCAAGCGCGCTACCGGGCTGCGCTACACCCCGAGAAGCGCGCATTCTACTGATGCCGCGAACCCCGGTCAATCGTTGCGCGCAGGAATATCTTGTCCCTGACGGCGACTTGCGGCGGGGCGCGCTTTCGTTTATAAAGCGCACTTCCCCAATCCGGATTTTTCGAGCATGGCCGAAGATTTTCTGCACAAGCAATTCCCGCCCTACGCTGCCAAGAAAGGCGAGGAATACATGAACAGCAAACAGCTGGCGCACTTCCGCAAGATCCTCGATGCGCTGAAGCAGGAGCTGCTCGACGACATCGAGCGCACCGTGCACACCATGCAGGATGAGGCCACCGTCTTCGCCGACCCCAACGACCGCGCCAGCCAGGAATCCGACATCGCCCTCGAACTGCGCAACCGCGATCGTGAGCGCAAGCTGATCAAGAAGATCGACGAATCCATCGATCGCATCGAGTCCGCCGAATATGGCTATTGCGACAGCTGCGGCGTCGAGATCGGCCTGAAGCGCCTCGAGGCCCGCCCCACCGCCACCATGTGCATCGACTGCAAGGAGCTCGAGGAACGGCGAGAGAAACAGATGGCCAAGTAGGTCATCTGTTTCTTGGTGCAGGCTAACTTGCCCTAGCAAGTTACGCCGGAACTAAAAGCAAAGACGAAGGCCAAGCGTTGCTTGGCCTTCGTCGTTTTCAGCGCAGGCTAACGTGAGCGTAGCGAACGTTAAGCGAAGCCCGAAGCCAAAGGCAGATGGCCGCCTGACTAGCCAAACAAAAAAGGACGCCGCGGCGCCCTTTTTTGTTGCCTGAGCCGCCCTTGCGGGCGACCGGACTTACTCGGCAGCAGGGGCCGGAGCGGCTTCCAGCAGGGCCTTCATCGACAGGCGCACGCGGCCCTTGTCGTCGGTCTCGATGACCTTGACCTTCACGACCTGGCCTTCCTTGAGGTAGTCGCCGACGGCGTTGACGCGCTCGTTGGCGATCTGCGAGATGTGCAGCAGGCCGTCCTTGCCCGGCAGCACCTGGACGATGGCGCCGAAATCGAGCAGGCGCAGCACCGTGCCTTCGTAGACCTTGCCCACCTCGACCTCGGCGGTGATGTCCTCGATGCGCTTCTTGGCGACCTGCGCCATGTCGGAATTGACCGAGGAGATGGTGACGGTACCGTCTTCCCCGATGTCGATGACGCAGCCGGTTTCCTCGGTCAGGCCGCGGATCACCGCGCCGCCCTTGCCGATGACGTCGCGGATCTTCTCGGGGTTGATCTTGATGGTGATCATGCGCGGAGCGAAGGTGGACACCTCCTGGCGATGTCCCGACATCGAGCCCTGCATGACGCCGAGGATATGGATGCGGCCTTCCTTGGCCTGGGCCAGCGCGACCTGCATGATTTCCTTGGTGATGCCCTGGATTTTGATGTCCATCTGCAGCGCGGTGATGCCGTTCTCGGTACCGGCGACCTTGAAGTCCATGTCGCCGAGGTGATCCTCGTCGCCGAGAATGTCGGTCAGCACGGCGAAGCGGTTGCCGTCCTTGATCAGGCCCATGGCGATGCCGGCCACGTGCGCCTTCAGCGGCACGCCCGCATCCATCAGCGCCAGCGAGCCGCCGCAGACGGAAGCCATCGACGACGAGCCGTTGGACTCGGTGATCTCGGAGACGAGGCGCATGGAGTAGCCGAATTCCTCGCCGGTGGGCAACACGGCGGCAATGGCGCGCTTGGCCAGGCGGCCGTGGCCGATCTCGCGGCGCTTCGGCGTGCCGACGCGCCCGGTTTCGCCCGTGGCGAAGGGCGGCATGTTGTAGTGGAGCATGAAGCGGTCGCGGTACTCGCCGGCCAGCGCGTCGATGATCTGCTCGTCGCGGCCGGTGCCCAGCGTGGCGATCACCAGCGCCTGGGTCTCGCCGCGGGTGAACAGCGCCGAGCCGTGGGTGCGCGGCAGCACGCCGTGGCGGACCGTGATCGGACGCACGGTGCGGGTGTCGCGGCCGTCGATGCGCGGCTCGCCGTTGAGGATCTGCGAGCGGACGATTTTCGCCTCGAGCTCGAACAGCACGTTGCCGACGTGGGCGGCGTCCGGCGCGCCTTCGCCGGCGCACAGTTCGTCGGTCACGCGCTTGAAGATCTCGCGGCACTTCTGGGTGCGCGCCTGCTTCTGGGTAACGCGATAGGCCTCGCGCAGGTCGGCTTCGGCCATGGCGGCGACGCGGCCGATCAGCGGCTCGTCCTTGGCGGGCGCCTGCCAGTCCCATTCCGGCTTGCCGGCGGCCTCGACCAACTCGTTGATGGCCTTGATCGCGGCCTGCGACTGGTCGTGGCCGAAGACGACGGCGCCGAGCATGATCTCCTCGGACAACTGCTGCGCCTCGGATTCGACCATCAGCACGGCGGTGGCGGTGCCGGCGACGACGAGGTCGAGCTGGCTGGTCTTCAGCTGCTCCTTGGTCGGGTTGAGGATGTACTGGCCGTCGGCGTAACCGACGCGGGCGGCACCGATCGGACCGTTGAAGGGAATGCCGGAGATCGCCAGTGCGGCGGAGGCGCCGATCATGGCCGGGATGTCGGAATCGACCTCGGGATTGACCGACAGCACATGCACGATGACCTGCACTTCGTTGTAGAAGGCGTCAGGGAACAGCGGGCGGATCGGGCGATCGATCAGGCGCGACGTCAGCGTCTCCTTCTCGGAGGGACGGCCCTCGCGCTTGAGGAAACCGCCGGGAATGCGGCCGGCCGCGTAGAACTTCTCGATGTAGTCGACGGTCAGCGGAAAGAAATCCTGGCCGGCCTTGGCGTCCCTCTTGGCCACCACGGTGGCCAGCACCACAGTGTCGTCCATGTTGACCAGCACGGCACCGTCGGCCTGACGGGCGATTTCGCTGGTCTCCAGCGTGACGGTGTGGGTGCCGTAGGCAAAGCTTTTCTTGATCGGGGTCAGCACGTTCAATCCTTTCTGATCAGCGTGCGGCCAACGCCGCACTGGCAGTCAATGCACAGCACAAAAAAGCCGGCACGACCGCGTGGGCAGTGCCGGCATTTGATTCAGGCCTCGCGCATGGCGCGAAACTCGATTTTGAGATCCGTTGCAGGAAAACTTACTTGCGCAGGCCAAGGCGCTCGATCAGGGCGCGATAGCTGTCGGTGTTCTTGCCCTTGAGGTAGTCCAGCATCTTGCGACGCTGGCTGACCATCTTGAGCAGCCCGCGGCGCGAGTGGTGATCCTTGACGTGAGCCTTGAAGTGGCCGGTCAGGTCATTGATGCGGGCGGTCAGCAACGCGACCTGAACCTCGGGGGAACCCGTATCGGCCTTGGCACGCTGGTAATCGGTAACGATTTTCGCCTTGTCGGCAGTGGAAATGGCCATTCTCTTGAATCCTTGCGAACAGTCTGACTTCGGAAAGCGCGCGATTATACACGCGCACCACGGATAAGCTCAAGAACCGGCGGCGAAATTTGCGGCCAGCAGACGCTTGGGCTGCAGCCAGCCATCGGCCGTCACGCTGGCGAGGCCAAGGAAGCGCCCCTCGCCGTAAAGCCGCCAGCGCTGGCCGGGCACGCCGTTCCAGCACACGGCCTGGCCGTGGAGGACGCGGGCGACCTCCTGGCCGGACAGCTCCGCGCACGGCAGTTTCGACACCAGTGCGTCGGCCGGGGCGAGGCAGACTTCCCGTGCCGTCATTTCCAGCCCTTCGAGCTGTTCCAGCGTCACGGCGCCGGCGAGCCCGAGTTCGCCGATGCGAATGCGTCGCAGCGCCGTCAGATGCGCACCGCAGCCGAGAACCTCGCCGATGTCGGCCGCCAGCGTGCGGACGTAGGTGCCCTTGCTGCAGGCCACCTCGATCTCGGCCGTGTCGCCGGCGAAGGCGAGGCAGCGCAGTTCGTGCAGAGTCACCCGCCGCGGCGCCCGCTCGAGTTCGATGCCCTGCCGGGCATATTCGTAGAGCGGCTTGCCATCGCGCTTGAGGGCCGAATACATCGGTGGCACCTGGTCGATTTCGCCGAGGAATTGCCGCAGCACCGCGTCGAAAGCGTCGACTGTCACGCTCACCGGCCGCGTCGCCAAGACCTGCCCCTCGGCGTCGGCCGTGTCGGTGGTGATGCCGAGCTTGAGGGTGGCGCGATAGGCCTTGTCGGCGTCGAGCAACTCGCCGGCGAACTTGGTGGCCTCGCCGAAGCAGAGCGGCAGCAGGCCGGTCGCCAATGGATCGAGGGTGCCGGTGTGCCCGGCCTTTTCGGCGTTGAACAGGCGTCGCGCGACCTGCAGCGCGGTGTTCGAGCTCAAGCCGGCGGGCTTGTCCAGCAGCAGCACGCCATCGACCTGACGGCGTGGTGCGCGGCGCGGCTTATTCACCCGTTTTTTCACCCTTGTTGTCTGACTCGACCGCCTCGTCGATCAGGCGCGACAGCCAGCTGCCGCGCTCGACCGAGGCGTCGAAGGTGAAATGCAGTTCCGGCGTGTGATGGATGCGCACGCGCCGGCCGAGTTCGCGGCGCAGGAAGCCGGCCGCGTGGCGCAGGCCCCTGGCAATCTCCTCGTCGCGCTCGTGACCGGCCAGCGAGGTGTAGAACACCTTGGCGTGGGCGTAGTCGGCCGTGATCTCGACGCCGGTGAGGGTCACCAGCGGCAGCAGGTGGGCGACACGCGGGTCCTTGACCTGCCGCAGCAGCTCCGACAGTTCGCGGTGGATCTGTTCGGTGACCCGATCCGCCCGCGAATAGCCGTGCCCAGAATTCTGCCGTGCCGCCATCGCCACCTTTCGCCGCGCTTAAAGGCTGCGGGCGATTTCCTGCACCTCGAACACCTCGAGTTGGTCGCCTTCCTGGATGTCGTTGAAGTTCTTCAGGTTGAGGCCGCACTCGAAGCCTTCCTTGACCTCCTTGACGTCGTCCTTGAAGCGCTTGAGCGACTCGAGCTCGCCGGTGTGCAGTACCACGCTGTTGCGCAACACGCGCACCGAGGAGTTGCGCTTGACCACGCCGTCCAGCACCATGCAGCCGGCGACGGCGCCGATCCTGGAGATGCGGAACACCTGGCGGATCTCGACGTGGCCGATGACCACTTCCTTCTTCTCCGGTGCCAGCATACCCGTCATCGCGGCTTTCACCTCATCCACCGCTTCGTAGATGATGGTGTAGTAGCGGATGTCGACGCCGAAGTTCTCGGCGGCCTTGCGCGCGTTGGCATCGGCGCGGGTGTTGAAGCCGATGATGACGGCCTTGGAGGCTTCAGCCAGGTTGACGTCGGATTCAGTGATGCCGCCGACCGCCGCATGCACGATCTGGATCTTGATCTCGTCGGTGGACAGCTTGGTCAGCGAATGCACCAGCGCCTCCTGCGAGCCCTGCACGTCGGCCTTGATGATCAGCGGCAGGTTCTGGACCTCGCCCTCGGCCATCTGCTCGAACATGTTCTCCAGCTTGGCGGCCTGCTGCTTGGCCAGGCGCACGTCGCGGTACTTGCCCTGGCGGAACAGCGCGATTTCGCGCGCCTTGCGCTCGTCGGCGATCACCATCACTTCGTCGCCGGCCGCAGGCACGTCGGCGAGGCCCTGGATCTCGACCGGAATCGAGGGACCCGCCTCGTCGATCGGCTTGCCGTTCTCGTCGAACATGGCGCGGACGCGGCCATACACCTGTCCCGCCAGCAGGACATCGCCGCGCTTCAGCGTGCCGGACTGCACCAGCATCGTCGCGACGGGACCCTTGCCCTTGTCGAGGCGTGCTTCGATGATGAGGCCCTTGGCCGGCACGTTGCGCTGCGCCGTGAGTTCCAGCACTTCGGCCTGCAGCAGCACGTTCTCGAGCAACTCGTCGATGCCAGTGCCCTTCTTGGCCGAAACATGGATGAAGGGGGAGTCGCCGCCGTATTCCTCCGGCACCACGCCTTCGGTGATCAGTTCCTGCTTGACGCGCTCGGGGTTGGCATCGGGCTTGTCGATCTTGTTGACCGCCACGACCAGCGGCACGCCGGCCGCCTTGGCGTGGTGGATCGCCTCCTTGGTCTGCGGCATGACGCCGTCGTCGGCCGCCACCACCAGAATGACGATGTCGGTGGCCTTGGCGCCGCGCGCGCGCATCGCCGTGAAGGCCTCGTGACCCGGGGTATCGAGGAAGGTGACCATGCCGCGCGGCGTCTCGACGTGGTAGGCGCCGATGTGCTGGGTGATGCCGCCGGCCTCGCCCGCCGCCACCTTGGCGCGGCGGATGTAGTCGAGCAGCGAGGTCTTGCCGTGGTCGACGTGGCCCATGACGGTGACCACCGGCGCACGCGGCAGGGTTTCGGCATCCTTGTGTTCTTCGGCATGCGCCTCGTCGAGGAAGGCATCGGGATCGTCGAGCTTGGCGGCGATCGCCTTGTGGCCGAATTCCTCGACGATGATCATGGCCGTTTCCTGGTCGAGCGGCTGATTGATGGTGACCATCGTGCCCATCTTCATCAGGGTCTTGATGACCTCGGCCGCCTTGACCGCCATCTTGTGCGCCAGTTCGGCGACGGTGATGGTCTCGGGCACGTGGACCTCGCGCACCACCGCTTCGACCTGCTGGGCCGGCGCATGCGACTCCTCGCCGTGGCCGCCGTGGCGGCCGCCGTGGCGACCCTTCGGACCGCCGCGCCAGCCACCGGCACCACCGCCGGTGTCGCCGCGGGTCTTGATCGCACGCTTCTTCGCCGCCTCTTCCTTCCAGGCATCGGTGGCCTTCTTCTTCTCGGCCTTCTTCGCCTCTTCCGCCTTGGCGGCCGGCTTGTGCAGCGTGCCGCTGACGCCCTCGGCGGGCTTCTGCGCCGCCTCTGTCGCTGCTGCCTGCTGCTGGGCCAGGCGTGCCTCGGCCTCGGCGCGGGCCTTGGCCTCGCGCTCCTGTTTCTCCTTGTACTCCGCCGCCTGGATCGCCGCCAGCCCGGCGCTGCGCCTGGCTTCGGCCTCGCGCAGCGCGGTCTGGGCGGCATCCACGAACGGTGCCGGAGCCGCCGGTGCAGCCGGTGCAGCCGGAGCCGCCGCAGCCGCCGGTGCAACCGCAACCGGAGCAGGCGCAGGAGCCGCAACCGGAGCCGCCGCCTCGGCCAGGGCTGCCGCAGCAGCCGCTTCCTTCGCCGCCTCGGCGGCCGCCTCCGCCGCGGCCTCCGCCGCGATTTCGGCAGGGTCACGCTTGACGAAGACGCGCTTCTTGCGCACCTCGACCTGGACGGTACGGGCCTTGCCGGTGGCGTCGGTCGCCTTGATCTCGGTGGTCTGCTTGCGCGTCAGCGTGATCTTGGCCTTGGGCGCGGTCTCACCGTGGGCCTTGCGCAGGTAGTCGAGCAGGCGGGTCTTGTCCTGCTCCGTCAGGGTGTCGTTCGATGCCTGTTTGGAGACGCCCGCCTTGGCGAGCTGCTCCAGCAGTGCTGTTGCCGGCATTTTCAGCTCGTCGGCGAATTGGGCAACGCTCATTTGTGCCATGGTCGTGCCATCCTCATTCTTCTTCCGCGAACCAGTGGGCGCGCGCGGTGGTGATCAGCGCCTTGGCGCGATCCTCGTCGATTCCAGTCATTTCGGTCAGCTCGTCTACAGCCAGATCTGCCAGGTCGTCGCGGGTGCAGACGCCGTTCTTGGCCAGCCTGGCTGCGAGCGGCTTGTCCATGCCTTCGAGTTCGAGCAGGTCGTCCTGCACCTTCTCCAGCTGCTCCTCGTCGACGATGGCCTCGGTCAACAGCACGTTGCGGGAACGCTCGCGCAGCTCGTTCACCGTGGCCTCGTCGAAGGCCGCGATCTCCAGCATCTCGGCCAGCGGCACGTAGGCGATCTCTTCCAGCGTCGAGAAACCCTCATCGATCAGGATGTCGGCGACTTCCTCGTCGACGTCGAGCTTTTCCATGAACAGCTGGCGGGTCGTCGCCGATTCCTGCTGCTGTTTCTGCGCCGATTCCTCGAGGGTCATCAGGTTGATGGTCCAGCCGGTCATTTCGGTGGCGAGGCGCACGTTCTGGCCGCCGCGGCCGATGGCGATGGCCAGGTTGTTCTCGTCGATCACCACGTCCATCGCGTGCTTCTCTTCGTCGACGACGATGGAGCTGACCTCCGCCGGTGCCAGCGCACCGATGACCAGTTGCGCCGGGTCGGCCGACCACAACACGATGTCGACGCGCTCGCCGGCCAGTTCGTTGGTGACGGCGGTGACGCGCGAGCCGCGCATGCCGACACAGGTGCCGATCGGATCGACGCGCGGATCGTTGGACTTGACGGCGATCTTGGCGCGCACGCCGGGATCGCGTGCCGCCGCCTTGATCTCGAGCAGGCCGTCCTCGATCTCGGGAACCTCCAATTCGAACAGCTTCATGATGAACTGCGGCGCGGTACGCGACAGGATCAGTTGCGGCCCTCTGGCCTGGCGGTCGATTTTCATCAGCCAGGCGCGGACGCGGTCGCCGGGGCGCAGGTTTTCCTTCGGGATCATCTGGTCGCGCGGCAGCAGCGCCTCGATGCGGCCGGCCTCGATGATGGCGTTGCCGCGTTCCATGCGCTTGACGGTGCCGGTGACGAGGTGCTCCTTGCGCTCGAGGAAGTCGTTCAGGACCTGCTCGCGCTCGGCGTCGCGGATCTTCTGCAGGATCACCTGCTTGGCGGCCTGGGCGCCGATGCGGCCGAAGTCGATGGGCTCGAGGTCCTCCTCGATGTAGTCGCCTTCCTGCACGTCTGACAGCTGTTCGCGCGCGTCGATGAGGCCGATCTGGGACTCGTCGTTGTCGACCTGGTCATCGGGCAGCACCAGCCAGCGGCGGAAGGATTCGTACTCGCCCGTCTCGCGATCGATCTCGACGCGGACATCGGCCTCGTCGTTGATGCGCTTTTTCGTCGCCTGGGCGAGGGCCATTTCCAGCGCCGTGAACACGATGTCCTTGTCGACGTTCTTCTCGCGCGCCAGGGCATCCACCAGCAACAGCAATTCGCGGCTCATTTCAATCCTCCTGCATCAGAACTTGGGCACCAGACGCGCCTTCTCGATCGCGTCGAATGCGAAGACATGCTCGGCGTCGCCGACCTTGATCGCCACCGCACCGGCCCCCTCGTCGGGCTGATCGCCCTCGCGCAGACCGAGGATGACGCCGCTGAAGTTGCGCTGGTTGCCGACCGCTACGCGCAGCTTGAACTGCGCCTCGTGGCCGGCGAAGCGGGCAAAGTCGGCCGGCTTCTTCAGCGGCCGGTCCATGCCCGGCGACGACACCTCGAGACGGTCGAAATCGACGTTTTCCACCGCGAACAGCCGGGTCAGGTGGTTGCTGACCGCCACGCAGTCGTCGATGGTCACGCCCTTCTCGTCGTCCGGCTTGTCGATGAAAACGCGCAGCAGCCGGCCGCGCGGACTCGTTTCGAAGTCCACGCACTCGTAGCCGAGACCGCTTACCGCCTTGTCGATCAGGTCATCCAGTTGCATGTCGAAAGCACAAAAAAAATGGGCACACTGCCCATTTCCCTGCCGATCCACTCCGTGGCAATGCCACGGGGCCGGCACCGAAAAAATCAGGACAATTATAGCAACATAAGCCGATGCGATGCAATCATGTTGCGGATTCTTCTGGACTTTCCGGGGCTTGACCCGCGGGTGGCAGCGCCTTGAGCAGCGCCTGGACATCGACGGGCGACAATTCCATCATCTGGCCGCGTTTCAGGCGCGGCGGCAGCGCCAGCGGTCCATAGCGCACCCGCATCAGACGGCTGACGGTGACGCCGACCGCTTCGAACATGCGCCGCACCTCGCGGTAGCGCCCCTCCGAGATCGTCACCTCGTACCAGCGGTTGGCCCCCTCCCCGCCCGTCGGGTAGAGGCGCTGGAAGCGTGCCATGCCGTCGTCGAGCTGGATGCCGCTCGTCAACTGCTTCGTCGCCTCCTCCGACAGTTCGCCGAGCAGGCGCACCGCGTACTCGCGCTCGATGGCGTAGCGCGGGTGCATCATGCGGTTGGCCAGTTCGCCGCTGCTGCTGAATATCAGCAGGCCGCAGGAATTGAAGTCCAGCCGGCCGATGGCGATCCAGCGCCCGCCGCGGATGCGCGGCAGCTTGTCGAAGACGCTTGCGCGGTGCTGCGGGTCGTCGCGCGAGACGATCTCGCCCTCGGGCTTGTGATAGAGCAGCACGCGCGGCGCCCGCTGCTGGCCGAGGTGCAGGCTCACCAGCCGGCCATTGACCTTGACCTTGTCGCCGGGGCCGATGCGCTGGCCGACGTGGGCCGGCTCGCCATTGACATTGACGCGCCCGGCCCCGATCCATTCCTCGATCTCGCGGCGCGAGCCAAGCCCGGCGTCGGCCAGCGCCTTCTGCAGCTTGATCGTGTCCTCGGGCGCCGCCGGCGGCCGGTTGCGGCCAGGGCCGCGACGCGGCGCCTCCGCGACTGCGCCGCGCGCGGGCCTGGCCTCGCCATCGGCGGTGCGCTTCGTCGGCGCCCGCAGCGGGCTACGCTTGCTGCTCGACGGCTTCTTCTTGTTCTGGGGGTTCCGTGTTTCCAAGTTCCATCACCCGTTCGATTTCGGTCAGTGGCGGCAACTCGGACAGGCTGCGCAGCCCGAGATCGTCGAGAAATTTTCGTGTCGTGGCGTGCAGCGCCGGGCGGCCCGGCGCGTCGCGGTGGCCGACGACGTCGATCCAACCGCGGGATTCCAGCGTTTTCAGGACGTTGGGCGACACCGCGACGCCGCGGATGTCCTCGATGTCGCCGCGCGTCACCGGCTGGCGATAGGCGATGATCGCCAGCGTTTCCAGCACCGCGCGCGAGTACTTCGGCGGCTTGTCGTGCTTGAGGCGCTCGAGGTAGCTCTGATACTCGGGCCGCGTCTGGAAGCGCCAGCCGGTCGCCAGCTGGATCAGCTCGACGCCGCGCTGCGACCAGTCGCGGCGCAGGTCGTCGAGCAGGGTGCGCCATGTGTCGTCGTCGAAGTCCTCTTCGAACAATTTCTTGAGCTCGGCCAGCGACACCGGCTCGGGCGCGACCAGCAGGGCCGCTTCGATCACCCGCTTGTAGTCTTCAGGCTTGTACAGTTGCAGCATCGGCGGACTCCATGAATTCCCTGGACCTTACGTAAATCGGCGCCAGCGCCTCGCTCTGCGTGATTTCGATGAGCAGTTCGCGCGACAGCTCGAGCACGGCGAGGAAGCTGACGACGAGGCTCGCCACGCCCGCGCTCACGTCGAACAGGCGCTCGAAGCCGACGAAGCCCTGGCCCTGCAGCCGGCGCAGGATGTGCCCCATGTGCTCGCGCACCGACAGTTCGTCACGCCGCACGCGGTGGTGGGCCTTGACCTTCGCCTGCTTCATCAGCGTCAACCACGCCACCTGCAGGTCGTTCAGGCTGACCTCGGGCTGGCGCTCGACCACCTTGTCGGCGATCCACACCGAGACCCATTCGTAATCTCGGCCCACCTGCGGCAGCTCGTCGATGGCCTTGGCCGCCGCCTTCATGCGCTCGTATTCGAGCAGGCGGCGCACCAGCTCGGCACGCGGGTCCTCCGGCTCGCCGCTTTCGGCCTTGGGCGGGCGCGGCAGCAGCATGCGCGACTTGATCTCGATCAGCATCGCCGCCATCAGCAGGTATTCGGCGGCGAGCTCCAGATTGTGCTGGCGCATTTCCTCGACGTACTTGAGGTACTGCGCCGTCAGCGGCGCCATCGGGATGTCGAGGACGCTGATGTTGGCCTTGCGGATCAGGTAGAGCAGCAGGTCGAGCGGACCCTCGAAGGATTCGAGAATGATTTCCAGCGCGTCCGGCGGGATGTAGAGATCGCGCGGCATCTCCATCATCGACTCGCCGTACACCTTCGGCCAGTGCGGTGCATTGGCGTCGAAAGTCGGCGCTGGCGCCACGGCGGGCGGCAGCGGATGCCAGGCGGGGATGGGGATGGAGCCGGCGGCGTGCATCGTCGTTCAGTTGTAATCCAGGCCGATCGCCTCGCGCACGTCGCGCATGGTTTCCTGGGCGAGCTTGCGCGCCTTCTCGCAGCCGTCGGCGACGATGTTCTTCACCAGTTGCGGGTCCTCCTCGTACATCCTGGCGCGCTCGCGCATCGGCTCCTGTTCCTTCAGCACGCTCTCGATCACCGGCTGCTTGCACTCGATGCAGCCGATGCCGGCCGAGCGGCAGCCGGTCTGCACCCAGCTGCGCACCTCGTCGTTCGAGTAGATCTGGTGAAACTGCCACACCGGGCACTTCTCGGGATCGCCCGGATCGGTGCGGCGCACGCGCTGCGGGTCGGTCTGCATGGTGCGGATCTTCTTGGTGATCGACTCCGCGTCCTCGCGCAGCGCGATGGTGTTGCCGTAGGACTTGGACATCTTCTGGCCGTCGAGGCCGGGCATGCGCGAGGCCTCGGTCAGCAGCGCGCCCGGCTCGACCAGGATCATCTTGCCGCCACCCTCGAGGTAGCCGAACAGCCGCTCGCGGTCGCCGTGCGAAAGGTTCTGCGTCTCGTTGAGCAGGGCCTTGGCCTGCTCCAGCGCCTCCTCCTCGCCCTTCTCCTGGAAGCGGGTGCGCAGTTCCTCGTAGAGCTTGGCACGCTTACTGCCGAGCTTCTTCACCGACTCCCTGGCCTTCTCCTCGTAGCCCGGCTCCTTGCCGTAGAGGTGGTTGAAGCGGCGCGCGATCTCGCGGGTGAATTCGATGTGCGGCACCTGATCCTCGCCCACCGGCACCTTGTCGGCGCGGTAGATCAAGATGTCGGCGGCCTGCAGCAGCGGATAGCCGAGGAAGCCGTAGGTGGCCAGGTCCTTGTGCGTCAGCTTTTCCTGCTGGTCCTTATAGGTCGGCACGCGTTCGAGCCAGCCCAGCGGGGTCATCATCGACAGCAGCAGGTGCAGTTCGGCATGCTCGGGCACCTTGGACTGGATGAAGATGGTGGCCTGCGAGGGATCGACGCCGGCGGCGAGCCAGTCGATCACCATGTCCATGGCATTCTGGGTGATGGTGCCGGGCTCGTCGTAGCTGGTCGTCAGCGCGTGCCAGTCGGCGACGAAGAACAGGCACGGGTACTCGTGCTGCAGCTTGATCCAGTTGGCAAGGACGCCGTGGTAATGGCCGAGGTGGAGGCGGCCCGTGGGGCGCATGCCGGAGAGGACTTTTTCAGCGTACATGGTTAGAAGCCGAACAGGGCTTTGATGGTCATGAGGAAGATCCGCATCAGCGGAATCAGCCAGAAATCGAGCAGGCCGGTGAACAACAGAACCAGAAGGATAACGAATCCATAGGGTTCGAGCTTGGCGAACTGCCAGGCGGCACGGTGCGGCAGCAGGCTCACCGCGATGCGGCCGCCGTCGAGTGGCGGCAGCGGCAAAAGATTGAGCAGCATCAATACGGCATTGACGTTGACGCCGGCGCGCGCCATCTCGCCCAAGGGCAGGCTGTAGACGCTTTCCGGCATCGACACCGACAACTTGAGCAGCGCGGCCCATCCAAGCGCCATGACGAGGTTCGCGCCGGGACCCGCCGCAGCCACCCAGAGCATGTCCTTCTTTGGATTGCGCAGGCGGCCGAAATTCACCGGCACCGGCTTGGCCCAGCCGAAGAGGATGCCGGAGGAGCCGGCGATCTTGCTCGCGATCAGGATCATCGTCGGCACGATGATGGTGCCCATCATATCGACGTGCTTGATCGGATTGAGCGTGATGCGGCCCAGCTGCCATGCGGTCGGGTCGCCGAAATGGCGCGCGACGTAGCCGTGGGCCGCCTCGTGCAGGGTGATGGCGAAGATCACCGGAATGGCATAGATCGCCAGCGTCTGGATCAGGCTGTCCATGCCGTCAGTCGAACCCGAAGGGGGCCAGCGGCCCGCGACCGGCGCGCACCAGCTCGGGCGTGCCGTCGGCGAGATTGATCACCGTGGTCATCTGCGCACCGCAGGGCCCGGCCTCGATGACGAGGTCGACCAGCTTGCCCAGGCGGTCGCGGATTTCCTCCGGGTCGCACAGCGGCTCGGCCTCGCCCGGCAGGATCAGCGTCGAGGTCAGCAGCGGCTCGTCCAGCTCCTGCAAGAGCGCCAGCACCAGCGGATGGTCGGGCACGCGCAGGCCGATGGTCTTGCGCTTGGGATGCAGCACGCGCCGCGGCAGCTCCTTCGTGCCCTCGAGGATGAAGGTGTAGCTGCCGGGCGTGGTCGCCTTGAGCAGCCGATACTGGCCGTTGTCGACGCGGGCGTAGGTCGCGATCTCGGAGAGGTCGCGACACATCACCGTGAAATGGTGGCGCTCGTCGACGCCGCGGATGCGGCGGATGCGGTCGAGCAGGCCGGCGTCGCCGATGTGGCCGGCCAGCGCGTAGGCAGAATCGGTCGGAATCGCCAGCAGCCCGCCGGCGCGCGCGATCTCCGCCGCCTGCTTGATCAGGCGCGGCTGCGGCTGGACCGGATGAATCGAAAAATACTGTGCCACCTAAACCCCCGCCCCCCGACCCCCGCCCTGAGGGCAGGGGTGACGGAAGTTCGGTCGCGCATTGCGCGACCTCCGGATCGTTGGCTCGTCCCGCCTTGAGGCGGCTCGGCGGCGGGACATCAGAAGAACTCCGACCACACCGGCGTCAGGTCCTCGGGCAGCAGCGGCAGCTTGCCGAGATCGGCGTAGCTCTCGCCGGGGCCGTGGAAATCCGAGGCGCGCGAGGCGAGGAAGCCGAACTTGCGCGCGACGTTGGCGTACTCGCTCGTCATCTCGGCGTTGTGCGAGCCGGATATGACCTCGATGCCGCGTCCGCCGAGGTCCTTGAAGACGCCGAACATCTGGTGCAGCTCGGCCCTGGACAGGCGGTAGCGCCCGGGGTGGGCGATGACCGCGATGCCGCCGGCGCCGGCGATCCAGCCCATCGCGTCCTCGAAGGTGGCCCACGGGTGCGAGACGTAGCCAGGCTTGCCCTTGGCCAGCCACCAGTCGAACACCGACTTGACGTCCCTGGCGTGGCCGAGCTCGACGATGTAGCGGGCGAAGTGCGAGCGCGAAATCAGCGCCGGGTTGCCGACGTACTTGAGGGCGCCTTCATAGGCGCCGTGGATGCCGACCTTGTCCAGTTCCTCCGCCATGCGCATGGCGCGCGAGTCGCGGCCGCCGCGCACCTGTCCCAGGCCCTGGACCAGCGGGACGTAGGCGGGATCGAAGCCAAGCGCGACGATATGCACCGTCTGGTCGTCGCCCCACGACACCGAGATCTCGGTGCCGTCGAGGAACTTCACGCCGAGCGCATCCGCCGCCGCCCGCGCCTCGGCCAGGCCGCCGATCTCGTCGTGGTCGGTCAGCGCCAGCAGTTCGACGCCGTTGCCATGGGCGCGACGCACCACGGCGGCCGGCGCGAGCAGGCCGTCGGAGACGGTCGAATGGCAGTGGAGGTCGGCGTTCAAAAGGTGGCTCGGAGAAAAGTTGCGCATTCTACCCTGCCGCCATTGCATCACTTCGCGGCGGCCGGCATAATCCACGGCGGTCGTCGGGAGAGAGCAGGTCACCGAATGGTGGCTTGCCGCCGAAGGCGCAAAGCCCAGGAACCGCTCAGGCAAAAGGGCCGACGACGCAGTGCAATCTGAAGAGTGGCGGAGATCCTATCCGCCCGCCGAAGGGGGAAATCTCTCAGGCGCCAAGGACAGATGGGGCGAAGGTTTATGGTAAATCATAGGCCTTCGCCCTTTTTCATTGCCGCGAAACAACGCGAACAACTTCGGATAAGCCTTTGAGCCATGGGAAAACACACCCCTCTGTATGACCTCCACGTCGCAGCCGGCGCCAAGATCGTCGATTTTGCCGGCTGGGACATGCCCATCCACTACGGTTCGCAGCTCGAGGAGCACCACCTCGTGCGCCGCGACGCCGGCATGTTCGACGTCTCGCACATGCGCGCCGTCGACGTCCGCGGCTGCGACGCCCAGGCCTGGCTGCGCCGGCTGATCGCCAACGACGTCGCCAAGCTGACCACCCCCGGCAAGGCCCTCTATTCCTGCCTGCTGCAGGAGGACGGCGGCGTCATCGACGACCTGATCGTCTATTTCTTCAGCCCGTCGCACTACCGCATCGTGGTCAACGCCGGCACCGCCGACAAGGACATCGCCTGGATGCGCAGCCAGACGGCCGGCTTCAACGTCGACCTGACGCCGCGCCCCGAGCTGGCGATGATCGCCGTGCAGGGGCCGAACGCCCGCGCAAAGTTCTGGGCTGCATTCCCCGAGAGCCGCGCGGCCAGCGAAGGACTGATCGTCTTCCAGGCCGCCGAGTGGAACGACTGGCTGATCGCCCGCACCGGCTACACCGGCGAGGACGGTTTCGAGATCACCCTGCCCGCCGCCCAGGCCGCCGACGCCTGGAACAAACTCGCCGCCGCCGGCGTCAAGCCCGCCGGGCTGGGCGCGCGCGACACGCTGCGCCTGGAGGCCGGCATGAACCTCTACGGCCAGGACATGGACGAGACGCAGAATCCGCTCGAATCCGGACTGAGCTGGACGGTCGACATGAAGGACGCGACGCGCGACTTCATCGGAAAGTCGGCGCTGGCGGCACGGCAAGCCGCGGGCGCGCTGCGTCAATTCGTCGGCCTGGTGCTCATCGACCGCGGCGTGCTGCGCTCGCACCAGAAGGTCGTCACCGCCCAAGGTTCCGGCGAGACCACCAGCGGCAGTTTCGCGCCGAGCATGAACCAGTCGATCGCACTGGCCCGCGTACCGGCCGGCGTCAAGCCCGGCGACGAAGTGCAGGTCGAGATTCGCGACAAGTTGCTGCGGGCGAAGGTGGTCAAGCCGTCCTTCGTGCGCAATGGAAAAGTCCTCATTCAGGAGAAATGAAATGAACGTTCCCGCCGATCTGAAATACACCAAGTCCCACGAGTGGGTGAAACTCGAAGCCGACGGCTCGGTCACCGTCGGCATCACCGACCACGCGCAGGAAGCGCTGGGCGACATCGTCTTTCTCGACCTGCCCGAGGCCGGGCGCCAGGTCAATGCCGGCGAGGAGTGCGCCGTGGTCGAATCGGTCAAGGCCGCCTCCGACATCTACGCGCCGATCGCCGGCGAGGTCGTCGCCCGCAACGATGCCGCGCTCGACGCGCCCGAGAGCGTGAACCAGGACGCCTACGCCGCCTGGCTGTTCAAGCTCAAGCCCGCCGACGCCGCGCAGATCGACGCGCTGCTCGACGCCGCGGCCTACACCAAAGTCGCCGAAGAAGCCTGACCCAATCCGCCCATGTCGAATCCCGCCCCTCTCGCTGCGTTCGAGCAGCACGACGAATTCATCGCCCGCCACCTCGGCCAGGATGAGTCCGAACTGGCCGCGATGCTCGCCGTGGTCGGCGCCGCCAGCCTCGACGAACTGATCGCCCAGACGGTGCCCAAGGCCATCCGCCTGGCCGCGCCGCTGGCCCTGCCCGGACCGCGCCGCGAACATGAAGCGCTCGCCGCATTGAAGGCGATCGCGGCGAAGAACGTGGTCAGGAAGTCGCTGATCGGCATGGGCTACCACGACACACTGACGCCCAAGGTGATCGTGCGCAACGTGCTGGAGAATCCCGGCTGGTACACGGCCTACACGCCCTACCAGGCCGAGATCGCCCAAGGCCGTCTGGAGGCGCTTCTCAACTACCAGCAGATGGTGATCGACCTCACCGGCATGGAGCTGGCCAACGCCTCGCTGCTCGACGAGGCCACGGCGGCGGCCGAGGCCATGACCATGGCGCGGCGCATATCCAAGTCGAAGTCCAATGCCTTCTTCGTCGACCGCTGCGCCTTCCCGCAGACCATCGACGTGGTGAAGACGCGCGCCGGCTTCTTCGGCTTCGAACTGATCTTCGGCGCGGCCAAGGAGGCATCGCACCACGACGTCTTCGGCGCCCTGCTGCAGTATCCGAACGATGCCGGCGGCTGCGTCGACCTCAGCGAAACCATCGCCGAACTCAAGACCAAGGGCGCCATCAGCGCCGTCGCCACCGACCTGATGGCGCTGGTTCTGCTCAAGTCGCCCGGCAGCATGGGCGCCGACATCGCGCTCGGCACCAGCCAGCGCTTCGGCGTGCCGATGGGCTTCGGCGGCCCGCACGCCGCCTTCTTCGCCTGCAAGGACGAGCACAAGCGCTCGGTGCCGGGCCGCATCATCGGCGTCTCGGTCGATGCCCGCGGCAAGAAGGCGCTGCGCATGGCGCTGCAGACGCGCGAGCAGCACATCCGCCGCGAGAAGGCCAACTCCAACATCTGCACCTCGCAGGTGCTGCTCGCCAACATGGCCGGCATGTACGCCGTCTATCACGGCCCGCAGGGGCTGCGCACCATCGCCAGCCGCATCCACCGCCTCGCCGGCATCCTCGCCGAAGGCCTCACCAACGCCCGCATCAAGGTCGTCACCCACAACTACTTCGACACCGTGCGCTTCGAGAGCGAGCACGAGGTGCCGGGCTACAACCTGCGCCATGTCTCCGGCAACCTGCGCAGCGTCTCGGTGAACGAGAAGACCACGCGCGAGGACATCGCCGCCATTCTTCAGGTCCTCACCGGCAAGGCCGTCGACATCGACGCCCTCGACGCCCAGGCCGCCGCCAACGACCCGCTGGCCGGCCTCTACCGCTCTGATGCCATCCTCGCCCACCCGGTGTTCAACAGCCACCACACCGAGCACGAGATGCTGCGCTACCTCAAGCGCCTGCAGAACAAGGACCTCGCGCTCGACCACTCGATGATCTCGCTCGGCAGCTGCACCATGAAGCTCAACGCCACCAGCGAGATGATCCCGGTGACCTGGCCGGAGTTCTCCGACATGCACCCCTTCGCGCCGCTCGACCAGGCGGCCGGCTGCCTCGAGATGATCCGCACGCTGGAAGACGCGCTGAAGGCCATCACCGGCTTCGACGCCATCTGCATGCAGCCCAACTCCGGCGCCCAGGGCGAGTACGCCGGCCTCGTCGCCATCCGCCGCTACCAGGCGGCGCAGGGCCAGGCCCACCGCAACGTCTGCCTGATCCCGAAATCGGCCCACGGCACCAATCCGGCCACGGCGCAGATGTGCGGCCTCGATGTCGTCGTCGTCGATTGCGACGACAGCGGCAACATCGATGTCCCCGACCTCAAGGCCAAGGCCGAGCAGCATGCGGCGAACCTGTCCTGCCTGATGATCACCTACCCCTCGACCCACGGCGTGTTCGAGGAGGCGGTGAAGGACATCTGCGCCATCGTCCACGCCAACGGCGGCCAGGTGTACATGGACGGCGCCAACCTCAACGCCCAGGTCGGCCTCACCTCGCCGGCCAGCATCGGCGCCGACGTCTCGCACATGAACCTGCACAAGACCTTCGCCATCCCCCACGGCGGCGGCGGCCCCGGCATGGGGCCGATCGGCCTCAAGGCGCATCTGGCGCCCTTCATGGCCGACCACGCCGTGCAGCCGACGGGACCTGAAGGACGGCCCAACGCCGGCCAGGGCGCGGTTTCGGCCGCACCCTTCGGCTCGGCCTCGATCCTGCCGATCTCCTGGATGTACATCGCCATGCTCGGCGGCACGGGCCTCACGCTGGCGACCAAGGTGGCCATCCTCAACGCCAACTACGTCGCGGCGAAACTCAAGGACCACTACCCCGTGCTCTACACCGGCAGCCACGGCCGCGTCGCCCACGAGTGCATCCTCGACGTGCGCGCCATCAAGGCCGCCACCGGCATCGCCGAGATCGACATCGCCAAGCGCCTCATGGACTACGGCTTCCACGCGCCGACGGTCAGCTTCCCGGTCGCCGGCACGCTGATGGTCGAGCCGACCGAGTCCGAAGCCAAGGCCGAACTCGACCGCTTCGTCGCCGCGATGATTTCCATCCGCGAGGAGATCCGCAGGATCGAGCGCGGCGAATGGCCGGCCGACGCCAATCCGCTGAAGCACGCCCCGCACACCCAGGCCGACATCGTCGGCGACTGGGACCGCCCCTACAGCCGCGAGGAAGCCGTCTTCCCCCTGCCCTGGGTGCGCGACAACAAGTTCTGGCCGTCGGTGAACCGCATCGACGACGTCTACGGCGACCGCAACCTGTTCTGCGCCTGCGTGCCGATGGAGGAGTATTCGAATGGCTGATCAGTTCCTCATCCTCACCGTCATCGGCGACGACCGCCCCGGCCTCGTCGGCAAGCTCTCGGCCGCCATCTCCGCCCACCAGGGCAACTGGCTCGAGTCGTCGATGTCGCACCTCGCCGGCAAGTTCGCCGGCATCGTCAAGGTGGCCATCGCCGCCGAGCGCGCCGAGGCGCTGCAGGCGGCCCTGGCCGGCCTGTCGGGCCTCAGGATCTCCGGCGAAACCGCAGCCGGCGAAAAGTCGGCGCCGGCGGGACGCCGGCTCAAGCTGAGCCTCGTCGGCCACGACCGCATCGGCATCGTCAAGGAAGTGTCGCAGGTGCTGGCGCACCATGCCGTGAACGTCGAGGAACTCTCGACCCATATCGCCAGCGCGCCGATGTCGGCCGAGATCATGTTCCACGCCGACATCGACCTGCTGGCCGGCCCCGACCTCGACGCCCGCGCGCTGACCGCCGAACTCGAGCGCATCTCCAACGATCTGATGGTCGACATCAACCTCGACGAGAAGATCGCCTGAACGTGATCCGCGAAGTCCGCATGCCCAAGTATCCCGAGTGCTGGGAGACCTGCGGCGACTGCGGCAGCGGCGATATCGTGGTGCAGGAGGTGCATGTTCAGCCCGGCGAGACGATTCGCGCCGACGACAACCTGATCACCCTCGAAACGGGCAAGGTCGCCCTCGACATTCCCTCGCCGCTGGCCGGGCGTATCGTCGAGGTTCGTGTCGCAGAGGGTGAAACACTCGCCGAGGGCCAGGTCATCGCGACTGTCGACGTCGCCGATTGACGCGCAATGATGATGCGCGTAATCTATGCGCATACAGAACAAAGGAGGTCACAATGACTGGCAACGCCAAGAAAGCCGCCAATCTCAGCGTGCGCGCCGACCTGCTCGAAGAAGCCCGCGCCTACAAGATTAACCTGTCGCAAACCCTGGAAGCCGCCCTGCAAGTCGAGCTCAAGAAACGCCACGAGGACGAATGGCGCGAGCAGAACAAGGAAGCCATCGCGGCGTATGGCCGCCACATCGAACGCCATGGCGTCTTTTCCGACAACTACCGCACATTCATGCGCGAAGACTGATGGCACATCTCGACGTCTATCCCAATCGCGATCCAAAGACGCGCGGCGAGATTCCTTATGTGCTCGAAGTGCAAAGCGACTTGCTCGGAGCTCTGCCATCGGCCATCGTCGTGCCGCTCGCCTTGCCGCAAGCCATCGAGCAACTGCCCATCCTGCGCCTGAACCCAAAAGTCGGCGTTGGCGAGACGGCGCTGATCGTTTTGACCCAGGATCTCGCTGCCTTGCCGCGCCGCATGCTGAAGCAACCCGTCGCCAACCTTTCCCCCCAACGCGACGAAATCCTCGCCGCGCTCGATTTCCTCTTCACTGGATTCTGATTCATGGCCCAATATGTAATGAGCATGCTCCGCGTGAGCAAGATCGTTCCCCCGAAACGCCAGATCATCAAGGACATCTCGCTGTCCTTCTTCCCCGGCGCCAAGATCGGCCTGCTCGGCCTCAACGGCTCCGGCAAGTCCACGGTGCTGCGCATCATGGCCAACGAAGACAAGGAGTACGACGGCGAGGTGCAGCACCTTCCCGGCATCCGCATCGGCTACCTGGCGCAGGAGCCGCAGCTCGACCCGGCCAAGACGGTCAAGGACGAGGTCGAGTCGGGCCTGGGCGAGCTGATGGAAGCTCGGCAGAAGCTCGAGGAGATCTACGCCGCCTACGCCGAACCCGACGCCGACTTCGACAAGCTGGCCGAGGAACAGGCGAAGTACGAAAACATCATCGCCACCGCTGGCGCCGACGTCGAGACCCAGATGGAAATCGCCGCCGACGCCCTGCGCCTGCCGCCGTGGGACGCCGGCATCGAGAATCTGTCTGGCGGCGAGAAGCGCCGCGTCGCGCTGTGCAAGCTTCTGCTGTCCCGGCCCGACATGCTGCTGCTCGACGAACCGACCAACCACCTCGACGCCGAATCGGTCGAGTGGCTCGAGCAGTTCCTCACGCGCTTCCCCGGCACCGTCGTCGCGGTGACCCACGACCGCTACTTCCTCGACAACGCCGCCGAGTGGATCCTCGAACTCGACCGCGGCCACGGCATCCCGTGGAAGGGCAACTATTCCTCGTGGCTGGAGCAGAAGGAAGCGCGCCTCGAGCAGGAATCGAAGCAGGTCGACGCCCACATGAAGGCGATGAAGCAGGAACTGGAATGGGTGCGGCAGAACCCCAAGGCGCGCCAAGCCAAGTCCAAGGCCCGCCTCGCCCGCTTCAACGAACTGTCCAGCGTCGAATACCAGCAGCGCAACGAGACGCATGAAATCTTCATCCCCGTCGGCGAGCGCCTCGGCGACAAGGTGATCGAGTTCAACGGCGTCTCGAAAGGCTTCGGCGACCGCCTGCTGATGGACAACCTCAGCTTCAGCATCCCGCCCGGCGCCATCGTCGGCATCATCGGCCCCAACGGCGCCGGCAAGTCCACGCTGTTCAAGATGATCACCGGCAAGGACACGCCGGATGCCGGCGAGGTCGTCGTCGGCCCGACGGTCAATATCGCCTTCGTCGACCAGAGCCGCGACGCGCTCGACGGAGCCAAGACCGTGTTCGACGAAATCTCCGGCGGCGCCGACATCCTCACCGTCGGCAAGTACGAGACGCCGTCGCGCGCCTACATCGGCCGCTTCAACTTCAAGGGCGGCGACCAGCAGAAGATCGTCGGCAACCTCTCCGGCGGCGAGCGCGGCCGGCTGCACCTGGCCAAGACGCTGATCTCCGGCGGCAACGTGCTGCTGCTCGACGAACCCTCCAACGACCTCGACGTCGAGACGCTGCGCGCGCTCGAAGACGCGCTGCTCGAGTTCGCCGGCTGCGTGCTGGTCATCAGCCACGACCGCTGGTTCCTCGACCGCATCGCCACCCACATCCTCGCCTGCGAGGGCGAGTCGCAATGGACCTTCTTCGCCGGCAACTACCAGGAATACGAGGAAGACAAACGCAAGCGGCTCGGCGAGGAAGGTGCCAAGCCCAAGCGCATCCGCTACAAGCCGATCAGCCGCTAGCCGCCTTTCGGCCGAACGCACACGCCGCGTCGCGCGGCGTGTGCCGACCGCTCAGCGCAGGCCGAAGAGCATGCTCAGCACGAGGCCGGACATCATCAGCAGGACGATCCAGGCCGCCATCCCGGCCATGGTCACCATGTCGGCGACGAAGTGTGCCGTGCGGTCGTCGTCGATATGCAGCAGCGGCCGCACGCCGTGGCGGATCAGCGCGATCGACGAGCCCAGCGCCACCACCAGCACCGCCATGTTGAAAGGCAGGCTGGGTACGGCCAGTGCCAGCGAGCCCAGCCACAGTGGCAGCGGCGCGATGGCCGCGAGGGCATAGGCCCCGTCGAAGCCGGGATCGTGGTCACGCGCCAGCGCCGTGCGCTGGATCAGCATCGCCATGTAGGCGACCATGGCCACCTGGGCGATATAGAGCACCAATCCCGAGCCGAACAATTGCGCACCGGTCAGCGCCGGTGTCGTCAGCGGCAGCACCGCGCCGGGATGGGCCAGTTCGGCATAGACGTAGAGCAGCGACGGCAGCAGGCAAAGCGGCAGCACCAGCCGCGTCAGATACCACCGATAGGGGCGGTGCGCACGATCCACTTCGCCCCAGCCGCTCGCCTCGGAAACGATCATGTCCGGAAAATCTGAGAGTTGCATGGCCTGCCTCCTTTGGACTCTGGTCTGACGTCGGCCGAAAACGGCCGCATGTCGGGCTCGGGTTCCCCCCGGCCCTTATGCTGTATAGATGAGCCGCGCCGGGAATGCAGAACTTCCGATGTGCACGTGCAACAAGCCGCCCAGAAGCGAGGGCCGCCTAAGGCGATGAACGTGCGCAGGCGCCGGCCAGGTCTCCGGGGCTGTCGACGTCCGCGACGCAGCCCGGATCGACCGTCGGGACCAGCCTGAGTTCGTCGCGGTGCCCATGCAGCAACTCGCGAGCGCCGCGGTCGCCGGAGAGGGCGCGGAGCGCTTCGCACCAACTCGCGGCGAAACCCACGGGGTGGCCGCGCCGCCCGCCGTCCAGCACGGGCGCGGCGATGGAAGCGCCCTGCGCCAGCGCCGCCGTCACGGCAGCTATGGTCGCCGGCTGGATGAAGGGCATGTCGGCCAGGGCGATCACCCAGCCGGCAGCATCAGACGTGGCATCGACGCCGCAGGCGAGGCTCGCGCCCATCCCCTCCTCCGCGCGCGAACAGACGACGGTCTCGCATCCGGCCGCCCGCAGTGCGGCCGCGAGTTCCGCATCGTCGGCCCGCACCACCGCGACCACACGATCGAGCGCCGCGCACAGCGCCCGCGCGCTGGCGACGCCGAGCGGCGTGCCGTCGGGCAGCGGGTGCAGCAGCTTGTGGCCGCCGAAGCGCGTGCCGCGCCCGGCAGCGAGCAGGATGCCGACGGGCGCCGTCACGCGGCGCAAGGCACCGTGTCCCCCAAGGGGACTTCCTTCGGGGCGTCGCCGGCGCCGTCCGGGTGGATACCGCTTTGCATAACCTTTTCCGCCGTGCCGGCAGGGGCCAGCGCGATGCCGTTCTTCGCCGCGGTCATCTCGGCGGCGACGGCCAGCGCGATCTCGGCCGGTGTGCGGCTGCCGATGCGGAAGCCGACCGGGCCGCGCAGCCGCGCCAGCGCCGCGGCATCCACGGCGAAATGCTCGCGCAGCCGCTCGCGGCGACGCTGGTTCGAGCGGAAGGAGCCGAGCGCGCCGACGTAGAAGGCCGGCGAGGCGAGCGCCTCGAGCAGGGCAAGGTCGTCGAGCTTGGGGTCGTGGGTCAGCGCCACCACGGCCGTGCGCGCATCGGGCGCCAGCGCCGTCACCGCGTCGTCGGGCATGCCGTCGACGAGCCGCGCGCCGGCAACGTTCCAGGCCGTTCGATATTCCTCGCGCGGATCGCAGACCAGCACCTCGTAGTCGAGCATCAGCGCCAGGTGCGCCAGATGCAGCGAGATCTGCCCCGCGCCGATGATCAGCAGGCGCAGCCGCGGGCCGTGGGGCACGAGCAGCCGCGCGCCGTCCCAGCCGAACGCGACGTCGGCCGCCGCCGCCTCGACCGTGCTCAGCCCGGAGGCGACGTCGAGCACGCGCCGGCTCGGCAGCCGCGCCGCCAGCCGCTGGCGCAGCGCTTCCAGGGCATCACGCTGCGGCGCCGGCTCGACCACGATCTCCAGCTTGCCGCCGCAGGGCAGGCCGAAGCGCGCGGCCTCCTCCGGCGTCTCGCCGTAGCGCAGGGCGCGTACCGGGCCGGACAGCAACTCGCCGCTCCTCACCCGGGCGATCAAGTCGGCCTCGATGCAGCCGCCCGACACCGAGCCGACCACGGCCCCATCGGCGCGCACCGCCGCCCAGGCGCCGGGCTGGCGCGGCGCCGAGCCCCAGGTACGGGCGACCGTGGCCAGCATCACGCGATCCCCGGCGGTGAGCCAGCCAAGGACCGTGTCGAGCGTCAGGCGGTCGGCGCTATCCACGCTACGAGAGCCGCAGCGGCAGGCTGCGCAGGCGCTTGCCGGTCGCCGCGAACAGCGCGTTGGCCACGGCCGGCGCGATCACCGGCGTCCCCGGCTCGCCGACGCCGGTCGGCTTCTCGTTCGAGGCCACGATGTGCACCTCGATCTTCGGCATCTCGTGCACGCGCAGCAGCGGATAGTCGGTGAAGTTCGACTGCTCGACCTGGCCCTCGCGCAGCGTCACCTCGCCATAGAGCGCCGCGGTGAGGCCGAAGACGATGCCGCCCTCCATCTGCGCCCGCACGATGTCCGGGTTCACCGCGATGCCGCAGTCGACGGCGCAGACCACGCGATCGACGCCGAAGCTGCCGTCGGCCTTGACCGTGACCTCGGCGACCTCGGCGACGTAGCTGTGGAAGGACTCATGCACCGCGATGCCGCGGCCGCGCTTCTCGCCGGCCTTGCCCGGCGCCAGCGGCTTGTCCCAACCCGCCTGCGAGGCGGCGAGGTCGAGCACGCCGCGATGGCGCGGGTGGGCGGCGAGCAGTTCGCGCCGCCACGCCACCGGGTCCTTGCCCGCCGCGTGGCAGAGTTCGTCGAGGAAGACCTCGGTGGCGAAGGCCGTGTGCGTCGAGCCGACCGAACGCCACCACTGCACCGGCACGCCGAGCGTCGGCGAATGCAGATCGACGCGGAAGTGCGGGATCGCGTAGGGCAGGTTGGCCGCCCCCTCGACCGAGGTGGCATCGACGCCGTTCTTGATCATCCCCTCGAAAGCGGTGCCGGCGACGATGGACTGGCCGACGAGGCGCTGCGACCAGGCCAGCGGATTGCCATCGGCATCGACGGCGCCCTTGAGCCGGTGCAGGAACAGCGGGCGGTAGAAGCCGGCGCGCATGTCGTCCTCGCGCGTCCATTGCATCTTGACCGGCTTGCCGGCATGCGGCCCGCCCGTCAGCGCCCTGGCGATGCTCGCGGCCTCGAGCAGGTAGTCCGACTTCGGGTTGCCGCGGCGGCCGAAGCTGCCGCCGGCATAGAGCATGTTGAGCCTGACCTGCTCGGGCTTGAGGCCGAGCAGGCCGGCAAGCGCGTACTGGTCGACGGTCTGCAGCTGCTCGCCGTTCCAGACCTCGCAGCCGTCGTCCGCCAGCCGCACCACGCAGTTGAGCGGCTCCATCGCCGCGTGCGCCAGGTAGGGAAACTCGTAGTCGGCCTCGATCACCTTCGCCGCGCCGGCAAGCGCCTTGGCGACATCGCCGCGCTCCGCCGCGACCGCGCCCGGCTGCTTCGCCAGCTCGCGGTACTGCGCGAGGATCTCGGCCGTGCCGAGGCGGAAGGCCCCGCTCTCGTCCCAGCTCACCGCCAGCGCATCGCGGCCCTTCTTCGCCGACCAGAAGTCCTTGGCCAGCACGGCCACGCCGTTGGGAATCGCCACGACCTCGACCACGCCCTTGACCGCCTTGGCCCGCGCCGCATCGAAGGACTTGACCCTCGCGCCGAAGCGCGGCGGACGGGCGACGACCGCGGTGAGCATGCCGGGCAGGCGCACGTCTTGGGTGAAGATGGCCGTGCCGCGCACCTTGGCCCGGCTGTCGGTGCGCGGCGCGCGCTTGCCGATGTAGATGAACTCCGCCGGCTCCTTGAGCTTCACCTCGGCCGGCACTTCCTGCTCCGCGGCCCTGGCCGCGAGCTGGCCGAACGTCGCCTTCCGGCCCGAGGCGTGCGAGACCACGCCCTGCGCCACCCGGATGCTCGCGGCCGGCACCTGCCATTCCTTCGCCGCCGCCGCGACCAGCATCGCCCGCGCCGCCGCGCCGGCGCGGCGCATCTGCTCGAAGGAGTTGCCCATCGCCGTGCTGCCGCCGGTGCCCTGCGCCGGGCCCCAGAACAGGTTGTTGTAGCGCCTGGCGTCGGCCGGCGCGCCCTCGACGCGGATCTGCGACCAGGCGGCATCGAGCTCCTCGGCCACCAGCGTCGGCAGCCCCGTGTAGGTGCCCTGCCCCATCTCGAGGTGCTTGACGATCACCGTGACGCTGTCGTCGGCGCCGATGCGGACGAAGGCGTTGGGGGTGATGCCGCCGCCCGCGGACGTCGCGGCAGCCTCGGCGTGCGGTCCGAACCACACGCCGAGGGTGAGACCGGCGCCGGCGACGACGCCGGCCTTGAGGAAGTCGCGACGGCTGACATTTTCGATGGTCGTCGTCATGACTTGCCTCCTACCGACAGGGTCTTCGCCGCCTCGTGGATCGCGGCGCGGATGCGCTGGTAGGTGCCGCAGCGGCAGAGGTTGCCCGCCAGCGCGGCGTCGATGTCGGCGTCGCTCGGCTTCGGATTGCTTGCCAGCAGCGCGGCGGCCGACATCACCTGTCCCGGCTGGCAGAAGCCGCACTGCACGACGTCGAGTTTCTCCCACGCGGCCATCACGGCGCGCGCCGCCTTCGACTTCGCGCCCTCGATGGTGGTGATCTTCTGGCCGACGGCGGCCGAGACGGGCGTCATGCAGGCCCGCGCCGGGGCGCCGTTGAGATGGACGGTGCAGGCGCCGCACTGCGCCACGCCGCAGCCGTACTTGGTGCCGGTCAGGCCGAGGTGGTCGCGCAACACCCACAGCAGGGGCGTGTCGGGCGCGGCATCGACCTCGACCCGGCGATCGTTGATGTTCAGGGCAATCACTTGAACCTCCATTCGCAGTCCCGCCGGGGCGACGCAATCATCTTAGCACCGGCGCTGGACTACAATTGCCGCCCTGTCCCTGCCCCACCATGAGCGAAACCCACTGCCCCTCCTGTCGCGCCGCGATGACGCCACTGAACCTGCCCGGCAAGCTGCTCGGCACGGTCGAGCTCGACCTCTGTTTTTCGTGCCAGGGCATCTGGCTCGACCAGTGGGAAAGCGAACAGATCGCGCCGGGCGGCATCGTCGAGCTGTTCAAGCTGATCCACGAGCACCGCGACGACCTGCGCATGCCGCTGGCCGAGCCGCTGCGCTGCCCGCGCTGCAACGAGAAACTGCTGGCCGGCCTCGACGTCGCCAAGAGCGGCAGATTCACCTACCACCGCTGCCTGCAGAACCACGGCCGCTTCACGGTGTTCGCCCAGTTCATGATCGAGAAGGGCTTCGTGCGGCAACTGAGCCCGCTCGAAATCGCGGAGCTCGCGGCGCGCATCCAGACCGTGCGCTGCACCGGCTGCGGCGCGCCGGTCGACATCCGCAAGGACGCCGCCTGCACCCACTGCCGCGCGCCCATCGCCATCCTCGATCCCGAAGCCGTGCAGCAGGCGCTCGCCACCTATCACCAGGCCGAGGTCAAGCGCACGCATCTCGATCCCAACGCACTGGCCGAGGCGGTGCTGGCGACCGAGAAGCAGAAGAGCCAGCGCCAGGCGACCAACGTGCTCAACCGCCCCGTAGAAGAGTCCGTCGGCGACCTGGTGACTTCGGGCGTCGAGATCGTCTGGAACCTGTTCAAACGCTGATGCGCGACAACAGGCTCGAACTCCTCGCCCCGGCCAAGAGCGCCGCCTTCGGCATCGCCGCCATCGACCACGGCGCCGACGCCGTCTACATCGGCGGGCCGGCCTTCGGCGCGCGCGCCTCGGCCGGCAACACCGTGGCCGACATCGAGCGCCTCGCCGCCCATGCCCACCGCTACCATGCGCAGGTCTTCGTCGCCATCAACACCATCCTCAAGGACGACGAACTCGAGGATGCGCGCCGCCTCGCCTGGCAGGTATACGAGGCGGGCGCCGACGCGCTGATCGTGCAGGACATGGGCCTGCTCGAACTCGACCTGCCGCCGATCCAGCTCCACGCCAGCACCCAGACCGACAACCGCACGCCGGAGAAAGTGAAGTTCCTCGAGGACGTCGGCTTCTCGCAGATCGTGCTGGCGCGCGAACTCTCGCTCGACGAGATCCGAAAAGTCGGCGCTGCCACCACGGCGACGCTGGAGTTCTTCATCCACGGCGCGCTGTGCGTGGCCTTCAGCGGGCAGTGCTACATCAGCCACGCCCACACCGGCCGCAGCGCCAACCGCGGCGAATGCTCGCAGGCCTGCCGCCTGCCCTACACCCTGACCGACCCCAGCGGCCGCATCGTCGCCCACGAGAAGCACCTGCTGTCGATGAAAGACAACGACCAGAGCGCCAACCTGCGCGCCCTGGCCGACGCCGGCATCCGCTCGTTCAAGATCGAGGGCCGGCTCAAGGACCTCAGCTACGTCAAGAACATCACCGCCCACTACCGCCAGCTGCTCGACGGCATCATCGAGCATCCGGACAGCCGGGCGCGGTACGCCCGGGCTTCGTCCGGCCGTTGCAGCTACACCTTCACGCCGCGGCCCGAGAAGACCTTCAACCGCGGCGCCACCGACTACTTCGTCAACGAGCGCAAGGCCGACATCGGCGCCTTCGACACGCCCAAGTTCGCCGGCGAGGAAATCGGCACCGTCACCGCCGTCGGCCCGGACTGGTGCGACATCGAGGCCACGACACAGCTCGCCAACGGCGACGGCGTGAGCTTCTTCGACGACCACGAAGAGCTGGTCGGCATGCGTATCAACCGCGCCGAGGGCAAGCGCCTCTACCCCAACGCGATGCCCGAGGAACTGGCCGTCGGCAAGACGCTCTACCGCAACCGCGACCAGGAATTCGAGCGCGCGCTCGAGAAGAAATCCGCCGAGCGCCGCATCGGCGTGCGCATGGAATTCGCCGAGACCGCCGACGGCTTCGCCCTGACGCTGACCGACGAGGACGGCATCGCCGCCACCGCCACCCTGCCCCACGCCAAGGAACCAGCCAAGGACGCCGGGCGCGCGCTGGCCACGCTGCGCGAAAGCCTGGGCAAGCTCGGCAACACCATCTACGCCACCGGCGAAATCGAGCTGGCGCTGGCGCAGCCCCGCTTCCTGCCCGCCTCCGCCATCAACGCCCTGCGCCGCGACGCCGTCGCCGCGCTCGAAACCGCACGGATCGCCGCCTACCGCCGGCCCGTGCGCACCATCGCCGTATCGCCGACGCCGACTTTTCCCGAGGCCGAACTCAGCTACCTCGGCAACGTCCTCAACACCAAGGCCCGCGCGTTCTACGCCCGGCACGGCGTGCGCGTGATCGAGGACGCCTACGAGGCCAACCAGGAAAAGGGCGCGGTGTCGTTGATGATCACCAAGCACTGCCTGCGATACAGCTACAACCTCTGCCCCAAGGAAGTGAAGGGCATCCGCCCCGACCCGATGACGCTGATCAACGGCAAGGAAAAGCTCACCCTGCGCTTCGACTGCAAGAAGTGCGAGATGCACGTGATCGGCAAGCTGAAGAAGCACCGCGCCATACCGATCACCGTCAAGGCCGCCTGAATCGCGCAGCACGCGGCCGTTGCCGCTGTCATGAAAGTTGGGTAAGCTTTCGTCATTGGACATCGGACAGCACGGCCATGCCCCCATCGCCACCACCGCCCCCCGCGACTACGGGCGCCGTCATCAAGAAGCTTTCCCCCGGCACCGCAGGCACCCGACGCCTGTTGGAGCGCTACGGCGCGGCATTGGTCTGCGTGCGCTACCGGGAGATCCGGACACCGGACGGCACACGCCGGCGCCTGACCACGGTCGAACTCGTGGTTGACGAACGCCCGGCAAAGCCCAGGGAAGCCTGGCTGCGAATCGCCTACGACGAAACCGAACTGCGCCGCGCCATCAGGCAGGCCGGCGGCGCCTGGGACAGCGCGCGCCACCTCTGGCGCGCCCCCGTTCGCGCGATCAAACAACTCCGTCTTGAAGATCGAGTCGTCGAAAACACCTAGATATGGAGATTTGCCGCATGACCAGATATCGACATTTCCCCATGGCCACCTATGGCAACCAATTCCCACATATGGATGTGTATTTCCATATTTGGAATTCTTTGATGACGTCTACATCACGTTAGGCATATGCATCTATTGCCGCGCCGTCTGCCGATTCTCTACCTCATAGTCATCAGTGTTTTCCTTGCAGGCTGTGAAAAATTTGCACTCGACCGTCGAATGGAAGAGCTGTGTAAGAAGGATGGCGGCGTCAAAGTCTACGAAACGGTAGTTTTGCCACCGGACATGTTTGATCAGTGGGGTGATCCATTTCCTGGATGGAGAGGGCGAAAAAACGACGAGCGCCTCGGCCCCGAATACCGGTACATCATGGACATTTCTGATCTGAAGAAAGGCGACGCATTCAAAGGGGAAGGGGAACTGCGTAGGTTCTCCATCCGAATCTATCGACGTTCTAACAGCAGACTGATGGGGGAGGCCATTTCGTATGGGCGGTCTGGTGGAGACTTCATCGCCTTTGCCCATCCGACCTCAAAAAGTTGCCCTGCGGACCAAAGCGAGAGTGATCTGATTAGAACAGTCTTTCTCAGGAAAGGTGCATAGCTATATGCCTAACCCGCCGCTCCAGAGGGACGCTCCGCCGGCAAGCCGGCTTCGCGCCCCTGAGCTTGCACGTTAGGCGTCTCAGGAGCCGTCTGTGTCACACATCGCACTTCTTGGCGCTGGATTCAGTAGAAACTGGGGTGGGTGGTTGGCTGCGGAAGTCCTGGGGGAACTGCTGAGTCGCGTTGCGAACGACAGGGAAACCTACTCGCGACTTCGAAACAGCGGCAACTTTGAGGACACCCTCGCAGAGTTTCAAGCCGAAGCTCGGACTCGCGCATCTGCCGAGGCCACTGCGCGCCTAGCGGCGTTCGAGCAGGCCGTCATGGCAACGTTCACGGACATGAATCAAGTGTTTGCGGCGTTTCCTGGCTGGGGGCTGTCCAACGACGCTCGCGACTCAATTGACGCCTTTTTGTCCCGCTTCGATGCAATCTTCACCCTCAACCAAGATCTGCTTCTTGAGCTCCACTACCGCAACGAACTGGTTGGCGGCAAGCGGCGCTGGGTGGGTCCGGCCTACCCGGGCATGGCTCCGCCACCAAACTGGCAGGCTGCTCAGCCAGCTGAGCGAATCGCACTCCCTTGGCAGCCTGCCGGCGAAGTACGGCTTGAAGACCACTTTCAACCAATCTTCAAGCTCCACGGCTCCGCGAACTGGCGGGACCCCGCAGGCAATCACCTCATGGTGATGGGTGGGGCAAAGCTGTAGGCCATCGATCGGCACCCTCTTCTTCGGCGCTACCTGGAGCTCTTTGCTCAGTACCTCAACGCTGGCGACACGAAAGTCATGGTCATTGGATATGGGTTCCAAGACAACCACATAAACGACCTACTGGTTCAGGCTGGTGCGCAGCGCGGCATGCGGATGCATCTCGTGAATCCCGCTGGCCTTGACGTGCTGCGCCGCTACCCCACCCATGCGATTCAGGGACCGAATCCCCTGGACGACATACCCCTGATCGGTGTGACCGTGCGTAGCCTGCGCGAGGCATTTTCCGGCGACAAACTATCTCAACGTAGCCTTCTCCGCTTCTTCGAGTGACGCGGGAGACGCCTAACCCTTCGCTGGAGCGGGACCTCCACCGGCATGGCGCTTGGCCCGCGAAGCGCTCGCTGTCATCATCCGCTTCGCGGGCCAAGCGCCATAACGGCATCGGCCCCTCAGCTCAAACGTTGAAGCTGTAGAAAAACCCCTTTTCACGTGCCGCGAGGCACAAAAAAATGGCGGGGATTTCACCGCGCCATTTTCATTCCATCGTCGGAATTACCGGATCGCCGTCTCGCCAGAGCCGACTTTTTCTACAGCGTCGTTAGACATCTTGAAACGGCGCCCGCTGCAGCGTGGTGACAAAAGGCACACACTTGCGTAATATTCCCACATGAAACCGTTTCGCTGGGCGCCAGAGAAGAACGAGACCATCAAAGCCGAGCGGGGCATTTCGTTCGAGAGCATTGTTGTCTCGATCGAGGCTGGCGGCCTGCTGGACATCCTGGCTCACCCGAACCAGGCGAAATACCCCAAGCAGCGCGTTCTCGTTGTCGCGTGTGACAACTACGCGTACTTGGTGCCGTTTGTCGAAGAGGATGAGTATTTCTTCCTCAAGACAGCAATTCCGAGCCGCAAGGCGACGAGGGACTATTTGAATCAAGGTGAAACAGATGCCGAAAATTGACTCCTACGAACTTGAAGTCCTGACTGCTTTTGATAAGGGCCAACTGAAGTCCGTTGCGACCAAGGCTGAGCTTGCGAAGTTCAAGGCAGCGGCGCGCGCCACCGCGATCAAGGACCGCCGCGTCAACATCCGCCTGTCCTCTGGCGATCTGAGCGACATTCAAGTCAAGGCGCTTGAAGAAGGCGTGCCATATCAAACCCTCATCGCGAGCGTGCTCCACAAGTACGTTACCGGCCGCTTGGCCGAACCGCGAACCGCCAAGCAATCTCCCAAGCCTTCACCGAAGCGCCGTACTGCACGAAGCAACTGACGACTTTCCTTGACATCGATGTCCAAGCTTCGCGTAGAGAGTTTCACCATTTCACTAGACGGTTTCGGCGCTGGCCCAGACCAGGACATGGACAATCCACTGGGCGTTGGCGGCACTTCGCTTCATGGCTGGGCGCTCCCCACGCGAACCTTTCAGCAAAAGCTGTTTGGTAGCGATAGCGGGGAAACGGGCGTCGACGATGAGTTTGCCGCTCGAGGTTTCCAGAACATCGGCGCATGGATCCTCGGCAGAAATATGTTCGGGCCTGTTCGTGGTCCATGGCCGGACGAGAGCTGGCGGGGTTGGTGGGGCGAGAACCCTGTGTATCACGTGCCGGTATTCGTGCTGACCAACCACGAGCGCGCACCGCTTGTCATGGAGGGGGGCACCACTTTCCACTTTGTGACGGGAGGCACTGCCGTCGCACTTGAACGCGCCCGGGAAGCCGCCGAAGGCAAAGATGTTCGCCTTGGTGGGGGAGTCAATGTCATCCAACAGTATCTTCGCCACCGTCTTATCGATGAGATGCACATAGCCATATCGCCAGTCCTGCTCGGCTCCGGTGAGCGACTCTTCGAAGGTGTAAATCTTCCTGCCTTGGGCTATGCCTGCGTCAAGCACGAAGCCTCGGCACGGGCCACCCATTTGATTCTGTCTCGGCAGTGACCACGGTGACGCCGAACCCGCTATTCAACCGGGCCTGCTACAGCCGGCTTCCGCAGGCCGCTTATCGGCAACGCTGGGCAAAACCAGGAAGTCGCCGCAGGCAAATGGCCGGATGAAATATGTGGAACACATCCTTGCTGTTGCTCCTCACGATTCTTGCCGGGGGCTGTGTTCATGCTCCCCAATCGCTGATCGCACTGAGCGACTCATCGACAGACGATCTTTCCCTGGTCGCACGGATAGCCGAAGACCGGGAACGTCCGATAGTGCTGCGTGGGCTTGATGGCGTTCCGCTCCAATCGTTGCGGGTGCCGAATGCCCTTGGCGAGTACGCCTACGTGGTGAATTCTGGACGCCACGTGTTGTGGCTAAAGAACATGCCGTATGCGCACCCGCTCATGCCTCAACGAATTCGCTGTTACAAGATGCAAGCCGACCTGGAAAAGGGCATGCGGTATCTCCTCAGGGAGGAGGCAGATACGAAGCGGGCTTTATTGTTGAAGAAAGAGACGGGCGAAACGGTATCGATCGGGGAGTTGGTGGATGAACCTCTGGTCTTCGTACGGGAGTGCAAGTGGCAGTAAGCTCCGGGCCGCCCGAAGTCGTGCGCAGCCCTCGACGCTGAAAGGAAGATCCGATGCCCGAGTACTTGAAATGGTTCAGAATCGACTGGCTCTGGTGTTGGATGATCAATCGCCTCCGACGCCTTTTCGGCAGGCCCCCCTCCGTGTCGTGTTGGTTAAGGGCACATCCGAACGTCGCCAACGCCATCAAATGGCAGGTGATGTTTCAGGTCTCGGCCTATGACATTCCCGAAACGGCCAAGCGGGCATGGCCGAACTGGTCGTCGCAGGAAAGGGCCCGGCTCGACACGGCGTTCGACGAGGCGTGGGAGTGGATGCAGGCGCAGTCCGGCACTTTTTCGGCCAGCGCGGAGGGCCTGCCCTACCCGCCGGTCAACGTCCGGGACACCACCAACGACAACGACTCCCCCTGGACCGGCGTCAGCGCTGCCTACGCCTGGGATCTTTTCACCCGGTGGATCGCGCTGGAACTCGTGGTGGAGATCGGCCACCATGTGCCGTGGTCCGTCACGGCCTACAACGACGAACAGCTCCAGGTGCTGTTCGACAGCGCTGCGATCATGTCGCGCTTGGTGGATGACAGCTTCACCGTCGCCACCGGGTCGCCGGGACATGGCAACTATGTCAAGCGCAAGGACAATCTCGGCGCATCGCTGATCGCGCCGCCCCGATACACCTATGCCTTCCTGGCCAATGGCCACATCATCGGCGCCTCCCGCATCGGGACCATCGGCAATCTCCTGCAATGGGTCCGCGACAACCTCGTCCACTATTACGGCGCCTTCACGTACCTGGAGACCGGGAACCACTGGCAGTACCGGGGCAACCCGCCGATCACCGGAATCATCGAGGGAACGATCAATCCCGCCATCGGGGCGGGCGGACAGTTCAATCACTGGACCGCCGGCTGCCATGGCACGACGGGATTCATCCGCAACGTCTTGAGAGCGGCAAACATCCCCGTGCATATCTCGACGGTGTGCGGCCACTCGCAGGCGTGCTTCATTACCGAAGGGGTTTACCTCGACCACGGCGACGACCCCTACAACAGCACTTTCAAGAGCACGGGGCAGCCGGCGGCCGCGCTGCTCATCGACCACAACACCTATGTCTCGTGGTTTGGTCCCGGCACCGACAATCGCAGCGATGGATGCGACAAGATCGGACATCAGGTCAATGTGCTGGCGGGGAACTGAGGCTTCGGACTCGGGTCGTATTGATGCGCATAGGCTGTGTTGCCCGACAATTCGCCCGACACGGACGCGAACCGGATCATCGACCGCGCGGATCCGTGCGAACATTCGGCCGGCGGCTTTGCCCTTTCGCTTCGCCCCTTCCCCTCCAACACCCCCTCGGAGAAGCCATGCCCTACGTGAACATCAGGATCACCAAGGAAGGAGCCACCCCGGAACAGAAGGCCCGCCTGATCCAGGGCGCGACCCAATTGCTGGTCGACGTGCTCGGGAAGAATCCCGCGACGACGGTCGTCGTCATCGACGAAGTCGACACCGACAACTGGGGCATCGCCGGCGAGTCGATAACGCTGCGGCGGGCACGCGGCGAATAGGACGCCCGAGCTTGAATGCTGAATGACCTGAAGGAGGCCCCAATGAAAATCGCTGCCGCCATCCTGCTTGCGCTGGCCGTCTTCTCTCCCGGCGCGAACGCCGATTGCGTGAAGGACCAATATGGCAAGGTGGTCTGCGGCAACGGCCAGTGCGAGACCGACTCGTACCGCAAGGTCTATTGCGCCAAGGTCGGTGGCGGGGCGGTCAAGGACAAGTACGGCAGCGTCAAGTGCGGAGTGGGCAACTGCGCGCGCGACTCCTATCTTGAGGTCTGGTGTTCCACCGAGCCGGGCGGGGGTGCGGCCGTCGACTTGTACGGAAAAGTGAAATGCCTCGGTGGTTGCACGGAAGGCTCGGCGGACCTCTGCGAAGAGGGGAAATAGCCGTCCGCCGCTCGCACGACAATGCACCCGATGGTCACCACCGCACAGGTTCCACAACCCCTTCGGCTCCTTGCCGCAGGCACGGTGGCCGGCATGCTCGGCTGGCTGGTCGCCCTCGCGGTCTCGGCCACGGCCCTGCCGGCATTCGCGTCGCCGGCTTCGCCGGCCGAGAAGGTGGGCATCCGCTATCTCGCGCAGGGAAAAAAGGTGATCCCCGTCTCCGTCCGCATCGGCGACTGGGAGATCACGGACATCAAGCTGCCCGACCTGGTGGCGACGAATGCGCAGGAGCCGCCGGTGACCGTCGAGCAGGTGGAGGTGGTCGTCAAGGCTGCGGGGGCCGAGGCGCTGCGCCTGACGATCTCGGGCAAGCCCCTTGCGGATGCGATCGTCGAGTTCGCCGACATCGTCAACAACCAGCAGCGGCCGCTGCCCGCCTTGCAGCTCGCCTACGGCAACATCGCGCTTCCCGAGGGCAAGGTATCGGATAACGGCACGCTGGCTGGCGGGCAGAGCCTCGTCCTGCCGCTCTCGAAGATCGCCTTCGTCCACCTTGTCGGCCACACGAAGGTGGATGAGCTGGAGATCAGGCTGACCGTCGCCACGGGCGGGGAGAGGACCGTGGCAGCGTTCCCCGTGGCGCTCACGCCCTACCAGGTGACGGGCAGGTACATGTTCCCGCTCAAGGGCGACGTGCAGATGGCCTTCCTGCCGCTGAGCTACATCCACCACCGCGCGGCGGCCTCGCAGGAGTTCGCCATGGACCTGGTGGGCGCCAACCAGAAGGACGCGGCGTCGTTCACCGATATATCGCGCCCCAATCCCATGGCGCTGACGGACTACGGCATCTGGGGCCGCGAGGTCCATGCCGTCGGCGACGGCCTCGTGGTGGAGACGGGCGACAGGTTTCCGGAGAAGCTGATGAGCGACCCGGTCAAGTTCAACCAGCCCGACTACGTCAGGGGCGTGCTCAAGGAGCTGATCCCGCAGATCGGCTGGACCAACGCCGTCGCCGGCAACTATGTGGTCATCGACCACTTCAACGGCGAGTTCAGCGTCTATTGCCATCTGCAGGAGGGCTCGATCCGGGTCCGCACCGGCGACAAGGCCAGGAAGGGCATGGTCATCGCCAGGGTCGGCAACACCGGCAACTCCAGCGCGCCCCATCTGCATTTCCAGCTGATGGACGGCCAGAGCTTCTTCACCGCCAATGGCCTGCCGATGATGTTCGGGAACGTGCCGGCGCGGGCGATGATCGTCGATTACCCCGTTACGGCCAACACGCTGAGCTTCAGCGACAGCATCTTCTACACGGTGCCGTGATCGGCCGTCTGCGGAGCGCAGCGGCCGGGAACTAGTAGTGCGGCGGAATCTCGTCGCGCAGGCTGCGGCTCTCGGCCGGCATCGACGCCAGCATCTGCTCGCGCAGGGCGCGCAGCTCCCGTTGCAGGCCCTCGATCTGCTGCTGTTGCCGGAAAACCGTGAGGTTGAGTTGCTCGAGCAGGTCCTCGGCGAAGCTCAATTTGACTTCGAGTTCGTTGATTCGCGCGTCCATTCCCGTGGGCTCAGGCACAATGTAGCCCGCACTTTACACCCCGCCCCGCGCCATGCCCGATACCGCCCCCCTTTCCGCCCTGCTGCAGGCCGCCCTGGCCGCCCGCAAACCGCTGCTCGAGCAGCTCCACGCCGAGAACACCGATGCCTACCGCCTCTTCCACGGCAGCGTCGAAGGCCTGCCCGGGCTGACCGTGGACCGCTACGGTGACTTGCTGCTGGTGCAGAGCTTCCATTCGCCGCTGGACGCCGACCGCCTGGCCGAGCTGGAGGCCTTCTACGCCGGCGCCCTGCCCGGCCTCGCGCTCGTGTACAACGACCGCAGCCGCGCCAATTCGCGCATCGGCAACAAGCTCGAGGGCGAGGCGCTGGCCGTCGCCATGCAGCCGCGCATCGCCCACGAGATGGGTGTGAGCTACCACGTCCAGGGGCGCCACGCCGGCCAGGACCCGTGGCTGTTCCTCGACCTGCGCGCGGCGCGCCGCCGCGTCATGCGCGAGGCCCCCGGCAAGACCCTGCTCAACCTCTTCGCCTATACCTGCGGCGTGGGCATCGCCGCCGCCAGGGCCGGCGCGACATTCGTCGTCAATGTGGACTTCGCCGAATCGAGCCTCGCCGTCGGCAAGGAAAACGCCCGTCTCAACGAGTTGCCGATCCGCCCGCGCTTCATCCACAGCGACGCCTTCGCCGCCATGCGCCAGCTCTCCGGCATCGGCCAGCCAAAAATGGTGCGCGGCAAGCGCATGCCCCCCTTCCCCAAGCTCGAGCCGCGTCAGTTCGACATCGTCTTCCTCGACCCGCCGCGCTATGCCAAGAGCGCCTTCGGCGTGGTCGACCTGGTGAGCGACTACCCGGCCCTGCTCAAGCCGGCGCTGCTGTGCACCGCCGAGGGCGGCACGCTGATCTGCACCAACAACGTCGCCGAGGTCGAGCGCGAACCGTGGCTCGATCAGCTGCAGCGCAGCGCCACTAAGGCGGGACGGACGATCCGCGAGGTCGAATGGATCCTGCCCGAGGCCGACTTCCCCAGCTCCGACGACAAGCCGCCGCTGAAGGTCGCGCTGCTTCGGGTCTGAACACCCGGCGCATGGATTTGAGCTAAGCTAGCCTTGTCCGACGCCCCAAAGGAAAACGCCATGTCCCGACCGTTTCGAAGCCTGCTGCCGGCAACCGCGGCCGCGTTCTCCCTGACGCTGACCCTGAGCCTGCCGGCCGCCGCGCTGGACGGCGCCAACACCAGCGCCCGCCTGAGCTGCAACGTCTCGGGCATGTATGCCGACGGCACGCGCATCGCCGGCAGCGGCAGCGAGGAACTCTCCATCGATATCCGCCGCGGCGCCTCGGGCAGCGCGACCAGCGACATCCGCGTCACCAGCAACGGCCGCACGCGCGAGGCTGCGCTGCTGCGCAGCACTTCCGAGCGCCTCGCCTTCGCCTACGCCAGCGACGCGCTGGTCGACGGCATGGGCCAGACACTGGCCATCACCTACGAGATCCGGCTGGACAGCCTGCGCCTCAAGCGCACCGTGATGGCGCTGTTCGCCGGCCAGGGCAGCACGCTGCAGTCGGCGGAAACGAACTGCGTTCTTGCCGGCTCGTCGCCGGCGGCCGCGGGCGCGGCACCCGCCGGCCCCGCGCCCGACTGGCTGGTCGAATTCCGCCGCAAGCTCAAGGAATGCGGCACCAAGGACCCGGTTTCCGAGGTCCTCTGCGTCGAGCGCATGAAGGCGCGCTACTGCACCAACAGCTCGATCCGCGTCCCCGAATGTGAAGGCAAGTAACGGCGCGGGCGAGGTTGCTCGGCGACATTGCGACAGGAGCCAGGGCATGGCGAATCAGATGCGGGTCCGCTTCCGGCTTGAGCTGTGGAACGGGCTCAAGGTCGTCTGGCCGATCCTGTCGGCCCTGCTCCTGATAATGGCCGCGCTCGGCATCCTCGTCGCCCGCCTCGACGGCTGGCCGCTCGGCGACGGCCTTTACTTCGCCTTCGTTTCCGGCCTCACCATCGGCTACGGCGATCTCGTGCCGAAGAGCCCGCTGGCGCGCACGCTGGCCATCGCCATCGGCTTCACCGGCATCCTGCTCACGGGCCTCGTCGCCGCGGTCGGCGTTCAGGCACTCAACGCGGCGTTGCGCGGCACGGAAAGCTGAGGCTATTCGTCCCCGCCCGGCGGTTCTTCACCGCCCGCAGTGCCACCTGACGCGGCCAGCATCGCCGCGCGGCTTTCCGGCGTCTCGAGGCTGATGCGGCCGAGCGCGCCGCTGCGATAGTCGGTGAGCAGGATCATCGCGGCCTTCTCCAGGTCGAGCTCGCCACCGCGGCCCTTGACGATGCAGCCGCGCTTCTTCGCCACGGTCTCCACCACGCCGACGGCATCGGCGCTTGCGACGTCGAATTTGTAACGCGCTGCCAACAGGGCCGGATAGCGCTCGAGCAGGATGCCGGCGAGGAAGACCGCGACCTCCTCGTCGATCACGGCGTTGCGGCCGATGGCATGGCTGGCGGCGAGCATGTAGCCGTCGGCGTCGTGCTCGATCTTCGGCCACATCAGGCCCGGCGTGTCGGTGATGGACAGGCTCGGGCTGAGATCGAAGCTCTGCTGGCTCTTGGTCACGGCCGGCTCGTCGCCGACGGCGGCGATGCGGCGCTTGAGCAGCGCGTTCATCAGCGTCGACTTGCCGACGTTGGGGATGCCCATGATCATCATGCGCAGCGGCTTGATGTTGTCGTTGCGGTGCGGCGCCAGCTGCTGGCACAGCGCCGGCACCTTCGCCGCGTCGCCGGGCTTCTTGCAGGAGATGGCGACGGCCTTGACACCGGGCTGGCGGTCGTAGAAGTCGAGCCAGGCCCTGGTCGCGACTGGATCGGCGAGGTCGGCCTTGTTGAGCAGCTTGAGGCAGGGCCGCTGGCGGAACTCGCGCAGCTCGCGGATCATCGGGTTGGCGCTGGCCTCGGGCAGGCGCGCGTCGAGCACCTCGATGACGACGTCGGTGCGCGCCATGGTCTCGGCCGCCTTCTTGCGGGCCGAGGTCATGTGGCCGGGGAACCATTGGATGGGCATGGTGCGGGCGGATTGCAGGATTACGTAAGGGCCGCCATTATGCCGCCGCCACGGCAAGCTACCTAGCGCAAGCGGCCCCGCCCGGTTTTGCCGGTGACGAAGGAGAAGAGGGGATCCAGCCAGAGCCGCAGGGATTCCTCGTCGGTGCGCAGGAACAGCGACCCGCCCTCGGGGGAACTCACGCTGCTCTCCTTGTAGAACACATGCTCCGGCATGCGGCCGTGACAGGACCCGGATTCCCTGTCCTGGGTGTCGACGATCGAGAGGAAGCGCCCCATCACCTTGGCGTAATCGATGGCGATCCCCGGATTGGCTGGGCAACCGCCGAGCAGGATGACATTTATCCTGCGATTGGCGATCACGCCGGAGGCGGCCAGGGCGGTCGCCGCGCCGAGGCCGTGGCCGACCACGGTGATGTTCTCCGCGAACTCGCCCGCCGCGATCAGGCCGAGAACCTGATCGGCCGTCGCCGCCAGCTTCCGCTGCAGCCCGGATTCGCTGTCGCCGACGTCGGCGGTCTTCAGGTCGAAGGACACGGTGAAGCCGGATCGCCTGAGCTCCTCGACCACGGCCGCGTAGGCCGCCGCCTTGGGATCGCTCGCATCCCGAATGCAGCAGCCGTGCAGATAGAGCAGATGCGTCTCCGCACGGGCGGCGCCGAGCGACGCGAACGTCACGGCGGCGATCATCACGATCCTTGCGAACATGGCTGCCTCCCCTTTCGAATGCGCCCGGGCAGAACGATACATCAGCCGACGACGCGGATCTCGTCGGCGCCGACCGTGACCACCTGCCCGACCCTGATCTTGCGCGTCTTGCGCGTCTCGACCTCGCCGTCGACCATGACCTCGCCGGCCGCCACCATGGCCTTGGCCGCGCCGCCCGAGGGCGCCAGCGCCAGCAGCTTGAGCAGGATGTTGAGTTCGATGTACTCGCCTTCGAGGCGAAAGTCATGCTGGGCCATGCGAAACTCCGGCTTGGTGATGGCCGCCATCATAGCCCCATGCTCGACATCCTCTACCGCGACGACCACCTGATCGCCATCGACAAGCCGCCGGGCCTGCTGGTCCATCGCAGCGACCTCGACCGCCACGAGACGCGCTTCGCCGTGCAGCTGCTGCGCGACCAGATCGGCCGTCGCGTGCAGCCGGTGCATCGGCTCGACCGCGGCACCTCGGGCGTGCTGCTGTTCGCCTTCGATGCCGGGGTGACGCGCGAGCTCTCCCGGCAGTTCGAGGCCAACGAGGTCGAAAAGACCTACCTCGCCGTGGTGCGCGGCTGGCCGCCGGAGGAAGGACTGATCGACCATGCGCTGTCGCGGCGCTTCGACGATTACGGGCGTTCGCTGCCGGACGCCCCGCCGCAGCCGGCGCAGACGCGGTTTCGCAGGCTCGCGACCATCGAGCTGCCGGTCGCCATCGATCGCTATCCGACCGCGCGCTATGCCCTGGTCGAGCTGCAGCCGCTCACCGGCCGCCAGCACCAGTTGCGCCGCCACCTGAAGCACATCGCCCACCCCATCATCGGCGACGCCACCCACGGCAAGGGCCGCCACAACCGCCACTTCCGGCAGGAATTCGGCTGCGGCCGGCTGCTGCTCGCCTGCACGCATCTGGCCTTCCGCCATCCCGTCACCGACGAAAAAGTCGGCGTTGGCGCCATGCCGGGAGATCAGTTCGCGGCGCTGCTCGAACGCTTCGGCTGGAGCCAGTTCAATACGCCCCGCCCGGCGGCGTAGCCGCTGGCGAAGCAGGCGGTGAGCAGGTAGCCGCCGGTTGGCGCCTCCCAGTCGAGCATCTCGCCGGCGCAGAAGACGCCGGGCAGTTCGCGCAACATGAGGTGCTCGTCGAGCGCTTCCCGCGTCACGCCGCCGGCGCTGCTGATGGCCTCGTCGAGCGGGCGCGGGGCAACAAGCCGCAATGGCAGCGACTTGATCGCCGCCGCCAACCGCGCGGGGTCGGCGTAGGTTTCCTTCGCCGCACATTCGCGCAGCAGCCCGGCCTTGACGCCACTGACGCCGGCGCGGCTCTGCAGGTGGCTGGCCATGGAGCGCGAGCCGCGCGGATGGGCGATCTCGGTCGTTAGGCGCTCCAACGTCTTGCCGGGCGCGAGGTCGAGCAGCAGCTTCGCGTCGCCGTCCGCCTCGATCGCGTCGCGCAGCGACGCGGAGAACGCATAGATCAGGCTGCCCTCGACACCGTTATCGGTGACGACGAACTCGCCCTGCCGGCTGCGACCGGCAAACGTTGCGACCACCGACTTGACCGGCTGGCCGGCGAACTTCTCACGAAAATGGTCGCTCCACCCGACATCGAAGCCGCAGTTGGCCGGTCGCAGCGGCGCGACGGCCACGCCGCGGCTGAGCAGCCAAGGCAGCCAGGCGCCGTCGGAGCCGAGCTTCGCCCAGCTGCCGCCGCCGAGCGCCAGCACCGTGGCGCCAGCGCCGACTTTCCGGAGGCCCAATGGCGTGGCAAAGGCAAGTTCGCCATCCGCCTCCCAGCCCAGCCAGCGGTGGCGCATGTGGAAGCGCACGCCGGCCGCGCGCAGGCGGTGCAGCCAGGCGCGCAGCAGCGGCGCGGCCTTCATCTCCGCCGGAAACACCCGTCCCGACGAGCCGACGAAGGTCGCGACGCCCAACCCGCGAGCCCACTCGCGCAGCGCCCCGGCGCCGAAATCCTCCAGCCACGGCCTCACCCAGCCGGATTGCGCGCCGTAGCGCGAGACGAAGGCAGCGAAGTCTTCCACGTGGGTCAGGTTGAGGCCGCTCTTGCCGGCCATGAGGAACTTGCGCCCGACCGAGGGCATCGCGTCGTAGACATCGACGCCGGCGCCGCCCTGCGCCAGAACCTCGGCCGCCATCAGCCCCGCCGGGCCGCCGCCGATCACCGCAACGCGGCACGCTTCGCCTCGAAATTCGCTCATGTTTTCAGTCTACTTGACACGTCTGAGATAATGGTCTTTTCTGTGGTCACAGATCCTTCCTGGGCCACTCTTTCCTTCCCCGCCGCCCGCGGGTACACCATGACCGAACCCATCGAATCCTTTGCGGCACTCCAATTGCCGCCGTTCCTGCTTTCCGCCCTTGCCGACGTCGGCTACGAGAACCCCTCGCCGATCCAGGCCGCCTGCATCCCGCTCATCCTGGCGGACCGCGACCTGCTCGGCGAGGCGCAGACCGGCACCGGCAAGACCGCCGCCTTCGCCCTGCCGCTGCTGGCGAAGCTCGACCTCAAGAACAAGACGCCGCAGGTGCTGGTGCTGACGCCGACGCGCGAGCTGGCCATCCAGGTCGCCGAGGCCTTCCAGAAATACGCCCACCACATGCCGGGCTTCCATGTGCTGCCGGTGTACGGCGGGCAGAGCATGGTGATCCAGCTGCGCGCGCTGTCGCGCGGTGCCCACGTCATCGTCGGCACGCCGGGCCGCATCATGGACCACCTCGAGCGCAAGAGCCTGAACCTCGAGAACCTGAAGTCGCTGGTGCTCGACGAAGCCGACGAGATGCTGCGCATGGGCTTCATCGACGACGTCGAGTGGATCCTCGAGCACCTGCCGGCGACGCGCCAGACCGCGCTGTTCTCGGCCACCATGCCCGACCCGATCCGTCGTATCGCCCAGCGCTACCTGCGCGAGCCGCAGGAGGTCAAGATCCGCTCCGCCACCACCACGGTGGCCGCGATCCGCCAGCGCTACTGGAAGGTGGCCGGCGCCGACAAGCTCGAGGCGCTGACGCGCATGCTCGAAGTCGAGGAGGATTTCGAGGCCGCGATCATCTTCGTGCGCACCAAGATCGCCACCGTCGACCTCGCCGACAAGCTCGAGGCGCGCGGCTACGAGGCCGCGGCGCTCAACGGCGACATGACCCAGGGCCTGCGCGAGCAGGTGATCGAGCGCCTCAAGAGCGGCAGCCTCGACATCGTCGTCGCCACCGACGTCGCCGCGCGCGGCATCGACGTGCCGCGCATCAGCCACGTCATCAACTACGACGTGCCCTACGACACCGAGGCCTACGTGCACCGCATCGGCAGGACGGGACGCGCCGGACGTACCGGAGTCGCGATCCTCTTCATCGCCCCGCGCGAAATGCGCATGCTCAAGGCCATCGAGACTGCCACGCGCGCCAGGATCGAGCCCATCGCCCTGCCCACGCGCGGCGAGGTGGCCGAAAAGCGCGTCAGCCAGTTCAAGCAGCAGATCCTCGACGTGCTCGCCGAAGAAAACCTCGATTTCTTCTACGAGGTGGTGCGCCGCATGGAAAGCGAAGACAACCTCGGGGCGCGCCAGATCTCCGCCGCGCTGGCCTTCCTCGCCCAGCGCGAGCGACCGCTGCGGCCCGAGGGTCTCGACGCGCCCGAATACCCGGCGGCGCCGCCACGCCCGGAGCGCCCCGCCTACCCCGCGCGCGACGAACGTCCGGCGCGGGCCGAGCGCCCCGCCTATGCCGAACGCGGCGAGCGGCCGGAGCGTGTCGAGCGCACCGAACGCGCCGAGCGCCCGGCGCAGACCGAATGGAGCGAACGTCCGCCGCGCGCGGAGCGTCCGTACCGCGAGCCGCGCGCCCTCGCCCCCGGCCCGCTCGCGCGCTACCGCATCGAGGTCGGCCGCAACCAGGGCGTGCTGCCCAAGGAGATCGTCGGCGCCATCGCCAACGAGGGCGGTATCGACGGCAAGCTCATCGGCCAGATCAACCTGTTCGACGACTACAGCACGGTCGAGCTGCCGTCCGCCCTGCCCCCCGACCTCATGGACATCCTGCGCCGCACCCGCGTGCGCCAGGTGCCGCTGCGCATCCGCCTGGCGGAAGCCGGCGAAGGCGACGCCCACCGTCCGCCGCGTCCCAAGTCGCCGTGGAGCGACAAGGGCGAAGGCGGCGAAAAGCGTCCTCCTTACGGCGGCGACCGCCCGCGCCAGGAATGGTCGGCCAAGCCGCCCTATCGCAGCGACAAGAAGCCCGCGCCGCACGGCCATTCGCACAGCCCGCACGCGCACACCGAGCGCAAGGCCCCCGGCAAGGGCTACGGCGGCAAGCCGCCGGCCAAGTCCTACGCCAAGTCGAAGAAGGACTGAGGCGCTGCGGCGGGCCGGCCGCCGCTCAGGGAAACGTGTCCCTGAGCTTGAACACCGTGCGCGCGTCCTCGTGGGCACGGTCCAGCGTGCGCAGCGAGGCGTCGTCGTCATGGGCGACGAAGAATTCGGCGGCCTGCGCCCGCATCACCAGGCGGATCGCATCGTCGTCGCTCATGTCGTATTTCTCGGTGATCAGCGTCGTCACCTCGTCGAGATACGCCTCGTAACTCATGCTTGCGGTCTTCTTCGCCATCATTCGCCCCTCCCGGCAAGGCGGCGCGGCTCGATCAACACCGTCTCGGTGCCGTCGGTCAGCCACACCTGTCCGTCCTGTATCGTGCATTGCAGGTCCATGCCGCGCTGCGCCAGCGCGGCGAGCGCGGCCGACTGCTCGCCGTCGAGCGCCCAGACCTGCAGCTTGTCCATGCGCGCCAGCGGGCCGCCCTCCTTCGCCCACCACGCGTCCATGGCGCGCCCGCCGTAGGCCACGACCACGACTTCGACGGCGCGCCCGGCGGCCTTGCGCAGCGCCTTCTCGTCGGGCAGGCCGACCTCGATCCAGCGCTCGATGACACCCGAGTAATCCCTGAGCCACAGCGCCGGCTCGTCTTCGGCCGACAGGCCGCGACCGAACTCCAGCCGCTCGTCGGCGAACAGGGCGAAGGCGAGCAGTCGCACCATCATGCGTTCGTCGGTTTCCGAGGGATGCCGCGCCAGGGTGAGGGTGTGCTCGCCGTAGTAGGGGCGATCCATGTCGGCGATGTTGAGTCTTGCCTTGAAGATGGTGGATTTGAGGGCCATGACGGAAGCGCGGTGAATTGCCGCGCACTATACTTTGCCTTGAACGAATCTTCGGGAGGATGTTCGTCATGTCGGGCAAGCGCTTGGGTGTCTATGCCGCGGCGGGTCTGATCGGCCTGCTGCTGCTCGTGGTTGTCGGCATGATGATCGGGGCCCGTGTGCTCAAGGGCCGGGTCGAGGCCGCGCTCGGCCCCGAAAGCGAGATCGGCGAGATCGCCCTGCGCTGGAATGGCGTCGCGGTGCATGACTTGCGGCTGAAGGCGCCCAGGCCGGAAAAGACCGGCAAGGCTGCCTGGCCGACCGAGGACACGCTGCGCGCCAAGCGCATCCTGATCAAGCCGGACCTGCCGAGCCTGCTCGCGGGCAGGGTGCGCATCGGCAGCATCGTCGTCGAGGACGCCTTCGTCTCGGCCCTGCGCACCGCCGACGGAAAGCTGCGGGTGGTGCCGAGCCTGCTCGAAAAGAAACCCGATGCCACCGCGGCAGCACCGGCGCCCGCGATCGACATCGGTCGCATCGAACTGAAGAACGGCGCCATGGCCTTCTACGACGCCAGCCTGTCCGGCAAGAAGGGACCGTTCCTCGTGCGCCTGGAACAACTCAACGCCCATGTCACCGACATCGCCCTGCCGGCGCTGACGGAGAAGTCGCAACTGCACCTCGAAGGCGTGGTCAAGGGCCAGCGCAACGACGGCAGCCTGCTGATCGACGGCTGGATGCGCTTCGCCGACAAGGACTCCGATATCGCCACCCGCCTGCGCAACATCGACCTGGTGGCGCTGCAACCCTACCTGCTCAAGGCCGCGGACACCGGCGTCAAGCGCGGCACCCTCGACCTCGACCTGCAATCGACGATCAAGGACCAGCGCCTGCGCGCGCCCGGCAGCGTCACGCTCAGGCAGCTTGAGCTCGACGAACGCGGCGGCAGCTTCATGGGCATGCCGCGCCAGGCGGCGGTCGGCATGATGAAGGACGGCAAGGGCCAGATCTCGGTCAAGTTCGTGCTCGAGGGCAGGATCGACGATCCGAAGTTCTCCCTCAACGAGAGCCTGGCGACGCGCTTCGGCGCCTCGATGGCCGATACGCTGGGCGTCAGCATCGAAGGCATCGCCAAGGGTGCCGGCGGCCTGAGCCAGAAGGGCCTCGAAGCCGGCGGCGGCGCGGCGTCCGGCGTCGGCCAGGCGATGAAGGGCCTGTTTGGCAAATGAGCGACAAATGACTGCAGATGCGTCTTTCCCCGTCGTTGCCGGCATAATCCGGGAAGCATACTGACCGACCCCATCATGGCCGCATCCGACATCCTCTTCGCCGACGTATCCAAGCTGTTGTTCAGCGATGTCCGCGACATCGTCAAGCTCGCCGGCAAGGAAGCCGGCAGAAAGGATGCGGCTGCGTGGCTCTCCGGGCTCGACGATGCGCCGCCCGAGAAGGTTGCCATCGAGCTCGCCGAGCGCCTGACCGAAGCCCTGGCGCGGGAGCGGGAACCGCTCAAGCGCCTGGCGCTGCTCAACGGCTGCGAAGCCGCCGCGGCCACCACCCTGGCCGCACTCGAACTCGCCACCGAGATAGCCCCCCTGCCGCTGCCAGCAGCGGCAATGCAGGCCGCCGTCGCCGCCGACTCGCTGCTCAAAGTCATGGCGACCGATTACGCCGGTCTCGCCCTCGGCCTGCAGGACAAGGTTGGCGGGCCCGATGATGCCAGGGAACTGCTGCGGCTTGCTGCGTTGCGCGCGATGCACGCCCTCGCCCGCCGCGAGGTACTCGCCTACCGCGGCCATGCCGTGCCGTCGCCCGCCTCATGGAAGCTGATGCAGGACGTGTACTCGGTCGCTCGCGCACAGGGCGTGGCCGGACCGAACAAGGACGGGGCGGCGGTCGAGCACGAATACGTCGCCGCCCTGCTCCTGGCGCTGGCCGACCCCGCCCGGCTGCCGCGGACCGCCCTGGCGGCGGCGCACGCCTTCATCGCCGGGCTGGCGCCGCACGCACGCATCGAGGCGGCCACCTTGCCGCGCGACGACACCAGCTGCCGCTTCCTCATCGCCACCGACAAGGGTCGTCCCGCCCAACCGCTGGCCCAGATCGATGACGACAAGGCGCTGGCGCCGCACAGCCTCGTGCTCAACTGCTCGGGGCTGCCACCCCGGATCGAGCAGCTGCTCGGGGCCGGTGGCGAGGCGGCGCCGCTGCCACCGGAAGTCATGCGCCTGCTGAACGATGCCTGGTCGGCCGCCGCGCCGGCACGACGCTTTTCGCGCACCCAGTTCAAGCAGCACATCGACGTGATCGCCGGCCTGCCCGCGATCCTGCGCCTGCTGTCCGGCCGCTCGCTGGGGCGGCGTCAGAGCGACGCGGCCCATGCCGACGAAAGGGACACCAGCGAATGGCTGGTGGTCAACGAAAGTCCGGACGGCTTCGGCATCCGCCACCTCGGCGGAACGGCGCCGCCACTCGCCATCGGCGACCTGGTGATGCTGCGGCCGCGGGAACAGGGCAAGTTCCACATCTGTCTCGTCCGCCGGCAAAGCCCGGCGCCACAGGGCACCGAGCTTGGCGTGCAGTTGCTCTGCTCGGAGGCCACGGTGCTGCCGCTGCCGTCCGAGGACATTCTCGCCATGGGCCAGCAGGGCCTGCTGCTGCCGCGGCTACCCGGGTTCGGCAACGCCGCCGGCCTGATCACCGCGGCCGGCGCGCTGACGCCGCAGAGCGTGATCACCGACAATCAGGAAGGCACGCTGAAATATTATGGGCTGGGTTCGCGCATCGCGACCAGCACGGCCATCGAATTCCATCTGCTGCAATCAGCCTGACACGACATGCCCACCTGTGACGATCATTGCCCGGTCCCCGGCGCTGCCGGCGGCATCGGCATTCCCCGCCGGGACCCGTTCGACCCCGCAGCCTTCGAGCGCGCCGTGGCCGACCTGCTCTCCGCCTGCGGCATCGCGCCCGATGCCGCGCACATGGGCCGCACTGCTCAGCGCGTGCGCGAGCTCTGGCAGAAGCGCCTGCTCGGCGGCTACGACATCGACCCGGCGGAAGCGCTCGGCGAGGGCTTCGCCGACCATCGCTCCGACATGGTGGTGATACGCGGCATCGCCGTCCATGGCGTCTGCCCCCACCACCTGGTGCCCTTCCGCGGCGTCGCCCACGTCGGCTACCTGCCCGGCGGGCGCCTGCACGGCTTCGGCCGCATCGCGCGCCTGGTCGACGCCATCGGCCACCGCTTCACCTATCAGGAGTGGATGACCCGCGACATCGCCGAAGCGTTGATGCAGCACGGTAAGGCGCGCGGCGGTGCCTGCGTGGTCGAGGCGGAACAACTCTGCCTGCTGCTCGGTGAAGACCGCCGCGGCGACGAGCGCGTCGTCACCCAGGCCTTCACCGGCGCCTTCGCGGAGTCCGACCAGCTGCGCAACGAGTTCCTGCGGGCGATCGGATAGCAGATCGCTGACCGCACGGTCCATGGAGCGTTTCCGCCGGGGCGCCCCAAGGAAACGCGGCACGCCGCGAAGCGGCAACCCGCTCCAACGATGCCTACGGAGTTCCCCTTTGTTTTCGAGCGAAGCGAGCAATAAGGCTCCCCCGCCCAAGGGCGGGGGCCGGGGGGTGGGTTACAAACTATTGTGGCTACCGTCGCAGAGCACGCCCCCCTGGCTGTGCTTGCAGCCGCAGAACCAGACTTGACCGGTGGTGGTCGCCTTGTACTCTACCGGCTCGAAGCCCGTGCCGGTATGCGAGCCGTCGCAGAAGGGTTGCGACTTCGAGCGGCCGCAGGAGCACCACCAGTAGGACTTGCCGGCTTCGACATTGACGCCGTAGGGCGCCTTCTGCGGGATGGCCGGATTCTTGTCTGCCATGTTTTTCTCTCCGTATTTTTTAAGGGGTTGGGAGCCCCTATACTACCGGGCTTTCGCCACCCGCCGACCCTGTTGCCGACAATGTCTCTAGCATTCGACGTCACCGAAGCGGACTTCGACGAACTGGTCGTCGCCCGCTCCCACGAAACCCCGATCCTGGTCGACATCAGCGCCGACTGGTGCGCGCCCTGCCGCGTACTGGCGCCGATGCTGTACACGGCCGTCAATGGCTACGCTGGCAAGTTCCTGCTCGCCCTCGTCGATGCAGACGAAAACATGCGCATCGCCGGCCGCCACAAGGTGCGCGGCTTCCCGACGGTCATCGCCTACAGCCACGGCGTCGAGGTGGACCGTTTCCACAGCTCGCAGACGATGGGCTTCCTGACCAAGTTCATCGACGGCGTCATCGCCAAACATTCCCAAGGAAAGCAACCATGAGCACCGCTACCGAACTCAACAGCCGTTTCGCCATCGCCGACTTTCTTGGCTTCGAAGACATCGCCGAGGGCTTCACCGTCGCCAACGTCACCACCCGCTTCGGCACCGCTCGCGTCGCGCTGCAGGGCGCCCATGTCATGACCTACCAGCCGGCCGGCCACCCGCCGCTGATCTGGCTGTCGAAATTCGCCAAGTTCGCCCCCGGCAAGTCGATCCGCGGCGGCGTGCCGCTCTGCTGGCCCTGGTTCGGCGCCCATGCCACGGATGCCAAGCTCCCCGGCCACGGCTTCGCCCGCACCGTGCCCTGGCAGTTGGCCGATGCCCGGGTGCTGCCCGACCATCGCGTCCGTCTCGAATTCGAGCTGATCCAGACCGAGGCGACCCGCGCGCAATGGCCGCATGCCTGCACCGCGCGGAACATCGTCACCGTCGGCCCCGAGCTCGAGCTCGAGCTGGCCACCACCAACACCGGCAACGCCCCCTTCGAACTCGGCCAGGCGCTGCACACCTATTTCGAGATCGGCGACATCCGCAAGACCACGATCACGGGCCTCGCGAACTGCGACTTCATCGACAAGGTCGACGGCAGCGCGCGCAAGGCACAGCACGGCGCGGTGAGCTTCACCCAGGAGACCGACCGCGTCTACCTCGGCACGCACGGTCACTGCGAGATCCACGACCCGGTGCTCGGCCGCCGCATCGTCATCACCAGCACCGGCAGCCGCTCGACCGTGGTATGGAACCCATGGAACGAGAAGGCCGACAAGATGGGCGACTTCGGCACCGACGGCTGGACCGCGATGGTCTGCGTCGAGACCGCCAACGCCGTCGAGGACGTGATCCAGCTCGCCCCCGGCGCCACCCATCGCATGGTCGCGCAGTACCGCTCGGTCAAGTACTGAGCGAGCCCGGGACAGGCGGCGCGGCCATGTTCCGCGACTTCCCGGTCCGCTACGTCGATCCGGTCTATCGCCCGCCGTCGGAGGCGGACTCGCTGATCCTGCCCGTCACCGACGGCTGCTCGTGGAACCGCTGCACCTTCTGCGAGATGTACACGGCGCCGCAGAAGCGGTTCCGCGCCCGCGACGAGGCCGAGACGCTCGACGCCATCCGCCGCTGCGGGCAACAGCTCGGCACCGAGGTGCGCCGCGTCTTCCTCGCCGACGGTGACGCGCTGGTGCTGCCGACGCGGCGCCTGCTCGAGGTGCTGCAGGCCATACGCGCGCACCTGCCCGGCGTGCATCGCATCTCCAGCTACTGCCTGCCACGCAACCTGAAGAAGAAGTCGGTCGCCGAGCTGCGCGAACTGGCGGATGCCGGCCTCGCGCTGGCCTACGTCGGCGCCGAATCGGGCGACGACGAAGTGCTGGCGAAGGTCGGCAAGGGAGAAACCTATGCCACGACGCTCGATGCGCTGGACAAGCTCGGCGAAGCCGGCATCCGGCGCTCGGTCATGATCCTCAACGGACTCGGCGGCGAAGCGCTGTGGCAACAGCATGCCGACAACTCGGCGCGGCTGGCCAGCGCGGCCCAGCCCGAATACCTCGCCACGCTCGTCGTCAGCTTTCCGCTCGGCGAAGAGCGCTTCCGCGCCGGCTTCCCCGAGTGGAGCCCGCTGACCATTCCCGGCCTGCTGGGCGAGATGGAGCGTTTCCTGTCGGGCCTCGAACTGCGGCGCACCGTTTTCCGCTCCGACCACGCCTCGAACTGGCTGGTGCTCAAGGGCACGCTCGGCGCCGACAGGGAGCGTCTGCTGGGCGAAGTGCGCGCCGCCCTCGCCCACCCGGAGAACGCGCCGCTGCGCCCGGCCTGGGCACGGGGCCTTTAGAACCCGGAGAGCAGGTCGACATGGTCGCAGGAAATCGATAATAGTTGACTATTTTAATAAACTATTGCATTGTGTTCGTGCTGTCTGCTTCGCCTTATCAAGGAGATCGTCATGACCGCTACCGCCCCTTCCCCCGATGGTCGCTCGCCGTTCACCGGCATCTTGACTGCCGTTCTCTCCGACCACGCCATACTTCGACACTTGGCCGTTGCCGCGGCCGATCGGCCCGGCTTCTCCGCCGACAATGTCATGTCCCTGGCGGACGCCGTGACCGCGCATGAGAGCGCCGAGGCTCGGCTCTTCGCGCACCCCTTCCTCACCCGCCCACCGAAAACAGTCACGTCCACCGCCGCTCGGGCACGCCGACGCTGTCTCGAATTTACCTCCGGGAATTCCCACCTCCCGGACCCGGGCGCTGCAGCCGCCCTTTTCGTCGATGCCCTGCTTGCCCACCTGGCCGCAGAGGAGGCCTGGCTCGAGCACGAACAGGAGCACCAGAACGAGCGCCTTCTCATCCACGCGTAATCCTTTCGGCCGGGCGTGTTCGTCCGCGGCGACAACGAAATAGGACATGGAAGCGCCAGTCCACCCCATGAGCCAGTTGTTCGCCCAGCTCGGCCTGCCATCCGAGCCCGGCGCCATTGACCGCTTCATCGCATCCCACAGCCCGCTGCCCCCGGCCATGCTGTTGTACGAGGCGCCGTTCTGGACCGCGGGACAGGCGGCATTTCTGCGGGAGGGCTTGCTCGGCGATGCCGACTGGGCGGAAGTGATCGATGCGTTGAACGGAGAGTTGCGCGGGCGGGCCAGGTAGCACGAGGATTCGGCCATGAGGGCAATGCGCAGGGAAAGGGATTCATTCGGCGCAATCGAGGTTCCGGCGGAACGGCTCTGGGGAGCGCAAACGCAGCGTTCACTCGACCACTTCGCCATTTCCGGCGAACGCATGCCGGCCGAGCTGATCCTGGCGCTGGCGGTAGTCAAACGCGCCGGCGCCCTTGCCAATCGCAGCCTTGGTTTGTTGTCGCCCGACAAGGCAACCGCCATCGAGGCCGCAGCCGAGGAAGTGATAGCCGGCCGCCATGCCGACGAGTTTCCCCTTTCCGTCTGGCAGACGGGTTCGGGCACCCAGACGCACATGAACATGAACGAAGTGCTCGCCAATCGCGCATCCCAGCTACTCGGGGGCGACGTGGGCGAGGGTCGGCTCGTTCATCCCAACGACGACGTGAATCTCGGTCAATCGTCGAACGATGTCTTTCCGACGGCCATGCATCTGGCGGCCGCCTCCGGCATCGTCCGAACCGTGCTGCCGGCCCTGGATCGCCTGCGTGCGACCTTGCAGGAGAAGGCCGACGCCTTTGCGGATATCCTGAAAATCGGCCGCACCCATTTGCAGGATGCCACCCCCATGACACTGGGGCAGGAGTTTTCCGGCTATGTCGCACAACTCGACCATGCCCGGTCGGTCATCGACGCCAGCCTGCCTTCGCTCCATCCGCTGGCGATCGGAGGTACGGCGGTGGGTACGGGACTGAACACCCATCCGCAGTTCGGCGCCCGCGCAGCCGACGAGATCGCCCGCTACAGCGGCCTGCCGTTTCATGGCGCCGCCAACAAGTTCGCTGCCCTGGCCAGCCATGACGGCATGGTGGCCGCCCACGGTGGCCTGAAGGTATTGGCCGTTGCCCTGATGAAGATTGCCAACGACATACGCTGGCTTGCCTCCGGTCCGCGATCCGGCCTGGGCGAAATCGCCATCCCGGAAAACGAGCCGGGCAGTTCGATGATGCCGGGCAAGGTCAATCCGACCCAGTGCGAAGCGCTGACCATGGCGTGCTGCCAGGTGCTGGCCAATGACGTCGCCATTGGCATCGGCGGCGCCTCGGGGAACTTCGAACTCAATGTCTACAAGCCGCTCGTCGCCCACAACTTTCTGCAAAGCGTTCGTCTGCTTGCCGATGGCATGACCTGCTTCGAGGCGTACTGCATACGCGGCATCGCGGCCAACCGTGAGCGGCTTGCCGAACACATGGATCGGTCACTGATGCTGGTGACGGCGCTCGTCCCTCACATCGGATACGACAAGGCGGCGGAAATTGCACGGAGGGCCGACCGCGAGAACTCGACTCTGAAGCAGGCGGCGCTTGCGCTCGGCTACACCACTGCGGAGGAATTCGACCGGTGGGTCGTTCCGTCAGAGATGGCCAATGTCTCGCGAGTGTCGCCGTTCGAAATCGATGAATGACGGCACCTGTTCGACCGCAAGAATCCCGTGGCAGATTGCGGATTCCGCCGATCTTCAGCCGCCCGCCTTCCGCTTGACCAGACAGTACAGCATGGCCTTGTCCGCGTCGGTGAGTTCGGCCGTCGCTTCGTCCCCGGCCCAGTGGCGGCGGAAGGCCCGCGCCGCCGCGTCGCCATCGGCCGGGCTGTAGCCCAGCGTCTGCAATGCGAGACTCGCATCAAACCCCGGCGGGGCGGGCGGCGGGGCGTCACACCAGATGCCGAAGCCATTTTCGGCCAGGTGCCGCCACGGGAAGTGCCGGCTCGGATCGACCTTGCGGCGCGGCGCGACATCTCCGTGGCCGAGGAAGTTGGCGTCGGGGATCCGATAGCGCGCCTTGATATCCGCGAGCAGGGACAGCAGCGCCGCGATCTGCGCCGAGGCGAAGTGCTCCTCGCCGTTGTTGTCGAGTTCGATGCCGATGGAGGCGGAGTTGAGGTCGCTCATCCCGCCCCACCACGATTCGCCGGCGTGCCAGGCACGGGCGCGTTCGTCGACCAGCTGCGCGATGGCGCCGTCGCGGCCGACGAGATAATGGGCGCTGACCTTCTTCAGCGGGTCGGTCAGCGTGCGCAGCGCGCGCTCGGCATCGTCGTTGGTGGTCTGGTGCAGGATGACGAAGTTCGGCCGCCGTTCGTCGAAATTCGGTGAGGGCTGCCAGCTGACCGGCACGGTGGGCCCCTGCGGCGCCATCGGCGCACAGGCGGCGAGCAGCATCAGGGCGCCAAGGGGTGCGAAGCGGGACGGCGTCACGCGGGATTCGCCCCGCCGATCGCCGCTTCGGGGCAGAGCTGTATCTCGATGGTGGTGTGCACGATCTCCTCATGCACGGCGAGCAGCTCGCGGATGCGTGCCGGCGTCAGCGCGGGGTCGTGGGTGAGCACGCTGAGGGCGCAGGAATAGGCGCCCTTGCCGACGCGCCAGACATGCAGGTCGGTGATGCGCGTGCCCCCGGCTTCCGGACCCGTTTCCACGACCTCGCGGATTTCCGCGACCACCGGATGGTCCATCTCGCGATCGAGCAGTACCTTGCCGGTCTCGGCCAGCAGGCCCCGCGCCCAGTTGGCGACGAGGATCGCGCCGACGATGCCCATCAGCGGATCGAGCCAGCTCCAGCCGTAGATCCAGCCGCCGGCCAGGGCAACGATCGCCAGCACCGAGGTCGCCGCGTCGGCGATGACGTGAAGATAGGCCGAGCGCAGGTTGAGGTCGTCGTGATGGTCATGATGGTGGCCGTGTTCGTCGCCATGGTGATGATGGTCATGCGCCCGGCCGAGGATCAGCGCGCAGACAACATTGACGACCAGGCCGAGGCAGGCGACGACGATCGCCTCGAAATAATGGATCGGCGCCGGCGCGAGGATGCGCTCGACCGAACCGACGATCATCAGCACCGCCACGCCGAGCAGGAAGATGGCGCTGGCGAAGCCGCCAAGAATCTCGATCTTCCAGGTGCCGAAGGCGAAGCGCGGGTCGCGGGCGTATTTCCGCGCCGCCGCGTAGGCGAAGGCGCTGAGCCCGATGGCCAGTGCATGCGAACTCATGTGCCAGCCGTCGGCCAGCAGCGCCATCGAATTGAACCACCAGCCGGCGACGATCTCGACAACCATCATCGCCGCGGTGATCCACATCACCATACGCGTGCCGCGTTCGGCCGCATGGCTGCCGGCGTCGAAGACGTGGTCGTGCATCCAGTCGGACAGGTTGTCGGTATGCACGATCACCTCAAAGCATCGGAAATGCGCAGCGAAACTGGCGCTGCTGCCGACATTGCGCCGGCGCGATCTGGGCTGGAATAGCTGGCGGAGAAGGAGGGATTCGAACCCTCGATCCAGGTTTTGCCCAGATGCGCCCTTAGCAGCCCGTGCAATTTTGCCCGAGAAACGCGCCAACCATGCGGGTTTTCAGCCATACGCGGTTAATTGAAAACCCCTACGGTTGCATTTTCACGACAGTGCACCTCTCGGGAGAAGTTCAATGGCAACGATCACTCAACTCAAAACCGGCCGCTGGCAGGCCGTCATCCGTCGCAAGGGCCATCCATCGCAGTCCCGCACCTTTCCCTTGCAGCTGGACGCCCGCACATGGGCTCGGAAAATCGAATCCGAAATGGATCGAGGCGGTTTTATCTCTGCCGCGCGGGCCGAAGGCACCACGTTCAAGGACTTGGCCACGGCCTTCGAAAAAGACTTCGCTCCGTATCATTATCGAGCTGGCGGCTGGCAAAGCAAGCTCACCGCCTTGCGTGCTCGCCTGGGCGATTATTCCCTGGTGGCCATCACCCCGCAGGTGCTCGCAAAGTATCGAGATGATCGGCTCCGCGACCCATGCAAAGCCTATAAGGACGCCAAATCCGCGCCGCGCATCTCGTCAGCAACGGTCAAGGGCGAGCTCGATCTGCTGTCGAAGGTGCTGGATGTCGGGCAAAAAGAGTTCGGCATACCGCTTCCGGCCGGGAACCCGGTACGGCAGATCCGCATACCCAAGGGATCGCGGTCTCGCAACCGCCGCTTGACCGCCGATGAATGGGCTCGCCTCGAAGCCGAGTGCAAGGCCAGCGGAAATCCTTGGCTGGCCCCTGCCCTGGCGCTCGCTGTCGAGACGGCGATGCGGCGGGGCGAACTGCTGCAGTTGGAGTGGCAACATATCGACAAGCAACGCCGCCTCGCCATGCTGCTCGATCCAGACAAGATCAAGAACCAGGAACCGCGCGCCGTGCCGTTGTCGAGTACCGCGATGGCGACCTTGGAGGCGCTGCCGCGCGCGATCGGTGGCCGCGTCATACCGATTGCCGCCCCGACGCTCTGGAGCTCTTACCGGCGCGCTTTGGAACGCGCCAAGATATCCGACTTCACCTGGCACGATCTGAGGCATGAGGCATTGTCCCGCTTGGCGGAACGAGGGGATTTTTCCGTGTTGGAAATGGCTGCGGTCAGCGGCCACAAGACCTTGCAAATGCTCAAGCGCTATACGCATCTGCAGGCCGAGAAGCTCGCGCGGAAGCTCGGATGAAGCTACAGCTGCATATTCTGGTGAAAACCGCCACTGATAATGCTCTCAAAGCCGCCGCTCAGAATGCGGCATTCACCACCGGCGGATCCCGACTCGCTGCTGTCATTCCCAGCTTCAACTGGACTACGGCTGATTTCTGAGTGGAGCCGTCGCTCGTCGGCAATGTCGAGGGAAGCACAGTCGAGCTTTTCGGGCTCGTCGTTCATGGAAGTATCCGAATGGAATTTCTATGCCGGTGCCGCTAACGGCGGCGGCGCGGGATCTGCACGGGCCTAGCCGGTTCGTAGGCTTTGAGGCCGGCATCGCCGGTCAGGATTTCTACCGAAATACCGCCCTGCGCGTAGTATTCGGCTACGTCTTTTATCGTCGCATCGCCGATGGACATGCCACCCCTAGCCATTTTGGGCCACGTCCCTGCGAGAGTACGCAGATTGGCAGCTTCCCACAACGGTGATTGATCAGTGAATGCTGCCCAAGGCGTGCTGGCGTTTGCGGCATCGCGCAAATGCGCAGCGAGTGCATTTGCGCACTTGAAACGGTGTGCCCGTGCTTGGGCTATGTGGTTGCCGGTTTCGATCAGCGTCGCCATCGGCAGTACGAAAGTACTGCCGTTCTGTCGCTCCTCGGCGAGCAATTGTGCAATGCGCGCATGATCCCAAAGGTCGTCGGCTGGCCCCGCGGTTTCCTTGCCGGGAACCTGCAGCCAACAGCAAAGCACGGACGTGTCGAGGATCAAAACCTTCCGGCTCACGAATGCGCCTCGGCTGCCTGCTTTTCCAGCGTGTCTTCGATCATGCCCTGGCTCGAAATCCTGCCTACCGGCCCTTGGGCCAGAAGCTTGGGCAACTGAGCGATTTCCTCTAGGAGCGTCAAGACGGAAAACCCGCTCGCCGGGTCGCGGTGCGCGACTGCAATGAAAGGCACCATCGCCATGCCCATCGCATCAAGCAATGCGGGGTTGTGGGTTGTCACCAGCACATCGACACCGCGCTTGCCGCCGACACCCCTGAGCATTTCCAACATCAGCCTCGCTCGCGATGGATGCAGACCGTTATCGACTTCCTCAACCACCAACAGGCTACCGGCCGGCCGCGTCAGCAGCGCGGTTAGGATCGCGAGGAAGCGCAGCGTTCCATCTGACATGCCGCGCGCATCTACGGTTGGCGGCTCACCGACATCGCGCCAGTGTTCCTCGCAGTAGAGCATGGCGTCGGTCTTGAATTTGCCGACAGTCTCGGCATAGACGCGACGAATGTCGCGCTCCGGCAATCGGCTCGCGTAGCGCGTCAGCGTGGTTTCGATTTCCTTCTTCTTTTCCTTCGGCAGTGCAGCGATTACGCCGGCAATATTGCGGGCGTCGGGTTCGAGCTTGTCGGACAACGACGAATAGCCGCGCATGTGCGAGGGAATCGGGTCAAGGATGAAGATGCCGCGCAGGGCGTTGGCCACAGCAGCTACGCCATCTTGGATTTCCTGGCGCAGCTTCTGGCCGACAAGTTGGAACAGCACCGCGTGACCGCGGCCAAGCTGGCGCGGCGTGCCCTGCTTCTCGTTGTACAGACGGGCAACGATGGTCGGCGAATCGTTGCCGCAAGCATCGGTACGGTAGAGCTTGATGCGCCCAACCTCAGACTTGCGCACGTTGTGCTTGTCGATCCGGTACTTGACGCGGGTAAGCTGTTCGGCGACGAGGTCGCAACGGTTGTCGCTGACCCGGCATTCGACGGTGTACTCGTAGTCGGTCGTATCCTCGGCGCGGATAGTCGCATGCAGCAAGAACATATTGCCCGGCTTGCGCGCTGCCCATTCCGTGCCACCGCGCAGGGCTGGCAAGCCGGTATCGCCCTGAAGCGCCGCGGTCAACATCGCGCCATTTGCAATGCGGTTCAGGAACGATAGGGCATCGAGGGCATTCGACTTACCGCTGGCGTTGGCGCCAATCAGCACCGTCACAGGGTCGACATGCAGCGTGGCCTGTTCGAAGCTTTTCCAGTCTTTCAACTGCAACGACGTAATCATGGGCACTCCCGAATCCGCTATGCGTCCATCCCGCGTACATGTCTTCGCGGCAAAATGCGTATTTTGGCTCATTGGAGCGTCCAGCGCAGCACAAAAAGCGCGTCGCGCTCGACGTGTTGTTCCAGTCGGAGCCCTATCTTCCCGGTAATTCGTCCTTTTGCTGGTCAATGTCGCGACTGGTCTGGTCGAACGCACACCAAGCGTCGTCACGCTTGCCTTCTAGCCGGTACACCGCCAAAGCACGTGGTGGCGTCCAAGGGTCAGCAGAGACCGACATGCACACGTAAGCCATACGGAGGAAACTTGAGTGATCCGATCGTTCCGATGACGGCTGTTGGGCGGTGGGGGACTTCCGCTCACAGCGATCAAGAGACAGTCGCGTATGCCCCAACGCAGCAGTCACTCGATACGCTACTTCGCAAGTTCCCAATCGCAGCGTAGCGGTAGCTGAGGTGGAAATCATTCCGGAATGTCACATGTTTCAGAACATCGCGTGATTCGGTCGGCCGGAGGTCGCAGCAAATGGTATGCTACGCGATTAAGCAATTGCACAGACAAATGCTGCGCATTACCGGGGAGACGGAATGACCAAGGAATTGAAGACGGAAACGCTGAACCTGCGCGTCTCCCCCGGAACCAAGCTCGCATTGAAGGGCATCGCGGAGCGCGAAAACCGCAGCATGGTCAACGCTCTCGAATGCTTGGTTTCTGACTATTACAAGCGCCACGAGGTCGAGATGCCGCTAGCGACGAAGAAAGGGGGCCGCGGTGCTCGTGTCAAGATCAACCAATAAGGACGGGGGGGTGCGTTCAAGTCGGCCCCAGCGAGTGGAAACCCAAGCCGATCAACGACGAAGGACAAGAACGCAGTTGTTCCCGCCGTCGATGGGAAGTCGGACAAAGCGGAAAAGGCCGTGATGCTGCGCCCCCGGAAGAAGGGCTTGCCGACGACTCTTCCGGGCTTCGCGATCTGGAACGGCGACGTCGAGAAGTTCCTCGCCGCCTTGCCGAGCGAGCCGATCTTCGACCTAATCGTCTCGTCGCCCCCCTACAACATCGGCAAGTCGTACGAGAACAAGAAGGCTCTCGAAAAGTATCTCGAATGGCAGGAGCGGATCATCGACCTGATGATCCCGCGCTTGAAGGACACGGGTAGCCTTTGCTGGCAGGTTGGCAACTTCGTCGACAACGGGCAGATTGCCCCGCTTGACATCGAGTTCGCGCCGATCTTCAAGAAGCACGGCCTCCAGCTGCGCAACCGGATCATCTGGCACTTCGGCCACGGCTTGCACAACAAGCGCCGCTTCTCGGGGCGCTATGAGACCGTGATGTGGTATACGAAGAGCGACGACTACGTCTTCCACCTCGACGCCGTCCGCGTGCCGGCGAAGTATCCGGGCAAGAAGCACTTCAAGGGGCCAAACGCCGGCCAGCCGTCGGGCAACCCGATGGGCAAGAACCCCGAGGACGTTTGGAGCGTCAACCCGGAGGACGTTTGGAGTATCCCGAACGTCAAGAGCAACCATGTCGAGAAGACCGACCACCCCTGCCAGTTTCCCGTCGGTCTGATCGAACGGCTCGTCCTTTCGCTGTCCGAGCCCAGTGCGCTGGTGTTCGACCCGTTCGCTGGCGTCGCCTCGTCCGGCGTCGCCGCCGCCCTCCACGGCCGTCGTTTCGTCGGCTGTGAGATCGGTGATGCGTACGCGAAAACCGGACTGTCCCGTTTGCAAGACGCGCTGGACGGGAACGCCAAATTTCGTCCCCACGACAAACCGATCTACGACCACACACGCAGCAAATTATCGCTGGCCCCGGAGGCGTGGGCGAAGGACGATCTGAAATGAAGCACATCACATACAGCCACGAGGGCGGATCTGATGCCGTCCCGGAGGTCGTCCAACGGGAGGTCGCCGCGGCAATTACCGCCGTCGGGGTCAAGCCGGCTAAAGGGGCTACGACCAAGGTGCGCGATGCCTTCCTCAAGGGAATCCAGGAGTCCGGGTGGCCTGCCGAGGTTCAACTCTCCAAGAACTCGAAGATGACCGTCACCTCGACCAAGGACGAAATCGGACTCTGCTTGCAGACTGGCAACATGGGGCGCATGTATGCGGACCTGCTCAAACTGCAAACCATGTATCTGAACAAGGCGATCAAGGCAGCGATCGTGGTCGTCCCCTCCCGTCCTGTTGCGAAGACGCTCGGCGACAACATTGCCAATGCTCATCGCTTGGTGCGCGAGCTTGAAATCTTCAAACTTGCCTATTCCGTTCCTACCCTCGTGTTTTCGTTGGAGTGACCATGACCGATTCGTCGACGCCCCCCCCCGCCACCACCCGGTTCGGATGGCAGCAGAACAGGCGCTGCGAGGAACTGCGCCAACTGTATTCCGTCCCACCCAATGCGACGCACCGCGTTCCGTTCCAGGGGAGGAACACGGACATCGGCATAGTCAGGGTTCCGATAGAACTGCCGAAATACCGGATGGCGAACGGCCGGACCGCCTCTCTCCAAGCCGAGTATCTAGCGAAGAATCCCAAGGTTCGCCACGACCTGTTCTCTGGCGATGCGGAGCTTTGGGACGCGCAGGAGGTCCAGCACACTCTGCTCCTCCTAGTGGCCCGGCAGCAGGACTTGCAGAAATACTTCGAGGATACGGACAACAGGCAGATCGACCCGATCCTCCTCGATGAGCGCGGGTTCGTCGTCAACGGGAACCGTCGTCTGTCCTGCTGGCGGGAGTTGTATCACCAAGATCCAGACAAATACGGCCACTACCGCCACATCGACGTCGCGATGCTCCCCCATTGCGACGAGAGGGAGATCGACCGGATCGAGGCGATGCTCCAAATCCAGAAGGACATCAAGGCCGATTACAGCTGGGATGCACAGGCGAACATGCTGCTCGACAAGCAGAAACGCGACGGATTCTCCAACAAGGAACTCGCCGACCTATACGGGATGAAGGAATCCGACGTTCAGCAGTTGTTCGACATGCGCTCCTACGCGGACGAGTATTTGCGCTCGCGCGCCAAGGCAGACATGTGGTCTTCTGTATCCGGGGACGAACTGGCGTTCCGTCGAATCGTGACTTCGCGCCAGAAGATTTCCGGCGTCGGTTCGCAGGAACTGTTCAAGCACGCGGCGTTCGCCCTGCTGGACAATCCCGGGGAGGTCGGCGACAGCCTCCACGACGCGATCAACTACATGCAGCAATATCTCGACTCCATAGTGGAGAAACTCGGCGACGAGTTTCCGGTCGCAGCGGGCGATATCCCGGAGTCGCTGGGCGACTTGTTCGGGGGCGGGCAGCCGAGTGGTGAGGAAGACAAGATTCCCCTCGCAAAGGAAATCCAGAAGCCTGAGAATTCGGACAAGGCCCGCAGGATCATCGTCGAGGAAATCGAGAGCCAACGGCAACTCAAAAAGGACTCGAAGAACGCCGGCTACCTGCTGGACTGCTGCACCAAGGCCCACGCGCAACTGGCTGCCGCGGTGAAGGAGGGCCTGCGCCCGGAGTCGAAACGCGCTGGCGTGGCAAGGCAGTTGGATGCGATCACCGGCCAGGTCGGGCGCATCCGCGCGTACTTGGATGAGCATGCTAAGGATTGACTATCGGGAATCCGATCGGCGGGCGTGCCTTTCATGGGACGCTGACGACGAGCGCGCCGATTGGCTCGACGCGCTACGGCGCCTCGTATTCGACCGATCGGAGGACGCCTCGCAGGAGGACGCGTGGCGTATTTCGTTGCCGTGGTGGGGCTTCGCGGCCTTGCGTCCCCACCTGTTCCAAATCTTTGGTGGCTACGGCTTGGCCCCCGGCAGGGATATCGTCGTTTCGGACGCTGCCTCGGCCCTGCTACGCCAGTCCAGGCGGGCCGTCGATTCTCATGAGGCAGCCAAGAACGCCCTCGCGGTCCCCGAGGGCGATCTTCGCGCCCGTCTGCGAGAAATCGGGTTCGGCCGGGAACTCTCCCCAGAGCAAGCGCGCAATGTCGGCAGGATCGCCGCGCTGCCAGCCGCGGCGACATTCTCCGTCCCCGGGGCTGGCAAGACCACCGAGGCCCTCGCGTGCTTCTTTTACAGGGCTCGCCCCGAGGAGGATCTTCTCGTCGTGGCCCCGAAGAACGCATTTGCCGCGTGGGACGAACAGATCGCTGACTGCATGCCGGGTGTCGATGACGTCTTTGTCCGGTTGCGTGGAGGTAGGGACAAGATCGCGCGCGCCTTGGACGACGAGCCCCGCTTCATGCTTATCTCCTACCAGCAACTTGCGCGGGTCCCCGATCTTCTCGCGGCCCATTGCGCTCGGCGCAGGGTCCATGTTTTTTTAGACGAGAGCCACCGGATCAAGAGCGGCTCTGGGAAGATGACGGCCCGTGCCGCGCTGAACCTCTCCCACCTTCCGGTCGGCAAACTCATTATGTCCGGAACTCCGATGCCGCAGTCGACGGAGGATCTCGTCCCGCAATTCCAGTTCCTTTACCCGGAGATACCCGCGACCGCCGACAATGTTGTCGAACTCATCCGCCCCGTGTATGTGCGCACGAACAAGGCGGAACTTGGCCTGCCGCCGGTAACGCGACAGATGGCCCGCCTGTCTATGGCGCCGATGCAGGCAGAACTCTATAAGCTGATGAAGTTCGAGGTCGCCCGAGAGGCGGCCACAGCGTTGAGCATCCCGAGCCGGCAGGCTTTTCGGTCCCTTGGGCGCTCTGTCGCACGGTTGTTGCAGTTCGTCTCAAATCCGTCCCTGCTCTCCTCGGAGATTGGCTTCGCCCATCCCGACCTGCTCGCTGCGGTGTTGGCGGAGGGTGATGGGCCCAAGCTCAAATATGTCCTGAAGAGGGCTAGGGCCCTCGCCCGCGAGGGCCGCAAGGTTCTCGTTTGGTCCTCGTTCGTGCGTAACGTCGAATACATCTCGGCGCGACTGTCCGATCTCGGTGCCGTGTTCATCCACGGCGGCGTCGACGCCGGCGACGAGGAGGACGATGAGACCCGCGAGGGCAAGATCAAACTATTCCATGACGACCCGAATACGCGCGTGATGGTGGCGAATCCGGCAGCAGCCGGCGAGGGCGTGAGCCTTCATCGCGTCTGCCACCATGCCCTGTATCTCGACCGGACCTTCAATGCTGCTCACTACCTGCAATCGGAGGACCGCATCCATCGCTTCGGCCTGCCGCCAGACCAGGACACCACGATCGAAATTGTCGAATGCATGGACAGTGTCGACGAGACGGTCCGCGAGCGTCTCGGATACAAGATCGGCCAGATGGCCGAGGCCCTCGAAGACTCGTCGCTCAAACCGGATCCGATCGCCCTTGACCCGACCGACATTGAGGACGCTGACGAATACAGCACCGGGCTTGCACGAGAGGACATCGACGTCCTGCTGCGGGATTTCGCCGGGGTTCGTCGATGATCGCGTTTTCCCCGGGGCTCGCGCAGGGATGCTTCGACCTGCTGGAAATGGCGGGACGTCGGGCGCTGCAATTCGGACAAATCTCGATCGAGTTCGCTAGGCTCGGTGGCATGCCGGCGGCCAGGGTCGTCGATACGGCGCAGACGCTCGACTGGCTTCGAGCCAGCGAGGACGGGACCGTCGTCCTGACGCCCGGCGGCGCGAGACTCGTCGATCTGCGCGGCTACGAGCCGAGGCTGCGCCGCGCGTTGCTTGACTATATCGACACGGTTCGGCCCTCTTGGATACAGAATGCGACCTTCGGGCGTGCCCGAGTGCTCGCATTCGCGGGCTCCGACATCGCCCAAGTGTTCGTCGAGGCCGGCCTCGCCTACGGGATAAGCGACGAGGTCGTCGCGTTTTGGGACGAGATGGCCGCGCGAGCGCGGGGCCAGAAGGGGGCGCGGCTGACCGGGATCGGCAGGGCCGGTGAACGCCTGACCATTGCGCATGAAAGGGAACGCACGGGCCGCGAGCCGAAGTGGATTTCCGTCGAGAGCAACGAGGACGGATACGACGTCCTGTCCGTGGCCGGTCCCGGCGACGCGCGCCTGCTTTCGATCGAGGTGAAAGCGACCACCGTCGGGATTGGCGGCGGATTTCACCTCACGGCAAACGAATGGGATCGAGCCGTGTTAAACGACATCCACGCGTTCCACTTGTGGGACATCAGCCGGCCGGTTCCGAGCCTCGCGGCCCTTTCCAAGGCGGAGGTCGATCCTCACGTCCCCACCAACCGGGGCGAAGGGACTTGGGAGTCCGTCGAGATTCCATTCAACGCGTTCGCGGAAAAGTTCTTGCCCCAACCAAACTTGCTGGCCAGCCGCGTCGAATAGACTCCGCCGGGCTGCCTTGGCCGGTCTCTTTAATGCAATCGGACGGGGCTATCGTTCTCTCAACGCCACGCATAGAGGGAACCGTCATGGATAGTTTGAAGGTTTCTGAGTGCCCGCTTTCCAGAAAACCCACAGACCGCTCAGGGGCGTGAGCGGTCTAAGGTCACTTGAGAGCCCACCGGCCGCTTTGGCCGAGCTGCTGTCCGTCATCGTGATCGCGGCCAATGACCGGAGCTCGGCCAAAACGGTCGTTGGGGAGTTGCTAATCCAGCGGCAGCAACAGCGCGTATTGCCGTCGTTCGTCAGGTCAGTCGGCCACCATGGTCGGGGAATCTTGGCAGCTTCGCCAAACCGGGTCGCCCGACGCTGTACATCGATCTGTACACAGCGCACCCATATAGGGCTCGCGCAGGTTTCGCAACGCGTACTCATGTAAGGACACAAAGATATCCGACCGCATCGTAACAAATCCTCCGCCAGGAATCTTGTTACGAAGAGAAACGCACTTCCATGCGTCGCGCAACGTCACGTCTGCTGCCGGCGCATCCATTAAGTCGAGCACTTCGAACAATTGCTGACCAACCAGCACACGGCCCTTCTGAGAGTATCCTGCCAATCGGAAGAATCGGTCGACCTCCATCCCGACGAAATCGGAGCGCACGACCGAGATGATCTTGCCAGCCGTTTTATCGGCGATCATGGGAATGGCACCAAGGTTACCCATCATGCGCATGTACTGATCATCACCGACGTGAACAATATCTCCGCAGCATCTGGCGACAATCGAGGAGATGAGGGCCTCTCGGCCTCGCACAAGATCAAAACCATGAACGAGGTCGCAGGTGATCTTTAGAGGAAGTTCGAGTCGGAGCACCTCCTTGAACTCGTCCAGCCCATCGGGATGATCTGCCGGCGTGTCTGAAAGGAAGGCGGATGCCGGTTGTTTCGAGAGGAATGCCAGCAGCGCATCAAAGAGGTGGCGGGCATGTTGACCTACAGCAAAGTCGTCAAGGCCATCCAGCGAATAGGAATACCACCACTCATCACCGATCGTTTTGATCAGAAAGAGCCGCTCCACTTCGAACACGCATTCCGCGCCGTTGTGTACCGCGGCTTTCTTGGTTGCGCAGAGAAGGTCGATGAATTGACGTTCCGTCGCAAGAAGCTGATGCGCAAAGTCTTGATAGGCGACCCCGATATCCCGGCCGTGCCTAGCCAAAAACGCGCAGAGTTGCTCTTTAATGCTTGTTGATCCCGCTACGTCCACCGAAATCGAGATGAAGCGCGTTAGGGGTAGCTCAGTCTCTGCATCCGTCGGCTCAGTTTGCATCATAACGACATTGCTCACTAGGTTACTTAACCATTCGGATCGGTCTCACCCGCTCCATCATAAGAAACGCGAATTCGGGGCCTGCGCGGCTACTGACTCGCAATGATATGCTGAACTCATGGCGACTAACAAAAACCAGCATTTTGTTCCACGCTGCTATTTGAAGGCGTTCACCAATAACGGTGAAAATCAGGCAATCCACCTTCTGAACCTGGACCGGCAGCGTGCGATACCGGCAGCGCCGGTCAAGAACCAATGCTCAGGCGACTATTTCTATGGTCAAGACGATCTTCTCGAGACTGCAATTCGTGCGGTTGAAGGTGGCTATGCCTCGGCGTTAGAGCGGATTCATGGCCCTCGGTACGTACTCACCGAGAGCGATAAAGCCATCCTGAAAACTTTTATGCTCTTCCAGCACTTGAGAACCGAGGCCGCCTCTAGGCGTTCGGTAGAGATGTTTGCTGGAATGGAACAGTCCATTGGAGCGCCTTTACCTGACCTGAAACCGTCGATCAAAGAGGCGGTACAAACGGCAATGCGGGTATTTGCTGACGAAATGCACGTCTTAGATGATTTGAAAGTCTGCTTGGTGAGGAATAAGACTAAGAGGCCATTCGTGACTTCGGATGACCCCGCCATCGTCGCAAACCGCTGGCACAAGGAGGATGCCCGCGCGCGGCATAAGGCTCCAGGATTGATGGCTTGCGGAACAACGGTATTTCTTCCTTTGAGCCCTCGCGTTCTGTGCGTCGCTTATGACGGAGATATGTACAGTGTCCGACATGAAAAGGGGTGGACTGAGACGCGGAATGACGCTGATATTGAGGCATTCAACGAGCAGCAGCTTCTAAATGCATTCGCGAACATCTACTTCCGCGATTGGAACGACAATGAATGGGTTCTAGCTTCATACCGCACTATCCAGGGTCGCAGGCTCAGTAGTCGACATCGCGCCCACTATGCAGTGCTAGATGGATCTGACGGAATCCATAAGCGATATAGAGTTGTAGAGCGTTTCGATGCTGAAGTGCATCAGGAGGCACTTGTGCATGTGGAGACGCTATCGCCTATCCCCTCGCGCTGGCCAACACAGCTTCGCTGGCGCGCCAAAGGTTCGGTTTTCACGAACGGAACCGGTTCTGGGTACATTAGAGCTGCGCAGACCCAATTTAGAGGTGGAGGGGGATATTGGCGAGAGTCCTCGGGACATTGACGGTAACGTGCCGTCAATAGCGCGTCGCCGCATGATTTCGAGCCTCCTACGCAAATCTACACCGTCGGGAGGGCGTTAGCTCGAATAGCTGTACCGAGCCGTCTTGACGAACTGCGAGCCATCTTCGCGATGCATGGTCACCTGGCGCCTGGCGAACACGTGAATTTGGAAATCTCCATGAAGGGCCATGAACTGACGCAATCCATCTGCTGTTAGCACGACATAGACCCCTTCCCCCCAGACGGCATCGTCTTCGATATCGACCGGCCCCGCATCGCGCCACCACGTCACTCTCGCAACGATGGCCCCGCTGGTGTCGACGTGGATGGAGGGATCCCGGTCGTGCGCTTGCCACCGAAGCCGGCGTAGCAAATTCGGGCAGAGGATTATCTGATAATCCGGTGCGTCCATGCCCAACGAGTTGACAAGACGCCTGACGAGCGTTGGTGCTGGTTCGGCGTCCAGCGGCACGATTCGTCCCATCCAGACAGCGGCGGGTAATTCCTTGTACCAATCCCAAAACTCATCGCCGTCGCCTTGAAGGCGAGGGGCGCGGATGCGCTGAAGCCGATACTCCGACCGTCTTGCTTCAACGACCTTGAATCGGGTGATCTCCGCCACGACCTGCTCACCGCCGCCGGTTGACCAACTCGCAACGTCATTATCGACCTGCTCGGTCCAGAGCTTCTCGCCTTCCCTCCAGTGAGCGTCCCGCGCCACGAGCGGCCGACTGATTCCCTGAGGACGAACCTGAGCGCGCATGAGCGGCAGGGGTGGCAGCGGCGCGCCTAATCGCTCCAGAATCTCCGGCATGTTCCGGCGGGCTAGCAGGTCCGCACGGCGCAACTCGCCAGCGACATGACGAAGTGCAAGTGCGGCAATCCGTGCGTGAGGCTTGACGTAGGTGATCTGCATTTGGAGACCACGTAACTGGGCTTCAAGCCTTTTGATTGCAGGCTGTCCGAAAGCCTCGAGGCCGCCCCATTCCTGAATGAACATGGCGGCGCGGTGCCGGATGTTCGCTTCGTCGCTTCCTGCCGCCTCAGCGAGCACTTGGGCAACCGGCCGAAGCCATTGCGTCCAGCTCATGGAGTCTTCCACCCGCATAGCGCCTGTGGCCGCGTCCCGTAGTCCGTCGTCCACCTCCACCGAGCTACCGAGTTCCAGCTGGTACAACAGAGGCAGCGGCTGTGGGGCTACGGAGACCGCGATCCCCCAGCGTCGCGCCAGAAGCCCCGCTGCCTCCGCTACAGTAACGTCCCTGTGGTTGACGAGGTCAGCGAGTGCGGCGCCCAGGGACGGGGCGAAATGATCATGGTCGAGTAGAAGGAGAAGCTGCAACGCCTGCAGCGGCTCGTCCAAGCCGCCGGCGAGGAGCCGTCGAATGACAAGCTCGAATACCGCCTGGCCGCCCGCGACCTGATTTGCCAACTGCAAGGCGCAGTGGCGAGCGTGCTGTTGGACAACAGCGACCGGCAATCGCAGCGCAAAGTGGAGCAAGTCCGCAAGAAGCTCCTCGTCGTTCAGCGGCGCCTGGCTTACCTCGAACGACGCTCCAAGCTGGTGCTCGCGCGTCGACGCCATTTGCTCAGCCAGCAACGACCAGATCGCCGGCCAATCCGGTGCAGCGCAGATCACCGGCAAGATGGAATCTATCTCCGCAAGCAGGCTTAGCGTGTTCTCCTGTCCGGCGGCGATCGAATCCACGAAGTTCTCATAAGCGGCACGATGCACCGCCACGCCGTCGAGAAGTTTGCGCGCATGAAAGTAACGGAACTTGCCTCCGCCCATCCACTGGCTCCAAGAGCCCCGCTCGTCGTCGCCGGCCTCGTACTCATCAACCAGCTTCCGGGCGTAGGCCTTCTCGTCGGCCTGGATGAGACGCTCGACGATCATGAAACGGCAGCGTACGTCGGACTGCAAACTGTCCCAACGCTCATACATTTGCCGCACCTGCTCCAAGGGAGCCGATTCGGCGAGTTCAGAGAATCGGTGGGGAGCGTTGTAGTCCAGCTTCGCGCCCTCAGCTTCGAACGCACGCTGCAGCTCGTCCAGGGTAGCCGCATCGTCATACTTTTGCGGCGTGTAGGAGCGACGCGGCGGCAGCGCTTCCGACGACCAGCGGCTGATCGCGCGCTCCAGTTGGCGATCCGCGTACCCGTGCCTCGCCGCCGCCCCCTGCAGGCGCTTGAGCAGGGTGAGGCGTTCGTGCGCGCGACTGTCCACCTCGATTGCGCTCTGCAGGATCGGCACCAGGTCGGCGATCAACCCCGCCCCCGCCACATCAGCGGCGACGTCGATGAAATCGCCGACGTGCATGGGATTCCGATAATGCGGCTCCAGATAGAAGGGCAGGCACAACCGACACCACGTAGCGACACACGCAAACAACAACTCCGGGCGGCGACGCAACATTCCGATCATCAGGGCATCGACCCGGTTAGGCCACGCGATCAGGTCCCAGTCCGCCAGCGCCTGTGCCACATCGGACCCGTTGCGCGCGCTGATCTGCATCGCCTCATCAATGAGCACCATGGTCAAGCGATGGGCCGCGGAGGCGCCCTCGGTATCTTTCATGCCTTCGACCTGTCGCATGAGTTGCGAGACTCTCTTACCTCGCTGCGCCGGATCCGCAGCATTGGCGAGGACCAGGATGTCCCGCCATATGGCGTACTGGGGATCCTTGCGCGCAGCGAGCGCGTAGCCGAGACAATGATCCGGTACCGTATCGAGCAGGCGTCGCGCCCGCTCGATGTCGCCGATGGTGGCGAAGGCGATTGCCAGATCTGCGAGGGCGTCGAGCTGCTCGCTCGGGGTGTTCTCCACAAGCTCGCCGACCATGGGCTCGAGGCGCGCCGCGGCAGCTGCGCGGTCGCCATCGTTTCGATAAGCGGCGACTGCGATTTCGCGCCGGAGCGGCATCGTGCCTCTCACCGTCGAGGTTGAGACCGCCTCGTCGATCTCGCGCAGCACGGCGCGATATTCCGCCTCCCCGCACAGGGCGCCGACCTGGAGCAGGGACCGCGCCAGCACCGGCGCAGCCGTCATTGCCTGATGCGTCAAGTGGAAGTCGCCGCCACCACTCGGGCTGAGTCGAAGCAGGTACCCCATAGCCGAACAGCTGGCCGCCTGAACGCTTCCCGCTGCGATGGACGATGGGTCCGTCAGTGCGTGACCAACTAGCACGCCAACCTGGGTGGCATGAGACTGCAGCGGTCGCAAGATCGCGTGCTTGGAGGGCGCCACGGTTGGCAGCGACTTTGCGAGCATCGTGCACAACTGAGCGTGCTCGAGGACTGCGCGCGCCAGACTGCCCGCCTCCGCGATTTGGATTTCATCGTCCCCCATCGAAATCGCTGGTGCGGCAAGCTTGTCGAACAGAGCTTCGGCCAACTCCTCTCGTCCGGTGGTCACCGCGAACAGTGCGATTCGGCGGCGCCAGACATTGGGAATCCTGTCAAACCCTGGCAAGTCCATTGCCGCGACGAATAACGCTAGCGCATCTGAGTTCTGGCCCCGGTCCTGGGTCGCCATTCCGGCGCGTACCATCAATGCGGGGAGCTCACCCTGGTCAATGCCGAGCTGGTCAATCACCGTACGAGCGTCCGCATTAGGCTGCTGGCTGAGGAAGTCCTCGGCCACCACTAGACTTAGGCGCTCGCGCACCGAGGCGATCCTCTCCTCGGATGACTCACCAGCGGACCGCTCCATCCCTTCCAACGCGAGGTGGTCTATGGACTGCCGAATCTGCTCGAAATCGCGGAAATGAAAGACGCGTCCCGCCCACTTCTCGAACTCCTGGAGATTGTGCTGCTCCCCGTAGTTCTGGTACCGGGACGTGTGCAGCTGCGACAGTGGCTCGAGGTGCTCGAAGAGGTCTTTCGCGCGGTCGAACTCATCCCGCTCCAAGAGCGCGTCCACGACCTCGTAGCCTCTGTTCGGGAAGTCCTGGACGAAGGCATACGCGGCGTCGATATCGCCTGCAGCCAGCATCGCGAGCGGCAGCTGATCGGCGTACTCCAGGGCGGTCGTTCGCCGGGCCACCTCGTCGCGGCATAACAGCAGCCGCGTGACGATGGTGCCGTCGAGCGTCGAGCGTGCCGCGAGCAGTGCCAAGCGGATGTCCGAGTCAATGTCGGACACTGCACGCCCCTCGGCGAGTTGCTGTCTAAAGCGTTGAGGCGTAGCGAGCGCCAGAACATCGTCCCGGTCGCCGGCGCGCGCGCGATAGCGCAGCTCCAGCCACCGCTGCGGCGAGTCCGCGGGTGCATGGCGTACCAACTGCGCGAGGTCGCGGTACACGCGCTGCGGGTACTCGAAATCCACGCTTCCGAGGTGCATGCGCGGCTTGGAGAGCACGAACAAACGAAAACTGTTGTGGAAAACGGTCCAGCCGTGCGGCGTTTCCTTGAGCAGGTGGCGCGCCGTTATGAGCGCGCGCTCGATCGCCCGTTCCTCCACTATCGTAGCGAGGAGCGTCAGCGGCATAGGTGCTTCGGCTCGCGAGATGAAGCCAAGCACGTGCATGGCATCTGGATCGTCGGCGATCTCCCGCCAAGCCGATGCATACACCGACTCGATGTCTCCGTCGAACGCCATTCCACCTGCGAGCAAGATGGCGCGCGCGGCCTGGTCCGCCCGCAGAAGCGCCTGGATCAGGTAGCGGGTCGCCAGAGGATGCCCGTGGCTGAGTTCATTCAGGCGCGTGCGCGAGATTGTCGGGTCAAGACCGAGCAGGTCCGCCATTTGCGCCACCGCCTCACGCGCAAGCGGACGCATCATCACCTGCCGGCCGGATTGCGCAGCCTGCTCACGCACCGCCGGCATCAACTCCGCGAGATCGAGCCGCTGGGTGCCGAGCACGAACGTGACGCCCTTGGGCACTGCGGAGGGGAGCGGCAGTTCAGCGAGTAGCGAGTGCGTCGGCAGCTCCTCGCGCGGTACATGATCGAGTCCATCGACAACGATAATCGTCCGTACGCGATCACGTTCGTAGCGATCGCCGGCTTGCGTCAGGAGCACGCCGAACTGCTCGCGCCTCTCATGTTGGGAATTGTCCCGTAGGCGCAGACCCAGCAGGCCCCCGCTGCGCATTTGCGCGGCGACGTCCTCTAGAAAGTCATCCGCTTCTCCGCGACCCACCCCTTGCGCGGCACCCGGTACGAACGCCAGATAGCGCACGAGCCGGATATCGGGTTCGGCAGCAAGCGCGATCTGCAGCAAGGTCGACTTGCCCGAGCCGGGGGGACCGACCAACGCCACGTACCCCTGATCCACTGCGCGGAGCGCTTGAAGCAGGGACAGTTCGGTATCGCGGTTACGCTGAACATAGGCTCCGACGGGGAATCGATGGACATGGCGCGTCTTGGCCGGATCCTTCCACCCCAGCTCGTGCAATAGTTCCTCGCGGGACCATCGATCCTTATCCCGGACGTCGGTGACCAGCTTCGGCAGCACCTGGGCGATCTCAGCAGCCAAGCGTGCTTGGTCGGCAGTGAGCTTGTGAAACTGCACGAAGTCAGCCGCGGCGCCGTGCAGCACGCGCAATGCGTGCAAGAACAACTCTAAATCGTCGTCGTCCAGGCCGGACGCTTTCCGCAGAGTTTCGATCAGACCGCCCCAATTGCTAGCCCGCCAGTCTGCAAGCGAGCGATCGCGGAACCGCTCGAACTCGTCTAGAAATGCAGCGCTGTGTGCGGGGGCAGCGCCGCCAGGGTTGTCTCTTATGGACGGATAGTCGTTGATGACAAGGCGGATCTCAACTTGATAGCCCGGGTCTGCCGCGCGCATGCTGCGCCAAGCATTCACCAGTGGATTGAGCAGCCCCTTGGCCCCGGTGAAGAGCGTTTCGACCGTGAACGTGCCCGGAAACCTGGACGTCTTGAACTGGTGACCTACCACCAGTCCATCGAATCCCAGCACCAGATCATCCGCGATGCCCGCGCTACGGTCTGCAACGCCGATCCACTGCAATTGGCCTCGTTCCAGTTCCGCGTAGATCGCCGCGGCGGCCCTTGCGTATTGACCCATATAGCCGCGCATCGCCCGGCGCTCGCCCTCTGCCGGCGCCGATGCATTGTCTCGTGCAGTGTCCGGCGCGCCCAAATCCTCGCTCAAAGGCATACCCGCTGCACGAATAATTTGGCGAGAATAGCCAACGTCATGTCCTTACCAGCGATTGCGGAAGCATCATTGTAGCGATCCCCCCGAGTCAAGTCTCGGCACCACACCGCGACCAAGGGGAAACACGATGTGAGGACGCCCCGGGCATCCTGGTAAAGCCTAACGTCGGCAATCCGCCACCTACCAGACGTAGTTCCTAAACTGTCCCAATGACCGCGTCGGCCGAGAATCGGACGTAGTGCTATAGGATGTTGAGCGCCTAGTTCTGCTTGCCCTCCGCGCCATCTATGACTTACTTCGTTTTTCCTTCAACAAGAAGTTTGCGGCGTTCGTGCGGCTTGGATAAGTCCACGATCTGCCTTTTGATCCCGGAGAATGCCTTCTCAATCTCGGGGTCAGTCGCCCAGTCGGCAACATTAACCAGCTTCGCCGTGAACTTTACTTCGGTTGCCTTCATGCCAACCGACGGCTCGCTGCGATCCGTCATACTGTTGATCTTTTCTACGGACAGGTCGCCGTAGCAGAACAAGCCGCGCTTGAAGTATTTCTGCCCCTTTTCCGTGACCTTCTTGTCTTCGGTGATTAGCCCGACCTTCATGAAGGCCGACTTTTCGGTCGGGGTCATGGCTTGAAGCGTGGACATGAGGCAAGCGATTGGGGCGTCCTTGAGTTCCGCATCCACTCTTGCTCTAACATCAGCCTCCGTGCCACTGCATGCCATAGCGAATCCCATGATCAGCGCCAGCACTGCGATCTTCTCATTGTTTCTCCTTCATTGGATGTTGTAACGATTGAAGCCCGAGGACTGGCGTGGTCATCCGAATCACGCCACCCGATATTCGGCCAGTAACTTCTGGGCGATATCCGCGGATGCGTTCCAGAACTGGGCGTCACTTTCGCTGGCAAGGAAATCACCGACTCCAGCGATATCCTTCGCCATCTCCACCCGGTCTGCCGTCTTAAGCACCTTCGTGACCGCAGGGCTCTCCAACGCCTTTGCCACGATTGAAGACAGCTTGCCGGCTCCACCAGCGACCTTAAACATTGATCCATAGCCTGGTATGGCCCCAAGGCCGGCAAGAATTCGTTCTTCCGACGACAACGGCTTTCCGAAATTCATGAACAAATCCTGGCCGCTCAGAAACTCGGCAGCGGACAGGACATTCCCGACAACAGGGAATGCCGTGACGAAATTGGCCCCAGTGACCATGGCGGCAGAGGCGATGAATTTGTTATTCGCAGCCAGCTTCTCGCTGTAGGACTTTGCCTTAGCTGGATCCGCCATGCCAAGTGCCTTGAGCGTCATAGCTCGAACCGCATCCTTCGTATGATCGCTGACCTCATAGTTTCCGCTCGGGATCGCGCCTGGCGACGATGCAGCGCTCTTGATCGAAGTAAAGGCGACTCGCTGTTGAGCCAGTTGGGTTTCGGCGACCCACTCCGAGGGTATGAATGCGAACTGTTGCCCAGACACGTTCAGGATATGCGTTCTGACCTCCAGTGAATTGGTGCCTTCGGTAACAGCATAGACACCTGGTGCGAGGATTGAATACGCCGCCTCTTCGGGTACGGAGCGCGGATCGCCGGTTGTGGGCATGTCTCGCAACATGGCGAGATGGCTGTCGACAGACTGGGCCCCCGATGATTTTGAAGACAACTTGTCGAGGGATACACCGATCTTCTCAAGGTCCCCGATGATCGGGAGCAGCTTACGGAGGAATGCTTCCGACTTTCGCTTCTGGTCCGCTTTCATCGCGGTTTCAAGAAAACGAATGGACGAGCCGGGCTTCGCTCGATTCAGGATGTCGAGCAGGTCGCGACGCTGGGCCATGGAGATTGTGTACGGGGATACGCTCTCAACGCCACGCAGACCCCAGAGAACATGCTGGAGTTGGTGATAGTCAACGGCGTTCGGATTAGCGGCGGCGTAATCCAGGACAGCCTGTTCAATGTCGGCCAACGGCCCATTCAGATAGAGATTCGCCGGTCTCAGTCGGATTCTGGCTCCGCCTCCAGGTGCGGGCAGTTCCTTGTCGAGGCAATACCCCTTCATGTCGACGGCGACTACGCCAATTGCCGGCACCTCGACCCCTGACCCCAGGAGCTTGCCAACTCCTCTGGTTTTGGTTGCCTTGAAACTACGGCTGGCATTGATCAACATGGCCAATTCAAGGCCGATCCTAGCCATTTGGACGTCGCTGAGCGTCTCCGGGAAACTCTCGATCAGGTTCTTGAGACGCGCCCCTCGGACCGCAAGAAATTGCTCGAGCGGTAACCGCCCGGTCCGTTTGAAGGCATTGATCAGGGTTTTGGCTTCAACGGCATCGGCAACCTCTGCCGGCGTCATTCCTCGGATCGTGGAGTTGACGGCGAGTCGTGCGTCGCTGTCCTGAGCGAGAAGGCTTCCGCTCCAAAAAGATGGGAACAATGCGATGCCTGCGCCGGTTCCCGCAGCGCGAATGAACTGCCTCCTACGCACGTGCCATCCTTTTTATGTTCTCTGATGCTTGGCGTTTCCAGACAGGATCATCCGTTCCTGTTCTGGGTCGGAGTCATGGCGATTGGCTTGATTCCAGTCCAGATGGTTGCTAAGTTTCTCGCATATCTCCTGTAGGTGCGAGCCGGCATTGCTATTTTTTCCCCTGCACGATCAGTTCGCGGCGATTGTGAGATTTCGATAGATTGGCGATTTCTTCTTTGATGCGTGGAAACACCTTCTCTATTTCTGGATCGGTCGCCCAGTCAGCAATATCAACCAGCTTTGCGGTGAACTTCACTTCGGTCGCCTTCATGCCCACTGATGGCTCGCTGCGATCGGTGATCGTGGTCACCTTTTCGACCTTTAGCCGGCCGTAGCAGAACAAGCCGCGCTTGAAGTATTTCTGCCCCTTGTCGGTCACCTTCATGTCGTTGGTGAGCAACCCTACTTTCATGAATGCGGCTTTTTCCGGCTGCGTCATATATTGAAGCGTTGTCATTACGCATGGAATCACATCCTCGTTTAGTTTGGCATCGACCTGAGCCGTGATGTCCATTTCCGTGCTGCTGCAGGCCGTCGCGAACGAAATGGCAACAGCCAGGACTGCGATCATGCATTTTTTCATGTGGTTCTCCTTACCGATTTGAGATATCCGACAGCGCCTGCAAGAAGTGCTGGCGGTTGAAGCTGCTAATGACGCCGTAGTCAATGGCGATGTTGATGGCTTCCTTCATGACCACCTTGGCATCGGCAAGGGATTTGATCAGGATCAAGAGTCGCCATGATTGAGGATAGGCATCGGCGAATGCGCGCGGCAATGGATCATGCGTATCGAAAACAGACTCTCATGCGCGAAGCATCAGCGTTGGGGTGAATCTGACAAAGTCGAATTAAACCATACGTTTCGGAGCTCAAATCGCTCGCTCTTGGTTCGAGACCGCCCGTAAGGATTGGGGCATCGAGATTGATGGCCCGGTCAAAAAGATCAGCAAGCCAAAGGTTGATAACGCCCGCGACCAGCGACTACCCCTCAACGTGGCAGCATGACAAACTCGTCCCCCAGATCCATTCTGAGGCGCCGCACCTTCCAGACCAATCCGCCAGCTTCCCAGCCGAGCCGGGCGCCAAAGGCATGGCCGAATCCGCATTTTATCTATTGCCACATGGCGACTACTCCTTGCTAAACATGGCGACATATATAACGCGGCATCATTGGCGCCGACGCCCTGTATCCATGGAATGTTCAGGCCGCACATGCGGCAACATTTAGCGCGTCATGTTTAGTACCGGCCGGACCTCCATCAACAGCCAGCCGGACGCGCTCGATGGCCATGCGCAACCGCTTGAGGTCCGCGGTGGTGACGCCGGTGCCGTCCTGACGCCGCATAGCGAGGCCCGCGGCCAGAAGGTCGAGGTCTTCGATCTTGCGCATGATCTTGTTTTTGCGTTTGCTCATGGTGAGTCTCCTTGGTTTTGAGTGGTGGTCATTTTTTGCCGTTGCTTGGTGGGCGGCTGTAGTCGGTGATATTCCAATCCTTGGCTAGTTGTTCCCAGACTCGGCCACCGTCCTCGAAATAGCCTTGGACTTCCTGTTCGGGCTGATAGTCCATCGCCAGCACGGCCATGCAGTCGTTAAATATCTTCCGGTCCAAGCAGCGAAATTCCGTGAGGTCGAATTTGAAGCGGTTGCCGTTGTAGAGACCCAGCAAAAAGGCTGCGACGTGGCGACATTGGCCACTACTTCCCTGCGCGATGGGCAGCAGGTGCTTAAGGGCTTCGAGGCCCGCTGCACGGATGGCGGGCAACTGGCGCTGTGCCTCTGCTCGCTCACGATCCATTTCAGCGAAAGCCGCCTTGGCTTCTGGCGAAAGCTCTCCCTGGCGGTGAATCAACATTCCTGCTTTGCGTTCCATGGTTTGCTCCTGGTAAGAAATGGGATGCGTGCGAACAGAAAAGCGCGACAAGCCCCGCCGTTCAGAGCGGGGAAGACGCGTCATTGATCGACGTTGTAGCTACGCGAAACAACACCATCCGCGACCATCTCAAAGCACGGCTGGCCGTCTTCATCTTTGACCAAGCCGCCGTGGTAACGACGGATCGCGCGCTTGGCGGCAAGGAGCACGGCGGTGCTTAGCTTGTACTCATTGCTGCCATCCCAGTCCTCAAGGACATCAAGCTCTGCGATTTCCTCGCGCGCCAGGTGGGACAAGAAGGCGCCTGCCGGCATCGAGACGGTTTTCTCTGTGTAGCTGTCGATGTAGACCTTCTTCCTGACTGCATCAAAGCCAGCCAGGTCGCCGTTGAGGCGCACGTGCGCTCGGCCGCTGACGTGCGTGAAAAGCCTGTCGACGAATGCGATGCTGGCCTGTTCCTGCTCTTTGGTGATGTTGGTGTTGCTCATATTGATTCTCCTACCTCTGATCCCGAGGAATGGGTTGGGCGACTGCCCTACTCGATTCACGCTACAGCACAAGCTCACATGCGCAAGTGGCGAAATTGCATTTTTTCTCGGAATTCCGTACCGGAAATTTTCAGTCCTCGCCTGTCTCCCCGATCACCACCGCCGATCCGCCACCGAAGCCGTGCTCGTAGCGATAAAACGGCAGCCGGTCGAAGTCGGTCCAGCCATCGCGCTCGACTGAGCACCAGGAATAGCCCCTGTCGAGCTTCAGCCTCGCCTCCAGCGCCTGCCCGACCCCCTGCCCGTCCTTGACACGCACACCAATAGTGTCCTTGCCGTCCACCCTGAATTTCACGATTCGCATGTTCTTCTCCTCGGTCAAAAAATAGCTGGGCGACTGCCCTACTCGATTCACGCTACAGCACAAGCTCACATGCGCAAGTGGCGAAATTGCATTTTTTTGTTCGGAATTCCGTACCGGAATTTTTCAGTCCTCGCCTGGCAGCATCACCGTGATAACCGCCTCGCCCTGGTCGCCTGGCCCACAGATCGCCTTGAGCGTCACGAGCCTCGGCCGTACGCCACGCCCACCACGCGGCACCCGGTAAAGCTGGTAGCGGATCTCCGAGCCACCGCGCCTTGCAGCGAGCTTGAGCATCCAGATCACGTCCCACAGTCGCCCGGCCTCGTCCTGATACGTCTGGCGCTTGCTGTCCTCGTCCGTCCATTCCACGCAGTCCGCCCAAGCCGCCTTGGTGATGGCCACCGGGAAAGCGATGCCGGCCTCGCGTGCCGTGTCGCTGAGATCGATCAGAACGCCATCGCAATGCGCCTGGGCGCGGGTGTAGCTGTGGATCACCTCGCCGAAGATCGGATCGGTCTCGGGCTTCAGGGCCTCGGCGTGTTGCTGGGTAAAGTTCGGGTGTCCGTACATGGTCATTTCTCCTGTCGTTGATCTGCGGCCTGCGAAGCTGCCGCTACGCCCCGCCGTCCCGCCTCCTCCGGATTTGCCTTTCCCTGCGGACCGCCGCCGGAGGGGCGGGGGGCTTTCGCGAAGGGCGCCAGTGGCAACAAAGCGGCGGGGTTTCGAGCGGTGCAAGGCGACGTGACAGGCATGACAGGGCAAGGGGCGCAATCGAGGCCGCAGCTCGCCGGCGCATTTCCGGCGAGACCGGGCGAAGAGGCGCGCGAAGCGGCGGCGCAGCCGCCCCCGCAGAACTGGCGTAGACTGGCACCAAAGACTTGCCCTAGCGAGCCGCCGCGACTTGCCGCTGGCGCTCTGAAGCCCCCCGACCATCTGGAGGCGCGTAGCGCCCTCCTGTCCTCGCTCCGCGCAGCGGGGCGATGCTGACCAGGCTTCACGGCAAGCCCGCAGGGGGCGCAGTGAGGCGTCGGCGCCAGCCGGAGCCGGCGAGTTGGCGATAGCCATCTACGAGCCGGACCGGCAAGCCGTGGCCTCGCGGAGGGCAAGGGACGCGCAGCGCCGCAGGCGCGGAGGCGGCAGGGATTGAAGCCCGCAGGGTCGAGACTCGCTCGCGAGGCTCGATCGCTCGCGACGAAAGCTCGGCCCCGCAAGGGGCCGCCAAGGGCCTCGGCCACGGTGAGCTGATTTTGTCTCACGCCTCGATGTACCCGGAGGCAATGGCTACCAAGTGGTTATAGTGACCCGGCCAGATGTACGGCAGCTGCGCCAGACCCTCGACCCCATAGGCCCACTCGGGCCAAGTATCGGCGCGATGCTCAGGCCCGGGGTAGGCGGTGTGTGACACCGCACCGCCGGCCAGCCGGACAACGATCCCGCCGTCGAGCGCATCCTCGAGCCCCTCGAAGAACACCAGCGCCAGGCTGGGCAGCACCTCGACCACGGCCGGATCGCCTTGCGGCAAGTCGACGCCAGTCATGGCGACGCCGCCGCCCCGCCAAGTGTCGCCGCATTTCACATACGGCACGCACCAGCGCGCCGGGAGTCCCGTCGATTTCATGAAACATGCGCAGAGCGGCGCGAGCGCCGCCTCGCCGGCGACGCCAAGGCGCACGGCATCGCCGGCCTTGGCGATGACCTGAATCAACAGGTCAGCGAGGATGATGGGTGTATTGCACATTACATTCCTCCTAGAGCTTGGGGCCCGCCAGGGCCCGAGTTCGGCCCCTGGCCTTTCGCGAAGCGGCTTTTACGCCACCGGGCCCGACTGCTAGGGCCCCAGTTCGGGCCCTAGCGGGGCCGTGAAGATCAAGCGGCCTCGTCGGTCGCCTCGATGGCCTTGCCGGCGATGCGTGTGAGGATCTCGATCTGCTTCGCTGACAGGTAGGTCTCGTCGCCCCACTTTTCATAGCGCGCGGCGTTCTTGGTCAAGAAGTCCTTGTCCCAATCGTCCAGCTTCCCAGCCTCGAGCGCGGCCTGCCCCGCCGCGAAGAGGTCTGCGATGTTGCTGGGCAGCGCGACATGCTCGTGCTCGGTCTTTTCTTTGCTCATGGTGAAACTCCTTTCGGTTGCGAGGTGGGCACCTGCCCGTCTCGCCGGTATATGGCATCGAGGCGAAGCGCCGCCGCGCTGCCAGGGCGAAGCCCGGCAGCGCGGCATCAATTGATCAGGCTGGATATCCAATTGCCGATGGCAACGGCCGGCGTGACATAGACCATGAACCAGAAGCCGAGCCACAGCGCCAGGCTGTCCTGCCGGGTCATGTGCAAAGCCAGCCAGAAGGCCTCAGCGAGGCTCCGAGCCTCCGGCGCGATAAGCCAGGCGCGCTGCTCGCGCGTCATGAGCGCGCGAAGGCTGAGGAACTGAACGAGCGCTTCAGAATGAATGCCGTAGTACATGATGTCCTCCCTCTCAAGGCTTCGCCGCCCCGCCCGAGCCGCTCGAGCCGCCGCCTTTCCCGCCGCTGTCGGTGCCGCCGCCCTTGCCGCCGCGCATCGCATTGCGCACGGCGCCGGTGACGCGGCCGGCATTCAGTGAAGCGCCGCCGACCAGCGCGGTCGAGATCGTGCCGACCTGGAGCATGAGGTAGAGCACAAGGCCAGCCAGCCCCGCCACCCCGAGCGCCGCGAGGGTGGCTTGAGCCGCGTTCGCAGCGGTCGAGACCGCGCCCCCGCCGGCGGGGAGCGCACCGAGAATGCCGGACATGCCGGCGAGCAGCGCCCCGCCGATGCCCGCGATGATCGCCGCGACAGGCTTGTACAGCGCCGCCCCAATGGCGAACTTGAGCCAGCCGTCAAACAGGAAATTAGTCTGCGGCAGGATCAGGAAGGGGATGAACAAGGGCGCGAGCACCGCCGCGACCTTGAGCAGCACGGCGCCGAGGGCGACAGCGATGAAGAAGGCGATGCCGGCGGCCATGACCGTGCCGATCGCGAGGCCCAGGATGAGCACCGGCACGCCGTACATGATGAGCCGGCCGATGGTGTCGAATGGATGCAGGAGCTCAGGGTTGATGAGCGCCGTCATCGCCTCGCCGAGGCTGCCGATCGCCGCAGCGAGGGTATCCATGCCGCTTGAGCCCAGCTGGGCGAGCTTCCCCCCGCCGACGCCGAGTGCGTCGAGCACATGATCGGTGATGCTCACGATACCGTCCATAAGCCCGCCCTTCGCCGCCCAGAGGGCGAAGAAGATCACCAGGATCATCCGTACGAATGGGCCGACCAACGAGGTCACGACGCCGCCCGAAAGGGCGAGCTCGAGGCCGAACCAGACCACTCGGATGACGGCGAGGCTGCCCAGGATCGACAGCGACAGGGGCAGCAGATCGGCGCTCGTCGCGGCGAGCGCCGTATCGACGGCGGAGAACAGGGCCGCGAAGGAAAATGTGGTCATTTCTTGCCCCGCTGCTTGAGGATGTCGTACATCCCGCGGACGGCCTCGGCATCGCGATCGCGCTCCGCGCGCGCCGTGATCTTGTCGCCCTCCGCCTCGCGGATGCGGTCAGCCTGAGCGGCGGTCGAAGTGGCGATGGCGGCCGTCAGGTCGCCGAGCTGCTGGGACATCACGGCATTGATCGCCGCAAGGCCCTGAACCGCTTGCAGGACGCCCTCGGCGTCGAGACTGCCTTGCAGCGCCCGCTCGGTGTTCCGGCCGTGGTTCTCGACCGCGGCCTTGATCTGCATGGCCTCGTTCAGGTTGGCAACCGCCTGCCGTTCGCCAGCCTTCGCCCGAGCTTTCTCAGCCGCGAAGAACTCGCCCCAGGTCATGTTCGCGAGCCCGGCCATCTGCTGAATTCGCGAGGTGTAATCCGCGGCCGAGCTATAGACGCCCGCGCCCTGGTTCGCCAGAGCGGCAGCCTGGGTTCCGGAACGATAAAGGGTGTTCACCGTGCGCAGGACTTGCTGGATATCCGTCGTGTCTTCGCCAAGCTTCTTGGCAACGTCGATCCCGACGCGCCCGGCGGAATTGACCAGGCCGGAAACGGCGCTGGGGTTGAGCGTCTTGAGGTTCTTGAGCGCCGATTCCAGCATCTGCGCCTGGATTACGTAATCATTGATCTGCTGGGCGTAGCTCTGCGCGGTCTGCAACGCGGTCAGTGTGTTTTTGACCAGATTGGTCGAGTCGATGACCGCGACCTGGGCGCTGGCCGGCGAAGCCAGGCCAAGCAGCAGGAGCAGGGCGAGAACGAGGGTTTTCATGGTTGTTCCTTTCGAAATTGAGGGGCTACAACTTCTATGGCGGCGAGGCGAAGCCGAGCGCAACACCGTCGCATTCCTGCCCTCGATCTGCCATGCCGGCACGGCGCAGCCGGCCGCGCATGCAGCGGCAATCGGTTCCGAAAAATCGAATCGAGACGATCCGCAAAGCGGATCGGCGAGGTGAGATTGACGGGGCGCGCGCAGGCCCGGGGCATGCAGGCCGACGCCGCAGGCGAGGCCGGAAATGCCCTCGGGCCGGAGGGCAAAGCACCGGAAAACCACGCCGGCCTGCGCAGCTGCCGGCATGGTTTTGCGGGTGCGCGCAGCTATCGAAGGGGCCGCGCAGCGCCCCGCCGATGGCGCAGGCAAGCGCAATGGCCGCAGCGAAGCGGAGGCCATGAAGCGCCGCAGCGAAGGGAGCGCAGCGACCGCAGCGAAGGGGGAGCCATCCCGCGAGACTGGACGGCGAAGCCGGCCAAAGTCGAGCGAGGATGGGGCAAGGCGAAGCGACCGAAGGGAGCGTCTCGCCGCCGCCCCTGAGCCGGCTCCGCCCCCTAGGGCGGAACGGCGAAGGCGGGGGGAGCCACCCGACGATAGGGAGCCGGCAGGCGACCGGGCCGCCCCCAGGCGGCATCGTCGAGGTGGGGGGCGCAGCCCCCGGACGCCGACGGCGCGACAGCGGCGCTCGGCCCCCGTAAAGGTGGGTGCCGACAGCCGCGAAGCGGCGTCGTCGGCAGCCGAAGGCCGAGCCGAAAGGGGGTGGGGCGAGCGAAGCGAGACACACACCCTCGGCGAGCCCAGCTTTACGGGGGCCGAGCGCCGCTGTCGCGTGGGCGTCCGCGGCAAGGCACCGTGAGGGAGGGCGGCGTCCAGCCGACCTAGCGACCTGGGCCCCCCTGGGGGCAAACCGCCGCAGGCGGTTTAAGGGAGCGACCCACGGGGCCGCGCAGGCAGTCCGCGCCAGCGGGCTGCCGGAGTTCCAACGAGCGGGCGACAGCCCGGTCGTGGCTCCGCCCCGTGGGGCGGAGGCTGGGGCCGCCCGCTGGAGCCTCCCCGGTATCACCGGGGGGAGGCTCCACGGGTAGGCTCCAGCGGGCGAGGATCGGGCGGGCGTAGCCCGCATCGATCCGATGCCCTGCCGGCGGTGCGAATCGGGAGGTCGGCGAAGGCCGGCCGGCACGATGCGCAACCCGGCTCGTGTGCACCGATCTGCTTGCAGAGCGTGCACACGTCAGCCGCCAGGCTGACCGCTGGCCGCCGCGATCTCCGCGCGCGCCAGCTTGACGGCCTTGGCGAGACTGTCGGCGACCAGCGCCGACACGTCGAACACAAGGCCGGCCGCATCCGCGTCATTGCGTAGCCGCTCGATCTGCGCGCACAGATCGAGCGGCAACCGCACGCTGAGCGTGCCGGTCTGGTTCTTGGCTTTCGGTTTGAGGATGCTCATGCTTCTGCTCTCCGGTTGTGTACGAAATGTTTACGGGCTGTGTACAAACCGCATCACGCGGCGACGACAAAGGATGGGTAGTCGGTGAAGCGGAACGCATCGCGGTGGCGCTGCTCGAGCTTCACGCGCTGACCGGCGACGGGCACGGCCTCGACCTTGGCGAACATCGCCGCGACGGCGGCGGCGATCTCTGGCGTCGGAGATGTGTACAAAACGCGGGTGAACTTGCCGGCCTTGATCGCCTGCAGGCGGTCGGCGATCACGACTTCGTAGCGCTTCAAGGTTTTGATCGTGCGCTCGCACTCGACGCCCACGATTTCACCGGCAGCCGTTGTGACAATCGCGTCGGGTCTGCTCTGGCCTTTCTGCCACTTGGCCTCGCGGTCTCCATACCGCCAGCCGTGCCAGCCGGCACGCTCGGCGGCGAGGCGCAGGCGCTGGAGGTCGAGCGCGTGCGCCAGCACGGAAACCGGCACACGCGAGGGCTCGAAGTATTTCGACTCGGGGCCGTCGTCGATCGCTGGATCGAAGGCCATGCCTTGACCATGCGCGGTGATGCCGATCAGGGCGAGCTTGACGCCGCTACCGAGCGCCAAGGTGTAGGTGACGACAAGGCCGTCACGCGCCATCGCCGCGACGGTCTTGCGAACCGCGCGCGCGGACGTGATGCCCATCACGTCGCCAGCGATCCCCGGCCGCGTGAAAATCTCGACGCGCAACCAGCGCAGCAGCGCGCGCCGCTTGGCTGCCTGCCGCTGCTCGCGTTCCTGCTTGTCGTGGATCAGCGCCATTGGTTCTCTCCGATGTGGTGATGCCTGCCATGGCAGGTCGGCGAAGTCAGATCAACTCGGCCGCGCTGGTCGCAACGGGTTTGCCATCGGCGCCGACATACGGCTCGACAGCCTCCGGCTGCGGCGCCGGGCCGCTCGCGAGCCAGCGGGTGGAGAGGAAGAAGGCCGGGCCGACGCCGAAGACAATCCCGACGCTGGCCTCCTGTCCAAGGGGTTTGGGAAGATGCGCGAAGATGTGGGCGGGAAAGCGGTACCGCTCCGACTCGCGCCAGCCGCCTTCCTGCGGGCCGAGTAGCTCTTTCGTCTTGCTCGTGGTTTCCGACCACGCGCGCTCTTTGCCGGACAGCAGTTCCAGCTCCTTGCAGGTCTTGGCGTCGGTGGTTTTGTACACAATCCTGATGCTGCTGTTCCCCCACACCGCGCCGATAACGGCGTTGGCGTCGAGGCCGGGGCAGTCGTGGAGGTCGCCTTGGCTCTGATGCGCGAAGATAAGGTGGCAGTTGCGGTCGCGGATCGTGGAGGCAGCCCGAAGTGCCGCCGGTGAGAGCAAAAATTTGAGCTCGTCGAGGAACGTCGCGATCGGCCGGCTTCGATCCTGGCGCTCTTCGATGATCTGCATGACGCGCTGGAGCAGCAGGCGCTGCGCCGCTTGAACTTTGAGGTCGACGGTCGAGCCGATGACGTACAGCAGCCCGGCATTTGCGATAAAACCGCTCAGGTCGAATTCTTTCGCCGTGTTGAAGGCTGGGAGCCGGCACAGCTGCCGGAGCTCGCGGAAGAGGTTTGTAGCTCCAACGATGGCCTCGTCGCCCTGGGCTGCCTGGAGCAACGCCGGCAGGCTGCTCGCGCCGGCCTGGAAGTAGTTCGCCAGGGCTTCGACCTTCTCCCGATCCTCGCCGCGGTAGAAGTCCGCGCCGGCATGGCCTGTCTTGCCCAGCTCTAAGCCGACCTGGAGCAGTTCCTCGACTTGATCCTGCCGGCAGCCTGCCAGCGGGTTGAGCTGAGGCGGCGCGGTCATGCGCAAGTCGATGACCTTCATCGGCACGCCGGCCCCGCCGGTCATTCGGGCGAGCACGCCTGGGAGGTTGGCATCGCTCTTGGGGTCGAAGACGATGACGGTTTCCCCCGCCATGGCTAGCTGCGACAGCAGCACGCCGGCGAGGGAGCTCTTTCCGACGCCACTCTCGCCGAGGATCTGCCAGTGGTTTTTGCTGCAGAGGCCTTGGGGCACGTAGATCGGCTTCCTCGTCTCGTCGAGGCCGAGGAAGATGCCTTTGCGCAAGTCGATGTAGGGCTCCGGGTCGAAGCTGGCGGCGAGCCTGGACATGGCCGCCGCGTCCTCGCCAACGTCGGCCGTGGCGCGCTGTTGCTGCTGCGGTTCAAGAAGGCCGATGGCCTGGAAGAGCCTTTCCCAGGCGGCCGCGAAGGCGCGGGCAACGAGGCCGGCGACCGGCACGTACTGGAGGAACCTCAGCAGCTTGGCAACAAGCAGCACCGCCAGGCCCAGCCCCCCCGGCCGGCCGCGGCGAGGCGCAGGACAAACCCCGGCGCCAGCGCCAGCAACAGCGCCGCGGCTATGCCCGCGCCGGCATTACCGACCCAGCCGAGGCCGAAGGCGCCGGCGACGACGGCGAGCACCAGCCAGGCGAGGCTGGCGCCGGCGATGTATGACGTAATCAGTTTGATGGAGTCCACCGTCATTCCTTTCTAGGTGGGGCGGTCACCGCCCCACCCTTGATGAGAAAGTTGCGCAGGGTGCCAACGGCCAGCCCGGCGGCGAGGAAACAAGCGGCCAGCCGCAGCGCGATCTCGCCGTGCGTCGGGCCGTGTGTCTGGTAGTACGCGTGCGCTGCCGACGCTGATACTTGAAAAATCTCGAGGCCGCGTGGCCCCGGCGCCTCGATGGTCACTGGTTGATCCTTGCCGGGAAGGTTCGTCACAATCAACGCGCGGATCGCGCTCCGCCGCGCCGCGGCCTCGGGCCAGCGCTCGGCCTGCCAGGTGGCCGCCCAGGCAAAGTGAAATGAGAGCAGCAGCGAGAGCAGCAGGTAGAGCAGCCGCGCCGCGAGCCCGGTCGCAGAGTCAACTTCTTTCATCAGAGCCCGGCCTCGCCGCGGATGACTTCCTCGATCACCTCGATCAGGACGAGGTAATCGCGGTTCATCGGCCCGTCCGTGCACGCGGCCGCGAGGATGAATTCACGATGCTTGTTGAGCAGAAATTGCATGTAATCGTCCATGTGTTTCTCCTGGAAGGGTGCCCGGCGGCGAGTGCCGCCGGGCGGGGGACAGGTAGGAGCTTGCGGATCGTTTCCTGTCCCGTTTATCAATGGCGTCGAGGCGAAGAGCCACCGCGGCAGCACGCGCGGCTCACGGCAATCGCCCGGCGAGCACGGACTTCGCCTTCGCGACTCCCGCCCGGGCCCGCTCAGCCGCCGCTGGCGGCGGCGCATCAGCGCGGCGCCCCAGCGCTGCGCTGCGCTTGGCTTCGCATGCTGCCGCCGCCTTCGAGGCGGCCAAGGCCGCCTCGACCTGGCTCGGGAGCGGCAGGGTGCCCAGCTCGGCGGCCAGCCGTGCGGCTGCCGCTTCGACGGCTTCAACCCCGTGCCTCGCCATCAGCCCCACCACTAGAGGCTTATCGCCGGGCTCTTTTCTCCAACATTTGACCCCATGCAGGATGTCCCACCCCCGTACCGTCGCCTGAGTCTCAGCTGCAGCAGCATCAAGTTCTGCTGCTGCTTTTTCCTCTTGGTGAACGTCCTCATGGTTAACCTGCCCTCGCGCATCCATGCCGCCGCCATCCATGCTGTGGGGTAGGATGGTTGCTTCCTCGTCGGCGCAGAAGGTGTGGCTCCATGTGAACTTTCCATCTGCCACTTTCTCCCGCCTCGAGCGCCACCAACCGACCAGCTCAAATTCCTTCCGGATCGCACGCCACGATTTCTCTGACAGCCCGAGGAACCGCGTGCGCATCGCCTCGACGCGAACCTCGAATCCGTCCGCCCGCCCGTGCAACCAAGCCGCCACGGCGCGCGCCGCGAGGGAGAGCCGGCGATCCTCAAGAATCCGATCCGGAACGACGCTAAAACGCTCCTTTTTCACGACGGTGAGGATCGTCATGCCACACCCCCGAGAAAGAGGTCGCCCTCGCGAAGGCGGCGTAGCTGCGCCACCAGCCGCATCTGCACCGCGCGACGTGTGGTGCCCGCGCGCGCAGCCATGGCCGCCGTGCCTCCGGCCGCGGCGTCGGCGAGGCCGCTCGGATCCTCGCGAAGGTCGCCGCCGGCCTCGGCGGCAGCGTCGACCTCATCGTCGAGCGCGATCGCGACGATGACCGCGTCTGATCCGCGCCAGACGCCAGCGATCTTGCGGATCCCGAAAGCCCGGGGCACGGCGCGCAAAGGATCCTCGCCGCCCAGCGCCGCGGCGGCGAGCTCTTGCTCGACGTCCTCAAGCTCAACCCCAGCCGCGCGCGCCCAGACTCTAGCGACTGGCGCGTAAGCGGAGATGACTTTCTTGATCGCCGGCGGATATGCATTCTTCATTGCACACCTCCCCGCGTCGCGCGGAACTCACGCACGGTGAGCCCCGCCCGCCGAGCCGCCAAGGTCTCAGCCGCGCTCGGCCGGCCTGCGCGGCTGCGCCGCGCAGGCGAGGAGGATGGAGGTTGAGTGACTTGCGCAGCAAGCCAAGCATCGATCGACGAGGCCGGCCAGCGCGTCGCGCGGCCGAGCCGGACCGGCGGCGGCAGCACGCCGTCGCCGAGGAGCTTGTAGAAATGACGTTTTGAGATGCCCAGCAGCTCACAGAGCTGCAGAGCCGTGTAAACGACGAGCGCGTCCACCATGATGTAAATCCTGATTGGATTTTTGCATCACACCCCGCCAGGGCGGGGAGGGACGGGACACCCGGGGGACTTGTCCTTGATGCCCCCACGCCACGCATCGCATCGCGTGGCGCACAACTGCTTGTAGGCCTAGCTTGCCATCAATCAGTAACAATCGACAGTGCCGATTCTACCCATCCAACACCCCATGTCAATACGTTTCTTGTTCTTTTTCAATGGGTTATATGCTTGAAAAGCACGCCAAACGGCCTTGTATTCGTGCAGTAGCTCGTTATGCCGTCGGTGTTAAGGTGACGCCATCGCAATTCCATGACAGTGCCGAGGACGAATTAAGACACCGTGGTGCATTCCAGTGCATTTCCATGACACTTCCGTTGCAATCAAGGCTGGAATTTTGGCATAATGACCTTGCGACGTACTCGGATATTATGCTTTTGGGCTACCAAGAAAAAACCCGCAAAGCCTGTGGCAGTGCGGGTTTTATGTTCTTGGCGGAGAAGGAGGGATTCGAACCCTCGATCCAGGTTTTGCCCAGATGCGCCCTTAGCAGGGGCGTGCCTTCGACCACTCGGCCACTTCTCCGCAAACCCGGCGCAAGCGCCGAATTGCGGGACGAATTATAGCCCAAGGCACCCGCGGTTTGAGTCACGGGGATACTCAAGCAGGCCGCCCTGGGATCGCCAATGGTGCAAGCCCCCGGGGAGACCGCGATGAAACATACCTGTACCGCCGAAACCGACCTCGACGAACTGATCGGCCGCGAGAGCTTCCACGAAGGCAGCCTCGCCTTCCACTACGGCCCGATCGCCCGGGCACTGAAGCTCGACGAGGAACTGGTTCTCGAAAACAGCGAGGTCCTCTCGGCGACCATGCTGGCCAAGATCCAGGCGGTGGTGCGCGGACTGTTCATTCCGGAGACCGAGGAAGCCCTGCTTCCGGGCGGCGGCTTCTCGCTGGTCCTGCGCTAGACTGGCGTCTCCGTCGCTACGGAGACGACCATGGCCCGCATCTTCGCCCTGTTTTTCGTCATCGGCCTCGGCGCGACCGCAGCGCCCGCCGCCGAGCCGACCAGCCCGCCGCTGCCGCTGTTCGATGCCCACTTGCACTACAACTGGGAGCCGACTCCCTACTACCCGGTGGACAAGGTGCTCGAACTGCTGCGCGAAAATCGCGTCACCGGCATCCTCGCCAACAGCCGCCCCAACGACGGCACCCGCGCGCTGGTCGAAGCGAAGCCGAAGGACATCCGGGTCGTGCCCTTCATCCGGCCCTACATCGTGCGCGGCGACCTCCAGACCTGGTTCGACGACCCGAAGATCTTCGAACTGATCCGCAGCGAATACAAGCGCGGCTACTACAGGGGCATCGGCGAGTTCCACCTCACCGGCAAGGCCGCCGCGACGGAGTGGGTGAAACGCACGGTGAATTTCGCGGTGGAACACGACCTGTTCCTGCACGCCCACGCCGACGACGAGGCGCTGGAAATTCTGTTCAGCCACAACCCGCAGGCGAAGATCGTCTGGGCCCACACCGGCTTCGGCACCTCGCCGGACAAGGTGGCGCGCTACCTCGAACGCTATCCGCAGATGTGGGGCGAGCTGTCCTACCGCTACGGCATCAGCGAGGGAGGCAAGCTGTCGGCGGAATGGAGGGGCCTGTTCCTCAAGTATCCCGACCGCTTCCTGCTGGGGTCGGACACCTGGGTCAACGAGCGCTGGGCGCGCTACGGCGAAATCATGGGCGAATACCGCGGCTGGCTCGCCCAGCTGCCGCGCGACGTCGCGGAGAAGATCGCGTTCCGCAACGCCGAGCGGCTGTTCGGCAAGTAGCCGAACAGGACAGGAAAGATCAGGCGGCGGCCTGGTCGAGCTCGAAGGTCTTGTGCAGCACGCGCACGGCGAGTTCGAGGTACTTCTCGTCCACCACCACCGAGATCTTGATCTCGGAGGTCGAGATCATCTGGATGTTGATGCCTTCCTCGGCCAGGGCGCGGAACATCTGGCTGGCCACGCCCGGGTGCGAGCGCATGCCGACGCCGACGGCCGAGACCTTGCAGATCTTGTTGTCGCCCTCGATGGCACGCGCACCGACATGGGGCTTGATCTGCTCTTCGAGGATCTTCTTGGCGCGGGCGAACTCGCCGCGATTGACGGTGAAGGAGAAGTCGGTGGTGCCGTCGTGGCCGACGTTCTGGATGATCATGTCGACGTCGATGTTGCTGTCGGCGATCGGGCCGAGGATCTGGTAGGCGATGCCGGGGCGGTCGGGCACGCCGAGCACGGTGAGCTTGGCTTCGTCGCGGTTGAAGGCGATGCCGGAGATGATCGGTTGTTCCATGGTGGTGTCTTCCTCGAAAGTGATCAGCGTGCCATTGGTTTCCTTGCCCTCTTCCTCGAAGCTGGAAAGCACGCGCAGCTTGACCTGGTACTTGCCAGCGAATTCGACCGAGCGGATCTGCAGCACCTTGGAGCCGAGGCTCGCCAGCTCGAGCATTTCCTCGAAGGTGATGCGCTCGAGCTTGCGCGCCTCGGGCACGATGCGCGGGTCGGTGGTGTAGACGCCGTCGACGTCGGTGTAGATCTGGCACTCGTCGGCCTTGAGCGCCGCGGCCAGCGCCACGCCCGAAGTGTCGGAGCCGCCGCGGCCGAGGGTGGTGATGTTGCCGTGCTCGTCCACGCCCTGGAAGCCGGCGACGATGACGACGGTGTCGTCGTCGAGGTCGCGGCGCATGTTGGCCTCGTCGATGTCGAGGATGCGGGCCTTGTTGAAGGTCGAGTCGGTCAGCACCTTGACCTGCGCGCCGGTATAGCTCTTGGCCTTGAGGCCGATGTCCTTCAGCGCCATCGCCAGCAGGGCGATGGTGACCTGCTCGCCGGTGGAGATCATCACGTCGAGTTCGCGCGGGTCGGGTTGCGGCGAAAGATCCTTGGCCAGCGCGATGAGGCGGTTGGTTTCGCCGCTCATGGCCGAGACCACGACGACGAGCTGGTGGCCCTGAGCCTTCCAGCGCGCGACGCGCCTGGCGACGTTGCGGATGCGATCCGGCGAGCCCATCGAGGTGCCGCCGTATTTTTGAACTATGAGCGCCATGGCTATGGGTGGGTTAACTCTTTGGAAAAGCTCGCGATTATATCCGCGTGACGCCCCGTGACGGAAGGGGTTGGCGGAGTTGCCCTCGAAAGACGTCCGTGACCAATTTCACGAACACTTGTATGGACTGGCCCACACTCGCTTGTTTGACATCCGAATATCCACTATGCTTGCGACCTATCACTTCCGTCATAGTGATCCCGAACCCACCAGCAAAGGTAACCACATGAAACAAATCGATAAAATCGATGCGCGCGAAATCCGCCGCAAGCTTGGTCTGAACCAGCAGCAATTCTGGTCCCAGCTCGGTGTCACGCAGAGTGGCGGCTCCCGTTACGAGAGCGGCCGCAACATGCCGCGCCCGGTGCAGCACCTGTTGCGCCTGGTGCATGTCGAGAACATCGACATCGGCAAGATCCGCCGCGACGACTACGAGGTCATCGAGTACCTCAAGAGTCAGGAGCAGGATCTGTTCAAGGACCTGAAGAAGCGCGCCAAGGCCGCCAAGAAGGCCGCCTGAGGTCCTTCAGGCCGCAACTACGGGCTGACCCGCACGGTCAGCCCGAGTTTTTCGATCTTCCCCGCCAGATCACCAAGCCAACTCTCGGGCAACCGCCCCAGGCGGCTGGCTTCGGGCTGCAGCGAAGGCCGCGCCAGCCCGTAGAGCAGCACCCCGGCCACCGCATCCTGCACACCCGGCAGGAAATCGACGTAGGCGGCGACCTCGGCCTCGGCCGGCGGTGTGCCGTCCCAGGCGAAGACGCAGGTCTGCACCCAGGTTTCGACCAGCCCGCCGCACAGGCGCAGGCGGCGCCGCACCGTGTCCGCATTCATCCGTACGCCGTTGATGCGAAAACTCGGCGCCGGCCCCACGGCATCGACCTTGAACCAGACCTCGCCGCCGAGTCGGCCGAGACGTGTCAGCGCCTCGCGCACCCGCACGCGATCGACCAGGCTGCCGTTGGTGATGAGGCGGATCTTCACCTTGCCGAGCAGGCCGTGGCGCTCCAGCGCCTGCGCGACGATGTCGAGCGCGGCGCCGAATTCGGGAGCACTGGTCGGCTCGCCGTTGCCGGAGAAGGCGACATCGACGATGCGCCTCGCCCCGGCCGGCGCCACGCGCTGGAGAAAGTCGGCGGCGGCGGCACGGCGCAGGAACTCTTCGAATTCCGCAGCGAGCAAGGCCAGATCGATCGGCGGCGGCCCGCCGCGCTTGAGGTCCGGCACCTGGCAATAGACGCAGCGCCAGTTGCAGGCGTTGTTGGGATTGAGGTTGATGCCGATCGAGATACCGCCGGCGCGGCGCGACACCACGGGATAGACGTAGCGCATGCCCGCGCTGTCGCGGCTGTGGTCGTCGGTGCTCAGCATGGCCGCTGATATACTTTCCTCATCACAGGATTATCCCCCAAGGCCCCATGCTGATCACACGCCGGCTCGAATTCGACGCGGGCCACCGCATCCCCGACCACCGCAGCCAGTGCCGTCACCTGCACGGTCACCGCTACGCCATCGAGATCACGCTCGCGGGCGAGGTGATCGAGGCCGCGGGCCGCCCCGACACCGGCATGGTGATGGACTTCTCCGAAGTGAAGGAAATCGCCCGGCGCTGCGTCGTCGATGCCTGGGACCACGCCTTCCTCGCCTACCGCGGCGACACCGCGCTCGTCGCCTTCCTCGCCACGCTGCCGGGGCACAAGACCGTGCTGCTCGATGCCGTGCCGACGGCCGAGAACCTCGCGCGCATCGCTTTCGGGCTGCTCGATCCGGCCTATCAGGACACCTTCGGCAACCACCTGCGGCTCGAGCGCGTGCGCCTCTACGAGACACCGAACTGCTGGGCCGACGCCACGCGCGCCCGGGCCTGAACCATGAGCGTCTTCCGCATCGCCGACAGGAGCCCGCGGATCGACCCGGGCGCCTGGATCGCCCCGAATGCCACGGTGATCGGCGATGTCAGCCTCGCCGCGGGCGCCAGCATCTGGTGGAACGCCGTGCTGCGCGGCGACAACGACCCCATCGTCATCGGCGAAAACAGCAACATCCAGGACGGCTCGGTGCTGCACACCGACGAGGGCGTGCCGCTGACGCTCGGCCGCGACATCACCGTCGGCCACATGGTGATGCTCCACGGCTGCACCGTGGGCGACGGTTCGCTGATCGGGATCGGCTCCATCGTGCTGAATCGTGCGGTGATCGGCCGCCACTGCCTCATCGGCGCCAACAGCCTCATCCCCGAGGGCAAGGTGATCCCCGAGCGCTCGCTGGTGATGGGCTCGCCGGGCAAGGTGGTGCGCGAACTCTCCGACGAGGAGGTCGCGCGCCTGCTCCACGGCGCCGCCCATTACGTCGACAACGCGCGCCGCTACCGCAAGGAACTCGAGGAGATCGCCCCATGAAGCTGCTATCCGCCATCGCCGCCGCGGCGCTGCTCGCCACGCTGCCCGCCGCCGCCCAGACCGCGCCGCCCACGCCCGCCGGCACGCTGATCGACTTCCGCGTCGACGTGCAAAGGAGCGTCGTCAATGATCTCGGTCGCGCCACCGCCCATGTCGAACTCACCGGCGCCGATGCCGCCGACGTCGCCCACCGCGTCAATGCCGCCATCGCCGGCGGCCTCGCGACGGCCAAGGCGCAGCCGGGCGTGACGGTGAAGACCGGCAACAGCCACACCTATCCCGTCTACGGCAAGGGGGGACGCACCATCGAAAGCTGGCGCACGCGCTCGGAGATCGCGCTCGAGAGCCGCGACGCCGCCGCGCTGTCGGCACTGCTCGGCAAGCTGCAGTCGTCGCAGCTCGCGGTGAGCCAGGTCGGCTTCGCGCCGGCGCCGGAAACCCGCCGCGCCGCCGAGGACGACGCCGCACTCGAAGCCATCGCCGCCTTCCAGGCCAAGGCCGCACGCTATGCCGCGGCGCTGAAGAAGCCCTACAGGATCCGCAGCATGAACATCGGCAGCGGCTACGCCCCGCCGCAACCGCTGTTCCGCGGCGCGATGATGGCCGCCGCCGACGCGGCGCCGCTGCCGGCCGAGACCGGCGAATCGACCATCACGGTCAACCTCAACGGCCAGATCGAGCTGATCGATTAGCGGCGCTTCAGGGGTTTTTTTGCGGCACCTGGACGAAGACTTCGCCGTCCTTGATCAGTCCCAGCTCGAAGCGCGCGCGTTCCTCGATCGCGTCGTAGCCGGTCTTGAGGTCGCGCACCTCGGCGTCGAGCGCGGCGTTGCGCGTTTCCAGCTTCTGGTTGGCCTCGCGCTGCACCTGCAGCTGAGCCTCCAGTTCGCGCGCCTTGAACCAGCCGCCCTTGCCGAGCCAGAGCGGATACTGCAGCAATACGATGATTGCCAGCAGTATCCACGTCGGCCAGCGCATGCTGGAGATGCTTACTTCCTGAGGTTGTAGAAGGTGTCGCGCCCGGGATAGGTCACGGTATCGCCGAGATCTTCCTCGATGCGCAGCAGCTGGTTGTACTTGGCGATGCGATCGGAGCGGCTGATCGAGCCGGTCTTGATCTGGCCGGCATTGAGGCCGACGGCGATGTCGGCTATGGTCGAGTCCTCGGTCTCGCCCGAACGGTGGGAGATCACGTTGGTCCAGCCGGCGCGCTTGGCCATCTCGACCGCGGCGAAAGTCTCGGTCAGCGTGCCGATCTGGTTCACCTTGATCAGAATGGAGTTGGCGACGCCGCGGCTGATGCCTTCCTTGAGGATCTTGGGATTGGTGACGAAAAGGTCGTCGCCGACGATCTGGATCTTCTTGCCGAGCCTGTCGTTGAGCAGCTTCCAACCGTCCCAGTCGCCCTCGGCCATGCCGTCCTCGATGCTGATGATCGGATACTTGTCGACCAGCGTCTCCAGGTAGTCGGTGAAGCCGGCGGAGGTCAGCTCCATCTTCTCCGAGGACAGCATGTACTTGCCGTCCTTGTAGAACTCGGATGCGGCGCAGTCGAAGCCGAGCCCCACGTCCTGGCCCGGCGTGTAGCCGGCGGCCTCGATGGCCTTGAGGATCAGTTCGATGGCCTCGTCGTTGCCCGAGACGTTGGGGGCGAAGCCGCCCTCGTCGCCGACGGTGGTCGGGTAACCGCGCTTGTCGATCAGCTTTTTGAGGTTGTGGAAAACCTCGGCGCCGCAGCGCAGCGCCTCGCGGAAGGAAGTGGCGCCGATCGGCAGGATCATGAACTCCTGGATGTCGAGGTTGTTGTTGGCATGGGCGCCGCCGTTGACGACGTTCATCATCGGCACCGGCATCTGCATCGGGCCGCTGCCGCCGAAGTAGCGGTAGAGCGGCAGGCCGGCTTCCTCCGCCGCCGCCTTGGCCACGGCCATGGACACGGAAAGGATGGCGTTGGCGCCGAGGCGCGACTTGTTGTCGGTGCCGTCGAGCTCGATCATGGCCTTGTCGATGAAGGCCTGCTCCTCGGCGTCAAGGCCGATCACGGCCTCGGAAATTTCGGTATTCACGTTCTCGACGGCGGTCAGCACGCCCTTGCCGAGGTAGCGCGCCTTGTCACCATCGCGCAGTTCGATCGCCTCGCGCGAACCGGTGGAGGCACCGGAAGGCACGGCGGCGCGGCCCATGACGCCGGACTCGAGCAGGACGTCGGCTTCGACGGTGGGATTGCCGCGGGAATCCAGGATCTCGCGGGCGACAACATCAACAATGGCACTCATCTCATTTTCCTCATCAGTAAATCAGTAGCCCTCGACCAACACCATGTCGAAGGACGACACTCCCTCGCGCGCCAAACGCGCCAGGAGATATTCGGGTGAATCGTAGAAGGCCTTGGCCTTCTCCATGCTCGGAAACTCGATCACGACCAGGCGCTGCGGCCGCCACTCGCCTTCGAGCACATCGTAGGCACCGCCGCGCACGAGAAAGCGCGCGCCGAATTTCTCCACGGCGATAGTCGACAGGCGGCGGTATTCGACCATGCGCTCCGGGTCGGTCGATTGCGCATCCACGACGAGGTAGGCAGGCTTGCTCATAGCTTGAAATCCGTAAAGGCGAGCGTGGCGATCTCGTTCCACCGCTCCAGTACCGGCAGGTGCGCCGGATGTTCGAAATAGCCGTGCAGTTCGGCCTCGCCGGCGAAGGCCGAATGCAGTCCGTAGTCCCAGGCCGCCTCATCCGCGGTCAGGTTGAAGCCATGGTGCCACGCCTTGATTGCAGGAATCTTTCGCGGCAGATCGCTCATCGCCGCCGCGGCCGCCGCGACGCGCGCATCGTCGCGCGCCACGCCGGGCTTGAGCTTGAACAGGACCAGGTGCGCAATCATGCCCACTCCGCGAAGCCGCGGCGCTTGACCACGCCGTCGAGTTCCACGAGGCTTTCCAGCAGCGGCCACATCTTGGGCAGCGGCCAGGCGTTGGGGCCGTCCGACAGCGCCTTCGCGGGATCGGGGTGGGTCTCCATGAACAGCCCGGCCACGCCGACCGCCACCGCCGCCCGCGCCAGCACCGGCACGAACTCGCGCTGGCCGCCGCTCGAGGTGCCCTGCCCGCCCGGCAGCTGCACCGAGTGGGTGGCGTCGAACACGACCGGGCAGCCGGTCTCGCGCATGATCGCGAGGCTGCGCATGTCGGAGACGAGGTTGTTGTAGCCGAAGGAGGCGCCACGCTCGCAGACCATGATGGTGTCGGCGCCGCCGTTCGCGGCCTTGGCCTTCGCCACGACCTGCTTCATGTCGCCGGGAGCGAGGAACTGGCCCTTCTTGATGTTGACCGGCTTGCCGCAGCGCGCCACGGCCTCGATGAAATCGGTCTGGCGGCAGAGGAAGGCCGGGGTCTGCAGCACGTCGACCACGGCCGCCACGGCGGCGACGTCGTTCTCGCTGTGCACGTCGGTCAGCACCGGCACGCCGATCTTGCGCCTGACCTCGGCCAGGATGTCGAGCCCCTCCTCCATGCCGGGACCGCGCGGCGAAGCGCCGGAACTGCGGTTGGCCTTGTCGTAGGAGGACTTGTAGATGAAGTTGATGCCGAGCGCCGTGCAGATGTCCCTCAGCTCGCCCGCCGTGTCGAGGGCCATCTGGCGCGACTCGATCACGCAGGGGCCGGCGATCAGGAACAGCGGTCGCTCGAGGCCGACATCGAAGTTGCAGAGTTTCACTTGGCGACGCCCTTGCGCACCAGCGCCGCCTTGACGTAGGCGATGAACAGCGGATGGCCGGTGCGCGGGTTGGAGGTGAATTCCGGGTGGAACTGCACGCCGACGAACCACGGGTGCATCTCCGCCGGCAGCTCCATCATCTCCGGCAGGTCCTCGGTCGGGGTGCGCGCCGAGATCACCATGCCGGCCGCCTCGAGCTTGGGCGCGTAGGTGTTGTTGACCTCGTAACGATGGCGGTGCCGCTCGTTCACCTCGGCGCCGTAGATCTTCGAAGCCAGGGTGCCGGCCTTGATCGGGCAGCGCTGCGCGCCCAGGCGCATGGTGCCGCCGAGGTCGGACTTGGCGTCGCGCTTCTCGACGCGGCCCTCGCGGTCCTTCCACTCGGTGATCAGCGCGACCACGGGGTGCGGCGTGTCGGCATCGAATTCGGTGCTGTTGGCGCCCTCGAAGCCGGCGACATGGCGCGCGAACTCGATGGTCGCCAGCTGCATGCCGAGGCAGATGCCGAGATAGGGCACCTTGTTCTCGCGGGCATAGCGGATGGCGGCGATCTTGCCTTCGGTGCCGCGCTTGCCGAAGCCGCCCGGAACGAGGATCGCATCCATGCTTTCGAGGCCGGCCGTGCCGCCGGTCTCGATCGCCTCGGAATCGATGTAATGGATCTTCACCTTGCTGCGCGTGTGGATGCCGGCATGCACCAGCGCCTCGGTCAGCGACTTGTAGGATTCGGTGAGATCGACGTACTTGCCGACGAAGGCGACATTGACCTCGTGCTGCGGATGCTCCAAAGAATCGACCAGGTTTTTCCACACCGAGAGATTCGCGGCCTTGGCCAGGATGCCGAGCTTGTGGCAGACGATCTCGTCGAGCATCTGGTCGTGCAGCATGCCCGGGATCTTGTAGATGCTGTCGGCGTCGAGCGCGCCGATCACGGCCTCGGGCTGGACGTTGGTGAACAGCGCGATCTTGCGCCGCTCGTCGGCGGGGACCTCGCGGTCGGCGCGGCAGAGCAGGATGTCGGGCTGGATGCCGATCTCGCGCAGTTCCTTGACCGAGTGCTGGGTCGGCTTGGTCTTGAGCTCGCCGGCGGTCGGGATGTAGGGCAGCAGCGTGAGGTGGATGTAGCAGGCGTTGTTCCTGCCCTCCTCGATGCCCATCTGGCGGATCGCCTCGAGGAAGGGCAGCGATTCGATGTCGCCGACCGTGCCGCCGACCTCGACGATCGCCACGTCGGCGCCCTCGGCACCGCGCTTGATGTAGATCTTGATCTCGTCGGTGATGTGCGGGATCACCTGCACCGTCTTGCCGAGGTACTCGCCGCGCCGCTCCTTCTTGATCACCGACTCGTAGATCTGGCCGGTGGTGAAGTTGTTGCGCTTGCCCATCTTGGCGCTGGTGAATCGCTCGTAATGGCCCAGATCGAGGTCGGTCTCGGCGCCGTCCTCGGTGACGAACACTTCGCCGTGCTGAAACGGCGACATCGTGCCCGGGTCAACGTTGATGTAGGGGTCGAGCTTGAGGTGGGTGACCTTGATGCCGCGCGATTCGAGGATGGCACCGAGGGAGGCGGCGGCGATGCCCTTGCCCAGACTGGACACGACACCACCGGTAACAAAGACGTACTTGGCCATGAGGGCTGCCGCTGCAGGAAATCGGCATTATAGCGAAAAGCCGGTGACGGCCGCGGGAGCCGATTGCCGTTTCGGCCACGAAAAGCGACTCGGTCCCCTCAGTCCTGCCGCGGCGGCTTCAGGCGGAGCCATTTTTCCAGGAGGTGCTTCACGATGGCCGCCAGGGAACGGACGGGACGATGGGGCGCCGCCGGGTGCTCCGGCGCCGTCTGCAGGCGCGTCGCCCGATACACTCGCAGGGCGACCTGGGCATCGTCGGCGGCGTAGCGCATCTGGCTTTCGGAGAGCCGCGGCTGGGCCCAGTTCGAGGTGGATGCCCGCTTCGACTTCTGCAGCCGCTGGCCGAAATAGCGTGCGACCGCCGCCCTGGCGCCGACCGTGTTCCTTTCGCCGGCGCCGCGCAGCGCGACGGCCAGGTCGAGCACGTTCCTGGTCTCGATGCCCAGCTTGGCTTTCAGCCGCGCGACGTCGCTGTCGAGGCCGAAGCCGACCTTGCGTATGCGCGACGACTCGAGGACGGCCTTCAGCGCATCGAGGCTCGGCAGGCGCTCGACGGGGAACAGAAAGGCCCTGGCATCGGTGGCCAGCTGCACCAGATGCGGCCCGGTGGAAACCTCTCCCTTGGCGAAAGTCGGCTTGGATTCGGTGTCGAAGCCCACGACATCCGCGGCCAGCAGCGCTGCAGCCGCCTCCGCCGCCGCGGCTGGAGAATCGACCAGAAGAATGTCGGCCAGCGCGATGCCGGGGTAAGGCGGCAGTGCCGCATCGGCCACGGCTGCCCGCTTCATGGCAGACGTCATTCGGATTTTTCCACGCGCCCGCGCAGCGCCTTGACCTGGCCGCGCTGGACCTTGGTGTCGACGCGTTTACGCTGCGAGCTCTTGGTCGGCTTCGTCGGCCGCCGCGGCCGCGGCGTGAAGGCCGCCAGCGCGATCAGCTCGCGCAGCCGGGCCAGCGCGTCGAAGCGGTTTCGCGCAAGGCTGCGGTGCGCCTGCGCCTTGATGACCACCACCCCGTCGGCACTGATGCGCTGGTCGCGCAGCTGCAACAGCCGCGCCTTGATCGGCTCGGGCAGCGACGACGCGCCGATGTCGAAGCGCAGATGCACGGCATTCGAGACCTTGTTGACGTTCTGGCCGCCGGCGCCCTGCGCCCGGATCGCGACGAACTCGACCTCGTCCTCGTTCAGCAGGTCTTCGGACATCGGGCACGCTCAGCGCAGGAAGTTCCTGCTGACCTCGCGGAACAGGTCGGTCCCGGCCACCTGCAGCCACTCGAAGGCGGCCATCTCGCGCGTGACGATCTCGATGCCCTGGTGGCGCATGCGCTCCAGCGCGTAGTGCCTGTCGTCGGGGCTGCGCGAGGAGACCGCATCGGCCACGACGAACACCTCCTTGCCCGAGGCGCGCAGGTCGAGCGCGGTCTGCATCACGCAAACATGGGATTCGATGCCGCAGACCACCACCTGGCGCCGCTCGGCCCCGGGCAGCCCCGGCAGGCAGTTGGCCGCGACGCAGGAGAAGTGTTTCTTTTCGGCGAGGCCGCGGGGGGGATCAGCGCCGCCAGGTCGGGCTGGGTGCGCCCGAGGCCCTTGGGATACTGCTCGGTCGCCATCACCGGCACGCCGATCTTCCGCGCCACGCGCGTCAGCCACATCACGTTGTCGAGAATGCGCTGCCAGTCCTGCACCAAGGTCAGCAGCCTGCCCTGCATATCCACCACCAGCAGCGCGGATTCGTCGGCCTTGATCAACATCGATTGCTCCTCGAATTACTCGATTCAGGGTACCACGGCGCAGTCGATATAATGGCCGCGCCCCTCCACATCGCACGGCTCCCTTGGCTTCCGAATTTCCCCCGCTGCTGCCGGGCCTGCCCGACGCCGGCCGGGCCGGGCAACGCCAGACCCTCCCGCCGCTGACCGGCTCGGCCGACGCGCTGGCCATTGCACAACTGGCGCGACCGGACAGGCTGCTCTGCGTCGTCGCGGCGAGCCCGCTCGACGCCCAGCGCCTGCAGGAGGAGGCGGCCTGGTTCGCGCCGTCGCTGCGCATCCACCTGCTGCCCGACTGGGAAACCCTGCCCTACGACAGCTTCTCGCCGCACCAGGACCTGGTGTCCGAGCGCCTGGCCACGCTCAATGCGGTCACGCGCGGCGAGTGCGACCTGCTGATCGCCGCCGCCGCCACCGCGCTGATGCCGCTGCCGCCGCGCGAGTACCTCGCCGCGCGCAGTTTCCTCGTCGGGCGCGGCACCCGCCTGGCGCTCGACAAGCTGAAGGAACAACTGACCGTCGCCGGCTACCAGCACGTGACGCAGGTCGTCGCCCCCGGCGAATACAGCGTGCGCGGCGGACTCATCGACCTCTTCCCCACCGGCACCGCCCTGCCATTCCGCATCGAGCTGTTCGACGACGAGGTCGAGACCATCCGCGTCTTCGACGTCGATTCCCAGCGCACGCTCTACCCGGTGCCGGAAATCCGCCTGCTGCCGGCGCGCGAGTTCCCGCTCGACGAGGCCGGCCGCAACACCTTCCGCCGCCGCTACCGCGAGCGCTTCGAGGGCGACGCCTCGCGCAATCCGCTGTACAAGTCGGTGTCGCAGGGCACGCCGCCGGCCGGCATCGAGTACTACCTGCCGCTGTTCTTCGACGAGTCACCCGGTTGCGCCACGCTGTTCGACTACCTCCCGGCGGACACGACCCTGCTGCTGCACCACGACGTATCGGCCGCGATCGGCGAATTCTGGAAGGACACCACGAGCCGCCACAACATGCTCAAGGGCGACCTCGCCCACCCGGTGCTGCCGCCGGCCGAGCTGTTCCTCTCCGACGAGCAGTTCTTCGTCGCCGCGCAGAAGTTCCCGCAGTACGCGCTGAAAGTCGGCGCTGGCGACACGGCTGACGGCGCCACGGGCGCTCGCGTCCCGCCCGTCATCGCCGTCGACCGCCGTGCCGACGACCCGCTCGCCGCACTGCGCACGCATCTCGACACCTTCCCCGGCCGCACCCTGCTGCTCGCCGAATCGCCGGGCCGGCGCGAAACCATCGCCGAGTACCTCGCCGAGCACGGCCTGCCGGCCGCCCCCTGCGCCGACTTCGCTTCCTTCCTCGCCGGGGCTGACAAGTTCTCGCTCGGCGTCGCGCCGCTCTCCGGCGGCTTCGCCCTCGCCGACCTCGTCGTCCTCACCGAAAACGAGCTTTACGCCGCCACGGCACGCCCCCGCGGCAAGCGCAGCGCCGGGCGCCGCACCAACCTCGAAGGCTGGCTGCGCGACCTCTCCGAGCTCAGGATCGGCGACCCGGTGGTGCACGAATCGCACGGCATCGGCCGCTACCACGGCCTGGTGCACATGGACATGGGCAGCGGCGCCGAGGAGTTCCTCCACCTCGAATACGCCGAGGGCGCCAAGCTCTACGTGCCGGTGGCACAGCTCCACGTGATCTCGCGCTACAGCGGCGTCGATCCCGAGGCCGTCGAACTGCACCGCCTCGGCTCCGGGCAGTGGGAAAAGGCCAAGCGGAAGGCCGCCGAACAGGTGCGCGACACCGCCGCCGAGCTGCTGCACCTCTATGCACAACGCGCCGCACGCCAGGGCCACGAGTTCCGGTTCCAGACCCACGACCTCGAAGCATTCGCGGAAGGCTTCGGCTTCGAGGAAACGCCGGACCAGCTCGCCGCCATCGGCGCGGTGATCTCCGACATGGTCTCGGGCAAGCCGATGGACCGCCTCGTCTGCGGCGACGTCGGCTTCGGCAAGACGGAAGTGGCGATGCGCGCGACCTTCGTCGCGGTCGCCGACGGCAAGCAGGTCGCCGTGCTCTGCCCGACCACGCTGCTGGCCGAGCAGCACTACCAGAACTTCTCCGACCGTTTCGCCGACTGGCCCGTGAAGGTCGCCGAACTCTCGCGTTTCCGCAGCGCCAAGGAGCAGGCCGAGGCGATCAAGCTGCTCGGCGAGGGCAAGATCGACATCCTCATCGGCACCCATCGCCTGCTGCAGAAGGACGTCTCCTTCTCCCGTCTCGGCCTCGTCATCATCGACGAGGAGCACCGCTTCGGCGTGCGCCAGAAGGAAGCGCTCAAGGCGCTGCGCGCCGAGGTGGACGTGCTGACGCTGACCGCGACCCCGATCCCCCGCACGCTGGGACTGTCCCTGGAGGGACTGCGCGACTTCTCGGTCATCGCCACGGCGCCTTCGAGGCGCCTCGCGATCAAGACCTTCGTCTCGCCCTGGTCCAAGGGCCAGGTGCGCGAGGCCTGCCTGCGCGAATTCAAGCGCGGCGGCCAGGTGTATTTCCTGCACAACGAGGTCGACACCATCGAGAACATGAAGGAAAAGCTGCAGGAGCTGCTGCCCGAGGCACGCATCGTCATCGGCCACGGCCAGCTGCCCGAGCGCGAACTCGAGCGCGTGACGCGCGAATTCACCCAGCAGAAGCACAACCTACTGCTGTGCTCCACCATCATCGAGACCGGCATCGACAACCCGCACGCCAACACCATCGTCATCAACCGCGCCGACAAGTTCGGCCTGGCTCAGCTGCACCAGCTGCGCGGCCGCGTCGGCCGCTCGCACCACCAGGCCTATGCCTACCTGCTCACCGACCAGGATGCCAAGCCCAGCGCCCAGGCCAAGCGCCGGCTCGAGGCGATCCAGGCGATGGAGGAACTCGGCTCCGGCTTCTTCCTCGCCATGCACGACCTCGAGATCCGCGGCGCCGGCGAGGTGCTCGGCGAATCGCAGAGCGGCGAGATCCACGAGGTCGGCTTCGCCCTCTATACCAACATGCTCAACGCGGCGGTCAAGGCGCTCAAGGAGGGCAAGCAGGTCCCCGACCTCACCCAGCCGCTCGGCGTCACCTCCGAGATCAACCTGCATTTCCCCGCCCTGCTGCCCGACGCCTACTGCCCCGACGTGCATGAGCGGCTGACGCTCTACAAGCGCCTGGCCAACTGCGACGACGAGGACGAGCTGCGCGCGCTGCAGGAAGAGCTGATCGACCGCTTCGGCGACCTGCCGCAGCAGGCGCTCGCGCTGGTCGAGACGCACCGCCTGCGCCTCGCCGGCAAGCCGCTCGGCGTGGTCAAGCTCGATGCCGGCGACAAGGCCATTCAACTCCAGTTGACACCCAACCCGCCCATCGACCCCGCCGATGTCATCCTGCTGATCCAGTCCGACCGCAGCTTCAAGCTCGCCGGGCCGGACAAGCTGGCGTGGCAGAAGCCGACCGCCACGCTGAAGGAACGGGTTCAGGCGGTGAAGGAACTCTTCAAGCGCCTCAAGCCCTGAGCGGAAAAGTCGGCGATGGCGTGACGGCGATGTTCGCCCTCCGAAAATCCAGATATCGGCCGATGGAGGCTTCGTTGGGACGGCCGGTTGTCGGCCATTGCTGACGCCTGGAGTGTCTAGAGAATCCGTAGCGATTACCCGACATGTCCCTATGACGGGCTCACGTCCTGCGCCTGTCCTGTCCGTACAATTGCATTTTTCGACAATCGGAGCTTCCCGTGCCGGTCATCCCCCTTCACTTCGGATCTGGCATTGCTGCGTTGAGACGCAGCCATTCGTGCCGATGACCAGGACACTTCAGAGCACGCGGCGTCGATGTTTTCGACGTTGACCAACCTGACGGACGAGCCATGCGAGTAATCTTCTATGGAACCATCTTCGGTCTTCTCTGCTTGGCCGCCGGATATTCGATTGGCTACCGGGATGCCGTGGAGAATATGACCGTGCAATGGGCATGCTCGACAGAACCCACAAGAAAAGCGCCGGCACCCGCTGCCCGGGGCGACTTCCCGCCGGTGGAGTGGGGCTATACGCCGTTTCCAAACAAGGGATAGCGGGCGCATTGCCATGAGGCAGGAACAGGGCGAGAGGATGGTGGGGCGATTAACGCATGGCCTGCGCGTTCGGATCTGTGTGGTTCATGGTGCTCTGCGGCTCTGAGTACCGTTGGTGGATCCAATAACGAAGGGGCGTTCTTCAGATGAAGCTGATCCTATCTCGCAAAGGGTTTGACTCCGCGGCTGGAGGTATCGCCAGTCCGATCCTGCCAGATGGCCGGATGATTTCCCTGCCGATCCCAAGCCAGGCCGACAATTTCACATTTGCCGACATCAACGTCCAAGACGCTGATGTCCAAGCGCTGCTTTCTGGTGCGGATTCCAGTCAGCCAACCTCGCGCCCCGCACTCAGCCGCAAGTCCGCCTTGACCCCCGCCATGTTGGTCATGTAAGATGACCAACATGAACCAGTTCAACATCGCCGATGCCAAGGCCCATTTTTCCGAGCTCGTGCGCAAGGCGCTGATGGGCGAGGAAGTGGTGATCGCCCGCGACAACAAGCCCTTGGTGCGCATCGTGCCGGTTGCGCCGCCGGCTGGCAAGCGCCAGCCGGGCAGCGGCAAGGGCCAGATCCTCTACATCGCGGACGACTTCGACGCACCTCTCGAGGATTTTCAGGCCTACATGTGATGGACATCCTGCTCGACACCCATGCCTTCCTGCGCTGGGTAGAGGACGACACCCTGCTCTCCGCCAAGGCGCGCGCAGCCATCGAAGACCGCGACAATCGCGTCCACCTCAGCGCCGCGAGCGCGTGGGAACTCGCGATCAAACGCGGCATCGGCAAGCTGAAGCTGGCATTGCCGGTCGACCGCTACGTCGCCAGCCACCTCGAAGCCAACGGCTTCTCGTGGTTGCCCATCGAACTGCAGGACATCGCCGTCGTCGAATCGCTTCCCATGCATCACCGCGACCCTTTCGACCGCCTCCTGGTCGCCCAGGCGAAGGCCCGCAAGCTCGCCATCGTTTCGGCGGATGCCGCTTTTTCAAACTACCGCGTCAAGCGGATCTGGTAAGCCCTCCATGCAACAGACCGAAAACCTCAATATCGAAGCCTTCGCGCCGATGCCGACGCCGGAGGAGATCCATGCCCGCCTGCCGCTGACCGACAAGGCGGCGCAGACGGTGGTCGCCGGGCGCCGCGCGATCGAGCGCATCCTCGACCGTACGGACCCGCGCCTGTTCGTCGTCATCGGCCCCTGCTCGATCCACGACCCGGTCGCCGGCCTCGACTATGCGCGCCGTCTCAAGGCGCTCTCCGACGAGGTGGCCGATACCCTGCTGCTGGTGATGCGCGTCTATTTCGAGAAGCCGCGCACCGCCACCGGCTGGAAGGGCTTCATCAACGATCCGTACATGGACGACTCCTTCCACATCGAGGACGGGCTCTCGAAGGCGCGCGAGTTCCTCATCGCCCTCAACGAACTCGGCCTGCCCTGCGGCACCGAGGCGCTCGATCCGATCGCACCGCAGTACGTCGGCGACCTCATCGCCTGGACCGCCATCGGCGCCCGCACCTCGGAATCGCAGACGCATCGCGAGATGTCCTCGGGCCTGTCGACGCCGGTCGGATTCAAGAACGGCACCGACGGCTCGCTCGACGCCGCGGTCAATGCCATCCTCTCGGCCTCCAGCCCGCACAGCTTCCTCGGCATCAACATGCAGGGCCGATCGAGCGTGGTGCGCACGCGCGGCAACAAGTATGGCCACCTGGTGCTGCGCGGCGGCGGCGGCCGTCCCAACTACGACACGGTGTCGGTGGCCATCGCCGAAAAGGCGCTGGCCAAGGCCAAGCTGGCGCAGAACATGGTGATCGACTGCTCGCACGGCAATAGCTACAAGAACCCGGAGCTGCAGCCGCTGGTGATGACCGACTGCGTCAACCAGATCCGCCTCGGCAACCGTTCCATCGTCGGCCTCATGGTCGAGAGCTTCATCGAGTCCGGCAACCAGCCGATTCCGGCCGATCTGTCGCAGCTGAAGTACGGCTGCTCGGTCACCGACGCCTGCGTCGACTGGCCGACCACCGAGACGATGATCCGCGACGCGCGCGCTGCGCTGCGCGGCCCGCTCGCCGGGCGTTCGAAGGAGTAATCGTCCGATGTCGCTGATCAAGCCCTTCCGCGGTCTGCGCCCGGCCCCCGGCCGTGCCGCCGACGTCGCCGCGCCGCCCTACGACGTGCTGTCGACCGACGAGGCCCGCGTGCGCGCCAGCGGCAAGCCGTGGTCCTTCCTCCACATCTCCAAGCCCGAGATCGACCTGCCGCCGGGAACCGACCCCTACGCGCCCGCCGTCTATGCCAAGGCCGCGGCCAACCTCCGGGCCATGCTCGACGCCGGCGTGCTGCGGCGCGACGCTGCGGACTGCTACTACGCCTACCGCCTGACCATGGGTGGGCATGTGCAGACCGGCCTGGTCGCCGCCGCTTCGGTCGCCGCCTACGACTGCAACCGCATCAAAAAGCACGAGTTCACCCGGCCCGACAAGGAGGACGACCGCGTCCGCCAGATCGAGGCGCTCAACGCCCAGACCGGGCCGGTGCTGCTGGCCTACGCGTCGGACCCGGTCGTCGACGCCCTGCTCGACCAGACGCACCTCGGCTCGCCGGAAGCGGACGTCACCGCCGACGACGGCATCCGCCACCAGATATGGGTCATGCGCGATCCCGGGCTGATTGCGCAGATCACCGCCGCCTTCGATGCGATGCCGGCGCTCTATATCGCCGACGGCCACCACCGCTCGGCCGCGGCCTCGCGCGTCGCCGCGGCACGCCGCAGCGGCGGCACGGCCGGCGACGGCAGCAGCGATTACTTCCTCGCCGTGATCTTCCCTCACCGCGAGATGCGCATCCTCGACTACAACCGCGTGGTCACCGATCTCCACGGCCTCAAGAAGTCGGCGCTGGCGGCACGCCTCGCCGCGGCCTTCACCGTCGAGGAAGCGGCTGCGCGCGTGCAGCCGTCGCGTCCCGGCGAATTCGGCATGTATCTCGACGGCCGCTGGCACAAGCTCACCATCAGGCCGGAACTGATCCCGGCCGATCCGGTGGCGCGCCTCGACGTCAGCCTGCTCTCCGACCACCTGCTCGGCCCCATCCTCGGCATCACCGATCTGCGCCGCGACAAGCGCATCGATTTCGTCGGCGGCATCCGCGGCCTGGAGGAACTCGAGCGCCGCGTCGACTCGGGCGAGATGGCCGTCGCCTTCGCCCTCTACCCGACCAGCCTCGACCAGTTGATGGCGGTGGCCGACGCCAACGAGGTGATGCCGCCGAAGTCGACCTGGTTCGAACCCAAGCTCGCCGACGGCCTCGTCTCGCACGTGCTCGACTGAGCGGCACGGCGCGCCGCGCCATCGCCTAGGGCTTGCGCCCGGCCCAGCGGTCGAACACCATGCTGTCTATCGTCAGGCGCTGCGCCGCGGCGTTTTCCGGGTTGCTGGCGTGAAAGAAGATCTCGGTCTCGCGCAGCTGCGCCGTCGAGAAACGACCGTCGCGACTGTACTGGCGCGGATTCCCGCGCAACACGGTGAGCATCACCTTGCGCATCTCGCCGCCTAGGGCCAGCTGATCCACGATCTGCTCCGGCGTGTGGGTGGCGATCCAGCGCAGCACCTTCTGCAGCACCCGTACCATGCGCTCGGCGGCGGCTGGATCGGCCTCGATGTGGTCGCGCAGGCCATGCAGTGCGACACGCAGGAAACCCTCGCCGGCCAGGCGCCGCTGCTCCGCTCGGGCGGTGGTCTTGAATATCGGATAGGCGAGGCCTTCCGCCGCAAGGCGCGTGGCGAAGGGTTCGTCGGTCATGCCGGCATCGACGGCTCCCGAGCGGAACGCCGACGATACGCTCGCCCACTCCGTGCCCTCGGCGACGTAGCGCACCTTGTCGCGGCCGACGCCCGAGCTCTGCAGCAGCTGTTCGGTCAGCTGATGCGAGGTCGTCCTGTTGGTGAGGGAATTGGCATGGATGCCGATGGTGTAGCCGGCCAGGTCACGTGGCGACTTGATCCTGCCCTTGAGCCCGCGGCGCACCATGAGGACGTACTGCGGCTGGTCGTCGATGGGCATCAGCGTGACGTAGTGCTCCTCCTGCAGCCGATTGAGCATCGCCGCCGGCATGCCGTGAATGGTGAAGTTGGCGAGACCGGACTGGAGGTCCCGCAACGGCGTGCCGCCGCCGAGGATGTACCGCGGCCTGATGGCGATGCCCTCCGCGCGGTCGTAGCCGAGTGAGATGGCAAGCTCGAGCGGCAGCGACACCGTGCTGCCCGGACCGGGCAGGCTGACGGTGACGGGCAGGACGTCAGCCCGCGCCGCCGCACCGCAGAGCGCGGCGACGGCGACGATGGCGGCAGCCAGGCGCAGCAGGTGACGGGCGATGCTCATCGGCCTAGCGGGCGCGCCCGCCGCTCGCGAACGAAACTCAGCCGAGGGCCTTGAGCGCGGCGTCGTAGTTCGGCTCGTTGGCGATCTCGCCGACCATTTCGCTGTGCAGCACGTTGTCGTTCTCGTCGAGCACGACCACGGCACGCGCGGTGACGCCGACCAGCGGGCCGCCGGAAATGGCGACGCCCCAGGCCTTCATGAACTCTGGATGGCGGAAGGTGGACAGGTGGGCGACGTTCTTGAGGCCTTCGGTGCTGCAGAAGCGGCCGGCGGCGAAGGGCAGGTCGGCAGACACGACCAGCACGACCGCGTTGTTCAGCGCGGCGGCCTTCTCGTTGAACTTGCGCGTCGAGGTGGCGCAGGTCGGCGTGTCGAGGCTGGGGACGATATTAAGCACCTTGCGCTTGCCGGCGAAATTGGCGAGCGTGACGTCGGCGAGCTCGCCGTTGGTCAGGGTGAGGGCGGGCGCCTTGGCGCCCCTGGCCGGCAGGTCGCCGTCGACGGGAACCGGATTGCCTTGCAGGGTGACGGTGGTGCTCATTGGTTCTCTCCTTGTTGGTCGGGGGGTTGGTGAAACTCAGTGCGCCAGGCGCGGCAACGCCCGGCAGACATTGCTTGTTGTGGCCGTTATGATATCCGCCACCGGCAGATTGCGCAGCGCCGCCAGCTCCGCCGCGATGCGCGGCAACTGGTCCGGCGCATTGCGGGCGCCGACCCGCCAGGCCGGCGGGATGTCGGGCGCGTCGGTCTCGAGCACGATGGCCTCCAGCGGCAGCGTCGCCGCCAGCTCGCGGATGCGGGCCGCCCGCGGGTAGGTCATGGCGCCGCCGAAGCCGAGGACGAAGCCGAGCTTGATGAACTCGTCGGCCTGCTGGCGGCTGCCATTGAAGGCGTGGGCGATGCCCCCGGCCACGCCGATGCGACGCAGCTGCTTGAGGATCGGGTCGATGGCCCGGCGCACGTGGAGGATCACCGGCAGCCCGAGGTCGCGGGCGATCTTCAGCTGTTCGACGAAATAGAACGCCTGGCGGCCGTCGTCGCGCGGCTCGACGAAGCGATCGAGGCCGATTTCGCCGACGGCGACGGCGGGTTCGCGCGCGAGCGTCGCCCGCAGCGCGTCGAGGTCGGCCGGCTCGGCGCGATCGACATACATCGGGTGGATGCCGTAGGCCGGCACGCAGCCGGGGAACTCGCGGCAGACGCTCGCCACAGCGCCGAAATTGGCGCGCTCGATGGCCGGAATGACGATGGTCGCGAGCCCCGCCGCCACCGCCGCGGCAGCCACCGCCGCGCGGTCGGCGTCGAACTCGGCCGCATCGAGATGGCAGTGGCTGTCGATCAGCGGCGGCGTCACTTCAGCAAATAGGAGGCAGTGGACAGGCCCAGGCTCTTCCATGACTGCATGCCGCCGCGGTACCACTTGAGCTTGTGGGGCGGGTAGCCCAGCGCCAGCAACTGCTTGATGTTGGTCGGCGACTGGCCGCACCAGACGCCGTTGCAGTAGAACACCGCGGTGCGCGCGTTCTCGAAATTCCAGAGGATGCCGGTGCGCGCCACGCCGAAGACGAACTGCAGGGTGTCGGCAATCCTGGCCGAGTCGGTGTGCGCCGGGTGCAGCTCGGTCCACGTCAGGTGCATGGCGCCGGGAATGATGCCGGTGCGCAGCAGCCAGTGCTCCTCGCGCGAGTCGACCACCACCACCGCCTCGCCGTTCGCGGCGCGGCGCAGGTAATCGAGCAGCTCGAGCTCGCCGATGGTCTCCACTCCGGGCGCCAGCAGCATCGGCTGGATGCAGTAGGGCGGGCACGGCCGCGAGGTCAGCGAGTAGTCGGGCTCGATCTGGTTGAGATTGTCCTGCTCGCGCTCGATGCGGAAGGGCTTGCCGTCATGGACGACATCGACGTAGGGCAGCGTGGCGGTGATGCCGACGGGCTGGTCGGCCGCGGCCACCGCCGCGAGGGAAAGGCCGGCGGCGAAAACCAGGAGATCGCGCCGGAGGCCCATGCTCAGTCCAGCTCTTCCATCCAGGCCAACTGGATGGCCTCGAGCTTCTTCTCGCCGCAATGGCGCTCGTCCTCCTCGAACCCCGGCAGCGCCATCACCAGGCGCATGAGGTCGACGAAATTGACGGTCTTCGGATCGATCTCGGGATGGCGCTCGGCCAGCTCGATCGCGATGTCGAGGGTGTCGGTCCATTTCATTTCTTCGAGTGCCCTTCCTTCGCCATGTTAATGGTGTATTTCGGGATTTCTATCACCAATGGCGTCGCGGTCACAAGGGCCTGGCAGGACAGGCGCGAGGTCGGCTCGAGGCCCCAGGCCTTGTCGAGCAGGTCCTCCTCGGTTTCCTCGGCTGCCTCGAGCGAGTTGAAGCCCTCGCGGATCACGACGTGGCAGGTGGTGCAGGCGCAGGACTTCTCGCAGGCGTGTTCGATCTCGATGTCGTTGTCGAGCAGGGCGTCGCAGATCGACTGGCCGACCGCGGCCTCGAAAACGGCGCCCTCGGGACAAAGTTCGACATGCGGCAGGACGATGATCTGGGTCATGATTCGATTTCGCTGAGTTTCTTGCCGGAGAGCGCGCGCTGCACGCTCTGGTTCATGCGCCGGGCGGCGAATTCCGCCGTGGCCTTGCCCAGCGCGTCCATCGCGTCGTCGATGGCGAGGCGGGCATCGCCCATCATCACGCTTTGCAAGCGGGCGAGGCAGGCGTCGATGTGGCCGCGCTCGCTTTCGGAGAGCAGCGCGGCATCCTCGCGCAGCGCCGACTGCACCGCCTCGATCAGGCGCTGCGCCTCGACCTGCGCCTCGCGCAGGGCGCGGCGGAAGGCGTCGTCGGAGGCATGGTTGAAGCTGTCCTTGAGCATCGAGGTGATCTCGTCGTCGCTCAGGCCGTAGGACGGCTTGACCTCGACGTGCGCCTCGTGGCCCATGGTCTGCTCGCGCGCATTCACCGACAGCAGGCCGTCGGCATCGACCTGGAAGGTGACGCGGATGCGGGCGGCGCCGGCCACCATCGGCGGGATGCCGCGCAGTTCGAAGCGCGCCAGGCTGCGACAGTCGGACACCAGTTCGCGCTCGCCCTGCACCACGTGCAGGGCGAGCGCCGTCTGGCCGTCCTTGAAGGTGGTGAATTCCTGGGCGCGGGCGGCGGGAATGGTCGAGTTGCGCGGGATGACCTTCTCGACCAGGCCGCCCATGGTCTCGAGACCCAACGAGAGCGGGATCACGTCGAGCAGCAGCCAGTCGTCGCCGGCGGCGCGGTTGCCGGCGAGCAGGTTGGCCTGAATCGCCGCGCCGAGCGCGACGACCTTGTCCGGATCGAGGTTGTTGAGCGGATCGCGGCCGAAGTAGTCGGCCACGGCACGCTGGATCTGCGGCATGCGCGTGGCGCCGCCGACCATCACCACGCCCTTGATCTCCTCGGGCGACAACTTGGCGTCGCGCAGGGCCTTGCGCGTGGGCGCCAGCGTCTTCTGCACCAGGGTCTTGGTGATCTCGGTGAAAATGGCCGACGTCAGCTTGACATCGACGTACTCGCCGCTGCCCAGCCGCACGGTGATCGGCGCCTCGCCATGGGCGGTCAGGTATTCCTTGGCTTCGCGCGCGTGGGTCAGCAGCAGCCGCGCGTCCTGCGGCGACAGCGGGGCGAGCTTGGCCTCCTCGATGATCCAGCAGAAGACGCGCTGGTCGAAGTCGTCGCCGCCGAGGGCCGAGTCGCCGCCGGTGGCGAGCACCTGGAAGACGCCCTTGGACAGCTGCAGGATGGAGACGTCGAAGGTGCCGCCGCCGAGGTCATAGACGGCGTAGATGCCTTCGGCCCCATTGTCGAGGCCGTAGGCGATGGCGGCGGCGGTCGGCTCGTTGAGCAGGCGCAGGACATCGAGGCCGGCCAGCCGCGCCGCGTCCTTGGTGGCCTGGCGCTGGGCGTCGTCGAAATAGGCCGGGACGGTGATGACGGCGCCGGTGAGCTGGCCGCCGAGCGAGGCCTCGGCGCGCTCGCGCAGCACCTTGAGGATGTCGGCCGAGACCTCGACCGGGCTCTTGACGCCGGCGGCGGTGCGCAGCTTGACCATGCCCGCGGCGTCGACGAAGTCGTAGGGCATCGACTCGATATGGGCGATGTCCTTGAGGCCGCGGCCCATGAAACGCTTGACCGAGACGATGGTGTTCTTCGGGTCGAGCGACTGCAGGGCCTGCGCCTCGAAACCCACCTTGAGTTCGCCGTCGTAATGCACCACCGAGGGCAGCAGCGGGCGACCGAGCGCATCGCCGAGGACGACCGCCATGCCGCTCCTGACCGTGGCGACCAGCGAGTTGGTGGTGCCGAGGTCGATGCCGACGGCGAGGCGATGTTCGTGGGGAGCCGCGGATTCGCCGGGCTCGGCAATCTGTAGTAGTGCCATCGTTATTTAAGCTTCGACGGCTTCTAGCGCGTCGTCGATTTCGTGGAGCAGTTTTTCCTGGAACATCAGCTGGCGTACCACCTCGGCGGCGCGCGCGTGATCCGTGCGCGCGTCCAGCGCCTGGTGCAACGCATCATACTGGAGCGAGATTTCCTTGCGCATGCGGTGATGCAGGCGATCGAGCTCGGCCACGTCGGCCGCCTCGCGCGCCTCGATCACGGCCTCGCGCCACTCCATCTGCTCGATGAGGAAATCCGTCGGCATCGCGGTGTTGTGTTCGATCTGCGGATCGTGCCCGGCCAGATGCAGCAGGTACTGGGCGCGCTTGAGCGGAGATTTCAGCGTGAGATAGGCCTCGTTGGCGTGCGTCGCCAGCTGCATCGCCAGGCGCTTGTCGGCCTCGCCGGCACTGGCGAACTTGTCCGGGTGCACGCGCGCCTGCATGTCGCGATACAGCACCTCGAGCTCGGACATGTCGAGCGCGAAGCGGTGCTGCAGGCCGAACAGCGCGAAAAAGTCGCGGCCGAGGGGTTCCTGGCTGAAAACCATCAGACGTTGAAACTCTCGCCGCAGCCGCAGGCGTCCTTGACGTTGGGGTTGTTGAACTTGAACCCCTCGTTGAGGCCTTCCTTGGTGTAGTCGAGCTCGGTGCCCGCGAGGTAGGGCAGGCTCTTCGGATCCACCAGGACCTTGACGCCGTGGCTGAGGAACTCGATGTCCTCGGGGTTGGGCGAGTCGGCGAATTCGAGCTTGTAGGCCATGCCCGAGCAGCCGGAGGTGCGCACGCCGAGGCGGATGCCGATGCCCTTGCCGCGCTTGGCGATGAACCTGGCGATGTGGGCGGCGGCGGCCTCGCTCAAGGTCACCGGCAGCGCACGCTCGATGCCCTGCCAGCCCGAGGGCGCGGCCTGGGCCTTGGCAGACGCTTCGGGCGAAGTGGTGGTGGTACAGGCGGACATGGTCATGCCTCCCGAAGGGCCGCCCCGAGGGAGGCAACGCCCCCCGTGGGGGCAGCGAACGAAGTGAGCGTGGGGGCCATATTCTTACTCCCCGTGCTTCTTCTTGTAGTCGGCGACGGCCGCCTTGATGGCGTCCTCGGCCAGGATCGAGCAGTGGATCTTCACCGGCGGCAGCGCCAGCTCCTCGGCGATCTGGGTGTTCTTGATGTCGAGCGCCTGGTCGAGCGTCTTGCCCTTGACCCACTCGGTGACGAGCGAGCTGGAGGCGATGGCCGAGCCGCAGCCGTAGGTCTTGAACTTGGCGTCCTCGATGACGCCGTCCTTGCCGACCTTGAGCTGCAGCTTCATCACGTCGCCGCAGGCCGGCGCGCCGACCATGCCGGTGGCGACGCTGTCGTCGTCCTTGGCGAACGAGCCGACGTTGCGGGGGTTTTCGTAGTGGTCGATGACCTTCTGACTGTAAGACATGGTTGCTTCCCTTTCTTTGCAGACGCTTAGTGTGCAGCCCATTGGACAGTATTGAGATCGACGCCGTCCTTGAACATTTCCCACAGCGGCGAGAGTTCGCGCAGCTTGCCGAGCTTGTCGTGCAGCAGCTTGATGGTGTAGTCGATTTCCTCCTCGGTGGTGAAGCGGCCGATGGAGAAGCGGATCGAGCTGTGCGCAAGTTCGTCGGAGCGGCCCAGCGCGCGCAGCACGTAGGACGGCTCGAGCGAGGCCGAGGTGCAGGCCGAACCGGACGACACCGCGATGTCCTTGACGGCCATGACCAGCGACTCGCCCTCGACGTAGTTGAAGCTGACGTTGAGATTGTGCGGCACGCGCTGCTCGAGGTCGCCATTGACGTAGGTCTCCTCGATGTCCGTCAGGCCCTTGAGCAGGCGGTCGCGCAGCATGCGGATGCGCTCGTTCTCGGTGGCCATCTCCTCGCGGGCCAGGCGGAAGGCCTCGCCCATGCCCACGATCTGGTGCGTCGCCAGCGTGCCGGAGCGCAGGCCGCGCTCGTGGCCGCCGCCGTGCATCTGCGCCTCGAGGCGGATGCGCGGCTTGCGGCGAACGTAGAGCGCGCCGATGCCCTTGGGGCCGTAGGTCTTGTGCGCCGAGAACGACATCAGGTCGACCTTGAGCTTGGCCAGGTCGAGCGGCATCTTGCCGGTGGCCTGGGCGGCGTCGACGTGGAAGATCACGCCGGCCTCGCGACAGATTTCGCCGAGCTCGGCGATCGGCTGGATCACGCCGATCTCGTTGTTGACCGCCATCACCGAGGCGAGCACCGTGTCCTTGCGCAGCGCGGCCTTGAACTGCTCGAGGGTGATCAGGCCATTCGGCTGAGGCTCGAGGTAGGTCGCCTCGAAGCCCTGGCGCTCGAGTTCCTTGAAGGTGTCGAGCACCGCCTTGTGTTCCGTGGCGACGGTGACGATGTGCTTGCCCTTGGTCCCCGCATAGAAATGCGCGGCACCCTTGATCGCCAGGTTGTTCGACTCGGTCGCGCCCGAGGTCCAGATGATTTCCTTCGGGTCGGCATTGACCAGCTTGGCGACTTCCTCGCGGGCATCCTCGACCGCCTTCTCGGCTTCCCAACCGTAGGCATGCGAGCGCGAGGCCGGGTTGCCGAAGTGTTCGGTCAGCCAGGGAATCATTTTCGCGGCGACGCGCGGATCGACCGGGGTGGTGGCGGAATAGTCGAGGTAGATGGGCAGCTTGAGCATCGGGGTGTCTCCGTTGGTAAAAGCGCTCCTGGCCTAATGCACCAGGGCGGTCATTCGATTCAGTTGTCGGGCGGTTTCGCCGAGCGTGGCGAGGAAGCCGCGCACGTCGGCGGTCGACGATGCGGCGCCGAGGCTCACGCGCACCGCACCGCGCGCCAGCGCGGCATCGACGCCCATCGCCAGCAGCACGTGCGAGGCCTCGGGATTGGCCGACGAGCAGGCGGCACCGCTGGCGACGGCGTAGCCCGCCCGGTCGAGCTTGCCGACCAAGGTCTCGCCGTCGATCGCGGGCAAAGAGAAATAGACGGTGTTGGGCAGGCGCACTGCGCCGGCGCCGAAAATGGTTGCGCCGAATGCGACGAGGCCGCGTTCGAGTTCGTCGCGCAAGGCGCCGACGCGTGCGGCACCGTCGGCGAGGCCGGCCGTGGCGAGTTCGCAGGCGAGGCCGAAGCCGACGATGGCCGGTACGTTCTCGGTGCCCGAGCGCAGGCCGCGCTCGTGGCCGCCGCCGGCGATCAGGGCCTGGACCTCGACGCGCTTGTCGAGGATCAGCGCACCGGCGCCCTTGGGACCGCCGAGCTTGTGCGCCGACAGGGTCATGGCATGGACGCCGTGGCCGTTGAGGTCGCGGAAATTGAGCGGGATCTTGCCGAGGGCCTGCACCGCATCGGTGTGGAACCAGGCGCCGGTCGATCGCGCTTCTTCGGCGAGAGCGGCGACATCCTGCACGACGCCGGTTTCGTTATTGGCCAGCATCACCGACAGCAACTCCGGCCGCGCGGCGAGCACGGCGGAAAAGTCGGCGCCGACGACACGGCAATCCCGGTCCACCGCGATCTCGCGCAGCGTCCAGCCGGCGCGGGCGACCTGCTTCGCCGGCTCGCGCACGCAGGGATGCTCGATCGCCGACACGGCCACCATGCCGGGCTTGCGCACGGCGGCGGCGCCCTTGATGAAGAGATTGTTGGCTTCCGAACCGCCGCTGGTGAAGATCACTTCGGTCGGATGCGCGCCGGCGGCATAGGCCACGCGCTGCCGCGCCTCGTCGATCGCCCGTCGCGCCGCACGGCCGTACTCATGCCGGCTCGATGCGTTGCCATGCTGCCGCGAGAAATACGGCAGCATGGCCTCGAGCACGGCCGGATGCACCGGCGTGGTGGCGTTGTGATCGAGATAGGTCGGCTGGAACATCGTGGAACGTCGCGGTCAGAAGGCGGTGGCGACCACGGTCATGCGGCGCGGACGACGCACGCCGCGCGTCTCGACTGCCATGGCGCACTCGGGCCGGTTGCGCTGCTCGTGTACCAGCTGCGCCAGATGCACCGAGCTCAGGTAGTCGTACATGCGCTCGTTGAGGCTGGTCCACAGGTTGTGCGTCATGCAGGGCTTGTCTTCGCCATGGCAGTCGCGCTTGCCACCACAGCTGGTGGCGTCGAGCGGCTCGTCGACGGCGCGGATGATGTCGGCGACCGACACCGTCTCCATGCCCTTGGCCAGGCAGTAGCCACCGCCGGGGCCGCGCACGCTGGACACCAGCTGGTGGCGGCGCAGCTTGCCGAACAGCTGCTCGAGATAGGAGAGCGAAATCTTCTGGCGCTCGGCGATGCCGGCCAGCGTCACCGGACCTTCGTGCTGGCGCAGGGCCAGGTCGATCATGGCCGTCACGGCAAAACGTCCTTTGGTCGTCAGTCTCATTTTTAAGTCCTTTCCGGTTCAATCTTCACTTGGGGTCGGCGCCGCGGCAATCAATACCTGAGCGTTTTAATCGACTTTAATGAGTCCGACGTTTTTAGTCAACTATTTTCGAGAGATATTTGGGATCGAACTGGTCGGCGGTGGCCATCTCGTCGGCCAGCGGCACGCCGCAGCGCTCCAGATGGGCGAGCAATACCGCGATGCGGCGGTCGGTCTCGACCGCGTGGTCGAGCAGGCCATGGATCGCCAGGGCCAGGGGGTCGCCCTCGTCCTTGGTCACGGCGTAGGCCGAGAAGCCCAGGTTCTCGGCCTTCTCCTGCCGCGCGGCATCGTCGCCGGCATCGACGATGCGTGCCGGGATGCCGACCGCCGTGGCGCCGGCCGGCACTTCGCGCACCACCACCGCGTTGGAACCGACCTTGGCGCCCTCGCGCAAGGTGATGGGGCCGAGCACCTTGGCGCCGGCGCCTATCACCACGCCGCGCTCCAGCGTCGGGTGGCGCTTGCCCCGGTTCCAGGAAGTGCCGCCGAGGGTGACGCCGTGATAGAGCGTGCAGTCGTCGCCGATCTCGGCGGTCTCGCCGATCACCACACCCATGCCATGGTCGATGAAGACGCGGCGGCCGATGGTCGCGCCGGGATGGATCTCGATGCCGGTGAACCAGCGGGTGAAATGTGAGGTGAGCCGCGCCAGCCAGCGCAGCCTATGGCCCCACAGCCAGTGGGCGAATCGATGCAACGTCAGCGCATGCAAGCCCGGGTAGCAGGTGAGCACTTCCCATTGCGTGCGCGCGGCGGGATCGCGCTGAAAAACGCAGGCGATGTCTTCACGCAGGCGGTCGAACATGGCAAGGGGAAACCCGGGTTGATAGGGATGGCGATTATATCCGACACCAGCGGTCAACTTTCACCGGGCGAGCGCGAATCGCGGCGTTCCAGCAGGCTGGCGATGAGACCGCGCAGAATGTTGACCTCGACCTTCTCGAGTGCGGCGCGCGAGAACAGGCGCCGCATCCGGTGCATCAGCCGCTTGGGCGACGCCGGGTCGAGAAAGCCGCTGGCCAGGGCTGCGCTTTCAAGGTGGCCGATGAGGCCCTCGACCTCGTCAAAGGTCGCCCGCTCGCCGGCGTCGGCCACCATCGGCGTGTCGCCGGCGCCGACTTTTGCCTGGCGCAACTCGTAACAGGCGATCTGCACCGCCGCCGCCAGGTTGAGCGAGGTCCATTCGGGATTGCAGGGAATCATCGCCCAGCGCGGGCACAGCGCCAGTTCCTCGTTGGAGAGGCCGGAGGTCTCGTTGCCGAAGACGATGGCCACTTCGCCGCTCGCATCCCGCGCCAATTGTTCCGCCACCTCGGCCATCGCCTCGCGCACCCACAGCGGATCGGTCGCCAGTTCGCGCCGGCGCGCCGTCATCGCCGTGGCGAAGACGGTGCCGGCCAGCGCCTCTTCCAGCGTGGCGCAGACCTGCGCCGATTCGAGTACGTCCGTGGCGCCGGCGGCCATGGCCTCGGCTTGCGCATCGGGGAAATGGCGTGGCGTCACCAGCACCAGGCGCGACAGGCCCATGGTCTTCATCGCCCGCGCGGCGGCGCCGATGTTGCCCGGATGGCTGGTGCGCGACAGCACGACGCGGATGCGGGAAAGGGCGGAAGCGAGCGGCTGCGGAGTGTTCATATTAGAATCGCGGCCTTCGCAGCCGTGCAGTTCGGACCATCATGCATCCCACGCTCAATATCGCCGTCAAGGCCGCGCGCCGCGCCGGTCAGATCATCAACCGCGCCAGCCTCGATATCGAACGTCTCCAGGTCGGCGTCAAGCAGCAGAGCGACTACGTCACCGAGGTCGATCGCGCCGCCGAGGCCGCGATCATCGATACCATCCGCGAAGCTTACCCGAAGCACGCGATCCTGGCAGAGGAAACCGGCAGCTCCGGCGACTCGGAATACCAGTGGATCATCGACCCGCTCGACGGCACCACCAACTTCATCCACGGTTTCCCGCAGTACGCGGTTTCGATCGGCCTCGCCCATAAGGGCGTGATGAACCAGGCCGTGGTCTACGACCCGACGCGCAACGAGCTGTTCACCGCCAGCAAGGGTGCCGGCGCCTTCGTCAACGACAAGCGCATCCGCGTCTCCAAGCGCGCCAAGCTGGCCGAGGCGCTGATCGGCACCGGCTTCCCCTATCGCATGTTCGACCACGCCGACGCCTACACCGCGATCTTCCGCGAGTTGACGCAGAAGACCGCCGGCCTGCGCCGGCCGGGCGCGGCATCGCTCGACCTCGCCTACGTCGCCTGCGGTCGCACCGACGGTTTCTGGGAATTCGGGCTGTCGCCCTGGGACATGGCGGCGGGTACCCTGCTGGTCTCCGAAGCCGGCGGCCTCGTCTCCGACCTCGCCGGCGAGAGCAACTACCTCGCCACCGGCAACATCGTCGCCGGCACGCCGAAGATCTTCGGCCAGCTGCTGCAGATCGTGCAGTCCCACCGGACGTCCAAGCTCGCCGCGTGAGCCGCCCCGCCGCGCCGCCGGCCGCGAGGGAAGCGGACCTCGCCGGCCACACGCCGATGATGCAGCAGTACCTGCGCCTCAAGGCGCAGCATCCGGACATGCTGCTGTTCTACCGCATGGGCGACTTCTACGAGCTGTTCTACGACGATGCCGAGAAGGCCGCGCGGCTGCTCGACATCACCCTGACCACGCGCGGCCAGTCGGCCGGGCGGCCGATCGCCATGGCCGGCGTGCCGCACCACGCCGTCGAGCAGTATCTGGCCCGGCTGGTCAAATTCGGCGAGTCGGTGGTCATCTGCGAACAGATCGGCGATCCCGCCACGGCCAAGGGCCCGGTCGAGCGCGCCGTGGCGCGCATCGTCACCCCCGGCACGCTCACCGACTCGGCGCTGCTCGACGAGAAACGCGACAGCCTGCTCGCCGCGCTCACGATCGACAAGGACCGCTGCGGCCTGGCTTGGCTTAACCTCGCCAGCGGCGACTTCCGCCTGCTCGAGACCGATATCGCCGCCCTCCCCCACCAGTTCGAACGACTGCGGCCGGCCGAGCTGCTGCTGCCTGACGCATTGCGCGGCGAGCTTGCCGCGGGCGACGCCTGCACCAAGCGCCTGCCCGACTGGCACTTCGACATCGAGTCCGCCCGGCGCGAACTCGCCGCGCACTTCGGTACCCGCGACCTTTCCGGCTTCGGCGCCGAGAACCTGACCCTGGCCGTCGCCGCCGCCGGCGCGTTGTTCCAGTACGCGCGAAGCACGCAGATGCAGGCGCTGGGGCACGTCACCGCCCTCGGCGTCGAACACGAGGGCAGCTACCTGCGCCTCGATGCCGCCACCCGCCGCAACCTGGAGATTTCCGAGACGCTGCGCGGTCAGCCCGCACCGACCCTGCTCTCGCAACTCGACCTCTGCGCCACGGCCATGGGCTCGCGCTGGCTGCGCCACTGCCTGCACCATCCCCTCGCGGACCGCGATGCGGCCGCCGCCCGCCATGTCGCCGTCGGCGAGCTGATCGGCGAGGCCCGCGACGGCCGTGCCCAGGCGGTGCGCAACCAGCTTCGCGGCATCGCCGACGTCGAGCGCATCACCGCCCGCGTCGCGCTGAAGAACGCCCGGCCGCGCGACCTCTCCAGCCTGCGCGACAGCCTTGCCCGCCTGCCCGAACTCGCATCCATGCTCGCCGGCGCCGAGTCCGCCCTGCTGCGCGATATCGCCCGCGACCTCGCCGCCCCGCCCGCTTGCCTCGAACTGCTCGAGAGCGCCGTCGCGGCCGAGCCGGCTGCGCTGCTGCGCGACGGCGGCGTCATCGCGCCGGGCTGGTCGGCCGAGCTCGACGAGCTGAGAGGACTGCAGGCCAATTGCGGCGAGTTCCTCGTCGCGCTCGAGGCGCGCGAACGCGAGCGCAGCGGCATCGGCAGCCTCAAGGTCGAATACAACAAGGTGCACGGCTTCTACATCGAAGTCAGCCACGCCAACGCCGCCAGGGTGCCGGACGACTACCGCCGCCGCCAGACGCTGAAGAACGCCGAGCGCTACATCACGCCGGAACTCAAGGCTTTCGAGGACAAGGCGCTCTCCGCCAACGAACGCGCGCTGGCGCTGGAGAAACAGCTGTTCGACGCACTGTTCGACACGCTGGCGCAGTGGATCGCCGAACTCCAGCGCATCGCCCGCGCGCTCGCCCTGCTCGACGGCCTCGCAGCTTTCGCCGAGGCCGCCGTGCGCTACGACTATCGTGCACCGGGCTTCGTCAACGAGGCGGTGCTCGACATCCGCGGCGGCCGCCACCCGGTGGTCGAGCGGCAGATCGACACCTTCATCGCCAACGACGCGCGACTGGCCACGACGCGCAAGCTGCTGCTCATCACCGGCCCCAACATGGGCGGCAAATCGACCTACATGCGCCAGACGGCGCTGATCGTGCTGCTCGCCCACTGCGGCAGCTTCGTGCCGGCGACGGAATGCCGCCTCGGCCCGATCGACGCGATCTACACCCGCATCGGCGCCGCCGACGACCTCGCCTCGGGGCGCTCGACCTTCATGGTCGAGATGACCGAGGCCGCCGCGATTCTCCACGGCGCCACCGAAAGATCACTGGTGCTGATGGACGAGATCGGCCGCGGCACCTCGACCTTCGACGGCCTCGCGCTGGCCTTCGCCATCGCCCGCCACCTGATCGAGAAAAATCGCGCCTACACGCTCTTCGCCACCCACTATTTCGAGCTGACGCGACTCGCGCACGACTACCCGGAGTGCGCCAACGTGCATCTCGACGCAGTGGAGCATGCCCACACCATCGTCTTCATGCACGCGGTCGAGGAAGGCCCGGCCTCGCAGAGCTACGGCATCCAGGTCGCGGCGCTGGCGGGCGTGCCCGTCGCGGTGATCCGAGACGCGAAGCGCCGGCTGGTGCAACTGGAAAATCGCGAAGCGGCGAAGGATGCGATGGGGCCGCAGCCCGACCTTTTCGCCGCACCGAACGGCGTCCCGCCGGAGCCGACATTTTCCGAACCCCACCCCGCGCTCGACGCGCTGGCCGCGATCGACCCGGACAGCCTCACGCCGCGCGAGGCGCTGGAGAAACTCTACGAACTGAAACGCCTCGGCGAAGGCTGAGGCGCGCTAGTGGTGATGGTGGCCCTCGGGGCCATGCACGTGGCCATGGGCCAATTCCTCGGCCGAGGCCGCGCGCACTTCAGTGACGGTGCATGCGAACACCAGCGCCGCCCCCGCCAGCGGGTGGTTGCCGTCGACCACGACCTTGTCGCCGGCGATGTCGGTGATGGTGTAGAGCATCTCGTCGGACTCGCCCTCGGTGGCGCGCTCGAACTGCATGCCGACTTCGATGGTGTCGGGGAACAGGTCGCGCGGCTCGACGGTGACGAGATCGGCATCGTATTCGCCGAAGGCGTCCTCCGGCTGCAGCTTGACCTCGATGGCGGTGCCCGCCGACTTGCCTTCGAGTTCCTCCTCGATGCGCAGGAAGATGCCGTGGTAGCCGCCATGCAGATAGGTGAGCGGCATCTTGCCCTCGTCGACGACGTTGCCATCCGGGTCCGTGACGCGATACTTGAGGGTCACGACGGTATCTTGGCCGATTTGCATGATTTTTCGAGTTCCTTGACGAGTTGAAAGATTTCCGCCGCGTGGCCCTTGGGGCTGACATCGTAGAAGGTGTGGCGAACCGTGCCGTGCTTGTCGATGACGAAGGTCGAACGCACGACCGTCAGCCGCTTGTGGCCATCGTGTTCGCGGTACTGGTAGACGCCGTACTTGTGGCCGACCTTGCCGTCCTCGTCGGAGAGCAGCCGCACCGAGAGGCCGTGCCGATCGCGGAATTCCGCGTGCTTGATGCAGTCGTCGCGCGAGACGCCGATCACCTCGCAGTGCAGCTTGGCGAAGTCCGCCTCGTGATCGGAGAAGTCGATGGCCTCCTGCGTGCAGTAGGGCGTGCCATCCTTCGGATAGAAGAACAGAACGACGTGCTGCTTGCCTCGCAGCGACGCCAGAGCGAAGGCCTCCATGTCCGCGTCGGGCAGGGAAAACTCGGGGGCAGGCTGTCCGGGGTGAAGCATCGATGTTCCTCCTCCATAGAGGCAGTGCGCCGATTCTAACCGACGCCAATACCTCCGTATTGCATTGTGCGAGATTTCCAACGAGGCGGCCGACGACGTCCCCGCGGAGACCACCGGAGAACCGTTCTTTCCACGGCACCGACCTCCCGATCGGATGAGAGATTTGACACGGTGCGACGAATTTTCCACACGTAAATCACGCGAGCTTTTGACGCCTGTCAATAAGGGACATGCCATTAATCACAGAATGGTCTTTTGAGTCATTTGTTCTCTTCTGATCATTTTCGCAAGGCTTGGTTGTGGGCACCCGCGCTGGACGAGAAATTGCAGACGGTTGTAAGCGACCAAATGAAATCCCTTGCCGGGAGCCCCCCGCGAAAATGTTCAGTTTTCTTGGGAGTGAGCCATGGCAACGCTCGACGGCACTTCTGGCAACGACATCATCAACGGCACCAGCGGCGATGACCTGATCACCGGTTTCGAGGGCAACGACACGATCGACGGCGGCGCCGGTACCGACACCGTCGTGCTCACGGGCAGCGCCGGCAACCTGCAGCCCGGCTACCGCGTCAGCTACGCCAACGGCGTGTGGACGGTGGAGGACGTCGACGGCACCGACGGCACCGACGGCACCGACACCCTGCGGAACGTCGAGAAACTCCACTTCGCCGGCGACGGCAAGGACATCACCCTCAACCTCCTCGGCCGCGGCGAGTTCCGCGTCAATACGACGACCTTGAACGATCAGGCGAATCCGAGGATCGCGCAGTTGACCACAGGGGAAATCGTGGTCGCCTGGAACTCCGACGGACAGGACGGCAGCAGCGGGGGCATTTACGCCCAGCGCTTCGATGCCGCCGGAGTCGCAATCGGAAACGAATTTCACGTCAGCACTCAGACGGCCGACCAGCAGTCACTGGCAACGGTCGCAGCGCTGAAAGGCACGAATGCCGGCGGCTTTGTCGCCACCTGGCAATCCCTCAACCAGGACGGTTCAAGCTGGGGCGTCTATGGCCAGATTTATGACGCCAGTGGCAACCCGGCCGGCAGCGAATTCAGGATCAACAACACCACGAGCGACCAGCAGGCTGGCGTTTCAGTCACCGGCCTTGCCGACGGTGGCTTCATCGCGACTTGGCATTCCTACGGCCAGGACGGCAGCAGCTGGGGCGTCTACGGCCAGCGCTACGATGCCGCCGGCGGGCTGGTGGGCACGGAGTTCCGCGTCAATACGACAACCTCCGCCGAACAGTCGGGTCCGAAGATCGTTCAGCTGACGGGCGGCGATATCGTCGTGGTCTGGAATTCCGACCAGGACGGCAGCAGCTACGGCATCTACGCCCAGCGCTACAACTCTGCTGGAGTCGCGCAGGGTACAGAGTTCCGGATCAATTCCTACACAGCCGACAGCCAGCAGACACCGACTATTGCCGTCTTGG
>NZ_BHVV01000005.1 GCF_003865015.1 Sulfurisoma sediminicola | reverse complement strand
ACGGCCAGCGTTTCAATGCGGCCGGCGCACCCGTGGGCGGCGAGTTCCTGGTAAATGCCGCCGGATGGCCCAACCAGCAAAACGCCCAGGTAACCGGCCTCGTTGGCGGCGGCTTCGTCGTCTCCTGGCAGGACGACGCCCGCGACGGCAGCAGCTGGGGCGTCTATGCCCGGCGCTATGACACGAATGGCATCGCCCTGGGTCCGGAATTCACGGTGAACACCGTCAGCGGAGACCAGCAGGCGGACCAGTCCATCACGGCACTCGCCGACGGCGGCTTCATCGTGACGTGGAACTCGCTGAACCAGGACGGCAGCGGCTGGGGCATCTACGCGCAGCGCTACAACGCCGACGGCACGCCCTGGCTGCCGCAGGCGATCGGAACGGCTGGCGACGACGCCATCGACCTCAACGGCAATACCACGGCCGTCGAATACCTTGGCCTGGCCGGGAACGACACCCTGAAAGGCGGATCGGGCAACGATCGCCTGATCGGCGGGGCCGGCATGGACACTTTCGTCTTCGCCGGCAACGGCAACGGCATCGACACCATCGTCGACTTCGAGACGGGCGATCTCATCTCGGTGGCCGGGGCCAACTTCTCCAGCCCGGTGGTGGCAGGTGACGGCAGCGATACGGGACAGAACCAGGTCCAGATCAGCAGCGCGGATGGCCATACGACGCTCTACATCGGGACCGACGCAAGCGCCGGGGCCGATGTTCAGGTCCGAGTCGCCGGCACCCTGGCGGTGACCGACCTGCGGGCTTCGGGCACGTATATCGGCCTCAACACCACCCTGATGGTCGCGAATCCCATCGCCGACCAGAACGCGACCGAGGACTCCGCATTCACCTTCACCGTGCCCGCGGACGCCTTCGCCCATGCGCTGCCGCTCACCCTGAGTGCAGCCAAAACCAACGGCGATCCCCTGCCAGCCTGGCTGACCTTCGACGGCAGCAGCGGAACATTCACCGGCACGCCGACCAACGGCGAAGTCGGCAATTTCGCGATCCGCGTCACTGCCATCGATTCCGGCAATGCCATCGCCAGGGACGAGTTCGCGCTGACCATCGCGAACAGCAACGACGCTCCGACCGTCGCCAATCCGATCGCGGACCAGATCGCGGCTGAAAACCAACCGTTCGCGCTGACGGTGCCGATGACCACATTCGCCGACGTCGATGTCGGCGATACCCTCGCCCTCAGCGCCACCCTGGCCAATGGCGCCGCCCTTCCAGCCTGGATCGGCTTCGATCCGGCGACACGGACGTTCAGCGGCATTCCCGCACGTGCCGATGCCACGACGCTCCAGGTCAAGGTCACGGCGGTCGACGGCACCGGCGCCGGCACCAGCGACGTCTTCCAGTTGCGCGTCTACGCGAATACCTACACGCCGCCCAACAGCTACGTCCTCCTGATCGGCGATTCGACCAACAACGTGCTGGTCGGCACGCCCAACAACGATCTGCTCGACGGGCTTGCCGGCGCGGATGACATGTCCGGCGGCGAGGGCAGCGACGCCTACGTCGTCGACAACGCCGGCGACCTCGTCACCGAAAATCCCGACGAGGGTACCGACGGCGTGCGCAGCGCGATCGCCTACACCCTGCCGGACAACGTCGAGAACCTGACCCTGACCGGCTCGTCGAACGTGAATGGAATCGGCAACGGCGCAGACAACGTCATTCTCGGCAATGCCGGCGCCAACCGCCTCGAAGGCCTCGGCGGGAATGACTCGCTCGACGGCGGCGCCGGCGCGGACGTCCTTATCGGCGGATCCGGCGACGATGCCTACTTTGTCGACAATGCGGCCGACGTGGTGATCGAATCCTCGGCAGCCGGCTTGGATCGCGTATTCAGTGCCGTCAGCATTCGCCTGCCGGCCAACGTCGAAAACCTGACGCTGATCGGAAGCGCCCCCATCAGTGCCTTCGGCAATGAACTCGACAACGCCATCACAGGCAACGGCGCAAGCAACGTCATCGACGGCGACGCGGGCAACGACATCCTTCAAGGAGGTGCGGGCAACGACATCTACGTCATCGCGTCCGCCAAGCACCATCAGCAGGCCGAAATCGCCGATGCGTCCGGAACCGACGAGGTTCGCTTCGCCTCGCAACTGCCTCAAA
>NZ_BHVV01000004.1 GCF_003865015.1 Sulfurisoma sediminicola | reverse complement strand
GGGCACCCTCACCCTCTATGCGGGCGACACGGGCATCGAGCGGGTGGTGATCGGCACCGGCACGGCCGCGGCGGCCGTGACCATCGCCACCACGGCGCTGAGCGTGAATGCGGCGGCGGTGGGCAACGGCCTGACCCTGATCGGCAACGCCGGGCAGAACACCCTCACCGGCACCGCATTCGACGATATCCTCGACGGGCTCGCCGGTGCCGACACCCTGGTCGGCGGCACCGGCAACGACATCTACGTCATCGACAACGCGCTCGACGTCGTGACCGAAGCCTTCGGCGGCGGCACCGACCTCGTCCGCGTCGCCATCGCCACCGCCGGCGGCACCTATACCCTCGCCGCCAACGTCGAGAACGCCACCCTCGTCTCCACCGTCGCCTTCAACCTCACCGGCAACGATCTGGACAACGTCCTCACCGGCAACGCCGCCGCCAACACCCTCAACGGCGGCATCGGCAACGACACCCTTATCGGCGGCGCCGGCAACGACACCCTCGTCGGTGGTGCCGGCAACGACATCTACGTCATCGATTCCCTCGCCGACATCGTCACCGAGGCTCCCGGCGCCGGCACCGACCTGGTCCAGGTCAATGTCGCCACCGCCGGCGGCACCTACGTCCTCGCCACCAACGTCGAGAACGCCACCCTCGTCTCCACCGTCGCCTTCAACCTCACCGGCAACACCGGCGACAACACCCTCACCGGCAACGCCGCCGCCAACGTCCTCAACGGCGGTGCCGGCAACGACGTCCTGATCGGCGGCGGAGGCTCCGACACGCTCACCGGCGGCCTCGGAAACGACATCTTCGTCGTCAATCAGGTCGCGACGCTCGTCGCAAGAATTTCCGACTTCATGACGGGCCAGGATCGTGTCGCGTTGGGACAGGCGACGTTTGGCGGACTTTTCGACGGGAGCGGATCACTGCAGGCCGGCGTCTTCGACATCGACGAAACCGACAGCTTCTCGAGCGACAGCCAGCGGCTGCTCTACAACGTGTTGACCGGCACGCTCAAGTACGATCCCGACGGTCGGCTAGGCTCGTCCGCCGCCGTGCCGATCGCATCCTTCGGCAGCGTCGGTATGAGGCCGAGCCTGAGCGACGCCGACTTCATGATGCTTGCCTCGTAGGCACGGACGCGGCGTCACGGCAGGGCGACTCAAACCGATTTGAGCCGCCCCGCCGGAATGCGCGGGATTACTTCACTCCCACTCGATGGTGCCCGGCGGCTTGCCGGTAATGTCGTAGGTGACGCGGTTGATGCCGCGCACTTCGTTGACGATGCGGTTGGCGACGCGCCCCAGCAGTTCGTAGGGCAGTTGCGCCCAGCGCGCGGTCATGAAGTCCTGGGTCTCGACGGCACGCAGCGCGACGACGTAGTCGTAGGTGCGACCGTCGCCCATCACGCCGACGGATTTCACCGGCAGGAACACCGCGAACGCCTGGCTGGTCTTCTCGTACCAGTCGGCGGCGCGCAGTTCGTCGATGAAAATCGCGTCGGCGCGGCGCAGCAGATCGGCGTATTCCTGCTTGACCTCGCCGAGGATGCGCACGCCGAGGCCCGGGCCGGGGAAGGGGTGGCGATAGACCATCTCGTGCGGCAGGCCCAGTGCGATGCCGAGCTCGCGCACCTCGTCCTTGAACAGCTCGCGCAACGGCTCGCACAGCTTGAGGTTGAGCGTCTCGGGAAGGCCGCCGACGTTGTGGTGGCTCTTGATGGTGTGGGCCTTCTTGGTCTTGGCGCCGGCCGACTCGATCACGTCGGGGTAGATGGTGCCCTGCGCCAGCCAGCGCGCCTTGGGCAACTTCTGCGCCTCCGCCTGGAACACCTCGACGAACTCGCGACCGATGATGCGGCGCTTCTGCTCGGGATCGGTGACGCCGGCCAGGTGGCCCATGAACTGCGCCGAGGCATCGACGTGGATGACCTTGACGCCGAGGTTGCGGGCGAAGGTCTGCATCACCTGCTCGGCCTCGTTGAGGCGCAGCAGGCCGTTGTCGACGAAGACGCAGGTGAGCTGGTCGCCGATGGCCTTGTGCAGCAGCGCCGCGACAACAGAAGAGTCGACGCCGCCCGAGAGGCCGAGGATCACCTCGTCCTTGCCAACCTGGGCGCGCACCTTCTCGATCGCCTCGGTCACGTAATCGGGCATGTTCCAGTCGCCGCGGCAGCCGCAGATGTCGCGCACGAAACGCACGAACAGGTCGCGGCCCCTGACGGTGTGCGTCACCTCGGGGTGGAACTGCACGCCGTAGAAGCGACGCGCGTCGTCACCCATGCCGGCGATCGGCGTGGCATCGTTGGCGGCGATGACCTTGAAGCCGGTCGGCAGCTCGGTGACCTTGTCGCCATGCGACATCCAGACGTCGAGCAGGCCGTGGCCCTCGGCGTTGACGCTGTCCTGGATGCCGTCGAGCAGCTTCGAGTGGCCGCGGGCGCGCACCTCGGCGTAGCCGAACTCGCGCTTGTGGGCGTTCTCGACCTTGCCGCCGAGCTGTGCGGCCATGGTCTGCATGCCGTAGCAGATGCCGAGCACCGGCACGCCGAGGTCGAACACCACTTGCGGTGCGCGCGGCGTCTCTTCCTCATACACCGAGTTCGGTCCGCCCGAAAGGATGATGCCCTGCGGATTGAATTCGCGGATGAAGTCCGCGGAGACGTCGTTTGGGTGCAATTCGCAATAGACCTGCTGCTCGCGCACGCGGCGGGCAATCAGCTGGGTGTACTGGGAACCGAAATCGAGGATGAGGATTTTCTGGTGGGACATGGCAAACCCCTGAAACAAGAAAGGCGGCCGCAGCCGCCTTTCGGGTTGAAACGCAAATTAGTCGGCGTGGTAGTTCGGCGCTTCCTTGGTGATCTGCACATCGTGGACATGCGACTCGCGGATGCCGGCCGAGGTGATCTCGACGAACTCGGCCTTCGCGCGCATCTCGTCGATGGTCTTGCAGCCGACGTAGCCCATCGAGGAACGCAAGCCGCCCATCAACTGGTGGATCACCGCGGTGACCGGGCCCTTGTATGGAACGCGGCCCTCGATGCCTTCGGGCACCAGTTTCTCGACGTTGGCGTCGGAATCCTGGAAGTAGCGATCGGCCGCGCCGTCCTTCATCGCACCGAGCGAGCCCATGCCACGGTAGGACTTGTAGGAGCGGCCCTGATAGAGCACCGTCTCGCCCGGCGCCTCCTCGGTGCCGGCGAAGAGGCCGCCGAGCATCACGCAATTCGCGCCGGCGGCGATGGCCTTGGAGATATCGCCCGAATAGCGGATGCCGCCGTCGGCGATCAGCGGGACGTTCAGGGACGCCAGCGCGTTGGCGACATTGTCGACCGCGGTGATCTGCGGCACGCCGACGCCGGCGACGATGCGGGTGGTACAGATCGAGCCGGGGCCGATGCCGACCTTGACGGCGTCGGCGCCGTGATCGACCAGCGCCTTGGCGGCGGAGCCGGTGGCGATGTTGCCGCCGATGACCTCGACCTGCGGGAAGTTCTTCTTGACCCACTGCACGCGCTTGAGCACACCTTCGGAGTGGCCGTGGGCAGTGTCGACGACGACGACATCGACGCCGGCCTCGGCCAGCGCCTCGACGCGCTCCTCGGTGCCCTCGCCGGTACCGACGGCGGCGCCGACCAGCAGGCGGCCGAAGCTGTCCTTGGCGGCGAACGGGTACTCGGAGGACTTGAGAATGTCCTTCACGGTCATGAGGCCGCGCAGTTCGAAGGCATCGTTGATCACCAGCACGCGCTCGAGGCGGTGCTTGTGCATCAGCGCCTTGGCCTGTTCCGTGGTGGCGCCTTCCTTGACGGTGATGAGGCGCTCGCGCGGCGTCATGATGTTGCCGACGGTTTCGTCGAGACGGGACTCGAAACGCAAGTCGCGGTTGGTGACGATGCCGACCACCTTGCCGGCGTCGACCACGGGCAGGCCGGAAATCCGGTGAGTGCGGGTCAGGGCCAGCACTTCGCGCACCGTCATGGTCGGCGGAATGATGATCGGGTCCTTGAGCACGCCGGACTCGTAGCGCTTGACCTTGGCGACTTCGGCCGCCTGGGCCTTGGGATTGAGGTTCTTGTGGACGATGCCGATGCCGCCTTCCTGTGCCAGGGCGATCGCGAGGCGAGCCTCCGTCACCGTGTCCATGGCCGCGGAGACGAGGGGCAGGTTCAGGTTGATTTTGCGCGTGAGGCGGGTCGCCAGGGAAACGTCGCGCGGCAGGATCGCCGAGTGGGCGGGAACCAGGAGGACGTCGTCAAACGTCAGCGCCTTCTGGATTAGTCTCATGCTTTTATCCTCGGTGCCAAAAACGTATTATACGGGCGTCGCCCAAGCTCAGGCAAACCGAGGACACCCGCATGCGCACGCCGACCCTGATTTCCCTGGCAACACTGCTCGTCCTGCCGCTGGCCGCCAGCGCGCAGATCTACAGCTGGAAGGACGCCAGCGGCAAGACCATCTATTCCGACAAGCCGCCGCTGGAAAAAAAGGTGCAAACGCGCGAAGTGGCGGTTGGATCCAAGGGCGGCAGCGAGCCCGCGGCACCGGCCACCGCGCCGGCCAAGCCCGCCGAGGGACCCGCCAATGGGGCTCCGCCGGCCAAGAGCGAGGCGCAGCTGAAAGCGGAAAACGAAGCCCGCCAGAAATTGTGCGACAACGCCCGCATGCGACTGATTCAGCTCGAGTCGACGGACAAGACGCTCGTCACCAAGGACGAAAAGGGTCAGCCCGTGCCCCTCGTCGGCGAGGCCAGAAAAACTCAGACCGACAATGCCCGCAAGGACGTCGAGCAATGGTGCAAGTAGGCGCTACTCCTCGCCAGTCCCGCCGCCCTTTTTCATGACCTTGCCCTCGGCGGCGCGCTGCTTTCGCACCTCCTTGGGATCGGCGATCAGCGGACGGTAGATCTCGACGCGGTCGCGGTCGCGCAGGACGGTGTCGGGCTTGGCCAGCTTGCTGTAGATGCCGAACCTGCCCTTGGCCGGATCGATCTCCGGGTGTTTCTGCGGCAGGCCGGAAACCTCGATCGCCTGCTGCAGGGTCGCCCCCTGCGGCAGCTTCAAATGAATGAGCTCCTGCCGCGCCGGCAGGGCATAGACAACCTCGACGTTGATCGATGCGGGTGCTGAATCAGCCATAGATCTGGTTTGCCCGTTTGACGAAGGATTCGACGAAGGTCTCGGTGATGCGGTGGAACACCGGTCCCAGCGCCTTTTCCAGCAGTTTGCTCGAAAACTCGTAGTGCAACCTGAACTCCACCTTGCAGGCCGTATCCCCCAGCGGGGTGAATTTCCAGCCGCCGTCCATGTGCTTGAACGGCCCCTCGGTCAGGCGGATATTCATCCAGCGCGGCATTTCCTTGTCGTTGCTGGTGGCAAAGTGGGCCTTGATGCCATGGTAGTTGATGTGGATGCGCGCCGCCGTCCGCTGCGCCGTGCGCTCGAGCAGTTCGCTGCCGCCGCACCAGGGCAGGAACTTCGGATAGTCCTCGACGCCGTCGACCAGCTCGAACATCTGCTGGGCGGTGCGCTCGATCAGCACGGATTTCTCGACAACGGCCATGGCAGGTGGCTACGATAGAATTTGCCGATTCTACCGCGCGCGCCGCCCCCCAGCCTCTTCCCCATGAGCATCATCGACAACAAGAAGGCCTTCCACGATTACTTCATCGAGGAACGCTTCGAGGCCGGCCTCGCCCTCGAGGGCTGGGAGGTCAAGTCCATCCGCGCCGGCCGCGTCCAGCTCAAGGAAGCCTACGTCGTGCTGAAAAGCGGCGAGGTCTGGCTGATCGGCTGCCATATCAGCCCCATGACCACCGCATCGACCCACGTCCGGGCCGACCCGACGCGGACCCGCAAGCTGCTGCTCCACGCCGAGGAGATCAAGAAGCTCATCGGCAAGGTCGAGCGCGCCGGCTACGCCCTGGTGCCGCTGGACATGCACTACACCAAGGGCCGCATCAAGCTGGCCATCGGCCTCGCCAAGGGCAAGAAGGATTACGACAAGCGCGAGACCGAGAAGAAGCGGGACTGGGAGAAGGAGAAGGCCCAGCTGATGCGCAACAAGCGCGGCTGAGCACCCGCTCGTGTCGCCGACGACCCTGCTCCTGCTGATCACCGGCTGCCTTATGCTGCAGCCGCTGTCGACCGACCTCTACCTCGCCTCGCTGCCGCACCTGACCGGCTATTTCGACGCCACGCCGGCGGCGGTGCAGCAGACGCTGTCGCTGTTCGTCGTCGGCTTCGGCGTCGCGCAGCTCGCCAGCGGCCCCCTCTCCGACCGCTACGGCCGGCGCCCGGTCCTGCTGGCGGGACTGGGCATCTACATCGCGGCCAGCATCGCCTGCGGCCTGGCCATCTCGCTGCCGATGCTGATCCTCGCCCGCTTCGTCCAGGCCGTCGGCTGCTGCACGGCGGTGGTCGTCGCCCGCGCCACCATCCGCGACGCCTACCCGCCGGCCGAGGGCGCCCGCATGATCGCCAAGGCGCTCTCGCTGCTGTCGGCGGCGCCGCTGCTCGGCCCGATGGTCGGCGCCTACCTGCAGGTCAGCTTCGGCTGGCGCGCGGCCTTCGCCGTGCATGCGGCCTTCGCCGCCTTCGTGATGTTCGCCAGCGTGCGCTGGCTGGTCGAGACCAACGAAGCGAAAAATCCCGCCGCGACGCGGCTGCGCCCCCTGCTCGCCACTTACGGCCGCATCGCCACCCACCCGGGCTTCTGGGCCTACGCCCTGCCGGGATCGCTCTCCTACGCCCACATCTTCGTGTTCATCTCGGGCTCCTCCTTCGCGCTGATCCGCGTACTCGGCGTACCGACCGAATACTTCGGCTATTGCTTCGCCTTCGGCGTCGCGGGGTTCCTCGGCGGCACCGTGGTGTGCCGGCGGCTGCTCGCCCGCATCGGCATCGAGCGCACCCTCACGGTCGGGGCGATGGTTGCGCTGACCGGCGGCCTGGGCTTCCTCGCCGCCGTGCTTGCCGGCATCCACCACTGGGCGGTCGTCGTGCTCGCCCAGTTCCTCACCATGGGCGCGCACGGCATCAACTTTCCGGCGACCCAGGCCGGCTCGGCCGCACCCTTCCCGCGCGAGGCCGGGTCGGCCGCCGGCCTGTTCGGCTTCTTCACCCAGGTCGGCGCGCTGGTTACGGGCACCTGGGTCGGCATGAGCCACGACGGCACGCTGCTGCCGCTGGCGACGATTTCTGCCACGACCGGCCTGCTGCTGTTCGCCGGGGCAGGCATTTTGCATCGCCACCGAAATATTAGCGTTTGATTATCAGGGGTTTACATACGGCGGCAAAGCCATTATTCTCCGCGGCCATGCATTTCCCACCGACCCTTCGCGCCTTCTGCCTGAGCGCCGCCCTGCTGGTTTCCGCCACGGCCGAGGCCGACGAAGCGGTCACGCGGCCGATCGCGATCCCCGAAAGCAAGGTTTCCTTCGTCGACCGCGCGTCCGCCAACGTGGAGAACGCGGTCGAGGAGGCGCTCGACCTCATCGGCATCCGTTACAAGCGCGGCGGCAGCAATCCGCAGACCGGCTTCGACTGCTCCGGCTTCGTCAGCCACGTTTTCAAGGAAGGCCTCGGCCTCTACCTGCCGCGCAGTTCGCGCGAGATCAGCAAGACCGGCGAGGTCGTCGACAAGAACGAACTGCAGCCCGGCGACCTGGTGTTCTTCAACACCATGCGCCGCACCTTCTCCCATGTCGGCATCTACCTCGGCGACAACCTCTTCGTCCATGCACCGCGCTCCGGCGCCAAGGTCCGCATCGAGGACATGCGCGAACGCTACTGGACCAAGCGCTACAACGGCGCACGCCGCGTCGCCGGCGACTGACGGCACCGTCGCCACCACCACCCCCAGGCAGCCAGCCCTCCGCCGGAGCGCTGGCTTTTTTGTCGTCCGCAAGACTCTTGCGTTTGAGAATCATTCTCTACTAGAATACGAACCATTCTCACTTCGGAGTCTTCGATGAAACTTGCCTTTCCCCGCACTTCCCTCGCCGTCGCTGCCCTCCTCGGCCTCGCCGGTGCCGCCCAAGCGCAGGAACTGAACCTCTACTCCGCCCGCCACTACCAGACCGACGAGGCGCTCTACGCCAACTTCACCAAGCAGACCGGCATCAAGATCAACCGCATCGAGGCCAAGGAAGACGAACTGCTCGAGCGCATCAGGAACGAGGGCGCCGCCAGCCCGGCCGACATCTTCATCACCGTCGACGCCGCGCGCCTGGCCAAGGCCGACGAACTCGGCCTCTTCGCCCCGGTGAAGTCCAAGCTCCTCGAATCGCGCATCCCCTCCAACCTGCGCAGCAACGACTCCGACTGGTTCGCCTTCTCCATCCGCGCCCGCGTCATCATCCACAACAAGGACACGGTCAAGTCCGCCGACGTGCAGGACTACGAGGATCTGGCCAAACCGGCGATGAAGGGCAAGGTCTGCATGCGCTCCGGCTCCCACCCCTACAACCTCTCGCTGATGTCGGCGCTGATCGCCCACATGGGGGAGCAGAAGGCCGAGGAATGGGCCAGGGGCATCGTCGCCAACTTCGCCCGCGCGCCCAAAGGCGGCGACACCGACCAGATCAAGGCGGTGGCGGCCGGCGAATGCGGCGTCGCCGTCTCCAACACCTACTACCTCGCCCGCCTGATGCGTTCCGACAAGCCCGAGGACAAGAAGGTGATGGAGAAGATCGCCATCGTCTGGCCCGACCAGAAGAGCTTCGGCGCCCACATCAACATCTCGGGCGGCGGCATGCTCAAGACCGCGCCGCACAAGGAAGCCGCCGTGAAGTTCCTCGAATACCTCGCCTCCGACGAGGCCCAGCGCTACTTCGCCGACGGCAACAACGAGTGGCCGGCCGTCGCCACGGCCAACGCGAAGAACCCCGCGCTCGAAGCCATGGGCAAGTTCAAGGCCGACGCCCTACCGGTGGCGACGCTGGCGAAGAACGCGGCGACCGCGCAGAAGATCTACGATCGCGCCGGTTGGCGCTGATAGACACCCGCCCCCTCCCGGCCCCCTCCACCGCCGGCTGCGGCGGAAGAGGTCGCTTCCCGAGGGGTGGCCGTCCCTCGGGCCACCGCGGACCGTATCCTGCGGCCGATCAGCAGGCCGTCGTCTGCCGCCCGGCTGCGATCTGCCGCGCCAGCACGATGATCGGCACCAGGCCGACGGCGACGATGGCGAGCGCGGCGATCGATGCTTCGGCGAGGCGTTCGTCGGCGGCCAGCGTGTAGGTCTGCGTCGCCAGCGTCTCGAAGTTGAAGGGGCGCATCACCAGCGTCGCCGGCAGCTCCTTCATGACGTCGACGAACACCAGCAGCGCGGCAGTGAGCAGGCTGCCGCGCAGCATCGGCAGGTGCACGCGGCGCAGCGTCTCGCCCGCGCCGCAGCCGAGACTCCGGGCCGCGTCGTCCATGCTGGTCGTGATGCGTGTGACGCCGGCCTCGACCGTCTGCAACGCGATGGAGAGGAAGCGCGCGAGGAAGGCATAGACCAGCGCCGCGATGCCGCCGGTGAGGATCAGGCCGGGGTTCGCGCCGCCCATCTGCTGCCAGAGCGCGGCCAGCCCGTGGTCGAGGCGCGTGACCGGGATCAGCACGCCGACCGCGATCACCGAGCCGGGCACGGCATAGCCGAGGCCGACGAGCCGTGTGGCGAAGCGCGTGGCCAGCGCCCGCGGACCATTGCCCCCGCCGACTCGCGCGGACTGGCGCACGCCGTAGGCGACGAGCAATGCAAGGCCGGCAGCGAGCAGCGCAGTAACGCTCGCCAGCACCAGGCTGTTCTGCGCCAGCGCCAGGAAGCGCCCCGCGAACTCGCCCTCCCGCTCGCCCAGCGCCATATTCACCAGCAGCCCGGCGGGCAACAGGAAGCCGACCAGCAGCGGCAGCAGGCAGGCGACGAAGGCGAGCCAGCCGCGCCAACCGGCAAGTTGGCGCGGGTGCGAGGAGCGGCGGCCACGGCTGGTCTCGTGGTAACGGGCGCGACCCCGCGAAAAGCGCTCCAGAGCGAGCAGCAGCAGCACGAAGCCGAGCAGGCAGGCGGCGAGCTGCGCCGCCGCGGTGCGATCGCCGAGCGAGAACCATGCGCTGTAGATGCCGGTGGTGAAAGTCGGCACCGAGAAGTAGGCGACGGTGCCGTAATCGGCCAGCGTTTCCATCAGCGCCAGCGCGACGCCGGTGGCGATGGCGGGGCGCGCCAGCGGCAGCGAGACGCGCCAGAAGGCGCGCCACGGACTCAGGCCCAGCACCCGCGCGGCCTCGATCATGCCGCCGGCGCGCTCGAGGAAGGCGGTGCGCACCACCAGATAGACATAGGGATAGAGCACGCAAGAGAACATCACCATCGCGCCGGGCAACGTGCGCACGTCGGGAAACCAGTAGTCGTCCCTGCTCCAGCCGAAGGCCTCGCGCAGGCCGGTCTGCACCGGGCCGACGAACTGGAGGAAATCGGTGTAGGTGTAGGCCAGCACGTAGGCCGGCATCGCAAGCGGCAGCAGCAGCGCCCACTCGAAGACGCGGCGGCCGGGGAAGTCGTGCATCGCCGTGAGCCAGGCCATGGTCGTGCCCATGCTGCCCACGCCCACCGCTACGCCGAGGCAGAGCCAGAGCGAGTTGGCGACGTACTCGGGCAGCACCGTGGACGCGAGGTGGCCCCAGGTGTCGGCCGTGCCGCCCGTGAACAGGTTGGCACCGACCGAGAGCACGGGCAGCGCGACCAGCGCGGCGACGAGGAAGGCGATGAAGGAGAAGCGCTGCAAGATGGTTTCTTATTCACGTCTAACTAGATTTTGAAATTATAATTGAGAATAACTCTCAACTCCGACCCTTCCATGCCCCTGCTGCAGATCGAAAACGTCTCCCACGCCTACGGCCGCCAGTCCGTGGTGGAAGACCTCTCGATTTCCCTCGAGGAAGGCGAGATCGGCTGCCTGCTCGGCGCCTCGGGCTGCGGCAAGACGACGGTGCTGCGGCTGATCGCCGGCTTCGAGCGGCCGTCGGCCGGCACCATCCGCCTGCACGGCGAAACCGTGGCGAGCCCGGCCGCGCTGACGCCGCCGGAGAAGCGCCACATCGGCATGGTGTTCCAGGACTACGCGCTGTTTCCGCACCTCTCGGTCGGGGACAACATCGCCTTCGGCCTCAAGGAAAACTCGGCTCTGGCGGGACGGCAGCGCGTCGAGGAACTGCTCGGCATCGTCGGCCTCGCCGGCCACGGCGGCAAGTTTCCGCATGAACTCTCCGGCGGCCAGCAGCAGCGCGTCGCGCTGGCGCGCGCGCTGGCGCCGCGGCCCTGGCTGCTGCTGCTCGACGAGCCCTTCTCCAACCTCGACGTCGAGCTGCGCGAGCGCCTCTCGCTCGAGGTGCGCGACATCATCAAGCAGACCGGCACCACCGCCATCCTCGTTACCCACGACCAGCACGAGGCCTTCGCCGTCGCCGACGTCGTCGGCATCATGAACCGCGGCCGCATCGAACAGTGGGATACCCCCTACGACCTCTACCACCGACCGGCCACGCGCTACGTCGCGGACTTCGTCGGCCAGGGCGTGTTCGTACCGGGCGAGGTGGTCAGCCGCAACGCCATCCAGGTCGAGCTCGGCCGGCTCGACAGCAACGTGCCGGTGGACTGCGGCGCCGACTGCATCAGCTGCGGCCGCGGCTGCCGCCTCGACGTGCTGCTGCGGCCCGACGACGTGATCCACGACGACAATTCCGACATCGTCGCCGAGGTCGAGAAGAAGACCTTCCGCGGCGCCGAGTTCATGTACACCCTCAAGCTCGCCTCGGGTGCGCGCGTGCTGTCGCTGGTGCCCTCCCACCACAACCACGCCATCGGCGAGAAGATCGGCATCCGCCTCGACGTCGACCACGTCGTCGCCTTCACCGCCGCGTCGCAATGATTCCCTGGCTGCCGCCCGAGCCGGTCTTTCCGCCGGTCACGGCAGCGCTCATCGAGCCCAACGGCCTGCTGGCGGCCGGCGGCGACCTCTCGCCCGAACGCATCCTCGCCGCCTACCGCCAGGGCATCTTCCCCTGGTACTCGGACGGGGAACCCATTCTCTGGTGGAGCCCGGACCCGCGCATGGTGCTGATCCCGGACGAGTTCGTACCGAAGCGCTCGCTGGCCAAGGTGCTGCGCCGCGGCGACTACGAGGTGCACCTCGACACCGCCTTCGCCGCGGTCGTCGCCGCCTGCGCCACGGCGCCGCGCGACGGCCAGGCCGGCACCTGGATCACCGCCGAAATGCAGGCCGCCTACCGCCGCCTGCACGAGCTCGGCCACGCCCACAGCGTCGAGACCTGGGTCGGCGACAAGCTCGTCGGCGGCCTCTACGGCATCGCCATCGGCCGCGCCTTCTACGGCGAATCGATGTTTTCCCGCGCCGCCGACGCCTCCAAGATCGCCCTGGCGCACTTGTGTGTTCACCTCCGCCGCCGCGGTTTCGGCATAATCGACTGCCAGATGGAAACCGCCCACCTCGCCTCCCTCGGCGCCCGCACTATCCCTCGCCGCGACTTCGTCGCGCGGCTGGCCGCGCTCACGGCGGATGGCGACGCACCCGGCCGCTGGCCGGCGGACGCGGTGCGCGATGCCTGCAGGAGGGCCGCGTGACCCACCTTCGCGACCTGCCGCCGTTCCCGCTGCTGCAGTTCTACGCCACGGCGCCCTATGGCTGCTCCTACCTGCCGGGCCGCGTCGCGCGCTCGCAGGTCGCCACGCCGACGCACCTGATCGACACCCAGACCTATGGCGAGCTGGTGCGCGCCGGCTTTCGCCGCAGCGGCGTGTTCACCTACCGCCCGCACTGCGACGCCTGCCGCGAATGCGTGCCGGTGCGAGTGCCGGTAGCCAGGTTCGACCCCAATCGCAGCCAGCGTCGCTCGCTCAAGCGCCACGGAGAACTCGTCGCCCACGAACGCGCACTCGCCTTCCGCGAAGAGCACTACATGCTCTACCAGCGCTACCAGGCCGCGCGCCATTCCGGCGGCGGCATGGATCACGACAGCCGCGACCAGTACGCCCACTTCCTGCTGCAGTCGCACGTCGACAGCCGCCTCATCGAATTCCGCGAGGACGGCGTGCTGCGCATGGTCTGCATCGTCGACCTGCTGCCCGACGGCATCTCCTCCGTCTACACCTTCTACGATCCCGACACCCCGAACGCCAGCTACGGCACCTACGCCGTGCTCTGGCAGATCGCCCAGTGCCGCTTCGTCGGCCTGCCCTACCTTTACCTCGGCTACTGGATCCGCCACAGCCGCAAGATGGCCTACAAGGCCAGATTCCGCCCCCTCGAGGCCCTGCGCGCCGGCCAGTGGCTCGAACTGCAAGATTCCGAACTATCCTGATCCGGCGTCCCGCCGCCCCCTCATGCTGCCTTATTGCCTCCTCAAGCCTTTCGTCTTCGCCCTCGATCCCGAAACCGCCCACGAAATGACCATCGCCGGCATGAAGGCGCTGGGCCGCTCCGGCCTCGCCCCAGCCGCGCGACCGCTGCCCGGCCGCAGGGTCGCGGTGATGGGCCTCGATTTCCCCAATCCCGTCGGCATGGCCGCCGGCCTCGACAAGAACGGCGATGCCATCGACGTGCTCGCCGGCTGGGGCTGGGGCTTCCTCGAGATCGGCACCGTCACGCCACGGCCGCAGCCGGGCAACCCGAAACCGCGCCTGTTCCGCCTGCCCGAGGCGATGGGGGTGATCAATCGCATGGGCTTCAACAACCACGGCGTCGATGCGCTGGTGGCGAACGTCAACGCCGCAAGATTCAAGGGCATCCTCGGCATCAACATCGGCAAGAATTTCGACACGCCGATCGAGAACGCCGCCGCCGACTACCTGATCTGCCTCGACAAGGTCTATGCCCACGCCAGCTACGTCACGGTGAACATCTCCAGTCCCAACACCAAGAACCTGCGCCAGTTGCAGGGCGACGCCGAGCTCGACGCCCTGCTCGGCGCCCTCAAGGCGCGCCAGGCCGAACTCGCCCAGAACCACGGCCGCTACGTGCCGCTGGCGCTGAAGATCGCCCCCGACCTCGACGACGCGCAGATCGCCGGCATCGCCGACGCCCTGCGCCGTCATCGCATCGACGGCGTGATCGCCACCAACACGACGCTGTCGCGCGAGGGCGTCGAACATCTGCCGCACGGCAACGAAACCGGCGGGCTGTCCGGAGCGCCGGTCTTCGAGAAGTCCACGGCGGTAGTGAAGAAGCTCGCCGTCGCGCTCGCCGGCGAACTACCGATCATCGCTGCCGGCGGCATCACCGACGGCGCCCGCGCCAAGGCCAAGCTCGAGGCCGGCGCCGCGCTGGTCCAGGTCTATTCCGGCCTGATCTATCGCGGACCCCAACTCGTCAAGGAATGCGTCGTCGCCACGCGATGATTGTCGGCTGCCCCAGGGAAACCAAGGACCACGAATACCGCGTCGGCCTGACCCCGGCGGGGGTGGCGCAAATAGTCGGCGCCGGCGGCACGGCGATCGTCGAGACCGGCGCCGGCGCACGGGTCGGATTGCCCGATGCCGACTACCTCGCCGCCGGCGCCCGCATCGCGGCCACGCCCGCCGAGGTCTATGGTGCGGCCGAACTGATCGTCAAGGTCAAGGAGCTGCAGCCGCCCGAGTTTCGGCTTACTCACCCGGGGCAGATCCTGTTCTGTTATCACCACTTCGCGCCGGCGCCGGTGCTGCTGCAGGCCATGCTCGATGCGGAAGTGAGCTGCCTCGCCTACGAGACCGTCACCGATGCCGCCGGCGGGCTGCCGCTGCTGGCGCCGATGTCGTGCATCGCCGGCCGGCTTGCGCCGCAGGTCGGAGCCTGGGCATTGCAGATGGCCAACGGCGGTTCCGGCGTGCTGCTCGGCGGCGTGCCTGCCCCCACCCTGGTGCCGCCGGCCAGGGTGGTGGTGATCGGCGCCGGCAACGTCGGCGCCAACGCGACGCGGATCGCCGTGGGCATGGGTGCCGACGTCACGCTGTTCGACCGCGGCACAGAGAAGATCGCGGTGCTCGAGGCGCATTACGCCGGCCACATCGCGACGGCCGTCGCCGAGCCACAGGCTCTCGCCCGTGCCATCGCCGATGCCGACCTGGTGATCGGCGCGGTGCTCATCCCCGGAGAAAGCGCGCCACATTTGATCGACCGCGCGCTGCTGCGCCGCATGCGCCCCGGCTCGGTGCTGGTCGACGTCGCCATCGACCAGGGCGGCATCGCCGAGACCTCGCGGCCGACATCCCATACCCGGCCGCTTTTCACCGAGGAAGGCGTCGTCCATTACTGCGTGCCCAACATGCCCTCCGCGGTCGCGCGCACCGCCACGCTCGCGCTGACCCGGGCGACGCTGCCGCACGTCCTGACCCTGCTGCGTCAAGGGCTCGCGGCGACCTGCGCCGAAAACCCCCATCTCGCCGCAGGTTTGCAGACTCATCGCGGCGGCGTCTGCCATCGCGGCCTGGCCGGGGACACGAAACGGCCATTCGTCGCCGCGGCCTTCGACTGAGTTTCGCCGTCAGCCGGTCGCAAGCTTCGCCGGGCGAATACTGACGCGGCCTCCATGGTTGTCTCGCAGCGCGCAAACCGGCGATAATCCGTCCTTTCCGCTCGCGCGTCGGCACCCCGGCCACGCACCATGACCAGCTACCTGTTCATCGTCCTCGGCGCAGTTCTCGTCAACAACGTCATCTTCGTCCGCATCCTCGGGCTTTGCCCGTTCATGGGCGTGTCGAAAAAGCTGGAGACCGCCATCGGCATGGGCGCCGCCACCACCTTCGTGTTGACGCTGGCCAGCGGCACCAGCTACGTCATCGATTCCTGGCTGCTGATCCCCAACGACCTGCAGTACCTGCGCACACTGTCGTTCATCGTCACCATCGCCGCGATCGTCCAGTTGACCGAGCTGGTGATCCAGAAAACCAGCCCGATGCTGCACCAGGTGCTCGGCATCTACCTGCCGCTGATCACCACCAACTGCGCCGTGCTCGGCGTGCCGCTGCTGAACATCGGCATGAGGCACAACCTGGTCGAGTCGCTGCTGTTCGGTATGGGCAACGCTGTCGGCTTCACCTTGGCGCTGGTTCTGTTCGCCGGCATCCGCGAGCGCCTCGAGGGCGCCGACGTGCCGGTATTTTTCCGCGGCACCGCCATCGCGATGGTCACCGCCGGGCTCATGAGCCTCGCCTTCATGGGTTTCGCCGGGCTCGACAAATACAGATGATTGAGGCCGTGCTCGTCATGGCGCTGGGCGCCGTCGTCCTCGGCGCCGCGCTGGGTTATGCCGCGGTCAGGTTCAAGGTCGAGGGCGACCCGCTGGTCGAGAAGATCGACGCCATCCTGCCGCAGACGCAGTGCGGCCAATGCGGCTACCCCGGTTGCAAGCCCTACGCCCAGGCCATCGCCAAGGGCGAGGCCGAGATCAACTGCTGCCCGCCCGGCGGCGAGGAAGGCATCCGCAAGCTGGCCGACCTGCTCGGCCGCGAGTTCAAGCCGCTGTCGGCCGAGCACGGCGTCGAGAAGCCGAAGAGAGTGGCCTTCATCGACGAGCAGACCTGCATCGGCTGCACCCTGTGCATCCAGGCCTGCCCGGTCGACGCCATCGTCGGCGCCGCCAAGCAGATGCACACCATCGTCGCCGTGCAATGCACGGGCTGCGAGTTGTGCCTGCCGCCCTGCCCGGTCGATTGCATTTCCATGGTGCCGATCAGCGAGACGGTCGAAACGTGGAAATGGACCTACCCGATCTTCGAAGTGAAGCGGGCCGCATGATGCTGAAGAAGCTCTTCGCCTTCAACGGCGGCGTCAAGCCCGACTATCACAAGGGCGAGTCGAATCACCTGCCGATCGCCGCGGCACCGCTGCCGGCCGAACTGGTCATCCCGCTGCACCAGAGCATCGGCGGCGTGCCGCACCCGCTGGTGCATGCGGGTGACTGCGTCCGCAAGGGCCAGTTGATCGGCGGACCGGACGGCAATGTCTCCTCGGCCGTGCATGCGTCGACCTCGGGCACGGTCAAGGCCGTCGAGCCGCGGCTGATGCCGCACACCTCGGGGCTCTCCGCGCCGTGCGTGGTGATCGAACCCGACGGCAGGGACGAATGGATCGAGCATGCCCCGGTGCCCTGGCGCTCGATGTCGCCGGGCGAGGTGCGCGATGCGCTGCGCGACGCCGGCGTGGTCGGCCTCGGCGGCGCGGTATTCCCCTCGCACCTCAAGGTCAATCCGGGCAAGCTCGGCCACCTCGACACGCTGGTCATCAACGGCGCCGAGTGCGAGCCCTTCATCACCTGCGACGACATGCAGATGCGCGAGCGTCCCGAAGGCATCGTCAAGGGTGCCGCCATACTGCGCGACCTGACGCAGGCGAAGCAGGTGCTGGTCGGCATCGAGGACAACAAGCCCGAGGCGGTGGCTGCGATGCGGGCCGCCGTCGAGCGGCTCAAGGCGGAACGCATCGAGATCGTCGCCGTCCCGACGCGCTACCCCGCCGGCGGCGCCAAGCAGCTGATCCGCGTGCTCACCGGCATCGAGGTGCCGCACGGCAAGCGCTCGACCGACTACGGCGTGCAGTGCTTCAACACCGGCACCGCCTACGCCGTTTGGGAGGCGCTGGAACTCGGCCGGCCGCTGATCTCGCGCATCGTCACCGTCGCCGGCAATGTCGAGACGGCGCGCAACTACGAGGTGCACTTCGGCACGCCGATGCAGGACGTGATCGCGCTGGCGAAAGCCAAACCCGACAGCGACCGCGTCATCATGGGCGGGCCGATGATGGGCTACCGCATGCCGTCCGCTGCCGTCCCGGTGGTCAAGGCCACCAACTGCATCCTCGTCGGCTCTAAGGCCTTGTTCCCGCCACCGCCGCCCGAGATGCCCTGCATCCGCTGCGGCGAATGCGCCCTGGCCTGTCCGGTCGACCTGCAGCCCTTCGAGATGTACTGGTTCTCCCGCGCCAAGATCTTCGGCAAGGCGCAGGAATACCACCTCTTCGACTGCATCGAGTGCGGCTGCTGCGCCTACGTCTGTCCCTCGCGCATCCCGCTGGTCGATTACTACCGTTTCGCCAAGAGCGAGATCTGGGCGCGCGAGAACGAAAAGACCGCGGCCGACACGGCGCGCGAGCGCTACGAATTCCGCCTCGCCCGCGAGGAGCGCGAAAAGGCCGAGAAGGCCGCAAAACTCGCCGCCAAGGCCACCGAAACCAAGGCCAAGCTGGCGGCGCAAGCAGCGGCCGCGGCGGCTGCGCCCGCAGATGCGGAAGCCGCTGGTGCCGCCGTCCCGCCAGAGCCGACCTCCACGGCGACGAACGACCCGAAGGCGCTAATTGCCGCCGCCATGGCCCGCGCCCAGGCGCAGAAGGCCGTGGTCCATCCGGAAAACGTCGAGCAGATCAGCCCCGAGAAACAGGCGGAGATCGCCGAGATCGAGGCCCGCCGCGCAAAACTGCGCGAAGTCGCCAAGGCAGCGCAGCCGCAAGAAGATCAATGATCAACAATTCCCCCTACTTTCGCCAACCCGCCAGCGTCCGCGGCGTCATGCTCAAGGTGCTGGCCGCGCTGCTGCCGGGCCTCGCCGCCTACGTCTGGTTCTTCGGCGCGGCTATCCTGGTGCAGCTCGCGCTCTGCTCCGCGGCCGCACTGGCCGGCGAGTGGGCGATGCTGGCGATCCGCAAGAAGCCGGTGTGGCTGTTCCTCTCCGACGGCAGCGCGGTGGTCACGGCCTGGCTGGTCGCGCTCACTTTCCCGCCGATCGCGCCGTGGTGGCTCGGCATCATGGCGACGCTGTTCGCCATTGTCGTCGTCAAGCACCTTTACGGCGGCCTCGGCCAAAACCCGTTCAACCCGGCGATGGCGGCCTACTGCCTGATGATCGTCGCCTATCCGCAGATCATGTCGCAGTGGCCGGCGGTCGGGTTCACCGACTTCTCCACGCAGCTGACGGCGATCTTCGGCCCCGACCGCCATCTCGACGCCATCACCATGGCGACGCCGCTCGACGCACTGCGCACCCAGCTGCACACGGCCGATGCGCGCGCCACCGTCGCCGGCATCCTCGGCTCGCACGCCACCTTCGGCAACATCGGCGGCAAGGGCTGGGAATGGGTGGCGCTCGGCTACCTCATCGGCGGCGTCTGGCTGGTCAGACAGCGCATCATCACCTGGCACATCCCGACGGCCTTCCTCGCCACCCTGGCCGCTATCGCCACCATCGCCAGCCTCGCCAATCCGGCCGTCTTCGCCGGGCCGGTGTTCCAGGCCTTCACCGGCGGCGCCATGCTCTGCGCCTTCTTCATCGCCACCGACCCGGTATCGGGCGCCACCACCCCGCGCGGCAAGCTGATCTTCGCCGCCGGCATCGCGCTGCTGACCTGGATCATCCGCACCTTCGGCGCCTATCCCGACGGCATCGCATTCGCCACGCTGCTCATGAATCTCTGCGTGCCGCTGATCGACATGCACACGCAGCCGCCGGTGTTCGGCCACAAGAAGGACGAGGAAGAGGACAAGAAAGGACCATGAGCGAAACCGAGTCCCCATCCGCCGAAAAGGTCGCCTCGGCCATGATGGCGCCGCTATCCGAGTCCTCGGTCGCACGTATCTCGGTGCGCACCGCCGTGATTCTGCTGGTTTTCACCATGGCATTCACCGCCTTGATGGCCGGGGTTTACCAGTTGACGCAGCCAATACTCGAAAAATCGGCCCTCGACGCCAAGCGCCGCACGATCACCGAGGTGCTGCCACCCGACACCTACGACAACGACCTGCTCGCCGACGCCGCCACCCTGCCGCCGGTCAAGGCCCTCGGTCGGGACGCGCCGACCACGATCTACCGCGCGCGCAAGGACGGCAAGCCCGTGGCACTGGTGTTCGAGGCCGCCGCCCTTGACGGCTATTCCGGCCGCATCGACCTGATCCTCGCCGTCTCCGCCGACGGCCGCATGGTGGCCCAGCGCGTCACCCTGCACAAGGAAACGCCAGGCCTCGGCGACTACATCGACCCGAAGAAAGACAAGAACAAACAGCAGCCGTGGATCAAGCAGTTCGACAACCTCGGCTTCGATACCGTGCTCGGCGGCAAGTGGCGCGTGAAGAAGGACGGGGGCATCATCGACCAGCGCGCCGGCGCTACCATTTCGGCGCGCGCCGTCACCAACGCCTCGGGACGTGCCGTGCTGTGGATTCACGACCACAGCGCACGGCTGTTCGATCTGCCGAACGGCAGCCAATGGAAGGAGACCTCACCATGAGCCAACTTCGAAACATCGCCGCCAATGGCCTGTGGAACCAGAACGCCGTGCTGGGCCAGATGCTGGGGCTGTGCTCCCTGCTGGCGATCAGCACCAGCGTGGTCAACGCCGTCAGCCTCGGCCTCGCGACCATCTTCGTCATGGGGATGTCCAGCCTCATCGTATCGTCGCTGCGCGCCTTCATCCCCTACGAAATCCGCATCCCCATCTTCATCCTGATCATCGCCGCCCTGGTGACCGTGGTAGACATGGCCATGAACGCCTGGCTGCGCGATCTCTACTTGGTGCTGGGCATTTTCATCCCGCTGATCGTGGTGAACTGCATCGTGCTGGCGCGCGTCGAGGCCTTCGCCGCCAAGAACCCGGCCGGCTTGTCGGCATTCGACGGTGTGATGATGGGCGTCGGTTTCGTCTGGGTCATCGGTCTGCTCGGCGCGGTCCGCGAGCTGATCGGCCAGGGCACGCTGTTCTCCGGCATCGAGATGATCATCCCCTCCGCCTCGGCCATCCAGATCCTGCCAGCGGACTATCCGGGCTTCCTCGTCGCCATCCTGCCGCCCGGCGCCTTCTTCGTGCTGGGCCTGATGGTCGCCGGCCGCAACTGGCTCGACTACCGCGCCAACCAACGCATCCACGCACAGCGTGCGCAGCAGTCGGCGGCGGCCGTCGCCGGTTAAGCGGCGCAGCCGATGACGCCCGCCAAGCGCGCCGAACTGTTCGCGCGGCTCGCGCGCGCCGACCCGGAGCCGAAGACCGAACTCGAGTACGCGACGCCCTTCCAGCTGCTGGTCGCGGTGATCCTCTCGGCGCAGGCGACCGACAAGGGCGTCAATCTCGCGACGCGACAACTGTTCCGCGACGCCCCCACGGCCGCCGCCATCGCCGCGCTTGGCGAAGCCAGGCTCGCCGACTACATCAAGACCATCGGCCTCTACAAGACCAAGGCGAAGAACGTGCTGGCCACGGCGCGGATTCTCGCCGCGAACTACGCCGGCGAGGTGCCGCACGACCGCGCGGCACTCGAGGCGCTGCCCGGCGTCGGCCGCAAGACCGCCAACGTCGTGCTCAACGTCGTCTTCGACGAGCCGACCATCGCCGTCGACACCCATATCTTCCGCGTCGCCAACCGCACCGGTCTCGCGCCGGGCAAGGACGTGCGCGCCGTCGAGGACAAGCTGCTGCGCGCGGTGCCCGCGGCGTTCCGTCAGCATGCGCACCACTGGCTGATCCTGCTCGGCCGCTATGTCTGCAAGGCGAGGAAACCGGATTGCCCGGCCTGCCTCATTCGCGACCTCTGCGCGTTCAAGGAGAAGACGGCGTGACGGCTGCGACAGGTTTCGCCTCGAGCCCCGAGGCGCGTCCCGACCTGGCGGCACATGCCGTGGCAACCGCGCTGACCCGCTGCGGCGGCGAGGTGGCGAGCAGCATCATCCTGCTGCTCACGCCGCACTTCGCGCGCCAGCCCCAGGCCGCGATCGGCGCCGCCGCGCGCGCCGGAAACTGTCTGCAGGTCTTTGGCGGCACCACGCCCGGCGTGTTCACCGAGCAGGCCTGGACCCTCGACCAGCCCGCCGCAGCCGCGCTGGTGCTGTGCGGCGACCAGGCGCTGACTGCACCCGCCGCCGATGCGCCGCGGCTGTCGCTGGCGATGCCCGACGCCCTCGACGCCGGCTGGCTGCATACCGCCCAGCCGCGCTTCGGCGCGCTCGCCACCGGCGACGAACACCACGCCGTCAGCGCCGTCTGGAACCACGGCAAGTGGCAGATCGAGGGCCGCTGCGAGGCCGGGCTGCGCGGTGGGCAGTTCGAGCTGGCGGTCTCGCGCGGCATGCAGGCGATTTCAGGCGCGCTCGAGGTCGGCGACGCCGACGGCTACGAACTGCTGCTGCTCGGCGACAAGCCGCCGCTGCAGACGCTGCTCGAGCGCCTGCCACCGGAACTGCGGGACGCCGACGATCGATCGGACCTGACATCGGGCCTGTTCTTCGCGGCCGTGATCGACCCCGAGCTCGGACTCGAACGCGCCATCGCCGAGGGACGCTATTCGCTGCTGCCTATCCTCTCGATCAACGGCGGCGACGGCACGGTCACGCTCGGCGCCGAACTCGAGCCCGGTACGACGATGTTCTGGGCGCTGCGCCATCCCCTCGCCGCCGAGATGGAGCTGCGCCGCGGCATCATGCTGCTGCACGAGCAGCACGCAGGGCAGACGCCGGAGTTCGCCCTGCTCTTCTCCTGTCTCGGCCGCGGCCCCTATTTCTACGGCGGCAGCGACCACGACCTCGCCGTGCTGATCAATCGCTATCCCGGCCTGCCGGTGCTCGGCGGCTACTGCGGCGGCGAGATCGCGCCCCTGCCCGGCGGCAATACCATCCTCTCCTACAGCGCGATCGCCGCGCTCGCCTACCCCGATGTTCAATCCGAGTCGTGACCAGGCGCGACGCTTCCTCGCCGAAGCCTGGAAAAAGCGCCGCGACAAGCTGCCGGCCAGCCCGCTCGAGATGATCGCGGCCGACATCGTCGCCATGCATCCCGAATACCACGTCCTGCTCGAAGCCGGCGAGGCGGCGCTGGCGCGCGAATGGACGCCGGAGGACGGCGAGGCCAATCCCTTCCTGCATCTTTCGCTGCACCTGGCGATCGAGGAGCAGCTCTCGATCGACCAGCCGCCGGGCATCCGCGCCGCATTCGACCGGCGCGTAGCGCGCCGCGGCGATCGCCACGCCGCGCTGCACGACGCCCTCGAATGCCTCGGCGAGACGCTGTGGCGCGCCCAGCACGAACGACGGCCACTCGACGGCCTCGCCTACGTCGAGTGCATCCGGCGCCGCGGCTAGGATCGCGCGATGCCCGCCGCCGCCCAGCGCCGCCTGCGCAGCCGCTTCATCGTGGCGATCCTGTTGCTGTTCGCCGTCGCCGGGGCAGCGACGCTGGGGGTGGCCAGCAAGGCCACCGAGGCCATCGTGGACAACCTGGCGCGCCGCTTCGCCGTCAAGCAGGCGCTGCTCGACCGCGAGCGCATCCTCGCCCCGCTCAAGGCCGAGGTGGCACTGTCGCTGCAGATGGCCGCCTCGCCGCTGCTGCGCTCCTGGGCGCGTCACGAGAACGACCCGGCGCTCAGGAAGCTGGCGCTGGCGGAGCTGGACGGCTACCGCCAGTCATTCCGCGACGGCAGCTGGGTCTTCATCATCCACCGTTCCCGCCACTACTACTTCAACGACCGCAACGACAGCTACCGCGGCCGCGAGCTGACCCAGACCCTCGACCCGGCGCGCGCCACGGACCGCTGGTACTTCGGCGTGATCGGGATCGCCGGCCGCTACCAGCTCAATCCCGACCACGACGTCGCGCTGGATCTGACCAAGGTGTGGATCAACGTGCCGATCCGCGACGGCACGACCGTGCTGGGCATGGCCGGTACCGGCATCGACATCACCGAGTTCGTCAAGCTGCTGGTGCGAGAGGATCAGCCCGACATCTACGCCATGCTGGTCAACGGCGCCGGCGCCATCCAGGCCCATCCCGACCGCACGCTGATCGACCTCAACGCCGAGAACCGCGGCGCCGACGTCTCCCGCACGCTGTTCTCGCTGCTGCCCGACGATGCCGAGCGGAGCCGGCTGCGAGAAGCCATGGGCCGCCTCGCGGCCGGCGCCGACGCCGCGGCGGCGGAGACGCTCTACCTGACGCTCGACGGACGGCGGCGGCTGGTGGCGATCGCGCCGATCGCCGAGATCGGCTGGTTCAATCTGACGGTGATGGACACCGACAGTTTGATCGGCAGCCGCCTGGCGACACCGTTCATCGCCGTGTTCCTGCTGGCCGCGGCAACGCTGGCGGCGCTGGTGATCTGGCTGCTCAACCGCATGGTGCTGCGCCGCCTGGAGCTGCTCGCCGCCGGCGCCGAGGCGATCGCCGCCGGCGACTATGCGGTGCGCGTCGCCGACGACGCCTGCGACGAGATCGGCACCCTGACCGGCGCCTTCAACCGCATGGCCGCCACCGTCGCCGACAGCACCGCCCACCTCGAGGCGCGCGTCGCCGTGCGCACCGCCGAGCTGTCCGCCGCCAATGCCGATCTGGCGCACGCCCGCGACGCCGCCGAGGCGGCGACGCGGGCCAAGAGCGAGTTCCTCGCCAACATGAGCCACGAGATACGCACCCCGATGAACGGCGTGATCGGCATGAGCCAGTTGCTGGCCGACACGCCGCTCGACCCGACGCAGCGCCACTACGCGGCGGTGATCCGCAGCTCGGCCGAGTCGCTGCTGACGGTCATCAACGACGTGCTCGACTTTTCGAAGATCGAGGCGCATTGCCTCGCCATCGAAGCGATCGATTTCGAGCCGCGCCGGGTGGTGGCGGAGTGCGCGGCGCTGTTCGCCCAGACCGCCGCCGCCAAGGACCTCTCGTTCCGTCACGACGTCGCCGACGACGTCCCCGCGCGCATTGTCGGCGACCCGGCGCGCCTGCGTCAGGTGCTCATCAACCTGATCGGCAATGCGCTGAAGTTCACCGATTCCGGCGAGGTCGCGGTCGAAGTCACCCTCGACGCAGCGGCCTCCGACGAGGCGCTCGCGACGCTGCGCTTCGCAGTGCGCGACAGCGGCAGCGGCATCCCGGCCGAGATGCACGAGCGCATCTTCACCGCCTTCACCCAGGTCGACGGAACCAGCCGGCGCCGCCACGGCGGCACCGGTCTCGGCCTGGCGATCTCGCGGCAGCTGGTCGGGTTGATGGGCGGCGCCATCGCGGTCGACAGCGCGCCGGGGGCCGGCGCCTGCTTCACCGTCGCCCTGCCCTTCGCTCGCGTGGCGCCGGCGGTTCGGCCGCCGGCGGCCGGCGCAACTGCCGGTCCGCCGACCGCAGCACCGGCAGCGCGCACGGAGCGCCTGTTGATCGCCGACGACAACCGCATCAACCAGCAGGTCACGCTGGGCATGCTGCGGAAGCTGGGCTTCACCGCCATCGACATCGCCGCGAACGGCCGCCAGGCGGTGGCTGCCGCCACGGCGCAACCCTACGACCTCGTGCTGATGGACTGCCAGATGCCCGAAATGGACGGCCTCGAGGCGACCCGGGCGCTGCGCGCCGCAGGCCTGCGCATGCCGGTGATCGCGATCACGGCCAACGCGATGCGGGGCGACCGCGAAGCCTGCCTCGCCACCGGCATGAACGACTACCTGGCCAAGCCGGTCTCGCTCGACGCGCTGGCCGCCACGCTGGCACGCTGGCTCGGAAAGGCGCATGATGACGCCGCCATCGCCCCGGAAGCAGGAGGCACAGCATGAACACGACCCGCCACACCGCCGTCCCGCCGGCGCCGACTTTCGGCCGGCGCCACCTGTTGTGCGCGCTCGCCGCGGCCGGACTGCTCACGGGGGCCGAGCGTCTCGGCCTGATCCGCGCCGCGCTGGCCAACGGCGCCAACCCGGTGCCGCCGGGGCTGCACAGGCTTAAGGGCGCGGTCACGGTCAATGGCCAGCCGGCGCGCGAGGGCCTGCTGCTCAAGCCGGGCGACACCGTCGCCACCGGCGCGGGCGCCGAGGCGCTCTACGTCATCGGCCAGGATGCCTTCCTCCAGCGCGAATCGACCACCGTGCGCTTCGGCGCCGACCTGGCGGACTTCATGCGCGTCGTCAGCGGCAAGATCCTCTCGGTCTTCGGCAAGGGTCAGCGCAACATCTCGGTCGCTACCGCCACCATCGGCATCCGCGGCACCGCCTGCTACATCGAGGAAGGCGTGCCGCAAAAAGTTATGCGAAACGGTATCCCCGGGGACGGTTCCGGCGGCACGGCGTCCGCCGCGCATCCCACCTACTTCTGCCTCTGCTACGGCGAGGCCAAGGTGATTCCGACGGCGGCGCCGCAGCAGTGGGAAACGGTGATCACCACCCACCACGACCATCCGCTCTATCTCCATGACGACCCGAAGATGCCGAGCATGATGGTCACGGCGCCGGTGATCAACCACACGGATGCCGAGCTGATCATGCTGGAGAACCTGGTCGGCCGCTGGCCGCCCTTCTACGGCCTGTACGACACCGGGTATCCGCGCTGAGGGGCCGCCGCCGTTCTCGCGCCTGGCGCCGCTCAGCTCGACTGCGGCGGCGCGACCTTGAGAATTTCCTCGATCGTCGTCAGCCCGGCGGCGACCTTGCGCGCGCCGGCGATGCGCAACGGCTGCATGCCCTCGCGCAACGCCTGCTCGCGCAGCTTGCCGACATCGGTGTCCCCGGTCAGCAGCTTCTTGCACTCGGGCGTCATCAGCAGCAGCTCGTAGAGGCCGAGGCGGCCGGAAAAGCCGGTCATGCGGCAGTCGAGACAGCCGACGGGGCGGTAGAGCGTCGCGGGCCGACCCGACTTATACGGCGCCACCAGCGCCTGCCATTGCGCCTCGTCCTCGGCGCGCGTCCCTGCCGCCGCCTTGCACTTGGGACAGAGCGTGCGCACCAGCCGCTGCGCCATCACGCCGATCAGCGTCGCCTGCAGCAGATAGGCCGGAACGCCGAGGTCGAGCAGGCGGGTGACCGCCGCCGCCGCGTCGTTGGTGTGCAGGGTCGACAGCACCAGGTGGCCGGTCAGCGCGGCCTGGATCGCCATGTCGGCCGTCTCGAGGTCGCGGATCTCGCCGACCATGATGATGTCCGGATCCTGCCGCATCAGCGCGCGGATGCCCTCGGCGAAGCCCATGCCGATGTCGCTCTGCACCTGCACCTGGTTGAAGGCCGGCTCGATCATCTCGATCGGGTCCTCGAGGGTGCAGACGTTGACCTCCGGCGTGGCCAGTGCCTTCAGCGTCGAGTAGAGCGTCGTCGTCTTGCCCGAGCCGGTGGGGCCGGTGACGAGGATGATGCCGTTGGGCCGCTGCGTCATCTCGCGCCAGCGCCCGGCATCCTCGTCGCCGAAGCCGAGTTCGGAGAAATCGCGCACCAGCACCTCGGGGTCGAAGATGCGCATCACCAGCTTCTCGCCGAAGGCGGTCGGCAGCGTCGACAACCGCAACTCGACTTCCTGGCCGTCGGGGGTGCGCGTCTTGATGCGACCATCCTGCGGCCGCCGCTTCTCCACCACGTCCATGCGGCCGAGGATCTTGATGCGGCTGGTCATGGCGGTGAACACCGCCATCGGCATCTGGTGCACCTGGTGCAGCACGCCATCGACGCGGAAGCGCACGATGCCGAGGTCGCGCCGCGGCTCGACGTGGATGTCCGAGGCGCGCTGCTGGAAGGCGTACTGCCACAGCCAGTCGACGATGCGCACGATGTGCTGGTCATTGGCGTCGAACTGCTTGTTGGTCTTGCCCAGCTCGACCAGCTGCTCGAAGTTGGAGACGCCGACCGAGCCATCGCCGCGGGCCATTGCGCCCTTGACGAACTTCGCCAGGTTGTAGAACTCGACCTGGTAGCGTGCGATGGCTTCCGGGTTGCTGATGACCAGGCGGATGTCCTTGCGCAGGATGGGCGCCAGTTCCGCCTCCCAGCTGCGCCGGTAGGGCTCGGCCGTGGCGATCACCACCTCGTTCGCCCTGACCTCGACGGGCAGGATGCGGAAGCGCGCGGCATAGGAATTGCTCATCACCTCGGTCACCGCCGCGAAATTGATCTTGAGCGGGTCGATGTGCTGATATTCGAGCCCGCACCACTTGGCCAGCCATTGCGTCAGGGTCTCGAGATCGAGCAGCCGGTTCGGCGTACCGGACGATGCGGGCGACTTCCAGCGCTGCTCGGCGATGACGACGAGGGGATGGGTGTCGCCCTTGTAGTAGCGGCGATCGGCCTTGAACTTCTCCGCCTCCTCGCGCGGCACCATGCCGTCAACGATCAGGCCATCCAGCACCTCGGCGAGCGTGAGGCGGCGATCGCTCGCGGCAGGCGCATCGGCGGACTTCGTCATGGCAGGCATCCGGAAGGAAGGAACCCACAGTTTATTGCATAGCCCGGCACCGGCGGGAAGTTGGTCTATGATGAATGGTGATTCGCCAGCCAAGGAGAGAGATCATGAAACTGACGCGCAGCTTCATCGTCGGCGGCCTGGCCGCCATCTCGCTGTCCCTCCCGGCCCTGGCCCAGCCCGGCCCTGGGATGGGCGGTATGGGTATGGGAGGTCCTGGGCCGCAGGCCGCCCCGACCGATTGCAGCAAGGCCGCCAATCCGCAGCACTGCCTGGATCGACAGAAGGCGCAGGAAGCCTGCAAGGACCTGCGCGGTGCGGCGCGCCAGGACTGCGTGACCGACCACATGCCGCCGCCCGATTGCGGCAAGTCCGCCAATCCCGAGCGTTGCGCCGCGATGCAGACCCAGCGGCTCAACTGCAAGGGCAAGTACGGTCCCGAACGGCAGACCTGCCTGAAGGCAAACCCGGTACCGCCACCGGCGCAGGGCACGCGCGGCGGCGGCATGGGTCCCGGCCCGGGCATGAGCGGCGCCGGTGGCATGGGTGGCATGGGTGGCATGGGTGGCATGGGTCCCTGCGGCAGCGCCGGCGCGCCGCCCTGCCCGCGCGCCACCCCGCCGGCCACGCCCCCCGCCAAACCCTGAGCGCTTTTCTCGCTCTACGCACAAGGCAGGCTTCGGCCTGCCTTTTTCATTTGCGCAATGCGTCGCGCCAGGCGGCGAGCTTGCGCTCGTAGCTCCAGCTGGCGTTGGCCGGGCTGGTCGAAGGCAGGATCAGCGTTTCGAAGCCCAGCGCAGCCAGCGTCCGGGCGAAGCGTCCCGCCGTGCCGCCGTTGAAGCAGACACGCCGTAGCGCCGACGCCGACTTGTTGAGCCGGGCGAAATCGTTGGGCGCACCATCGCGGATCGCCGTGTCGAGGCTGCCCTCGCGCTCGCACGAGGCATAGACGTCCCAGATCGCGATGCCGGCGGCCTTGACCGCCGCCTGCCTCCCCGCGTAGTCCATCGCCTGGAGCGGCTGGCCGATCACCTCGCCGAGAATGCGCCAGAACTGGTTCTGCCGATGCGCGTAGTACTGGCCCGCCGCAAGCGAGGCCGCCGACGGAAACGAGCCGAGGATCAGTACTTCGGCCCGCTCGTCGACGATGGGCGGGAGCCCATGCAGCAGATCAGCTGCCCCCGAGCGACATCGCCAGCATCAGGTCGTTGATGCGCTTGACGAAGCTGGCCGGATCGTCGAGCTGGCCGCCCTCGGCCAGCATGGCCTGGTCGAACAGCACCGCGGCCCAGTCGTCGAACTTCTTCTCCTCGTAGCGGAGTCGCAGCACGACCGGATGCTTGGGATTGATCTCCAGCACCGGTTTGGCGTCGGGCGCCTTCTGCCCGGCGGCCTTGAGGATGCGCGCGAGATTGCCGCTCATGCCGTGCTCGTCGGCGACCAGGCAGGCGGGGCTGTCGGTCAGGCGGTGCGTCACGCGCACTTCCCTGACCTTGTCGCCCAGCGCCTTGGCGATTTTGTCGGTGAGTTCCTTGAACTCGCCGGCGTCCTTTTCCTGTTCCTGCTTCTCGGCCTCGTCCTCGAGCTTGCCCAGGTCGAGGTCGCCCTTGGCCACGGAAACGAGTTGCTTGCCCTCGAACTCCGTCAGGTGCGAAACGACCCATTCGTCGACGCGGTCGGTCAGCAGCAGCACCTCGATGCCCTTCTTGCGGAAGATTTCGAGGTGCGGGCTGTTCTTCGCGGCGTTGAAGGTCTCGGCGGTGATGTAATAGATCTTGTCCTGCTCGGGCTTCATGCGGCCGAGGTAGTCGGCCAGCGCCACGGTTTCATCCGTCGTGTCAGCCTGCGTCGAGGCGAAGCGCAGGAGTTTCGCGATCTTGTCCCTGTTGGCGAAATCCTCGCCGACGCCTTCCTTCAGCGCGCGGCCGAACTCGCCCCAGAACCTGGCGTACTTCTCCTTCTCGTTCTCGGCAAGATCCTCAAGCATCGACAGCACGCGGCGCGAGCAGCCGTTGCGGATGGCCTCGATGTCCTTCGATTCCTGCAGGATCTCGCGCGAGACGTTGAGCGGCAGGTCGGCGGAATCCACCACGCCGCGGACGAAGCGCAGGTAGATGGGCATCAGCTGCTCGGCGTCGTCCATGATGAAGACGCGGCGCACGTAGAGCTTGACGCCGTGGCGGGCGTTGCGGTCCCACATGTCGAAGGGCGCGCGCGCCGGGATGTAGAGCAGCTGGGTGTATTCCTGCTTGCCCTCGACGCGGGCGTGGGTCCAGGTCAGCGGTTCCTCGAAGTCGTGGGCGACGTGCTTGTAGAACTCCTTGTACTCGTCTTCCGTGATGTCGCTCTTCGCGCGCGCCCACAGCGCCGAGGCCTTGTTGACCGTCTCGTCCTCGTCGGTCACCGCCTCCTGGCCGTCCTTGAACTCCTCCTTCTTCATCACGATGGGCTGGACGATGTGGTCGGAGTACTTGCGGATGATGGAACGCAGCTTCCAGCCCGAGAGCAGGTCGTCCTGGCCCTCGCGCAGGTGCAGGGTGATCTCGGTGCCGCGTCCAGCCTTCTCGATCATCTCGACGGTGAACTCGCCCGAGCCGTCGGACTCCCAGCGCACCGCCTGGTCGGCGGCGACGCCGGCGCGACGGGTGGTGACCACCACGCGCTCGGCGACGATGAAGCTCGAGTAGAAGCCGACGCCGAACTGGCCGATCAGGTTGGTGTCCTTCTGCTGGTCGCCGGTCAGGTGGGCGAAGAACTCGCGCGTGCCCGACTTGGCGATGGTGCCGAGGTTGGTGATGACCTCCTCGCGGCTCATGCCGACGCCGTTGTCGGAAATCGTCAGGGTCTTGGCGTTGTTGTCGAAGCCGATGCGGATGCGGAAATCGCCCTCCCCGTCGAGCAGCGACGGGTTGTGCAGCGACTCGAAGCGCAGCTTGTCGCAGGCATCCGAGGCGTTGGAGATCAGCTCGCGCAGGAAGATCTCGCGGTTGCTGTAGAGGGAATGGATCATCAGGTGAAGCAGCTGCTTCACCTCGGCCTGGAAGCCCATGGTCTCGCGGGCCTGGGCGGGAGCGGTGTTGGCTTGGGTCATGCGGGTTCCTCCGGTCAAACGAATCGGAGAAGTGGGGACGGAAAAAGGGATTTCAAGAGAAGGGTCTTACCCCCCCCCCCCCCGCTTCAGTCGCGATGCGCCGCGATCTCCCGTTGCAGGCGGTCGTTGGCCTCGGCTAGGTCGCGGTTCTGCTCGGCCAGCACGTGGTAGAGCGTCTGCAGCGCGTGCAACAGGGCCGCCGTGCTGTTGTCCTGCGGCTGGGATTCGAGTTCGTAGGCGATCGCCGCCGAATCGCCGGACTCGACCAGGGCGAGCTGGCGCGCCATCGACTGATCCTCGCCGAGGATGTGGAAGGCCAGCCAGGCGGAAAGGAAGCCGAAAAGCGTTTCGGCGGGGTTCTTCATGGCGGCGCGTGCCCGCCACATCGACGCCAACTGCTCGACGAACTGGTGATGGTGCCGCGTATGGGCCTCGATATGGCGAGGATCCATTCCGGCATCGCGCATCAGCTGTTCTTCGTCGGCGAAGTGCTCACGGGCGTAGCCCGACAGTTCCAGGAAAAGGATCTGCAGCCGCCCCTCGGACATCGGATCGCCGGCGAGCAGGGCATCGCCGAGCCGGTTGATGATGTCGACCAGCCGCCTGTGCTGGGCATCGACGATCTCGATGCCGGTGACGAAACGTTGATCCCAGGCGAAGGCTTCCATAGTGCTCTCACTTATAGCTGATTTCGACCACCTCGAGTGCGCGCACGCCGACCGGGCTCTGGAAGCGCACGGTGTCGCCCTCGCGCGCCTTGAGCAGCGCCCTGGCCAGCGGCGAGATCCAGCTGATCCGCCCCTCGCCGGCATTCGCCTCGTCGACGCCGACGATCTGGTAGGTCGCCTCCGCCTCGCCGTCGTCGACCGCGACCGTCGCCCCGAAGAAGACCTGATCGAGCCCCTGCTGCGTCGCCGGATCGACGACCTCGGCGTTCTCCAGCCGCTTGGTCAGGTAGCGGATGCGGCGGTCGATCTCGCGCAGCCGCTTCTTGCCGTAGATGTAGTCGCCGTTTTCGGAACGGTCGCCGTTGCTGGCCGCCCAGGCCACGACCTGCACCAGGTTCGGCCGCTCGACTTTCACGAGCTGCTCGAACTCGGCGCGCATCGCGGCATGACCCCGCTTGGTCATGTAGTTCCTGGTGCCGGCGGGCAATGGCGGCGCACCGGGGAGGTCGTCTTCCTCCTCGGCATCCGATTCCTTGACGAAAGCCTTGTTCATCGCATGGGTGAAGCGCAGAGACGCCAATTGTATGATGCCGCGACGATGAGCCCAAATACCCTTTCCCGTTGGCGCACCCCGACCCTGATCCTGGTCTGCGGCGGCCTGATCATGACCATCGCCATGGGCGCGCGCCACGGCTTCGGCCTTTTCCTGCAGCCGATGAGCATGGCGCAGGGCTGGGGCCGCGAAACCTTCGCCTTCGCCCTGGCGCTGCAGAACCTGGTGTGGGGCGCGGCGCAGCCGTTCTCCGGCCTCATCGCAGACCGCTACGGTGCCGGCCGCGTGCTGTTCGCCGGCTCGGTCCTCTACGTCCTCGGCCTCGCCCTGATGGCCCATTCGAACACGGGGACGGAACTGGCGCTCTCGGCCGGCCTGCTCATCGGTCTGGGCCTCTCGGGAACCACCTTCTCCATCGTCTATGGCGTGCTCGGCCGCACCTACCCGCCGGAAAAGCGCAGCCAGGTGCTGGGCATCGCCGGCGCCGCCGGCTCCTTCGGCCAGTTCGCGATGCTGCCCGGCACCCAGGCGCTGATCACCGGCATCGGCTGGATGGCGGCACTGCTGGTGCTCGCCGCCGTGGCCACGCTGATGGCGCCGCTATCGGCGGTGCTGGCCGAGCCGGGCCGCGACACCAGCCAGCGGCCGACGCAGTCGGCAGCCGCGGCCATCCGCGAGGCCGCCGGCCACCGCGGCTTCTGGCTGCTCACCTTCGGCTATTTCGTCTGCGGCTTCCAGGTCATATTCATCGCCGTGCACCTGCCGGCCTATCTCGCCGACAACGGCCTGCCCGGCAACGTCGGCGTGGCCTGTCTCGCGCTCATCGGCTTCTTCAACATCATCGGCACCTGGGGCGCCGGCATGCTCGGCGCGCGCTGGACCAAGAAGTACCTGCTGGCCTTCATCTACGTCGCGCGCAGCGTCATCATCGTCGCCTTCGTCGCCGTGCCGCCAACGCCGACTTCCGCCTACCTCTTCGCCGCGGCGATGGGCCTGCTGTGGCTCGCCACGGTCCCGCTGACCAACGGCATCGTCGCCCAGGTCTTCGGTGTCGCGTATCTCTCGATGCTCGGCGGTTTCGTCTTCTTCAGCCACCAGATCGGCAGCTTCCTCGGCGCCTGGCTCGGTGGCGTGCTGTTCGACCGTACCGGCAGCTACGACGTGGTGTGGTGGATCGCGGTCGCTCTCGGCCTGGTGGCGATGGCCGTCAATCTCCCGATCAACGAGCGGCCGCTGGCGCGGCTCGCCGACCCCAAGCCGGCAGCCGCCTGATCGGAGCGAACGCCCGGGAACGACCGGACGGCGGCACCGGAGCCGGGAATCCCCCCTCCGGTGCCGCAAGCGCCGCAGCTTCGCGGCCGCGCCTTATTGGATCTGCTGGATGCCGGCCAGCAGCCAGCCGCCGGCGCCCTCGCGCGGCTTGACCAGGTGCCATATCTCGTCGACCGCTTCGAGCGGGCCGTTCCGCTCCTCGCGAACCTGGCCGCTGAAGCGCACACTGACGACGTAGCGATTGGCTTCCTCCGCGACCTCGATCACGTCGGCATCGATGGCGACCACATCGGTTTCCTGGCTGGCGCCGCCGCGCTCGGCGATGTTCATCTTCAGTTCGGCGAACATCTCGGGCGTGGTGAACTCGCGGATGTCGTCGAGGTTGCCGGCATCGTTGGCGGCCTGCAGACGGATGAAATGCACCTTGGCGTTGCGCACGAAGCCGGGGACATCGAAGTCGGCCGGGATGTTGCGGGCCGTGGCGCTGGCGCCGGAGCCCGGCATCGCCGGCTCGTACGACCTTGCCACCGGCGCGGTGTGCTCGACGCCGGAGGCTGCATATTGCAGGCCACCCGCTCCCGCCATGGCCGGTTGCCGGGAGGCTGCACGCCGACGCATGATGAGGCCGATCACGACCATGACCGCCATCACCAGCAGTCCGATCATCAGCATCGAGGCCAGTTCCGCGCCGAAGCCGAAGTGGGACGCCAGCGCCGCCAGGCCGAGGCCGGCGGCAAGGCCGGCGAGCGGGCCCATCCAGGAACGCCCGGGTTGCGCCTGCGGCGCCGCGGCCGCCGCGGGCGATTTGGCGGAGGCGGCTGCGGCGGTCGGCGCCTGGGCCGGGGCCGCCGCGGGCGCCTTGTCGGGCGTGGTCACCTGGCGCTGCATGCCGGCGGACTTGCCGCCGCCAAGGCGCCTGGCGGCTTCGGCGTCGGAGGCGGCGAGCGTGAAGCCAAGGGTCAGCATGACGGCCAGAAGGGAAAGAATCTTCATCGAGGTCTCCTTTTGAAATGAAGTGCGAGGCAAAGAATAGCGGCGCACCAATCAAAATAAAAACAGAATTATCTGTCGTAATGAATCGACTTAAACTGATTATTGAGCAGCGACCGCCTCAACTCGATTCGCGGACGTAGGGCTCGCGCAATTCGACCGGCTTGACCCGCTTGCGCATGCGGATGTTGAGCATCTCGACGCTGACCGAGAAGGCCATGGCGAAGTAGATGTAACCCTTGGGCACATGGTGGCCGAAGCCGTCGGCGATCAGCACGACACCGACGACGACGAGGAAGGACAGTGCCAGCATCTTGATCGTCGGGTGGTCGGAGACGAAGCGGCCGATGGCGCCGGCGAACAGCATCATCAGGCCGACCGAGGCGACCACCGCGGCGATCATCACCGCCACCTCGCTGACCATGCCGACGGCGGTGATGATGGAATCGAGCGAGAAGACGAGGTCGATCACCATGATCTGGGCGATCACCCCGGCGAAGCTGGCGGCGACCCTTCGCGACTCCCCGCCTTCCTCGCCCTCGAGCAGCTGGTGCACCTCGCCGGTGCTCTTCCAGATCAGGAACAGGCCGCCGGAAATCAGGATGAGGTCGCGTCCCGTGATCTCGAAGCTCGTCACCGTCAGGACCGGCTCGGTCAGGCCGACGATCCAGGACAGCAGCAGCAGCAGCGCGATGCGCATGAACATCGCGAGGAACAGGCCGATGCGACGGGCGAGCTCCTGCTTCGCCTTCGGCAGCTTGTCGACGAGAATCGAGATGAAGATGATGTTGTCGATGCCGAGAACGAGTTCCAGCGCGGTCAACGTGAAGAAGGCGATCCAGACTTCGGGGCTGAGCAGGAGTTCGGTCATGGCGGGCGATCAGCGGCGGACGTGAAGCCGGCCCCATGGACGGGCCAGGGGGCCGGAGGCGGCGACGATGATGGCCATCGTGCCGTCAGGCGTGTCAGCGGGTGCGGCTGGCGAGGGCGGCGATGCGCTCTTCCAGCGGCGGGTGGCTGGAGAACAGCGCCATCCAGCCGGGGCGGCCATTGATGCCGGCGGTGGCGACGTTCTGCGGCAGCTCGCCCGCTTCCATGCCGCCGAGGCGACGCAGCGCGTTCATCATCGGCTGCGGCGTGCCCATCAGCTGGGCGGCGCCCGCGTCGGCACGAAATTCGCGCTGGCGCGAGAACCACATAACGACGATGCTGGCGAGGATGCCGAAGACGATGTCGCAGACCACCACGGTGACCATGTAGCCGATGCCGGGGCCGGACGATTCCGAGTCGCCGCGGCGCAGGAAGGAATCCACCAGGTAGCCGACGACGCGGGCGAGGAAGAAAACGAAGGTGTTGACCACACCCTGGATCAGGGTCAGCGTCACCATGTCGCCGTTGGCGATGTGGGCGACCTCGTGGGCGATCACTGCCTCGGCCTCCTCGCGCGTCATGGTCTGCAGCAGGCCGGTGGACACGGCAACCAGCGAACTGCTGCGACTGGCGCCGGTGGCGAAGGCATTCGGCTCGCCTTCGTAGATCGCCACCTCGGGCATCGGCAGGCCGGATTTTTCGGCGAAGCGGCGCACCGTCTCGACCAGCCAGAACTCGGTCGAATTCTGCGGCGCCTCGATGACGCGGGCGCCCGTGCTCCACTTGGCGATGGTCTTCGACATCCACAGCGACATGAAGGCGCCGCCGAAGCCCATGATGGCGGCGAACAACAGCAGCTTGCCGAGATCGAGGCCGCCGGTGGTGAAGAACCGGTTGGCGCCGGTGAGGGTCGTCACGATGCCCAGCACGAGCATGATGGCGAGGTTGGTGGCGATCAGCAGAATGACGCGTTTCACGGGGTATGCTCCTTGCAGAACTGAAAACGCCGCCAGTCTAATGGCCCCCAAGACATCGCACAAATCGAATATTATTTAGCGATCCATCGACTGACTCGATGTTTTTTGCGACATGGCCAGCCTCAACTACAAGCACTTGCGTTACTTCTGGATGGTCGCCAAGGCCGGCAGCATCGCGCGCGCCAGCGAGCAGCTCCATCTGACGCCCCAGTCGATCAGCGGCCAGCTGAGCGAATTCGAGGCGGCCCTCGGCATCGAACTGTTCCGCCGTGTCGGGCGCGGCCTCGAACTGACCGAAAGCGGCCAGCGCATGCTCGGCTACGCCGAACAGATCTTCGCCTTGGGCGACGAGATGCTCGAGTCCGTCACCGACGAATCGGCCCAAGGCACCCCGTTTCGCGTCGGCATCGCCGACTCCGTGCCGAAAATGGTGGCCTACCGCCTGGTCGAGCCTTCCCTCAGGCTGGAGGAACCGGTGCGGCTGATCTGTCGCGAAGGGCGGCTGGCGACCCTGCTCGCCGACCTGGCGGTGCATCGCCTCGACATGCTCATCGCCGACCGCCCCATGCCCGAGAACCTCAACGTCCGCGGCTACGACCACTTCCTCGGCGAAAGCGGCGTGACGGTGTTCGGCGCCAGGAGCCTCCTCGGCCGGGCCACCCGGCCCTTCCCGCAGATCATCGACGGCGCGCCCTTCCTCCTGCCCGGCGCCGACGTCGCGCTCCATGCGCGACTGATGCGCTGGTTCGAAGCGCAGCGCCTGCGGCCGCGCATCGTCGGCGAATTCGACGACAGCGCCCTGCTCATGGCCTTCGCCCAGGTCGGCGCCGGCCTCTGCGTGGCGCCGACGGCGATCGAGCAGCACATCGTCGAACAGCACCATGTCCAGGTCGTCGGTAGAATCGATGCGGTGCGCGAACAGATCTTCGCCATCACCACCGAGCGACGCCTGACCCACCCGATCACCGCCGCCATCTGCCAACTCGCCCAGGACGATATTTTCGGCAACGGCGTGCCGCGCCGGAAGAAGAAATGAAGCGCCGACACCACGCCTTCCTGCGAACCGCGGCCGCAGCCGCCATGCTGCTCGCCGGCGGCTGCGCGCTGGCCCAGGAAGCCGAACCCCGCGCTTATACCAATGCCCCGATCGGCATCAACTTCCTGATCGCGGGCTACGCCCGATCGGAAGGCGGCGTCGCCTTCGACCCCTCGGTGCCCCTGACCAACGCCAAGCTCACGACCGATGCCGCGATCCTCGCCTATGGCCGCGTATTGGAAATCGGCGGGCAGTCGGCGAAATTCAACGTCGTCTTGCCCTACGCCTCGCTCAAGGGCACGGCAGAGTTCGCCGGCAAGCCCGCGGCGCGCGAGGTTTCCGGCTACGGCGATCCCAAGCTCAGCCTGGCCGTGAATTTCCTCGGCGCACCGGCACTCTCGCCCCGGGAATTCGCTGGCTACCGCCAGTATCTCGTCGTCGGCGGCAGCGTCCAGGTGTCGCTGCCGACGGGGCAGTACGATCACGACAAGCTGGTGAACATCGGCACCAACCGCTGGTCGGTCACTCCCGGACTCGGCCTATCCAAAGCGCTGGGGCCATGGGCACTGGAACTGGCGGCGAACGCGACCTTCTATGGCGACAACACCGACTTCTTCGGCGGCAAGCGCCGCGAGCAGGAACCCATCTACTCGATGCAGGGGCACCTGATCTACAACTTCGCCGCGGGCATCTGGGCGGCGCTGACGGCCACCCATTACGGCGGCGGACGCACCACGCTCGACGGCGTCCGCGGCAACGACCTGCAGCAGAATTCCCGCATCGGCGCCACGCTCGCGCTGCCCGTCGATCGCCACAACTCGATCAAGATCCTTGCGAGCTCCGGCGTGTATACGCGCACCGGCAGCGACTTCGATACCGTCGCAATCGCCTGGCAGCACCGCTGGGGCGCCGGCTTCTAGCCGGGCCGGCGCGTCAGTCGCCGAAGTTGGTGCCGACGCGACGCGCCGACAGGATCAGCGGATGATCCTGCGGCACCGTCTTCACCTTGCCGGCGACCTCTTCCAGCTTCACCGGCCGCGTCGCCTCGCCCTTCGCCGCCACCATCACGCCGAAAGTGCCCTTGGCGATCAGGTCGGCGCAGGCCGTGCCCAGACGCGTGGCGAGGATGCGGTCGGCCGCCGACGGCGCGCCGCCGCGCTGCAGGTGGCCGAGGATGGTCGGGCGCGCCTCGAGCCCGGTCAGCTGCTCCAGCTTGCGTGCCAGGCGCAGCGTGCGGTCGGCATAGAGGATGGCCGCGGCATCGGCCTCGGTATCGTCTGCCTTGCGGTTCACCTTGCCCTTGGCCGGCTTCTTCGTGCGCTCGGCCAACGCGGCCAGCTCCTGCTTCGAGACGGCGCCCTCGGCCACGGCGACGATGGAGAACGGCTTGCCGCCGCGGGCCCGCTCGCGGATGGCCTCGGCGACGATTTCGACGTCGTAGGGAATCTCCGGCAGCAGGATCACGTCGGCGCCGCCGGCGATGCCCGCGCCCAGCGCCAGCCAGCCGGCGCGGTGGCCCATGATCTCGACGACGATGATGCGGTGGTGGCTGTGCGCCGTGCTGTGCAGGCGGTCGATGGCCTCGGTGGCGATGCCCAGCGCGGTGTCGAAACCGAAGGTGATGTCGGTGCCGGCGACGTCGTTGTCGATGGTCTTGGGCAGGGTGATGACGTTGAGGCCCTTCTGCTTCAGGCGCAGCGCGTTCTTCGCCGTGCCGCCGCCGCCGAGGCAGACCAGGCAGTCGAGGTGGTTGTCGTAATAGTTGCCGACAATGGCGTCGGTCATGTCGAGGATCTTGCCGCCGACCGGCATCTTGTGCGGCTTGTCGCGGCTGGTGCCGAGGATGGTGCCGCCCGAAGTGAGGATGCCCGAGAGCTGGCCGCCGTCGAGCGGCGCCGTGCGGTTCTCCATGAGGCCGCGAAAACCGTCGCGGAAGCCGATGATGTGCATGCCGTGGTGGCCCAGCGCCGCCTTGCCGACGCCGCGGATCGCCGCGTTGAGGCCGGGGCTGTCGCCGCCGGAAGTGAGTATTCCGATGTATTTGGTCATGATGATTTTTCCAAGAGTCCCTGCGAATCAGTCCCAAGACTAAACCCAAGCTCCGACATTGCCAAGCACATCGGAATCAGGTGGAATCCGGCGGGTGAAATCGGGGACAGACTGAGCTAGCCCGGCGCAGATTGCGAGACTCGCGTGGAGGCTGAGGCCGGACTTACTTCGCATTTCTCTCGCGGACTATCGGCACCACGAACTTGACGGAAAACTTCCAGCCTTCTGCCGTGTCCTTGAGGATCAAGGCTTTCGAATTGGCGCCCTCCTCGAAAGCCGGCGCCGAGCCCACCAGTTCTATCGCGCCGATGCCCTTGATGACGCATGCGCCGGGAATCGTGACGAAGGCCGCTTCCGCCGCCACCAGGACGAACTGGCCCTCCTTGGACTCGGAACACGACAGACCCTTCGGCAGGGTGGAGGGATCGCGCTTCCAGGCTTGGCGCAGATCGTCGAGGGCCTTGAGCAATTCCTCGGTGGTCCTGACGGCCAGCCCGACTTCACAAGATTTCGTATGGCCCATGCGTTTGCCCCCGCGTTGAATTGCCCGCCCCATTCTAGCCGTCGCCGGCGCGGCGGAAACAGCCGCGGCGTTTGCCAAATCCCGCCGCGGCGGCATACCATAGCCCCATGCAAGCCACCGATCCTCCCGAACTGCTGCATGCCCGACTGGCCGAGCTGCGCGTCGAGCATCGCGACCTCGACGCGGTGATCGCGCGGCTCCTGGAAAATCCGCCTCGCGACGAGTTGATGCTGCGACGGTTGAAGAAGCGCAAGCTGCATATCAAGGATCGCATCGCCCTCCTCGAGCGCATGCTCGAACCCGACGTTCCCGCCTGAGCTGAAATGGCCATCGTTTCCCGCCGCCTGTGGCGGCCCCTCCTGATCGCCTGCGTCGTGATCGCCGCAATGGTCGCCGGCTTCCTCTACCTCACGCGGCAGAAACCCGTCGCCGTGCTGGTCGCCGGTGCCGAAGCCGGCCGTGTCGAGATGACCGTGGCCAACACCCGCGCCGGCTCCGTCGCCGCCTGCCGCCGCGCCAAGATCGCGCCGCCGGCGGCCGGCCGCATCGAAAAGCTGCCGGTGAAGAAGGGCCAGCGCGTCGCCGCCGGCGAGCTGCTGCTGGAATTGTGGAACGACGACTTTTCCGCGCGCGAACGCGTCTCGCGCGAGCAGCTCGCCACCGCCCGTGCCCGGGTCACCGAGGCCTGCCAGCTGGCCGAGGCGGCGAAGAGCGAGGCGCGCCGCGCACGCCAGCTGCGCGATCAGAATTTCGTTTCGGAGCAGGCGGTGATCCGCGCCGAGGCCGATGCGCAATCGCGCGCCGCCACCTGCGAGGCCACGCGCACCAGCGTCGGCGAGGCGCAGGCGCGCATCGCCGCCTCGCACGCCGATACCGAGCGCACGGTGCTGCGCGCGCCCTTCGCCGGCATCGTCGCCGAGATCAACGGCGAAATCGGCGAATACCTGACACCCTCGCCGCCCGGCATCCCGACGCTGCCGGCGATCGACCTCATCGACGACAGCTGCATCTACGTCACCGCCCCGATCGACGAGGTGGACGCCGCCCAGCTCAAGGTCGGCATGAAGGGCCGCATCACGCTCGACGCCTACCGCGGCCGCCAATTCACCGGCCACGTTCGACGTATCGCTCCCTACGTGCTGGCGCTGGAGAAGCAGGCGCGCACCGTCGAGGTCGAGGTCGAGTTCGACGACCCGGGCGAGGCCAGGCACCTGCTGATCGGCTACAGCGCCGACATCGAGGTGGTGGTGCAGGGCCGCGACAAGGTGCTGCGCATTCCGACCTCGGCGCTGATGCCCAACAACCGCGTGCTGCAACTGACCGCCGCCGGCGTGTTGGAGGAGAAGAAGCTCGGGATCGGTCTCACCAACTGGGAATTCACCGAGGTCACGAGCGGTCTGGCGCAGGGCGACAAGGTCGTCACCTCGCTCGACCGCGAAGGCGTCAAGGCCGGCGCCAGGGCCGTGGCCGAAGCCAAGGGCAACAGCGGCGCGGCGACCGGCGGAAAATGAGACCGCTTCCAGCCAGCCTCGCCGCCGGGCCGCCCCAAGGCGAGGCACTGACTGGAGCGCGTGGAACGCGCGACCCCAGCGGGAACCGCAACAACGTCCCCCGTTACAACCGAGCGCAGCGAGCATGTTGCCTCCCCCGCCGACGGGCGGGGGTTGGGGGGTGGGGACCTCAATGATCCGGCTCACCGGCATCGAGCGCGTCTTCCCCGTCGGCGACGAGGAAGTGCATGCGCTGCGCGGCGTCGACCTCGCCATCGCCGCCGGAGAATACCTTTCCATCATGGGGCCGTCGGGCTCGGGCAAGTCCTCGCTGCTGAACATCATCGGCCTGCTCGACCGGCCGAACGCCGGTTCCTACTTCCTCGACGAGCGCGACGTGACGGCGCTGTCCGACGACGAGCTGGCGCGCGTGCGGCGCGAAAAGATCGGCTTCGTCTTCCAGTTCTTCCACCTGGTGCCCCGCCTCACCGCCGCGCAGAACATCGAGCTGCCGATGGTGCTCGCCGGCATCGATCCCGCCGAACGCAGCCGCCGCCTCGATGCCCTGCTCGGCGAATACGGCCTCGCCGAACGCGCCGGCCACCGCCCCGACCAGCTCTCCGGCGGCCAGTGCCAGCGCGTCGCCATCGCCCGCGCCATGTCGATGCGGCCGGGGGTGATCCTCGCCGACGAGCCGACCGGCAACCTCGACCGCCACACCGGCCAGGAGGTCATCGGCGTGCTCGAGCAGCTCCACGCCGCGGGCGGCACCCTGGTCATCGTCACCCACGACGGCGAGATCGGCGGCCGCGCCAGGCGGCGCATCCGCATCGTCGACGGCGAGATCGTCGCCGACGAGAGCTGAGCCCTACTCGTCGCGCTTGTGCTTGCGCCGCTTGCCGTGCGCCGCTGCGCCGTAGGCCTGGCGCAGCGCCGATAGCTCGGCCAGCTGGGTGGCGACGAGGTAGTTCATGCTGCCCTCGGGCACCTCGCCCTTGTCGTTGGGCACGCCCGCCGGCACGCCGGTGAGCAGTTCGATCGCCTCGTCGACATCGGCGACGGGCCAGATGCGGAAGCGTCCCTCGGCGCAGGCGGCGACGACGTCCTCGCGCAGCATCAGGTGCACGACGTTGGCGGCCGGAATGACGACGCCCTGCTCGCCGCTCAGGCCCTTGGCGGCGCAGATGTCGAAGTAGCCCTCGATCTTCTCGTTGACGCCGCCGATGGCCTGGACGCGGCCGAACTGGTTGACCGAGCCGGTCACCGCCAGCGACTGTTTGATCGGCACGCCCGACAGCGCCGAGAGCAGCGCGCACAGCTCGGCCAGCGAGGCCGAGTCGCCCTCGACCGGACCGTAGGACTGCTCGAACACCAGGCTAGCGGAAAGCGACAGCGGCAGCGCGCGGGCGTAGCGCGCGGCGAGGAAGGAGGTGAGGATGAGCACGCCCTTGGTGTGGATCTCGCCGCCCATTTCGGACTCGCGCTCGATGTCGACCACGTCGCCCTCGCCGATGCGCGCCGTGGCGGTGATGCGCACGGGATGGCCGAAGCGATACTCGCCGAGGTCGAAAACGGCCAGGCCGTTGACCTGGCCGGCGTGGCTGCCGGCGACGTCGATCAGCCGCACGCCGCGCAGGATCTGCTCGTCGCCGGCCTCGCGCAGGCGGTCGGCGCGATGGCGCCGTGCCGCCAGCGCCGACTTTATGTCGTCGGCCTCGACCGTGGCGCGCCCGGCCTCGCCGGCGCGGTGGTCGGCCTCGACCATCAGGTCGCGGATGCGCCGCGTCGCCGCCGACAGGCGCTCGGCATCATCGGCCAGACGCGCCGCGTGCTCGATCACCCGCGCCACTGCGGCGGCGGCGAACGGCCGCAGGCCGTCGGCATGCGCCAGGGTGGCGATGAAGCGGGCATAGCGCGCCGTGTTGTTGGCGTCGCGCACCACCTCGTCCTCGAAGTCGGCGGCGACCTTGAACAACTCGTCGAACTCGGGGTCGTATTCCTTCAGCAGGTAATACACCAGGCGCTCGCCGACCAGCACCACCTTGACCGCCAGCGGCATCGGCTCGGGCTCGAGCGACAGCGTGCTCATCAGGCCATAGACCTGGCCCAGCGACTCGATGCGCACCTGCGCCGATTTCAACGCCCGCTTCAGGCCCTCCCAGGCGTAGGGCTGGGTCAGCAGCTTGTCGGCGTCGAGCACCAGGTAGCCGCCGTTGGCGCGGTGCAGGGCCCCGGCCATGATCATGGTGAAGTTGGTGACCAGCGTGCCCATGTGGGCGATGTGATCGACGCGGCCGACCAGGTTGGGGTAGATCGGATTGTCCTCGGTCACCACCGGCGCCGCCGTCGTCGCCGCGTGATCGACCAGCAGGTTGACCTGGTAGCGCGCCAGCGGCAGGCTGCCGCTGATGACGACGCCACTGACATCGCCTTCGCTCTTCGGCGTCTCGCGCAGTTCCTCGGCGCTGTCGACGACGTCCTCCAGCACCTGGTCGAGGAACCCGGCGACGTTGGCGAGATCGGCGTAGTTCTCCTTGAGTTCCTCGACCAGGTGGCCGACGGCGAAGCGCATGGTGTCGCGGCTGACATCCTTCAGCCGCGCCTGCATCTCGCGGCGCCAGCGCGGAAACTGGTGCATCAGCTTCTGCAGCTTCTCGCCGTGCTCCTCCATGATCTTGCCGTAGCGCTCCTTCTCATCGTCCGGCAACGCCTGGAATTCCTCCGAGCTCATGGTCTCCTCGCCCTTGATCGGGGCGAAGACGAAGCCGTGCGGCGTGCGCAGCAGCGCGATGCCGACTTCAGACGAGGCCTGGCCCAGCGCGCGCAGCGCGCCCTCCTCCCGCTCCTTGAACTCCTCCTGGATGGCCTCGACGCGCGCCCGATACTCGTCGCTCTCGAAGGCCGCGGTGATGGCCTTGGCCAGCTCGGAGACGAACTGCTGCATGTCGGCCTTGAGCCGCGCACCGCGCCCCGCCGGCAATTGCAGCAGCCGCGGCCGGTTGGGCTCGGCGAAGTTGTTCACGTAGCAGAGGTCGCCGGGGATGGCTTCGGTGGCGGCACGGGCCTCGAGCAGGCGGCGCACGGCGGAGTGGCGGCCGCTGCCCGGCTCGCCCAGCACGAACAGGTTGAAGCCCGGCCGCTTGACGGCGATGCCGAACTTGACGGCATCGATGGCGCGCGTCTGGTCGACGATGTCGACGGTCTCCGTGACGTCGGCGGTGGTGGCGAAGCCGAGCGCTTGCGGATCGCAGCGGCGGCAGAGCTGTTCGGGCAGGAGCGGATTCATTGCACGAAGCCTAGCACCGGACGTCGCGCAGGATTTGACTTCCATCAAAGGTGGCGGCGCGGGACACACCGCGTTCGCGGCCGATGGCGCATACTTTCACCCATGCGCTTCCCCGATCTGCTCGACTTCGCCTGGCAGGTCGTGCGCGGCAACCGCGCGCGCACGCTGCTGATCCTGCTCGCCATGAGCATCGGCGTCGCCGCCGTGGTCGTGGTCAGCTCGCTCGGCGAGGGCGCGCGACGTTACGTGCTCGACCAGTTCGGCTCGCTCGGCACCAATCTCCTCATCGTGATCCCCGGGCGTACCGCCACCGGCGGCGTCTCGCCCGGCATCGTCGTCGGCAAGACCCCGCGCCCGCTGACCCTGGACGACGCCTACGCGCTGCTGCGGAGCCGCGCCGTGCGCAAGATCGCGCCGCTGATCGTCGGCGCGGGCGACGTGCGCTGGGGCTCGCGCATCCGCGAGTCGGTGGTGCTCGGCTCGACCGCCGAGCTGCTCGACGTCCGCCGCATGGAACTGGCCCAGGGCAAGTTCCTGCCGCCGGGCGACCCGCACCACGCCGAGCCGGTCTGCGTCATCGGCAGCACCGTGGCGCGCGAGATCTTCGGCGCGACGCAGCCGCTCGGCGAATGGCTGCGCATCGGCGACCGCCGCTTCCGCGTCATCGGCCTCATCGCCAGGCAGGGACAGTCGATGGGCTTCAATACCGACGAGGTGGTGATCGTGCCGGTGGCGTCGGCCGAGGCGCTGTTCAACACCGATTCGCTGTTCCGCATCCTGTTCGAGGCCAAGAGCCGCGAGCAGATCGAGCTGGCCAAGGAAGAGGCGATGACCATCCTCGCCGCGCGCCACGAGGGCGAGCACGACGTCACGGTCATCACCCAGGACGCCATCCTCGCCACCTTCGACCGCATTCTCACCGCGCTGACGCTGGCCGTGGGCGGCATCGCCGCCATCAGCCTCGCCGTCGCCGGCATCCTGATCATGAACGTGATGCTGATCGCGGTGTCGCAGCGGCGGCGCGAGATCGGCCTGCTCAAGGCGCTCGGCGCCAGCGGCGTGCAGGTCCGCGCCATCTTCTTCACCGAGGCCGTGCTGCTCGCGCTGGGCGGCGGCGCCGTCGGCCTCGTCGCCGGCAAGCTCGGCCAGCTGCTGATCGGCCAGCTCTATCCGACCATTCCGTTCACCGCGCCGTGGTGGGCGGTGATCGCCGCGCCACTCACCGCCATCGGTACCGCCGTGCTGTTCTCGGTGGCTCCGGCGCGGCAGGCCGCGAAGCTCGATCCGGTTCTCGCGTTGTCTCGCAGATGACCCATATGGCCCCCCACGCTCGCAAATCCGGCTTATTTCCCCGGCGCAGCCAGGGACGGTATCCCCTGCGGACGCTGCCCCCCACGGGGGGGCGCATGCCCTCTTGGGGCGGCCCGGCGAGGGCATGATGCGCACCGCCGACTTCGTCCGTTTCGCCTGGCTGTCGCTCAGCGCGCACCGGCTGCGCACCTTCCTCACGGCGCTGGGCATCGCCGTCGGCATCGCCGCCGTCATCCTGCTCACCAGCATCGGCGAAGGCCTGCACCGCTTCGTCATCGACGAGTTCACCCAGTTCGGCACCAACCTCATCGGCATCCAGCCGGGCAAGACCAGCACGCACGGCGGCGGCGGCCTCGGCGCCATCAACACCGTGCGGCCGCTGTCGATCGAGGACGCCATCGCCCTGCAACACGCGCCGCACATCCTGCTTTCCGACCCGATGGTGCAGGGCAACGCCGACGTCGAGCATGCCGGCCGCTCGCGCCGCGTGACCCTCTACGGCACGGGCCACACCTTCCACCAGACGCTGCGCATGAAGCTCGCCGTCGGCGACTTCCTCCCCGCCGACGATCCGCGCGCGGCGCGCGCCTTCGTCGTCCTCGGCGCCAAGGTGGCGCAGGAACTGTTCCCCGACGAAAATCCTCTCGGCGCACGCATGCGCGTAGGCGGCGAGCGCTACCGCGTCGTCGGCGTCATGGCGCCCAAGGGCCAGGTGCTCGGCTTCGACCTCGACGACACGGTTTACATCCCCGTCGGCCGCGCCCTGGAAATGTTCAACCGCGAGAGCCTCGCGGAAATCCACGTCACCTACGAGCCGACCGCGCCGCTGGCCGAGGTCGAGGAAGGCATCAAGCGCGTGCTGACCGCGCGCCACGGGCGCGAAGACTACACCGTCACGCCGCAGCAGAAGATGCTCGAGGTCTTCGGCACCGTGCTCGACGCCATCACCTTCGCCGTCGCCGCCATCGGCGGCATCTCGCTGCTGGTCGGCGGCGTCGGCATCCTCACCATCCTCACCATCGCCGTGTCCGAGCGCACCGCCGAGATCGGCCTGCTGCGTGCCATCGGCGCCACGCAACGCCGCATCATGCTGCTCTTCCTCGGCGAGGCCGCCGTGCTCGCCGCGCTCGGCGGTGCCGCCGGCCTCGCGCTCGGTTCGGGCATCGCCGCCATCCTCGCCGTCGCCGTGCCGGCGCTGCCGGTGCACACGCCCTGGAGCTATGCCGTGGTGGCCGAGATCAGCGCGATCGTCATCGGCCTCGTCGCCGGCGTCCTGCCGGCGCGCCATGCGGCCCAGCTCGACCCGCTCGAGGCGCTGCGCTCGGAATAACGGCCGCAGTCGACTAGACTGCGGGCCGATGAATCCCACCCACCGCAACATCCTCCTCCTCGCCGTCGCGCAGGGCTTCCTGCTCACCAACGGCGTCACCCTCGTCGCCGTCAACGGCCTGGTCGGCGTGTCGCTGGCGCCGACTTTGTGGCTGGCGACCTTCCCGGTCACCGCCTATGTCATCGGCGCGGCGCTGACCACCCTGCCGGCCGCCTTCTTCATGAAGCGCCACGGCCGCCGCGCCGGCTTCATGCTCGGCTCGACGCTGGGCATGGCCGGCGCGCTGACCAGCGCCTACGCCGTCTCCATCGGCAGCTTCTGGACGCTCTGCGCGGGCACCCTGCTCGCCGGCGCCTACAACGCCTTCGGCCAGCAATACCGTTTCGCCGCCGCCGACGCGGCCGAGCTGACGTGGAAGAGCCGCGCGATCTCGCTGACGCTCGCCGGCGGCATCCTCGGCGGCGTGATCGGGCCGGAACTCTCGAAGCACACGCGCACGCTGCTCGAGCCGACCTTCATGGCGAGCTACCTGGTGCTCGCGGTCTTCGCCTTCCTCTCGCTGCTGCTCGCCAGCCGCCTCGACATCCCGCCGCTGTCCGCCGCCGAACGGCAGGCCAGGGGCCGGCCGCTCGGCGAAATCGCGCGCCAGCCGAAGTTCCTCGTCGCCGTCCTCGCGGCCGCCTGCGGCTACGGCGTGATGAACCTGCTGATGACGGCGACGCCGATCGCCATGGATCTCTGCCGCTACCCCTTCGCCGAGGCCGCCTTCGTGCTCGAATGGCACGTCATCGGCATGTTCGCGCCCTCCTTCTTCACCGGCCACCTGATCAAGCGCTTCGGCACATTGCCGATCATGCTCATCGGGGCGCTGCTCAACTTCGCCTGCATCGCCGTCGCGCTGTCCGGTGCCTCGGTGATGCACTTCTGGTGGGCGCTGACCCTGCTCGGCGTCGGCTGGAACTTCCTCTACATCGGCGGCACCACCCTGCTCACCGAGACCTACCGCAGCGAAGAGAAGGCCAAGGCGCAAGGCTTCAACGACTTCCTCGTCTTCGCCGTGCAGGGCGTGACATCCCTTTCCAGCGGCGTGTTGATCACCGGCGAGGGCTGGAACACCCTGAACCTGATCGCCCTGCCGGCGGTGGCCGTCACGGCCATCGCCACCCTCGTGCTCTGGTGGCGCCAGCACGCCGCTGCGGCGACCTGACGCGAATCAAGGCAGCGGTGCCCGCCCTGCCCCATGCTCGCGGGCCATGAAAGCGTCCATCGCCCTGATCGCATTGCTTGCCATCGGCATCGCTCACGCCGATGACGCCCCGTCCGCAAGGGATACCGTCCCCGGCGCGGCCGGGAACATAAAGGAAGTCCCCTTGGGGGGTGTCGAGCTGGAGAAACTCTGCGCCGCGTCGGGCGGCCAGATAAAGCGCGCCGCGGTCAGCGGCGTGCAGCGCCTCGATTGCGCCGGCACCGGGGTCGCCTGGTTCCGCGTGCTCACCGGCGGCAACAGGATCGTCGGCCATTACGAGGCCACGCGCGAGGGCGCATGGCGTCCGGCGCTGGATGCCGGCTTGGCCGATATCGCGGTGATCTGCGGCGAATTGCCGCCGCAGCTGCAGTTCGACCGGCACAGGCTGATCGCCGACTGCGGCAGCGACCTGAAATAGTTCAGGCGATCTCCAGCTCCCAGGGGACGCAGGGATCGAGCGCCATCACCAGGCGCTCCGCCGTGGCGGCAGCGCCGTCCCCTTGGATACCGCTTCGCATAACTTTTCCCAGCCCCAGCAACAGCCCGGGCAGCGGGCCGTCCTGGCGGAACAGGCGGTCGGTGGGTGCCTCGATCGCGTAGCTCGCGATGCGATCGCCGTCGAGCGCGATCTCGTGGCGCAGCCCGCCGCGCGCCGTCATCACGTCGGCCATACCCCGCCCGGGCTCGAGCGCGGTTGCGGCGACGCTTCCGGCCGGCGTCGGCCTGCCTTCCAGCAGCGCCAGCAGTTCCGCCCCGCGCGCGGCGATGCGTTCCGCCAGCAGCGCGTCACCGCCGCCCGCGAACACGGGCTTCGCCCGAAGCTCCGCCGCCAGCGCGCCGCCCGTTCCCGGGGCGGTCCTGGCGACGCGCACGAACAGGGCTTCGTCGGGCGCCAGGCCCAGCGCCTTCGGCCAGTCGACCAGCAATTTCCAGGCATGCTCGCGCAGCGCCTCGGCGGCGACGCGGGCATCGACATGCGGCGCCGTCGCCTCGCCGCGCGCCGCAGCCAGCGCAAGGCGCGCGGCGATGCCCTGGGCCTGGCCGCAGAGGGAGTAGATCAGGGGGACCAGCGTCACCACCTCGTCGGCAGGCCGGCCGCGCAGCGCGGCGGCGACGTCGGGGCGCTCGCAGGCAACGTCGACCGCGGAGACGATGCCATCCGCCAGCGACAGCCGGACACGGACGCGCCCGGCATCGAAACCCGTCATGCCTTGACGGGCCGCCGCGCCAGGCGCAGCGCGGCGACGAAGGCCAGCGCGATGGTCAGCATCACGGCCGTGCCGAAGGCGAGTTCCTTGCCCTCGCCCCAGGCGTCGACCGCCGGCAGCGTCCATTTGGCAAGCCCGAATGCGGCGACGCCGAGGCTCAGCAGGGAGACCGCCACGCCCATCACGCGCGAGGCGATGCGCGCCACCTCGTCGCTGCGGCGGATCAGCCGCGAAATCCACAGGCCGTTGGCGCCATCGGTGACGAGCATGCCGAGCATGAACAGCAGGCCGAGCAGCGCCGCCTCGCGCCAGCCGCCGAAATGCTCGGCCGTGACCGCGAACAGCGCAGCCTGGCTGACGGTGTCGAAGGACAAGGCGAACAGGGCGCCGACGGTCATGATCAGCAGCGGATGCGAGCTTTGTGCGAGGCCGCCGAGCCAGCGCCCCTTCAGTCCGACCGGGCGCACCACCTCGTGCGGCGCCGCGCTCAGCACCGCGTGCAGGTTGAGCAGGCCCAGCGCGGTGAGGAACAGCACCGAGATCGCCATGCCCGAGGCCTCGAGCCATGCCGGCGCCTGCCAGTGGGCGGCGACGAGGCTGACCATCAGCGCGATCGCCACCACCACGATGCCGTGGCCGAGCGAAAACAGCATGCCGCACAGCCGCGCCAGCCGCGGCTTGCTGCGCGCGTTGAAGCGCGTGAGGCCGTCGATGGTGGCGAGGTGGTCGGCGTCGAAACCGTGCTTCATGCCGAGCACGAACACCAGCGCGCACAGCGCAGCCCAGTCGCGGGGAAGATCAATTTCCATGACGCCACCGCGTATGCAGAGTTTGCATATTCTTCACACGCGGCAGTGTGCCCGAGCTGCGGCGCACCGTGTTGAGGCAGATCAATCATTTGCCCCGGGCGCAAAGCGTTTGCTGCTACAACATGCGCCGTATAAGATCATGTCCTATGCCGCGATCTCGCTCACCGCTTGCACCCCCTTCCGCGCCATGCGACGATAATTGCCATGACACCTCGCCAAATCCAAAAAATCGAGCAACGTCTGAGCCAGTGGCGTGCCCGCCACGCGGACGCGGCCAGCCTGCGCGCCGCCTATCGGGCGAAAGTGCTGGACTTCACCCTGAGCTCGATGGCGCTGGAGAACGAGCCGGTGGATCGCACCCGAGTGGCGGCGCTGCGGACTCGACCCGGCCGCTAGACGCCACGCGCGAGCTGGCCAGCGCGGCCGGCACGCTCACTTACGGCGAAGTCGCCGAGCGCCTCGCGGCCAAGGTCGCCGACTGCCTCGACGAGGTGCTCGATACCGAACCCGCCGCCATCGAATTCTCGGCCGACTGGCTGCGAGACATTCACCGCTGCATCGCCGGCGAGCTGTTTCCGGACTGGGCCGGCGGCTTCCGCAGCACCGACGTGCAGGTAGGCGCCCACCTGCCGCCGCCGGCCTTCGAGGTGCCGGTACAGGTCCGCAATTTCTGCCTCGATCTCGAGGAACGCACGCGCCATGTCGCCGGCGTGGAATCCATCGCGGAATTGCTGGCCTGGGCCGACTGGCGTTTTCAGTGGATACACCCGTTCAAGGATTTCAACGGCCGCGTCGGCCGCATCCTGCTGGTGGCGCTGGCCTACCGCCTGGGACTGCCGCCGCTCGACCCGGCGGCAGGCAACGCCGAGCGCGCGGACTACTTCGCCGCGCTGAGGGCCGCCGATGCAGGCGACAGCGGTCCGCTCAAGGAGCTCTGGCTCGTGCGCCTGAGCGGCTAAGCGGCGTCAGCTCTTCGGCTTGAAATGGCTGTGCGCCGCCACCTTGCCGCGCGGCGCGTAGCCGTGGTCATGGCTGCCGCGGTCGACCTCGACGGCGACGACGTTGAGAATCCCGTGGCGCACGCCGCGCTCGGCCGTCAGCGCCGCGGCGAAGGCGCGCACCTGCGCGGCCGGCCCCTTGAGGATCACGCTCTCGAGACAGTTGTCGTGGTCGAGGTGGGCATGCATGGTGGCCACGGTGAGGTCGTGGTGGCCGTGCTGCAGGGCCGTCAGGCGCTCGGCCAGGTCGCGCTCGTGGTGGTTGTAGACATAGGAGAGGTTGGCGACGCAGTGGCCGGCGTCGGCCGGCCGCGCCGCCTCGAGCTGTCCGCGCAGCAGGTCGCGCACCGCCTCGGAGCGGTTCTGGTAGCCGCGCTCGGCGATCAGGCGGTCGAATTCACGGGCGAGATCGTCGTCGAGCGAGATGGTGAAGCGCTGCATCGCGGCTAGCCCTCGCGCAACCAGTTCAGCGCCGGATCGTAGTCGCTGAACAGCCGCATCAGCGGCAGTCCGTTGTTGAAGGCGACGTCCTCGAAGAAGCGGTAGTCCTGCGTCTTGGGATCGGTCGCGGCGATGACGATCGCCACGCGCATGCCCGCCTCGACGCCCATCGCCTTCAGTTGGCGCGGCCATTCGTAGATCTCGATGAAAGCGAAGTCCAGTTCCATCCGGCGGTGGTCGACGATGAACTTGCGGCAGCCACGCCGGCCGGCCTCGGCCAGCCCTTCGCGGATCCAGACCGCATGCTCCGCGGGACCTTGCCGACCCTCGGTGATGATGCGTACCACCCGATCGTCATCGAGGCAGTCGATGCGGTAGTTTCCCAAGTTCCTCCTCCTTGTCGCGGGAAATCATACCCGAGACGTCAGCAGATGCGCGGCAGCTGGTCGCCGGTGAGCCAGTCGACGATGCGGCGGCCGCCCAGGCCGGTGGTCATCTGCACGAAATGGTGGTCGTCGGCGACGACTTCGCCGATCAGGGCCGCGCGGCTGCCTTGCGGGTGCGCACGCATCGCCGCGAGCACCGTGTCGGCATCGGCGGCGGCGACGATGGCGACGAGCTTGCCTTCGTTGGCGACGTAGAGCGGGTCGAGGCCGAGGAACTCGCAGGCCGCGGCCACCTCGCCATTGACCGGGATCGCCGCCTCGTCGAGCATGACGCCGACGCCGGACTGCCGGGCGATCTCGTTGATCGTGGTCGCCAGCCCGCCGCGAGTCGGATCGCGCAGGCAGCGGATCTCGGCGTCGGTGGCCAGCATGGCCGCGATCAGGCCGTGCAGCGCGGCGGTGTCGGAGACGATGGGGGCGGCGAAGCCGAGGTTCTCGCGCGTGGCCATGATGGCCATGCCGTGGTCGCCGATGCTGCCAGAGAGCAGCACCACGTCGCCCGGGCGGGCGCGGTCGCCGGACAGCGTGAGGTCCTCGGGCACCATGCCCACGCCGGTGGTGGTGATGAAGACGCCGTCGGCCTTGCCGGCCTCGACCACCTTGGTGTCGCCGGTGACTATGGGCACCCCCGCCTCCTTCGACGCCCGCGCCATCGAAGCGACGATGCGATCGAGATCGGCCAGGGGAAAGCCCTCCTCGAGGATGAAGCTGGCGGACAGCCACAGCGGCGTCGCCCCCATCACCGCGACGTCGTTGATGGTGCCATGCACCGAGAGGCAGCCGATGTCGCCGCCGGGGAAGAACAGCGGCGAGACGACGTGGGCATCGGTAGCCATCACCAGCCGGCCGCCGGCCGGAGGCAGCAGTGCGCCGTCGTTGCCCTGGGCCAGCCACTCGTTGGCGAAATGTCGCGCGAACAGTTCCTCGATCAGCTGCACCATCGCCCGCCCGCCGGAGCCGTGGGTCAGATCGACGCGGCCGTTCTTGATGTCGAGTGGGCGGACGTAGCCTTCGCGAACTTTCGTCATTGCTTGTAGCGTCCGTAGGTGTAGTGCGCCGCGCAGGCGCCTTCGGACGACACCATGCACGAACCCATGGGGTTCTCGGGCGTGCACACGGTGCCGAAGATGGCGCAGTCCTGCGGCCGCTTGACGCCGCGCAGGATGGCGCCGCACTCGCAGGCCTTGTTGTCGGGAACGACGCTGTAGGCCAGCGGAAAGCGCCGCTCGGCGTCGAATTCGGCGTATTCGCGGCGCAGCGCCAGCGCCGACTTTTTCATGACGCCGAGGCCGCGCCACTCGAACTCGTCGCGCAGCTCCAGCACTTCGGCGACGATGGCCTGCGCCTTGGGGTTGCCGTCGCGCGTGACGGCGCGGGTGAATTCGTTCTCGATCTCGGCGCGGCCGTCATTCACCTGCTTGAGCAGCATCAGGATGGCCTGCATCACGTCGAGCGGCTCGAAGCCGGCGATGACCACCGGCTTGCGGTAGTCGCTGGCGAACACCTCGTAGGGCCGGCTGCCGATCACCGTCGACACGTGGGCCGGTCCGACGAAGCCGTCGATGGCGATGTCGCTCGGCTGGCGAGTGGCGAGGATGTGGTGCATGGCCGGCGGCGTCAGCACGTGGCAGCAGAGCACGCTGAAATTCTTCAAGCCGAGCGCGGCGGCCTGTTTGACCACCACCGCCGTCGGCGGCGTCGTCGTCTCGAAACCGATGGCGAAGAACGCCACCTGCCGCGCGGGATTGTCCTGCGCGGTCTTCAGCGCGTCGGCGGCCGAATAGACCATGCGGATGTCCCCACCCCGGGAGCGGGCCTTCATCAGCGACAGCCCGTCCGAAGCGGGCACGCGCAAACAATCGCCGTAGCTGCAGACGATGGCCTGGTGCCTGAGCGCCAGCTCGATCGCCATGTCGATGCGGCCGATGGGCAGCACGCACACCGGGCAGCCCGGGCCATGCACCATGCGCACGTTGGCGGGCAGCAGGTCGGTGACGCCGTAGCGCGAAATGGCGTGGGTGTGTCCGCCGCAGAACTCCATGAAGGCGTAGTGCCGCTCCGGCCGCGCTTCGCGCGCGATGGCGGCGGCGAGACCCTGCGCCAGCTTCCCGTCGCGAAACTCGTCGACGTATTTCATGCGGCCGCCTCCGAACCGTTATCGCGTACCGTCCCGCCGCGTTGTCGGCGGCAGGCCGCAATCGCGGGCGGTCGCATCCCCGCGCGGCGGGGCCCCTGCTTCCTGCTCATGCGGCCGCCTCCGGATCATCGTGGCAACTGGATCCACCGCGTTGTCGGCGGCAGGCCGCAATCGCGGGCGGTCGCATCCCCGCGCGGCGGGGCCCCTGCTTCCTGCTCATGCGGCCGCCACTTGCCCGATCTCGGCGAACAGCGCCAAAGTCTTCTCGGCCTCGTCCTGGTCGAGCTTGTTCAGCGCATAGCCGACATGGACGATGACGTAGTCGTTCACCGCGACATCGCTGACCAGGGCCAGCGAGATTTCCTTGCGCACACCGCCGAGATCGATCACGGCCTGGTCGTCCGGCAGCAGTTCGACGACTTTGGCGGGTATGGCGAGGCACATGTCAGTCTTTACCTTTCATTGCGATCCAGGCCTGGCCGAGGCTCAGGCCACCATCGTTGGGCGGCACCTGCCGCGCTTCCAGCACCTCGATGCCGGCATCCTCGAGCGCGCGGCGCACGCCGGCGGCCAGTATCCGGTTGAGGAAGCAGCCGCCGCCCAGCGCCACGCGCCTGATGCCGGTCGCCATCGCGGACTGCAGCGTCCATTTTGCCAGCGCCTGCGCCAGCGTGGCGTGGAAAAGTGCGGCGCCAAAGCCGGCGTCCTTTTCGTCGCATAGCCGCGCCAGCAGCGGCGCGAGATCGAGCGCCCCCGCCGCATCGATAGCGTAGCCATCCGCCAGCGGTGCCACCGCGCCATGAACCTCGGCCAGCCCCTCCAGCAGCATCGCCGCCTGCCCCTCGAAGGCGGCGACATCGCGCACGCCGAGCAGGCCTGCCGCCGCGTCGAACCAGCGGCCGCAGCTCGAGGTCGGCGGGGAGTTCACACCGCGTTCGAGCATCTGACGCAGCGACGCCTTGCCGGAGTAGCGTTGTTCGATCTCGTCGCCGCGACCGAGCAGATGCAGCGCCGCCGCCGCCATGCGCCAGGGTTCGCGCGCGGCGCGGTCGCCGCCGGGCAGGCGAATTTCGCGGAGGTGGCCGAGCCGTTCGAATTGCCTGCCATCGACGCGCAACAGTTCGCCGCCCCAGATGCCTTTGTCCGTCCCCAGTCCGACGCCGTCGAGCGCGAGGCCGAGCAGGGGTTGCCCGATGCCATGCTCGGCGGCGATGGCCGCGATATGGGCATGGTGGTGCTGCACGGGCACGAGCGGCAGCCCGCGCTCGGCCGCGAAGGTCGCGGCATAACGGCTGCTGAAGAAATCCGGATGCAGGTCGTGGGCGACGACCGTGGGCTCGATCTCGAGCAGGTCGATCAGGCGTTCGACCGTCTCCTCCAGCATGGCGCAGGACGGTGCGTTGTCGAGGTCGCCGATGTGCTGGGAAACGAAGGCTTCGTCGTCGCGGGTGAGGCAGACGGTATTCTTGAGATAGCCGCCGACCGCGAGCACCGACGGACCGGCGCTCGCCAGCCTGATCGCCCTGGGGGTGAAACCACGCGCCCTGCGAATGAACTGCGGACCGGGCAACCGCAGTACGCTGTCGTCGCAGCGCGTGACGATGGCGCGGTCGTGGGTGAGGAAGGCGTCGGCGATGCCGGCGAGCCGCCGCAGCGCTTCGTCGTCGTCGCGCACGATGGGCTCGCCACCCGGGTTGGCGCTGGTCATCACCAGCGCCAGCGGCTGCGGCGCGGCCACCCAGTCGATGCCCGCGGGCTGCCCGGCGGCCTCGTGGAACAGCAGCCACTGCAGCGGCGTGTAGGGCAGCATCACGCCGAGCCAGGCCAGCCCGGGGGCGATGCCGGCCAGTCGAGCATCGGCGCCGGCGGCCTTGTGCAGGAGCACGATGGGCCGCTCGGCCGATTCGAGCAGCGCACGCTCCGCTTCGCTCGCCGCGGCGTAGGGGGCGATGCTCGCGACATTGGCGAGCATGGCCGCGAAGGGCTTCTCCTCGCGCTGCTTGCGGCTGCGCAGGGCGGCGACGGCAGCCGCGTTGGTGGCGTCGCAGGCGAGGTGGTAGCCGCCGAGGCCCTTGATGGCGACGATCTTGCCATCCCGCAGCAGCCGCAGCGTCGCGGTGATCGCGTCGCCGGCGAGGGTGGCGCCGCCCGCCTCCACCAGCGCGAGCCGGGGCCCGCAAGCCGGACAGGCATTGGGCTGGGCGTGGAAGCGGCGGTCCGCCGGCGAGTCGTACTCGGCGCGGCAGTCCGGGCACATGACGAATCCCGCCATGCTGGTCTGCGGCCGGTCGTAGGGGAGATTGCGGGTGATGGTGTAGCGCGGGCCGCAGTGAGTGCAGTTGGTGAAGGCGTAGCGCCAGCGCCGATTTTCCGGCCCGAACATGTCGGCGAGGCAGTCGCCGCAGACGGCGCTGTCGGGGCCGATGGCGGTGGCGGCGCGGCCGCTGGCCTCGGTGTGGGCAATGAGGAAGTCGACATGGCCCTCGATCGCCGCCACGCTCGCCGTGACGCTGTCGACCCGCGCCAGCGGCGGCGCCTCGCTTTTCAGCCGTTCGACGAAGCGCTCGACGCCGTCGCCTTCGGCCGCGATCTCGACGCCCTGCGCGTCGTTGCGGACCCAGCCGAGGATGCCCAGTTCAGTGGCGAGACGCCAGACGAAGGGCCGGTAGCCGACGCCCTGGACGATGCCGCAAACCCGGATGCGGACCGCCGTCATTTGGCGGCGGCGTGGCTTTCGATCCAGTCCAGCCAGCCGGCCATGCCTTCGCCGCTGCGCGCCGAGACGCGCAGAACCTCGATCTCGGGATTGACGCGGCGGGCGTAGGCGATCGCCTGATCGACGTCGAAATCGAGATGCGGCAGCAGGTCGCACTTGTTGAGCAGCATCAGCGTCGCCGCGCGGAACATGTCGGGGTACTTGATCGGCTTGTCCTCGCCCTCGGTCACCGAGAGCACCACGACCTTGTGCGCCTCGCCGAGGTCGAAGGCCGCGGGGCAGACGAGGTTGCCGACGTTCTCGATCATCAGCAGCGATTGGGCCGCCGGATCGAGCTGCTGGATCGCGTGGCCGACCATGTGGGCGTCGAGATGGCAGCCCTTGCCGGTGTTGATTTGTATTGCGCTCGCGCCGGTGGCCCTGATCCGCTCGGCGTCCTGGCTGGTCTGCTGGTCGCCCTCGATCACCGCGACGGTCCTGCCGCCCTTGAGCGCCGCTATGGTCTTGACCAGCAGCGTGGTCTTGCCCGAGCCCGGACTGGAGACGAGGTTCAGCGCGAAGACGCGGCGGCCGGCGAGGAAGGCGCGGTTCTCGCGGGCGTAGGCGTCGTTCTTGGCGAGGATGTCCTGCTCGATCTGCACGCGGCGCGACTGCGGCACGCCCGGGGCATGGCTGTGGGCGGGAACGTAGGCATGCGCGTGGCCATGGTCGTGGCCTTCGCCGTGGGCATGGTCGTGGGGATGGCTGTGGATGGTGCCGTCGGCATGAGTGTGCTCGTGCCCATGCTCAGGATCAGGCACCGCCTGTCCGTCGATTTTCGTTTCACCCTGGCCGCAGCCGCACGTCGTGCACATCGTCATTCACTCCACATCGAGTTCGCGGACCCGCATCTCGGTGCCGCCGGTTACTCTGACCGGCGCGACGCCGCAATGTTCGCACGGATCGTACACCGCCTCGAGCATCGTTTCGCGGCCGCAGTCGAGACAGAAGCCCGTGCCCGGCACGGCGATGATTTCCAGCCGCGCGCCGGCCGCGATGCTGTCGCGCGCCACGGCGTCGAAGCAGAAGGCCATCGCCTCGGGCTCCACGCTGGAGAGACGGCCGATTTCCAGGAAGACCGTCCTTACCCTGCCGAACCCCTCGCGCCGCGCGGCATCCTCGATCAGGTCGAGGATGCCTTCGGCCAGACTCATTTCATGCATTGCCGGTCAGGAATTTGCGTCGAGCCGGAGAGGATAGCGCCTTTTGTGCCAGCTGCGAGGCAGGCTCCTCCGGAGCACGGATCAGCGCGAGCAGCGCCGCGTGCGCCGTCAGCACGGCATCGGACTGGCTGGCGAATTGCGACATCGGCGAGAACAGCGCGCAACTCTGGTATTCGCCGATCTCGGGTTCTTCACTGCCGAGGAAGGCGAAGTCGCCGGCGGGGAAGCGGTGGAAGATGCGTGCGTTTTCGGTCGCCGCGATCCAGGTGCCGGCGCTGCCCGGCAGCAGCAGCAGGCTCATGCACCAGGGGGCGATGACGATGCCGAGCCAGTGATCGGCCCAGCGCTGGAAGCCTACGGTCTCGACCGCGAGTTCCTCGTTGTGGACCGGCAGGCCCGCCATGCGCTCGCGCTCGATGCGACGATAGGCCGAGGCGACGAGCGCGGCCGGATCGCGCTCATGAATCAGCAGCATCTTGGTCAAGCCCCAGTTGCCGGGCGCTGTCCGGATGCTCGAGCAGGTCGCACATCAGCGCCAGCGACTCCTCGGCACGCTCCGGCTCGACGCGCTCGAAGGCAAAACCGCCGGCCTGGATCAGCAGGTAGTCGCCGACCGCCACGTCTTCTTCCATCAGCAGCAGGCTGACCTCGCGCTGCTGGCCGAAACACTCGGTCAGCGCGATGCCGTTGCGGACTTCGATGACCTTCGACGGGGCGGCGAGGCACATGATCAGATCTCGGCCAGCACCTGATTCACCAGGTCCGGCACGCGCGCCGCGACCAGCGGCGTCAGTTCCATGCCCAGTTCCATGGTCTGCGGCTGCACGCCGAGGATCACCATCTTCTTCGGCGCGGCGCCGAGAAACTCGAGGCTGGCCATGACATCGGGCAGCCCGATCTGGTGCGGCGACAAACGGGTGCGGAAAAAACTCGGCACGTCCTCGCCCTCGATGCGCAGCAGCGTGCCCGGCGGCTTGCCGGCGTTGATGGCATCGACCACGATCAGGTGATCGAGGTCGGACAGCTCGTCGAGCATTTCCATCGCCGAGGTGCCGCCGTCGACGACCGTCACGCCCTCGGGCATTTCATGGTCGCGCTGCAGCGCCTCGACCACGCGCACGCCGACGCCCTCGTCCTGCATGATGAGGTTGCCGATGCCGAGGACGACGGTTTTCATCTCGGATGCTTCCGCATGAAACATCTGGGGCTGGGAGACGCCAAGGGCGACGGGTGGCCGACGCCGCTCATGTCCCCCGGGCCGGGCTGCGCCCGCCCCTCCTCCTTTACTTCGCCGCGTCGGCCACCCGCCACCCTTGGCGGCATGCGCCGGTGCTGCCCGGCCGCCACACACCCGCGGCGTTCCCCGATCGGGACGGTGGGGTGCTCTGCGCAGCGAAGTAAAGGGGGAGGCGCCGGCCGAAGGCCGACGCCGGAGGACATGAGCAGCGCAGAGTACCCTGCCGGCCCGATCGTGTTCCGAACCCCGAATTGCATCTCAAACCACTTTCACCGTCACCACCTGATCGTTCTCTTCGTCGGTGAGATGGATCGCGCAGGCGATGCAGGGGTCGAAGGAATGGATGGTGCGCAATACCTCGAGCGGCTGCTCGGGATTGGCGATGGGGTTGTCAAGCAGCGAGGCCTCGTACGGGCCGGGCTCGTCCTTCTCGTTCCTCGGGCAGGCGTTCCAGGTCGAAGGCACGACGCACTGGTAGTTCTTGATCTTGCCGTTGTCGATGACGACCCAGTGGGAAAGCACGCCGCGTGGCGCCTCGTGGTAGCCGACGCCCATCTGCTCGCCTTTCGGGAATACCGGGCGGTTGAAGGTCTTGGTGTCGCCCTTGGCCATGTTATTCACCAGCGCCGTCCACTGTTCGCCCAGCATGTCGACCATCACGGCGCAACGCACCGCGCGCGCGGCATGGCGGCCGATGGTGGAATGCAGCGCATCGATGCCGACCTTGGTCTTGGCCAGCGCCGATACCGTGTCGAGCGCCAGCGTCGCGTATTTCTTGGTCGGCTCGTGGCCGGCGGCGTACATGCACAGCACGTTGGCCAGCGGCCCGACCTGTGCCACCTTGCCGTAGAAGGTCGGCGACTTGAGCCAGGAATACTTGCCGTCGGCCTGGAAGTCGGTGTAGTTGGGCTTGGTCTCGCCGGCATAGGGATGCAGCGGCTTCTTCTCGCCGTAGTCGTACCACGAATGCTTGACCGATTCCTCGACGCCCTTGGCCCAGTACTCGTCGTTGAAGCCCTTGATCGGCTTGAACTTGGAAATGTCGCCGCCCTCGATGTAGCCGCCGGGCAGCGCGAACTGCGTGCCCTTGGTATCCATCGGAATGTCCGGCACGCACAGGTAGTTGGTGACGCCCTTGCCGTACTTGGTCCAGTCGGCATAGAAGGCGCCGACCGCCGCGACGTCGATCAGATAGACGTTCTTGACGAAGTCGGCCAGTTCGTCGATCCAGCCCTTGACCGCCATCAGCCGCTCGACCGTCAGCACCGACTGCGAGTCGGTGGCGATGGGGTTGGCGACGCCGCCGACCGCGAGGTTCTGGATGTGCGGCGTCTTGGAGCCGAGGATGGAGACGATCTTGTTCGCCTTGCGCTGGATGTCCAGCGCCTGCAGGTAGTGCGCCGTGGCCAGCAGGTTGACCTCGGGCGAGAGCTTCATCGCCGGATGGCCCCAGTAGCCGTTGGTGAAGATGCCGAGCTGGCCGCCGCCGACGAAGTTCTTCAGCCGTTCCTGCACCGCCTTCATCTCGTGCTTGCCGTTGAGATGCCACGACGACAGGCTCTCGGCCAGGCTTGCGGTCTTGTCCGGGTCGGCCTTGAGCGCCGAGGTGACGTCGACCCAGTCGAGCGCCGAGAGGTGGTAGAAGTGCACGATGTGGTCATGCACCGCATGCGCCAGGATGATCAGGTTGCGGATGTACTGGGCGTTGAGCGGCACCTCGAGCTGCAGCGCGTTTTCGACCGCGCGCACCGAGGCGATGGCATGCACGGTGGTGCATACGCCGCAGATGCGCTGGGTGATGGTCCAGGCGTCGCGCGGGTCGCGGCCCTGCAGGATCAGCTCGATGCCGCGAAACATCTGTCCCGAGGACCAGGCCTTCTTCACCCGGCCGCCGTCGACATCGACGTCGATGCGCAAATGGCCTTCGATGCGGGTGATGGGATCAATGGTGATGCGTGCCATTTTTCTTCTCCTGTCAGGCTTCGCGCGGCAATACCGGGAAGCGGCGGGTAACCACAACGTAGATCAGCACTTCGGTGGCGAACATGCCCATCGTCACCAGGATCTCGGGCAGCGCCGGGAAGTAGCGGAAGCCAGGACCCGTGTCGTAAGCGATGAGGAAGCCGTTCATGCGCAGCAGCGAGCCGCCGAGCATCAGCAGGATGCCGGCGACGAAAAGCCGCGCCGGGTTGCGCCGCTGCGCCTCGGTGCCGATGATCAGGAAGGGCGCGACGAAGCAGGCCATCTCGAGCCAGAACATCAGGCCTTCGAGGCTGAGGTGGAAGGAGCGGCCGATGACGCCGCGGAAGATCACGTCGCCCAGCCGCACGGCCAGGTAGGCGGCGACGACGCCGAGCATGATCTTGGCCATGGGATTGAGCAGGCTGACCTCGATGCTGCGACGATAGGCGCTTGATGCGATGCAGGACTCGAACAGCACCACGGCGTAGCCCATGATGATGGCGGTGAGCAGGAACAGCGCCGGGACGAAGGGCGTCTGCCACAGCGGATGCACCTGCGGCCCCAGCACCACCCACAGCGTGCCGAGCGAGGACTGGTGCATCATCGGCAGCAGGGTGCCGAGCGCGACGATGACGAAGAGGAAGCGGTTGAGCTTCTTCTTGAGGTCCTTGAGGCCCAGCTTCTCGAGGAAGACCGGCGCGAACTCGATCCACATCACCACGATGTAGGCGGTGATGCAGACCGCCACCTCGAACATCACCGAGTTCGGGTTCGCCGACCACGGCCAGTACATGTTCCAGACGTTCCACCAGCGGCCGAGGTCGAAGATGACGCCGGCACCGGCCAGGGTGTAGCCGAGCAGGCTGGCCAGCAGGGCCGGGCGCACCAGCGGGTGATACTCGCCCTTGTTGAAGATGTAGACCAGCATCGCCACCGAGAAGCCGCCGCAGGCGAAGGCCGAACCGATCATGACGTCGACCACGATCCAGATGCCCCACGGATAGCCGTCGCTGAGGTCGGTGACGGCGCCGAGGCCGAAGATGAAACGGTAGAGCAGGATCGCCGCCATCAGCGCGATCAGCGCGCCGGCGATGAAGGTGGTCTTGTTGAGCAGCGGCCCGCCGACGGGCACGGGAGCAGTGTGAGTTGTCATGATCAGCCCTCCTCTCCGTCATCGGGTTTGACGTTGCGCTTGGCGACCCAGCTCAGCGCGCCGAGCACGGCGATCGGCATCAGCAGCCCGCCATAAAGGGTGTGCTGGATGGTCTCCGAGGTCGCCGCCGAGGAATAGGGCGGCAGATCGGGCATGCCGACCTTCTCGAAGGGCACGGCGGAGAGTTTGAGCACCTGGGTGCCGCCGTATTCCTTCTCGCCATAGACGTGCTGCACATACTTGCCGACGGTACCCTCGTAGATCTGGTCGGGCTCGTCGCGCCAGCCGTGGCGGCGTTTCTCGCCCTTGCCGTCGGCCTGGCCCTGCAGCATCTTCTCGGTCGCCGGGCGCAACCGGCCGCGCGGGAACTTGGCGACCGTGCCGGGCTTGAGCGCAAGGCGCCGTTTCGCTTCGGCCAGCAGGTCCTCGGTGCGGCCGAACAGCGTCGCGCCCGTCGGACAGACCTCGGCGCAGGCCGAGTAGTGACCGTCCTTGTGGCGATGGCGGCAGAGCTCGCACTTGCCGATGCGGCCGAGCGGATCGTCGAACTGGTATTTCGGGATGCCGAAGGGGCAGGCGACGACGCAGTAGCGGCAGCCGATGCACTTGTCCGGGTTGTAGCCGACGATGCCGGTGACCGGGTCCTTGGTCATCGCCGACACCGGGCAGGCCGAGACGCACGACGGGTCGGCGCAGTGCATGCAGGAAGTCTTCATGAAGGCGTAGCCGTTGATCTCGGCGTCCTTCTCCAGCATCGTGCCGTTGCGGTACATCTTGATGATGTTGAAGGTGTGGCCGCTGGTGTCGAGCGGCGTGTCCCACAGCTTGTCGACGGTGTTGAATTCCGGCGGGTTGTTGTTGGCCTCCTTGCACGCGGCCATGCAGGCCTTGCAGCCGACGCATAGCGTGGCATCGTAGAGCAGGCCCATCGCCTCGGGCGGACGCGTATAGGTGTCGCGCGCCTGGACCGGCGTGGCGCCGGCGCCGACCATCGCGCCGGTCGCGGCCAGCGCGCCTTTCAGGAAATCGCGTCGGGATGACATATCACACCTCCGCTTTGTTCTTGCCTGCCTTGTCCTGGGCCTTTTCGAGTTCCTCGGCCTTGTGCGACATGCCCAGGTTGCGGGTCAGCATCGCGGCACCGCCGGCGGCGGCACCCGCGATCGCCGCGAGTGCGGCAGCCGAGGCGAAAGTCGCGCCGCGACCCTGTTCCTCGACGATGCGCGCGTATTGCAGCGGCGGTGCGACATTGAGCATCTTGGCCACGGCATGGATGGGCTTGGCGAAGCCGACGCCCTTCTCGGTGCAGCCGATGCAGGGGTGGCCGCAACCGACCGGCCAGGACACCTCGCCGGCGTCGCCGAAGCCCAGCGTCGGGCAGTTGGCATAGGTCTCGGGACCCTTGCAGCCGAGCTTGTAGAGGCAGTAGCCCTTGCGATGGCCCTCGTCGCCGAACTCCATGGCGAAGCGGCCGGCATCGAAGTGGGCGCGCCGCTCGCAGTTTTCGTGGATCAGCCGCGAGTAGGCGAACAGCGGCCGGCCGAGCTTGTCGGTCGCCGGCAGCTTGCCGAAGGTGAGGAAATGCACCACCGTGGCGAGGAAGTTGTACGGGCTGGGCGGGCAGCCGGGAATCGTCACCACCGGTTTGCCCAGCACCTCGCCGACGCTGGAGGCACCGGTCGGGTTCGGATCGGTCGAAGGCATGCCGCCCCAGGAGGCGCAGGAGCCGATGGCGATCACCGCCGCCGCGTCGGCCGCGCATTCCTTGACCAGGTCGACCGCGGTGTGGCCGCCGACCTTGCAGTAGATGCCCTTGTCCTTGGTCGGGATCGCGCCCTCGACCACCAGCACGTACTTGCCCTTGTTGGCGGCCATCGCGTCCTTGCGCGACTTCTCGGCCTGGTGGCCGGCGGCGACCATCAGCGTCTCGTGATAGTCGAGCGAGATGATGTCGAGGATGAGTTTTTCGAGCGTCGGGTGTTCGGCGCGCAGCAGCGACTCGGAGCAGCCCGTGCATTCCTGGAAGTGCAGCCAGATCACCGAGGGCCGCTTGGCGGCCTCAACCGCCTGGGCGATGGCGGCCTCCGCCCCCGCCGGCAAGCCCAGCGTGGCGGCCACGCCGGAACAGAACTGCAGGAATTCGCGCCGGGAGATCTGCAGGCGACGCTCGATGACGGCAGCGGCGGCTTCGGCAGCCCGGTTCGTTTCTTGGTTGAAAGCCTGTTGCATGATGCCCTCCATACCTCGGCCCGGAATGCCGGCATTCAACGCCCCTATGGGAAAGTGGTTTTTGCGTTAGATCAATGAACCCTAATATTCCCGAAGCGTGCGCTGCGGACAGGGCGTGCGACGGCCGTCGCCGATTGCAACGGCGTCGCGCCTTCCTATACTGGGTGCAGTCTTCTTCAAAACGGAGTGAGGTTCACCATGGCAAACACATGCGCTGAAATGGTCGGCACGTCGCCGCTGGTCGCGGAATTGAACGAGGAGCAGAAGGCGATGCTGGCAGACCTGGTCACCTGCCGCACGCTCGCCGACGGCGAGGTTCTGATCCGCGAGGGCGAAGTCAGCAACGAGCTCCATGTCATCGCCGCCGGCGGCCTGGCCGTCACGCGCAACACCGGCAGCGGCGACTGGGTGACGCTGCACGTGCTGCGGCCGCGCGACATGGCGGGAGAACTCGGCTTCCTCGACAATCTCGAACACAGCGCCACGCTGCGCGCGGTGGGTCCGACGCAGGTGTTCAGCCTGCGCCGCGACAAGCTCGAGGAATTGCTGACGTCACAGCCGCTGATCGTCTACCGGGTCATGCGCGCCATCGTGCGCGAGGTACACGGCATCCTGCGGCGCATGAACGTCCAGTACGTCGAGCTGACCAACTACATCACCAAGCAGCACGGCCGCTACTGACACGCGCCGCGCTCACGCCAGCGTCAGCAGCACCGGCTGGTGATCCGACGCCGGCGTGAGGACGTCGACGTCGAGGCCGGCGACGCGCGGCGCCAGGTTGTCGCTGACGAAGCAGAAGTCGTAGGCTGCGGGCGCGGCGAGAAAACCGCGGTCGTGCACGCCAAATGTCGGCGCTGGCGACACGCCGGGGTGGGCGATGCTCCAGGCATCGACGAGGCGCGGCACGTCCGGGGCGATGGCGGCCTGCATGCGCGCGTGCTCCGATGATCCGGCCGGACAGTTGAAGTCGCCGCAGAAGACCGAGAATTCTCCGCGCGGCAGCACGGCGAAGGGCGGGTCGGTTTCCGCGTTCGACCGTGGCGCTACGGCGTGACGATGGGCAGTGGCCTGCAGATCGCGCAGGAACTCGACCTGCGCCGCGCGCTGCAACGCCGAGTAGTACTCGAGATGGGTCGTCACCACGCGCAGGGGACCGAACGGCGCATCGATGACCGCCTCCACGGCCACCCGCTGCATGCTCGGCACGGCCGGATCGGCCGGCCACGGCAGCAGATGGCGGAACACCTGCAGCAGTGGCAGCCGCGACAGGATCAACTCGCCGAAGAAGCGCCGGCCGCCCTTTCCATCAGGCAGGTCGCTGCCCGCGGCGAAGACCGCCGCATGGCCCGGCAGCAGCGCGCACAGCCGCGCCACCTGGTCCTCCCCTGCCCCACCCGGCAGGCCGGGGTGATTGACGGCCACTTCCTGCAGGCAGACCACGTCGGCGTCGCAGCCGCGGATCACCGCCGCGGTGCGCGCGAGGTCGACGCGGCCGTCGATGCCACGCCCCCATTGAATGTTCCAGCTCAGCACACGCATGTCCCGGCCACTCCGTGAAAAAATCGCCTTTGATCCAGCGCAAGAAACTGTAACGTTGTTGGACTATGCTGTGATCGTGTTGCAATGCAACAGGAGATCGGGATGCAAGCCTCTTCGTCGCCCCAGGAAATCTCGACCGCCCTGCCCGCCATTCTCGCGCGGCACGGCCATGACGGCACCCGGCTGATGCAGATTCTGCGCGAAGCGCAGGAAGCGGAGGGCTGGCTCTCGCCGGCCCTGCTGACCGAAATCGCCCGCGCCGTCGGCCGCCCCCGCGCCGAGGTGGAAGGCACCGCGGCCTTCTACAGCTTCTTCCACACGCGGCCGCGCGGCAAGTACTGCGTGCTGTGGTCGGACAACATCACCGACCGCATGCTCGGCAACCGCGAGCTGCTGAAAGCTCTGTGCAGCAAGCTGTGGCTCGAACCCGGCCGTCTGTCCGAGGACGGCCTGGTCAGCGTGAACACCACCTCCTGCACCGGCATGTGCGACCAAGGACCGGCCGTGCTGGTCAATTACCGCGCCATCACGCGCATGACCATGGAACGTGTCGACGCCATGGCCGAGTTGATCCGTAACCAGGTGCCGCTGGCCGAGTGGCCGGCCGAATGGTTCGCGGTCGAGGACAACGTCCGCCGCGCCGACATCCTGCTGTCCAGCCGATTCGAGCCCGGCTCGGCGCTGCGTGCCGCCGTCGCCCGCGCCTCCGCCGACGGCCTCGTGGCGTCCAACGACCGCTCGGTCAGGGAGTCGCTGCCGCATGGCCTCGTCGGGCCGACGGCGCTGCTCGACGAGATCCGCCTGTCGAACCTGCGCGGTCGCGGCGGCGCCGGCTTCTCGACCCGCCTGAAGTGGGAAGCCTGCCGCAACGCCCCCCTGAAGGAAGGGCAGACCCGCATCGTCATCTGCAACGCCGACGAAGGCGAGCCGGGCACCTTCAAGGACCGCGTGCTGCTGACATCCCACGCCGACCTGGTGTTCGAGGGCATGACCGTCGCCGCCTACGCGGTCGGCGCGACCCGCGGCTTCGTCTACCTGCGCGGAGAGTACCGCTACCTGCTCGAACCCCTGCAGGAGGTGCTCGCCCGCCGTCGCGCGGCCGGCCTGCTCGGCCGGAACATCCTCGGCATCCCCGGTGCCGACTTCGACATCGAGGTTCATCTCGGCGCCGGCGCCTACATCTGCGGCGAGGAATCGGCACTGATCGAGTCGCTCGAGGGCAAGCCGGGGCGTCCGCGCATCCGCCCGCCCTTCCCCGTCACCCACGGCTATCTCGAGCAGCCGACCATCGTCAACAACGTCGAGACCTTCGCCTGCGCGGCGTTGATCGCGCTCAAGGGCGGCGAGTGGTTCGCCACCATCGGCACCAGGCAATCGACGGGAACCAAGATCCTCTCGGTGTCGGGCGACGTCGAGCGGCCCGGCCTCTACGAGTACCCGTTCGGCGTCAGCGTCGCCGAGGTGCTGCAGGACTGCGGCGTCACCAACTGCATCCAGGCGGTGCAGGTTTCCGGCCCGTCGGGCGTGTGCATCGGCCAGGACGAGCTCGACCGCAAGATCGGCTTCGAGGACATCCCGACCGCCGGTGCCCTCATGGTGTTCGACTGCACCCGCGACATGTTCGATGTGGCGCACAACTTCGCCCACTTCTTCGCCCACGAATCCTGCGGCTTCTGCACGCCCTGCCGCGTCGGCACCCAGATCGTGGCGCGGCTGATGGACAAGCTCGCCAGCGGCCACGGTTCGCCCTACGACATCAACGAGATGTTCAAGATGCATCGCCTGATGCAGGGCGCCAGCCATTGCGGCCTCGGCAATACCGCCTGCAACCCGATGATCGATACGCTCACCAAGTTCAAGCCGGCCTACGAGCGGCGCCTCAAGTCGCTCGACTTCGTGCCGGGCTTCGACCTCGACGCCGCGCTGTCGCAGGCGCGGCAGATGACGGGACGCGACGACGCCGCGGCGCATCTGGCCGGGACCGACTGAGCGGAGGGACGACACCATCATGAGCGAACAGAACAGCTTCCTCCTCGACGGCGAGGAAATCCCCTTCAGCCCGGGCCAGACCGTGATCCAGGCGGCGAAGGCCGCGGGCAAGTACATCCCGCACCTGTGCTGGCATCCCGATTTCGCGCCGCACGGCTCGTGCAAGCTGTGCACCGTCAAGGTCAACGGCCGCTTCGGCTCGGCCTGCACCACCGCGGCGACGGCCGGCATGAACGTGGACAACCGCACGCCCGAGCTCGACGACAAGCGCCGCACCCTGCTGCAGTTGCTGTTCGTCGAGGGCAACCACTTCTGTCCCTCCTGCGAGAAGAGCGGCAACTGCCTGTTGCAGGCCACGGCCTACGACCTGGGCATGATGAGCCCGCACTTCGACCACTTCTTCCCCGATCGCCCGGTCGATGCCTCGCATCCCGACATGCTGCTCGACTTCAACCGCTGCATCATGTGCGCGCTCTGCGTTCAGGCCTCGCGCGAGGTCGACGGCAAGAACGTGTTCGCCATGGGCGGGCGCGGCATGCGCGGCCGCCGCGTCATCGTCAACAGCGAATCGGGCCGGCTGGCCGACACCGACTTCGCCGCGACCGACCGCGCCGCCAACGTCTGCCCGGTCGGCGTGATCCTGAAGAAGCGCGTCGGCTTCGCCGTGCCCATCGGCCAGCGCACCTACGACAAGGCGCCGGCATCCATCGTGGAGGTGGTCAAGTGAACGCGACGACTCCCCCGGCCAAGCCCAAGCTGCGCGTGGCGACGACCTCGCTGGCCGGCTGCTTCGGCTGCCACATGTCCTTCCTCGACATCGACGAGCGGCTGCTGCAGCTGCTCGAGCTGGTCGAGTTCGACCGCTCGCCGATCACCGACATCAAGCACTGCGGCCCCTGCGACCTCGGCATCATCGAAGGCGGCGTCTGCAACGCGGAGAACGTGCATGTGCTGCGCGAGTTCCGCAAGAACTGCAAGGTCCTCGTCGCCCTCGGCGCCTGCGCCGTGAACGGTGGCCTGCCGGCACAGCGCAACCACCTCGACCTGCGCGACATCCTCGAGGCGGTGTACGAGACCGAGGGCGGCCTGGCGCAGGGTGCCCACATTCCCAACGATCCCGAGCTGCCGCTGCCGCTCAACAAGGTGCACCCCATTCACGAGGTGGTCAAGGTCGACTACTTCCTGCCGGGCTGCCCGCCGCCGGCTGACGCCATCTGGAAGTTCCTCACCGACCTCCTCGCCGGGCGCACGCCGCATCTGGGCCACGGCCTGCTGCATTACGACTGAGAGACCACGATCATGCCTTTCGAACTCGAAACCGCCGCCCATCCCGAAAAGCTGAAGCGCGTCGCCATCGAGCCGGTGTCGCGTGTCGAGGGCCACGGCAAGGTCACCCTCCTCCTCGACGACGACAACCACGTCATGCAGGTGCGCCTGCACATCGTCGAATTCCGCGGCTTCGAGAAGTTCATCGAGGGCCGCCCCTACTGGGAAGTGCCGGTGATGGTGCAGCGTCTCTGCGGCATCTGCCCGGTCTCGCATCACCTCGCCGCCTCCAAGGCGATGGACCAGATCGTCGGGGCGACGCTGACGCCGACGGCCGAGAAGATCCGCCGCCTGATGCACTACGGCCAGATCCTGCAATCGCACGCCCTGCACTTCTTCCACCTGTCCTCGCCCGACCTGCTGTTCGGCTTCGGCGCCGACGTCGCAACGCGCAACATCGTCGGCGTCGTCGCCGCCGCACCGGAGATCGCCAGGCAGGGCGTGCTTCTGCGCAAATACGGCCAGGAAGTCATCCGCATGACCGCCGGCAAGCGCGTGCATGGCACCGGCTCGATCCCCGGCGGCGTCAACAAGTCGCTGTCGGCGGAAGAACGCGCGACGCTGCTCAAGGACATCTACCAGATGGTGGCGTGGTCTCGCTCCGCCGTGGAGATCATCAAGGGACTGTTCCAGAAGAACCTCGCGACCTACAACGCGTTCGGGCGTTTCAGCGCCCACACCATGGGCCTGGTCCGTGCCGACGGTGCCATGGATCTCTACCACGGCGGCCTGCGCGCGCGCCGTGCCGACGGCACGACGCTGTTCGACCACTACGACTACACCCACTACTGGGACGTGATCCTCGAAGACGTCAAGTCGTGGAGCTACATGAAGTTCCCCTACTTCCGCGAGATGGGCAATTCCGACGAGGGCTGGTACCGCGTCGGTCCGCTGACGCGCGTCACCCAGTGCGACTTCATCCCGACGCCGCTGGCCGACAAGGAGCGCGAGGAGTTCCTCGCCTTCGACAACGGCTCGGCCACGGGCGCAACGCTCGGCTACCACTGGGCGCGGATGATCGAGATGCTGCACGCGGCCGAGAGCATCAAGGACCTGCTGCACGACGACGACATCGTGGGCACGGATCTCGTCGCGACCGGCCAGCGCTGCGACCGCGGCGTCGGCGTGATCGAGGCGCCGCGCGGCACCCTGATCCACCACTATCGCGTCGACGACAACGACCAGGTGATCCGCGCCAACCTCATCGTTTCCACCACCCACAACAACCAGGCGATGAACGAGGCGATCCGCGTCGTGGCCAGGCAGTACCTCGACGGCCAGGAACTGACCGAGGGCCTGCTCAACCACATCGAGGTGGCGATCCGCTGCTTCGACCCCTGCCTCTCCTGCGCCACCCACGCGCTCGGGCGCATGCCGCTCGAGGTCGAAATAGTCGGCGCTGGCGGTACGGTGCTCGACCGCATGACGCGCGACAGCCACGGCGTCTGCCAGCGACCCGGCTTGCCCGAGCAACCTTGAGCGTCGCACCGATCCTGATCTTCGGCTGGGGCAATCCCTCGCGCGGGGACGATGCGCTGGGGCCCTTGTTCGTCGAGCGCATCGAGGCCCTTGGACTCGCCGGCGTCGAATGCCAGACCGACTTCCAGCTGCAGGTCGAGCATGCCCTCGACCTCGAGAATCGCCACCGCATCCTCTTCGTCGATGCCAGCATCGAGGCGCCCGCACCTTTCGCCGTCACGGCGCTCGAAGCCTCGCGCGATGCCAGCTTCAGCACCCACGCGATGACGCCGGAGGCCGTGATGCAGGTCTACGTGGAACTCCACGACGAGCCCCCGGCCCCCTGCACCCTGCTGGCGATCTGCGGCGAGCGCTTCGAACTCGGCGAACCGCTGTCTCCCGGCGCGGCGGCACATCTCGACGCCGCGCTGGCGTGGGCCCGGCAATGGCTGGTGGCGCCATGAGCAACGCGCGCAGCCTGCCGCCGGGCCTCGCCGCGCTGGCGCTGCTCGCGCTTTCGTCACCGCCGGCCGGCGCGCAGCCGCCCGCCTCGATCGCGACCATCGTCCAGTTCCACACCGTCTGCAGCAACTGCCACGAAGGCGAATGCAGCGGCCGCATGAGCTTCGATTCGGGCGCTGCGGCGACGCGCGCGCACATGGAGCGCCACCTCGGCACGGCGCACAACGTTCAGGTCGCCGCGCTGTTCGACATGCTGCGCCACGTCAAGGAGACCTGCGGCCACTACCCGGCGGTGCCGGTCCGGCCGGCGGTCGGGACCTGGGAGGCCGAGGAACTGGCTCCCTGGCGCAACGCGGTGGCCGGGGCCTATTTCATTCCGCTGGGCAGCCTCGCTGCGGGCCGGCGGCAACTGCAGCTCGAGTTCGACGGTCCGGCCGAGGGCAGCGCACGCATCGACGACGAGCGCATGGAGACCGTGGCGGACGAAAGGCTTTGCGGCGACACGGCGAAGTCCGTGGCGTTCGATGCCGCGACCGGCACGAGCTATTTCCTGCATCTGAAATCGGGCCCTGCGACCCTGAGGCGCATCGTATTCCGCTGACCGAGAATCGGGGCCGTGCAGCCCCCTGTCCAATACTTGTTGCACCGCATCAATTCGTGGCGCAAAATTCGCACGAGGCACCACAGGAACGGCCATGGCCACACTCGAAACCCTCGATTACATCGAAAACCGCACCTACGACGAGATCAAGGTCGGCGACAGCGCTTCCCTGACGCGGACGATGCGACCCGAAGACATCCAGATGTTCGCCATCATGTCGGGCGACATCAACCCGACGCACGTCGATCCCGAATACGCCCGCTCGTCGATGTTCCGCGAGGTCGTCGCCCACGGCATGTGGGGCGGCATGCTCATTTCCAACGTCCTCGGCACCGAGTTTCCCGGCCCCGGCACCATCTATGTCGACCAGGCGCTGCATTTCGCGGCGCCGGTACGCATCGGCGACACCCTCACCGTCACGGTCACCTGCCAGCGCAAGTTCGACCACAACCACCACATCGCCTTCGACTGCCAGTGCGTCAACCAGGAAGGCGAGAAGGTCATCCACGGCAACGCCGAGGTGCTGGCGCCGACCGAGAAGATCCGCCGGCCCAAGGTGACCCTGCCCGAACTGCGGCTGTCGGAAACGAAAAAGGCGCGCTACGAGCACCTGCTCGAGATCACCAAGGGCCTCGCGCCGATCCCGATGGGCGTCGCCCATCCCTGCGATGCCGAATCGCTGCGCGGCGCGCTGCTGGCGCGCGATCGCGGCCTGATCGTGCCGACCCTGATCGGCCCGGAAGACAAGATTCGCAGCCTGGCCGAGCAGCATCGCCTCGACCTCGCCGGTACGACGATCATCAACGTGCCGCACAGCCACGCCGCCGCCGAGACCGCCGTTCTGATGGCGCGCGACGGCACGGTCGAGGCGCTGATGAAGGGCTCGCTGCACACCGACGAACTGATGAGCGAGGTGGTGAACAAGACCACCGGCCTGCGCACCGCGCGCCGCATCACCCACGTCTTCGTCATGGACGTGCCGACCTACCCGCGGCCGCTGCTGATCACCGACGCCGCCGTCAATGTCGCGCCGACGCTCGAAGACAAGGTGGACATCGTGCAGAACGCCATCGAGCTGGCGCAGATGCTCAAAGTGGCCGAGCCCAAGGTGGCGATCCTCGCCGCCGTCGAGACCGTGAACCCGAAGATGCAGGCCACGCTCGACGCCGCGGCGCTGTGCAAGATGGCCGACCGCGGCCAGATCACGGGCGGCCTGCTCGACGGCCCGCTCGCCTTCGACAACGCCATCTCCATCGTTGCCGCGCGCACCAAGGGCATCAAGTCGGCCGTGGCCGGCCAGGCCGACATCCTGCTGGTGCCCGACATCGAATCGGGCAACATGTTGGCCAAGCAGCTCGAATACCTCGCCGACGCGCTCGCCGCCGGCATCGTGCTCGGCGCCCGCGTTCCCATCGTGCTGACCTCGCGCGCCGATTCCGCCGAGACCCGCACCGCCTCCACCGCCGTCGCCCTGGTGATGGCCCACGCCCGCCGCAAAAAATGAACAAAGCCATCCTCACCATCAACGCCGGATCGTCGTCGATCAAGTTCGCGCTGTTCGCCGACAATGAAGTCATTCCGCCCAAACCCGAAATGGTCGGGCAGATCGACGGCATCGGCGCCAAACCCCACCTCAAGGCCAGGAACGCCGCGGGCAAGGTGCTGGACGACAGCGACCTCGAGCTTGCCGACGCCCCGGAATCGCAACATCGCGCCGCGCTGGCCTTCCTCGTGCGCTGGCTGCACGAGCACGAAGCCGGCTGGGAGATCATCGGCGTCGGCCATCGCGTCGTCCATGGCGCGCAGGACTATTCGCATCCGATCCGCCTCGACGATGCCACCGTCGCCCGCCTCAAGACCTTCATCCCGCTGGCGCCGCTGCACCAGCCGCACAACGTCGCCGGCATCGAGGCGATGCGCGAGGCGCTGCCCGGCATTCCGCAGGTCGCCTGCTTCGACACCGCCTTCCATCGCACGCAGCCCGGCGTCGCGCAGCTGTTCGCGCTGCCGCGCCACATCACCGCCAAGGGCGTGCGCCGCTACGGTTTTCACGGGCTCTCCTACGAATACATCGCCGACGTGCTGCCGCAACATCTCGACCCGGCGCGCGCCAATGGCCGCGTCATCGTGGCCCACCTCGGCAACGGCGCCTCGATGTGCGCCATGCTCGAACGCAGGAGCCAGGCCTCGACCATGGGCTTCACCGCCGTCGAAGGGCTGATGATGGGCACCCGCACCGGCAGCCTCGATCCCGGCGTGCTGCTCTTCCTCATGGACTACGGCGGCATGGACGTCAAGGCCCTGACCCGGCTGCTCTACAAGGAGTCGGGCCTGCTCGGCGTATCCGGCATCAGCCAGGACATGCGCGAGTTGCTCGCCTCCGACAAGCCCGAGGCGGCCGAGGCGGTCGATCTGTTCTGCTACCGCATCGTGCGCGAGATCGGCTCGCTCGCCGCCGCTTTGGGCGGGCTCGACGCGCTGGTGTTCACCGGCGGCATCGGCGAGCATGCCGCGCCGGTGCGCGAAAGGGTCTGCGCGCAGCTCGGCTGGCTCGGCATCGAGTTCGACCCCGCCGCCAATGCCGCCGACGCCAAGGTGATCTCGACCGCCTCGAGCCGCACCGTCGCCATGGTGCTGCCGACCAACGAGGAATGGATGCTCGCGCGCCATACGGCCGAGCTGATCTAGCCCCGAGCCGGGCGTCTCACGCGCCCGAACCTGGTGGCCGGGCATCCGACCATCTATAAATTGATTTACTACTACTTTTGGGCCGGTAAATCCGCCCCAAGGCCCTGATTTTTGGGGAATATTAGCGACCTCTAACCTACTACATATAGTGGCTCGCGCCCGATGCCCCTACTAGGAAAAGTTTTAAGTAACTGATTTATAAAGCTCTCTCTTTTTGATGTTTGCATTTTTTTCGAGGGGAGTATCGTCACGCCCGCTGCCCCGTCAAAAACGCCAGCAGCCCCTGCCAACTCTTCGGAAATAAAACATGACAACGACGACCGAGACAACCGAGGAAATAGTTAATCATCAACAACTTGGCCTGCTTCTGCCGCAGGAGATCTCCGGCGAGGTGCTGATCGAGAAGTACGCCAAGGGCAACGAACGCGACGTCCGCGACGTCCGCACCCGCGTCGCCCGCGCCCTGGCCTCCAAAGAGGCCGAAGACAAGCGCGCCTATTGGGAGGCGAAATTCCTCGAAGCCCAGGAAAACGGCTTCGTCCCCGCCGGCCGCATCAATTCCGCCGCCGGCACCGACCTCTGCGCCACCCTGATCAACTGCTTCGTGCAGCCGGTCGGCGACTCGATTTCCGAGATCGTCGACGGCCGCCCCGGCATCTACACCGCCCTGCTGCAGGCCGCAGAAACCATGCGCCGCGGCGGCGGCGTCGGCTACGATTTCTCTTCCATCCGCCCGGTCGGCGCCCATGTGAAGGGCACCCAGTCGCGCGCCTCCGGCCCCGTCTCCTACATGCGCGTGTTCGACCGCTCCTGCGAGACCGTCGAGTCCGCCGGCAGCCGCCGCGGCGCCCAGATGGGCGTGCTGCGCTGCGACCACCCGGACATCGAGGACTTCATCCACGCCAAGGATGCCGGCGACCTCACCAACTTCAACATCTCGGTCGGCGTCACCGACCCCTTCATGGCGGCCGTCGAAGCCGACGGCGAGATCGAGCTGACCCACCGCGCCACGCCCTCGGCCGACATCCTCGCCGGCGGCGCCTACCAGCGCGAGGACGGCCTCTGGGTCTATCGCAAGCTCAAGGCGCGCGACCTGTGGGACCAGGTCATGCGCTCGACCTACGACCACGCCGAGCCGGGGATCCTCTTCCTCGACCGCATGAACAAGGACAACAACCTCTACTACTGCGAGACCATCGAGGCCACCAACCCCTGCGCCGAACAGCCGCTGCCCCCCTACGGCTGCTGCTGCCTGGGCTCGATCAACCTCACCAAATTCATCAAGCGGCCGTTCGAGAAAGACGCCGAGTTCGACTTCGCCGCCTTCGGCGCGGTGATCGACACCTCCGTGCGCATGCTCGACAACGTCCTCGACGCCACCCACTGGCCGCTCGAACAGCAGGCCAAGGAAGCCGCCGCCAAGCGCCGCGTCGGCCTCGGCTTCACCGGACTGGGCGACGCGCTGATCATGCTCTGCCTCAAGTACGACACGCCGGCCGCCGGCGCCATGGCGACGAAGATCTCCGAGTACATGCGCGACCGCTCCTACCTCTACTCGGTCGAACTGGCCAAGGAGCGCGGCGCCTTCCCGCTGTTCAACGCCGACCTCTACCTCTCCGGCGGCAACTTCGCCTCGCGCCTGCCGCAGGAAGTCAAGGACACCATCCGCAAGCACGGCCTGCGCAACTCGCACCTGCTGTCGATCGCGCCCACCGGCACCATCTCGCTCGCGTTCGCCGACAACGCCTCCAACGGCATCGAGCCGCCCTTCTCCTGGACCTACACGCGCAAGAAGCGCATGGCCGACGGCACCTTCAAGGAGTACGCGGTCGAGGACTACGCCTGGCGCCTCTACAAGCACTCCGGCGGCGACGTCACCAAGCTGCCCGACTACTTCGTCACCGCGCTGGAAATCTCGGCGCAGGCGCACAAGGACATGGTCGCGGCCGTCGCCCCCTACGTCGACACCTCGATCTCGAAGACGGTGAACGTCCCCGAGGACTACCCCTACGCCGACTTCGAGGACCTCTACATGACGGCATGGAAGGCCGGCCTCAAGGGCCTCGCCACCTACCGTCCCAACAAGGTGCTCGGCTCGGTGCTGTCGGTCGAGCCCAGCAGCAGCCACAACCAGAAGCAGCCGCAGGACGTGGTGCTCGACGGCGCCAACCGCCGCCTGAAGATCGGCTCGCTGCCGGCCCCGGTGCTGTCCTCGCTGCGCTGGCCGGGACGCCCGCGCATGCACGAGGGCAACCTGGCCTGGAGCTACATGATCGAGACGCCGCACGGCGAGTTCGCGCTCTTCGTCGGCCAGATCGAGAACGGCATGGGCCGCGCCGTACCCTTCGAGATCTGGGTCAATGGCGTCGAGCAGCCGCGCGGCCTCGGTGCCGTGGCCAAGACGCTGTCGATGGACATGCGCGCCAACGACAAGGCCTGGCTCAAGCTCAAGCTCGACGTGCTGGCCAAGACCGTCGGCGAGGAATCCTTCGAGATCCCCTTCCCGCCCGTCGGCGAGCGCCGCCTCGTCCCCGGCGCCATCTCGGCCCTGGCCCAGGTGGTGCGCTACCGCTGCGAGCAGTTGTGCCCGCTCGACGGCAACGAGCCGACGCCGGTGCTCGACTGCATGTTCTCGCGCGACGAGCCCAAGACCGGCACCGACGGCACCCTGTCGTGGACGGTCGACATCTCCAACCCGGCCTCGGGCGAGGAATTCGTGCTCGGCCTCAAGGAGATCACCCTGCCCGACGGCGTCACCCGCCCCTACTCGGTCTGGCTCTCCGGCAACTACCCGCGCGCCCTCGACGGCCTCACCCGCCTGCTCTCGCTCGACATGCGCGTGATGGACCCGGCCTGGATCGGCATGAAGCTGCGCAAGCTGCTCAACTACCCCGAGCCGCTCGGCGACTTCATGGCCAAGGTGCCCGGTTCCAACAAGCAGCAGAACTGGCCCTCGACCGTCGCCTACATCGCGCGCCTGATCATGCACCGCTACGCCATGCTCGGCATCCTCGACGAGAACGGCTACCCGACGCGCGAGATGGGCATCCTCGAAATGCCGCGCGAAAAGGGCGAAGTCAAGATCACCCAGGGCTCGCTCTGCGCCGAGTGCGGCAACATGACGGTGATCCGCAAGGACGGCTGCGACTTCTGCACCGCCTGCGGCGCGGTGGGCAGCTGCGGCTGAGCGACGCACGCCCCGCGCCAAGGCGCATGCCGGGTTCTCCGGCATGCGCCTTTTTCTTTGGTACATCCGGAATCCAGTGCAGAAAGCTCCTGACCATATTCGTTCCGATTTGCATATCCCGTGAGACCCTGCCATACTGCATTGCAAATGCAACGCACTGGAGCCCCCATGAAAACCGCAACCATTCCCTCGCTGCGCGTCGATCCCGAACTGCGCCACGCCGCCGAAAGCGTGCTCCAGGATGGCGAAAGCCTTTCGAGCTTCGTCGAGCAATCGATTCGCTCCAATATCGAACACCGGCGCATGCAGAAGGAGTTCATCGCTCGTGGCCTGGCCGCGCGCGATGAAGCGCGCCGTACCGGCGAGTACTACTCTTCCGACGAGATCCGCGACGAGCTGGATGCCATGTTGCACGAGGCGACCGCTCGAGCCAACGTCTCTCGATGACCTTCCGCGTTCGCTACACCAAAGGCGCACGGGACGATTTGCGGCGGCTTTACGGCTTTTTGCTGGAGAAGGACATCGGCGCGGCAAGGCGCGCGCGCCACGCGATCGTCAAGGCGGTCGACTTTCTGAAGAACTTCCCGTTTTCCTGCCGCAAGGCAGATCCGGACAACCCCTTTCTTCGCGAGCTGGTGATCTCCTTCGGCTCGACCGGCTATGTCGCCTTGTTCGAGATCGAGGACCAGTCGACGGTGACCATCCTGGCGATACGGCACCAGCGCGAGGACGACTACCACTGATCGCTTGATTCGACAGTCGGCTCCGGTCCGCAGGCAAGCGTCTTTCGATCCCCCGCGCGTGCGACAAATCGCCGCCTATTACTTTCGCTCAATATACATCCGACATCGGCTCGGATAGCATCCTCCCCGTTGCCATTCCCGCATAAAAACACCGGCGAAACAGCCGCAGCGGATGGCGCCACGACAACAGCCGCGGGCCCTCCCGACCGGAGCCACGCGGCAGGTGCAGGGGACAAAGGCGTTGGACCAACACAGCTTCTCGCAGGAGCAGTTCGCCTGGATGCTGGGCGCTGCCTGCCATCTGCATCGCATTCCCTTCGACCCGCGCCTCGCGCTGCAGCAATTCCCGCCGCCTCACACCCTCGACGGCCTGCGCGCCGCCCTTGCCGCGCTGGGCCTGCGCGAAGGCCTCGCCGCCCTCTCCGCCGATGAACTCATCGACGCATTTGCCAACGGTGGCGGCCCCTGCTTCGTCGCCCTGAAGGGCGCCGAGGACGACACCGACTTCGCCCTGCTGCTGCGCTGCGACGGCAGTCGCGCGCTGCTGGTCCGGCCCGGCAGGATCGAACCCGAGGAAATCTCCTTCGTCGATCTCGAGCGCGACTACGCGGGCCTATGCCTGCAGTTCGCCCCCGAGCCCAAGTCGCTCAAGGACGATGACGCGACGGAGGCCGAAGACGCCGCCGCTGCCGCATCTCCAGACAAATTCGGTTTCCGCTGGTTCGTCCCCGAGCTGCTCAAGCACAAGGCCGTCTGGCGCGAGGTGCTGGCAGCCAGTCTCGCCATCCAGCTCGTCGGCCTGGCCACGCCGCTGTTCACCCAGGTCATCATCGACAAGGTGGTGGTGCACCAGACGCTGTCGACGCTGGCCGTGATCGGCATCGGCCTCTTCGTCTTCATGGTGTTCAACGCCGCCATGAGCTGGGTGCGGCAGTACCTGCTGCTGCACACCGGCAACCGCGTCGATGCCGTGCTCGGCACCCGCGTCTTCGAGCACCTGCTGGGGCTGTCGCCGCGCTACTTCGAGCACCGCCCCACCGGCGTGGTCGTCGCCCGCCTGCACGGCGTCGAGACCATCCGCGAGTTCGTCAGCGGCGCGGCGGTGAGCCTGCTGCTCGACCTGCCCTTCCTGTTCATCTTCCTCGCGGTGATGTTCTGGTACTCGTGGCAGCTCTCGCTCATCGCCGTCGTCCTGCTCGGCGCCGTCACCTTCCTCAGCGTGCTGGTCACCCCCGTGTTCCGCAGCCGCCTCAACCGCCAGTTCCTGGTCGGCGCGCGCAACCAGGCCTTCCTCACCGAATACGTCGCCGGCTTCGAGACGGTGAAGTCGCTGCAGATGGAACCCTTGTTGAAAACGCGCTACGGCGACTACGTGGCCGAATACCTCGCCGCCGCCTTCCGCACCCGGCAGCTCTCCAACACCTATTCCACCGCCGCCAACAGCCTCGAGCAGATGATGACCCTGGCCATCCTCTGCGTCGGCGCCTGGCTGGTGATGCAGAACGACGGCTTCACCGTCGGCATGCTGGTCGCCTTCCAGATGTTCGCCGGGCGGCTCTCGCAGCCGCTGCTGCGGCTCGTCGGCCTGTGGCAGGAATTCCAGCAGGCCGGCATCGCCGTCAAGCGCCTCGGCGACATCATGAACGCCCCGGTCGAGCCCGTCTCCCTCGTCCCCCAGCGCGGCCGCGCCGAGGCCGGGCAGGTCGACGTCGAAGGCATCAGTTTCCGCTACGGCCAGGACCGCCCCTTCCTCTACCGCGATCTCTCGCTCAGCCTCAAGCCCGGCCGCGTGCTGGCCCTGATGGGCCCTTCCGGCTCGGGCAAGAGCACCCTGGCCAAGCTGCTGCAGGGCTTCCACTTCCCCGAGGAAGGCCGCATCCTCGTAGACGGCCGCGACATCCGCCACCTGCCCGCCAACGAGCTGCGCGCCCCATTCGGCGTCGTGCCGCAGGAGACCATCCTCTTCTCCGGCACCCTTTACGACAACCTGATCCTCGCCAACCCCCACGCCACCTTCGAGCAGGCCGTGCAGGCCTGCCAGTGGGCCGAGATCCACGACACCATCGAGAAGCTGCCGCAGGGCTACCAGACGGAAGTGGGCGAACGCGGCGTCGGCCTATCCGGCGGGCAGAAGCAGCGCATCGCCATCGCAAGAGCCCTACTCAGACAACCGCGCGTCCTCATCTTCGACGAGGCCACGGCCAACCTCGACCCGCAGACCGCCGAACACTTCGCCAGGACCATCAACAAGCTCAAGGGCAAGGTGACCATGCTGTTCATCGCCCACCAGTTGCCGAAGGGCCTGCAGGTGGATGAGATGGTGACGCTCGGGGAGCATGGGGCGAAGGTGGCGGTGGTGAGGGAGGGCGAATGACCTCAGGCAGCCGCCTTCTTCAGCTCCTCGCGCAGGATGCGGCGCAGGTCGAGCTCGATGTGCTCGCCCTCGACGGCGCGGCGCAGGGTGTCGTTGATCAGCGTCTGGTAGCCGCGCTCGCCGGCCAGTGCCTTGAAGTGCTCGACGATGGGCACGTCGAGCATGATGTTGATGCGCTTCTTTTCCACGCGCGCCCGCACCGCCGCCTGCCAGTCGGCGCGAGCCACCTCCTTGCCGCCGACAACGAAGCGCGCCCGGTCGAAATCCTTCTGCCGCAGCTTCGGCGCCGCGTCAGAAGTAGCCGGCGTTTTGGAAGTAGAGGTCCGTTTCATCGCTGTCCGCCTTACTCATGGAAATGATTCGAATGCGATCGGGGGCTTCCACATGAACCACCACGACCACCAGCGCACCCAGCAGGCCGACGCTGATCAGGCGCTGTTCGCCATAGTCGGCCCGGTCATCCTCAAACAGCACCTTCGGCCCGGCAAACAGCCGCTCCGCGTCCGCGAAGTCCAGCCCGTGCTTCTTCAGGTTGCCCTTGCGCTTGGCTTCGTACCAAGTGAACCGCATGGGAACATTATGCATATTTTGATGTGTATTTCAACTCCCGGTACCGAGTGGCTCCTACTGGCGCAGCAGCAACCTGTGGGAAATCTGTGGGACGGGCGCTTCAAGTCCTGCGTGGCGCAGGCCGAAGCCTACCTGCTGGCCTGCATGCGCTGCATCGAGCTCAACCCGGTGCGGGCTGGAAACGACCGGTTCATCGGCACCGCGGGCGGCGCCTTCGTGAACCGCTACCAGGCCGGCCAGCTCGGCATCACCCTGCCCGGCGCCATGACGCCCCCGCCCGAACTCGCCCCCGCGGCCGTCGAGCCCGTGACCAGGACCAGCGCCTGGTACAACCAGGACCATGTCGTCATCGATGCCCGCGGCCTGCCCGCCATGGAAATCCGCGCACAGGGCGACTACGGCGAAGTCTGGGGCTCGGGGCGCCTGTACGGCAACGCTTCGGACAACTACCTGCACAACGGCGAAGGCGACGACGAACTCTACGGCGGCGACGGCGACGACGCATTGCAGGGCGGCGAGGGCAAGTGGAGAGCGATATCAAAAAGTCGGCAGTGGTGGAACGGCGATGCAACGTCAGTACGCATCAACGAGGTGTCATGGAGGGCGGCGGCATGAGCAGGCCCCGACGCATACACAAAGGTCGCACCGAATACCTCCAGACCATTTCACTGCGTCTACTGGCTTCCCGAATTACGAAAGGAGATCGACTGTGTATCTAATTGGCATTCTGATCTGGACATTGGTCTCTTGCGTAGTCGCGTGGCTGCTAGCGTATGGGCTCGCACGTCGCACAAAGGCACACTGGCCGCGATGGGTGACGACCGCGATTCTATTTCCCGTGGTGTTCATTGCACCGCTCGCCGATGAGATCGTCGGCAAGTACCAATTCGAGCGGCTATGCGAGGAAGCGAAGGAGGTCAAGATCTACGGGACGATTCCGGTTGGGGAAGAGCTATATACGCACGAGGGAAAGTGGCGATCAAGCGATACAGGAGACAACGACTTCCAGCTACAAGAGTTTCGAGAGTCTCTTGTCTTGTGGGATTCTGGGGGACCCTTTCCAAAAGAGATTTCGGCCGCAATTCCAATTCGAATGTACCAAACAAAACTCTACGAACGAAAGACCAAGCGATTGCTAGCCGAATGGAAGCAATTCAATACACCTGGCGGCTGGCTTAGTCAGTGGATACCTGGAGGACAAGCGACTTTCTTGACGACAGGGGAATGCATGCCAGAGATAGTTCAACAAAGCAAATTGCAGAAGATCCTTCTACCGTTCAAAAATGCAAGGACGAATGGGTAATGAACATCGAAATTCATGGCGCATTTCTGAATGCCGTTCTGGCCGACTCAAGCTATCAAACCAGTCTGATTAAAGGCGACACGGGAGACGTACTCAGTTCCAAGGTGAAAGTTATTCTTACTGACCGGCTTGCAACCTATGTTGGGACCAACTTTAGAGTAGTTGATCAATGGACGGACCCTAGTTCGTCAGGCTTCTCTGTAACGATATTCGAGGAAAAAGGTACAGGTCGGAAATACGTATCGTTCCGAGGTACTGAGAAGACAGATTCACGGGATTGGTTTACAGACGCTAATGCCTATGTTGGAAGCGGTCTGGCTCAGTCCCAGATTCTGGCAATGGTCAATTGGTACCTGCGGGCCAATGCCCCGCTGGGCATTCCGGTCGTTCAATACTCCGATGCTGGGGGCGGTGTCCTTCGCGATACCGGGCTGGGTTTAGGCGACGGCTCGCTATACAACGCCGGGCCCCTGATGGTCGACGGCCACAGCCTCGGCGGTCATCTCACTACGGTGTTTTCCCGGCTGTTCGGAAATCGAGTCCTAAATAGCTTCACTTATAACGGCTTGGGTGTCGGCCGTGTTTTTCCTGAGAGTTACATCAGCAATGTCGAGAACTCGCTTTCTCTCGGGGTCACGACCTGGCCAGACGCAGTCAAGCAGAAGAACTACTACGCCGAACATGGCATCAACGTCGCCACCACCGATGGTTGGCTGAGTCAGAAAGGGCAGCGTATCCCAGTCTTCAATGAAGAGGGGACCACTTTCCCGAATCACTCCATGTACAAGCTTACCGATGCCCTCGCCTTGGCGGATGTGATGGGCACTCTGGATGAGAATCTGAGTCTTGCATCCGTTACGGCGCTGTTGAATGCAGGTTCCGCTCAACCCGCCTCCTCTCTTGAAAATGTTCTTGACGGCCTGCGTAAGGTCTTTCTCAACCAAACCAACAGCACGCAGATCGGCGACGCCGGTGACGCTACCGCAGCCCGCACCGACTACCACACCAAGCTCGATGCCCTGCGCACCTATGCCGTAACCAATCCCAACCGTTATCGCTTCGAATCCCTTCTCTCCAAATCCGCCGCCACCCTCAAGACTCTCGCCATCGACGGCGACGGCACCGCCGGCAGCGCCCTCGCCTACCGCTACGCCCTGCGCGAACTCAACCCCTTCGCCATCCTCGGTGCCGACTACACCGCGCACAACGCCGACGGCGCCCTCGACCTCTACGACGAAGCCACGGGCACGGGCGAACTGAGCGCGCTCTGGCTCGCCGACCGCGCCGCCCTGCTCACCTGGCGACTGCGCGCCAACACCGACGACATCGCCCCCGTTGGCGGCACGATCCGCTTCGACGGTGCCAAGTACGGCGCCAAGGACACCCGTAACTGGGAATTCAGCGACCTCGGAACGGACGCCGCCGCTGGCCAGAAGATCCTTGTCCAAGGCAGCCTCATGGGTGGCACCAGCAAGATCGTCTTCGGCACCGACCAACGCGATGGCGAGATGGCCGGCGGCTCGGATGCCGACCGCCTCTACGGCAACCTCGGCGACGACACCATCCACGGCAACGCCGGCGGCGACACCCTCGAAGGCAACGGCGGCGACGACACGCTCTACGGCGACGCCGGCACCGACCTCCTGCTCGGCGGCACCGGCGACGACACCCTCGAAGGCGGCAAGGAAGCCGACGTCCTCAAAGGCGGGACGGGCAGCGACACCTACGTCCTCAAGTCCGGCGACGGCTGGGACACCATAGAAGACAGCGACGGCCTCGGCCGCATCACCTACGACGGCATCCAGCTCACCGGTGGCGAGAAGATCGCCGACCAGGTCTGGAAACAGACCGTCAATGGCCAGGCCTTCTATTTCATCCTCACCGACTGGACCGAGGACGGCCAGACCTTCAAGCGCCTGGCCATAGCCGGCACCGCGGGCGGCGCCTTCGTGAACCGCTACGAGGCCGGCCAGCTCGGCCTCACCCTGCCCGGCGCCATGACGCCCCCGCCCGAACTCGCGCCCGCCGCGGTCGAGCCCGTGACCAGGACCAGCGCCTGGTACAACCAGGATCACACCGTCATCGACGCCCGCGGCCTGCCCGCCATGGAAATCCGCGCACAGGGCGATTACGGCGAGGTCTGGGGCTCGGGGCGCCTTTACGGCAACGCTTCGGACAACTACCTGCACAACGGCGAAGGCGACGACGAACTCTACGGCTACGGCGGCCGCGACGTGCTGATCGCGACCGGCGGCGACGACAAGCTCCATGGCGGCGACGGCGACGACGCGCTGCAGGGCGGCACCGGCAACGACCTGCTCGAGGGCGGAGCCGGCGACGATGTCCTGGCCGGCGGTTTGGGCAGCGACCGGCTCATCGGCGGCGCCGATCTGATAATCGACTACTGCACGACTGGCCGGGTGGTGGTATTGAAAAGTCGGCGCTGGCGACACGCCGAATTACGGACATCGCGCCGCAGACACGCCATGAATTACACACTCTGGAGGCGCGCCGCATGACACCGCAAATTTCTATCGTCGGAATCGTCCTGGTCCTGCCGTTCTACTGGCTGGCTTTCCTCGGCTTGCGCAGACTGTGGCGGAAGACTGAAGGCTCCCCCCGACGGGGCGCTTTGCTGCTGCTCGCTCCCGTCCTGCTCGTGTTTCCCTTTGCCGACGAACTGTGGATTGCCTGGCACTTCGAGCGGGCCTGCAAGGAGGCGGGAGTTACGGTGTATCGAATGGTGGAGGCGGAGGGATACGTCGACGCGACCAATGTTGCGCAACGAGATGAGGACTTCGGTGGGCCGAGGCTGTATTACAGCGATCCGGACAGCCTTGTCCAATTTGACAAACGGGGGTACCTCTATCGCGAGAACCTGTACTCCGACGGAAGTGTCATGCACGTGGAACGACATCCGGACGGTGTTTATGTTTCAACGTTGAGGCAACCGCAATCCCGCTACCACTATCGCCGCGCCCACAAGGAGACCTGGGCACCCGCGGGATTTCAGATGGGTCGCAACGAAATGCAGGTCGTGGATAGTCAAACCGGCGAAGTGCTCGGCCGCGAGCTATGGTTCTCCCGCTGGCCTAGCTTCATCGAGGGACTGTGGATTCGCTTTTTGGGGAGCGGCCAAATCATCTGCTACGGGGAATCCGAGATGCGCAAAACTCTCTACGAGGCAATCCTGATTCCGAAGAAAGTCAATTGAGGAAATAGTCATGCCGAGCATTCTCGACTACTATCAGTATTCCCAACTCGCGACCGCTGCCTACATCGACCTGGATAAGGCCCCTCGCACGGACGGCGCGTACCTCGGCTCTACCATTTCCCTGTTTTCCCAAGGTCAAGGCCGCCTTCCAACACCGATTGCGAACCTCCTGTTTGACAAGGACTCCACGGACGCGAAGAAGGCGGGCGTCACATCCGTCTGGACCATCCCCACCAGCGCACTGGCGAACGGCAACTACAACGGCTACTACGGCAACGACGACACGGGATTCGCGGCGACGCTGTTCCAGAAGGACGGCCAGAAGGTGCTGGCGATTCGAGGCACCGAGCCGCCCGGGATCGACCTATTGGTAGCGGATATTGGCCAGATCGGCTACCTCGGCTTTGCGCTGAGCCAGACGGCTTCCATGATCAACCACATCCTCCGGCTGACGACCGCCGCGGATGACATGACGCGACAGTATGGTTGGGCATTTTCGACGACCCGGCCCGACCCTGCCACCTGTCCGAGCGTCCCGGTCAGTGGTGGCATTGGCTACATCTACCTGACGGACAAAGACCCGATGCGCGGGCTCGACTTGATCGGCCCGGGAGAGAAGATCACCGTCACCGGCCACAGCCTGGGCGGACATCTTGCCGTCATGGCGGCACGCCTGTTCCCGAATCTCGTGGACGCGGCCTATACCTACAACGCCCCGGGATTCGATCCGAGCAGTGCGGCGAATGCCTCTCTGGCGGCCTATTTCGGCGCCCTGGCCGTCAGCAACCCCGTCGCCGCCGCCGCCATCGTGGCAGCGGCCGCAGTCGGAGGCACTGTCGCGAACAGGCTGACCGAGCCCTTCGTCCAGCTGATGAAGAGCTACCTGCCCCAACAACCGGCGTCGAGCTTTGCCGGTCTGACGCTCCACAACCTGGACAGCGAGGACAGCGTGCCGGGCGACGACGCGAGTCTCGTCGCCGGGTACTTCACCAACGCCACGATCTACGGCGACAAGACCCTCGTCACGACCGAAGGCAACAGCCACCTGATCGAGCCGCTGACGGACAATTTCGCCGTCCATGCCTTGTTCTATCGCATGAACACGGCGCTCACAATTGCCGACACGAACCGAATCCTTGACGCGGCGTCGGCCAGACCCGAGGATACCGACGAAATCCTCGTCGATGCCCTCTACAAGCTGCTGGTCAATAGCGACTCCGCCAAGCGGCTTGTTCCCGACAACGTCACGAGCCTCGAAGAGAACGACCTTGGTCCCTTGATCGGCAAAGGTCGCATCGAGAAGCGACAGGCCTTTTATTCCGCCGTCCTCGAAATCGAAAACGCGCTCAAGAGCAAAACCGGCCTCACCCTCGTCTCCCTCGCCAACAAGTCTGCCGACGCCCTCAAAGGCCTGGCCGTCAACGGCGACACCGACGCCCCCGCCTACCGCTACGCCCTGCGCGAACTCAACCCCTTCGCCATCCTCGGCGACAACAGCCTCTACACCAAGTTCAACCAGAACGGAGAACTCGACCTCTTCAACGCCACCACCGGCCAGGGCGAACTCACCGAGGACTGGCTTTCCGACAGCGCCAAGTTCCTCCACTGGGCCAACATCGCCAACACCGCCGACAGCACCAGCCTCGACGGCACCCGATACGGCTACCGCGACACCCGCAACTGGCGCTACCGCGACGAGGCCCGCGACTACTCCGTCCTTATCCGCGGCCAGGGCTTTCCCGGCACCGCCCCCGAAAGCCAGGTCATCTTCGGCAAGGACGGCGCCGATCCTGACCTCAAGGGCGGCGACCAGGGCGACCGCATCCACGGCAACCTTGGCGACGACACCCTCCACGGCAACGGCGGCGGCGACACCCTCGAAGGCAACGGCGGCGACGACACGCTCTACGGCGATGCCGGCACCGACCTCCTGCTCGGCGGCACCGGCGACGACATCCTCGAAGGCGGCAAGGAAGCCGACATCCTCAAGGGCGGCCTCGGCAGCGACACCTACGTCCTCAAGTCCGGCGACGGCTGGGACACCATCGAAGACAGCGACGGCCTCGGCCGCATCACCTACGACGGCGTCCAACTCACCGGTGGCGAGAAGATCGCCGACCAGGTCTGGAAACAGACCGTCAATGGCCAGGCCTTCTATTTCATCCTCACCGACTGGACCGAGGACGGCCAGACCTTCAAGCGCCTGGCCATAGCCGGCACCGCGGGCGGCGCCTTCGTGAACCGCTACCAGGCCGGCACGCTCGGCCTCACCCTGCCCGGCGCCATGACGCCCCCGCCCGAACTCGCGCCCGCCGCGGTCGAGCCCGTGACCAGGACCAGCGCCTGGTACAACCAGGACCACACCGTCATCGATGCCCGCGGCCTGCCCGCCATGGAAATCCAGGCCGTCGGCGATTACGGCGAAGTCTGGGGCTCGGGGCGCCTGTACGGCAACGCTTCGGACAACTACCTGCACAACGGCGAAGGCGACGACGAACTCTACGGCTACGGCGCACGGGACACGCTGGCGGGAAAAAGTCGGCGCTGGCGGGACGGCAACATTCCATCCTTGAGCGCCCCTGCCACCCTCAGGAGAGCAGCATGATCATCAGCCCCATCGGAATCGTCCTGATCGCAATCTATTCGGCGATCGTCGTCGTTGTGCTCGCATTGCCGCTAAGGAAGCTCCTCGCGCGCTTCCGCTGGAAATGGGCGGCGATCGCGCCGCCGGTGGCGGTCTTGCTCGCCTTGCCGTGGGCCGAGGAGGCGTGGATCGCCTGGCACTTCAAGCAGGCCTGCACGGATGCGGGGGTGCATGTGGGGCGGAAAGTCGAGGTGGAGGGGTTCGTTGACGACACCAGCCGCACCCCTCGAAACCAGATCAGAAAGGGCAACTGGAATTTCGATGCAAAATCCCTTGCCGATTGGGATGCGCGAGGCTACCGGTATAAGGAGAACATGCTCACGGATGGTGGGGTCGTTCACTTGGAGCGGACACCCGAGGGTATCGTCGCCTCGATCCTCGACCAGCCCACCGCCCGTTACCACTACAAACATGCCTACCAGCCGACGCCTCACAAGATCGAAGAGCCCATCGGTTGGAGGTTGGAGAAGATCGAATGGCAAGTCGTCGATTCGGCGACTGGCGAAGTGCTCGGGCGAAACACGCTGATCAAGCGCCGTGCAAGCACTGTCGAAAGGCTCTGGATCCGACTGCTCGGCAGCGATCTGACGATATGCCCCGATCCCGACAGTGGCCCGAAGCAGCAACCGTTCCTCGAAGCAGTCCTCGTGCCCGCCATCAAGCGATAGGAGCCCCTTGTGCCCACCATTCTCGACTACTACGAATTCGCCAAACTTTCGACGGCCGCCTATGTCAATCTTAAAGAATTTACAGGGGGCATGATTGCAGCGGCGGCCAACTCCCAAGAGCGCCTTCCCATCAAGCTCGCCGAGCAGATGTTCGATCCGGAGAACAGCGGCGGCCAGGCCGTCTGGACCGTCCGTCCCGCCGGCTATCACGGCAACGACGCCACTGGTTTCGCCGCGACCTTGTTCGAGCGCGCCGGACAGAAGGTACTCGCCATCCGGGGTACCGAGCCGACGGCGGGATCCGGCATCGACCTCTTTCAGGCGGACCTTGCCGGCATCGGCATCGTCGGCCTGGCGATCACCCAGGCCGTCGAGCTGGTCAACTTCATCCGCGAACTCACGACGCCCGCCGGGCAGGATTTCCAGCGGCTAGACCTGCATGCGGACCTCACGGTACCGTCGGTGCCCAGCGTACGCGCCGCCGGCAAACTACCCGGGCAATCGGTCTATTTCTACTTCACGACCGAACAACGGAAAGGCTCCGGGCTGATCGGCGAGAACGAAAGGATTGTGGTCACGGGCCACTCGTTGGGCGGCCACCTTGCTGCCCTCGCGACGCGGCTCTTCCCGTCGCTCGTCACCGACGCCTATATCTACAATGCCCCCGGTTTCGACCCTTCGTCAGTCAATCTCGCCGGCGTCGTAATACCCGGCTTGAGCACCGGCTTGCTCGAGCACCTCGCCTTCGGTGTTGGCCCCGAAGTGCTTCTGATGTCGGGCAGCGCGCAAAAGCTCACCGACGAATTCGCCAATCTCTTCAACCGCCACCTGGGTTTCGGCGCTGCCGACACCTTTGCCGAAGTCGGGTCGCGCATCCACAACCTCGAAAGCGAGAACCTCGCGCCCGGGGACGACTGGAGTGCCGTCGCCGGCACCTTCACCAACGCAGGGGCCCTGCCGAAGGAAACCCCCATCGCCACGGAGCGCAACAGCCATCTCATCGAGCCATTGATGGACAGCCTGGCGATGCACGCCTTGCTCTATCGGCTCGATCGTACGCTGACGCTGCGGGACATCACCCGCTATTACGAAGCCGCGTCCGTCCAAATCGGCGACACCCTGGAAAAGCTTACTTTGGCGCTACACAAGGCGATCGTCGGCGGAAGTTCGCCAACGGTAACCACCGTGGATATACCGGAGGCAGGCACGCCATGGGCGCCCAATCTTTGGTCGCTCGATGCCGGCGACATCAACGGTCGGCGCGAATACTACGCGGCGATCGGCGCAATAGAGAACGCCCTCAAAGACAAATCCGGCCTCACCCTCGTTTCCCTCCTCGGCAAATCCGCCGACGCCCTCAAAGGCCTCGCCGTCAACGGCGACACCGACAACCTCGCCTACCGCTACGCCCTGCGCGAACTCAACCCCTTCGCCGTTCTCGGCGACAACAGCCTCTACACCAAGTTCAACCAGAACGGAGAACTCGACCTCTACAACGCCACCACCGGCCATGGCGAACTCACCGACGACTGGCTTTCCGACCGCGCCAAGTTCCTTCACTGGGCCAACATCGCCAACACTACCGACAAGACCGTCCTGTTCGGACCGACCTACGGCTACGGCGACTTCCGCAACTGGAGCTATCGCGACGAAGCCAGGGGCGTCACCCTCCACATCGCCGGGCAGAGAAACGGCTTCCCCAGCAGCGATCCGGAAAACCAGGTCATCTTCGGCAAGGACAGCGCCGATCCTGACCTCAAGGGCGGCGACCAGGGCGACCGCCTCTACGGCAACCTCGGCGACGACACCATCCACGGCAACGGCGGCGGCGACACCCTCGAAGGCAACGGCGGCGACGACACGCTCTACGGCGACGCCGGCACGGACCTCCTGATCGGTGGCACCGGCGACGACACCCTCGAAGGCGGCAAGGAAGCCGACATCCTCAGGGGCGGCCTCGGCAGCGACACCTACGTCCTCAAGTCCGGCGACGGCTGGGACACCCTCGAAGACAGCGACGGCCTCGGCCGCATCACCTACGACGGCGTCCATCTCACCGGTGGCGAAAAAATCGCCGACCAGGTCTGGAAGCAGACCGTCAATGGCCAGGCCTTCTATTTCATCCTCACCGACTGGACCGAGGACGGCCAGACCTTCAAGCGCCTGGCCATAGCCGGCACCGCGGGCGGCGCCTTCGTGAACCGTTACCAGGCCGGCCAGCTCGGCATCACCCTGCCCGGCGCCATGACGCCCCCGCCCGAACTCGCCCCCGCGGCGGTCGAGCCCGTGACCAGGACCAGCGCCTGGTACAACCAGGACCACACCGTCATCGATGCCCGCGGCCTGCCCGCCATGGAAATCCGCGCACAGGGCGACTACGGCGAGGTCTGGGGCTCGGGGCGCCTGTACGGCAACGCTTCGGACAACTACCTGCACAACGGCGAAGGCGACGACGAGCTCTACGGCTACGGCGGCCGCGACGTGCTGATCGCCACGGGCGGCGACGACAAGCTCTATGGCGGCGACGGCGACGACGCATTGCAGGGCGGCGACGACGATGACGAGGGCTCCGGCGGCAACGACACGGCAATCCTAGCGGGCCTACGTAATGTTCGTTTCATGGATCAATTGGAGACGGACATCATCTTTAGACGGCGTTGGCGCATCCGCAGCCGAGAAAGTCGGCGCCGGCGTGACGGATACACATTACGTCGGGCAGGCTATCGGACTGAATGGAGGCATGCATGATCGGATTGTTGATTCTCGGCACCGCGGCGATCCTGTTGGCCGCCTACATCTGGCTACTGCGAGCAACTGCACGAACGGTCAAGCGCCGCACTGGATCGAACCGCTGGGCGGTGATGGCCGTGGTAGGCATCCTGGTGCTCACTTTCGGCGATACCGTTTTCAATCGCTGGTATCACAAGGAGGTGTTATGCAAGCGCGATGACGTGGGTGCGAAGGTATTTGAAACGGTGGAGGTGCCCGAGGAGAGCTGGAATCGGAATTTCCGTCGCGCAGAGATTAGTGACCGGAATACACGCCAAACGCCCTTTCTCCGACGCTACGCGGTCATCGAAGCGTACACATCAGGCGGCTGGTATCCGCTAACTCGCTATCAGCGCTACGAATATGCCATTGTCGATATCAAGACCGAAAGGCTTTTGGGTCGCTTCGCCAATTACGAGCCGGCTGGCGGCCTGTGGTGGACGCTCCCGCTCGGATTGTTCGGCGAGAACACACTCATAGGCTGGCTTTCAAGCCGGGGGCGTTCGTCCGGCTGTTTTGACAATCCGAATAAGCCTGGCCCATTGGATGTGATTCACGGTGCGTTCATGCTTTCAAAGAATGGAGACGCAAAATGAGTTCTTCCTTCCAAGCGTATTACGACGGTGCCGAATTGGCTCTGGCCGCGTACTCCGACTTCAGCACGGTGGACAGAGGATCGGATGGAGCACTCGATCCAATCGGGGTCACGAAGGCCCTTACCAAACTCGACAACCCGCTCCTTCCCTGGTCCGAAAGGACCTCCGACTTCTCCGCGACCGAAGCACAGAAATTCATCGAGCGTTTCGACGCCCTCGATCAATACACCACCGACCCGACGACCAACGGATTCTCCGCGACGCTGTTCCGCGAAAGGGCCACCGGTAAGCTCTACTTCGTCAACCGCGGCACTTCGGGGGCTGATGCGGGCGATCTCGTTACTGACGCCGTGCTGGCAATCGGCGGCAAGCCGATGAACCAAATTCTCAGCATGGTCAATTACCTTCTGCGACTCCAGGCCGGAAAGGGCGACGTGGCGCAGCAGGTTGCTGTTGGTGTTGGCGACGGCGCCCAAGCATTCCGGTATTACTGGGGTGAGCCAGTGCAGGGCGTTGGGCCGGGTATTGGCGGAACCGCCGTCACTGTTGCCGGTCATTCACTGGGTGGTTATCTCAGCACCATTTTCGGCTATGTGTTCGGCGGCGCGACGTCCGCCGTCGCTACCTTCAATGCACCCGGCTCGTGGGGCGTCGAGGGAACGCTTCGCACGCTTGCCCAGTTCTTGGGAAATGCGGATCCATCCTACGCCGAGAACCGGCAGACCAATTTGATCGGTGACTATCTTGTCTCCAGCGTGCCAGGCCATCGTGGCACCGACATCCGTATTTTCGAGGAGGGCAATGCCCACAGCCAGAAGGTCGTGACCGACTCGCTTGCCATGATGAATCTGATGGCGTTGCTTGATCCTGGCTTAGGGACAACGGCCATGACGAACATCATGAGGGCCGCCAGTGTGATCGATGGCAGTTCCATTGAACAGACGCTCGACGCTCTGCGCCGGATGGTTCTTGGTAATGGAACCGCGCCGACGAAAGTACTGCCGGTAGCCGATTCTCAAACAAGCCGCGAGGCGCTTTATGCCAATCTCTATGGCCTTACGAGTTCCCCGCTGTTCGTGGCCGTTAAAGGACGAAATGGCTGTGTCATCGATCTTTCGAACAAACCCGCCGACACCCTTAGGTCCCTCGCCTTGACCGGCGACGGCACCGCCGGCAGCGCCCTCGCCTACCGCTACGCCCTGCGCGAACTCAACCCCTTCGCCATCCTCGGTGCCGACTACACCGCGCACAACGCCGACGGCGCCCTCGACCTCTACGACGAAGCCACGGGCACGGGCGAACTGAGCGCGCTCTGGCTCGCCGACCGCGCCGCCCTGCTCACCTGGCGACTGCGCGCCAACACCGACGACATCGCCCCCGTTGGCGGCACGATCCGCTTCGACGGTGCCAAGTACGGCGCCAAGGACACCCGTAACTGGGAATTCAGCGACCTCGGAACGGACGCCGCCGCTGGCCAGAAGATCCTTGTCCAAGGCAGCCTCATGGGTGGCACCAGCAAGATCGTCTTCGGCACCGACCAACGCGATGGCGAGATGGCCGGCGGCTCGGATGCCGACCGCCTCTACGGCAACCTCGGCGACGACACCCCCCACGGCAACGGCGGCGGCGACACCCTCGAAGGCAACGCCGGACAGGACAAGCTATTCGGCGACGCCGGCGCTGACACCCTTGTTGGCGGAACCGGAAACGACGAACTCACCGGCGGCAAGGACACCGACACCCTCCTGGGCGGTGCAGGTACCGACACCTACATCTTCACCTCCGGCGACGGCTGGGACTGGATCGACGACAGCGATGGAACGGGCAGCATCCAGTACGACGGCGTGACGCTGGGCACAGCCATCACGAAGCAATCCACCAACGTCTGGCGGCAGACCGTCGATGGCAAGACCTTCACCTACAGCCTATATGACTGGACCGAAGACAACCAGACCTTCAAGGTGCTGTCCATCGTCGGCGGCAGCACCACGGGTGGGGGCATGTGGGTCAAGCGCTGGCAGAACGGCCAGCTCGGCATCACCCTGCCCGGCGCCATGACGCCCCCGCCCGAACTCGCGCCCGCCGCGGTCGAGCCCGTGACCAGGACCAGCGCCTGGTACAACCAGGACCACACCGTCATCGATGCCCGCGGCCTGCCCGCCATGGAAATCCGCGCACAGGGCGACTACGGCGAAGTCTGGGGCTCGGGGCGCCTGTACGGCAACGCTTCGGACAACTACCTGCACAACGGCGACGGCGACGACGAGCTCTACGGCTACGGCGGCCGCGACGTGCTGATCGCCACCGGCGGCGACGACAAGCTCCATGGCGGCGACGGCGACGACGCGCTGCAGGGCGGCGATGGCAACGATCTGCTCGAGGGCGAGGCCGGCGACGATGTCCTGGCCGGCGGTTTGGGCAGCGACGTGCTCGATGGCGGCGACGGCGACGACTACCTCAATGGCGCATCGGCTCTCGAAGCGCTGCGCCCAGATTGGAGCGTCGTCAAGCAAGACCACCTGCGGGTCTTCCAGGGCTTCACCGGCCTGGGCGACTTGCCCGGCGATGGCGCCAACGTGCTGCGGGGCGGCGCGGGCAACGACCGGCTCATCGGCGGCGATGGCGCCGACCTGCTCGACGGCGGCGATGACGACGACAGCCTGGTCGCCGGTGCCGGAGCGGACAAGCTGCTGGGCGGCGCGGGCGCCGACCGGTTGTTCGGCGATGGTGTCCCCGGCCTGCCGGCCGATCACGGCAACGACATCCTCGACGGCGGCGACGGCGCCGACACCCTCTATGGTGAGGGCGGGGCGGACGAACTCTACGGCGGTGCCGGCGACGACCTGCTCGTCGGGGACGCCGATACCGTCCCGATCGAATACCAGGGCGCAGACACGCTCTTCGGCGGCGATGGGGCCGATACGCTCTACGGCTACGGCAAGAACGACACCCTCTTCGGTGGCGCGGGCAACGACATCCTCGAGGGCGACTCAAGCACCGTGGCCTACGCCGACCATGGCAACGACACGCTTTTCGGCGAGGATGGCGACGACTCTCTCCAGGGCGATGGCGGCTCGGACATCCTCTTCGGCGGCAGCGGAGCCGACCGACTCTTCGGCGACACCGACGATACGCCCGTGGCCAACCAGGGGGCGGACTGGCTCGATGGATCGGACACTGGGTTCATGGGTGCGATAGGACTGGAATCGAGAGAAAGAAAAAGTCGGCGCTGGCAGGACGGTGATGGGATGGGGCAAATGCATCGGCCGAGCACCAGCGCCGACTTCTGCGCGGCGAATGATTCAACTGAAAGGAAGGTGGCGTAATGGGCCTCGTCGTATTTGGTGCGATGGCGTTGTATTTCCTGCTTTCAATTGCGGTGGTGATCGGCGCAATCGTGCACGCACGCAAGCGCGGCAGGAGCGCGGCCCACTGGGGAAGCGGCGCGGCGCTGGTGATGTACATGCTGGTTTTCTGGGATCACATTCCGACCGTCGTGGCACACAGGTACTACTGCGAGAAAGACGCAGGGTTCTGGGTCTACGAGACACTGGATCAGTGGAAGAAAGAGAACCCAGGGGTGATGGAGACGCTGGTGGCGAACAAGGAAGCCCCCTCCCGCGATGAGATGTTCGATGGCGGGCGTGGTACGACTACTACTTATTTTATAAACGACCGGTTTAACTGGCTCGTCAGAGTCAACGGACCGTCCTTTCCAAATCGGTGGCGGCATGAGCAAGAAGTGGTCGATGGCAAGACTGGGGAAGTCTTGGCCCGTTACATCGATTTCTCCACAGCACAGGGTGCATATGGCGCCGGCTGGTACGGCTGGAAGTTCTGGTTGCGAAGTGGACATTGCAGCGGTGGGGAGCGGAACGATAGCCGTATGTGGCAATTTACGAAACAATTCAAAGGAATCGAGAAATGAGCACGATCCAAGACCTGTTTCAACAAGCCCAACTGGCCGAAGCCGCCTACGCCAACCTTTGGGATGCCGATCTGAAACAGCCAATTTCAGACAACGAGAAATTAATCGCCGCCCTGCGTGGCCCAGAAAATAAAGACTTCTCCGATTCCCAAGCTCGCGCCTTCGTCCTCGACTGGCAAGTCATCGACCATCTTCCCGACACTGCGGCAGGCTTCTCCGCAACGATATTCAAGAATCGGCACACGGGCGCCTATCACCTGGCGATACGTGGCTCCACGGATTTTCCTGATTTCTCAGCCGATGCCGCGCTGATTGCAACCGATGGCATTGCAGTGCGCCAGCTTGTCGATCTTTACAATTTCTGGCAGCGCGCTACGACAGCTGAAGGTCAAACCTATGCAGTCGGGCGCCTTGTCCCTTACGACAGTTTCGGCGACCTGCCACTCGGCGCGATTCCGATCGACAACTACCCCTTCGGTATCGTCATGGGGGATTCCTCGGCACAACCTGCCGAGCTGCGACTTGCCACAGGCAAGATTCCCGCGGGATTGGGTACAGTCAACGTGGCTGGGCACAGCTTGGGCGGCCATCTGGCGATGGCCTTTACCCGACTCTTTCCCGGCATCGCTTCGAACGCCGCGGCCGTGAATGGCCTTGGTTTCAAGATCGGCAATAGCACGGTCGACAGTCTGTTCGCGGCCCTCGGCGGCGCGGCCTCTTTCACGTCTTCGCGTATCCAGAACGTCTACGGCATTGGCGGCCGGGAGTTCGCTGCCATGAACAACGGCATGCTCCAGCAACCCGGTGGCTGGAATGGCATTTACATTGAGGATGATTCATTCCTGCTACCAATGTTTCGGTCGCACAGTTCATCCCAGATGACCGACTCGCTCGCCATCTACAACCTCCTGGCTACGCTCGACGCCAACCTGAACGGTGCTGGCGCGTCAGGTTTGTACCGCATCACACCTCTGCTCGAGGCCTCGGCCAATGTTGCCGACCGCACCCTGGAGAACATGGTCAATGCGCTGGGCAACCTGTTCAAGGCTGGCACCACGATAACCTCCGCCCAGACCGACCAGCGCGAAGCCTTGTACGCCCGCATCAAGGCCATTCAGGACAACCAACTCTTCACCCAATCCGCCGGCCTCGTCAGCGTCCGCGACCTCACGCAATTCAGCAGTACCCAGATCGCCTCCATCGCCCAGAACAACCTCGCCTACCGCTACGCCCTGCGCGAACTCAACCCCTTCGCCATCCTCGGTGCCGACTACACCGCGCACAACGCCGACGGCGCCCTCGACCTCTACGACGAAGCCACGGGCACGGGCGAACTGAGCGCGCTCTGGCTCGCCGACCGCGCCGCCCTGCTCACCTGGCGACTGCGCGCCAACACCGACGACATCGCCCCCGTTGGCGGCACGATCCGCTTCGACGGTGCCAAGTACGGCTCCAAGGACACCCGTAACTGGGAATTCAGCGACCTCGGAACGGACGCCGCCGCTGGCCAGAAGATCCTTGTCCAAGGCAGCCTCATGGGTGGCACCAGCAAGATCGTCTTCGGCACCGACCAACGCGATGGCGAGATGGCCGGCGGCTCGGATGCCGACCGCCTCTACGGCAACCTCGGCGACGACACCATCCACGGCAACGGCGGCGGCGACACCCTCGAAGGCAACGCCGGACAGGACAAGCTATTCGGCGACGCCGGCGCTGACACCCTTGTTGGCGGAACCGGAAACGACGAACTCACCGGCGGCAAGGACACCGACACCCTCCTGGGCGGTGCAGGTACCGACACCTACATCTTCACCTCCGGCGACGGCTGGGACTGGATCGACGACAGCGATGGAACGGGCAGCATCCAGTACGACGGCGTGACGCTGGGCACAGCCATCACGAAGCAATCCACCAACGTCTGGCGGCAGACCGTCGATGGCAAGACCTTCACCTACAGCCTATATGACTGGACCGAAGACAACCAGACCTTCAAGGTGCTGTCCATCGTCGGCGGCAGCACCACGGGTGGGGGCATGTGGGTCAAGCGCTGGCAGAACGGCCAGCTCGGCATCACCCTGCCCGGCGCCATGACGCCCCCGCCCGAACTCGCGCCCGCCGCGGTCGAGCCCGTGACCAGGACCAGCGCCTGGTACAACCAGGACCACACCGTCATCGATGCCCGCGGCCTGCCCGCCATGGAAATCCGCGCACAGGGCGACTACGGCGAAGTCTGGGGCTCGGGGCGCCTGTACGGCAACGCTTCGGACAACTACCTGCACAACGGCGACGGCGACGACGAGCTCTACGGCTACGGCGGCCGCGACGTGCTGATCGCCACCGGCGGCGACGACAAGCTCCATGGCGGCGACGGCGACGACGCGCTGCAGGGCGGCGATGGCAACGATCTGCTCGAGGGCGAGGCCGGCGACGATGTCCTGGCCGGCGGTTTGGGCAGCGACGTGCTCGATGGCGGCGACGGCGACGACTACCTCAATGGCGCATCGGCTCTCGAAGCGCTGCGCCCAGATTGGAGCGTCGTCAAGCAAGACCACCTGCGGGTCTTCCAGGGCTTCACCGG
>NZ_BHVV01000003.1 GCF_003865015.1 Sulfurisoma sediminicola | reverse complement strand
GATGATGGCCAACGGTGCGACGGAGGCGATCGTCGACGTCAGCGGCAAGGACACGCTGCGCGTGGCGGGCGTACGCAATGTCTCCACCGTCAATGGCGGCGACCTGATGATCGATTACGGCACCGCCGATCGCGTCGTGGTCGTCGGCGGACTGGCCGGGGCGGTGGAACGATTCGACGTAAACGGGGAGATGCTGACCCAGTCGCAGTTCGTCGGACGCTATGCCGCAGAATCGATGACGGCAACTGGCGCAAACGGCGAGCCGATCATCATGGGCGGCGGCGGCAGCGACGAGCTGAAGTCCTTGGGCGGCGGAGCCACGGTCTCGGGCGGCCTGGGCGACGACCGCATCGATCTGCAGGGCTGGGGCAACACGCTGATCTACAGCGTGGGCGACGGCACGGACAGTGTGTCGACAGGCGGAGCGAACACCGGCAACGTCCTCAGGATCTCGGGGGCAACGGCGGCCGACATCAGCCACCGGCTCGGCGCCTATCGGGAGCTGGAAATTCAGGTCGGCGGCGATGCCGCGGACATCCTGCGCTTCACGAGCTTCAATGCCGACAGCGTGTTCCGCAACCGGCCTTTCGACCGCATCGAGTTCGACGACGGCAGCACGCTGTCGTACGACGAATTGATGGCGCGCGGCTTCGATATCTCAGGTACGAACGGTGACGACGTGCTGACCGGAACCAGCGTCGTCGATCGCATCGCGGCCGGCGGCGGCAACGACATCCTCGATGGCGGGGGTGGCGCCGACATCCTCGACGGCGGCGCCGGCACGGACGTCTATCGGATCATCGGCGGTTCCGGGACGGACACTGTCATCGACGGCGGTGGCGAGACCAACGTGCTGCGCTTCGAGTCTTGGCGCTCACCGGCAGACCTGCGCGCTGTGCGCGAGGGCGACGATCTGCGGGTCATCGTCAAGGGCACGGCGGACGGCGTGATCGTCAAGAACTACTACGCCGGGGCGGCGCAGAGCTGGACGGTGGATTTCGACGGCAGCAATGCGATGACCCTCGGTGCCGTGATCGCGCAGCCGGATGAAGCGGCCACTGTCATCGGCAGCCTGTGGGCAAACACCAAGGCGCAGATCATCGCGGCCCAGGCCTGGACGGCGGAAAACCAGTACACGAACTACGTGACTGCGCTCGGTGGCCTTGTTCATTGGCGCAGCCTCGGCAACCTGACCTACGAGGTGCCGTGGTCAGCAAATCCGTCCCTCGAGGTGACGCATCAAGTCACGACGACCACTTACCGCACACTGAGCAATGAGCTCATTTCCAGCCATCAGGAAGCGACCGACTCGGCGCGCTTTCTGGACTGGGGCTATGGCCGGACGAGCCCGGTGCGGGATCTGTACCACTACGAAGTGAGCCGCATCGCCAGCAACAATGCGCTGATCGTCAGCAACGGCCAGGAACATTACGAAACCACTTCGGGTTCGGCCGTCGCTACCCTGGTCTGGGATGGAGGTCAGTACAACTATCAGCACGCGAGTTGGGTGACGAGTGGATTCCTCACGGATGCTGAAGGCAATCCGCTCTCGACCGTCCGCTACGATTACGACCTGACGGCGTACAACCGGGACGGCTACGTGCAGAGCTACTCCGAAGGCACCGCTGGCTGGGCAGCACCCATCGGTGAGCTGGTTGGCAACCAGATGGCGGTCAATTACGTGAAGAGCCACCAATACGTCCCCCTCGTCACCGAGATCTTCGGCGGCAGTGGCGACAACGAAATACATGCAATGAGCAGCGCCACCGAACTCGTCGACGGCGGCCTCGGCAATGACACGATCTTTGGTGCCGGCGGCGCCATGGGTCGCGGCGACCTGCTCTACGGCAACGCCGGGGACGACGTCATCCACGGCGACGGTTCCGTCATGGCCGGCGGGGATGGCAGCGACACCCTGATCGGCGGATTCGGGCAGGACAGATTCCTGGTGCTGTCGGCCGACGAAACGGGAGTCGACCTCGTTGAAGACTTTGGCTCGAACGAAGCGGGATTCAAGGACTGGTACTACCGCCAGCAGGGGATTTCGAAATATTGGAAGCGCGAGTCGGCCCATTGGGTGTTGCTGCAGGATGAGCGAGTCGACTATTTCAACTCCCTGGCCGAAGTAGAAGCGTGGGTGGCCGAGTACAGTCCCGGCTGGACGGTCGCCGACAAGCTCGCTTCGGGCGAGTTGTACTACGAGCCGCCGGTCGATCCGCCGCTGCTCGGCAACAGCAAGGACTACCGCCTGCTCGACACCCTCGTTTTCTACGACCTCGCCGTCCCTCGGGACTCCGTCCAACTGCCCGCGGGGATCACTGGCTCCGACCTCTCTTTCAGCTGGGGTACGCATGAAGACGGTACGGTCGTGCGCGCAACGCTCGACGTCGCCTGGCACGGAGCGACGAAGCTGCGCATCGTGATTCCGCACGCAAGCGATCCCATCGGCTGGGGCGTCGAAGCCCTCATGTTCTCCAATGGCGGGGGGATAACGATCGCCAACTGCATCGAACTCGCCCCGCCCATGCCCGACATCGGCGACGGCACGCTGCTCGGCAACGGCGGGGCGAATACCCTGACGGCAGGAGCCGCAGGCGGCGACCTGTTCGGCATGAGTGGGGACGACACGCTCGACGGCGGCGCCGGGGCCGACACGCTCGACGGCGGCTACGGCAACGACGAGCTCCGCGGCGGCGCCGGGAACGATCTCTATGTCTTCCATTACGGCGACGGCCAGGACCGGATCGGCGACAAGGACAACACGCCGGGCAACGTCGATACCGTGCTGTTCACCGAGTGGATCAGCCCCGACAGCGTATCGGTATCGGTGATCGGAACGGATCTCGTCCTGCGAGTCGCGACCACCGGCGACAGCCTGACCTTGTCCCGCTGGACCGAGGGGCGCGGCTTCAGGGTCGAGCAGGTCAAGTTCCTCGACGGCACCACCTGGAATACGGCGACGCTCGCCGCGATGGCGGGCGTCAGCCTTGGCGGCGGCGAAGTCATCGAGGGGGACACAGGCAACGACGTCCTGTTCGGCACGGCATGGAACGACCGGATCGGCGGGCTGGATGGCAACGACGTGATCGCCGGAGGCACTGGCGACGACATCCTCGCCGGCGGCCTGGGACATGACCTTTACCTGTTCAACGCCGGCGACGGCCATGACCGGATCGACGAATACGAATGGTACGCGCGCGACGTCGCGCCGCACGGCGACGTCATCCGCTTCGGCGCGGGAATCGCTCCCGGCGATGTCGATATCTCGCTCGACGACGGCGATCTGTTGTTGACGATGCCGCATTCGGGCGACTCCATTCACGTCGCGAGCCCGTACGAATCGCTGCCCTCGATCGAGTTCGCCGACGGCTCGATCTGGCAACCCTCCTTCATCCTCGACGCCATCGGCAACACGCTCGGAACAGCGGGCGACGATTGGCTCGTCGGCAGCCTCGGCTCCGACGAGATCGTCGGCAACGGCGGCAATGACGTCTTCAACGGCGCCGGCGGCAACGACCACATCGTCGGCGGCGAGGGTTCCGACCGGTTCAACGCCGGCGCGGGCGACGACCTGCTGGAGGGCGGCGCCGGCGGCGACTACTACGTTTTGCGGCGGCAGGGCGGCAACGACGCGATCGTCGAGTCCGCAGACGCGGGCGAGACGGATGTGCTGGAAATCCATGCCTCGATTTCGCCCGAGCAGATCCGATTCAAGCGCCATGCCGGGGACGGCGACGCCTTGGCCATCTCGGTCGCCGGGGCGGACGCTTCGGTGACGATCGACAACTGGTACTCCGAGTCCGCGCCGTCCCGCATCGAGTCTTTCCACTGGGCCGCCGACGACTCCTATTGGGACGCAGCCCGGATCGAAGACGCGATCCGGGCGAGCAACGCGGCGCCCGTCTTCACGGCGACGACCGTCGAAGCACGCGCCGGCAGGTATTTCGGCCTCGCTCTCGGCGATATTCTCACGGACCCGGACGGCGACAGCCTGACCTATACCGCCAAACTTGCCGGCGACAATCCGCTGCCGTACTGGCTCTCTTTTGACACGAACTCGTGGACGTTGACAGGCTGGCCGGACTGGGACGCCGGTGCCGTCGATATCGTCGTCACGGCTACGGACTCGGACGGGCGCACGACCGAGGGCACCCTGACTCTGAATGTCGTGAGCCCCACGGTCATCGAAGGCACCGAAGGCCACGACGTCCTGCTCGGGACATCGGGCTACGACGACATCTACGGACTTGAAGGCGACGATGTGATCGTGGGAGGCACCGGCAACGACTACCTCGACGGCGGCATGGGCAGCGACGTCTACGTCATCGGCCGCAACGACGGCCTCGACGAAATCATCGACACGGGCTGGCCCTCGTCGATTCCTTTCGAAGCCAACACCATCCGCTTCATCGACGGGATCGCGCCCGCCGACCTGAATATCATCCAGGGCGTCGACAACTATCACCTGACGCTCGCTGTCCGCGGCACGACGAGTGCCATCGACCTGTCCTACTGGCCGGAGAACATGCCGGTCGTGGAATTCGCCGATGGCACCGTCTGGGGTCCGGAAGTGCTGCAGGCCATCGTAGAGGGTACGGTCACCGCCGACGCGTACGGCGTCGTGACGGTCGGAACGGGCGGCGACGACCTGCTCGAAGCCGCGTCGTCCGGCTGGAACGACATCCATGGCCTGGCCGGGGACGATACCCTCGTCGCCTCTGCCGGAGGCAGCTGGCTCGTCGGCGGCGCCGGCGACGATCTGCTGATCGGCGGTAGTGGCGAGGACTGGTACTCCGCCGATTCCCGCAGCGGCCACGATACGATTATCGAGACGCCGGACGACGGCACATGGGACGGCATCGAGTTCGGCCCCGACGTCGCGCCCGACCAACTCCGCTTCGCGCGCTACGCGGGCGACGACGGCCGGGACCTGCTGCTATCCGTCGATGGCACCGACACCACGATCAGCATCGCGGGCTGGTTCGATCCCGACGCTCCCTCCCGCCTTGAGTCGTTCCAATTCGGCCAGGACGGTACCGAACTGCAGGGCGACACGCTCGAGGCCGCAGTGTGGGCGAACAACGCGGCGCCGGTGTTCACTGCAGCAACGCCGGAAGTCCGGACCGGAGAGGCTTTCTCACTCGCCCTTGGGTCGATTCTGACCGATCCCGACGGCGACCGCCTCGCGTATGAGGTCTTGCTCGCCGACGACAGCCCGCTGCCCGCCTGGCTTGCGTTCGACCTCGCGACCGCGACGCTCGCGGGGATGCCCGGAGCCGCCGACATCGGCACGCTCGCCATCCTCGTCACCACCACGGATGGCGGCGGCCTCGCGAACAGCGGCCTGATCACCCTGTCGGTCATCTCTGCCGTCGACGAGCCGCTGTCGCTGACGGCGTCCAGCCGGACCGTTCTGCTCGGCGAAGCCGTGGCCGCCGCCGACCTGATCCAGGTGGGCGGGACGCATGCGCCGCAACGCTACGAGTTCTGGGACGACGTCGACGGCGGCGGACGTTTCATGCTCGACGGCGTCGCGCAGGCGGCCGCCAGGTCCATCGCGGTCGATGCCGCCAGCCTCGCCACGCTGAATTACGTGGCCGGCGACCAGACCGCCACGGAACGGCTCTGGGTGCGCGCCTTCGACGGCGCGACCTGGACGCCGTGGACATCCTGGAACATGACCTCGGCGCCCCACCTCACCAACGAGGCCCCGGTGGCGACGGCAGCCAACGTCACCATCGGCCTCGGCGAAGCCGTGGCTGCCGCCGGAATGTTCTCCGTGGCGGATGCCGACGGCGACGCGCCGACGAAGTACGAGTTCTGGGACGACGTGAATGGCGGCGGGCGTTTCGTGCTGGATGACGTCGACCAGCCGTCGGGTGCCAGCATCGCGGTGACGGCCGATCACCTGGCCGGCTTGCAGTACGTCGGCGGCGACTCGATCGCCAGCGAGCGCGTCTGGGTCCGCGCCTTCGACGGCCAGGCATGGAGCGCCTGGGCGCCGTGGACCATCACCAGCGCCCCGCACCCGACCAACGTGGCGCCGGTGGTGACGGCACAGAACAAGACGCTTCTCCTCGGCGAGGCGGTCGCGGCCGGCTCGCTGATCGCGGTATCCGACGCCGACGGCGACATTGCGACGCGGTACGAGTTCTGGGACGACGTGGCCGGCGGCGGGCACTTCGCCAAGGCGGGCGTGGCACAGGACAGCAATCCCATCGCGGTTGCAGCCGGGGAACTGGCCTCGCTGCAATATGTGGCGGGCAGCTCGATAGGCACCGAGCGCGTCTGGGCGCGGGCCTGGGACGGCCAGGCGTGGAGCGGCTGGACGCCATGGACCATGACCTCGGCGCCGCATCTGACCAACGTCGCGCCGACGGTAAGCGCCGCCAATGCGACGGTCGGCCTGAACGCGTCGGTCGCCGCATCGACCCTGTTCTCGGTCGCCGACGGCGACGGCGACGTGGCAACGAAGTACGAGTTCTGGGACGACGTGAATGGCGGTGGCCATTTCGCCAAGGCCGGCGTCGCGCAGGCGGCCGGCACGGCGATCTCGGTTTCCGCGGCCGAGCTGGCCGACACCGCCTACGTCGGCGCGGACACCACGGCCACCGAGCGCGTCTGGGCACGCGCCTGGGACGGCCAAGCCTGGAGCGCGTGGACGTCGTGGAACATGACCAGCGCGGCCCACGCGACCAACGTGGCGCCGGTGGTCACTGCCGCCCCCGCCACCGTGGGGCTCGGCGCTGCCACTGCCGTTGCGACGATGTTCGCGGTGAGCGATGCGGACGGCGACCTGTCGACGAAATACGAGTTCTGGGACGACGTCAACGGCGGCGGGCGCTTCGTGCTCGCCGGCATGGACCAGGCGGCAGGCAAGTCCATCGCCGTGGCGGCGGAGCAGCTGGACGGTCTTCAATACGTCGGCGGCAGCGCGGTCGCCAGCGAGCGCGTCTGGGCGCGGGCCTGGGACGGGCTGGCCTGGAGCGCGTGGACGCCCTGGAACATCACCAGCTCGAACCATGCGACCAATGCCGCGCCGACGATCGCGGCGGGCAACAGCGGCGTGCTGGCCGGCGAGTCGATCGCGGTGGCGGCGTTGTTCGCGGTCAACGATGCCGACGGCGACGCGGCGACGAAGTTCGAGTTCTGGGACGACGTCAATGGCGGCGGCCACTTCGCCAGGAGCGGCGTGACCCAGGACGCCGGCAAGTCGATCGCGGTCTCGGCCAACGAGCTCGCCGACACGAGCTATGTCGGCGGCGCCGCCAACGCGACGGAGCGCGTCTGGGCGCGTGCCTGGGACGGCCTGGCGTGGAGCGGCTGGCAGGCCTGGAACATGACGACGCTTTCCGGCGTGCGGCTGGGGAGCGCCGGCGCGGACACCCTGGATGCCAACGCCGGGCCGAACTTCATTGCCGGCGGCGCCGGCGACGATACCGTGTCGACCGGCAGCGGTGCCGCGGTAGTCGCCTACAACGCAGGCGACGGCAACGATACGGTCGTCCTCGGCGGGGACAATGTCACGCTGAGCCTGGGCGGCGGCATTTCCTACCAGGACCTGGCGTTGAGCCGCAGCGGCAACGACCTGGTGCTCGATACCGGCAACGACCAGTCGATCACGCTCAAGGACTGGTACGCCGAGGGAACGGCCCGCACGGCCATCAACCTGCAGCTGATCGCCGAGGCGATGGCGAGCTTCGATGCCAGTTCCGCCGACCCGCTGTTCAACGCCAGGGTGCAGGCCTTCGACTTCGACATGCTGGTCGGCCAGTTCGACGCCGCCTGGGCAGCCAACAACGCGATCGACCACTGGAGCGTGATGGACAGCCTGCTGCAGGCCCACCTCGCGAGTTCGAACGATGGCGCGCTCGGCGGCGATCTGGCCTACCAGTACGGCATCAACGGCGATCTCGCCAATGTCGGCATGAGCGGGGCGCGCAACGTGCTCGAGGGCAGCCAGTACGGTGTCGGCATCCAGGCCTTCCAGAGCCTGTCGGGCCTGCAGGAAGGGGTGGTGAGGCTTGGCTAAGGCGATCGCGACGATGAAGGAGCGGCTCTTCGGCCTGACCGCACCGCGGGAGGATTTCTCGCCGGCCATCCTGCGCCTGCAGCGCGCGGCGCCTTCGCCGCTGCCGCGCCTGGTGCTGCGCGGGGTGCTGGGCTTGCTGACGGTGCTGCTGCTCTGGGCGGCCTTCGGCCGGCTCGACGTGGTGGCGGTGGCGCCGGGCAAGCTGGTGCCGGTGAGCTACCTGCAGGTGGTGCAACCGGCCGAGTCGGGCATCGTGCGGGAACTGCTGGTCCGCGAAGGCGACGCGGTGAAGGCCGGTCAGCCGCTGGTGCGCATGGACAGGCGGATGTCGGAAGCGGACAGCCGCAGCCTCGCCAACGAGCTGGCGGTCAAGGCGTTGCAGCTGCGCCGCATCGACGCCGAACTCGCCGGCAAGCCCTTGCAGCGGCAGGCGGACGACCCGTCGGCGCTCTTCGCCGAAGTGTCGTCGCAGTACGGCGCGCGGCGCCAGGCCTACCTCGACGCGGTGGCGGCCGAACAGGCCGCGTTGGCCAAGGCGGAGCAGGACTACCGCGCGGCGACCCAGCAGGAGACCAAGCTCGCGCGCACCCTGCCGCTGGTGCAACAGCAGGATGCCGGCTGGCAGCAGCTGGTGAAGGAAGGTTACGCCGGCAAGCTGCTGGCCCTGGACAAGGCGCGGGCGCACGTCGAGGTCGAGCAGGAACTCGCGGCGCAGCGGCATGCCGTGCAAAGCCTCAAGGCGACGATAGCCCAGTCGCAGAAGAAGCTCGCGCAGATCACCTCGACCTACCGCAGCCAGCTGATGAACGAGCGCGTCGAGGCTGCGGCGCAGCACCACAAGCTGAGCCAGGATGCCGACAAGCAGTCGCACCGCGAATCGCTGCTCGAGCTGAAGGCGCCGCAGGACGGAATCATCAAGGACCTGGCGACCCATACCCGCGGCACGGTGGTGCAACCCGGCACCATCCTGATGACGCTGGTGCCGCACGACGAGCCGATGCAGGCCGAGGTGGCGGTGGCGAACCTCGACGCCGGCTTCGTGCGCGCCGGACAGCCGGCGAAGATCAAGCTGGTGTCGTATCCGTTCCAGCAGTACGGCATGGTGGAGGGCAGCGTGGCCCAGATCAGTCCCGACGCGACCGAGGCGGCCCAACAGGAGAAGAACGGCGACCCGCTGGCCGGTGGTCCGAAGCCCGCCGGCTACCGCACGCTGGTGACGCTGAAGACGTCCTATCTGGAGAGCAATGACCAGCGCCACCGGCTCTCGCCGGGCATGCAGGTGGCGGCGGAAATCCACCTGGGCACGCGCACGGTGCTGGAGTACCTGCTGTCGCCGGTGCAGAAGGCCTGGCACGAGGCCGGACGGGAGCGCTGACCCGCCGCGCTATCCGCCGGTGTCGGCCGGCTGGATTTCGTTCGATCGGCGCGACGACAGGACGCGTTACGACTTGCCGCCTACCCCGTGCAGGGTACGAACGCGATGCTCCGCCTCGCTGGCTTCGTGATGGCGCTGCGGGTGTTCCTTCGGCAGCGCCGCCGCCAGCTCGAAATCGGTGACGAGCACGTGATGGTTGATGAAGTCCGTGAGGCAGGCCTGCAAGGCCTGGGCGGTGTGGACGGGATCGGACTCCATCTTCTTCTGCAGACGGCCGATTTCCGCGACGAACGCTTGATGCTCCTGCTGCAGCCGCTGCTGCAGGGCCGCATCGACGCGGTGGTGGGCGGCCAGCGTTTCCTCGGAAACCAGATGGTGGCAGATGTACCCCGCCAACTGCATGAACACCGATTGCAGGATATGGGGTTCCGGCTTTTCCAGCGAGGCGCTGAGCGAATTCGTCAGATCGACGAGATGGCGATGCTCGCGATCGATTTCGGTGATGCCGGTCTCGAACCTCTGGCCCCAATGGATTAGCACGATCAGACCTCTCGTCGGCGCAGTGCGCTGGCTGCGAACGCCAATTTTCCACTACGGCGCGCCTATGTCTATTGACATACGTCAACAGCGGGCGGCGCCCGCTGTTGCGTGGACGGCGGAACTCAGCGGCGGCTCTGGATTTCCTCGATGTAGCCGAGCATGCCGGTGCGGATGTTGGCGGCGTTGCCCTCGTCGGTATCGATGTGCATGGCGAGGCGGTAGTTGGGGTTGACCCGCACCACGACGTCGCCGTAGATCAGCTCGCGGTCGCCCTCGACGCGCACGCGCACGACGTACTTGTCGCGCAGCCGCAGCTTCATCGCGTCCTCGGGCGACATGTGGATGTGGCGTTGGGCGCAGATCACGCCGCGCTCGATGGCGGCCGTGCCATGGCTGCCCTTGAGGGTGATGCCCGGGGTGTTGGCGAGGTCGCCCGATTCGCGGATCGGCGGCTGGATGCCGAGCTTGAACTGCTCGGTCATGGCGATCTCGACCTGGGTTTCCTTGCGCGTCGGGCCGAGCACGCGCACGTTGGCGATGGTGCCCTTGGGGCCGACGAGATCGACCTTCTCCTTGCAGGCGAACTGGCCGGGCTGCGACAGCTCATGCTCCGGCGTGAGCTGGTGGCCGGGACCGAACAGCTTGTCGACATCACTCTGGGCAAGGTGAACGTGGTGGGCGGAGATCTCGATGGGGATCGGCGCCGCCTCCTCGTCCTGGATCGACAGCGTGATCTGGTTGCGCTCGACCGCGCGCAGCGCCTCCCAGGCCACCAGCCGCTCGTCGTCGTTGGCGATGACCATCACCTTGACCGGCGAATCGTCGGCGGAGATCATGCCGCAGCAGCCCTCGTGCTCGAGCTTGCGGTTCCTTTCCTCGTCGAGCTTGATGCCCATGTAGGCGAGGCCCTGGCAGGCGAGGCTGCGCACCGTCGGGCTGGTTTCGCCGATGTCGCCGGTGAAGGCGAGCACGTCCACCCCGCCCATCGCCGCGACGTAGGCGCCGATGTTCTTGCGCACCTGGTAGCAATACGCCTTGTGCGCGAGCAGAGCCCGGTGGTGGCCTTCGGCCGCGGCTTCCTCGATCTCGTGGATGTCGCCGGAAATCCCCGATATACCCTTGAGGCCACTCTCGGTGTTGATGAGCTTGCCCAGCGCCTCGGGCGACATGCCGAAGTGGTCCATCAGGTGGATCATCACCGCCGGGTCGATGCTGCCCGCGCGGCTGGCCATGATGAGGCCGTCGGAGGGTGTCATGCCCATGGTGGTGTCGACCGAGCGGCCGTGGTCGATGGCGCAGATCGAGGAGCCTATGCCGAGGTGGCAGGAGATGATCTCGAGCTCGCCCAGCGGGCGCTTCAAGACCTCGGCGGCCTTGAGCGAGATGTAGCGGTGCGAGGTGCCGTGGAAGCCGTAGCGGCGGATGCCCTCCTTCTTGTAGAGGTCGTAGGGCAGGCCGTAGAGGTAGGCGTAGGGCGCCAGCGTCTGGTGGAAGGCGGTGTCGAACACCGCGACGTGCGGCGCGGTGGGGAAGAACTTCATCGCCTGGCGGATGCCGACGAGGTTGTGCGGGTTGTGCAGCGGCGCGAAGCCCGACAGCGCCTCGATTTCGCCGATCACCTGCGGCGTGATCACCGCCGCGCTGGAGAACTTGGATCCACCGTGGACGACGCGGTGGCCGACGGCGACGACCTCGAAGGGGGTGAACAGGTAGGCATCCTCGAGCGACTGCATCGACTCGAAGACGATCTTGAGGAAGTCCTCGAGCGGGAAGGCCGGCCGCTCGCGCTTGGTGACCTTGCCGCCGGCGGTCAGCGTGATGCGGGCCGTCGTGGCGTCGCTGTTGTCGATGATGCCGTGGACGTCGTTGCGGTCGTCCTGGGTGTCGTAGACGCCGAAATGGATCTGGCTGACGCCGACGTTGAGCGAGAGGATCTTGCCCGGCACATCGGTCTGGAGGCTCAGCGCGTAGGGATCCGACGATTGCGCCAGGGCGCGGTCGTGCAGCTGGCGGCTGGTGATGTCGACGGCCTGGGCACGGGCGCGGTCGGCCAGCAGCTTGGCGAGGTAGGTGATGGCGCGGGGGTTGACGATGATGCGGCTGTTGAACACCGCCTGCGGGATCATCAGCACGAAGCAGCGGTTGCCGGCGATGACGTCGGCGACGGTGCGGTCGCCGGTCAGGAGAGACATCTCGCCGAAGACGTCGCCGTCTTCCAGCTTGGCTACCTGCACCCGCCCGCCATGGCTGTCGGTTACCGATATCTCGGCGTGGCCACTGACCAGCACGCCGAAGAAGCTGCCGGCCGCGCCGCATTCGAGGATGGCCTCGTTGCCTTCGAAGGTGCGCAACTCCGACAGGGCGGCGATCTCCTCGAGCCTGGCCGCGTCGAAGCCCTCGAACATCGGGACCTTCTCGGCGAGAAATTGTTTGAGTTCCTGTGGCGTCATATCGACCTCGCGACTTCGCACCCGCCTGCGCAGGCAGCGCGAACGGCTATTCCGCGGAAAGTATACTGCTGCACCGCACAATCCGGTGCATGAATCCCCGAAAATTTCCTGCGCGGTCGCCCTGCCGTATCGCGCCGGAGGGGGAAGCGAGGCGACGCTTAACCGGCGGAAATGCGCTCGTAATAGCGGGCGCGATAGAGCAGGCGGCGTTGCTCCGGCGTCTCGGTGAAGCCGCTGCGGTCGTGCAGCACGTTGTTGCAGACCAGCCCCATGCCCGGCTCGAGGCGGCCGTGAAGGGTCCATGGCGTCGGGGTGGCGAGGATGCGCTCGAGCGCGGCGACTGCCGCCCGGGTCGCGGCATCGCCCTGCCACAGGATGCTCTTGGTGCGCGCGGTGTAGCGCATGTGCAGAAATCCGTCGGCATCGACCGAGAACACCGGCCCGGGCTGATCGGGGCGGGCGATGCCGTCGTCGTCGGTGCGCGCCGGAATGGTCATGACGTCGGGCTGCGCCAGCGCCCGGATGTGCTCAGGGTTCTCGTCGCGCAGCAGCAGGTAGGCGAGCTCGTGATCGAGCAGCTGGTTGTCGCCGCCCGTGGCCGCGCTCTGCACGCAGTGCAGGATGAGGCCGCGGATGGTCCGCTCCGGCACGTTGTAGTAGCCGTCGGTGTGCCAGCGGATGGGCTTGTCGGTGTAGGGGATGAATTCCTTGCGCTCACCGCGCTCCTCGGCGCCCTTGACCGACAGCGGCGAGATGCCGTCGTTGTCGGTGAGCCAGTGGCCGTCGAGCGTCTTCATGCCGAGCTGCAGGCCCAGCTTGCGCGGGATTTCCTTGTCGGGATCGCCGCCGGTCTTGCCGACGTAGATCACCATGTTGGTGTTGGCGCAGACCTCGACGATGCGCTGCCGCTCGGCCGCGGAGAGCGCGCGCGGGTCGTCGATCTCGACGACGATGTCCTCGAGCCGCCGTGGCGCCAGCGCCGACTTTTTCTCGCGCCAGGCGGCGTAGCCGGCGGCGTTGTTCAGATCGAAAGGCGATGCGTTCATCATGTGCTCACTCGCCGCCCATGCCGCTGCTGGTCTGGGCCTTGGCCCGCTCGCCGGCACCGGGCTGCGCGGCTGCGGCGCCGCCGAAGAGGCCGGCCATGGTCTTTTCCAGCGCCTTGATGGCGTCGGGTGCCTCGATGTCCATGGCCTGGTCGATGACCCAGAGCTGATCCTTCTCGGGCAGGATCTCGCGCAGCGCGGAGGCGAACATGCGCTTGAAGCCGAAATCGGGACCGGCCGGGCCGTAGTCGTACTCGCCGTAGTCGGCACCGCGGCGGTTGAAGAGTGCTATGAAGTCGCGATGGCCGGCGCCCGGCTCGGCGTCGCCGAGCAGCTCGCTACGGCTTTCCTCCACCATCTCGGCCAGCCGGATCGCCAGCGCCGTGGTGAACTCGCTGCGCTTCTCGGCATCGAGCGAGCGATAGGCGATGCGGTCCGCCGCGTGGGCGAGGAAGACGAGGAATTCGCAGACGAAATCGAAATAGGGCTTGCCGGCATCGATGTCGTAATACGCCTTGCGCATGCGCTTGATCGATTCGATCGCCAGTTTCCAGGCGAGCATCGCCACCACCGAAGCGAGCATCTTCGGCGAGCGCGCGCCCGAAGTGTGGAACTTGTTGAAAACGCGAACTGCCATGATGGGGGGCTATTCTGTGCGAAAAGGTTGCAGCTTTGCCGAAGGGCCGCCCCGAGGCAAAGCGGCACGCGCCGAAGGCGCAAACCGCTCCGCCACTTGCATCGTCGATCCGCAATTTACGAGCGCGGCGAGCAAGCAGGCTCCCCCTTTCGTGAAAGGGGGCCGGGGGAACTTAATCAGTAGCCACCCTTGCCGAAAGGCTTGGGCAGGCCGGCGATCTTGACGCCCTGCTTGGCGGCACCGCCGTCCGGGAACAGGTCGAACAGCTTGGCACTGGAGACTTCGGTCAGCACGCCGTCTTCCTCGAGGCCCTTCATCAGGTTGCGCAGGTTGGGGGTGTGGCCGTCTTCCGTGTACTTCTGGCGCAGATAGTTGATGACGGCGCGGTGCTCGTCGGTCAGCGTCACGCCCTGGGCGGCGGCGATGTCGTTGATCGCCTCCTCGCTCAGGTCGGCTTCGACCAGGAAGCCATCGGCATCGGTCTCTTTTTCGACTCCGTTGATCACTAAGGACATAAGTGTTCTCCTTTGATGGGTTGTTGATGGATGAAAAACTGTTCTACATCGGTTTGCGGCGCCGGCGGCACTCGTCGTCGCCCCCTGCATTGAACTGGCTCTAACCGTCGCCGACGGCCGCGATCGACTTGTGCGGCACGAAAATGCCGCAGCCGCGCTGGCGCTCCACGCCCAGCCCGCCCGCCTGCAGTCGCAGCGACTCTTCGGCCGACAGGCTATGCACCATGAGGCTGAAGCCGAACACCTCGGTGGCGCCGCCGCCCGCGCGCCGCGCCTTGCCACAGATGAGGTACGCATTCCTGAAAGCCAAGCCCCCGACTTCACGGTGGCACTCGGCCATGAAGGCGGCCTCTTCCGCCGGCCCGTAGGCGACGAACGAAGAATACAACACCGCGGCGGGCATGAGTTCGCGCGGGGTGGCGCGCCCGACCTCGGCCGACCCGCCGAGGTCGAGACGCTGGCCGGACAGCGCCTGCGCCTGCTCGACCCGGCCCCGCGGCACGCGCAGGGTCAAGCGCGACCGCCCGGAAAGGTAATGCTCACCCTCGCCGTCCGACAAGCCACCGAGAGGGTGCACCCCCACCTGCGCTTCGTCGCCGAGCCAGGGCAGGCAGCGCAACAGCTCGTCGCGCAGGCGCTCGGCATAGTCGGCCATGATGGCGCGACCGCGCAGGGCGAAGACCAGGTCGACCGCGTCGGCCTTCGGTTCGTCGGTGGGATTGGACATTGCCTTGCCCCCGCCCGGCTAGCGCGGCTGGGCCGCAGCCCATTCCGCCATGCGCTTCGCCCAATGATCGGCAGTCACCGCATCGATGTCGAAAATCGTGAAGCGGGTGCGCTCGCGGATACGGATGCGCAGCATCGGCATGCCGCCGGCCGCGTACTCCATCTGCTGCAGCTCGATTTCCTGGTTGCCGATCGGCACGCGGAACTTGTCAAGGCTGGTAACTTTGTCCACAATCGCGGTCTCTCGTTGGGGGGTATTGTCGGGGGCGCACTATCGCATTGCTCGCATCCGGCAGGCCATCACCGGTTAGGCGTGGAAGGATATACTCCTTTCGGGTAGGTAAGACTACTCCCACGAGGACGTATGATTTACCTTCGTGGGGTATGGCCCGCTATCCGACCCCTCCGTAATATCGCGGCACCCAGCAACGCCGAATCTGACCGAACCTGAGTAGCGACGCGGAATGATGTATTCTTCGCCGCTACCTTAATAGTCCAAACAGAGGAGACAACTCGAATGGCCAAGAAACTGCATCCCACCCCCAACCTGGACGAACTCGAAAAAGGCCCGTGGCCGAGCTTCGTTACCGGTCTCAAGCGCCTTGCCAAGGATAAGGATTACATGGTCGACGTGCTCGGCCACCTCGAGCATTCCTACAAGACCCGCAAGGGCTACTGGAAGGGCGGCACGGTCGGCGTCATCGGCTACGGCGGCGGCGTGATTCCCCGCTTCACCGAGATCAAGGACGACAAAGGCGAAGCCGTCTTCAAGGACGCCGCCGAATTCCACACGCTGCGCATCATGCCCCCGCCCGGCATGCACTACGATACCGGCACCCTGCGCAAGTTCTGCGACATCTGGGACCAGTACGGATCCGGCCTCATCGCGCTGCACGGCCAGTCCGGCGACATCATGCTGCAAGGCTGCACCAGCGAAAACGTGCAACCGGCCTTCGATGCGATCAACGAAATGGGCTTCGACATGGGTGGCGCCGGCCCGGCCGTGCGCACCTCGATGTCCTGCGTCGGCGCGGCCCGCTGCGAACAGTCCTGCTACGACGAAGCCAAGGCGCAGAAGATGGTGGTCAACACCTTCCTCGACGACATCCATCGTCCGGCCCTGCCCTACAAGTTCAAGTTCAAGTTCTCCGGTTGCGGCAACGACTGCATGAACGCCATTCACCGCGCCGACATGGCCGTGATCGGCACCTGGCGCGACAACATGCGCACCGACAACGAGCTCGGCAAGAAGTGGTTCGCCAAGCACGGCATGAACGAGCTGGTCAACGACGTCGTCTCGCGCTGCCCGACCAAGGCCCTGCAGATCAAGGATGCCAAGGACGTCAACAAGGCCGCCCACATCTCCTCCGTCGCGCTCAACGATGCCCAGTGCCTCGAGATCGACAACAAGGACTGCGTGCGCTGCATGCACTGCGTCAACGTCATGACCGGCGCCCTGGCTCCGGGCAAGGACAAGGGCGCCTCGATCCTCGTCGGAGGCAAGAGCCACCTGAAGATCGGCAGCCTGATGGGCACCATGATCATCCCCTTCATGAAACTCGAGAAGGACGAGGATTACGAAGGCCTGGTCGAATTGGCCCAGTCCATCATCGACTTCTTCGCCGAGAACGCGCTGGAGCACGAGCGCACCGGCGAGATGATCGAGCGCATCGGCCTGGTGAACTTCCTGGAAGGCATCGGTCTCGACATCGACGCCAACATGGTCTCGCAGCCGCGCATGAATCCCTACGTCAACACGGGCGGCTGGGACGAGGAAGTGGCCAAGATCAAGGCCAAGAAGGCTGCCGCGTAAGCTAGTGTAAGCCGCACCTGGCGGGGTCAAACCCGCCGGGCGCAGTGGCGCATAAATACCCCTAATAGCAATACCGACATTTTCGGAGACAAATATGGCTCAAGCTCAGCGTCGAGCAGTCGAGAGTGGTGTACCCGATGCCACCCCGTTCATGCACCCCACCCTGGTCAAGAACAAGGGTAACTGGAAGTATCACGACCGTCCGCGTCCCGGCGTCCTGCACCACGTATCCCACTCCGGTGACCAGGTTTGGTCCGTGCGCGCCGGCACCCAGCGCCAGATGGATACCTACACCATCCGCACCCTGTGCGACATCGCCGACAAGTTCGGCGAAGGCTTCGTCCGCTTCACCATCCGCTCCAACATCGAGTACATCCTGGCCGACCAGAAGAAGGTCGATCCGCTGATCGCCGAACTCGAGAAGAACGGCTTCCCCGTCGGCGGTACCGGCAACTCCATGTCGATGGTCGCCCACACCCAGGGCTGGCTGCACTGCGACATCCCCGGCACCGATGCCTCCGGCGTGGTCAAGTCGATGATGGACGAGCTCTACCACGAGTTCAAGAACGAAGAGATGCCGAACCGCCTGCACCTCTCGACCTCCTGCTGCGAGATCAACTGCGGCGGCCAGGCCGACATCGCCGTGATCATCCAGCACACCAAGCCGCCGAAGATCAACCACGATCTCGTCGCCAACGTCTGCGAACGTCCGGCCGTCGTGGCCCGCTGCCCGGTCGCGGCCATCCGCCCCGCCCTGGTCAACGGCAAGCCCTCGCTGGAAGTCGACGAGAAGAAGTGCATCTGCTGCGGCGCCTGCTACCCGCCCTGCCCGCCCATGCAGATCAACGACCCCGAGCACTCCAAGCTGGCGATCTGGGTCGGCGGCAAGAACGCCAACGCCCGCGGCAAGCCGCAGATCATGAAAATGGTCGCCTCCGGCCTGCCCAACAACGCCCCGCGCTGGCCCGAGGTCAACAAGGTCGTCGGCGACATCATCAAGGCCTACAAGGCCGATGCCCGCCCGTGGGAGCGCCTGTCGGACTGGATCGACCGCATCGGCTGGCCGCGCTTCTTCGAGAAGACCGGCCTGACCTTCACCAAGTACCTGATCGACGACTGGCGCGGTTCGCGTGCGAACCTCAACGCGTCGGCTCACGTCCGCTTCTGAGGATAAGAGAGGGTATTGCACGATGAAATTTTCGATTGTGGTCAACGAGGGGCCTTACACGCATCAGGCCTCCGACAGCGCCTATCATTTCACCAAGGCGGTACTGGCGAAGGGGCACGAGGTTTTTCGCGTGTTCTTCTATCACGATGGCGTCAACAACGCGACCCGTCTGACGACGCCGCCGCAGGACGACCGCAACATCGTCAGTCGCTGGTCGAAACTGGCCCAGGGTAGCGAGCTTGACATGGTGGTCTGCGTCGCCGCCGCACAGCGTCGCGGCATCGTCGACGAGGGCGAAGCCAAGCGCAACGGCAAGGACGCCACCAACCTGGCGCCCGGCTTCCGCATCTCCGGCCTCGGTCAGTTGATCGAAGCCGGCATCCAGGCCGACCGCATCGTCGTGTTCGGCGACTAAGGGGCGAACCATGAGCGATATCAAGAAATTCATGTTCGTCAACCGCAAAGCGCCCTACGGCACCATCTACGCCCTGGAGTCGCTTGAAGTGGTGCTGATTGCCGCCGCCTTCGACCAGAACTGCTCGATGGCATTCCTCGACGACGGCGTCTATCAGCTCAAGAAGGGCCACCAGACCAAGGGCATCGAGGTCAAGGGTTTCGAGAAGACCTACGGCGCACTCGAGGACTACGACATCGAGAAGCTCTACGTCGATCAGGAATCCCTGGCCGCCCGTGGCCTCACCGCCGAGGACCTGTGCGTACCGGTGGAAGTCGTGAGTCGCGCCGAACTTGGCAAGCTGATGGAGGAGCAGGACGTCCTCCTGTCGTTCTGAGGGAAATAGCATGCTGCACATCATCAACAAGTCCCCGCTCGATCGCAATTCCCTGGACACCGTGCTTACCACGGCCGTCGGCGACGGCGCCATCCTCCTGATCGAGGACGGCGTCTACGCCGCCACCAAGGGCAACGCCTACGAGCCCAAACTCAAGGCCGCCATGGCCAAGTTCAAGGTCTACGCGCTGCAGGCCGATCTCGAAGCCCGCGGCATCGCCGATCGCGTCACCGACGGCGTCACCACCGTCGATTACGCCGGTTTCGTCGATCTCGTCGCGAACAACAAGACCAACCAGTCCTGGCTGTAATCCCCGCCCATCAAGTTACATAAATCAATCAAGGAGACACTGTAATGGCTATGATCGAAGTGAATGGCAAGTCCTACGAAGTTGACGAAGAAGGCTACCTGGTCAACCTGAACGACTGGAACGAGGACGTCGCCGTCTATCTGGCCCAGACCGAGAACGTCACGCTGACCGACCAGCACTGGGAAGTCCTCAACTTCCTGCGCGATTATTACAACGAGTTCCAGATCGCCCCGGCCGTTCGTGTGCTGACCAAGGCCATCGGCAAGAAACTCGGCGCAGAGAAGGGCAACAGCCAGTATCTGTACGAGCTGTTCCCCTACGGCCCGGCCAAGCAGGCGTGCAAGATCGCCGGCCTGGCGAAGCCCACCGGCTGCGTCTGAGCACTGCCAGTTGTCCGCCTTCGGCGGACCGCCAGCCGAAACAGCCTCCGCGCGCATTGGCGCCGGAATTTGATTTCGGGTGACGGCTCGCTGCGCACCTCGGAATGCCGCAAGGCATTCCGAGGAGCAAGCCGAAGTCGAAAAGTTGAGCGTCTTTTGCCGACGTAAATTGCCAAGCCAGGGCCGACCATGACTGCCGCGACCTACTTTTTCGCGATACTCTTTTACGCCGCGACCGCATTGCTCGTCGTCGGTCTGATCTACAAGATTGCCGATTTCGCGCGTACGCCGGCGCCGTTGCTGATTCCCACGACGCCCGCTCCGACGACGACTGGCGGCATGGTTTTTCGCATGTTTCGTGAAGTGGCCCTGTTCGAAAGCCTCTTCAAAGCCAACCTGTGGATTTGGATTTTTGGCTGGATGTTCCACATGGGCCTGTTTCTCGTGCTCGCCCGCCATCTGCGCTATTTCACCGAACCGGTGTGGTTCTGGGTCGCGTTGATCCAACCCTTCGGCCTCTATGCCGGTTTCGCCATGGCTGCCGGCCTCGGCGGCCTGTGGGCGCGCCGTTTCCTGGTCGAGCGCATCCGCTATATCTCGACCCCCTCCGATCACCTGATGCTGGCCCTGCTGCTCGGCATCGCCGTCACCGGCCTGATGATGAAGTTCGTCATGCATACCGACATCGTCGCCGTGAAGGCATTCTTCCTCGGCCTGATGCGCCTGGAAATCCAGCCGCTGCCCGAGCATCCCGGCCTCTACATTCACTTGGCGCTGGTGGCGTTGCTGATGATCGTTTTCCCGATCAGCAAGCTGCTGCACGCGCCGGGCATCTTCTTCAGCCCGACCCGCAACCAGGTGGACAACCCGCGCGAAGCACGTCACATCGCGGCCTGGGCGTCTGAGTTCGACGGCAAATAAGAAGGCCCAACAGGAGGAGACAAGAACGTGGCCGGCCCAGAAATCAAAGCACCTGCATTCCGCGAGTTCCCGACCATCCCGGCGCTGCAACCGGGGTCCATGGCCGGTTCCCAGGCATACGTCGCCAGCGAGAAGATCCAGGAGGCCATCGGCTTCCAGGGCAAGCTCGACGACGACTGGCAGGTAACCCACGACAAGGCCATCGCCAAGATGGGCGACCTGCTCGGCAAGTATCGCGGGCTCAAGGTCTTCATGGATTCCTGCGTCCATTGCGGCGCCTGTACCGACAAGTGCCACTACTTCATCGGCACCGCCGACCCCAAAAACATGCCGGTGGCGCGCCAGGAGCTGATGCGCAGCGTCTATCGCCGCTACTTCACGCTCCCCGGCAAGCTTTTCCCCAGCCTCGTCGGCGCCAAGGACCTGACCCGTGAAGTCCTCGACGACTGGTACACCTATTACTGGCAGTGTTCGGAGTGCCGGCGCTGCTCGGTTTTCTGCCCCTACGGCATCGACACTGCCGAAGTCACCATGGCCGGCCGCGCCATCCTCGATACGGTTGGCTACGGCCAGAAGTATTCGAACGAGATCATCGGCAAGGTCCACAAGATCGGCAACAACCTCGGCCTGCCCGGCCCGGCGCTGGAAAACACCCTGGAAGGACTGGAAGAGGACGTCAAGGACGCAACCGGCGTCGACGTCAAGTATCCGCTCGACGTACACGGTGCCGAGGTGCTGCTGGTCACCCCGTCGGCCGACTTCTTCGCCGAGCCGCACATCGAAAGCCTGATCGGCTACGGCAAGGTCTTCCATGCCGCCGGAATCTCCTGGACACTGTCGTCCAAGGCCTCCGAGGCCGGCAACTTCGGCATGTTCATCGGCAACTACGACCAGTTGCGCAAGATCGCGCTGCGCATCCGCGAGGCGGCGCTTGAACTCGGCGTCAAGCGCATCGTCGTCGGCGAGTGTGGTCACGCCTGGCGCGCCGCCTATGCCTTCTGGAACACGCTGACAGGCATTGGCGCCGGCGCCAACGACCCCTTCGCCATCGAACTGCAAAAGCAGCTCGATCCGAACTACAAGCAACCCTCGCACATCTGCGAAGTGACGTGGGACCTGATCCAGCAGGGCCGGCTCAAGTTCGACAAGTCCGCCAACGACGACCGCATCATCACCTTCCACGATTCCTGCAACGTGGCCCGCGCCTCGCGCATGGGCGATTACGCCGGCGGGCAGTTCGACATCCCGCGCAACATCATCAAGGCGGTGGCCAACAACTACGTTGAAATGGAGTCGTCGACCATCCGCGAGACGACCTTCTGCTGCGGCGGCGGCGGCGGCGTCCTCACCGACGAACTGATCGACCTGCGCATCAAGGGCGCCCTGCCGCGCATGGAAGCGCTAAAGCACGTCGCCGATCACGACGGGGTGAATTTCATGGCCACGATCTGCGCCATCTGCAAGGCGCAGTTCACCAAGGTCCTGCCTTATTACGGTTTCAACATGCGCCTGGTGGGCGGCGTGCATCAACTGGTAAGCACCGCCATCAAACTGGGCGACGAGCAGTAAAGAAGCACCGGATACACACAACGATTACTACGGAGACGAAGATGTCAGCCACGACCGAGACCCAAACCGAGAAGTTGACCTTCCGCAAATACAAGGACGGCGATACCAAGATCAAGCGTTGGCAGGAGCAGATTTTCCAGGCCAGCTGGTCGCACAAGTGCCCGACCTACGTCCAGTCGACCCCGCCGTGCCAGGGCTCCTGCCCGTCCGGCGAGGACATCCGCGGCTACCTCAACATCGTCCGCGGCGTCGAGAAGCCGCCGATGGGCGCCGACGGCAAGCCCGTCATGCCGTGGCAGGAATATGCCTGGCGCCGCCTGACCGAAGCCAACCCGCTGCCGGCCGTCATGGGCCGCGTCTGCCCGGCGCCGTGCGAGACCGGCTGCAACCGCAACATGGTCGAGGACCATGTCGGCATCAACTCCGTCGAGCACTTCCTCGGCGAATACGCGATTGCAAACAACCTGCAATTCAAGAAGCCCGAGAAGCTCACCGGCAAGAAGGTCGCCGTCCTCGGCGGCGGTCCCGCCGGCCTGTCCGTGGCCTACCAGCTCTCCCTCAAGGGCCACTCGGTCACCATTTTCGACGACCACGAGTTCCTCGGCGGCATGATGCGCTACGGCATTCCGGGCTATCGCACGCCGCGCGACGTCCTCGACGCCGAGATCCAGCGCATTCTCAACCTGGGTGTCGAAGTCAAGCTCAAGTGCCGGGTCGGCACCGACATCTCGATGGACCAGATCAACAAGGACTTCGACGCCGTGTTCCTCGGCATGGGCGCCCAGGGCGGCCGCCCGCTGCCCGTCGAAGGCACCGAGAACGTCAGCAACGTCGTGACCGCGACTTCGTTCCTCAAGGCCTTCAACGACGGCCGCCTCAAGCATGTCGGCAAGCGCGTCGTCGTCGTCGGCGGCGGCGACACCTCGATCGACGTCGCGACCGTGGCCCGTCGCCTCGGCCACATCACCACTTCCAAGCCGACCGACTGGGAAGGTGCGATCGCCGGCCAGATGGCCCAGGACGTCGCCGACATCTCCATGCGCCAGGGTGCCGAAGTCGTGCTGACCTCGGTCTTCCCGGTCGACAAAATGATGGCCAGCAAGCCGGAAATCGAGCACGCCCAGGCTGAAGGCATCGACATCATGGGCGGCTGGATGCCCGTTGCCGTGATCAAGGACGCCAACAACCGCGCCACCGCCCTGCGCGTCTGCCAGTGCGAGGCCAAGATGGTCGGCGGCCGCCTCGAGATCAAGAAGATCGAGGGCAGCGAAAAGGATCTGCCGGCCGACCTGATCGTTTCCGCCATCGGCCAGGCGATCGACTTCACCGGCCTGGAAGTGTTCAACAACGGCAAGGGCACCATCACTACCGACAAGGCCTACGCGGTGCAGGGCAAGCCGGGCGTCTACGCCGGCGGCGACGTCATCCGTCCCCACCTGCTGACCACCGCCATCGGCCACGGCGCCATTGCCGCCGACGGCATCGACCAGTTCCTGCTGGGCATCGAGCCCGGCCGTCGCCCCAAGATCGACGTGCATGTCTTCGACCTGATGCGCAAGCTGGCCGAAAAGGGCACGACGGTGGAAGAGGCGCGCGAACCGCTGCGCGGTACCGACAGCAGCAAGGTCGCGGTGCACAACTACGAAAACCGCTCCGACCGCTACGTCATCCCGCACGACGAACTGTTCCTCGGTCACTTCCAATACACGCCGCGCAACAAGCGCCACATCACGCATCTCAACAAGGAGTCCGCACTGGGCAACTTCGAGGAGCGTCTGGACCCGCTCGACGAGAAGCAGGCAATCAACGAGGCCAAGCGCTGCATGAGCTGCGGCCTCTGCTTCGAGTGCGACAACTGCGTCGTCTATTGCCCGCAGACCGCCGTCTATCGTGTCAAGAAGACCGAGGCCACCACGGGTCGCTACGTCGCCACCGACTACGACAAGTGCATCGGCTGCCACATCTGCCACGATGTCTGCCCCACCGGCTACATCCAGATGGGTCTGGGCGAGTAATCATCTAATCGAGCGAGCCATGCTGCGCACCTTCCGTCTTGCTGTTGGCGTGCTCTCCGCCGTCGCCGCCCTGGTCACCACCGGGGCCGTCGCCGGCGAGAGCCGCGTTCCGAAGCCCGCAATCACCATCGAGAATCCGGGCAAGTGTGTCGCGCCCGTCGAGGAGATGCGGCGCAATCACATGGACATGCTCAAGCACACGCGCGACAAGACGATGCGCGAGGGCGTCCGCGGCATGAAGACCAGCCTCAACGGCTGCATCGAGTGCCACGCCAGCAAGAAGACGGGTTCGGTGCTCGGCTCCAATGAGAATTTCTGCCAAAGCTGTCACGCCTATGCGGCGGTGAAGCTCGACTGCTGGGACTGCCACCAGCCCAAGGCCAACTACAAGGCCACGGGCACGGCCCCGGCGGATCACCCCGGCACTGCGGGAGCCAAGCCATGAGCGAGCACCACATTAACACCGAGAAGGATTCGGGCAACGGCGGTGCCTCGCGGCGCAATTTCATCGGCGCCGTCGCCGCAGCGGGTGGCCTGGCGGCGATCGCCCCCGGCATCCACCTCGTCCAGGTTTCCCAGGCCAACACCCCGCCGCGCCCCGCCGGGGAAGCGGCCAGCAAGGCGGTGCGCTGGGGCATGCTGATCGACACCACCAAGTGCGCCTCCGGCTGCACGGACTGCGTCAAGGCGTGTGCCACCGAAAACGGTATCAACGAGACCGTCAAGGACGCACGTCAGGGTTCGCAGTGGATCCGCAAGATCGACATCAAGGAAGTCAAGACCGGCCGCACCCACTCGCTGCCGATGTTGTGCCAGCATTGCGCCAATCCGCCCTGCGTCGATGTCTGCCCCACCGGCGCGTCGATGAAGCGCGCCGACGGCATCGTGCTGGTCGACCGCCACATCTGCATCGGCTGCCGCTACTGCATGATGGCCTGCCCCTACAAAGCCCGCTCCTTCGTGCACCAGCCGCTGACCGAGCAGAACCCGGAAGTGCCTCGCGGCCAGGGCTGTGTCGAGTCCTGCACCTTCTGCGTCCATCGCGTGGACAAGGGCCAGATCCCGGCCTGCGTCGAAACCTGCACCAAGGAAGGCCACAACGCCATGCTCTTCGGCGACCTCAACGACCCGAACAGCGAAATTTCGCGCCGCGTCGCGCAGGTCACCACCACCCAGGTCCGCGCCGACCTCAAGCTCGACCTCGGCGTGCGCTACCAAGGAATCTGACGGCCATGAAGATCGAGCAATACACCCCCGCGGAAGAACGCCTGTTCTACATCCTGCTGGCACTCGGCGGCCTGGTCAGCGCCCTCGGCCTGGCTGCTGCCTATTACATGGAGCATTCCGGCCACGTCGTCACCGGCATGACCAACCAGGTGTTCTGGGGCCTGCCCCACGTTTTCGGCATATTCCTGATCGTCGCCGCCTCGGGGGTGCTCAACGTCGCCTCGATCGGCTCGGTCTTCGGCAAGAAGGCCTACAAGCCCCGCGCACCGTTGTCCGGCCTGCTGGCGATCATCATGCTGGCCGCCGGCCTCGCCATCATCATGCTCGATCTGGGACGCGCCGACCGCGTTCTCATCGCCGCGACCCATGTCAATCTGACCTCTGTGTTCGGCTGGAACATGATCCTCTACCCCGTGTTCTTCGGCCTGGTCGGTCTCTATCTGTGGACCCTGATGGATCGCCGCATGAACGCCTACTACAAGGCCGCCGGCTTCTCTGCCTTCATTTGGCGTCTGGTCATGACCACCGGCACCGGTTCCATCTTCGGCTTCGTCGTCGCTCGCCAGGCCTACCAGTCGGCGATTCTCGCCCCGATGTTCATCATCATGTCCTTCGCATGGGGCCTGGCCGTGTTCCTGCTGGTGCAGCGATCGATGTACGCCTGGAACAACATGGAACTGAACCCGGCATTGCGGCAGCGGCTGAAGAACCTGCTCGGCACCTTCATCACCGCCGTGCTCTATTTCGTCATCGTCTACCACCTGACCAACATTTACTACGCCAAGGAAACTGCCTTCGAGCACTTCATCCTCGTCAGCGGCGGGGTGTATCCGCTGCTGTTCTGGGGCGGCTATGTGGTGGTCGGCACGCTGCTGCCGCTGTTCCTGCTCTACCATCCCGCGATCTGGCAAAAGTCCGGCGCCGTTTCCTTTGCCGCCGCACTGACCATCATCGGCGGACTTTGCCAGCTCTACGTCTTCATCATCGGTGGCCAGGCCTTCCCGCTGGAGATGTTCCCGGGCATGGAAGTCACCAGCACCTTCTTCGACGGCGCCATCGGCACCTACGTTCCGAGCGTGCCGGAAATCCTCCTCAGCCTCAGCGGCATCGGCATTGGCTTCACCCTGACCGTGATCGGTGTGCGCGTACTGCGCTTCCTGCCTCAGGACGATGTGGCCATGCTGAAGGACGCCGGCTACCTGCACGACTGAACGACCGTGGCGGCGGGGCGCTGCCCCGCCGCGCGCGCCGACGACACATGGGACACTCCATGCATCGCTTCCTCGTTTCGGCCGCGCACAAGTCCTCCGGAAAGACCACGCTCAGCATAGGGCTCGCCGCGGCGTTGCGCCAGCGCCGACTTTCCGTGCAGCCATTCAAGAAGGGACCGGACTATATCGACCCGTTGTGGCTCGGCCTGGCCGCCGGCCGCAGCTGCTGCAACCTCGACTTCTTCCTTTCCCCTGACGACGAGATCCGCGCCCAGTTCGCGCGCCACGGCTACGACGTCGATGTCTGCCTCGTCGAAGGCAACAAGGGCCTTTACGACGGCCTCGACCTGAAAGGCTCCAACAGCAACGCCGCCCTGGCGCGGCTGCTCGATCTGCCGGTCATTCTGGTCCTCGACGCCCGCGGCATGACGCGCGGCATCGCCCCGCTGATCCTCGGCTACCAGGCCTTCGACCGCGAAATCAACATCGCCGGCGTGATCCTCAACCGCCTCGGCGGCCATCGCCACGAATCCAAGTTGCGCGCGGTGATCGAGCATTACACCGACGTTCCCGTCATCGGCGCCGTGCAGGAAGATGCGCGACTGGCCCTGGTGGAGCGCCATCTCGGCCTGATGCCCGCCAACGAAACCGGTGCCGCCGAGCGGCATGTCGCCGAGATCGCACAAGTGGTGGCGCAGCAGGTCGACCTTGAGAAGCTGCTGGCGGCGACCGCCACGACGAACCCCCTGCCCCAGCCGCTGCCCCTGCGGGCATCGAGCGAGACACCGGTACACATCGCCATCGCCCGCGATGCCGCCTTCGGCTTCTACTACGCGGACGACCTCCTGGCGCTGCAGGCAGCCGGCGCCGAACTGGTATCGTTCGATGCCCGTCGCGACGCCCACTTGCCGGCCTGCGACGGAATTTTCATCGGTGGCGGCTTCCCCGAAAGTTTCATGGACGAACTCGAGGCGAATGCCACGCTGCGGGCCGAGATTCTCGACGCGATCGAGACCGGACTCCCCGCCTATGCCGAATGCGGGGGACTCATGTACCTGGCCCGGAGCATCGCCTGGAAGGGCCAGCGCCGCCGCATGGTCGGCGCCATCGCCGGCGATATCGTCATGCACGAGAAGCCGGTCGGCCGCGGCTACGTCGTGCTGCAGCCCGGTGCCGCGCACCCCTGGGGACAGCGCGATGCCGCGGCCGAGCAGCCGCCGTTGCGGGCCCACGAGTTCCACTATTCCAGCATCGAGAACCTGCCGGCCGACACCACCTTCGCCTACACCATGCTGCGAGGCCACGGGGTTGACGGCCGGCACGATGGCATCATTTACAAGAACCTGCTCGCTTCCTACACCCACCTGCGCGCCACCGCGGGCTGCGACTGGCCGACACGCTTCGTCCAGTTCGTCCGCTCGGCACGCAAGGGCAAGGACCAGCGGGCCCAACCGGAGAGCCACCCATGTTCAAGATAACCGACGCTGCCGCCGAGCAGATCCGCCGTGCCGCCGAGAGCCAGCAGCAGCCCGGCGAGGATGAGGTCATTGGCCTGCGCATCGCCGCCAAGGTCGACGAGGACGGCGAACTCGCCTACGGCATGGGTTTCGACGAGGAGCGCGAGAATGACGTCAAGGTCGAAAGCGCCGGCATTACCGTGCTGATCGCCCCACACAGCAAGGAACTGCTGGCAGGCGCCATGCTCGATTTCGTCGAGCTCAACCCGGGCGAGTTCCAGTTCGTCTTCTTCAACCCCAACGAGCCGGCACCGATGGCGACCGGCTGCGGCAGCGGCAGCGCGAATCGCGGTGGTGGCTGCGGCGGCTGCGGTGGCGGCAGCGGCGGTGGCTGCGGCTGACGACAACCCATCACCTACCCTATGACCTACGTTCCCCGTCCCCCCGCTCAACCCGGCACTGTCTATCTGGTCGGCGCCGGCCCCGGCGATCCAGAATTGCTGACCCAGCGTGCCGCCCGCCTCATCGGCGAAGTCGATGTGCTGGTCTATGACAATCTGGTCGCACCGGATATCCTCGAACTGGCCCGCCCCGACGCCGAGAAGATCTATGCCGGCAAGGAGCGCGGCCACCATTCCGTGCCGCAGGACGATCTCAACCTGCTGCTGGTCAAGCTGGCACAGGCGGGCAAGAGCGTGCTGCGTCTCAAGGGCGGTGATCCGTATACCTTCGGCCGTGGCGGCGAGGAAGTGGAGACGCTCTTCGCCCACGGCGTGCCGTTCGAGGTGGTGCCCGGCATCACCGCAGCGGCCGGCGTCGCCGCCTATGCCGGCATTCCGCTGACCCATCGCGACTATGCCCAGGCCTGCGTGTTCGTGACCGGCCATCTCAAGGACGGCACCATGAACCTCGACTGGGAGGGATTGGCGCGGCCGCGACAGACCGTGGTCATCTACATGGGGCTGCACGGCCTGCCCTACCTCTGCGAGCAGTTCATCAACCACGGCCTGCCCGCCGACTGGCCCGCTGCCATCGTCCAGCAGGGCACCACGCGCAACCACCGCGTCGTCACCGGCACGCTGGCCACCCTCCCCGACCTGGCCGTCAAGGCGCAGTTGAAGGCGCCGACGCTGATCATGATCGGCGAAGTGGTCAAGCTGCATCCCAAGCTGGTCTGGTTCAAGCCCAGCTGACCCGCCCTCTTCCGGCCCATCCAGGGCTCGCATTGCACTGCTCGCCCGTGTCGGCGGCGCAAGGCGATGCCTTGCGAAACCCCGCCTCAACCCCTAGCGGGCGGGGCGACAACGGGCCTGCGGTAGCAGGCAGTTTCTTCCTGCGAAGCCTGGTTCGTTGGACGCCCACAGGGCGGCACTTCTTACTGCTTCTTGGCCTGGGCCGACTTGTGTTCGATGGCGAAGACCGCGGCCTCGACGCGCGAGGTGAGGTTGAGCTTGGAGAGGATGTGGCGCACGTGCAACTTGACGGTGTCGTGGCTGATGTCGAGTATGCGGGCGATGGCCTTGTTCGACAGGCCCTGCGCCAGGTAGTCGAGGATCTCGCGCTCGCGGGCGGTGAGCTGCTTGAGCGCATCCGACTTGCCGTCCGTCGCGGCACCGCCACCCTGCAGCAGATGTACCAGCTTGAGCGTCATCGCCGGCGCCACGACGGTCTCGCCGCGTACCGCGCGCTGCACGGCGTCGACCACGTCGTCGGGTTCCATGTCCTTGAGCAGGTAGCCCTGCGCCCCTGCCCGCAGCGCCGCGGCGAGATCCTCCTCGGCATCCGACACGGTGAGGATAAGCACCGGCCCCGGCCACTGCTCGGTGCGGATCTGCCGCAGCAGCGCAAGTCCGCCGTTTGGGGGCATGTTGAGGTCGGTGATGACCACGTCGGGCTGGGTTTCGGCGAGCAGGCGCATGGCATCGGCGGCATTGCCGGCGATGCCGGCCACCTTGATGTCGCCGCGCTGTTCCAGCAGTTCGGCCAGGCCTTTGCGGAACAGGGTGTGGTCGTCGACGAGCAGGACGGACAGTTGCTTGGTTTCGCTCATTGGGGTCAGGCTCGGCCGGCGAGCACGGGGAAAGTCAGGCGCACGCGAAAGCCGCCGGCAGGAAGATTGGCCACCTCGACGCGGCCACCGATCTTGCGGGCGCGCTCGCGCATGATGGTGAGGCCGAAGTGGTCGCGCAGCTTGGGATGCTCCTCGAAGCCGCTGGTGCGGTTGGCGATGGCGAAGAAGCCCTGACCGCCGCGGCCGTTGTCCTCGACCGTGGCGACGTAGTAGTCGCCGGCCCCCTCGAACGCCAGTCGTGCCCGCGTCGCGCCCGAGTGGCGGGCGACATTGGCCAGTGCCTCCTGGATGATGAAGAAGACCTGCGCCTCCTGATCCACCGACAGGCGGAAATCGGCGACGCGGTTCTGGTAGTCGAGCTCGATGCCGGTGCGATCGCGGAAGTTGGCGACGAGGCCGGCGACGGCGGCCACCAGGCCCATCGGGTCCATGCGGTTGCGGAACTGCGACAGCAGCTCGCGCAGCTGGGCATAGGCCTCGTCGAGGGCCTGGCCGAGGTCGCCGGCGTACTTGTTGGCCTTGTCCGTCTCCGCATCGATCAGCGCATCCTGCAGCAGGGCGATGCGCATCTTCATGTAGGCCAGCGTCTGCGCCAGCGAGTCGTGCACCTCGGCGGCCATCATCTGCCGCTCGTTCATCAGCGTGATGCGCAGGTTCTCGCGCTTGAGGCGGGCGTTCTCCAGCGCCATGCCGAGGTGCTCGCCGATGGAGCGGAACAGCAGCGCGACTTCCTCGGGCAGTTCGAAACGGTCGGGCAGGAACAGGTTGTAGGTGCCGAGCAGGCGGCCCTGGTTCTGCAGCGGCACCACGACCATGGCCTGGCATTCGCGACCGAAGTAGGGGTGATGGGTGCGTTCGGCACAGACGGCGAGGTCGATCTCGTAGCGCGAGCGGTTGTCGCGCACCGCGCTGCCGCAGTGGCCGCAATCGACCGGCACCAGCCGCTCGTGCTCGACCACCTCGTGCGGCAGGCCGCGGGCCCCGACCAGCCGCAGGTGGCGGCCGTCCGAGGTCAGGACCCGCACTGCCCCCGCGCTGGCATTGGCCAGGCGGATCATGGTGCCGAGAAAGCGGCCAAGCAGTTCCTCGACATCGTCCTCGTCGGCGAGACTCGCCGACACCTCGGAGATGATGTGGAGGGCCTCGAGATGGTAGTTGCCGCTCGCGTCGAGTTCCGTGCCCTCGGCCGGGACCGGCCGTGCCACCGCCGGGTTCATGCGTCCATCCGCATCGAAGCGTTCTTCATGGCGCTATGGTAGCCGAAACGCACGCCGCCGGCTCAGGCCGGCAGCGGCCACGCGTTGGAGAAGATCTTTTCCGCCCAGAGCAGACCGGCGACGGTCTTGCCATCGGTGATGTCGCCGTCACGGATGGCGGCGATGGCGTCGGCCAGCGACAGTTCGATCACCTCGAGAAACTCCTCGTGGTCGCGCTCATGGCCGACATAGGAGAGACCGTGGGCAAGAAAGATCTCGATGCGTTCATCGGAGTAGCCGATGCAGGGGTGGATGGTCGCGATATGGCGCCAGGTCCTGGCCTTGTAGCCGGTTTCCTCGCGCAGCTCACGCCGTGCCGTGTCGAGAATGTGCTCGCCGGCATCGATCTTTCCCGCCGGCAGTTCGAGGAACACGCGCTGCAGCGGATGACGGTACTGGCGTTCGAACAGCAGCCTGCCATTGTCGAGGCTGGCGATGACCATCACCGCACCCGGATGCATCACCACCTCGCGCACGCTCTCGCCGCCGCCGGGCAGGCGGACGCGGTCGGAGCGGATGTGCAGCAGCTTGCCCTTGAATACCTCTGCGCTGGCGATCGTCTCTTCGCTCAGGTGCTCGTCCACGGGCCTTCCGTCACATCGAGCGCACGAGGGCGTAGGCACACAGGGACATGATGGCCTGCGGGAAGATGCCGAACAGCGCCACGGCGATGCCGTTGGCGGAGAGCAGCACGCGCATGTCGAGCGGTGCGACGATCGGCGCGGCATCGGTCGGCGCGTCGAAGTACATCAGCTTGACCACGCGCAGGTAGTAGAAGGCACCGACCAGCGAGAACATCACCGCGATCACGGCGACGACGATGTAACCGGCATTGACGGCCATCAGCAGCACCGAGAACTTGGCGAAAAAGCCGATGAAGAACGGAATGCCGGCCATGGAGAACATTAGCACCATCATCACCGCGGCGAACCAGGGGCTGCGGCGGTTAAGGCCCTTGAAGTCCTCGAGATTCTCGGCCTCATAGCCGGCACGCGACAGCAGGAGAACCATGCCGAAGGAACCGAGCGACATCAGCACGTAGGCGACGACGTAGTACATCGCGGCGCTATAGGCCGGAATCATGTAACTCGGATCGCCACCGACGATGCCACTCATCAGCGCCAGCAGCATGAAGCCCATGTGCGAGATCGCCGAATAGGCCAGCATGCGCTTGATGTTGGTCTGGGCGATGGCGGCGAGGTTGCCCAGGCCGATCGACAAGACCGCCATGATCATCAGCATGACCTGCCAGTGATGCGCCAGCGGGAACAGGCCATAGACCAGCAGACGCAAGGCCATGGCGAAGGCGGCGATCTTCGGTGCCGAACCGATGAACAGGGTTATCGCCGTGGGCGCGCCGTGATAGACGTCGGGAATCCACATGTGGAAAGGCACGGCGCCGAGCTTGAAGGCGATGCCCGAGACGAGGAAGACCAGACCGAACACCAGCACCGTCTTGTTGGCGCTGCCAGCGACGATGGCCTGGGCGATGCCGCCGATCTGCAGTGTGGCGGTGGCGCCGTAGATCATCGACATGCCGTAGAGCAGCAGGCCGGAGGCGAGTGCGCCGAGGACGAAATATTTCATCGCCGCCTCGGTGGCCCGCGGGGAGTCACGGTCGATCGCCACCAGCGCGTAGAGCGACAGCGACAGCAGTTCGAGGCCGATATAGACGGAGAGCAGGTGCGCCGCCGAGATCATCACCATCATGCCCAGCGTCGCACACAGCAGCAGCACGTAGTACTCGCCACGATCGAGGCCGCGCGCCTTCAGGTAGTCGCGGCTGTAGACCAGTACCGCGATCACCGAAACATAGAGCATCAGTTTGAGGAAGTCCGCCAACAGGTCGTCGATGAACATGTCGCTGAAGGTCAGCACCGACTGTCCATCCATGGTGTTGTAGGTGATGGCGGCGCAGCCGAGCAGGGTCGTCACCGTCAACAGTGCCGTGATCCAGCGCTGCGCCTGGCCGAGGAACAGGTCCACCAGCAGGATGACGCAGATCATCAGCGCCAGGAACAGTTCGGGCGCAGCGGGGTAGAGATCGGGGACGACGAAATTCGCGAGCATCTTGTTCTCGTGCGCCTTAGAGCTTGCTCACCGCGACGTGCTTGAGCAGATTATCCACCGAGGCATGCATGACGTCGGTGAAGGGGAAGGGATAGATGCCCATGGCCAGCACGGCCAGCGCCAGCAGGCCGAGCACCAGCAATTCGCGGCTGTTGATGTCGGAAAGCTGCCGGACGTGGTCGTTGCCGACGGTGCCGAAGGCGACGCGCTTGACCATCCACAGCGTATAGGCGGCGCCGAGGATCAGCGTGGTGGCGGCGGCGAAGCCAACCCAGAAATTGAACTTGATGGCGCCGAGGATGACCATGAATTCGCCGACGAAGCCGGAAGTGGCTGGCAGGCCGGAGTTGGCCATGGCGAAGAAGAGGAACAGCGCGGCGAACTTCGGCATGGTGTTGATCACGCCACCGTAGTCGGCGATGTTGCGCGAGTGCATGCGGTCGTACATGACGCCGATGCAGAGGAACATCGCGCCGGAGACGAAGCCGTGGGAGATCATCTGCACCAGCGCGCCCTCGACGCCGAGCTGGTTGAAGATGAAGAAGCCGAGGGTGACGAAGCCCATGTGCGAGATCGAGGAGTAGGCCACCAGCTTCTTCATGTCGGTCTGCACCAGCGCGACGAAGCCGATATAGACGACCGCGATCAGCGACAGCGTGATCATCAGCGGCGCCAGGTACTGGCTGGCATCGGGCGCTATCGGCAGCGAGAAACGGACGAAGCCGTAGGCGCCGAGCTTCAGCATGATCGCCGCCAGAACCACCGAGCCGCCGGTCGGCGCCTCGACGTGGGCGTCGGGCAGCCACGTATGCACCGGCCACATCGGCACCTTGACGGCGAAGGCGACGAGGAAGGCGACGAACAGCAGGATCTGCGGCGTCATCTCCAGGCGCACCTGGTGCCACTCGAGCAGGTTGAAACTGCCGCCCGAGGCGAGGTAGAGGTAGATCAGCGCGATCAGCATCAGCAGCGAGCCGAGCAGCGTATAGAGGAAGAACTTGAATGCCGCGTAGACGCGTTTGGGGCCGCCCCAGACGCCGATGATGAGGTACATCGGAATCAGCGAGGCCTCGAAGAAGACGTAGAAGAGCATGGCATCGAGGGCGCAGAAGATGCCGTTCATCAGGCCCGACATGATGAGGAAGGCGCCCATGTACTGCGCCTGCTTCTCCTCGATCACCGTCCAGCCGGCCAGCACCACCAGCACGGTGATGAAGCTGTTGAGCAGGATGAACAGCACCGAAATGCCGTCGACGCCGAGCAGGTAATGAATGTTGAGGCCGGGGATCCACGGCGCCTGCTCGACGAACTGCATGCCGGCCTGCGTCCGGTCGAAACCGGCGTAGAGCGGGAGGGTGACGAGGAAACCGGCCACGGCGACGACCAGGGCAAGCCAGCGCATGGCATCGCGGCGCTCGCTGCCCGTGGCGAGGACGGCGAAGGCGCCGAAAATCGGCAGCCAGATGGCAAGGCTCAGCAGTTGGGAACTCATCTCTCTGTATTCTTCCTGGCGTCGATCAGGTGCGGTTCAGCCAAAGGGTCAGCAGGACGAAGACGCCGATGATCATGGAGAAGGCGTACTGGTAGATGTGGCCGGATTGCAGGCGCCGCACGACGAAGGCGAAGCGTCCGACCAGGCTGGCCGAGCCATTCACCGCGACGCCGTCGATCAGCACCTCGTCGCCGCCCCTCCACAGGCCGCGACCGAGAAGGCGGGCACCACCGGCGAAGAACCAGTCGTTGAAGTCGTCGAAGCCGTACTTCTTCTCCAGCACCCAGGCGAACGGCGCCAGGCGCGCCTTGATCACCGCCGGCAGGTCTGGGCGCACGATGTAAAGGAACCAGGCTGTCGCCGCACCGGAAACGGCGAACCAGAACGGCAGGGTGCCGAGGGCGTGGATCATCATGGCGATGACGCCGTGGAAGGATTCCTTCATGTGCGCCAGCGCGCCGTGCTCGGGAGCGATGACGATGGCGTCGCCGAAGTAGCCGCCGAACAGCATCGGGCCGATGAACCAGCCGGCCGCGATGGAGGGGATCGCCAGCAGGATCAGCGGCACGGTGACGACCTTGGGCGACTCGTGCGGTTCGGCGTGGTGGCCGTGGCCATGCTCGCCATGATCACCGTGGTGAGCGCCGGCGTGGCGGAAGCGCTCCTCGCCGTGGAAGGCGAAGAACACCAGGCGGAAGGAATAGAGGCCGCCGATGAAGACGCCGGCAAGGAGCGCGGCGTAGGCGAAGCCGGCACCCGGAATGTGGGACAGGTGCACCGCCTCGATGATCGAGTCCTTGGAGAAGAAGCCGGCGAAGGGCGGCAGGCCGGCGTTGGCGATGGCGCCGATCAGCACCGTGGCGTAGGTGATCGGCATGTACTTGCGGAGGCCGCCCATGCGCCGCATGTCCTGCTCGTGGTGCATGGCGATGATCACCGAACCGGCACCGAGGAACAGCACCGCCTTGAAGAAGGCGTGGGTCATCAGGTGGAAGATCGCCACAGAGTAGGCAGAGGCACCCAGCGCCACGGTCATGTAACCGAGCTGCGACAGCGTCGAGTAGGCGACGACGCGCTTGATGTCGGTCTGGACGATGGCGATCAGTGCCATGAAGAAGGCGGTGATGGCGCCGATGACGATGACGAAGGACAGCGCCGCCTCGGACAGTTCGAACAGCGGCGACATGCGCGAGACCATGAAGATGCCGGCGGTCACCATGGTGGCGGCGTGGATCAGCGCCGAGATCGGGGTCGGGCCTTCCATCGAGTCGGGCAGCCAGACGTGCAGCGGGAACTGCGCCGACTTGCCCATGGCGCCGATGAACAGCCCGATGCAGATGACCGAGATCAGGGCCCAGCTGCTGCCGGGAATCAGTTCGACCGTGGCCGCCGCCAGTTCCTTGCCCTTGGCGAACACCGTGAAATAGTCGAGCGAGCCGGCGTAGGCGGCGATGAGGCCGATGCCGAGCAGGAAGCCGAAGTCGCCGACGCGGTTGACGAGGAAGGCTTTGAGGTTGGCGTAGATCGCCGTCGGCCGGTTGCACCAGAAGCCGATCAGCAGGTAGGAAACCAGGCCCACCGCCTCCCAGCCGAAGAAGAGCTGGACGAAGTTGTTGCTCATCACCAGCATCAGCATCGAGAAGGTGAACAGCGAGATGTAACTGAAGAAACGCTGGTAGCTGTAGGTGCGCGCCAGACTGTCGACGGGCCAGTTTTCCTCGTCGTGCGCCATGTAGCCGATGGTGTAGATATGCACCATCAGCGAAACGAAAGTGACGACGATCATCATGATCGCGGTAAGTCGATCGATGAGGAAGCCGATCTCGAACTTGAGGCCGCCCGATTCGAGCCAGGAATACAGCGTGCCGTTGAAAGTATGGCCGGCCATCACGTCCTGGAACACCAGCAGCGAGCAGGCGAAGGAAATGGCGACGCCGAGGCTGGTCACCCAGTGCGAACCGGCGCGGCCGATGGCGCGGCCGAAGAAGCCGGCAACGATGGCGCCGACGAGCGGTGCGAAGGGGATGATGAGATAGAGCGATTTCATCCCGTTATCCCTTCAGGCTGTCGAGGTCATCGACATGGATGGTCGAGAGGTTGCGGAAAAGCACGACCAGGATGGCCAGGCCGATCGCCGACTCGGCGGCGGCCACCGTCAGGATGAAGAAGACGAAGATCTGGCCGGCGGGGTCGTTGAGGTAATAGGAGAAGGCGACGAAATTCATGTTCACCGCGAGCAGGATCAGCTCGATCGCCATCAGCAGCACGATCAGGTTCTTGCGGTTGAGGAAGACGCCGACGATGCCGATGGCGAAGAGGATCGCGCCGAGGATCAGGTAGTGGGACAGCGACAGCATCACTCGCCCCCTTCCTTCTCCGCCGGCATGGAGACCATGCGCACGCGATCGTTGCGGCGGACCTTGACCTGGTCGGACGGGTGCATGAACTTGGTGTCCTTGCGTTTGCGCAGCGTCAGCATGACGGCGGCGACGATGCCGACGAGCAGCACGATGGAGGCCAGTTCGAAGGGGTAGGCGTAGTCGGTGAACAACAGGCGTCCGAGGATCCTGGTATTGCTGTGGTCGGCCGGAATCGCCGGCGGCGCCATTTCGGCCAGGCTGAAGTAGTGGCCGCCGAGCACCACCGACATCTCGAAGATCATCAGCGCGCCGACCAGCCCGCCCAGCGGCAGGTAGTGCCAGAAGCCCTGGCGCAGACGATCGATGTTGATGTCGAGCATCATCACCACGAACAGGAACAACACCATCACCGCGCCGACATAGACCATGATCAGGGCGATGGCGAGGAACTCGGCATGCAGCAGCAGCCAGATGCCGGCGGCGTTGAAGAAGGCCAGCACCAGCGCCAGCGCGGCATGCACCGGGTTGCGCGCGGTGATCACCCGCAGGCTGGCCAGCACCATGATGGTTGCCAGCATGTAGAAGACGAAGGTCTTGAATTCCATCATGCCTCCGCTGGGCCGCCCGGACCGAAGGAAATCTTCGCGGGACAAGGCGGCATGCGCCCCCCCGTGGGGGGCAGCGAGATGATTTTTCGAGCGTGGGGGGCCATTATCGGTACTTGGCGTCGAGGGCGCGGTCGGCGGCGATCTGCGCCTCGTAGCGATCGCCGTTGGCCAGCAGCATCTGCTTGGTGTAATAGAGGTCGCCGCGCGTCTCGCCGTGATACTCGAAGATGCGCGTCTCGACGATGGCGTCGACCGGGCAGGCTTCCTCGCAGAAGCCGCAGAAGATGCACTTGGTCAGGTCGATGTCGTAGCGCGTGGTGCGGCGGCTGCCGTCCTCGCGCTCGGCGCCCTCGATGGTGATCGCCATCGCCGGACACACCGCCTCGCACAGCTTGCACGAAATGCAGCGCTCTTCCCCGTTCGGGTAGCGACGCAAGGCGTGGAGACCGCGGAAGCGGAAGCCTTGCGGCGTCTTCTCGTCCGGATACTGCACGGTGATCTTGCGGGCGAAGAAATAGCGCCCGGTCACCATCATGCCCTGCAGCAGCTCGGTGAGGAACAGGCCTTTGACGAAGTCCTTCATGGCACCCATGGTTATCTCCTGCCTCCCGTCATTTCCAGATGTTGAGCGGCGACATCATCCAGACGCCGACGACGACGATCCAGACGAAGCACAGCGGGAGGAACACCTTCCAGCCCAGACGCATGATCTGGTCATAGCGGTAGCGCGGGAAGGTGGCACGGAACCAGAGGAACAGGAACAGGATGAAGGAGATCTTGGCCATCAGCCACCAGACGCTGTCCGGCAGGAATCCCACCGGCGACAGCCAGCCGCCGAGGAAGAAGATCGAGACCATCGCCGAAATCAGGATCATGTTGGCGTATTCGGCGAGGAAGAACAGCGCGAAGGCCATGCCCGAGTATTCGATCATGTGGCCGGCAACGATCTCGGATTCGCCTTCCACCACGTCGAACGGCGCGCGGTTGGTCTCGGCCACGCCGGAAATCAGGTACACCAGGAACATCGGCAGCAGCGGCAACCAGTTCCACGACAGCAGGCCGATGCCCATGCCGGCGAAGGTGCCCTTGCCCTGCGCCGCGACGATGGCGGTGAGATTGAGGCTGTTCGACACCATCAGCACCACGATCAGCGCCATGCCCATCGAGATTTCGTAGGACACCATCTGCGCCGCCGAGCGCAAGGCGCCGATGAAGGCGTACTTCGAGTTCGAGGCCCAGCCGGAGATGATGATGCCGTACACGCCGATCGAGCTGACGGCCAGCAGATAGAGGACGCCGGCGTCGATGTTGGCCAGCACCAGACCGGTATCGAAGGGAATGACCGCCCACGCCACCAGCGCCGGGGCCAGACCCATGATAGGACCGAGGATGAACAGCGCCTTGCTCGCCTTGGTCGGAACGATGATTTCCTTGAACACCAGTTTGAGCGCGTCGGCGATCGGCTGCAGCAGGCCGAACGGCCCGACGCGGTTGGGGCCGATGCGCACGTGCATGTAGGCGATGACCTTGCGCTCGAAGTACGGCAGGTAGGCCACCGCGGCCACCACCGGTGCGAGGATCGCCACGATTTTCATCATCGTCCACAGCAGCGGCCACAAGGGCTGGACCCAAGCCCACAGGGGGCCGAGGAGAGGCTGAATGAAGTGCAGGACCTGGGCTTCCATCACGCACGCTCCACGGTCACGTTGGCGAACATGGCACCGAGGCCAGCCGTCGCCGAATGGGCTGCGGCAATGCGCACGCAGTTGTCGGGAACACCGGCATCGAGTTGCGCGACCAGAGACACCGTACCGCCAGCGCCGATATTTACCATATCGCCTGCGACCACGCCGGTCCTGGCCAGGGTCGCAGCATTCATGCGCGCCGTCGGAGCCGCCGCGTCGGCTGTTGCCTGCAGACTCGGTGCGCGGCGCGCAAGGGCATCGGCGAAATGGATCGGCACGTCGGCGACACGTTCAATGCCGGATACGGCCGGCAGTTCGACGGCAACGCCGTCGACGCCATTGTCGAGACCGGAGACGAATTCGGCTTTGCCGCCGAGCACCTCGTCGCGCACCTGTTCCGAGCTGTCGTAGCCGAAGCCGTCGAGTTCGAGCAGGTTGCCGAGGACACGCAGCACCTTCCACGCCGGCCGGGCCTCGCCCTGCGGCTTGGCCACGGCGTAGAAGCTCTGCACGCGGCCTTCGGTATTGATGAACGTGCCCGAGGTCTCGCTGAAGGGCGACACCGGCAGCAGCACATCGGCGTAGTCGAGGGCCGCCTGCGACTTGAACGGCGAGACCACGATCACGCTCTTGGCCTGCTTCATCGCCGCCAACGCGGCGGCGCCGTCGGCGCAGTCGAACTCGGGTTCAGTGCCCAGCAGCAGATAGGCCGTGCGCGGTTCGGCCAGCATGCGCGCCGCGTTGAGGCCCTCGCCCTTTGGCACGGCATTGGCGACGTAGCCGCCGACGCTGTTGGCCGCCTCGCCGAGAAAGCCGAATTTCGCGCCGAGCAGGCCGGCCAGTTGCTGGGCCAGTGCGTTGAGCACGGCGGCCTGCGGATGGTGCTGGACGAAATTGCCGAGCAGGACGCCGGCGCTGGCGCCGGAAACCAGGCTGTCGGCGATCCGTTTGGCTTCGGCCGACACCGTAACATCGACACCGGCATTTGCGCCCTTGGCGTCGGCGACGGCCTTGAGCACCTGGGCCAGCATCGCCGGCAGCTGCGACGGCGCGGCGACGGCCTTGGCGAACAGCTTGATCAGCAGGTCGTCATCGGCCGAGTGGATCACGCTGACTTGCGTGCCCTTCTTCGCCACCTGCCGCAGGCGCTGGGCGAGCAGCGGGTGATCCTTGCGCAGGAAGCTGCCGACCACCAGCACGCGGTCGAGCGTGTTGATCTCGGCGATCTTCATGCCCAGCCAGGGCGCGCCCTGGCGCTTGCCGTCGGCCGAGAAGTCGGACTGGCGCAGACGGAAATCGATGTTCTCGCTGCCCAGACCGCGCATCAACTTGGCGACGAGCGCCATTTCCTCGAGCGTGGCATGCGGGCTGACCAGCGCACCGATGGACTCGGCCCCGTGGTTCTTCGCCACGTCGCGCAGGGCGTGCGCCGTATAGTCGAGGGCGACGTTCCAGTCGACCTCCTGCCACTGGCCGTCCTGCTTGACCATGGGCTTCGTCAGGCGTTCGGCGGAATTTAATGCCTCATAGGAGAAGCGGTCCTTGTCCGACAGCCAGCACTCGTTGACCTGCTCGTTCTCGAGCGGCAGCACGCGCATCACGCGGTCGTGCTTGACCTGGACGATGAGGTTGCTGCCGAGGCCGTCGTGCGGGCTCACCGACTTGCGCCGCGCCAGTTCCCAGGTGCGGGCGGAGAAGCGGAAGGGCTTGGAAGTCAGCGCACCGACCGGGCAGAGGTCGATGATGTTGCCCGAAAGCTCCGAATCGACGGTCTTGCCGACGAAGGACATGATTTCGGCACGGTCGCCGCGGAAGGCCTGTCCGAGTTCCATCAGGCCGGCGATTTCCTGGGTGAAGCGCACGCAGCGGGTGCAGTTGATGCACCGGGTCATGTCGGTGCTGACCAGCGGGCCGAGATCCTTGTTCGGCACCACGCGCTTGTCTTCCTCGTAGCGCGAGGCGCCGTCGCCGTAGCCGACGGCGAGATCCTGCAGCTGGCACTCGCCGCCCTGGTCGCAGATCGGGCAGTCGAGCGGATGGTTGATCAGCAGGAATTCCATCACGCCCTTTTGCGCCGTGACGGCCATCTCGGAATGCGTGAACACCTTCATGCCGTTGGTCACCGGCGTGGCGCAGGCCGGCAGCGGCTTGGGCGCCTTCTCCACCTGCACCAGGCACATGCGGCAGTTGGCCGCGATCGACAGTTTCTTGTGGTAGCAGAAGTGCGGGATGTAGACGCCAGCCTGATGCGCGGCCTCGATCACCGTGCTGCCCTCGGGTACCGAAAGCTGTTTGCCGTCGAGTTCGAGTTCCAGCATTACGCCTGTCCCATTTTGCGCGTGTAGAACGTGCTGCCCGTGCGCTGCACGTCCGGCGGCACCAGACACTTCTTGTGTTCGATGTGGTACTCGAATTCGCTGCGGAAGTGCTTGATGAAACTTTGCACCGGCATCGAGGCGGCGTCACCGAGGGCGCAGATAGTGCGGCCCATGATGTTCACCGTCAGGCGGTCAAGCAGCGCAAGATCCTCGGGCTTTCCCTGGCCATGCTCGATGCGGTGGATCACCTTGTAGAGCCAGCCGGTGCCTTCGCGGCAGGGGGTACATTGGCCGCAGGACTCTTCGTAGTAGAACCAGGCGAGGCGCTCCAGCGCCTTGACCATGCAGGTGGTTTCGTCCATGACGATGACCGCGCCCGAACCGAGCATGGAGCCGGCCTTGGCGATGGAATCGTAGTCGAGCGTGCAGTCCATCATGATGTCGCCGGGGAGCACCGGCGCCGAGGAGCCCCCGGGGATGACGGCCTTGAGCTTGCGGCCGCCGCGCATGCCGCCGGCCATTTCGAGCAGCTTGGCGAATGGCGTGCCCATCGGCACTTCGAAGTTTCCCGGGCGATTGACGTGGCCGGAGACGGAGAAGAGCTTGGTGCCGCCGTTGTTGGGCTTGCCGAGATTGAGGAAGCCCTCGCCGCCGATGCGGAAGATGAAGGGGATCGAGGCGAAGCTCTCGGTGTTGTTGATGGTGGTCGGCTTGCCGTAGAGACCGACATTGGCCGGGAACGGCGGCTTGAAGCGCGGCTGGCCCTTCTTGCCCTCGATCGACTCGAGCAGCGCCGATTCCTCGCCGCAGATGTAAGCGCCCCAGCCGTGGTGGGCGAACAGGTCGAAATTGAAGCCCGAGCCGAGGATGTTCTGGCCCAGATAGCCGGCGGCGCGCGCCTCGTCGAGCGCATCCTCGAAGCGCTGGTAGAGTTCGTAGATCTCGCCGTGGATGTAGTTGTAGCCGCGACCGGCACCGACCGCGTAGGCGGCGATGATCATGCCTTCGATGATGACATGCGGATCGTAGCGCTGGATGTCGCGATCCTTGAAGGTGCCGGGCTCGCCCTCGTCGGTGTTGCAGACGATGTACTTCTCCGGCGCCGCCTTGGGCATGAAGCTCCACTTGAGGCCGGTGGGGAAGCCGGCGCCGCCGCGGCCGCGCAGCACCGACTTCTTCACCTCGGCGATGACGTCGTCGGGCGACATACTCGTCTCTATGATCTTCCGCAGCGACTGGTAGCCGCCGCGCGCCTCGTAGTCCTTGAGGCGCCAGCCCGCATCGTTCTCCAGGCGCCACTCGTGGCCGCCCTGCTGCCAGCCGGCGGAGAGCAGTGGGTTGATCGCTTCGAGCAGGGCCATTATTTGCACTCCTCGAGCAGCTTGTCGATTTCTTCCGGCGTCATGAAACAGTGCATGCGCTTGTTGTTCGACAGGATCACCGGCGCGTCGCCGCAGGCACCCATGCACTCGCCTTCCTTCAGCGTGAACCTGCCGTCGGCCGTGGTCTCGTTGAAGTCGATGCCGAGCTTCTGCTTGAGGTAGTCGGCGGCATGCACGCCGCCCGACAGCGCGCAGGGCAGGTTGGTGCACACCGTCAGCTTGTACCTGCCGACCGGCTGCAGGTCGTACATGTTGTAGAAGCTGGCCACCTCGTAGGCGGCGATGGCCGGCATGTCGAGGTAGGCTGCGACGGCGGCGATGGCATCCTGCGACAGCCAGCCCAGTTCATCCTGGGCAAAGGCCAGCGCCGCCATCACCGCCGACTGCTTCTGCGCGGCGGGATACTTGGCGACCTCGCGGTCGATCTTCCTGAGGGTGGCTTCGCTGAACATAGCCTTATCTATCAACTTCGCCGAAGACAATATCAAGGGTACCGATAATGGTCACCACGTCAGCCAGCATGTGCCCCCTTGCCATCTCGTCCAATGCGGCAATATTCTGAAAGGCAACCGAACGCAGCTTGACGCGGTAGGGCTTGTTGGCGCCATCCGAAATCATATAAACGCCAAACTCGCCCTTGGCGTGCTCGATTCCGGCATAGACCTCACCGGGCGGAACATGCATACCCTCGGTGGCAAGCTTGAAATGATGGATCAACTCTTCCATGCTGCCCTTCATCTTCTCGCGCGACGGCGGGGCGACCTTGTGGTTGTCGCTGATGACGGGCCCGGGATTATTGCGCAGCCAGTCGATGCACTGCTTGACGATGCGATTGGACTGGCGCATCTCCTCCATCCGCACAAGATAGCGGTCATAACAGTCGCCATTGACGCCGACCGGGATGTCGAAATCGAGTCGATCATAGACCTCGTACGGCTGCTTCTTGCGCAGGTCCCACTCGACGCCGGAGCCACGCAGCATCGGGCCGGAAAGACCAAGTTGCAGGGCACGCTCCGGTGGAATGACGCCGATGCCGACCAGACGCTGCTTCCAGATTCGATTGTCGGTCAGCAACGTTTCGTATTCGTCGCAGTAGGCGGGGAAGCGGTTGGCGAAGTCCTCGATGAAGTCGAGCACCGAGCCTTCGCGCGCGGCGTTGAGTTCCTTCACCGTCTGCGCGTTCTTGAACTTGTTCACCTCGTACTTCGGCATTCGGTCCGGCAGGTCGCGGTAGACGCCACCCGGGCGGTAGTAGGCCTGATGCATGCGCGCACCGGTGACAGCCTCGAGAATGTCGCAGATATCCTCGCGTTCGCGGAAGGTGTACAGCACCATCGCCATCGCGCCGACGTCCAAGGCATGCGCACCGAGATTGAACAGATGATGGTGGATGCGCGTGATCTCGTCGAACAGCACGCGGATGTACTGCGCCCGCAGCGGCACATCGATGCCCAGCAGGCGCTCGATCGCCATGCAGTACGGATGCCCGTTGATGATCATCGACGTGTAGTCGAGCCGATCCATGTAGGGCACCGATTGGATCCAGGAACGCGTCTCCATCAGCTTCTCGGTACCGCGATGGAGCAGGCCGATATGCGGGTCGGCGCGGACGACGACCTCGCCATCGAGTTCCAGCACCAGGCGCAGCACACCGTGCGCCGCCGGGTGCTGCGGGCCGAAGTTCAGGGTGTAGTTCTTGATCTCAGCCACGGTCGTCCACCTTGCCGTAGTTGTCCTCGCGCACGATGCGCGGCGTGACCTCGCGCGGCTCGATGGTCACCGGCTGATAGACCACGCGCTGCTGCGCCGGGTCGTAGCGCATCTCGACGTGGCCGAAAACCGGGAAGTCCTTGCGGAACGGGTGGCCGACGAAGCCGTAGTCGGTGAGGATGCGGCGCAGGTCGGGGTGGCCGCTGAACATGATGCCGTAGAGGTCGAAGGCCTCGCGCTCGAACCAGTTGACGCCGTTCCAGACGTCGACCAGCGAATCCACTACCGGGAAGCCGTCGTCGGGCGCGAACACGCGCAGGCGCAACCGCCAGTTGTGGGTCAGCGAAAGCAGGTGGCTGACTGCGGCGAAGCGCGGCGTCCCCGCCGGGTTCGTAGCGGAATATGCCACCTCGCCATAGGCACCGTAATCGACACCGCAGAGGTCCATCAATTGCTCGAAACACAGGTCGGGGTGATCGCGCAGCGTGGTCGCCACCTCGAGGTAGTCGGCGGCGGCGACCACCAGCGTCACCTCGCCGCGGTCGACGCCGAGGCTGCCGATACGCTGGCCCAGTACGTCCCGCAGGTTCTGACAAAGCTTGTCCAGCTTGGCGCTCATTGGCTCAGTTGAATACGAATGCGTTCGAGGATTTGGCGAGGCGAATCAGCGGGCGATGGTGAAGGTACGGGTGATCTTGTTCTGCAGCTGGATGATGCCGTAGAGCAGCGCCTCGGCCGTCGGCGGGCAGCCCGGCACGTAGATATCGACCGGGACGATGCGGTCGCAACCGCGCACCACCGAATACGAATAGTGATAGTAGCCGCCGCCGTTGGCGCACGACCCCATCGAGATCACCCAGCGCGGCTCCGCCATCTGGTCATAGACCTTGCGCAGCGCCGGCGCCATCTTGTTGGTCAGGGTTCCGGCGATGATCATCACGTCCGACTGCCGCGGACTGGGGCGGAACACCACGCCGAAACGGTCGAGGTCGTAACGCGACACGCCGGTGTGGATCATCTCGATCGCGCAGCACGCCAGGCCGAAGGTCACGGGCCAGAGCGAACCGGTGCGCGTCCAGTTGATGAGCTTGTCCAGCGAAGTGGTGACGAAGCCTTCCTGCAGTACGCCTTCGATGCTCACGCCTTGGTCTCCACGATCAGTCCCAGTCCAGCGCGCCCTTGGCCCAGGCGTAGACGTAGCCCACGACGAGGATGGCGATGAAGACGAGCATTTCGATGAAGCCGAACAGCTTCACGGATTCGGTATTGACGATCTCCTTGAAGATCGTCGCCCAGGGGAAGAGGAAGGCGATTTCGAGATCGAACAGGATGAAGATGATGGCGACGAGGTAGTAGCGCACATCGAACTTCATGCGCGCATCCTCGAAGGCCTCGAAGCCGCACTCGAAGGCGGAGAGCTTTTCCGGATCGGGGCGGTGGGGGCCGACCACGCGACCGACAATGATCGGGACGCAGCCGAAGATCAGGGCAACGAATATGAAAACGAGGACGGGAAAATAGTTTTCCAGCATTTTGGTGGCTTGTGCCGCGTAACGTTGCGCTGCTTGACCCCGAAAAACGAACCGCAAAAAACTTGGTGCCGTCGGCGAGACTCGAACTCGCACAGCTTTCGCCACTACCCCCTCAAGATAGCGTGTCTACCAATTTCACCACGACGGCCCGGACATTGTCTTACCGTACTGCCTGACGCCCGTTGCACGTCCGGCGGCCGTTGCCGTGCGCCGGACATTAGGCGCTGATTATATAGCAAGGCTTTTACTGCGACGCAAAAAAATGCGTTCGTGGCAACGAATCCATCGCGCTCGAGACCACCGCGCGAGTCCGATTGCCGCAATCAGTTTCTTTCCGGACGGTACACGGTTGCCGTCAATTCCCGCGCCAGGCGAATCGCCGCCGCATTCATGATCTGGTAGAGGTTGCGCGCAATGCCCTCGCGCAACGGAACCAGCAGCGCCGGCAGGCGCAGCGAGCGGCTCAGCGCCTGCGTTTCCTGCGCATACAGGCGCAGCAGTTCGTGCAGCCGCTGCTCGAGTTCCCCGCGCGGATAAGCTGCCCGCAGTGCCGCCCGCCAATTTTTGTGCTGCGGCCAGTGGCCGAGAATGGCATAGGCCGCACCGAGCAGACGTTCGATGCGGCGCATGCGGATCGGCTCGATTTCCTCGTAGCGAATCACGATGCCGATGGGCAGGCCGCTGACCCGCGCCAGGAAGGCACGATCGATCTCCTGAGTCGCATGGAACAGTTGCCGCACGATGGCGTGATCGGGCGTCGCGCCGTGGCGCAGCGCCTCGCCGGCGCGCCGGATCACCAGCGTGTCCTTTTGCACTTCCTTGGCGACGTTGAGGGCGAGGAACGGCTCGATGCGCGGCAGCGCGACGCGCAGCGGCAGCACGCCGCGCAAGGCATCGGTGGTGCGATGGGCGTAGGTCTCGAGGATCCTGCGATCGAACGCAGCCAGAGCATCCACGGGGGTCATGACTACTGGACCTTCCCCGGACAGGTGTTGCGGAAAGCCGGGGCGCCGTTCCCCGGCCGCTCAGTCGGCCAGAGGCTTGGCCGCGCGATGCAGCCCGATCATGCCGGCAAGCAGCGACTTGGAGATCACGTCGCGATACCCCAGCTCCCGCAGGACCTGGGACAACTCGTCGGCGGAATAGAACATCTCGAGCGCCTCGATGAAATACTTCTTGGCGCCGAGCGCCGCGCTGCCGCTGCCGAAGAGCAGGCCGGTGATGGCGAGACTGCCGCGCAGATAGGCGTAGTAGAGCTTCTCGACGGTCGGATTGCCCGGACGCAGCATGTCGCAGTGATGGAAGCGGCCGCCCGGCTTGAGCACGCGGTGGATCTCGGTGAACAGGTCGCGTACCCGCAGGTGCCGAGACGCCCATTGCAGCGTGACCACGTCGAAATGGTTGTCGGGGAAGGGCAGCACATGCACGTCGCCGATGGTGCTGCTGGCCAGTTTCAGGCCGCGGTCCTCGGCGCGCTGGCGGCCGACTTCCTGCATCGCCGCGCTGCGATCCATGGCATGGAGCTCGAGACTGGGTTCGCGCTGGAGCAGCGCAATGCCGACGGCGTTGGTGCCGGCGCAGACGTCCAGCACCCGCTGCCCGGGGCGCAGTTCGATGATGGACATGAAATTGCGCAGGAACCAGTTCCACAGACCGAAGCTGGCGATGTGGTTGGCTCGGTCGTAATAGGGAGCGACATCGACGAAGACATCGTGCAACTCCTCCTTCCATACCGTGTTGAAGCGCTGCTCGCGCAGCTGTTCGCGAATGGCAAGGGGCGGCGGGCTCATGGCGATCGGTCCAGTCGGGGTGGTTGCGATTACTTCGGGATGTCCTGCGCCTTCGAACCGTCTTTGGCCGGCGCCGGAACTTCTGCCGGCGCGGCGGCCGGGGCCTTTTGCACGGCGGCATCCATGACGCTGCCGGAAACCGTCGGCTTGGCGTTGGCCATGTAGGCGAGCCCCAGGCTGGTCATGAAGAAAATTGCGGCCAGGACACCCGTCGTGCGCGACAGGAAGTTGGCCGAGCCCGAGGCGCCGAAGAGGCTGCCCGAGGCGCCGCTGCCGAAAGCGGCACCCATGTCGGCGCCTTTGCCGTGCTGAATCAGCACCAGGCCGATGACAGACACGCCGACCAGGATATGGACCGTCAGCACCAGGGGAAACAGGAAAGTCATCGCATCACTCCAGTTCAGGCCGCGGCGCCTATCGCCAGGAAGTCGGCAGGTACCAGCGCGGCACCGCCGATGAGGCCGCCATCGATGTCGGGCTGCGCCATCAGTTCCTTGGCATTGTTGGGTTTCATGCTGCCGCCGTAGAGAATCTGCAGGCCGGCGGCGACATTGGCATCGACCGCGGCAACGCGGGCACGGATCAGCGCATGCACTTCCTGCGCCTGCTCAGGGCTGGCAGTCTTGCCGGTACCGATGGCCCACACCGGTTCGTAGGCGACAACCGACTTGGCCAGGCCGGCAGCGCCGATGCAGGCGATCACCGCGTCCAGTTGACGCGTAATCACCTGGCCGGTGATGTTGCCTTCGCGTTCGGCCAAGGTCTCGCCGACGCAGATGATCGGAATCAGGCCGGCCTTGATCGCGGCATCGGACTTGGCGGCGACGACCTCGTCGGTCTCGCCGTGGTAGCTGCGACGCTCGGAATGGCCGACGATGGCATAGCGGCAGCCGAAATCGTTGAGCATGGCGGCGCCGACCTCGCCGGTGTAGGCGCCCTGGGCATGGCGGGAGACATCCTGGGCGCCCCAGGCGATCGTCGTACCGCTCAGGGCGGCACGGGCCTGCGCCAGATAGGGGAAAGGCACGCAGACCGCGAGGGTCGCCTTGGAGGCGGCGGCGCCGGCCTTGATGCCATCGAGCAGGGCCTGGTTGGCGGCGCTATCGCCGTGCATTTTCCAGTTGCCGGCGACGAGTTTGGTTCGAGCCATGTCTCTTGGGTCTTCTAGGATTCGGAAGGGGCTGGATTATACCGGTCACAGCCGCCGCCGGTCAATTTGAGCCATTCGACGGACGCCCCCCGCAATGGCGCTGTAACATTGCCGCAGCAAGATTGCGGGTTTCAGTGGAGGAACGAACCCATGGACCTGATTCTCTGGCGCCATGCAGAGGCCGAGGAGCCCAAGCCCGGGATGAGCGACATGAAGCGCCGTCTGACGCCGCGCGGCGAGAAGCAGGCGCGCGTGGTCGGCCGCTGGCTGCGGCAGCAATTGCCCAAGGGTACGCGCATTCTCGTCAGCCCCGCCATGCGCACCCAGCAGACGGTGCTGCCGCTGGAACTGCCCTACGACACCGATGAACGCATCGGCCCGCAGGCCACGCCCACCGACCTGCTCACGGCTGCCGGCTGGCCGAACCTGCCCAAGGCGGTACTCGTCGTCGGCCACCAGCCGACCTTGGGCGCGCTGGCCTCCCTGCTGGTCTGCGGCAAGGAAGGCGTCCCAATGGATACCGCTTCGCATAGCTTCAGCATCCGCAAGGGCGCGGTATGGTGGATCAGCCGCAAGGACAAGCCCGGCGACGACAAGACCTTCCTGCGCGCCGTGATCGGGCCGGAGCTGCTGTAGAAGAATGTCGGCGCCAGCGGGACGCCGATGTAGTGGCTACGGCCGCGCCTCTCCGGCGCTTAACTCTCGCTGCGCGAGGTTAGCCTGCGCCGTTGCATTACTGGGCGCTTAGCCAAAGCGTCCGGTAATGTAATCTTCGGTCTGTTTCTTCTGCGGCTTGATGAAGACCTGATCGGTGACGCCGAACTCGATCATCTCGCCGAGGTACATGTAGGCGGTGAAGTCGGAGATCCGCGCCGCCTGCTGCATGTTGTGGGTGACGATCGCGATGGTGAACTCCTCCTTGAGTTCCGTGATCAGCTCCTCGATGCGCATGGTCGAGATCGGATCGAGCGCGGAGGTCGGCTCGTCGAGCAACAGCACTTCCGGCTTGACCGCGATGCCGCGGGCGATGCACAGCCGCTGCTGCTGGCCGCCCGAGAGGCTCATGCCGCTCTGGCCGAGCTTGTCCTTGACCTCGTCCCACAGCGCCGCCTTGCGCAGCGCCCATTCGACGCGCTCCGTCACCAGCCCCTTGTTCAGACGCTCATGCAGGCGCACGCCGAAGGCGATGTTCTCGTAGATCGACATCGGGAACGGCGTCGGCTTCTGGAACACCATGCCGACCTTGGCGCGCAGCACGTTGACGTCGACGTTGCGGTCGAGCACGTTTTCGCCGTCGAGCAGCAATTCGCCGGTGGCACGCTGCTCGGGGTAAAGGTCGTACATGCGGTTCATGGTGCGCAGCAGCGTCGACTTGCCGCAACCGGAGGGACCGATGAAGGCGGTCACCTGGCGCTTGTAGATCTCCAGGTTGATGCGCTTGAGCGCATGGAACTTGCCGTAATAGAAGTCGAAATCGCGGAACGCCATCTGCGTTTCCAGCGCGACCTGGGGTTCGATCATCATGGCGTCACTCATTTCTTTCAAGCCTTGGTTCGGTCAGTTCTTGTGCTTCTGGCGGAACAGCACGCGGGTGATGATGTTGAGGCCGAGCACGCTGGCCGTGATCAGGAACACGCCGGCCCAGGCGATGCGCTGCCAGTCCGCGAAGGGGCTCATGGCGAACTTGAAGATCGTCACCGGCAGGTTGGCCATCGGCTCGTTGAGGTCGAGGCTCCAGAACTGGTTGGACAGCGCGGTGAACAGCAGCGGCGCCGTCTCGCCGGAGATGCGCGCCACCGCCAGCAGCACGCCGGTGATCACGCCGGCCCGCGCCGCGCGCAGCGTCACGCTCAGTATCACGGCGCGCTTCGGCGCACCCAGCGCGAAGGCCGCCTCGCGCAGGGTGGCTGGAATCAGTTTGAGCATGTTCTCGGTGGTGGCGACCACGACCGGGATCACGATCAGCGCCAGCGCCAGCACGCCCGAGATCGCCGAGAACTTGCCGACGCGCGCGACATAGACCGCGTAGATGAACAGGCCGATGACGATCGACGGTGCCGACAGCAGGATGTCGTTGACGAAGCGGGTGGTCTTGCCGAGCCAGGTGTGCTGGCCGTACTCGGCGATGTAGATGCCGGAGAGGACGCCGATCGGGGTGCCCAGCAGCGTGGCAAGCCCGACCAGCACGATGCTGCCGACGATTGCATTGAGCAGCCCGCCGGATTCCCCCGGCGGCGGCGTCATCTTGGTGAACAGCTCCCAGGAAAGCCCGACCAGGCCGAGATCCAGCGTCGTCCACAGGATCCACACCAGCCAGACGAGGCCGAAGCTCATCGCCAGCAGCGACAGCGTGAGGGCGAAGCGATTGACGAGCTTGCGTTGCGTCAGCAGCTGCACGGCGCGGCCCTCAGGTCTTGGTGCCTTCCTGGCGAGCCAGGCGCAGCAGGAGGAGTTTGGAGAACACCAGCACCGCGAGGGTGATGACGAAGAGGATCAGGCCCAGTTCCATCAGCGCCGCGGTATAGAGGCCCGGCGTCGCCTCGGCGAACTCGTTGGCGAGCGTGGCGGTGATGCTGGTGCCCGGCGCGTAGAGCGAGATGCCGCTGATCAGGTTGGTGTTGCCGATGACGAAGGTCACGGCCATGGTTTCGCCGAGCGCGCGGCCGAGGCCGAGCATGATGCCGCCGATGACGCCGACCTTGGTGTAGGGCAGCACCACGTTCCAGACCACCTCCCAAGTGGTCGAGCCTACCCCGTAGGCGGATTCCTTGAGCATCGCCGGCGTGACGTCGAAGACGTCGCGCATCACCGAGGCGATGAAGGGAATGATCATGATGGCGAGGATGATGCCCGCCGCGAGGATGCCGATGCCCAGCGGCGGACCGGCGAACAGGGCCCCGAGGAAGGGAATGTGTCCCAGCGTGGCCGTCAGGAAAGGCTGGCCGTACTGGGCGAAGATCGGCGCGAAGATCAGCAGCCCCCACATGCCGTAGACGATGGACGGGATCGCGGCGAGCAGTTCGATGGCGATGCCCAGCGGGCGGCGCAGCCACACCGGCGACAGTTCCGTGAGAAACAGGGCGATGCCGAACGAGACCGGCACCGCGATGATCAATGCGACCAGCGAGGTGACGATGGTGCCGTAGATCGGCACCAGGGCGCCGAATTGCTCGGCCGGCGGATTCCACTCCTGCGTGACGAGAAAGCGCGTGCCGAACTTGAGGATCGCCGGCCATGCACCGATGGCCAGCGCGACGATGATGCCCGCCATGAGCAGCAGCGACAGCAACGCGAACAGGCGCGTCACGTTGAAGAAGATGATGTCGCCGATGTCACGGCGACCGCCGATCAGGCTGCGCGAACTCATGTCGAAGTCTGGTTCCAGTTGACGCACCCGCGCCAGGGATGGCGCGGGTGCGTCGTCAGGCAACTATTCTAGTGTGCCTTGGCTTACTTGCCAGTCCAAACCGACTTGCCGGCGCCATCCTTGATCTGGGTCCAGGCGTTGTGGATCAGCTTGACGGTGGACTCGGGCAGCGGCACGTAATCGAGGTCCTCGGCCATCTTGGCGCCGTTCTTGTAGCTCCACTCGAAGAACTTGAGTACTTCGGCGCCCTGCTCGGGCTTGGCCTGCACCTTGTGCATCAGGATGAAGGTCGCGCCGGTGATCGGCCACGAATCCTTGCCGGCCTGGTTGGTCAGGATCTCGCCGAAGGCCGACTTGTTCCAGTCGGCGCCGGCGGCAGCGGCCTTGAAGGTCGCGTCGTCCGGGGCGACGAAATTGCCGGCCGCGTTCTTCATGACGGCGTGGGCCAGCTTGTTCTGCTTGGCGTAGGCATACTCGACATAGCCGATCGCACCGGCGACGCGCTGGACGAAGGCCGAAACGCCCTCGTTGCCCTTGCCGCCGAGGCCCTGCGGCCACTGCACGGCCGTGCCTTCGCCGACCTTGCTCTTCCACTCCTCGCTGACTTTGGAGAGATAGTTGGTGAAGATGAAGGTCGTGCCCGAGCCGTCGGCGCGGCGCACCACCGCGATGGCCTGATCCGGAAGCGCCAGTTTCGGGTTCAGCTCGGCGATGACCTTGTCGTTCCACTTGGCGATCTTGCCGAGGTAGATGTCGGCCAGCACCGGACCAGTCAGGCGCAGGTCGCCCGGCTTGATGCCGGCGACGTTGACCACGGGCACCACGCCGCCGATCACCGTCGGGAACTGCATCAGGCCGTCCTTGTCGAGGTCCGCCTGCTTGAGCGGCATGTCGGACGCGCCGAAATCGACGGTCTTGGCAGTGATCTGCTTGATGCCGCCGCCGGAGCCGATCGACTGATAGTTGATTCTGTTGCCGGTGGCCTTCTGATAGCCGTCGGCCCATTTGGCGTAGATGGGGGCCGGGAAGGAAGCGCCGGCGCCGGTGATTTCCGCCGCCTGAGCGGCGGAAGCAAAGGCGAAGGTCGCGGCGACGAGGGGCAGAGCGAACCGCTGAACCGTTTTCAACATCTTGATCTCCTTGGAGAATTTCATGAATTTTGCAGAGCACAAATTATGACTTTTTGCGGAGCGCAACTTTAGCAACGGCGTGTGACAGCTTTGTGACAACGGCCCGAATTTCCCGCCCGGGCCACGAGATCGCCAAGCCGGCGCCTGTCATATGCACGAAACATGGCGCAGGCAAGGTGGGCGCCATGTATCGACGCCACCCCAACCGCTTCCTGCGCGTCCTCATGATTTCGGACGTGTATTTTCCCCGCATCAACGGCGTCTCGACCTCGATCGAGACCTTCCGCGCCGACCTCGCCGCCGAGGGCATCCATGTCCGCCTGATCGCGCCGGCCTATCCGCAGCGCCACGACGCGCCGGCCACCTGGCGCATTCCCTCGCGGCGCGTGCCTTTCGACCCCGAGGACCGCCTGATGCACTGGCAGCCATTGCGCCACACCGCCCACCACCTCGCCGCCGATGGCGTCGACCTGATCCATGTGCAGACGCCCTTCGCCGCGCACTACGCCGGCACGCGCACCGCACGCACCCACAGAATTCCGGTGCTCGCCACCTACCATACCCATTTCGAGGAATACATCGCCCACTACCTGCCGGCGCTGCCGCGGCCATGGCTCAAGGCCGCGGCGCGACGACTCGCCCGGGGCCAATGCAACGACCTCGATGCCGTCGTCGTGCCCTCGCGCGCCATGCACGACACCCTCACCGGCTACGGCGTGACCGCACCGCTGCACGTCCTGCCCACCGGCATCCCGGTGCACAGCTTCGCCACCGGCGATGGCGCGGCATTCCGCAGCCGCCATGACATTCCCGCCGAGCGCCCCGTCGCGCTCTTCGTCGGTCGCGTCGCCTTTGAAAAGAACATCGCCTTCCTCATCGACGCCATGGCCACGGCCGTCAAGATTCATCCCGACCTGCTGCTGGTCATTGCCGGCGAGGGCCCCGCCCTGCCCGCCCTGCGGCGCCAGGCGACTGGTGCCGGACTCGACGGCAATGTCCGCTTCGTCGGCTACCTCGATCGACAGACCGAACTGCCGGACTGCTACGCCGCCGCCGACGTCTTCGCCTTCGCCTCGCGCACCGAAACCCAGGGCCTGGTGCTGCTCGAAGCCATGGCCGCCGGACTGCCGGTCTACGCCCTGGCCGAGATGGGCACCCGCGACATCCTGGATCCCCGGCGCGGCGCCGTCATCGCACCGGACGACCCGGTCGCCTTCGGCAACGGCCTGGCAACCCTCATCGGCAATCGCTACCAGCTCGATACCCTGGCGGCCGAGGCCCGCGACTACGCGCTGGAATGGGCCGCGCCGGCGCGCGCGCGCCAGCTCGCCGGCCTCTATCGCTCGCTGGTAACATCGGCCGCATGACCCCGCCCGAGCCCCAGGCCAGCCACGCCCACGAGAGTCCGTTCAAGGGCAAGACCGGCCTCGCCCGCGTCTGGAACGCGCTGTTCTACTCGATCGCCGGCCTCGAGGCGGCCTACCGCCACGAGGATGCCTTCCGCCAGGAAGTCTGGCTGGCGCTGCTGCTGATCCCGCTCGCATTGTGGCTGCCCGCCAACGGCATCGGCCACGCATTGATGATCGGAGCCGTGCTGCTGGTGCTAATCGTCGAACTCGTCAATTCCGCTATCGAGGCCGCCGTCGACCGCATCTCGCTCGATCGTCACCGCCTCGCCAAGCGCGCCAAGGACATCGGCAGCGCGGCGGTGCTGCTCGCCCTGCTCAACGTCTGCGCGGTCTGGACGCTGGTGCTGTTCGGCTAGAGTCCGCACCCGGCACCGCCCCGCCATCCGCTACGGCGAGGATCCGCAGCGGCGAGGAGAGCGTACTCTGCTCGACCGCCTTGCTGCGCAGGGGATTCACCAGAGCGTTTCTTGCTCGACCGCCTTGTAGCGCATCCACAGCGAAGCGGGCAGGGTTTTGTCCTGCCCCTTCTTGCTGTGCAGGTGTTTCATCAGTTGCCTTACCAGCGCCGACTTTTTTCAGCGACTGCTGACGGGAAGTTTGGTTGGCGGTTGACGCCCCTGAGCCGTCGCTAGCGGTTACAGAAAGCTGACGTTCGCTGCAGTCAGCGTACTTCCTCCTTTGCTAGGATGCGTATCATGTCGTCGGCGGCATCCGGATCGATGCCGCATTTTTCGGACGCCGCACCTTCCCGAGGCACCTCGTTACCAAGAAAGATGGATATGAAGAAGAATTCCATATTTCAGTGCGCGACCTGCGCCCTGCTCAGTGCGACCGCGCTGCTCGCGCCTCTAGGGGCTTCGGCCCAATCCTCAAAGTCCGGGGCCGACGACTGGAAGTTCCGTGCATCGATCTATGCCTGGTTACCGTCGCTCGAAGTCAAGTCGAACTTCTCCGTGCCACCAGCGATCGTTAACGCCGGTCTGACCACCGGCGGCAACGCCGAGGTCGACGGCGGCGACATCCTCAAGGCCATGGAGAGCGTCTTCATGGGGACCTTCGAGGCCCGCAAGGGACGCTGGGGCGGCTTCACCGATCTCATTACCCTCAACCTCGGACAGACTAAGACCGGCAGCAAGCACTTCACCATCGGTGGCCGACTCCTGCCCACCGTGCCGGGTGATGCCGCCCTCACCGCCGACTTCAGCCTCAAGGGAGCCGTCTGGACGTTGGCGGGCCAGTATGCTGCCATCGACGAGCCGGGTCACAACCTAAACATCGTCGCCGGCGCCCGCTACCTGACCCTTGACCAGAAACTCAACTGGAGCTTCTCGGGCAACGTCGGCCCGATCGCCCTGCCATTGCGTACGGGCACGATGACCTCTGACGGCAGCGTCACCGACTTCGTCGTCGGCGTACGCGGCCAAGCCAAGCTCGGCGACGGTCGCTGGTTTGTCCCCTACTACCTCGACGTCGGCACCGGCCAGTCCAACTCGACGTATCAGGGATTGATCGGCCTTGGCTATGCCTTCGACTGGGGCGAGATCACTGCGGCCTACCGCGTGCTGGATTACAACCTTCCCGACTCCAAATTCGTCTCCGACCTGCGCTTCAACGGCGGGATGATCGGGCTCGGCTTCCGCTGGTAGGCCGACTCACCGTCAGGGCGTGTACCAGATCGGCGAGGTGTAGGCGCGCTCCTGCAGCACCATGGTCGTGCCGGGCAGCGGCTTCACGCCGAAGCGCTTGGCATCGTAGGCGGTCCAGCGCGGCGTCGGAATCTCCAGCACCCGCGCGTAGTAGAAGGCGCGCTGCGCCGGATCGAACTGCGAGTCCTTCCACACGGTGATGAGTTCCGGATCGCCGATGGTGTTGGTCCAGGTGGCATTTTCGACATCGACGGTGGAACCCACGGGCGGCAGCTTGCCGTCCTTGCCCGGCTTGCGCGTCGCGGCATCACCCCAGACCACGTCGTAGACCTTCTCATGCACCTCGCCCTTGGCGTCGAGCCAGCCCTTGACGATCTGGATGCGGTCGAGGTTGGCGCCTATCGGGTCCTTGAGCGCGGCAACAAGGAAAGTGGGGGCCTTGCCCTTCGGCGCATCGCGCAGGTCGCCGCCCATGGGTACGCCCTTCGTATAGCCGAGCTGCGCCGGCATGCGGTGCTTGGCGTCCTTCGCCTCGAATTCCCAGCCGCCGAAGAAGCGCACCGCCATGCGCGGGCCGGTGGTGGCGTAGGTCTCGCGCCGTGACATCGCATCGAAGATCGCCTCGCGGGTGTTCTCCGCCGCCCAGACGGCGGCGTAGCCGGAAGAAGACACTTCCCAGTCCATGATCTTGATGCCGCTCTTCGGATCGGAGACGAAGACCTTGTGCATGCGCTCAGGGCTGGGTTCCTGCGGCGTGGTCTTGCCGAAGAAGTTCTCCTCTTCCATCGCCGCCAGGCCGGTATGCGCGTCGCTGCTACCAACAAGGCCGAACTTGTAGGGGTTGGTCCCGAGCTTCTGCTCGAGGATCAGGCCGTTCTTGAACGCGGAGCGGGCATACTCGAACTGCAGCATGTCCTTGCTCTTGGCCACGCTGCCATCGAGATTGCCCTTGTCCCACTTCTCGAAATTCGCGAATTCGTCGTTGGGCGACAGGAAGGGATGCGCCTCGCCATCGCCCTTGGTCTGGGTGGCCTCGTAGAGCCGCTCCCACTTGATGCGTTCCTCCGCGTACTTGCGGTCGATCCTCTTGCCGAAGTCCTCGACCGTGGGAAACATGCGGCCGTTGGAGAGATTGCCGTTGTGGGCGATGGCGAGCACGTTGCCGCCGGTCTTGTCTTCGTACGCGGCCATCCACTTCCACAGGTCCGCCGGGTTGTCGCTGCCCAGGGGCTTGAGGGTGGTGTAGGGCTCGACGCGGCTGGCCTTGTCGCCGTTGTCTCGGAAGATGATGTTGCGGTGCAGGTTGTTGCCGCCCGTGTTCGCGGTCCACTCGTAGCCGATGAAGGCAGTAAAGCGGCCGGGGTCGTTGGCTTCCTCGGCGGCCTTGATAGTTTCCTGCCAGGCACCGCGGTAGGCTTTGGTCCCCGGCACCGGGAAGATCGCCTTCGGCATCTTGCCGGCACTGAAGCTGCGGATGATGTCCATGGCCGCATCCGCCCCCTTGCCAGAATGGATCATTTCATTCCATTTCCGTCCCTGTGGATCGGCCATGATTTCGGGGCCGCCACCGACGAGCTGGGGGAAGAAACCCATGCCGTCCGAGTGGTCGGCGACCACCAGGAAGTCCAGCGGCCGCGACAACTTCACCGGCTGCCCGCTGGAAGCCATGATCTCGTTGCCCTTGGCGAAACGATAGGCCTCGCGCGGACCGAGGCGCGCGCCGAAGGCCCCGGCATCCATGGAGTAGGAGGTATGCAGATGGGTATCGCCGAAAAGCGGTCGGGTGGGATAGCTGCGGCCGGCGTAGGGCGAATAGCCCGGCTTGGCTGGGTGCACCTTGTCCAGACCGGCCTGCTCGGCCTGGCCAGCGTCGTGAGCCATCGCGGGCAGGGAGAACATGAAGGCCAGCAGGCTCGCCAAGGTGGTCTTGCACAACATCGTGTTCTTCATGGCTTCATCTCCTCTATGGAATTTCCTGCCCGTCAGAATGCTACTACACGCTGGATGACCCAGAACATCGCGACGCTGCCGATCGCATAAGGCATGACCAGCCCGCCCCAGCGCGGCGGCGACCATTGCCCCCGCCCGTAACGCCTGATACCGGCGATGGCGGCAATGACCGTCGCGATGAACAGCAGCTGGCCGACTTCGACGCCGGCGTTGAAGAAGGCCAGCGCCACCGGGATCTGCCCCTGCGGCAGACCGATCTCGCGCAAGGCGCCGGCGAAACCGAAACCGTGCACCAGGCCGAAGGCAAAGGCCACCAGCCACGGAGCGCGCAAGGTGATGCCTTCGCGGCCTTCGCGCGCGTGGAGAATCTCCGCCGCGACGAAGACGATGGACAGCGCGATGACTGCCTCCACCGGCGCCTGCGGGACGCGCACCAGATTCAGAGCCGCAAGCCCCAGCGTGATGCTGTGCGCGACGGTGAAAGCCGTCACGGTCTTGACCAGTTTCCAGCCGCCGCTGGTGATGAGCAGCAGCGCCAGCACGAACAGCAGGTGGTCTATGCCGAGCAGGATGTGCTCGACGCCGAGCTTGAAATAGACACCGGCGACGGCGATGGCCGATTCGCGCTGCGATACGGTCGCCGCCGGTTGCGTCGGCGTCAGGCGCTGCGTCCAGGTGGTGCCGTCGGCGAAGGCCATGTGGACAAGCACGTCGGTCATGGTGCGTTCGAGGCCGGCGATGCGCAGCGTCTGCCCGCGCAGGGGATCGAGCGGACGCATGCGCCAGCTCTGGATCGCCGCCCCCCCGCCTGCCGCGATATGACCGGCGACAGCGCCTCGCTGTGCCCGGAGAATTCGGGCACCAGCGAGAGTCGCATGTCGCCGCGCATCGGCGTTTTCCACAACACGGCGATAGCGCCGTCGCTGCCTTCGCGCAACTCGAGATAACCCGGGCGCACCTCGTGGGCGAAAGACGAGTTCAGACACAACGCCAGCAGGGCGAACGCCAGCCACTTCATGGCTGCCCCTTCGCTAAGGAACCGAGCAGGGGGCGCACGCTGTCGTCAGCGACGATGGCGTATTTCTTCAGCAGTTCGGCGAAGTACTTCTCGCTTGCCTGGGCCTGTTGCCTGCGTTGCCATTCGGCGCGGAGCTGCGGCCGCAGTTCCGCGAAAGGTCGTGCCTGAGGCGGCTGGCGGGCGGTGACGAAGACCAGGTGAAAGCCGTAGCCGGAAGCGAGCGGCCCCTGCCAGCCACCCGTATCGACGGCGAAAAGGCGCTCGGCGAACTTCGGCCCGAAGACGCTCGTCACCGCCGCCGCATCGAGGCCGGCGTAATCGCGCTCAAGCAGCGTGTTCTCGCCGAGTCTGCCGGTATCGCCCGCAGACTTCTGCGCGAGTCGCTTCAACGCCGCCTGCGCATCGGCCCCGGTCTTGAAGTAGAGCTGGCTGAAGTTGATACGCGCCGGCGCCTGGTAAGCAGCGGCATCGACGGCGAGGAGCCGGCGCAGTTCGTCGTCCGTCGGCTCCGCCAGCGTGGCCGTGTCCTCGATGACGAAGCGCATCTTCTGCGCCAGGCGGCGGCGCACGATGGTGTCGTTCTCGTCGAGCTTGAGCTCACGGGCCTCGCGCGCCAGCAGGTCTTCCTTGAGAAAATCGGCGACGAGGCCACGCAGCTCTTCCTCGGTCGGCGGGCGCTGCCACTGCCGCGTCCAGGTTTCCTTGAGCCAGTTGATCTCGGCCGCGCCGATGCGCACTTCGCGCGGCCCGCTCTCCCGCTCGCGATTGAGCCAGGCGTATGCCGCGAATAGCAGCGCGCCGGCGAGGAGAAAATGCAACAGGGGTTCGTGGAGCCAGCGCTTCATCGGTCAACGCATTCTAGCGGTGACCGCCACCGCTCAACCCGGAAACTTGAGGACGCGCCCGCCGCCGGCCCACTCGATCACGACGCTGCCGCGCTGGTGCTGGGAATGCGACGTGCTGAACGCCTGCTGGGGCGGCTGCCCGAAGCACCGTTTTCCCACCTCGCCGCACGGTGCCCGGGCTACATTACCTCTGCGCCGGCTACAAGAAGTTCTTCCGCCACATCCGCAAATACCTGCGCACTATGGCGACCCTGCTCGAAAACGACCTGCCAGTCTCCTACGTGATGGAAGCCGTGAAGGGGTCGTTGATCATCAAGAAGTCCTGACCCCGGGACGCCCGGGTCCGCACCTCGGGAAATTCAAGAGTCGGCCCCCCCCGGCGGCCAGCGAGCCGGCCCTGATGGCGCTTCCCGATGAATCAGCGGGGACCGACGCGGTTGACCGGACCGCCACGGTTGCCGGGTACGCCGACATTCCCCGCGGCACCCGGCTGATTGATGCCGGGGTCGACGACACCTGCACCGGGGGCGCCCACCCCAGCACGCGGGGCACCGACGTTGCCAGCGGCACCTGGCTGGTTGATGCCAGGGTCCCTGACGCCAGCACCCGGAGCGCCAACGCCCACGCCGGGTGCCACACCCACGCCGGGAGCGCCCACACCGGGGGTCGCTGCCGGGCGAGCAACACAGCCCTTCGGTACGCCCACGCTCTTGCAATAAACGACCGCGTTCGCTGACGGGACGGCAAATGCGAAGCTGAGCAATCCACATGCAATAAGTCGGTTCATCATATTCTCCAACCTGTAATTTGCTGCACAAAAAGTGGCTGGAACACCCCATAGGGGCAGTAGAAGCCTACGGTCCAGCGTAGCCGCGTGAAGCACCATTGAGCCCCACTATGCTCGCGTACTGGCAGGTTGACAGCATATGCAATTGATAGGCTTTTGTCACAGCACATCGGAGCCAGGCATCTCTTCTGATTGCGGTAACCACGAAGCTAACTCTACCGTTGCATCTCGGGATCGTCGATCGGAATTCCGAAGAGAACAAGCAGGTCGAACCACCCGGCGCCATCGACTACCTTCGGGTCAATGACTACTTTAGAACAATACTCCACCTGAACGTCGGCAATGGAGAATAATCTCCACTGACCGGTTATGGCTGGTTACAGACACACCCGTCTGCGTGGAATCCACAGCCCATTCCGAGTTACGGAACGAGAAGAATGCGTACTTCTTCACCCGCCGATGGCCGACCAGAAATCGCCCTGACGGTCGAGAAACTGGTCCCAGGCCACGTAGTGCGAGCCGTCGCAGGAGAAGGTCAGGCTGACCATGCCGTTGAAGATGTTGATCGAGGCCGAGCGCAGGTAGATGTTCTGGTCGGTGATGCGCAGTTCGCGCATGGCGTCGAGGATGGGCTTCACGGCCTCGGGCCGCATGGCCGCGTCGGCGGGCCACGGCTGCGGCGGGTAAAGCATGCAGACATCGGGGTCGGCCAGCGCCTCGTGGTCGATGATGCGGTAGCGGAAGGGATCGTCGACGAACCAGCCCGTGGCGCGGCTGCTGGAGAAATGGATGACCACCTGGAACATGCCGCGCTCGGTGATCAGTTCCTCGAGTATCGACATCGCCTGCCCGATGTGGCGGTCCATCGGGCTCTCGACGCGCTTCTGCAGGAACACCGTGCCGCGGATCGAGGGATCGCCCTTGATCTGCCGCCAATCGCTGTGCTCCTCCGGCGCGGCGGCAGGGGCGGCGGGCAGATCGCGCAGGTCGAAGTCGGCACCGAGATAGCCCCGCAGGGCGTCGCCGTCGCGCACCACGTGCAGCGCGGTCAGCGACGGCCGTCCCGACAGGCTGACATAGGCGTCCGACAGCAGGAATCCCCACGCCGGCACCGGCTCCCGCATGTAGGGCCGCTGCGAGCGGTCGCGATCGAAATAGCCGAGCGCGACGCGGCCCGCACCGACGTTGTCGCTGACCTGCACGCTCTTGTCGTCGAGCACGTAGAGATAGGTCGCATGCGGAATGGCGTCGAAACCCGCCGCCAGCACATCGTTGAGTTGCGCGCGGCCACCCCAGTTCCCGGCGCAGAGCGCCGCCAGCCGCGCCATCGGCTCGTGCAGGCGCTGCGCCAGTTCCGCGCGCTTGCGATAGACATCGTCCTTCCACTTTTCATCCATGGTCGGGCAGCTTCAGGCAATTGATTGGTGCATTGCATCATTGTAGCGTTCATCGTCGCCCCCGTCCCGGCCATACGGGCATGTCATGATGCCCTGCGCTGTAATAATTAATCGGGCAGCGGCGACGTAGAATCGCCCCATGCCCACCCAGATCGCCCTGAAACTCGGCCTGCCCGAGTCGGCCCACGCGCTGTTCATGCGTCACCCCCTGCTGCGCCGCGCCTCGAGCCGCCGCAGCGAGGCGCTCGTCAGCATCTACTACGACACGCGCCGCCTCGACCTGCACAGGCATGCCGTCACGCTGCGCCTGCGCAAGCGCGGCAGCGGCTGGGTGCAGACCGTCAAGCACAATCCGGATTCGAATGTCGGGCTGACGACGCGGCCGGAGTGGGAAGCCTCCTACGCCAATGGCTTCGACTTCGCGGGCATCGATGAAGAATCGGTGCGTCGGCTTTTCGAGAAGCCCAGGGTGGCGCAGGGCCTGACCTCCCTGTTCGAAACCAGCTTCCGCCGGGTGATCTGGCAACTGCATCCGACGCCGGCCAGCACGGTGCTGGTGATGCTCGACCGCGGCTGGATCGCCGCCAATGGCCGGCGTGCGCCGATTTCCGAGATCGAGATCGAACTGGTCAAGGGCACGCCGACACAGCTCTACCAGATCGCCTTCGAGCTGGCCGCACGCGTGCCCTTGACCCCGGAACTGGTCTCGAAACCCGAGCGCGGCTACCGCCTCGCCGGCGACATCCGCCCTACCCCGGCGCGCGCCACCGAGGTCGCGATCGAAGCCGCCGACCACCCACTGACGGCCTTCCGCGCCATCGCGCTGAACTGCCTGACGCATCTGCAGGAGAATCATGCCGGCGCCCTGATCGGCGACGATCCGGAATACATCCATCAGATGCGCGTGGCGACGCGGCGCCTGCGCGCCGCGATGCGCATGTTCGCACCGGTGCTGCCGCCGGATTTCGCCGAGCAGATGGTGCCGCCCCTGCGCGAACTGATGGCCACGCTCGGCCGCACCCGCGACCTCGACGTGCTGCTGGCCGAAATCGTCGGGCCGGTCAATGCAGCGCTGGCCGACGACCCGCGCATCTCGGCTCTGGCCGGCATCCTGACCGACAGGCTCTACGCGACTCGCGCCGAAACGGTCGCCTTCCTGGCGCGGCCGGATTACGGCCGGCTGCTGCTGCGGGCTTCCTCGCTGCTGCAGGGCAAGGCGTTGGCCGCGCCGTCAATCGCACAGGCCTCGCCGACCGCCGACGGCACGGCGGCGGCCGCGCCGCTCACGCTGCTCGAATTCGCCCGGCATCGCTTGCGCAAGCTGCAGCGACGCACCCATCACCTGGCCGAGCTCGCCCGCATCGACGAGCCCTCTTCGCTCCATGCCTTGCGCATCGCCATCAAGCGCCTGCGCTACGCACTCGAATTCTTCGGTCCGCTGATGCCCAAGCGCTCCTTCGTCACGGCGGCGAAGCAGCTGGCGGCCCTGCAGGACAAGCTCGGCCAGCTCAACGACCTCGCCAGCGCCGGCGCGGTGCTGATGGCCAGCGCCGGCGCCGATCCCAACCTGCGCGAGGCGGTGGCCCTGATCGGCGGCTGGCACGGCCCGCGTCATGCCGCCCTGCTCGGTGCGGTGCCCGATCAGCTCGATATCGTGCGCAAGCTGCGCCTGCCCAAGCTCAAGTAGTCCCATCATGGCCAAGGAGATCGAACGCAAGTTCCTCGTCCGCGACCTCGGCGCCATCGAGGGGCGCCTGGGTGCGCGCATCGTGCAGGGCTACGTCGCCGCGGAGCCGATGACGGTGCGTGTGCGCATCAAGGAAGCCGAGGCATTTCTCACGCTGAAGAGCAAGGGCGGCATCGAGCGCGACGAATACGAGTTCCCGATCGACCTGCGCGTGGCGCGCGAACTGATCGAACGGCACTGCGGCGGCCGCGTCGTGCAGAAGACGCGCTATCGCATCCCCAACGGCATTCACACCATCGAGGTCGACGTCTTCGAGGGGCATCTCGCCGGCCTCGTCCTCGCCGAAATCGAGCTCGACCATGCCGAGCAGGCATTTGAGCGGCCCGACTGGCTGGGCGAGGAAGTGAGCCACGATCCGCGCTACGCCAACAGCGCGCTGGCCGTCGCCGCGACGCCGCCCTTCCCCGCCTACCTGCCCCCCGCCGCCGCATGCTGATCGCCTTGCGCGCCGCGGCGCGCCTGGCCGGCCTCGGCCTGCACCTGGCCCTGGGCCTCGCCATCGTCGCCCTGGTCTTTCCCCGCATCGCTCCGGCGCACCGGCTCAAGCTCAAGCGGCGCTGGTCGGCCCGCCTCTTGCGTTGCCTTGGCGTCGAACTGCGCGCGGTCGGCGGCGATCCGCAGGGGCTGCTCGTCGCCAATCACATTTCCTTTCTCGACATCTTCGTCATCAACGCGGTGAAGCCGGTCGCCTTCGTCTCCAAGGACGACGTGCGCCGCTGGCCGCTGATCGGCTGGCTCGCCGCACGTACCGACACCATCTTTCTCGAACGCGGCAGCCGCGCCGCCGCGCAGCACGCCCGCGGCCGGATCGTCGAACGACTGCGCGACGGCCGGCGCGTAGCCGTGTTCCCCGAGGGCACGACGACGCGCGGCGACCGCGTGCTGCCCTTCCATGGCGCGTTATTCCAGGCCGCGATCGATGCCGGCGCCCCGGTCACGCCGTTGGCGCTGCGCTATACCAGTCGCAACGGTCGCCGCAACGACGCGCCGGCCTATATCGACGCCATCACGCTGTGGCAGTGCCTGCGCGCGATCGCCACGGCCGAGGGTCTGGCGGCGCAGATCGAGGTGCTGACACCATTGCCGCCGCTCGTCGCCGACCGCCGCCACCTCGCCGCCCACGCCCACCGCGCCATCGCCCACGCCATCGGCGCGGGGATGGACGAACCGTAATCCCGCTGCAACCTGGGCGTCATCACGCCGTCGCACGGCCCCCGCAGCATGCGCGATCATGCGCGTCGCCCTCGTCACCGAAACCTACCCGCCGGAGATCAACGGCGTCGCCATGACGCTGGGGCGGCTCGCCGACGGCCTGCGCCGCCGCGGCCACGCCCTCCACCTGGTGAGGCCGCGCCAGCATCGGCATGAACAAGCGGCGACGGCAGCCGATTTCCGCGAGTCGCTGGTCGGCAGCCTGCCGCTGCCGCGCTATCCCGGCCTGCGCTTCGGCCTGCCGGCCCGGGGTGCGCTGCTCAAGACCTGGCGCGAGCAGCGCCCGGATATCGTCCATGTCGCCACCGAGGGGCCGCTCGGCTGGTCGGCGCTGGCGGCCGCACGGCGGCTGGAGCTGCCGGTCAGCACCAGCTTCCACACCAATTTCGACGCCTACAGCGGCCACTACGGCATCGGCTGGATGCACGGCAGCATCGAACGCTACCTGCGCCAGTTCCACAACCGCAGCCTGGTCACGCTGGTGCCGACCCAGGGGCTGGCCCAGCGCCTTGCCGGCGCCGGCTTCCGCAATCTCATGGTGATGGCACGCGGAGTGGATACCCGGCTGTTCAATCCGCAGCGCCGTTGCGAAGACTTGCGCAGGCGATGGGGCGCGGAGGAGGACACGCTGGTCGTCACCACCGTCGGCCGGATGGCTGCCGAAAAGAATCTCGATCTCGCCATCGCCGCCTTCGAGGGCTTGCGTTGCGGCTGCCCGAACGCCCGCATGGTCTTCGTCGGCGACGGCCCGCAAAAGTCGGCGCTGGCGGCACGCCACCCCGAACACATCTTCGCCGGCATGCGCCACGGCGAGGATCTCGCCACGCACTACGCCTCGGCCGACATCTTCCTGCTGCCCAGCCTGACCGAGACCTTCGGCAACGTGACGCTCGAGGCGCTGGCCAGCGGCCTCGGTGTCGTAGCCTTTGCGACCGCCGCCGCCGGCGAGCTGGTCGACGACGGCATCGACGGCCTGCTCGCGTCACCCGGCGACGAGCATGGTTTCATCGAGGCCGCCGCTGCGCTGGCGGCCGACCCCGGCCTGCTCGCCCGCCTGCGCCTGCGTGCCTCGGCGCGCGTCGCCCGCCTCGGCTGGGACGCGATTCACGACGCCTTCGCCGGCGTCCTCGAAGACCTGGTGCAAATGCAGCAGCGGAGGCAATATGCCGACAGGATCATCGCCGTTGCGCCGGATTGAACATCTCGACCTCGCGCTCTGCCTGCGCTGCAATCGCCTCAGCCATTTCCCTTTCTGGCGCGCCATCTTCCGTGTCGTCAGCCGCCTCGGCAACGGCGGCTTCTGGTATCTGCTGATGGTGCTTCTGCCGTCCATCCACGGCAGCGCCGCCTGGCCCGTGGTCGGCCGCATGGCGCTGGCCGGCCTCGTCGGCCTGCTTCTCTACCGTTGGCTCAAGCACAAGACCTCGCGGCCGCGCCCCTGCCAGGTCTATGCCGCGGTGGCCGCGGCCGCCCCGGCGCTCGACCGCTTCAGCTTCCCCTCCGGCCACACGCTGCACGCGGTGTCCTTCAGCCTCGTCGCCGTCGCCGGCTTCCCCGGACTGGCCTCCCTGCTCTACCCCTTCGCCGCGCTGGTGGCCTTGTCCCGCCCGGTGCTCGGCCTGCACTATCCGAGCGACGTGCTGGCCGGCGCGTTGATCGGCGCCGGCGTGGCGCAACTGGTACTGGGGGTATTCCCGACATGAGTACCCGCGTTCGCGCGATATTCCTTTCCGACATCCATCTCGGCACGCGCGGCTGCCAGGCCGAGCGACTGCTCGACTTCCTGCGCGAGCATGAGGCCGAATACATCTTCCTGGTCGGCGACATCGTCGATTTCTGGGCCATGAGCCGCGGCATCCACTGGACCGCCGCCCAGAACACCGTGGTGCAGAAGCTGCTGCGCCGCGCCCGTCACGGCGAGAAGATCTTCCTGATTCCGGGCAACCACGACGAGGCGCTGCGCGAGTACGACGACACCGCCTTCGGCGACATCACGGTGGTGCGCGAATACATCCACACCGCCTCCGACGGCAAGCGCTACCTGCTGATCCACGGCGACGAGTTCGACCAGGTGACGCGCTATCACCGCTGGCTCGCCGTGCTCGGCGACATCGGCTACAACGGCCTGGTGCGGATCAATGCCTGGCTTTCGTGGCTGCGTCGCCGCCTCAACCGGCCCGGCTACTGGTCGCTCGCCGGCTACGCCAAGCGCAAGGTGAAGACCGCCGTCAGCTTCATCTTCGATTTCGAGGACTCGGTGATCCACGCTGCCCGCGAGCGCGGCGTCGACGGCGTGATCTGCGGCCACATCCACAGCGCCACCATCCGCCACGACGCCGGCATCACCTACATCAACTGCGGCGACTGGGTCGACAGCTGCACCGCCATCGTCGAGCACTTCGACGGCCGCATGGAACTGATCCAGCATGCCGCGCCTCGCACGCAGCCCGTCGCATTGCCGGAGCGGGCAGCGCCCGCTACCGGCCACCAGCCGCCGCGCGAAGCGGCTAGCGAAATCGCCGTCGCCTAGGGCAAGCCCCACCCTCAGCGGGAGCGATCGACGGCGCGCACGCGGCGCACGCGATCGCGCCTCAGCCGCCGCAAGGCCAGCCACTCCAACACCAGCCAGAAGGCCAGCAGTACCGCCGGCAGCAGTGGATCGGCAAGCAACTTTTCCATGGCAGGAAGGTTCGTGGCGCCACATGACGCGGCGATGAAGTTTTCGTGACTTCGGGGCGACCGGGCAATATCCCTGCAACATCGGGCGGGCAGACTTCGCCGTTTTCCTGCCAGATATTCCATAGGACAGCACATGAAACTCCGCGCCCTCGTCACCGCCGTCGCCGCCGCCCAGGTCTGTACCGCATCGCCATTCGTTCTCGCCGCCGGCGACAGGATCGCTGCCGTCGAATTCAGCTCGACGCCGGCACCGGCGACCGACGCCGAAATGTCCCAGGCCTACACGCGCTCGGAGGCGACCGTGACCTACACGGACGGACGGCGCATCGTGTTTCCGCTGTCCTACCAGACGGTGTTCCGCTCCGGCGAGCGCATCGGCGGAGCCGAGGCTGGCCTGATCGTCGACAAGGCCGGCCGCCCCGTCGCCGTCGCGGCCGACAATGCCGGCAACGTCACCAGCGGCCCCTTCCACGCCTACTCGCCAGACGCCAACTCGCTGCTGCGCGTAAAGGAAGGCAAAGGCGAGAAGCTCTATCTGCTGACGCACTGGGAGTACCACACCGAGGCGCCCGCAAGCGGCGGCAAGGGCAGTGTCGATCTCTACGGCCAGCTGCCGATGGCGATGACCCTGGCGACCGTCGCGCAGCACCGGAAGAGCGGCACGCTCAAGGCCACCGCTCTGCGCAACGTCGACTTTTCGGCCAAGGACGGCCTGTGGATTCCCTGCGCCGGATCGCTGACGCCGTGGAACACCCATCTCGGCGGCGAGGAGTACGAACCCGATGCCCGCATTTTCGAGCACGAGCCGCTCGAACCGATGAACCTCTATCTCGGCACCCACGGCAAGCGCGCCGACCAGGGCGGCGCCAAGCCCTACCGTTACGGCGGCATCGTCGAGGTCGCCGTCAGGGCCGGCGGCAAGACCGAGGTCAGCAAGCGCTACGCCATGGGGCGTCTAGCCACCGAGCTCGCCGACGTGATGCCGGACGGACGCACCGCCTACATGGGCGACGATGGCCGCGACACCATCCTCGCGATGTTCGTGGCCGACCGCGCCAGCGATCTCTCCGCCGGTACGCTTTATGCGGCTCGCTGGGAGCAGGCTGCGGCGGAAAACGGCGCGGCCGCCGAACTCAAGTGGATCCGCCTCGGCCACGCCGCCGAGAAGGAAATCGAGGTGCTGGTCGATCGTGGCATCCGCTTCTCCGACATCTTCGAGGTGGCCGGGGCCGACGCCGTGAAAGCCGACCCGGCGCGTCACGCCGACTTCAGGCCCGTCTGGGTGTACGAAGGCCACGCCGGTCGCACGGCCACCAAGCCGGCGATTTCCTGGCTGAAGCTCAAGCCGGGCATGGAGAAGGCGGCCGCCTTCCTCGAGACGCGCCGCTATGCCGCGTTGCTCGGCGCCACCACCGAGTTCACCAAGATGGAGGGCGTGACCCACAATGCCGCAGACCGCCAGCTCTACGTCGCGATGTCCTACATCGAAGGCGGCATGCTGGACGGCGCCAACGGCGAGCGTCCGCAGGACCACATCCGCATCAAGGGCGACGCCAAGGACCTCGTCTGCGGCGGCGTCTACAGGTCTCGGCTGTCGGACGGACAGAAGGATGCCACGGGCGAGCCGATCCGCAGCGAATGGGTCGCGACGAGCATGAACGCGCTGCTGCTCGGCGCACAGAAGCCGCCTGGCCAGACGCAGGGGCCCTATGACAAGTGCGACACCGAGCGCGTCGCCAACCCGGACAACATCAAGTACTCGGCCGAGATGCGCACGCTGTTCATCGGCGAGGACTCGGGCAACCACCTCAACAACTTCCTCTGGGCGCTGAACATCGACTCAGGCAAACTCGCCCGCGTGCTGGTCGCGCCGGCCGGCGGCGAGCACACCGGCCTGCAGGTGGTGCCGAATCTCGGCGGCCATACCTACATCATGGGCAACATCCAGCACCCGGGCGCGGCCAACGACCTCAAGCAGTATCCTGATGCGATCAAGGTGGAACTGCGCAAGCGCATCGACCAGCGCGGCAGCATCGGCTACCTCGGTGGCCTGCCGGCGCTTGGCCGGTAGTCACAAACGTGCAACCTGGGTGAAAACGCGGCGTAACCGCACCTCCCGACAATGCCGCCACACACGACGGCAAACAAGGAGAAGCGCATGCTGCACGCCCAGGAACGGCCCGCCAGGGACAACGGTCACAATCGCCACCAGCACTACTCGGTCGGTCTCGCGCTGAATGAGCGCGAGATCGAGGAAGCCCAGCGCCTGCGCTATCGCGTTTTCGCCGAGGAACTCGGCGCCAGGATCCGTTCGCGCGTCGCCGGCGTCGATGCCGACTTCTACGACCCGCATTGCCAGCACCTGATCGTCCGCGACGAATCGGACGCGGGAACCGGCAAGATCGTCGGTACCTACCGCATCCTCACGCCGGAGGCCGCCACCAAGGTCGGCAGCTTCTACACCGAGAACGAGTTCGACCTCACCCGTTTGCAGCACCTGCGTCCGGGCATGGTGGAAATCGGCCGCTCCTGCATCCATCCCGACTACCGCAGCGGCGCGGTGATCGCGCTGCTCTGGGGCAAGCTCGCCGAGTTCATGCTCAAGCGCGAATATCGCTACCTGATCGGCTGCGCCTCGATCGGCATGGCCGACGGCGGCCACAACGCCGCCAACCTCTTCGTGCAGCTGATCGATTCCCACATCGCGCCGCTCGAGTACCGCGTCTTCCCGCGCGACCGCCTGCCCTTCGAGCGGCTGGTCACCGGCCATGCGGCCGAGGTGCCGCCGCTGCTCAAGGGCTACCTGCGCGCCGGTGCCTGGATCTGCGGCGACCCGGCCTGGGATCCGGACTTCAACACCGCCGACCTGCCGCTGCTGCTGCCGATGGAGCGCATCAGCCCGCGCTACGCGCGGCACTTCATGCGCGGCTGATCAGTCGCACTCCGCGGTGCAGGCGCCGGCCGCGCAGTCGCCGACCTGGACCTTGCACTCGCCGCGGCTGCGGTAGCCGAAGACCATGCCTTCGCCGTAGCTGCAGGCCAGACGGGTAATCTTGCCCTGCTTGCCGACCGTCATGGTGACGGCCCTGGCCTGGCGCAGCATCGCCGCCGGCACGTCGCAGGAGACGTAGCCCTGGAAGGTGCCGTCCCTGGACTCCCACAGCACGACGTTCTTGACCTTGCGGTAGCGGCGGTAGTCGGGGCACAGCTCGTTGTCGCCGCGATACATGCGCGCGTCGTCGCTGCAGTAGGCGTGGTAGGTGTAGCGCAGGTCCTCCTCCGCCGGGCAGGTGCCCGCCTGGACCGCGTCGGCGAGATCGGGACAGCGCACGGTCTCGGCCAGCGCGAGCGGCGCGGCGGTACCCAGGAAAAGGGCAAGGGCAAGTGGATACAGCTTCATGGTCGGTCTTCCGTGACTTGAATGGTCAATGGTGTTCGGCCGCCGCGCGCACCGCGGCGGCGATGGCCTCGGCCTGCGCCGTGACCAGCGCACCGTCGCGGCCTTCGACCATCACCCGCAGCAGTGGCTCGGTGCCGGAGGGGCGCAACAGCACGCGGCCGTTGCCGTCGAGCGCCTTTTCCGCGGCAGCAGCAGCCGCCTTGATGCCGGGATCGGATTTCCAGTCGAAGCCGGCGCTCATCCTCACGTTGATGAGCTTCTGCGGGTACATGGTCAGGTCCTGGCAGGCTTGCGCCAGGGTCTCGCCGCGCGCGCGCAGCGCCTCCAGCACCTGCAGCGCCGAGACGATGCCGTCGCCGGTGCTGTGCTTGTCGAGGCAGAGGATATGGCCGGAATTCTCACCGCCGTAGAGCCAGCCCTTCTCGATCAGCATCTCCAGCACGTAGCGGTCGCCGACCCTGGCGCGGGCGAAGGGGATGCCGAGCTTGGCCAGCGCATGTTCGAAGCCGAGGTTGGTCATCAGCGTGCCGACCACTCCGGCGACAGGCCGCTGGGCATGGCGGTGGCGGGCGATGACGTAGAGCAGCTGGTCGCCGTCGTAGAGGTTGCCGTCACCATCGACCATCAGCACGCGGTCGGCGTCGCCGTCCAGCGCGATGCCGATGTCGGCATGGTGCTCGCGCACGGCGCGGCGCAGCGCATCGGGCGCGGTGGCGCCGACGTTCTCGTTGATGTTCATGCCGTTGGGCGCCACGCCGACACCGATCACCTCGGCACCGAGCTCGTGGAAAACCTTGGGTGCGATGTGATAGGCGGCGCCGTGGGCGCAGTCCACGGCGATCCTCATGCCGCGCAGGTCGAACGCGTTGGGAAAGGTGCTCTTGCAGAATTCGATGTAGCGGCCGGCGGCATCGTCGATGCGCCGCGCCTTGCCGAGCCGGGCCGAGTCCATGCAACCCATCGGCTCGTCGAGGCGCGCCTCGATCTCGTGCTCGACGGCGTCGGGCAGCTTGGTGCCGGCAGCAGAGAAGAACTTGATGCCGTTGTCGGCGTAGGGATTGTGCGAGGCGGAGATGACGACGCCGGCCTGCAGCCGCAGCGCCCGCGTCAGGTAGGCGATGGCCGGCGTCGGCATCGGCCCGCACAGCATGACGTCCACGCCGGCCGCGGCAAAGCCGGCCTCCAGCGCCGCCTCGAGCATGTAGCCGGAGATGCGCGTGTCCTTGCCGATCAGCACCGCAGGGTGTTCGCCCGGCGGCAGGTGCTCACGTGCGACCAGCGTGGTGCCGGCGGCGTAGCCGAGGCGCATGACGAAATCGGGCGTGATCGGCGCCTGGCCGACGCGGCCGCGCACCCCGTCGGTGCCGAAATACTTCCTGCTCATCTAGACGATCTCCACTGCGTTAAGAACGGCAAGCGCATCGTGCGTCGCCGCGACGTCATGCACCCGCACGATGGCCGCGCCCTTCTGCACCGCGAGCAGCGCGGCGGCGACACTGGCATGTACGCGGACGCCGACCGGCTTGCCCGTGATCTGGCCGAGCATGGACTTGCGCGAAACGCCGGCGAGGACCGGAAAGCCGCGGATGATCAGCTCCGGCAGGGCGCGCAGCAGCGCGAGATTATGCTCCAGCGTCTTGCCGAAGCCGAAGCCCGGATCGAGCACGATGCGCTCGTGCGCGATGCCGGCCAGCTCGCAGGCCCGCGCCCGCTCTTCCAGAAAACCGAAGACCTCGGCGACGACGTCGGCGTAATGCGGCGACTGCTGCATGGTGCGGGGCTCACCCTGCATGTGCATGAGGCAGACCGCGGCGTCGGACGCCGCCACCGCCTCCAGCGCGCCTGGCTCGGTCAGCGCGCGGATGTCGTTGATCATCGACGCGCCCTCGGCCAGCGCAGCGCGCATCACGGCCGGCTTCATCGTGTCCACCGAGAGCGGCACCGCCGCGTCGCGCAGCGCCCGCAACACGGGCAACAGCCGCGCGAGTTCGTCTTCTTCCGCGACGAGCGGCGCACCGGGGCGGGAGGACTCGGCGCCGAAGTCGAGGATGTCGGCACCGGCTTCGAGCTGCGCCTGGGCATGGTCGATCGCGCGCGAGGCGTCGCCGCCGACCCCGTCGCCGGAAAACGAGTCCGGCGTGAGGTTGACGATGCCCATGATCAGCGGGCGGTCGAGGGAGAGGCGGAAGCGGCCGCAGGCGAGTGTGCTCATGCGGCGCGGATTTTACCCCGCGAACCAGCCCTCGACCTTGCCGCGCGCCGGCACGCCGCCGGAGTGGACGACCTTGCCGTCGATGATCACGCCCGGCGTGCTCATCACGCCGAGGCGCACGATCTCCTTCATGTCCTCGACCTTTTCGATGCTGACCTGCTCGCCCCGGGCGGCGGCGACATCCTCGATCAGCTTCTGCGTGTTGCGGCAGTTGGCACAACCCGTGCCGAGGACCTTGATGCTTTTCATGGTGTATTCCTCACAGGACGAGGTTGAAGACGTAGCCCACCAGCAGGATGCCGGTGGCGACGACGCCGGCGAAGACCGCGATCAGTTTCACCGACAGCACGCGGCGCAGGATGATGAACTCCGGCAGCGACAGCGCGATCACCGCCATCATGAAGGCCAGCACCGTGCCCAGCGCCGCGCCCTTGGCCAGCAGCGCCTCGACCACCGGGATGATGCCGGCGGCGTTGGTGTACATCGGCACGCCGATCAGCACCGCCACCGGCACCGCCCACCAGGCGTCGCGGCCCATGATGGCCGCGAGAAAGTCCTGCGGCACGTAGCCGTGGATGGCGGCGCCGATGGCGATGCCGGCAAGGATGTAGGGCCAGACCTTGCCGACGATCTCGAACATGTGCCGCTTGCCGGAGGCCAAACGTTCGCTCCAGCGCATGCCTGCGGGTACCTCCTGCTCGGCGACGCCGTTGGCCTGGATCATCTCGCGCACCCAGTCCTCGAGCCAGCGTTCGAGCCGCAACCGGCCGATGACCCAGCCGGCGACGATGGCCACCGTCAGGCCGAGCGCGAGATAGAGCGCGGCCACCTTCCAGCCGAACATGGCGAACAGCAGCCCGAGCGCGATCTCGTTCACCATCGGCGCCGAGATCAGGAAGGAGAACGTCACGCCCAGCGGCACGCCGGCCATGAGGAAGCCCATGAACAGCGGCACCGCCGAACACGAGCAGAACGGCGTGACAATGCCGAGGCTGGCCGCCATGGCGTTGCCCACGCCCTCGCGGCGCCCGGCCAGCAGCGCGCGCGTGCGCTCGGGCGAGAAGAAGGTCTGGATCACGCCCATCAGGAAGACGATCAGGGTCAGCAACAGCAGGACCTTGGGCGTGTCATAGACGAAGAAATGCACGGCCTCGCCCAGGTGCGTGCCGCGCGCGAGCGGTAGCAGCGCCACCACGGCGTCGGCGAAGGGCACCAGGCTGGCGTAGAGCACGACCCAGGCGGCGAGGAACAGCGCCGTCCCGCCCCAGGCGCGGCGATCGTCGGGCAAGGACTCAGCCGCGCTCATACCAGCCTTTCGTGGCATTGACCACGCGCACGACCAGCAGCATCACCGGCACCTCGATCAGCACCCCGACCACCGTGGCCAGCGCCGCGCCCGATTCGAAGCCGAACAGGCTGATCGCGGCGGCGACCGCCAGCTCGAAGAAATTGGAGGCGCCGATCAGCGCCGAGGGACAGGCGACGTTGTGCTTCTCGCCGGCGACGCGGTTCAGCCAGTAGGCCAGCGCCGAGTTGAAGAACACCTGGATCAGGATGGGCACGGCCAGCAGCGCGATGATCAGTGGCTTGTCCACGATGGCCCTGCCCTGGAAGGCGAACAGCAGCACCAGCGTGGCCAGCAGCGCCGAAATCGACCATGGCCCGATCTTCTCCATCACCGCGTCGAAATGGCCCTGCCCCTTCTTCAGCAGGGATCTGCGCCAGAGTTGCGCCAGCGCCAGCGGAATCACGATGTAGAGCACCACCGAGGTGAACAGCGTGTCCCACGGCACGATGATCGCCGAGATGCCGAGCAGCAGGCCGACGATGGGGGCGAAAGCGACGATCATGATGGCGTCGTTGAGCGCCACCTGCGACAGGGTGAACAGCGGATCACCGTCGGAGAGTCGGCTCCAGACGAAGACCATGGCCGTGCACGGCGCCGCCGCCAGCAGGATGAGGCCGGCGATGTAGCTGTCGAGCTGGTCGGCCGGCAGGTAGGGCGCGAACAGGTGGCGCACGAACAACCAGCCGAGGAAGGCCATCGAGAAAGGCTTGACCAGCCAGTTCACGAACAGCGTGACGCCGATGCCGCGCACGTGCTGCCGCACTTCATGCAAGGCGCCGAAGTCGACCTTGACCAGCATGGGGATGATCATCACCCAGATCAGCAGGCCGACCGGGATGTTGACGCGGGCCACCTCCAGCTTGCCCAGCGTCTGGAACGGCGCCGGCACGAACTGGCCGAGGCCGATGCCGGCGACGATGCAGAGGAACACCCACAGTGTCAGCCAGCGCTCGAAGATGCTCAACGGTGCGCCGGCGGCGACCTTCGCGGTGACTTCGCATTGCGCGGACATCTCAGCCGGCCTCGCGGTCGTGGATGCGCCGTGCCGCGGCCAGCGCGTCGTCGCGGCTCATGGCTTCGAGCGGCAGAGCCAGGAAGGCCTCGACGCGGCCCTTGAGCGCCTGGTAGGCCGCCTCGAAGGCGGCGCGCCGCGCGCCCAGCGGCTCGACGTGGGCCGGATCGGCGATGCCCCAGTGGGCGGTGGCGGGATGGCCGGGCCAGACCGGACAGGTCTCATTGGCGGCGTTGCCGCAGACGGTGAAGATGAAATCGAAATGTGGCGCATCGGGTGCGGCGAACTCCCCCCAGCTCTTGCTGCGCGCCCCTGCGCACGGCACGCCATGCTTCTCGAGCGTTTCGAGCGCCACCGGATTGACCTGTCCCGCCGGCTTGCTGCCGGCGCTCCATGCACGCACGCGTCCGGCGCCGAGGTGGTTGAACAGCATCTCGCCCAGGATCGAGCGGGCGGAATTGCCGGTGCACAGCACCAATACGTTGATGGTCATGGTTGTCTCTCCTGGGTTTTGGCCCGGCGCTTCGCCGCCGTGGCCACGGCCGCCGTCTTCGGCAGGCATTGCCCGCCGTGGCAGCAGTTGTCGGTGAGATAGGCGATCAGTTCGTCCATCGCCGCATAGGCGGTGCGGTAGATGACGTTGCGGCCGTCCTGCCGGCTCGCGACCAGGCCGGCATTGGCCAGTTCCTTCAGGTGGAAGGAGAGGGTCGGCGCCGGTACGTCCAGCGCCTGGGCGATCTCGCCCGCTGCCAAGCCGCCATCGCCCGCCTGCACCAGCAGGCGAAAGGCGGCGAGACGGGTTTCCTGGGCGAGCGCGGCGAGCGCCGCAACGGCGTCACGGGTATCCATGTGACGATTCTATCATTCTAGAATCGTGAAAATGTGTGAATCCTGACGAAAGCCCGCTTTTCTCGACACCTTCTCCTGCCGCGGTCATGCCTCGACGTGAACTCACGTCGCATCGAGTTGCTACGCGCGACGAGGCTTTGACGGCTTCCTCGCCGCGGCAGTCGGTGCCGTCGGCGGCCCGACATCGCCGCGGACCACGGCGCCGAGCTTCAGCCCCAAAGCGTGGGCGATGCGGCCCCAGCCGAAGCCCGCAGCGCGGCGGGCGAGGATGCCGTCGGCACCCGCGTCGCCGATCAGCACCCATCGAAGCCGCTCGGGGCTCGCCGTCGAAAGCCCTTGGGCCGCCAGCTGCGACCGCGCCAGAGCGAGCACGATGCGGACATTGGCGTAGCTCAGCGGCCCCGTGGGCGAGCTGAATGCGGGGCTCGCGGAAGATCGCGGCTGCCCGAGCACGATCGGGGTGCCGGTGCGCAGTGCCTGGATCAGTGCCGTGGCGCTTTGCTGCGAGCCGACAAATTCGCCGAATTCGGCGGCAAGGCGTGCCAGGGGTGGCTCGCGGCGGATAGCGATGGCAGCCGCGTTTGCCGGCGCCGCCTGCAGCAGGCGCCCGACGATGGCAGCGAAGGGATGGGGAAGGCGTGCGTTCATGGCGTTGGCCTCAGCGAGGGGTGCCGATGCCCCCCGCGTTCGTGGCGCTGGTGGCCTGCGGCACCAGCGCGAACACCCACTCGTCGTGCCGTCGCGCTTCCTTGAAGGATTCGAGGCCGAGCGGGAACTCGGCCTGGCGCAGCGTGGCCGTCGTGCTCAGGCTGTGGATGCCGAGGATCCTGCCGCCGGGATCGCGCAACACGCCCCACTCGGTGCGGCCGGTCAACGGGTCGGGATAGAGGCGGCGCAGGTGGCGACGCACGCCCGGGTAGCGCGGGTCGCGCAGCAGTTCGGTTAGTTCCTTCGGTGCGTCGGGCTGGCCGAAAGGCGTCGCCTCGGCATAGCTTTTCAGGGCCGCGCGATACTCGAGGCCGATCGCCAGCAGCTCGGCTTCGGCGCCGCGCTGCAGCAGGCTCGCCCCCGCGCCCAGCGACGCCGTCGCCGCCGCGCCGAGCATGGCGACGAAGATCAGCAAGCCGATGTAGGTGAAGCCGGCGTTGGTGCCCGGCCCGGGGCTACCAATGCGCATACGGCTGCCCGTTGCGGCCGGTGCCGCGCGCGCGGCTCTTCAGGTCGGCGACGCGGCCTTCGACCCGCGCCGGCGGCGCGACCAGCGTCCACTCGGTGGAGTTGTCGGCCACCGGATCGATCGGCAGCGCGCGCAGGTAGCGCCGCGTCACCAGCTCGTCGAGCGATTCGGGATAGCGCCCGGAGTCACCGTAGAAACGGTCGATCGCCTCGCGCGCGATGCGCAGGTTCTCGGCCAGCACGGTCTCCTTCGAGGCCTCGATGCTGTGGAAATACTTGGGTGCCGACAGCGAGAGCAGCATGGCGAGGATGCTCAGCACGACCAGCAGTTCGATCAGGGTGAAGCCTCTCGTCGCCACCTTCACCACCTCCGGTATTCGACGCCGTTGAGCCCGAGCAGATGCGAACGCGAGAACACGTCGAAGACGTCCTCCCCCTCCTGCGGGTCGTCAGGCTCGCTGGCGTAGCTGCGTTTGCCCCAGGTCGCCGCGGCATCGAGGCCGGCATCCGGATGCATCGGGTCGCGCGGCACCCGCCGCAGGAAGTAGATCTTCGCCCGCTTCGAATCTCGCGCATCCGTCACCCCATCGGCGAGGACCGCGAGCGAGCGCGGATAGCCGCTGGAGCCGGCATCGCGCGCGATGCGCCCCTCGTCGGCCGCACGCTTGTAGGCATCGATGGCGTCACGGATCTCGCGCAGGGCGCGGCGCAGTTCCTGCTCGTGGCCGCGCTGCACGGAGATTTCGGCCAGCGGCAGGGCGATGCTCGCCAGCGCGCCGAGGATCGCCAGCACCGCGGCCAGCTCGATCAGGGTGAAGCCGCCGGCGCGTTTCATCGCGCCGGTGCCGTTTCGGCCGGGGCCGCCGGCTGGGATGGCGGAACGGCTTCGGTGTAGGCCGACAGGTCCGGGCCGCGCGCGCGCAGGCTGGCCTCGGTCCCCGAGTCGAATTCGGTCCGGGCCAGGGCGGGACGGTTCACGCTGCGCACCAGGCGCGGGGTGATCGACAGCATCAGCTCGGTCTTCTGGCCATCGTCCGAGCGCGAACCGAACAGGCGGCCGATCAGCGGCAGGTCGCCGAGGCCGGGCACCTTGTTGGCGCTGCTGCGCTCGGCGTCGCTGATCAGTCCCGCCAGCACCTGGTTCTCGCCGTCCTTGAGGCGCAGCACGGTCGAGGCGTTGCGGGTGCCGATCTGGTAGGCCAGCGTTCCTGCCTTGGTCTTGACCTGGTCGACGATGCTGCTGACCTCGAGGTTGATGCGGATCAGCACCTGGTTGTCGAGATAGATGGTCGGCTGCACGTCGAGCTTGAGGCCGACGTCGACATACTGCACCGACTCGGCGACGAAGCCGGTCGCCGTCGCCGTCGCCGTGATGTTGGGGACGCGGTCGCCGATCATGATCTTGGCCGTTTCGCGATTGCGCGTGCGGATGCGCGGGTTGGCCAGCAGGTTGGTGTCGTTCTCGCTCTTGCCGGCCGAAATGACCAGCGGCGGGAGCTGCGCGCCGAGGGAGCGCGAGGTGGCATTGAGGACGTCGGACAGGGTCAGCGTGCCGCCGGCGGTGCCCGGCAGCGGCGTCAGCGCCAGCTGGTCGGGCCAGCGGATGCCGAGATCGAGCAGGCGGCTGCGCTTGACTTCGAGGATCTCGACTTCGAGCATCACCTCCGGCTCCGGCAGGTCGTGCACCGCCAGCAGCTTCTCGGTCAGGCGCACGGCCTCGGGCGTGTCGCGCATCACGATCATGTTCTGCTTCTCGTCGACGACGATGTCCTTGGCCTTGAGGATGGTGCGCAGCGTGCCGGCCACGGTCTTGGCGTCGGCGTTGGTGAGGTAGAAGGTCTTGATGGTCAGGGCCTGGTGGTCGCGCGCCTTGGCCGGCGTGTTGGGATAGACGAGGATGGTGCCGGCGTCGATCACGCGCTGTTCGAGCTGCTGCGACATCAGCACCGCCGCCAGCACTTCCTTGACGGTGGCACGGCGCAGGTAGACCGTGCTCGGCTGATCGGCCTTGACGTCCTTGTCGAAAACGAAGTTGATGCCCGAGGTGCGCGCGAGCACCTCGAACACCTGCTTGAGGCTGGCATCCTTGAACTCGATCGAGACCGGCCTGGCCAGCGCCGCCGCGAGTTTGGGATCGGGAGCCGGCAGCGTCAGGCTGGCTTCGATCGCCTCGCGCAGCCTGAGCGCCGCCGCATCGCTCGGCGCCTCGGCAAGGATGGCCTGCAGCCGGGCCAGCGCCGCGTCGGCGTCGCCGCGGCCCCAGGCCGCCTCGGCCTCGATCTGCCACTGCGCGCGGCGGCGCTCGAACTGAGCCGAGTCGAGCAGCTTGCGGGCACGGGCATTGCCGGGGTCGAGCGCCAGCGCGCGCGCCGCCAGCGCGTCGGCGTCATTGCGGCGGCCCTGAGCCAGCGCCAGGTCGGCCTGCTGCAGCGCCTGGCCGGCCAGGCGCTCGCGCGTCGAGGCGACGGCGAGGCGCACCTCGGCGCGATTCGGCGTCTCGCGCAGGGCTGCCTCGAAGCGCGGCAGGGCTTCCTCCAGCCGCCCCTGCTCGGCGAGCTGCTGGCCTTCGCGGAACAATCCGTTGCCGCTGGCACAGGCGCCGAGCAACAGGAGGAGGGAAAGCAATGCAATCAGTCGTTTCATTCTTTGGCGATTCCGATGTCGAGGGTGCGACGCGTCTGGCGCTTGACGTGCTGCAGGGTCAGGGTCGGCGGCTTGATCGCGGCGACGCGGAAGCCGTCATCGAGGGTGTCGCCTTCGCGCACCACCCAGGTGTCTTCGCCGCGCGCGAGGAAGACGGTCCAGCTCTCGTCGTCGTCCTGCTGCTTGCCGATGACGCGCCACGGCGCCGGTGCGGGAAAACTCGGCACCGGCGCCACGGCGGCGGGCGGCTCGGATGTCACCGCGGCCGGCGCGACAGCGGCCACCGCGAACGGGTCGCCGCCCTGCCATGCCGCCGTGCTGCGCGGCAGCAGCGCACGAATGCTGGCGGCGCGCTCCTGCGACCGCGCCGACGCTGTGACGGCCACGTCGGCATTCGGCTCGCCGAGCGCGCCGAGCGCGGCGGTCGCCGCCAGGGCGAGGAGCAGCCAGGGCAGGCGGCGGGATTTCATGGCCGTACCTCGCCCGTTTGCGGCTCGGTATGGAAGGCCAGGCGCAGGCGCGCCTCGATGCCGCCCTGGCCATTGCCGCGTTCGATCGCGAGATCGTCGAGCGCGATCGCCGGCTGCCCTGCCAGCACGGCGGCGAGAAAGCCGCGGAAGTCGGCATATGCGCCGCGTACCGGCATCTGCAGCGTGGCGACGCCGAAGCGCCCGGCCGCGTTGCCCTCGAAACTGTAATCAATGCGACCCAGCGTGAGGCCATGGCGCGTCGCCTCGTCGAGGACGCCGCGCTGCCGGGCGTCGAGTTCCTGCCGAGGAATAAGCACATTGCGAAAGGCACGCAGCCGGTCCTCGATCTGGCGGTTGCCGTCGGTGGCCGGCACCGTCGCCGGCGGCGCGACGCGGGACCAGCCGACACCGGCTGCCGCGACGCAGAGCGCTGCGGCAAGGGCCGCGGTGGCATACAGGCGCCAGCCGTGGCGGCGCAGCAACAGTTCGAGATCGAGACGCGGGTTCATGCCGGGTCCTTCAAATGCAATTCGAGGCTGAAGCGCACCGGCCGCGTCGCGCTGGCGTCGTGCACTTCCTGGCCGAGCAGGGTCGCGTCGGCCACGCCCGGCAGGGCCCGCAGGCGGGACGGCAGGCCTTGCACGGCGGCCGCGTCGCGCGCCTCGCCGCTGACGCGCACGATCGAGCGCCGCACATCGGCTTCGGCGCGCAGCAACACCGCATCCCCGCCCGGCCCGAATGCGCCTTCCAGCGCATCGAGTCCCGTCAACCAGGGAAAATTCAGCGCCCGCACGGCGGCATCGGCGGCCTGCGCCTCATCGGCCGCCGGCGGTCGCGGGGCGGAGTTCGCCGCCATGTGGCCGGCTTCCGCCGGGGGGACGAGCAACCAGACGGCACTCGACACCACCACCACCAGCGCACTTGCGCCGCCGGCGAACCAGCGCAGGCGGTGGCGGACGTCGGGCCACGGCCGCTTCGGCGCGAAGTCGACCGCCAGCGGTTTCATCGCGCCGCCGCACGCAGCGAGCCGACCACGGTCGGTTGCATGACGTCGAAGGCGACGCCGGCCTGGCGGCAGTCGCGCCGCAGCAGCGCACCGAAGCTGGTTGCCGCATCGGCGAGCGGCGGATGGACGCGGATGCCCCGCCAGCAGCCGTCGCTGATCAGCCCGATCGTCGTGCTCTCGCTCGAGGCGACGCAGAAGGCGGCATCGGGGCCGAGTTCGCGGCAATGGCGGTTGTATTCGCGGACGAAGCGCGGCTGCACGCTGCGCAGCCGCCAGCCCTTTGCCTCGGCGGCGCGCGCCACGTCGACGGCGAAGATGGCGGGCACCGCGCAGGCGAGCCAGCGCTCCGCCTGCGGCAGCGGATCGACGCGCAGCACCCAGGCTTCCGGGTCATCGCCGAAGACCTCGGCGAAACGGTCGGCCGCGTAGAGGTCGAGCTCGGCGGCGGAGGCCAGCCCGGCCGGCCGTTCGAGTATCCAGTAGCGCACCAGGGCGTCGGAGACGAGGATGTCGAGCATCGCGCCCGGATGCGGCGGGTCGACCAGAGGATCGGCGCCATTGCGGGAGATGCGCATTTCGGCGGTTTCAGTGTTGAAGAGTGACACGGGCCACCTCCTCGAGTGTGGTGAGGCCCTCGCGGGCCAGGTGCAGGGCGGCGTCGCGCAGGCTGCGCGTGCCCTGGAGTCGCGCCTCGGCCTTGATTTCGCCCAGCGGCGCGCGTTGGGCTATCAGGGTGCGCAGGCGGTCGTCGAGAGCCAGGATCTCGGCGACCGCCCGACGCCCCTGATAGCCGGTGCCGCGACATTCGCCGCAACCCTTGCCACGACGGAAAGCGCCGCCATCGAGGGCGACCTCCGTCGTCAGCTTGAGCGCGGCGATGTCGCGTGGAGACGGGGTGACGGGTTCGGCGCAATGCGGGCAGACCGTGCGCAGCAGGCGCTGCGCCCAGACGCCGTTGAGCGCCGAGGTGAGAGAATAGGGATCGATGCCCATGTGGGCGAAGCGGCTGAAGACGTCGAAGACATGGTTGGCGTGCACCGTCGACAGCACGAGGTGGCCGGTGAGTGCCGACTGCACGGCGATCTCGGCGGTCTCGGCATCGCGGATCTCGCCGATCATGATCTTGTCGGGATCGTGGCGCAGGATGGAGCGCAGGCCGCGGGCGAAGGAGAGCCCCTTCTTGTCGTTGACCGGGATCTGCAGCACGCCCGGCAGCTCGTACTCGACCGGATCCTCGATGGTGACGATCTTGTCGCGGCCGTCGTGGATCTCCGACAGCACGCCGTAGAGCGTGGTGGTCTTGCCGCTGCCGGTGGGACCGGTGACGAGCAGCATGCCGTAGGGCTGGGCGGCCAGGTCGCGGATGCGCGCGAGGTCGGCGGCGGCGAAACCGAGCCGCTCGAGCCGCAGCGACTCGCCGTCGGGCACCAGGCGGCGCTTGTCGAGGATGCGCAGTACGGCGTCCTCGCCGTGGATGCTCGGCATCACCGACACGCGCAGGTCGATGCGGCGGCCGGAATAGCGCACGGGGAAGCGGCCGTCCTGCGGCACGCGCCGCTCGGCGATGTCGAGCTCGGCCAGCACCTTGAGGCGCGAGACGGCCTGCTCGGCGATGTCGCGGCCGACGGCACCGCCGACCTTTTCCAGCACGCCGTCGATGCGCAGGCGGATGTCGAGGCCGGTCGCCGTCGCCTCGAGGTGGATGTCGCTGGCGCCGAGCTTGAGCGCGTCGTGAATGGTGGAATTGACCAGGCGCACGACGGGGCTCGCATCCTGCTGGATGCGCACCAGCGACACCTCCTCGGCGGATTCCCTCGTCTGCGCCGTACCGCCGGCGCCGAGATTTTTCGGCGCCACGCTCGCCAGCGCCGAGCTTCCCTGTTCCTGCCGGCCCAGCCAGGCCGTGAGGTCGTCCGGACGCGCCAGATACCAGTCGACGAAGCCGCCGGCACGGGCCTCGACCCAACGCTGCACATCGCCGGCCAGCGGGTCGTCGAAAACGGCGATCCAGCGCTTGCCGTCGCGGAACAGCGCACAGCGCCGCGCCTGGGCATCGGCCAGCGGCAGGCGGTCGAGCGCCGGGGTCAGCCGGTGCAGCTGCGGCAGCGTCATCAGGGGAAAGTCGTGTTCCTGCAGCGCGGCCGCCACGGCGGCGTTCATGGGCGCATTCATCTGAGGCTCCCGGCAAGGTCGAAGATCGGCAGGTAGAGGAGGACGACGATGGTGCCGACGACCAGGCCGATCGCGGCCATCAGCAGCGGCTCGAAGGTGCGGGCGAAGAAGTCGATGCGGCGCGCGAGTTCGCCGTCGTGGAAGCGGGCGGCGCGGCCCATCATCTCGCCGAGCCTGCCGGTGCGCTCGCCGACGCGCAGCATGCGCAGTGCCACCGGCGTCACCAGCGCAGCGGCCTCGAAGGCCTGGGACACGCTCTCGCCGCGGCCGATGGCGGCGGCGGCGCTGCGGTAGCGCAGCAGGGTTGCGTCGCAGAGCAGGCCCTCGGCCAGGCGCATCGCCGCGAGGATGGGCAGGCCGCCCTCGAGCAGCGTGCCGAGCGAGAGGTAGAGTCGCGCCAGTTCGAAGGTGGCCATGGTGCTGCCGACGCCGGGCAGGCGCGCCAGCAGGGCGCGCGGTCCGCCGCCACGCCACCACTGGCGGCCGCCGGCGACGAGCGCCAGGGCGGCGACGACGGCGCCGATGGCCAGCGCGCGGCCATGGCTGGCGGCGAAGGCGCCCCAGGCGATCAGCTGCTGCGACAGCCAGGGCAAATCACGCCCGGTGCCCTGATAGACCCCGGCGAAGCGCGGCACGACGTGGCCGAGCAGGAACAGCGTCACGACGAAGCCGACCACGGCGAGTATCGTCGGATAGATCAGCGCGCTGACCACGCGGCTGCGCACGGCATCGAGCCGGCCGCGGTATTCGATGTAGCGCGCCAGCGACTCGGGCAGGCTCGAGGTGCGCTCGGCCGCGCGCATCAGTCCGACATAGAGCGCCGGAAAGTGTTCGCGCTGCGCCTCGAGCGCGTCGGAAAAGCGCCGGCCTTCGTCGAGCGAACGGGCCAGGCGCTCGAGCACGCTCCGCGCGTCGACGCGCTGCTCCTTGTCATGGAGGGCTTCGATCGATTCAGTCAGCGACAGCCCTGCCTCGAGCAGGGCCAGCAACTCCTGACTGAACAACTGCAAAGAAAAAGCGCTGCGGCCGAGCCGCAGCGTAAGGGGGAGGAGTTCATTCGCATCGGCCGACAGCGGCCGCAGCGCCTGCGCGCTCACTTGTGCGCACGCGGCCGCCGCATCCGCGGCTTCCACCGCCACGGTGACGACGCCATCGTTGCCCAGCGCTCTGACCGCGTAGCGCATCTCAGTAGGTTATGTCGGCGTTTTCGCCGCTGCCGCCCGGCGCGCCATCGCGGCCGTAGGAGAGCAGGTCGAAATCGTTGCGGCTGCCGTTGCTGCTGGGCAGGCGATAGACATAGGACTTGCCCCAGGGGTCGGCCGGCACGTCCTTCTGCAGGTAGGGGCCGTTCCATTTCGCCTCGCTTGCCGGCCGCTCGCGCAGGGCCGCGAGGCCCTGCGCAGCCGACGGATAATGGCCGGTATCGAGCCGGAAGGCGTCGAGCGCCTTGGCCAGCGCCTCGATCTGGGCGCGGGCCGCGGCGGTCTCCGACTTGCCGATCTGCGAGACGTAGCGCGGCCCCACGTAGGCCACGAGCAGGCCGATGATGGCGACCACCACCAGCAGCTCGAGCAGGGTGAAGCCGCGCTGTCGTCCCGCCCTGCTCATGCGAAGCTGTCCCCCATCAGCGCGGTGAACCACTTGTTCATCTCCTCGAAGTTGTCCTTCGAACGTGCCGCCGCCTCGCCCGACGAAGGAGCGACCGGCTGCATGGTCTTCGTCACCGGGTCGTAGGCGAAGTTGGCCGTGAGCCACGAGGCCGTCTCGAAGGTGATCGGCGAGTAGCAGGCCGAGTTGGTGTGCGGCGAAGGATCGAGCGCACGTCCGGAGAACAGGCGCAGGATGGCGTCGGCGCAGACCTTGGCTTCCTGGTTGGCGATGTGGCCGGCCTTGGGCTGGGTCGTGGCCGAAGCGTCGCCGATGACATGGATGCCCGGCGCCACCTTGGCCTCGTAGGACAGCACGTCGACGCTGGTCCACTTGCCGCCGGAATCGGCCAGGCCGTTGGCGGCGATCACCTTGCCGGCGCGGTGCGGCGGAATCAGGTTGAGCACGTTGCCGTGGATGTTGCCGATGCTGGTGTTCACCGTCATGTTCGTGGCGTCGACGCTGTTGATGGTCACGTTGGGCTGGTACTCGATGACGCCGGCGTGCACGACGTTGAAGGCGTCGGTGAAGGAATGCACTTCGGCGGTGATGCCGGGGTTGGCGTCGAGCACGATCACCTTGGAGCCGGGGCGGTTCTTCTTGAGCCAGTCGGCGACGACGCAGGCGCGCTCGTAGGGTCCCGGCGGGCAGCGGTAGGGCTTGCCGGGGATGCTCATGACGAAGACGCCGCCGTTCGGCATGGCGGTGATCATGTTGCGCAGCGCGGTGGTCTGCGGGCCGGCCTTCCAGGCGTGCGGCACCTTGGCCTGTGCTGCGGCAGTCTCGAGGCCCGGCAGGATGTCGAAGTCGACGCCCGGCGCGACGACGAGTCGGTCATAGGCATAGCGGGTGCCCGAGGCCAGCGTGACGCTGCGGCCGACCGGATCGATGGTCGCGACGTCGCCCTTGACCATCTTCACGCCGTAACGGCTGGTCAGATTGCCGTAGCCGTACTGCAGCGACGACATGGTGCGGCTGCCGTTGAGCACCAGGTTGCTCATGATGTTCGATGAGTAGGCCGAGTCGCGCTCGATCAGCGTGACATCGACGCCGGTCCCGCCCCAGATGCGTAGGTACTTGGCGACCGTGGCGCCGGCCATGCCGCCGCCGATGACGACGACGCGGCCCTTGATGCCGGTGTTGGTAGGTACGCCGACGGCGACCGGTGCGGCCACACCATCGGCTGCGGCGAGCATGCTCCAGCCGGCGGCGCTGAGGCCGAGGCCGGCGGCGCCGGCCATTTTGATGAAATCTCTGCGTTTGACCATGTCGAATCCCCTTTTAGCGCTGTGCGGCGAAGTAGTTGGCGATGAGCGCGATCTCGGCGTCGGTATAGCCGCGCGCGTGCATGTCCATCATCTTGGGCGTGGCCTTGCCCTGCATCTCCTTCAGCTCCTTGACGATTTCGCTGGCGGACTTGCCGGCGAGGGTCTCGACGCCGCCCTTGCCGTTGGTACCGTGGCACTGGAAGCAATTGGAGGCGAGCAGGCGGCCGGACGGCGGGGTCGTCTGGGCGAACGCGGGTGCCGCAGCCAGGGCAAGCACCAGCCCGCGTATGATTCGGCTTTGATTCATGGAAGCTCCTTGTCTTGTTCCGGAATGCCGCCCGTTCGTACGACTGGCAGCTCATTGCCGACGCTCCTGGCAGCGCGTCTGCGGAGCGCATGTTCCCGATCCGGGCGCGGCGCCGCTACTGTCGCCAAACCCCGACACTTTGGCCGGACGGCCCCTTGGCTTAGGATTGCGGCCGTGAACCTCTATCCGCGCTCCTTCCTGCGCCTGATCCTCGTCGGCTGGTGGCTGGGGGCCCTGCCGCTGCTCGCCGCGGTCGCCTTCGCCTCGATCAGCTTCAACGACATCGCCGTGCGCAGCGCCAATGTGGTGCAGCAGGCCTCGCTGACCGCACGGCTCGGCTGGGAACTGCCCGAGCAACTCAGCCACATGGAGCGCAGCCTGCGCCAGTACGAGGTACTGCGCGACCGCTCGCTGCTCGACGACTACGCGGCTTCGCGCCGGGAGTGGCGGCAGAGCAGCGAGGAGTTCGCGCGCATACCCCTGCTGGTGCCGCTGGCCGGACGCATTGGCGCGATGCTCGCCGCCGAGGATGCGGCCTACGCCAAGCTGGCGACGGCCGGCACCGCACCGCTGCGCGAGACCCTCGTCGCCATCAAGGGGCAGGCCTTCGGCCTGCTCGACGAAGCCGGTCAGCGCATCGACGGCGAGCGCAACGCCTTTAGCGCCGAAGCCGACGCGCTGAGGCAACGCGTGTTGATCACGCTCGCCGTGGCCTTCGGCCTCGCCGGCGCAATGTTCTGGCTCGGCCGGCGCTTGCTGGCCAAGCTGCTCAGCCGTTTCGAGCGCGCGGTGGTCGCCCTTGGCCAGAACCGCCTCGAGCGCCGGATCCGGCTCAAGGGGCCGGAAGACCTGCAGTGGGTCGGCCGCCGCCTCGACTGGCTGCGCCGGCGCCTGCTGGCGCTCGAGCAGCAGCGCAACCGCATCCTGCGCCACGTCTCGCACGAGCTGAAGACGCCGCTGGCGGCCTTGCGCGAGGGCGCCAGCCTCTTGCACGAGGGCGTGGCCGGCCCGCTGTCGCCGCAACAGGCCAAGATCGCCGGCATCATGCAGGGCAACGCCCTGCGCCTGCAGCGGCTGATCGACAGCCTGCTCAAGATGCAGCAGGCCGGCTACCTGCGCGACCGCATCGAGCCGGTGCCGCTGCGCCTCGACGAATTGATCCAGCAGATCCTCGCCACGCATCAGCTGGCGGCGCGCAACAAGCACCTGCACGTATCCGGCACCCTGGCCCCGCTCACCGTGGCCGGCGGCCGCGAGGAGCTGACGACCATAATCGACAACCTCGTCTCCAACGCGATCAAGTTCTCGCCCGACGGCGGGCAGCTGCGATTGACGCTGACGCAGGAGGGCGAGAGCGCGGTGCTCGACGTGATCGACGACGGCCCCGGCGTGCCGGAGGCCGACCGCGAGAAGATCTTCGAGCCCTTCTACCGCAGCCCCGCCTCCAGGGGCGTGGCCGGCGTCGGCCTCGGGCTCGCCATCGCCCGCGAGTTCGTCGCCGCCCATCGCGGCACGCTCGACCTCGTCGCCACGACGGCCGGCACGCACTTCCGTGCCACCCTGCCCCTGGCCGGAGCCGACGCATGACGCCGCGTCGTTTGCTGCTGGCGCTCGCGGCCGCCCTGCTTCTCGGCGGCTGTGCCGCCACGCCGTGGACATCGGGCGAAGCACGCGAAGTGATCGAACTGCTCGACTTCCACGACCGCATGGTCGGCATGGCGACAGACGAGCAGCGGCGCGAATACCAGGCGGCGTTGGCCGCCTTCGAGAAACAGCCGGGCGATACGCAGCGCCTGCGGCTGGCGCTGCTGCTCACCCAGCCGCGCGCTCCCTGGCGTGACGACGCGCGCGCGCTGCAGCTGCTCGCCGGCATGGAGCCGATACCGGCCGGTCAGCCATCGCCGCGGCGGGATCTCGCCGTGCTGATCCAGAAGCTCGTTGCCGAGCGCCAGCGCCAGATACGTGACGAACACCGCAAGGTCGAAGACCTGCAGCAGAAGCTCGATTCGCTGCGCGCCATCGACCGCGAGACCCGACAGAAGCCGCCGCGCCGATGAACGCCGCCCGCATTCTCGTCGTCGACGACGATCCCGATCTTCTCGACCTCATCGGCATGCGGCTCACCGCCGCCGGCTACGAGGTGGCGCCGGCCGCCTCCGGTGCCGAGGCGCTCGCACTCTTCCGCGCCGAACGGCCGCGCGCGGTCATCACCGACCTGCGCATGGACGGCATGGACGGCCACGCGCTGTTCCAGCGCCTGCATGCCGAAGCGCCAAGCGTACCGGTAATCATCCTTACCGCCCATGGCACCATTCCCGATGCCGTCGCCGCCACGCAGCGCGGCGTCTTCGGCTTTCTCACCAAGCCCTTCGACGGCCGCGAGCTGCTGGCGCGCGTCGCCGACGCCGTGGCCCTGTCGCCGCCGATCGCGGCCGACCGTGGCGCCGAGACGGCATGGCGCACCGGTTTCGTGGCGGCCTGCCCCGTCATGGACGAGTTGCTGCGGCAGGCGCGCCGCGCGGCCGAAAGCGACGATCCGCTGCTGATCTCGGGCCCGCGCGGCAGCGGCAAGGAAGCGCTCGCCCGCGTCATCCACGGTGCCGCCTCCCGGGCGCACAAGCCCTTCGTCGTCATGCGCTGCGGACCGCAAGCCGGTGACGCCGGCGAAGACGCCGCCTTCGGCGACGCGCTCGACGCCGCGCGCGGCGGCACCCTGTTCCTCGACGACGTCGGCGAACTGGCGCCGGGCGTGCAGACGCGGCTGCTGCCGCTGGTGCGGGAAATCAGCCTGTTCTCGGCCGGCGGCGCCAAAGCCCGTACCATCCGCGTCATCGCCGCCAGCTCGCAGGCACTCGACAACGCGATCCGCGGCGGCCAGTTCCGCGCCGACCTTTTCTACAGCCTGAACCAGACCGCGCTGGCCTTGCCGCCCCTGGCCGAGAGACGCGACGACATCCCGCTGCTCGTCAGTCACTTCGCCCGCCGCTGGGCCGAACGGATGCGTGGCACGCCCCACGGCCTGGCGCCGGATGCCCTGACCCTGCTGCAGGAAGCGCCCTGGCCGGGGAACGTGCGGCAGTTGCGCAATGTCGTCGAGCAGGTGCTCGGGCAGACCGTGACGCCGCTGGTGCCCGCTTCGCTGGTGCGCCGCGTGCTGCGCGACGACAACGAGCGCGAAATGGGTGCCTTCGACGATGCGCGCCGCGCCTTCGAGTACGACTACCTGGTCGACCTGCTGACCAACACGGCCGGCAACGTCGCCCAGGCCGCGCGCATCGCCCAGCGCAACCGCACCGAGTTCTACAAGCTGCTGGCGCGCCACGCCCTGGATCCGGCGACCTTCAAGCCATTGGCAAAGTAGTCGCCGGCCCTTCGCGCCCGCCATGGTCCCCTCGCCCTCCCCGCCTGCCTGGCACGGCCTCTCCGGCGAGGCGGTCGCCGCGCGACTCCGCTGCAGCGCCGTCCGCGGCCTCGCTGCCGCCGAGGCCACCGCGCGACTGGCGCGACACGGCGCCAACCGCCTCGCCGAACGGGCGCCGCGCCCGGCCTGGCGCAAGTTCCTCGACCAGTTCAGGAGCGTGCTGATTCTGATCCTGCTCGGCGCAGCCGTGCTCGCAGGCATCATGGGCGACGCCAAGGACGCCGTCGTCATCGCCGTCGTCGTGCTGCTCAACGCCACCCTCGGCTTCGTCCAGGAGCATCGCGCCGAACGCGCGCTGTTCGCGCTCAAGCGCATGCTGGCGCCGACCGCGCGGGTACGCCGCGACGGCGAAGTCAGGATGATCGATGCCGGCGGGCTGGTGCCCGGCGATATCCTGCTGCTCGAAGCCGGCGACCGCATCCCGGCCGACGCGCGGGTGCTCGACGCCCACGCCGCCGAGGTAGCCGAGGCCGCCCTGACGGGGGAATCCCAGGCGGTGGCGAAGACGCCGGAGGTCGTCGCCGAGAACTCGGCGCTGGCGGAACGCCGCGGCATGGTGTACATGAACACGGTGGTGACGCGCGGCCGGCTCGAGGCGATCGTCGTCGCCACCGGCATGCAGACGGAGATGGGACGGCTGGCCGGCCTGCTGGCCGAGACCGCCGAGTCGGCGACGCCGCTGCAACTCCAGCTCGACGCGCTGGGCAAGCGCCTGGCGCTGATCGCCGGCATCGTCGTCGGCCTCATGTTCATCGGCGGCCTGTTGCGCGGCGACGACCTGGTGCGCACCGCGACCACGGCCATCGCCCTCGCGGTCGCGGCGATCCCCGAGGGCCTGCCGGCGGTGGTCACCGTCACCCTCGCGCTCGGCATGCATCGCATGGCCAGGCACCACGCCGTCGTCAAGAAGCTCGCCGCGGTCGAGACGCTCGGCTGCACCACGGTCATCTGTTCCGACAAGACCGGCACGCTGACCCTCAACCGGATGGCGGCCCGCGCGCTGTTCTACGGCGGCCGCAGCCATGCCGTCGGCAGCGGCGGCATGGCGGGCCCGGACCTCGCGCCGCTGCTGATCCCGGCAGCGCTCTGCGCCGACGCACGCATCCGCGACGGCGAGCTGATCGGCGACCCGACCGAAGGCGCCCTGCTGGCGCTGGCAGCCAAGAGCGGCCTCGATGCCGATGCCCTCGTCGCGAAGACGCCGCGCATCGCCGAGATCCCCTTCGATTCGACGCTGAAATTCATGGCCACCTTCCACCATGATGGCGACACGGTACAGCTTTGGTTCAAGGGTGCGCCCGACGTGACGCTCGCACGTTCCAGCCGGTGGCGCGACGCCACGAGCGAGTCGCCGCTCGACGCCGCCGCGCGCGCCGCCTTCGTCACCGAACACGAGGCGCTGGCCAGCCAGGCGTTGCGCGTGCTCGCGCTCGCCGGGCGCCGCATCCCGGCGCGCGACTTCGATCCGGCCGCCACCCCGGCCGACCTGTTGCGCTGGGCCGATGAACTGACCCTGATCGGCCTGGTCGGCATCATCGACCCGCCGCGGCCGGAAGCGCGGGAGGCGATCGCGGTCTGCCGTGCGGCCGGCGTGCGGGTCAAGATGGTCACCGGCGACCACCGCATCACCGCCACCGCCATCGCGCACGAACTCGGCCTGATCGGAAATGACGACGGCGAGGTGCACGACGGCGGCGAACTCGACGGCCTCGACCAGGCGGCGCTGGCCGATCTCGTCGAGCGTAGCGCCGTGCTCGCCCGCGTCGCGCCCGAGCACAAGCTGCGCATCGTCGAGGCGCTGCAGGCGCGCGGCCATGTCGTCGCCATGACCGGCGACGGCGTGAACGACGCGCCGGCGCTGAAGGCCGCCGACATCGGCGTGGCCATGGGGCTCACCGGCACCGAAGTGGCCAAGGAGGCGGCGACGCTGGTGCTGACCGACGACAACTTCGCCACCATCGTGCGCGCCGTCAGGGAAGGCCGCATCATCTACGACAACATCGTCAAGTTCGTGCGCTTCCAGCTCTCGACCAACATCGGCGCACTGCTCACCGTGATCGGCGCGCCCTTCCTCGGCTTCGCCACACCATTCACCGCGATCCAGATCCTCTGGGTGAACATCATCATGGACGGCCCGCCGGCGATGACTCTCGGCGTCGAACCGGCGCGGCCCGGCATCATGCGCGATCCGCCGCGCCCCCTCGATGCCGCCATCCTGTCCTGGCAGCGGCTATGGCGCATCGCGCTCTACGGCCTGACCATGGCGATCGGCACCCTCGCCGCCTACGCCTCGGGGCTGGTTGGCGGCGGCGAAGCCAAGGCGGTGACGCTGGCTTTCACCACCTTCGTCCTGTTCCAGTTCTTCAACATCTTCAACGCCCGCGCCGAGCACGGCAGCGCCTTCAACCGCCAGTTCTTCCGCAACGGCAGGCTGTGGGCGGCACTGGCGGCCGTCGTCCTGCTGCAGGGGGTCGCGGTGCACTGGCCGCCGGCGCAGGCGATATTCGACACCGTCGACCTGACCCCGGCCGAGTGGGCCCTCGCCGCGCTGATCGCGTCGAGCACGCTGCTGCTGGAGGAGGCGCGCAAGCTGGCGTTGCACCTCGGCATGCGCTGGCGGCGGGCACGGGCGAAGGGGCCTTGAACGTCACATTGGCCTTGAAACAAGGCGCCTTCGGCCCCATAATTGCCGTACGGTTGTAATTCCGGCAATCTGGAGGCGTTCTGGACGCGGGTTCGATTCCCGCCACCTCCACCTAAGGGTTTCGCAGAGTTCTTAGGTGGGGGTGCACTGGTTTCGACAGGGCGGACAAAGGTGCGCAGGCAACCCGTCAGGCGATCGACGTTAATGAAGCAAATTCTCAAACGCCAACGATGAGCGTTTTGCACTGGCCGCTTAAGGCCTATGCCGAGGCTGCTTGAGCCTTGTTACCAAAGAAAAGCCGGTGGGGACTTCGGTCCCCATCGTCATTTCTGTCGCAGCGCTTTGGTCGTCAGGCCACCTAGGTCCGCTACCGCCCTGAGCCGCCATAGGCATTGTGCATTGCAGTGGTTGTGTTTCCCTCTATGCGGCCAGCGTCCCAAACATACTGCTGCCGCTCGTCAGCGTGAGTGTCTTCGCAGTCGTCCCTGATGCCCCCCATACAGACGCGAGGTCGATGTCGCCGCCGATTTGACTACCGCTGTTGCTGTAAAGACGCAGCGTCTCGACCATCGCCTGGAGGTTGTTCATGCCGGCTACGGTGATGGCACCGGCGGATGCCCCGCCGTTCACCGCTACGTCAATCCGTAGGTCCTTGCCGCCATTGACCCGGCTGAACTTCAGATCCTGACTGAAACTATCGAAGGCTGTGGCAAGAGCATGGGTCAGGCCTATGGTCGCCGCAGAGATTTCCAGCACGTCGATTCCAGCCCCAACGACCGCACCGCTCGATTCGCTGATCACGTCACCGAGGCTTGCCCGGTAGGTGTCGGCACCGCTACCGCCGATTAGCTTGTCCGCCCCGGCCCCGCCATCAAGCACGTTGGCTCCGCCATTGCCAATCAGGATATTGGCCAGCGCATTGCCGGTGGCGTTGATGTCGGTGCTGCCCGTGAGGGTGAGATTCTCGATATTGGGCTTGTCGGCCAGGCTGTAGGTGATCGACGCCTGCACGGTGTCGGTACCACCGCCAGCCAGTTCGGTGATGACATCCCCCGCGTCATCGACGACGTAGGTGTCGTTGCCCAGCCCGCCCATCAGGGTGTCGGCGCCGGTCCCGCCGTCCAGGATATTGGCGGCAGCATTGCCGGTCAGGCTGTTGGGCAGCGCATTGCCGGTCAGGTTGAAGGCGACCGCATTGACCAGCGTGCCGTTCTCGACGTTGTCCGCAAGGACGTAGGTGCCGCCTGCCGTGGCGATGCCGATCTTCGCCAGGTCGGTCCCAGCATCGAGGCCTTCGATGATCGCGTCTTGCAGGTGGTCGATGAGATAGGTGTCGTTGCCGGCGCCACCCATCAGGCTGTCGGCACCGAGTCCGCCATCCAGGATGTTGGCGGCGTCATTGCCCGTGAGGGTGTTGGCCAGGGTGTTGCCGGTCAGGTTGAGTTTGGTCGTTGCGGTGGCGCTGGCATCGAGGTTCTCGAGGTTCGCCGCGAGGGTCAGCTTGGTCGCGTTGGTCAGAATGGCGCTGCCGCTCAGGATCAGGGTGTCGGTGCCTTCGTTGAGGTTCTCGGTGATGAGGTCTTCGAGGGCGACCGTCATCGTGGCGCCCGTGCCGACGGTCTTGAGGGCGACCCGGTAGGTGTCGCTGCCTTTGCCGCCCTTGAGGGTATCGGCACCCGCTCCGCCGTCGAGCACGTTGGCGCCGTCGTTGCCGGTGAGGGTGTTGGCCTTGGCATTGCCGGTGGCGTCGATGGCATCGGTGCCGGTCAGCGTCAAATGCTCGACGTTGGCCAGGCCGGCCAGACTCCAGATGACCGAGGACCAGACGGTGTCGATCTCGGTGGCGAGCGTCGAGGTTTCGACGATGACATCCCCTGCATCCTGCACGACGTAGGTGTCGTTGCCCAGACCGCCGGTGAGCGTGTCTGAACCGGCACCCCCATTCAGGATGTTTGCAGCGACATTGCCGTTCAGGATGTTCGCGCCCCCATTGCCGGTGGCGTTGAGGGCTGCCGTGCCGGTGAGCGTGACGTGCTCGGCGCCGGCATACCTGCTCTGGCTCAAGTCGATGCTGATGCTGGCACTGATCCGGTCATCCGTATCGAGATTGCCTTCTTCGTCGATCACGTCGGCGACGTTGTCGACCACGTAGGTGTCGTTGCCGGCCCCCCCCTTGAGCGTGTCCGCACCGCGGCCACCGTCGAGGATGTCATTGCCGGCGCCCCCTTCGAGCGTGTCCGAACCGTCGTTGCCATTGAGGCTGTCATCTCCTGCCAGGCCATACATCGGTTCGGAAAGGAGCGTTCCGGTCAGGATGTCATTGCCGTCGGTACCGGTAATTGCAGCCGCCTGGGTGGTGAAGTCGTACGTCGTCGCGCCGGGATAGGTGTTGCCCGCCAGGTCCTTGATCGCGCCCGCCGGTACGGTGAGGGTGTACTTGGTGTTAATGGCCAGGTCGCTGGTCGGGTTGATCGTCAGCGTAGTGCCGGCAAGACTTATGCGGCTATCGGTGGTCGCCGCATCGAAGGTCTCGATGACGGTTCCGCTCCCGTTCCTCAGCACGATACTGCCCGTCCCTTGTTTGACGGCCTCGTTGAAGGTGAGGACGATATTGGCGTTGGGTGCCACCCCCAATGCATTGTCGGTGGGCGCGAAGTTCGCCACCGCAGGCGCGGTCTTGTCAACGATGAAGGTACCGATCGAAGGGGTGATCACCACCTGGTTGCCGGCTGTATCGGTTTCCCGGATCCGCAGCATGCCGCTCGTATAGGTGCCGGCGGGCATGCCGAAGCTGATGCCGCTACCGTTGGTCCACGTGGTGCCGCCATTGAGGCTGTACTGCCAGGTGGCGCCGCTTTCGAGATTCCCCAGAAGAATCGTTCCCGTGGGGCTGACGCGGCTTGCACGGGCCTGGATCAGCGTTACATCGGCGACTGGAACATTCTGGTACGCACCGACGGTATGAGTCTGTACCCCTGCGATGCTGTCGATCACCGCCATGCCCGCGACGACGCTACCGAATACGGCGTAGCCTGGCGAAGCGGCGCCGGAATAATCAAGGAAGCTGTTATTGACCTGGTTGATATAGAACTGCGAGGTGGCCGAATTGGGATCGGCGGTGCGGGCCATGGCCACGCTGCCGCGCACGTTGAAGAGGCCGTTGTTCGATTCGAGTGCGATCGGGGCATAGGTCGGCAATGCATTCATCCCCGACTCGAATCCTCCGCCCTGGATCATGAAACCCGGTATTACGCGATGGAAGATGGTGCCGTCGTAGAAGTCCTCATTGACGTAGCGCAGGACATTGCTGACGGTAACCGGGGCCTTTGCCGGGTTGAGTTCGAGAACCACGCCGCCCAGGCTGGTATCGAGGCTGACCAGGGTGCTGAAGGATGAACTGATGCTGGGAGCCACTGGCGCCCTGGAATCGATGGCCTGGCTGGCATTGGTCACTGCCACATTAGGGTTGCTTGCCGTTCCCGTAACCGCATTGGCCTTGAGGGTCAGGCTGATGAAGCCAGTGGCGACGTCAGACGTCGGTGTGACGCCGACGGTCCAGGTATTGCCGCTGCCGGAAACCGTGCCGACCGTGCCGTTGCTGATCGTGAAGTCATCCGCCGCGAGGCCGGTAACGGCCTGGTTGAACTTGAACGTGTAGATCAGGTTGGAGGTCGCATTGACTTTACCGGCGATGTTGTCGGTAATCGTGACTGCAGGAGGCAGGTTGACGGCGGCCGTAGCGGCACTCGCTACCGCCTCTGCGGTGCCGTGACCGTCGGTATAACTGGCCCGCACCCGGATGCGTTGGCCGACTTGGGCGGTGCCCAAGGTGAAGGTGGAGGCATTGGAACCAACAATGGGGCTCCAGGTGGTGCCGTTGGTGGAACTCTGCCACTGATAAGCGATGGTGCCGGGGCCGTCGGCATCGGCCAGTGTGTTGGAGGCGGTGAGGGTCTGGCCCAAGGTTGCAGTGCCGCCAACGGCTACTGTTCCTGTCGGAACATCGTTGATATTGGCCACTGCCATGGTGGCACCGCTGGTGGCGGACTCCGCGTTCCCGTGGCCATCGGTGTAGCTGGCAGTCACGGTGATGACGCTTCCGACTTCAGCCTCCGTGAGAAGGAAAGTGCTGGCGGTGGCGCCGCTGATGGCTGCTCCGGCGGCCTTCCATTGGTAGCTGACCGCGCCCATGCCATCGGTGTCGGTCAGCGTGTTGGCGGCGGTGAGGGTCTGGTTCTGGGCGACTGTGCCTGTGATCGTCACGCTACCGCCGGGGGCTCCATTGACTGCGGAAACCGGCGCAGTACTGGCGCTTGTCAGCGACTTGGCGATGCCATAGCCATCGGTATAGCTTGCGAGAACCCTAATCTGCTGACCCACCAGCGTGCCCACCAGCGACAGTTCACTCCCCGTCGACAGGTTCGCCCAACTGCTCCCATCGCTGCTCGCCTGCCACTGGTAGCCGATGGCCCCCAGCCCGTTGGCATCGGTCAGACCATTGCCGGCGGTGAGCGTCTGCCCCTGATTCATGGAACCGGAAACCACCACGCTTCCCACCGGCACCGACTGCAGGAAAATCGAATCGCCGAAGGCCTGCCATTGGCCCGCGACGGCGGTATTCAGGCGAACGTCTATTTCTGCACCCACCGTGGCATTGGTGCCAACGTAGATGTGGAGTCCGTCGGCAGAAATCTGGGCCTGAGAGGCCACCAACGTAGTGCCGGTTCCCTGCGCAAGCAAACTGGCCGCGAAGTTTGCCCCCGCCACCCGGATGCAGTCGCCCGGCGTGAAGTCCATGATCACGTCGCTGCCATTGCCGGTCACGGCGAACTGGAAAGTATCGTTGCCCCCGCCACCAGTAAGCGTATCGTTGCCGGTACCGCCATCCAGCGTGTCATTGCCGTCGCCAGCATCGATGCGATCATTGCCCAGGCCCGTGCTGATCGTGTCGTTGCCCGCACCGCTGACGATCTCGTCATTGGTGGTCCCCACCGAGGCGTTGGTGTTGTCGATGTTGTCATCACCACTGCCGGTGAGAATGACCATCCGCTCAACGCCCGTGATGCTGGTGCCATTCACCGTCTGCGCCGCCCCGCTCGGATTGTTGGTCCAGGTGATACCCACCGTGGCCGCGCTCCAGTCGACGTACAGGGCATCCGTGCCGGCCCCGCCAACGTAGGTGCCGTTGGCGCCCAGACCCAACAACAGATCGTTGTTGCCGGAGCCAGTCATGCTCAGGTTCTGGATGTCGTCCATCTGGACGCCATAGGTGCCAAGGCTGTAGGTTCGCAGGATCAGCTTGTCCGCACCCGTCAGCAAGGCCTGGATCGACGCCATCGTGGAGGTGGAATCCACGCTGGCCATCACGGCATTGGCGGCGGTCAACCCGTTCCAATAGACACTGAACTGGTTGCTCGACGCATCCACCGTCAGCTTGTTGGTACCCGTGCCGCCTTCCACCACGTCAAATTCGTTGTACTGCGACGCACTCAGCGTGATCGTGTCGTCGCCACTGCCACCATAAATAGTGTCGCTGCCACTGCCGGCGTTGATCGTGTCATTGCCATCGCCCCCGTCGATGCGATCATTGCCCAGGCCCGTGCTGATCGTGTCGTTGCCCGCACCGCTGACCACCTCGTCGGGGGTCGTCCCTACCGAGCCGTTGGTGTTGTCGATACTGTCGTTGCCGCTGCCGGTGAGAATCACCATGCGCTCGATCCCGGCAACGCTGTTGCCATTCACCGTCTGTGCCGCCCCGGTCGGGGCGTTGATCCAGGTAATGTCGGTGGCCGCCGCACTCCAGTCGGCGTACAGGGCATCGTTGCCGCCCCCCATCCCGTCGTAGCTGCCCCCGCTGCCTCGGGCAATCAGCAACTCGTAGGCGTTGGCATTACCCTTGATACTCAGGTTCTCGATGCCGTCGAAGACCACGCCGTAGCCAGCACTGTAGGTGTGCGCCCCCAGCTTGACCGCGCCCGTCAGCAAGGCCTGAATCGACGCCATGCTGGAGGTGCCATCCACGCTGGCCAGCGTCACCCCGTTGGCATCAATGCCGTTCCAGAAACTCACCGCATACGTATTGCCTGAAGCATCGATCGCCAGACTGTCCGTGCCAGCGCCGCCGCTGACGGTATCCATCTCGCCAGTGCCAGCAATCAGAGTGATCGCGTCGTCGCCACTGCCACCCAACACCGTGTCACTACCGGAACCAGCGTTGATGGTGTCATTGCCTCCGTAACCATTCAAAACATCGTTGCCGGTTGTGCCCGTAATCGTGTTTGCGTTGTTGTCCGCATAGCCTGTATAGCCGGATGTCAGACCAGTGTATGAAGCAGCGCCGCCAGTATGATCGGCGGGATGGGTGATAGACCAGTTCCACGCGGTAACGAGGTTGTAATTGTCGATGCTGCCACTGGTGCCGACCAACTCCATGGTCTCGATCTGGTTGGTAGCGGTGCCCATGTTCATGATTGTCACAGTGCACAGAGTGGCGCTGGCACTGTGGGCTTCGATGACCAAGTCGGTGCCGATGACGGTGAAGACCGTGTTGGTATGTGTGGCGCCCGGGGTGATCAAGCGCAACCTGTCAGATCCTGAGGCGTCGGTCAGTGTGGCAGTATCAGTGACTGTGCCTCCTGATGGAATATTTACCTCATAGGTATCGTTGTCCGCGCCACCGTCAAGGGTATCGCCGGACTCAGAAGTGCGTAGCAAATCATTGCCTTCCTGCCCATACAAGACATCCAGATCTGCGCCGCCATCCAGAACATCGTCACCGAGTCCACCGTAAAGCGTATCCATACCGGAGCCGCCAAACAGTGTGTCATTGCCGTCTTGCCCGTGCATGTCATCATCGCCTCCGCGACCAGACATGTCATCGTTTCCCCCTTGACCAGTCATGGAATCGGCACTCGAACTTCCGATGAGGTAGTCATCACCCGCCGTGCCAGAACTTAGTCGTGCGATACCCAACTTGTTCAGGGACTCAGGTACGGTAGTCCATGTTCGAAAAGCACCATCAAACTCGGCGATATCGGCTAGCTCGTATGTGTTTGTTTGAGAAAACCAGTTGGTGATGGCTACCGTGACGAATTTCTCACCATTGCTATACACAATAGTCAGCGCATCACTGTCATCGGCGACAGGTTGCACGTGGGGCCAGATGTTGGCGCCGAAAAAGAGTATGTCCTGGCATTCACCTGACGGCCCATCAAGGGTGACATTGAAATTGGTTACGCCATTCCAAGAAGCGTCGGAAAATGCTGGAATCACATAAGCATCGTGTCCTGCGCCACCGTTCATAGTGACCGTGGCCCCTTGGCTCGGAATTGCAATCAATATGTCGTTTCCCGGCCCCGCGTTTGCAGCCACTCCTGCCCCTACACGCAGAAGCTCGTTGTCCGCAGTACCGTCCGTCCCTGTTGGTAGCAGCTCCGCTCCCGGTTTAGTTACCGTGACACCTGCCACTGCTCGGGCAATGGAATCCAGATAACCGTCCATCGAATGCATTTCAAAACCGGGGGGACCGAGCCAAGCGTTATAGCTGTCGTGAATATCGGTTGTAATGTCAATGGGCACTACAATCCCGGGATCAATATTTCCTAGTCTCGGGACAGGATCATCACCGCGCATATCCCCAGTATCGACATGTTCGAACTGAATCACATGGCTTGAATAACTGCTCGTCAGCAGGTCCGGGTGCAACTTGGAAGTATTGCTTGCTACATCAGTGAAATTCGTTAGCGCGGAAAAAAATAGTCCGGCGCCGCCAATCCCAAAGGACCCAGCAGAAACAACTACTGTTGCTTCCAGCACTGGTATGGTCGGCTTAATGGGGTCGACAAGGAAACTTGGTGCCCCAAAGGTGACGACCTGCGTGTCTTGGATCAGTCCCTGAATTTGCGCCTCTGTGTAGCCCTGCAGGCAACTGCTGCTATACACATTGTAGAGTCTGTCACCTGCCCATAGCGGGGATCCAGTGACATTCCAAACATCTTGCACTGCTGGCACAAAGAGATCAGCGAAGGCTGCCTGCGCCGCTGCGCCGCCTAAGCTATGCCCTGTGATTAGTAGTTCGACATGTTTGCCATTGGCTTTTGCATTCAAGGCTTGCGCAATCGCTTCGGCAAACACGTACCGAACTTGTTCGTAGTAATAACTGAAGCCAAATTGACTGCCGTTATTCCACAGCCAATCACGCGGGTCCTCAGTCATTGAATCGGACCCACGAAACGTTACTGCAAATTGCACCGTACCGTCAGGCATCTCCCTGGAAGCAGCAAAGGCATATGCGTTGTTTACGTCTTCATTGAAAACTTGGCCGCGATCTACCACCATTGCCGGCAAACCAGGCTTGGCCAATCCGCCACCAACGTCCAGCAGGTGCGAGGGATCCCGTAACGGAGCCCACCCTAGTTCGCTTAACTTGTTTCGGATCTGAAAAGGCTGTAAGTACGCCACATTTGACAGTTCCGCTGCGGCCAATGTCCGAACCAAGTCGTAGTTTGGTTGTTGCTCCGCAACGGACAGCGTGGTACTCGCCAGGGTTCCAGGATACGTATCTGCAAGTGCATAGGGCGTTTGAACAGGGCCTGTGGTGGCTTCCAGACTCCAATTCCCACCCAGCGCCACTGCCCCCGTCAGATCCGTCGACGCCGCTACATCCGCCCCCGTCGCCTGCGCCAAGCTCCCAATGAACTGAACCCCAGTATCACCGGCGCCCACTCCGCACCCATAGAGCAATAGGTCGCCCGTTTCCGTCAGCGCACTGCCGATAGTCGACAGCTGGGAGCCATAGTCATTGAGGTTGCTTTGCGACAGCGCCGTGTCGCCCAGATACAGCGTTCCCGAACTGCCATGGGAAATGATATGGATGGCGTCAACGCCAGTGCGCCCATGAAGGCTCGCAACTATTTGATCCAGTCCGGCCGAAGCGCCATCGATGATGAAAATTTCGGTGCCGGATGGCATGCCCGCGAGGAGCGAGTCGATATCGGCGACGCGCCAATCGACGAAGACTATGGAATTGCCCATGCATCCCCCTCTGGCGCAATCTCCCCTGATGGCGCCGCTTGTCATCAAATCAACAACTCTGCCCTTGAACTTGGGCAGCTATTCTGATGATACCGGTTTCCGCTGAATCCCATTCCACCGATATGGATATCTATGTTCGATCAAGCTTGCTCAAGCCAAGTCAAAAGTCGTAGCGCCATTAGGGATGGCAGCAAGTTTACCGATAGGGGTCGCTCGATGATGGCCCGAATCCGGAGCTTCAACGAATGGATCTGGCTGGCTGCGGATGTTGCCAGGATCGGTCACCATCGTCCGCTTTGGCCGGTCGGACTCCGCACCAGATTACCGAGTCCTAAAGCAAAGGCCCCGACCTTTCGGTCGGGGCCTTTGTGAGATGCACTGCCGGAAAAATCAGGCCGCGGGGGCGGGAGCGGTGGGTGCCGCGCCGGGCGAACTGTCGCCGGAGGAAGGCTTGGCCGGTGCAGAGGCCGGCTTGGGCGCGCGCGGCGGCTTGCCGTCCATGATGTCGTTGATCTGGTCGGCGTCGATGGTTTCCCATTCGAGCAGCGCCGCGGTCATGGCCTCGACCTTGTCGCGGTTCTCTTCGAGCAGGCGACGCGCCAGGGCGTACTGCTCGTCGAGGATGCGGCGGATCTCGGCATCGACCTTCTGCAGCGAAGCCTCCGACATGTTCTTGTGGGTGGTGACCGAGCGGCCGAGGAAAATCTCGCCCTCCTCCTCGCCATAGACCATCGGGCCGAGGCTGTCGGACATGCCCCACTGCGTCACCATGCGCCGCGCCAGGTCGGTGGCGCGCTGGAAGTCGTTGGAGGCACCGGTGGTCATCTGGTTCATGAACAGTTCTTCGGCGATGCGGCCGCCGAAGAGGACGGTGATGGTGCTGAGCAGGCGCACGCGGTCCTGGCTGTAGCGGTCCTCGGTCGGCAGCTGCATGGTCACGCCGAGCGCACGGCCGCGCGGGATGATGGTGACCTTGTGCACGGGGTCGGTCTTGGGCAGCAGCTTGGCGACGACGGCATGGCCGGACTCGTGGTAGGCGGTGTTCTTGCGCTCCTCCTCGGGCATGACCATGGAGCGGCGCTCGGCGCCCATCATGATCTTGTCCTTGGCGCGCTCGAAGTCTTCCATGTCGACCAGGCGCTTGTTGGCGCGGGCGGCGAACAGCGCGGCCTCGTTGACCAGGTTGGCGAGGTCGGCGCCGGCGAAACCGGGGCAGCCGCGCGCCAGCACGGAGGCATCGACGTCCGGCGCCAGCGGCACCTTGCGCATGTGCACCTTGAGGATCTGCTCGCGGCCGCGGATGTCGGGCAGCGGCACCACCACCTGGCGGTCGAAGCGACCCGGGCGCAGCAGCGCGGGATCGAGCACGTCGGGGCGGTTGGTGGCGGCGATGACGATGACGCCGACGTTGGCCTCGAAGCCATCCATCTCGACCAGCAGCTGGTTGAGCGTCTGCTCGCGTTCGTCGTTGCCGCCGCCCAGCCCGGCGCCGCGCTGGCGGCCGACCGCGTCGATCTCGTCGATGAAGATGATGCAGGGCGCGGCCTTCTTGGCCTGCTCGAACATGTCGCGCACGCGCGCCGCACCGACGCCGACGAACATCTCGACGAAGTCGGAACCCGAGATCGAGAAGAACGGCACCTTGGCCTCGCCGGCGATGGCGCGGGCCAGAAGTGTCTTGCCGGTGCCGGGCGAGCCGACCATCAATACCCCGCGGGGGATGCGGCCGCCGAGCTTCTGGAACTTGGAGGGGTCGCGCAGGAAGTCGACCAGCTCGGACACTTCCTCCTTGGCTTCCTCGCAACCGGCGACGTCGGCGAAGGTGACGGTGTTGCTGTTCTCGTCGAGCATGCGCGCCTTGCTCTTGCCGAAGGAGAACGCACCACCCTTGCCGCCGCCCTGCATCTGGCGCATGAAGAAGACCCAGACGCCGATCAGGAGGAGCATCGGGAACCACGAGACGAAGATGCTCATGAAGAAGGACTGCTCTTCCTCGGGCTTGGCGACGACCTGGACGTTGTACTTGAGCAGGTCGGAGACCATCCACAGGTCGGCCGGCGCATAGGAGGTGATCTTCTTGCCTTCGGTCGTGGTCGCGTCGAGGGTGCGCCCCTGGATCAGCACCTTGGTGATCTGGCCCTGACGCACCTGCTCGAGGAACTGGGAATAGTCCATCGTCGTCTGCGCCGTCTGACGGGTGTTGAACTGGTTGAACACCGTCATCAGCACGATGCCGATCACCATCCACACCGCGAGATTTTTGAACATGTTATTCAAGGGCTTGCCTCATCACGTTAGCCGAGTCGGTCGATTCTAGAGACGTTTCGAACTGCCTGCAAACTATCATTATCCGCGTTTCTTGCGTCCCAGCAGGTAGGTTTCGGCGCTGCGGTCGCGCGACGCCGCCGGCTTCTTGACTTGCACGGTCTCGAAGAGTTGCATCGCCTCGTCGCGCAATTGCATGAATCCGGCCCCCTGGAACACCTTCACCAGCATGTCGCCGCCCGGCTTCAGGTGCGCACGGGCGAACTCCAGCGCCAGTTCGGTCAGGTACATCACCCGCGCCTGGTCGGTGGCGGCAATGCCCGACATATTGGGGGCCATGTCGGAAAGCACAAGGTCGATGGGGCGTCCGCCGAGGCTGGCCACGAGCCTGGCCAGCACCTCGTCCTCGCGAAAGTCGCCCTGGATGAACTCGACGCCCGGCAGCCCGTCCATTTCGAGCAGGTCGAGGGCGATCAGCCGCCCGCCGGGCTGGATACGCTTCGCCGCGTACTGGCACCAGCTGCCGGGCGCGGCGCCGAGATCGACTACCGCCATGCCGGGCTTGAGCAGCCGGGCCTTCTCGTCGATCTCCATCAGCTTGAACGCGGCACGGGCACGCCAGCCCTCGGCCTGAGCGCGCTGCACCCACGGGTCGTTGATGTGCTGGTGTATCCACACCTGGCTCTTTTTGTGACGCTTGCTCTTCTGGGTCAATGGCTTATCCGGGTAAAATAGGTCGCTATGATCGAACTTGCGCAAGAACAGCGCCGCGCCCTGCGCGCCGCCGCCCACCACCTGAATCCCGTCGTCAGCATCGCCCAGAAGGGCCTGACCGCGACGGTGCTCAAGGAAATCGACAACTGCCTCAAGGCGCACGAACTCATCAAGGTGCGACTGTACGGCATCGAGCGCGCCGACCGCGACGCGCTCTTCGCCGAGATCTGCACCGCGCTGGATTGTGCCCAAGTGCAGCATATCGGCAATCTGCTCGTGCTGTGGCGCGAGAAGACCGCAGACGACGAAAAGTCGGCGCCGGCGACACGGCGCGGCGGCAAGCCGCTGACCAAGAAGCAGGCCGCGGCCGCCAGCGAGCGCCGCCGCCGCGTCGTCAAGAAAACCAGGCTGGAGGCAGCCAAGCGCTAACGCACCAGCCGCCGCGACACGTGCAGGAGCGCGGCCGCCAGGAACCTCATGCCGCTATTCGTAGCGGACGTCGAGGATTTCGTATTCGCGCTTGCCGCCGGGCGTGTGCACTTCGGCGACGTCGCCCGCGTACTTGCCGATCAGCGAACGTGCCACCGGCGAGTTGAGCGAAATCTTGCCCTGCTTGATGTCGGCCTCGTCGTCGCCGACGATCTGGTAGGTCACGGGATCGCCGCTGTCCATGTCCTCGAGTTCGACCGTGGCGCCGAACACCACGCGGCCGTCGGCATCGAGCGCCTTGGGGTCGATGATCTGGGCGTTGCCGAGCTTGCTCTCGACCTCCTGGATGCGCCCTTCGATGAAGCCCTGGCGCTCCTTGGCGGCGTCGTACTCGGCGTTCTCGGAAAGGTCGCCGTGCGAGCGCGCCTCGGCGATGGCGGCGACGACAGCGGGCCGATCCACGGACTTCAGGCGCTTCAGTTCTTCGCGCAGCAGCTCGGCGCCGCGCAGGGTCAGGGGAACCTTGCTCATTGCAATTCCGTATGCAGCGCCTGCAGCGAGTAGGTCTCGAGGCCAGCGTGGCGCATGCCCTCGCAGGCGGCGAGTCCGCCTTCGACCGTAGTGTAGAGGGTGACCTTCGCCGCCAGCGCCGACGTGCGGATCGAGCGCGAATCCGCGATCGCTGTGCGCTTCTCGTCGACGGTGTTCACGATGAAGGCGATCTCGTTGTTCTTGATCATGTCGACCACGTGCGGACGGCCCTCGTTGACCTTGTGCACCGGCGCCACCGGAATGCCGGCGTCACTGATCGAGGCCGCCGTGCCACGCGTCGCGACCAGCGTGAAGCCGAGCGCATGCAACTGGCGGGCCAGTTCGACCGCCTTGGTCTTGTCGGCGGGCTTGACGCTGATGAAGGCTTTGCCGTGCTTGGGGAAATGCGTTCCCGATGCCACCTGCGACTTGACGAAGGCCTCGCCGAACGTCCGGCCCACCCCCATCACCTCGCCGGTCGATTTCATCTCGGGGCCGAGGATGGTGTCCACGCCCGGGAATTTGATGAAGGGGAACACCGCCTCCTTCACGGAGTAGTAGGGCGGGATCACTTCCTTCGTCACGCCCTGGTCGGCGAGGCTGCGCCCGGCCATGCAGCGCGCGGCGATCTTGGCCAGCGGCAGGCCGGTTGCCTTGGAAACGAAGGGCACGGTGCGCGAGGCGCGCGGATTGACTTCCAGCACATAGACGACGGCATCATCGCCGCGGCCCTGGATGGCGAACTGCACGTTCATCAGGCCGACGACGTTGAGGCCCTTGGCCATCATCTCGGTCTGGCGACGCAGCTCGTCCTGGATTTCCGGACAGAGCGTATGGGGCGGCAGCGAGCAGGCCGAGTCGCCCGAGTGCACGCCGGCCTGTTCGATGTGCTCCATGATGCCGCCGATGATGACCTGCCTGCCGTCGGACAACGCATCGACGTCGACCTCGGTGGCGTCGTTGAGGAAGCGGTCGAGCAGCACCGGAGAATCGTTGGAGACCTTGATCGCGTCGCGCATGTAGCGCTCGAGATCCTTCTGCTCATGGACGATTTCCATGGCGCGGCCGCCGAGCACGTAGCTCGGCCGCACCACCAGCGGGTAGCCGATCTCGGCGGCCAGGCGGATGGCGTCGGCCTCGGTGCGCGCGGTGCGGTTGGGCGGCTGCTTGAGGCCGAGATCGTGCAGCAGTTTCTGGAACCGCTCGCGATCCTCGGCGGCGTCGATCATGTCGGGCGAGGTGCCGATGATGGGCACGCCGTTGGCCTCGAGCTCTCGCGCGCGCTTCAGCGGCGTCTGGCCGCCGAACTGCACGATGACGCCGACCGGCTTCTCGACATGAACGATCTCGAGGATGTCCTCGAGCGTCAGCGGCTCGAAGTAGAGGCGGTCCGAGGTGTCGTAGTCGGTGGACACGGTCTCGGGGTTGCAGTTGACCATGATGGTCTCGTAGCCGTCCTCGCGCATGGCGAGAGCCGCATGCACGCAGCAGTAGTCGAATTCGATGCCCTGGCCGATGCGGTTGGGCCCGCCGCCGAGCACCATGATCTTCTTCTTGTCCGAGGGCCGCGACTCGCACTCTTCCTCGTAGGTCGAGTACATGTAGGCGGTCGAGGTGGCGAACTCGGCGGCGCAGGTATCGACGCGCTTGAAGACGGGGCGGATGCCGAGGCTCTGGCGACGCTCGCGCAGCGCGGTCTCGGTCGCGCCGATCAGGTTGGCGATGCGCCGGTCGGAGAAGCCCTTGCGCTTCAACTGCCGCAATTCGTCGGCGCCGAAGTTGTCGAGGGGGCGGCCGGAAATCGCGCCTTCGATTTTGACGATCTCCTCGATCTGCACCAGGAACCAGGGGTCGATCTTGGTGAGATTGAATATCTCGTCGAAGGTGAAGCCCGAGCGGAAGGCCTGGCCGAGGTACCAGATGCGTTGCGCCCCGGGGTTGGCCAGCTCGTGGGCGATTTCCTCGCGCTCGGCCTGGATTTCATCGAGGCCGTAGACACTGACCTCGAGGCCGCGCAGGGCTTTCTGCAGCGACTCCTGGAAACAGCGCCCCATGGCCATGACCTCGCCCACCGACTTCATCTGCGTCGTCAGGCGGTCGTTGGCGGTCGGGAACTTCTCGAAGGCGAAGCGCGGCACCTTGGTGACGACGTAGTCGATCGAGGGCTCGAACGAGGCCGGCGTGGCGCCGCCGGTGATGTCGTTCTTGAGCTCGTCGAGGGTGAAGCCGACGGCGAGCTTGGCCGCGATCTTGGCGATGGGGAAGCCCGTCGCCTTCGAGGCCAGCGCCGAAGAGCGCGACACCCGCGGGTTCATCTCGATGACGATCATGCGGCCGTCGTCGGGGTTGATCGCGAACTGCACGTTGGAGCCGCCGGTGTCGACGCCGATCTCGCGCAGCACCGCGATGCTGGCGTCGCGCATGATCTGGTATTCCTTGTCGGTCAGCGTCTGCGCCGGGGCGACGGTGATCGAGTCGCCGGTGTGCACGCCCATCGGGTCGAAGTTCTCGATAGAGCAGACGATGATGCAGTTGTCGTGCCTGTCGCGCACGACCTCCATTTCGTATTCCTTCCAGCCGAGCAGCGATTCCTCGATCAGCAGTTCCTTGGTCGGACTGGCCTCGAGGCCGCGCTTGCAGATCTCGACGAATTCTTCCGGATTGTAGGCGATGCCGCCGCCGCTGCCACCCATGGTGAAGGACGGCCGGATGATGGACGGGAAGCCGAGCGCGGCCTGCACCTGCAGCGCCTCCTCCATGCTGTGGGCGATGGCCGAGCGCGCCGAGCCCAGCCCGATCTTGGTCATGGCCTGCTTGAACTTCTCGCGGTCCTCGGCCTTGTCGATCGCCTCCTTGGAGGCGCCGATCATCTCGACGCCGTACTTTTCCAGCACGCCGTGCTTGGCGAGGTCGAGCGCGCAGTTGAGCGCGGTCTGGCCGCCCATGGTCGGCAGCACCGCGTCGGGGCGCTCCTTGGCGATGATGTTCTCCAGCACCTGCCAGGTGATCGGCTCGATGTAGGTCACGTCCGCCATGTTGGGGTCGGTCATGATCGTCGCCGGGTTGGAGTTCACCAGGATGACCTTGTAGCCCTCTTCGCGCAGCGCCTTGCAGGCCTGGGCGCCGGAATAGTCGAACTCGCAGGCCTGGCCGATGATGATCGGGCCGGCGCCGATGATGAGGATGGAATGGATGTCAGTTCTTTTTGGCATGTTCCATCATTCCGATGAAGCGGTCGAACAGGTAGGAAACGTCGTGCGGGCCGGGGCTCGCCTCGGGGTGGCCCTGGAAGCACAGGGCGGGGCGGTCGGTCCAGGCCATGCCCTGCAGGCTGCCGTCGAACAACGAGACGTGGGTCACTTTGACGTTGGCCGGCAACGTGGCGGGATCGACGGCGAAGCCGTGGTTCTGGCTGGTGATCATCACCTGGCCGCTCTCCAGGTCTTTCACCGGGTGGTTGGCGCCATGGTGGCCGAATTTCATCTTGAGCGTCCTGCCGCCCGCGGCCAGGCCCATCAGCTGGTGGCCGAGGCAGATGCCGAAGGTCGGCAGTTTCGTGTCGAGCAGTTCGCGGATCGCCGCGATCGCGTAGTCGCAGGGCTCGGGGTCGCCCGGTCCGTTCGAGAGGAAGACGCCGTCGGGCTTGAGCGCAAGCACGTCCTTCGCGGGGGTCTGCGCCGGCACGACCGTCAGCTTGCAGCCGCGCTCGGCCAGCATGCGCAGGATGTTGCGCTTGACGCCGAAGTCGTAGGCGACGACATGGAACTTGGGATTGGCCTGCGGCACGTAGCCCTTGCCGAGGCGCCACTCGCCCTCGGTCCACTCGTAGGGCGTGTCGACCGAGACGACCTTGGCCAGGTCCATGCCGGCGAGGCCGGGGAAGGCCCGGGCCTGGGAAATGGCCGCGGCGGCGTCGAGATTCTCGCCGGTCATCAGGCAACCGGCCTGCGCGCCCTTCTCGCGAAGGATGCGCGTGAGCTTGCGGGTGTCGATGTCGGCGATGGCGACGATGTTCTCGGCCTTGAGATAGGCATCGAGGGTCTGTTCGGAACGGAAGTTCGAGGCCACCAGCGGCAGGTCGCGGATCACCAAGCCGGCAGCATAGACCTTCGGCGCCTCGCAGTCCTCGCGATTGACGCCGACGTTGCCGATGTGGGGGTAGGTCAGGGTGACGATCTGCCGCGTATAGGACGGATCGGTCAGGATTTCCTGGTAGCCGGTGAGCGCGGTGTTGAATACCACCTCGCCGACGCTGCTGCCGGCGGCGCCTATACCTTTGCCCCGAAATACCGTTCCGTCTGCGAGTGCGAGAAGGGCAGGCGGAAACATCTGGGACACGGTCGGGCTCCTGGTCAGCGCATCATCCGGAAAGGCACGGGGCGCTCGACGTGTCAGGACGCCCCGGCAAACTTTTCAATTATACCGTGACGCAATGCAGCAGGCAAATTCGACAGCGAATGCGGCTTATCTCAGCCCGAGAACGTCCTGCATGTCGTAGAGGCCCTTGGCCCGGCCGCGCATGAAGCGCGCGGCGCGCAGGCTGCCCAGCGCATAGGGCATGCGGCTGGCGGCCTTGTGGCTGATCTCGACGCGCTCGCCCGTACCGGCGAACAGCACGGTGTGGTCGCCGACGATGTCGCCGCCGCGCACCGTGGCGAAGCCGATCTGGGCCGCCGGCCGTTCGCCGGTATGGCCCTCGCGCCCGTACACCGCACACTCGGCGAGGTCGCGGCCGAGTGCGGCGGCGACTACCTCGCCCATGCGCAGCGCGGTTCCCGATGGCGCATCGACCTTATGGCGATGATGGGCCTCGATCACCTCGACGTCGTAGCCTTCGTTGAGGATGCGCGCCGCCACGTCGAGCAGCTTGAACACGGCATTGACGCCGACCGCCATGTTCGGCGCGAAGACGATCGGGATATCGCGCGAGGCGTCCTGAATGGTCAGTTTCTGTTCGGTGGTGAAGCCGGTGGTGCCGATCACCATGTGCACCCCGCGCTTGCGGCAGACGGCGAGATGTTCCAGCGTCCCCTCAGGCCGGGTAAAGTCGACCAGGCAGTCGGCCTGCGCCAGCGCGGCCTCGACGTCGGCGCCGATCGCCACGCCGCAGGGCTGGCCGACCAGCTCGCCGGCATCCTTGCCCAGCAGCGGGTTGCCCGGCTGCTCCAGCGCCGCGGCGAGGCGGGCATCGTCGGCCGCGAGCACGACCTCGATCAGGGTGCGGCCCATGCGGCCGCCGGCGCCGGCGATGGCGAAACGTATCGGTTGCATGCGTTGCCTCTTACTTCTTGTCGGCGGGGGGGATTTCGATGACGCGGCTGGGCGGCGGGACGGCCTGCGGCCCCTCGAGCCAGCCGTCGCCGGCGACGACGTCGCCGGCCAGGCGTGCGAGCTTGTTGTCCTCGAAGATCACGGTCAGGCGCCGACGCTGCACCTCGCCCTTGCCTGGCTGGAGCATGTAGACGTAGTCCCAGCGGTCGGTATGGAACATGTCGGCCACCAGCGGTGAGCCCAGGATGAACCTGACCTGGTCCTTGGTCAGGCCCGGCTTGAGCTGGGCGACCATTTCCTGGGTGATGACATTGCCCTGCTGGATGTCGATGCGGTAGGGCTGCGGCGTCGACACGCTGGAACAGGCCGCCAGCAGGAGCGGCAGAAGGATGGCGAGAACTCGGATCATGGTGCATCGCTGAATGACAATAAGAAACTATATCATTAGCAGACACCAACCGACCGACTGCAGCGATGACCCAATCCGACAACCTCAAGAGCATGGGCCTCAAGGCCACGGGCCCGCGCATCAAGATTCTCGAGCTGTTCCAGAAGGCGCAGGAAAATCCGGACAGCCGTCACCTGACGGCGGAGGACGTCTATCGCCTGCTGCTGGCCGAGAACATGGACGTCGGCCTTGCCACCGTCTATCGCGTGTTGACCCAGTTCGAGCAGGCCGGCCTGCTCAAGCGCCACTTCTTCGAATCCGGCAAGGCGGTGTTCGAACTCGACGGAGGCCATCACCACGACCACCTGGTCTGCCTGCAGTGCGGTCACGTCGAGGAGTTCTACGACGAGGAAATCGAGAAACGCCAGGCCCGCATCGCCAAGCAGCACGGTTTCGCCGTGCGCGATCACGCGCTGATGCTCTACGTCGATTGCCAGAAACCCGACTGTCCGCACCGCAAGGCGCGCTGAGACAAGCATTCCATGCTCGAAGCCTTCCTGACCTCGACGGTGCTCGTCGCCGTCGCCGAGATCGGCGACAAGACCCAGCTGCTCTCCTTCGTCCTCGCCGCCCGACTGCGGAAGCCCGGCGCCATCATCGCCGGCATATTCGTCGCCACCGTGCTCAACCACGCGCTGGCCGGCTCGGTCGGCGTCTGGCTGGCGCAAATGATCTCGCCGCAATGGCTGCCCTGGATCACCGGCATGGTGTTCATCGCCTTCGGCCTGTGGACCCTGCATCCGGACTCGCTCGACGACGATCCCAAGATGCACAGGGCCGGCGCCTTCGTCACCACCACCATCGCCTTCTTCATCGCCGAAATGGGCGACAAGACGCAACTCGCCACCGTGGCGCTCGGCGCGCAATTCCAGGGCGTGCTGGTCGCCGTGGTCATGGGCACCACCGTCGGCATGATGCTGGCCAACGTGCCGGCCGTACTGATCGGGGAAAAACTGGCGCAGCGGCTGCCGCTGACCACCATCCGCTGGATCGCGGCCGCTTTGTTCATCGCCACTGGCGCCCTGACCATCTGGGGCGCACCTGGCCTCGCGCGGTAGTTCCGGTCAGCGATTTCCGCCGGTGATGTCCAGCGCGACGGCCTCGGCGACCTCGATGCCGTCGACGCCCGCAGACAGGATGCCGCCGGCGTAGCCCGCACCCTCCCCCGCCGGGTAGAGCCCCTTGACGTTGAGACTCTGAAAATCCTTGCCGCGCGTCATGCGCAGCGGCGACGAGGTGCGCGTTTCGGCGCCGGTGAGCATGGCGTCCGCCATGGCGAAACCGTGTATCTGCCGGTCGAAGGCCGGGAGCGCCTCGCGGATCGCCGCGATGGCGTAGTCGGGCAGCGCGGTCGACAGGTCGGTGAGCTTGACCCCTGGCTGATAGGACGGGATGACCTCGCCGAACGCTTCGCTCGGCCGCCCCTCGAGAAAATCGCCGACGCGCTGGCCCGGTGCATCGTAAGTGCCGCCGCCGAGCTCGAAGGCGCGCTGCTCCAGCCTGCGCTGGAAGGCGATACCCGCCAGCGGGTCGCCGGGCGTGCCGCCGAAGTCCTCGGGGGAGATGCCGACGACGATGCCGGCATTGGCGTTGCGCTCGGCGCGCGAATACTGGCTCATGCCGTTGGTGACGACGCAGCCGGGCTCCGAGGTCGCCGCCACGACCTGGCCGCCGGGGCACATGCAGAAGCTGTAGACCGAACGGCCGTTCCTGGCGTGATGCACCAGCTTGTAGTCGGCCGCGCCCAGCAACTTGTTGCCGGCCTGCCTGCCGAAGCGCGCGCGGTCGATCAGCGATTGCGGGTGCTCGATGCGAAAGCCGACGGAGAAGGGCTTGGCCTCCATGAACACGCCGCGCGCGTGCAGCATGGCGAAGGTGTCGCGTGCGCTGTGGCCCAGCGCGAGGACCACGTGGTCGGCGCGTATCTCCTCGCCGCCGGCGAGCACCACGCCCCGCACCTGGCCATCCTCGATCCGCAATTCTTCGACGCATTGCTGGAAACGGATCTCGCCGCCCAGGCTCTCGATTTCCGCGCGCATCTTCTCGACCATGCCGACGAGGCGGAAAGTGCCGATGTGCGGCTTGGCGACGTAGAGAATCTCTTCCGGCGCGCCGGCCTTGACGAATTCGGTGAGCACCTTGCGGCTGAGGTGGCGCGGGTCCTTGATCTGGCTGTAGAGCTTGCCGTCGGAAAAGGTGCCGGCGCCGCCTTCGCCGAACTGCACGTTCGAATCCGGATGCAGGATGTGCTTGCGCCAGAGGTCCCAAGTGTCGCGCGTGCGTTCGCGCACCTCCTTGCCGCGCTCGAGGACCAGCGGCCGAAACCCCATCTGCGCCAGGATCAGCGCGGCGAAGATGCCGGCCGGGCCGAAGCCGACGACGACGGGGCGCAAGGACAGGCCGGCCGGCGCTCTGGCCACGACGAACTGGTACTCCATGTCCGGCGTCGGCCGCACATGCGGGTCGTTGCGAAAGCGCTTGAACACGGCGGCCTCGTCGGCGAGTTCGAGGTCGAGGCTGTAGACGAACTGCAGGGCATCGCGCTTGCGCGCGTCGTGGCTGCGCTTGTGGATGTGCAGCCGCCGCAGGTCGGCCGGACCCAGCCGAAGGCGGTGCAGGATGGCGGCGGTCAGTTGTTCCGGCGAATGCTCGAGGGGCAGCCGCAGATCGGTCAGGCGCAGCATGGCGGGACGGGGCCCTACAGCCCGAGCATCTCGCGCGCATGCTTGCGCGTGGTGTCCGTGATCCTGACGCCGCCGAGCATGCGGGCGATTTCGTCGATGCGGCCGGCGGCATCGAGCGGCGTCACCTGTGACAAGGTCACACCGTCGCGCATCTCCTTGGCAATCGTCCACTGCCAGTCGGCCTGTGCCGCCACCTGCGGCAGGTGGGTGACGCAGAGCACCTGGCGGTCGCAGCCGAGCCGCTTCAAAAGCCGGCCGACGATCTCGGCGACGCCGCCGCCGATGCCGACATCGACCTCGTCGAAGATCAGCGTCGGCGCATCGGAGGCGTGGCTGGCGATGACCTGGATGGCCAGGCCGATGCGCGAGAGTTCGCCGCCCGAGGCGGTCTTGGCCAGCGTGCGCGGCGGCTGGCCGGCGTTGGCGGCGACGCGGAATTCGACCGTTTCCATGCCGAAGGCGGCCGGCGCGTCGAGCGGCTCCAACACGACCTCGAAGCGGCCGCCGGCCATCGCCAGCTGCTGCATGGCGTCGGTGACGGCCTTGCCCAGTTCCTTCGCCGCCTTGGCGCGGCCCTTGGTGAGCTTCGCCGCGACCTCGCGGTAGTGCGCCAGCGCGGCGGCTTCCTTCGCCGCCAGCGCCTCGGGATCGGCGGCGGCCTGAAGTTCGTCGAGCCGGGCTTGCAGGCTCGCCAGGGGGTCGGCGAGTTCCTCGGGCGCGACGCGGTGCTTGCGCGCGGCGACCATCACCGCCTCGATCCGCGTCTCGAGTTCGGCGAGCCGGCCCGGATCGAGTTCCAGCCGCTCGCGGTAGCGGGAGAGCGCGTGCGCCGCTTCCGACAGCTGGATGCGTGCGCCGTCCAGCAACTCGGCCGGCTCGCGCAAGGCCGGGTCATGGTCGACGAGGTGGCCCACCTTACCGACTGCCTGATCGATCAACTCGGTCGCCGCCCCGCTTTCCTCGAGCAGCGCCAGCGCGGCCTCGACGCCTTCGATCAGGCTCACCGCATGCGACAGGCGACGATGCTCGGCATTGTCCTCGACCCATTGCGCCGGATCGAAGGCCAGCGCGGCCAGTTCCTTGACCTGCCATTCCAAGAGGTCGCGCTCGCGCCTCATCGCCTCGACGTCGCCCGCGGCCTTCTGCCGCGCCTCGTGCAGTGAACGCCAGTCGTGGTGGCGGACGACAACCTCGCGCGCGATGTCGGCCAGGCCCGCCTGGGCATCGAACAGGCGGCGTTGCGAGTCAGGCTTGAGCAGCGAGAGATGCGCGTGCTGACCATGGATGTCGACCAGCAGTTCGCCGATCTCGCGCAGCTGGCCGAGGGTGGTCGGCAATCCGTTGATGTAGGCGCGCGAACGGCCGCCGGCATCGACCACGCGGCGCAGCAGCAGGGTATCGTCGGCTTCGTAATCGTTGGCGCGCAGCCATGCCACCACCGGATCGGTAGTACCGACATCGAATTCCGCGGCGATCTCCGCCCGCTCGCACCCGCTGCGCACCAGCGCGGCGTCGCCGCGCTCGCCCAGCGCGAGCGACAGCGCATCGATCAGGATGGACTTGCCGGCGCCGGTCTCGCCGGTGAGCGTACCGAAACCGGCATCGAAGTCGAGCTCGATGCTGTCGACGATGACGAAGTCGCGGACGAACAGGCGGCGCAGCATCGGTGCCGGGGTCAGTGTTTTGGCGTAGCGCTCCAGTGCAGCTTCTCGCGCAGCATCGCGAAATAGCTGTAGCCGGGCGGGTGCAGCAGGGTGACGCTGGGACCGGCGCGGGCGATGCGCACGCAGTCGCCGGCGCGGGTGTCGAAGCGCGCCTGGCCGTCGAAATGGGCGGCGCCGTCGTGCGGTGCAAGCAGGATGAACTCGACGGTGCTGCGGTCGGAAATGGTGATCGGCCGATAGGACAGCGCGTGCGGGCACAGCGGCACCAGCGCGATGCCCGGTACCGCCGGATTGAGGATCGGCCCGTTGGCCGACAGGGCGTAGGCGGTGGAGCCGGTCGGGGTGGCGACGATCATGCCGTCGGCGCGCAGCACGTAGAGGAATTCGCCGTCGACGCGGACCTCGAGCTCGATCATGCGGCCGATGTCGCCCTTGCTCACCACCACGTCGTTGAAGGCCAGCGTCTGGAACACGCGCTGGCCGCCGCGCAGCACCTCGGCCGCGAGCAGCAGGCGCTGCTCGGCCGAGAACTTGCCCGCGAGCAGGTCCCTGACGCCGTCGATCATGGCATTGCGGGAGATGTCGGTCATGAAGCCGAGCCGGCCGAGGTTGATGCCGACCAGGGGCACATCGAACTCGGCCAGGCGCCGCGCCGAATGCAGCATGGTGCCGTCGCCGCCGATGACGATGGCGACGTCGGCCTCCATGCCGATGGTTTCATAACTCGCGACGGGACAGGAATAATCCGGGGCTCCGGCGGCGGCCGTGCCCTCCTCGATGAGCACGCGCACGCCCTGTGCCCGCAGGAAGGCGGCGAGCGGCTGCAGCGCCTCGGCGACTTCCGGGCTCTGGTACTTGCCGACCAGGGCAATGGTGCGGAATTGCGGCGCGGCTGCGATCATGGCGGAATTCTATCCCACCAGGGGATACCGTCCACGGCCTCCCAGCCGTGGACATAACCACAATTGCCGGGGCGACTTGCGCCGGCGACGAGCCGCCCATATTTGCATGCTGCCATATTGACTACAATGCCCGCCATGCTCGACCGCCGTGCCCAGACCCTGCTCAAGACGCTGATCGAACGCTACATCGCCGAAGGCCAGCCGGTGGGCTCGCGCACGCTGTCGAAGTTCTCCGGCCTCGAGCTCTCCCCCGCGACGATCCGCAACGTGATGTCCGACCTCGAGGAGCTGGGCTTCATCAGTAGCCCGCACACCTCGGCCGGGCGCATTCCGACCGCGCGCGGCTACCGCCTCTTCGTCGACTCGCTGCTCACGGTGCGTCCGCTGGCCCAGGCCGAGCTGTCGGAGATCCGCGGCGCTATCCAGCCCGACCAGCCGCAGCGCCTCATCAGTCACGCCTCGCAGCTGTTGTCGGAACTCACCCAGTTCGCCGGCGTCGTCATCGCGCCGCGCCGGAGCCAGCCGAAGATCCGCCAGATCGAGTTCCTCGCCCTGTCCGACAAGCGCATCCTGCTGATCATCGTCACCGAAAGCGGCGACGTGCAGAACCGCATCCTGTTCACCCAGCGCACCTACGGCCCGAGCGAGCTGACCGAGGCCGCCAACTACCTCAACCAGAATTTCGCCGGCCTCGATTTCCAGCAGATCCGCGGCCGCGTGCAGGACGAGCTGCGCCAGCTGCGCACCGACATGACCGAACTGATGAGCGCCGCCATCGCCGCCGGCAACGAGGCGGTGTCGGACACCTCGGCGCAATACGTGATCTCGGGCGAGCGCAACCTGCTCGAGGTCGCGGATCTTTCCTCCAACATGGACCGGCTGCGCCGTCTCTTCGGCCTGTTCGAGCAGCGCACCAGCCTGTCGCAACTGCTCGACCTCTCCAGTCACGCCGAGGGCGTGCAGGTCTTCATCGGCGGCGAGTCGGGCATCGCCCCGCTCGACGAATGCAGCGTGGTCGCCGCGCCCTACGAGGTCGACGGCCAGGTCGTCGGCACCATCGGCGTCATCGGCCCGACGCGCATGGCCTACGAGCGCGTCATCCCCATCGTCGACATCACGGCCAAGCTGCTGGCCAACGCCCTCTCGGCTCCCTGAGCACATGACCAAGACCGCAATCCTGCTGCTCAATCTCGGCACGCCCGACGCGCCGACGGCACCCGCGGTGCGCCGCTACCTCGCCGAATTCCTCGGCGACCCGCGCGTGGTCGAGCTGCCGCGCTGGTTGTGGCTGCCCATCCTCCACGGCATCATCCTGCGCACCCGGCCGGCGAAGTCGGCGGCGAAATACGCCACGATCTGGACGCCCGAGGGTTCTCCGCTCAAGGTGCATACCGAGCGCCAGGCCAAGCTGCTGCGCGGCCTGCTCGGCTCGCGCGGTGACAAGGACACCCTCGTCGCCTGGGCCATGCGCTATGGCAACCCGTCCACCGCCGCGACGCTCGACGCACTTAAAAACCAGGGCGTCACGCGCACCATCGTGCTGCCGCTCTACCCGCAGTACGCCGGCAGCACCACCGCCAGCGCCTACGACGCGGTCGCGGCCTGGAAGCAGCGCGATCCCGCGGCGATGCAGTTCGTCGAGGTGCGCAGCTATCCGGACCACAAGGCCTATATCAGGGCTCTGGCGAACAGCGTGCGCGACCACTGGATGAACCAGGGCCGCGGCGACAAGCTGGTGATGAGCTTCCATGGCATTCCGAAGCGTTCCGTCGAGCGCGGCGATCCCTATGCCGACGAATGCCGCCGCACGGCGGAAGCCCTCGCCGCGGGACTCGGCCTTGCGCCCGACAAGTGGCAGATGACCTTCCAGTCCCGCTTCGGCGCAGCCGAGTGGCTGCAGCCCTACACCCAGCCGACGCTGGAGCAAATGGCCCGCGACGGGCTCAAGAGCGTCGACGTCATCTGCCCCGGCTTTCCCGCCGACTGCCTCGAAACGCTCGAGGAAATATCGATGGAATGCCGCGAGGCCTTCCTCCATGCCGGCGGCGGCGAGTTCAACTACATTCCCTGCCTCAACGAGCGCGGCGACTGGATCGAGGCACTGGCCGACATGGCGCGGACGCATCTGGCCGCATGACGGGGCGCAGCGCTGAGCCTCACTTGCCGAAGCTCATCCCGGGCTTGAACTGGTCAAGATAGCGCCGATCCTCGGCGTCGCGCCGCTGCCGCTGGTTCATCTCGCGTTCGCGGGCCTGGCGCTCCATCGCTTCCTGCCGTTGCTGCTCGCGTTCGGCCTGGCGACGCTCGTTTTCCTGCCGCCGCAGCTCCGAATAGTCTGCTTGCGCTCGAACCGCGCCATAGCGGGCCGCATAGGCCTGAAGGTTTCGCGATGCCCACTGCTCATCCGCCGCCTGTCGTAAGACTTCCTTCTCGTTTTCTGCCCGCAGCCGTGCCGCCTCGGCCTCGACGGCGAGCCGCTCCGCCTCGATGCGGCGCAACTCCGTCTGGCGCTCCTTCTCGACCTGGGCATCATGGCTCGACTTCCAATTCCAGCCGACGAATGCGAGTGTCGCAACAACCAGCGCCGCCATGACCTTGGCGCGACTGCCCGACGCGGCCTCGGGCTCCATGGTCGAGGCGCCTCGAGCCTCGAGCGCCCGTTGTGCCGCTCTTTGCAGGGACGCATCATAGACTTCCCGCTTGGCGGGATTCGATAGGGTTGCGAACGCCTCCTCGATCAGATGGATCGAGCAGCCGTCCCGCGTATCCAGTTCCACACCGTTCGCACCGGCATACATCGTCTGCATACGGTCGTAGGCCTTTTCGATCTCCGTCGGCGATGCGTCCCTCCTGACGCCAAGAAAGTCGTAAAGCGTCTTCTTCATTGACCCCCCCCGGGATTTTTCGTGTTTATCGTCAAGCCAGCCGAATTCTAACCAGAATGAATAGCGCGCATCGCCCAGATTCCGGCCCTTGAACAACGCTCGCACAGCCCGATATTGGCTGAAGCCATTATTCAGGAGCCTGCCATGTCCGATGCGTTGCATGTCGTCTGCCCGCAATGTCATTCAGTAAACCGCGTGCCGGCCGAGCGCCTGGCCGAGGGCGGCACCTGCGGCAAGTGCAAGGCCCCGCTTTTCACCGGCGAGCCGGTCGAACTCGATGCGGCCGCCTTCGACAAGCACATCGGCCGCTCGGACCTGCCCGTGGTCGTCGACTTCTGGGCGCCCTGGTGCGGCCCCTGCCGAATGATGGCACCGGCCTTCGCGCAGGCCGCGCGCAGCCTCGAGCCGCGATATCGCCTGGTCAAGGTGAATACCGAGGAAGAACAGCAGCTTGCGGCGCGTTTCGGCATCCGCAGCATCCCGACGCTGGCGATGTTCAAGGGTGGCCGCGAAATCGCTCGCCAGGCCGGGGCGATGGATGCAGCCAGCCTGGTGCGCTGGATCCAAGCCCAGGCCTGAACCTTCGACGCCGGGGTTGAAATCCCCGGATCCATCCCCAATCTTGATAGGGTTAATCGCGACCCCCACCCAAGGAACGGACAAGTGCAGGAGAACAAACAGGAAAATCCCCCCGTCGCTGAACTCGAGGAAAGTCTCGGCGCTGGCACCACGCCGGCGGAATCGACGACCGAGACCATCCCGGCGGCCGACGCCATGCCCAGCCAGGAAGACCTGCTCAAGACCGCCGAGCTCAAGGCCGCCGAGCACCACGACGCCTGGCTACGCGCCAAGGCCGAAGGCGAGAACATCCGCCGCCGCGCCCAGGAGGACATAGTCAAGGCCGGCAAGTTCGCCATCGAGAAGTTCGCTGGCGAGCTTCTCGCCGTCAAGGACAGCCTCGAGGCCGCGCTCGCCAACGAACAGCAGGATGCCGCCGCGCTCAGGGCCGGCGTCGAGCTGACGCTCAAGCAGTTGGTGTCCGCCTTCGAGAAATCGAATCTCGCCGAGATCCATCCGCTCGAGGAGAAGTTCGACCCGCACCGGCACCAGGCCATCAGCCAGATCGAAGCCGATGGCGAGCCCAACCGCGTCATCAACGTGCTGCAGAAGGGCTACGTGCTCAACGAGCGCGTCATCCGCCCCGCGCTGGTGGTGGTGTCGAAGGCCAGGGCCGCCCCGGCGGCTTGAACTGGCCGCGAATAACCCCATCTGCAGAACAGCTTAGTTCTCCAACGAATTTCAGAAGGAATCAGTCATGGGCAAGATCATCGGCATCGACCTGGGCACCACCAACAGCTGCGTCGCCATCATGGAAGGCGGCAAGCCCAAGGTCATCGAAAATTCCGAGGGCGCGCGCACCACGCCGTCCATCGTCGCCTACGCCGAAGACGGCGAGATCCTCTGCGGCGCCTCGGCCAAGCGCCAGGCCGTCACCAACGCCAAGAACACCCTGTATGCCGTCAAGCGCCTGATCGGCCGCCGCTTCGAAGAGAAGGAAGTGCAGAAGGACATCGACCTGATGCCCTTCACCATCTGCAAGGCCGACAACGGTGACGCCTGGGTGCAGGTACGCGACAAGAAAATGGCGCCGCCGCAGGTCTCGGCCGAAGTGCTGCGCAAGATGAAGAAGACCGCCGAGGACTATCTCGGCGAGGAAGTCACCGAGGCGGTGATCACCGTGCCGGCCTACTTCAACGACAGCCAGCGCCAGGCCACCAAGGACGCCGGCCGCATCGCCGGCCTCGAGGTCAAGCGCATCATCAACGAGCCGACCGCGGCCGCGATCTCCTTCGGCCTCGACAAACAGGAAGGCGATCGCAAGATCGCGGTGTTCGACCTCGGTGGCGGCACCTTCGACATCTCCATCATCGACATCGCCGAGATCGAGGGCGAGCACCAGTTCGAAGTGCTGTCGACCAACGGCGACACCTTCCTCGGCGGCGAGGACTTCGACCAGCGCATCATCGATTACATCGTCACCGAGTTCAAGAAGGACCAGGGCGTCGACCTCAAGAACGACGTGCTGGCGCTGCAGCGCCTGAAGGAGGCCGCCGAGAAGGCCAAGATCGAACTGTCCTCCAACCAGCAGACCGAGATCAACCTGCCCTACATCACCGCCGACGCCACGGGGCCGAAGCACCTGGCGATGAAGATCACCCGCGCCAAGTTCGAGTCGCTGGTGGATGAACTGATCGAGCGCTGCGTCGCACCCTGCCGCATGGCCATCAAGGACGCCGGCGTGAAGATCGAGGATATCGCCGACGTCATCCTGGTCGGCGGCATGACGCGCATGCCCAAGGTGCAGGAGAAGGTCAAGGAAGTGTTCGGCAAGGAGCCGCGCAAGGACGTGAACCCCGACGAGGCCGTCGCCATCGGCGCATCAATCCAGGGCGGCGTGCTGCAGGGCGAGGTCAAGGACGTGCTGCTGCTCGACGTCACCCCGCTGTCGCTCGGCATCGAGACCCTTGGCGGCGTCATGACCAAGCTGATCCAGAAGAACACGACGATTCCGACCAAGACCAGCCAGACCTTCTCCACCGCCGACGACAACCAGTCGGCCGTGACCATCCACGTGCTGCAGGGCGAGCGCGAAATGTCGGCCGGCAACAAGAGCCTCGGCCAGTTCAACCTCACCGACATCCCGCCCTCGCCGCGCGGCATGCCGCAGATCGAGGTCACCTTCGACATCGACGCCAACGGCATCCTCCACGTCTCGGCCCGCGACAAGGGCACCGGCAAGGAGAACAAGATCACCATCAAGGCCAACTCCGGCCTCTCCGACGAGGAGATCCAGCGCATGGTGCACGATGCCGAAGCCCACGCCGAGGAGGACAAGAAGGCGCACGAAATGGTCGAAGCCCGCAACCAGTGCGACGCCATGATCCATTCCGTGAAGAAGGCGCTGGCCGATTACGGCGACAAGATCGACGCCGACGAGAAGGCGAAGATCGAGGCCGCCATCAAGGAGGCCGAGGAAGCGATCAAGGGCAACGACAAGGCCGCGATGGAAGCCAAGACCGAAGCGCTGGCCCATGCCTCGCAGAAGCTCGGCGAGAAGGTCTACGCCGAGGCGCAACAGGCGGCGGGCGCTGCGCCCGGTGGCGGCGCCGCCCATGGCGGGGAAGCGAAAAAGGACGATGCCGACGTCGTGGATGCGGAATTTACCGAAGTGAAAGACAAAAAGTAACTTCTTCGACGCAGAGCCGCAGAGGCGCAGAGGAATTGCGGAGAGGTTGAGCTGGTTTCTCGGCCGTCTCTGCGCCTCTGCGCTTCTGCGTCAAGGGTTTTCAAATGGCAAAACGCGACTACTACGAAGTCCTCGGCGTCAATCGCGACGCGTCCGACGAGGAGATCAAGAAGGCCTACCGCCGGCTGGCGATGAAGCACCATCCGGACCGCAATCCGGACAACCCCAAGGCCGAAGAACATTTCAAGGAGGCCAAGGAGGCCTACGAGATTCTGTCCGACGCGCAGAAGCGCCCTGCCTACGACCAGTACGGCCACGCCGGCGTCGATCCCTCGATGGGCGGCGGCCAGGGGGGTGGCGGCTTCGGCAACTTCGGCGACGCCTTCTCCGACATCTTCGGCGACATTTTCGGCGGGGGCCGGGGCGGCGGCGGCCGCTCCAACGTCTATCGCGGCGCCGACCTGCGCTACAACCTCGAGATCACGCTCGAGGACGCGGCACGCGGCACCGAAACGCGCATTCGCATCCCCACCATGGCCGAGTGCGAGGACTGTCACGGCAGCGGCGCCAAGAAAGGCACCGAGCCGAAAACCTGCCCCACCTGTGGCGGCCATGGCCAGGTGCGCATGCAGCAGGGCTTCTTCTCCATCCAGCAGACCTGTCCCAAGTGCCACGGTACCGGCCGCTACGTCGCGGATCCCTGCGGCAGCTGCCATGGTGCCGGTCGCGTCAAGCAGCACAAGACGCTGTCGGTCAAGATTCCCTCCGGCATCGACGAGGGCGATCGCATTCGCCTGTCCGGCGAGGGTGAGCCGGGCGTCAACGGCGGCCCGCCCGGCGACCTCTACGTACAGATCCACCTCAAGGCCCATGCCGTCTTCCAGCGCGATCACGACGACCTGCACTGCGAGATGCCGGTGAGCTTCACCACGGCCGCGCTCGGCGGCGAGATCGAGATACCGACCCTCGACGGCGTCGCCAAGCTCAAGGTTCCCGCCGAAACCCAGACCGGGAAGGTGTTCCGCCTGCGCGGCAAGGGCATCAAGGGCGTGCGTTCGGCCAGCCAGGGCGACCTGCTCTGCCACGTCGTGGTCGAGACGCCGGTGAGCCTTACCGACCGTCAGAAGGAACTGCTGCGCGAATTCGAGAGCGAGAGCCAGAAGAACGCGACGCGCCACAACCCGCGGGCGCAGAGCTGGATGGACCGGGTCAAGGAGTTCTTCGCCGGCTAAGCGCCGGGCGCCGGCGCCGCCAGGCCATTGATGAGGCGGCAGCGCTTGATGTCGCAGGCGGTCGGGAATGCCTGCTGCTTAACGAAAAACAGTTTGTCCGTGTCCCGGATCGTGCGCGGCGCCGCCGGATCGCGATCGCACTTGTCGAACGAGTCCTCGGTCGCCATGACATCGACGCAGCGTGCACTGTGCTCCACCAGGCCGAAGGCATGGCCCATCTCATGCGAGATCAGCCGTTGCATCACGTCCTGGGCGTAGACCTCGGAGTGCGCGCGCATGGTCTGGTAATGCCCGGCATTGAGGTAGATGGTGGTGCCCTTGCGGTAGCCGGCGATCGGCACGCCCTCGGAGTTGTACCACTGCACGACGAAGGTGTTGGCGGCCCCGGACATGTCCTGGGTGGTCCCGACGAATTCGCCGCGGATGCCGCAGGCCGACCATGCCTGTGCCGCGGCCGAAATGATCCCGGCCAGCCGCGCCTCAGGTACGGACTCCGGCGCCAGCGCCGGGTTGTAGGCAAAGCGCAGGGAGTTGAAGCGGCCCGCGACCGCCAGGGCATTGACGGGCACGTTGCCATGCGCGGTCTGCGTCGCCATCTCGCCGTCGGGGCACTCGGCGACTTCCGTCGCCCGCAGGCGTTGCGCCTCGGCCTCGCGCTGCCGATGGGCCGGGTCCGGAGTCACGGCAGCTGCGGCAGGCGTTGTTGCGGCCGGTTTGCCAGAGGCATCGGGCCCCGACGTTGTCGCGAAAAAGATGAACCCGATCAGCACGGCGAAGAACAGGATCAAGGCCTTGCCCACGCGCAGCAGCGAGAAGCCGGCAACGCCTCGATCCGCCCGGCCGTTCGCGTTCGCCATCTTTGCGGCGACATTGAGGAACCTGCCGCAGCCCGGGCAACGGGCGCTCCATGGCAAGGGTCGCGCGAACTCGGTTCCGCAGCCGGCGCAGGCAGCATAGGTCTTTTGCCGGTTCGACATGGTGCGCCCTGTTCGTGGGTCTGTCGCGGCGGCTGATGCCGCCTGTGTTGTTGGTGCCGGGAGTGGGACTCGAACCCACACACCTTGCGGCGGCGGATTTTGAGTCCGCTGCGTCTACCGATTCCGCCATCCCGGCCTGTCGCGGGGCGCGTAGAATGTGCGCCCCGTTGAAGGATCGCGCATTATCCGCGAATCGTCGCCATGCTACAACCGCGGCGGCCGCGGCGTACCGCCGACGCCGGTTTTTCCCATGACATTCACCCTCGACGACTTCGACTATCACCTGCCGCCCGAGTGCATCGCCCAGGCGCCGCTGGCCGAGCGCAGCGCGAGCCTGCTGCTGGTGATGCGCGGCGCGGCGCTCGACGATCGCGCCTTCACCGACCTGCCGGATTTTCTCGTCCCGGGCGACCTGCTGGTGATGAACGATACGCGCGTGCTGCATGCGCGCCTGTTCGGCCGCAAGGACAGTGGCGGCCAGGTCGAGGTGCTGGTCGAACGCGTGACCGGCGACGACGAGGTGCTGGCGCAGGTGCGCGCCAGCAAGCCGCCGAAGGCCGGCGGCACCATCCATCTCGAGGAGGCATTCGATGCCGAGGTGCTCGGCCGCGAGGGTGAGTTCTACCGCCTGCGCTTTCCGGGCGATGCGGTGGAACTGATCGAACACCACGGCCGCCTGCCGCTGCCACCTTACATCGAGCGCGCCGCCGCCAGCGCCGACGAGGAACGCTATCAAACCGTCTTTGCCCGCGAACGCGGTTCTGTGGCGGCACCCACCGCCGGCCTGCATTTCGACGCGCCGCTGCTTGAGCGGCTGCGCCAACGCGGCGCCGGCATCGCCCACGTCACACTGCACGTCGGCGCCGGCACCTTCCAGCCGGTGCGCGTGCATGAACTATCCGAACATCGCATGCACCGCGAGCGCTATGTCGTTCCGCAGGCCACCGTCGAGGCCATCGCGGCGACGCGGCAGCGCGGTGGCCGCGTGGTGGCGGTGGGCACCACCACGCTGCGCACGCTCGAATCGGCGGCCAACGCCGACGGCAGCATAAAGGTCGGCGCCGGCGAGACGGCGATATTCATCACCCCGGGCTTCGCCTTCCGCGTCGTCGATGTCCTGATCACCAATTTCCACCTGCCGAAGTCCACGCTGCTGATGCTGGTCTCGGCCTTCGCCGGCATGGACGAGATCCGTGCTGCCTACCGCCACGCCATGGAATCCGGCTACCGCTTCTTCAGCTACGGCGATGCCATGCTGCTATTCAGAAAATGAAATTCGATCTGATCACCCAAGACGGCGCCGCGCGCCGCGGCACCCTGACCCTGGCCCACGGCACGGTGGAGACACCCGTGTTCATGCCCGTCGGCACCTACGGCACCGTCAAGGCCATGGCGCCAAACGAACTGCACGAGATCGGCGCGAAGATCGTTCTCGGCAACACCTTCCACCTCTGGCTGCGGCCGGGGCTGGAGGTGATCGCGGCGCACGGCGGCCTGCACCGCTTCATGGGTTGGGACGGGCCTATCCTCACCGATTCGGGCGGCTTCCAGGTGTTCTCGCTCGGCGACCTGCGCAAGATCTCCGAGGACGGCGTGAAGTTCCAGTCGCCGATCAACGGCGACCGGCTGTTCATGCGGCCCGAGGATTCGATGCAGATCCAGCACGTGCTGAATTCGGACATCGTGATGATCTTCGACGAATGCACGCCCTACCCCGCCACCGAGAAGCAGGCAGCCGACTCGATGCGCCTTTCCTTGCTCTGGGCCCGGCGCTCGCGTGACGAACACGATCGGCTGGCCAATCGCAATGCCCTGTTCGGCATCGTCCAGGGCGGCATGTTTGAACCGCTGCGCGAAGAGTCATTGGCCGGGCTGGCGGGCATCGGCTTCGACGGCTACGCCATCGGCGGCCTCTCCGTGGGCGAGCCGAAGGAAGAGTTCACCCGCATCCTCGCCCACACCGCGCCCAGGCTGCCTGCGGAGAAGCCGCGCTATCTGATGGGCGTTGGCACCCCCGAGGACATCGTCTATGCCGTCAATCGGGGCATCGACATGTTCGACTGCGTTCTGCCGACGCGCAATGCACGCAACGGCCACCTGTTCACCCGTCACGGCGACATCCGCATCAAGAACGCGCAGCACAAGAACGACCTGCGGCCGCTCGACGCGAGTTGCGGCTGCTACTGCTGCCGCAACTTCTCCCGCGCCTACCTGCACCATCTGCACCGCACCGGCGAGATCTTAGGCAGCAGGCTCAACACCATCCACAACCTCTTCTACTACCAGACGCTGATGGCGGAACTCCGCGCCGCCATCGAAGCCCGGGGACTGGCCGCCTACACGGCCGAGTTCCACCGGGGACGGGCGGGCGGACTGGTATAATTCGCTGGTTTTTCAACGAACTGACCGGAGTTTTTCCAATGCTGATTTCCAACGCCTACGCCCAGGCCGCCGCGGGCGCCACCACCAGCGACAGCCTGATGGGCCTGCTGCCCATCATCATCATGTTCGTGATCCTCTGGTTCCTGATGATCCGCCCGCAGATGAAGAAGGCCAAGGAACACCAAAAAATGGTCGGCGAACTGCAAAAGGGCGACGAAATCGTGACGCAGGGCGGCGTGGCCGGCCGCATCGTCAAGATCGGCGAGAGCTTCATGACGCTCGAAGTGGCCGAGGGCAAGGCCGGCCCGATTGAGATCGTCGTCCAGAAGAACGCCATCGGCACGCTGCTGCCGAAGGGAACGCTGAAGTCGCTGTAAGGCGGCGCGCTGAAATCCCCGTAATTTCTTTCCATCCGCGCCGACCTCCCGCCGGCGTGCGCAGGTAATCCCGCATGAATCGCTACCCCCTCTGGAAGAACGTCACGGTCGTCATCGCCCTGATGCTCGGCCTGCTGTACACCCTGCCCAACTTCTTCGGCGAGGTGCCGGCGGTGCAGGTGTCGAGCGTCAAGGCCACGATCAAGATCGAGCCCAGGCTGCTGTCGCGCATCGAGGACGTGCTGAAATCGGCCGCCGTCGCCCACAACGGCCTCTACGCCGACCAGAACAGCATCCGCGTGCGCCTGGCCGACACCGACACCCAGCTCAAGGCCAAGGACGCCATCGAGAAGGCGCTCAACCCCGATCCGACCGATGCTTCCTACAGCGTGGCGCTGAACCTGCTGTCGGCTTCGCCCAAGTGGCTGTCCGACATGCACGCGCTGCCGATGTATCTCGGCCTCGACCTGCGCGGCGGCGTGCACTTCCTGTTGCAGGTGGACATGAAGGGCGCGATCACCAAGCGCCTCGATTCGACCGCCGCCGACCTGCGCTCGCTGATGCGCGACAAGAACGTGCGCCATGCCGGCATCAACCGCGAGGGGCAGAACATCGCCATCAAGTTCCGCGAGGCCGAACTGCGCGAGAAGGCCAAAGCCGTGCTCGCGGACAACCAGCCCGACCTGCTACTGGTCGAGGCCCAGGACGGCGCCGACCTGAAACTGGTCGCCACACTCAAGCCGGAGGCGCACAAGCGCATCCAGGAATTCGCCATCAAGCAGAACATCACCACCCTGCACAACCGCATCAACGAGCTCGGCGTGGCCGAGCCGGTGATCCAGCAGCAGGGTGCCGACCGCATCGTGGTGCAGCTGCCGGGCGTGCAGGACACCGCCAAGGCCAAGGACATCCTCGGTCGCACGGCGACACTGGAAGTGCGCATGGTCGACGACGAGGCCAGCGACAATCCGGCGACCATGGAGCTGGCCGCCAAGGGTCAGCCGCCGCTGGGTACTGATTACTACGTCGAGCGTGGCGGCCGCGGCCTGCTGGTGAAGAAGCAGGTGGTGCTGACCGGCGAGCGCCTCACCGACGCCCAGCCCGGCTTCGACAACCAGACCCACGAGCCGGCGGTGCATCTGACGCTCGACTCCGCCGGCGCCCGCATCTTCAAGGACGTCACGCGCGAGAGCGTCGGCAAGCGCATGGCCATCCTGCTTATCGAGAAGGGCAAGGGCGAGGTCGTCACCGCGCCGGTGATCCGCACCGAGATCGGCGGCGGCCGCGTGCAGATCTCCGGTCGCATGAGTACCGTCGAGGCCAACGACGTCGCGCTGCTGCTGCGCGCCGGCAGCCTGGCCGCGCCGATGGACATCATCGAGGAACGCACCATCGGCCCCTCGCTCGGCGCCGACAACATCGCCAAGGGCTTCAATTCGACCAAGTGGGGCTTCATCGCCATCGCGGTATTCATGAGCGCCTACTACCTGCTGTTCGGCCTGGTCTCGGTGCTGGCGCTCTCCGCCAACCTGCTGTTCCTGGTCGCGCTGCTGTCGCTGCTGCAGGCGACGTTGACGCTGCCCGGCATCGCCGCCATCGCGCTGACGCTGGGCATGGCCATCGACGCCAACGTGCTGATCAACGAGCGGGTACGCGAGGAACTGCGCAGCGGCTCCAGTCCGCAGGCATCCATCACCGCGGGTTACGAGCGCGCCTGGGCGACGATTCTCGACTCCAACGTCACCACGCTGATCGCCGGCGTGGCGCTGCTGATCTTCGGTTCCGGTCCGGTGCGCGGTTTCGCCGTGGTGCATTGCCTCGGCATCCTCACCTCGATCTTCAGTTCGGTAGTGGTATCGCGTGGCCTCATCAACTTGATCTACGGCCGCCGCCGCAAGCTCGACAAGCTGTCGATCGGCCAGCTCTGGAAGCCCGGCGCGGAATCAGCAGCGGCCGGCGCGGCCGAGTAAGGGGAAAGCACCATGGAATTCTTCCGCATCAGAAAAGACATCCCCTTCATGCGCCACGCGCTGGTGTTCAACGTCATCTCGTTGATCACCTTCCTCGCCGCGGTGTTCTTCCTCGCCACCAAGGGCCTGCACTTCAGCATCGAGTTCACCGGCGGCACGCTGCTCGAAGTGTCTTACACCCAGGCACCGGATCTTGAACGGATCCGCAAGGCGCTCGAGGCCGACGGCTTCGCCGACCCGCAGGTGCAGAACTTCGGTTCATCGCGCGACGTGCTGATCCGCGTCCCCCTGACCAAGAACACCGAGTCGGCCAAAGTCGGCGAGCGCGTCATCGAGTCGCTGCAAAAAGTTCCCGGAGGGACACAGAGCGCTGGCGCTGGCGATACGGCGACAAGCGCCGCAAACACGCCGACGCTCAAGCGCGTCGAGTTCGTCGGCCCGCAGGTCGGCAAGGAACTGGCCGAGGACGGCGCGCTGGCGCTGCTGCTGGTGATCATCGGCATCGTCGTCTATCTCGCCTTCCGCTTCGAGTGGCGCTTCGCGGTATCGGCAATCATCGCCAACCTGCACGACGTCATCATCATCCTCGGCGTCTTCGCCCTGTTCCAGTGGGAGTTCTCGCTGCCGGTCCTCGCCGCGGTACTGGCCGTGCTCGGCTACTCGGTGAACGAGTCGGTCATCGTCTTCGACCGGGTGCGCGAGACCTTCAAGAAGAAGCGCGGCCTCACCACGCCGCAGGTGCTCGACCACGCCATCACCAGCACCATCTCGCGCACCATCATCACCCACGGCTGCACCCAGGCCATGGCGACCTCGATGCTGGTGTTCGGCGGCGCGGCATTGCATTACTTCGCGATGGCGCTGACCATCGGCATTCTCTTCGGCATCTACTCCTCGGTGCTGGTGGCCAGCCCGCTGGTGATGTGGATGGGCGTTTCGCGCGAGCAGTTCGTCAAGGCCAAGAAAGACAAGGCCGAGGGCGTGACCGAGGACGGAGCCTGCGTCTGACATGTGCCTTGCAGTCCCCGGCGGCGCCGAATGGCAGAAGCGGGTCCGTGTCTGGGACCTGCCGACGCGTGTGTTTCACTGGTCGCTGGTGGCGCTGGTTGCCGGCGCCGCGATCAGCGGCTTCATCGGCGGCAACGCCATGGTCTGGCACGGCCGCTTCGGCATCGCCATCGTCGGCCTGCTCGTCTTCCGCATCGTGTGGGGCTTCGCCGGCTCGACCTACGCCCGTTTCAGCCAGTTCGTGCGCGGCCCGGCGGCGATCCGCGACACCCTGCAGGGCCGCTGGCAGGGCCTCGGCCACAATCCCCTCGGCGCACTGTCGGTGCTCGGCCTGCTGACAGTCCTCGCCGCACAGGCCGCCAGCGGCCTTTTCGGCAACGATGACATCGCATTCAACGGCTACTTCTACAACCTGGTGTCCAAGTCGACCAGCGACAGGCTGACCGCGTTGCACAGCCTCAATGCCTGGCTGGTCGGCGCGCTGGTCGCGCTGCATCTGGGGGCCATCACCTTCTACGTGCGCGTCAAGAAGGAAGACCTGGTACGACCGATGCTGCGCGGCTGGAAGGAGCGCAGCGATCAAAGCGAGGAATCGCTGTCCGGCGGCGGGTTCGTCGCCTTCATTGTCGCGCTGGTCCTCGCCCTGGCGGCGGCCTGGTTCGCCACCGGCACGTGGATTTCCGCGCCACCGCCGCCACCGCCATCCGCGGCACCTGCGTTCTAGTCAGCCAGCGGGGAATGTCGCGGCGCGCCACAAGCCGACGACGCCGAAGCCGAGCACCAGCAGCCCCGACGCCAGCCTGACGGCCCGCGCCTGGGCAAAGCCGCGGAAGCGCGCGAACACGTAGCCGGCCAGCAGCAGGTTGGGCAGGGTACCGAGACCGAAGGCCAGCATGACCGCCGCCCCCTTCGCTGGCGAGCCGGTCGCCAGCGCCGAGACCAGCGCGCTATAGACCAGGCCGCAGGGCAGCCAGCCCCAGAGCAGGCCCAACGGCAATGCCTGGGCCACGCCGCGCACCGGCAGGAAGCGCGCAGTGAGCGGCTGGATGCGGCGCCAGATGCCCTGCCCCGCCCGCTCCAGCCAGGCCAGCGAACCCGTCATGCCGATCAGGTACAGCCCCATGGCAACGAGCATCAGGCTCGCCAGCAGATAAAGTCCCTGGCGCAGCGGCAATGTCGGACCGGCGACGACGGTCAGGCTGCCGAGCGCCCCGACGATGGCGCCGGCAATCGCATAGCTGGCGATGCGCCCGGCGTTGTAGGCGAGATGCAGCGGCCAGCGCGGCCCGGTGCCGTCACCCTGCAGCGCCAGCGCGCCGACGATGCCGCCGCACATGCCGACACAGTGGCCACCGCCGAGAAAGCCTACGATGAACAACGACAGGAAGACGGAATCCGTCAAATGACTTTCGAGTAGCGCGCGCGCTCGCGGTCGGTGCGCAGATAGCGGTCAAAGGCCATGGCGATGACGCGCACCAGCATGCGGCCCTTTGGCTGCACGGTGATCCACTGACTGTCGATGGACAGCAGGCCCGCCTGCTCCATCTCGCGCAGCGCGGCGAGTTCCTCGGCAAAATACGACTTGAAGTCGATCAGGTGGGCGATCTCGACCGATTCGATGGAGAGCTCGAAATGGCACATCAGTGCCTGGATGATGGAGCGCCGCAGCAGGTCGTCGGCGGTCAGCTCCAGCCCGCGCATCACCGGCAGCTGGTTGTGGTCGATGGCGTCGTAGTATTCGTCGAGCGTGCGGAAGTTCTGGCAGTAGGTCGGTCCGACCTTGCCGATGGCGGAGACGCCGAAGGCGAGCAGGTCGGCCTCGGCATGGGTCGAGTAGCCCTGGAAGTTGCGGTGCAGCCGGCCCTGGCGCTGTGCCACGGCGAGCTCGTCGTCGGGCTTGGCGAAGTGGTCCATGCCGATGAAGACGTAGCCGGCGTCGGTGAGGCGGCGGATCGCCAGCTGCAGGATCTGCAGCTTGGCGTCGGCCGAGGGCAGCTCGGATTCGTGGATGCGGCGCTGCGGCTTGGCCAGGCTGGGCAGGTGAGCGTAGTTGTAGATCGACAGCCGGTCGGGCGAGAGCTTCAGCACCTCGTCGAGCGTATGGTTGAAGCTGATGACGTTCTGCTTGGGCAGGCCGTAAATGAGGTCGACCGAGATACCCTTGAAGCCGAACTCCCGCGCCGAGTCGATCACCAGCTTGGTCTCGTCGAGGCTCTGGATGCGATTGACGGCCTGCTGCACCACCGGCTCGAAGTCCTGCACGCCGACGCTCATGCGGTTGAAGCCGAGCTCGGCCAGCAGCTTCACCGTCTCACGGTCGACTTTCCTCGGGTCGACCTCGATCGAATATTCGCCCCCGGGCAGCAGCTTGAAGTGGCTGTTGATGATCTCCATCAGCCGCTTCATTTCGTCGTGCGCGAGGAAGGTCGGCGTGCCGCCGCCCCAGTGCAGCTGGATGACGTCGCGGTTGCCGTCCAGCGCCGCGGTCTGCATGGCGATTTCCTTGCCCAGGTACTTGATGTACTTGGCGGAACGGCCGTGATCCTTGGTGATGATCTTGTTGCAGGCGCAGTAGTAGCAGATGGTATTGCAGAAGGGGATGTGGACGTATAATGACAGCGGTCGTCCACTGCCGCCGACCGTGCGTCGTCCCAGCCAATTGCGATATGCATCGGAGCCGAAGGCTTCGACAAAGCGGTCCGCCGTCGGATAGGACGTATAGCGCGGGCCATTGACGTCGAAGCGGCGGATGACTTGCGGATCGAAAACGAGTTCTTGGAAGTTGCTGGTCATCCATTCAACCTTGACGGACTGCGCCGCCTTTTGTCAGGTGGCAACGATGCCGGAACCGCGGGAATGCAGCGTTGACACAGATCAAACGCGTCTCTGAATGCCCTCCGGGCGACGATCTCGGCAATGTTGTGCCGTTGACCGCGCATTCGCTCAAGGCCGCCTGCTCGCAGTGCAATCTGCAGGAACTCTGTCTGCCACTCGGCCTGTCCGAAGCGGAAATCCAGCGCCTCGACTCGCTGGTATCGACGCGGCGCAAGGTCAAGCGCGGCCAGCATCTCTACCGCACCGGCGTTCCGTTCGAAGCCATCTACGCCATCAAGGCCGGTTTCTTCAAGACCGACGTGCTGATGGAGGACGGCCGCGACCAGGTCACCGGCTTCCAGATGGCGGGCGAGATCCTCGGCATGGACGGCATCAGCCTCGAGTCGCACACCTGCAACGCGGTCGCGCTCGAGGACAGCGAGGTCTGCGTGATTCCCTTCGCCCAGCTCGAGCAGCTGTCGAGCGAGATGCGCACCCTGCAACACCACTTCCACAAGGTGATGAGCCGCGAGATCGTGCGCGACCAGAGCGTGATGATGCTGCTCGGCACGATGCGCGCCGAGGAGCGCCTCGCCGCCTTCCTGCTCAACCTGTCCCAGCGCTTCACCGCCCGCGGCTACTCGGCCGCCGAATTCCACCTGCGCATGACGCGCGAGGAGATCGGCTCCTACCTCGGTCTCAAGCTGGAAACCGTGAGCCGCGCCTTCTCCCGCTTCCAGGAAGAGGGCTTCATCGCCGTGCAGCAGAAGCACATCCGCATCCTCGACCTCGCCGCTCTCAAGGCATTGCTCACGCACACGCCGCTGCCGACGCCGCACAGCTCGCACGGTTGAACTAGATCCAGCCGAACCAGGCCAGGAATCCCCGCACGTCCTTGGTCAGCGCCACCGAGGCGACATAGCCGAACATCGCCAGCGCGGCGAGCCAGGCCGCGACGCGCACCGCGCGGGTACGCCCCGCCTTCAGTGCCACCGATCCCAGCACGATGTAGAGCAGCAGGCCGAACACCTTGGCGGTGAGCCAGGCGTCGACGAAGGGGTAGTGTTCGATCACCACGGTCAGCGCCAGCGCCGCCGTCAGCAGCAGTGCATCATTGACGTGCGGAACGATGCGCAGCCAGCGCGCCTGGCGCAGCGGCGAATCGGCCAGCATCAACACGCCGCGCAACAAAAAGCCACTGATGCTGAGCACGACGCAGGTGACATGCAGATGCTTGAGCAGGGAATACCAGTACATCGGGGCTCACCCGCGCGATAAAGCATGGTATTTTTCAGCCCGCCAACCGAGGGAACCATGCAGACCAAACAGGACAAACTCGACATCCCGGCGCTGCTGTCGCGCCTGCCGCTGTTCCAGGAACTCACGCCGGATCAGGTCGCGCCGATCGCGGCCGGCACGCGCGAGAAGCGGCTCGGCAAGGGGGAAATGCTGTTCCAGAAGGGCGACATGCCCAAGGGCTTCTTCATCATCGTCTACGGTCAGGTCAAGCTGGCCTTTCCTTCCGCCAGCGGCAACGAGAAGGTGGTCGAGATCCTCGGCCCGCGCCAGAGCTTCGGCGAGGCCGTGATGTTCATGGACCGCCCGTATCCCATCTTCGCCGAAGCGCTGATGGACACCCTGCTCCTTCATGTCTCGATGCAGGCAGTCTTCGAACTGCTCGGCAGCGACCCGACGTTCGCCCGGCGCATGCTGGCGGGCATGGCGGCGCGGCTGCATTCCCTGATCAACGACGTCGAGTCCTACTCGCTGCGCTCCTCGGCGCAGCGCGTGATCGGCTACCTGCTGCAGCATTGCCCGCATGGCGCCGACGCCGAATGCGACGGGGAACTGGAGATTTCGCTGCCGACTTCGAAGCAGATCATCGCCTCGCGCCTCAACCTCACGCCGGAAACCCTCTCGCGCATTTTCCACGAGCTCTCCGAAGCGGGACTGATCACCGTGCAGGGCAAGATCATCAAGGCGCATGACATGCGTCGACTGCGCGAATACGATCTCTGAACGTTCGATAGACCCGTACCCCGCCGAGCAGGTTCCACTCCAGCCAAGCGCAGGAGGCGGCGAACAGCAGTCCGGCGATTGCCGTCAGCGGCGGCCACGTCGCGGCCCCCAGCAACGCCGCCAGCGCGGCCAGGTGCAGCCGCATCTGCCACACCATGGCGCGCTCGCGAATCATGTCCCTCATGTTCGGCGGGAACACCGTCAGCCCGCCCAGACGCTGTAGATGCAGCCAGTTGAGGAAGGGCACGATCTTGTAGAGCATGCCCGTGATCACTGAGACGAAGAGACCGACGAAAGTCAGGATGCCGATCGGCACGGCCCATTCCCGCACCGGCAGAAAAGTCGGCGCCGGCGGCACGGTGATCAGCGCGATGGCCAGGACGATGACCAACAGGCTCGCCATGCCGATGCGGAAGAAGGTCAGCGTCACGTCGGGCACGCGGCGGCGACGCTGCGCCTGCAGCCGCAGGGTCACCAGCGCGAACAGGCCTGCCGCCAACAGGCCGGCCAGCAGCACCCATGAATGCCAGGCGCGGGCTTCCCCCGTCAGTTGCGTCGCCCAGAGCAGCAACGCCGTCAGCAACGTCCATGGCAGCAGTCGCCCCAGCCACGCCGGATAGGCGGGGGTGAGCTGGAACATCGGCACGACGTAGTAGGAAACGCCGCTCAGAAGCAGCAGCGCCCAGCCACCCAGCCCCCAGGCGGCGTGAACATGGGTGAACTCGAGCAGCGGGATGCCACCCACCCCTCGCAGGCCCTGGGCCAAGGTGAAGCCCAGCACATAGGTGACGACCAGGGCGGCGATGGCGACGCGCAGGGCGAGGATCGTAGCGCCGCGCGCCGGTGCCCGAAACAGCGCGATGCCGACGACCACGACATAGATGCTTAGGGCCGTGACGATCAAGCCGGCACCGACAGCGAACCAGGGACCGGGGCCGGCGAGGAAGCCCCCCGCCAGCAGTGCCGCCCCGACGGCAAGCATGGGATGAACGACGCCGGCCACGAGTGTCGGCCGCCAGATGTTGCCGCCGGCCGCGACGGGGATGAACTGCAGCAGCGCGCCGCACATCGCCTGCAACATGAAGCCGGCCACCATCAGGTGGGTCAGTGCCAGCGCCGCCGGCGTCCACCGCGAGGCCAGCGCCTCCGGCCCGGACCATGCGAGCAACAGACCGGTGGCGATGCCGAACAGCGGCGCGGTCAGGAAGAAACGATAGGGCACCCAGATCGGTGGCGCCTGCTCGAAAGACAGGTTGGGGTGCATGGGAGCCGCGGCGCCGCCCGCTCAGGCCGAGGCAGCCTTGCGGATGTGAATCTCGTTGGTACCGTCGGACTGCATCGTCTCCGTCCAGACGTAGCCGTTGCGACGCAGTATCTGGTAAAGCGGATGCGGCTGGCAGTAGAGCAGCAGGACGAGCTCGCCGTCCGGCGGCAACGTGTCCAGCGCTTCAAGCGCCTTCTCCAGTGGCTCCGGCGGCTGCATGTCGCGGCCGTCGATCACGCGCTGGCTGGACATTTCTCCTCCAGTCGCTCGCGCAGGCCGGCGGCGACATCGACCGAGCCGGCGAGCGTGCGGTCGCACATCGGATAGAGGATGTTCTCCTCCTTCATGTTGTGCTGTTGCATCAGCACCAGCAGGGTCTCCGCCGCACCGGCGAACGGATCGCGCACGCGTTGATCGATCGCTGCCTGCATCTGTTCAAGCAGTTCACGCATCTGGGCATGTTCGAAACGCATCATCTGGGTCGGGCCGCCGACCATGCCGGTCGCCGCCTCGAAGGCCGGGAACAGTACCTGCTCCTCGGTCGAAAAATGCGCCAGCAATTCGTCGCGGAAACGGGTGAAGTCGGCCACGGCGGCCCCCCAGTCGCCCTTCACGCCGGCAGCCTCGGCATCGGCGAACAACTGGTCACAGTGCTTGTGATGGTGATGCAGGACTTCGGTGGTGCTCATCGGGTCGTGACTCATGTCGTTTATGGCAGGAGCCCAGTCTGCCGACCCGGCGGCGGCAGAGCCTTGACGACTGTCAAAGAATCAGGACTTGACGGCGCCGACCTCGATTTTCGCGGTCCGGTCGACGTCGCGGCGCGCTCCGCCGGCATCCCGCCCCGGCTTCACGCGGCTTCCGGCATGGCGGGCAGCGCGATGACGTTGCCCTTGCTGAAGCGATAGTCGTTGAAGATGTGCTCGGCCGAAAGCAGCTGGTAGCTGCCATCGGCGTTGCGGCGCGAGGTGTCCTTGAGCCGGTAGGTGTAATGGCCGCAGGTCCACAGCTCGAAGTTGCGCATATGGGTACACAAGCAGGTCTTGTCCGGGACCGAAATCTTTTTGGCTGCGGGATGGGCCGCGACCTCGCGATTGTAGGCATCGATGTAGGCGCAGCGTCCGTTGGCGTCGAGCAGGTAGCCGAAGGACTCGCAATTCGGGTGGGTGCCGGCACCGATGGCCGGGCTGTTCTTCAGCATGCGCATGGGATAGCCGGTGGGCGAAATGCCATTGACCTCGATGTCGTCCTCGCTGGCCAGGAAGTACTTCTGCTGCACGTCCTCGGGCAGGCCGCATTCCTTCGCCACGGTGAAGCGGGTCGCCACCTGAACCGCCGCGCCGCCGCCGTCGAGGAAGTCCACGGCATCGCCGCCGGTGAAAATGCCGCCGGCCGGAATCAGCGGGATGTCGAGCTGCTCGGCCTTGAGCCAGGCGCGGATTTCGGCGACGATGGTGTGCAGATCGAATTTCGCCCAGTCCATGCCGAAGCCGAGGTGGCCGCCGGCCAGCGGCCCTTCGATCACGACATAGTCGGGCAAGCGACCGATGCGGGCATTCTTCTTCAGGAACAGCTGCAGCGCACGCAGCGATGAAACGATGATGCCGAGCTGGACGTCGCGAAAACGCGGGTGATCCTCCATTAGGGCGAAGGAGCCAAGGTGCAGGCCTGCCGCCAGGGTGATGCCCTCGATGCCGGCATCGAGGGCCGAGGCCAGGCGCACGCGCAGCGTCTCCTTCGGCGCGTTCATGGTCAGCTTTTCCATGCAGTTGATGAAGACCATGCCGTCGCCGCGCTTGGCTTCCATGGTGCGGCCAACGTGCAGGCGCGTGGCCTCGGCGAGGTGACCGAGATCGAAACGCACATCGGTCTTGTCGCTGTTGGTGACGTTGTACTTGTACTGCTTGAGCTTGTCCTTGACGAAGCGCGTCTTGAAGCGCCTGTCGGAAACGGTCGGCACCATGGCGTCGGAAATGTGGCCGATGCCGCCGAGGCGGGCGGCCTCGAGCGCCAATTCGGCCGTCGAAATGTCGACCCCCATGCCGCCGATGACGATGGGTACCAGTTCACGGCCGCCCAGACGCAGGCGGAAGTCATCCACACATTTCATTGTCGATCGTCCAAGGCCGCACGCGCCGGCACGTCCGGTGCGTCCGGCGACATCAGGCCCAAAGTTGCAATGATATCCGATAGCCGCGGCCGTCGTCTCGACCGGATGGCCGGGACGAGTCAGGTTTCGAGCACGTAGGTACCGGGGGCATTGGCCAGTGCCGGATATTGTTTTGTTTCCACGGCCGGCGGCGTGCCCGGCTCGCCCGCCATGGGCTTGAGCCAGGCCATCCAGTCCTCCCACCAGCTGCCGGCGCGATGCTCGGCATGCTCCTTCCAGACGTCGGTCGAATAGTGGCGCTCGGCCGGGCCGACCCAGTACTCGCGCTTGGGCGGGGTCACCGGCGGATTGACGATGCCGAGGATATGTCCCGAACTCGACAGCACGTTGCGCTTGGGGCCGTTGACGTAGTTGTGGATGCGGAAGGTCTGGCGCCAAGGCGCGATGTGATCGTCCTCGGCGCCGACGGCATAGACCGGCTGGGTGATGCGCTCGAGGTTGATCGGCTGCCCGGCCACCGTCAGCAGGTCCTTCTTCACCAGCAGGTTGTCGAGATAAAAGTTGCGCAGGTACCAGGTGTGCATCTTCGCCGGCATCCGCGTCGTGTCCATGTTCCAGAACAGCACGTCGAACGGAGGCGGCGATTCGCCGTAGAGATAGCCGTGCACGACGTAGTGCCAGACCAGGCTGTTCGAGCGCAGCAGGCGGAAGGCGGCCGCCATTTCCTTGCCGTCGAGAAAGCCTTTTTCCTCCATGGCCCGCGACAGCCAGCGGAAACTGCCCTCGTCGAGAAAGACCTCGATGTCGCCGGGCTTGTGATAATCGACCAGCGTGGTGAGAAAGCTTGCGCTGGCGACCGGCATCTGGTTGGCGGGGTATTGCCGGTTGGCCCAGGCCATGTAGGTGGCGAGCGCTGCGCCGCCGATGCAGTAGCCCGCGGCATGCACCTGATTTGCCCCCGAAATTTCCTTCGCCACCTGCATGACGCGATCGACGCCTTCGGTGATGTAGTCGTCGAAGCCGACGTTGCGCATTTCCGCACCCGGGTTCTTCCAGCTGGTGATGTAGACGTCGATGCCCTGGTCGAGCAGCCAGCGCACCATGCTCTTCTTGGGGTTGAGGTCGAGGATGTAGTACTTGTTGATCCACGGCGTCACGATCACCAGCGGCTGCGTATGCACTTTCGGCTGCGTCGGCACGTAGTGGATCAGCTCGAGCAGCTGGTTGCGGAACACCACCTTGCCCGGCGTAGTAGCGAGGTTCTTGCCGACCTCGAAGTCGTGCGGACCGGTCATGCGGATGTTGCCCGCCTGCAGGTCGTCGAGGAAGTTGCGCATGCCGCGGATCAGGCTCTCGCCGTTGGTCTCGGCCGCCTTGCGCATGGCCACCGGGTTGGACCAGAGAAAGTTGGTCGGGGCCATGGCGTTGAGCCATTTCCGCCACCAGAAGGCGGCACGGCGACGATCCTTGCTCGACAGTCCGGGCGTCTGGTAGAGCATGTCCTGGATATGGTGGGTCATCACCAGATACCATTCCTTGGCGATATCCCAGCTCGCCGACTCCCGCCAGACGGGATCACTGAAGCGCGTGTCGTCTGGGTTTGGCCTCTCGACATCGTCGCTCGGCTGACCGAATGCGCGCAGCCACGAGTGCCATTGCAGCTCGAGCATCCTGCTCGAGAAGCCCGACAGCATCTCGGCCAGCTCCTGCGGGTGCGCCAGCCAGGCCAGTTGGGCATGCACCATCGGCATCGCGACGCCCATCGGGTCGATATTGGCCTCGACCGCCTCGTGCATGACCTTGAAGGTTTCGGTCGGGTGCATGGTCGTCTTGCCCAGCTTGAGATTCGTCATCGTTGCCTCCGAAGCCGCGAGCGGCGCGCCAAACCGGCCGTACGGCGGACAAGTGCTATTTTTGTGCACTGCATCGATAACGATGTTGACTTTGATCAAGCCAAGACGCCCCACCGGCCGCATAATTATTACCATAACAGTGCAGGAGATTGGGCATGTTCAAGCACATCCTCGTTCCCACCGACGGTTCCCAACTCTCTCTCGACACGGTGCGGCGTGCCGTCACCTTCGCCCGCGAGACGGGAGCCCGCGTGACCTTCTTCTTCGCCAAGCCCGATTATCCCGTCGCCTTTTACGGCGAGGGCGCTCTGATCGACCCGACGACGCCGGAGAAATTCGCGGAAATGGCGGAACAGCAGTCGAAGGACATCCTCGGCAAGGCCGAGGCGTCGGCCATCGAGGCCGGCGTGGCCTGCGCTTCGCGCAGCAGTACCAGCGACATTCCCTACATGGCGATCATCGAGGCGGCACAGGGCGCCGGCTGCGACCTGATATTCATGGCTTCGCACGGCAGACGCGGTTTCAGTGGGCTGTTGCTGGGATCGGAAACGCAGAAGGTCCTGACCCACTCGACGATTCCGGTGCTGGTCTACCGCTAGACAAGTCGGCGCTGGCGCCACACCCGCCTCACGATGCTCAATTCCGCCCTTGCCATCATCCACGACGAGCATCGCTCGCTCTCAGCAGTGGTGCACGGCCTCAAGTTCCTCGTACGCGAAATGCGCGAGAAGGGAGCCAAACCCGATTTCAAGTTGCTCTGGGCAATGCTCTACTATATGGACGCCTTTTCCGAGAAGTTGCACAATCCGAAGGAAGATGCCTACCTTTTCGCCAGGTTGCGCGTGCGCACCCACGAGGCCGATGCCACGCTCGACGAATTGGAGCGTCAGCATGCCGAATCGGGTGGCCATCTGCGCGCGCTGGAACAGGCGCTCGGCGAACTCGAGGCCGGCAAGCCCGGCGGACTCGAGGCCTTCGCCGCAGCGGCCGACAGGCACTCCGACGAAGCCTGGCAGCACATGGCGTTGGAGGAGCGGGTTGTCATCCCGCTGGCAAAGCAGTATCTGACAGCCGAAGACTGGATCGAGATCGCGCGGGCCTTTGGCGAAAACGGCGATCCGCGCTTCGGCGCGGAACCCGATCACGAGTTCCGCAATTTGTTCTCGCGCATCGTCAATCTCGCCCCGCCGCCGATCGGCGTGGGGCCGCCACTTTAGGTCACCGCGCTGCCGGTGACGCCGGCGGCTGGCCGCAGCCGCGGCCGTTGATTTCCCCCGGCGTCTTCTGCAGGAAGCAGGTGAACAGGCTGGAACCGGCGCAGATCGCCCAGAAGGCGAGGAATCCGATGGATAAGGTGGCGAGAGTCGAGAAATGGACCGGCTCACCGAAAAGGTAGAGTTCCTGCGGATTGACCACCGTGAAGAAGAGGCCCTCGGCCACTCCCGCCACGATGAATGACGGCCAAAGCACCCAAAGCAGTCGCTGCATGCTGTCCCTCCGTTAAGTCGATGGGTTGTTGCTCCAACGGTGCAGACGCGACCTCTTCCGGATCGTCGCCGCGACCGTTAGTTTATACCTGAACTACTTGGCCTGCCTGGCGTCCTCTTCCATATGCTTCGTGGCGTAGCGGTAGAGGAATATCGCCATGGCAATCACGAAAGCGATCACGAAGAGGCTGAACAGCCCCATATCCGAGCCAAACAACAGTTGCCATGCCATGGTCGTGCTCTCCTTTTTAAGGGTGACGGGAAACTTCGGCCGTGCCGCCGATGGAAACCTCCCCGGCAGCAGGTAGAACGACATTGCCCAGCAAACGCCAGGTCTTCGCTTCATCCTCGATCGACACCAGCCAGTGGCCGGAAGCCGGAAGGCGGAATTTGGCGGCGTAGGCAGCACCTTCGCGGATGACGGTCTGCGTTTGATCGAGACCGGCGCGGGTCGGATGGGACACGATCACCACCAGCCGCTCCGGCGCGATGAATTGCTTGTCCGCTGCCGTCAGGCGCAGCGACAGCGTGTCGGAGGTGACGCGCACGGCAGCAACCAGCCCTAGCGCCTTGGCCCGCTCGCTGCGCGCGATGGTCTGGTCGACCTTCAGGCCTTTCCTGTAATAGTCGTCCGTCACCAGACCGTCGCTCGTGGATATCGCCAGCCAGGCGGTATAGGTGCCGGCGAGGATCACCACGAAGGGGCCGAGCATCAGCAGCCAGGGCCAGGGCTCGCGATACCAGGGCTGCGAAGATTTCAGAGGGATGCTCATCGTACGGGTCACCGGGGAATCAGGAAGGTCGCCTTCTCGTGCACGGCGATCTTGTCGTTTCGGGTCGACTTGACGTCGAAGAAGACCACGTTCGAGCCCTGCTTGCCCGATTCGGGCGGCACGCGAACCTGGACCAGGATGCTCTTGTTGGAGGCGGCGGGAACTTCGATTTCCGTCTCTCCCGCGAGGCGAATGCCCGGAAGGCCGGTGACGCTCATCGAATAGCGCTCCGCCGATTCCGAAACGTTCATGACCTGAAGGCGATAAAGATTCTCGATCAGGCCATTCTCGACCTCGCGCGCCAGCGTGGCACGATCGCGGATGACATCGACCCGCAGGACCGGCTTGTTGGCCAGCCCCCAGAACCAGGCGGCGGTGATCGCCACGAGGATGACGGTATAAATCACCACGCGCGGACGCACGATATGGCCGGCGATGTCCTTCCAGCCCCAGTGCTGGGCGATGGCGTGCTCCGTCGAGTAGCGGATCAGGCCCTTCGGATAGGCCATCTTCTCCATCACCTGATCGCAGGCATCGATGCAGGCGGCGCAACCGATGCACTCGTACTGCAGGCCCTGGCGGATATCGATGCCGGTCGGGCAGACCTGGACGCAGATGCCGCAATCGACGCAGTCACCCTTGCCCTGGGTTTTGTAATCGGCGCCCTTCTTGCGGGTGCCGCGCGGCTCGCCGCGCTCCTCGTCGTAGGTGATGGTCAGCGTATCGGGGTCGAACATCACGCCCTGGAAGCGGGCGTAGGGACACATGTACTTGCAGACCTGCTCGCGCAGGTGACCGGCGAAGGCATAGGTGAAGGCGCCGTAGAACAGGATCCAGAAGGTCTCCCACGGGCCGAAGGAGAGCGTCATCAGTTCGCTAGACAGCGTTTTGATCGGCGTGAAGTAGCCGACGAAAGTGAAGCCGGTCCACAGCGCCACCGCGACCCAGGCCGCATAGCGCGAGCCACGAATCATGAACTTGCGGGCCGACATCGGCGCCGCATCGAGCTTCATGCGGGCGTTACGATCTCCCTCGATCTTCTGCTCGATCCAGAGGAAGATTTCCGTATAGACGGTCTGCGGACAGGCATAGCCGCACCAGAGACGGCCGCCGACGGCGGTGAACAGGAACAGCGAGTAGGCCGAGATGATCAGCAGGCCGGCCAGGAAGATGACGTCCTGCGGCCAGAACACCAAGCCGAAGATGTAGAACTTGCGCTCGACCAGATCGAGCAGCACGGCCTGCCGGCCATTCCAGGGCAGCCAGCACAGACCGTAAAAAAGAAGTTGGGTGAACCAGACAAGCGCCCAGCGCCAAGTGGCGAAAATCCCGCTGACGGCGCGGACCTGGATCTTCTTGTGGACTTCGAAAAGGGCGACGTCCTGGGCCTGCTCGGTCGTCGCGGAGGAACTGGAGGTTTCAGTGGTCATGATGACACTCGAATGAACAAACAGGGGTGAAGCCGCTCCCCGGCCCTCCTGCCGGGGAGCGCTTGCTGCAATTTTACTTCTTGTCGGCGGTCATGCCGGACATGCCCCCCATACCGCTCATGCCGGCCTGCTCCGCAGCCGGAACCGCAGCGGGCTTGGCTTCGCCCTTGACGCCACCGCCCAGACCCCAGACATAGGCGGTCAGCAGGTGCACCTTGGCCGGGCCGAGGAACTCGCCGAACGCCGGCATCTGGTTCTGGCGACCCTTGGTGACGGTCTCGATCATGCTGTCTTCGCGGCTGCTGTAGAGCCAGACCTTGTCGGTCAGGTTGGGATAGCCGGCGTCGGGATTGCCCTTGGCTTCGGGACCATGGCAGGCAGCGCAGGCCTGCGGATACAGGTCCTTGCCGCGCTGGACGCGGATCGAATCGGCGGAGAGGCCGGACAGCGAACGGACATAATGCACCACGTCCTTGACCTGCTCGCCATCCATGTCGGGCTTGGTACCCTTCGGCGTCATCACGGCCGTACGACCGCCGGTGATGGTCTCCTTGATCTTCTCGGGCGTGCCGCCCCACAGCCAATCGTTGTCCTTCAGACTGGGGAAACTGGTGGCGCCTCCGGCATCGGAGCCGTGGCACTGCGCGCAGTAGGTCAGGAACAGGCGCTGGCCCATTTCCTTGGCCTGCGGATCGGCAGCCACTGCCGCAACGTCCATCTTGGCGTACTTGTCGAACAGCGGGCCGTACTTCGCATCGGCCTGCTTCATTTCGTCCTCGTACTGGCCGCGCATGGTCCAACCGAACTTGCCGCCAAAGTTGCCCAGTCCTGGATACAGGGTCACATACACCAGTGCGAAGGCCACGGTGATGTAGAACATCCAGCGCCACCAGTTGGGCAGCGGGTTGCTGTATTCCTCCAGGGTTTCGTCCCAGACGTGGCCGGTGGTCTGACCGGCGTTGGACTTGGCTCTGTCCTGGATCAGCAGGAACACGCCGCAGCCGATGATGCTCGCCAAGGCGAGGACCACGACGTACATGTTCCAGAAGCCGCTGACGAAGTCGCTCGTATTTTTGAAATCCATGTCGAATTCCTTTCAGTGATTCGTTTGACCCGCGCCACGCTCCGCGCTGGGCGGCGTGTCATCTTCCAGCACCGAGCGGGCGGCCTTGTCGTAGGCGTCCTTGCGCCGGTCCGAATAGGCCCACCAAACAATGCCGACGAACGCGAGGAACACCAGCACGGTGATGATGGAACGCAGGTCGTTGATGTCCATGGCCGATCAGCGGGTCTGCTTGAGGGCCAGGCCGAGGCCCTGCAGGTAGGCGACCACGGCCTCGAGTTCGGTCTTGCCCTCGATGGCCTTGGCGGCACCGGCGATCTCGTCGTCCTTGTAGGGCACGCCGACCTTGCGCAGCGCCTCCATCTTGGCGCCGATGTGCGGGTCCTTGAGCGGACGATCCAGCCAGTAGTAGGCCGGCATGTTCGACTCCGGCACGACGTCGCGCGGGTTCAGCAGGTGGATCTTGTGCCACTGGTCGGAATAGCGGCCGCCGACGCGGGCGAGATCCGGACCGGTACGCTTGGAGCCCCACTGGAACGGATGGTCATAGACGAATTCGCCTGCCACCGAGTAGTGGCCATAGCGCTCGGTCTCGGCGCGGAACGGACGAATCATCTGCGAGTGGCAGTTATAGCAGCCTTCACGGATGTAGATGTCGCGTCCAGCCAGGCGAACCGGGTCGTACGGCTTGACCAGCTCATTGAGCGGCTTGGTCGTCGAAGTCTGGAAGAAGAGCGGCACGATCTCGACGAGACCGGCAACGCTCACCAGCAGAACCGTCAGAACGATCATCCATCCGACGTTCTTTTCAATTTGCTCATGCGTCAACATGATTATCTAGCTCCTTGTATTTGGACGTGAGCTCAATGAGCGTGGGCCGGCTCGAGCACCGGGGCGTCGTTGACCGCACGACCACCGGCCATGGTCATGAACATGTTGTAGGCCATGATCAGCATTCCGGTCAGGAACAACAGGCCGCCGACGACGCGGATGGTCCAGAACGGGTAGGAAGACTTCACCGATTCGACGAAGGAATAGGTCAGCGTGCCATCCACGTTGGTGGCGCGCCACATCAGGCCTTGCATCACGCCGGAGATCCACAGCGCGGCGATGTAGAGCACGGTGCCGAGGGTAGCCAGCCAGAAATGCACGTTGATCAGCTTGGTCGACGCCATCTCGGTCTTGCCGAAGACGCGCGGCAGCAGGTAGTAGATCGAGCCGATCGAAATCATCGCCACCCAGCCCAGCGCGCCGGAGTGCACGTGGCCGACGGTCCAGTCGGTATAGTGCGACAACGCATTGACCGTCTTGATCGACATCATCGGGCCTTCGAAGGTCGACATGCCGTAGAAGGACAGCGAGGTGATCATGAACTTGAGAATCGGATCATCGCGCAGCTTGTGCCAGGCACCCGACAGCGTCATGATGCCGTTGATCATGCCGCCCCAGGACGGCGCCAGAAGGATCAGCGACATCACCATGCCGAGCGACTGGGTCCAGTCCGGCAGCGCGGTGTAGTGCAGGTGGTGCGGGCCGGCCCACATGTAGGTGAAGATCAGGGCCCAGAAGTGCACCACCGACAGACGGTAGGAATACACCGGGCGGCCGGCCTGCTTCGGCACGAAGTAGTACATCATGCCGAGGAAGCCGGCAGTCAGGAAGAATCCGACGGCGTTGTGGCCGTACCACCACTGGACCATCGCGTCCTGCACGCCGGCGTAGGCGGAGTAGGACTTCGGCGTCAGGACGCCGGCTGCGAAGACCGGGATCTCGGCGCTATTGACCAGGTGCAGCAGCGCCACGGTCAGGATGAAGCCACCGAAGAACCAGTTCGACACGTAGATGTGCGGCGTCTTGCGCTTCATCAGGGTGCCGAAGAACACCACGGCGTAGGAAACCCAGACAATGGTGATCAGAATGTCGATCGGCCACTCGAGTTCGGCGTATTCCTTGGCGGTGGTATAACCCAGCGGCAGCGACAGCGCAGCCAGCAGGATGACCAGTTGCCAGCCCCAGAAGGTGAAGGCGGCCAACCGCGGGCAGAACAGCGTGGTGTGGTTGGTACGCTGTACCGAATAGTAGGAGGTGGCGAACAGCGCGCAACCGCCAAAGGCGAAAATCACCGCGTTGGTATGCAACGGACGGAGACGACCGTAACTCAGATACTCGATGACATTCAACTCCGGCCAGACGAGCTGAGCGGCGACGATTACGCCGACCAGCATACCCACGATGCCCCAAATTACGGTCATCACGGCGAACTGGCGCACGACTTTGTAGTTGTAAGTCGCTTGCGATTGCATGATGGAATCACCTCATAGACTAAGAAAAATCAGTAACTTGCGCACCAATGCCCCTACCGACAGCATTGGTACTCAGCGGCCCGAGCGGAAGAGTATACCCAAGAGCGACCGGGATTTTGACGCAAATCAATAAATCTGTCCTTTCGCATATTCAATCGCCCGATCAACGCAGCTGTTTCAGGGTTCAATTACCGGCGCTTCCGGAGTGTCGGTGTGCAGGAAAAATGGGCGAAAAAAAAGGGTGCGCGTATAGCGCACCCCCAACCCCAACAGAGAGACTAACCGTTGCAGGACGGAGCCCAAGCGACGGCTCGCATCCGAATTCCTAGGGTCGTAGTATGGTCATTGCACCAATGCAGTGCTTTGATCTGGATCAACATTGCAGAAATATTTCATTTCGGTGGGTTCTCGGGGAGCGACGCGTCCTGGCCATCCTCCGCGCGCACGCGGTCGTCATCCATGAGGATGCGGTAGCCCGGCCCATCGAGATCGTCGAACTGGCCGCTCTTCAGCGACCACCAGAAACCGGCGCCGATCAGGAACACCAGCACGATTGACAGCGGTATCAGCAGATAAAGAATATCCATGCCGTCCATCGCTCAGACCCCGCTCATTTCCCACGTTGCCCCTGCAGGCGCAGGGCGTTCATCACCACCAGCAGCGAACTCGCCGACATGCCTATGCCGGCCATCCATGGCGTGATCCAGCCTGCCATGGCCAGCGGAATCGCCGAGACATTGTAGACGAAGGCCCAGACCAAGTTCTGGCGGATCACGCGCAGGGTGCGTCGCGCCACGGTCACGCCCTCGGTGAGGTGGATGGGATCGTCGGACAGCAGCACCACGTCTGCCTGGCTGCGGGCCAGTTCGGTACCGCTGCCCATGGCGATCGAGACATGGGCCTGGGCGAGCACCGGCGCATCGTTCACGCCGTCACCGACCATCGCCACAACCGCCCCGCCATCCTGCAGCGCCTTGATCGCCGCGTGCTTGTCCTCGGGCGTCATCGCGCCACGCGCATCGCCGATCCCGAGGCCGGCCGCCATCCGCGCCACGGCGCCGGGCGAATCGCCGCTAAGCATCGAAATTGCCAGGCCCTGCGCACGCAGGGCCGCCACGGCGGCGGCCGCGCCCGGCCGCGGCGTATCTTCGAGCCGGAACAGCGCAATCCAGCCTGCCGCATCGCCCAGAGCCACCACCGTCGCTCCCTCCGCCGCCCACCCGGCAGCCTCGGCAGGCTCTGCCGCCGCATGGAGTTCAGCCACGTAAGCGGGCGTACCGATGCGCAGCAGCAGCCCGCCGCAGCGGCCCTCGACGCCACGCCCGGTACGCGCTACCAACTCCGTCGCCCCAGGCGGCGCAAAAGTTATGTGCGGCGGTATCCCTTGGGACGGCTCTGGCGCCACGCCAACGACCGCGGAATCGCGCAGCGCGCGCCCGATCGGGTGCTCCGACGCCGCCTCGAGAGCCGCGACCAATGCCCACGCCTCGATGAGCTCCACTTGCCCCAGGGCCAGCGCCGCAGTTACCCGCGGCCGCCCTTCCGTCAGGGTGCCCGTCTTGTCGAAGACGATATGGGTCGCCCGCGCCAGCGTCTCGATCGCATGGCCGCGCGTCACCAGCACGCCATGGCGGGTCATCGCCCCCGTCGCCACCGTCAGCGCCGCCGGCGTGGCCAGCGACAAGGCACAGGGGCAGCTCACCACCAGCACCGCGACGAAGACCCAGAGCGCGCGGGCGGCATCGATATTCCACCAGACGATTGCGGTCACGGCGGCAAGCAGCAAGAGCGTGACGACGAAGCGCCCCGCGATGCGATCGGCCATCTCGACCATGCGCGGCTTCTCGGCGGCGGCACGCTCCATCAGGCGCTGGATCGTCGCCAGCCGCGTGCCCTCGCCGACGCGGTCGACGCGCAGCACCAGCGGACTCGCCACATTGACGCTGCCGCCCACCACAGCGTCGCCCGCCACTTTCGCCACCGGCCGGCTTTCGCCAGTCAGCAGCGACTCGTCGGCGCTGCTTTCGCCCGACAGGACCGTGCCATCGACGGGAATGGTTTCGCCGGGCTTCGCCAGCACCGTGTCGCCGACGCCGACCTCCGCCACCGGGATGCGCTCGACATCCATCGCGGGGTAACGCGGCAGCCGCGTACAGAAGGCGGGAATCGCCCGCGCCAGCTCCTCGATACCGCGCACCGCCTTCTGCCGCGCCATCATTTCCAGATAGCGCCCCGACAGCAGGAAGAACACGAACATCGTCACCGAATCGAAATACACCGCGCCGGCCGCGGTCAGCGTCGCCCAGGTGCTCGCGGCGAAGGCCGCCCCGACGCCGAGCGCCACCGGCACATCCATGCCGACGCGTCCGAGCTTGAGGTCGCGCCAGGCCGAGACGAAGAACGGCGCCGCCGAGTAGAGCACCACGGGCAGCGTCAGCACGAAGCTCGCCCAGCGCATCAGCTGCTCGATGTCTGCCGTCATCTCGCCCTCCCCGGCCATATAGACCGGGATGGCGTACATCATCACCTGCATCATGCCGAAGCCGGCGACGAACAGGCGCCACAGGGCGGCGCGGCGTTCCTTCTGCGCCAGTTGCTCCGAACGCATCACGTCGTAGGGGTGGGCGCGGTAGCCGATCGCAGCGATGGCCTCGAGAATCTGCGACAGCCTGATCTGCCGCTCGTCCCAGCGCACCCGCGCACGGCGGGTGGCGTAATTGATATCCACGGCGGTCACACCGGGCTGGCGCGCGATGTGCGCCTCGTTGAGCCAGACGCAGGCGGCGCAGGTGATGCCCTCGAGTATCAGCGCTGCCTCGCGCTCGTGCTCGCCGACCGGACGCACGAAGTTCTTCTGCACCTCGGGATGGTCGAACAGGCCGAGCTCCTGCAACTCGAGCGGCAGCGCCTCGCGTGGGCTCTCCGGGAGGGCATCGCGATGGCGGTAGTAGTCGGCCAGGCGGTTGGCGACGATCGCCTGTGCCACGGCCTGGCAGCCGGCGCAGCACATCGCACGCGGCGCGCCCTCGATCTCGACGGAAAAGTCCGCCCCGGACGGGATCGGCAGCCCGCAGTGATAACAGTTGTCGGTCATCTGCCCTGATGCAGCGGCATGCACGCCGCCGCCGGAAACGACGAAGGCTTGCCGAGCAAGCCTTCGTGTGAGTTGGGTGGTGCTGCTGGCCGGAATCGAACTGGCGACCTACTGATTACGAATCAGTTGCTCTACCAACTGAGCTACAGCAGCGTAGGGCCGTCGATTATAAGGCCTGTCGACGCTAAGCGAAAGAACGATGTCGACGACTGCCACCCGCCGCCCGCCGGTCAGCAAAAAGGAGCCGTTTGTCGCAGAATACTAGGGCTTCGCTCAAGGGATTTGCTATCAAGCAAGCAGATGCCGAGGAACTGGCGAGCGATACAGTGGACATACAAACCTTGGAGAAATGATAAATGCGCAAAGCAACCGGGTTCTCGCTGATCGAACTGATGATCACCCTCGCCATCATCGGCATTCTCGCCGGGGTTGCGATACCGGCATATACCGATTACCTCACGCGCGCAAAGATTGCCGAAGCCGTGAGCGCCTTGTCGGACATGCGAGTAAAGATGGAACGCCACTTCCAAGACAACCGCACCTACGTCGGTGCCTGCGCGGCAGGCACCCAGGCACCGCTTCCCGCCACGAAGAATTTCACCTATACATGTCCCGAACTGACGGCGACGACCTATCGGATTCAAGCGACGGGCGAGGGCTTCACGTTCGACCTTGACCAAGCCAATGTCCGCCGCACGACGGCAGTCCCCGACGGATGGACCGCGCCGGCGACCAATTGCTGGGTCATGGGCAAAGGGGGAGGCTGCTGATGCCCAGCCCAAGGGGCTTCACTTTGGTCGAACTGATGATCGCAGTCGCGATCCTGGGCGTGTTGTTGTCGCTTGGCATCCCCGCGTTCAGTACGTACTTGGAGAACGCGCGTATCCGCAGCACGGCCGGGGCGTTTCTCTCCGCTGCCGAAGTGGCCAAAGCCACTGCGGCATCGCAAAACGTACGGGTGGAAGTCATTCTGACGAATGCCACGGATCCCGGCAATCTGGCGACCGCGGAAGGCGGCGTCAGTGCAACCGGGGCGCCATCCGGGTGGATGGTCCGGACCTTCGACCGAGCCGCCTACATCGAGGGGAAGAGCGCGGCGGAAGGTGGTCGGGGAACGGTGGCGGTGGTCAATGTCATCCGTACCGTCGCCGGCGTCACCTTCACTCCCCTGGGCGGGACGACGCTCGCTGCGGCCGCCGTTTTTTCCTTCACAAACCCGACAGGCGGGGACTGCATTGCGGATGGCGGGCCGATGCGCTGCCTCAATGTCGTGGTCGCCCCGACCGGACGCATCAAGCTGTGCGACCCCACGATAACCGGAACGGATACACGAGCATGTCCGACCTGAACATGAAAACGCATCAGCGCGGATCATTTATCCTTGAGGCGTTGATCGCCATCCTGATCTTCACCACGGGTATTCTCGGCTTGATCGCCCTGCAGGGCACGGCAATTTCTACGACCACGGACACGCGTTACCGCGTCGAGGCCAACCAGTTCGCCAACAGGATCCTCGCCGCCATCCAGGGCAGCGTCAACCGCACCAGTGAAGCGGCCTTTCAGGCCAGCCTCAACTCCTTCGCGTCCCAACCGGGCGGCGGCGACCTGCCCAATGGTTGCACCTTCAGCAGCGCGGCGCTGAGCGGCGTGGCACCGGGCAACGACATCGTGTCGGCATGGCGCACCGATCTGAATGCCAGCGGCAGCCGACTGCCGGCTGCCAACGCGCAGGTTCGCGTGACCTGGGGCACGGGCACCGCGAATCAAGTCAGGATCGTCGTCTGCTGGCAACAACCTGGCCTGCCGGTCATGCGCCGCCATGTCGTCACCGGGAGCATCAGTTGATCATGGACAAGCAGAAGGGATTTACGCTGGTCGAGGTCATGGTTGGCGTGGTCATCGCGCTGATCAGCATGATCGCGATGTTCATGGTGCAGGAGAACTGGGACAAGCAGAGGAGTTCCATCACCTCCGGCGGCGATGCCCAGGTCGCGGGCTCCATCAGCGCATTCAACCTCGAGCGCAACCTGCGCAACGCCGGCAGCGGATTCGGCAACTCAAACTTTCTCGGCTGCACCGTCTCCGCCCAGGACGCCATTGGCGCCAGAAACTTTTCTTTCACTCTTGCGCCCGTCGTGATCACCGATGGTGCCGGCGGACTGCCGGACACGATCAGCATTCTCGCCGGCAACTCCAATTCGCCGACGGCGACCTTCGAAGTTGCCTCGTCGACCCAGACCGTGACGACGATGAAGGACACTCGCACGGGTCTGTCGTTGGGAGACCTGGTGATCTTGGCCACGCCCTCGCCGACAACATGCCGGCTCGCCGAAATAAGCAACCTCCAGCCTCCAGGCACGAACAGCGGACGCGAAACCGGGCATCTGACGGCAAGCTATTCGCGGACCAGCGAACCGCCGGAGAACCGGCAGTCGGGCGCGGCGGGGGCTTGCACCGGCAGCGCCCCCGGACCGTGGACGTGTGTGCCACGCTACCCTTCGGTTTCCTTCACGACCTTCACCTCGGTCCCGCCGGCCTACGGAGAGCTGCGCTCGCTCGGCGACGATCCGCGCCTGAACGTCTATGCGGTCGATCAGGCGCGAGGGGCGCTGACGCGCAGCGAGTTGATCCATGAGGGCACCACCGCGACCGACATCGGCGAAGGGATCATCAATCTTCAGGCGCAATACGGGCTGGACACGAACAACGACGACATCATCGACACCTGGCAGGCGACCACGCCCACCTGGACCCAGCTACGGGCGGTCCGCTTCGCCCTGTTGGCGCGAGGCGAACACTACGAGAGCGTGGCTGTGACGACGGCGGCGCCGACTTGGTCCGGCGGCACTTTTGCCATGCGCAACGTCGATGGCACCGCCGATTCCGGCGCGGGCAATCTCGGAGTCAACAACTGGCGCAACTACCGCTACTCGGTTTTCGAGGCCACGGTGCCGTTGCGCAACATGATCTGGAGAAGATTTTGGTAGCGAGCAGAAGGCCCAGTCGGCACTCACGCCAGCGCGGCGTCGCGCTGCTCATTGCACTCATCATGCTGGTGGCCATGATGATGACGGGCATCGCCATGTTCCGCAAGCTGGGCGGCGCCGCCATCCTGGCCGGCAACCTCACCTTCACATCAGCCGCCATCAACTCTGCGGAGGAGGGCTCGGAAGCCGCGCGGGCGCGACTGATGGGTAGCAGCACCGCCACCCTCGCCAACGGCGCGGCGGGGTATTTTCCCGCCTCCTGCTACACGAACACCAGCCAGACGCTCGATTGCACGACGGCGGGCGCCCCGGGTCCGTTCGATCCGACCGCCTTCGCATGGGACGACACGGTATCGACCCTCGTCACCGCGGACGACGGCGCCGGCAACCAGGTACGTTACGTCATCCATCGCCTCTGCAGCGTGGCCGGCAGTCTGAGCGCCAGCGGGCAGATGTGTTCCTACTCGTCGACGGTGACGACGGTCATGCATACGGACGTACCGGAGATCACGGCGAGCATCGCGCCACTCTATCGCATTACCACCCGCGTAACCGGGCCCAGAAACACCATCGCGTATACGCAGGTCACGCTGTTCTAGGAGATTGCCATGTTGAAGCCCTCTAAATGGATGCTCGCGGCGAGTGCGGCCTTGTTGGCCCAGGTCATGTCCGCTTGGGCGGCGGTGCCGTCGGACACCCCCTTGGCATCAGGCACGACGGCATCGGTCAAGCCCAACGTGATGTTTATCCTCGACGACTCCGGCTCCATGAACGACGAGTTCATGCCGGATGGGGTGAGCGGCAACACCGATAAGGCCGGATACCGCAACCACCTTTGCAACACCATGTACTTCAACCCGGCGACAAACTACGTCGTACCCAAGGACAGCACAGGCATAATGCTTCATAGCGCGAGCCCTGCCACCTATGCGGCTGCCTGCGACAACGGCTACAGTTCCTCGGCCTGCAGTACCGACCTCGGCACACGCTACTACTGGAAATACGTCGGCGCGACCGCCAACCTGGCGTGGCCAGCGAGCGGCTCCAACCACTGCACGCTGACTGCCGACACAACCAAGACCGGCATATGCAGCGACGGAAGCTTCGTCACCAACTCCCCGGCTAGCTGCACTGCGCCCAAGACGCTGGTGTGGGAACGCATCACGGTCACGGCCGCTTCCACCGATGCGCTCAACTATGCCAACTGGTACAGCTACTACCGCAAGCGGCTGATGATGATGAAAGCTGCAGGCGGCCGCGCGTTCCAGGCATTGACGAACAAGTATCGGGTGGGCTTCATCACCATCAACCCCAACAGCCCGGTATCGGATTCCAAGTTCGTTCCGATCAGGGATTTCGACGCCACGCAGAAGTCCGACTGGTACGAGGCGCTGTATGCCCAGACGACCAACGGCTACACGCCACTACGTGAAGCCTTGTCCCGGGTGGGGCGCTATTACGGGGGCAAGGGCGATGGCATCAACGATGGAATGATCTCCGGGACGGACAAGCCGGATCCGGTACAGTATTCCTGCCAGCAGAATTTCGCGATTCTGACGACCGACGGCTACTGGAACAGCAACAGGGGCAGGGACCTTGCCGGCAACGTTCCCGGTTCGGTCAGCTACGACAGCGACGCCTTCGCGCTCGACGCGTACAACGAAGTCGGCGCCAAGTTCTACATCAGTCCGCGGCCGATGTACGACGGCGCCATCGAAACGCGGGTCACGACCGACAAGGAAAACGAGTACCAGGTGACCAGCACGGGTTGTACCGCCGTAACCGTCGGGTCGCAGTTGCAGGAGCGCACCGCGCAGCTGCAACAATCGACATCGACGCTGACCGCTCAGACCTCGACGCTGCAGAAGGCGACCGGCGCCCTGCAGACCTGCCCGAAGACGCTCAGTTCCTGTACTCAACCTAGCGACTGGACCAATACATCATCCTGCACCTGGGACACGAGCGGAGGTACGCAGAGGAGCTGCCGCTACAACTGGGGTGCCTTTGCGACGGCCACGGGCACCTGCACGAAGACCAGCACCAGTTATTCAAACGGGACCACATGGAATACCGCCACGGGCACCGATTGCCGCTACACGGCCTGGTCTACGCCGACGCCGGTCAGCTCCTGCGCGACCCAAGCCCAATCCGGATCGTCACCCTATACCGTCCTGACCGCCCGTACCTGCCAGACGCAGGTCACCACGGCCCTGCATCCCGTGAGCACCTGCACGGCAACGACAGCCCCCAATGCCTCCGGCGAGACCACGCAATGCTCCTACGCCTCCTGGTCGGCGTGGGCCAACAACTCATCCTGCGTCGCGGTACCGAAATCGACCGGGCCCAGCTACACCGTCGGCTTGGCGACGGAATGCCAGACCATTGGCACCACGGTAGCAACCCAGAAGATCCAGTATCGAACCTATACATCCACGACGACGGGCACGTTCAAAGCCGGACTTCAACAGACGTCATCCACCAACTGGACGCCCGCCAGTCCGACCGTCCCGGCCTGGACCGACGTTCCGGGGACCAGTTGCACCCGCGTGGATCAGCCCACGGTGCCCTATAGCCCGCTACCGGCCCGTCGCCGGCCCGTCGCCGGGGAAGCCCCCCTGCCGACAGCGCCCTGCACCGCCTGGCCATGTACGACCAGCACCCTCGGAACGGGCGGCAGCATGCGCAGCCTTGCCGATGTGGCGCAATACTATTACGTCACCGACCTGCGCCCCACTGGAACCACAGGTGCCGGCGGCATCGATGTCTCCCAGAACAATGTGCCGAGGGCCGGCAACGGAGACGAGGACGACAAGGCCACCTGGCAGCACATGACCACCTTCACCCTGGGGCTTGGCCTCGCTGGCCAGCTGAATTTCAGATCGGACTACAAGACGGCGACCACCGGCGATTTCGCATCGATTCGCTCGGGTGGACTCAATTGGCCGGTGCCGACCGATAACACCACTGTCCCGAATGATGAGCCGGCCAAACTCGACGATCTCTGGCATGCCGCCGTCAACGGGCGCGGACTGTTCTTCAGCGCCTCGAACCCCGACTCGGTGGTGACATCCTTGAACCAGGCGCTCGCGGGCATCAACAATCGGGTCGCCTCGGCGGCCGCCGCCGCGACATCGACCCTGGAGCCGGTGGCCGGCGACAACTTCGCCTACATCGCCAAGTATGTCACCGGCGTATGGTCAGGCGACCTGGAAGCCAAGACCATCGCGCTGGTCAACGATCCGACCACCGGCGTCAAGGCCGGAGACGTCGTTGAACCAGCGGTGTGGAATGCCGCGACGAAACTGGCGGCCCAGACCGCCACCTCATGCGACACCCGCAACATCAAGTTGTTCCGCTACGGCGCCACCGACAACCTAGTCGACTTCAAGTGGAATACCAATACCTGCGATTCCGCCGGTATACCGACCGGCACCGCTGTCACAACCCTGAACACAACCGAACAGGCGTACTTCGGCGCCGCGCAGATCGCCGCCATGGGACAGTATCCGTTCATGACCGATGGCTCCGCCAGTACCTTCGATCAGCGCACGAACGCTGCCGGGGCGCCATTGGTCAATTTCCTGCGCGGACAACGAGCCAACGAGGGGTTCCAAGCGGGCTCGAATACCGCCTTTTTCCGATCCCGCAGTGGCGTGCTGGGCGACGTCGTCAACGCACAACCAATGTATGTGCGGGCACCGGTGCGGAACTATAGCGATACCGGCTATCTCGCCTTCAAGGGAGCGCAGGCGTCGCGGGCTCCGGTGGTCTACCTCGCGGCCAATGACGGTATGCTGCATGCGTTCAACGGGGCGGCTGACGGCGGCAATGAACTGTGGGCCTTCATGCCGACGTTCTCGCTTGCCAACCTCTCCCGCCTCGCGGATACGGACTACCCATCCAACCACCGCTATTTCACGGACGGATCGCCCATATCCGGCGACGTGTACGACACGACGGCCACCGCCTGGAAGACGATACTCGTCGGCGGTCTGAACAAGGGTGGCAAGGGGTACTACGCCCTCGACATCACCGATCCGGCGAATCCCAAGGGCCTCTGGGAGTTCACCCATGCCAACCTCGGCTATAGCTACGGCAATCCGATCATCGGCAAGCTGATCGACGGCACGTGGGTCGTTTTCGTGACCTCCGGCCTGAACAATGCCGATGGCAATGGCTATCTGTTCATACTCGATGCGATGACCGGCACCCTGCGCTACCAGATCGCGACCGGCGCGGGCACGGCGGGCAACCCCTCCGGCCTCAACAAGATCACGGGATGGGTGAACGAGAACGCCGACATCAACATGACCATCAACCACATCTACGGCGTGGATCTGCTGGGCAATGTGTGGCGATTCGACATCAATAACATCTTCGGCCCGGCCGGACGGGAGGCGTGGCTGATCACCACCCTGAAGGACGCCAGCGGCAATCCTCAGCCGATCACGACCAAGCCGATTGCCGCACTCATCGGCAGCAACATCCACTTGTATGTAGGCACGGGCCGCTATCTGGGTCTCGAAGACCTTGCGGACACTCAGACGCAGACGGTCTATGGCTTCATCGACGGACTCACCTTAACGGATCCGTCCGTGGCGCTGATTCCCAATGTGCGCACGGCCCTGACCCAGCAGACGTGGCTTATGGTCGGTTCGGGTAGCTCGGCCGTACGCGGATTCCCGACCTGCCAGGCCGCGCCGGTTGGCTGGTATGTCGACCTTACCTTGCCCAAGGAGCGAGTCAACGTCGATATGCGGCGTGCCCTGGGGTCATTGTTCGTCGCCTCCAACATACCCGAACCATCGGCCTGCAACGTCGGCGGCTACAGCATGGCGAGCACGCTGGACCTCAACACGGGATGCACCAATACGACGACGACGACTCCCCCTGCCGGGTTTGCATCAGGGGGCGCATCTGCAGGCCAGCTAGGCTCCTACGTTCAGGCAACCCTGCCCGACGGTACAGTGGTATACATGAAGGTGGCGAGCAAAGGAGCCGGCACCAGCGGCGAAGCCCTGGTCGTGGGTGTCAGCATCGTGATGATCGACGGCAAGATCTACGCCGTGGTGCAATTCTCGGATGGCCATACGGAAACCATCGACCCCGCCATTCAGGACACTCCTCCGGCCGGGCGACGTCTGACATGGCGCGAGATCGTTCCGCAGTAGCGCGCGCCTATGCTCTGTCCATACTCATCCATGGTGCCGTGCTGGGAATGCCGATGCCCCATGGGTCGGGAAGGGGTGCCAGCCATCCCGCGCCCCTCCAGGCCATCCTGGTAAACGCGGTGCATCTGGCGTCGGCACGGTCTGAAGATTCCGTGCTGACACCGCCCGTGCCGATGGATGCCTCGGATGTGCCCGAAATGGATGCCCCGGCGAGCGCGGACTCGACATCCGCCTCAGGCATACCCTTGGCAAGTCCTCCCCCGCAGCCGCCGGAGCCAATGCAACCGATCTACCGGACTGCGGCCGAACTCCATCTGAAGCCGATCCCCCTGACGCCGATCGACCTCGCCGAGTTCGCCCGAATCTATCCGGGTGCCCGAGCGCGTTTTTCCGTGCTGATCGACGAAAAGGGCAAGATCGATGCGATCAATGTGCGTGAGGGCAGCCACCCGGCATTGGCGGAAGCATTCCGGTCTTTCCTGGGAAAAGCCCGTTTCGTCCCCGGAAGGATTGCCGCGCAGCCCGTGAAGAGCGAACTCATGATAGAAATCGCCCTCCCGGAACTTCGACCTTCGACTGCGCCTCAGGGCGGCTCGACCGCCACCCTGCGCCTCCAGTAGCGCTACGGCGCGAGTTCCCTGGGTAGGGGGAAATTGACGTTCTCGCTCGCGCCGTCGATGCTATCGACCGAACCTGCACCCAGTTCACGTAACCGGTCCACTACACCCGCCACCAGCATTTCCGGCGCGGATGCCCCGGCGGTGACGCCCACGCGTGTGTTCCCCGAAATCCAGGCCGGATCGATCGCAGCGGCGTCGTCGACCAGATAGGCCGGAACGCCGAGGTTCTGCGCCACTTCCCGCAGGCGGTTGGAATTCGAGCTGTTCTTCGAACCGACGACGATAACCGCATCGACATTGCGCGCCAGAGACTTCACCGCATCCTGCCGATTCTGCGTCGCATAGCAGATGTCGTCCTTCTTCGGACCGACGATCGCCGGAAAGTGCGCCTTGAGGGCGGCGACGATGGCCGCGGCATCGTCGATGGACAGCGTCGTCTGCGTGACATAGGCGAGTCGTGCCGGATTCTTGACGTCCAGCGTGGCAACGTCATCGACGGTCTCGACCAGATGCATGCCGCAATGCGCCTGACCCATGGTGCCCTCGACCTCGGGGTGGCCCTTGTGGCCAATCATCACGATCTCGCGGCCGGCCTTGCAGTGGCGCTCGACCTCGAGATGGACCTTGGTCACCAGCGGGCAGGTGGCGTCGAAGACTCGCAGGCCGCGCTTGTCGGCCTCCTCGCGCACCGCTTTCGACACGCCGTGGGCGCTGAAGATCACCGTGGCACCGGCGGGAACCTCGTCGAGTTCCTCGACGAAGACGGCGCCCTTGGCCTTGAGGTCGTCGACGACGAAACGGTTGTGGACCACCTCGTGGCGGACGTAGATCGGCGCGCCGAACTTTTCCAGCGCGCGTTCGACGATGGCGATGGCGCGCTCGACGCCGGCGCAGAAGCCGCGGGGATTGGCGAGCAGGACTTGCATCAGAGCACTCCTATGATCTTCACTTCGAAACGCACGAACTTGCCGGCGAGCGGATGGTTGAAGTCGATCAGCGCGGAGGTCTCGTCGAGTTCGCGCACCGTGCCGACATACTTGCCGCCGCCGGGCGCCTCGAACTCGATGGCACCGTGCAGTTCGATCGCGGCACCCTGCGGAAGTTCGTCGCGAGCGAAGCGCTTGACCAGTTGCGCGCTGTACTGGCCGAAGGCCTGCTGCGGCTCGAGCAGGAAGACATGATGCTCGCCGACCGGCAGGCCGTCGAGGCAGGCTTCCAGGGTCGGTGCCAGCTCGCCGTTGCCGAGTTGCAGGGTGGACGGATTGCCGGCGAAGGTGCTGACGAGTTCGGTGTCGTCGGCGGTGGCAAGACGGTAATGCAGGGTGAGGAGGCTGTCGGCCTTGACGCGGTCATTCATGCGCCATCTCCTTGTGGATGAACGAATGCAGCACCAGCAGCAGCACGCCGACGGTGATGGCCGAGTCGGCGACATTGAAGGCCGGCCAGTGCCAGCCGGCGACGTGGAAGTCGAGGAAGTCGACCACCGCGCCGAAGCGCAGCCGGTCGACGACGTTGCCGAGCGCGCCGCCCATGACCAGCGCCAGCGCGAACGACTGCAGCGTGTCCCTGGCATGGCGCCGCAGCATCACGGCGATCCAGGCCGAGATGACGAACGCCAGCGCGACGAAGAACCACTTCTGCCAGCCGCCGGCACCGGCGAGGAAGCTGAAGGCCGCGCCGGCATTGAACACCAGCACGAGGTCGAAGAAGGACAACACCGCGAGCGACTCCTGCGGCTGGAAGGCGGCGAGCACCCAGAGCTTGGTCGCCTGGTCGAGCCCGATCACGACGGCGGCGAGGCCAAACCAGATCTCGGGCCGGGGCAGCCAGTTACGCAAACTCGCGCGCCTCGCCGGTACCGTACATATTGATCGCGCATCGGCCGCAGAGCTCGGGATGCCCGGCCGCGTGGTCGTGGCGGCCGACATCCTCGCGCCAGTGCCAGCAACGCACGCACTTGGCGTGGGCGCTGGGCGCAACCGTAATCACCGTATCGCCAGCGCCGACTTTTTGCAACGTGACCTTGGAGCAGATCAGCACGAACTTGAGGTCCTCGCCGAGCGATGCCAGGAGATCGTAGGTCTCGCCCGCCGCACGGATTTCCAACTCGGCCTGCAGCGAGGAACCGACGCCGCCACTGCTCCGCACCTCCTCGATCGCCTTCATGGCCTCGGCGCGCACAGCACGGAGCGCCTGCCAGCGTGCCGCCAACGCCCCAAAGGAAGTCCCCTTTGGGGACGCCGACTTTTCGGCAAGCTCCGGTAGGGTGTGCCAGGTCGTCAGCATCACGCTCTCGCCACCCTGGAGCTGGGTGATCTCTTCGGCGGTGAAGGACAGGATCGGCGCCATGAGGCGGGTGAGCGACTGCACGATGTGCCACAACGCGCTCTGCGCCGAGCGCCTCGCGCGCGAGTCGGCGGCCGTGGTGTAGAGACGATCCTTGAGGATGTCGAGGTAGAACGCGCCCATGTCTTCGGCGCAGAAGTTCTGCAGCGCTTGCACCACCTTGTGGAACTCGTAGCGCTCGTAGGCGGCGAGGCAGTTCGCCTGCAGCTCGTGCGTCAGTGCCAGTGCGTAGCGGTCGACCTCGAGCCACTCGCCGACCGGCAGCATCTGCGTAACCGGATCGAAATCCGCCGTATTGGCGAGCAGGAACTTGAGGGTGTTGCGCAGGCGGCGATAGACTTCGACCACGCGGTCGAGGATCTCCTTGGAAATGGTCAGCTCGCCCGAGTAGTCGGTGGCGGCGGCCCACAGGCGCAGGATCTCGGCGCCGAGGGTGTCGGAGACCTGCTGCGGCGCGACGACGTTGCCCTTGGACTTGGACATCTTCATGCCCTTGCCGTCGACGACGAAGCCGTGGGTCAGCAGCGCCTTGTAGGGCGCGCGGCCGTCGATGGCGCAGCCGGTGAGCAGGCTCGAGTGGAACCAGCCGCGATGTTGGTCGGAGCCTTCGAGGTAGAGGTCGGCCGGATAGCCACAGTCGGCCTCGTGCGAGCCGCGCATCACCGACCAGTGGGTGGTGCCCGAGTCGAACCAGACGTCGAGGGTGTCGCTCATCTTGTCGTACTTGGCCGCGTCGTCGCCGAGCAGCTCCTTGGCGTCGAGCGCGAACCACGCCTCGATGCCGCCGGCATCCACGCGCTTCGCCACGTCCTCGATCAGCTCCAGCGTGCGCGGATGCGGCTCGCCCGTCTCCTTGTGCAGGAAGAAGGGAATCGGCACACCCCAGTTGCGCTGGCGCGAGACGCACCAGTCGGGACGGTTCGCGATCATGGCGTGCAGCCGCGCCTTGCCCCAGCCGGGGAAGAACTCGGTGGCCTCGATGGCGGCGAGCGCCGCAGTGCGCAGCGTCTTGCCCTCGTTCGGCTGGCGATCCATGCCGACGAACCACTGCGTGGTGGCGCGGTAGATGATCGGCGTCTTGTGGCGCCAGCAGTGCATGTAGCTATGGACGATCTCGCCGCTGGCCATGAGCGAGCCGACCTCGGCCAGCTTGGCGATGATTTCCGGATTGGCCTTCCACACGTTGAGCCCGCCGAAGTACGGCAGGCTCTCGGCGAAACGACCGTTGCCCTGAACGGGGGTGAGGATTTCGTCGTTCTTCATGCCGGCACGGCGGCAGGAATCGAAATCCTCGACGCCGTAGGCCGGCGCGCTATGGACAACGCCGGTGCCGGTGTCGAGCGTCACGTATTCGCCGAGGAACACCGTCGAGGCACGATCGTAGATAGGGTGGCGGAAGACCATGCGGTCGAGCGCGATGCCGCGCGCCGCGCCCACCACCTTGCCTTCGAGGCCGTAGCGCTCCAGTGCGGAAGCGCGCAGTTCGGCCGCGAGGATCAGCAGCCCCTTCGACGTATCGACCAGTTCATAGACGAACTCGGGATGGACGTTGAGCGCCTGGTTGCCGGGGATGGTCCAGGGCGTGGTGGTCCAGATCACGGCATAAGCGGTCTTTTCCGGCAGAACGTCGAGACCGAAGGCCCCCGCCAGCCGGCCGCGTTCGGTCGCGTCGAGCGGGAAGGCGACGTCGATGGCCGGCGATTTCTTGTCGGCGTATTCGACCTCGGCCTCGGCCAGCGCCGAACCGCAGTCGAAGCACCAGTTCACCGGCTTCAAGCCCTTGAACAGGTAGCCGCGCCGGTACATCTCGCTCAAGGCACGGATCTCGTCGGCCTCGGTGCGGTATTCCATCGTCTTGTAGGGCCGATCCCAGTCGCCGAGCACGCCGAGGCGGATGAAGTCCTTCTTCTGCCGCTCGATCTGCTCCTGCGCGTAGGTACGACAGTGGGCGCGCGCCTGGTCGGCCGGCAGGTGCTTGCCGTGGGTCTTCTCGATCTGGTGCTCGATAGGCAGGCCGTGGCAGTCCCAGCCCGGGATATAGGGCGCGTCGAAGCCGGCCAGCGTCTTCCAGCGGACGATGATGTCCTTGAGGACCTTGTTCACCGCATGGCCGATGTGAATGTCGCCGTTGGCGTAGGGCGGGCCGTCGTGCAGGACGAAGCGCGGCCGGCCCTTCGATGCCTCGCGGATGCGCTGATAGAGCTGCTTCTGCTGCCATTGTGCGATCCAGCCCGGTTCGCGCTTGGCGAGGTCGCCGCGCATCGGAAACGGCGTGTCGGGCATGTTGAGGGTCTTGCGATAGTCGGCCATGGTGCGGCTCAGTTGCCTTCAAAGTAATTGCGGATGTCTTTGACGTCGCGGCCGATCTGGGCCGTCAGCGCCTCGAGCGAGTCGAATTTCATTTCGTCGCGCATCTTGTGCAGGAAATGCACCGTGATGTGCGAGCCGTAGATCTCGCGGTCGAAATCGAACAGGTTCACCTCGAGCACCGGCTTGAGACCCTGGCCCAGCGTGGGCCGCACGCCGAGGCTTGCCGCGCCTGGCAGGTGGCGCTTGTCGAGGCCGGAGACGGTGACGGCGAAGACGCCGGTCAGCGGCAGGCGCTTGCGCTTCAACTGGATGTTGGCGGTGGGCCAGCCGATGCGGCGGCCGATCTTGTCGCCATGGACGACGCGTCCGGCGATGCAATAGGGATGGCCGAGCAGGGCCGCGGCATGCTCGAGGTTGCCGGCCGCCAGCGCCTCGCGCACGGCGGAACTGGAGACCCGCTCCTCCAGCACCTCGACGGTGTGCATGGCCTCGACGCCGAAGCCGTGCGCCTGGCCGGCCGACTGCATCATGGCGAAGTCACCGGCGCGCCCCTTGCCGAAGCGGAAGTCGTCGCCGATGATGATGTGCTTCGCCGCCAGGCCATTGACGAGAATGCGCTCGATGAACTCCTCGGCCGGCAGACCGGCCAACCGCCGGGAGAAATGACAGACGAAGGCGCGGTCGACGCCGCAGCCGTCGAGCAACTGTAATTTTTCCCGTAGCGACGTCAGGCGCGCCGGGGCCTGCTCGGGCGTGAACAACTCGCGCGGGTGCGGCTCGAAGGTCATCACCGTGGTCGCCAGGCCGAGTTCGGCGCCGCGCGCCGTCAGGCGCTCGAGCATGGCGCGATGGCCCAGGTGCAGGCCATCGAAGTTGCCGATGGTCAGCACGGTGGGCTGGGTGGAATGTTCCGGAACCCGGCGAAACACCTGCATGCCGCAAGACCTTGTCGCTGCGTGGAAAAGCGGCGGATTATATCAGTCCAGCCTTGCCAGCCTGGACTTGGCCAGCGGCGGATTCCTCGCGAAATAACCCTTGATGCCGCGCAGGATGGCCTCGGCCATCCTGTCCTGGTAGTCCTCGTCGGTCAGCCGCCTTTCCTCTTCGGGATTGGAGATGAAAGCGGTCTCGACCAGGATCGATGGAATGTCCGGCGCCTTGAGCACGGCAAAGCCGGCCTGCTCGACATGGCCCTTGTGCAGGGAATTGATGCCGCCGAGTTCGCCGAGAACGGCCTTGCCGAGCTTGAGGCTGTCGTTGAGCGTCGCGGTCTGCGACAGGTCGAGCAGCGTGCGCGCCAGGTGCGGATCCTTGACGCCGATGTTCACGCCGCCGATGAGGTCGGCCGAGTTCTCCTTGTTCGCCAGCCAGCGCGCGGCCGACGACGATGCGCCATTCTCCGACAGCACGAACACCGAGGAACCCCGCGCCGTCGGCTTGATGAAGGCGTCGGCATGCACCGAGACGAAGAGGTCGGCCTGCACCCGCCGCGCCTTGCCTACGCGGCTCTGCAGCGGTATGAAGAAGTCGCCGTCGCGCGTCAGCGCCGAGCGCATGTTGGGCTGGGCGTCGATCTTTTCCTTGAGGCGACGCGCGATGGACAACGTGACATCCTTTTCCCTGCTGCCGCCGCGGCCGATGGCGCCCGGGTCCTCGCCGCCGTGGCCGGGGTCGAGCACGATGGTGACCATGCGCGTCACCACGGGCTTGCCGGGGTCCTGCTGGGCCGGCTTGCCCTTGCCGGGCTCGTCCTTGATCTCGCTCTTCTCCAGCAGCGCCATCAGCGGGTCGATTTCCTGCGCCGGATAGAGGTCGAGCACCAGGCGGTGGCCATACTCGCCGACCGGCTTGAGGGTGAACACCTGCGGCTTGATCTCGCCCTTGAGCTCGATGACGATGCGCACCACACCCGGCTTGTTGCGCCCGGCGCGGATCAGCTTGATGTAGGGGTCGGTCTCGGCGATCTTGCCCGGCAGGCTCTGCAGCACAGTGTTGAACTCGACACCCTCGAGATCGACGACGAGACGTTCGGGATCCTTGACCAGCAGATGCGTAAAGCGCATCGGCTGGTCATGCTCGAGGGTGACGCGGGTGTAGTCCTGCGCTGGCCAGACACGGACGCCGAGGATGCTCGCTGGACTGGCCGTGGCAGCAGCGCCGACTCGCGATACGGCCAGCGTCAGGCTGGCGGCGGCGAACTTGAGGACGGCGCGCCGCGAGACGGAGAACTCGTCACCATGCGACTCAACTCGGCGAGACATTGCGCCCCCCGCTCGCTTCGCGCCGAAACCCGTACGACCCGCCCTGCCCCGGCATGCTCCAGCATGACGACGACATCGGCAGCCGGCAAATAGGGTGCAGCGCGATCCGGCCACTCGACCACGCAAACGCCCTGCCCGCCGAAATACTCGTCCAGCCCCGCATCCAGATATTCCTCAGGCTGACTGAACCTATAAAAATCAAAGTGATACAAGTTTAACCCAGAAACCGGGTGAACTTCAACCAGGGTGTAGGTCGGGCTCTTGACCGGCCCGGCGTCGCCGAGCGCTCGCAGCAGGCCGCGCACCAGCGTCGTCTTGCCGGCGCCGAGATCGCCCTCGAGCCAGATCACCAGGCCGGGCAACATGGTTTGCGCCAGCGCCGCCCCGAGCGCCAGCGTGGCCGCTTCGTCGGCGAGGTCTAACGTACACTGCTCGGCATGCATGACTGGACTCGACTCGCACGAAGTATCAAGGACTGGGGCCGCGAACTCGGCTTCGATGCCATCGGCATCACCGGCACCGATCTCGGCGAGGCGGAGCGCGAACTCAACGACTGGCTCGCCGCCGACTGCCACGGCGAGATGGATTATATGGCGACCCACGGCACCAAACGCTCGCGCCCCGCAGAACTAGTGCCCGGAACGCGCGCGGTGATTGCGGCGCGGATGAACTACCGCCCCCCTGTCGCCCCGGCCGCGAGCGCCGAAGTCGCCGCCATCTCCCGCTACGCCCTCGGCCGCGACTACCACAAGCTGCTGCGCGCGCGGCTGCAGAAGCTGGCCGATCGCATCGTCGCGGAAGTGGGCGAATTCGGCTACCGCGTGTTCACCGACTCGGCGCCGGTGATGGAAGTCGCGCTCGCCGCGAAGGCCGGCCTCGGCTGGCGCGGCAAGCACACCTTGTTGCTCTCGCGCCAGGCGGGCTCGTGGTTCTTCCTTGGCGAGATCTACGTCGACCTGCCGCTGCCGCCCGACGCACCGGCCACCGATCACTGCGGCACCTGCCGCGCCTGCCTCGACGCCTGCCCGACCGACGCCTTCCTCGCGCCCTACAGGCTAGACGCGCGGCGCTGCATCTCCTACCTGACGATCGAACTGAAGGGCGCGATTCCCGAGCCGCTGCGGCCGCTGCTCGGCAATCGCATCTACGGCTGCGACGATTGCCAGGACGTCTGCCCATGGAACCGTGAAGCGCCAATGACGCGCGAGCCCGACTTCCTGCCGCGCCACGCCCTGGATACGGCGACCTTGATCGAACTGTTCGCGTGGGACGAGGCCGAGTTCAATGAAAAGCTCGCCGGCAGCGCAATACGCCGCATCGGCCATGAGCGCTGGCTGAGGAACATCGCCATCGCGCTCGGCAACGCGCCATCATTGCCTGAACTCATCGCCGCGCTTGAGGCGCGGCGCGAGGATTCCTCAGCCCTGGTGCGCGAACACGTCGCGTGGGCGCTCAATCAACATCCCCATCCCCCGCCCCCTTCCCGAGAAAGGGGGTGACGGGTGTTCGCGGACTGCGTCCGCTCCGGTTCGTTGAAGCGGCTGGCTCGGGACGGCCCGTCGCCAGCCGGTCACTCCCCGGTCGCGATGGGCCGCGACGGGTCCGCGCACCACTCGCTCCACGACCCAGCGTAGAGCCGCGAGCCATTGAGCCCGGCGACTTCCATCGCCAGCAGGTTGTGGCAGGCGGTGACGCCGGAGCCGCATTGCTGGATCACGTTCTGCGGCAAGCGCCCCTTGAGCACGGCGTCGAACTCCTCGCGCAGTTCCTCGGCCGTCTTGAAGAAGCAGCCGGCATCGTCGAGGTTGTCGAAGTAGAAGCGGTTGATGGCACCGGGGAGGTGGCCGCCGACGGGATCGAGGTTTTCCTCCTCGCCACTGAAGCGCTCGGGCGCGCGAGCGTCGAGGATGAGGAACTGCGGATCGTCGAGCCGCTCGAGCACATCGTCGGCGCCATAGGGCAGGGCGCCGGCGCGGACGGCAAAGGGCGCCGGCGGATACGTCGGCACGGCGGTCTCGAACTCGCGCTTGGCCCGGCGCCAGCAGGGCACGCCGCCGTCGAGCACGGCGACCTTCTCGTGCCCCACCCAGCGCAGCATCCACCACAGGCGCGAGGCGAAGATGCTGCCCTCGTTGTCGTAGGCCACCACTTGGGTATCGGGCCCCACGCCGCAGGCCGCCATCTTCGCGGCGAACGCTTCCTTGCCCGGTAGCGGATGGCGACCGTTGGCTCCGTTCTTCTCGCCGGAGAGATCGCGGTCGAGGTGCAGGAACAGCGCGCCTGGAATGTGGCCCTTGAGGTAGGCCTTCTCGCCGTAGCCGATATCCTGCAGGTCGTGGCGGCAGTCGAAGATGCGCCAGTGCGGGTCGTCGAGGTGGGCGGCCAGTTCGTCCGCGGTGACCAGCGTCGTGCTCATACGGGCAAGCCATCCAGCCAGGCGCGGGCATCGTCGGCGTCATGGAACACGCGCAACTCGGCGGCGACGAAGACCTGCGACAGCCAAGCGCTCCAGGCGATCCATTCGCTATCGGTGACGACGGCGATACGGGCGAAGTCGCCACCGTGGGCGCGCGAGAACTTGATCTCCTCCCATGCCATGTCGACGGTGAAGTCGGCCATTTCGGTGAGATCGAAGAGCAGATTGACCGGCCCCTCGAACTTGACCTTGTATTGAACCAGTTCCTCGAATTCCTTGAAGTCGCCGAGCGTGAACTCGCCGAGCACGGCGACGGAGACCTGGCTGTCTCGATAGTCGATGGTGATCATGGCATTTCCTGATTATCCGAAGTCTGTCGGCGCATTATGGCTCAATCCGTAACGGCCGGAGCGGCGCGCGAGCGCAGCGTCGCGGCGATGCCGCCGGCGACGATCAGCGCGATGCCGGCCCACGCCCGCCACGGCAAGGTCTCGTGCCACATGACGAGGCCGAACAGGCTGGAGAAGATCACCGTGGTATAGGCGAGGCTGGCGGCGGCCAGGGTGCTGCCGCGCTTGTAGGCGGCCGTCATGCACAGCTGCGCCAGGGTGCCGAAACCGCCGACGCCGAGCAGCAGCAGCCAGCCGCGGCCGTCGATCGCATGCAGCGGCCCGGCGGCGATGAACGACGGCAGGCCGCCGACGCTGGCGAACAGCGAGAAGTAGAACACCGTGCGCCACTCCGGTTCGCCCAGCTCGCCCAGCCGCCGCACGTTGAGATAGGCGACGCTTGATATCATGCCCGAGGCCAGCCCCAGCAGCCCGCCGAACCATTGTTCCGCGGTCAGCGTCGGCTGCAGCAGGAGTGCGATGCCGGCGAAGCCCGCGGCCAGAGCGAGGTAGACTTCGGCAGCGATCGGTTCGCGCCGCCAGAAGGCGAGCAGCAGCGCCAGAAACAGGGGCGACGTGTAGTTGAGCGTCACCGCAGCCGCCAGCGGGATCAAACTGATGGCGTAGAAATAGGCCACGAGCGAAACGAAGCCTGACAGTCCGCGCCAGAAGTGCATGCGCCAGTGACGCGTCGTCAGCGCAAGCCCGGTCCATGCGATGAAGCCGCCGAGCAGCAGCAGCGAGACGAAGCCGCGATAGAACACCAGTTCCGCCGCCGTGAAGGCGGTCGCCGCAAGCTTGACACAGACGCCCATCGCGGCGAACAGCAGGCTGGCGGCGAGCATCCAGAGCGGTTGCATGAGGCAAAGGCGCCGGAGCGAACCGGAGCCTTTCGGGCTCGCGGCCTACTCGAGGTGCGCGCCCATGGTGCGGCGATAGAACTCGTGGAAGTGCTGCATGCCGTCTTCCATCGGCGACTGGTAGGGCCCGATCTCGCTGCGCCCCTGCTGCAGCAGGGCGTGGCGGCCGCGGTCCATGCGCTCGCCGATGTCGTCATCCTCGATCGCAGTTTCCATGTAGGCGGCCTGCTCGGCCTTGATGAACTCCGGCTCGAACAGCGCGATATCCTCGGGGTAGTAGAACTCGACGACGTTCATGGTGCGGTCCACGTCCTGCGGGATCAGCGTCGACACCACCAGCACGTGCGGATACCACTCGACCATGATGTTGGGATAGTAGGTGAGCCAGATCGCGCCATGCGGCGGCAGTTTGCCGCCGTAGTAGTCGAGCACCGCCTTGTGCCACCGGGCGTAGGTCTTGCTGCCGGGCTTGGCCAGCGAGGTGATGCCGACGCGCTGCACCGAATACCAATCGCCGAACTGCCAGGTCAGGTCATCACAGGTGACGAAGCTGCCCAGTCCCGGATGGTAGGGGGCGACATGGTAGTCCTCGAGATAGACCTCGATGAACGTCTTCCAGTTGTAGTTGCACTGATGCATCTCGACGTGCTCGAGCCGGTAGCCGGAGAAGTCGAGCTCCGTCGCGACCTTCATCCCGGCAAGATCGGCATTGGCCGAGCGCGGGCCCTTGAACAGCAGGCCCTGCCAGTTCTCCAGCTTTTCCTTGTTGAGATTGAGGCAGGGATTGGCCGGAAAATGCGGCGCGCCGATCAGTTGCCCCTGGGTGTCGTAGGTCCAGCGGTGGATCGGGCAGACGATGTTCTGCGCGGTGCCGGCACCCTGCAGCATGATGGCCTGGCGGTGGCGGCAGACGTTGGACATGCGGTAGATGCCGTCGGGCTGGCGCACCAGGATGTGCGAGTGGTCGCTCCACTCGGTCGAGCGATAGTTATAGAGTTCAGGAACCATCAGCTCGTGGCCGACGTACCCCGGACCGGCATCGAAGATGAGCTTCTTCTCCATTTCGAAGAGCTTTTCGTCGAAATACCAATCCACGGGGAACTGCGAGACGCCGGGCGCAAGTTGCGCGCGGGAGCCGATGTCGGACATTTTTTCCCAACCTCCAAGAAGTGGCCCGGAAACAGGAAACTTGAAATACCCGCAACCTCAAGCAATTGAGCGCTTTGCGGGGACCGGAAAGTATAGCGAAATCGGCCTGAAAATTGACCGCAGGGGGTCGGATAAGTTATTTTTGCGACTTTACGCTTTACCGTCCCCCTCTCTGATGCCCAAGGCGCACGCAAAAGACGCTCCCGCTTCCTTCGAGGCGGCGCTCGCCGAACTCGAGTCCATCGTCCAGACCATGGAGCAGGGCAACGCCCCGCTCGAGTCCTCGCTTGCTGCTTATGAGCGCGGCACGGCGCTGTTGCGTTATTGCCAGGATGCGCTGTCGGGCGCGGAGCAGAAGATCCGCATCCTCGAGGGGCAGACATTGCGCGAGTTCGCCCCGGCCGGCGGCGACGGGGACGAGTAAGGCCCGATTCCATGAAATTCGCCGACTGGATGTCCGCGGTGCAGGACCGCACCGAAACCGCTTTGGCGGCCTTGCTGCCGCCGGCCGACGCTCTGCCCGGGCGCCTGCACGACGCCATGCGCTACGCGGTATTGGGCGGCGGCAAGCGCGTGCGCCCCCTGCTCTGCCATGCCGCCGGCGCCGTGTTCGATGCGCCCGCCGCCGAACTCGATCGCGCCGCCTGTGCCGTCGAGCTGATCCACGCCTACTCGCTCGTGCATGACGACCTCCCCTGCATGGACGACGACACCCTGCGCCGCGGCAAGCCGACGGTGCATGTCGAGTACGACGAGGCCACCGCGCTGCTGGTCGGCGACGCACTGCAGTCGCTTGCCTTTCAAGCGCTGACCGAGGACGGCGCACCGTCCTGCCAGAGCCGACTTTCCATGCTGGCGCTGCTCGCTCAGGCTGCCGGCTCGCGCGGCATGGCCGGCGGCCAGGCCATCGACCTCGCCGCAGTCGGCCAGGCGCTGACGCTCGAGGAACTCGAGCAGATGCACATCCACAAGACCGGCGCGCTGATCCGCGCCTCGGTCCTGCTCGGCGCGCATTGCGGCCATGCCGACGAGGACGCGCAGAAGCGCCTCGCCCACTTCGCCAACCGCATCGGCCTGCTGTTCCAGGTCGTGGACGACATCCTCGACGCCGAGGCCAACACCGCGACCCTGGGCAAGACCGCCGGCAAGGATGCGGCGCAGAACAAGCCGACCTACGTCAGCCTGCTCGGCATCAGACAGGCCAAGGCCCTGGCCGGGGAACTGCGCGACGAGGCGCTGGCTGCCCTCGCCCCCTTCACCGGCCGCGGCGAGCGGCTCGCCGGACTGACCCGCTACATCGTCGAGCGCACCTTCTGATGCCCGCCACACCGCTTCTCGACGCCATCCACGATCCGGCCGACCTGCGCGCCTTGGATCGGGCCCTGCTGCCGCAGATCGCCCAGGAACTACGCGCCTTCCTCATCGAGTCGGTGGCGAAGACCGGCGGCCACTTGTCATCGAACCTCGGCACCGTCGAGCTGACCATCGCGCTGCACTACGTGTTCAACACGCCGGAGGATCGCCTGGTGTGGGACGTCGGCCACCAGACCTATGCCCACAAGGTACTTACCGGCCGCCGCGAGGGCATGGCGCGCCTGCGCATGCAGGATGGCATCTCCGGTTTTCCGCGGCGCGAGGAAAGCCGCTACGACACCTTCGGCGTCGGCCACTCCTCGACCTCGATCTCCGCCGCGCTGGGCATGGCGGTCGCCGCCCGCGACAAGGGCGAGGATCGCCGGGTCGTGGCGGTCATCGGCGACGGCGCCATGTCAGCCGGGCAGGCCTTCGAGGCGCTCAACAACGCCGGCGTGGTCGACGCCAACCTGCTGGTGATCCTCAACGACAACGACATGTCGATCTCGCCGCCGGTCGGTGCGCTCAACAAGTATCTGGCCCGCCTGCTCTCGGGCCGTACCTTCAACGCCGCGCGCAAGGCCGGCGAGAAGGTGCTGTCGGTATCGCCGTCGCTGCTGGAACTGGCCAAGCGCGCCGAGGAACACGTCAAGGGCATGTTCGTGCCGGGCACCCTGTTCGAGGAATTCGGCTTCAACTACATCGGCCCCATCGACGGCCACGATCTCGACTCGCTTATTCCGACGCTGGAAAACCTGCGCCAGCTCAAGGGGCCGCAGTTCCTGCACATCGTCACGCGCAAGGGCCAGGGCTACAAGCTGGCCGAGGTCGACCCCATCCTCTACCATGGCGTCTCCAAGTTCGATTCGAACAACGGCATCCAGTCGGGCAAGGCCGGCGGCAAGCTGACCTACACCCAGGTCTTCGGCGACTGGCTTTGCGACATGGCGCGGGAAGACACGCGGCTGGTCGGCATCACCCCGGCGATGCGCGAGGGTTCGGGCATGGTGCGCTTCGCCGAAGAGTTCCCGCAGCGCTACCACGATGTCGGCATCGCCGAGCAGCACGCGTTGACCTTCGCCGCGGGCCTGGCCTGCGAAGGCATGAAGCCGGTGGTGGCGATCTACTCGACCTTCCTGCAGCGCGCCTACGACCAGCTGATCCACGATATCGCGCTGCAGAACCTGCCGGTGATGTTCGCGATCGACCGCGGCGGCCTCGTCGGTGCAGACGGTGCGACCCACCAGGGCGCCTTCGATCTCTCCTACCTCACCTGCATCCCGAACATGGTGGTGATGGCCCCTGCCGACGAAGCGGAGTGCCGTCGCATGCTGACGACGGCCTACCGCATCGACGGCCCCGCGGCCGTACGCTACCCGCGCGGCCCGGGTCCCGGCGTGTCGCCGGTGCCGACTTTGGATTCGCTGCCCGTCGGCAAGGGCGAGATCCGCCGCCGCGGCAAGCGCGTGGCCATCCTCGCCTTCGGTACGCTGCTCGCGGCGGCGCTGGAGGCCGGCGAGCAGATCGACGCCACGGTCGCCAACATGCGCTTCATCAAGCCGCTGGACGCCGATCTGCTTCTCGAACTCGCCGATACCCATGAACTGCTGGTCAGCGTCGAGGAAAACGCCCTGATCGGCGGCGCCGGCGCCGAGGTCGCGCGTTGCCTCGAAGTGGCTGACAGCCAGACACGCTTGCTGCGGTTGGGCCTGCCGGACCGCTTCATCGAGCACGGCGAACAGGCGGCGATGCTGGCCCAGCTGGGCCTCGACGCCGCCGGCATCGTCCGTGGCATCATAGAAACCCCAAGGAAAAGTCGAAATAGTTGATTGATTTTGTCGGGATTGCTACTATCTGGGCTGACGACGTGACGGCAATGATCGCCACGCACCCCCAACCCCAGGAGCACAACCCGTGAACGCCAGAGACACCATGATCATTCCAGACGTCCAGAGCAGCGCCGATTCCCGCCAGTTGCCGATCAACAAGGTCGGCATCAAGTCCATCCGCCACCCGGTCAAGGTGCTCGACAAGAGCGGCGGCGTGCAGCACACCATCGCCAACTTCAACATGTACGTCGGCCTGCCCCACAACTTCAAGGGCACCCACATGTCGCGCTTCGTCGAGATACTCAACAGCCGCGAGAAGGAAATCTCGGTCGAGAGCTTCGAGGCGATGCTGCGCGAGATGGTCAAGAAGCTCGAGGCCGAGACCGGCATCATCGAGATGAGCTTTCCCTATTTCATCAACAAGGAAGCGCCGGTTTCCAAGGTCAAGAGCCTGATGGACTACGAGGTCACCTTCATCGGCGAGATCCGCGACGGCGGCGTCTACCGGCAGACCATGAAGGTGCAGGTGCCGGCGACCAGCCTCTGCCCCTGCTCGAAGAAGATCTCCGACTACGGCGCCCACAACCAGCGCTCGCACATCACCGTCACCGCCACCACCAACAGCTTCCTCTGGATCGAGGAGTTGGTGCAGATGGTCGAGGGACAGGCCTCCTGCGAGGTCTATGGCTTGCTCAAGCGGCCGGACGAGAAATACGTCACCGAGCGCGCCTACGACAACCCGAAATTCGTCGAGGACATGGTGCGCGACGTTGCCGGCGTGCTCAACGCCGAGCCGCGCATCGACGCCTACATGCTAGAGGCGGAGAACTTCGAATCCATCCACAACCACTCGGCCTACGCTGTGATCGAACGCGACAAGACGATCGGCGCCTGAGCGCCGCCAGGCTCGAAGTCCGCCTTCGCTCTGCGGTCCCACCCCGGCACCGCGAGTTCGAACGCTGAAAAAATACGGGGCTGCCGGTTTCCCGGCAGCCCCGCTCTGCTCACGCAGCGTCGGGTCAGGAAGCCGACTTGGCCGAGAGCTTTTCCTTGATGCGCGCCGACTTGCCCGAGCGGCTGCGCAGGTAGTAGAGCTTGGCGCGGCGGACGTCACCGCGGCGCTTGACTTCGATGCCGGCGATCAACGGCGAGTAGGTCTGGAAGGTGCGCTCGACGCCCTCGCCCGACGAGATCTTGCGCACGATGAAGCTGGAGTTGAGGCCGCGGTTGCGCTTGGCGATGACCACACCCTCGAAGGCCTGGACGCGCTTGCGCTCGCCTTCCACCACATTGACGTTGACGATCACCGTGTCTCCGGGGGCGAACTCGGGAAGGCTCTTGCCGAGGCGTTCGATTTCCTCTTTTTCGATCTGCTGAATCAGGTCCATGTCGTTTTTTCCTTTTATCTAGTTACGACCGCAGAGCTCTTCGGCTTCGATCTCGCCGAGGAGATGCTTTTCCTCCGCACTCAGCTGTCCGCTGTTGATGCGTTGCGCCAACAAGTCCGGGCGGCGCTCCCGGGTCCGCACCAGCGACATTTTCAGTCGCCAGCGGCGGATGTTCTCGTGGTGGCCGGAGAGCAAAACCTCCGGCACCGCTATTCCTTCATACACCTCGGGCCGCGTGTAGTGCGGGCAATCCAGCAGCCCGGCCACGAACGAATCCTCGACCGCCGAGGCGTCGTCGTTCAATGCGCCCGGCAATTGCCGCACGCAGGCATCGATCAACGCCATCGCCGCGATTTCGCCGCCCGAAAGGACGAAATCGCCGATCGAAACTTCCTCATCGACACAGCGCTCGATCAAACGCTCGTCGACCCCCTCGTAACGCCCGCAGAGCAGGATCGCCCCCGGCGTCGCCGCAATTTGGCGCACCCGCTCATGCGTGAGCTGCGCACCCTGCGGCGAGAGGTAAACCACCCTCGCGTCGTCGCCGCGCGCAAGCTTCGCCGCAGCGATCGTCTTCTCCAGCGGCCCCGGCAGCATCACCATGCCCGGGCCTCCGCCGTACGGCCGGTCGTCGACCGTGCGGTGGTTATCTTCCGTGCAGTCGCGCGGATTCCAGCATTCCAGCCGCCAGAGCCCACGTTCCTGCGCGCGCCGCGTGATGCCTGACTGCGTCAGCGCGGCGAACATCTCGGGAAACAGCGTGATCGCGTCAAAACGCAGCGTCACCAGTCAGCTTCCCAATCGACGCGGATGACCCGATTGGGCACATCCACCTCATTTACCACCTGCGCGACGAACGGCAGCAGACGCTCGCGTATCTCACTGCCCTCGCCTTCGCGCACCACCAGCACCTCGTTGGCGCCGGTTTCGATCAGCTCGGCCACCTGGCCGAGCCTCACACCCCGCGCGTTTACCACGTCAAGGCCGATCAGATCGGCCCAGTAATACTCGTCCTTCTGCGGCTTCGGCAACATCTCGCGCGGTACCGCGAAATAGCTGCCATCAAGCGCCTCGGCCGCGGTGCGATCGTCGACGCCCTTGAGCTTGGCGACCAGGCCCTTGCCATGTGGCTTGAGGACCTCAAGCTCATAACGGCGCCACTCCGTGCCGTCGGGGTCCTTGCCGAGCCACCAGGCCGGCATCGTTCGCCATGCGGCGGGATCGTCCCCCAGCGCGACCAGCTTGAGCCAGCCCTGCACGCCAAACGGGGCGATCACTCGCCCCAGGACGACCATCAAACGGCCGGTTTGGCGGCGATCTGCTTGACCAAACGAGCGGCGGTCGGCGACAGCTGGGCGCCAACGCCCTGCCAGTAAGCCAGACGCTCGGCATCGACCACGAGGCCCTTCTCGTTTTCGGCAGCCACCGGATTGTAGAAACCGATGCGCTCGACGAAGCGGCCGTCGCGGCGGTTACGCGAGTCGGTCACCACCATGTTGTAGAAAGGACGCTTTTTGGCGCCGCTGCGGGCAAGTCGAATGACGACCATGTGTCGTTCCCCAAGAATTCGGAAAAAGCTGGCGATTATAACGGTTTTCCGCAGGAAAACAATCGCTTCGACGATGGGCTCTGTCAGCCGAAGACGCCTGAGATGGTCGCCTGCACCGCCTCGGCGGCCGCACGTGGGTCCTGCGCCTGGCGGATGGGGCGACCGATCACGATGTAATCGGCGCCGTTGCGGAAGGCCTGGGCCACGTCGACAGTGCGCTTCTGGTCGTCCGCCGGCTTGTTCTCGACCGGACGTATCCCGGGCGTGACCACCAGCAGCTTCTGCCCGAGCTCGCGCCGGATCATCGGCGCCTCAAGGCCGGAGGACACGATGCCGTCCACCCCGGTCTGCAAGGCGCGGCGCGCGCGCGACAGGACCAGCTTGTCGACGTCGCAGGCGAAACCGAGGTCGTCGAGGTCGCCACGATCGAGGCTGGTCAGAACGGTCACGGCCAGGATCTTGAGCGCGCCCTTGTCGCGCACAGCTGCCTCCATGATCGCCTGGTTGCCGTGGACGGTGGCGAAGGTCGCGCCGCTGCCGGCCAGTGCGCGCACGGCGGAACGCACGGTCTCCGGCACATCGAAGAACTTGAGGTCGACGAATACCTGCTTGCCCTGCGCCGTCAGCCACTCGAGCAGTTCGAAATAGCCACCGGCCATGAACAGTTCGAGACCGATCTTGTAAAAAGTGGCGGCGTCGCCGAGCTGGCCGACCAGGTTGCGGGCCGCAGCGGCATCCGTCACGTCGAGCGCAACGATCAATCGGTCGCGCGGAGGAATGGGTTTGTCCGATAAAAATTCGTTCACGGTTTTCTGCCTTCGGATTGGGTGTTGCGGTAGAACTGCGTGAAGTCCTTCTTGCGCCAGTGGCCCTCGGCCACGAAGCGGCCGAGTTCCATGAATTCCCTCACATCGCGGGTGGCACCGACGTAGCGTGCCATTTCCCTGTCGTCGACGCCGACGAAGACGAAGGTCGGCGTGCCACGCACCCGCTGCGCCCGGGCGAATTCCTTTTCGGTGACACTGCGGCCGGCGAAGTCGGTCACGACGACGCTGCCGACGACATCGACGGAAAATATCGCAAAGTGCCGGCGGAAATAGTTCTGGACGTCGGCTCGGTTCAGAACCTGTTCCTTCATCCTGCGGCAATATGGGCATCCCTCGGCCTCGAACATCAACAGCACGCCAAGCTTGCCGCCTTTCGCTGCCGCCGCCAGCTCGCCCTTGAAGTCGCCGAGCGAGGGATCGAAGAACCCGCCCGCGTCGTCCGCCGCCGCAGCAAACGTCCAAGAGAGCATCGCCAGGAGTGCGAGCAGAACGAAGCGTCGAATCATCACTTGCGGGGCCTCCCGCATGAAATTTCCTGATGTTTGAGGCCTCGAATTCTACTAGAATCGAATGCGCTTCCCGCGGCGGGTGTCCGCCCCCGGACTCCCTGTCAGCAGTTGAACGCTAGCAATTGCTCGATGTCCCAAACGATCGACCCGACGGTTTCATCGCCTGCACTTGACAGCGCCCTCGCCTGGCTGGCACAGCCATCGGCAGAGGATCCGCTGCGCGACCTGGTGCCACTGCGCGGTCATCTTGCAGCCGTTGACGACATGGGTGTCGCGCCGCTGCAGCTGCTGCTCATCCTCGAGCTCTTCCAGCCGCGCGTCAACGCCGTCAATACTGCGCTCAAGCCGTTGCTGCGTGACGCTGCATTGCCGGTCGATCGCCGCCTGCGCACCATCGCGCAGGGATTGCTCGATGTCCATGGCCGCATCGCGGCCGCATACCGCAAGGTCATGCACGAGGCCGATGGCAAGCGCCTGCAAACCCTGCACCGCAATCCGACATCGCTGTGCGCGCTGGCACTCGGCAATCTCCTCCAGCAGATGGAAGTGGCGCTGCTGGTCTCCGCGGCGGCACCGCCCGACATGTGGCGGCATGCCCAGGCCGTCTATCACTGGACGATGGCGGCGGTACCGCACGACAGCACGTTGCCGGAAGGTGCGAATACCGTGCTGCGACAGTTCCAGACCATGCTGGCGCTGGCGGCGGCACAACCCGAGAGCTTCACACCGGCCGAGATCAATTTTCTTCTGACCTATCTGCGCGAGCATGCCAGCCAGGTGGAACTGGCCGATGCCCTGCCGACGACGGGCTCGAAGAAGACCTGGTACTGGGTGAACGAGGAGCGCGACTATGCGCCCTGCGCCGTCGTTCGCCGCTCCCCGCCGGAAGCCGCGCGCAACGTCTGCTTCTCCTGCCATGAACTTGGCCGCTCGGCGCTCGAACACGTGGAACTTCTCGAGGCCGGGGAGGCCCCGCAAGCGCTCGGCGTGGACGAGCGCGCCGCAGACCCGGCATTGCGTCAGGCGCTGCATCGCGCCGCCAGCCGCTGGATACTGCCACCGAAGCGACACACGACCCGCCGCGGCAGTACCAGTCGCGTCCAGGTCTGCACCGACCTGCCGGCCCTCTGGCGCTACCAGCGCGGCGCGGCCCCACCCGTCGCCAACGTGCTCGGAGTCACGGCCACCAACTGGATGATGCTCAACGAGAGTCCTGGCGGACTGGCGATCATGCATGTTTCCGGCGATATCCACGGCATCACTGCCGGCTCCGCGCTGGCGGTACAACCGACGGCGGATCAACCCTGGGGCCTCTACCTCGTACGCTGGGCCCGCAGCGACAACCCCGAACACCTCGAACTCGGGTTGGAACTGGTTGCCCCGGCTGCCGAAGCTGTGCGCCTGGTCCGCCACGGCAGCCGTGATGGCATGGCGGCCGAGGACGTCACGATCGAGGCTTTCCGCCTGCCGCCGCTGGCCGCTACGCAGCGCGGCGAAGCCCTGCTCGCCACCCCCGGGATTCACCGGAGCGGCACCTTTACCCTAGTCAGCGAGAACGCCGAGCGGATTCAACTCACCGACTGCACACCGGGTACATTGCTGTTGCAGACGGCGAGCGTCGAACTCTTCGAATTCACCCGCGATTTTTCGCCTGCGGGTCTCTAGCCCGCTTATCCGGCCCGGCGAAGACACGCGGCAATTCGGCCGTCACCAGTGCCCCCACCAGAATGATGCCCCACGATGCGGAAAGCCAGATCAGGAACACCGGCATCGCGGCGAAGGCCCCGTAGACGACCGTGTAGGTCGGCAGCTTCGCCACATAGAGGCTGAAGAGGCGCTGCATCAAGGTGAAGGCGGCAGCGGCGAGGAGGCCGCCGGTGATCGCATGCGCCGGGCGGATCGGGCGATTGGGGACGGCCCAATATACCAGCGCGAACAGTGCCGTCATGAATATGAAGGGCAGGAACTTGAAGACGAAGGTGTTGAGCCAGTTCGGCTCATCCACCAGTCCGAACGACACGCTGGCGATATAGGTGATGGCGACGAGGCTGCCGCCGAACACCAGCGGTCCCACCAGCAGCGCCACGAGGTGCATCGCCAGACGCCGGAAAAAGTGGCGCGCCGTCTTGATCTTCCATATGGCATTGAAGGCATGCTCGATGGTGAGCATCTGGATCAGCGCCGTGACGGCGAGGAACAGCCCGCCGATCAGGGTGACGCGTTCGGCACGATGCGCGAACTGGCTGACGTACTTGGCCACCACCGCGCCGGCCTTGTCCGGCAGCAGGTTGGTCAGCAGAAATTTCTCCAGTGCGGCGCCGAGTCCGCTGCCAAACGGCAGGTTGGATATGACGACCGCGCCGACTGCGAACATCGGAACCAGCCCGAGCAACGTCGCGAACGAGAGGGCGGCTGCCGTCTGTGCGCAGCGTTCCGAATGAAAGCGGCGCGCGACGTTGGCGACGAGGCGGAAGGGAGCAAGAATCAGGCGCATATAATCGACGGCATTCTATAGAAGGACGAAGGATGGACACGTGACCTCCGAGCACCGTAGCACCAGCGCCGACTTTTCGTCCCGGGCCAAGGTCGCCAACCTGTTCGCGACAATCAGTCTAATCGCGCTGACCGCGCTGTGCCTCGCCTGGGAATTGCGCCTCGCCCCGCTCAAGCCCGGTGGATCATGGCTGGTCCTCAAAACGCTGCCGTTGCTGGCGCCGCTGTTCGGCATCCTGCATGGCCGGCGCTACACCCACCAGTGGGCTTCGCTGCTCATCCTCGCCTACCTTGCGGAGGGCTTGGTGCGCGCGACGACCGACGCCGGCATGATGCGCGTGATGGCGGGACTCGAATCAGCGCTGGCGACGATCTTCTTCGTCGCCAGCGTCTATTTCGCCAGGATCACTCGACCTTCGGCACGATCTACAGCTGCGGATTGAGCTTCTCGCCCCCGGCGTGCAGCTTGTTCAGCGCATTGATGTAGGCTTTGGCCGAAGCCACCACGATGTCGGTGTCCGCCCCCTGCCCGTTCACGATGCGCCCGTCCTTCGACAGCCGCACCGTCACCTCGCCCTGCGCATCCGTACCCGTGGTGATGGCATTGACCGAATAGAGTAGCAGTTCGGCCCCACTGGGGATGACGTTCTCGATGGCCTTGAAGGTGGCATCGACCGGGCCGCTGCCGGACGATGCGCTCGGCCGTTCCTCGCCGCCGACCGACAGGACGAGTTTGGCCTGCGGTGCCTCGCCGGTTTCGGAATGGAACATCGACGAGACGAGACGGATATGCTCCGGCGGCATGCCGTCGTCGCTGACCAGCGCGAAAATGTCCTCGTCGAAAATCTCGCGCTTCTTGTCAGCAAGTTCCTTGAAACGGGCGAAGGCGGCGTTGAGCGCGTCTTCACTGGGCATATCGATGCCGAGTTCCTGCAGCCGCGTGCGGAAGGCGTTACGGCCGGAGAGCTTGCCGAGGGTCAGTCTGTTGGTGGTCCAGCCCACGTCCTCGGCGCGCATGATCTCGTAGGTTTCGCGGTGCTTGAGCACGCCGTCCTGATGGATACCCGACTCGTGGGCGAAGGCGTTGGCGCCGACCACGGCCTTGTTCGGCTGCACGGCATAACCGGTGATCTGCGACACCAGCTTCGAAGCCGGCACGATCTGCGTCGTGTCGATGCGCGTGTCGCAGCCGAAGAGATCGCTGCGCGTGCGCACGGCCATGACGATTTCCTCCATCGCCGCGTTGCCCGCGCGCTCGCCGAGGCCATTGATGGTGCATTCAACCTGGCGCGCGCCGTTCTGCACGGCAGCGAGCGAATTGGCCACCGCCATGCCCAGATCGTTGTGGCAGTGGGTGGACCAGATCGCCTTGTCGGAATTCGGCACACGCTCGCGCAAGGTCTTGAACAGGCCGCCCCATACCGAGGGCAGGTTGTAGCCGACGGTGTCGGGAATGTTGAGCGTGCGGGCACCGGCGTTGATAACCGCCTCGAGCACGCGGCAGAGGAAATCGACGTCCGAGCGGCCGCCGTCCTCGGGCGAGAATTCGACGTTGTCGGTGTATTGCCGCGCCCACTGCACGGCCTTCACCGCCTGCTCGAGCACCTGCTCCGGCTCCATGCGCAACTTCATCTTCATGTGGATGGGGCTGGTCGCGATGAAGGTATGGATGCGACCCGAGTTGGCCGGTTTGATCGCCTCGCCGGCACGGCGAATGTCGTTCTCGTTGGCGCGGGCGAGGCCGCAAACGGTTGAATCCTTGATCGCCTCGGCCACTGCCTTCACTGCTTCGAAATCGCCGACTGATGCCGCCGGAAAGCCGGCCTCGATCACGTCCACCCGCATGCGCTCGAGTTGGCGGGCGATGCGCACCTTCTCGTCCTTGGTCATCGAGGCGCCGGGGCTCTGCTCACCGTCGCGCAAGGTCGTGTCGAAAATCACCAAATGTTCTTTTGCCATCATCGTCTCCCGAGGGGATGGATACGGTTGTGCCTGCCGGGGGCTGGGGCCGCCCGGTGCGAAAAGCTCGAATTGTGGGGGTGTGTTTGCTAGCGCGCGCGGCGCAGCAGGGGCGAGGCCTTGGCGCGCAGCGCACGCATGGCCAAGAAGCCCGAGAGGAGCAGGAAGGCAGCGGAAGAGGCCGTCATCGCGATCATGGCTCGACTATATCAGACTATTCTGGACGCGCAAGCCTCTTGCGCCTATTGAGCCAATCGACAATAGCTATGACGTAGCCGGACAGGGCATAGGCGAGAAACAGGGCGAACAGAACGCCCGGGGGATAACTTGAGACCAGTGCGAAGCCGAGCGCCACCGCCGCGACCATGACGAAGGGCACGCTCTTCCTGAGGTTGATGTCCTTGCCCGACCAGTAGCGGATGTTGCTGACCATGGTCAGGCCGGCGAAGATCGTCAGCACGCAGGCATACCAGCGCACTTCCTCGCCGGTGAAACCCGCGTCAAGCGTCACCCAGACCAAGCCGGCGACCAATGCGGCGGCGGCCGGGCTCGGCATCCCCTGGAAATAGCGTTTGTCGACGACCTCGAGGTTGGTGTTGAACCGTGCCAGCCGCAATGCCGCGCCCGCGCAATAGATGAAGGCGGCGGCCCAACCGAGTTTGCCCATGCCGCGCAGCGCCCACTCGTAGATCACCAGCGCCGGAGCCGCGCCGAACGAAACCATGTCGGAGAGCGAGTCGTACTCGGCCCCGAAGGCGCTCTGCGTCCGCGTCAGCCGGGCGACGCGGCCATCGAGCCCATCGAGGACCATGGCGACGAAGATGGCCACCGCCGCCAGTTCAAAGCGCTGGTTCATGGCCTGGACGATGGCGAAAAAGCCGGCGAACAGCGCAGCCGTCGTCAGCAGATTCGGCAGGATGTAAATCCCGCGCCGGCGCAGTTCCGGATTCATCAGCGCCTTGCGGGGACGGGGTACCGGCATGGTCGAAGTGACAGGGATTGGCGACGGGGCTATTGTAGCCGCCCCGGCAGCGCTACGGCAGTTCGGCGAGAACGGTGCTGGTCGCGCTGACCTTGTCGCCGATGGCCACTTTGACGCGGACATCGGTCGGCAGATAGAGGTCGACACGGGAACCGAAGCGGATGAAGCCGTAGCGCTGGCCGCGCAACAACTGCGCGCCCGCCTCGACATAGCAGAGGATGCGCCGCGCGATCAGGCCGGCGACCTGGACGCAGGTGATGTCGTGCCCGGCCGTTGCGCGGATGTGCAGCGCGTTGCGCTCATTCTCGGTCGACGCCTTGTCCAAGTCCGCGTTGATGAACTTGCCGGGGTGGTACCAGCGCTGCTTCACCTCGCCATCGACCGGGCTGCGGTTCGAATGGACGTTGAAGACATTCATGAACACGCTGATCTTCAATGAATCGCGCTCGAGCCACGGATCGCGCACCGGCTCGATCGCGACGATGCGGCCGTCGGCAGGCGACAGTACGCTCTTCGCGTCTCCCGGCACCTCGCGCGGCGGATCGCGGAAGAACTGCAGGACGAACAGTGCGATCAGCCACAGCGGCAGAGCCCAAGCGAGCCCGGCCAGCACATGGACGAGCGCGGCAGCGACAACCGCACCGCCGAGGAAGGGCCAGCCTTCCTCGGCGATGATGGGGTGGGGATAGTCGCTCAAATCAGTTCTTCGACTTGTCGACCAGCGCCTTGGCATTGATCCACGGCATCATGTCGCGCAATTTGCCGCCGACCTGCTCGATCGAGTGCTCGGCCGTCAGGCGCCGGCGGGCGGTCATCTCGGGATAGTTGGTACGGCCCTCGAGGATGAAACGCTTGGCATACTCACCGTTCTGGATGTTGGCCAGGGCCTCCTTCATCGCGGCGCGGGCCTCGGGGCCGATGACGCGCGGGCCGGTGACGTACTCGCCATACTCCGCGTTGTTGGAGATCGAGTAATTCATGTTGGCGATGCCACCCTGGAAGATGAGATCGACGATCAGCTTTACCTCGTGCAGGCACTCGAAATAGGCCATCTCGGGCGCATAGCCGGCGTCGGTCAGCGTCTCGTAGCCGGCCTTGATCAACTCGACCAGACCGCCACAGAGGACGGCCTGTTCGCCGAAGAGGTCGGTCTCGGTTTCTTCGCGGAAACTGGTCTCGATCACACCGCCCTTGGTGCCGCCGTTGGCCGCAGCGTAGGACAAGGCAATATCCTTGGCCTTGCCCGACTTGTCCTGATAAACGGCGATCAGCGAAGGCACGCCGCCGCCGCGCAGGTACTCGGAACGCACGGTGTGGCCCGGACCCTTGGGCGCGATCATGATGACGTCGACGTCCTCGCGCGGCATCACCTGGTTGTAGTGGACATTGAAGCCATGGGCGAAAGCCAGCGCCGCGCCCTTCTTGAGGTTGGGCTCGACCTCGCCGTAATAAACCGCCGCGATGCTCTCGTCGGGCAGCAGGATCATGACGACGTCGGCGCCCTTGACCGCCTTGCCGACTTCCTCGACCTTGAGGCCGGCCTTTTGGGCCTTGGACCATGAGGCGCCGTCCTTGCGCAGGCCGACGGTGACCTTGACGCCGGAGTCCTTGAGGTTCTGGGCGTGGGCATGGCCCTGCGAGCCGTAGCCGACGATGGTGACCTTCTTGCCCTTGATCAGAGAGAGATCGGCGTCCTTGTCGTAATAGACTTTCATGGTGTTCCCCTATAGCGGTATTGGTATTCGGCGTGCCGCCAGCGCCGACTTTTCGGGCTGGCGGCAGAAAAGAAGAATCAGGCCTTGAGAATGCGGTCGCCGCGGCCGACGCCGCAGACGCCGGTACGCACGGTCTCGAGCACCAGCGAGCGGTCGATGGCTTCGAGGAAGGCGTCGAGCTTGGCACCGTTGCCGGTCAGTTCGATGACGTAGGACGACTCGGTGACGTCGATGATGCGGCCGCGGAAGATGTCCGCGACGCGCTTCATCTCCTCGCGGTCCTTGCCGGTGGCACGCACTTTCACGAGCATCAATTCACGCTCGATATGCGGCGCCTCGGACAGGTCGACCACCTTGACCACGTCGATCAGCTTGTTGAGCTGCTTGGTGATCTGTTCGATGACGTCGTCGGAGCCGACGCTGACGATGGTCATGCGCGAGAGCGAGGCATCCTCGGTAGGCGCCACGGTCAGCGACTCGATGTTGTAGCCGCGAGCGGAAAACAGGCCCGACACGCGCGACAGGGCGCCAGCTTCGTTTTCGATGAGGATGGAAATGATGTGGCGCATGATTACAGATCCTCCGCCAGAATCATTTCCGACAGGCCCTTGCCCGCCGCGATCATCGGGAACACGTTGGCCGTCTGGTCGGTGAGGAAATCAAGGAAGACGAGTTCATTCTTGTGCTTGCCGAAAGCCTCCTTCAGGGCACCTTCGACGTCCGCCGGCCTCTCGACGCGAATGCCGACGTGGCCGTAAGCCTCCGCCAATTTGACGAAATCGGGCAACGCATCGACGTAGGACTCGGAGTAGCGGTTGCCGTGGAACATCTGCTGCCACTGGCGCACCATGCCGAGGTAGCGGTTGTTGAGGTTGACGATCTTGATCGGCAGGCGATACTGCTTACAGGTCGACAGTTCCTGGATGCACATCTGGATCGAGGCTTCGCCGGTGACGCAGGCCACCGTGGCCTTGGGATTGGCGAAGCGCACGCCCATCGCGGCGGGGAGGCCGAAGCCCATGGTGCCGAGGCCACCGGAGTTGATCCAGCGCCGCGGCTTGTCGAACTTGTAGTACTGCGCCGCCCACATCTGGTGCTGACCGACATCCGACGTGACGAAAGCGTCGCCGCCGGTGACCTCGTAGAGCTTCTCGATCACGTACTGGGGCATGATGAGGTCGGTGCCCTGCTTGTACTGCAGCGAGTTCTTGCCGCGCCACTCGTCGATCTGCTTCCACCAGGCCGCGAGTCCCTTGGCGTCGGGCTTGCCGTCGGCCGCCTCGAGAAGTTTGATGATTTCGTCGAGCACGTCGGGCACGTTACCGACGATGGGCACGTCCACCTTCACCCGTTTGGAGATGGACGACGGATCGATGTCGATGTGGATGATCTTGCGCGGCACCTGGCCGAAATGCGCCGTATTGCCAATGACGCGGTCATCGAAGCGCGCGCCGATCGCCAGCAGCACGTCGCAGTGCTGCATCGCCATGTTGGCCTCGTAGGTGCCGTGCATGCCGAGCATGCCAAGGAAGTGGCGGTCGGTCGCCGGATAGGCACCGAGTCCCATCAGCGTCTGGGTAATCGGGAAGCCGAGCATGCGGGTGAGTTTGGTCAGCTTGTCGGCAGCGTCCGAAAGGATCACGCCGCCGCCGCTGTAGATCATCGGCCGCTTGGCCTCGAGCAGAAGCTGTACCGCCTTCTTGATCTGGCCGGAGTGCCCCTTCACCACCGGATTGTAGGAACGCATCGTGATCGACTTCGGGTAATGGAAGTCGCACTTGTGGGTGGTGATGTCCTTGGGAATATCCACCAGCACCGGCCCCGGGCGACCGGTCTTGGCCAGGTAAAAGGCCTTTTTCAGCGTAATGGCGAGATCCTTGACGTCCTTGACGAGAAAATTGTGCTTGACGCAGGGACGCGTGATGCCGACGGTGTCGGCCTCCTGGAAGGCATCCTGGCCGATATAGGCCGTCGGCACCTGCCCGGTAATGACGACCAGCGGGATCGAATCCATGTAGGCCGTGGCGATGCCGGTCACGGCGTTGGTCACGCCGGGACCCGAGGTCACCATGCATACGCCCACCTTCTGCGAGGAGCGCGAGTATGCATCGGCCGCGTGGACCGCCGCCTGTTCATGGCGAACCAGAATATGCTTGAACTGGTCCTGCTTGAACAACTCGTCGTAGATATACAACACCGAGCCGCCGGGATAGCCGAAAACGAATTCGACCTTTTCTTCCTGGAGGCACCTGATTACAATTTCTGCGCCAGTCAACTGCATGGTTATTTCCGCAAACAAAGGGCTCTGCCCGAAAACGCGTAACCATACTGGCTCGACCGTCTCAGGTCAAGGCGTTCGCAGCGCGTAAGCCGGGCGTAAGCCCTTATCGACACGAGGACTTCAGCCCCTGGCCACCCGCACGGAACTCTCCGATTTTCTCGCCGAAGTCGAGCGGCGCGCTTTCAAGCAGGCGGTTTACGCTGTCCGCGACGATGACGCGGCCTTGGACATCGTTCAGGACGCCATGATCAAGTTGGCCGACAAATACAGCGACAAGCCCTTGGGCGAGCTGCCGATGTTGTTCCAGCGCATCCTGCAGAACACCATCCGCGACTTCTACCGGCGGGCCAAGGTACGCTCGACCTGGACCACGCTGTTTTCCTCCCTGACCCCTGCGGACGACGAAGATGCCGACCCGTTGGAAACTTTGCAGCAAGAGGAAGGGTCGAAAACCAAGGAAACGCCGCACGGGCTCTTCGAGCAATCGCAAGTCCTTGGACTGATTGAGAAAGAGGTAGAAAAGCTGCCGCCGCGTCAACGCGAGGCCTTCCTGCTGCGTTATTGGGAGGAGTTGGACATCGCCGAAACCGCGGCGGCAATGGGGTGCTCGGAAGGCAGTGTGAAAACGCATTGCTCGCGGGCCGTTCATACATTGGCGGCCGCACTCAGGACCAAAGGTGTCACGTTATAGGCTTCGGATCATGAATCAGGAAACCGAATTCGGCTACAAGCTTCGCCAAGTCCTCAACCACGGGACAGAGAACCTCGACCGCGATATCACCCGGCGTTTGTATGCCGCGCGGTGCCATGCGCTCGAGCATCACCACGTTTCGGTGCGGGGCATGCAGTTGGCGGGGGTTGCCCACTTGTTCACGGACACCATGCTCGGCCATAGCCGTACGATTGTGGCGGTGCTTGCGCTCGTCGTCGGGGCAACCGGCACCTATGTCTGGAATCAATTTGAACAGGCGGCTGAAAACGAGGAGGTCGATAGCGCGTTGCTGTCGGACGACCTTCCCCCGGCCGCTTATCTCGACCACGGATTTCGCGCATGGCTAGAGCGTTCCTCGCCTTCATCTCAGTAACGCTCTGCCTGCTGCTGCCGCTTCCCGCTTCCGCGGTCGTTCCCCCGCTGTCCCAGCCCACTTGGGTGGAGCTGTCGCCGCAACAGAAGCAGATTCTCGCCCCGCTCGCGGGCGAATGGGACAAGCTAGAGCCGTGGCGCCGCAAGAAGTGGGTCGGCATCGCCCAACGTTATCCCGCCATGAAACCGGAGGAACAGGAGCGCATCCAGCGTCGCATGAAGGACTGGGTCAAGCTTTCGCCCGAGGAGCGCAAAGCCGTGCGCGAACAGTACAAGGATGTCCAGAAGGCCACACCGGAGCAAAAGGAAGCACTCAAGCAGAAGTGGCAGGAGTACAAGGAACTGCCCGAAGACGAGAAGACGCGCCTCAAGGCGGAAGCCGCAGCGAAACCGGTGTCCAAGGGCGCGGCCCGCAAACCCTTGGCACCGCGGGTACCGGCGCCAGCGACCGCGCCGTCTCGCGCCGCACCCGCACCCGCACCAACTGCGACCGGGGCGCCCACCAACCCCGCCGCAACCTCGGTACCGGCGCCGGAGCCCCCCGCTGCGGCGCCCGCGAAGTAGCCTGACACAATCCAGGCCGTGACCGCCGCTCCGTTGCCGGGCATCCGTAGACGACTCGCCAGCCTGCTCTACGAATCGCTGCTGTTGCTCGGCGTCTGGGCGGCGACTTTCATGCTGCCCCACCTTGCGTTGGGCCTGGCCTTCGGCGTCGCATTGCCTGGCCCTGCCCTGCTCCTGCACGTTTTCGCCGTATTCGGAATCTATTTCATCTGGTACTGGAACCACGGTGGCCAGACGCTGGCGATGCAGACATGGAAATTGCAGTTGCGCATGGCCGACGGCAGCAAGCCGCCGTTGTCGCGCCTACTGCTGCGTTATGCCGTGTCCTGGCCCAGCCTGCTGCTCTTCGGTGCTGGCCTGTTGTGGGCCTTCTTCGATCGCGAACGCCAGTTCCTGCACGACCGACTTGCGGGCACCCGCATCGAATTCAAACGCTGAGCCCGTCCGGCCCGGCTCAGCGGCGCTCCACCCACCAGATCAGACCCCAGGCGGCCAGCAGGAACATGGCACTCGGCGTTATCGCTGCAACTGCCGGAATCCAGCCGTTGATGACGCCCAGGCTGGCGAACAGGCCGTTCAATAAATGAAACGCGATGCCGAGCATGATGCCGGCAAACACCTTGACGCTGACCGCACCCATGCGATCCTGCATGTAGGCGAAAGGCAGCGCCAACACCATCATTACCAGCACGGCCAGCGGATAGACCAGTTTCTTCCACAGCGCGATCTCGTAGCGATCGGCCTTCTGCCGGTTCTCGCCGAGGTGTCGGATGTAGGAATAGAGACTGGCGATGGACATTCGCTCCGGAAACATCACCATCATCACCGTCAGGATATCGGGGGTCAGCGAGGAACGCCACAGCTGCTCCTGCGCCCGGGCAACGCGGGCGCGCTCCCCCTCGAACAGCGTCTGGACCACGTTGCCGAGCTGCCAGCTCTTCGGCGCCAGGTAGCGGCCCGTTTCGGCCTCGCTGATCGAGCGCAACTGGAAGGCCGAGTCGAACTCGTAGATTCTCACGCCGCGCAGGGTCGCATCGGGCAAGACCTCGCGCACGTTGACGAAGGAGTTTTCGTCTTTGACCCAAAGACCGGAGCGAAACTCCTGCGCGACTACTGACGACAGCGCCTGCAAACGCAGTTGTTGCGCCTGGCGCTCGGCTGGCGGGGCAATGAACTCGCCGAAGACGAAGGTGATCACGACCATCACGCCCCCGATCTTGACCAGCGCCCGCAGCAGGCCGCGCGTGGAAAGCCCGGAAGCCCTCAGCACGGTGATCTCGGAATGGCGGGCCAGCAGGGTCAGCGCGTAGAGCGTGCCGATCAGCACCGCTATGGGCAGAAGTTCGTACACCCGCACCGGCATGGTCAGGGCCACATAGGCGGCAAGATGCCAGAGGGTATAGCCGGCGCGGCCGACGCTGGGCAGTTCATGGAGGACGTCGAAGAAGCTGAACAGGCCGAGGAAGGCGACCAGGATCAGCGCCGTGGCCGCGTAGATCTCGCGCGCCAGGTAGCGTTCGAATACCCGGAATGACAGCATCAACGCCACAACCTTCCCCACGAGAACACCATCACGCGACGCGAGAACAGCAGAAGCAAGGCGAAGAACATGAACACATGAATCGCCCAGACGCCGACTCCGAAGCTGATCGTGCCCTGGATGACCCAAGCTTGGCTGACGCTGAGGAGATTGCTGTAGATCAGGTAGGTCAAGAGGGCGAACACCAGGTTGTTGGTGCGGCCGCCGCGCGGATTGGCGAAGGAGAGCGGGATCGCGAGCAGCGCCAGATTGAGGGCGGAAAGGGGGATGCCGACGCGCCACAACAGTTCGGCCAGATGGTCGGGCTGACGTTGCTGCAACAGCTCGAGAGTGGAAAGATGCTTGGGCGTCTTGGCGACGCCGCGCAACTCGCGCGACTCCGTGCGCACGGCATAGCGATCGAATTCCATCACCCGGTACTCGGTCGTTCCCGGGGTGCCCTCGTAACGCCTGCCTTTGCCGAGGACCAGGAAGCGGTCGCCATTGGCATGCGTCTCGCTGAACCCCTCGGCTGCGGCCATGACGCCGATACGGCCGTGCTGCACGGTGCTGATGAAAATGTTCCTGACCCGCCCATCCGCGCCAGCGCCACCCTCGACGAAAAAGACGCGCTCGGCGGTTCCGGACTCCTTGAACGCGCCCGGCGTAACCCGCGCGGCATCGTCGCGTTGATCCATCCGGGTTCGGTATTCGGCGCTCTTGTTCAACGCCCACGGCGCCAGAACCAGAGAAAACACCGCGATCACCGCGACCAGCGGCAGCGCAAAGCGCAACACCGGTCCGACCCAGGCGACCAGCGAAACGCCGCTCGACAGCCAAACGGCCATTTCCGAGTCACGATAGGCCCGTGATAGCGCCAGAAGCACAGAAATGAACAAGGTCAGCGACAGCAGGATCGAGAGGTAATTGAGGGCATTGAAGCCCATCAGCGCCACCACGGCCTCGGGAGCGACGCTGCCGCCCGCCGCATCGCCGAGGAGGCGAATCAGCTGGGTGGTGAGCAGAATGGCGAAGAGCGCGACAAATACCGCGACAGCGTTCTGGGTAAATTCGCGCTGGGCAGCGCGCCGGAAGATCATGCGGGCTTTGACGTTTGACAAAAAAACCGGAGATAATTGACCCGAGGCGTTCATGCCCCGGAAAACTAGGATTTCTCCGGATTTCAGACCATCCCAGCGAGGAAATGACCTGTGGAATTTAGCATAAAAAGCGGCAGCCCCGAGAAGCAGCGCAGCGCCTGCGTCGTCGTGGGCGTGTTCGAGCCGCGCAAGCTTTCCATTCCCGCCGAGCTCATCGACAATGCCGCCCGCCAACATCTCTCCGATCTACTCCGACGCGGTGACATGGAAGGCAAGGCCGGATCGACGCTGCTGCTGCACAACGTTCCGGGTACCGAGGCCGATCGGGTGCTGCTGGTCGGACTCGGCAAGGAAAAGGAATTCCGCGAGAAGGAATATCGCAGCGCGGTCGCCACTGCGATCAAGACCCTCAACGAAACAGGTGGCTTCGACGGCACCGTCTTTCTGACCGAACTGCCGGTGAAGAAGCGCGATGTCGCCTGGCGCGTACGGCAGGCAGTGATCGTCGCCCAGGAAACGCTCTATCGCTTCGACCGCCTCAAGTCGAAGAAGGACGACGTGCGCCGGCCACTGCGCAAGGTCACGTTCTGCGTCGAGCGCCGTTCCGAACTGGCTGCCGCCGAAACAGCCCTGCTGCAGGGCGATGCCATCGCCGCCGGCCAGGCGCTGATGAAGGATCTCGCCAACCTGCCCGCCAACTTCTGTACGCCGACCTATCTGGCCGAGCAGTCAATGAGCATGGCCGGCGAATTCGGCCTTGAGGCCGAGGTACTCGAGCGAGAAGACATGGAGAAGCTCGGCATGCACAGCCTGCTCTCGGTCGCGCGCGGCTCGCACCAGCCGCCGAAGTTCATCGTGTTGCGCTACAAGGGCGGCAAGGCCGAAGACAAGCCCGTTGTGCTCGTCGGCAAGGGCGTCACCTTCGATACCGGTGGCATTTCGCTCAAACCCGCACCCGAGATGGACGAGATGAAGTACGACATGTCCGGAGCCGCCAGCGTAATCGGCGCGATCAAGGCCGCCGCCATGATGAAGCTGCCGCTCAACGTCGTCGCCGTCGTTCCCGCCACCGAGAACATGCCTGGCGGCCAGGCCACCAGGCCCGGGGATGTCGTCACCTCGATGTCGGGTCAGACCATCGAGATTCTCAACACCGACGCCGAGGGCCGCCTGATCCTCTGCGACGCGCTGACCTACAGCGAGCGCTTCGAGCCCGACTGCGTCGTCGATGTGGCCACGCTTACCGGCGCCTGCGTCATCGCGCTCGGCCATGTGGTCACCGGTTTGTTCGCCAACGACGACGGCCTCGCCCGCGAATTGCTCGACGCCGGGCAGGAAGCCTACGACCGCGCCTGGCAGATGCCCCTGTGGGAAGACTATCAGGAGCAGCTGCACAGCAATTTCGCCGACATGGCCAATATCGGCGGCCGCCCCGGTGGCTCGATCACCGCTGCCTGTTTCCTGTCGCGCTTCACCAAGAAATATGACTGGGCTCACCTCGACATCGCCGGCACCGCCTGGCGTGGCGGCAAGAAGAAAGGCTCGACTGGCCGGCCGGTTCCCCTGCTCGCCCACTTCCTCATGGCACGTGCCGGCATCGGGGACTGACGCGCGTGACCAAGGTGCTCTTCCTCCACGGCGCATCTGATCGGCTTGCGGCAGCGGCACGCTGGCTGACCGAGGCGACGGTGACGCGCCGTACCGTGCTGGTCTATGCGCCCAGGGAGGAGACGGCCGAGCGTCTCGACCGTCTGTTGTGGACGCAGGCCGCGACGAGTTTCGTGGCGCACGCCCGCGCGGACTCGCCGCTGGCAGTGGAATCGCCCATCGTCATCACCTGCGACATCGGCGCCTTGCCCCACGACCAGGTGCTGTTGAATCTCGGCGACGAGGTGCCGCCCAATTTTGCCCGCTTCGAGGAACTGGTCGAAGTGGTCAGCGGCGACGACGAGGTGCGTCTATCGGCACGCGAACGCTTCAAGTTTTATCGCGAACGCGGCTATGCGCCGGAATCGCGCGACATCGGTGCCTGACATTGAAACCATGAGCGACAACGTCATCGACAAGGCCGATTCGCTGATGCGCCGCCACCGCCCCGTCCCCGCCGGTGATGCGGCAGCCACAGCGGCGAAGTCGGCAGATGTGGATGACCTGCCGGTTCTCACCGAGGTCGTCGCCTCGGCCGACGAGCCAGCACTGTCGCCCTCCATTCGCGATATCGAGGAACTGCTGCGCGAGCGGCTCGTCGCCGCGCTGCCACAGCAGCGCGAACTGTTGCGGCGGGAACTCGCGTCCTGGCTCGACGAGCAGCTGCCACAGCTGGTCATGCGCATCCTCGACGGCATCACCGACCAACTGGTCGCACAAATCAACACCCAGGCACGGATGACGCTGCTGCCCAAGCTACAGGCAGTGCTGGAAGCCGAGAACGAGAAGCCGGCTGACTAGGCGCTACGGAGTTGGCATCGCGGCCGAGGCGACTACGCCGGCGCTTATAATTCCGGGTTTCCCGCCTTCTTCCCCACGCCAACTCATGGAACTCGCCAAGAGCTTCGAACCCGCCGCCATCGAGCGGCGCTGGTACCCCGAATGGGAGGCACGCGGTTATTTCGCCGCCGGTCTCGACACCTCGAAGTCGGACAACTTCTGCATCCTGCTGCCGCCACCCAACGTCACCGGCACCCTGCACATGGGCCACGGCTTCAACCAGGCCATCATGGATGCCCTGACCCGTTATCACCGCATGCGTGGTGCCAACACCCTGTGGCAGCCGGGCACCGACCACGCCGGCATCGCCACCCAGATCGTGGTCGAGCGCCAGCTCGACGCCCAGGGCATCAGCCGCCACGACCTCGGTCGCGAGAAGTTCCTCGAAAAGGTCTGGGAATGGAAAGAATACTCCGGCGGTACCATCACCCGCCAGATGCGCCGGCTCGGCACCAGCCCGGACTGGACGCGCGAGCGCTTCACCATGGATGCCGGCCTGTCGAAGATCGTCACCGAAACCTTCGTCCGGCTCTATCGCGAAGACCTCATCTACCGCGGCAAGCGTCTCGTCAACTGGGATCCCAAGTTGCTCACCGCCGTCTCGGATCTCGAGGTCGTCAGCGAGGAAGAGGACGGCTCGATGTGGGAGATCCGCTATCCCTTCGCCGAGGGTGATGGCGCACTGATCGTCGCGACCACGCGACCGGAAACCCTGCTCGGCGACGTCGCCGTGGCGGTGAACCCCGAGGATGAACGTTACACCCATCTGGTCGGCAAGCATGTCCAACTTCCCCTGTGCGACCGGACGATTCCTGTCATCGCCGACAGTTACGTCGACCGTGAGTTCGGCACAGGCTGCGTCAAAATCACGCCCGCCCACGATTTCAACGATTGGCAGGTTGGCCATCGCCACAGCTTTGCGCCCATTTCCATCCTTACGCTCGACGCCCGCATCAACGAGCTCGGGCCCGAAAAATACCGTGGGATGGACCGCTACGACGCTCGCAAGGCCATCGTCGCCGACCTCGAGGCGCAGGGCCTCCTGGTGTCGACCAGACCGCACAAGCTGATGGTGCCGCGCGGCGACCGCACCGGCGCAGTCATCGAACCGATGCTGACCGATCAATGGTTCGTCGCCATGTCCAAGCCCTGCGCCGATGGCATGTCGATCGCCGGCAAGGCACTCGAATGCGTGGCCGCGGGCGAGATCAAGTTCGTGCCCGAGCAGTGGGTCAACACCTACAATCAATGGCTCAACAACATCCAGGACTGGTGCATCTCGCGGCAGCTCTGGTGGGGACACCAGATCCCTGCGTGGTATTCCGACGACGGCCGGGTCTATGTCGCCCACGACGAGGCGGAAGCCTACGCCCAGGCGCGCAACGACGGTTACACGGGCGGCCTCGAGCGGGACCCCGATGTGCTCGATACCTGGTACTCGTCCGCGCTATGGCCCTTCTCGACCCTCGACTGGACGCCCGAGTGGCCGGCAAAGTCGAACCCCGCACTCGACCTCTATTTGCCCTCTACAGTGTTGGTCACCGGCTTCGACATCATCTTCTTCTGGGTCGCCCGCATGGTGATGATGACCAAGCACATCACCGGCAAGATCCCTTTCAAGCACGTCTACGTCCACGGCCTGATCCGCGACGCCGAAGGCCAGAAGATGTCGAAGTCGAAAGGCAACGTTCTCGACCCGATCGACCTGATCGACGGCATCACGCTCGACGAACTGGTGAAGAAGCGCACCACGGGCCTGATGAATCCGAAGCAGGCCGAACAAATCGAGAAGCGCACGCGCAAGGAGCATCCGAACGGAATTCCCGGCTTCGGCACCGACGCGTTGCGTTTCACCTTTCTCTCGCTGGCCAGCCCCGGGCGCGACATCAAGTTCGACATGAGCCGCTGCGAGGGCTATCGCAACTTCTGCAACAAGCTATGGAACGCCACGCGCTTCGTGCTGATGAATTGCGAAGGCAAGGATGTCGGCCTCGACGATGCTGCCGATTTCGACTACAGCGACGCCGACCGCTGGATTGTCTCGCTGTTGCAGCGAGCCGAGGCCGAGGTCGCCAAGCACTACGCCGATTACCGCTTTGACCTGCTGGCCCGCGCGATCTACGAATTCGTCTGGGACGAGTACTGCGACTGGTATCTCGAACTGGCCAAGGTCAGCCTTCAGTCACCGAGTGAGGCGCGCCAGCGCGCAACGCGTCGCACGTTGGTGCGCGTGCTCGAGGCGACGCTGCGCCTGGCCCACCCCTTGATCCCGTTCATCACCGAGGAACTCTGGCAGTCGGTCAAGGGGCTCGCCGGGCAACAGGGCGAGTCGATCATGCAACAGCCTTATCCTGCAAGTGACGCGGCGCGGATCGACAGCGGCGCCGAAGCACGCATCCGGTTGCTCAAGGACTTGGTCAGCGCCTGCCGCAGCCTTCGCGGCGAGATGAACATGTCGCCGGCGCTGAAGGTACCGTTGATCGCTTCGGGCGATACGGCGACATTGCAGGCGATCGGACCCTATTTGGCTGCGTTGGCCAGAGTGAGCGAAGTCGTCGCGACGGATGTGCTGCCCGATTCCGAAGCGCCGGTGCAAATCGTCGGCCCGTTCCGCCTCATGCTCAAGGTCGAAATCGACATTGCCGCCGAGAAGGACAGGTTGGGGAAGGAGTTGGCGCGCATGGAAGCCGAAATCGCCAAGGCAGAGAAAAAACTCGCCACACCGAGCTTCGTCGAGCGTGCACCTGCCGCCGTGGTGGCGCAGGAAAGAGAGCGTCTCGCGGACTTTGCGGCAGTGCGCGAGAAGTTGGCAAGCCAGCTGGCGCGCCTGGAAGGAAGGGGCTAGCGAAAGCGGAGTTCGAGGAAACTCGGCGCTGGCGCCACGCCGCCCATGTGGCGGCGTGCGCACAGCGTCATCGGCGCGTTTACTTCACGCCGGCAACGTCTTCCATCATCTTTAGGGCCGTGTCCGGGTGGTCGCCGATGGACATGAACTGGCCCATGGTCAGCGACGGGAACGCCAGGGCGGTGCGGAAACGACCGTGCAGAGCCATGACCTTGCCGTCGACGATGAACACTTCCCACGGCAATGCGGCGATATGCTCGGCGCCGCCAACCTTGCCGATCCAACTGCCCTCGCCGTTAGTCTTGTCGTTCATGGCTACGCCGATGACGGCGATCTTCTTGTCTGCGTAGACCAGTTCATAGACCTTGCTCAGGTTGCCGGCCCCCTTGGCGAGGTTGTCGCGAACGGTCTTGAGCGCGGTGTCGAAGTTGCCCCAGTCCTTGACGGTCGAGCGGTCGTCGAAGCGCTCCATGCCGAACATGTACTTGTAGTTGGCCAGATCGTCGGCATCGACTTCACCACCAAAAGGCTTGCCCGCGCCGAACGCCTTTTCCAGCTTGCCGACCACGCCCTTGATGGCGCCCTCGGCCTTGCCGAAGCTCTTGCGCAGATAGGCGCGGCCCCAGTACTCGGGGTTGGCGTAGGACACCGTGCCGTCGGACTTGACGCCGACGCGGATCGGGATGGCGACGACGGCGGTGCCGCCGATGCCCTTCACGGCGTCGGTAAGGCCACTGTCGGTGACGACGATCACGCCGTGGCTGGGGATGCCCTGCGGCTGGTACTTGCCGACGACCGTGAAGCCGGCGCCGGTCAGCTTCTGCTCGGCTGCACTCATCGCGGCCTTGACGCCGCCGCCAGCGACCTTGGCGTCCGGATGAACGAAGGGTTGCAGCGCCCAGGCGGACATGGCGGCGAGCATCAGAACAGCACCCGAAATTAGTCGTTTCATGGAGTCTCCTTTGTTTTAGTGAACGATGATTTTCTTATAAAGCATCAGGCTAAAAAAATCGGCGACGCACAATGCGTCGCCGATTCTAGCGTCAATTGCAGTTCCCGGATTAGAACTTGTTGCTGTACATCAGCTGCCAGTTGGTCTGGCCGTGGCTGGTGGAAATCGCCGGGATCGGCGCTGCGGTGAAGGGAGCCGTGGCGGCCGCCTTGCCCGGGTTGGTGGCACTGACTTCCGGCGCAATGGTGAGCGAGAAATCGATTGCCGAAGACTTGCTCAAGCCATAACCAGCGCCGAACGTGTAGTGATTCGTGACCGTCGCGGGGAACAGCGGGTTCAGGTTGCCATCCGGGATCGGATTGTCGGCGAGGTTCGCACCAATGCGGAGGGTAAGAGCTTCGTCGAACTTGTAGGAGGCGCCGAACTGGAATACGTTCTGGTCGTCCCAGTTCTGGTTGAGACCGAAGTCGATGAACTGGCCGCCCGAGTCGAAGCGCATGGCGAACTTCTGCATCACCTTCGACCACTGAATGTTCTTGTAGTCGGCGGCGAGGAGCCACTTGTCGCTCGCCTGGTAGGACATGCCCACCGCGATGGTTTCCGGCCACTGGAAGTTGATCACGCGCATGTTGCCGCGCATGGACATCTGCTTCGAAGCGGTGCCGGGGCAAACGGCCGCCGAGCACTGGAGGGTCATGGTGGCACTGCCGGCCATGTCGTCCAGCTGGGTGCGTGCGTGATAGACGGCACCGACAGCCATCTGCGGGGTCGCCTGCCACTGGAAGCCGATGTTGCCGGCCCAGCCATTGGTCGTCAGCTCCTGCTGGAACTTGTTGGTACCCTCGGAGGCCGAGATGTGGGCATAGTCCAAGCCGGCAGCAGCCAAGGGGCCAAGGCTGGCGAGCATGGACGAGTTGCCGTTCACGTAACCGATGGCGCGCTTGTTGGCGTTGTTCATGTTGCCCGCCATGGCGGCAAACATGTTGCCGTCAACCGTCATCATGACATCGAGGCCACCCCAGACGTAGTCGATCGAGCCGCCGACACGGAAATTCGGAGAAAAATCGTAGGACAGCGGAAGCAGGAGGCGGCCGAACCCGAGTTCGGAGCGCTGCTCCTGGTTGGTCGGGCCAAAAAGCGCGCCGAGCGAGCTGAAGCCGCCCGAGCTGAGCACAGAGGTCCGCCCCCATTCGGTACCCATGCCGCCTTGGGACATCATGCCGGCGCCCCAGGTCAGGTTGCCGTCCTTGCGCACATAGCCGATCGCAGGCATGTAGTAGGCGTTGCCCGACGAATCGGAACTACCGAAGCTGCCCATGCCGGGGACGCTCACACCGACGCCGACATTGGGATGAAGGCCGCCGATCGCGATGTCGAAACGCTGGGTGCCGCTCTTCATCAGACCCAGGGTCGAGGGGTTGTTGATCATTGCGGCCGTGCCGTTGTCGTAGGCCATCGAGGCGCCGCCCATGCCGGTGGCGATCGGGCCGTAGCCTTCCATGTTCATGCCGTTGGTTGCAAAGGCCGGGGCCGCGAGGCCGGCGACAGTCAGCATTGCAGCGATCTTCTTGAGCTTCATATTTCTCCTCCCGCGACGCAGGGTTCGTTGGATCAATGGGTTACAAACCAAACCTAAACTAACAACTCAGTCCCGATTTCTGGACTGAGGGACTGTCCGAACTATAGTGGGGCAGTGGTCCGCCCGGCAACAGGAAAAGCGCCCCGTGATGGGGCGCTTTTGATTCATGTTGCAAAGAAACAACATCAGATGAAGAGCGTGACGTCGGCCTTCTGCGCCACCGGCAGGAAAGAGGCGGCACCGACGTAGTCCATGCCGTCGACGAAGTCCTCGTGATTGAAGCCGAAGAGCTCAACGGTCATCTGGCAGACGACGAACTTGACGCCGGCCTCCTGCGACAGTTCGCGCAGTTCCTCGATCTTGGCAACGCCGTTGTTGGCGATGGTCTGCTGCATCAACTTGGTGGCGACGGTTTCGAAGCCGGGGATGCCGGCCTGGATGACGTTGGGGATGTTCCAGTTGATGCTCTTAAACCAGTCCGGACCGAAGGGCATTTTCATCGGCATGCCGGGATTACCCAGCGGGCTGACCTTGAGGTCGGAAACATCCTTCTTGACCAGCTGCAGCCCGTAGAAGGTGAAAAAGATGGTGACATCCCAGCCCAGCGCGGCTGCGGTCGAGGCAAGGATGAAGGGCGGATAGGCCCAGTCCAGGGTGCCCTTGGTGGCGATGATGGCCAACGAGGGGGTCTTGGAGTCCTCGAGTTCCTGCAATTTCTGCGGCAGGATTTCGTCGAGGCGCTGGCGGATCAGATCGTCGATGACGGCAACTTCGGGGGTGGCGCCCATGGTGTCCTCCTTAGACATTCAGATTGACGCGGCTGTTGTGGAAATCGCCCGTCACGCGGTATTGCGGTATTGCAGGAAAATCCCGACGTTCGGGCGGATTATTCTTGGATCCCGATCGTGCGGCACGCTGGCCCGTGCCGTCAGACCCGGGCCAGCGAGGGAAAATTACTTGCGCTTGATGAAAAACTCGAATTCCTTGTTGTTCTCGGCGCTGGAGAGAAGCTCGTTGCCGGTCTGCTTGGCGAACGCCTGGAAATCCTTGACCGAACCCGGATCGGTCGCCAGGATGCGCAGGATCTGGCCGGGCGTCAGCTCGGCCAGGGCCTTCTTGGCGCGCAGAATGGGCAGCGGGCAGTTGAGGCCGCGGGCGTCGAGTTCTTTGTCGAAATTCATTTCGTTTCCTCGCAGAGTGTGTTGTGGGTGAAGGGTAAAACGAACCGTTGTTAGCGGCGCCGAGCCAAGCCGGCGCCCGGAAATTAAGTACGCGATGATATTCCGACGCGGCCAACCTTAGCAACCATCATCGCTGTTGCAATGCAGCAGTCGAGGCGGCCGAATCAACCGATGGCTTGGTAGTAGAGATTCTGCGGATGATTGGCTTGGGCAAAGAAGAACCAGCGCTCCGCCATCAGCCCCAGATACTGCACCACGAAGGCAATGAGCATCAGGCCCAGCGCGCCGACGCCGGTGAGGGCCGTGGCCAGGAGCAGCGCCGGAACGACAAAGGCCAGCAAGAGGAATATCCACTTGATCGAACGGAGGAAGCCGACGCTCTTGCCATGAAAGAATTCGCGGGTGTTGAAGGAACTGCCCATGAAGCCCTGTGCCTTCTGCACGATCTTGGGATGCTTGATGCCGATGGCCGACTGCAATGTCGACTTGGGCTTCAGGCGGGCATTGCGGACCAGCGACGCTGCGCGACTGACCAGGCCAAGCAGGGTGATGATGGCCGCCCAACCGGCGAAGAAGCGCACCAGATCGGGCGCGGCAGCGGCGGCGAAGACGGTCGCCAGCGTGAAGCCCGAGGCCCCGCCGAGCAGGATGTAGTTGATGACCGTCAGCGATGAATGCCATTCGCGCAGGAAACGCAGGCAGGCGTAGATCATGCCGGTGCAGACATAGAGCGCAAACGCCAGCACCCAACCGACAGCACCGATCACCACCGTGAGATCGATGGCGATGCCGCCGGGCAGCGTCGCCACCACCGGCTTGAAGTCGAACAGGTGCGCGATGCCGTAGAGAAACACTGTGCCCATGAAGGCCGGCAACACGATCACTTCGCGCGACAGCCACGATGTGCGCCATTGCGTCGCAGACCGCCATGCGCGCTCGGGTCGACCGAGATGGAAGAACGAAGCCACCAGGCCGCCGATCAGGAACAGCAGGGCGATGAGGCTGCCATGAGCGTAGAAGGCATGGCCATCCTGCTTCGGCAGCAAATCGAACAGGGCATAGGACTGGGCGGTGAACAGCGCCAGGAACAGGCCCTGACCGACACCGATGAGAGTAGTGAGGAAGATGACAGAGAATGCTGGATGCATGAAAACCTCGATTACCAGGAGGTGACGTCGTCGAGCGAGGGCTCGGACTTGCTCGGCTTGGGCAGCAGGCCGTCGATCTTGAGCGGGTTGTCGGCACGCTCGATTTCGTCGTGACGCAGGCGCAGCTTGGTCTTGCGCCGCGGCAGGTAGTGGTTGGCCGGGCTGGTGCCCCACTCCGGCATCAGCTGGTAGCCGCCGGCTTCGCGGATGGCGTGGCTGACCTCCGATTCCGGGTCATGGATATCGCCGTAGAGGCGAGCACTGGTCGGGCAGGCGCGCACGCAAGCCGGGCGACGCTCCTCCTCGGTCATGTTGGGATCGTAGATGCGATCGACGCAGAGAGTGCATTTCTTCATCACCTTCTGCGACTCGTCGAACTCGCGCACGCCGTAGGGGCAGGCCCAGGAGCAGTACTTGCAACCGATGCACTTGTCGTAATCGACGAGAACGATGCCGTCCTCCTTGCGCTTGTATGACGCACCCGTCGGGCACACCGGCACGCAGGGCGGATCTTCGCAATGGAGACAGGACTTCGGAAAATGAATGGTTTCGGTGTTGGGAAATTCGCCGACCTCGAAGGTCTGCACGCGGTTGAAGAAGGTGCCGGTCGGATCCTTGCCGTAGGGGTTCTGGTCGACCATGGGGCCGGCATCGCCGGATGTGTTCCATTCCTTGCAGTTGGTGACGCAGGCCTGGCAGCCGACGCAGACGTTGAGGTCGATTACTAGGGCGAGCTGAGTCATTTGTTTTTCCCCGCGAAGAAATTCCAGACGCTCTTGCGCTCGGGCTGGCCGGGATAGGGCTTCATGGTTTCAAACTGCGGCGAAGTCTGCTCGGGCTCGCCCGCCTCGGCCTTGTAGATGCGGACGCGCACGTCGTACCACGCCGCCTGGCCCGTGATCGGGTCGGAGTTGGACAACTTGCCCGGACCGGCCTTGTCGACGCTTGCCGGCAGCTCCTCCGAGATCACGTGATTGAGCAGGAAGCCGCGCTGCGACTCGTTGGCATCCGGCGTCAGGTTCCAGGCACCGGCCGCCTTGCCGATGGCGTTCCAGGTCCATACCGTGCCCGGCTCGACGGCCTCGGAATGTTTGGCCATGCAGCGCACCTTGCCCCATTGCGATTCGACCCAGATCCAGTCGCCGTCCGCGATTCCTGCGACGCGCGCCGTGTGGGTGTTCACGTACAGATAGTTGTGGGTGTGGATCTGCCGCAGCCAGGCATTCTGCGAGTCCCACGAGTGGTACATCGCCATCGGCCGCTGGGTCACTGCGCACAGCGGGTACTTGTGCTTGTCGGATGCCTGCGACTCCAGCGTCTCGTAGTAGAAGGGCAGCGGATCGAAATAGGTCTCGATGCGTTTCTTCAGGTGTTCCGGGGGCTTGCGCGTGGGGCCTTTGCCCTGCGCGGCCGTGCGGAACTTCTGCAGAACCTCGGAATAGATGTGGATCAGGATCGGTTCGGCGTAGCGGGTGACCCGGTTGCGCTGCGACCATTCGAGATAGCCCTTGTTCCAGTTGCGCATGTACTGGTAGCTCTTGGGCAGTTCGTAGTGGAAGACGCAGTCGTTCTTGGCGTACATCTCCCACTGGTTCGGGTTTGGCTCGCCACGCAGCATCTTCTCGCCGCCCTTGCCCCGCCAACCGGCAAGGAAGCCGATGCCCGAGCCCGGCTCGGTCTCGTAATTGACGATGAAGTCCGGGTAGTCGCGGTACTTGCGGCTGCCATCCTTGTTCACGAACACCGGCAGCTTGAGGCGCGCGCCGATCTCGATCAGCACTTCCTGGAACGGCTTGCACTCGCCGGTCGGCGGCACCACCGGGATGCGCACGGAATCGACCGGGCCGTCGAACTCGGAAATCGGTCGGTCGAGAATCGACATGACGTCGTGGCGCTCGAGATAGGTCGTGTCCGGCAGCACCAGGTCGGCGAAGGCCGTCATCTCGGACTGGAAGGCGTCGCAGACGACGAGGAAGGGAATCTTGTATTCGCCATCCTCACCCTTGTCGTTGAGCATCTTGCGGACCTCGACGGCGTTCATCGTGGAATTCCACGACATGTTGGCCATGAAGATCAGCAGCGTGTCGATGCTGTAGGGGTCGCCGCGCCAGGCGTTGGTGATGACGTTGTGCATCAGACCGTGCACCGACAGCGGATACTCCCAGGAGAAGCCCTTGTCGATGCGCACCGGCTGACCCTGCTCGTCGACGAAGAGGTCGTCGGGATCGGACGGCCAGCCCAGCGCCAGGCCATCGAGCGGGTGATTCGGCTTGACCGCCAGCGGGGTGTTCGGCGTGCGGGCACAGGGCGGAATCGGACGCGGGAACGGCACCTTGTGGCGGAAGCCGCCCGGGCGGTCGATGGTGCCGAGCAGTGACATCAGGATGGCCAGCGCGCGGATGGTCTGGAAACCGTTGGAATGCGCCGCCAGGCCGCGCATGGCGTGAAATGAAACGGGGTTGCCGGTCACGGTATCGTGCTCGTTGCCCCAGGAGTCGGTCCAGTTGATCGGCAGTTCGATGCGCTGGTCGCGGGCGGTGACGCCCATCTCTCGCGCCAGGCGACGGATGGTGTCGGCCGGGATGCCGGTGATGCCGGCGGCCCAATCCGCCGTGTAGTTCTCGACGCGCTCCTTCAGCAGCTGGAACGCAGGCTTGACCGGCGTACCGTCGCGCAGCGTGAACTCGCCGAAGAGATAGGGGTCGGCACCGGCCTGATGGGTGACGACAGCCTTGTCGGTATTGCGGTCCCACCAGAGCTTGTCCTGCGGGTCGTAGCAGGCCTCCTCTTCCGGCACCTCGGTGCGCAGGAACATGCCGAACTCGTCGCTGTCCTCATTGACGTTGATCAGTTGACCGGAGTTGGAATACTTGACCAGGAAGTCGCGGTCGTAGAGGCCGAGCGCGATGATCTCGTGAATGATCGCCAGCAGCAGCGCGCCGTCGGTGCCGGGACGGATGGGCACCCATTCGTCGGCGATGGCCGAGTAGCCGGTACGCACCGGGTTGATCGAAATGAAGCGGCCGCCGTCACGCTTGAACTTGCCCAACGCCATCTTGAGCGGATTGGAATGATGGTCTTCGGCGGTGCCGATCATCACGAAGAGTTTCGATCGATCCAGATCGGGCCCGCCGAACTCCCAGAAGGAACCGCCGATGGTGTAGATCATGCCGGCGGCCATATTGACCGAGCAGAAGCCGCCATGCGCGGCGTAGTTGGGCGTGCCGAACTGGCGGGCGAACAGGCCGGTGAGCGCCTGCATCTGGTCGCGGCCGGTAAACAGCGCGAATTTCTTCGGGTCGGTGGCGCGGATCTTGGCCAGGCGCTCGGAGAGAATGGTGAAGGCCTCCTCCCAGCTGATCGGCTCGAACTCGCCGAGGCCGCGCTCGGCGCCGGCCTTTCGCCGCAGCGGCCGCGTCAGTCGGGCCGGCGAATACTGCTTCATGATGCCCGAGCTGCCCTTGGCGCAGATCACGCCCTTGTTGAGCGGATGGTTCGGGTTGCCATCGATGTAGCGAACCTGCCCATCGCGAAGATGGACGCGCACGCCGCAACGGCAGGCGCACATGTAGCAGGTGGTGTTCTTGATCTCCGTAACCGGAGCTGGTGCGGGGGAGGCTTGCATGGGCGACGGGCAAACGGTAAATTAGAACCTAGCGATATTCTTACAAAATTTGATCCAGATCAACAAGCGGAAAGTTTTTATTTTCGGATAAGCTTCCCCATCCCTTTCCGCAAACAAGGTTAGAGGCCAACCCATGAACACAACCATCCCCGACTTCACGGAGCGGGAAAAACAACTGGTCAAACAGTGTCTGCGGGAACGCTACGGCCAGGACATACCCATTGAGGTTGCCGATGCCGAACTGATGCTCGACCAGCTCACCGAGGCGCTCGACACCTGCCCGACCGTGATCTGGGATCAACGCGGCGCCCACTTCGTCGTATTTAAGACCGGCGATAGCCGTTTCCGCTGCCAGTTCTATTACACCGAAGCCCAGCAGTTCGGCACCGGCAAGGACGAGTACGACAACCTGGGCGACTGCGTGATCACCCTGCTGCAGGTGCAATCCGACCACGAACGCGAAAAGGCCGGCATGCGTTCGGGCATGAACGCCGTCGATTTCAGCAAGGCCAACGACGGCGAGGAATACTTCGGCCCGCTGATCGTATGACCCTCGACCGCGCCCGCGAACTGCTCGCCCGCCAGGTGAGCTTCGGCGGCGGCTACCAGCGCAACGGCGCCCGCCTGGTGCTGGCCGAAGTTGCGCACGAACACGGCCAGGCCGCGGTGGATCGGCTGATCATCGAACTCGGCCTCGACAGCGTTTTCGGTTTCGCCGTTGGCGAGCACTTCACCATCCCCGGACAAAAATGAAAATCTGTATCGTCTCCGACAGCCACGATCGCGCGCAGCACTTGTCGGCCGCCGTCGCCGACGCCAAGGCGCAAGGTGCCGAAGCCGTGATCCATTGCGGCGACATCATCGGCGGCAACACCTTGCGTGCCTCGCTCAAGCTCGGCCTGCCGATGCACGTGGTCCATGGCAACAACCTCGGCGATCCCGTCGCTATCGGGCGGCTGGCCTGCAACTCCGACGACCTGCTGCACTATCACGGCCACGACGCCGGCATTACCCTGGGCGGGCGGCGCATCTTCATCACGCACTATCCTCACCTAGGCCGCGGCATGGCCTGCACCGGCGATTACGACGTCGTCTGTTGCGGTCACAGCCACGAAGCGCTGATCACCCAGGAGCCCAACATCCTCGGCGGCAAGACCTGGCTGGTGAATCCGGGCACCGTCGCCGGCATCGCCGGCGCGCCGGCGACATGGATACTCGGCGACCTCGACTCCCTGAGCTTCGAACTCTGCCGCACGCCGACCTGAGCGGAAACAAAGCGGCGCTGGCGCCACGGCGCACTGCATCAGGCGCCGCCAACCCCGCAAAACGCTCAAATTTGCGAGCCCTATCCGGCGATAGGAATTTTTTTCCAAAAAACTTGATTTCGGCCGGTTTGCCCACAGAAGGCCGAGAGTAGAATCGACGCGTTCAATCCGAACACCCGAACACTCTTCATCGGAGGCTCGATGTGACGGCTTCAATCGCTACAGGCCAGACGATCCTCGTCGTCGGCGGCGGCATCTCCGGCATGACCGCTGCCCTGGAGGCCGCTGAATGCGGCAAACAGGTCATCCTGGTCGAAAAGACCCCCACGCTCGGCGGCCGCACTGCCCAGCTCTATCGCTACTTCCCCAAGATGTGCCACCCGACTTGCGGGCTGGAGATCAATCTCAAGCGCATCAAGGGCAACCCCAACGTGCGCGTGATGACCATGACCGAGGTCACGGCCGTCGCCGGTAGTCGCGGCAACTACGCCGTGACGCTGAAGGTCGCGCCACGCTACGTCAACGAAAACTGCACGGCCTGCGGCGACTGCGGCAAGGCGGTGACCAGCGAGGTGGCGGACACGTACAACTACGGCGACGGCAAGACGGGCGCCAAGGTCAAGGCGGCCTACCTGCCACACGCCATGGCCTACCCGCAGCGCTACGTCATCGACCCGTCGATCGCCGGCACCGCCGAGGGCGAAGCCGCCAAGGCTGCCTGCAAGTACGGCGCGGTCGACCTCGGCATGAAGGATGAGAACGTCCAGCTCAACGTCGGCGCCGTGGTCTGGGCGACCGGCTGGCGTCCCTATGACGCCAACAAGATCCAGCCCTACGGCTACGACCGCTACGCCAACGTGATCACCAGCGTCGAGTTCGAGCGTCTGGCCGATCCCCATGGCCCCACCGGCGGCAAGATCCTGCGTCCCGGCGACGGCAAGGAAGCCAAGGACATCGCCTTCATCCAGTGCGCCGGCTCGCGCGACGAGAACCACCTGCGCCACTGCTCGCGCATCTGCTGCATGGCCTCGCTTAAGCAGACCCAGTACGTGCGCGAAGCCTACGGCGACGCGGGCAAGTCGACGATCTACTACATCGACATCCGCGCCATCGACCGCTTCGAGGATTTCTACCAGATGGTGCAGAAGGACGCGACCGTCAGCTTCGTCAAGTCCAAGGTCGCCCGCATCGCCGAGAACAAGGAAAACGGCAACCCGGTGCTGCATGGCGTCGATACCGAGGGCTACCATCGCTACGCCACCGAGCACGACCTCGTCGTGCTGGCCGTCGGCATGGAGCCGGAAGTCACCGGCGTCAAACTGCCTGACGACATCGTCCTCGACTCCTCGAACTTCATCGAGGGTTCCAAGGACGGCGGCATGATCGGCGCCGGCGCGGCCTCCAGCCCGCTCGACGTCAACCGCGCGGTGCAAAGCGCCACGGCGGCCAGTCTCAAGGCTATCCAAGTGATCCATAAAACTGCTTCGACGGAGGCCGCGTAATCATGGCCGACATTAAATACGCTGCATACATCTGCTCCGGCTGCGGCATCGGCGACAAGATGAACGTCGCCGGCCTGGAGAAGGTCGCCAAGACCGAAGGCAAGATGGCGGTGATCAAGAATCACCCCTTCCTCTGCAACGCCGAGGGCGTGCAGATGATCAGGGACGACATCGCCAACGATGGCGTCACCCACCTGTGCATCGCCGCCTGCTCGCGCCGCTCCAAGGCCGAGGCCTTCAGCTTCCCCACCGTCGCCGTCTCCCGCGCCAACCTGCGCGAGGGCGTGCTCTGGGTCGTGGCCGAAGGCGCCGACCATGACGAGGTCCGCCAGGAAATGGCCGAGGACTACGTCCGCATGGGCTGCGCCGAAGTCAAGAAGATGAAGCTGCCCGAGGGCAACCCCAACAAGGGCGACGCCCAGAACAAGCGCATCATGGTCGTCGGCGGCGGCATGTCCGGCATGACCGCGGCGCTGGCCGCGGCCGAAGCCGGCTACGAGGCCGTGCTGGTCGAGAAGACCGGCGCGCTCGGTGGTTTCGCATCCAAGCTGTGGAAGCGCGTGCCCTTCAGCAGCCCCTACGCCGAGCCCCAGGCCACCGGCGTCGAGGAGATGGTCGCCAAGGTCACCGGCAACGCCAAAATCAAGGTGCATCTGAACACGACGGTCGCCGAGACCGGCGGCGCGCCGGGCCGCTTCACCGTCAAACTGGCGCAGGAATCGGGCGCCGTCAGCGATGAAACCGTCGGCGCCATCGTCCAGGCCAGCGGCTTCACTCCCTACGACATGGCCAAACTGCCCGAACTCGGCGGCGGCCAGGCCAACGTGGTCGACCAGGCCGGGCTCGAAGCTCTGGCCAAGACGGCCAACGGCGGTGCCATCAAGCGTGCCGACGGCAAGGAAGTCAAGTCCGTGGTGTTCGTGCAATGCGCCGGCCAGCGCGACGAGACAGGTACCCACCTCTCCTACTGCTCCGGCCACTGCTGCGCCACCAGCATCAAGCAGGCGATGTACTTCAAGGACGCCAACCCCGACGTCGACACCGTGGTCATGTACACCGACCTGCGCGTGCCGGGTATGGGCGAGGACTTCTACCGCAGCGCCCAGCAGAAGGGCGTGATCTTCACCAAGGGCAAGGCCTCCAAAGTCAGCGGCGGCGATTCCTGCAAGGTCGACTTCACGGACCTGATCCTTGATGAGCAGACCTCGATCGATGCCGACCTGGTGGTGCTCGCCACCGGCCAGGTGGCCAACGCCGGCGTCAATCTCGATGCCTGGACCGAGGTCAACACCGCGGCCGAGGGCGGCAACGAGGAGGCCAAGGTCCAGCGTACCGAGATGAAGACGATTTCCGTCCTCAACCTCAACTATCGCCAGGGTCCGGACGTGCCGCAGTTCAAGCATGGCTTCGCCGACTCGCACTTCATCTGCTTCCCCTACGAGACGCGCCGCACCGGCATCTACGCCGCCGGCCCGACCCGGCGTCCGATGGACATGCTGCAGGCGACCGAAGACGCCACCGGCGCCGCGCTGAAGGCGATCCAGGCCGTCGAGAACGCTTCGCAGGGCCGCGCCGCGCATCCGCGCGCCTGGGACCTGTCGTTCCCGAGCGCACGTCTCGAAGGCTGCACCCAGTGCAAGCGCTGCACGGTGGAATGCCCGTTCGGTGCCATTGACGAGGATGAGAAGCGCTTCCCGGTCTTCAACGAGCAACGCTGCCGCCGTTGCGGCACCTGCATGGGCGCCTGCCCGGTACGCGTGATTTCCTTCGAGAACTATTCGTGCGACACCGTCGGCATGCAGATCAAGGCCGTCAATGTGCCGGACGAGGACGAGGAGAAGCCGCGCATCCTGGTGCTGGCCTGCGAGAACGACGCCTACCCGGCGCTCGACATGGCCGGCGTGCAGCGTCTGACCTACTCGGCCTACGTCCGCGCCATCCCCGTGCGCTGCCTCGGCTCGGTCAACACCATCTGGATCACCGATGCCCTCAACGGCGGCTACGACGGCGTGATGATGATGGGCTGCAAGAAGGGCGACGATTACCAGTGCCACTTCGTCAAGGGCTCGGAGATGGCCTCCTACCGCATGAGCAAGATCGGCGACACCCTGAAGCAGATGGGCATCGAGTCCGAGCGCGTGGTGACGCACGAAGTTGCCATCACCGACAATGCGCGCGTGGCCAAACTGATCGACGATTATGTCGCCGAACTCGACAAGCTCGGCCCCTCGCCCATGAAGGGCTTTGGCTAAGAAGGAGCGGATGACAATATGAGCAACGCAAACCAACAAGCCGTCGCGCGCTACAAGAACAACTTCCTCAAGGAAGTCGAGGAGCGCGTCGAAGAGGGGCACTGGGTCAAGATGTGCATGCAGTGCGGCGTCTGCGCGGGCTCCTGCCCGCTCGGCCCCGCCTGGGAGCATACGCCGCAGAAGATCTTCATGATGATCCGCGCCGGCAAGCGCGACGAAGTCCTGCAATCCGACTCGATGTGGATGTGCACCTCGTGCTACAACTGCATCGCCCGTTGCCCGCGCAAGCTGCCGATCACCCACATCATGCATGGCTTGGCCAACTACGCGCACCGCCTCGGCATCGCTCCCAAGGGCCAGCCGACGCGCGAGTTCGCCGTGATGTTCTGGAAAAACCTGACCAAGCGCGGCCGCACCAATGAGCTGATGCTGACCCTGTCGCTCTACTTCGCCAACGGCATCGGCCCCGGCATCCAGACGGCGATGAACATGCAGAAGATCGGTCTCGGCATGGTGCTTGCCGGACGCTTGAACCCGATGGAGATCTTCGGCGGCCATAGCGTCAAGGACCTCAAAGGCTTCCACGCCGTGCTGGCCAAGGCGAAGGAAATCGAAGACCGCAAGAAGGGCTTTGCCGCCTAAGACCCGACGGAGAGAGAGAAATGGCGAAAAAGGAATATGCGTTCTACCCCGGTTGCTCGTCGCAGGCCAAGTCCTCCGCCGCCAACTACCTGACCTCGGTCACCGCGATGTGCGACAAGCTCGACATCAAGCTGACCGAGATTCCCGACTGGAACTGCTGCGGCGCTTCCATCGGCTACGCCGAGGGCGGCGAACTGCCGCGGCTGGCGATCAACGCCCGCAACTTCGCCCTGGCCGAGCAGCACCTGCCGGGCCAGGACATCGTCGCCACCTGTGCCGCCTGCTGGCTCGGCGCGCGCGAGTCCAAGGAGCGTCTTGACCACACCGCGCAGTTGATGCAGGAAACCAACGAGGCGCTCGCCGCCGCCGGCCTCAAGTACGAAGGCAAGGTCAAGGTGCGCCACATGGTCGAAGTGCTGATCGAGGACCTCGGCTACGACGCCATCAAGGCCCCCGTGGTCAAGCCGCTCGAGGGTCTCAAGATCGCCGGCTACGTCGGCTGCCAGACCAACCGCCCCTTCGGCATCGACGGCGAATCCTTCGAAAATCCGAAGTATCTCGACAAGTTCATCGAGGTGCTGGGCGGCGAACCGCTCGAAAAATACGAGCAGAAGGTGGCCTGCTGCGGCGGCGCCCTCGCCTTCTCCGAGCCGGAGAAGTCGCAGAAGCAGATCCGCGACATCGTCGAGTCGGCGCTGGACCACAAGGCCGAGCTGATCGTCACGCCCTGCCCGCTGTGCCAGGCCAACGTCGAGGTCTACCAGTCCGAGATCAACCGCAAGCACGGTACCAACTTCGCCGTGCCGGTGGTGTATTACTCGCAGCTGATGGCCGTCGCCTACGGCAGCAGCGCCAAGGACGCCGGCCTCAATGGCCAGCTGATCCGCACCGAAGCGCTCGAAAAGATCGCCAACAAGTAAGCCTGCCCGCCAGCGGAGAGACACCATGGAAAAGTCCGCCTACAAGGCGCTGCCGATGCAGATCATCAAGGAGGGCACCAGCTACCTGCCCCCCGGCGGCGGCGTGCCGCGCCTGATCAAAATGGACTCGCCCGCAGTCGCCGTCATGACCGACCTGTGCCAGGTGCCTGCAGCCACCATCCGCCCGGATGCGACCGCTGCCCAGGCCACCCAGGCGATGATCGCCCGCGGCGTGCGCCTGCTGCTCGTCGTCGATGCCGCCGGCTTCGTCGAAGGTGTGATCACCGCCCGCGATACCATGGGCGAGAAGCCGGTCAAGATGCTCGAGGAAAAGGGCGGCAAGCACGCCGAATTGAACGTTGCCGATCTCATGACACCGCGCGAAAAGATCGAGGCGATCGACATGACCAATGTGCTCAAGTCGATGGTCGGCCACATCGTCACCACCCTGCGCGACTCGGCCCGCCAGCACGCACTGATCGTCGATCGCGACCCGATCACCGGCGAGCAGCGCATCCGTGGCATCTTCTCCGCCACGCAGATCGCCCGCCAACTCGGCATTTCGATCCAGACCTTCGAGGTCAGCAGCACCTTCGCCGCGATCGAATCCGGCGGCGCGCGCTGGGAGTTCGGCAAGCAGGTCGTCTCAAAGAACTGAGCGACAAACGCGATTGCTCGATGACGATGGCGCCTGCGGGCGCCATCTTTTTTCCACCCGTCTTAATCCGCATGCACACCACCGCCACGGAATGCCCCGATGACCCGGCGCATTGACCTCGAGCTCGCGGTGCGCTGGCAGGACCGCCGTGCGCACTATCGCGACCGCCGCATCTTCCATGGCATCGATCCTTCAAACATCCGGATTGGCGAGAGTTCCTTGCACTCCCAACCTAGTCTCGGTGCAGCTGCCACCGTCGCCGAAGGCATGCTGCTCGGCCCCGCCGATGCTCGACTTCGCATCGCGACGGCACGCAGCGACTGGCCGATCGCCCTGGGCGGGCAGCGCATCGAGCCGCGCCCGGGGCGCTGGTTTCCCCGTCTTGTCCTCGCCGGCCGCCAGGATTTCAGCGCGGGAGACCGCGCTCCGATGCGCGTCATCGACGCCGACGCGCAGACCGTCACCGTCGATCTCAACCCGCCGTTGGCCGGCCTGCCCCTGGCAATCGACGCGACGGTGCTATCGTCAGCATCGTCGCAGCCCGCTGCGGCAGCCGGCGACCTCCTGCCGCAGTTGCTGGCCAACGGCCCCGGCATGCAGGCAGTGCTGGCCGGGGGCGCGGCAACCTCGCCGCTGGGCGAGGACTTCGCCCGCAGCGATGAAGGCAGCGACGGCGACTTCTATGCCGCCCCGCGCTTCGTCGACCACCTCGATGCGACGGCCCTGGAACATATGCGCATACTGCATCGGCGCTTCCTTGCACCCGGCATGCGCGTGCTCGATCTCATGGCGAGCTGCAATTCGCACCTGCCGGATGACGCCACCGACATCGGCGTATCCGTATCCGGGCTGGGCATGAACGCCGACGAACTGGCACGAAATCCGAGGCTGGCACAACACGTCGTGCAGGATCTCAATGCCAATCCGACCCTGCCCTTCGCCGCGGCGGAATTCGACACCGTGCTCTGCGCTCTCTCGGTCGAATATCTGGTGCAGCCACTGGCTGTCTTCGATGAGGTCGCGCGGGTGCTCAAGCCGGGGGGTATCTTCCTCGCGAGTTTCTCGGAGCGCTGGTTTCCGCCCAAGGCCATCCGCCTGTGGAGCGAGTTGCATCCGTTCGAGCGCATCGGCCTCGTGCTCGAGTATTTCTCGCGCAGCGGGAAATTTTCCGATCTACACGCCGAATCGCTGCGCGGCCTGCCGCGCCCCCCGGATGACAAGTACTACCGCATGACGAAGCTGTCCGACCCGATCTACGCCGTTTGGGGAAAAGTGCCGCCTACGGCGTCCAACCAGTCAGGCTAGGCAAGCAATGACTTTGCCGACTAACGTCGGCGCGTTGTCGGCGTTGATGAAGCAACTGCGCTACAAGGCGGTCGAGCAAGAAATGCTCTCCTCGCGATAGCGGATGGCGGCACGGCGATCACACCGTGAGCCGGCGGTAGATGTCGGCCACCTTGTACGGCAGGCGCGCCACATCATCGACCACGGTGTAGCGCGCCGCGCCGTAGAGGTGCGGCAGGTAGTCGCGGGCTTCTTGGTCGAGGGTGATACAGAACGGCCGGATGCCGGCGCGGGTGGCTTCGAGCAGCGCGCGCCGTGTGTCCTCGATGCCGTACTTGCCGCGGTAGTTGTCGTGGTAGTCGTCGGGCTTGCCGTCCGACAGCGTGATCAGCAGGCGCGTCTTCGCCTCGACCTCGAGCAGCAGCTCGGTGGCATGGCGGATGGCGAAACCCATGCGCGTGTAGTCCTGCGGCCGCACGCCGGAGATGCGGCCACGCACCGTCTCGTCGTAGGGTTCGTCGAAGCGCTTGATGCGGAAAATCTCGCACTTCTTGCGCGTCATGCCGGAAAAGCCGTAGATGGCATAGCGGTCGCCCAGGGCCTCGAAGGCCTCGCACAGCAGGATCAACGCCGCGCGCTCGGCCTCGTTGATCCAGCCCTGGGTCGAGCCGCTCATGTCGATCAGGAACAGCGCGGCGATGTCGCGCTCCGATCGGTGCAGACGCGACAGCACGCGATCGTTCCATTCCTGTCCGGCGTGATGCTCGGCGATGCTCTCGACCAGCGCATCGAAGTCGACGTCGTCGCCCTCGGTCTGGCGCTTGTCGCGGCGGTCGGCATCGCGCATGGCCTCGAAGGTACGGCGCAGCTGGCGCGCATGCCCGGCATAGCGGCGCAGCACACCGGCGACGAACTCGTCATCCACCGCTGCCACGTCCTTCTCGCGCACAACGCACCAGTTCTTGCGATAGTGCTGGCGGCCGTAGTCCCACTCGGGGAAGAACATCGCGCCCTCCTCATGGTAGGTGCCCTTCCACACCTCGTCGGGGTCTTTCTGCTCGGGCTGGATCAGGCTCGGGTCATACTCGCCTGGGCCGGCGGGTTGCAGGTATTCCGGCGGAATCTCGCCGAGGTCGAGCTGGATCGATGTCAGCAGCTGGCGGATGTCCTCCGGGATCGGCACCGGCGCAGCATCGATGGTCATCTCGAAGCGCGGCAGCTCCATCACCTCGCTTTCCAGTGCCTTGAGTGCAATCTCCGGCGCCAGCGCACCGTCGCGTGGCGCCTGCTGACGTTCCTCGAGCAGGGTGTCGAGCTTCACCCGTAGCAGCATCTTCTCGCGCTCGATACGGGCGGCCATCAGCTCCGCCACCCTTTCGGGGAAGAGTTGCCCCTGCCACGGCGGCACGGCAGGCTCATCGGCATAGGCGCTGGCCAGGAGGTTCAGGGTGTCTTCGACCGTGCTCGCCGGCGCCGCCAGCCGTACCGCGTAGTCCAGCCAGGCCGTGTTCGGCGTCCCGCCAGCGCGCCCCGAAGGAAGTACCCCTGGGGTGCCGACTTTCATGCGGCGCATTTCGCGCGCCAGGCCGGGCAACTCGCGACCGATGCATGCCTCGAGGCGCAGGGTCTCCAGGGAATGGAACACCCGCTGCGCCCGCGCCGGGTCGGGAAAACGGGCACAGTGTGCAAGGACGTCGGCGCGGAAGGTGCCGAAGCGGGTCTGTGCCCAGAGTAGCGTGACCATCGCCTTCGCCAGCTGGAAATTGTCGGAGGCGCTTTCCATCTCGGCGACCACCGGCGGCAGGTACAGCGTCTCGCCGTCGGTCCACGTCGCGTCGCCCTGTTCCAGACGCAGCGCCCGACCGGCGAGGCCGCAAACGAAGCTGCGCAAGATGCCGGCAATGTCGTCGAAAACCGCGCCAGCCGCATGCTCGCGGCCAAGGCGGACGAAGCGCTGCGGGTCACGCAGCACCTCGAGCGCGGCCTTGAGTCCGTCGCGGTCGCAGGCGTCCATCGCCTGCATGATCCACGCTTCGACCGTGCGGGCATCCATGTGGGCGAGCATGGCCGGCACATGGCGCGCCACCATGTGCGCGACATGCACATTGACCGTCGCCGTGCGCTTGACCCAGTCCAGCGCGAACTCGCGCTGCCGCCGCGGCAGCGCGGCGATCGACTCGGCGAGCGGTGCAACCGGGTGGCGCGTGAATTCGGCCTCAAGCCAGCGTTCGAGCAGCGGCTCGATGTCTTGTGCCGTTTCCGGCGTCAACATTAGAAGATCGAGGAAGACATCTCGTGCACCGCCGCCAGCATCTCCGGCTCGTCGGTGACGGCCTGGGCGATGGCGGCGCGGCAGGCGGCCACCGGCGGCACCCCGTCGACGATGAGCTTGCCGGCATGCACCAGCAGGCGGGTCGAGGCCCCTTCATCGAGGCCGCTGCCCTTGAGATTGCGCGTCATCGCGGCGAACTTCACCAGCTTGGCGGCGACATCGGCACCGATGCCGGTCTCGCGGCTGACGATGGCCGCTTCCAATTCCGCATCGGGATAATCGAACTCGAAGGCGACGAAGCGCTGCCGCGTGCTCTGCTTCAGTTCCTTCAGCACGCTCTGGTAGCCCGGGTTGTAGGAGATCACCAGCATGAAGCCCGCGGGGGCATGCACCAGCTCACCGCGTTTTTCGATCGGCAGCACGCGGCGCGAGTCGGCCAGCGGATGGATCACCACCATGGTGTCCTTGCGCGCCTCGACCACTTCGTCGAGATAGCAGATGGCGCCGGCGCGCACGGCAGCCGCGAGCGGGCCGTCCATCCACACCGTCTGGCCGCCGACGATCAGGTAGCGGCCGACCAGGTCGGCGGCGGTGAGGTCGTCATGGCAGGCCACGGTAACCAGCGGCCGCTTGAGCTTCCACGCCATGTACTCGACGAAGCGCGTCTTGCCGCACCCGGTCGGGCCCTTGAGCAGTACGGGCAGGCGGTTGCGCCAGGCCGACTCGAACAGCGGCACCTCGTCGCCGACGGCGTGGTAGTAGGGCTCCTCGTCCAGGATCGCCAGTTGCGGCGAAATCAACTCGACGTCTTGCATGAGGGAACCTCAGTCGCGCGCGCAGCTGGCGCCGTCGTCGTCGCAGACGCCAAGGCCGGAATCTTCCTCGTTGAAGCCTTCCCGGGCCATTTCCTCGTCGAGCTTGGCGCGCTTCTCGGCGGCCTCGCGTTCGATCTCGATCTGGCGCGCCTTCCAGCTTTCCAGCCGTTCCTTGGCAGCTTCCTCGTTGAGCGCGATGCTCTGTTCGCCGAACAGCACCTGCCTGAGAAAGCGGAAGGAAAACTGCAACAACTCGACGTCGTCGGCGAGGATCAGCGTCCGCTCATCATCGGTCATCGCGAACAGCCTGGAAAAAGCCTCGCTTTCGACAAAGCTGTGAAAGGTGTCGATGTCGTAGCTGGCCATGAAGAAAAGCTGTCGGCTCTTGAGCGAAGGCGTGCCGATGGTGGGGCCGGAGGATTTCTTCTTCAGCACCAGTTGGCGCCAGCCGCGGGCCAACTCGTCGTATTCCGGCAGGCCCTGTTCCTTGCGGTAGTCGTCGACGCTGATGCTGCGCGCAACCTCGTGGCCCTTGCAGTGATCTTCCTTGACGATGGCATAGGACTGGCGATCGACATATTCGTCCTGGCGGCGCATCGACAGCAGGGCCACCGGGTAGTAGCGGCAGGCAGTCGGACGATCGGCGTAGACGCCGCAGCCCTCGGGCTGCATGAAGCGGCAGGCGGTACCGTTTTCGATGGGACGCAGCTTGACGCCGGCCATGCCATCCTTTTCCATCTCATAGGGCACGGTGTAGTCGCGCAGGAACTCGGTGGAACTGATGCCGAGGTGCTTCTTGAGGCGGACGATGTCGTAGGGCGTCAGCGAGATGTCGATGTTGGAACAACAGGCGTTCCAGCAGGAAATGCCCTTGTGGCAGGAAAACTGGATCGTGTGGTCGCCGTCGACCATGGTCGGGACGACGGGGCTTTGCGGAAACGGAACGTCGGGCTGGGACATCTCACACCTCTTTGAATCGGTCTGGTTTGCGAAGGACACCTCGCAGCTTACGCTTGAGGTCACCCCTTTGAAAACAAGGCCATCGCCATCGTGAAAAGAAAAACCGGACGCCCCTGCAAGAGGGACGTCCGGTCAGATGCTGCTGGCAGCTTAGTGCGGCGCGGCAGCCTTGAACAGCTTCGACTTGTCGATAAGATCGACGTGGGCACGCTTGAAGCAGGTCCACTTCTTCGACTTCTTGTCGTAGATCGAGTTCACGAAGCAGTGCCAGTTCTTCTCATCGACGAAGTTCTTGTCGGTGCGATAGTAGAAGCCGGGGTAACGGCTCTCTTCGCGGAACTGGATGTGCTTCATGTGGGCTTCGGCCGTCAGGATGCGATGGTAGTTTTCCCAGGCGCGCAGCAACTCGTGCAGATCCTTCGCACGCATCTTCTGGGCGTCTTCCTTCAGCATCTCGAGCTTCTCTTCCGCAACAGCCAACATCTTGTCGTTGGTGTTGTAGTAGGTGGCGCAACCGGCAACGTACTCGTCCATGATCTTCTGCAGGCGGAACTGCAGCATCTTCGGCGTGATGTAGTTGGGGTTGACGTCGATGGCGGTCGTGTAGTCCTTGAACTCGAGGAAGGTGCGGGCCGGCTTCCAGATCGCGTCGGCGATCTGTTCGGTCGTCTCGTCGAACTCCAGCTTGAGATCCGGGTTGTCGAGGCAGTACTTGACCATGGCCTTGGCAGCCAGACGACCTTCGGTATGCGAACCGGAGGAGAACTTGTGACCGGAAGCGCCCACGCCGTCACCGGCGGTGAACAGACCCTTGACGGTGGTCATGGAGCGGTAGCCCCAGTTCCAGCCCTTCGGCAGGTGAGCGGGCACGCCAGCTTCGGTCTCGTCGGTGGGGGCACCGACGTCGGTCGGGCCGGACACCCAGATGCCGCAGCAGCCGGAGTGCGAGCCGAGCAGGTAGGGCTCGGTCGGCATCAGCTCGGACATCTTCTTCTCGGGCTCGATGTTCTCGCCGACCCAGACGCCGCACTGACCGATACACATGTCGAGGAAGTCTTCCCAGGCCTCAGCTTCGAGGTGCTTGACCTCTTTCGGCGACAGGGTCTCGCGCAGCTTGGCCAGCGCGGTGACGGTGTCCATCCAGATCGGGCCGCGGCCTTCCTTCATCTCCTTGAGCATCAGGTGGTTGCGCAGGCAGGAAGCGGGAACGGCGGCCTGCCCGTAGGGCGGGTAGTCGTTCAGCATGTCCTTGTTCTTGGCCATGTAGTCTTCGCCGTAGGCGTTGGCGGCCTTGGCTTTGAACAGCAGGAACCAGGCACCGACCGGGCCGTAACCGTCCTTGAAGCGGGCGGGAACGAAACGGTTTTCCATCATGGTCATCTCGGCGCCGGCTTCGGCAGCCATGGCGTATGTCGAACCGGCGTTCCACACCGGGTACCAGGCACGGCCCGTGCCTTCACCAACGGAACGCGGACGGAAGATGTTTACGCAACCGCCGGCGGCCAGCATGATGGCCTTGGCCTTGTAGATGTAGATCTTGTTCTCGCGCACCGAGAAACCGGCGGCGCCCGCGATTCGGGTGGGATCGTTCTTGTCGTTGATCAGATGCACGACGAAGACACGCTCCTGGATGCGGTCGAGGCCGAGCGCCTTCTTGGCGGCTTCGGCGACGATCCACTTGTAGGATTCGCCATTGATCATGATCTGCCACTTGCCCGAACGCACCGGCTGACCACCGTCCTTCAGCGCGGGCAGGCCTTCCTTGATGGCATCGGCGCCGTCGTGGCGAACACCGGCGGCATCGGTTTTCCAGATGGGCAGGCCCCACTCTTCGAACAGATGGACGGAGTCATCGACGTTGCGGCCGACATCGTAGGCCAGGTCGTCACGGGTGATGCCCATCAGGTCGTTGGAGACCATGCGGGCGTAGTCGGCGGGGTCCTGCTTGTCGCCGATGTAGGTGTTGATGGCGGAGAGGCCCATCGCCACGGCGCCGGAACGGTCCAGCGCGGCCTTGTCGACCAGCTTGATCTTAAGGTCCTTGCCGGTCTCGGCCTTGACGGCCTCGGCCCAGCGCATGATTTCATAAGCCGTTCCGCAGCAGGCCATGCCGCCGCCGACCAGCAGGATGTCCAGTTCTTCCTGGACGACTTCCGGTTTGTCAAAAGTACCAGCCATTTTTTATTCCTCGATCAAAGATTACTTGCGGATCAGTTCGGCGGGGTTGCCGGCACGGAAACCACCCATGACTTCCTTGGTGAAGACGCCGTCGATGTTCAGGTCGGCGAGCTTCGGCATCGGCTTGCCGCCGAACGGATCGATGGAGCCCTCGGGGGTGGTGCGGATCGGGAACTTGAACCGCTTGATGTTGCCGTTGCGGAACTTGATGGTCCACATGATGGAATCGGAACCGCGCATCGGCTGCACCGAGCCGCCCAGCGGCACGACGTCAGCGTAGTGACGGCATTCGATGGCGCCCTGCGGGCAGATCTTGACGCAGGAATAGCACTCCCAGCACTGCTCCGGCTCCTGGTTGAAGGCCTTCATGGCGTGGCCGGTATCGGAACCGTCCTTGTCGAGCTTCATCAGGTCGTGCGGGCAGATGTACATGCAGGCGGTCTTGTCTTGACCCTTGCAGCCATCGCACTTCTCGGTACGAACAAAGGTAGGCATTACTTACTCTCCTTGCTAGCTAACAATCCGCTGTTCTTGTTTTTCAGCGGTCCATTCAGACCCGAACCCAACCTTGGCCGGCGGCGTATCGCGAATCCGCTTCCGGCGGGAACGGTGGCTTTGACTACATCATGAAACAGAGTGAGGCTATCACCTTACTCGCAACAGGATAATCCCGATTTTTGATTGGTGAATAAGGCGCACCAATTGTTTTTTGCGGAATGTTTGATCGAGATCAAATGGCTGGTTTTTTCCGCACTTTGCCCTTGACAACGCCAATTAGACATTGACACCCCCGAAGAAGAATATTTGATCGAAACGCCATTGGGCTTGTTGTATTTTGCCGGCTTCGAAGCCAAACATCGACGGGAGGATCAAGAATGATTAAGCCACACGGTTCCGAGCAGCTGAATCCGCTGTTCGTGTATGACGTAGCCGAGCATCAGGCGCTGACGCATAAGGCGGCGTCGCTGCCCTCGATGCTGCTTTCCTCTGCCGCCGCCGCCAACGCGGTGATGATGGGGTCGGGTTACTTCAACCCGCTGACCGGATACATGAATCTGGCCGACGCCCTTAGCACCGCGGAACACATGAAGACTACCAGCGGCCTCTTCTGGCCCGTGCCGGTCCTGAACCTGACCAAGGACATCAGCGCCATCAAGGGCCACAAGCACATTGCGTTGCGCGACCCCAACGTCGAGGGGAACCCAATCCTGGCGGTCATGGACGTGGAAGCGATCGAGGAAGCCAGCGAAGAGCAGATGCGCCTCATGACCGAGAAGGTCTATCGCACGACGGATCCGGAGCATCCCGGCGTGGCGGCCTTCAACTCCGCCGGTCGCTACTTGGTTTCCGGCCCGATCAAGGTCTTGAGCTTCAGCTATTTCCAGACCGAATTTCCGGATACCTTCCGCACCGCGGTCGAGATCCGCAACGAAATCGCCGAACGCGGATGGAAAAAAGTGGTCGCGTTCCAGACCCGCAATCCGATGCACCGCGCGCACGAAGAGCTCTGCCACATGGCCATGGAGCGCCTCGGCACCGACGGCCTGGTCATCCACATGCTGCTCGGCAAGCTGAAGAAAGGCGATATCCCGGCGCCGGTGCGCGATTCCTGCATCCGCAAGATGGTCGAGTTGTACTTCAAGCCCAACAGCGCGATGGTGACCGGCTACGGCTTCGACATGCTTTATGCCGGGCCGCGCGAGGCCGTCCTGCATGCCGTGTTCCGCCAGAACATGGGTGCCACGCACTTCATCATCGGCCGCGACCACGCGGGCGTGGGCGACTACTATGGTCCCTTCGACGCGCAAGCCATCTTCGACGATGTGCCCAAAGGCGCGCTGAAGATCGAGATGTTCATGGCCGACAATACCGCCTGGTCGAAGAAGCTCGGTCGCGTGGTGATGATGCGCGAAGCTCCGGGCCACACCAAGGAAGACTTCATCACGCTGTCCGGCACCAAGGTGCGCGAGATGCTCGGCCGCGGCGAAGCGCCTCCGCCGGAGTTTTCCCGCCCCGAGGTTGCAAAGATCCTCTCGGACTACTATCAGAGCCAGGATAAGGCCTGATGTGCATATCGGCTGCGGCATCCCCGCCGCAGCCGGCACAGCACGAACCTAGCGGCGGCGCATTTCCTCGGCCTGCTGGCGCTTGAGTTCGCGCAGGCGCGCGTCGATCTGCGCCTGGTCGTAGAAATCGCCGTCCCGTGCCTGTTGCGCGAATTGCAGCTGTTCGATGGCGGCGAGCAGCTGGCCGTTGGCGACATAGACCTCGGCCTGGGTGCGGTGCTGGCGCGCGACCTTGCCCAGCAAGGCATAGGTCTTCGCCAGCAGGCCGAGCATCCGGGTGTCGGAGGGATAGAGCTGGACATCGGCAACGCCGAGTTGCTGCGCCTCGTCCAGCCGCCCGGCGCCGAGCAAGGTCTCCATCAACGCGTAGGACACGGCGCGCTCCTGCGGATAGCGCTGCGCCGCGGCACGCAAGAGGCGAAAGGCGCCGTCGGCGTCTCCCTGCTGCCGACGCAACTCGGCGGCGAGCGTCTCGACCATCGGTGACGCCGCCTTGAAGCGGCGCGCCTGTCCCAGCTCACGCTCGGCCCCGGCCCAGTCCTTCAAGCGGGTCAGTGCCACCGCATAGCCGTAATAGGCGGCCGGCTCGGAGCTGAACTTGCGCTCCTTGACCAGGCTGGCGAAGTGGGTGACCGCTTCGCGCGCATCATCCTCCTGCGCTTTCAACTTGGCGCGCACCAGAAGGAAGTCGAGCGAGTCGGGAACCTGTCGGTAGGGCCGCTGCGAAATGCGGTTGCCCATATCGGCGATGCGCTCGGTCGTCAGCGGATGGGTGCGCAGGTAGACCGGCGCGTTGTTCTCGTAGAGCCGGCCGAAATTCTGCAGTCGCTCGAAGAAGCTGCCCATGCCGCGGATGTCGTAACCCGAATTTTCGAGCAGATTGATACCGAGGCGGTCGGCCTCGCGCTCGAAGTCGCGCGAGTAATTGAGCTGGCTCTGCAACCCCGCGGCCTGGCCCGCCATCATTGCCCCGGTGGCAAGCTCGCTGTTGCTACGCGCCGCGAGAACGGCGACGGCCAACGCCAGCATTGACACTAGCTGCGCCTGGCTCTGCTTGCCCACCATGCGGGCAAGATGATGCTGGGTGACATGGGAGATTTCGTGCGCAATCACCGATGCCAGCTCCGATTCGGACTGCGCCGCGGCGATCAGGCCGGTATGGACACCGATGTAACCGCCGGGCATGGCGAAGGCGTTGAGGGTGGAATCGCGCAGCACGAAGAACTGGAAATCCTGCCGCGCCTCACCGCTGTGCGCCACTAGGCGCATGCCGAGACGGTTGAGGTAGCCCGTAATCTCGGGATCATCGAGATAACTTGCCTCGCGCAGGCGGATGTCGCGAAAGATCGATGCACCGATCTGCTTTTCGGCCTGTGGTGACAGATCGACCTGAGCGACGTCCCCGAGGTCCGGCAAGCCCTCGGCAACCGCAGCGGGTGCCAGGGCCAGCATCGCGGCGGCGAGTGGTGGAATAAGCCAAGGAAGGCGCATGGCGGCTATGATAGCGTTTCGGGCCGGAAGTTCGCCGGTCGCCAAACACGGGGATTTGTAAGCGCATGTCACAAGCTGCCCTGACCCACTTCGACAAGGCTGGCCAGGCACACATGGTCGACGTCGGCGCCAAGGCCGAGACGGAACGTGTCGCCCGTGCCGCCGGCACCATCCGCATGCAGCCGGCGACCCTGGCTTTGATCAAGGCCGGCGACGCCAGGAAGGGCGACGTGCTCGGCATCGCCCGCGTCGCGGCCATCCAGGGCGCCAAACGCACCTCCGAGCTGATCCCGCTCTGCCACCCGCTGCCACTGACCCGCGTCGCCGCCGAGTTCGTCATCGACGACGCCAACAACAGCGTGACCTGCGAGGTTACGGCACAAACCGTAGGCCGCACCGGCGTCGAAATGGAGGCGCTCACCGCCGTCTCGGTCGCGCTGCTGACCATCTACGACATGCTCAAGGCCGTCGACCGCGGCATGGTCGTCGGCGAACTCCGCCTGCTCGAAAAAATGGGAGGCAAATCAGGCCATTGGCGTGCCGCCAGAGCCGACATTTGAGGTGTCGACTGGATTTTTTCATATCGTAGGGAATAATCCCCTACGTTGCTGCGTCTTACGCTACAACCATTTGCATTGATGAATGAATTTCAACCCAGGAGGAACGATGAACATTCTGCGTAGAACCGTGCTCAAGGGCGCCAGTGCCAGCGGCGTGCTGGCTGCCGCGCTCACCGCCGGCCTGCTCAAGCCCACCCAGGTGCTAGCCATGGAGTGGAACAAGGCCGCCTTCGAAGCCAAGGACACCCCCGCCGCCATGAAGGCCGTCGGCGCCGCCTCCACCGCCGAAAGCAAGGACCTCAAGCTCAACGCGCCCGACATCGCCGAGAACGGCGCCGTGGTGCCGGTCGATGTCACCAGCAACATTCCCAACACCATTTCGATCGCTGTCTTCATCGACAAGAATCCGTATCCCCTCTCGGCGGCCTTCAACTTCGCCAACGGCGCCATGGCCGACGTTGCATTACGCCTGAAGATGGGCCAGACCTCCATCGTGCGCGCCGTGGCCAAGACCTCCGACGGCAAGTACTTCACGGCCAGCAAGGAAGTCAAGGTCACCGCCGGCGGCTGCGGCGGCTGAGCGAACCCTCACGAATTCGAAAAGGAAAGAGACGCTATGGGAAGCCCAATGAAAGTTCGCGCCCAGATGAAGGGCGATTTTGCCGACATCAAGATCCTCATGAGCCACCCGATGGAAACGGGCCAGCGCAAGGATCCGAAAACCAACCAGACGATCCCCGCAGTGTTCATCCAGCAGTTCACCGTGGAAGTCGGCGGCAAGGTCGTGGTGCAGAGCGAGACCGGCACCTCGATTTCGACCAACCCGGTGTTCGGCTTCAAGGTCAAGGGCGCCAAGGCCGGCGACAAGGTCGTGGTCAAGTGGCAGGACAACAAAGGCGATTCGCGTACCGACGAAGCCACCGTCGCCTGATTCAACGCTGTACCAGAGGGACGGAGCCGCGACTCCGTCCCGATAACAAAATCAGGCGGGACACCAAGCCCGCCCCAATGGAGGAAGGAATGAGACAAGCGCTCGTTGCGGCCGCGGCATTCGCCCTGGCCATCAGCCCCGCAATCGCCCAGGACAAGCCGGCAGCCGCCGCCAAGCCCGCAGCTTCCAAGAAAGCCGCCAAGCCCTCCGCCGCCCCGGTCGAGGAAAAGGACGCGGCCACCCTCGAGTTCGAGAAGTTTCGCGCCAAGATGATCGAGGAAGGCAATCCGGCCGAACTGTTCGAGGCCCAGGGCGAGGAAATGTGGAAGACGAAGCGCGGCCCCAACAACGTCTCGCTCGCCGAGAGCTGCGACCTCGGTCTCGGCGTCGGCGTCGTCAAGGGTGCCTACGTGCAGATGCCGCGCTATTTCGCCGACGCCGGCAAGGTGATGGATGCCGAGCGCCGCATCGTCTGGTGCATGGTCGAGAAGCAGGGCTTCAAGGAGGCTGACCTCCACGCCAAACCCTTTGCCTCCGGTACCTATACGCCGGAACAGACCTCGCTGGTCACCTACGTCGCCGCCAACTCGAAAGACATGAAATTCGCCGTACCGATGAAGGATCCCCACGTCAAGGACGTCTACGAGGTCGGCAAGGAAGTGGTCAAGCACCGCGCCGGTCCCTACGACTTCTCCTGCAACACCTGCCACGGTGCCGATGGCAAGCGCATCCGTATGCAGCAGCTGCCCAACATCTCGACGCAGAAGGGGGCAGCAATGGCCGTCCTCGGCTGGCCCGGCTATCGCATGACCGGCAATGTCATGCTCACCCACCAGTGGCGCATGGGTGACTGTTTCCGCCAGCAGCGCTTCCCTGAGCCGAAATACGCTTCGGACACCGTCACCGCCCTGCTGACCTACATGACCGCCAACGCCAACGGGGTGACCTACACCGGCCCGGGCATCAAGCGCTAACAGGGAGACAACATGAAAACTACCGCACGCAATTCGCTGGTGGCGATGGCCATGATTGCCGCCGCGCCCGCAGCATTCTCCGATTCCGACCATCGCGCCAAGGCGCTGGTCATGATGAAGCAGGATTTCGTCACCAAGGGCCAGGCCACGGCCGACCGCATTTTCGAGGACGGACTCCAGGCCATCTGCAACCGTACCGGCAACCAGCCGCCGGCCGACATCACCAAGCGCCTCGAGGCCGACCAGATGGCAGGCGTGAAGTATCCCGCCGACGGCAAACTGATGGGCGACTGGAAGGAAGGCGAGAAGATCGCCCAGTCCGGTCGTGGCTTCACCTGGACCGACGAGCCGGGACTCCCGGTAGGTGGCAACTGCTACAACTGCCACCAGATCGCGCCGAAGGAGACGTCGTTCGGCACCGTAGGCCCCAGCCTGTTCCATTTCGGCAAGCTGCGTGGCAATACGGCGGACATGCAGAAGTACGTCTACAGCAAGATCTACAATGCCAAGTCCTACAACGTCTGCTCCGAGATGCCGCGCTTCGGCCATGTCGGCGCACTCAGGCCGGAGCAGATCCGCCATCTGGTAGCGTTGCTGCTCGATCCCGAGTCGCCGGTCAACAAGTAACACGCCGTCCGACAGGAAGCCTGGCCGCGGCCAGGCTTTTTTGACCCCAAGGAGTCCGTTCCATGTCCTCGATGAACCGCCGCGAATTCCTGCAGATTCTCGCCGCCGCATCCGCCGCCGGCTTCGCCCTGAACTCGCGCGACCTGCTCGCCGCGCAGGGCGCCGACAAGTTCTACGACCTGCCGCGCTACGGCAACGTGCATTTCCTGCATTTCACCGATTGCCATGCGCAGTTGCTGCCGATCCATTTCCGCGAGCCGAACGTCAATCTCGGCTTCGGCAGTGCGGTCGGCAAGGCGCCGCATCTCGTCGGCGAGCACCTGCTCAAGGCCTTCAACATCAAGCCGGGCAGCAGCGAGGCGCATGCCTTCACCTACCTCGACTTCGAGCAGGCGGCCAAGACCTATGGCAAGGTCGGCGGCTTCGCCCACCTCGCCACTCTGGTGAAGCAGGTCCGCGCCGGCCGTCCCGGCGCGCTGCTGCTCGACGGCGGCGACACATGGCAGGGCTCGGCCACGGCGCTATGGACCAAGGGCCAGGACATGGTCGATGCCTGCAGGCTGCTCGGCGTCGACCTGATGGCCGGCCACTGGGAGTTCACGCTGGGCCACGAGCGCGTCAAGGAGATCGTCGAGAAGGACTTCAAGGGGAAGATCGAGTTCCTCGCCCAGAACATCAAGACCACCGACTTCGGCGACCCGGTGTTCTCGCCCTATTCCCTGCGCGAGATGAACGGCGTCAAGGTGGCGGTGATCGGCCAGGCCTTCCCCTACACGCCGATCGCCAACCCGCGCTGGATGGTGCCGGACTGGACCTTCGGCATCCAGGACGAGAACATGCAGAAGGTCGTCAACGAGGCGAGGGCCAAGGGCGCGCAGGTCGTCGTCGTTCTCTCCCATAACGGCATGGATGTCGACCTCAAGATGGCTTCGCGCGTCACCGGCATCGACGCCATCATGGGCGGCCACACCCATGACGGCGTGCCCCAGCCGGTGCAGATAAAGAACGCCAAGGGCGTTACGTTGGTGACCAACGCCGGCTCCAACGGCAAGTTCCTCGGCGTGCTCGATTTCGACGTCAAGGGCGGCAAGGTCTCCGGCTTCAAGTACCGCCTGCTCCCGGTGTTCGCCAACCTCCTGCCGGCTGATGCCGAGATGGCCGCGCTGATCGACAAGGTGCGCGCACCCTACAAGGCCAAGCTTGACGAGAAGCTCGCCGTCTCCGAGGGCCTGCTCTACCGCCGCGGCAACTTCAACGGCTCCTGGGACCAGCTGATCCTCGACGCGATGATGGAGGTGCGCGGCGCCGAGATCGGCTTCTCGCCCGGCTTCCGTTGGGGCACCACCATCCTGCCGGGGCAGGCCATCACCTTCGAGCACCTGATGGACCAGACCGCCATCACCTACCCGACCTCGACGCTCTCCGAACTCACCGGCGACCAGATCAAGGGCGTCCTCGAGGATGTCGGCGACAACCTGTTCAATCCCGACCCCTACTACCAGCAGGGCGGGGACATGGTGCGCGTCGGCGGCCTGACCTACGCCTGCAACCCCAACGCCAAAGCCGGCAGCCGCATCAGCGACATGCGCCTCAACGGCCGGCTGCTCGACGCCACGCGGAAATACAAGGTCGCCGGCTGGGCGCCGGTCGGCGAAGGCGTCAGTGGCGAGCCGATCTGGGACGTTGTCGGGAAGTGGCTGCGCGACAAGAAGGTCGTGACACCGCGCCAGCTCAACCAGCCCACGCTCATCGGCCTGGAGAAGAACCCAGGCCTGGCCTGAGCGCCGCTGCGCCGCGCCGCCAGCGCCGTCCCAAGGGATACCGCTCCGCACAAATTTTTCCGGTGGCACGGCAACACGCCGTTACAGCTTCGTCCGCGTCACCCTATGGCCATCCGCTAGAATGGCCGCATGAATCGACGCAACCTCGTCATCGGACTCGCAGGCGTGCTGGTGCTCGGCGGCGGCCTCGTCGCCTGGAAGTGGCTGGGACCGAGCGCGGATGCAGCTCCCTACAAATTCGCCAAGGTCGAACGCGGTGCGCTGACGGCGGCAGTCGCCGCCACCGGCACGCTCAACCCGGTGGTCTCGGTTCAGGTCGGCTCGCAGGTCTCCGGGCAAATAAAGGAAATACTCGTCGATTTCAACTCGACGGTGAAGGAAGGGCAACTGATCGCCCGCATCGACCCGGAAACCTTCCAGCAAAAAGTGCGTCAGGCCGAGGCCGACATCGACGCCGCGCGCGCGGCCGTCAACGTCCAGCGTGCCCAGCAACTCCAGGCCAAGGTCAATCAGATGGAGGCCGAGCGCGATTTCGAGCGCAAAAAGACTCTGGTCGAGAAGAGCTTCATCTCGCCGGCCGAGCGCGACAAGGCGCAGACCACGCTCGATGCCGCCAAGGCCCAGGCGCAGGTGGCCGAGGCCCAGGCCAAGAACAGCGAGGCGCTGGTACGGCAGCGAGAGGCGCAGCTGGCACAGGCCAAGGTCGACCTCGATCGCACCGCGATCCGCTCGCCCGTGGACGGCATCGTCGTCAAGCGCAGCGTCGATACCGGGCAGACCGTCGCGGCGAGCCTGCAAGCGCCCGAGCTGTTCATCATCGCCAAGAATCTCACCGACATGCAGGTCGAGACCTCGATCGACGAGGCCGACGTCGGCCGCGTGCGCCTCGGCCAGAAGGCCACCTTCACCGTCGACGCCTTCCCCGGCCGCAATTTCGAAGGCGAAGTGATGCAGGTACGCAAGGCGGCGCAGGTCGTTTCCAACGTCGTCACTTATACGGTCATCGTCTCGGCCGCCAATCCGCAGCTCAATTTGCTGCCCGGCATGACCGCCAACGTGCGCATCGTCACCGCCCAGAAGGACGCGGTGCTCAAGGTGTCCAATGCGGCGCTGCGTTTCAAGCCACCGCAGAATGCCGAGGAGGCCAAAGCCGGCAACGCAAAGCCGGAACGCGCCGGCAAGGGCTCCGGCGAGCCGGGCAAGGGACGCAGCGGCAAGCTCTGGTTGCCGGGCAGCAATGACCAGCCCAAGGCCGTCGAGGTACGACTCGGCATCACCGACGGCACCGCCACCGAGCTGCTCTCCGAGGAAGTTGCCGAAGGGGCGCAGGTGATCGTCGGCGGCGGGCCGACGACGAAGGCGGCGACGCCGCCCGGCATGCGCCTGTTCTGACCGGAGATCGCGCCATGTCCCCGGCTTCCGGCGCGCCGCTGATCCGCACCGCCGGTCTCGCCAAGGAATACCGCATGGGCAGCACCACCGTGCACGCCCTGCGCGGCATTTCGCTCGAAATCGCCGCCGGCGAATTCGTCGCCGTGATGGGCCCGTCCGGCTCGGGCAAATCCACCTTCATGAACCTCCTCGGCTGCCTCGACCATCCGAGCGGCGGCGAATACTGGCTCGGTGGCGAGGAGGTCTCGCGCCTCAGCGCCGACCAACTCGCCGCCGTCCGCAACCGCAAGATCGGCTTCGTCTTCCAGCACTTCAACCTGCTCGCGCGCACCAGCGCCGTCGACAATGTCGCCCTGCCCCTGCTCTATGCAGGCATCCACGGCGCCGATCGTCACCAGCGGGCCGCCCACAGGCTGCGCCAGGTCGGCCTCGGCGACCGGCTCGACCACCAGTCGACGCAGCTTTCCGGCGGCCAGCAGCAGCGCGTCGCCATCGCCCGTGCCCTCGTCAACGACCCGATGCTGGTCCTTGCCGACGAACCGACCGGCGCGCTCGACTCGCGCACCAGCGTCGAGATCATGGCCCTGCTGCAGGCGCTCAACCGCGAAGGCATCACCATCGTCCTCGTCACCCATGAGCACGATGTTGCCGCGGCCGCCTCGCGCATCGTGAGCTTCCGCGACGGCCACGTCGTGGAGGATCGCACCAACGATGCCGTCGACGCTGCGGCGACGCTGGCCGCCCTGCCAGTCGTGGAGACCGCATGAATTTCCGCGCAACCCTGCGCATCGCCCTGGCCGCGCTGCGCGTGAACAAGATGCGCTCGGCGCTGACCATGCTCGGCATCATCATCGGCGTGGCGGCGGTGATCGTCATGATCGCCGTCGGCAACGGCGCCCAGGCGCGTGTCGAGGACCAGATCCGCAGTCTCGGCTCCAACATCATCATGGTCTTCTCGGGTGCACCGCTCTCGGGCGGCGCCCGCGGCAGCGCCGGCAGCCAGCAGACCATCACCGAGGACGACGCCTACGCCATCGGCCGCGAACTCGAGGAAATCGCAGCGGCCGCGCCCAGCCTGCGCGGCAGCGGTCAGGTCGTCGCCGGCAACGCCAACTGGTCGACCAGCTTCTTCGGCATCACGCCGGACTACCTTGACGCACGCGAGTGGCCGATCGGCGAGGGGCGGGGCTTCGAGCAGGCGGAAATGAACAGCGCCGCCAAGGTCGCCCTGATCGGGCAGACCGTGGCGAAGAACCTGTTCGGCGACGCCACGCCGCTGGACCAGGTGATCCGCGTGCGCAAGGTGCCACTGACGGTGATCGGCATCCTCGACAAGAAGGGCCAGAACATGATGGGGCAGGACCAGGACGACGTGATCCTGATGCCCATCTCGACCGCGCGCAAGCGCGTCCTCGGCGCTTCGGCCATGGCAAAGTCCCGCAGCGTCGGCTCCATCACCGTCAAAATCCGCCAGGGCACCGACATGAAGGCGGCCGAGGAGAAAATGCGCGACCTGCTGCGCCAGCGCCACCGCCTGCAGCCGGGCCAGGACGACGACTTCTTCGTGCGCAACCTCTCGGAAATCCTCCAGGCGCAGGAGGCCTCATCGAAAGTGCTGGCGATGCTGCTCGCGGCCGTCGCCTCGGTCAGCCTGCTGGTCGGCGGCATCGGTATCATGAACATCATGCTGGTCTCGGTCACCGAGCGCACCCGCGAGATCGGCCTGCGCATGGCCGTCGGCGCCCGCGGCCGCGACATCCTCTCGCAGTTCCTGGTCGAGGCCGTCACCCTCTCGCTGATCGGCGGCATCGTCGGCATCATCCTCGGCGTCGGCGGCTCCTTCCTCGTCGGCGAACTGGCCGGCTGGCGCACCGAGTTGTCGGTCGCAGCGATCGGCCTGGCCGTGGGCTTCGCCGCGGCGGTCGGCATCTTCTTCGGCTACTACCCGGCGCGCAAGGCGTCGTCCCTTCTTCCCATCGAGGCATTGCGCTACGAATAAGGCGACGTGACGACATGAAAATTCTTGTTACCGGCGGCGCCGGCTTCATCGGCTCGCATGCCTGCACGACGCTCGCCGAGGCCGGCCACGATCTGATCATCGTCGACAACCTCAGCAACAGTCGGGCGGACGTCGTGGACCGCCTCAAGGCCCTGACCGGTCGGGACATCGCGTTCCGCGAGGGTGACATTCGCGACGGAGCCCTGCTCGATCGCATCCTTGCCGACCAGGCGATTGAGGCCGTCATGCACTTCGCCGGACTCAAGGCGGTCGGCGAGTCCGTCTCCCGGCCGCTGGCCTATTACGACAACAATGTTCGCGGCACGCTCGAACTGCTCGGCGCCATGCGTCGCGCGGATGTACGGACCCTCGTGTTCTCCTCGTCGGCCACCGTCTATGGCGATCCGGCGGAAGTTCCGGTCACGGAGAACTCCCCGCGCTCCGCCACCAGCCCCTATGCGCGCAGCAAGCTCTTCATCGAAGATACGCTTTCCGACCTGCATGCCGCCGAGCCGGATTGGCGCATTGCATGCCTGCGCTACTTCAATCCGGTCGGGGCACACGAAAGCGGTCTGATCGGCGAGTCGCCCCAAGGCATTCCAAACAACCTGATGCCCTATGTCGCGCAAGTCGCGGCCGGGATGCGCCCGTACGTCAGCGTCTTTGGCGGCGATTATCCGACGCCCGACGGGACCGGCGTCCGCGACTACATCCATGTCATGGACCTCGCCGAAGGCCATCTGGCCGCGCTCAACTACCTCGGTCGCGAAGGCGGTCTGGTCACGGTCAATCTCGGTACCGGGCGCGGATACTCGGTTCTCGAGGTGATCGGCACCTTCGCCGCGGCAAGCACCAGGCCGGTTCCGCATCGCATGGTTGCCCGCCGGCCGGGCGATGTTGCCCGTTATTGGGCAACTGCGGATCTGGCACAACGCCTGCTCGGCTGGCAGGCACGACGCGACCTGCATACCATGTGCGCCGATGCCTGGCGCTGGCAACAGACCGTTCTGGCCAACGCATCTTAGTCAAGCCGCGGCGACTGGGGAGCCGCCGAGGCCACGTATCAGACGTCCGATCAGCAGGGTGACGGCTTCGATGTGGTAACCGATGGCTGCCGGGACTTGTCGCCGGGAACAGCGAACGTCCAGCCATGCCAGCCATCCGCATAAATGCAGCCGCCGGGAAGAAGCTTTTCCGCCACATCGATATCGACGTCCTTGCCGCGACTGGCGAACACCCAGGGCTGCGTCCGTAGCCACGGATCGTTCTGGACGAGGTCACGCGAATAGTATCCCTTGCCGACAAACACGATGGCCGGGCGGTCTTTCGGGTATGGCGGCAGTTGCGCCAGGTGATCGTTCATGAACGTGCCTATCTGCCAGGCGCGCAATCCGGTCGCCAGCAGCAGGCTCAACAAAGCCGCCTTGGCGACCAGCGGCAACAATGTTGCGTCGCGATTGCCTTGCGCTGGAGTGCTGCACATCCATGCGGCCGCGAGCACCGGCAGCACGCCGAAGGCCGAATGGCTATAGCGATCGCCCCAACCGTGTCCTTGCGTGACCGGCACGAGGAAATAGCCGAGAATCGTCAGCAGCAGGGATGCGCCCATCAGTTTCAGCAGCGGATTCCGCAAGCGATTCGCCGCCAGCACGGCCATGAAAAGGAGGAACGGCGCACTCCACAGCCAGAGCTTCACCAGGCTCGCGAGCCTCCGGCTCAGAGTGATCTCGTCGGGGAAGTGGAATGGACGCGTGAGCCCGATCGCCACCCGTACGAGCCATGGCCATTGCTCGGCCTGGGCCCCTGACGTCACGGTCGCCTGACCAAGCTGTCGCAGCGCGCCGAGGGTGGCGATCCAGCCCACGCCGAGCAGCAGCAGCAAGGGCATATAGCCGAGCGCGAGAAGCAGCGCGTTTCGCATCCCGCCGTCGCGACGAAATACCAGCCAGGCGAGCCATGGCAGGGAAAACAGGAGATGGGGGTAGGGATTGTGAAGGACGAGGGCGAAGGAGCCGACGACCCCGGCCAGGAAGACTCGTCCCGGCGACGGACGAAGCAGCAGCCAGACGAAGATCAGGTTGAACAGCAGGTGGGCCGGCATCGAATAGAAGGAAATGCCGTTGAGGGTGAACGCCGGCGACGCGAGCGCCAGGAGAATGGCCCAGCCGCGGGCGCTCTCCTGTCCCACGACCTCGCGTGCCAACTGGCCGGCCAACAACACGGACGCGGCGACGATCAGCGGGTTGCAGGCCCAGGGAATTCCCAGCCAGACGAAAGGGGCGAGCAGCAGCGCGAATCCCGGCCAGTAGGCCGACGCCAGATCTCCGGTCACACGGTTCACGGCAAAGAAGTGCCCCTGGAATTCGTCCGGAAGCACCCAGTCCATCAACTGCGGTGGCACGCGGCCGGCGAGGCTGCCGTTGGCGAATACCGCGGCCTGGAACGATGCCGCGTATTCATCCATCGACAGCGGATGGCTGTGATACAGATAGCGGCTTCCAATGCTCAGAAGAAGCCAGACCATTCCCGCGATCAGCCAGTGGTAGCGGGCCACTGCCAGCGCAATCGCGGTTGGATCGAGGGCGACGCGCTTCGACAGCGGCAGCAGCGCAAGCAGAAAAAGCAGCCCGATGGCCCCTGCCAGGTCGTGGCGATACAGCAAGCGATGGAATATCGGCCCGTCCGGCTCCGCGAACCAGTAGATGTAGGCCATCGCGGCCAGCGTGATGATGACGCTGGCCCGCAGAAAATCGCGACAGCCGTGTTCAGCAACCGACATCGCGCCGCCTACTCGAGCCGTCCCTGTCGCCCGGCCAGCCCGTCCAGCAGACCGCGCAACATGTACCGAATGTTCGCCATGCGCGACGGGACGAAGACAGCATGGAAGGCAAACCTCAGCAGCAGACGGAATCCGTCGACCAGTTTCCAGTTCAGGGCAATCCAGGGCTGGCGATAAAGCCAGAGCGGGTTGCGTATCTGATAGTAGTGCCGCAGCGGACTGTGCAGCGGCACGGACAGGCCGAGGAAATTCATGCGCCGGTCTCCCAGTGAATGACTGAGGCGCGCCGCCGGGACGCCGTACGACGCGAAGCCCTTCCACCGCGCGCGCAGACCCCACTCGATGTCGACATAGTCTATGAACATCGGGCCTGCCATCGGGCCGATGGCGGCCCAACTCTCCCGGGAAATCAGCGAACCCGAGGTGATCAGGAAGTCTGCTTCGACAGGTGTCGACGGCGTCGGCGCTTCGACCCGACGCAACCACAAGCCCTTGGTCGCCACGAACGGGGAAACATGGCCGGACCGCGGATCGAGGTACCGGGGCCCCACGGTCGCCACGCGGCGACCCTGACTCTCCAGGCGACGGCATGCGGACATCAACTGCGTTGTCATGTCCTCCGCCGGCAGGCTGTCCTGGTCGAACAACATCACGTGGGACGCGCCGGACGCGAACGCCGCCTCGATGCCACGGTTCAGGGCGTCAGCAACCCCACGGTTCCCGCCCATATCGAGACAACGGGCAAAACCTGGGGGAAGCTCGAGAAGGCACGCGTTGGCCACGCCATCGGAACCGTTGTCCGCGACCACCAATCCGTCGACTTGCGGCAGCAGGGAATCGACCAGGCGACGCAAGGCCACCGGATCCGGATGGAAGGTGACGATGATCGCCACGACGCGATCGTCCGGGCGCTCATGCGCGACATCGCAGGCCGTGGCGGAATGCGGGGGCGTGGCCACGATGCCTACTCAGCAAAAAGCTCGAAGCGTCTGCCGGGCCGGATCGACGCCATTGCAGCGATCCGCATCAGAGCTTGCGCAATGCCGCATGCATGTCCAGCCGGTCGGCATCGAAATGCACCAGTTGGTACGACAACCTGCCGGCGAAAAAGTCCAGGAACTGTCGGAACGAATCCGCCGTGAAGGTATGTGCATGGATGCTTCCCTGCTGCCGCCAACACGACTCGATGTGGGCATCGGAGGTATCCCGCACCAGCCCGTCCTCCCCATTCGTATTGACTATGTAGTCCCGGTAATGATCCATGGTGATCGACGCGGCATCGCTTTCGAACTCGTCGACGAAATGCTCGAGCGGGGTGACCTCGCGCCGACGGTCGAAGCAGAAGCGCTTGTCGGGAACGATCATGTAGACGATGCCCCCCGGACGCACGATCCTGAGCCATTCCTCGATCTGGCGCGGCGGATTGCAGGTGTGCTCGAGGACATGGCTGCTCACCACGAAATCGAATGCATTGTCGTCGATGAACGGATACCGGCTGCCGGGGGCGACCAGATGTACCTGCCCGATATGCGACACCCGCTCGTCGTTCCGGTAGATCTCGCGCAGCTCTGTCGTCTTCCGCACATCGAGATACAGGACACTGGCGACGAGTGGCAAGCGCTTGTGCAGGGACCCGATCTCGACTCCGGTCCCCCGGCAAAGCTGCACCGCCTTCCCGGCGAAGTACAGGCTGTGCCGGCCTACCGGGGAACGGCGCGACCTCGTCCCCGCATCGCCGAACAGGCGTTCCGACAGCAGAACGCGGCCATAGCGAACATGGGCCGCGGCAAGGCGGCCCGCAAAACGAAAGATGTCAGATAGCGTCATCATGTCCTGGCCTTGCCAATCTTCCGAGCGATGCTGCGACGAGCAGCCCAAGGTACCCAAGCGTGCTCTGGTGGAACACGCCGGAACGAATCAGCTCGACGCCGCGCCGCAGGCCGCGCGCCTTGCGCATCGCGCGGAAGCGGGCCAGCGTGGCCCGGGCCGCGTCACCGAGCTGGCTTTCCATGCCGCTCAACGCCACCAGATTCTCGTCCAGCCAGCCGCCATAGGTCCCGTCCGCAAGCAATTTCGAGCGATGCCGCCAAGCCCGCCACCCACCCCAGGGGCCCAGCGCATTTTCACCGTGCAGGCGGTAGCTTACACGCGGCACCGGATCGAATCGCACCTCGCCGCCACAGCCGGCGACGAGCAGGTACGCCCACCAATCGTGAAAGGGCACCCCGACCGCACCCGCCCCGGCGACGAGCCTGCGGGCGGCCTCGTTGAACACCATCGTGTTGCCGCTGGCGATGTTCTGAACCAGCGCGTTGCGGAAATCGGGCGGTCGCCGCCAATCCGGGGATGCGCCGAGGCGGGTTCCGTTCTCATCCACCAGTGCCGTTCGCGAACAATAGAGGGCCGGGCGATCGCCCGCAACGGTCGCCAGCCAGCCCACCGCGTGCGACAGCTTGTCGTCATGCCACACGTCGTCCTGGTCGCAGAACGCCCAGAATGACGCATCGAATCCGGGGTTCTCCAGCATGGAAAGAAAGTTGCGTGCGAAACCCAGACGTGGGCCGGCACGAACCTCCACCCTTCCCGGCCACGCCGCCGCGAAGGAATTCAGAATTTCGAGCGTGGCATCGACGGAACCGTCGTCGGACGCGAGCAGGCGCCAGTCGGCGCCGCTCTGACGGGCAACCGAATCCAGCTGCTCGCCCAGAAAGCGCGCGCCGTTGCACGTGCCGAGGACCACGCCGACGCGCGGCATCACCGCCCCAGCTCCATCAGCAGGCGATTGAAGATGCGCAGGAACCATTGTCGCGCCGGCACCGACCGATGCTTGTGGAGCGGCGTCATGGCGAAATGCTCCCGGTCGAATCGCGCGTCGCTGCGCCCGAGGTCGACGACATCGACCCCCTGCTTCCACAGCGCATAGGGCAGGGAGAGCTGGTCCCGACGTATGCCCGAGCGGTATTCGCTCCACCACAGCTCCATGGCGGCGATCAGCGTCGGATCGTGATGCCGCCGCATCAGCACGTTCGCCTCGACCAGCGCGACCGCGGGCGGCAATCCCTCCGCCGCGTAGCGGCGCATCAGGCGGCGGAAGCGCCAGAGGAAATCGTAGCCGAGCAGGGCGCACTCGTCCGCCTCGTCCGCCAGGCGGCTGCGGAAGGGATGCCGGTACATCGCCAGGCATCCCCGACGCAAGGCATCCTCGGCAAGCGCCACGATGCCGTCGAGGGCACGGACATTGGCGTCCACATAGACACTGGCGTCGTGATCCGGAAAGAGGCGATGCGGATGCATCTTGACGTAGCGGCTGGCAAGGCTGCCGTCATCCTGGAACTCGGGCAACGGCCGCAGCTGCCACCGCTTGGCATCCGCCAACGGCTGGTCGGTGAAGCAGAAATAGTCGGCCCCCGCTTCCGCAACCGCCGGCTGCAGCAAATCGTCGTAGTTGCCGGCGATGCAGGTGTAGATGGCGATCCGCCGCTGCGTCATCGCGGCCTCCGCGAGCGCGGCGCCACCGCGGCGATGCCGAGGCGCAGCAGGCAGCGCGGATCGAGCAGCAGGCGCCATGCCGTCGGCCGCTGCTCGCGCCACAGCACGGCGAGATACCGCCAGGCCGCCCCTGCTCCCGCACTGGCAAGCACGTCCGAAAAGCCGAGATAGGCGAAATAGGACATCGTCAGTGCCTGCACCCTCGCCGCCTCACTGCGGGGCAATCCCGCCTGCACCGCCTCCACGAAGATGGCCGGCCAGATCTGCAGATTGCTTGCGCGCGCACGCCAGTCGGCCACGCGGCTGGCGTTGGCCTCCCCGGCACGCCAGGCACCGACGATCCTGTCGACGAAGGCCACACGCCCATGTAAGGCAAGGCGGTAGAGCGATTCCCAGTCGCCGCTGATCAGGTCCATCCGGTAAAAGCCCAGTTCCATTGCCGGGGCCCGGCGATAGAGGGTCGTCATGTGCGGCAAGTGATACGAAACCGCCGGGAGGCCGCGCACGAGGTCGAGGCCATCCAGCCAGGGTGCCTCGGGAATTCGGGTCACGTCCACGATGAGGCCGTTCCGCTCGACCGTGCGGCGGGCCGAGACCATGACGACGGCGCTGTCGGACAGCGCGACCGCCATCGCGGCGCTCACGAACCCGGGATCGGTGTAGCGATCGTCTCCATCGAGATTGACCACCCACTCGCCCGTTGCCAAATCGTAGAGCGTGTTGCGGTAGTTGGCGACGCGGCCGAGATTCTCGCGGTTGCGGTGGTAGCGCAGACGCGGATTGCTGCGCCCCGCCACCACCTCGCACGTGTTGTCGGGCGAGGCATCGTCGGCGACGATCACTTCCAGGTTCGGATAGTCCTGCGCCAGGGCACTATCGATCGCCTGGAGCACCATGTCGGCCTGACCATAGGTAGGGATCATGATCGTGACCTTCGGCCAATCCCTGCCCGGCGTACCCGTACTCATGAGCCCTTGCCGTCCCTTCTCGCCAGGACCGTCATGCGTCCGGTCTGCCCCATGGCGGCGAGCAGCCACGCGATGGGATAAAGGATCAATGCCCACCGGCCGGCACGTTGCGGATAGCTGCGAAACATCCTGCTCAGGGCGAGTGGCGCCCCCCAGTCCTCCAACTTGTGGCCGATGCTTCCCATCAGATTGTTCAGCACCCGCTGGTGGTAGACATGTTCGACCCGCCATCCGCTCCGTTCCAGGAGCATCGTTATCGTCCGGGGCGTGAAATGGTACAGATGAGTTGGCAATTGAAGGGCGTAGCCGGCGCCCTTGAACAAGCGGAACTCCAGGGCCCCGGCATCGGGCAAGGATATCGCGAGCCAGCCCCCCGGGCGTGTCCAGCGGGCGAGCGTACCCAGGGTATTCATTGGATCATGAAGATGTTCGACGACCATCCAGCCGGCAATCAGATCGTAAGCGTGGGCCGGTTCCGGCGCCGCCGCGACCGTTCCGGCGAAGACGTCGTAGCCGGCGCCGCGGGCCGCCGCTGCGGCGGCGGGCGAGAATTCGATGCCACTTACCGTCCAGCCGACCGAGGCCATCTGCGCCAGAAACGACCCGCTGGCGCAGCCAACTTCCAGCATGCGCCCGGGTGGCAGGTCGGGTACCACATTGGTATTGAACCGGAATATGCGACGCAGCAACGGGTCAAGCACCTTCTGCCGGCGCGTCGGCACCTGGCTGCCGCCCGGAATCCGGCTGCCGATGTAGGGGCCGTAGTCATCGGGATAGTAGGCGCCCATCGCCTCCGCAGTAGGACGGGGGTCGGTCCGGATCAGTCCGCAATTGCGGCACCGGACGACCGGGAATTCACCCGGAACTCCGTGCAGCCGATCGCGCCCGACAAACAGCAATTCGTCGTCCGGCGGACAGCCGAACGGACATGGCCGGGATTCAGTCGTGCAATGCATCCCGGCTATCGCGTCCCGACCTTGTTGCGCAACCTGGCTGGAAGCAATCCGGCCAGAAAAAGGGTATTGACGGCGAAATAGCCGCTTGCAGCCAGTGCGACCCCGATGGCGCCGAATGACTGGAAGGCGAAATACTTGACTGCGACGAACAACGTGAAGCTTGCCATGCTCAGATAGGTCGGTGTCCTGGTATCGCCCAGTGCATAGTAGGCCCCTGCCACGAGCACGCCAACACAGCCGAACAGCAGGACTCCGCCCGAAGCCACCATGAGTTGCCACAGCGTAGCGATATCGCCCGCCGATGTCTTGCCGTGGCCGAGCAGCAATGCCAAAGCGGGCTGGCCGGCGATCAACAGCAGGATGTAGCAGGCGCCACCCACCAGGGCGAGAATCGCCAGCCGGCGGCGATACAGCCCGACAAAACCCGGCATATCTCCGCGCTTGGCGCATACGGCGAGATCGGGTATCGCCGTATTGCCCCATACCTTGCCGAAAAGGCCCGCTGCCGCGCCGTGGAACTGCTGCGCCAGGGCGAACAAGGTCATGTCGCCGGCACCGGCCATGGAGAGAAGATAGCGGTCGATCACGACATCGCTCTTGTGGTAGATGTTCCCCGCCAGAAGGGGCCTGATCCGCTTCCAGGCTTGGGACGCATTGCGGGCGGCCGAGCCCATTTGCCGAGGACGCCCGAGCGCGGGCAGCAACAGGAGCATCTGGAAAAGCGCGGTCAGTGTGACCGTCCACGCTGCGGCCACGATGCCGTGAATCGGCAGCGAGAAATAGAGGATCCCGGCGGAAGTCCCGACGACGAGCAGGGTGATGGCTTCGACCCGAACGAACTGGCCGCGCGCATAACACACCGCGACGAGAACCGAATTCATCGCCGCGAATGCCATGGAAAAAACCTGGATGCGGGCGAGGTCCGCGCAAAAACGGGCAGCGTCTGCGGAAAAGCCCGGGAACAGCCACCCTGCCCAGGAATCCGCCGTCAGGCTCAACAACGCTGCGGCAGCCAAAAAAATGGCACCGACGGCAAGTAGCAGAAACCAGCCATCGCTGCTCTGCTGCTCTCCGGACTCGCCGGCCAGCATCGGCACCAGAACGCTACCCAATACGGCCGAAGCCATGCCGGCCAGCATCTGCGGCAGCGTCGCCGCCGCCATGAAGGCATCGGTGGCGCTGCCCGGGCCGATTCGCGCGAGAACGACCAGCTGCACGAGGAAGGCCGCCGCCAAGTTCAGCGCCGCCAGCGGCAGCAACAGTCCCCCCGCCCCAGGCATCTTTGCTACTGAACGACGGCCCATCGCGCCCGGCACGAAATATTCACTTTCCTTCGTCGCGAATCATGTTGAACAGGAACGCCGCGAAAACGACATTGATTCCGAGCACCATGAAGGTCGAGGCGACAAAGGCGGAATGCACCGTATCCGACATGTCGCCGAAGCGACGGGAGACCCATTCGGAAAATATCCACGCGTCGACTATCAGTCCGCAAAAGAACATGGCTCCCCCAAGGACGATACCCCGCTCCAGCGTGAATTGCTGCAGCAAGCGTCCGAACAGCGATTCCGGACGTATCGGATTTCGCTTCGCATTGACCAGGCGAGCCACCAGGCCGAAGGCCGTGACATTCGTTCCGAGCAGGGCCAGGAGGCTGGCCAGCGCCAGGAAATGGATGCCCAGCCGAAAGCCGCCGCCGATGGTCGCCGGGCCGGTTGCGAGCAGCATCATGCCGGCCACTCCAAGCACCGACATGATCATCCCGGGGGCGAGGTAAAGGACGTCGGGTGCATAGGTCAGCATGAAGCGCAGATGCCGCCAGCCATCGCGGAATGAGCGCAGGTGCGGCGGACGATCGCGCTTGTCGGGATACAGGCGGGTCGGGATCTCGGCGATGCGCAGGCCGGCATGGGCGGCATTGACCACCATCTCCGTGGCGAACTCCATGCCCGAGGTGCGCGGCTGGATGCGCTCAAAGGCATCGCGCCGGAAAGCGCGCATGCCGCAATGGAAGTCGCCGATCGGGATGCGATACATCCATCGCGCGAGGGTCGAGAGCACGGGGTTGCCGAAATAGCGGTGCAGCGGCGGCATCGCTCCCGGCTCGATGCCGCCCTTGAAGCGATTGCCCATGACCAGGTCGTAGCCCGCATCGACCTGGCGCACGAAATCCCCGAGCGCCGCCCAGTCGTAGGAATCGTCCGCATCGGCCATGACCACGATACGACCGCGCGCCGCCGCGATCCCCGCCGTCAGGGCCGCACCGTAGCCCTTGCGCGCCTCGTGCACGACGCGGGCGCCGAGCGCCGCGGCGATCTCGACCGAGCGGTCGGTCGAGCCGTTGTCGGCGACGACGACCTCGCCGACGATGCCCAGGGCGCGGAACGCCCCCTGCGCCTTCTCGATGCAGGCGCCGAGGGTGCGTTCCTCGTTGAGGCAGGGCATCACGGCCGATACGGCGATTTCGCTCATCGCGGCGCCTTCGCCTCCTCGTGATATTCGTCGTCGATGTTGACGGCCCAGAGCGCCGCCTTGTCCCGGCTGCCGGCGAGGATATGCTCCACCGCCAGCCGCGCGGTCAGCATCGAGTGGTCCTGGTTGTTGTAGCGGTGCATGCCGTTGCGCCCGACGAGCCAGAGATTGTCGAGCCCGTCGAGCCACTGTCGCACACGCGGGAACTGTTCGTAAGCGCCGAAATAGGCCGGGTAGGTCTTCGGCACGCGGATCACCGTGCCGTCGAGTACATCGACGCTGTCAATCATGCCGATCTTCTCCAGTTCGCCCGCGGCGAAACGCAGCATTTCCGCATCGGGCCGGCACCAGAGGTCATCACCCTCCTGGCAGAAATACTCGAGGCCGAGCCAGATGCGATCGGCATCCGCGACCAGGTCGGGGCTCCAGTTGTTGAATACCTGCAACCGGCCGATGCGGACATCGGGTTCCTGCACGTAGATCCAGTTGTCCGGGGGCATGTGGTTCGGATTCACGCTGCGCGCCTGGTGGTTGGTCTTCATGCGCGACACCAACAGCCCGACGGTGATGAAATCGCGGTAGGGCAATGCCGCCGCGATGGCGGCGACATCCGCCGGCGCCGCGGGTTGCATGCCGGCGACGAGATCCTTGACCGGCATGGTCGAGATCACATGTTCCGCGGCAAGCTCCAGCGTCTCGCCATTCTCGTGAGCCGCGACGACGGCCGCCACCCGGTTCGAGTCGTGGCGGACACCGACGACCCGCCAGCCGAAGCGGATCTCGCCGCCCTGCTCGGCGACCCGCCGCGCCACCTCCTGCCATAGCTGTCCGGGCCCGAGCCGCGGATAGAGGAAATGCTCGATGAGGCTGGTCCGCGTTTCGCGGTGCTGCCTGCCCTTGCGCAACGCGTGGCGGATGGCCTCGACGACCGACAGCCCCTTGATGCGCTGAGCCCCCCACTCGGCGCTGATTTGCGCGCAGGGCACGCCCCAGACCTTCTCCGTGTAGTCCCGGAAGAAGGTCCGGTACAACTCGGCACCGAAGCGATTGACCAGAAAGTCCTCCAGCGTCCGTTCCGGCGTTCGGCGGAACGCCAGCGCCCACGCATAGCTCAGCCCGATGCGCGCAAGGCGCACGAGGCCGAGATTGCGCAGCGTATTGCCATTGATCTTGATCGGATAGTCGAAATACTTGCGCAGGAAATAGATGCGCGAAAGGCGGTTGCGCACCAGCATGACCAGTCCGTCCGCACGCGCCGCCGTGTCGCCAGCGCTGACTTTTCTGCGCTTGCCCTGATAGGCGATCTCGACCTCGCCGTCGGCCGCCGGCGGCAGGATCTCGCGCCACCAGTCCATCACCCAGTCCGACTTGGAAAAGAAACGGTGGCCGCCGATGTCCATGCGGTTGCCCTTGTACTCCACGGTACGGGAAATCCCGCCCACATCCCGTGAAGCCTCCAGCACCAGCGGCCGCATGCGGCCGTCGCGTACCAGTTCCAGCGCTGCAGTCAGGCCGGCCGGACCGGCGCCGATGATGACGACCAGGGGCTTGTCCACGACCGCCTACGTCCTGAACAGCGCGAACTTGCGCGCCGCGTAATTGAAGACGAAGGTCGCGACTGCGGCGGCGGCCTTGCCGATCAGCAGGGCCACGCCGAGAAAATCGACCATGAGGAATATCACCAGATTGTTCAAGCCGAGGCCGATGGCGCCGATCAGGACATAGGCGATGAATTCGGTGCGCGGTCGTCGCGCGAAGCGGCGCTGCGCGAACGCCCAGCGCGTCGCCAGGTAATAGCTGACCGCGGCGCCGACCACGAAACCGAGCGTCGCAGCCCACAGGTAATGAACGAACCAGGCCGCGACCATCAGCACACCGACGTCCGTCGCCAGGGCGATGAGGCTGACGGCGAAGTAGCGACCGAACTCCGCCACCGGCGGGCGATACGCGCTTGCCTGCATCGTCTCGGCCTCAGGCACCCTTCACCACGTGCAGGAAGGCCGCCTCGAGCGACAGCGCGGGCTTGACCTCGATCAGCGTGTGCCCGGCGGCCTCCAGCGTGCGCAGGGTTTCCCAGAGCGCGGGACGCGCGATCTCGACCGTCCAGCGGCCGCCCGGCTCCGCCTGCAGCCCGTCCAGCGCGAGCGCCGGGCCCTCCGTGCGCACCAGCACGCGCTCGTCCTCGCCGACCAGCTCGCCCGGCGTGCGCACCGCGCGCAGCTCGCCCTTGTGGATCAGGCCGAAGCGGTCCGCCAGGCGCTCGACATCGTGCAGGACGTGCGAGGTGAGAAAAATCGATCCGCCCTGCTGGCGGTACTCGGAAAGGATGTCGACGACCTCGCGACGCCCGATCGGATCCAGCCCGGACAGGGGCTCGTCGAGAATCAGCAGGCGCGGCTCGACGGCCAGCGCGTGGGCCAGCGCCGTGCGCTGCGCCATGCCCTTGGAAAATCCGCGCACCACCTTGTTCGCCACGTCGGCCAGCCCCAGGCGATCGAGCCACTTCATGCAATGGGCGCGGGCATCGGCAGGCTTGTGTCGATGCAGCTCGAGGCCCATGGACAGGATCTCGAACGGCGTCAGGTAGTCGGGCAGGCTCGGGTTCTCCGGGACATAGCCGAGGCCGCGCCGCGACTCGGGCGCACCGACATCGACGCCGAACAGCCGGGCCACCCCGCCGCTCGGCGACATCACGCCGGTGAGAATCTTGATCGTCGTGCTCTTCCCCGCGCCGTTGGGGCCGATGAAGCCGAAGGTCTCGCCGGCCTCGACGGTGAGCGTGACCCCCTTCAGGGCCTCGAAGGACGGCGACGCCCAGGTGCGCGAATAGGTCTTCTTTAGATCGGTGATGGAAATCGCGGCGGTCATTTCAGTGTTGTCCTTCGGGCGCCGGGGGCGGCGCGTTGCCCAGCACGACCTGGCCGTTTGCGTCGATGGCAAAGCCGAGACCGAACGGGTCCTGCGGAATTTGCGCCACCACGCCTGACGCCGCCAGCGCCTGCAGGGCCGCGGGCGGGCGACCGAAGCGCTGGCGGTAATCGGCGGCGGCGGCGCGCAGATCCTTCAGCATGCGCAGGCGGGTGACGCGCATTTCGAGATAGCGGCGGAAATCCCTGCGGCTGGCCTGCTTCGCCAGACCTTCGACGACGCGGATGGCGAGATCGAGATCCCCGGCCTTGTCCAGCCAGATCGCCGCGAGGTTTTGCATCTGCACGCGCTCGTCCCCCTCGGGCAGGTATTCCGCGGCCTCGCGCAGCCAGGCCGAGGCGCCGATCGCGTCGCCCCGAAAGTGCATCTGGTTGAAGGCGTAGTAGAAGGCGGGCTGATAGTCGAAACGGCGGGCCACCGTCGACCGGGCGAGAATCGCCTGCGCCGCGTCGACCTCGCCGGCCCAGGGCAGGATCGCCGCCGCGACGTAGTAGTTGTCCTCGTGCGCCGGGTTCAGCCAAGCGACGTCCTGCTGCACCTTGGCGAGGATTCCGAACTCCTCGGGTTTCATGTTGAAGCTGTTAACCCAGATGGCACGGATGGCCGCGATGTTCGCTGCAAGGAAACGGTCTCCCGCGGCCATCGCCACCTGGACGAATAAGGGCAACGCGACCTGCATTTCGACATTCACGATCTGTCGCGGCATGACCTTGAGCCGCTGCGCGGATGCAACGAACAGGGCCGCGGCGACGAGCGCCACGAGCAAGAGTTTCCCGTTGGCCGCGAGCTTCATCGCCGTCTATTCGAACTCGCGGCGGTTGAATGCGATTACCGCCAACGTCACCAGCAAGGCGACGTAGGCCAGCGCGACGATCGCCGCACCCGCCATCGCCGCCGCATCGGGCGCCACGCCGTACATCGGCCAGGCGCGCCAGTCCAGCCGCGACAGGTCCGGCAACAGCCAATGGATCTTGTCCACAACCGGCGCCAGCCGCATGATCTCCGCGTCGCCTTCGGCTCCCCGCGAGAGATACTCGGCGACGGCGCCGAGGCTCTTGCCGGCGACGGCGAACGCCAGTCCCAGCGCCAGCGGCAGCATCGGCACCGTTGAGAGGCTGGCGATCCAGAGCGCGAACGCCGTGACCACCGCCGCATCGGCCCAGAGCCCGAGGATGGTCAACCAGTAGGGCCCGCCCGGCGCAACGGCGAAAGCCTGTTCATAGCGGCCTCCGGCGTTGAGCACGACGACCCAGAGCAGCATGCCCAGCATCAGGGCCGCGAGGGCGAGCATGCCGAGCACCGCGAGATAGCGGCCGACCAGGTATTGGCCGCGCGCCACCGGATAGGTCAAGGCGAAAAGAACCGAGCGGCGCTGGATCTCGTGGGCCACCAGTTCCTGCACCCAGAAAAGCGCGAACAGCACCAGCGAGAAGCGTATGCCGGAGAGGCCGACGTCGAGGGCGACCGTCTTCGGCTGGCGCGGCGAAAACGCCGCGGAAAGGTAGGCGACCGCAACCAGCAGGACGCCGAACACCAGCACCGCCTGGATGCCGCGGCTGCGCAGGCCGGCGCGCAATGCGGAAAGCAAGAACGACAACATCGCTATCTTCCCCAGTTCACAGATTACCCCGCTGCCTTGGTCGAAAAAGTCGGCGCCTGCGGGACGGCGCGCAACCCGGCACAAGAGTATAGCCAAGCGCCCTGCGACTCCCCGGTCGAAATCGGGCGCAGCACCGGCTGTGCGAGCGGCCTCGGGGAAATCACCCAGTCGAGGGCCGGGTCCTCGCACGCGAAGAGCATGCCGGGACCGGTGAGATTGATCGGCCGCATGTAGCTTTCGTGCAGGTTGCCCTTTTCGTCGAGCCTTTCCCCGGTAAGCCGGCGGTAGCGATTCAGCAGATCCGACTGTTCCGCCGCCGACAGGGGCCACGATTCGGCCAGCGAAGCGATGGCGAGGCGCTGCCTGCGCCGCAGCAGTTCGAAGGTCTTCTCGCGCGAGAAGATGCCGCCGATCGCTTGGTCCGAGCTGCCGTAATTGGCCGTTCCCAATTCGTGCCAGACGCGCTCGGGTATGGCGTCCGGCCACAGCACGACCTCGCCGCGACGTATCGCACCGCCGAACAGCGGTGCAGCCTGGGAGGCTTCCCGCCCCTCCCATGCGCTGTAGCTGTCGCGGCGCTGGTCCCAATGCGCCGCGGCGAACACGAACAGTGTCGCGCTGCCGGCCAGCAGCAGGCCCGGCGCCAATGCCGAGGTCGCGAGCCAGGCGAGGAACAGCGCGCCGACACCCAATCCCCCTGCCAACAGGAAGCCGTCGAGCAGCGGCACGCCGCTCTGGAAATCCCGTGCGATGCCCCCGCCCAGAATCGTCAGGTCCTGGACATAGCCGGGAACCACGGCAACGAACAGTCCAAGGAGGAGAATCGGTGCGAAGCGGCGCGCGCGCGCGTCGATCCGGCGGGCGATGATCGCCGTGCGCTCGGCCAGCGGCGGATGGAGCAAGGCGCAGCTCGCGAACAGGGCGTAGCCGGCCCAGTCGGTCAGGATGTAAAGCAGCAGGCCGCCGATCGCCCACCAGATTCGATGCGGTCCACGCCACGCATGACCCAGCAGCTGCGCCAGCGCGAAGACCCCGAGGAAGACCGCGACCCACATCGCCCGCCAGGGCTGCGCCTGGACGATGAGTATCGCCGGGTAATAGTAGGACGCGATCTGCGCCAGCAGGAACCCCGACGCCCCGATGACCGCGCCGAGGCCGTACCAGCGGCCTACGGGCTGCGCTGCGAGCCGCCCGGCCCACAGCAGCAGCGACAGCCAGGCGAGAATCGCGTCGATGCGCGCGGTTCCCGCCGTGCCGACGAACAGGTCGCGGCTCGAGTGGCGGGCGATACTCTCCCAGGCCGGGTCCATGCGCTGCATCTGGCTCGCGCCGGCCCAGTTGAGCGCCAACGGCAACAGCGCGGCGGCGAGAACCAACAGGAGGATCGTTCGATCGGCCAGCCTGTGCGCAACGACGAAAACGAGCGGCCAGATACCGAGCAGGGGATGCAGCGCCGTGGCCGCCAGGGCGGCGAGGACCGCGCTGCGAAAATGTCCGTGCATGGCCAGGCCCAGCGAAAGCGCTCCCAACGGGAGGGCGATGCTGCGCGCGGTCGGGAAGCCTTCGTTGAGAACGAAGGTCGCGGCGTTCGGCGAGTAATTGAGGGAAAGGATCGCGCAGCACAGCAGCGCAAACGCTTGCAGCCGCCGGTCGTCGAGAACGGCGCGCGCAACTGTGGCCGCGGCGGCCACCCACAGCACCCCGCCGAGGGCGGATATCGCCAGCGCCGCATTGGCCAGCCCGATGCGGCTCGCCAGCAGGCCATAGAGCGGCGTGAAGGCGGAGTAGCGGTCTTGCGAGCCGAACAGGAAGAAGGGATCGCGGGCATAGGCTTCCGGGGAAAGCCAGTGAGCGACGAGGAGGGAATAGACCCGGGCGTCGTGCTCGACCATGCCGACGTAGGGATGGCTGATGCACCAGAGGCCCGCCGCGAGCAGGAGCACGGCCCCATTCGCCAAGTATGCGCGACGCGCGGCGGAATGCATCATGGTCCCGATTTTTCGGCTCCCCAAACGAAAAGCGCGCCCGCAGGCGCGCCTTCCGTTACGACAGTTCCCGAATTACATCGAGGAAGCGGCCGTCGCAGCGGTCTGTGCGTCGGACTGAGCGCACGGCGTGGTGGATTGGCCGCAGGCCAGGTGCAGCACCACGGCGCCGCCGTTGCTGCTGCCCTTGTAGCTCTGGTTACCCTTGGCCGAGGAGGCGCCGACCGTAAACACCGTGCCGGAGCGGTTCTGGAAGGTCACGAAGGTATTGGACGAGCACTGCACCGCAAAGCCGGTCTTGAGGAACGAGCCGGTCGTGGTGTAGGGCGAGCCGGGGCCGCCGGCGACGTTGTATTTGGCGGCGGTAGCGCCGGTGCAGACGTCACGGTTGGTGGCGCCCGGCGCCGGATCGGTGATATCCCCGGCCATGGCGGAAGTGGAGGCGACCAGCGCCAGCGCAGCGAAAGTAGCAAATTTTTTCATGTCTCAGCTCCTTAGCTTTGCGAGTTGGCGATGGCAGAGGTCAGGACGTTGCGCGCATCGGATTGCGCCGCCTTGTTCTCGGCTTTCTTGGTGTACTCGCTGAATTGCGGGATGGCGATCGCAGCGAGGATGCCGATGATCGCGACCACGATCATCAGCTCGATAAGGGTGAAACCCTTTTGCAGTGATTTCATCTGAAATTCTCCTTTGAATGAAGCCCGCCTATAGGCAGCCGGCTCGAACAGTAAAGCAAGTCTCAAGCCAGGGTGGCATCCCCGATATACGGGCGCTGTGGCATGCAAGAAGTGACAAAAATTGTCACTCTGGTGCAATTAGCGTCAATAGCCGCCCACGCTGATCGGGGCAGCCGACCGATCGCGACGGGCATTCCACATCGCCCGCAGCAAACGCTCGAAGTCCCTGGCGAAACGCCGGGTATCGAACAAGGCGCTGTTGGAACGTGCGCCCTGCAGTCTTTCCCGCAGTTCGGCCAGGCGATCGGGCGATTTCGCCAACCCGTCCGCCAGGGCCAGATATTCCTCCGCCGAGCCGACCACCAGTTCCGGCAGCCCGACCGCCCGCACCAGGCCGGCGGCCACCCGACTGGCGAAGGTGGGCCCGGCCCATGCGACCAAGGGCACCCCGGCCCAGAGCATGTCGCTTGCCGTGGTGTGGCCCCCATAGGGGAAGGTATCCAGGGCAAGATCGGCGAGGCCGAGCCGGTCCCAATGCCGTTCCAGCGGCGCCCAGGGAGCGAAGACGATGCGCGCGGCGGTGATGCCCTGGGCCGCCGCTTCGCGGCGCAGGCTTTCCTGCGCCGACTCGTCCTGAAAGCCGATCCAGAGCAGCGCGGCAGGATGCCGTCGCAACAACTCGCACCACAGGCGGAAGACCTGCGGCGTGATCTTCGTGCTCTGATTGAAGGAGGCGAAGACGAAGGCTTCCTCCGGCAGGCCTGCTTCCGCGCGAACGGGCCGGGGCCGCGGTGACTCCACCCGGCTGCTTGGCTGGTAGCTGTGCGGCAGCAGGGCCAGCCGTTCCGTGTAGTCCGCGGCACGTTCGGGGGGCGTGACCCAGGTGTCCGATATCAGGTAGTCGACGCAACCCGACAATCCCAGCGTACCTGGGAATCCCAGCCAGTGCGCGATGACGGGCGCAGGGCGATAGGCCGTGATGGCCATGCGGGACTGGCTGGTCCAACCCGCCATGTCGACGAGCACGTCGATGCCGTCATCGAATATCGCCCGCGCGGCGTCGGCGAACGAGAGGTGGTCGATGTCGCGGAACACGTCGAAGGCATTCTTCAGTCGCTGGCGCAGCGGGCCCGGATCGTCGGTTCCGTAGGCGTAGCCGTAGACGCTGAAGGCCGCACGATCGAAGGCCTCGAAGACCCCGACCGCGAGTTCGCTCACCGCATGGGCGCGAAAATCGGCCGAGAGAAAGCCGACGCGCAAGGGACGTGTCGCCGCCACGCCGGCGTCTGCTGAGTTATCGCAAAGCGGCCGCGGCAAGGCCCCGCCGAAGACGTTCGCCAGATAGGCCCGGCCGTAATTCTCGGCGCAGCGTCGCTGCGTTGCCGGGCTGATGTCCTCCACGTGCGTCAAAAAGAACGGTTCCGGTCCCGGCTCGACGCCACGCCCCACCAGGCCCGTCAGGACGGCGGGCAGTGCCTCGTCCGCGGTCCAGTCGCAGATCGCCCTCTGCGCGCGAAACATCAGCGGCAGCAGCAGGTCGCGCTCGCCGGGTTCGGCGTCGCTGTTGTCCAGCGCCGGGCGCATGCAATGAACGGCATCGGCGAAGCGTCGCAGTTCCAGCAAAGCGGTGATGAAATTGGTGAACACCTGTAGCGACTCCGGGCTGTTGCCCACCGCCACCGAAAACGCCTCGAGCGCCGTTTCCTTCTCGCCGGCGCGCAGCAGCGCGGCCCCGAGGGTATTGAACGCCTGCGGATGCCCGGGGTCTGTCGCAGCCGCCTGCCGCGCCGCCGCGATCGCTTCCTCGAGCATGCCGCGCTTCAGCAGGGCGTTGGCGAGATTGGCGAGGGGGTCGGCCTGGCCCGGCGCGATGCGCAGGGCACGCCTGAACTGTTCGATGGCCTCGTCGTGACGCCCGAGGTCGGACAGCACGATGCCGAGGTTGTTCCACATCTCGGCATCACCCGGGTGATGGGCGGTGCCCTGCCGCAGCAGGAGCAGCGCATCGCGCTGCTTGCCTTGGCCGATGAGGAACGCCGATCGCGCCTTGATGCCGACCGGATGCGCCCGATCCCGTTTCAGCAGTCGCGTCGCGGGTGCGTCAAGGGCGGCCAGATCGCCCCTGGCCATATGGGAAAGGATCGCGGCGACATCTGGATCCGTGGCACCCCGGTGCTTCATCTCACGCCCCACAGACTGCGGCAGCGCCCGTCGCCGTGGTGGCAGCGCCGACCTTTTCGCTCAATCGGGTGTGGCGACATCCGCCATATCGATCTGTGCGCCATCGAGAAAGCGTGCCGCGTACTTGCCGAAGACGCCCTGGCGCACGAAGACATCGAACAAGTCGGGATCGATGTGCCCGTTCTTCCTGAAATTCTCCATGATGGACATCGCCTGCGACAGCTTCATGCCGTGCTTGTACGGCCGGTCGCGCGCGGTCAGTGCCTCGAAAATGTCTGCGATGCCCATCATCCGTGCCTGCAGCGACATCTGCTCGCGCGTCAGTCCCTTCGGGTAGCCCTTGCCGTCCATGCGCTCATGATGGCCGCCGGCGTACTCGGGCACGTTCTGCAGGTGCTTGGGCCAAGGCAGCTGTTCGAGCATCTTGATCGTCGCGACGATGTGGTAATTGATGATCTCGCGCTCCTTCTGCGTCAGCGTGCCGGCGCGAATGCTGAGGTTCTCGATCTCGTCGGCGGTGAGGAAATCCGCCTCGACGCCTTCGACGTTGCGCCACTTGTGTTGCCGGCCGATGTCGCGCACGCGCTGCTGATCGGCCTCGGACATGGCTTCGACGCCGACATTCGACTTGCGCAGGAATTCGCGTTCATCCTGCAACGCGGTCAGTTCCGCCTGGTAACGGCCGCGGATCGCCTCCTCGGCGGCGGTATCGCGCCTTTCACGCAGGGCCAGTTGCTGGCGCAGCGCATCGATCTCGGCATCGCGCTTGAGCACCTCGAAACGGGTATCGACCAGATAGATGCGATCGAACAGCGTCTGCAGCTTGGTGGCCTTGTCGACGACATGCACCGGCGTGGTGACCTTGCCGCAATCATGCAACATGCCCGCGATCTTCAGCTCGTAGCGGTCCTTGTCGGTCATCTGGAAGTCCGCCAGCGGGCCGTCGGTGGTGGCATTGACGGCCTCGGCGATCATCATCGTCAGTTCGGGCACGCGCTGGCAGTGCCCGCCCGTGTAGGGCGACTTCTCGTCGATGGCGAGGTTGATGAGGTTGATGAAGGATTCGAACAGGGTTTCCAGCTGGGAGATCAACTGGCGGTTGGTCAGCGCGATCGCCGCCTGCGAGGCGAGCGATTCGGCCAGGCGCTGGTCGGCGGCGGAGAACGGTACGACCTTGCCGCTCTCCTGGTGTATGGCATTGATGAGCTGGAGAACGCCGATGATCTCGTTCTCGTGGTTCTTCAGCGGCACCGTCAGGAACGACTGCGAGCGATAGCCGGTGCGCTGGTCGAACTTGCGGGTACCGGAGAAATCGAACCCCGCCTCGGTGTAGGCGTCGGCGACATTCACCGTCGCGTCGTGGAGAGCGGCGTAGGCGGCGACGAGGAAATTGTTCGGTTTGCCCGCCTCGTCGTGGAGGGGCAGATCGGGAAATGTGATCGGCTTGCCGGTCGTACCGCCCAGCGCGATGTTCAGCGAATCCGTGCGCACGATCTCGAAGCGCAGCGCCTGGCCGTCTTCGGTAATGCGGTAGAGCGTGCCGCCGTCGGCGTGGGTGATGGTCTTGGCGGCGACCAGGATGTTCTCGAGCAGCCGATTGATGTCGCGCTCCTTGGAGAGAGCGGCGCCAATGGCGTTGAGCTGCTCGAGTCGGCGGAACAGGTCTTCGACCGAATCCATCTCAACCTCGCGGTACAGTCCGGCCGCAGGGCCGCCCCAAGGCCGGACGGCACGCGGCGAAGCCGCAATCCGTCCCGGCACCAGCACGAAGTGCCCCGTGACAGTTGAGCACAACGAGGACGCAGGCTCCCCCTCGCGAGAGGGGGCCGGGGGGAGCGGGCCGCATTGTCATTTGATGCAGACTGCGCGCACCTGCTTGAGATCGGTGACGCCCTGCAACACCTTTTCCATCCCGTCCATTTTCAGCGTCAGCATGCCGTCCTGCAGCGCCTGGGCGAAGAGCTGCGACACCCTGGCGTGCTCCTGTATCAGCTTCTTCGTCGGTTCGGTGCCGACCATCAGCTCGTGCAAGCCGACCCGGCCCTTGTAGCCGGACCCGCCGCAAGTGTCGCAGCCCTTGGCCCGGGGAAACTGCAGCTTGCCGTCCTTGCCGTAATCCTTGACCAGTCGCTGGTAGGTCGCCTCCATGGCCGCCCGCTGGTCCTTCTTGAAGTTGTCCGTATTCACCAGCTCGGAGCAGTATTCGGTCATGAACAACCGCACTTCGTCGGCATCCGGCGAGTAGAACTCCTTGCACTTGCACAGGCGCTTGGCCAGGCGCTGGGCCAGGATGCCGAGCAGGGCATCGGAAAAGTTGAAGGGATCCATGCCCATGTCGAGCAGGCGGATGATGGATTCCGGCGCGCTGTTGGTGTGCAACGTGGCGAACACGAGGTGGCCGGTGAGCGAGGCCTCGATGCCGATGCCGGTGGTTTCGGCGTCGCGCATCTCGCCGACCATGATGATGTCCGGATCGGCACGAAGGAAGGCCTTCATCACCATGGGGAAGTCCAGTCCGGCCTTCTTGTTGACCTGCACCTGGCGCAGGCCCTTCTGGGTGATTTCGACCGGGTCTTCCGCGGTCCAGATCTTGGTGTCGGGCGTGTTGAGGAAGCCGAGCACCGAGTGCAGCGTCGTCGTCTTGCCCGAGCCGGTCGGGCCACAGACGAAGAACAGGCCATAGGGCTTGGAGATGCATTCCTTGAGCTTGGTCAGGTTGATCGGCAGCACGCCGAGCTTGTCGATCGGAATCGGCTCGCCGCCCGCCAGGATGCGCATCACGATGTCCTCGACGCCGCCGGTAGTCGGGATGGTGGCAACGCGCAGCTCGATGTCGAGCGGGCCGAACTTCTTGAACTTGATCTTGCCGTCCTGCGGCTTGCGCCGCTCGGCGATATCGAGGTCGCACATGATCTTGAGGCGGGCGGCGATGGCGGCGCGGTAACTGGCGGGAATCTCGATGTACTTGGCGAGCGAGCCGTCCTTGCGGAAGCGGATCGAGACCTTGTCCTTGCCGATGCCGGGCTCGATGTGGATGTCGGAGGCGCCCTGCTGATAGGCGTCGACGATCACCTTGTTCACCAGTTTGACCAGTTCGTTGTCCGCTGCGGCGGAGACGTCCTCGGCGAGGCCCTCGCCCGACTCTTCACCCTGATCCAGCGTTGACAGGAGGTCGCCGACCGATGTGTCGTCGGTAAACGGCGTCGCCCCGCCGCCGCCGAAGAAGAGATCCATCGTCTGCCTGAACTCGCGGATGGTGGTCACGCGGTAGGCGATCTTGGCGCGGGAGAAAACGTTGTTGACGACGCGAGAACCCTTGACCTGCTCGGGATCCATGCACAACACCATGATCCCTTCGGAAGTCTCCTCGACCGGAAGCCACTGGTTCTGCTCGACATACTCGCGCCGCAGGTTCTTCATCAGATCCACGGGCTTGATGCGGTCATTGCGGAACGGCTCGTAGGGTACGCCGAAGAACTTGGACAGCGCGGCGCCGATCTTGTCGGGCTGCACCTGCATCTCGGTGATGAGAATCTCCTCGACGTCTACGTTCTTGCGCCGCGCCGTGCGGGTCGCCAGTTCGAGTTCCGGCGCGGCGATGATCGCATCCAGCACCAGATGGTCGTACTTGGACTTGGCCACCTGCGCCGGCTTGTTGCGCTGGCTGAAGGCGATCGCCAGCGTTTCGCAGAGGCCCTTGATGCCTTCCTCGGCCACCGCGGCGAAGGGCACGCCGGCCTTGTTGTTGATGATCTGGGCGACGCCCATGAGTTCGCCGTTCTGGAGATCGACGATCGGCGCCACCAGCATCTGCTTGGTGCGGTAACCGGTGCGTTTGTCCACTTCCTGCAGGAAGCGCAATTGCGGGTGGATCGCCTTGAGCTCGCCGTCGTCATAGACGTCGCGAATGTTGACGATCTTGCGCGCCAGCGCGACGTGCCCGGCGATGCTCTGGTCGGCGATCGGCAGCTTCAGGTCCTTGAAGGAATTGAGGCCGGTCTTGACCTTGGAAACGATCGAGGCCTTGTCCTCGCCGATGGAATAGATGGTCAGGCGATCGGCATTGAACAGGCTGCAGACGTCCTGCGACAGCTCCAGCATGATCTCGTCGACGTTCGACGTCGCGTGGATCTTGTTGGTGACGGTCTGCAGGTTCTTGAAGAAGGCCAGGCGGCTGCCGACATCGGAGAGGCCGCCCGGATCCTGTGGCGAGGACATTGTGGTGCTCATGTCAAACCCTTGTTGGAAGTGCTTGTGCCGCTGGCAAGCAGCGCTTTGAGGCCGCCTTCGAGCAGATGGGCATGCAGGCTGCGCTGTGACAGCAGGAAGGCGGCGGCAGAACTGCGCCGCCCGGTCTGGCAATAGACGATGTACTCCCTGGACGGATCGAGTCCGGCGGCGGCTTGGCGGATCTCGTTGACCGGAACATTGATGGCGCCGGCCAGGCCATCGCACTTGTACTCGGCCGGGAAGCGTACGTCGATCCATTGGGCGCCGGCAGCAATTCGCTGCTGCGCCTCTGTCGGCGACAGCCGTTGCAGCAACGGCTCGCGCAACAACTCCATGAAGTCGGCCTTGTCCAGGCGCAACAGCACGCCATCGGTCCTCATCGCCACCGTCGCATTGCGCACCGTGTCGGCAACGAGCGCCTCCTCGCCGAAGGAATCGCCCGCGCGCAATTCGGCCAGCTCGACGCGGGCGCCCGCCACTTCGCGCGTGACCGTGCAGCGGCCGCGTTCGATCAGGTAGTAGTAGTCGCCGGGGTCGCCCTGGCGGATGATCTGCTGGCTGCGCTTGACCGGGATGCGCTGAAAACGACCCAGCAGACGCTCGATGTTGGCCGGCGGCATCGACGCGAACACGCCCTGCGTCAGGCTCTGCACCGTGAACATGCCGGACATGGTGCGCCAGTTGGCAGCCTCGCCTTCGGCGACTTGCTGGCCGGAAGCGGCGATCTGGTCCCACGTCATCATGATGTCGACGAGATCTTCGTCGAAACGCAGCATTTCCACATCGGTGATCGCCTTGGTCGCTACCGGCACCAGCCGCCCGCGGCCGATGGGAAAGAGGGCGTCGCCCCAGCCGCCGACGATGACCTGGATCGCGCCGTCATCGAATTCCAGCTTGAGTTCGCCCTTGACCAGGTAGACCACCTGGCCCTGCCAGTCGCGCAACTGGAACGGGTCGAGGTTGCGCGTCACCCGTTCGCGATGGCAATGCGGTGCCAGCCCACGCAGGCTGTCGGCGCCGAGGGCCGCCAGCGGCTGCAGCCGGGCAAGGGTCGGAACGACAGTGTCGCTGCTGTTCGCACCCATCCGCCGGACCTAGAGTTCGAACACCTGATTGTTCTGCAGCATGCGCGGACGCAGCTCGCCCACGCCGTCCTCGATCTCCTGCATGGTCAGTTCGATCTGTCCCGGCTTGAGATGGGTGATGTAGATCTCGACGTCACGCTGCAGATAGGCCAGTTCCTCGACCAGCATGCTGGGGCACAGGTGCTTGGAGGTCATCGCCAGCCGCCGCTCGCGATTGGAGAAGGCGGTTTCGATGATCAGGTGGCGCAGGTTGTCGATCTTGTTGACGGCGGCCCAGAGTTCCGGACAGGGACCGGTGTCGCCCGAAAAAGCCAGGCTGGCAGTCCCCGAATCGAGCTGGTAGCCCACGGCGGGAACGGTGTGATTGGCCGGCAGGGCAGTGATGCGGCGCCCCTCGAGATCGACCGTCTCGCCCATCGCCAGGTTCTCGTAGCGCATGAAGGGCTTCGTCGGATTCGGAATCTCGCAGAAATCCGGCCATATCGCCCAGTTGAAGATGTGGGCCCGCATGATTTCGATGGTGGCGTCAGTCGCATGCACCGTCAGCGGCCGGTTGCGCATGTCGCCGACGGTGTCGATCAGCAGCGGCAGGCTGGCGATGTGGTCCAGGTGGCTGTGGGTCAGGAACACATGGTCGATCTGCGCCAGCTCGGCGATCGACAGGTCGGCAACGCCGGTGCCGGCGTCGATCAGGATGTCGTTGTCGACCAGTATCGAGGTCGTGCGCAGGTGGCGGCCGCCGATGCCGCCGCTGCAGCCCAGGATGCGAACCTTCATACCCCAGCCCTCATGCGCTCGCCTTCATCCACGTCATCACTTGGTCTCGAATGTCGTCACGCCGTCCCAGCCCTCGCCCGGGGGCTCCTTGCGGCAATGGGCGACACGCTTGGCGTAGAGATCATACAGGTAACACTGGTGGATGCGCGACAGGTTGAGCAGCATGACCTCGGCCTGGTCCCAGTCCTGGGAACGATAGGCCCGCAGGGCCTGGTTCCACAGCTTGAGTTCCTCCAGATCCTCCTTGGCAACCTGGCCCTCGAGACCGAGCGGCTCGTAGATGCCGACCGGCTCGGCCTTGCCCTTGACCCGCACCCGGTCGAGCTCGCGATAGACGAAGTCTTTCTTGGTCAGCTCGCGGGTACCCTCGCCGACGATGATGCCGACGCCGTACTGCTTGGTGATGCCTTCCAGCCGGGAGCCGAGGTTCACCGCGTCGCCCATCACCGTGTAGGCCTTGCGCACCGGCGAGCCCATGTCGCCGACGGTCATGGTGCCGGTGTTGACGCCGACGCCGATCTTCAGTTCGGGCCAACCCTTGGCCAGCAACTCGGGATTGAGGTCGTGCAGCGCCCGCTGCATTTCCATCGCCGTGATCACGGCGTTCCTGGCATGTTCGGCGTCGCCCACCGGCGCACCCCAGAAAGCCATGATGGCGTCGCCGATGTACTTGTCGAGCGTGCCGCGGCGCTTGCGGATGACCTCGGTCATCGAACCGAGGTAGAGGTTCATCAGGGTCGCCAACTGGTCCGGCTGCAGCCCTTCCGAGATCGTCGTGAAGCCGCGAATGTCGGAGAACAGCACCGTCAGTTCGGCCTTGCGGCCGTCCATGGTGTAACCCTCGGGGTTCTTCGCCATCTCGTCGACCAGTTCGGGCGGCACATACTGGCCGAACAGCTCGGTGAACTGGCGCTTGGCCTTCGATTCGACGAAATAGCCCCAGGACATGTTCAATGCGTAGAGCAGCATCACCAGCAGCAGGCCGGTGGCCAGCGGCAGGACCATGTTGCCGACGTGCCAGAAGGCAAGGTTCACCGAGAGCAAGAACAGCAGCACGATCAGGGCGACGATGCTGGCGCGGAAGGGCGAAAGCAGGGGCAGCAGGAAAGTCATCACCGCACCGGCGAGCAGTACCAGCACGACATCGGCGCCAAGCACATAGGCCGGACGGTACTTGACGGCGCCATCGAGCATGCCCGAGATCAGGTTGGCGTGGACCTCGACGCCGGGGTAGGTTGCACCGACCGGCGTGGCGCGCAGGTCCATCAGGCCGGGCGCCGTGGTGCCCATCAGCACGATCTTGCCCTGCAGCTGCTCGGCGGGAATGCGATCGGCGAGCACATCGGCCGCTGAAATGTACCGGTAGCTGCCCTGGAAGCCGCGGTAGGGGACCAAGGCCGCGACGTTGGCGTCGACCGGGACGCGCAGCGTACCGCGCGCGGTCGGCAATTCCAGCCATTCGAGGCCGGCATAGCTCTTGTCGCTACCCTCGGCATAGCCCGGCACGACCGGCGGGAAACCGAGCAGCGCCCGCACCATCGCCAGCGACAATGACTCGTAGTACGCACCGTTGTATTCGGCCAGCACCGGCACCCGGCGCGACATGCCATCGAAGTCCACCAGCGGGTTGAAGTGGCCACCGCTGGCGGCATTCTTCTGGAACTCCGGCAGGTTGCCCCCGTAGTTCGTCCAGCTGGTGAAGGCGATGTTGCGTCCGGCGAACGTTCCCGCCGGCAGGGTCGGCGGCGGCAAGGCGCCGGAGCTGGTGCCGCCCTCCTTGCTCGAGAGGTAGTAACCGAGGACGATGGCACGCTTCTTCAGCGACGCGGCGAAAAGCGCATCGTAGTCCAGCGTCGGCCGCAGTTCCTTCAGCACCCCCTGAATCGCGGCCGCCTCGCGCCCGTCCTTCTTCGCCAGCGACTCCAGCACCGGCAGGCCGGAACTGGCATCGCGTTCGGCAAAGACGATGTCGAATCCGAGCAGCGCGATGCCGTTGCGGTCGAACAGCTTGTTCATCAGCGTCGCCATGCGCTCGCGATTCCATGGCCAGCGCCCGACCTCGGCCAGGGCTTTCTCGTCGATGTCGAGGATGACCAAGCGGTCGTCGACATTGCGCGGCATGGTCAGCCGCACCTTGGTGTCGTAGATGATCGCGTCGAAGTGCTCGATGACGCCGATGCGATAGATGCCGGCCGCGTGGCCGAGCAGCACGGCCAGCACCAGCAATCCGAGCAGGAAGCGGGGCAGATTCTGTTTCATCGGGGACATGCCGGTCTGAGGCCGCTGCAGAAAGTCGGCGCTGGCGGAACGCCGCCGGCGTCAGGTCTTGATGAAGAACTGCATCTTGACCCCGGCCAGTTCGACCACGTCGTTGTCCTGGAGCTTGTGGGCTTCGACGCCGATGGCCTTGCCGTCGACGATGGGGAAGTTTGCGCCTTCGACATGGGTGATGAAATAGCCCTGCGGCCGGCGGGCGATCACCGCCACCTGCACGCCGGGCTTGCCCAGCGTCGTCAGGGTCTTGGTCAGTTCGAGCTCCTTGCCGGCATTGGCGCCGGAAAGAACCTGGATCGAGCCGAGCGGCAGTGATGGCTGAGCTACCGGCACAACCGTGGCGGCGGCTGCTGCGGCTGCGGCGGATGCGACGGCCGGTGCCGTCGGCGGATGCGCCTCCGCCATGCCGACCTGGGTGTCGCCCGCGCCCTTCGGAGCCGGGTGCTCCGCAGCCTTGCCCATCATCCCCGGGCGCATGATCATAGTCTTCTCGAAGTCGGCCGCCGGTGCCTGGTGCGCCACCTCGTTGATGTACTTGAGGCGGTATTTGCCGAGCTCGATGGTGTCCCCGTTCTGCAGGAAGTGCTTCTTCACCGATTGGCCATTGACGAAGGTGCCGTTGGTGCTGCCGAGGTCTTCGAGGAAGGAGTCGTTGAGCATGGTGACAATGACGGCATGCTCGCCGGAGATGGCGAGATTGTCGATCTGGATGTCGTTGTGCGCCTTGCGCCCGATGGTCATCCGCTCCTTGCTGAGCTGAATTTCCTTGAGCACCAGGCCATCCATGCTGAGTATGAGTTTCGCCTTGTCAGTCATCGCGATCTTCCTTCATAACTACGTCATTTTAACCATGCCAGCAACCGCGCCAACCAGGAAGCTATCCCGCGCGGCACGCCGAAGTCCCCGGCCACCTTGACGAGAATCACCGATACGTTGTCGCGGCCGCCGTTGTCGTTGGCCATCTGGATCAATTGCGTGGCACAGAGCTCGAGGTTGGCCGCCAGCGCGGAAAGCGTCATGCCGATCTCGCCGTCATCGACCATGTCGTTGAGTCCGTCGGAACAGAGCAGGTAGACGTCGCCGACCCGGACCTCGTAGTCGCGGATCTCGGGTTCGACCGTCGGATCGACGCCGAGCGCGCGGGTCACCAGATTCTTGTTCTGCGAATGCTTGGCCTCCTCCGGCGTGAGCATGCCGCTGTCGATCTGCTCCTGCAGCAGCGAATGGTCGCGGGTGATCTGCTGAAACTCCTCGCCGCGCAGTCGATAGAGCCGCGAGTCGCCGATATGGGCCACCGTGAGACTGTTGTCGTGGAACACCGCCGCGACCAGCGTGGTGCCCATGCCGGCGTATTGCGGCTGGCTCAGCGCCGCCTGGTAGATGGCGCCGTTGGCGCGGGCGATCTCGGCCTCGAGTGCGGCATGCGCCCACAGCTTGCCGCCAGCCACTCTTTCATGCGGCGGGCGCTGGGCGAAGGCCTTGTCCAGTTCGGTACCGAGCACGGTCGTGGCCATGCCGCTCGCCACCTCGCCGGCGTTGTAGCCGCCCATGCCGTCGGCCAGCACGACGAAGCCGCGCTGCGGGTTGGCGAAGACCGCGTCCTCGTTCTGCGAACGCACCATCCCCGGGTCGGTGCGGGCGACGATCTTGAGGGCCTGGGAGATGTCCATGAGCTTGGCCTAGATGGCGATATCCACGGCGGACGCAGTGGCAGAGGCACCGCCGGCGCCGCCGACCAGAGCGAGGCAGGCATGCAGATCCTTGGCCATTTCCCCGCCGGTCTGGTAGCGCTGCTCCGGGTCCTTGACCAGGGCGCGGTTGATGATGGCGACGAGGCAGTCGGGCACGTCGGGCCGGATGGTACGGATGTCGGGCGCGGAATCGTTGGTGATCTTGAACATCAGCTGGGCCATCGACTCGCCCTCGAACGGCAGCTTGCCGCAGGCCATCTGGTAGAGGGTGACGCCGAGCGAGAACAGGTCGGAGCGACCGTCGATCTTCTTGCCGGCCAGTTGCTCGGGCGACATGTAGCTCGGCGTGCCCAGGACCATGCCGGTCTTGGTCTTGGAGGAGTCGGTGATGCGGGCGATGCCGAAGTCGGTGACCTTGACCTGGTCCGATTCCGGCTCGTACATGAAGTTGGCCGGCTTGATGTCGCGATGCACGACCTGGTTGGCGTGGGCGTACGACAGCGCCTCGGCGACGCGGGCGACGATGCTCATCGCCTTGGGCAGCGGCAGCAGGTTGGCCGGCTTGGTGAAGGGCACCAGGTCCTTGCCCTTGAGGAACTCCATCGCGATGTAGGCGAGGTCGTGTTCCTCGCCGGCGTCGTACATCTGCACGATGTACGGATGGTTGAGGCGGCCGGCGGTCTCGGCCTCGCGGAAGAAGCGCTCCTTGACGTCCTTCAGCTCGTCCGCGTCGAACTCCTGCGACAGCGCCATGGTCTTGATGGCGACGACGCGGTTGATCTTCGGATCGCGACCGAGGTAGACGACGCCCATGGCACCCTTGCCCAGCTCCTTCTCGATCTGGTAGCGTCCCAGCATCGGCTTCTCGGTGCCTTCGACCATCATCATGGTGCCGCCGGGATGGGCCGTGGCGCCGCCGAGGATCACCGTTTCCGACATCTGCTTGGCGCGGTTGAGGCGCTGCTCGAGATCCTTGAACTTGGGGTTGAAGCCGGCCATGTAACGGAACACCGCCTCGGCCTTGTTGAACTGGCGCTTGCGCTCGAAATCGAGTCCAAGGTTGTACATGTTCTCCATCAGTTGCTCGTCGAGCGGGCACTTGCGGAACTTGTCGAAGGCCATGTCGAGCTGCCCCTGGCCCTGGAACGCGAGGCCCAGCATGCGGTTCGATTCGGCCGATTCGAGGTCCGACTTCTCCTTGCCGCGCTCGGTGACGACGAAGCGCTTGATCGTCAGCAGCAGGTGGCCGACCAGCAGCAGCGTCGCCGGCACCATCAGCTGCAGCCACATCAGCCGGGTCGTCATCAGACCGAAGTGGGCACCGATCAACAGCGCCAGCAACAGCAGGGTGACGCCGGCGGCCATGCCCGCCGACAGGCGCGGCAGCAGCGCGATCAGGTAGACCGCGACGAGCAGGAACACGCCGCTCTCGGCCCAGAAGCCCCAGCTCGGCGCGACGAAGAAATGTTCGGAAAGAATCGAAGATACGGCGTGCGCTTCCATCAGCACCGAGGGCATGCCCGGCGACACCGGCGTGACGAACAGGCTGCTGGCCCCCGCCGCCGTGGCGCCGATGAGCACGATCTTGTCGCGGTACTTGTCGAGCGGAATCTTGCCGCTCTTGACGTCGAAGAAGGAGTCGACGGCGAAGGCCGGCTGGCCCGGCGCCTTGTCCTGGTAGTAGAAGGTCATCATGCGCGCCATGCCGTCGGTACCGATGCGCAGCCGCCCGAGTTTGACCGCTTCGCCCGGGACGACCTGGATGTCGGCGGGCTTCAGGTTGAGGCTTTTCGCCGCGACCATCAGCGACAACGCCGGGTAGGTCTGGTCGAAGTGAGTCAGCACCAGGGGCTCGGTGCGGATCGCGCCGTCGACATCGGGCGTCACGTTGAGGTGGCCGACGCCCGCGGCGACCTTGCCCAGCGGCTCGATCACCAGCGCATCGGCATTCACGGTCGGGAAGCCACTGCCGGCCGGCGCGCCGATCCCGTCCTTCCTGACGAATTCAGGCAGCTCGCGGTCGGGGCGACCCTGCGGCTGGCCGAGGCGGAAGGAGATGGGCAGCACGACGTTGCCGGCCTGCGCGAAAGCCGCGGCGAGACGGCGATCGGTGTTAAGTTTCTTTTCCGCCTCGAACAGCAGCCCCGCCATCTGCGCCAGCAGCGGGTTCTGCGCAGCGAGTTCCTCCGGCGTGGCGGTCGACGGCAGACCGCCGGCCTGGGTATAGAGCTCGGTCAGCTTGTTGATGTAGGCGAGGCCCGGATCGAGCTGCGGCTCGGAGAACAGAATCACCGGGGCGATGACCTTCGCCTTGGCGGCGGCGAGCTTCTCCACCATGTCCGCCATCACGTCGCGCGACCACGGCCAGCGGCCGATGTTGGCGAGGCTCTGCTCGTCAATGGCGATGACCGCGACGCGATCGGACGGCGCGCGCGAGGTCATCCCCATGCCGAGATCGTAGGCCTTGCGTTCCAGGCTCTGCAGCAGTTCGCCGCCGGCAAAGCCCAGCACGACCAGGCTCACGACGAGGCCGAAGAACCAGTCAGTCTTCAGGAAATTGGCCTTGCTCAACGACGGGACTCCCCCTGTCCTTTCGACATCCGAGCCACCCTGTTTCGGAACAACTACTTAATAAAACAGGATCATAAGGTCAATTCTTACAGCCAAACCTCAACTACGTCAAATGATTTCTGCTCCCGAAGGGCCGCCCCGACGGAGCAGACGCCCCCTGCGGGGGCAGCGTCCACGAGGGATACCGCCGCCGGCGCGGCGCCGGCGACATAAACACAGTGAGCGTGAAGGCCATATTGCTCAATACGGCAATTCGCTGCCGAGGCCGTTCTGTCGGGCCAGCGCCACGAGCCGGACGGCCAGCGCGAGGTCCTGGATCGCCATGCCCTGCGATTCGAACAGGGTGATCTGGCTCGGATCACTGCGGCCGGAACGCGTACCCGTCAGCAGTTCGCCGAGTTCCACCAGTTGTCCCTCCTGCAGCCGGCCCTTTTCCAGCGCCGGCAGCAGGTCGCCGGCCTCGCGCAGCGCCGTGGCCCGGCCATCGACGCAAACGACACCGGCACGGCGTACCGTCTTCTCGTCGATTTCATGACGAATCAATGAATTGGAACCGGCCGCCGTGACATGAGCGCCCTCCTCCAGCCAGTCGCCGTCGAAGACGGGGTGCGAGGAACTGGTGATGGTGACGACGATGTCGCTGCCGCGCACGGCCTCCTCGGCGTTGGCGGCAGGAGCGACCTCGACGCCGAAGCGGCGCGAAAAGTCGGCGGCTCCGGCACGGCGCCGTTCCTCGTCCCGGCAATAGAGCTTGACCCGTTCGATCGGCCGCAGCCGGCACAAGGCCGCGATCTGGCTCTGCGCCTGCCAGCCGGCGCCGAATACCCCGACCGTGGCGGACTCGGGCCGCGCCAGGCAGCGCGCGGCGAGACCACCCGCGGCCCCCGTGCGCATCATGCCGAGGGCGTCGGCAGCAAGGACGGCGAGCGGCCGCCCGTCGGCGGCGTCGAACAGGTGGACCAGAAAGCGGTTGGCCTCCCGGCTCGTGGTGTAGGCCTTGTAGCCTGTCACCCCCTCCTCGAGCAGTGCCCCCTGCAGGATGTGCAGTGTCGACGTCGCCGTCCGCGTCCGCTGGCGCGGCATGTCGATGGCGCGGCCCGCCGCATGCGCACGGTGCGCCGACTCGACGGCTTCGAGCGCCAGGTCCATGGTCAGGAGTTTCCCGACCTCGGCTTCGTTCAGATAGAGCGCCATGCAAGGATTCTAAGGGCAAAAGCGACGATGCCGGCTCGCGCCGGCATCGTCTTGCCACGCATCGAAACCGGCTGCTACAACACCGTTCGCAACAGCTTGCCCATCTCGGCGGGATTCTTTGTCGTCCGGATGCCGCATGCCTCCATGACGGCGAGCTTTTCCTGCGCCGTGCCCTTGCCGCCGGAGATGATGGCGCCGGCGTGGCCCATGCGCTTGCCGGCCGGCGCGGTGACGCCGGCGATGAAGCCGACGACGGGCTTCTTGTTGCGGCATTCCTTCGAATACCACTCGGCCGCGGCCTCCTCGTCGGAGCCGCCGATCTCACCAATCATGATCACGGCATCGGTGTCGGGATCGTTCATGAACAGCTCGAGCACGTCCTTGTGCTTGAGACCGTTCACCGGGTCGCCGCCGATGCCGACGGCCGTGCTCTGGCCGAGGTCGAGGTCGGACAGCTGGCCGACGGCCTCGTAGGTCAGCGTACCGGAGCGCGACACCACGCCGATGCGGCCCTTCTTGTGGATGTGGCCGGGCATGATGCCGATCTTGATCTCGTCCGGCGTGATGATGCCCGGGCAGTTGGGGCCGCAGAGGATGGTCTTGCGGCCTTCCTTCTTCATGCGGTCCTTCACCGCGACCATGTCGCGCACCGGAATGCCCTCGGTGATGCAGATCACCAGGTCGAGGTCGGCCTCGACCGCCTCCCAGATCGCGGCGGCGGCGAACGGCGGCGGCACGTAGATGACGGAGGCGTTGACGCCCTGCTGCTGCTTCGCCTCCTTGACGGTGGCATAGATCGGGATGTCCTCGAAGCTCTCGCCCGCCTTCTTCGGATTGACGCCGGCGACGAAGCAGTTCGCGCCGTTGGCGTAGTCCTTGCACATCTTGGTGTGGAACTGGCCGGTCTTGCCGGTGATGCCCTGGGTGACGACCCGGGTGTCCTTGTTGATCAGGATGCTCATGGTCTGGGTTCCTTACTTGCCGGCAACGGCGGTGACGATCTTCTGGGCGGCGTCCGCCATGTCGCTGGCGGTGATGATAGGCAGGCCGGATTCCTTGAGGATCTGCTTGCCGAGATCCTCGTTGGTGCCGCGCATGCGCACCACCAGCGGCACGCTGAGATGGGTTTCCCTGGCCGCGGCGACGACGCCGTTGGCAATGGTGTCGCAGCGCATGATGCCGCCGAAGATGTTGACCAGGATGCCCTTGACCTTGGGGTTCGCCAGCATCAGCTTGAAGGCTTCGGTCACTTTCTCGGTGGTGGCGCCGCCGCCGACGTCGAGGAAGTTGGCCGGCTCGGCGCCGAAGAGCTTGATGGTGTCCATGGTCGCCATCGCCAGGCCGGCGCCATTCACCAGACAGCCGATGTTGCCGTCGAGCGAAATGTAGGAGAGGTCGAACTTCGAGGCCTCGATCTCGGCCGGATCCTCCTCGTCGAGGTCGCGCATGGCGACGATGTCCTCGTGGCGGAACAGGGCGTTGGAGTCGAAGTTCATCTTGGCGTCGAGCGCGACGACGCGGCCGTCGCCGGTGACGATCAGGGGGTTGATCTCGGCCAGGCTGGCATCGGTCTCCCAGAAGGCCTTGTAGAGGCCCTGCAGCACGGCGCGGCCCTGCACCACGCTGGCCTCGGGTATGCCGATCTGCCGGCAGACGGTGCCGGCCTCGGCATCGGTCAGACCGGCGACCGGATCGACGAAAACCTTGTGGATCTTCTCCGGTGTCTTCGCCGCGACTTCCTCGATGTCCATGCCGCCTTCGGAGGACGCCATCAGGCAGACCTTCTGCGTCACGCGGTCGATGACCATGCCGACATAGAGTTCGGCCTTGATGTCGGCGCCCTCCTCAATCAGCAGGCGCCGCACCTTCTGCCCCTCGGGGCCGGTCTGGTGGGTCTTGAGCTGCATGCCGAGGATCTGCCCGGCGTAGCCCTTCACCTCGTCGAGCGACTTGGCGACCTTGACGCCGCCGCCCTTGCCGCGGCCGCCGGCATGGATCTGGGCCTTCACCACCCAGACCTTGCCACCGAGGTTCTCGGCGGCCTTGACGGCCTCATCGACGGAAAAGCACGGCACGCCGCGCGGGGTGGCCACGCCGAATTTCCGCAGGATTTCCTTGCCCTGATACTCATGGATCTTCATCGGTTTTCCTCTTGGGGTTCAGCCTGTCGGAGGCCGCGGATCGTTACCCGCCGAGCGGGTGCGCACTGCGGCCAGCCATAACTTGTAATTATGGCCAGCAAACATTTACTGATTACTTACGCACTAGCCGGCATCGCGGCGCGTTTCGAGCACGTAGAAGCGATTGGTGACGAAGGCCGCATCGACCAGCGAGGCCGTGGCCGCCGGATTGGCGCCGGTGCCGAAGTAATCGGAGAACGCCGCCGACTGCGTCAGGGAAAGTCCGCCGGTGAGGTTGAAGGACAGAGCCACCGCGGCGCGCATCGCCGTTTCCTCCGCCAGTTGCTGCATCACCGGATTGGTCGAATAGACCGCGAAAGTGACGCCCCCTTTTTCGCGCATGGCGCGCTCGGCGACGGCGAGACTTTCCGAGTTCGTCGCCGTCTCGACGACGAAGCTGATCGGGCCGAAGCGCTCCTCCATGAAGACATGGTGGTCGGAGATCTCGGCGCGCAGCAGCAACGGCGTATGCACGCGCGCATCCGGCCAGTGCGGATGCTGCAGCGGGGAGGAATCGCGCAGGATCTGCCCCGACTCGTTGCCGAATTCGCGCATGGCGTCGATGCAGGCAACGGTCGCCGCGCCCTGGATGGCGCCGAGCACCTCGACGGCACGGGCGCTGTCCTCGACCAGCGTACCGATCGCCAGCGCGAGGTCGCGGCCGAACTGGTGGGCGTCGTGCGTGCCTTCCGGCGTCGTGATGCCCTCGCTCGAGACAAGGATCACCTGCGGCGCCATCGAGGTCTGCCCCGAATGCAGCGACAGCGTCACGGCGAGATTGCGCAGCATGCCCTTGTAGTCGTCGGTCGATTCGACGACGACGCAATTGACGCCCGCCTTGTGGGTGAACACCTTGGCCTGGCGGGCGTTGTCCTCGAACCACTCTGCGTACTCCGTGCGCCCGGCGCAATCGACCAGGCGGATGTCGGGGTTGACGGCCAAGTCCTTGGCCATCGGCGTGCCGGAGTCGTCGACGAGCAGGCTGACGAGATTGGCATCGAAGCCCGCATCCTTGAGCGTCTGTCGCGCCAGCGCCACGGTGATCGCCATCGGCAGGATCGCGCTCGGGTGCGGCTTGACGATCACCGCGTTGCCCGTGGCCAGGCTGGCGAACAGCGCCGGGTAGGCGTTCCAGGTCGGCGACGTGGCACAGGCGAGCAGCAGTGCGATTCCGCGCGGAGCCACGGTGTAGCGTTTCTCCACCACCAGCGGCGGATGGGCGCCCTGCGGCTTCTCCCAGACCACCGTCTCGGGCACGTTCTTCATTTCGCTCCATGCCTGCGCCAGCGCCTCGAGGCCGCGATCCTGCGCGTGGGGACCGCCGGTCTGGAAGGCCATCATCAGGCTCTGCCCGGTGGTATGCATGACCGCATGCGCGATTTCCATGGTGCGCGCGTTGAGCCGCTCGAGGATCTCGGCGCAGACCGCGGCGCGCAGGTCGGGACCTGCGCGCACCCAGGTCGGCATCGCGCCCTTGGCCGCAGCGATGAGCGCGTCGGGCGCGCAGCGCGGAAAGCTGATGTCGAGGTTGAGGCCGTAGGGCGACGGCTCGGCGATCACCCGCCCCATGACGCCCGGCTGGTCGAGATAGAAGGCCGCATCGAGGTAGGCCATGAATGCCTGGCGCCCCTCCTCGATCGCGTTCTCGCCGTAAGTCTTCGGGTTCTCCGAATAAGCGCTCCAGTAGGTCCGGCGACGCACGGCTTCCACCGCACGCTGCAGCAGGGACTGGTGCTTCTCGAACAGCGGATGTGCCATCGGTCAGATCTCCCGGGATGCTCGCCCCGCGCCTCGCTGCGGAGCGCCGCCCCTGCGATAATGCGGCGGCCGCCCATTCTAACCCCATGTCTTTTGCGGACACCACGCCTTCCCACGCCCTCTGCCCGGAGCAGCCAACGATGACATCGCCGACCCCCGAAGAAACCGCGCGCCGTTGCGCCGAGATCATGTGGCCCGAGGACCACGCCGCCCAGGGCCTGGGCATCGAGATCCTCGCTGTCGGCCCCGGCTCGGCCCGGGTGACGATGAGCGTGCGCCAGGACATGGTCAACGTCCATGGCACCTGCCATGGCGGCTTCATCTTCGCCGTGGCCGACACGGCCTTCGCCTACGCCTGCAACAGCCAGAATCACCGCACCGTAGCCTCGGGCGTCGACATCAGTTTCGTCGCACCGGCCCACCTCGGCGACAAGCTGACCGCCCACGGACACGCCCGCCAGCAGGGCGGGCGCAGCGGCGTGTACGACATCGAAGTGGAGAACCAGGACGGAAAGCTCGTCGCCCTCTTCCGCGGCCGCGCCGCCCGGATCAAAGGACATTTCTTCGAAATGCCGGATAATCCGGGGTCGCCAGAAGGGAGATAACAAAGTGGCTCAGGCCTACCAACCCATCGAAACCGCCAGCCGCGACGAGATCGCGGCGCTGCAGCTCGAGCGCCTGCGCCAGACGCTGCGCCACACCTATGCGAACGTGGCGCACTACCGCGCCAAGTTCGACGCCGCCGGCGCCCACCCCGACGACCTGAAGACGCTGGCCGACCTGGCGAAGTTTCCCTTCACCACCAAGCAGGACCTGCGCGAGAACTACCCCTTCGGCATGTTCGCGGTGCCCCGCGAAAAAGTGGTGCGCGTGCATGCCTCCTCCGGCACCACCGGCAAACCCACCGTCGTCGGCTACACGCAGAACGACATCGACACATGGGCCACGCTCATGGCCCGCTCGATCCACGCCGCCGGCGGCCGGCCGGGCGACAAGGTGCACGTGTCCTACGGCTATGGCCTGTTCACCGGCGGGCTCGGCGCCCACTACGGCGCCGAGCGGCTCGGCTGCACGGTCATCCCCTTCGGCGGCGGCCAGACCGAACGCCAGGTGCAGCTGATCCTCGACTTCGAGCCCGACATCATCATGGTCACGCCGTCCTACGTGCTGGCCATCGCCGACGAATTCCAGCGCCAGGGTCTCGACGCGACGAAAAGCTCGCTCAGGCTCGGCATCCACGGCGCCGAGCCGTGGACCAACGAGATGCGCACCGAGATCGAACGCCGCTTCGGCATGCAGGCCGTCGACATCTACGGCCTGTCGGAAGTCATGGGCCCCGGCGTGGCGCAGGAATGCGTCGAGAGCAAGGACGGCCCGGTGATCTGGGAAGACCACTTCTACCCCGAGATCATCGATCCGAACACCGGCGAAGTGCTGCCCGACGGCGAACTCGGCGAACTGGTGTTCACCTCGCTGACCAAGGAAGCGCTGCCCATCATCCGCTACCGCACGCGCGACCTGACGCGCCTGCTGCCGCCGACCTCGCGCTCGATGCGCCGCATCGCCAAGATCACCGGTCGTTCCGACGACATGCTGATCATCCGCGGCGTCAATGTCTTCCCGTCGCAGATCGAGGAGCAGATCCTCAAGATGGCCAAGCTGTCGCCGCATTACCAGCTGGAAGTCAGCCGCGAAGGACATCTCGACACCATGACCGTGAATGTCGAGATCAAGCCCGAATTCGCCACCGCCACCGCCGCCGAGAAGGAATACGTGGCGCACGAACTGCAGCACCACATCAAGTCCTATATCGGCATCAGCACCCGCGTGGACATCAAGGCCGTCGGCGACATCGAGCGCTCGCTCGGCAAGGCCAGGCGGGTCATCGACAAGCGGCCGAAGTAAGCAGGAAAAGTCGGCACCCCAAGGGTACTTCCTGCGGGGCGCGTTGGCGGGACGGCGATCACGGGACAGCCGAAAGTCAACTAGGCTCACGTGTGCTACGATGTAATACATTTTCACGACCCGAGACCGATCATGGCCACCCTGACGATGCGCATCGACGAGCCGATGGAAGCCGAACTGGCGCGCTTGGCCGAGGCGACCCACCGGACCAAGAGCGATCTGGCCCGCGAGATGCTGCGCCGCCAGCTTGCCATTCGCCGTTTCCAGGCACTGCGCGCCCAAGCCCTGCCCCATGCCGAAGCGGCCGGCTACCTCACCGACGAGGACGTGTTCAGCAGCGTTTCGTAATACATCGTGAAGGTTTTTCTGGATACCAACGTGCTGGCCAGCGCCCTGGCCACGCGGGGCTTGTGCGCCGAGTTGTTCGAATTCGTTCTGGCCGAGCATGAACTCGTCGCCAGTGCCGAACTGCTGGCGGAACTGGAACGGATACTGACTGCCAAGCTCCGGATTCCTGCCGCCGTGACGGCCGGCTTCATCAGCCTGATCGCCGAGTCGAGCGAGGTCGTGCGTGAGCCCGGCCCCATCCCCGACGGCATCCCCGATCCCGACGATGCCCCCCTGATCGCCGCCGCGCTCGCCGGCGGCGCCAAATGCTTCGTCACCGGCGACAAGGCCCTGCTCGACCTCGGCGCCGTCGCGGCCATGCCGATCCTGTCGCCGCGGCAGTTCTGGGAACGTACCCGGCTGGGCCAATTGCCTATCACCCACAATTCATGAGCCAAGGCTCGTCCATGGAAGCCATCGAAACCGCCAGCCGCGACGAGATCGCCGCGCTGCAGCTCGAACGCCTGCAGAAATCGCTGCGCCACGCCTACGCCAACGTCGCCCACACCCGGGCGAAGTTCGATGCCGCCGGCGTCCACCCGGACGATCTGAAGTCGCTGGCCGACCTGGCGAAATTCCCCTTCACCACCAAGTCCGACCTGCGCGACACCTACCCCTTCGGCATGTTCGCGGTGCCGATGGACGACGTGGTGCGCGTGCATGCCTCCTCCGGCACCACCGGCAAGCCCACGGTGGTCGGCTACACCCGGAACGACATCGACACCTGGGCCGGCATCGTCGCGCGCTCCATCCGCGCCGCCGGCGGCACCAGGAAGGACATCATCCACGTCACCCACGGCTACGGCCTGTTCACCGGCGGGCTCGGCGTGCATTACGGTGCCGAGCGCGTCGGCTGCACCGTGGTACCCGTCTCCGGCGGCCAGACCGAACGCCAGGTGCAGCTGATCCAGGACTTCAAGCCGACCATGATCGTCGGCACGCCCTCCTACGTGCTCAACATCGTCGATGAGTTCGAGCGTCAGGGCCTCGACCCGGCCAAGAGCAGCCTGCAGCGCGGCATGTTCGGCGCCGAGCCCTGGGGCGAGGAAATGCGCCGCGAGTTGGAGACGCGGTTGGGCATCGCCGCGATGGACCTCTACGGACTGTCCGAAGTCATCGGCCCCGGCGTGGCCTGCGAATGCATCGAGAGCCGCGACGGCCCGACCATCTGGGAAGACCATTTCTACCCGGAGATCATCGACCCCGAGACCGGCAAGGTGCTGCCCGACGGCGCACAGGGCGAACTGGTGTTCACCTCGCTGACCAAGGAGGCGCTGCCCATCGTGCGCTACCGCACGCGCGACCTCACCCGCCTGCTGCCGCCGAGTGCGCGGTCTTTCCGCCGCATCGGCAAGATCACCGGCCGCTCCGACGACATGTTGATCATCCGCGGCGTCAACCTGTTCCCCTCGCAGATCGAGGAGTTCATCCTCAAGACGCCGAAGCTGTCGCCGCATTACGTGCTCGAAGTCTCGCGCCGCGGCCACATGGACGACCTGGCGGTGCGGGTCGAGATCAAGCCCGAGTTCGCCGCCTCCGCAGCGGATCGCGAGGCCGCCGCCCGCGAACTACAGCACCACATCAAATCCTACATCGGCATCAACACCAAGGTCGAGGTCGCCGACGTCGGCGCCGTCGAACGCTCGACCGGCAAGGCGAAGCGCGTCATCGATCTAAGAACCAAATGAGAGCCCCCCACGCTCGCCCCCCAAGGGGACTTCCTTCGGGGCGCAAAAGCGGCTCGCTGCCCCCCACAGGGGGGCGCATGCCTCCTTGCCCTCCAACTCGGCGAGGGTCCCGGGGCGGCCCTGCGGAGGAAGCATGAAACCCCACCACTGGCCCTGGACCTTCCTCGCCTTCACGGCGCTGGGCATCGTCGCCACCCTCGTCGGCGTCGCCGCCCTCGCCGGCCTGATGGCGGGTGTGCACCCGATCTTCAACGACGGCACCGCAGCCGGGCTGGCGCTGATCGTCACGGCCATCGCGCTGTTCCTCACCGGCGCCTTTCCGCTGGTGCTGCGGCGCCTGGCCGAACGCGAAGGCGCGTGAGCGACCACCCGTACCAGCGGCTGACGCCCGATCTCGCGCTCGACGCGCTGGACAGCGTCGGCCTGCATGGCGACGGGCGGCTGCTGGCGCTCAACAGCTTCGAGAATCGCGTCTTTCAGTTCGGCATCGAGGACGCCCAGCCCGTCGTGGCCAAGTTCTACCGGCCGCAGCGCTGGTCCGATGCCGCCATCCTCGAGGAGCACGCCTTCGCCGCGGAACTCGCCACGAGAGAGATCCCTGCGGTGCCGCCGCTGCGGCTGAACGGCGCGACGCTGCACCATCATTCCGGTTTCCGCTTCGCCGTCTTTCCGCGCCAGGGCGGGCGGCCGCCGGAACTCGACCAGCCCGGCGTGCTCGAATGGCTGGGGCGCTTCCTCGGCCGCATCCACGCGGTCGGCGGCATCGAATCTTTCCACGACCGGCCGGCACTCGACATCACCAGCTTCGGCGAGGAACCGCGCGACTGGCTGCTCGCCCACGATTTCATTCCGTTCGAACTGCGCGACGTCTGGGCCGGAGTCGCCGCCCAGGCGCTGGACGGCGTACGACAGTGCTTCGAGCGCGCGGGCACGGTGCGCCCTCTGCGCCTGCACGGCGACTGCCACATGGGCAACGTGCTGTGGACCGAAGATGGAAAAACGCGCGGCCCCCATTTCGTCGATTTCGACGACGCCCGCATGGGGCCGGCGGTGCAGGACATCTGGATGCTGCTCTCGGGCGACCGCTCCGAGCGCACCCGCCAGCTCCACGACATTCTTGCCGGCTACGAGGACTTCGCCGAGTTCGACACGCGCGAACTCCATCTGATCGAAGGGCTGCGCACCCTGCGGCTGCTCCACTACTCGGCCTGGATCGCGCGACGCTGGAGCGATCCGGCCTTCCCCCTCGCCTTCCCCTGGTTCGACAAGCCGCGCTACTGGGAGGAACGCATCCTCGAACTGCGCGAGCAGATCGCGCTGATGGACGAGCCGCCGCTGCCGGCATAACGGCACCTGCCACAGACGAAAAAAAACCGCAGCCGAGGCTGCGGTTTCTTCTGGCGATGCGCCGAAATTACATCGGCTTGATCGCGGAGGCCTGTTTGCCCTTCGGGCCCATCTTCACCTCGAAGCTGACTTTCTGACCTTCCTGCAGGGACTTGAAGCCGCTGCCCTGAATTTCGGAGAAGTGGGCGAAGAGATCGTCGCTGCCATCTTCCGGGGTGATGAAGCCGAAGCCTTTAGCGTCGTTGAACCACTTGACGGTACCAGTTGCCATTGTGCTTTCCTTAAAAAAATATAAATCGGGCCGGGGCCCTGAATGCAAGCGAGAAAGGTAGATGGGACTGGTAAAACCGAAACCCTGAGGGCACGAACTACCGGACAACGACTGCCTGAATCGAATGCCCCGCCACCTTATGTCAAAGCCGGCCTCATGCCAAGGAATATTTTGCAGGCGGAGCCGCCCCGCCTATCATTGCCGCTCCCGACGCAACACAGGAATACCATCATGCAAGACTCTTCCCCGGCCGCGACGGCGACCCTCGGCGGCGGCTGCTTCTGGTGCCTGGAGGCGGCTCTGCGCCAGCTTGACGGCGTCGATTCGGTGATCTCGGGGTATTGCGGCGGCCACACGGCCGATCCCGACTATCGCTCGGTCTGCGACGGCCGCACCGGCCACGTCGAGGTCGTGCAAATCGCCTTCGACCCGGCCAGGATCGACTACCGGACCCTGCTCGAAGCCTTCTTCGCCATCCACGACCCGACCACGCCCGACCGCCAGGGCAACGACGTCGGCAGCCAGTACCGTTCGGCCATCTTCACCCACTCGGACGAGCAGGAGCGCATCGCCCGCGAATTGATCGCCGAACTCGATGCCGCGAAAATCTGGCCCGACCCCATCGTCACCACCGTGGCGCCGGCGCCGACTTTCTGGCCGGCCGAGGACTACCACCAGGACTACCTCGCCAACAATCCCCGCCAGCCCTACTGCGTCGCCGTGGTCGCCCCCAAGGCGGCCAAGCTGCGCGAGAAGTTCCGCGCCCGGCTGAAGCCGTGATCGTTGGGACCCTCAGGCTTCGCCGATGACGTCGAGCAGCTCCTCGACCGAATAGCTGCCGCCGTCGGCGAACTCGACGGCCTCGACGCTGCCGCCCATGGCGCCGTACATCGCGACCAGCGCGTCGCTGCAGGTGATCAGCAGGTATTGGCCGCATTCGCTGCGCGCGACCGCCAGGTCGCCGGGCCCGATGCCCGAGGCCAGGCGCACGGTGTCGCCGTCCTCGATGATCTCCGCCGTGTCGTCTGCGGTGTGGCTCATTGCGCTGCCCTCCTTGGCTTTGCCGCGCCATGCGCTGCGGCTGTGTCGCCGCGAATTTTCATGCGGTCATGGCGTCGGAGCGGATGCTAGCGCACTACATGTCCGATGTATATTCGACGAAAGTCATAGATGGGCAGGGCCCCCGCCTCACTTGCGGCTGTGGCGGGCGATCGCCTCGCGCGCGGCATCGAGCAGGGCCTTGCCGTTATGGCCGCGCTTGCCCACGTCGGCGACCCACTCGTCGTCGAGGCGGTCGGTGGCCTGCTTCCATTTCTCCAGTTCGGCGGCCGGGATGACGTTGATCTGGTTGCCGCGTTCCTGCACCAGCTTCCGCGACACCGGCGCGGCCTCGTCGTAAAGGCGGCCGGCGGTGGCCGAGAGGCCGATGCCGCTGTTGGCATCTACGATCTTCTTCAGGTCCGCAGGCAGGGATTCGTACTTCGCCTTGTTCATCGCCACCATGAACACCGAGGTGTAGAGGCCGGGCACTTTGGGGTCGGTCTCGGAGGCGAAGCGCGTCACCTCGTGCACCTTGATCGAGGGCACCACCTCGTAGGGCAGCAGCGCGCCGTCGATCACGCCCTTCGAGAGCGACTCGGTGACCTGCGGCACGGGCATGCCGACGGGAATGGCGCCGAGCGCGGCGAGCATCTTGTTGGTGATGCGCGTCGGCGCCCGCAGCTTGAGCCCCTTGAGGTCGGCGAGCTGGGTCACCGGCCGTTTGGCGAGGAAAAAGTAGCCCGGTTCGTGCACATGGAAGGCGAGCGGCTTGACGTCCTTGAACTCGGCGGCGGCATAGGTCTGGGCGTAGTCCCAGACCGCGCGGCTGGTGGCCTCGGCCGTGGTCATCATGAAGGGCAGCTCGAACACCTCGATCAGCGGAAAGCGGCCCGCCGTGTAGCCGAGCAGGGTCCATATCACGTCGGCGACGCCGTCCCGGGCCTGGTCGTAGAGCTGCCCCGGCGTGCCGCCGAGCTGCATCGAGGGATAGATCTGGCACTTGAGGCGTCCGCCCGAGTCCTTCGCCAGCTTGTCGCACCAGGGGCCGAGGATCTTCGCATGGGCCGTCGAGTTCGTCGGCAGGAAGTGGTGGACGCGGAGGATGATCTCCTCGGCAAAACTCGGCGCCGGCAGCACGGCGAGGGCGACAAGCAGGGAGGCAAGGAGACGTTTCATCGCAGGGTGGGATGGATCGAAAGGGCCGGATTCTAGACGATGCTCGCCTGCAGCCCGTCGAGGCCGGCGATGCGGCCGACGCAGACTATGCGGCGAACCGGGAAGCCGCCATCGCTGCCGACGACCGGCAGCAGGCGCCTGGTGAAGGAAAAGGCGGGGAGCATGGCGTTCTTCGGCCTTTCAAACGCGCGGCGCGCGGCTAGACTCCGCCAGTCTGCGGCAACTTTATCCTGCGCAACCTTCCAAATCGGCGAACCAGTGTACCGGGAACATCGTTGAAGCCCACTCTCATGCCACGCGCGGCCGGCCGGCGGAAGGCCGGCGGCGCCGCCAGTCCGGCGCGCGTACTGCTGACCGCCTGCGCCCTGATGTTGTGCCCGCCGCTGGCGGCGCACGCGACGACGCGCGAGCAGCCGCTGCGCCTGGACCCCGCGCTGACCTCCCCGGCCGAAGACTTCCCGCCGGACGAACGCGCGCTGCTACGGGTCGAGTACCAGGCGGCCCAGGCCCGGGCGGCCGAGGCGGACGTCCTCGGCGACATCCTCCTCCGGGTGCGCAACATCAACGGCATGATCAACGACATCCACGGCATCGTTGCGGCCTGGCCCATCGCCGGCGCGCCGTCGGCTGCTGCGCCCACCCGGAGTGAAGCCGTCGCCAGGGCCGCCCCCCTGCAGGCGGATGACGACATGTCTGCAACCGTTCCCGAGATGACCGTGCGGGCGCTGATGGCGGCGGTCATCGTCTTCCTTTTCTGGCTCCTCGGCAGACGCCATTTCGCGGAGCGGCGCCGCCTCGCGGCGTTGGCAGCGCCAAGTCCCGCCGCGACACCCACGGTGATCCCCGAGGACGAAGCGGCAGTCGCGCTGCCGCCGCCCGCGCGGAGGTCCCGCCAGACGGGTCAGGAGGCAGACCCCGGACATCCCCTGGCCGCGGCCGCCGCCGTGCAGGCCCAACCCGCTGTGCCCGCGCCGCCGGCAGCGGCAGTCGCCGCGGACCCCGCACCCGACCAGACCGTGGTGCTGGACGCGCTCGAATTCGAGCTCCCCGACATCCCCTCACCGCCGGCGGCGGCGAACGAAGCATCCGCGCCGAATGTCGCCGCCGGCGCCGACCAATCGATCGAACTCGCCGAGATCATGGTGTCGATGGGGCTGGCCCAGGGTGCCGCCGACGCGCTGACCGAGCGCATCCGCGTCAATCCCAAGCGCGCGCTCTACCACTGGCTCAAGCTGCTCGAGGTCTACCGCCGCTCGCAGATGAAGGAGGACTTCGAACGCACCGCGCAGGAGCTGCGCCAGACCTTCAACGTCCAGCCCGCAGGCTGGGGCGGCGCCACCGGCAGCTTTTCCATCGAGGACTTTCCCCACCTTTCCGCCAGGCTGCAGGAGCTGTGGCCGACGCCCGCATGCGGCGAATTCCTCGCCCACCTGCTCGAGGACAACCGCGGCGGCCAGCGCAACGGCCTGCCGCAGTGCGTGGCCGAGGAAATCCTGATGCTGGAGCAGATGCTCGCTACCGAAGCGGTCGCGCGCGCCGCCTGAGCGCCGAAGGCCCGCCTCAGACCTTCTTGCAGAGCCGAGGCTCTTCGGGACCGGCAAGGCTCCGCGCCACCGCCGTGACGAGGTCGTGGATCTCCTCGACCGAAAAAGCCTGCAGCAGCCGGTTGGCGAGCCCGGGCTCGAGGCGGATGGTCCGCACGCTGCCGTCGTCGAGTGCCACCGAGACGCCCGCGACGCGGTTGTCGAGCCAGCCGGCTTCCTCCGCCGCCTCGCCCGACTGCTCTTCCATCAGTTCGTCGTAACGGGCTTCGAGCACGTCGAGCGCCTCCTCCGCCACGTCGTCGGCTATCGTCACCAGCAAGGCGGGCACTTCGTCGTCCGCCGCGGGATCGGTGGCCAGGGCGCAGCTCACGCCCAGCTCGGCCGCACGGGCGAGAAAGTCGTCGCGCAGCCGCTCGCTGAAAAATACATAGTCCATGGAATGCCTTCTAGACGGGGTTGTCGAGTTCGAAGTACTCGCAGCTCAGGCCGCAATTTTCCGCCAGATGCCGGCCCAGCGCCTGCACGCCGTAGCGCTCGGTCGCATGGTGGCCGGCCGCGATGTAGGGCACGCCCGATTCGCGCGCCAGATGCACGGTCTGCTCCGAGATCTCGCCGCTGACATAGACGTCGGCGCCGGCCAGGATCGCCTGCTCGAAATAGCCCTGGGCGCCGCCGCTGCACCAGGCCACGCGCTGGACAGGCCGCGTCGCGTCGCCGACCAGCAGCGCCTCGCGCCCCAGCGTGCGGCCGATGTGCGCTGCCAGCTCGCCGGAAGAACTTATGCGAAGCGGTATCCCTTGGGACGGCTGTAGCGACACGCCGAGAAAGCCGATGTCCTGCTCGGCGAATCGTCCCGTCGTTTCCCAGCCCAGCAGCCGCCCGAGCTGCGCGTTGTTGCCGAGTTCGGCATGGGCGTCGAGCGGCAGGTGGTAGGCGAACAGGCTGATGTCATGTGCCAGCAGCGCCGCCATGCGCCGCTTGCGGAAACCGGTGATGCGGCCGTCCTCGCCGCGCCAGAACCAGCCGTGATGCACCAGCACCGCATCGACGTCGCGGCGTACCGCCTCGTCGATCAGCGCCTGGCTCGCGGTGACGCCGCAGAGCACGCGCCGCACCTCGCCGCGACCTTCCACTTGCAGGCCGTTTGGGCAATAATCCCGGAAGCGCGCGGCTTCCAGCAGGGTATCGAGGGTGCCGCGCAATTCTTCGCGATCCATGAATTCTCCTTCCGGCAACGCCGGCCCCCTAGTTTAGGCCCGCCGACTTCGACATGCGCCGCATTTGGCTGATTTTCGCCCAGACCGTCACGATCTGCGTCGCCGCGCTGTTCGTGGTGCAGACGCTCAAGCCCGAATGGCTGGCGCCTGCGGGCGTTTCACCGGGCAGCGCCAGCCTCGGCGGCGTGGCGGTGCGCGAGGCGCCGGTCGCCGCCGAGTCGCGGGCCGCCGGGTCCTACGCCGACGCGGCGAAGCGGGCCGTCCCGGCGGTGGTGCATATCTTCACCAGCCAGGAAATCAAGGCGCCGCGGCATCCCTTCCTCAACGACCCCTTCTTCCGCCATTTCTTCGGCGACCGCTTCGGCGAGCAGACGCAGCGCCGCTCGGGCCTGGGCAGCGGCGTGGTCGTCTCGGCCGAGGGCTACATCCTCACCAACTACCATGTGATCGAGGGCGCCGACGAGATCGAGGTCGCCCTCAACGACGGGCGCAAGTTCAAGGCCAAGGCCATCGGCACCGACCCCGAATCCGACCTCGCCGTGCTCAAGATCGCCGCCGACAGCAAGCTGCCGGCGATCACCTTCGCCGCCGCCGACAACCTGCGCGTCGGCGATGTCGTGCTGGCCATCGGCAATCCCTTCGGCGTGGGCCAGACCGTGACCTCGGGCATCGTCTCAGCGCTGGGCCGCACCCACCTCGGCATCAACACCTTCGAAAACTTCATCCAGACCGACGCCGCCATCAACCCCGGCAACTCGGGCGGCGCGCTGGTCGACGCCAGCGGCAACCTCGTCGGCATCAACACCGCGATCTACTCCCAGAGCGGCGGTTCCATGGGCATCGGCTTCGCCATCCCGGTCTCGCTGGTCAGGAGCGTGATGGAGCAGATCATCAAGACCGGCACGGTGACGCGCGGCTGGGTCGGCGTCGAGGTGCAGGAAGTGACGCCGGAGCTGGCCGAGTCCTTCCGCCTGCCCTCGACCTCCGGCGCCCTCATCGCCGGCGTGATGCGCGGCAGCCCCGCCGACAAGGCCGGCGTCAAGCCCGGCGACCTGCTGCTCGCCATCGACGGCAAGCCGGTGACCGACGCCCAGGTCATGCTCGGCCTCATCGCCGCGCTGGCGCCGGGACAGGAGGCGCGCTTCAACCTGCGCCGCGACGGCAAGGAAGTCGCACTGGCGATCACCATCGGCAAACGGCCGACGCCGCCGCGGGAATAAGCCCCGCTGCCGCGCCGCCAGCGGCGCGGCGCCTCGACGGACCCGGCTCCCCAGAACTCCCGGGGATCGCGGCGGGTCAGTCAATAAGTGACGTAAATCGTGTGCATCTGCGTGCCGGAGCAACTGCCCGAGGAGCATTTCCCTGCCTGTCCGGCAGGCATGCTGACGTTGATGGTGTAGCCCTGCGCACCCCCGTTGCCCCGCTTCGATACCTTCCCCGCCGTGCCATCGATATTGAGGCTGTATTGCAGATTGCTCACGGGGCTGACCGCGATGTAGACGTCGAGCGACAGCTCATAGGGGAGGTTGTTGGTGCAAGTGGCACTGCCGAGGGTACTGCCGGTGGCGGGAGCCGGCTGGAAGGCCGTGTAGTTGATGGTCAAGGGGCTCGGGGCCGGCGCTGCGATGGTGCAGGAGGCCGGGACCGTGATGGAAACGGCGAATGTCCCGGTGGGCGAGAGGTTGTTAGTATTCGTGTTGTTGCGCACCCGCATGCTCACCGTGTCGGTATAGGTTCCCGCAACCGCCGCCTGCCCGGCCGGAACGCAACCCCAGAAGTTGACCGAAATGGGCTGGGCGACGCCAACCACCGCCGCCAGGTTGATTGTCATGAAATCTCCGACCACGAGGCTCGTCCACAGGGACGTGCACGTGCTGTTCTTGTGGCCGTCGTAATTGAGGTAGTTCCCCGTGGCGCCCAGACGCGCCCGGTTCTGCACGCCCAAGGCGTTTGCGCCGTTGTTGGCGCGCAGCAGCACGGTAAGCGGATCGCCACCGACGCTGCGGGTGCAGCTGAAGGTGACCGTCCCCTGGGTGATGTTGAGCAGCGTGCCGGTCGCACCGGCGTAGGCCGTCGTGAATCCGCCCGATGTCGGCACCGTGCAGGTAATGACGGCTTGTGCGGCGCAAGCCGCGCACATCAGCGCGAGCGCCGCCAGCAGCCTGATGGTGTAGGACCTCATCGTTTGACTCCCTTGCAGGGCAGCGGACCTATGCGTGGAATATTGTCCCGCGTCCCTTCCGGCAGGACAACCTCCATTTCGCATTGCTGATCCTTCCATTTGAGCCGCAGCCGGTTGTTTGGTTGCAGACCGGTCACGAATGCCTCGCCGCGCCGGGCCACGTAGAACTCTTGCTTGTCGCCCTCGATCGCCACGATGGACCCGGCCGGAGCCACGTCGCCGTCGTCGAGGACGATCCGCAGCAGGGCACCGCGCCCTCCGCGCACCGGAAATTTGACCTTGACGACGGTGCGCCAGGCCGGTACCACGAGTTCCTCGATCGAATCGAGTTCGGCGCTGACCGGCAGGTCCTGGGGATCGAGGCGCACGGAATTGCGCTGGTAGGGCGAGAGTTGGGGAACCAGCGCCACGCCGTCGGCATCGGTATGGGTCATCACGGTGCTGCCCAGCCCGACGCCGACGCCGCCGTAACCGGGCACTTCGACCAGCGCGAGGCTCTGGTTCGAGCGCTGGGTCGCGAACAGGTGGCCGTCCGTGAGGACGAGGCCGCCACTGCCGTACAGGCGCTGCACATTAATGTCAGGCGACATGCTGAAGTCGCCGCCGATCTGGCCGTAGCGGCCAAAGTAGTTGAGCCCGGCCTCCTCGTGCGAGCGGTTCTGCTGCCGTCCGGCAAGGACGCGCCAGCCAAGCCCGCTGTCCTGCGTCGGGGACTGCGTGGCGGCCAGATAGTAGTCGGTGGTCTGTTTGCTGCCCTTGTTCGCCGACGCGGTAACGATTCGGCCGTTGTCCAGCGGGAACATCAGCGTCAGTCCCGCGGATGTGCCGCTGAAGTGACCCCATGAACGGCTGGCGTTGACCATCAGTTGACCATGCTCGGCGACCTGCACCGTGTAGTTGGCGCTCGCGGTGTCGATATGGGTGGCGTCGAACAGCCTCGACGAAGCGTAACCCAAGCCGAAATTGCCCAGGCGGTCGGTGCTATAGGTCCAGTTGGCGGCGACCTGCCGCCACGTCGGCGTCACGTCGATCTCCTCGCCGAAGGGCCGCCACTCGGCCGTCGCGCCGATCGCCTGAAGGTAGATGCTGCTGCGCAGGCCCTGGCGCTCCAGCCCCAGCTGCCATTGGCGGCCGTGCCCGAGACTCTTGACATAGCTGTCGGCGATCGCGGCGCTGGCGAGCATCTGTCCGGGAACGGCCGCGGCGCCCCCAATTTCGAAGAAACGCTGCTTCGACGTGGCCTCGGCCACCCCCTCCAGCGAAAGGCCGTCGGTGATGCCCCGTCGCCAGATGCCCCGGGCGAAGCCGGCACCGTAGTCGTTGCTTACGCTGCCCAGGCCACGCCTGACCTTGCCGGCTTCGACGCTCCAGTCGTTCAGGCCGGGTGCCAGCAGCTTGTTGCTGGTAAAGAACGACCTGGTGATCACCGATTCGCGCCCGAGCAGATCGCGCACCACCATCCGGGCCTCGCCCCCGCCCGACAACACCGGGAAATTGTCGATGGCGAAGGGCCCTGTCGGCACCTGCGAGGTCTGGCGCAGGACATCGTTGATGTACAGGTCGACTGTCGACGGAACCACCGACATGCCGCTGAGGATGGGCTGGGGATTGGTGATGAAGCCCGGCGTCAGGCCGAAGTTGGTGCCGAACTGGACGCCGCCGAAGTAGACGCTGCGTCCCATCAGCCCCGCCCGAGTTGCCGTGTCGCCGACCTTGAGCGTCTTGTTTTCGCCGGCGAAGTCCTTGGTCAGGGTCGTTTCGAGGCGCAGGAAGCGCTCCTGATTGTTCTGGACCACATTGTTGTTCTGGACCAGCATGCTGCTGGTGAGGATCCCGAGCTCCGAGGAAAACCCGAGTTCCCCGACCATGCCCGCGCTTTCCAGCGTCGGCGCGGACTTTGCCTCCGTGCGCTGATAATTGACGTCGTAATTGAAAAACACCGTCGGCTCCGCCGGGGTGATGGAAAGGGTCGTCGCAGGCTTGAGCATCAGGCGCGTGGCGGCAAATGCCTCGGGGGAAAACATCAGCTCCAGCGACTGGCTGGCGAAGTCCACCCGGGACTTGTATCCGGGAACCGCGTTCATGGGCAGGTACTCCTGGCCCCTGAATGTGATGGCCTGGGCCTGTGGGTCAACTTGTACGCGCCACTCCTCGAAGGCATCGCGCGGCGCATACAGCGCACCGGCACGCTCGACCAGCACCCAGGTGCCACTCTTGGTCCCATTGACCACGACTTCCAAGGGCAGTATGCGATCCGCCCCCTTGACGGAACCGCCTGACGCGGGCTTGGACGCCTCCTTCGGAGCGGCGCCGCCAGCGGCCGGAGGCGCCGCAGCGGGCGCCTTGGCTGGAGCCGCCGGGGCTGGCGCCGGCGCTGCAGGAACCCGGGGCTCGGGGTAGACGACGTCGGGAATGCCCGGCACCGGCTTTGGGTCGTAGGATCTCGGAACCGCCGCGGACGGTTGGGCGCAGACCGGCCGGGGCGGCAGCCAAGCGAGCAGCATCCCAAGCAGGGCTGCGGCAGTCGGACGAAGGAAGGAGAACCGCGTCATGGCGATCGGCACGAACCCGCCGTGGCGCCGGGATCAGGAAGGAACTGTCGGCACCACAGCGCAGGAACGGATGCCTCGCGGATGAAACGAAGAACGCAAAGCACTACTCGCCGATGGTTATCGCGTAGCTCTCGGTCGTTCCGTCGGCCAGCGACACCACCAGCGTCGCCTTGCCGGCCGGAATCTTCCCTTCCTTCCTTTTCAGGTCGAAGCTGCGCTTGATCTCAGGCAGGATGTAGCCGCCGGCGTCGTCGCTCGCGAGCTTCTCCCCGGCGTCATTGTTGAGCTGCAGGGTCGTCGGATGCACGTGGGCGTTCCCCGAGTTTTCGCAGGTGGCCCTGACCGCGTTGGCCGCGATGCGCTCCGCAGTGCAGCCGAGCTTGCCCTTGGCGCCGGGCGGCGTGATGAAGACCGGCATGGACATCGCCATGGCGATCTGCAGGAACATGTCATTGCCCTTTGCCGCCCTGGCTTCGGGGACTTCGCGCAGGATCATCCGATAGGTGAGCTGTTCGGTCGGGTTGGCCATCGCCCCAAGCCTTGCAAGCCGCACCACCTGGCGCGCCCGCGGGCCCAGCTTGATGATCGGGGGGGACAGCAGCAGGTCTTCGGTAGCGGTCAGCTGGTCCTGGCCGCCTGGCGCCTGCTTCCAGAGATAGAGGTCGGCCTGCATGACGATTTCCTCGTCGCCTTCGTTGGTGATGGTCACGGCGACCGCCCGGTCCTTGGGGTTCATGAAAATGCGCACGGGCGTGACGGTGAACATCCCGGCGCTTGCCGGCATGGCGAAGCCAAAAACAAGAAGCCCGAACAGGCCGGGCATCAGGAATTCGCTGAGGCGCAGGTGCATTCTTTTTACGAGTGTCATCGACGTGGTCACCAACCCATTAACATTTCGAGGTAGTCGCGATCCGCAAGGTTGATGATACGCCAGGTCGTTACGGTTCCAACGCCGGTATAGACATAGATTCCTCCCGGAATTTGCATTCCGGGCAGCACATACTCGCTCACGTGCAGAAATCGATAGGCACCGCCGTGTATCGGCAGGAAACGCCCCTGGGCGCCCGGCGGCCGGATGTCGACGACCGCCCCCGTTGCGCAGACCACGGTGACTACCGCGCCGAAAGTGGTGGTGTCCGGCCCCCGGGTGCAAAAGGCGGACTCCGCGACGGGAGGTACGACGCCGGTGATGAGGGTGGAGGTTACGTTGAACCCGCGGCTCCCAGGGGCAGCAGCCGCATCCAACGCGGCCGCGCAAAATGCAACGGCCAGCATCATGCGTGCGATGAAGCTGGCCGTTCCCATCATGATCGCCAACACCCTCACGTCATGCGAACTCTCTCGAGCCGCGAAAATCGATCGGCGACACCGGGCTGGGTCGATCAGAAGTTCAGCGTCAGGGTACGCGTCTGGGTACCGGCGCAGGAACCAACCCCGCAGGTACCAGCCTGGTTGGCGGTGATCGAGCCGTTGATCGTATAGGTGAAGGTATCGCCACCGCCGATGATAGCGGTGGTGGCATCGGCTCCGCCGGCCACGGCACCCTTCACGGTGGTCAGGGTGTATTGCAGCCGGTTGGTCATGACGCCGGTCCCCGAGGGGGTCACGGCCAGAGCGCTGCTGGTCGCATCCGCGGCGGTGTCAAACTCAGCGAGCACACCCGCCAGCGTACGCGTACAAGTGATCAGGGCGGACGTCGAACCCACCACCGCAGCAGTAAATGCTGTGTAGGCGGGGAAGGCCAGATCGGCGATTGCACCGACCGTACAGGCCGAATTCAGGGTCGCAGTGACATTGAAGTTGGCCGAGCCGACCGCGGCGGATGCGCTCGGAACCATCATCCCCTGCGCCGCGAATGCCGTAGCGATGGCGAACATCAAGCGTTTCATTTCATGCTCCTTTCGGAAAGCTGACATTGAAAAGTTCTTCTACGAAAGCGATATTACCCTGCGACCCGGCGAATTCAAGGGAATTCTTGGCCCGAATGCAAGAAATATCACAAACATGTGGCTTCGCCGCCATGCCGCGGTGGCCACCCTTGATCCACGCGGGTCCAACCCCAACTCGCGGGCATGGAGTGCCCGACAAGTCCCGCAATATCAAGGCGACCGTGAAAAATTACCGCTCCCGAACGGAACCACGGAGGCATAATGACGACTAACCAAAGTAATAGAGCGAGTCATCGAGCGATGACTTGGCGGAACCCGGAATTCAGCACTTCGTATCCTTGAAAGGAGCAAAAAATGAAATTCAGCAAACTTATTCTCGTCGGCGCCCTCGGTGCCGCAGGCGTGCTCGGTAACGGCGTCGCGCTCGCAGCCGACACCGCGGCGATCACCGTTTCGGCGGCCGTGCTCGGTACTTGCAAGTTCGTCGCGCCCAAGACCGGCGCCTTGGCATTCGGCAACCTTGACCCCTCGGTCGGCGGCAACGTCAACGGCACGGCGACGAACCCGTCGTTCTGGTGCACCAAGGGTGCGAGCTATACCATCAGCGACGACTTCGGCGTCAACGAGGCCGTGGCCGGCGTCGCTCCCCGCCGCATGAAGCACGCGACCTTGGCCGAGTACATCCCCTATACCTTCACCTATACGGCGACCGGCACCGGCGCGGGTCCCGGAACGCCGGCGACGCTTAACCTCGCCGGCCAGGTGCTTGGGACCGACTACGCCAACGTCAGCGCCGGCAACTACGGCGACACCGTCACGCTGTCAATCACCCCGTAATCAGCGTCGCGCATGTGGGTTCGGCCGCCTGAGCGCTTCGCGTTCTGGCGGCTTTCCCGTGTTATGGGTCCTGCTTTCATCACCATCCGCCGCCGCCGACCCCGATTCCGGAGTCGGGGGCTTTTGCTCGCGCTGGGCCTGATAGGCATCGGTGCGAATGCGCTGGCCGCCGACACCGCCACCGTTGTGGTCGGGGCGACGGTGCTTTCCAAGAGCAACTGCAAGTTCAACGCCCCGGGAACGGCGACGCTCGCCTTCGGCAACGTCGACCCCGCGAGCGGCTCGCCCGCCACGGCCAGCACCAGCTTGGTCCTGCGCTGCGGCGGCGCCGCGGCGTCGGCGACATTCAACCTCACCCACGACAGCGGCCAGTGGGAGACCGCCCCGAACGCCAACCGCATGAAGCATGCGACCGCCAGCCCGGCCGAATACATGGCCTACACGCTCACCCTGACGCCGCAGTCGGCCACCATACCGAAGAACACGGATCAAACGATCACCATCGACGGCAGCATCGCGCCGGCGGACTTCCAGAACGCGTCGATGGGCTCGTATGCGGACTCCGTTGTGATCACCCTGAATCCCTGACAGAATCTCCGTTGCGGCGCAGCGGGATCGCACCTGACCACCGGGGCCGCCTGACGAGGAATAATCGATGCTTCCAATCAACGAGCGATTCACGCGCCTCCTCGGCGCGCTGGTTTTCGCCATGGCCATGCTGCCGCTGCCGGCCACGGCCGTCGGCTTCGCCGTGTCCCCGATCCTTGTCGAACTCGATCGCAACGCCAAGAGCGGTGCCATCACCGTATCAAACGATGACGATAGCGAATCGCTGCGGGTCCAGATCAAGCTGTTCGAGTGGACCCAGGGAGCCAGCGCCAAGGACGAATACCGCGAAAGCGAGGACCTGCTTTTCTTCCCGCGCCTGCTGGCGCTGGAGAAGGCCGAACAGAAACTGGTGCGCGTCGGCCTGCGGGTCCCGGCCGCGACGCAGGAAAAGGCCTACCGCCTGTTCGTCGAGGAACTGCCGGCGCCACCGCCGCCTGGCGGGGTGCCCGGCGCCCGTGTCGCGATCTCCGTGCGCTTCGGGGTGCCGATCTTCGTCAGGCCGGTGAAGGAGGAACTGCGCGGCGAGATCGAGAAGATCGAACTGGCGAAGGGCGTGCTTCGTGTCGCCGTGCGCAACGGCGGCAATGTGCATTTCACCATCAAGTCGATCACCGCGTCCTCCGGCGAAGTCTTCTCCAAGGAAGCCGCCGGCTGGTACCTCCTCGCCGGAGCCGCACGCGAGCACACAGTCGAACTGCCGGCCGATGCGTGCGCAAAGCTGAAGCGGCTCGACGTCGTCGTCAAGACCGAACCGCCGCTCGAACTCAAGGGAAGCCTCGACGTCACCGCATCGATGTGCAGACCTTGAGGAAACGGCGACCAGTCCGCAGTGGACTGGCCGCGGGAAAGCGAAAATGGGGCTTGGCGGCGGCCGGAATTGCCTGCGCCCTGCCTCAACTGGGGGTGGCCGCCGCCGACGAACCGGGACTTGTGCTGCAGGCCGCGGAATGGAAAAGCGCCGGCGCGGCGGTCCGACCGCCTGCGCCCACAACTCCCGCCACCTCGGTAGACGACTCCGGCCTTGCCCTTAGGCTTGCCTGGAGCCTCGAAGTCCCGGCCGCCATCTCGGCGACGGCGCCGGTCGCCCCGGCTATTCATCCCGCCCCGCCGGCCGGCCAGCTCCTGATCGCCGAAATCAGCCTCAACGGCGTGCGCAAGGGCGAGTTCACGGTGATGGCGCAGCCGGACGGCGACTTTCTGGTCGCCGCGGACGACCTCAAGGCCATGGGGGTGTTGCCGCCCTATGGCAACCCGGTCGAAGTCGAGGGGGCGCCACACCACTCGCTGCGCGCGCTGAAGGCGAGCGAGTTGCGTTTCGACGAGGCGAAGCTGGCGCTTTTCGCGGTGCTGCCGGCCGAGCGCTTCCCGCGCAAGGCGCTTGACCTGCTGCCGGGACGCCCGGAAAGGGTGCTCGAGCCGAACGACAACAGCGTGTTCTTCAACTACCGCGCCCTTTCCATCGGCGACAATGCAGGCGGTCCGCGAGTCGGCACGCTCACCACCGAACTCGGTGCGCGCTACGGCAACTTCCTGCTGCAATCGTCCTCCGGCCACGCCCGCGGCGGTGGTTCCACCCAGGACATCCGCTACAACACGAACGTAATCCACGACGACCGGCGCACGCTGCAGCGCTGGGTGCTCGGCGACTTCACTGCCGCATCGGGCGAGATGGGCGCCATCCTCAATCTCGGCGGAATCAGCTTTTCCAAAAGCTACCAGATCGATCCCTATCTGATCCGCCAGCCGATGGCCGGCCTTATCGGCAACGTCCTCGCGCCGTCGCAAGCGGAGATCTACATCGATGGCGTCCGGGTCCGTACCGAGACGCTGGCGCCGGGCCAGTTCGAGCTGCGCAACGTCAATTACTACGGCGGCCGACGCGACGTCTCGGTCGTCATCCGCGACCGCTTCGGGCGCGAACAGCAGGTCGTCCATCCCTTCTATTACACCAACGAGAACCTGCGCGAGGGGCTGCAGGAATACAGCTACAACTACGGCGCCCAGCGGCAGAACATCGGTACCAAGAGCAACGACTATGGCAGCGGAGCGTTCTCGGCGTTCCACCGCTATGGCGTCAGCGACAGCCTGACGATCGGCGGCCGCGGCGAAGCGGAGTCCGGCCGTTACAACCTCGGTCCGACGGCAGCCTTGCGCTCGGACCGTTGGGGCGTGGTGTCGGGCGGCGCATCGTGGGGGCGCAATCCCTCCGGCAGCGGCTGGGCCGGCGTAGGGCGCTATACCTTCGAGGCGAGGGATTTCAACGCCCGGATGGAGCTGCGAAAATACTCGCCAAATTACGAGATCATCGGCCAGACGGCCGCTTCGGATCGCCCGAAATCGGACGCGAGCGCCAGCGTCAGCTACGGCGTGCCGTGGTTCGGGACATTGGGCGTCGGCTGGCAGCAGCGCCTGCAGTATCAGGGCCGTGACGAGCGTTCGACGACCCTGGCGTATTCGCGCAACCTCTTCGGCTCGCTAAGCTTCTCGGCTGCGGTCAGCCGGGTGGCCGGTGGCTTCGGGGTTTCGGACTCGACCGACGTCTTCGTCGCCCTGATCTACACGCCGAAGCCGGACTTCACGGCGAACTACCTCCACGACAAGCGCGCGGCGCGAACCAGCGACATCGTTCAGTTCGGCAACAACACGCCGCTCGGCGAGGGCTTCGGCTACCGCGTCGTCGGCGAGCGCAGCGACGTGGGCACCGGCGACAGCCGCCGCTTCTCGCCGTCGCTGCAATACAACGGCCCCCATGGCGAATACACGGCCGACCTGACCTCCGTGACCACCCCCGGAGGCAGCTCGCGGCAGCTGTACCAACTTGGCATCGGCGGCGGCATCGCCTACGTCGGCGACACTCTGGCCTTCTCGCGACCCGTCACCGACAGCTTCGGCATCGCCAAGGTCGGCGAGGTCGAGGGCGTCCGTGTGTATCAAAATTCGCAGATCATGGGCCGCACCGATGCCAAGGGTACGGTGTTCCTGCCCAACCTCGGTTCCTATATCGTGAACCAGGTATCGATCGAGGACCGCGACGTGCCCATCGAGTATGCGATCGCCGACAAGGAACTCAATATCTCGCCGCCGCTGCGCAGCGGCTCGGTGATCCGCTTCGACGTCAGGCGCGTTCAGGTACTCACCGGCAGGCTGCGCACGACCCTTGCAGGCGCCGCGCAGGCGGTGGAATATCTCGACGTGATCATCAGCGTCGACGGCAAGGAAGTGCTCATGCCGACCGGCCGGGGCGGCGAGTTCTACATAGAGAACCTGAAACCGGGACGGCATGCGGCGCGCTTCGACATCGGACGACGCACCTGCAGCTTCGATCTCACCGTGCCGGAGTCGAAGGAAATGATGATCGACCTGGGAGAACTGAATGTCTGTCACATCGGGAATTAGGGCCGCGCTCGCCGCCGCGCTTACGCTGCTGCCGGGCTTGGCGTCCGCCGCCTCGAGCTGCACGATGGCCATCAGCCCCGTCGCATTCGGCGGCTACGACGTCTTCAGCGCCACCGCCCGCGACAGCAGCGGGACGATCTTGGTGACCTGCGCGCGTGCCGGCGGCCCAAATCCGACGGTCACCATCGCCATCGGCCCGGGGATGTATGGCGGCTCCACCTCGACGCGGAAGATGAAGCAGGGCAGCGGCAGCGATCTGCTCTCCTACAACCTTTTCCAGGACGCGGCCAGGACCGTGCTTTGGGGACAGATCGTCGGAACGGACGCCTTCCGGCAGGGTCTGTCGGTGCCGAACAACGGCTCGGCCCAGCTTTCGGTGACGGTCTACGGCCGCATTCCGGCCGGACAGAACGTCAACGTCGGCACCTACTCCGACAGCGTAGTGGTATCGGTGCTGCCCTAGGCGCTTCGGTTACGTTCCGAGTCCTCGACCGCCCGGTCGAGCTCGCGTTCCATCTCCCCGTCCGACGGCGGGCGATAGTCGTTCGCCGGCTCAGGAACGCCGGCGGCGGTCGGCTTGGCGACGAAGCGCGACAGCAGCAGGCCAAGCTCGAACAGCAGCCACATCGGCATGGCCAGCATGAACTGCGAGACCACGTCGGGCGGCGTCACGACGGCGGCGACGACGAAGGCGCCGACGATGACATAGGGCCGCGCCTCCTTCAGCTTCTCGACCGTCACGGCGCCGAACTTGACCAGCAGGATGACGATCACCGGCACCTCGAAGGTGATGCCGAAGGCGAGGAACATGGTCATCACGAAGGACAGGTACTGCTCGATGTCCGGCGCCGGCGTGATGCTGGCCGGCGCGAACTCCGCGATGAACCTGAACACCGTGTTGAAGACGAAGAAATAGGCGAAGGCGATGCCGGAGATGAAAAGGAAGGTGGTCCCGATCACCAGCGGCAGCGCGAACTTCTTCTCGTGGGCGTAGAGGCCCGGCGCGACGAAGCACCAGAGCTGGTAGAGCACCACCGGCAGGGCGATGATGAAGGCGGCGAGCAGCGTGACCTTGATCGGCACCATGAAGGGCGTGATCACGCCGGTGGCGATCATCTTGGTGCCCGGCGGCAGCGTGGCGATCATCGGCAAGGCCAGCAGGTCATAGACCTTGCCGGCCCAGGGCATGAGGCAGAGGAAGACGACGAGGATGGCCGCAAGCGACTTCAGCAGCCGGTCGCGCAGCTCGATCAGGTGGGAGATGAAGGTTTCCTGGGCGTCCATCAGGCGGCGGGCTTGTCGGCGGTCGGCGTCGGCTCGGACAACGTCGGCTCCGGCGACGCCCCGAAGGAAGTCCCGTTGGGCGACACGGCGAGCATCTCGTTCTGGGGCGCGGCGCCGGCCTTCTCCTCGATGCCCTGGGCGATCGAGGCGTTGAGGTCGGATTCGACCGAACTCATCTGCTCATTGACCTGCTTTTCCATGTCGCGCGCCTGCGAAGCGACCTGTTCCTGCAGTTTTTTCAGTTCCTCGAGCTGCATCTCGCGGCTGATGTCCGACTTGACGTCGTTCACGTAACGCTGCAAGCGGCCGAGCAGGTGGCCGACCGTGCGGGCGACCGTCGGCAGCCGCTGCGGGCCGATGACGATCAGTGCCACGAGGCCGATGACGATGAGTTCGGAAAAGCCGACGTCGAACATGGGAACAATTCAAAAAAGAAGAGCGGGGCCGGCCCGCTCGTCGTTGCGTCCAAGGGCCTGGCTCAAACCTTTTCTTTCTTGGCCTCGCCCTCGATGGTGTGGCCGACCTGCTGTGCCGGCTCGGACGGCTTGGCCGCCGCGTCGCCGGCCGTGCCTTCCTTCATGCCCTCCTTGAAGCCCTTGACGGCGCCGCCGAGGTCGGAGCCGATGTTGCGCAGCTTCTTGGTGCCGAAGACCAGCATCACGATCACCAGAACGATCAGCCAGTGCCAAATACTGAAGGATCCCATGCCTAAGCTCCTGTTTTCTTGACGATCATCGGCCCGAGCCGGTCGGGGCCACCGATGATATGGACGTGCAGATGATACACCTCCTGCCCGCCCACCCGGCCGGTGTTGATGATGGTGCGAAAGCCGTCGGTGGCGCCCTGCGCGCGGGCGAGTTCGCCGGCCTTGGCGAGGATCTTGCCGAGCACGGCCTGGTGCGACTGGTCGGCCTCGTAGAGCGAGGCGATGTGCTGCTTGGGCACGACCATGAAATGCACCGGCGCGGCCGGGTTGATGTCGTGGAAGGCGAAGATGTCGTCGTCCTCGTACACCTTCTTGCAGGGAATCTGCCCGGCGATGATCTTGCAGAAGATGCAATCACTCATTTGGTGCCCCGGGATTTCTTTTCGTCGATGCCCGAGATGCCTTCGCGGCGGCGGAACTCCATCATCACGTCGTCGACGCCGATGCCGAAGTGGGTCATCAGCACCAGGGTATGGAACCAGACGTCGCAGACCTCGCGTACCAGGTGCAGGCGGTCGCCGTCCTTGGCCGCCATGATGACCTCGGCCGCTTCCTCCGCCACCTTCTTGCAGATGGCGTCGGTGCCCTTGGCGTAGAGGCTGGCGACGTAGGACGAGTCGGGCGCGGCGTCCTTGCGCGCGATCAGCGTCTCCTGCACGCGGTGGATGACTTCGAGGTCAATCATTTGTAGATCTCCTTGGGGTCCTTCAGCACCGGCTCGACATCCTTCCAATGCCCGTCCTCGAGCTTGTTGAAGAAGCAGCTGCGCCGCCCGGTATGGCAGGCGATGCCGCCCACCTGCTCGATCTTCAGCAGGATCACGTCGTTGTCGCAGTCGGTGCGCAATTCCACCACCTTCTGGAAGTGGCCGGATTCCTCGCCCTTGTGCCAGAGCTTGCGCCGCGAACGCGACCAGTACACGGCCTGGCCGAGTTGCGCGGTCTTTTCCAGCGCCTCGCGGTTCATCCAGGCGAACATCAGAACCTCGCCGGTCTTCGCGTCCTGGGCGATGGCGGGGACGAGGCCCTGCTCGTCCCACTTCACCTCATTGAGCCACCTGCTGCTCAAAGCCTGACCTCGATGCCGCGCGAACGCATGAATTCCTTGGCCTGCTTCACCGTGTATTCGCCGTAGTGGAAGATGCTCGCGGCCAGCACCGCGTCGGCCTTGCCCTCGGTGACACCGTCGGCCAGGTGCTGCAGGTTGCCGACGCCGCCGCTGGCGATGACCGGAATGCCCACGGCTTCGGATACGCCACGGGTCAGCGCCAGGTCGAAGCCGTTCTTGGTGCCGTCGCGATCCATGCTGGTGAGCAGGATTTCGCCGGCGCCGAGGGACTCGACTTTCCGCGCCCACTCGATGGCGTCGATGTGGGTGTTGTTGCGGCCGCCGTGGGTGAACACCTCCCACTTGCCGGGAGAGGTCTGCTTGGCATCGATGGCGACGACGATGCACTGCGAGCCGACCTTGGCCGAGGCTTCGGCGACGAGGTCCGGGTTCTGCACCGCGGCGGTGTTCATGCTGACCTTGTCGGCACCGGCGTTGAGCAGCCGGCGCACGTCCTCGACCTTGCGCACGCCGCCGCCGACCGTCAGCGGAATGAACACCTGCTCGGCGCACGCCTCGACGATGTGCAGGATGATGTCGCGCTCGTCGGAGCTGGCGGTGATGTCGAGGAAGGTGATCTCGTCGGCACCCTGTTCATCGTAGCGGCGGGCGATCTCTACCGGGTCGCCGGCGTCGCGCAGGGAGACGAAATTGACGCCCTTGACCACGCGGCCGGCCTTGACGTCGAGACAGGGAATGATGCGCTTGGCGAGCATGGGATCAGGTCGCCAAGCGCCTATTTCTTCGCGCCCTTGCCGGCGCATTTGTCAGCTTCGGCCTGGGCCTTCTTGAAGTCGAGCCTGCCTTCGTAGATGGCGCGGCCGGTGATCGCGCCCATGATGCCCTCGTCGGCGACCGCGCACAGCGCCTTGACGTCGTCGACGCTGGCGATGCCGCCGGAGGCGATGACGGGGATCTTCAGCGCCTGCGCCAGCTTGACGGTGGCGTCGACATTGACGCCGGAGAGCATGCCGTCGCGGCCGATGTCGGTGTAGATCACGGCTTCGACGCCGTAGTCCTCGAACTTCTTCGCCAGGTCGATGACGTCGTGGCCGGTCATCTTCGACCAGCCGTCGACGGCCACCTTGCCGTCCTTGGCGTCGAGGCCGACGATGATGTGGCCGGGAAAGGCGGTGCAGGCGTCATGCAGAAAACCGGGGTTCTTCACCGCGGCCGTGCCGATGATGACGTAGCTGATGCCGTCGTCGAGGCAGCGCTCGATGGTGTCGAGGTCGCGGATGCCGCCACCGAGTTGCACCGGAATCTCCTCGCCGACTTCCTGCAGGATCGCCTTGATCGCCGGCTCGTTCTTGGGCTTGCCGGCGAAGGCGCCGTTGAGGTCGACGAGGTGCAGCCGGCGCGCGCCCTGATTTATCCAGTGGCGCGCCATTTCGGCAGGATTCTCGGAGAAGACGGTGGCCCCGTCCATCACGCCCTGCTTGAGGCGGACGCACTGGCCATCCTTGAGATCGATCGCGGGTATCAGCAGCATGGTGGGAACTCGTCGGGAATCAGGGATTCCAGCTCATGAAGTTGCCGAGGAGCCGCAGGCCGGATTCGGCGCTTTTCTCGGGGTGGAACTGGACGGCGAAGATGTTATCCCGCGCCACCGCACTGGTAAAGGGGATGCCGTAGACGGTGGAGCCGGCGATCACGTCGGGCTGGGCCGGTTCGACATAGTAGCTGTGCACGAAGTAGAAGCGGCTGCCGTTGCCGATGCCGTTCCACATCGCGTGCGGTTCGGCCTGCTCGACCTCGTTCCAGCCCATGTGCGGCACCTTGAGGCGGCTGCCGTCGGTGGACACCATCGCCTCGTGCGGAAAGCGCCGCACCTTCCCATTGATCACGCCGAGGCCGGGCACGTCGCCCTCCTCGCTGTGCTCGAACAGCATCTGCAGGCCGATGCAGATGCCGAGGAAAGGCTTGTTCGCCGCGGCGTCGATCACCGCCTGGCGCAGGCCGCGCTCGTTCAGTTCCCGCATGCAGTCGGGCATCGCCCCCTGGCCGGGCACGACGACGCGGGCCGCCTGAGCGACCTGCGCCGGATCGGCGGTGACGAGGACCTGCGCGTGGGGGGCGACATGCTCGATCGCCTTGGCGACCGAACGCAGGTTACCCATGCCGTAATCGACGACAGCTACGGTAGTCATGGCGCAGGAATCAGAGACTGCCCTTGGTCGAGGGGATCGCACCGGCCGCGCGCGGGTCGGCATCGACCGCCATGCGCAAGGCGCGGCCGAAGGCCTTGAATACCGTCTCGGCCTGGTGGTGGGCATTGTCGCCGCGCAGGTTGTCGATATGCACCGTCGCGTTGGCGTGATTGACCAGGCCCTGGAAGAACTCGCGCACGAGGTCGACATCGAACTCGCCGACGCTGCCGCGCACGAAATCGACGTTGAAGGTCAGCCCGGGACGGCCCGAGAGATCGATGACCACGCGCGACAGCGCCTCGTCGAGCGGAACGTAGGCATGGCCGTAGCGGACGAGGCCCTTCTTGTCGCCCCAGGCCTGCGCCAGCGCCTGGCCGAAGGTGATGCCGACGTCCTCGACGGTATGGTGGGCGTCGATGTGCAGGTCGCCCTGCGCCTCGACCTCGAGGTCGAGCATGCCGTGGCGCGCGATTTGGTCGAGCATGTGGTCGAAGAAGCCGACGCCGGTGGCGAGCCTGGACTTGCCGCTGCCGTCGAGATCGACCTTGACCCGGATGCGGGTCTCGAGGGTGTTGCGTTGGACTTCGGCGCTGCGCATCGCAGTAGGCTTCATGGTTGAATCGAGAGCGCATGATACCATTTCACGCCTACCGCAAAGCCACCCTGCCGCAGTCATGAGCCGATTCTGGAGCACCGTCGTCAAGGGTCTCACGCCCTACGTTCCGGGCGAGCAACCCAAGCTCGCCAACCTGGTCAAGCTCAACACCAACGAGAATCCCTACGGGCCGTCGCCCAAGGCATTGGAAGCGTTGCGCGGAGAGATCAACGACGGGCTGCGGCTCTACCCCGACCCCAATGCCGACCGCCTCAAGTCGGCCGTGGCCAGCTTCTTCGGCGACATCGAGCCGCGCAACGTCTTCGTCGGCAACGGCTCCGACGAGGTGCTGGCCCACGTCTTCCTCGCCCTGCTCAAGCACGACAAGCCGATCCTCTTCCCCGACATCAGCTACAGCTTCTATCCGGTCTATTGCGGCCTCTATGGTGTCGCGTACCAGACGGTGCCGCTCGACGATGCCTTCGCCATCCGCGTCGGCGACTATGCGAAGCCCAATGGCGGCATCATCTTCCCCAACCCCAACGCCCCGACCGGGCGCGCGCTGCCCCTGGCCGACATCGCCCGGCTGCTCGATGCCAATCCTGATTCCGTGGTGGTGATCGACGAGGCCTACGTGGACTTCGGCGCCGAATCGGCCGTGGCGCTGGTCAGGCGTTACCCGAACCTGCTGGTGGTGCAGACTTTCTCCAAGTCGCGCTCGCTCGCCGGCCTGCGCGTCGGCTTCGCCGTCGGCCATGCCGACCTCATCGAGGCGCTGGAGCGGGTAAAGAACAGCTTCAACTCCTACCCGCTCGACCGCCTCGCCATCGCCGGTGCGGTGGCCGCGCTCGAAGACCGCGAGTGGTTCGACCGCACGCGCCAGGCGGTCATACGCAGTCGCACGAAACTGGTGGCCGATCTGGAAGCCCTGGGTTTCGAAGTCCTGCCCTCGGGTGCCAACTTCGTCTTCGCCCGCCACCCGCAGCACGATGCCGAAAAGTCGGCCCTGGCGCTACGGCAACGCTCGATCATCGTGCGCCACTTCAAGCAGCCGAGGATCGACCAGTTCCTGCGCATCACCGTCGGCACCGACGAGCAATGCGCGGCGCTGGTCGGCGCGCTGCGGGATATTACGGCATCGCGCTGAGCCTCAGCCCGCGGCCTTCTGCCGCTCGAAGAGGTCGACGATGGCCGCGGCCACCTGATCCGAGGCATCGGGGTAGGCCCCTTCCTCGAGCATGTGCAGCGCCGCAGCCTTGTTGTCCTTCTGGGCCGTGGCCAGCACCTCGCCGGCGCAGCGATGGAAATGGGCGTGGCGTGACTTGATCACCGCGAACGCCGGCAGGTGGCCGAAGCGCTCGCCGCCGATGCCGTTGATCCAGTGACCGAGGGTGCATTGGTCGTCGCGCGACACGACCTCGACCTTGAGGTCTTCCTTGCTTTCGCCGTTGATGTAGGCCTGCAGCCGCTTCTTCCACATCAGGTGGGCATCGATGGCTTCCTTGCCGTCGGAGGCGATCATGAACATCCGCGCCAACAGCATCTTGACCCGTTCGGATGCCTTCAGGTAATCGCCGCCGTGCAACAGCGAGGTAGCCGTTGCCTTGTCGCCGGCCTGCGCCGCCGTCAGCACGCTGCCGGCACAGCGATGGAAATTGGCATGGTGCGCCTTCATGTCGAAGAAGGTTTCCGAGAAACCATACTTCTCGCCGCCCTTGTCGTAGATCCATTTGCCGAGCGGACACTGGTCGTCGCGGGACACGACCTCGACCTTCAGATCCTCGGTGCTGGTGCCGTTGATGTAGGTTTCCAGTCGGGTCTTCCACTTCAGATGGGCGTCGATGGCCGTCTTGAAGTTCAGTCCACCCACCTCGGCACCCTTTTCGTCGCCGGGTGCGACAGGAGCTGCAGCCGACTTGCCGTCCCCCTGAACAATGCTTTTGAACCAGTCGAACATGCCCATGATCATCCTCCTCCTCAGGAAGTGGCAGAGAACTGCAACATAGCGGATAAAAACCCGCGGAACCTTGACCTTGATCAGTTGACAGGCTCGCCGCGATACGGCAAACGCCTATGACTCAAGTCTTGAGGCGCAGCTCCGCCGCGCGCGCATGCGCCGTCAGCCCCTCGCCATGCGCCAGCGTCGCCGCGATCGGTCCCAGCGCCTGCGCGCCGGCCTCCGAGACCTCGATCAGGCTCGAGCGCTTCTGGAAGTCGTAGACGCCGAGCGGACTGGAGAAGCGCGCGCTGCGCGAGGTCGGCAACACGTGGTTGGGCCCGGCGCAGTAGTCGCCGAGCGACTCGGAAGTGTAATGGCCCATGAAGATCGCGCCGGCGTGGCGGATCTTGTCGACCAGCGCGCGCGGATTCTCGACCGAAAGCTCGAGGTGCTCGGGCGCGATGCGGTTGGCGATGACGCAGGCCTCGTCGAGGTCGGTCACGTGAATCAGCGCACCGCGACCTTCGATCGACGCGGCGATGACGTCCTTCCTCGGCATGGTCGGCAGCAGTTTCTCGATGCTCGCGGCGACGCGGTCGAGATAGCCGGCGTCGGGACAGAGCAGGATGGACTGCGCCAGCTCGTCGTGCTCGGCCTGGGCGAAGAGGTCGATCGCCGTCCACTCCGGGTCACCCGAGCCGTCGGAAATGACCAGCACTTCCGAAGGGCCGGCCACCATGTCGATGCCGACGGTGCCGAAGACGCGGCGCTTGGCGCTGGCGACATAGGCATTGCCGGGACCGACGATCTTGTCCACCTGCGGGATCGTCCGGGTACCGTAGGCCAGCGCGGCCACGGCCTGCGCCCCGCCGATGGTGAATACGCGGTCGACGCCGACCAGGTGCGCAGCAGCCAGCACCAGCGCATTTTTTTCTCCACGGGGCGTCGGTACCACCATGATGAGTTCGCGGACCCCGGCGACCTTGGCCGGCATCGCGTTCATCAGCACCGAACTCGGGTAGGCGGCCTTGCCCCCGGGAACGTAAAGACCGACGCGGTCGAGCGGCGTGACCTTCTGGCCCAGCCGCGTGCCGTCGGCTTCGGTGTATTCCCATGACTCGAGCTTCTGCCGCTCGTGGTAGCTCTTCACGCGGGCGGCAGCCTGTTCGAGCGCGGTGCGCTGCGCGGCGGGCAAACCGTCGAAGGCCGCCTTGAGTTCGTCCTTGGGCAGTTCCAGCTGCGCCATGGTCGCCGCCTCGAGCTTGTCGAAGCGGCGGGTGTAGTCGAGCACGGCGACATCGCCCTGCTTGCGCACGCTGGCGAGGATTTCGGCGACGGTCTTCTCGATGGCCTCGTCGGTCGAGTTGTCGAAGGCGAGCAGCGCATCGAGCGTGGCCAGGAATTCGGGATCGCGGGTGGACAGGCGGCGAATGTTCATTTGACCGCTCCGGCGAAGGCGTCGATGACCGGCTGCAGCAGATCGCGCTTGAGCTTGAGCGCGGCCTGGTTGACCACCAGGCGGGAAGAGATCGGCATGATGTCCTCGACCTCGACGAGATTGTTGGCCTTCAAGGTTCCGCCCGACGAGACGAGGTCTACGATGGCCTCGGCCAGGCCGGCCAGCGGCGCCAGCTCCATCGATCCGTAGAGCTTGATCAGGTCGACATGCACGCCCTTGGCGGCGAAGTGCTCGCGTGCGGTGTTGATGTACTTGGTGGCGACGCGCAGCCGTGCGCCGCGGCGCACCGCGGCGGCGTAGTCGAAGCCGGCCGGCGCGGCGACGCACATGCGGCACTTGGCGATCTTGAGGTCGAGCGGCTGGTAGAGGCCGGCGCCGCCGTGCTCGAGCAGCACGTCCTTGCCGGCGATGCCGAGGTCGGCCGCGCCGTACTGCACGTAGGTCGGCACGTCGGAGGCGCGCACGATGACGACGCGCACGTCGGGTCGATTGGTGCCTATGATCAGCTTGCGCGAGGACTCCGGGTTCTCGCTCGGCACGATGCCGGCGGCCGCCAGCAGCGGCAGGGTTTCCTCGAAGATGCGGCCCTTGGAGAGCGCTATGGTGATTCCATTCATGGGGCTATTTTACCCGCCGGACTTTCGCGCCGAGCGCGGCGAGCTTCTGCTCCAGGTTCTCGTAGCCTCGATCGAGGTGGTAGATGCGCTCGATCAGCGTCTCGCCCTGCGCGACGAGGCCGGCGATGACCAGGCTGGCCGAGGCACGCAGGTCGGTGGCCATCACGGTGGCGCCGTCGAGCTTGGGCTTGCCCGTGACGAAGGCGGTGTTGCCGTCGATCTTGATGTCGGCGCCGAGGCGGATCAGCTCAACCGCGTGCATGAACCGGTTCTCGAAAATCGTCTCGCGGATCACCGCGGTGCCCTCGGCCACCGCATTGAGCGCCATGAACTGGGCCTGCATGTCGGTGGGAAACGCCGGGTAGGGGGAGGTGCGGATCGACACCGCCGTCGGCCGCGCCGGCGCCTTGAGGGTGATGGCCTCGCGCTCGATGCCGATGTCGCAGCCGGCATCCATCAGCTTGTCGATCACCGCATCGAGGTAGGCCGACGAGGTCCGCGTCAGCCGGATCTGCCCGCCGGCGGCGGCCGCCGCGCAGAGATAGGTGCCGGTCTCGATGCGGTCGGGCATGATGCGGTGGGTGGCGCCGTGCAGGCGCTCGACGCCGCGGATGCGGATCACGTCGGTGCCGGCGCCGGAGATCTGCGCGCCCATGGCGACGAGGCAGTTGGCCAGATCGACCACCTCGGGCTCGCGCGCGGCGTTCTCGATCACCGTTTCGCCGTCGGCCAGGCACGCCGCCATCATCAGGTTCTCGGTGCCGGTGACGGTGACCATGTCGGTGAATAGCCGCGCGCCCTTGAGTCGCGCCGCTTTGGCATGGACGTAGCCATGCTCGACCGCGACCTCGGCGCCCATCGCGGTGAGGCCCTTGATGTGCTGATCGACCGGCCGCGCGCCGATGGCGCAACCGCCGGGCAGCGAAACCCTGGCCTCGCCGGCGCGCGCCACCAGCGGCCCCAGCACCAGCACCGAGGCGCGCATGGTCTTGACCAGCTCGTAGGGCGCGACGGGATTGTCGAGACCCGAGGCATCCAGGATCACCGTCTCGCCAGCGCCGTCCCCGGGGATACCGCTACGCATAACTTTTTCGACTTTGACGCCCATCTGCACCAGCAGCTTGAGCATGGTGTCGATGTCGTTGAGCGCCGGCACATTGGTCAGCGTCAGCGGCTCCTTCGTCAGCAGCGCGGCGCAGAGCAGCGGCAACGCCGCGTTCTTCGCCCCGGAAATGGCGACTTCGCCGGACAGCGGCCGGCCGCCTTCGATCAGCAGCTTATCCACGGGCGGCCGCCTCTTCCGGGGTCAGGCACTGCATCGACAGCGCGTGCAGCACGCCGCTGTCGAAGTGCTCCTTGAGCACCTTGTTCACGCGCTGCTGCCGCTGCACGCGATTGAGGCCGGCGAATTCCCGGCTGACGATGACGGCCTGGAAGTGCTGGCCGTCGCCATCGACGCTCAATTGTTCGCAGGGCAGGCCGGCGGCGATCCACTCCTGAATTTCTTGCGGGTCCAGCATGGTCACATCCTCAGTTTGTAGCCGCGACGCAGCAACTCCAGCGTCACCGCGGCGAGAAGTACGAAGCATACCCCGACCACCGCCAGGCTCTGCCACGGCGACACGTCGGACAAGGCGAAAAATCCGTAGCGGAAGCCGTCGATCATGTAAAAGACCGGGTTCCAATGCGACACCTGCTGCCAGAACGGCGGCAGGGAGTGGATGGAATAGAACACGCCGGAAAGGAAGGTCAGCGGCATGATCAGGAAATTCTGGAAGGCGGCGAGCTGGTCGAACTTGTCGGACCAGATGCCGGCGATGACGCCGAGCGTGCCGAGCACCGCGCCGCCGAGCACGGCGAAGACGAGTATCCACAGCGGCGCCTCCAGCCGCGCGCCGGTGAAGCCGAGCGTCACCAGGAACACGCCGAGTCCGACCAGCAGGCCGCGCAGCGCCGCGGCGCCGACGTAGGCCGCCCAGAAGGCGCGATAGGAAATCGGCGCCAGCAGCATGAAGACGACGCTGCCGGTGACCTTGGACTGGATCAGCGACGACGAGGAATTGGCGAAGGCGTTCTGCAATATCGACATCATCACCAGCCCGGGCACGAGGAAAGCCGTGTAGGGGACGTTGTCGTAGATGCGCACGTGGTCCTCGAGCACATGGGAGAAGATCAGCAGGTAGAGCAAGGCGGTGACCACCGGCGCGGCGACGGTCTGGAAGCCGACCTTCCAGAAGCGCAGGATTTCCTTCTGGAGAAGCGTGAGAAAGCCAATCATGCGGCTTCCTTCATCACGCGCATGAAGGCGTCTTCGAGATTGGTTGTGCCGTCGCCGAAGCGCCGCAGCAGGTTCCCCGTGCTGTCGAGCGCGACGATGCGGCCGGCCTTCATCATGGCGATGCGTCCGCACTGCGTCTCGGCCTCTTCCAGGTAGTGCGTCGTCAGGACGATGCTGTGGCCCTCGCCGTTGAGCCGGCGGATGAAGCGCCACAGGCCCTGGCGCAGTTCGACATCGACGCCGGCGGTCGGCTCGTCGAGCACGATCACCGGCGGCTTGTGTACCAGGGCCTGCGCCACCAGCACGCGGCGCTTCATGCCGCCCGAGAGCGAGCGCATGTTGGCTTCGGCCTTGCCCGCGAGGTCGAGGTTGGCGAGGATCTCGTCGATCCAGTCATCGTTGCGGCGGATGCCGTAGTAGCCGGACTGGATGCGCAGGGTCTGGCGCACCGAAAAGAAGGGATCGAACACCAGTTCCTGCGGCACCACGCCGAGCTTGAGCCGGGCCTGGCGGTAATCGGCCTGGACATCGTGACCCATCACTTCGAGGCGCCCGCTGTCGGGCCGCACCAGCCCCGCCAGTGCCGAGATCAGCGTGGTCTTGCCGGCGCCATTGGGGCCGAGCAGGCCAAAGAACTCGCCCTGCGCCACTTCGAGGTCGATGCCGGCCAGCGCCCGGGTCGTACCGAAGCGCTTGGTGACGCCGGCAATGCGGAGAGCGGGAACCATGGAACGGGAAAACGCGGAGAAGCAGCGGCGCCGTCAGGCGAGCGGCAACTGGTCGGCCACGCCATAGACCTCGGCGAGGCTGATGAAATCCTCCGGCGGATTGGCGACGCGGATGACCTTGCCCTGCGCCTTGGCGGCGCGCAGCCAGCCGAAGACCACGGCGAGACCCGAGGAGTCTACGTCGGTGACGGCGGACAGATCGACGAGATCGAGTCCGTCCGCAATCAGCGCGTTGCCCTCGTTCAGCAGGTTCGTCGCCATCGGCAGGGTCATCGCCCCGTCCACGGCAATGCGATCGCCGGCGCTGCTTATCGCCATGAGCATACCCGCGGCATTGCGGCAGACACACTCATTTCTTCGGGACGGTGGCCTCACCCGTCTTGTTCTTTTTCTGCAGGGTCGCGATCAGGCCATCGATGCCGCCCTGCCGCACCTGAGTCGAAAACTCGCTGCGATAGTTGGTGACGAGGCTGACGCCGCCGACCTCGATGTCGTAGACCTTCCAGCCGTTGGGCTGCTTCTCGAGGTAGTAGTCGAGATCGATCGGCTTGGCGCCGGGCTGGTTGATCAGGGTGCGGACCTTGACGTCGGTCTCCGCCGGCTGCATCTTGAACGGCTTGAAATCGACGGTCTGGTTCTTGTACTCCGTCAGCGCCTTCGAATAGGTGCGCACCAGCAGGGTCCTGAATTCGGCGGTCAGCGTCTTCTGCTGTTCCGGCGAAGCCTGGCGCCAGTCGCGCGCGACCGCCAGCTGGGTCATGCGGGTGAAATTGAAATGCGGCAGCACCTTGGCATCGACCAGATCGATCGCCTTCCTGGTGCTGCCCGACTGGATTTCCTTGTCCTTGCGGACGATGTCGAGCACCTCGTTGGTGACGTTCTTGATGAGGACGTCGGGCGCCAGTTCCTGCGCCAGCGCGCCGGCATTGAGGCACAGCGCGGCGATGATGCCCAGCAACCACTTCATGGGGGATTCATTAGGGTTCTTCACGGCTTAAAAGTCTTCCTTCTCGCGCGGCGGATTGCCGTCATAAATCACGTTGCGGCGACGCTGTAGATAGCCGTCCCGTACATAGGCGTATTTGTCGAGCGCGGCCTCCTCGATCACCTTGTCGGCCGGCAGAAATTGCGCGCGGTGGCTGATGAAGCGCAGCGCGATCAGGCTGTTGCGCGCGGGCACGTCGTGGACGACGGCGACCACGGGATCGGCATACCAGTCGAGGAACATGCCGAAACTGTCGCGCACCGTGCGCGAGCCGAAAACGGGCCAATAGACGTAGGCGCCCGGCCCCATGCCCCAGCGGCCGAAGGTCTGGCCGAAATCCTCGTCATGCTTCTCGAGGCCGATCTGGGTGGCGACGTCGAACAGGCCGAAGATGCCGACGGTGCTGTTGAGGAGGACGCGGCCGAAGTCGGAGAAACCGTCCTTGCCCTTGCCCTGCAGCAGGTTATTGACGCCGATGACGGCATCGTCGAGGTTGCCGAAGACGTTGGCGACGCCGGTTTTCACAGGTGACGGCAGCACCACGTCGTAGCCGGTGGCGACCGGCTTGAAGATCACCTTGTCGAGACCCTCGTTGACGCCGAACATGGCGCGGTTGAAGCCTTCGATCGGGTCCTTGGGATTGCCGGAGGTGGCGCAGCCGCCGAGCAGCAGGGCGACGACCGCCAGCACCGGAAGCAGTGAAACTCGCCTTCTCAGCAGATTCTCCACGCCATCCACCTCACTTCTTCTCGCCGCCGCCATTGTCCTCGGCCGCCTTATTGAACATGAACTGACTGATCAGCTTCTCCAGCACGACGGCCGACTGCGTCTTCTTCACCATCGCACCGTCCTTGAACATTTCCGTGTCGCCGCCGACCTCGAAGCCGATGTACTGCTCGCCGAGCAGGCCGGAGGTGTTGATGGTCAGGATGGTGTCGCGCGGAAACTTGTAGCGGCTGTCGATGTTCATCGCCACCACCGCGCGGTACGACTCCGCATCGAAGCCGATGTCCGCAACCCGCCCGACGACGACCCCCGCGCTTTTCACCGGCGCCCGAACCTTGAGCCCGCCGATGTTATCAAATTCGGCCTGCAGCCGGTACGTCTCGCCCGTGCTGGAGGCGGCCAGGTTGCCGACCTTCAGGGCAAGGAAAAGCAGCGAGGCGAGGCCGATGGCGACGAAGACTCCGACCCAGAGATCGATGGTGGCACGGTTCATGGTTAGCCCCGGAACATGAAAGCGGTAAGAATGAAATCGGCGAAGAGGATGGCGAGCGAGGAAGTCACCACCGTGCGCGTGGTGGCGCCGGAGACGCCCTCGGCCGTCGGGTCGGAGTCGTAGCCCTCGAATACGGCGATCCAGCTGACGATAACGCCGAAGACGAAGCTCTTGATGACGCCGTTGACGATGTCCTCGCGGAAATCGACCGAGGCCTGCATCTGCGACCAGAAGGAGCCGGCATCGACACCGATCAGTTGCACGCCGACCAGGTAGCCGCCGAAGATGCCCATGGCCGAGAACAGCGCGGCCAGCAGCGGCATCGAGATCACCCCGGCCCAGAAGCGCGGCGCGACGACGCGGGCGATCGGATTGACGGCCATCATTTCCATGGCCGAGAGCTGCTCGGTCGCCTTCATCAGGCCGATCTCGGCGGTGATCGCCGAACCGGCGCGGCTGGCGAAGAGCAGCGCCGACACCACGGGACCGAGTTCGCGCACCAGCGACAGCGCGACCAGGATGCCCAGCGCCTCGGTCGAACCGTAGCGCTGCAGCGTGTCGTAGCCCTGCAAGCCCAGCACCATGCCGACGAAAAGGCCCGACACCAGGATGATGATCAGCGACAGCACCCCGGTGAAATAGATCTCGCGGATGGTCAGGTGGAAGCGCTTCAGCGCCGTGCCCGAGTGCAGCAGGGTGGCGAAGAGGAAGCGGGCGGCGAAGCCGAGGCGCCAGATCCGCTTGGTCACGCGGTGGCCGAGGGCTTCGAGAATGCGGCGCAGGGCGTTCACCACCACACCTGCTTCCTGCCCGGACCCGAGAGCATCTCCTCGCCGTAGGGGCGCGTCGTCGGGTAATGGAAATTCACCGGGCCGTCGGGTTCGCCCCAGACGAACTGGTGCACATAGGGCTCGGTCGAGTGCTTGATTTGCTCGGCGGTGCCCTCGGCGACGATCTTGCCGGCGGAGACGAAATAGACGTAATCGACGATCTTCAGCGACTCCTGCACGTCGTGGGTCACCACGATGGAACTGGTGCCGAGCGCATCGTTGAGCTTGCGGATCAGCTCGCCGACGATGGACAGCGAGATCGGGTCGAGGCCGGCGAAAGGCTCGTCGTACATGATGAGCATGGGGTCGAGCGCGATGGCCCGCGCCAGCGCCACGCGCCGCGCCATGCCGCCCGACAGTTCGGAGGGCATCAGGCGGGCGGCGCCGCGCAGGCCCACGGCATGGAGCTTCATCATCACCATGTCGTGGATCAACTCTTCCGGCAGGTCGGTGTGCTCGCGCATCTGGAAGGCGATGTTGTCGTAGACCGACATGTCGGTGAACAGCGCGCCGAACTGGAACAGCATGCCCATGCGCCGGCGCAGTTCGTAGAGGCCGTCGGAATCGAGTTCATGTACCACCTGGCCGTCGACCTCCACCTTGCCCGACGAGGGCTTGAGCTGGCCGCCGATGAGGCGCAGCGTCGTGGTCTTGCCGCAGCCGGACAGTCCCATGATCGCGACGACCTTGCCGCGCGGGATGACCATGTTGATCCCGGTCAGGATCGGTCGCCGGTCGTAGGCAAAGTTGACGTCGGTCAAGCGGATGAGCGGGTTGTCGTCCATATCTTGCTTTTTTTGGCCGCGCGATTCTAGCAGAAGGGCCGGGCCGGCCCTCCGCGGCCACGCCATTGGCATGACCGCGGGACGGGAAGGCGCAAGGCGATATGCGCACCGTTGTCGTCCTGTATCATGCCGCAGACCGCGTAACGAACATTCCCCGCCCCGTGAGCGACGCCCCAGGCACCCTGCCAGCCCAAAGCCCTACGCTGCTGATCGTCGACGACGACCCGCTGATCGTCGATTCGCTCAGGTACTTCCTCGGCAAGGAGTTCGCCATCGTCTCCGCGGACACGCGGGGCGAAGCGCTGAAGGCCCTCGAACAGCGCGAAGACCTGCCGGTCGCCGCCCTGATCGACCTCGGCCTGCCGCCCACCCCTCACCGGCCGGACGAAGGTTTCGCCCTGATCGCCGAACTGCTGGCACGCGTTCCCGACATCCGCATCGTCGTGCTTTCCGGCCAGAACGATGCCGCCAATGCCCGGCACGCACGCGTGCTCGGCGCCGCCGACTTCGTCGCCAAGCCGGCCGAGCCGCAACACCTGCTGGCTCTGCTCAAGCAGTTGCTGGCCGTCGGCCGGGAAGCCGTTCCTGCAACGGCCGCCACGGCCGATGCCCTGCTGATCGGGCAAAGCGCCCCGATGCAGAAGCTGCGCCTGCAACTGCGCCAGTATGCCAACGCCCCCTTCCCCGTGCTGATCGAGGGCGAATCGGGTAGCGGCAAGGAACTCGTCGCCAATGCCCTCCATCACCTGTCGGAGCGCGCCCGTCGGCCCTATTTCGCCCTCAACTGCGCCGCCATCGCACCTTCTCTGGTCGAGCCGACGCTGTTCGGCCATGCCAAGGGGGCATTCACCGGCGCCGCGGGCGCACGTGCCGGCTATTTCGAGGATGCTGCCGACGGCACGCTGTTCCTCGACGAGATCGGCGAACTGCCGCTCGACCTGCAGCCCAAGCTGCTGCGCGTGCTCGAGAACGGCGAATATCAGCGCGTCGGCGAAACCCAGTCGCGCACGTCGCGTACGCGCGTCATCGCCGCGACCAACCGCGACCTCAAGAAGGAAGTACGCGAGGGCCGCTTCCGCGCCGACCTCTATCACCGGCTGTCGGTGTTCACCGTCAGCGTGCCGCCGGTGCGCGAGCTCGGCGACGACCGCCTGCTGCTGCTCGAGCATTTCAGCCACGAGTTCGCCCGCCTGTTCGCCACCCAACCCTTCAGCCTCGCCGAGGACGCTCGCCAGCGCTGGCTCGACTACGCATTTCCCGGCAACGTCCGCGAGCTGCGCAACATCGTCATCCGCCTGACGACCAAGCATCCGGCGGAACGCATCGGACTGTACGAACTCGAGGACGAACTCGACGAGGGCGGCGCGCAGACCGGGTCGTCCCCGCCGGGGCTGCCCGCGGACCCGGCCGCCTTCGAAAGGCTGGCGCTGGACCATCTCCGCGATCAGGGACACCAGGGAGACTTCAGCCTCGATCGCCTGTTGCGGCAGTGGGAACGGGCCTACATCAATGCCGCACAACAGCTGGCGCAAGGCAACCTGAGCCATGCGGCCAAAATTCTGGGCGTGAACCGGACGACGCTCTACAATCGCATCGAGACACTTTCGCGCACGGACTCCTGACCCTGCCGCCCGACCACCCAACGCACGCTTAGGACCGGCCACCATGTACCTCGAGCACTTCGGTCTTTCCGAAGTCCCGTTCCGCATCACACCGCACACCGACTTCTTCTTCGCCGGCGCCAACCGTGGCGCGACGCTGGAAGCGCTGATGTATGCGATCACCCACGACGAGGGCATCGTCAAGGTCAGCGGCGAAGTCGGCAGCGGCAAGACCATGCTCTGCCGCGTGCTGATGGAGCGCCTGCCGGCTCACGTCTCCATCGTCTACCTGGCCAATCCCTCGCTCGCGCGCGACGACATCCTCTATGCCATCGCCGACGAACTCGAGCTCGAAATCCCGGAACACACGCGGCTGGCGACGATGCTGCGCATCCTCCAGGACCACCTGATCGAGCTCTACGCCGAGGACCGCCAGGTTGTGGTGCTGATCGACGAGGCCCATGCCATGCCGGCCGAGACGCTCGAGGAAATCCGCTTGCTGTCGAACCTCGAATCGAATCGCCACAAGCTGATGCAGCTGGTCCTGTTCGGCCAGCCCGAACTCAACGAGGTACTGAGCCGCCCCGACATGCGCCAGCTCAAGGAGCGCATCACCCACAACTTCGCCCTCGAGCCGCTGGTGCGCGAGGACATCGCCGAGTATCTCGACTTCCGCATGCGGGCTGCCGGCTACAAGGGCCCCAGCATCTTCGCCCCGGCCGCGATCCGCGAAATCGCCAGGGCCTCGCTGGGACTGACGCGACGCGTCAATATCCTCGCCGACAAGGCCCTGCTCGCCGCCTACAGCCAGAACACCCACCAGATCACCGCCCGGCACGTGAAGGCGGCCGTCGCCGATTCCGAATTCGGCACCATGCCGCGCGCCGACCGGACGGCCTGGATCGCCGCTGCTGCGACCGTGGTGCTGGTGGTCGCCGGCGCGGGCGTGTTCTGGAGCCAACAGGGTGCGCCGCCGACCCCGGTCGCCATCCCGCCTGCCCCTGCTCCTGCCGCTGCACCTATTCCTGCCGCTGCTCCTGCACCGACACCGACTGCCGTCGCCCCTCCTGCGGCACCAGCCGCTCCGGCAGCGCCCCAATCCGCGCCGACGATGGCGAGCCCCTCGAATCCCGTGACAGCCGCGCCGACGAACGCCGCAAGTCAGCCGCCGGCACTCTCGGCGGCGCCAGCCGCCCCACCCGTTCCGCCTGTCCCGCCCGCGCCGGTGGCCTGGCAGAAGCTGCCGCAGGCGGTGCAAAAACGCCTCGCCGAGCATCGATCATGGTTCGAGAAGACGCCGAACGACCGCTGGTTCATCCAACTACTCGGCACCGACAGTTCCCAGGCACGGCGGATCGAGGCCCTGCTCGCACGCGCCGACGCCCTGCTCGACCCGGCGCAGGTTCGCGTCTACTTCGTGCCCCTGCACGGCAGCGAGCGCATGGGCGTCATTTACGGCGATTTCCCGAGCCGTGCCGCGGCCGTGGAAGCCCTCAAGACCCTGCCGACCGAATTGCGGCCGTATCAACCCTATCCGCGCCAGGTGGTCAAGCTTCGATAAAAGGGAATAAACTGCAAAAATTCATAAAGTTGCCAAGGGTTTTTGACGTGATATGATCAAACCGTTCCGCTCAGGGAAGGCGGCGATGTCCCATTCGATGCTCCATGCGATGCCAAGTCTGACCCGCACCATGGCCGCTGCCGGCATGCTGGCCGCCGCCACGCTCGCCACCCTTTCCGGCTGTACCAACGCCCCGGTGCAACCGCCGTCGAGCGGTCATCTGCGCGCCGAGGACGTGCGCCCCGCGTCGAGCAACATCCCCGCGCCGGTACAAAACAGCGTCAGCCTGTCCAAGCCCAAGGCCGCCCCCAAGGTCGAGACCTACAGCGTGGTGGTGAAGGACATACGGGTACAGGAACTGCTCTTCGCGCTGGCCCGCGATGCCAAGCTCAACGTCGACATCCACCCCGGCCTGGTCGGCACCGTCACCCTCAACGCCATCGACCAGACCCTGCAGCAACTGCTCAGCCGCATCGCCAAGCAGGTCGACATGCGTTGGGAGATCGACGGCCCCAACCTCATCGTCATGCCGGATTCGCCCTTCCTGCGCAATTACAAGGTCGATTACGTCAACATGTCGCGCGACCTCACCGGCACGGTGACGATCAACACCCAGATCGCATCGACCAGCACCGCAGCGACGACCGGTGGCGCCGCGACCGCGGGGGGCGGCAACACCTCGGCGACAACGGTCAACAGCAAGGCACAGAACCACTTCTGGGAATCGCTCGAGAAGAACGTCAAGGACCTGCTGCGCGAAACCGACAAGACCCTGCCCGAGGGGTCGAGCGAGACCGTCGTCGAACGCACGGACCAGCAGAGCACCACCGGTACCGGGGCCGCTGCGGCCGCCGGCGGCCGCAGCGCCACTGCGCAGTCCTCGATCGCCGGCAGCCCCAACCCGGCAGCGCTGCAGCAGCAGGGCACGACGGTCGTGCGCCGCACCACCTTCCGTGAGGCCGCCTCGGTGATCATTAATCCGGAGGCCGGCATCGTCGTCGTACGCGCCACGGGGCGTCAGCACGAGAAGGTGCAGGAATACCTCGACCAGGTGATCAACAGTTCGCGTCGTCAGGTCATGATCGAGGCAACCATCGCCGAGGTCCGACTGAGCGACGAATACCAGCACGGCATCAACTGGCGGCGCCTGCGTACCGGCAGCGCAGGCTTCGCCATGGGCCAGGCCCTGGGTGGATCGTTTACCGATATCGGCGAGACCGGCAAGGCCTTCGTGCTCAACTACGTCGCGCCCGGCCTCAACATCGCGGCCACACTGAAGTTCCTCGAGACCTTCGGCAACGTCAAAGTGCTGTCGAGTCCCAAGATCAGCGTACTCAACAACCAGACCGCGATGCTCAAGGTGGTCGAGAACATCGTCTATTTCACGGTCAAGTCGGACACGACGACACCCGGTGGAAGCTCCCCGTCGCTGACGACGGTCACGACGACGCCGAACTCGGTGTCCGTCGGCCTGGTTATGAGCGTCACGCCCCAGGTCGGCGACGCCGAAGACATCCTCCTCAACATCCGCCCGACGATTTCCCGCGTCACCGGCTACAAGCAGGATCCGAATCCGAGCATTCCGGCCAGCATCCCCAACTCCGTGCCGGAAATCCAGACCCGCGAAATGGAATCCATGGTTCGGCTCGCCAACGGCGAAATCGCCGTCATGGGCGGGTTGATGTACGACGAGCTCAACAACACCACAGATGCCGTGCCCTTCCTCTCAAAGCTGCCGGCACTGGGAACCCTGTTTACCGGTCGCAACGACAAGACCGTCAAGGGCGAACTCGTCGTCCTGCTCAAGCCGACCATCATTCGCGACCCGAGCCTGGCCGGCGACTACCGTAGCCAGACCGGACAGGTGCCCAACAAGGACTATTTCGCCAACAACCCCGGCCCGCCGCAACCCTATATCGACGTCAGATCAGGTCAAGGGGAGCCAGCGCGGTGAGCCTGCTGATGGACGCCCTGAAGAAGGCGGAACAGGCCAAGCAGTCGGGCGATCCGCCGGCCGGGGCTGGCGAGGAGTTGCGTCTCGAACCTATTGACGCCGCCACTCCGGCGACCGCGGAGGCGCCTGCCGAACCGCAGTCCGGCGGCAAGCAGCTGCCGGAACTGCCGGCGCAGCTCGAAGTGCTAGACGCCGACTTCATCGCACACGCCGCCTCCGCCCCCCCGGAGAAACGACCGAGCAAGCCCGCCGCCGAAGCGCCGCAGCCGCAGCCGCGGCCGGCGCCGCAGCCCGCCGCCGCGCCACAACCCGTAGCAGCCGCGCCGGCCGCCGCGCGTCCCGGCCCGCCACCTCGCACTGCCGCCCCGGCCGATAACGAGCGCAAGGCGGCGCAGCAGGTCTTCACCGCCAAACAGCCGGAACGCAGCCGCAAGGGATTCGCCATCGCCGTCGGTGGCGCTACGGTGGTCGGCATAGCCGCCATTGGCGGCTATTTCTGGTGGCAACTTCAACCCAAGTCGGGACTTGCCGGCAAAGCACCGACGCAGGCTTCCCCGGCACCCCAGCCATCCCAGATCGCCGCTGCGCCGCCGGCCGCGCCGATGGCGCCGGCCGCCGCTCCTGCCCTTCCCGCACCCGCGGCGAGCACCTCGGCCGCAGCGAAGGTCGCGGCCCGGAGCGACGACGAGGCGGACGAGGCGCCGCCGCCGCGGCGTGCGGGGCCGACCCGCGCCGCCCCTGCCGCAGCGCCGGCCGACCCGGCCAGCCCGGTGCGCATCACCCGATCGCAGTTGAAGGTCAACCCGTCGCTGGCCCAGGGTTTCGAAGCCCTCAACGCCGGCGATCTCGCGACGGCCCAGGCCGAGTACGAACGCGTGCTGCGCAGCGAACCGCGCAACAGCGACGCCCTGCACGGCCTCGCGGCCATCGCCCTGCGCCAGCATAATGTGGCAAAGGCCGAGGACTACTGGCTCAAGGCTCTCGAGGCCGACCCGAAGGATGCACGCGCCCAGGCTGCCCTGATCAATTCGGGTGCGCGCGGCGGCGCGGATCCGCAGGCGCAGGAGTCGCGGCTGAAAACCCTGATCGCGGCCCAACCCGAAATCGCGGCCCTGCATTTCGCCCTGGGCAACATCCTTGCCCGGCAGGCCCGCTGGAACGAGTCGCAGCAGGCCTACTTCAGAGCCTACAGCATCGAGCCCGAGAACCCGGACTATGCCTTCAATCTCGCCGTCAGTCTCGACCAGTTGCGCCAGCCTCGCCTCGCCGCGCAGTACTACAACCAGGCGCTGGCGACCGCGGCACAGCGTCCGGCCGGCTTCGACAAGGCCCTGGTCGCAAGCCGCCTGCGCGAGTTGCAGCCCTGACCCGCTGCGGCCGTCGCGACGTGCGCGGCGACCTGTGCCGAACATCACGAACAGCCCCTTGCCGCCGCTGGCGCTATATCCGACAATGGCGCTGAGATGAACAGCCCGCAGCCGCTCCCCTCCCGCCGCCCGATCGGCCAGGTCCTGATCGCGCAGGGCGTGATTTCCGAAGACCAGTTGCGCATCGCGCTGCTGGAGCAGATGAAATCCAACCAGCCGGTGGGCAGACTGCTGGTCAGCTTGGGTTTCGTTTCGGAAGCGACGCTGCGCGAGGCGCTGGGCGAATCCCTCGGGCAGAAGTCGATCGACCTCGCCCACGCCACGGTCGATGCCGACGCCCTGCGGCTGGTGCCGCGCGAGCTGGCGATGCGCCACCATCTGCTGCCGCTCGACTACCGCCCCGCCGAGCAGCGTCTGACCATCGCCATCGCGGATCACAACGACATCGTCGCGCTGGACAAGTTGCGCGCGCTGTTCACGCACGATGTGCTGATCGAGTCGCTGCTTGCCGGCGAGTCCGAGATTGCCCGCGCCATCGACCAGTACTACGGCCACGAGCTGTCGATCGACGGCATCCTGCACGAGATCGAGACGGGCGAGATCGACTACCGCACGCTGGCGGCCACGCTCGACGAATACAGCCAGCCGGTGGTGCGCCTCGTCGACGCCCTGCTCACCGATGCCGTCAAGCGCGAGGCCTCGGACATCCACTTCGAGCCCGAAGCCAACTTCCTGCGCATCCGCTACCGCATCGACGGCATCCTGCGGCAGATCCGCGCCCTGCACAAGTCCTACTGGCCGGCGATGGCGGTGCGCCTCAAGGTGATGAGCAGCATGAACATCGCCGAAATGCGCGCGCCGCAGGACGGCCGCATCTCGCTGACCATCAGCGGCCGCCAGGTCGACTTCCGCGTCGCCGCCCAGCCCACGATCCACGGCGAGAACCTGGTGCTGCGCATCCTCGACCGCCAGCGGGGCATCGTGCCGCTCGACCAGATTGGCCTCGACGACGAGCAGCTGTCGATGCTCAAGCTGATGATCGGCCGGCCCGAGGGCATCATCCTCGTCACCGGCCCCACCGGCAGCGGCAAGACCACCACGCTCTACTCGGTGCTCAACCACATCAACGAGGAAGGCGTAAACATCATGACCCTGGAGGATCCGGTCGAGTATCCGATGGCCATGATCCGCCAGACCTCGGTGGCCGAGGCGGCCAAGCTCGACTTCGCCAACGGCATCCGCTCGATGATGCGCCAGGATCCCGACATCATCCTCGTCGGCGAGGTGCGCGACGCCGAGACGGCCGAGATGGCCTTCCGCGCCGCCATGACCGGCCACCAGGTCTATTCGACGCTGCACACCAACTCGGCGCTCGGCGCGATCCCCCGCCTGCTGGACATCGGCATCCTGCCCGACATCATGGCCGGCAACATCATCGGCGTCGTCGCCCAGCGCCTGGTGCGGCGGCTCTGTCCGCACTGCCGCAAGCCCTACACCGCCGAGCCGCACGAGCGACGCCTGCTCTCCGCCGAGCAGATCCGCCCGCCACCGATTCTCTATCGCCCCGCCGGCTGCGAGCGCTGCGAGTACCAGGGCTACCGGGGCCGCCTCGCGATCATGGAGATCCTGCGCATGGATGCCGACATCGACGAGCTCATCGCCCGTCGCGCCACGGCGCGCGAAATCCGCAACGCCGCCCTGACCAAGGGCTTCCGCCCGCTGGCCGAGGACGGCTTGCGCCGCGTGCTCGATGGATCAACCTCGATCGAGGAAGTCGCCCGCGTCGTCGACCTGACCGAACGGATGTAATGTTGGCCCCCCACGCTCGCAAAGTCGGCTCGCTGCCCCCCACGGGGGGGCGCATGCCCTCTTGGGGCGGCCCGGCGAGGTCATAGGCATAGTGGCTCTCTACGCCTACAAGGCCATGAACGACGCCGGCCGCGTGGTCTTCGGCCGCATCGACGCGATCAACCCGATCGACCTCGAGATGCGCCTGAAACGCATGGGGCTCGACTTCATCAACGGCAACCCGGTCTCGCAGGGCAGCGCCCTCTTCGCCGCCAAGGTGCCGCGCCGCGAGCTGATCAACTTCTGCTTCCACCTCGAGCAGCTCGTGCGAGCCGGCGTGCCGATCGTCGAGGGCATGACCGACCTGCGCGACAGCATGACCCACCCGCAGTTCCGCGAGACGATCGCCAGCATGATCGAGAGCATCGAAGGCGGCGACACCCTGTCGCAGGCTATGGGCGACTACCCACGGGTCTTCGACGGCGTTTTCCAGAGCCTGATCCGTGCCGGCGAGGACACCGGCAATCTGCCGGACGTGCTCAAGAGCCTGCTCGAGGGCCTCAAGTGGCAGGACGAACTCGCCGCCCATACCAAGAAGCTCATCATGTACCCGGCCTTCCTCGGCACCGTGGTGCTTGGTGTGACGTTTTTCATGATGATCTACCTGGTGCCGAAGATGGCCGGCTTCATCAAAAACATGGGGCAGCAGCTACCGCTGCAGACCAAGGTGCTGATCGCGACCTCCGAGTTCTTCGTCAACTACTGGTACGTCGTGATCGGCCTGCCCATCTTCGTCGCCGTCGCCATCGCTGCCGCGGTGCATACCAACCCCCGGGCACGCTATCGCTGGGACGGCATCAAGCTGCGGATTCCGCTGATCGGCGACATCCTGCGCAAGATCATCCTCTCCCGCTTCGCCGGCCTGTTCGCGATGATGTACGGCTCGGGCATCACCGTGCTCGAATCGATCCGCGCCACCGAGACCGCCGTGGGCAACCTCGTCATCAAGGAGGGCCTTGAGCGCGTCGGCGGCATGATCGGGGACGGCCAGAGCATCACCGAGGCCTTCCGCAACGTCGGGCTGTTCCCGCCGCTGGTCATCCGCATGCTGCGCGTCGGCGAGAATACCGGCTCCCTCGATACCGCGCTGCTCAACGTCAGCTATTTCTACAACCGCGACGTCAAGGAATCGATCGAGCGCGTCCAGGCGATGATCGAACCGATGATGACCATGGTGGTCGGCATCATTCTCGGCTGGATCATGCTGGCGGTCCTCGGCCCGATCTACGACGTCATCACCAAGCTCAAGACCTGATGATGGCCCCCCACGCTCGCAGATCCGGCTTATATCCCCCGCAGCATCGGGGACGGTATCCCTTGCGGACGCTGCCCCCCACGGGGGGGCGCGGGTCCTCTTGGGGCGGCCCGGCGAGGACCTGACCATGGCCGCCCGCCGCCTGCTCTTTCTCGACGCAACGAGCCTGACGGCCTACCGCTGGGCCAGCGGCCACCTGTCGCCCGAAGCCGAGTTCGCGCCGAATGCCGGCGGCTTCGAAGCTTTCGGCGAATACGTCGCCAAGGCCCGCCGCAGCCTCTTCTACCTGCTCGTTGATTTCGCCGAGGAGGGATTCCAGGTCGAGGAGGTTCCCTACGTCCAGGGCAAGGACCGCACAGCGCTGATCCAACGCAAGCTCTCCCAATATTTCTACGGCACGCCCTACGCCGCGGCCGTGTCGCTCGGCCGCAGGAAGGACGGGCGCCGCGACGAGCGCATGCTTTTCACGGCCCTCACCCGCCCGCCCCAGATCGAGCCCTGGCTCACCGTCCTGCGCCAGGCCGAGGGGCGCCTCGCCGGCCTTTTCAGCGTGCCCATGGTACTAGCCGGCATGCCGCTGCTGCTCGGGGCACCGGCGCAGCGCTACATGGTGCTGTCGACGACCCGCGCCGGCGTGCGCCAGACGCTGATCGACAACGGCCGGGTCACCTTCTCGCGCCTGACGCCGCTGGTCACCGGCACCACAGAGGAAATGGCGCTGACCTGCGCCGCCGAGGCCGAAAGGATGTACCAGTACGTGACCGGCCAGCGCCTGATCGGGCGCGCCGACCAGATGACCACCCACGTGCTGGTACACCCCGCGCAAGCCGCGGTCTTCCGCGAGAACTGCATCGACACAGATACGATCCACTTCCAGTTCATCGACCTGCTCGATGCCTCGTCGCGGCTGGGACTCAAGACGCCGCCGCAGAGCGCCCTGGCGGAAGCGCTATTCCTGCACGTGCTGGCACACAAGCCGCCGCGCGAGCAGTTCGCGCCCGCCGAGGATCGCCACTTCTTCCGGCTCGCCCAGATACGGTTCGGATTGCGCGCCACCGGCGCGACGATCTTCACGGCCTGCCTTCTGTTCGCGGGACGCCACGCGATCGAATACCAGGCGATCGGCGCCCGCAACGCAGAGACCGCCGCGATGACCGCAGTCGAGCGTGGCCGTTATGACGCGATCCTCCAGGCCTTGCCGAAAATCCCGCTCTCCAACGACGCGCTGCGGGCACTGACCGGCCGCTACGAACGCATCCTGCGACAGGCGCACGGGCCGGAGCCGATGTATGTCGCCATCAGCCAGGCCCTGCAGGAATCGCCGCGTGTCGAATTGACGCGGCTCGACTGGGCGCTCGGCGGCCGGGCCGGCGCCGCGACGCTGCAGGGAACCGCGCCGGTCGCACCGGGTTCCGGCACCGTGCCGTCGCCGACTTCACCCGCCGACCTCTTCGAATCCGTCGAGCTCCACGCCCAGCTGCCCCTCGCCCTGGCCACCGATCCACGCGCCCAGCGGGCGGCCGTCGACGTCTTCGTCGAACACCTGCGCGCGCGCAATCTCGGCGTTCAGGTGCTCAAGCATTCCTTCGAGGCCGATTCGGCCAAGTCGATCAAGAGCAGCGGCGACGGCATGGCGCAAGTCCAGGCCCCACAGTTCTCGCTGCGCATCGGGAGGCGAATCTGATGAGTGCCGGCGCCTTCTCGAAAGCCGACTTCCGGCGCATCCAATGGAGCGTCGTGATCCTGGTGATCCTCGCCCTGCTCGGCGCCGCCGTCGTCTTCGGCGCCTTGCAGTTGACCAAGGCGGCCCAGGCCGAGGCGCGCAAGGTGGAGGCCGAGCGCGGCGACATCCGCAACAAGCTCGCCCGCGCCCGCGACGAGGAACAGGATATCCGCGCCAGGATCGCCCGCTACCAGGAGCTCGTCGAGCGCGGCTACGTCACGGAGGAACAGCGCCTCGACTGGATCGAGCGCATCGCCCAGATCAAGGCCGCGCGCAAGCTGATCGACGTACAGTACGAGCTGATGCCGCAGAAACCGGTTGAGGCGGGACTGCTGCCTGAAGGCAATTCAGGTGGTGGTTACGAGTTCATGTCGAGCGCCATGAAGTTGCAGATGCAGCTGCTGCACGAGGACGATCTGCTCGGCTTCCTCACCGATCTTCGTGCCCGGGTCCGCGCCCTGATCGTCGTGCGCCAGTGCGCGGTCGAACGCATCCCGCGCGGCGCAACCAGCGAGCGCGGCGTGCAGGCGCAGCTCAAGGCCGACTGCGAGATCGACTGGATCACCTTGCGGGAGAAAAGGTGAAACCGCAGCGCATGTCCCTCCCGCTCCTGCTCGCTCTCCTCGCGGTTAGCGGCACCGCGGCCGCGCAGAATGGCGGCAGTGGCGGCACAACGCTCGGCCGCCTCTTCTTCACCCCAGAAAAGCGCGCCACCCTCGAACGCCAGCGCCAGCTCAACATCCAGGAGACACAGACGCTCGAGGGCGCCACCATGAGCCTCGACGGCGTCGTCGTCCGCTCCTCTGGCAAGCGCACCGTCTGGATCAACAGGCGTGCCCAGAACGATCGGGCCGCCCCCGCCGGCGTCACCGCTGAGCTCGGGTCGCGCCAACCCGGCCAGGCAGTGCTGCAGGCCGGCGAAGAAACGCCGGCCAGGCTCAAGGTCGGCGAGGCAATCAATCGCGCCACGCGGGAATCGAGCGGCGGCCTGGCGCAGGGGCAGATCAGCGTTCATCGCGCTCCCCCGGCCAAGCCCTAGGAAGTCGGTGATGATGGCCGGAGACCAGCGTCGCCGGCAGCGCGGATTCGCGCTGGCGATCTTCCTCGTTCTCCTCGTACTCGGCATCGTCTTCGCCACGGTCAGCCAACTCGAGATCGCCTCACGCCCACTGGCGCGCAGCGAGGCCACGCTTAAGGTATTGAATCAGGCCAAGGAAGCGCTGATCGGCTACGCGGCGACCTACCGGGATACGCATCCCAACGACGTCTTCGGCTATCTGCCCTGTCCCGACACCGACGGCGATGGTAGTGCTGATGCGCTGCAGGCTGATTGTGGCGGGACCGACGGCAAGGCCGTCGTTGGGCTATTGCCGTACAGGACACTCGGCTTGCCCGACCTACGTGATGACTCGGGAACTTGCCTTTGGTATGCGGTATCGGGCAGGTACAAGGCATCGTCTGACGGCACCTCGCTTCCAAAACCGCTGAATTGGGACACCCAGGGACAGTTCGCCATCGCCGGAACGGCCGTGACGCCCGACAGCGGCGATGGTGGTGGCGCCGCGGTGATCTTCGCCGCCGGCCCGCCCCTCGCCGGCCAAAGCCGCACTCCCGCCGCCAATCGCTGCGGCGTGACGCCAAGCGAGGTCGCAGCCTACCTCGACGGTGGCAATGCCTTCACCCCCGGTACCGCGGTGATCACCCTGACCCCGGGAACTGCCGGCAGCACTACCAGCAACGACCACATCGTGGCCGTAACCCCGGCCGACATCTTCGACCGCGTGATCAAACGCGCCGATTTCGGCAATCCGGCCACGGCGATTCCGGCTGGCCAGATCAACACCCTCGCCAACGAGGCGAAGTCGGTCATCGAAGCCCGCATGCAGACCGACATCACCTCAAATGCCGGCGCCGCCAACGCGAGCCTGCCGACCAATGTCGGTAGTTACACCCCCCAGTTCTCCGGCAAGTACATCGGCGATGCCCCGGCCGGGATCGTCACCGGGACTTACGCGGGCTACTACACGAACTGGTCGGAGCAATTCCGTCTCGTCACCTGCTCCAGCGTCGACGCACCCTGCCTGCTAGTGAATAGCGGCACCGCCAACTGCCGCGGCGCGCTCGCCTTCGCCGGGCGGACGACGACGGGGCAGCCGCGCACCAGCGCGCAGAAGATCCCGGGGACGGCTACGCTCGGCAACTACTTCGAAAGCGCTCTCGGGCTGCTCAATAGTGCGGCCACAGCATTCACAGGCAACGAGGCCTATGCTCCGGCGACGCCGAGCGCCGACTTCGTCAGTTGTCTCTTCCCCGGCGGCTTCGCCTCCCTGGCCCGCGATGCCACGAGCTTCGCCGCGGGTACGGTAGCCTCGTCGGGCGGCGGCAGCACCGTGGCATCGGTCACCACCAGCGGCACGCCAACGATCAATCTCGGCAGCGCAACGGGCTATGCGCGTGCGGGCGCCGTCTGGTATCCGACGGCGCTGCCTCTCGATACCAGCTCGCAAAGCGCCAATCAATCGAACACCGGCTTTCAGGAAGGCAAGCTGCGGATCTATTTCAAGTACCGAATCAATACGCTCGGCCCCGGCTTCACGCTCGCGCTGGCGGACGCCGCTACCAACGATCCGACCAGCATCGACCCGTTGATGTCCGGCGCCTCCTCGAGCACGCGCCTCGGCTACGCCGGAGCGCCGGTTTCGGGAACGGCGACAGTCGGCGCGACGACAGTTGCCGTCACGGGAAGGTCCTGGTCGTCGTTCAGCGGACTCGCAACCATCACGACAGCGACGGCGCACGGCTTCTCGGCCGGTCAGAGCGTCACGGTCACCGGCGTTTCCCCGCGCGGCTACGAAGTGACGAACGAAGCGATCGTGTCGATTCTGAGCAGCACCCGGTTCACCTACGCACTTGCCAACAACCCCGGGCCCCTCGTCGCTGGCATCCGGCCGCCCAAGCTCGCCCTCGAATTCGACACGCAGTGCAATTCGACACGCAACGACCCTCCCTCGGGCTGTTCGGGCTCGCCTCACCACTACGCCTTCGACTACTGGGGTTCCGCCGCCGACAACAACCCGGCGCCGTCCAGTACCACGCAGGACGGCAGCGACGACGTCACCCACAACACCGGCGTCGCCGGCGACGGCAGCCAGCCGCTCAACCCGCGCAGCCTGAGCATCACCGCCGCGACGGCGACGCCGACGGCCAATGTCGCCGCGGCCCGCTGGGCGGGCGGCACTTCCACCATTACGACGACTGCCGCCCACGGCTTCGCCACTGGCCAGAGCGTGGTCATCTCCGACGTCAGCCCGCTGGGCTACAAAGGGACTCGCACGGTGACCGCCACCGATGCCACGCACTTCACTTTCGCCCTCGCCTCGGACCCCGGCGACTACCCGCATGTCGCCACCTTCTCGGCCGCCAACTGGTCGAGCGCCGGTGGTGGCACGGCCACCGTCACCACCTCGGCGGCACATGGCCTCGGCAGCGGGCAGGTTGTGACGCTCAGCGGAGTTTCGCCGACCCAATGGAACGGCACCCATTCGGTCACCGTTACCGACGCAACGCATTTCACCTTCGCGCTCAGCGCCGACCCGGGCACATACGTTTCGGGTGGCATGGTGGCATCACCCCTGCGCACGATCGCCGGCGCGTCATGGTCGGGATCGTACGGCGGCACGGCGACGATCACGACAGCAGCGGCGCATGGCCTCGTGAGCGGCCAGTTCGTTACCATCTCCGGAGTTTCGCCAGCCGGCTACAACGGCGTCTATGGCGTCACCGTCAGTGATGCGACGCATTTCACTTTCCGCCTTACCACAGACCCGGGCTTCTATTCATCGGGGGGCGTCCTCGCGCTCGCACCGCTCGTGCAGGCGATCGGCGGCGCCGCGTGGTCCAGCGGCCAAGCCAGCTTCACCACAAGGGCCCCACACTATCTGGCAACGGGACAGACAGTCGTCATTTCGGGCATGACGCCCGCGGGATACAACGGCACCCACACCGTCGCGGTAACGGATGCGACGCATTTCACCATTCCGCTCGCCACCAATCCCGGGGCCTATAGTGCAGGCGGCAGCGTGAAATTCGGCGGCGGCGGCATGACCAGCACGGTCATCGCCGCTGGCGCGACCAGTACCACCATCGACAGCGCGAGCTGGTCGCGGGCCACGGCGACCGCCACCGTGGTCACCACAGCCGCCCATGGCCTGGTCGTCGGCCAGCAGGTCAATATTGCCGGCGTCTATCCGACCGCCTACAACGGTACCGTCACGGTCACCTCGGCGACGACCACCGCGCCCTATCAGTTCACCTACGCCCTGGCTGGCGACCCAGGCGGCAGCTTCTCCGGAAGCGTCTTCCCGCGGCCGGGCATCGCCACAACCAACATGCCGACAGGAACCGACATTCATGTGCGCCTCGATCTCCGGCGGAGCTATGATGCGGCCACACGCCAGTCGACGCTGAACATGAAAGCCTATATCGGCAACCCCACGGACTTCTTCTGCCTCACCGCCGATTTCCAGAATCTGGCCCGCGACCTGCCGGAGCTCTGCGCTCCGCCTGCGGCCACCATCGAACAGAACGGCATCGTCATCAACGATGTCGCCGGTCCCGCGTTTGCCAATGTTTACGTCGGCTTCACCAACGCGCGCGGCGCCAATGCCAGCGACGACCAGAGCATTTCGATCACCAACGTGATGTTCCGCACCCAATGACGCCCCGGGCACTTTCTTCTCAGGACGGCTTCACCCTGATGGAACTCACCGTGGTTCTGGTCATCGTCGCGCTGCTGATCGGCGGCCTGATGGTTCCCTTGAGCACGCAGCAAGACATCAAGGGGCGGCAGGATACGGAGAAGGCCCTGAGCGAAATCCGCGAAGCCCTGATCGGCTTCGCCGTCGTCAACGGCCGCCTGCCCTGCCCGGCGACCGCCACCATCCCCAGCGGAACTGCCGGCGCCGGCGTCGAAGTGACGACGGGCAGTGGCTCCACGCTCGCCTGCACCAGCGCCGGCGGCATACTGCCGTGGGCCACGCTCGGAGTTCCGGAGACTGATGCCTGGGGCAACCGCTACACCTACCGCGTCACGCTCAATTTCGCCCGCGGCATCCCCCAGACGACCTTCGGCTGCACACCGGCCTCCGACCCGGTCAACGCGGCATTCGCACTATGCACCCCCGGCGACATCTCGGTTCTCACAAAGGCCAGCGGCGGTGCAATCGTTTCCAGCGCCGTCCCGGCAGTCGTCGTGTCACATGGCAAGCTCGCGTCTGGGGCCTACACTTCCTCGGGCAGTCTGATTTCCGGGGCCGCCGGCGACGAGGCGGAAAATGCCGATGCCGATGCCACCTTCGTCAGCTCATTCGCCATCGACGACCAGGTAATCTGGCTGTCGCCCAATCTGCTGATGAACCGCATGATCGCCGCCGGCAAGCTGCCTTGACCGTCCCCCGCGTTCTTGAGACACTGCCAGCCGAGCTAAACGCCATAGCCGTTCCCCCCATGAGCCGCATCCCTGATCCCCCGATCAACGACACCTTCATCGAACGGCTGCGCAGCGCCGGGATCGAGGCCAGTGACCCTTTCGAGCTCAGGCTGAACAAGGCATTGCTGATGCTGGCCACCGGCCTGATCAGCGTCACCTCCATGCTGTGGCTGACCATCTACTGGGTGCTGGGACCGCAACTCTCTTCCACCCTGCCCTTCGTTTTCCAGCTGCTGCTGGTGGCGAATATGTTGCTCTACATCGGGACGCGGAACTTCAACTTCTTCCGTATCACCCAGACCGCGCTGTTCCTGTTCATGCCCTTCGTCGTGCAGTGGACCATCGGCAACTTCATTACGGCCAGCGGCATCTCGCTCTGGGGCCTGCTGGCGCCGGTCGGCGCCGTGCTGTTCTTCGGCGTGGGCGAATCCGTGGCCTGGTTCTTCGCCTGGTGCTTCATGATCGCGCTCTCCGGCATGTTCGACTTCCTGCTGGCCGATGCCGCGTCCGCCACCCTGGCGGTGCCGGTCCGCACCAGCGTGGTCTTTTTCGCCCTCAACTTCATCGCGGTGTCGACCATCGTCTATAGCCTGCTGCACTACTCCATCCAGGAGAAGCAGAAGATCCAGGCCAAGTTCGACGACGCCCACCGGCTGCTCGAGATCGAGCAGCAGCGCGCCGAGCGCCTGCTGCTCAACATCCTGCCGGAGCCCGTCGCCACCCGCCTCAAAAACTCGGACCAGACCATCGCCGACGGTTACGCCGACGTCTCGGTGATGTTCGCCGACATCGTCAATTTCACCCAGGTCGCCGCCAACATGGCGCCGAACCAGGTGTTCGCGATGCTCAACCGCATCTTCTCGGCCTTCGACGATCTCGCCGGCCAGCACGGGCTGGAAAAGATCAAGACCATCGGCGATGCCTACATGGTCGCCGGCGGACTTAACGACGATGCGGCGGACTACACCGCGGCCATCGGCGACATGGCCATTTCCATGCGCGAGCTGCTGCACCGCGACTTCATGGTCAACCAGGCCCACCTCGAAATTCGCATCGGCATCGGCACCGGCCCGGTGGTGGCAGGCGTCGTCGGCAAGAAGAAGTTCATCTACGACCTCTGGGGCGACACGGTCAACATCGCCAGCCGCATTACCGCCGAGGGCGTGCCGGGCATGATCCAGTGCGACACCGTGACCTATCACCGCCTGCAGCATCTGTTCGATTTCCACGAACCGCAGACGATCTACCTCAAGGGCAAGGGCAACATGACGGTCTATCGCCTGATCGGCCGCAAGCTAGACGCTGCGACGGAAGCGGAAACCGAAACCGGCGCCTGAGCTGGACGACCGCCCTGGCTCAGGCCTTGGCAGCGCCGGCCGGGGCAAGACGGAAGCAGACCTGTCCCGGGAGATTGCTGTGCAGTTCCAGCCGGTAGCCAGCCTTGGCCGCCAGGCGCCCGACCTGGAAGACGCCGATGCCGAGACCATTCGCGGACTTGACCGGCTCGCTCCCCAGCCGCTCGGCAAGCTCTGGCGGCACCGGTGTGCCGCCGTCGCACACCAACAGCGTCAGGCCATCGGCCGTCGCCATCAGCGTCACCCCGATGGGGATGTCGGTTTGCAGCTGTCGCTTTTCCAAGGCGTTCTGCAACAGGTTCTCGGCAGCCGCGGCGAACAGGGTGACCGGCAGGCTCTTCCCGCTCAGGTCGCCGTCGCTGAGGAAGCCGATATCGCGCCCGGCATACGCGTCCTGCAGTTCCCGCCACCACGCCTCGGCCTGCGTGAGGGCGCCGAGGTCGCCGAGCGGACGCCCCAGCTTTTCGAGGGTTTGGCGCAGGCGCTGGGCGATGGCCGGCAATTGCCGCCGTATCAGTCCCTGGAATTCCGGCGACGCCACCGCACCCTCGCTCTCGACCGCGGCGCAAAGCGCGTTCAGGGACTGCAGGATGTTCTTGACGTCATGGGTCAGGCGCGACCCCGTCTCGTAGATTGCCTGCAGGTAACCGAGTTCGCGCAGCTTGCTCTCCCGCAGGCGGGCGAGATAGAACTCGTTGAGCAGCTGCAACAGGATGTTGAACTGCCAGATGATCGCCGGCGTGAGTGGGTGGCCGGTATAGATGACGAAATCGACCCCGCTCTGATGGAAACGCACGAGATGTCCTTCGCGCCGCCCCACGGTGGCGCCACCGACCGCGGCAGCCCAGGTGATGCCGTTGATCCACACCACCTCTTCCAGCAACTGCCCGCATGCCCAGTCGAGGAATTCGTTGGGCTCGGCCTCGCCGGCGGGATAGGAAGCGAGCGATTCCACCCACAGCTCGAAGGGCAGGCTGGCCGACAGCAGATAGCGCGATATGAACAGACCCAGGCCCGAAAAGCTGCCGCGGGGGTTCCACGACCAGCCGAGAAACAGCAACACCGCGCCCATCGCCAGCAGCACCGCAAGCAGCGAGGCGACATAGTCGAGACCCGTGAGCAGCATGGCCGCCACGCTGCCGAGCACCAGCACCGCCAGCAGCAGGAAGACGAAAACGCTGTAGGCGAAGTCGATCATTTCCGGCCGGTCCTGCACGTCGCGTTCGCTCGGAAGCGCCAGCATGAGGACGAAGATCACGGGCAGGCCGAAGCGCGCCAACCGGTCCAGGGGAAGGCTGATCACCGCGCTGGTCGGCAACAGGTCCGGCAACAGGAACATGAGCAGGGCCACGATCAGGTAGGCCAGCGCCGCCAGATGGAAAAGGCGGTTCCAGCGGCTGCCGAGGACGAACACCTTGCCGCCGATGATGCCGGCCAGAAGCATCGTCCAAAGCATCATCAGGGCGGTACCCTGCATGAAAACGGTGGCCGCGACCATGGCCAGAACCATCACCAGATGCCATGCGGTCAGGCGTTGCTCGGTGCGAACGAACGGCTGCCAGAGGAAGAACAGGCCGATGTGGATGACCATCAGTACCCTGTCCATCACGCTCCCCACCCCTTCGAGCAGGGTCAGGTGCAGCAGGACCAGCATCGCCAGCAGGATGCCCCGCCGACGCGGTGCCAGCCAGGCGATCAGGCGAGCATCAGAAGTGTCGACCGACAGTCCCATCAGAAGAGGTTTAAGTGTCGAATAATCGACATATTCGTCGAAAAACAGACGGGGCAAGGCTTCGCAGCCGGGTTTTGGGGGGCCAAAAGCAACTTTCAGGTCTTTTGGAAAGCTGGCATCGTAGTTGCTTAAGGCTAGACACAGTCTTTAAAGGAGACCGCAAATGTACCGCAAACAACAAGGTTTTACGCTGGTCGAGATCGCCATCGTCCTGGTCATCATCGGCCTGCTGCTCGGCGGCGTGCTCAAGGGTCAGGAACTGATCAACAGCGCGAAGGTGAAGAACTTCGCCCAGGATTTCCGCAATGTACCGCTATTCATCTACGGCTATCAGGATAAGTACAAGGCGCTGCCGGGCGACGACGCCGGTGTGACCGGTTTGGCTGCCGGCCGCTTCGGTACCAGCGGCAACACCTGCACCCCGGATGCCGCGAGCCATTGCGCCAAAGGCAACGGTGTCATCGATGGCGTGTGGACGGCCAACTCGGTGACCGACGAGAGCTTCGTTTTCTGGCAGCACATTCGCCTCGCCGGCTTCGCCGCCGGCCCGACCTCCACTGCCGATGCGACCTACATTCCGCGCAACGCAGACGGCGGTCTGATGGGAATCGAAAGCGGTTCCGCCGCAACCGGGGGAGCGTATATCAGCGGCCTGACGCCGACCTACCTCGTCTGCTCGACGGGCATCCTTGGCAAGTACGCCAAGCAACTCGACACGACGCTGGATGACGGTAACACGGCAACCGGTTCGATGCGCGTCGTCGCACTGACTCACGCCCGTGGCAGCGCCGCTCTGGCAACGTCAGCGGTCGACGACTCGACCTCCTTCATCGTCTGCATGGGCCTGTGACTGCGTAACGCTCCGCTCCGAAAAGCCCGCCTCGGCGGGCTTTTTTTCGGCCTGAAAAATGATGCCGCAGTACATTCGCAATGTCGCCGGGGCCTTGACGCTGCTGGCGTTCTGGCTGCTGACCCATCGCTACTTCGGCATCCACCACGATGGTATTTTTTATGCCGTCCAGTCCATCGCGCGGGACAACCCCGCTGCATTTCGCGGCGACCTGTTTTTCGCGTTCGGCTCGCAGGACGATTACACCCTCTTCAGCCTGCCCTACGCCCGGCTTGCCGAGGGCTTGGGGTTAGGCCAGGCGACCTTGCTGCTCCTGGTAGCCGCACACTTGGCCTGGACACTTACGGCGGTCGTCATCGCCCGGCAGTGGCTGCACGGTACCGCGCTGTGGCTCGGCCTGGCACTGGTCTTTTCGCTGCCGCGGCAGTTCGGCTCGATGGAGATTTTTCACTATGCCGAGGGCTTTCTGACCGCGCGCAGCTGGGCCGAGCCATTGGTGCTCCTGGCCGTAGCCGCAAGTCTTGGAAATCGGCCATGGCTGGCATTGACCGCGACCGTCGGCGCTTGCCTGATCCATCCGATCATCGCGCTGGCCGCAGTGATGTTTGTCACGGCTTTCCACTCGCAACCGGGCTGGCGCACCGTCGTGCTTGTCGTCGTCGGCACGGCGGTGCTGGCGCTTTTGCTGCCTCCCGCGTTCCTCATGGATGACGAGTGGATGGAGCTGGTGCGTCGCCGCGCACCTTTCGTTCTGCTCGACACATGGGAATGGGGCGAACTGCTCGAGCCGTTGACCTGGATCGGAATTTTGCTGGTGGCAGCGATCGGCGCGGAACCCCATGTCCGCCGCGTCTGCCGCGCCCTCGCGCTGGCCGGAGCGGCAAGCCTCTATTTGGCGGCACTCGGTACGGCGACGCATGCCGCATTGCTGATCCAGTCCCAGCCGTGGCGCGTCCTCTGGCTGTTGAAGGTTGTAGGACTACTGGCGCTGACCGGTATTTTTGCGCAGCGCTGGCGAAGGTCCGCAGCCGACCGCTGGCTCCTGGCCGGTCTCGCAGCTGCGGCGATGACGGCAAACACCCTGGGCGGCCCGGCAGCGCTGATTCTGGCCGGAATCGCCAGGAGTGCCTGGCGGGATGAAACGCCGCCGACACTTCCCCGCTGGCTTCCCGCCGCTGGCGGATTGGCCCTTGCAGTCATCATGCTCGAATCGGTGTTGGCGCTGCTGCAACAGTTCGGCCTGGTCGGCTATCGCCTGGCGGCAATTGCCCAAGAAATGCCCCGGGGTGATCTCGCGGCTTTTCTTGAAGGTCCCTTGGCACTGTTGCTGCCGGCAACGCTGTGGCTGCTGTTGCGCCTGGCCGATCGCCGACCGCAGGCCGCGGCACTGCTGGCCGCGGGGCTCCTGGTGCTTGCGGCGCCGGGCTGGTACCGGGCCCGCGATCCCTTGCAGCAGCTACTGTTCGCCCGTTCGCCCGAGCGGCCATTCGCCGGCGCCTTGGCACCGACCGCTACCGTGCTGTGGCAGGACAATTTTCTCTACACCTGGTTTCTCCTGCGCCAGGGCAACTACGCATCCTTGCAGCAAAGCGTCGGTGTCGTCTTTTCGCGGCAGACGGCTGTGGAGGCGCAGCGCCGACTGGGCCGCGTCGCAACCTTGACAGAAGCTACCAAGGCAACGGCCGGCATATTGCCTCCAGCCTGGCAGGGACACGAGGCCGCCGTGAGGCAAGCTCTGATTGCGCTTTGCCGCGACCCCGTTCTGGACTCGGTCGTTCTGCGGCAAAGGCTCGGGGACGACGAAGCGCCGCGCTGGCAGGATCCGGTAACCGATACGCCGTGGTTTCTCCACCGCTGCCGCGACTACCGGAGCTGACTCGCCGGAAGCAATCGGCGGCGCAACGACATTTCCTCCGCACAATGCCCGCTTCGGCGGGCTTTGTTTTTGCGGTTGTTATAATCTGGCACCATGTCCCGCGCCCAATCCACGCCCTCGTCCGCGGGCCATTCGATCGAACTGGCCCGCCGCGTTCTGCACATCGAGGCCGATGCCATCACGGCGCTCGCCCGACGCATCGACGGCGCCTTCGAACGCGCGCTCGCCCTGATCCTCGCCAGCCGCGGCCGCGTCATCGTCAGCGGCATCGGCAAGTCGGGCCATGTTGCGCGCAAGATCGCGGCGACCATGGCCAGCACCGGCACCCCGGCCTACTTCGTCCATGCCGCCGAAGCCGTGCATGGCGACCTCGGCATGATCACGCACGACGACGTGCTGATCGCGATCTCCAATTCCGGCAGCAACGACGAGCTGCTCACCATCGTGCCGCTGGTGAAGCGCCAGGGTGGCAAGCTGATCGCGATCACCGGCAATCCCGATTCGCCGCTGGCACGCGAGGCCGACGTCCATCTCGACGCCTCGGTGGCCGAGGAGGCCTGCCCGCTCAACCTCGCCCCCACCGCGAGCACCACCGCCGCGCTGGCGCTCGGCGACGCGCTCGCGGTCGCCCTGCTCGACGCCCGCGGCTTCGACGCCGAGGATTTCGCCCGCTCCCACCCGGGCGGCGCGCTGGGCAGGAAGCTGCTGACCCATGTGCGCGACGTGATGCGCAGCGGCGATGCCATGCCGGTGGTGAACGAAGCCGCGACGCTGGCCGAGGCGCTTCTGGAGATGACGCGGGCCGGCATGGGCATGGTGCTCATCGTCGATGCCGCGCGGCACGTGGTCGGCATTTTCACCGACGGCGACCTGCGCCGCGCGATCGAGCGCGTCGGCGACCTGCGCGCCGCCGCGGTGGCCGAGGTCATGACCAGGCAGCCGCATGCCATCGCGCCCGAACGGCTCGCCGTCGAGGCCGTGGAGATGATGGAACGCTTCAAGACCTACGTCCTGCCCGTCACCGCGGCCGACGGTACGCTGGCCGGGGCCCTCAACCTGCACGACCTGTTCCGCGCCAAGGTGGTCTGATGTCGGATAGCGCCCTTTCCCGCGCCAGGAACGTCCGCCTCATGGGCTTCGACGTCGATGGCGTGCTCACCGACGGGCGCCTCTACTTTTCCGCGGAAGGCGACGTGATGAAGGCCTTCCACAGCCGCGACGGGCTCGGCATGAAGCTGCTCGCCAATGCCGGCATCCGTCTGGCCATCATCACCGGCCGCAAGTCGGCGCTGGTGGAGCGCCGTGCCGAGAACCTCGGCATCGACCTCGTCTTCCAGGGGGTCGAGGACAAGCGCGCGGTGATGGCCGAGCTGCTGGCACGCGAGGGCTTGGATTTCGCCCAGGCGGGCTACATGGGCGACGACATCGTCGATCTCGCCATCATGGGCGCCTGCGGCTTCGCCGCCACCGTGCCCGACGCCCATGCGCTGGTGAAGCAGCAGGCGCATTACGTCGCCGGCCAGCCCGCCGGCCTCGGTGCAGCGCGCGAGGTGTGCGAACTGATCCTGCGCGCCCAGGGCAAGTTCGACGCGGTCCTGGCACCGCACCTCGGCGGCAAACCGGCCTAGGCCCCCGATGAAGCACACCGGCTCCCTTTTTCCGCTGCTTCTGGTCGGGGTGCTGGCAGCACTCACTTTCTGGCTGCAGACCATCAGCGAGGGGCCGGCAGGCGACCGCAGCGGCCGCCACCGCCATGACCCGGACTTCATCATCGACAGCTTCTCGGTGCGCAGCTTCGGTTCCGCCGGCACGCTGCAAAACACGCTGAGCGCGACGCGCATGCTGCACTACCCGGACGACGACACGACCACGGTGATCGCGCCGCGCGTGATTTTCCACGCGACGCCGCCGACCCAGCTATCGGCCGAACAGGCGCTGGTGTCGAAGGACGCCAAGCAGGTCCGCCTGGAAAAGAATGTCCGCCTGGTGCGCGGCGCCGAAAGTGGCGGCCTGCCGATCGAAGCCAGCACCGAGCGCCTCGACGTCGTGCCGGACCTCGAAACCGCCAGCACGGATACCCCGGTGACCATCACCCAGGGCCGCAGCGTCGTCACCGGCAGCGGGCTGATCGCCGACAACAAGACCAGACAGACCACGCTGCTCGGGCCGGTGCGCGGGGTCATCCATCGCGACGCAGGAAAGACGCCATGACGAATTCGAATGTTCCCGTGCGCCGTTGGGCGCCCGCCCTGTGTCTCGCGTTACTGTGGGCGGCCGGCCCGGCCCTGGCCGAGCGTGCCGACCGCGACAAGCCGGTCAACCTCGAAGCCGACCGCATCACCGTCGACGACATCCAGAAGGTCCAGGTGTTCGAGGGCAACGTGCAGCTGGTGCAGGGCACGCTGGTGATCCGCACCGATCGCCTGGTGGTGAAGCAGGACACCGAAGGCTTCCAGCAGGGCACGGCCTACGGCGGCGCCAACGGCCTCGCCCGCTTCCGCCAGAAGCGCGAAGGCAAGGACGAGTTCATCGAGGGTGAGGCCGAGCGCATCGAGTACGAGAGCAAGGCGGAGAAGGCGCAGTTCTTCGTCCGCGCCATGGTCCGAAGCGGCCTCGACGAAGTGCGCGGCCAGTACATCTCCTACGACGGCAAGACCGAACGCTACCTCGTCACCAGCGGCCCCGACGGCACCAGCGCCGCCACCGCCGGCAAACCCGACCGCGTGCGGGCCGTGATTCAGTCCAAATCAGCCAAGGGCACCCCGCCGCCGCCCAAGGGCGTCGAAATCCCCCTCGCTCCCGCCCCCGCGATCGCCAATCCGCGCGACGAATAAGGCCGGAATGATCGCTGCAGCGCCGCAGCGATGGCGACTTTCGTCGTTCAGGCACCGCTCCGGCACTCGAAAACAATCTATATAACGTTGTTTTTACAGTGTTTATTTTCTCACACAAATATATTGTGCATTGCAGCAAAAAGTTCTTGACTTCCGGTTCCTCGCCCCTATAATTCAAATTGTGATGCACTGCAACAAAGCGCTTCGGTGACACAGTCCTCCGGCGCGCAGTGGTAATAAATCAACTTTGACCATTAGGAGAGAACCATGTACACGACCCCCGAGCAACTGAGCAGCGCCAACAAAGCCAACGTCGAAACCCTGCTGACGATCGCCAACACCGCCTTCGCCAGCGCCGAGCGCCTCGCCGCCCTCAACCTCAACACCGCCCGCGTCCTCCTCGAGGATGCCGTCGGCAACGCCAAGGCCCTGATGGCCGCCAAGGATCCGCAGGAACTGATCGCCATGCAGAGCACGCTGGCCCAGCCCTCGCTCGAGAAGGCCGTCGCCTATTCGCGCAGCGTTTATGAAATCGCCACCCAGACCCAGGAAGAGCTGGGCAAGGTGTTCGAAGGCCAGTTCGCCGAACTGAACAAGAACGTGTCGACCGCGCTGGACAAGGCCGCCAAGAACGCCCCGGCCGGCTCCGATGTCGCCGTCGCCGCCGTCAAGTCCGCGATCGCCGCCGCCAACTCGGCCTACGACAGCATGACCAAGGCCGCCAAGCAGGTCGCCGAGATGACCGAAGCCAACGTCGCCGCCGCGACCAGCGCCACCGTCAAGGCTGTCGGCTCCAAGGCCAAGAAAGCCGCCTAATTTGGCTGCCTGAGTCTCACCCGCTCCTCCTCCCCGGCTTCGGCCGGGACTGCCCCGACCGGACCTCCTCCCCGGCCGGGGCTTTTATTTTGGCGCCGCCATTATGTCTCTGATGCACAACCTTAGATTGATCAATGGGTTGTGTACCAGGGCCACCAAGCCAAGTAGTGCTCGACCAACATTACTTAACTAACGTGACCATCTCTCTTACTGCAATGTTTAGCGCAGTGAGCTATGCGGGTATGATGGTCTGACTTTCCGGTGCATTGGCACCAAAGACGGCGAGCTACAGCCAGTCCATCCCGGACAAACGAAGCCCATGCGCCCTGGTTTCTTATCAGGTCGCAAGCAAAATATTCAGGCGAATACCTGAATTTGATCAGGTAGCGCACTGTTTCTACTGGCTGTCCGGCCGACAGCCCAAAAAGGTTCGATGATGTATCAATCCGTCGCGGGAAAGCGCCACCTTTTCCGTCCGGGGGACAGGTGCGCTCCGCATTTCAATAAAGGAGAAAAGGCTTGCGGCGTGTATAAAATTTGATACACTAGCAAGGAAAATTCATGGAAGAGAAACCGATTGACTGGCGAGGGTCTTCGTTGCGAGACATCAAGGATGACGGCATCTTCACACCTAATGCCCGCAAGGAGGCCGGACACCAACTCAGTCAGGTCCAGGCAGGACTTGAACCTGATGAGTGGAAGCCGTTTGACGTGGTTGGAGCGGGAACAAAGGAAATCCGCATCAATCTCGACGATGGCTGGTTCCGCGTGATGTACGTCGCCAAGTTTCCGGAAGCAGTTTATGTGTTGCACTGCTTCAAGAAGAAGACGACTTCGACCAGCAAACACGACAAGGATATTGCGGCTGCTCGCTACAAGGCCGTTATCCAGGAAAGGAGTAAGAAATGAGCATCGAGACCAAATCTATGCACATTACCCCTGTCGGCGGCAACGTGTTCGCTGACTTGGGGTTCGAACCGGAAGAAGCGGCAGCGCTGCAGGCTGAGTCGCAACGAATCATCTCCGAGAAGCTGGCCATCAAGGATTCCTTGATGACCGAACTGGCGAGATGGATTGAAGCAAAGAAGCTCAAGCAAGCTGAAGCGGCGGAGATTCTTGGCGTAACACGTCCGCGTGTTTCCGACGTAATCAACAAGAAAGCCATTAAATTCACCATTGATGCCTTGGTGGACATGCTGGCACGGACAGGCAAGCACGTTCAGTTGTCTGTTCAATAACTCCTCCCCCGGCAGCGCTGCTGTCGGGGGTTTTCCGTTTCTAGCATCGGCATCTATCACCGCATCACGCCGAAATACATGCTGGACTACGCGACTGAGATGGCGTGGCGGGAGGATGTCCGGCGTACCGATACGCGGAGTCAGATGGCGATGCTGCTGGGGCGAGTCTGCGGTGCCGGACTGTCAGCCGACTGGTTCAACTACTGCCGGGGAAACAAACGCAAGGCGGAGCTGCTGTTTCGCGCTCCAGCGCCGGCCTAGAGGCCTTCCCAGAGCCAGAGTCCTTCCGCGTTCTTTGATGTATCGTGCAGGCGCTGAATTGCGCCTCGGCGGGCGAGCGTGCGCAGCGTCTCAACGACACGACGACGGGTGGCTTCCCGCTCGGCGGGAATAGCGAACGGCATCCCAAAGGCGCGAACCATTGCCATGACGACCTGCCGCGTCGTGACGGGCCTCGCAGCTTCCTTCAGGGTTTTGATCATCTCCGCCCTGAATTCTCCGTAGCGGAAGGGGCCGAGGCGCGGGCACGCCCGAATCGGGCGGATCAGGGCCGCATCAAAGGCTGCGCGCTTCACGATCTCTGCGTCCAGCGTCTTCAGCTTCTCTTCGATGCCCCGACGGTGCTCCCTGATGGCGCGTAGTGCACTCACGGCAGCCTTGATCTTCTCCCGTGCGGCGGCTTCCTGCTGCTCGACAACCTTCAGGTCACCGGCACGGTAAGCCCGTTCGCGGACAAGCCTAGAGAGAGGACTGCCAAGATGATTCGCCATACCCCATTTCACATGACATCCAGCCTCCTGTCATGTGCATCAGAGACATAATGGCGTTTGGCGCTTCCCTTATTTGTCGCCGAGTTCGCAACCGCGCCGCTCGAGCTCGGCACGCATCGCCGCGAATGCCGCCGCCGCCAGTTCCGGCGTGCCGCGCACGCCGAGCTCGATATGCCGCCGCACCGTCTCGCTGCCGAACGACGGCAGGCTGAACACCGCCACGCCGGCAAACTCGCTTTCGATGCGACGCATCAGGTCGAGCAGCTGGCCCTCCAGCCCATCCCAGACGATGAGGGCGAACTCCGCCTCGGTCTTCTGGCGGAAGAACTCGGGGTAGTGCGTGTCGAGCACCCACTCGAGCATCGGCCACGCCATTTGCGGGAATCCCGGAAGGAAGTGGTGGTGGCCAAAGGAAAACCCGGGGATGCGGTTGAACGGATTCGGGACGATGCGGCTGCCGAGCGGGAAAGTGCCGAGTTCGAGCCGCGCCGGCGTCACCTCCTGGCTCATCTCGGCCATGCGCGCACGGATCTCCCGTTCCGCCTCGGGATGCAGTTCGAGCGCGACGCCGGCCGCGGCTGCGGCCGCCTGCCGGGTGTGGTCGTCGGGCGTGACGCCGATGCCGCCGAAGCTGAACACGACGTCGCCGCCTGACATCGTCCGCCGCAGCGTATCCGCCAGTCGTGCCCGGTCGTCACCCAGATATTCCACCCAGTCGAGATGCAGGCCGCGCGCCGCCATGATCTCGATGGCGCGGACGAAGTGCTTGTCCTGCCGCTTGCCGCGCATGATCTCGTCGCCGATGATGATCGCGCCCCAACCGGTCACGACGCTTCGATCCATACGCCCTCCGCGCGCCGCAGGCCGCGCAGGCGACCGAGGCAAAGATGAACGAAAACGAGCCCGGTCCATGCCGGCACCAGCAGATTCGCCAAAGGAACGTGCAGCGCCGCCGCGGAGACGAGGCCCGCCAGCATCAAGTCGCCGCGATGGCCGGCGACGATGCGCCTGCGCTCGGCCGGCAGCGCATGCTCCACCAGGGCATCGAAACGGAACGTACGCTGATTGAGCCACGCGGTCCAGCCCAGCGGCAGCACCAGCAGCATGCCCGGGATCAGCAGCAGCGGCAGCATGACGAGCCAGCCGACGACATAGACCAGTCCCGCCGCCAGCGTGTTGCCGAGGCTGGCCCAGAACGCGCCCTCGCCGTGGCGCGCGAGATCCGGATAGTCGCGCGCGGCGACGATCGCCATCATCCGCGGCAGCGCGTAGCCGGCGAGCAGCAGCAGCGTCGTGCCGTAAATCAGCGGCGCGAAGACCAGGAACAGCGCGATGTGCGCAAGCCACGCGCCCATCCACGCCAGCCACGCCCAGTCCGGCAGATTGGCGAGGATCCACGCGCTGGCCGGCTGCCAGACCCAGACGGCGACGCCGCTCCACAGCGCGAAGGCGAGAAGCGGCGGCCACAGCGCCTGCCGCAGGATGTCGCCGCGGCCGAGGTCGCGCGTGGCCAGGCCGCAGGCGGCCAGCACGCTCACGACGTCAGCCATGGTGGCGGCCCTCCCACATCTTCTGCAGGCGCTTGACCGACACCGGCGACGGCGTGCGCAACTCCTGCGCGAACAATGCCACGCGCAGCTCCTCGAGCAGCCAGCGAAACTCTTCGTGGAAGGGGTCGGCGACGCCCGATTTGAGCTGCTGCCCGCGCTCGCGCTCGAAGGGCCTCGCCAGCGAGGCCCAGTCGGCCAGCAGCCGCGCGTCGCGCGCGGCATCGGCCCGGGCCTTGTCCAGGCGCAGCGCGGCCGCCTTCAGGTAACGCGGGTAGTGCTGCAACCGCTCGAACGGCGTGGCGGTGATGAAGCCCTTCTTCAGCAGTTCGGCCAGTTGGGCGGCGATGTCGGCACAGATCGCCGGGAACGCCTTCTGCATCGACGCGAGCTTCTTCTGCAGCGTCGCCTGCTCGCCGAGTATCGTGCCGACCAGGCGCACGATTTCCTGCGCCACCAGCAAGATCCGTCCCCTTGCCGCCTCGCGCCGGGCGGCGAACGCCGCCGCGTCTGTCGGCCACGGCTCCATCAGGCAGGTGCGCTCGAGCGTCGCCACGACCAGCGCCTCCTTCAGTTCCTTCTCGGTGCCGAAAGGCATGAAGGCGAGCGCCATGTCGCGCAGGGTCGGCAGCTTCTCGATCGCCTTCACCTGTTCCTTCAGGCTCAGCGCGAACAGGCGTGCCAGCCCCCTGAGATGAGCGGCCATGGCCTTCTCTTCGCTGTCCATGGCGCGCAGGGCCACCGAATCGCCCTCGTCGACCAGCGCGGGAAAGCCGATCGCCGTCCCGCCACCGCCGACTTTTATCTCCAGCAACTCCGGCAGTGATCCGAAGCTCCAGTCCTTCAGCCCTGACAGTTCCCCCGGTGCGGCACCTGTTGTTTTGACCTCCGCCTGGGTGAAGGCCTTGGCTACGCGATCGCCGAAATGGGCGCGCAGCTCGGCGAGGTTGCGCGAAATCGCCAGCGTCCCGCCATGCTCGTCGAGCAGGCGGAAGTTCAGCAGCAGATGCGGCCGCAGCTCGCCGGGACGCAAGGCGTCGAGCGGCAGCTTCAGCGCGATCTTCTCCTCGACGGCACGGGTCAGCGCCTTGACCAGGGTTTCATCCTTGTCGTGCGCGCTCTCGCAGAACTCCTCGGCGAAGCCGTCGAGCGGCTGCACGCGATGGCGGTATTTCTGCGGTAGCGTCTTGAGGAGCGCGACGACTTTCTCCTTGAGCAGCCCGGGAACCAGCCATTCGAGACGCGTCGGCGGCACCTGGTTCAACGCCGCCAGAGGCAGCGACAGCGTCACGCCGTCGTCGGCCGCGCCGGGATCGTGGCGGTACGCCAGCTTGAATGCCTGGCCACGATGTTCGAGCGCGGGCGGAAAGGCGTCGGTGGTGATGCCGGCCGCCTCGTGGCGCATCAGCTGCTCGCGCTCGAGGAACAACAGCTTCGGCTCGTTCTGCTCGGTCTCGCGCCGCCACTGTTCGAAGGCGGCGAGCGTAATGATGCCCGCGGGAATTTTCGCATCGTAGAAAGCGAACACCAGTTCGTCGTCCACCAGCACGTCGGGCCGCCGCGACTTGTGCTCGAGGTGCTCGATCTCGCGCTTGAGCTTCTGGTTGTGCTGGAGGAAGCGCCACTTCTTCAGCCAGTCCTCGTTGACGTCGCCTTCGACCAACGCGGCGCGGATCAGGATCTCGCGCGCGAGCTTCGGGTCGGTCGGCCCGTAATGCACGCGGCGCTTGGCTTGCAGCAGCAGGCCGTGCAGCGTCAAGCGCTCCCAAGCCACCACCTGCCCCGGCCCCTTTTCCCAGTGCGGCTCGTAGACGTGGCGGCGGATCAGGTGGGCTCCGACGCTCTCCAGCCATTCGGGCTCGACCTTGGCGATGCAGCGCGCGAACAGGCGCGAGGTCTCGACCAGCTCGGCCGCGACGATCCAGCGCCCGGCCTTCTTCACCAGGCTCGAGCCCGGATGAATGAAGAACTTGATGCCGCGGGCGCCGAGGTAATGCGGCTCGGCTTCGTGCTTCAGCCCGATGTGGCCGAGCAGGCCGGCAAGCAAGGCACGGTGGATCGCCTCGTAGCTCGCCGGCTGCTGGTTTTCCTTCCACGAGTGCTCGTGGCAGAGCGTCATCAGCTGACCATGGACGTCGCGCCACTCGCGCAGCCGCAGCCACGACACGAAATTCTGCCGGCACCACTGGCGCTGCTTGTTCGAGCTCTCGTGCTTCCACACCTCGTCGGCCGCATGCCAGAGCTTGAGGTAGGAAAGGAACTCGGAACGCTCGTCCTTCCACTTGGCGTGGGCCTGGTCGGCGGCGGCGGCCGCATCCGCAGGGCGGTCGCGCGGGTCCTGCGCCGAAAGCGCCGAGGCGATGATCACCATTTCGGCCAGGCAGCCCTCCTGCCGCGCCGCGAGGATCATGCGGCCGATCTTCGGGTCGAGCGGCAGCTTGGCCAGCTCGCGGCCGGCCGGCGTCAGGGCCTTCGTGGCCTCGTCGATCGCACCGAGTTCGGCCAGCAACTGGTAGCCGTCGGTGATCATCCGCGGCAGCGGCGCCTCGAGGAAGGGGAAGTCCTCGACGTCGCCGAGGTGCAGCGACTTCATGCGCAGGATCACGCCGGCCAGCGACGAGCGCAGGATCTCCGGCTCGGTGTAGGGCGCACGCTTGCCGAAATCGTCTTCGGCATAGAGGCGGAAGCAGACGCCGGCCGACACGCGGCCACAGCGGCCGGCGCGCTGCTTCGCCGCCGCCTGCGCCACCGGCTCGACCTGCAGCTGCTCCACCTTGTTGCGATGCGAGTAGCGCTTGACCCGCGCCACCCCGGAGTCCACGACGTAGCGGATGCCCGGCACGGTCAGCGAGGTCTCGGCGACGTTGGTCGCCAGCACCACGCGGCGGCCCTGGTGCGGCGAGAAGACGCGGCTTTGTTCCTGCGCCGACTGGCGCGCGAACAGCGGCAGGATCTCCAGCCCCGGCGGGTGGTGCTTGCGCAGCGCCTCGGCCGCCTCGCGGATCTCGCGCTCGCCCGGCAGGAACACCAGCACGTCGCCCGGCCCCTCGCGGTGCGCCTCGCTGACCGCGTCGACGATGGCCTCGTTCAGATCGCGGTCGTCGTCCTCGCCGAAGGGCCGGTAGCGGGTCTCGATCGGATAGAGCCGGCCCGAGACCTCGATCACCGGCACGCCGCCAAAGTGCTTGGAGAAACGCTCGGCGTCGAGCGTGGCCGAGGTGACGATCACCTTCAGATCGGGGCGCTTCGGAAGCAACTGCCGCAGGTAGCCGAGCAGGAAGTCGATGTTGAGGCTGCGCTCGTGGGCCTCGTCGATGAGGATGGTGTCGTACTGGCGCAGCAGCGGATCAGTCTGGGTCTCGGCCAGCAGGATGCCGTCGGTCATCAGCTTGATGTAGCTCTCGGGCGTGGTACGGTCGGTGAAGCGGATCTTGTAGCCGACATATTTGCCGAGCTCGGACTTGAGTTCCTGCGCGATGCGACTGGCCGTTGCGCGCGCGGCAATGCGGCGCGGCTGGGTGTGGCCGATCAGGCCGTTGCTGCCGCGACCGAGTTCGAGGCAGATCTTGGGCAGCTGCGTGGTCTTGCCCGAACCGGTTTCGCCGCAGACGACGATGACCTGGTGCGCCCGGATCGCCTCGGCGATCTCGGCGCGGCGAACATTGACCGGCAGCGCCTCGTCATAGGCGATGGCCGGCCGTGCGGCCAGCCGCGCTGCGGGATCGAACCTCATTTGTTCAGCTGCAGGATGGTGAAGATGCCGAGCCCCGTCATCAGCAGCGAGCCGAACAGGTGCAGCGTCGCGGCGCCGGCGGCCCAGCCGAACTGCGCCGTGCGGATCAGCGCCACCACTTCGGCGGAGAAGGTGGAGAAGGTGGTGAGACCACCGAGGAAGCCGGTGATCAGGAACAGCTTCAGTTCGGCCGGCAGCTCGACGTTGATGTGGAATACCGTCACGGCGACGCCGACGAGGTAGCCACCGATCAGGTTGGCGGCCAGCGTCCCCAGCGGCATGGTCGGAAACAGCGGATTGAGCCAGACGCCCAGGCCCCAGCGCAGCCACGCCCCCAACATCGCCCCCAATCCCACCGCCATCAGGCCAGCGCCCGTCATCATCCGTCCCGGTTCTTTTTTACGAAGCGTGCATTGTACTGTCCCCATCCAGCGTGGCTCGCGCGTTAGCATCCATGACGTCACTCAAAGGAGACCGTTCATGGCACGTTGCGCCGCATCCTGCGTTTCTTCCGCCGTCGTCGCCCTGCTCGCCGGCCTCGTGGCGGCCACCGCGCTGGCCGATCCGCCGTCGCAGGCCCCGGCCCATGGCTGGCGCAAGAAGCACGACCCCTATTACCAGGGCTATAGCGGCAAGAAATGGGAGCGCGACTACGGAATCCTCGAGGGCCGCTGCGACGCCAAGTCGCTGGGCGAGACCCTGGGCAAGTCGGTCGGCGGCAGCGCCGGAGCCAAGGTCGGCAGCGGCGAGGTACGGGATGTCGCCATCCTCGCCGGGGAGGTCCTCGGCGAGGCGATCGGCAGGCAGGTGTTCAAGGGCTACGACATCAAGGACGTCGCGGGCACCGACCGCGCCTGCCTGGCGCAGGCCCTCGAACTCGCCAAGGACGGCCAGCGCGTCGCCTGGACCAACCCCGTCAGCAACGCGCGCTACCAGTTGAGGCCGCAGCGCGCCTATCAGCGCGACGGCCGGCAGTGCCGCGAGTTCAGCCTCGACATCGACAGCGGCGGGCGCCGCCAAGCGACCACCCGCACCGCCTGCTCCACCGCCGCGGGCGCCTGGGAAATGCGCCGCTGACATCTCCTGCCGACGACGGCGACTCGACGCCGCCGTCGGTGCCATACGGCGCTGTAAAATGGCGGCCTCCCCTCACGCAGCCCGCCGCCATGGCCGAAACCGAAAAGCCCGCAGCCTCCAACTTCATCCGCAGCATCGTCGAAGCCGACCTCGCCGCCGGCAAGTATGCCGGGCGCAAATGGTCGGGCAAGCCCGGCCCCGCCGACCAGCAAAAAGTCGGCGCTGGCGATACGGCGGCAATCAGGACGCGTTTCCCGCCCGAGCCAAACGGCTACCTCCATTTCGGTCACGCCAAGTCGATCTGCCTCAACTTCGGCCTCGCCCTCGATTACAACGGTGCCTGCCACCTGCGCTTCGACGACACCAACCCGGAGAAGGAAGAGCAGGAATACGTCGATGCCATCGTCGACGCCGTGCATTGGCTCGGCTTCGAATGGGGCGACAACCGCTACTTCGCCTCGGATTACTTCCAGTGGATGTACGACTTCGCCGAGAAGCTGATCGAGGCCGGCCACGCCTACGTCGATTCGCAGAGCGCCGAGGAGATGCGCGCCAGCCGTGGCACCCTGACCGAGCCCGGCAAGAACTCGCCCTACCGCGTCCGCACGCCGGCGGAGAACCTCGCCCTCTTCCGCTCCATGCGTGCCGGCGAGTTCGCCGACGGCGCCCACGTGCTGCGGGCGAAGATCGACATGGCCTCGGGCAACATCAACCTGCGCGATCCCGCGATCTACCGCATCCGCCACGCCACGCACCACAACACCGGCGATACCTGGTGCATCTACCCGATGTACACCTACGCCCATCCGATCGAGGACGCGCTGGAGAACATCACCCACTCGATCTGCACCCTCGAGTTCGCCGACCAGCGGCCGTTCTACGACTGGCTGCTGCAGCGCCTGGCCGAGCTGGGCTGCGTGAACACCCCGCTGCCGCAGCAGATCGAGTTCGCCCGCCTCAACCTCACCTACGTCGTGCTGTCCAAGCGCAAGCTGATCCAGCTGGTCGAGGAGAAGCACGTCGCCGGCTGGGACGACCCGCGCCTGCCAACGCTGGTCGGCGCGCGCCGCCGCGGCTTCACCCCCGAGGGCTTCCGCCGCTTCGCCGAGATGATCGGCGTGGCCAAGTCCGATTCGCTGATCGACATGAGCGTGCTCGAGGGCTGCATGCGCGACCACCTCGGCGAAACCGCACCGCGCCGCGTGGCGGTGCTCGACCCGCTCCGGCTCGTCATCGACAACTACCCGGCCGGGCAGGAAGAATGGTGCGAAGCGCCCAACCACCCGCAGAAACCCGAGTGGGGAAAACGCCCCATGCCGTTCTCGGGCGAGCTGTGGATCGAGCGCGAGGACTTCATGGAGACGCCGGCCAAGGGCTACTTCCGCCTCTTCCCCGGCAACAGCGTGCGCCTGCGCTACGGCTACGTCGTCAAGTGCATCGGTGCCGACCGCGATGCATCCGGCAATGTCGTCGCCGTGCATTGCGAGTACATGCCCGACTCGAAGAGCGGCACGCCGGGTGCCGACAACTACAAGGTCAAGGGCAACATCCACTGGGTTTCGGCGAAACATGCCTATGCCGCCGAGGTGCGTCTCTACGACCGCCTTTTCGCCGTGGCCACGCCGGGCTCGGGCGAGCGCGACTTCCTCGACGACATCAATCCGCAATCGATGACGGTCATAACTGCCCAGCTCGAACCGGCCCTGAAGGATGCCAAAGCCGAGGAGCGCTTCCAGTTCGAGCGCCACGGCTACTTCGTCGCCGACCGCGTCGACTCGAAACCCGGCGCGCCGGTGTTCAACCGCACGGTGACGCTGAAGGATTCCTGGGCAGCAGGAAAAGCCTGACACGGCTCCGCGACGCCTCGTAAAGGACGAGCGGCTTTGCACTTCCTTCGGTCGCAGCGAGCTGGAAAGTCACCTCACCCGAGAGGGTCGAGGCGGGGTTTCGCAAGGCACTGCCTTGCGCCGCCGAAACGGGCGAGCAGTGCAATGCGAGCCTTGGAGGAGGCCGGGAGGGGGCGGGCCCTAATTCGCCCGGGCCAACGGCCCCGGGCTTACCTTCGCGTCAGACGCGCAGATAAGCCCAGCCCTGGTCCATGCGGCGGACGATTTCGTCGAGGGCCGAATCGGCCGTCGCCACGCCCGGCAACAGGCGGATATCGTCGCCCTGCCCCTGCAGCCGGTTGAGGCCCTGGCCGCAGGCGACCAGAGACAACTCCGGAAATTCGGCCTGCAGTTGCGCCAGACTGTCGGCGAAAGGCGTGGTCTTGACGCGCAGCAGGTTGAGACCGCTGCCGTTGGCGAGAATCTCGAGTTCCATGCGCTGGCCGCGATCATGCGCCGCCTTGAGCATGCCGCGCACCTCGTCGAGCGTATTCTCGAAGCGGGCGCGGTCGGGGTCGCCGACGTGCAGCACCAACCGCCGGGCATCGCCGTGGGCTTTGACCTGGGCCATGCGCTGCCAGACACCGCGCTCCTCACCATGCCCCTGCAGCGCGTGGCCCTGCCAGCCGACGGCGGCGCCGACGACGAGCAACAGGCCTGCCGCCAGCGCCTGCGGCCAGCGTCCGCCGCCGAAGCGGCTGCGTTTCGGTGTGGCGGCGAACCGGGCCGGCTCATAGGCATTGCGCACCTGATCGCGCAGCCCGCGCAGTTCGCAGGCCTCGCGCTTCAGCCGATCGTCGGCGTCGATCGCGGCGAGCACACGCGAGGACGATGCGGCATCGAGTTCGCCGTCGATGAAGGCATTGAGTTCCTCGAAGGAAATGCTCTGGTCGTCGCTCATTTGACGCTCCTCAGCACGGGCGCCGCGGCGCGTTCGCGCGCCGCCTGCAGGCGGACCTTCAGTGCCTGGCGCGCCCGGCACAGGCGGCTCATCACCGTGCCGACGGGAATCTCGAGGACTTCCGCGACCTCGGCATAGGAAAACTCCTCGAGATCGACCAAGGTCAGCACCTGGCGCTGCCCGACCGGCAGGGCGGCGATCTCGTCGCGCACCCGCCTGACCAGCTGGTTGCATTCGGCGCTGCGCTCGGGCGAACGATCTTCCTCGGCATAGAGGCTTTCCTCGAGATCGGCGATGTCGTCGGTCGGCTTGAGCCGACGCAAGTGGTCGCGCCAGCAATTGGCGAGGATCGCCGCCAGCCAGGCCGGCAGGCGCCCGGGATCGCGCAGCTGGCTCGCGCGCTCGAGCGCCTTGATCAGGGTTTCCTGAACCAGGTCCTCGGCGAGGCTGCCGTCATGGCACCAGGAGTAGGCGATACGGTAGAGGCGGCGGCGCTGCTGCTCGAACTGGCCACGCTCGGGACGCTTGGAGAAGAGGTTCAGGATTTCCATGTGGGTTAAGACGCGACGGGGTGGCGAATTATTCCCTAAATTTCAGGAATAAAGCATTCAGCTTTGCCGTCATAAGGACACCCCCATCCCAATGGAGCAATCCCGATGAAGACCGCCACCGCTTCCCGCATGCTCGTCGCAGCCGTCCTGAGTGCCGTCGCCCTGGCCGGCGTTGCTGCGCCGCAAAACCGCGTGGTGCTGCAAGTCAGCGACGCCGATTCCGCCAGCTGGAACCAGACGATCAACGTGGCCCGGAACATTCAGACTGCCTACGGCAAGGACAATGTCGCCGTCGAGATGGTGATTTTCGGCAATGGCATCGGCCTGGCGACCTTCGACTCTCCGCTGGCCGAGCGCCTCAACGAGTCGATAGCCGCCGGCGTCGAGGTCGCGGTGTGCGAAAACACCATGAAGGCGCGCAAGCTCAAGCGCGAGGACATGAACACCAAGGCCGCCTTCGTGCCTGCCGGGGTCGTCGAACTGATCAAGAAGCAGCAGGAGGGCTGGACCTACATCCGGCCCTGATCGGGCAAGAAAGGCGCCGGGGCGACGGCGCTGCGACCGCGTTTCCCCTTCACGTCCGGCCCACCGTCCGCAGCCGTGCGCCGGCGGCGGCGAGGGTCTCTTCGTGCTTGGCGAAGCAGAAGCGCACGATGCGATGGTCCTCGCCGGACGGGGAAAACACCGAGATCGGGATCGCGGCCACCCCATGTTCGACGGTCAGCCAGCGGGCGAACTCGGTGTCCGGCATGTCGCTGATGCCGTCATAACGCGCCAGCTGGAAATAGGTGCCGCGGCAGGATAGCGCGACGAAGCGCGAGCCCTCGAGCTCGCGGCGGAAGAAATCGCGCTTGGCCTGGTAGAAGCCGGCGAGGTCCGTGGCGAACCGCGGTTGCTCGCGCATGAAGTCGGCCAGCGCCAGCTGCATCGGATGATTGACGGCGAACACCACGTACTGGTGCGCCTTGCGGAACTCGGCCATCAGCTCGCGCGGCGCCAGGCAGTAGGCGATCTTCCAGCCGGTGATGTGGTAGGTCTTGCCGAAGCTCGAGACGGCGATGCTGCGTTGGCGCAAGCCCGGGTGGCGCATCACGCTCTCGTGGCGCCGGCCGTCGTACACCATGTGCTCGTACACCTCGTCGGCGACGACGATGATGCCCGTCTCCCGAGTCAGCCGTTCCAGCGCGGCCAGGTCGGCCGCCTCCCACACCGCGCCGCTTGGATTGTGCGGGGTGTTGATGACGATCATGCGCGTCTTCGGCGTGATCAGCGCCGCGACTTCGTCCCAGTCGGGGCGGTAGTCCGGATGGCGCAGCGTCGCGAACACGGGGTGGCCGCCGTTGAGCTCGATCGCCGGCACGTAGGAATCGTAGACCGGGGCGAACACGATCACCTCGTCGCCGGGACGGACGAAGGCTGCAATGGCGGTGTAGATCGCCTGGGTGGCGCCCGCCGTGACGGTGATCCCGCCCTCGACGTCGTATGCGGCACCATAGAGCGTCGCGACCTTTTGCGCGATGGCCTCGCGCAGGCTGGCCGCGCCGGCCATCGGCGCGTACTGGTTGGCCCCGGCCGCCATGTGGTGCACGACCAGTTCAGGCAGACGGGTCGGCGGCGCGAAATCGGGGAAGCCCTGCGACAGGTTGATCGCGCCGTGCTCCGCGGCGAGACGCGACATCACGGTGAAGATCGTCGTCCCCACGGCGGGCAGCTTCGAAGGCGGCACGGGCAGCGGCATGGCGCGGCCATTGTGCATCATGCCGCCGGCGGGTGCCACGCCTATAATCGGGCCATCGCCACGTCCCTACGGAGCCCGCCTTGCTCGTCCGCTTCTGGGGAACCCGCGGCTCGGTGCCGGTATCGGTCACGCACGCCGACATCCGCGCCAAGCTGATCGCCGCGCTCGCCGGAGCTGCGGGGCGCGACCTGTCGGAACGAGGACTGATCGAGGCCTACGTCGACGGCGAACTCGGCTTCGACGTCGCCGGCACCTTCGGCGGCCACAGCAGCTGCGTGCAGATCGAAGGCGCCGACGAGGCGGTGATCTGCGACATGGGCAGCGGCGCCCGGCCCCTGGCGGGGCATCTGCTCGCCCGGGCCGGGGGCAAGCCGCGCACCTATCACGTCTTCATGTCCCACCTGCACTGGGACCACATCATGGGCTTCCCCTTCTTCACGCCCGTGTACATCCCCGGCAACCGCATCGTCATCCACGGCTGCCACGCGGAACTCGAACTGGCCTTCCGCCGCCAGCAGGCCGCACCCTGCTTCCCGGTCGGCTTCGACCAGCTCGCCGCCACCATCGAGTTCGACGTGATGACGCCGGGACGCCGCTACGACATCGCCGGGCTCGCGGTCACCGCCAAGAAGCAGCGCCACGCCGGCGACTCCTACGGCTGGCGCTTCGAGCGCGATGGCCGCAGCTTCGTCTACACGACGGACTCCGAGCATGCGCTCGGCGACGCAGGCGAGCGCGATGCCTTCGTCGACTTCTTCCGCGGCGCCGACCTCGTGGCCTTCGATGCCATGTACTCGCTGGCCGATGCCATCTCGGTCAAGGCCGACTGGGGCCACTCGAGCAACATCGTCGGCGTCGAGCTCTGCCAACTCGCCGGCACCCGCCGCCTCTGCCTGTTCCACCACGAACCGGCCCACGACGACGCGCAGATCGCGCGGACCCTGGCCGAGACGCGCCGCTTCGAGGAAATCACCCGCGAGGACCGTCAACCGCTCGACGTCAGCGCTGCCTACGACGGACTCGAGATCGCGCTGTGAGACGTGGGCGCACGGTCGCCGTTCGCCCGGCCGCCGTCAGCTGGGGAATCAGTCGATTTGGAGCAGCTCCACCTCGAAAACGAGGGTCGCGTTCGGCGGGATGACGCCGCCGGCGCCGCGCGCGCCGTAACCCAGTTGCGGCGGGATGGTCAGTTTGCGCGTGCCGCCGACCTTCATCCCCTGCACCCCTTCGTCCCAACCGGCGATGACATGGCGCGCGCCGAGCGGGAAGTCGAAGGGATCGCCGCGATCCTTGCTCGAGTCGAACTTGGTGCCGTCGGTGAGCCAGCCGGTGTAATGCACGGTGACGTGCTGGCCGGCGGCGGCAGCGGCGCCGCTGCCTTCGGAGAGATCCTCGATGACGAGGCCGGTGGACGTGGTGATGGCAGGCATGGGGGGTTCCTTTCAGAGGGTGAAGTCGGGCTCGGGGCCGCGGCCGTCGAGCGCGAAGGGGTTGAAAAGTTGTTCGGTCTGGTCCGGCGGCTGGGGCGCCGCGCCGCCTTTCGGATCGTTCGTCACGATTCGAGCACCTCCAGCAGGCGGGCCGTGTCGCTACCGCCCCAGCCGCGCCCCATCAAGGCGTTGAGCAGCTGGCCGACCTGCGCCGCCACCGCCAGCGGCGCGCCGAGCCGGGCCGCCTCGTCGAGCAGAAGCGCGAAATCCTTGTGGTGCAGGCGCGCTTCGACACCGGCGGCGAAATCGCGCCGCACCATGCGACCGCCGAAGACATCGAGCACGCGCGAGCCGGCCGAGCCGCCGAGCATGGCCTCGCGCACCTTGCCGAAGTCGACGCCCGAGGCCTGCGCCAGCCGCGCCGCCTCGGCGCAGGCGGCGATGGCCGACACCATCACCATCTGGTTGCAAGCCTTGGCCACCTGCCCGGCACCCGCGGCGCCGACATGGACGACGGTCTGGCCGAGGACGCGGAAGAGCGGCTCAAGCCGCGGCGCCAGCAGGGGGGCGCCGCCCCACATTATGGCGAGCGTCGCGTTCCGCGCGCCGACGCCGCCGCCCGAGACCGGCGCATCGACGAAATGCACGCCGCGTTCGGCATGGCGCGCGGCGATGTCCCGCGCCGCGGACGGCGCGATGGTGGAGAAGTCGACGTGGATGGCATCGCGCGCAAGGCTGTCGCGCATCGCGGCCGCGAGGGTCGCGACATCGGTGCTGGCGGTGACGTTGGTGCACACGATCTCGCTCGCCCGCGCCACGGCCGCGGGCGACTCGCAGCGCACGGCGCCCTGCGCCAGCAGAAAGTCGGCGACGCCGGGACGGCGGCTCCAGACGTGGAGCGTGTGCCCGGCCCGCTGCAGGTGCTCCGCCATGGGCCGCCCCATGGTGCCGAAACCGATGAAGCCGATGTTCATACGATCATTCCGGGGAGCTGATCTTTTCGAGCAGCTTGAGCGCGGCGACCGAATCCTCCTCGCCCATGCCCGCGCCGACGATGGCGTTGAAGAGCTGCGCCGTGGCCGCCGCCGCGGGCAGCATGAGGCCGAGGCGGTGCGCTTCCTCCATCACGATGCGCAGGTCCTTCTGGTGCATCCAGGCCTTGAAGCCGGGCTTGAAGTTGCGGTCGAGCATGCGGCTCCCGTGGTTCTCGAGAATGCGCGAATAGGCGAAGCCGCCGAGCAGCGCCTCGCGCACGCGGGCCGGATCGACGCCGCTCTTCGCGGCGAAGTTGAAGGCCTCGGCCACGGCGGCCACCCCCACCCCCGTGAGGATCTGGTTGCAGGCCTTGGCCACCTGGCCCGCGCCGCTGCCGCCGATCAGCGTCACCGACTTGCCGAGCTTCTCGAACAGCGGCCTGATCCGCTCGAACACCTCGGGCTTGCCTCCGACCATGATGGTGAGCGCCGCGTTGATCGCGCCGATCTCGCCGCCCGAGACCGGCGCGTCGAGGAAGTCGATGCCGCGCTCGGCCAGCCGAACCCCGATCGCACGCGCAGCGTTGGGATTGATGGTCGACATGTCGACGACGATGCAACCGGGCCGCGCACCCGCGACGATGCCATCCGCGCCGAGGCAGACGGCCTCGACGTCGGCAGCATCCGCCACCATGGTGAATACGACGTCGGCGTGCTGCGCCACCGCGGCGGCGCTGGCATGGGTGCATGCGCCGACATCCTTGAAGGGCGCGAGCGATGCGGCGCGGCGCGCCCACAGGTGCAGCGCATGGCCGGCGGCTGCCAGGTGCAGCGCCATGGGGCGGCCCATGAGGCCGAGACCGATGAAACCGACGTTCATGGCGGACTCCCCCGGCGCTGCCGTCAGGCGCCCGTCACCGCCTTGGTGATCAGCGGCACCAGCGGCTCGGGCAGCTTGAGCTTGCCCGACAGGGCGAACGCATGGGCGTCGTCCGACATCTTCTTCCAGGTCTTGCGGATGATGTCGAGCCACTTCTCCTCGGAGTAATCCCCGTGCTGGCCGGCAAAGCCGAGCATGTAGTACTCGATGAACACGAGGTCGGTGACGTCCTCGAGCAGCTGCGTTTCCGGATTGACCTTGATGCCGCGCTTGCCGACGGCGGCCTTGACGCGCTCGATCATCGCCTCGTCGTAGCCGGCCTGCTGCATCAGCTCGCCGGCGGTCTCCGCATGGAACTTGTAGAGGCCGGTGCGCCACGCGTAGTAGCCTTCCTTGGTCATCGGGTAGCTGCTGCGCGGCACCTTCCAGCGCTGGATGTGCTGGGCGCGCACCGCGAGCCGCACCGCCTCGGGGGCGGCGGGAGCGAAGCGGCCGAGCATCTCGGTCATGCGCTGGGCGTAGAGCAGTTCCTTGGGCTGGCCCTGATCCTGGTTCGGATCTTCGGCGTTGGCGGCGTCGAACAGGGCGATGGCGCGCTGAAAGCGATCGGTATCGGTCATGACGGGACTCCTGAAAAGGCGGCGGCACCGCCCCCGCAAGGGACGGCGCAGACGAAGACACAGAGGCTAAACGAAGTCTTGCGATTATAGCGAGAGGCCGGCCATGCAGCCGCCGCCACGCGGCCGTGCCGCTATACTGGCGCATCCTTCACGGCACCGAAGGGCCATGAAGGACAAAGGATAAGCTGGCGTGATTTCCAAGGTTTGGATCGTGGTGTTGTGCATCGCCATCGAGGCGGCCGTGGTGTTTTTCCTGCACCTCACGCGCGAGGACAAGGAAAGCCAGCACTTCGAGCATTACCGCACGGTGGCGGAAACCGCCTACCGCTCGGCCATCCAGATGTACGGCCTGGCGATGGACATCGCCTTCCACGAGGTCATCGATCGGCCGGAGGTGCGGGAGCTGCTGGCCCGCGGTGGCGGCGGCGACGGCGGTGAGCAGAGCCAGGCGCGCAGCCAGCTCTACCGTCACCTCTATCCGGCCTACCAGAAGCTGCGCGAGCGCAACCTGCGCCAGCTTCATTTCCACCTGCCCGACGGCCGCAGCTTCCTGCGCTTCCACCAGCCCGACCGCTTCGGCGACCCGCTGTTCGAAGCGCGGCCCTCGGTGCGCATCGCCAACACCGAGAAGCGCTTCGTACAGGGCTTCGAATCCGGCAAGGTGGTTTCCGGCTTCCGCTACGTCTATCCGATGGCCATCGACGGTCGCCATATCGGCAGCGTCGAGACCAGCGTCACCTTCAAGGCCATCCGCGATGCGATGACGCGCCTCGACACCTCGCGCGAGTATGCCTTCATCCTGCGCAAGGCCGACGTCGCACCCAAGCTCTTCGCCGGCCAGGAACGGCTCTATGCGCCGTCCAGCATCGATGCGGACTTCCTCGTCGAGGATCCGGGGCTCAAGCTGCCCGACAGCGCGCCGCCGGCGAGCACGGCGGCCGAGGCGCTGAACCGCCAACTGCACGACATGGCCGCCGTGCGCAAGGGTCTGGCCCGCGCCGCGGCCTTCACCGTGCGAGTCGATCTGCCGGGCGAAGGCCCCTGGGCGGTGTCCTTCGTGCCGATCAGCGATGTCAGCGACCGCAACGCCGGCTACGTCGTCGCCTACGCCCGCGCGCCCTTCGCCACCCTGCTGCACGACGATTTCGTCGTCAGCGTGGCGATATCGACGCTGTTTCTCGCTGCCGTCCTGATCCTGCTGCTCCGTGCCCAGGCGGGAACCCTTGCGCTGGAGCGGGAACACCGCCGTCTCGAGGCCATCACCGACACCATGGCCGACGGCCTCTACGTCATGGATACGCGCGGTGTGATCACCCTGATCAATCCGGCAGCCTGCGAGTTGCTCGGCCTCGACCGCCAAGCCTCGCTCGGCCACATGGCCCACGACCTGTTCCATTCACATGCCGTCAATGGCCGTCTTCCGCTCGCACGCTGCCCGATCTACCAGAACGTCCAGGCCGGCCACAGCTACCAGGGCGAGGAATGGTTCAACCACAGCACGGGGCGCCCCATTCCGGTCGAGGTGGCCTCGACACCGCTGCTCGAGAACGGCGCCATGATCGGATCGGTCACCGCCTTTCGCGACATCACCGCGCGCAAGGAAGTCGAGAAGGTGCTGCGCGACGCCAAGCAGGGTGCCGAGGAGGCCAGCCGCATCAAGGGCGAGTTCCTCGCCAACATGAGCCACGAGATCCGCACGCCGATGAACGGGATCATCGGCCTGACCGATGTCGTCCTCGACACGCCGCTGACCGACGACCAGCGCGACTACCTGCAACTGGTCAGGCGCTCGGCCGACAACCTGCTGACCATCATCAACGACATCCTCGACTTTTCCAAGATCGAGGCCGGCCGCCTGGAGATCGAGGACGTCCCCTTCGACCTGCATGTGATCGTCTACGACACCGTGCGCAGCCTCGGCTTCCCCGCCAGCGCGAAGGGCCTGGCCTTGCACTGCGCCTTCGCGCCGAACCTGCCCCGGCTATGGCGCGGCGACCCGGTGCGCATCCACCAGATCCTGTTCAACCTGGTCGGCAACGCCCTCAAGTTCACGACGCACGGCGAGGTCGTCGTCAGCGCCGCCGAAGATGCGGACAGCCGGCTCCACCTCACCGTCAGCGACACCGGCATCGGCATCGCCCCCGAGCACGTCGGCCGCATCTTCGAGCCCTTCCTGCAGGCCGACGGCTCGGTGACGCGGCGCTTCGGCGGCACCGGCCTCGGCCTCTCCATCACACGCCGCCTGGTCGAGCTGATGGGTGGCTGCATCTGGGTCGACAGCACGCCCGGCGTCGGCAGCCGCTTCCACGTCACGCTGGACCTGCCGCAGCACCAGGAGATAGTCGGCTCCGGCGACGCCCCGCAAGAAGTCCGACCGAAGGAAGGGCAAAGCCCCTTGGGTGAAACGGCGGCGCAGGGCGCGGCCACACCTGTCGCGCCCGGGACGGCACCCGTCCGCCCGTTCGACCTCCTGCTGGCCGAGGACAACCCCGTCAACCAGCGCCTGGCACAAGCCGTGCTCGAAAAGATGGGCCATCGCGTCGCGCTCGCCAGGAACGGCCGCGAGGCCTGCGCGGCCTGGCGCGACGGCCGTTTCGATCTCATCCTGATGGATGTGCAGATGCCCGAGATGGACGGCATCGAGGCGGCGCAACTGATCCGCGCCGAGGAAGCCGCCGCCGGCCGCCGCCGCACGCCGATCCTGGCGGTCACCGCCAACGCCATGGCAGGCGACCGCGAAATCCTGATTGCCGCAGGAATGGACGACTACATTTCGAAACCCTACAAGGTGGAGACGCTGCGCGAGGCGGTGAGCCGGCTCGCGACCCCGGCGGAGGTTTAAGCCGCCGGGCGGGTGGTGTTGTCTGCAGCGGCAGGACCCGTGACCAGCAGCAGGGTGACGTCGTCGTGCGGCTCGGCTTCGCCCAGGTGCAGCAGCAGTGATGTCTGCACGGCGGCGAGGCGCCGCCCGGGAGGGGCGGCCGCCAGTGTGGCCTGCAGCCGGGCCATGCCGAAGGGCTCGCCCGCGGCATTGGTGGCTTCGATCAGCCCGTCCGAGAGCAGGACGAACTCGCTGCCGGGCGCCATATCGATGCACTCGACCTGCGACATCTCGTCGTCGAAGGCGACGATGCCGAGCGGTACCCGCTGCGAGTCGAGCACACGTGCCACCGTGCCGTCGGCCGCGAGCAGCAGTACCGGCGGCAGGCCGCCGACCCAGACCTCGGCCCGGCCACTGCGCTCGTCGATGACGAGCAGGGCCGCGGCGACGAAGCGCGAGGGCGGCAGGGTCTGGCAGAGCTGGTCGTTGATGCGAGCCACGATTTCCGGCAGCGTCATGCCCCGGCCGACCATCTCGTAGAACAGGGTGAGCAGCGGCAGCGTGCTGATCGACGCGGCCAGTCCGTGGCCGGTGGCGTCGGCCAGCATCACGAAGAGCTCGCCCGTTGCCGCGCGCGCGGCCGCGATGACGTCACCGGAAACCCCGGCCGCCGGTGCGATCCAGGACGCCAGCGCAGGGTCGGAAAGGCCCGGCCGCTTCAGCTGCCGCGAGAGGATGTCGGCGGCCAGCGCGTTCTCCGCTTCCTGGTGATCGCGATAGGCCTGCAGCCGGAGGCGGGCATCGGCCAGGCGCCGGTTACCCTCGATGGCACGTCCCAGCGAGCGCATCTTGGCCTGCAGCACGACGAAATTGATCGGCTTGGAGAGGTAGTCGTCGCCGCCGGCATTGAGGCCGGCGACGAGGTTTTCGTCCTTGTCCAGCGCGGAGAGGAAAACCACCGGCACCCAGCGGTCGCCGCAGACCGCCTTGATCCACCGCGTGGCCTCGTAGCCGTCCATGACCGGCATCATCACGTCCATCAGCACGAGGTCGAAGCTGTCACGCTGGAATTTCTTGACGGCCTGGGCGCCATCCTCGGCCAGCACGACGTCGTGCCCGAGCTTCTTGAGGAAGGCAGCGACGATCTGGCGGTTGGTGGCAGTGTCGTCCACCACCAGCACCTTGAGGGGAATTTTCGACGCCACGACCTGGTTGCTCATGGCGTCGGATTATAACTTTGGTACGACAGGACCCCTCGCCCGCCGGTATCAGCCGCAGCGGCCGGTTGTGCAGTTCGGGTCCTGCGTCGGCACGCCGAGCTTTTCGAGGATGGTATCCATCGGGCAGAACCTGGTGAAGCCGCTCTGGAACAGGTTGGCGCCGACGAACAGGGTGAACCACAGCCACGACAGCTTGCCGAGATCCACCTGGCCCATGACGTGGGCGAGGATCAGCGACAGCATGATGAAAAAGCCGGCGACGATGCGGACGATGCGATTGACGGTCATGCGTGCTCTCCTTGAGAAAGATTGGACTGGATGCGGTTCTTCATGGCCGCGTAATACAACACCGGGATCACCACCAGCGTCAGCACGGTGGAGACGAGAATGCCGAAGATCAGGCTGATGGCCAGCCCCGAGAAGATCGGGTCGTCGAGGATGAACAGGGCGCCGAGCATGGCGGCCAGCCCGGTCAGCGCGATCGGCTTGGCGCGGATCGCCGCCGACTCGATGACCGCCTCGGCGAAGTCCATGCCGCCGGCGACCTGATCGTTGATGAAGTCGACGAGCAGGATGGAGTTGCGCACAATGATGCCGGCCAGTGCGATCATGCCGATCATCGAGGTCGCCGTGAATTGCGCGCCGAGCAGGGCGTGACCGGGCATCACGCCGATGATGGTGAGCGGGATCGGTGCCATGATGATCAGCGGCACCAGATAGGACTTGAACTGCGCCACCACCAGCAGGTAGATCAGCACCAGGCCCACCGCGTAGGCGATGCCCATGTCGCGGAAGGTCTCGTAGGTGACCTGCCACTCGCCGTCCCACTTTATGGTGTAGCCGGCATAGGGATCCCTCGGCTGGGTGATGAAGTGTTCGCCGAGGGTGCCGCCCTGGAGCAGGGGCAGGTCCTTCAGCTTCGAGCGGATTTCGAACATGCCGTAGAGCGGGGAGTCGAGCTTGCCGCCCATGTCGCCGAAGACATAGACCACCGGCAGCAGGTCCTTGTGGTAGACGACCTTTTCGCGCAGATCCTTCTTCACCTCGACCAGTTCGGAGATCGGCACCATCTTGCCGCCATAGGCGGCCATCGCGCGCACCTTGAGCTTGAGCAACTGGTCGAGCGAGTCCTGCCGCTCGGCCGGCAGGGTGATGCGTACGGGGATCTCGTACTTGGCGTCGGCGCCATGCACCGGCGTCACGTCCTCGCCGGTCAGCCCCATGCGCACGGTCTCGACGATGTCCTTCTGCGCCACGCCGAGCTGGGCGGCCTTGGCCTGGTTCACGCGCAGCACCATCTTGTCGGCGGCCTCGTCGACCGAGTCGTCCACGTCGTAGATGTCGGCGCTGCTTTCGAAGGCCTGGCGCACCTTCTTCGCCACCTCGACCTGGCCCGCATACTCGGGGCCGTATACCTCGGCGACGATCGGCGACATCACCGGCGGTCCCGGCGGCACTTCCACGATCTTGGCGTTGCCGCCCGCCTTCGCGGCGATCTCGACGACGGTCTTGCGCACGCCGACGGCAACCTCGTGGCTCTGGCGGTGGCGATGCTTCTTGTCGACCAGATTGACCTGGATGTCGCCCATCTCCGGATTGCTGCGCAGGTAGTACTGGCGCACCAGGCCGTTGAAGTTGATCGGGCTGGCGGCGCCGGCGTAGGCCTGGTAATCCTTCACCTCCTCGACCGTCGCGAGGTAGGCGGAGATCTCGCGCAGCACCCGCGCGGTGTCCTCCAGCGGCGTGCCCACCGGCATGTCGAGCACGACCTGGAATTCGCTCTTGTTGTCGAAGGGCAGCATCTTCAGCACCACCAGCTTGAATACGCCGAGCGAGACCGAGGCGAAGATGGCCAGCACGATGCCTATCCACAGCTTGCGCCGCGCCGCGCGGCCGGTGCGCTCGTCGAGGAAGCGCGGCAAGACACGGTGGAACAGCGTCATCAGCTTCGCCGTGGTCCCGTCCTCGGCGCCATGACCATGTTCCGCCGGCTTCATCAGCTTCAGCGCCAGCCAGGGCGTGATGACGAAGGCGATGGCCAGCGAGATGAACATGCCCATCGAGGCGTTGATCGGGATCGGGCTCATGTAGGGGCCCATGAGGCCCGAGACGAAGGCCATCGGCAGCAGCGCGGCGATGACGGTGAAGGTGGCGAGGATGGTGGGTCCGCCGACCTCGTCGACCGCGCCGGGGATGATTTCGTAGAGCTTCCTCTCCGGATAGAGGGTGTGCCAGCGGTGGATGTTCTCGACCACGACGATGGCGTCGTCGACCAGGATGCCGATGGAGAAGATGAGCGCGAACAGCGAAACGCGGTTGAGGGTGAAGCCCCAGGCCCAGGAGGCGAAGAGGGTGGCGGCCAGCGTCAGCGTCACGGCCACGCCGACGATGACCGCTTCCCGCCTGCCCAGCGCGAACAGCACCAGCAGCACGACGAAGGCCGTCGCGAAGACCAGCTTGCCGATCAGCTTCTGCGCCTTGTCGGTAGCCGTCTCGCCGTAGTTGCGCGTCACCGAGAAATCGACGCCCTCTGGAATCACCGTGCCCTTGAGCGCATTGGCGCGGGCGATGACCTGACTGGCGACGTCGGCGGCATTGACGCCGGGCTTCTTCGAGATCGACAGTGTAACGGCCGGCGATTCGTAGCCGGCGCGATGCTCGCCCTGGGTGCCGGCGTCCTTGCCCAGGCCATGCCAGACGTAGCGCTTGGCGATGTCGGGACCGTCCTCGATCTTCGCGACGTCGGCCATGAACACCGGCTTGCCGTCATACACGCCGACCACCAGGCGCTTGACGTCGGCGGCCGACTCGATGAAGGTGCCTGTCTGCACCATGATCTCGCGGTTGCCGGTGACGAGGCTGCCCGCGGGCTGCGAGGCGTTGGACACCTGCAAGGCATTCTTGAGATCCTGCGCCGTGACGCCGTGGGCGCTCATGCGGTCGGAATTCATGGTGACGCGGATCACGTGGCCGGGCCCGCCGATGGTGGCGACGTCGCGGGTGCCGGGAATGCGCTTCAAGTCGATCTCGGCGGCACGCGCCACCTGCTGCAGGTCGAAGCCGGATTTGCTGGGATCGTCGCTCCAGAAAGTCAGGGTGACGATGGGCACGTCGTCGATGCCCTTGGGCTTGACGATGGCCGGCAGCACGCCGAGATTGGGCGAGAGCCAGTCGCTGTTGGCGTTGATGGTGTCGTAGAGGCGCACCAGCGCCTGGATCGGGTCCTCCCCGACCAGGTACTGCACGGTGATCACGGCCATGCCGGGACGGGACATCGAATAGACGTGTTCGATGCCGGCGATGCGGGACAAGACCTGTTCCGCCGGTCGGGCGACGAGCTGCTCGACGTCGCGTGCCGACGCTCCCGGGAAGGGGATGAAGACGTTGGCCATGGTGACGTTGATCTGCGGCTCTTCCTCGCGCGGCGTGACCAGCGTGGCGAAGATGCCGAGCAGCATGGCGATCAACGCCAAGAGCGGCGTCATCGAGTTGCGCAGGAACAGCGCGGCAATGCGTCCGGAGATGCCCATGACTCAGCCCCCGGTTATTTGGCGGTCGCTGCGGACTGCTTCAGCGCGATGCCGGCCTTGACCGGATCGAGCACGACCTTGTCGCCGGGCCTGATGCCGGAAAGCACCTCGAGGCGGCCGCCGGCGACGGCTTCGCCGAGCCGCACCTGGCGCAGGTGCGGCGTGTTCTTGTCGTCGACGACGTAAACGCCCGTCACCTCGCCGCGGCGCAGCACCGCGCCCGGCGGCACGGTCAGCTTGGCGCCCTGGCCCGCGACGAAATGGGCGCGCGCGGCCATGCCGGGAATGACCCCCGCCAGATTTTCGGGCAGGTAGAGGCGCGCGGTGATGGTGTGGGAGCGGGGATCAGCGGCAGGCAGGATCTCGACCCGCGTGGCGTCGACCCATAGTCCGGACTCGGGAAACTCCACCCTGGCCTTGCCCGCCTTGCGGATTTCGGCAAGCTTGAACTGCGGCACGCTGGCGATCACGCGCATGCCCTTGGGGTCGAAGACCGTGATCAGCGGCTTGCCCGGGGCCGCCATTTCGCCGAGTTCCGTGTGGCGCTCGCTCACGATGCCGGCGATCGGCGCCGTCACCAGCGCGTGGGACAGCGTCGCGCCGCTGGCACCGGCGGCAGCCTGCGCCGCCTTGTAGGCGGCCTCGGCCTGATCCAGCGCCGCCTGGCTCATGAACTTCTGCGCGACGAGGTTCCGGGTGCGCTCGTATTGGGCCTTGGCCTGCACCAATTGCGCCTGGGCCGCGGCGGCATTCTCGCCGGCCTCGCGGGCATCGATGCGCATCAGCGGCTGCCCCAGTGTGACCTGCGCGCCGGCATCGGCACGCACCTCCACCACCCGGCCCTGCACCTGTGCCGCGACCGTCGCCTGGCGCACGGCCTCGACCACGGCCTCGGCCGCATAGCTCAGATCCACCTCGCGCTGCTGGGCCACTTCGGTCTCCAGGCCGGCAGGAGCAGCCGGGGCCGCATGGGCTGTGGCCGTCTTGTCGGCCGGGGCCTGCGCCATGACGCCGGCAGCGGCCAGGCCGACGCCGGCGAGCAGCGCGATCAGCAGCTGGCTGCGGCGGAAGGAAGGAAGGGTCGGAATATTCATGGCGTATTAGTATATGCTTATATTCGAAAATATCAAGCCATCACCCCTGCCGCCAAGCTCAATTCAAGGCATATTGTGCCATTGCATCAATGACATAGTCAGCCTCCCCGACGGGCGCAGAAATGTCGACGCTCAGGTTCGGGTGGCGATCGAGGGCCGAGCCGACCATCAGCGGCAGGTCTTTCTTGATATGGCTGCCGGCCGCCATGAAGATCGGCACGATGGTGATTTCGGTCGCCCCCTTGCCGGCGAGGCTGTCGATCGCCTCGTCCAGCGTCGGCCGCATCAGTTCGAGGAAGCCGAGTTCGATCAGGACGCCGGGCTGCTGGCGCTCCATCGAGGCACGGATGCGGTGGAAGGGCTGGGCCCAGTCGGGGTTGCGGGCGCCATGGCCGAACAGGATGATGCCCTTGCTCATTTATCCTTCTCCTCGCTTGGTTTGCGGCCCCGCCCCGGCGGAACGGAAAAATGGCCAGATTCAGGACATTGAGCCCGCCACCTCCTGTTTCAAGTCATTCTGCCACCGAATCAGTCGTTCTCCTGCCAGATGTTGCGGCAGTGGGTCTCGCGGATGCGCCAGGCGGCGAGCGCGCCGAACCAGGCCGCCGCGGCGAGCAGGGTGAAGCCCCAGCGATAGTCGTCGAGGACGTAGAGGCGCACGCCCTCGGCCATCGCCCCCGACCAGCGCCTGTCCATGACCCAGCCGACCGCCGGCTGCAGCAGCGCGCCGGCGAGAAAGCCTCCCATATTGGTGACCGAGGTGGACATCCCCGACAGCGCCGGCGGATTGACCTCCTTGGCACAGGCCCAGCTCAGGGTGAAGCTCGCGGTCGTCAGCCCCATCAGCGCGAACAGGGCGTAGCTGACGGCCGGCGGCGGCACGATGCCCGACAGCCAGAACAGCCAGATCAGTCCGAGTAGATGCGAGCTCAGGATGATCACCGGCTTCCGGCGACGCAGGCGGTCCGAGAGCGAGCCGACGAGGAGGCAGCCGACGGCGAAGCCGGCGAAATACAGCGACAGGTGTGCCGTCGCGGTCGCCCGGCTCATACCCATGCCCTGCACCAGGAAGGGCGTCGCCCAGAGCCCGCCGAAGGCGAAGAAGCTGCCGGAAACACCGAAGTTCAGCGCCGCAGCGGGCCAGGTGGCGCGGTTCTTCAGCACGCGCAGCAGCCCGCCGAAGATCACCGTGCGATCGAAGGTCGGAGCGGTCGCGTGGACGGTTCCTCCGTTTCCCGGCCGATCACGCACCAGCAGCCAGCACAGCACGCCGAGTATCAGCGACACGATGCCGACGCCGACGAAGACCCCGCGCCAGCCCGTGGCCTGCGCCAGCGCCGACAGCGGAGCCCCCGCGAGCACCGAGCCGAGGTTGCCGACCAGCATCGACAAGCCGACGACCGTGGCGAAGCGATGCTCCTCGAACCAGACGGCGATGATCTTGAGCATGGCGATGAAGGTCACCGACACGCCGAGGCCGATCAGCGTTCGTCCCATCAACGCGCCGTCAAGCGTGCCCGCCATGCCGAACAGCACGCTGCCGCCCCCGGCGACCAGGCCGCCCAGCGCCAGAATCCGGCGCGGCCCCAGGGTGTCGACCAGTATTCCGGTCGGCACCTGCATGACCGTGTAGACGTAGAAGTAAGTGGCCGCCAACACGCCGAGCGAAGCCGCGGATGTCTGGAAGGCGGCGGCGAGATCCTGCGCGATGCCGGCCGGGGCGAAACGCTGGAAGAAGGAAAGGACGTAGGCGCAGACCACGACCGCCAGCATCAGCAGGCGGCGGCGTCTATGCTCGGGCGTAAAGATGGACATCGGCCGATTCTAGTCGTCGCCGTTTGCACACAACTTACGCCGGCGTGCCACCGGTGCCGATTTTTTCAATCCTGGCGCCGCAGCAGCAGCGTCAGCACCGGCGGCGTGACCAGCGTCGTGAGGATCACCATGATGACGATGACCGAAAACATCGCCTCGCCCATCACGCCGAGCTGCTTGCCGACCATGGCGAAAATCAGGCCGACCTCGCCGCGCGGCACCATCCCCCAGCCGACGACCCAGCGCCCGACCGGCCCGGCGAAATAGCCGGCGACGAGCTTGCCGACAACGGCCGCGGCGGTCACCCCCAGCGCCACGGCGACGATGGCCGGATCGGCGAGGGTGCGCAGGTCGACCTGCATGCCGGTCAGCACGAAGAACACCGGGACGAAGAAATAGCCGATCGGCTCGATCATCAGTTCGTGCTGGTGGCCGGTGTGCTTGATCAATATCGGGCGCAGTTTCTCGGCAAGATCCTTGTCGCCGGCAGGCAACAGCGGCTCGATCTCGCGCACGATCAGCGGCCGGTCGAAGTCCTTGAGGAACAGCGGCTCGAACAGCAGGCCGGCGGCGAAGGCCCCGATGATCGGCGCGAGGCCGATCGCATGCGCCAGCCAGGCGAGCGCCAGACCGGTAGCGAGAACCTGGGCGAACAGCATCGAGGGGCCGGCATCGAGGCGCGCCAGCCAGCGCGAGGAGTGCGGCGCGATCATGCGCCCGATCCAGATGCTGCCGGCGAGGAAGCCAACCGCCTTGGCGATGATGCCGCCAACCTCGCCGAGGCTGACCGAGCCGGCCTGCACCAGGCTCGACACCACGGCGAGAATCACCAGGCCGAGCACGTCGTCGATCACCGCCGCACCAAGCACGATGCGCGCCGCCGGCGTGCCGAGCCTGCCGAGGTCGCGGAAGACGCGGCCGGTGATGCCGACGGACGTGGCGGCAAGCGTCGCGCCGAGGAAGAGATAGGTGTTCTGCGAAGCCCCCGGCAACAGCAACGGCCCGACGACGAAGGCACCGAGAGCGAAGGGAACCACGATGCCGACGCTGCCGACGGCGAAGGCGCGGCCGCCGACCTTGACGAGGTCGGCCAGGCGCGTCTCGAGGCCGATCTGCAGCAGCAGCACGACCACGCCGAGCTCGGCGAGGAAGGCAATGATCGGATCCTTCGCGATGGTGTCGAAAAGGCCGACGCCCAGGAGCGAGAGATTGCCGAGCAGCACGCCGAGGAGCAGTTCGCCGAGCACCGCGGGAAAGCCGATGCGCTGGGCCAGCGGCGCGAACAGCCGCGCGCTCATCAGGATCAGCGCGAGCCACAGCAGGTTCTCGCCGACGGCGCCGCCGCCTGCCGCGAGCGCCGGCAGCGCAAGGCTCAGGGCTGCCGCGCCGATCAGCCAGGGCCGAGCACGTGCGAACATGGGCTAGCGGCCCGTGACCGAGTAGGCCATGGCGGCCATCGCCGCCGCGTGGGTCATGCCGGCAACCTGACGGCGGACCTTGATGTAGTCGGCGAGCGTTTCCTGCATCGCCTTGCCGGCGCGGCCGTGGGTCGCCACCGCCTCGAGCATTTCCTGCGCCGTGGCGCGGGACTTAGTGAGGTCGAAGAAATAGCGCGCCGAACGCTCGCAGGCCGCGGCGACCGCTCGCTCGCTCTCGCCGCTGTTCTTCACGGCCTTGTCGAGCCAGCCGCGTACCTTGGCCACTCGCGCATCGTTGGCGGCGACATCCTCGCGCGTCGACTGAACGACGATCTGGCGAGCCATGTCCTCGCCGTCGACGCTCGCGACATGCGCCTTCTGCGCCACGGCCGGCCCGGGGAAGAGGAGAACGGCGGCGATCAGGGTCAGAAACCTCATGGCGGGCCTTTCAATGGACGGAAGAAGTCGGCGCCGGCGCCACGGCGGCCGGGGTGGCGTTGAGTCCCTTGTTGAGCGGCTCGGGATGCCAGCCGGTGATGAATACGAGGCACATGAACCCGACGACGTAGGCCAGCGCGACGTGCCAGCCGTGGCGCAGCCACTGGCCGACGGACTTCGCCTCGGGATACATGTTGGACAGCGCCACGCCGGCCGACGAGCCGAACCAGAGCATCGAGCCCCCATAGCCGACGCCGAAGGCGAGGAAGCCCCAGTCGTAACCGTCCTGCTTGATCGCCAACGCGGTGAGCGGGATGTTGTCGAACACCGCGGAGACGAAACCCAGGCCGAATGCCGTCTGCCATGATGCGGCGGGCAGCTTCTCCACCGGCATCATCGACGCCGTGGTGACGAGGAAGAGCAGGAAGAAGGTGCCCTTGAGCGATTCACCCAGCACTTCCCAGTCATGGCGACGCACCGGGATGGTGACGAGGATCGCCGCCCACACGGCGACGCCGATGAAGGGGAAACGGTCGGCCGTCTCGGGCATTTTCATATTCACGAAAATGTTGGTGGCCATGGCGAAGACGAGGATCAGCGCCACGATGAAAATACGTCCCCAGTCGACGCGGGTGTGTTCGTGGGCATTCTTGAGGATGGGCGAGTAGGCATGCTGCTGCTTCGCCGCGACGTAGCCGGAAATCGCCAGCGCCACGGTGGAGGCGATAATCGCCTCGAAAACACTGGCCGGGCTCACGCCGGCGATCCACATCATGGTGGTCGTCGTGTCGCCGACCACGGAGAAAGCGCCGCCGGCATTCGACGCCGCGACGATGGCGGCGAGATAGCCGATATGCACCTTCGCCTTGAACAGCTGGTGAGCCATCGCACCGCCGATCAGTGCCGCCGCGATGTTGTCGAGAAAGCTCGAAATCACCCAGACCATCGCCAGCAACAGGAAAGCGCCCCGCCAGTCGTCGGGCAGGAATTTTGGCAGGATCACCGGCACATGGCTCTTCTCGAAGTGACGAGCAAGAATCGCGAAGCCCATCAGCAGGCAGAACAGGTTGGCCAGCGTCACCCATTCGTGCCCGAGGTGCCCAATGAACCCGCCGACGCCGACGCCCGTCTTGAAGCCCGTCACGGCGATCTTGTAGAGCGCCACTACCGTCACGCCGGTCAGCGCGACGTAGAAGGTCTGGTTGTGGAACAAGGCGACACCGAGCAGCGTGAGCGCGAAGAGGATGAATTCGATCGGGACGCCGGCGACCGCCGGTCCGTCAGCCGCCAAGGCGGACCCGGCGGACAAAAGCAGGATGAAGGGAACGGCTAGCCGCCGCAGAAGGGGGTTCATGACAGGCGTCCTAGAAAATGTTGCGATGCGGCGATTGTAGCAAGCGACGTGTCGTCGCCGGCGAACGGGTATCATCGCCGCAGGAACAACCGACGGGATGAAACGATGAGGCTACGCCGCCTGAAAGCGATTCTCTGCGCCCTGACGCTGGCCGGCGCGGCCAAGTTCGCACTCGCCCAGGAAGCGCCGCCGCTGTCGACCGGTCAGACGCTCTACCTGCCGATCTACTCGCATCTCTACCACGGCGAGGTCAATCCCAAGACCGGCAAGCCCTCGGAGACCCTGGTATCGACCCACGTCAGCATCCGCAACATCGACATGAAGGCGACGCTGAAGATCACCAGCGCCCGCTACTACGACACCGACGGCAAGCTGCTGCGCGAATACCTGCCGGCGCCACGGACGATACCACCACTGGGGACCTACGAATTGTTCGTGCCGCGCTCGGACTCCTCGGGCGGCTCTGGCGCCAACTTCATCATCGACTGGAGCGCCGAGCGCCCCATCAATGCGCCGCTGGTCGAAGCGCTGCACGCCGACATCCGCGAGGCGCGCACCCTGCTGTTCGTCACCACCGGCCGTCCCATCCAGACGCGCTGATCAGTTTCCGTCCATGAGGTAAAGCGCCGATTCGAGTTCGAAGCGGCCGTGCGGCGAGGTCATGGCGATCAGGGTATGGCCGGCCTGCAGCAGGAAATCGCCCGGCGGATTGAACACCCAGTCGCCGCGCGTGCGCACCGCCACCAGCACGTAGGTGGCGCCCTTGAGGTTGAGCGTGCCCAGCGTCTTCGCCGTGAAGCTCGCCGGCACGATGACCTCCTCGACGCGCAGCTTGTGTTCCGAACGCAGCATCTCGTCGAGGAAGGAAACCACGTGCGGCCGGATCATGGCCGAGGCGATGCGCATGCCGCCGGTGAAATTGGGCGAGACGATGGCATCGGCACCGGCCTTGCGCATCTTCTCCACATTGCGCATCTCATTGCAACGGGCGACGACGCGCGCGCCGGGCGACAGCTGCTTCGCGGTGAGAGCGATCATCAGGTTGCGGCTGTCGTCGCCGGTGATGGCGAAAACACCCTTCGCCTCGCGAATGTTCGCTTCGAGGAGGACGTCGTCGTCCACGGCATCGCCGTGGATGTAAAGCAGACCCGCCTTCTTTTCCGCATACGATTCGAGCAGATCGAGCTGTTCGTCGATGGCGATGTAGTGGCGGTTGGTCGCCTCGAGTTCCTGGGCGACGTTGCGACCGACCCGGCCGAAGCCGCAGAGGATGTAATGGCCGTGTACCTTTTTCATCATCTTTTCCATGCGCCGTCTCCGCAACGACTTGTCGAAATCACTTGCCAGAACGATGGCCGTCACGCTCGAAAAGAAATAGGTCATCACCGCAACGCCGGCGAAGGCGATCACCATGGTGAAGATCTGCGCATCCGGCCGGCGCCAGATTTCCACCCCCGCGCCGTAGCCGATGGTGGCTACCATCAGGAAGGTCATGTAGAGCGCGTCGAGCCAGCCGGTCTCGGCGCCTCCCAAATACTTATAGCCGACGGTGCCTACACCCATCACCGCGGCAAAGGCTGCCAGCGCGATGGCGATGGACAGCCGCGCGCGGCGGAAGACTTCCTGGGTGTTGCCGTCGTCGATCATGCAAGTTCGCTTCAGCGGGGTCCGGTGATTCTACCCGCCGGAACGCCCGGAGCCGGCCCCGGAATCAACGCTGCAGTGGCGGCGCCTTGGCCATGAACTCGCGGATGCGCGCGACGACGTCGGCCACCGGCGTGGCATAGGCGAACTTGGTGATGAACTCGCCACCGGGACCGAGCAGGTACATGCCGGCCGAATGGTCGACCGCATACTGCATCGGCGCGGCGCCAGGCTCCTTGACCTTCTCGTAGCGCACCTTGAAGTTGTCGGCGGCGCGACGCACCAGTTCGGGCGAGGCGGTCGCGCCGAGGATGCGCTTGTCAAAGAACGCGGTGTAGCTCCTCAACACGTCGAGGGTGTCGCGCTCGGGGTCGACCGAGACGAAGATCGGCTGCAGGCGGCTGGCGTCGTCGCCGAGCAGCTTGAGCACTTCGGCCATCTCGATCAGCGTGGTCGGGCAGATGTCGGGGCAGAAGGTGTAGCCGAAGGCGATCAACTGGAAGCGGCCACGAAACTCGCTGTCCATGATGGCGCGGCCATTGACGTCCTGCAACAGGTACTTCGGGTTGACGCCGACATCGGGTGCCGTGGTTTCGGTGATGGCCTGATGGCTGGGAGCGGCCGGCAGCGCGCGCGCGGCCGTCTCGAGCTGCACCGCCAGCGTCGCGCGGCCCGGACACTCGCCTTTCTTCACCGACTGGGCGAGGAAGCCATCGTTGGATGCCTGCTCGAAGATCTCGCCATACTCGCGCGTCTTGGGCACGCGCATGACCATCAGCGACTTGGCGCGGGCGATCGTGTCCTTGTGGCCGCAGGCGAGCGCGATGCCGTTGATGATGCCCACTTCCTTGACGGCCACCATGATGGCCGCCGGGTCCGGCGCCTTGGGCATAGCGGCAGAAACCGCCGCCCCGCCGGCGCCGGCGTTTCCGGCGATGAGGAAGGCGAACGCTAACAAGGGGAGGTGGCGCATGGGGCAAACTCCTGAAATGACCAACGGACGGCAGGGGCAATCATTATAGGGAGCCTCGCGGTATAGTTTGCTTGAGCCAAATCATGATCGACGCCACTCCGTCCGCGGACGTATCCGCCTGATGCACTCCCAGCTGCTTTCCCTTCTGCTGCTGCTCACTGCCGCCGTCGGCGCGGTGGCCGTGATGCGCCGCTTCAAGCTGCCGTCCATGCTCGGCTACCTCGCCATCGGCATGGTATTGGGACCGCACGGCGCGCAGATGATCGGCGAAAGCGACGAGGTAGAGACCTTCGCCGAGTTCGGCGTGGTCTTCCTGATGTTCTCGATCGGCCTCGAATTCAGCCTGCAGCGGCTCAAGGCCATGCACACGCTGGTGTTCGGCTACGGCTCGGCGCAGATGTTGCTCACCGCCGCCGGCGCGATGCTCGTCACCTGGTACGGCTACGGCCAGGACTGGAAATCCGGCCTCTCCGTCGGCCTGGCGGTGGCGATGTCCTCGACGGCGATCGTCGCCAAGATGCTGTCGGAACGCTTCGAGCTGCATTCGCGCTCGGGGCGGCTGACCATGGGCGTGCTCCTGTTCCAGGACATCGCGGTGGTGCCCTGCCTGATCCTGCTGCCGGCCCTGGCGCAGCCGGAGGGCAACCTGCTGCGCCAGCTTGGCCTCGCCTCGCTGCAGGCGGCTGCCTTGCTGGTCGTCCTGATCTGGGTCGGTCAGAAGCTGATGAAACGCCTGTTCGACGCCGTCGCCCACTACCGTTCAGAGGAACTGTTCGTGCTGGCCACGTTGTGGATCGTCGTCGGCCTCGCCTACGCCACCGGCCAGGCCGGCCTGTCGCTGGCGCTGGGGGCCTTCATCGGCGGCATGCTGATCTCCGAAACCGTCTATCGTCATCAGGTCGAGGCCGACATCCGGCCGTTTCGCGACATGCTGCTCGGCCTGTTCTTCGTCACCGTCGGCATGCTGCTCGACGTCGGCTTCGTCCTCGAGCATTTCTGGCGCCTGCTGCTGGCGGTGGTGCTATTGGTCGTCGGCAAGGGCGTCGTGGTGTTGCTCATCACGCTGGCTGCGCGCTCGACGGTCGACACCGCCCTGCGCACCTCGGCACAACTGGCGCAGGCCGGCGAGTTCGGCCTGGTGTTGATCCAGCTCGCCTACGCCCAGAAGCTGATCGCCGCCGACGTGTTCCAGGTGACGCTGGCGGCAATGCTGATCTCGATGTTCATCGCGCCTTTCCTGATCGAGCGCGTGGCACGGCTCGGCGGTGAAATGGCGCGTGGCGACTGGGCGCACAAGGCCAAGGCGATCTACGAAGTGGCCACCAGCGCCTTCGGCATGGAGGACCATGTGATCCTCTGCGGCTACGGCCGCACCGGCGAGCAGATCGGCAAGTTCCTCGGCGCGGAGAAAATTCCCTTCCTCGCCCTCGACGTCGACCCCACCGCGGTCAAGCGCGCGATCCCCGAAGGCGGCAAGGTCGTGTTCGGCGGCGCCGACCGCATCGAAGTGCTGAAGGCGGCGGGCCTGATGCGGGCCCAGGCGATGGTCATCGCCTACCCCGACACCCTCTCTGCCGAGCGCGTGCTGCGGCTGGTGCGGAGCCACCGCGAGGACATGCCCATCATCGTGCGCGCGGCCGACGAAAGCGACATTGACAAGCTCAAGCGCGCCGGTGCCACCGAAGTCATTCCGGAGGTGCTGGAAGGCAGCCTGATGATCGCGGCCGAGACGCTGACCCAGCTCGGCGTGCCGGTCGAGCGCGCCATCGAGCGCGTGCGCCTGGTGCGTGAGGCGCGCTACGCCAGCATGCGCGAGTTCTACCACGGCAGCGGCGAGCACAAGCCCTGAGCGGGCAGCGGCGGGGCAGGCCGGCGAGATGTTCGGCGAGGGCCAGCTGTCGCCCCCGTTCAAGGCCGAGCGTCCCCGGAATTCGGAGTAAGCTTCAAGCTTGTGCAGCGGCGGAAATTCTTTGCTTCCGGTCAGACATTCACGTATCCATATGGAACTCCGGCAAATCCCTGTCGAAGAACTGACCTTCGGGATGTACATCTCCAAGCTCGACCGACCGTGGACGGAAACGCCTTTCGCGTTCCAGGGCTTTGTTCTGAAAAGCGACAAGCAGCGCGACGCCCTGAAAAAATACTGCAAACACGTTTTCATCGACCTGGAGAAAGAGGATCGACCGGATGTTGGCAAGGTCACGGCGCAGGACCTGGCAAAGATCCGCGGCACGACGGTCTACAAGGAGGCGGCGAGCGTCGAAGTCGAGTTGCCCAAGGCCCGGAACGCCTATGTGAGCACGACAGTGGTAATGCGGGAACTTTCGCGCGCCGTCGAGATCGGCAACGCGATCGACAGTTCCCGGTCGCATGAGGCGGCCACGCAGATTGCCGAGAGCGTCGTACGCAATCCGGATGCGATGGCCCTGCTGACCAAGCTGCAGGAGAACAGTGGCGCGACCCTCAGTCGGGCCGTGGGAATTTCGGTCATGATGGCCATCTTCGGGCGCTTCCTCCAGCTGCCGGTGGAGCAAATTCACGTCCTCGGCATGCTGGGACTGCTCCAGGACGTGGGCAAGCTCAAGCTGCCCGCCGATCTCGCCGCGCGCGGACCCATCAACCCCGAGGAAACCGAACTCTACCGGACGCACGTGAACCACTCGTTCCGGATTCTCGGCAGCACGCCCGGTCTCCCCCCGGAACTTCCCGGGCTCGCGTCTCTCCATCACGAGCGCTTCGACGGCAGCGGCTATCCGCGCGGACTGCGCGGCGATGCGATTGCCATGCCCGGCTTGATCGCGGGAATCGTCGATACATACGACACGCTCACGGCACCTAGGCCATTCGGGGAAAGCCTGTCCCCGGGAAACGCGCTCAGCATCCTGCTGAAGGAGCGCGGGAAGCAGTTTCACCCCGCGCTGGTCGAACAGTTCATCCAGTGCATGGGCGTTTTCCCGGTAGGCAGCGTGGTCGAGTTGAATAGCGGCGAAATTGCCATAGTCATCGCCCAGAACATGGTACGTCGCATGCAACCGCGCATCATGGTCGTGCAGGATGCCAAGGGCAACCGGCTCCTGCCCTACAAGATGCTCGACCTGATGAAGGATCCCAAGGTCCGGCCCAACGAGCCCTACCGGATCCAGCGCACCCTGGAATACGACGCCGTCAAGCTCGACCCGCGAGAGCTTTTCCTATGAGCGCGATGGACCCCTCCGAGCCGGCGACGACCTCGGACGGCACCTTTTCCTCCAGCGCAATTCCGTTTCTGGAGGCGCTGCGCGGCAAGATTGAAAACAGGGCAGCTGATGGCGGGAACCTGGCCGTTCTCCTCATCGAATGCGGCGTGATCGGCCGCATCGACGCCGTATGGGGCTACCACGTCGGCGACGCCGTGCGCGACCGGGTGATTTCATTGCTGCGCAGCGACGTACTCCGGCCGGACGATCTTGTCGCTGTGATGGGCCGGGATGATTTCGCCTGCGTCCTGTCTGCAATCGAGGATCCTGCCGTGGCGTTGCTGGCGGCGAAGAAATCGCTGCGCGCGCTGGATGCGCCGTTCTGGATCGGCGACGAGGAAATCTATGCCAGTCCCGCGATCGGGATCGGGATGTACCCCGCGCACGGAGATCAGCCCGAAATCCTGCTGCAGCGGGCCAAGAGCGCCTGCGCCCTCGCGCGCGACCTGCCCGGCCGCATCGCCGACTACGGGGCAGACCGGGACAATTCGGCGACATCGAAGCTCGTGTACGAGAACCGGCTGCGTACGGCTGTCCTGGAGGATGCGCTCGATATGGTTTTTCAGCCGCAGTACGATCTGCGCCTGGGCCAGATCATGGGTGCCGAAGGACTGCTGTGCTGGCGTGATCCCGCGCTCGGCATGGCTGCCGCGGAGCACGCCTTCGCGGCAGCGGAATCCGCCGAGAAAGTCACCGATCTGGTCTCGCTGATATTGAACCGGGCGCTGCGAATCGTCTCGGAATTCCGCTATAGCGCCGGACTGGACTTGCGCATCGGCATCAAGCTCCCGGCGCGCGCACTACGGAACACGGAGATTGTCGACGTTGTCGGGCGCGCGCTCGGCACCTGGAGCCGGCGGCCAGGCACGCTGATTCTGGAGATAGGCGAAACGGCCTTGCTGGGCAAGGAGGCGGTGGCAAGGGAGACGCTCGGTCGACTGAAGGAGCTTGGCTTGAAACTGTCGATCGACGATCCTGGCATGGCGTTGTCATCGCTGTTCTGGCTCGCAACCATGCCATTCCAGGAAATCAAGATCGATGTTTCGGCCTCACGCGACTTGGCCGGCGCGCCGAAATCCGCGCACATCATCCAGTCGATCATCGAACTCGCTCATCACCTGCGGCTTGACGTCGTGGCCGTCGGCGTCGCCGACGACGCGACGGCGGCCCGGCTCAAGGAACTCGGCTGTGACCTCATGCAGGCCGACTACAAGGGTCCGGCGTTGGACCCCGAACAGTTCGTCGAGCGTTTCGGGTTCGGCTAACGCTGGCGCCGACCAAACCTGGAATCGCCGGAACCCGGCCTGTTACTGGCCGTGCGCGATCACGACATGTACGCGATACGGACCGTGCGCACCGAGCACGATGGTCTGCTCGATGTCGCCCGTGCGCGAGGGGCCGGAGATGAAATTGACCGCACGGGGCATCTGTCCGAACTCGGATCGTGCCGCGGACCAGGCTTCTTCCATGCCGTCCACAATGGCCGTCGCAGGCACCACGGCGATGTGGGTTTCCGGCAACAGGCTCACCGTGGCCGGCGTCGCCCGGCCGGTGCAAAGCATCAGCGTGCCGGTCTCGGCGATCGCACGGAAACAGCCGGTGATGCCGACCAGATCGTGATCGATGGCGCCACGCGCCTCGACCTCCACACCCGCGCCTCGCCAGTCGAGTCCGGCGAGGTCCGGCACGCAGACGGCCCGAGCCGGCAGCTTATGTTCGGCGAGATAGGCGGCGACGGCACGCGGCACATCGGCCAGGCAGGCGACCTGATCGACGGTGCTGGCCAATGCCTCGGATCGCGCCCGGAAGGCCGCGACTAGGTCGGCATCGGTCCGCGGGCGCGGACCGGCGGATTTCGCGGCCAGCGCGACGTCCATGGCGGTCTGAGCCGGGGCGACGTTCGCCGGGCTGCGGCCGAGGCGCTCGCGGATGCGGCCGAGTATCAGATCCCTTGAGTCGTTCATGCCAGACGGTTCCTCGGTTCGCCGCGGACGAAGGCCTCAATATTGTCGATGAGCTGATCGGCCAGGGCCTGCATGGCAGGGTCGGAAGCCCAGGCGACGTGCGGCAGCAAGATGAAGTTGGGGAGATCCAGTTCGAGCAGGGGGTTGCCCGCCACCGGCGGTTCCTGCGACAGCACGTCGAAGCCGGCGCCGGCGATCCAGCCCTCCTGCAGCGCGTGCGCCAACGCCGCCTCGTCGACGATGCCGCCACGCGCGGCGTTGATGAGCAGGGCGTCACGCTTCATCGCCCGCAGTTCGGCTTCGCCGATCATCGCCCGCGTCTGCGCGGTCAGCGGACAATGCAGCGAGATCACGTCGGCCTCGGCGAGGAGTCGTTCGAAAGGGACGTAGCCATCGCGCACGATGCTCGCGCCCTTGCGTTCTCCCCACAGCACCCTCATGCCGAAGGCCGCAGCGAGCCGCGCCACGCCCTGGCCGAGGGAGCCGCGGCCGATAAGGCCCAGGGTCGAACCGTTGAGATCGCGGATCGGATGGTCGAAGAAGCAGAACATCTTCGCCTGCTGCCAGCGCCCGGCGAGCACGTCGGCGCGGTAGGCCAGGAGCTGGCGGCGCAGCGCCAGCATCAGCATCATCACGTGCTCGGGCACGGTGGTGGCGGCGTAGCCGCGGATGTTGGAGACGACGACGCCGTGGCTGCGGCACCAGTCGAGGTCGATGTTGTCGGTGCCGGTGGCGGCGGCCGCGACCATGCGCAGCTGCGGCAACTGCGCGAGGATCTCGCCGCCGAGTTTCACCTTGTTGGTGATGGCGATGGTGGCTTCACGCAGGCGCGGCAGGAGCTCGTCGGACGTGGTCAGCGGGTACTCCTCCCAGACATGGGGGAAGGCCGGCCTGCGCACCGTGGCGCGGATCGAGTCGCGCTCCAGGAAGACGATGCGATGGTTCATGAACGCTTCCGCCGCGCGTACATCTCGCGGAAGGTGCGCCCCTGCGGCGCGGGGAAATCGCGGCCCGCCGTCCATTCGGGCGCGGCGCCGAGCACGGCAATGCTCTTCCCGCCGCCTGCCAGCCAGTTGAGGTAGCGCACGGCGAACTTCGTCCCGAGGGCATAGAGCGCCGGCCGCGTCGCGACCCAGGCCCAGGCCTTCAGCGCAAGGCGCTCGCTCAGCGGCCGCAGCTTCTTCTCGACCTGTTTCTCGCGCAACGTGCGCAGCAAATCGGGCAGCGGGATCTTCACCGGGCAGACAACGCCGCACTGGTTGCACAGCGTGGCCGCATGCGGCAGGTCGAGGGCGTTTTCCATGCCCATGTAGAGCGGGGTCAGCACCGAGCCCATCGGGCCGGGATAGACCCAGCCGTAGGCGTGGCCGCCGATGGTCTGGTAAACGGGGCAGTGGTTCATGCAGGCGCCGCAGCGGATGCAGCGCAGCATGTCATTGAACTCCGAAGCCAGCAGGTCGGAGCGGCCGTTGTCGACGAGCACGAAGTACATGTTCTCGGGGCCGTCGAGATCGCCCTCGCCTTTCATGCCGGTCAGCAGCGAGACGTAGTTGGAAATCGGCTGGCCCGTGGCCGAGCGGATCAGCAGGCGCAGCAGCAGCGAGAGGTCCTCCAGCGTCGGGATCACCTTCTCGATGCCGGTGATGACGACATGGACCTTGGGCACCGTGGTCACCATGCGGCCGTTGCCCTCGTTGGTGACCAGCGCCACCGAGCCGGTCTCGGCGACGAGGAAGTTGCCGCCGGAGATACCCATGTCGGCCGAGAGGAAGTGGCTGCGCAGCACCTCGCGCGCCTCGCGCGTCATCTCGCCGATGTCGGTGAGGCGCGGCTTCTTGTGCACCCGGGCGAAGAGGTCGGCGATCTCCTCCTTCGACTTGTGCACCACCGGCGCGATGATGTGCGAGGGCGGCTCGTTGTCGTTGATCTGCAGGATGTATTCGCCCAGATCCGTTTCGACCGGCTGGATGCCGGCGGCCTCGAGCGCCTGATTCAACCCGGCCTCCTCGGACAGCATGGACTTGGACTTGGTCGCCTTCTTCACGCCGTGCCGTTTCGCGATGTCGACGATCAGGCGGCAGGCCTCTGCACCGTCCCTGGCCCACAGCACCTTGGCACCTCGGGCCGTGGCATTGACCTCGAACTTTTCCAGCCAGAGGTCGAGATCGGCGAGTACCCTGTTGCGCAGCTCCATGCCGGCTTCGCGCAACGCCTCGAAATCGCCGCCCTGTGCCAAAAACTCGGCGATGGCGTCACGGCGCTTGTCGACGAACTTGCCCTTGGCCTTTTTCAGGTTGGATTGCACGCCGGCATCGGCAAGCTGCGCCACCGCGCGGGCCTTGAAGTGCATGGACTTGATTTCCAACTCAACCCTCTCCCTGGCCGTAGTGCTGCAGCAGGGCCATGCCCTCGCGCGCGGGGGGCAGGCCTTTGCCGGGAATGCCGGTCAGCCAGTCCGGCAGGTCTTCGCACTCCACGCCCGACAGGTTGCGGAAGCCCATGCTCCAGTCGGAGAATTCGCGACGCGTGATCGGCGCGCGTTCGAGGCAAAGCAGGTGGGCATGACTCGGGTCGCGACAAATCCGTTCGAACAGATCGTCCACTTCGCGCGCGTCGCCCTCCAGCACCTGTAGAAAGTTGCCCTCGGCGTAAATTAGCATGCCGGTCAGGCCGTGCTCGACGTTGAAAGTCCTGGCCTGCTCGACCAGCGCGGCGAGGGCTTCGTCGCTCATGGGCGGCGTCGCCGAACTGATGTAGACGAGGCGAATCAGATTCATTGCTGCTTGCCGCCTTCGCCGGCGAGTACCTCGGCCACATGCAGCACCGGGGTCTCGTCGCCCATACGCCGCAGCTTGCCCTCGATGTTGAGCAGGCAGCCAAGATCGCCGCCGACGATGGCGTCGGCACCGCTGGTGCGGATGCAGTCGCACTTGCGCTCGGCGATCGCCGCCGAGACCGCGCCGAACTTGACCGAGAAGGTGCCGCCGAAGCCGCAGCACTCCTCGGCGCCATCCATTTCCTTGAGCGTGACGCCGCGAAGCTTCGCCAGCAGCGCCCGCGGCTGGCTTTTTATGCCGAGGCTGCGCAGGCCGGTGCAGGAGTCATGATAGGTGATGGTCCCGGAGAAGTCCGACGGCAGCGCGTCGCTCTTCGCCACATTCACCAGAAAGTCGGTGAGTTCAAACACGCGGCTGGCCAGCGCCACGGCGCGGCCATGCCATTCAGGGTCGGCGACGAACAGGCCGGGATACTCGTTGCGGATCTGGTCGGCGCATGAACCGGATGGAGCGACGACGTACTCATAGGCCTCGAACTCCGCGATCACCTTTTTCGCCAGCATCATAGCGGCGGCACGATCGCCCGAGTTGAAGCCCGGCTGGCCGCAGCAGGTCTGACTTTCCGGCACGGCGACCTCGCAGCCGGCCGCTTCGAGCAGACGAATCGCGGCAAAACCGATGCGCGGCCGCATCAGGTCCACGAGACAGGTCACGAACAAGGCTACACGCACACCGCTACCCTCCAAACCGGCATTGCGCCTTTGATTTCACGCTATAGTAGCGTGGATTCCGCATTGTGAAACCGTCATCTTGCCGCGCTCTTACAGCCCTCCCGCACCCGCCGCCGTCAAAGGTCCGATCCAGGTCATCGAGCGCATGATGACGCTGCTCGACGTATTGTCGCACCATCCCGATCCGGTCAGCCTCAAGCAACTGGCGCTCGACAGCGGCCTGCATCCCTCGACGGCCCACCGCATACTCTCGGCCATGGCGGCCAGCGGTTTCGTCGAACGCGGCGACCCCGGCAGCTATCGCCTCGGAATGCGCCTGCTCGAACTGGGCAACCTGGTGAAGGAACGCCTCGGCGTGCGCGAAACGGCGCTGCCGCTAATGCGCGAACTGCATGCGAAGATCGGCGAGAGCGTGAATTTGGGGGTGCGCCAGGGCGACGAGATCGTCTACGTCGAGCGCACCTCGAGCGGCCGTTCCTCGGTACGCGTCGTCCATCTCGTCGGCGCCCAGGCGCCGCTGCATGTCACCGCCGTCGGCAAGCTCTATCTGGCACAGGGGACTCCGAGCGAAGTGAAGGACTATGCCCATCGCACGGGCCTGCCCGGCTTCACCGCAACCTCGCTGATCACGCTGCCGGCGCTGGAACAGGAGCTCGCCCGCGTGCGCCGCGAGAGCGTCGCTTACGACAACGAGGAAATCGAGATGGGGCTGCGCTGCGTCGCCGCCCCGATTCGCGACGACAGCGGCGAACTGGTGGCAGGGCTTTCGGTGTCGGCGCCGGCCGAGCGTTACGACCCGGCCTGGGTCCCGCTGATTCGCGCGGCCGCGGATGCAATATCCGCCGGCCTCGGCTACGCCGCGGGACGCTAGCCGGAGATCGGGCGCGTCGGCAGCGCGGCGCTCTCGATCCAGCGCTTGATGCGGTTGGCGTCGCCGATGCGGGTCATCTTGCCCCAGGAGTCGAGCAACACGATGATGGTCGGCTTGTTGTTGAGCCAGGCCTGCATCACCAGGCACTTGCCGGCCTCGTTGATGTAACCGGTCTTCGACAGGCCGATCTCCCAAGCCGGGCTCTTCACCAGGCTGTTGGTGTTGTTGAACTGCTGCGTGCGTCCGGCCACGACCATTTGGTCGCCCGGCGTGGTCGAGAACTCGCGGATGAGGGGATAGCGATGGGCGGCGTCCACCATTTTCACCAGGTCGCGCGCGCTGGATACGTTGGCGGCAGTGAGTCCGGTCGGGTCCTCGAAGCGCGACTCGCCCATGCCCAGGGCCTGTGCCTTCTGGTTCATGGCGGCGACGAAGGCATCGCGGCCGCCGGGATAATGGCGCGACAGCGCCGAGGCCGCGCGATTTTCCGAAGACATCAGGGCCAGCCTGAGCATTTCCTCGCGCGAGAGCTGCGTACCGACCTTGAGGCGCGAGCGCGTGCCCTTGAGCACATCGACGTCGTCATCGCTGACGGTAAGGATTTCATTGAGGTCGGGCTTGGCATCGAGCGCCACCATGGCAGTCATCAGCTTGGTGATGGAGGCGATGGGCAGCACGGCCTGGGCGTTCTTTTCGTACAGCACGGCGCCGGTGGCCTGGTCGAGCACCAGCGCGGAGGCCGATTGCACGGACAGGTTCTTGGCATCCTCGAGCGAGGCGATGGCCTTGTGATTGCGGGTGGCATGCGACCTGGCCGCAGGCTTGGCCTTGATGGTCACATGCTTTTTCGCCGCAACGGTCTTCTTCTTGCTTGCGGCTTCAGCTGCAACCGGCGCGGCGGCCAGCGTAGCCAGGCCGGCGACCGCGAACAGCGCGATGATCGCTCTTCTCATGAGTTCCCTCATATAGGACTGTCCTCGACAACGGCCGGAGTGTAACACTCCATCACGGCATTGCAAGCACGAATAGCGGCACTATTCGTTAAGAATAAACGAGTTGCCGCACAAATTTCAGGTGATGTCGAGGAAAAGCCGAACTTCGTCGGCTCGTGCCAGGGTGTCGCGATAACCCAACTCCATCAGGGCTTGGGTGTAGGGTGGCTCGAACAAGAGATAGCTCGCCAGCGCGCCGCCGTCGCGGCGGTTCGCCCCGATGCCCGAAAGCAGGGCCCGAACCGATCGGGGCAGCGCGCCGACATGTTCCGCCGCAAGGTGGTCAAGGCGGATCGAGGGCGCCAGCGACAACACCTGCAGCGGTCGCAGCGCCGCATCGACGCTGCCGCGGCTTTCGGCCGGGATCAACTGCAGAACGCGATTGACGTGTTCCGCGTGCTCGAGGTCCGCCGTCAGCGCATCGACGTACATCCCCGACAGCGTCTGCCCGGCAATCCGTGCTGGCGATGGGTAGGCATCCCCGGGCTCGCGCTCGTCCCCTTCGTCCGACATCCGTCCCTCGCCGATGACCAGGATCCGGTCCGCGCCGAGATGAATGGCCGGCGACAGCGGCGTCGGCTGGCGCAAGGCGCCGTCACCGAAGAATTCGCGGTTCATCCTGACGGCGGGGAAGATGAAGGGCATGGCGCTCGACGCCATCAGGTGTTCGACGCCGAGCAGGACATGGGCACCGACGCGCTGGCCGAGGTTCCAGGGTTCGAGATCGGCGCGCCCCTGAAAGAAGCTGACGCTCTGCCCCGAGGCGTAGCCCGAGCAGGTAACCACCAGTGCCAGCAGGGCGTGGGCGGCAACGGCCGGCTCCAACTGGTCGAAGTTCACGGCCTGTCCGAGCAGGCGACGCAGCGGCGCATTGTCGAAGAGCGAGCGCGAACTGCGGCGGAACAGCCAGCGCGCACCCGCCGTCATCATGCTCAGGTGGTCGGCGCGGAAGACATCGCCGGCATGGATATTCCACCAGAGTTCGGCCAGGTAATTGACGCCGGCACCGAAGTCGCCGGCACGGACCGCCATCACCGCCGCGTTGATGGAACCTGCGGAGGCACCGCAATAGATGGGGAAGGGATTGTGCGCAGGATCCGGCAGCAACTCGCGCACGGCCTTGAGCACGCCGACCTCGTAGGCGGCGCGCGCTCCTCCCCCGCCGAGAATCAGTGCCGTCCTGGGGCGGTGTCTGATCATCAACGTACCTGTTGCGCCTCGACCGAAAGCAGCGCCGTCATGTTGACGATGCGCCGCACGGTCGCGGTCGGAGTCAGGATATGAACCGGCCGCGCCGCGCCGAGCAATAGCGGGCCGACCGTCAAACCATCCCCCGCGGCGGTCTTGAGCAGGTTGAAGGAGATGTTGGCGGCGTCGAGCGTCGGCATCACCAGCAGGTTGGCCTGGCCGGAGAGCTTGGCGTTGGGGAAGACCTGGCGGCGGATGTCGGGGTCGAGCGCGGCATCGCCGTGCATCTCGCCGTCGACCTCGATGCCGGGCGCCTTTTCCTGCAGGATGACCAGAGCCTCGCGCATTTTCTTCGCGGTCGGCGTTTCGTGGGTACCGAAGCTCGAGTGCGAGACCAGCGCCACCTTCGGCGTCATGCCAAACCGTCGCACTTCCTCCGCCGCCAGCATGGTCATCTCGGCCAGTTGCGCGGCGCTCGGGTCGTAATTGACGTAGGTGTCACCGATGAATACCGTGCGCTTGGGCAGGATCAGCATGTTCATGGCGTAGAAATGCTCGATGCCGGGCTTGCGGCCGATGACGTCGGCGATATAGCGCAGGTGCAGCGAGTGAGTGCCGAAGGTGCCGCAGAGCATGCCGTCGGCGTAGTTGTGGCGCAGCAGCATGGCGCCGATCAGCGTGGTGCGGCGACGCATCTCACGCTTTGCGTACTCGACGCCGATGCCCTTGCGGCACATCAGGTTGTAGTAGTCCTGCCACAGGTCCTTGTAGCGCGGATCGGAGTCCGGGTTGACCAGTTCGAAGTGCTCGCCGGCACGAACGCGCAAGCCTTGGCGGGCGATCTGCCTTTCGACCACGTCGGGGCGGCCGATCAGGATGGGCCGGGCCAGCCCCTCGTCCACCACCGTCTGCACCGCGCGCAGCATGCGCTCGTCCTCGCCCTCGCAGAAGACGATGCGCGCCGGCTTGTTCTTGGCGGCGGCGAACACCGGCTTCATGGCGAAGCCCGAGTGATAGACGAATTCGTTGAGCTGCTGGCGATAGGCGTCCATGTCGGCGATGGGGCGCGTCGCCACGCCCGAGTCCATCGCCGCCTGCGCCACCGCCGGCGACACCTTGAGGATCAGCCGCGGGTCGAAGGGCTTGGGGATCAGGTACTCGGGGCCGAAGGCCAGTTCCTCGGTGCCGTAGGCGGCGGTGACCACCTCGGACTGTTCGGCATGCGCAAGCTCGGCGATCGCCTTCACCGCGGCGATTTTCATCGCCTCGTTGATGGTGGTGGCGCCGACGTCGAGCGCGCCGCGGAACATGAAGGGGAAGCAGAGCACGTTGTTGACCTGGTTCGGGTAGTCCGAACGGCCGGTGCCGATGATGCAGTCGGGCCGCACCGCCTTGGCATCCTCGGGCAGGATCTCGGGGTCGGGATTGGCCATGGCCAGGATCAGCGGATCCTTGGCCATGGTCTTGACCATCTCGGGCTTCAACACGCCCTTGGCCGAGAGGCCGAGGAAGACGTCGGCACCGGGCATCGCCTCGCCCAGCGTGCGGGCCTCTGTCGCCTGGGCGTAGCGCGCCTTGGACGGATCGAGCTTGTCGCGGCCGGTGTGGATCACACCCTTGGAGTCGCAGGCAGTAACATTCTTGCGATCGAGGCCGACGCTGACCAGCAGGTCGAGGCAGGCGATGGCCGCCGCGCCGGCGCCGGAGCAGACCAGCTTGACGTTCTCGATGCTCTTGCCGACCACGCGCAGGCCGTTCAGCACCGCCGCCGCGGTGATGATGGCGGTGCCGTGTTGGTCGTCGTGGAAGACGGGGATCTTCATCCGCTCGCGCAGTTTGCCCTCGACGTAGAAGCACTCGGGCGCCTTGATGTCCTCGAGGTTGATGCCGCCGAAGGTCGGTTCCAGCGAGGCGATGATCTCGACCAGCTTGTCCGGGTCGTGTTCGTTGATCTCGATGTCGAAGACGTCGATGCCGGCGAACTTCTTGAACAGCACCCCCTTGCCTTCCATCACCGGCTTGCCGGCCAGCGGCCCGATGTCGCCGAGGCCCAGCACCGCGGTGCCGTTGGAAATGACCGCGACCAGGTTGCCGCGCGAGGTGTAGAGCGCGGCGGTGGCGGGGTCGCGCACGATCTCGTCGCAGGCGGCGGCGACGCCTGGCGAGTAAGCCAGGGAAAGGTCGGTCTGGTTTGTCAGCGCCTTGGTCGGCGTGACGGATATCTTGCCCGGCCTGGGCAGGCGATGGTATTCGAGCGCAAGGGCGCGGGTGCGGTCGTCCATGGAGGTACCTCCGAGAAGTTGCGTGACGATTGTATAGCGGCGGGTCGGATGCAAACGGTCAGGCCGCGGTCAGGTCGAGTGTGGCATAATTTTTTTGTGGATGGCAAAACTTAATTTTATTTACGCATCGCCATTTTCGCCGGCCACGCACCCAATTTCGAGTGGAGAGAATTCAATGAGTCAGCAAGGCATCAATGCACCGGATTACGCCAGGCACGAAGGGCTCAAGGCTTGGGTGGCAGAAGTCGCGGCACTCACCGAGCCCGACCGCATCGTCTGGTGCGACGGTTCGCAGGAGGAATACGACCGGCTCTGCGCCGAGATGGTCGCCGCCGGCACCTTCGTCAAGCTCAATCAGGCGAAGCGCCCGAACTCCTACCTGGCCTGTTCCGATCCGTCGGATGTCGCCCGCGTCGAGGACCGAACCTACATCTGCTCGGCGAAACAGGAAGATGCCGGCCCCACCAACAACTGGGAAGATCCGGCCAGGATGAAGGAGACGCTCAGGGGACTGTTCAAGGGCTCGATGCGCGGCCGCACGCTCTACGTCATTCCCTTCAGCATGGGACCGCTCGGTTCTCCCATCGCCCAGATCGGCGTCGAGATTTCCGACTCGCCCTATGTCGTGGTCAACATGCGCACCATGACGCGCATGGGCAAGGCGGTCCATGACGTGCTGGGCAGCGACGGTTTCTTCGTGCCCTGCCTGCACACGGTGGGCGCGCCGCTGGCGGCCGGCGAGAAGGATGTGAAGTGGCCGTGCAACCCGACCACCAAGTACATCGTGCATTTCCCCGAGACGCGCGAAATCTGGTCCTACGGCTCCGGCTACGGCGGCAACGCGCTGCTCGGCAAGAAGTGCCTGGCGCTGCGCATCGCCTCGACCATGGCGCGCGACGAGGGCTGGCTGGCCGAGCACATGCTGATCCTCGGCGTCGAATCGCCGCAGGGCGAGAAGACCTACGTCGCCGCGGCCTTTCCCTCGGCCTGCGGCAAGACCAACTTCGCCATGCTGATCCCGCCCGAGTCCTTCAACGGCTGGAAGATCTATACCGTCGGCGACGACATCGCCTGGATCAAGCCCGGCCCCGACGGCAAGTTCTACGCCATCAATCCCGAGGCCGGCTTCTTCGGCGTGGCGCCGGGCACGTCCGAGAAGACCAATTACAACGCGATGGCGACGCTCAAGGAAAACATCATCTACACCAACGTCGCGCTGACCGACGACGGCGACATCTGGTGGGAAGGCATGAGCAAGGAGCCGCCGGCGCACGCCATCGACTGGCAGGGCAAGGACTGGACCCCGGCCGACGGCAAGGCCGGGCGCAAGGCGGCGCACCCGAACTCGCGCTTCACCGCGCCGGCCAGCCAGTGCCCGTCGGTCGACCCCGCCTGGGAAGACCCCGCCGGCGTGCCGATCTCGGCTTTCATCTTCGGCGGCCGCCGCGCCACCACCGTGCCACTGGTCTACGAGGCCTTCAACTGGAACTTCGGCGTCTACATGGCTTCGACGCTGGGCTCGGAGACCACCGCGGCCGCGTTCGGCCAGCAGGGCGTCGTGCGCCGCGATCCCTTCGCCATGCTGCCCTTCTGCGGCTACCACATGGGCGACTATTTCAACCACTGGCTGCGCATGGGCCATGTCGTCGAGCACACGCCGAAGATTTTCTGCGTGAACTGGTTCCGCATGAACGAGAAGGGCGAGTTCATGTGGCCGGGCTTCGGCGAGAACATGCGCGTGCTGAAGTGGATCGTCGACCGCGTGCACGGTCGCGTGCCGGCGCGCGAAACCGCGCTGGGCTGGATGCCGCGCTTCGAGGACATCGACTGGACCGGCCTGCCCATCACCCAGGCGGAGTTCGACCTGCTGACCCTGTTCGATGCCGATGCCTGGAAGCAGGAGCTGGCGCTGCACAAGGAGTGGTTCGACAAGATGGGCGAGAAGCTGCCTAAGCAGCTGGCGCTGAAGCGGGAGTTGTTCGAGCTCGCCTTGATCGACTGAAAAAGTCGGCGCTGGCGGCACGGTGATACCGCCGCACCGCTAGAATGGAACGGCCATCTGCAAGGGTGGCCGTTTGCTTTCGGAGACCCCATGAACGTCGCCACCCGCATGGCCGAAATCGAGCCCTTCCACGTCATGGAACTGATGGCCAAGGCCAAGGCGCTGGAAGCGCAGGGCCGCAGCATCATTCATATGGAGGTCGGCGAACCCGACTTCCCGACGCCACAGCCGATCATCGACGCGGCGCAGCGCTTCATCGCCGGCGGCCAGGTTTTCTACACTCATGCGCTCGGGCTGCCGCAACTGCGCGAAGCCATCGCCGGCTTCTATGCGACACGCTACGGCGTGGCGGTCGACCCGGCGCGAATCGTCGTCACCGCCGGTGCCTCCGGCTCATTGCTGCTGGCGCTGGGCGCCCTGGTCAGCCCCGGCGACGAATGGCTGCTAACCGACCCCGGCTACCCCTGCAACCGCCATTTCGTGCGGCTGCTCGAAGGTGTCCCCCGCGCGATTCCCGTCGATGCGACCACCGCCTTTCAGCCCACGGTGGAAAAAGTCGGCGCTGGCTGGACGGCGATGACGAAGGGCTTGTTGCTGGCTTCGCCCAACAACCCGACGGGCACCATGATCGATCAGCCGCGGCTGACCGAACTATGGCGGACGGTCAGCGAACGCGGTGGCACGCTGATCGTCGACGAGATCTACCACGGGCTGACTTATGGCACCGACGCGCACACAGCGCTGGAAATCGCCGACGACATCATCGTCATCAACAGTTTCTCGAAATATTTCGGCATGACCGGCTGGCGGCTCGGCTGGCTGGTGCTGCCACCGAGCATGGTCCGCGACGTCGAGAAACTGGCGCAGAACATTTTCATCTCGCCGTCAGCACCTGCCCAGCACGCGGCCCTGGCGGCGTTTTCCCCGGAGACGACGATCATTCTCGAGGCGCGCCGCGCGGAATTCCGCGCTCGTCGCGACTTGCTGCTGCCGGGATTGCGGGAACTCGGCTTTCGCGTCGATGCGGAACCGCAGGGCGCTTTCTACATTTACGCCGACATCGGCACGCTGGGCGAAGACAGCCATGCCCTGGCGGGACGGCTCATCGAGGAGGCCGGCGTGGCGGCAACGCCGGGACTGGATTTCGGTACCAACGCGCCGCAGCGCCACATGCGCTTCGCCTACACCGTCGGCACGGACAAACTTTCCGAGGGTTTGGCGCGGATGCGGAGCCTGTTCGACGTGTAGCGGGCTACTTGCCTGCGGCCTCGGCGACCAGTTCGCGCAACAACGCTTCGACGGCTTTGGGTCCAGCCATCGGCTTGCGATAGGCGAGGAACACCGTGCCGGGCTTGCCGGGCAGCGTATAGACGGACACGACGAAGGGGCAATTCACGATGTTGGCCGGGTCGGCTTCCATCATCTGCCTTGATACGCGGGCACTACAGAATTCGAACGACTCGGCCTGGTCGTAGATCCGCCTGGCGGCGCCGATATCCTTGCCGGTGCGCTCCAGCATGCTGCCGATGTGACCGGTGTAGTTGATCACCAACCCCTTGCCTTCGATGGCGAAGACGACCGCGTCGCGGACCTCCTCGAAACGGCCCTGCACCGGCGTGACGACGGCCTCGCTGGCGGCCTGGGCCTGTACCGCCGGCAGGACGACGAGCGCGACCAGGACGGACAACGTGCGCAGCATCGGAGCCCCCTGAAAAAGAAAAGGATGGTGACTGTACGCGACAGCCACCATCCTGAATGACCGAAGCGTCTCGATCAGGACGGGCGCGAGCCGGTAGGGAAGGGCCAAGCAGCCGCGGGATTGAGCGACGACTTGAGGCCGGGCGCAGCGGCGGTCGACGGAGCCGGAGCCGATGCGGCAGGCTTCTTCGCCGGAGCAGCCTTCTTGGCAGCAGGCTTCTTCGCCGGAGCGGCCTTCTTGGCAGCAGGCTTCTTCGCCGGAGCAGCCTTCTTCGCAGCAGGCTTCTTCGCCGGAGCGGCCTTCTTCGCAGCAGGCTTCTTCGCGGCGGGCTTCTTCGCCGGAGCGGCCTTCTTGACAGCAGGCTTCTTCGCGGCGACCTTCTTCGGCGCAGCTTTCTTGGCAGCGGGCTTGGCAGCCGCTTTCTTCACTGCCGGCTTCTTGGCAGCGGGCTTCTTCGCCGGAGCGGCCTTCTTGGCAGCGGGCTTGGCGGCCGCTTTCTTCACTGCCGGCTTCTTGGCAGCGGGCTTCTTCGCCGGAGCAGCCTTCTTGGCAGCGGGCTTGGCAGCAGCCTTCTTCACAGCGGGCTTCTTAGCTGCGGGCTTCTTCGCCGGAGCAGCTTTCTTAGCAGCGGGCTTCTTCGCCGGAGCAGCTTTCTTAGCAGCCGGCTTCTTGGCTTTCTTCACTTCGGCCATGTTGAACCTCCTTCACAAATTAACAAGAAAGAACCACCAGTTACTGCAACCCGTCTGGGCTAGCACGGATTATTCAACGCCTTCAAGCAATTGAAAGCGTTGAATTCCTTGCGTTTCTCCGCCTATATCGCTGCGGAAAAACGTTGATCGAGTTGCCGGGCCCCAGTGCTGCCCGCGCGTTTCGTCAATGTGCATAGACAAGGCTCCCTCGGCGCGCGCGATCGCCACGAGCCGAGGAAACTGGAGAGTCGGGAGTGAAGAGAAGGGACGGGGTAAGCCGTGAAATCGAGAAAGCAAGGGACGCGCGCGGTAGATCGGAAAAGGGCTGCAGCTTGTGCTCGCCATCGATCTGCATCAACGTCTCCTGTTCCTTTGCATGACGGATTCGTTAGTTATGTCAGCGCTTCGATTTCGCATCGACCTACTAGATCTAGTAGGTGATCCCTGAATTGCGACTAATTCTAGTGTTGACATTTTCCTGCTGCAAGATTTTTTTGCAAATGATCGATGCATTGTCGCGATCGCGTTGCATCGATGCCACGCCGCCGTCGATCTAGTCGTCCATCAACTCGCGAAGAAGGCACCAATCGAATTGCGGTCCCGGGTCGGTCTTGCGGCCCGGTGCAATGTCGGCATGGGCGACAATGGCTTCGATCGGATGCTGCTCGTGCAGCAGCCTGACCAGGGTAGCGAGACGCTCGTATTGGCTCGCGGTGAAGTGCTGATCGTCTGCACCTTCGACTTCGATGCCGATGGTGAAATCGTTGCAGTGCTCGCGGCCGCGCCAGCACGAGACGCCGGCGTGCCAGGCCCGCCGCGAGGTCGCGACGAACTGAATCAACTCGCCCTCGCGGCGCACAAGGAAGTGCGCGGAAACGCGCAGATGATGCACTTCGCGGAAATACGGATCGGCGTCGGGATCGAGACGATTGGTGAAGAGTTGTTCGATCGCCTCGCCGCCGAACTGTCCCGGCGGCAGGCTGATCGAGTGAATTACGATCAGGCGGGCGCGTTCGCCGTCGGGGCGCGCATCCTGATTCGGGGAGACGACTCGGCGAGCGTCGGCGAACCAGCCGTCGGCGTCGATCAATCCTTCAGTCATTCAAGCCCAGACGCTGCATTCGATATCGCAGGGAACGAAAGGTGATGCCGAGCAGGCGGGCGGCCGCAGTACGATTGAAGCGGGTCTTTTCGAGCGCATCGAGTATGGCCTGTCGTTCCATTGCATCGAGGTAATCCTGTAGCGAGGCCTGACCCGGCTGCGGGCTTTCGACAGCCAGCGTCGATTCGGTGGCCAGACCGAGATCCGCGACGTCGATGCGATCGTCGACCAGCAGGGCCATCGCCCTTTCAAGGGTATTCTCCAATTCCCGGACATTGCCGGGAAAGGGATAGGCCTCGAGCGCCCGCCGCGCCGCCGCTGTCATATCCGGCAGCTTGCCACCTGCTGCCTTCGCCAGGCGCCCAAGGACGTGGTCGGTGAGCAGGGGAATATCCTCGCGGCACTCGCGCAGCGCGGGCATGCGAATTTCGATGACATTGAGCCTGTAGAACAGGTCCTGCCGGAACGCGCCCTGCTCGACGAGTGCCCTGAGGTTCTGGTGGGTGGCGCAGATGATGCGAACATCGACTGCCTCCTCCGTCGTCGCCCCCACCTTGCGCACGCGCTTTTCCTGGATGGCCCGCAGCAGCTTGACCTGCATGGTCAGCGGCAGATCGGCGACCTCGTCGAGAAAGAGAGTGCCGCCATCGGCGGCCTGGAAGAATCCCGACCTGTCGCTGTCGGCACCGGTGAATGCCCCTTTGCGGTAGCCGAAAAACTCGCTCTCGACCAAATTCCCCGGAATGGCGCCGCAGTTCACGGGCACAAACGGGCGTTCCGCGCGCGAACTGCGCTCGTGAATCAGGCGCGCCGCCAGCTCTTTGCCGCTGCCAGACTCGCCCGATATGTACACGGGAGCTTGGCTACGTCCTACTCGGTCGATCAGGTGTCGCACCTGCTCGACCGCAGGGGACGCGCCAAGCAGTTGATGCGCTTCGCCGCCACCACCGTGTGAGACCCCACTCGGTAGATCCAGTGCTGAACGGACCAGTACACGCAGTTGCTCGAGGGATACCGGCTTCGACAGATAGTCGAAAGCACCGGCCTTCAGCGCCGCTACCGCATTACCCATGCTGCCATGGGCCGTAATGACGGCCACCGGGAGTTCCGGGCACTGCTCGCCGACATACCTTACCAGTTCGAGGCCGTCGCCATCAGGCAATCGCATGTCCGTCAGGCAAATCTGATATTCCCCTGCTGCAAGCAGGCGCTTGGCCTCGGCCAGGGTCGCGGCGCTGTCGGCCGCGAGCCCCATGCGGGCCAGGGTCATGTCCAGCAGTTCGCGAATGTCGGCCTCGTCGTCGACAACGAGGGCCCGTATCAGCTCACTGCGGTTTCTGCGTGGGTTCGACATGCCTCGGTACCAAACGAAATTCTGAAGTGCGCTCCAGGACCGTCATCGAGCAGATCCAACTGGGCGCCGTTTGCCTCGCATAGTTCCCGGGCGATGTACAAGCCAAGCCCCGTGCCACTGCCGTGAGTCGTAAAGAACGGTTCGAACACTTGCCCCCTTTGCTCGGGCGCGATGCCGGGACCGTCGTCCATAATATGCAATTCCACGGGCCTTGCCGAGTCTCGTGGCGAAACCTCGAGACAGACCGCGCCGTCGGCGGACGAGGCATGGCGCATCGCGTTGGCGAGCAGGTTCCAGAGAATGCGGTGCAGATGGCTGCGGTCGAAGCAGATTTCCACTTGTTCCGGTGTGGCCAGAGCAATGCGCCGCCCGGCTTCCGGATCGGATACCGCGTATTCATCGACAAAAGCCGCGAGAAAGCCGTTCAGCGAAAATTGCTCGGGCTGGGCACGGTCGCGACGCCCCAGTTCCATCACCTCCGCCACCAGGCGGTTGAGCCGCTGGGTGTTGTCGCCGATGATCCGCGCCAGGCGGCGCTCGGTGTCGTTCTGGGTATCTTCGGCGAGCAGCTCGGCGGCATGGCTGATCGATGAGAGCGGATTGCGGATTTCGTGCGCCATGTTGGCTGTCAGGCGGCCGAGCGCGGCAAGCTTCAACTGGCGGGCCTGTGCCTCCACCCGTCCCATGTCCTCGAGGTAGATCAGCGTGGATCCGCCGGCGCCCGAGGCGCGGCAACGGGCTCTGACCAGACGGCCACTTTGCGGCGAACGCAGATTAGTCTCAGACCGGCCGGTGCGTGATCGCCAGGCCACGAAGTGCTCAGCCAACTGGGGTGACAAGGACGCCAGGTAGAGGTCGTTCCCATCGCCCGCATCGAGCAATATGGCCGCTTGCGGATTGTGCTGGCGGACCCTGCCATTGGCATCCACGACCAGCACACCATCCTGCATGTCGCGGATGACCGCCTCGCTGATGCGCAGTTGATGCGCCAGTTCGATGCCCCGTTGCCTGGCCAGAGCTTCCTGGGCAATGATGCCACGCCCCAGCAGGCGAGCAGATATAGCCGTGGCAAAGAAGCCGACGCTGGTCAGGCCGACACGAAAGAACGCGCTGGTTTCCCCCTCGAGATTCAAGACGCGGTAACCCTGCTCGAAGAGAACGGCGACCGTTGCGAGCGACGCGTGGAACAGGGTCATGCGGCCCTGCCCAACCAATCCGGCTCCAGCCAGCACAACAAAAATCATCACCGAAACGCCGCTCTGGCTGCCGCCGCTCGCATGCATCATGAGCGTAAGGGCCACGATGTCGGTTGCCACTTGGGCAGAGAGCTGAATATTGAATGCTCGCCGCCAACGCAATACGGTCATCCAGAAAAGAGTCGCCGCGGCCAGATAGACGATGCTGACCCACTGAAACAGCAGCGGGTTCTGTTCGCCGATATTGAGGGTGCCCCCCCCAAGGTATTGGCGACCAGAAAGAACGCCGCAACGAGCAGTCGGTAGAAGGCGAAATACTGAACGGGACGCCAATAGGTGTCGAGTTCGGTTTCGTTGGCTGCCGATGTTGGCTCAGGTGGCGTCAAGCTAGCCAAGCTGCCGATGCTCCTCGCAGCAGTAATGGCGCCCTTCAATCGTTACGGCCTCGCTCAACGGCAAATTGATGCCGCAATGGGCGCACACGACAAAGGGCTCCGCGAACGACTCGCGCGCGGCGCTATGCTCAGGCCTTTGCCGGTCGGCGGCACGACGGCCCTTCCTCGCCCGCAACAGAACGTAGAGGACAGCGACGACAAGGAGTAGAAGGATGACTTTGCTCATGGCCACGGTAAGCGCTTCGAGTGCCGAAGCTTACCGCGCCGCCGGTTCCCCGGGGGGGATCTAAACGCGACCACAAGAATTTGGTCGGGGTGAGAGGATTCGAACCTCCGACTCCTGCGTCCCGAACGCAGTACTCTACCAGGCTGAGCTACACCCCGATTGCCTTGTCGCGCAGTTGCTTACCCTGACGCAAGCCCAGTGCAGATTGCTGAATCACCCGCGAAGACGGCGCTCAGAACCGTCGCGCAACTGCAAAGGCCGCTAATTCTAGCAGACTGTCTTTGAATTTTGAAGGCGGCAATGATGCAAGTGCGGTGATCGCCCGTTCCGCCTCGGACTGGGCATGTTGGCGCGCGACATCGAGTGCGCCACTCGCCCGCACGGCCGCAAGCACCTGCGGAAAGCTGTCGCGACCACCTGACTCGATGGCATGTCTGACAGAGGCGGCCTGCTCCGGCGTGCCATTGCGCATCACATGGATCAAGGGGAGCGTCGGCTTGCCTTCAGCCAAGTCGTCGCCCAGATGTTTGCCAGTCTCGGCCTCGTCTCCCGAGTAGTCGAGGACATCGTCGATCAGTTGGAACGCGGTGCCCAGATGCATGCCATAGGCCGCCAAGCCATCCTCGACTTCGCCAGGGACGCCCCCCAGAATGCCTCCGAGCCGAGTCGCCGCCTCGAAGAGCTTCGCAGTCTTGTAGCGAATCACCTGCAGATAGCTCGGCACGTCGATGTCCGCATTGTGGCAGTTCATCAACTGCAGGACCTCGCCCTCGGCAATGACGTTGGTGGCGTCCGCGAGCACTTCCATGATCCGCATGCTGCCGACGGAAACCATCATCTGGAATGCACGCGAATAGAGGAAATCGCCGACCAGCACGCTCGCCGCATTGCCGAACAGCGCATTGGCGGTGTCCCGCCCGCGACGCAGATTCGATTCATCGACCACATCGTCGTGCAACAGCGTGGCCGTATGGATGAATTCCACTACCGCCGCCAGTTCATGGTGATGCGTCCCGCGATAACCGACCGCCCCCGCAGCCAATAGCAGCAAGGCGGGGCGCAGGCGCTTGCCGCCGGCAGCGATGATGTACTCGGCCACCTGACGCACCAGGACGACATCGGAATGAAGCCGCGCACGGATCACCGCATCGACGGCTTTCATGTCGTCGGCGATCAGGGAATAGCTGGGTGGGAGTGTCACGACCGAACTCGGGAAAAGCGGCGGATGCTATTGGCTGGCTGGGGTTACGTCAACTAAGGGCAGGGGCCGAGCCGAAGCCACATTGGAGCAGAAAAACTGGACTTTGACAGTTCGCTCCGAGTCGATATAATGCGTGGTTTTCCGAAACAAGTCTAGCGGAGTCCATCATGTATGCGGTCATAAAAACCGGCGGCAAACAGTATCGCGTCGTTGCCGGCGAAAAAATCAAAGTAGAACAGATACCGGCAGACGTGGGCGCTGAAATCACTCTCGATCAGATCCTGATGATCGGCGAAGGCGAGGCGGTCAAGGTTGGTACGCCGATAGTTGCCGGCGCCAAGATCACGGCTCGGGTGATAGCGCACGGTCGGCACCCCAAGGTGAAGATTTTCAAGATGCGTCGGCGCAAGCATTACCAGAAGCATCAAGGTCATCGCCAGAACTACACCGAGCTTGAGATCGGTAGCATCTCGGCCTAATCAGGAGTCTTCACCATGGCACACAAGAAAGCTGGCGGCAGCTCACGCAACGGCCGCGACTCAGAAGCCAAACGACTGGGCGTCAAACGCTACGGCGGGCAACTTGTTCCCGCGGGCAGCATCATCGTTCGTCAGCGCGGCACCCGCTTCCACGCCGGCGAGAACGTCGGCATGGGCAAGGATCACACCCTTTTCGCCAAAGTCACCGGCACGATCGAGTTCTCGATCAAGGGGGCTGAAAAGCGGAAGATGGTGCGCGTCGTTCCCGCAGCCGCCTGAACGACTCTTCCCCTGACAGAAGCCCTATCGCCCCGATAGGGCTTTTGCTTTTCTGCAGCCATGAAATTTTTCGACGAGGCAAAGATTGAAGTCATCGCCGGTGACGGCGGGAATGGCGTCGCCTCGTTTCGGCGCGAAAAGTTCATCCCCTTCGGCGGACCGGATGGTGGTGACGGCGGACGCGGCGGCAGCATCTGGGCTATTGCCGACCGCAATCTCAACACCCTGATCGACTTCCGCTATACGCGGGTCTTTCGCGCCCAAAAGGGCGAGAACGGACGCGGCTCGGATTGCTACGGGAAGGGTGGCGACGATATGGAGCTTCGCGTCCCGGTCGGTACGGTGGTCACCGACCTGGCGACCGGTGAAGCCATCGCCGATCTCGATCATGATGGCAAGCGAGCCCTGATCGCCCAAGGTGGTCAGGGCGGCCTCGGCAATTTGCACTTCAAGTCGAGCACCAACCGCGCACCCAGACAGTGCACTCCCGGGAAACCCGGCGACCACCGCGAGTTGAGACTCGAACTCAGGGTGCTGGCCGACGTCGGCCTGCTCGGCCTTCCCAATGCCGGCAAGTCCACCTTCATTCGGGCCGTATCGGCCGCCAAGCCGAAGGTGGCGGACTATCCGTTCACGACGCTTCATCCCAACCTCGGCGTGGTTCGCGTCGATCACGAACGAAGTTTCGTCATTGCCGACATTCCCGGGCTGATCGAAGGTGCCGCTGAAGGCGCCGGGCTTGGCCATCGCTTTCTCAAGCATCTGCAAAGGACCGGGCTGTTGCTTCACCTCGTCGATATCGCGCCCTTCGATCCAGGCTGCGATCCGACAAAGGATGCCAAGGCGATTTTGAAGGAACTGCGCAAGTACGACCAAGCCCTTTACGACAAGCCCCGCTGGCTGGTCATCAACAAGATCGACCTCGTGCCAGAGGAGGAGCGCCAGGCGCGAGTGGGGGCACTGCTGCGCAGCTACAAGCCGGAACGTCACTTCATTACCGCCGCCGTCAGCGGCGAGGGTTGCCGCGAGGTGACGTACGCCGTGATGGATTTCCTCGAACAACATAGGCGTCATGAGATCTCGGATAGCGCAGGCTAAGCGCTTGGTCGTCAAGGTGGGCAGCGCCCTCGTCACCCGCAACGGTGAAGGACTGGCTCACGATTTCATCGGTGATTGCGCGCGGCAGATTGCAACGCTCCATAAGGAGGGTCGCGAGGTACTGCTCGTATCGTCCGGTGCCATCGCAGCCGGCATGCAACGGCTGGGATGGCAGACACGCCCCCATGCGATGCACGACCTGCAAGCCGCCGCCGCCGTTGGCCAGATGGGTTTGGCGCAGGCGTATGACACCACATTCGTGCAACACGGTTTACAGGCCGCGCAAGTCCTCCTTACCCATGAGGATCTCGCCGACCGTACCCGATACCTGAACGCTCGCTCGACGCTCCAGGCACTTTTGCAGCTCGGCGTCGTCCCGATCATCAACGAGAACGATACGGTCGTCACCGACGAGATCAAATTCGGCGACAACGACACCTTGGGTGCCCTAGTGGCCAATCTCATCGAGGCCGATGCACTGGTGATCCTCACCGACCAGAAAGGCTTGTATAGCGCCGACCCGCGCGTCGATCCGAGCGCCACCTTGATCAGCGAGGGGCGGGCCGACGATCGAAGCTTCGAAACCATGGCCGGCGGTGCGGGTAGCGGAATCAGCAAAGGTGGCATGATCACCAAGGTTCGAGCAGCACAACGCGCAGCGCGGAGCGGCGCCCATACCGTGATCGCCAGTGGACGCGAAAGCGATTCACTGATTTCCGCCGCCAATGGCGTCAACATCGGCACCTTGCTCTATGCCGTCGACTCGCCGCTGACGGCCCGCAAACAGTGGCTTGCGGATCATCTCCAACTCGCCGGCCAACTGACGCTCGACGACGGCGCAGTCACTGCACTGAGAGCCGGTCGCAGCCTCCTTGCCATCGGCGTGAGAAGCGTCGAGGGAGACTTCGAACGGGGCTCCGCGGTGCGCTGCTGCACCCCGGAAGGAAACGAAGTAGCACGTGGTCTCATCAACTATTCTAGCTCCGAGGCTCGCCGCATCGCCGGTCATCCGACGCAGGATATCGAATCGCTGCTCGGCTATGTCGACGGTACCGAACTGATTCACCGCGACAATCTCGTATTGCCGTAACCGCTCCGCGGCATGCCCAGCCGCGATCCTCAGAACACAAATGACAACGCCCCGCCTGAAAATTCAGACGGGGCGTTGTGCTTCGTGGGGAGTCTGGTGCTGACCTACTTTCGCCGGAGGTTAACCGACTATCATTGGCGCGGAGGTGTTTCACGGTCCTGTTCGGGAAGGGAAGGGGTGGTTCCGCCTCGCTATGGGCACCAGACTGAAAGGGAAGCGGCCTGGGTTTTGTGGTCCGGGCCGCGTAATTGGAAGAAGTAAATTGGGTGGTGATTGGCGCGTGTTGCACCCGAGTTGAATGTAACTCAAGGTTATAGGGTCAAGCCGCACGGGCAATTAGTATCGGTTAGCTCAACGCATTACTGCGCTTCCACACCCGACCTATCAACGTCGTGGTCTTCGACGACCCTTCAGGGGGATCGAGTCCCCGGGATATCTCATCTTGAGGCGAGTTTCCCGCTTAGATGCTTTCAGCGGTTATCTCTTCCGTATTTAGCTACCCGGCGATGCGACTGGCGTCACAACCGGTCCACCAGAGATACGTCCACTCCGGTCCTCTCGTACTAGGAGCAGCCCCTCTCAAATATCCAGCGCCCACGGCAGATAGGGACCAAACTGTCTCACGACGTTTTGAACCCAGCTCACGTACCACTTTAAATGGCGAACAGCCATACCCTTGGGACCGGCTACAGCCCCAGGATGTGATGAGCCGACATCGAGGTGCCAAACTCCGCCGTCGATATGAACTCTTGGGCGGAATCAGCCTGTTATCCCCAGAGTACCTTTTATCCGTTGAGCGATGGCCCTTCCATACAGAACCACCGGATCACTATGACCTGCTTTCGCACCTGCTCGACTTGTGGGTCTCGCAGTCAAGCCTTCTTTTGCCATTGCACTATCAGTACGATGTCCGACCGTACCTAGAAGACCTTCGTACTCCTCCGTTACTCTTTAGGAGGAGACCGCCCCAGTCAAACTGCCTGCCATGCACGGTCCCCGACCCCGATTCAGGGGCCCAGGTTAGAACCTCAACGACACCAGGGTGGTATTTCAAGGTTGGCTCCGCGCGATCTAGCGACCACGCCTCACAGCCTCCCACCTATCCTACACAAGTCCCGTCAAAGTCCAATGCAAAGCTACAGTAAAGGTTCATGGGGTCTTTCCGTCTAGCCGCGGGGAGATTGCATCTTCACAAACACTTCAACTTCGCTGAGTCCCAAGAGGAGACAGTGTGGCCATCGTTACGCCATTCGTGCAGGTCGGAACTTACCCGACAAGGAATTTCGCTACCTTAGGACCGTTATAGTTACGGCCGCCGTTTACTGGGGCTTCGATCAAGAGCTTGCACCCCATCACTTAACCTTCCAGCACCGGGCAGGCGTCACACCCTATACGTCGGCTTTCGCCTTTGCAGAGTGCTGTGTTTTTGTTAAACAGTCGCAGCCACCGATTCTCTGCGGCCCCATCGCCCTTCGGATGTTCTCCTACAAGCTACCGGGGCATACCTTCTCCCGAAGTTACGGTATCAATTTGCCGAGTTCCTTCTCCTGGGTTCTCTCAAGCGCCTTAGAATTTTCATCCTGCCCACCTGTGTCGGTTTGCGGTACGGTCGTCACAGACTGAAGCTTAGAGGCTTTTCCTGGAAGCAGGGTATCACTCACTTCGATCTCAAAGAGACCTCGTCATCACGCCTCAGCTAAGCCGTCCGGATTTGCCTAGACAGCACGCCTACACGCTTAAACCGGGACGTCCAACACCCGGCTGAGCTAACCTTCTCCGTCCCCCCATCGCATCTGTGATCGGTACGGGAATATTGACCCGTTTCCCATCGACTACGCCTTTCGGCCTCGCCTTAGGGGCCGACTCACCCTGCGCCGATGAACGTTGCGCAGGAAACCTTGGGCTTTCGGCGAGGGTGCTTTTCACACCCTTTATCGCTACTCATGTCAGCATTCGCACTTCTGATATCTCCAGCATCCTTCTCAAGACACCTTCACAGACCTACAGAACGCTCCCCTACCACGCACATTACTGTGCATCCGCAGCTTCGGTTATTGGCTTGAGCCCCGTTACATCTTCCGCGCAGGACGACTCGATCAGTGAGCTATTACGCTTTCTTTAAAGGATGGCTGCTTCTAAGCCAACCTCCTGACTGTCTATGCCTTCCCACTTCGTTTTCCACTTAGCCAATCATTGGGGACCTTAGCTGGCGGTCTGGGTTGTTTCCCTCTTGACGATGGACGTTAGCACCCACCGTCTGTCTCCCGCATATCACTTTCCGGTATTCGGAGTTTGCTATGGCGGAGTAGATCTTAATGACCCCTCCAACCATTACAGTGCTCTACCCCCGGAAGTGTCCATGCGAGGCACTACCTAAATAGTTTTCGGGGAGAACCAGCTATTTCCAGATTTGTTTAGCCTTTCACCCCTATCCACAGCTCATCCCCTAACTTTTCAACGTTAGTGGGTTCGGACCTCCAGTGGGTGTTACCCCACCTTCATCCTGGCCATGGATAGATCATCTGGTTTCGGGTCTACGCCCAGCAACTAATTCGCCCTTATCAGACTCGGTTTCCCTACGCCTCCCCTATTCGGTTAAGCTCGCTACTGAACGTAAGTCGCTGACCCATTATACAAAAGGTACGCAGTCACCCTTGCGGGCTCCCACTGTTTGTATGCATGCGGTTTCAGGATCTATTTCACTCCCCTCCCGGGGTTCTTTTCGCCTTTCCCTCACGGTACTGGTTCACTATCGGTCGATCACGAGTATTTAGCCTTGGAGGATGGTCCCCCCATCTTCAGACAGGATTTCACGTGTCCCGCCCTACTTGTCGCAAGCTCAGTTCCGCTGCCAGGTTTTCGCGTACGGGGCTATCACCCACTACGGCCAGCCTTTCCAGACTGTTCCACTAACGCGGCAGTTAAATCTTGCAGGCTCTTCCCCGTTCGCTCGCCACTACTTGGGGAATCTCGGTTGATTTCTTTTCCTTGAGCTACTTAGATGTTTCAGTTCGCTCAGTTCGCCTCCTCTGGCCTATGTATTCAGCCAGGGATACCCTTGCGGGTGGGTTTCCCCATTCGGACATCTACGGATCAAAGCTTGTTTGCGAGCTCCCCGTAGCTTTTCGCACGCTACAACGTCCTTCATCGCCTGTGATCGCCAAGGCATCCACCACATGCACTTAGTCGCTTGACCCTATAACGTTGAGCCCTGGATCCCTCCAGGTCACGCTACAGGCACAACTCGCGCTTGTTTCAATTCCATCGCTGGTTCAAAGGATGGAATCGAGAATTTGCAATCACTACCCATGTCCGATCCAATTCCTCAGATCGAACACCTTTACTTCTTCCTAGTTTTTAAAGATCCAAACAGCCTTCGGTAAAAACCGATATCAAAGCAAACCTTTGATATCGACTCTCTCTCGCAGGGGATGGTGGAGGATGACGGGATCGAACCGACGACCCCCTGCTTGCAAAGCAGGTGCTCTCCCAGCTGAGCTAATCCCCCCTCAAGCTTCGATAATCATCGCATCCCATCGTTGCTCCAGCACTTGCATAGCCCAGCTATGCGGCGTGCCTTCGCGCCTCGGTCTGCTCGATTCTCGAACCTTGCGTCGTGCCCGGCTCGAGTCAGCTCATGCGTGGTGGGTCTGGTTGGGTTCGAACCAACGACCCCCGCCTTATCAAGACGGTGCTCTAACCAGCTGAGCTACAGACCCGCTGTTCAGGGTTAAACAACCGATAGGTTGTAGGTGCTCACAGAGCCTTGTGCTCTAGAAAGGAGGTGATCCAGCCGCAGGTTCCCCTACGGCTACCTTGTTACGACTTCACCCCAGTCATGAATCCCACCGTGGTAAGCGCCCCCCTTGCGGTTAGGCTACCTACTTCTGGTGAAACCCACTCCCATGGTGTGACGGGCGGTGTGTACAAGACCCGGGAACGTATTCACCGTGGCATGCTGATCCACGATTACTAGCGATTCCGACTTCACGGAGTCGAGTTGCAGACTCCGATCCGGACTACGATCGGCTTTCTGGGATTGGCTCCACCTCGCGGCTTGGCAACCCTCTGTACCGACCATTGTATGACGTGTGAAGCCCTACCCATAAGGGCCATGAGGACTTGACGTCATCCCCACCTTCCTCCGGTTTGTCACCGGCAGTCTCATTAGAGTGCCCAACTAAATGATGGCAACTAATGACAAGGGTTGCGCTCGTTGCGGGACTTAACCCAACATCTCACGACACGAGCTGACGACAGCCATGCAGCACCTGTGTCCAGGCTCCCTTTCGGGCACCAAGGTATCTCTACCAAGTTCCTGGCATGTCAAGGGTAGGTAAGGTTTTTCGCGTTGCATCGAATTAATCCACATCATCCACCGCTTGTGCGGGTCCCCGTCAATTCCTTTGAGTTTTAATCTTGCGACCGTACTCCCCAGGCGGCGAACTTCACGCGTTAGCTGCGGTACTAAGAAAGTCTCCTTCCCCAACACCTAGTTCGCATCGTTTAGGGCGTGGACTACCAGGGTATCTAATCCTGTTTGCTACCCACGCTTTCGTGCATGAGCGTCAGTGTTGACCCAGGGGGCTGCCTTCGCCATCGGTGTTCCTCCACATCTCTACGCATTTCACTGCTACACGTGGAATTCCACCCCCCTCTGCCACACTCGAGTCCTACAGTCACAAACGCAGTTCCCAGGTTAAGCCCGGGGATTTCACATCTGTCTTATAGAACCGCCTGCGCACGCTTTACGCCCAGTAATTCCGATTAACGCTCGCACCCTACGTATTACCGCGGCTGCTGGCACGTAGTTAGCCGGTGCTTCTTCTTCAGGTACCGTCATTAGCTCAGGGTATTAACCCAAACCGTTTCGTTCCTGCCGAAAGAGCTTTACAACCCGAAGGCCTTCTTCACTCACGCGGAATGGCTGGATCAGGGTTGCCCCCATTGTCCAAAATTCCCCACTGCTGCCTCCCGTAGGAGTCTGGACCGTGTCTCAGTTCCAGTGTGGCTGATCATCCTCTCAGACCAGCTACGGATCGTCGCCTTGGTAGGCCTTTACCCTACCAACTAGCTAATCCGGCATCGGCCGCTCCATTCGCGCAAGGTCTTGCGATCCCCTGCTTTCTCCCTCAGGACTTATGCGGTATTAGCTATCCTTTCGGATAGTTATCCCCCACAAATGGGTACGTTCCGATGCATTACTCACCCGTTCGCCGCTCGCCGCCAGGGTTGCCCCCGCGCTGCCGCTCGACTTGCATGTGTAAAGCATTCCGCCAGCGTTCAATCTGAGCCAGGATCAAACTCTTCAGTTCAATCTTGTCAAAACTCACTCAAACGAATATCAGAGGTCAGACTTGCATCTAACCTTTACTGTATATCTCGTGTAAGTGCTTGCTTCTATACTCTTAGCTTCAGCAGCAGCGTAACCCCTAAGGGTCGGAATTCCTCCCAGCTTGCCCCTTCGATCTCGGGAACAAACCCCACCACCGCCTCCAGCCCCACAAGCACCTACACCTATCGGCTGTTTG
>NZ_BHVV01000002.1 GCF_003865015.1 Sulfurisoma sediminicola | reverse complement strand
AACTGTTAAAGAACGTTGCTGCTTTGTGACAACCGCAGCGAAGAGCCGCGCATTATACGGAGCGTTTCCACACCGTCAACACTTTCTCGAAAAAAATTTCCATTCAGCCCGGGAAGGCTTGCCCGCAGCGGCACTCAGCTAAAGGTGATGCGTGCGAACTTGCGCTTTCCGACCTGCAACACCACCGTTTCACCCGAGCCAGGTACGAGCGATTTGTCGCTGACGCGCTCGCCGTTCGCACGCACGCCACCACCATCGATCATGCGTATGGCTTCCGACGTGCTGGCGACCAGCCCGGCCGCCTTCAACACTTGGGCAATCGGTGCCGCTGGGAGAGTCAGTTCTGGCATGTCGTCCGGCAGCGCGCCCTTCTGGAAGCGCGCCTCGAAATCGGCCAGAGCCGCCTCGGCGTCGGCCTGCGAGTGGAAGCGGGCGACGATCTCCTGCGCCAGCGACACCTTGACGTCACGCGGATTGCGCCCCTCCGCGACCTCCCGCTTGAGCTTCGCAATTTCCTCGTTGCCGCGGAATGACAGCAGCTCGTAATAGCGCCACATCAATTCGTCGGAGACGGACATCAACTTGCCGAAGATTTCCTTCGGCGGCTCGGCGATGCCCACATAGTTCCCCAACGACTTCGACATCTTATTCACGCCGTCGAGGCCTTCGAGCAGCGGCATCATCAGCACGCATTGCCGCGACTGGCCGTAGTGCTTCTGCAATTCGCGCCCGACCAGGAGATTGAACTTTTGATCCGTGCCCCCAAGCTCGACATCGGCCTTCATCGCGACCGAATCGTAGCCCTGACAGAGTGGATAGAGAAACTCGTGGATTGCAATCGGCTGACCGCTGGAGTAGCGCTTGGAAAAGTCGTCGCGCTCGAGCATCCGCGCGACAGTATGCAATGCCGCAAGCTTGATCATACCCGCCGCGCCAATCGGCTCGAACCAGGTGGAGTTGAAGCTGACCTCGGTCTTCTCCGGGTCGAGGATCTTGAAGACCTGTTCCCGGTAGGTTTCCGCATTGGCCAGAATCTGCTCGCGCGACAGCGGCGGCCGTGTCGCGTTCTTGCCGGTCGGGTCCCCGATCATTCCGGTGAAGTCCCCGATCAGGAACATCACGTGGTGACCCAGTTCCTGAAAATGCCGCAACTTGTTGATCAGCACCGTGTGACCAAGATGCAGATCCGGCGCCGTCGGATCGAAGCCGGCCTTGATGCGCAGGGGCCGTCCGGACTTGAGTTTCTCGACGAGTTCGGCCTCGATGAGTAGCTCGTCGGCGCCGCGCTTGATCAGCGCCAGTTGCGATTGGATGTCAGTCATGACTGCGGTTTCGCGGTTTTGACGGCCGGGGGAATTCTGCTAGACTCGGCCGACTTTTTTGAGCCGAACCGACCATCGAGTGACTAAGGAAAAGAGCCGGATTCTAGCGCAACTGCCCAAGCTCCGCGACGCCCGGCCCCGTCATTTCTGGGCCTCCGCCGGCGTGGCCGCTGCATCCCTTTTCGGCATGGTTGCCGCCTTCGGCACCGCTCCGGGAACGCTGGAGATCGAGCGCCTACAGCAGATCCGAGTCGAGTCACTGGCACCACAACACGGTTCCAGCGTGGAACTCGCCGGGGCAAGCTTTGCCAGGGAAGAACGGATTCAGCGCGGCGATACCGTCGCGGCCCTGCTCGGTCGCCTCGGCGTTACCGAGACCAAGACCCTTGAACTACTTCGCTCGAACAATGAGGCGTCACCGATCTTCCGCCAGCTCAGCCCCGGCAAGAACGTCACCGCTCATGTCGGCGCCAATGGCGAACTGCAGTCCCTGACCTTCCCGCTCAATGGCAGCAACGACAAGGCACTGCTGGTCGAGCGTTCCGAGCAATCATTCCGCGTCAGCGAGCAGCCGCTGCAACTTGATACCCAGGTCGTACTGAAGACTGCAGAGATTCGCCATTCGCTGTTCGGCGCTACCGATGCCGCAGGCATTCCAGACGCTGTAGCGACCGGGCTTGCCGACATCTTCGGCGGGGATATAGATTTCCATCGCGACCTCCGCAAGGGCGACCGCTTCTCGGTAATCTTCGAATCGTTGCTGCATCAGGGCCGACTGGTCCGCACCGGCCGCATTCTCGCCGCCGAGTTCGTTAGCAATGGCAAGACGTTCAGCGCAGCCTGGTTCGAATCAGCCCCCGGTCAGGGCGGCTATTATACCTTCGACGGGAAGAACGTACGCAAGGCCTTCCTGCGTTCGCCACTGGAATTCTCGCGTGTCACTTCGGGATTCTCCGCTTCCCGCTTCCATCCCGTGTTGCAGAAATGGCGCGCCCACAAAGGCACGGATTACGGTGCTCCGGTCGGTACCCGCGTCAAGGCGACCGGTGACGGCGTCGTCGACTTCGTCGGAACTCAAGGGGGCTACGGCAAGGTCGTCGTACTACGCCATCAAGGACGGTACACGACGCTATACGGCCACCTCTCCGGGTTCGCGAGCGGTCTAAGGAAGGGCAGCCGCGTCGGTCAGGGCGACGTGATCGCCTACGTCGGTGCGACCGGACTGGCCAGTGGCCCACATTTGCACTACGAATTCCGCATCAACGACGTCCATCAAAACCCGCTGAGCGTCGCCCTCCCGACGGCGCCGCCACTCGCGCCTGAGGAACTGGCAAGATTCCGGACATCCCTGAAACCGGAACTGGCGCGAATCGAACTGATCCGCGGCGTTAATCTCGCATTACTCGACTGACCCCTCATAGCTCAGTTAGAAACGAAAAAGGGGGTGCCGCGGCACCCCCTTTTTCCACCCCCGGATGTACGGGGTATCGGTAACTCAGGCCGAGAACGACGAACCGCAGCCGCAGGTACTGGTCGCGTTCGGGTTCTTGATCACAAACTGCGAGCCCTCGAGACCCTCGGTATAGTCGATTTCAGCGCCAACCAGATACTGGTAGCTCATCGGGTCGATCAGAAGGGTGACGCCGTTCTTGACCATCGAGGTGTCGTCCTCATTGGCCACCTCGTCAAAGGTAAAGCCATACTGGAAGCCGGAGCAGCCGCCACCGGTAACGAAAACACGCAGCTTGAGGTCGGGATTGCCTTCTTCCTGGATCAGTTCCTTGACCTTGTTGGCGGCGCTGTCGGTGAAGTTGAACGGGGCGGGCATTTCGTTCGGTGCGTTCATGATGTTCTCTCCTGTCGGATGTCGGGGATGGTCAATTATCTGGGCTTTGCCACTGTGCGTCAAATGAGGCTGGAGCGGGAAAAATCAATCGGGCATCAGCTGTTTGATGTCGCCAGCTTGAGTTCCACCGCCTTCGCCGGCGTACCCTGATGAACCAGGCGCCCCTGTACCACGGCGCCCAGGTGCATCTCGATCGAACTGTACTCGACGTCACCGGTAACCCGCGCCTTGGGCTGCAATTCGAGAAACTCGCCCGACCGTACCGGGCCGATCACCGTGCCGTTGACCACGACATGGCTGACGCTGACCTCGCCCTCGATGCGCGCGTGCTCACTCACCACCAGCGTACTGTGCTGGTCACCGACAGCGCGGACATTGCCTTTGACCTCGCCGTCGATGCGCAGGCCACCGGAAAAACTGATGTCACCTTCGATTGACGTGCCGGCACCGATCAGGCTGTCAATTCGGTTTTGCGGCTTCGGGGTTTTTCTCGAAAACATGGCGGTTCCTTCAAAAGATGGCGGTCTGGGTCGCCTTGACGACCCCACCCTGCATCAAGCGAGCCTCGACACTCTTGAGGCGGGCTCCGGGTGGAATGGAGAAAACACCCTCGAGCTTGCGGAAATGCTTGATCGTGACTTGATACTGGGCCGTGGCAGGATCATTTGGCCCTGGAATTTGAATACTAACATCCCGCCCCCCCTCTTGCACAGTCGCGATGATCCTCAACATCCCACTGAATTCAATAGGTTTATTCCCGCCATTTAATGCCGCGACGAGATGGAAGCGATATTGACCGGGTGTCGTCGTCGCCTCCACCCGGAAACGGCTCAAAACCAGGCCGCCGCCTTTACCCTCGCCCTGCACCAGATTTTCGAATGCCGCGAGATCCTCCCTTAGCCGGACGTTCTCCTGTTCCAGCGCACCAACCTGCGCGGTCAGCTGGCGCTGGGTCGCCTGCTCGATCTGGATCTTGCTCTCGCTGGCATCCGCCGCGCCACGCAAGCGCACGCGTTCCGTTTCCAATTCCTGTACTCGGGAACGCAACGTCGCGACTTCCTGGGCAGAATGAGAGCTATCGAAGCCGGCGAAACGCCGGCCCATGTCGTAAATCCAGCCAGCCAGGGCCAGAGCTGCGGCCGACATGACGATGATCGCCAGGCCGCGCCAATACCACGGAATGTGCGTCCTTACGGCGACGCGCGGGGCGGCGATGCCGAAGCGCCCGCGCAGGCGCCTCAACGCTACGGCAATACGGGAACCTGCCCCAGACCAGTGCATTCGTCCAGCCCATGCATGAGGTTCATGTTCTGCACCGCTTGGCCAGCCGCACCCTTGACGAGATTATCGATGACCGAGAGGATGACCAGCATCTCGCCACCCTGCGGGCGATGGATCGCAATGCGGCAGGTGTTGGCCGCCCGTACCGAACGAGTATCTGGGTGCGACTTGGGCGGGAGCACATCCACGAAAGGTTCGGCGGCGTAGCGCTGCTCGAACAGTGCCTGGAAATCTTCCTCCCGCGTGACCCTGGCATACAAGGTCGCATGGATGCCGCGAATCATTGGGGTCAGATGGGGCACGAAGGTCAGCCCCACCTCGCGCCCGGCTGCAATCGCCAATCCCTGCCGGATCTCGGGCAGGTGGCGATGACCTTGCACACCATAGGCCTTGAAGTTATCCGACGCCTCCGAAAAAAGGATATTCGTCTCCGCCTTGCGCCCGGCTCCGGACACCCCGGACTTGGCATCGGCCACGAGGTAGCCGACATCTACGCAACCGGCCTCCACCAGCGGCAGGAAACCCAACTGGGTCGCCGTCGGATAACAGCCTGGGTTGGCGACGAGCCGCGCCTTGCGAATCGCTTCGCGATTCACTTCCGGCAAACCATAAACGGCCTCGGCTACGAGATCCGGTGCCGCATGGCTCATGCCGTACCACTTCTCCCAAATCCCGATGTCCTTAATGCGGAAGTCGGCGGCAAGATCGATCACGCGCACGCCGGCGTCGAGCAAGGCTCGGGTCTGCTGCATCGCCACACCGTTGGGGGTGGCGAAAAAGACGACGTCGCAACGGTCGAGCGGCGCGTCCTTGGGGTCGCTGAACTGAAGTTGCACCCGGCCGCGCAGGCTGGGAAACATGTCAGCCACCGCGGTACCCGCCTCGCCACGGGAGGTAATCGCAGCCAGTTCGACCTCGGGATGCTGGGCCAGCAAGCGCAGCAATTCGACACCGGTATAGCCGGTGCCACCGACGATCCCCACCTTGATCATGCCTAGACTCCTTTCCAGAGAACTCGTCGCATCCTAGCGCAGAAAAGACCGCGCCCAGACGAAAAGGCCGCCCTTGGTTTCCCTGGGGCGGCCTCTTCGGATGCGGAACGCGAATTAACGCTTCGAGAACTGCTTGCGGCGACGCGCCTTGTGGAAGCCGACCTTCTTGCGCTCCACCTCACGGGCATCGCGGGTCACGAAGCCGGCGCCTGAAAGTGCAGGCTTGAGCGTGGCATCGTACTCGATCAGGGCGCGGGTGATGCCGTGGCGGACGGCACCGGCCTGCCCCGACTCGCCGCCACCGGTAACGTTGACCATGATGTCGAACGTCGAGGCGTGCTGGGTCAGTTCGAGCGGCTGGCGCACGATCATGCGGCCGGTTTCGCGCGAGAAGAACTCGTCGACCGGCTTGTCGTTCACGACGAACTTGCCGGAGCCGGATTTCAGGAACACGCGCGCCACCGCAGTCTTGCGGCGGCCCGTGCCATAGTAGTAGTTGGCGGCCATGAATTGGTTTCCTTCTAGTGTCCGGTGGCTCAGACTTCCAGAGCCTTGGGCTGCTGGGCGGTGTGCGGATGCGCAGCGCCGGCGTAGCACTTCATCTTTTTCAGCATCGCGTAGCCGAGCGGGCCCTTGGGCAACATGCCCTTGACCGCCTTTTCGAGAATGCGGCCGGGGAAGCGCAGCTGCATCTTCTTGAAATTGGTTTCGTAGATACCGCCTGGGAAGCCGGAGTGACGGAAGTATTTCTTGTCCTCGGCCTTGTTGCCGGTAACGCGCAGCTTGTCCACATTGACGACGACGATATAGTCGCCGGTATCCACGTGGGGGGTATATTCGGTCTTGTGCTTGCCGCGCAGGCGACGGGCGATCTCGGCGGCCATGCGGCCCAGCACCTTGTCCGTCGCATCTACGACGAACCAGTCGCGCTTGACTTCGTGCGGCTTGGCGGAAAAGGTTTTCATCGGTGTTCCTCTATGCGCCCGAAACTCGGGCGGCAACTAATTGCGGAAAGCTTTCAATTCTAATAGGCCAATCGGGCGCTTGTCAAACCCTGTTTGACTGCAGCGGGACGGGATACAAAAAAAGCGCAACCCCGAGGGGTTGCGCTGAATCCACACCAAAGGAGGAGGGTGGAGGAGACACCGGGGGAAGCGAAGATCGGACATACAAGCAGCGTTGCGCCCGACGTTTGCTTCGAATGTCTGCACTATGCCAGAAAATTTGCTGCAGTGCAAGATTTCGTCTAACTCTCAGCCGTGGACGACCATTTCTTTTGTTTCATAGTGTTACGCGATGGCCTCTAACGCGCCGCCCGTCCGACGCATTGCAGCGCACCACTCCGTCGCGGCCCGCGCGGTGCGACCGGCTAAAATCACCACTATTCTTCAGGCCGAACACGGGAGACGCGACATGGAATGCACGGTACGCTGGCACGACGGAATGAGCTTCATCGCCGAAACGGGTAGTGGTCACATGGTAGCGATGGACGGCGCCCCGGAGGCCGGTGGCCGCAACCTGGCACCGCGCCCGATGGAACTGCTGCTGGCGGGCACCGGGGGCTGCACTTCCTTCGACATCGTGATGATCCTGAAGAAGGGCCGACAGGACGTGACCGGATGCGAAGTCAATCTGAGCGCCGAACGCGCCGCCGAGGACCCGAAAGTGTTCACCCGCATCAACATGCACTTCGTCGTCAGTGGCCGCGGCCTCAAGCCGGAGGCGGTCGAGCGCGCCGTCAAGCTGTCGGCGGAAAAGTACTGCTCGGCCTCGATCATGCTCGGCAAGACCGCCGAGATGAGTCACAGCTGGGAAGTGATCGAAGCCTGATCAGACGCGGTAGGACAGCGCCGTCATCACTTTCGACGACAATCGCATCGCCGACTTGACCGGCAGGGGCAAGTCATGCGCCCCCATGCGCACCGCCGTTTCGGCGTGACGGACTTCGTCGGTCTTCATCTGGTCGAGCACCGCCCAGGAGCGACGATCGCCGGCAGGCAGGGTCGCCAGATGGCTGTCGAGATGGGCCTCGACCTGACGCTCCGTCTCGGCGAGGAAACCCAGGTTCCAGGCATCGCCCAATTTCCCGGCGGCGATGCCAATGGCCAGCGAGCCCACGTACCACAAAGGATTGAGCATGCTCTTGCGCCCGCCCAGTTCGGCGATGCGTCGTTCGGTCCAGTTGAGGTGCTCGGTTTCCTCCCAGGCGGCCTCTTCCATCGCCTTTTTCACGACGGGATCGTGCGACGTCAGCGCCTGCCCCTGGTAGAGCGCCTGGGCGCACACCTCGCCACAATGGTTGATGCGCATCAGTGCCGCCGCATGCCGACGCTCGGCGTCGTTCAACTCGGCTTCGGGCAGTTCGGCGCCGGGCATCGGGCGACGCGTCGGCGCCGGAGCGAATACCGTGCGCAGCGCCTTGTCAAACTCGAGAATGAACTGGTCGATCATGACGAAATCGTCCTGTTAAGGGGATTCAGGCAGTATAGGCGGTCGTCCCTTAGTCTCAAGGAGAACCGCGATGATCCGCCGTACCGCGTTCGGCATCGCGCCCGCCACGAACGCCAGCATGACTCAGGGCGCATCACGAGCATGCCGCAGGTGCACCCGGCCCGGCGGATCGGGAACCGCAAGTAAACGCGCGCTCCTTACGGGGCACCCTCGGAGTCCTGCCACAGTTCGTGATCCGCAGCAGGATGCTTGCCGCGACGCAGGGCGTCGCGGCCCTCGTCGGCTGAGCCGATCCGGACTCCGTTCGGACAGAAAAAGTTGCGCGACAGCACGGAGTGATGGCGATTCCTGTCCTTGTACTCGATCGGCCGCCACTGTCCGGCGAGCAGCGGTCCCCAGGTGCGGTCGTAGCGTCCCGTCGCGTAGAGCTTGTATTCCCGAGCGTCGCAACGAATGCCTTCGAAGGTCACATTCGTCGCCCCGCCGGACGTCTTGATGACCACGACGTACCGCACCACGCCGTCGCTGCCGGCGCTGAGCGATTTGGCGTCGATGAAGAAACGATTGCTCGTTGCGGCACTGACGTAGAACGGCAACAGGTCCGAATCCTGCGGGAATGCCGGCAGGGCGGTTTCACCCTCCGCCCACGGCCTCCCTTCAGCGTCGTCGGTGTTCGCGCATGCGGCCGTTACCATCAAGGTCAAGGCGAGAGCCGCAAGTCGTCTGGCGATGGACATCAAGCTCCCGCCTCGCTCAAATGCGGCCAGCGCGGCTTGCGTTCGGCCGGATGGTGGAAAAGATGGCGGGCCAGCTCGGTCAGCGCCTGCTCATAGACTGCACGCTTGAATTCGATCACCGCGTCGAGCGGCACCCAGTAGTCGTTCCAGCGCCAGGCATCGAACTCGGGGTGTTCCGAAGCACGCAGACACACGTCGGAATCGCGTCCGACCAGCCGCAACAGGAACCAGATCTGCTTCTGTCCCTTGTAGGTGCTGCGCCATTCGCGCCGTATCCACTGCTTGGGCACGTCATAGCGGAGCCATTCGCGAGTGCGCCCGAGAACGCGGACATGTTCCGCCAACAGACCGACTTCTTCCTGAAGCTCCCGATACATCGCCTGCTCCGGCGTCTCCCCGCGCTTGATGCCGCCTTGCGGAAACTGCCAGGAATGCTCGCGTATGCGCTTGCCCCAGAAAACCTCGTTGTGCGTGTTGGCCAGAATGATGCCGACGTTCGGGCGATAGCCTTCACGGTCGAGCATGGTTGAACCTTCGAATGATTGATTGGTATCCATTTTTCCACATTCACCGCTGCGTGGAAAGGACGGCGGACGGTAGAATTTGCGGTTTTAGTTTCGGCAGCTGCGCTTAACGCCGACAAAGCCGGCATTCGCCTCCTCTGAAATTTCATTTTCTCCGTGGAACACGCCATGCGCGCCAGCCAATTCTTCATCGCCACCCTGAAGGAAGCCCCCACCGACGCCGAAGTCGTGTCGCACAAGCTGATGACCCGCGCCGGCATGATCCGCAAGCTGGCCGGCGGCATCTACAGCTATATGCCGGTGGGCCTGCGGGTGATCCGCAAGATCGAGGCCATCGTCCGCGAGGAAATGAACCGCGCCGGCGCCATCGAACTGCTGATGCCGCTGGTGCAGCCCGCCGAGCTCTGGCAGGAGACCGGCCGCTGGGACAAGATGGGCCCGGAGATGCTGCGGGTGAAGGACCGCCACGACCGCGACTTCATCATCCAGCCGACCTCCGAGGAAGTGGTCACCGACATCGCCCGCGGCGAAATCCACAGCTACCGCCAGCTGCCGAAGAACTTCTATCACATCCAGACCAAGTTCCGCGACGAGCGCCGCCCGCGCTTCGGCGTGATGCGCGGCCGCGAATTCACCATGAAGGACGCTTATTCCTTCGACCGCGACGAGGCAGGTGCCGAAAAGAGCTACCAGGCGATGTACGCCGCCTATGTCAAGATCTTCGAGCGGCTCGGGCTGACCTTCCGCGCCGTGCGCGCCGACACCGGCGCCATCGGCGGCTCGCTGTCGCACGAATTCCAGGTGATCGCCGACACCGGCGAGGATCTGATCGTCTACTGCCCCGACTCCGACTACGCCGCCAACATCGAACTGGCCGAAGCCCTGCCGCTGGTCGCGGAACGCGCCGCACCGGGCACCGCGATGCAAAAAGTTGCGACGCCCGACACCATCCGCTGCGAGGACGTGGCCAAACTTGTCGGCCTGCCGCTCGAGCGTACCGTGAAGTCCGTCGTGCTCGCCACCGACACGCCGCTGGGCGCCGAAGTCTGGCTGCTGCTGGTGCGCGGCGACCACGACCTCAACGAGGTCAAGGCCGGCAAGCTGCCGGGACTCGAAGGCGGCTTCCGCTTCGCCAGCGAGCAGGAAATCATCGAGCATTTCGGCTGCCCGCCGGGCTTCCTCGGCCCGCTCAACACGAAAAAGCCGGTGAAGGTCGTCGCCGACCGCACGGTGGCCAACATGAGCGACTTCGTCTCCGGCGCCAACGAGATCGGCTTCCACATCCGCGACATCAACTGGGGCCGCGACCTGCCGGAACCGGACCTGATCGCCGACATCCGCAACGTCGTTGCCGGCGACCCCTCGCCCGACGGCGAGGGCAAGCTCGCCATCCAGCGCGGCATCGAGGTCGGCCACGTCTTCTTCCTCGGCACCCGGTACTCGGCGGCGATGAACTGCACCTACCTCGACGAGACCGGCAAGCCAAGAACCATGGTGATGGGCTGCTACGGCATCGGGGTCACGCGGCTGGTCGGCGCGGCGATCGAGCAGAACCACGACGAGCGCGGCATCATCTGGCCCGCTTCGATCGCGCCCTTCACGCTGGTGATCTGCCCGGTCGGCTGGGGCAAGTCCGAGGCCGTGCGCGAGGCGGCGACGAAGCTCTACGAGGACCTGCTCGCCGCCGGCATCGACGTCATGCTCGACGACCGCGACGAACGGCCCGGCGTCATGTTCGCCGACTGGGAACTGATCGGCGTACCCCATCGAGTCACCATCGGCGATCGCGGCCTCAAGGAAGGCATGGTCGAGTACCAGCACCGCCGCGACAAGGAAGCGGCCAAGGTGCCGCTGACCGAGATCGCCGCGCTGGCGCTGCAGAAGGCATGCACCTGAGGCGGCTGCTCGGCTTACTGGCCTTTGTCACGGGCAGCGCATGGGCCGGCGCGCAGAAGTACGAGCCGCTGGCGGCCAGCGTGCAAGCGGCGTTGCACGCCGCGGTGGCCGACCGTGCCGCGCCCGAGCCGCACTTTTCCTCGATGCAGGAGAAGATCGCATGGCTGTCCGAGATGTCGCGCCGGCTGGAAAAGCGCATCCCGGACCGCCACGGACGCCTCGAGTTTCTCAAGACCGTCTATTACGAGGCACAGCGCGCCGGGCTCGATCCGCAACTGGTGTTGGGGCTGATCCAGGTCGAAAGCGGCTTCCGCAAGTACGCCGTCTCCGGCGCAGGCGCCCGCGGCTACATGCAAGTCATGCCATTCTGGGTCAAGCTGATCGGAACCCGGGACAACAACCTGTTCCACCTGCGCACCAACCTGCGTTACGGCTGCACCATCCTGCGCCACTATCTCGACATCGAGAACGGCAATATCTATCGTGCGCTCGGCCGCTACAACGGCAGCCTCGGCGCGCCCGAGTATCCGAACATGGTGCGCGGGGCATGGGAGAAACACTGGAGCTGGGGGACGCGCTACATCCAGCCCCGATAAAAATCGGAAGCCCGCCGATAAGCCGGGTTCTGTGGGGCCGCCGCGCCGAAACGCGACGGCCTGGCAGCCATTCCTCTAGGCCTGCCGTTGCCGACAGGCTCAAGCAGCCTACCCGGGAGCGACGCGAGCCACGCCAATGCTCCCCTATTTGGCCTTGCCCCGGATGAGGTTTGCCGTGCCGTCCGTGTCACCACGTCCGCGGTGGGCTCTTACCCCGCCATTTCACCCTTGCCTGATCTCCTTGCGGAGCCATCGGCGGTATCTTTCTGTTGCACTGTCTGTCGCCTCACGGCGCCCGGCCGTTAGCCGGCATCCTGCTCTATGGGGCCCGGACTTTCCTCGCCATCTTGCGATGCCGCGGCTGCCTGGCGGACTTCCGGGTCGCATTGTAGACGCTTGGGCCGGAATTGCCGAATGTCGTCGTAATAGGCGGGTTGTTCGCTGTCCGGGGTGACGCCCGGAATGCCGAGCAGCGGCAGAGGCTGAAAGCTGCTGCGGAACGTCTCGTCAGTCGCATCAATCCGTGCGGCCAGCCAAGCATCGACCGTCGCGAGCTGCGCAGCCAAGGGCTGTTCCAGCCACGCTGCATCGACCACCATGCAGAGCGCCTTGGCGGTCAGGCCGACGAAGGGCACACGCAGGCTCTCCATGCTGGCATGGCCGAAGAGGAAGAAGCGCATCTTCGCCGCGACTTCACCGCGGCGATCGGCGAAGACCTCGCGCCAGCGATGGGCGCTGATGCCGGCCCACAGCGTCATGTCGGCGCAGGCGACGACGAGGCCGCATTCGTCGAACTGCGTCAGCGCATCGCGCAGACGGCCGCGATCCCTGCAACCGAGCGCGCGGCGCTCGGTCATCGTGCGGTAGTGCTTGCGGTTGAGCGCTGCCTTAGCCTGCGGATAGGCCAGCCAGACCAGCGCATTGAAGGCGTCGTGCCAGTTGTCGGCGCGGGTCTCGACCTCGCCATGCAGCCAGGCACGCTCCTCGTAGGCCAGTGTCGAACCGCCGGGGGAAACGAAGCGCAGCGTCTTGCCGTCGCCCGTCGCGATGCCATGCGCAGCGACCAGTTCGTTCAGCGAAAAACTCGGCACCGGCGATACGCCGCCCAGCATCTTCCGCGGCACGACCGCCGCGAGCGGGGCCAGCAGGTCAAGCACCGGGGCCGGGCGCCCGCCGGACGGGCTCGATCCCAGAGCCGCCGGTCACTGGCACACTTTCACGCCTGCAATCGCCAGGCCACGGTCTCGCCGGCACGCAACGGCACCAGCGCATCGTTGTCCGGATAGGATTGCGCGGCAGGTACGGTCCACGCCTCCTTGACCAGGGTGACCCTTTCCACGTTGCGCGACAGTCCGTAATAGTCGGGGCCGAAATGGCTGGCGAAGCCCTCGAGCCGGTCCAGCGCCCCGGCCGCCTCGAAGGCCTCGGCGTAGAGTTCGATGCCGGCATGCGCCGTGTAGCAGCCGGCGCAGCCGCAGGCCGCCTCCTTCGCGCTCTTCGCGTGCGGCGCCGAGTCGGTGCCGAGGAAAAACTTGGGGTTGCCTGATATCGCTGCGGCGACCAGCGCCTGGCGATGGGTCTCGCGCTTGAGCACCGGCAGACAGTAGTGATGCGGTCGGATGCCGCCGGCGAACATGGCGTTGCGATTGAGCAGCAGGTGATGCGCCGTCAGGGTGCCGGCGACGTTGGCGCCATGCGCCAGCACGAAGTCGATGCCGTCCTGCGTCGTGATGTGCTCGAGCACCAGCCGCAAACGCGGAAACTCGTGCAGCACGGGCACCAGCACGCGCGCGATGAAGGCCGCCTCACGATCGAAGACGTCGACGGCCGGATCGGTCACCTCGCCATGCACCAGCAGCGGCAGGCCCAGCGCTTCCATGCGCGCCAGGGTCGCCGCGCACTTCTTCAGGTCGGTCACGCCGGCATCCGAGTTGGTCGTGGCCCCGGCCGGATAGAGCTTGACGGCATGGATGAAGCCGCTCGCCTTCGCCACGTCGATCTCGCCCGGCAACAGATTGTCGGTGAGATAAAGCGTCATCAGCGGCTCGAAGCTCATGCCGGCAGGCAAGGCCGCGAGGATGCGCTCGCGGTAGGCCCGCGCCTGCTCCACTGTCGTCACCGGCGGCCTGAGGTTGGGCATGACGATGGCGCGGGCGAAGCGTCGCGCCGTGTCGGGCAGCACCGCGGCCATGGCCGCGCCGTCGCGCAGGTGCAGATGCCAGTCGTCGGGTCGGGTGATGGTCAGCGTAGACATGAGAAAGATTTTACCCGCCCTTGATTTCGAGCGCCCGCTGATAGAGCGCGTTCTTGGCCTGGCCTGTGATCTCGGCCGCGAGCTTCGCCGCCTGCCTGGTCGGCAACTCGGCCAGCAGTGCCTTCAATACCCGTTCGCTTTCCGCGTCGAGGCCCTCCCGCGGTGGTGGGCCGGAGACGATCAGCACGAACTCGCCGCGGCGGTGGTTGTCGTCAGCCGCCAGCCAGGCCGGCCCTTCGGTCAGCGGCATGACGGCGATCTGCTCGAACTGTTTGGTCAGCTCGCGCGCGATCACCAGCGTGCGCATCGGCTCCAGCCGCGCCGCGAGGTCCGCGACGGTCTCCTCGATGCGGTGCGGCGCCTCGTAGAACACGAGCGCCGCCGGCACCGCCGCGAGCTCCATGATCGCCGTGCCGCGGGCGCCGACTTTTGCCGACAGGAAACCGGCGAAAAGGAATCGCTCGTCGGCAAGGCCGGCCGCCGACAACGCGACGCTCGCCGCGCTCGGCCCCGGCAGCGGCACGATGCGATGGCCTGCGGCGCGCACCGCCGCGACGGCCCGGGCGCCCGGATCGGAGATGCCCGGCGTGCCGGCATCCGACACCAATGCCACGCGCTTTCCCTCGGCCAGCAGCGCGATCAGCTTCGCCGCCGCTTCGCGCTCGTTGTGCTGATGCAGCGCGAAGGTCGGCACGCGGATGCCGAAGTGGTCGAGCAGGTGGCGCGTATGGCGGGTGTCCTCGCAGGCGATCACGTCGGCCGTGCGCAGCGTAGCTAGGGCACGCTCGCTGATGTCGCCGAGGTTACCGATCGGCGTGGCGACCACATACAATGTTCCGATGTCCATGCACGGCATTCTTGCAGCGCAATGACGGCGAGGCAAGCCAAAGGCGCGGCGGCGGAAGATGCCGCCGCGCGGCTGCTCGAAGCGCGCGGCCTGCGTGTCGTCGGGCGCAACTTCCGCGTCAGGGGCGGCGAGATCGACCTCGTCTGCCGCGACGGCGCCACCACGGTGTTCGTCGAAGTGCGGCTGCGCAGCCGCAGCGACTTCGGCGGCGCCGCCGCCAGCATCACCGCCGCCAAGCAGGCGCGCGTGATTCTCGCCGCGCGCCACTGGCTCGTCCGCCACGGCGAAACGCCATGTCGCTTCGATGCCGTGCTGTCCGACGGCCAGACGTTCGAATGGATCCGAGATGCGTTTCGCCCTGCTGATTAGCCTGATCCTCGCCTGCCATAGCGTCGCGGCGCAATCCGTCAAGGTGCTGGTGCAAAGCTCTCCGCTCGCCGGCGCCCAGTACTACGAGGTCGGCGCGCTGTGGCAGGAGATGAAAGTCGGCGACGGCGTGACGCTGGCTCGCGAGCCGGACAATCCGCACGACGCCAATGCGGTACGCGTCGAATGGCGCGGGCGCAAGCTCGGCTATCTGCCGCGCACCGAGAATCGCGCCGTGGCGGCCGAGATGGACCGCGGCGGCCGCGTCGAAGGCCGCATCGCCGCGCTGGTGACGCACCGCAAACCCTGGCAAAGGGTGCGGATCGAGGTATTTGTCGTCCTTTAGCGCCCCATTTCAGTAAGCCCGCCGTCACGTCCCACCGTTAGAATCGCGCGACCATGAGCCTTTCCCAACGCATTCAATCCCAGTTCGCCGAAAGCATCGCCGCCAAGCAGGCCGCCATGGCGACCATGGCCCCACCCATCGAGGCCGCGATCCGCCTGATGGCCGATGCCTTGCGCGCCGGCGGCAAGGTGATGGCCTGCGGCAACGGCGGCTCGGCCGCCGACTCGCAACATTTCGCCGCCGAACTGCTCAACCGCTTCGAGAAGGAGCGCGCGCCGCTGGCGGCCATCGCGCTGACCACCGACACCTCGACGCTGACCTCGATCGCCAACGATTACGCCTACGATCAGGTCTTCGCCAAGCAGGTCGCCGCGCTCGGCCGCGCCGGCGACGTGCTGCTGGCGATCTCGACCTCCGGCAACTCTCCCAACGTCATGACGGCGATGAAGATCGCGCACGAACGCGGCGTCCGCGTCGTCGCTCTGACCGGCAAGGGCGGCGGCAGGATGGGGGAACTACTCGCCGCCGGCGACGTCCATTTGTGCGTGCCGGCCGAACGCACGGCACGCATCCAGGAAGTACACCTGCTCACGTTGCACTGCCTGTGCGACGGCATCGACGCCCTGATTCTCGGAGAAGACACATGACCCGCAAGCTGCATATCCTCTTACTGCTATCGATGGCTGCCGCGTTGCCGCAACTCAGCGGCTGCGTCGGTGCGGTCGCCGTTGGCGCCGGCGCCGGCGCGCTGATGGTCAGCGACCGCCGCCCCAGCGAGACCTACCTGTCCGACCAGGGCATCGAGATCCGCGCCGCCAACCGCATCGACGAACGCTTCGGCGACAAGGCTCACATCAATGTCACCAGCTACAACCGCGCCGTGCTGCTGACCGGCGAGGTGCCCGATGCCGCGACCAAGGCCGAGGTCGAGAAGATCACCGCCGCGGTGCCGGACGTCAAGGCCATCAGCAACGAGCTCGAGATCGCCGGCATCAGTTCGCTGTCGTCGCGCAGCAACGACACCTACGTCACCTCCAAGGTCAAGGGCCGCTTCCTCGACGCCAACAAATTCTCGGTCAACGCCGTCAAGGTCGTCACCGAGAACGGCGTCGTCTACCTGCTCGGCATCGTCTCCCAGCGCGAAGCCGATGCCGCGGTCGAGGTGGCCCGCACCACCGGCGGCGTGCGCAAGGTCGTGCGGCTGTTCGAGATCGTCTCGGAAGCACAGGCCAAGCGCCTCGACGACCCGGCCAACAAGCCGACCCAGAGTGGCGCGCCCGCGGCGGCGACGCCGCCACCCACGCCCGCCAAGCAATAATGCCCTACGCCCCGCCCTCGTTCGAAGCCAAGATCTGCGCGCCCGAGGCACTGGCCGAGCGCCTCGCCGCCGTAGCGCGGCCGCTGGTGTTCACCAACGGCTGCTTCGACATCCTGCACCGCGGCCACGCCACCTATCTGGCGCAGGCGCGCGCCCTCGGCAACTCCCTGCTGGTGGCGGTGAACAGCGACGCTTCGGTCAGGCGGCTGGGCAAGGGCGACGACCGGCCGCTCAACCCGCTCGAGGATCGCCTCGCCGTGCTCGCGGCACTGGAGTGCGTGACGCTGGTGACCTGGTTCGACGAGGACACGCCGCTGGCGCGCATCCTCGACAGCCGCCCCGACGTTCTGGTCAAGGGCGGCGACTGGCCGGTCGAGCGCATCGTCGGCTCTGCCGAGGTGCTCGGCTGGGGCGGCGCGGTGCATTCGATTCCCTTCCGCCACCAGCGCTCCACCACCGAGCTGATCGGCCGGATCAGGACGCAGCGTTAGGTGGGAGTGGCTCCAGCCGCTTGAGGATGTTCTGCCGCGCGATCAGGACGTGGCTGCGCAGGGTATAGAGCACGTCAGAAAACGCCAGCGGCGTCTGAATGCGGTTGATGGCCGCCTCCAGGGCATCGAGCCGCGCCAGCCATTCCTCGCGTGAATGCTTGCCGGGCTGGTCCTCGACTTCCGCCTCGAGCAGCTTGAGTTCGCCATAGCGGCGGAATATGCGCGAACGCACCCGCCAGCCATAGAGCGTCGGCGCGATTTTCACCAGCGGCACCAGCAGGGCCAGCAAGGGAATCAGCATCACCACGAGGCGATCGAGCTGCACCGCCACCCAGAACGGCAGGTAGCGCTGCAGGAAGGGCTTGCCGGACTTGTAGTAGCGCTCCGCCTCGGGCGCCAGGGGAAAGTCGGTGCCGGCGGGACGGGGAAACTCGCCGGGCCGCTGAAAGGCCCCGGGTTCGCTATGCACTTCAGCCAGCACCTGCATCAACAGACCCACCAGCACCGGGTGGGTGTCCTCGCGCACCACCAGCGTCGCCGTCGGTGCCACCAGGGTGATGTCCTCGGCCGGGACGTCGGCGTCCAGGTCGATGGTGCCACGCGGCAGCACGACCTTGGAGAGGTAGGGAAAGCGCCGGGTATAGGCATCCGCATGCGCCAGGTTCATCAGCCGCACGCCCGGGGTGTTCAGCAGCGTCCAGATCGCCGCCGACTTCGCCGGGCCGACGATGAACGCCGCATCGATCTTCTTCGCCGCCAGGGCCTGCCCCAGGCCAAGGCCGCCCTGCTCGACCAGGGTGACGTTCTTCTCGTCCATCTGGTGGGCCTGCAGGATCTCCCGCGCGAGGTAGTTCGCGCCGCTGCCCGGTGCGCCAATGGCGACGCGCTTGCCCTTGAGCCAGGCCACGCCCGCTGGCGCTCCGCCCTTGCCGCGCGGCAGGTCACCGCGATGGAAGATCCACAACGGCTCATAGTAGAGGCTGCCAAGCGAATACAACGCATCGCCTTCCTGCAGGCGCGCCGTACCGCCCTGCAGGAAGGCCGCGTCGACCGCGAAGTCGGGGTCGCGCAGGCGCTGCAGATTCTCGGTGGAGCCGGCCGAGGGCTTCTCGATCAGGCGGACGCCGTAGCGGGCCAGCGCGTCCTTGTAGGCCACGGCGAAGCGCTGGTAAGCGCCGCCCTCGCCGCCGCTGCTCAGGACGAGCGTATCGGGCGGCGCCGGCTTGATGAAACGCGAGGCCCCCCAGAAGCCGGCGATGATCAACACCAGCAGGGGGAGCCCGACCAGCAGCAGGTCGCGCAGCGAATAGTCGCGGATATGACGCAGCTTGATGGGGTTGAGCATCGGGGCGATCCTCGTTCCTGTCGGCGCGTGGGCAAATGACAAGGGCCTGCCAGCGGCAAGCCCTTGATGTTCGTGGTGGAGAGGAAGGGGATCGAACCCTCGACCTCCGCATTGCGAACGCGGCGCTCTCCCAGCTGAGCTACCCCCCCACGTCGGCCGCGGATTATAGCAGAAGCCAAATCGGGCCGGCCGGCGCCGGCGCAGGCTAGACGTCCACCGCCATCGGCTCGGCCCGCCAGATGTCGCGGCAATACTCCGCGATGGTGCGATCGGACGAGAACTTGCCCATGCGGGCGACGTTGAGTATCGACATGCGCGTCCATTGGCGGCTGTCGCGATATGTCAGGCCGGCCTGTTCCTGGCAGGCGATGTAGCCGGCGTAGTCCGCCAGCAGCAGGTAGTTGTCGTGCCAGACCAGGTGATCCACCAGCGGCTGGAACACGGTGCGATCGCCGTGGGAGAAGTGGCCGCTGGCGATCAGGTCGATGACGCCCTTGAGCTCGAGATTGGCGTTGTAGATGTCCCACGGCCGGTAGCCCTCCGCCAGCGTGCGCACCACCTCTTCGGCGGTGAGGCCAAAGAGGAAGAAGTTGTCGGCGCCGACCTCCTCGCGGATCTCGACGTTGGCACCGTCGAGGGTGCCGATAGTCAGCGCGCCGTTCATCGAGAACTTCATGTTGCCGGTGCCCGAGGCCTCCTTGCCCGCGGTCGAGAGCTGCTCCGACAGATCCGCAGCCGGATAGAGACCGTGACCGAGCTTGACGCTGAAGTTGGGCAGGAACACCACCCTGAGGCGGCCGGCGACATCGGGATCACGGTTGACCACGTCGGCGACGGCATTGATCAGGCGGATCATCAGCTTGGCCATGGCATAGCCCGGCGCCGCCTTGCCGCCGAAGATGAAGGTGCGCGGCGTGATGTCGAGCCCGGGATTGAACTTGATGCGGTTGTAGAGCGTGACGATGTGCAGCACGTTGAGATGCTGGCGCTTGTATTCGTGGATGCGTTTGGCCTGGACGTCGAACAGGCTGTCGGGGTCGATGCTGACGTTGCAGCGGTCGAGGATCCGCGCGGCCAGCGCCTCCTTGCGGCTGCGCTTGACCTCGCGCCACTCCTGCTGGAAGGCGGCATCGTCGGCATGGCGCTCGAGGACGCGCAGTTGCGACGGGTCGCGCGCCCAGCCCGCGCCGAGCGTGCGCGTCAGCAGGCGCGACAGCCCGGGATTGCTGAGCATGACGAAGCGGCGCGGCGTGACGCCGTTGGTCTTGTTCTGGAACTTCTCCGGCCACAACTCGAAGAAGTCGCGCAGCACCGTCTCCTTAAGCAGGCGGCTGTGCAGTTCGGCGACGCCGTTGATGGCGAAGCTGCCGACGCAGGCGAGGTGGGCCATGCGCACGAAGCGCGGCGGTGCCTCGTCGATAATGGACATGCGCTGCACGCGGGCCGTGTCGAAGGGATGGCGCAGCCGCACCTCGTCGAGGAAACGCGCGTTGATCTCGTAGATGATCTCGAGATGGCGCGGCAGCACGTTCTGGAACAGCGGAATCGGCCACTTTTCCAGCGCCTCGGGCAGCAGGGTATGGTTGGTATAGGCGAAGGTGTGCCGGGTCACCTCCCAGGCAGCATCCCAGCCCATCTGGTGCTCGTCGACGAGCAGGCGCATCAGTTCCGCCACGGCGATCGCGGGATGGGTATCGTTGAGCTGGACGCTGAACTTCTCGTGAAACTTGTCCAGCGGCTGGCCCGTGGTGCGATGGATGCGGATCATGTCCTGCAGCGAGCAGGTGACGAAGAAGTACTGCTGCAGCAGGCGCAGACGCTTGCCGATCTCCGGCTCGTCGTTCGGATAGAGCACCTTGCTGATAGTCTCCGAGCGCACCTCGCGCACCACGGCGCCGTAGTAGTCGCCGCGATTGAAGGCGTGAAAATCGAAGCCTTCGGCCGCTTCGGCGGTCCACAGGCGCAGCAGGTTCACGGTGTTCACGCCGTGGCCGAGGATCGCCGTATCGACGGCGATGCCGTTGAAGACCTCGTTGGGCACCCAGCGCACGCCGAAGCGCCCCTGGGCATCGGTGGTTTGCTCCGTATAGCCGCCGATCCTGACATCGTAGGCGATGGCGGGGCGGCGCACTTCCCACGGATTGCCGAAGCGCAGCCAGTTGTCGGTGGTTTCGACCTGGCCGCCGTCGCGAATCACCTGGTCGAAGATGCCGAATTCGTAGCGGATGCCGTAGCCGATCGCCGGGACCTGCAGCGTAGCCAGCGAATCCATGAAGCAGGCGGCGAGCCGGCCGAGGCCGCCGTTGCCGAGGCCCGGCTCCTCCTCGTGCTCGAGCAGGGCGTCGAGTTCGATGCCGAGGCCGGCCAGCGCCCGCCGCGTCGGTTCCTCGATGCCGAGATTGAGCAGGTTGTTGCCGAGGAAGGGGCCGGGCAAATACTCGGCGGAGAGATAGCAGACGGTGCGCGGATTGGCCTTCTGGTAGGCCCGCGTGGTGGCGACCCAGCGATGCAGCAGGCGGTCGCGCACGGTGTAAGCGAGCGCCTTGTACTGGTCGTTGAGCGTGGCCACCTCGGGGAAACGCCCCTGCAGGTAGAAGAGGTTGTCGAGGAAGGCGGCGCGGATCGACTCTTCGGACAGACCGGTACGAATGGTCTCGCGGTTGGTGCCGTTCAGTGCCTTGCGGTGCGACTCGGCCATGATCCCTCCCGTTCGCGCCGCCACCGGACGCGCCGGAGCCTATTCTGACCGATAGCCGGTGAAGCCGGAAGGGGTGGAAAATCCGCTGTGGCGTTCAGGCGGTGGCGCGGCGCAGACGATCGAGCACCCCCATCCAGGCGGCGGTCTGCGGCGGCTGCTGCACCACGATGCGACCACAGCCAAGTGCATCGAGTTCGCGCAGGCTGGCGTAGAGCGCGCGGGCGAAGGGCTCGGGCTCGGCCGGCGCGAGCCGCCAGCTGATCAGCTCGTGGTGGATCGGCTGCGCCATGCTGGCGAGGAAGGCAGTGCGCTCCTGCTTGATGATCGCGTTCCTGACGGCGAACACCAGGCCGTCGGAGGAGACGAGTTCGAGCGGCGTCGTCGGTGCGTAGTGCGATTCGAGCGAGCCGGAGACGCGCGGCGCATCGGCGCGGCCGCCGGCCGCCGGCGCCTGTCCGAGCACGGCGGCGATCGCGTCCACGCCTATCATGCCGGGACGCAGGATCGCCGGCGCGTCCCCCGACAGATCAAGGATGGTCGACTCGATGCCGACCTGGCAGGGGCCGCCGTCGAGCACCAGGGCGACGGCATCGCCGAGTTCCTCGCGCACATGCTCCGCCGTGGTCGGGCTGATGCGGCCGAAGCGGTTGGCCGAGGGAGCGGCCAGGCCGCCGCCGAATTCGCGCAGCAGTTCCAGCGCCAGCGGATGATTGGGCACGCGCAGACCCACGCTGTCCTGGCCGCCGGTGATGGCGTCGCTGACACCGGGCCGGCGCTTGAGGATCAGCGTCAGCGGGCCGGGCCAGAAGGCGGCGGCGAGCTTGCGCGCCGCTTCGGGAATGTCGCGCGCCCAGGCATCGAGCTGCGGGGCATCGGCCAGATGGACAATCAGCGGGTGGTCCTGCGGCCGGCCCTTGGCGGCGAAGATTTTCGCCACGGCCTGCGGGTTGGCGGCATCGGCGCCGAGGCCATAGACGGTCTCGGTCGGGAAGGCGACCAGTTCGCCCGCACGCAGCAATGCGGCCGCGCGTGCGATGTCTGCCGCCATCAAACTTCAGGCAAGGTCTTTGCCAAAACCTTTTCGGTCTGCCTGGTGCGGAAAGCCGACAGCTTCTTCGCCATCTCGGCGTCGGAGAGCGCCAGCATGGACACCGCGAACAGCGCCGCGTTGGTGGCACCGGCCTCGCCGATGGCGAAGGTCGCGACCGGAATCCCGCCGGGCATCTGCACCATCGCCAACAGGGAATCGAGGCCCTGCAGGTGCTTCGACGGCATCGGCACGGCGAGCACCGGCAGCTCGGTCTTCGCCGCGAGCACGCCAGCCAGATGGGCGGCGCCGCCGGCGGCGCCGATCAGCACTTTCATGCCGCGGCCCTGGGCCGAGGAAGCATAGTCGAGCGCGGCATCGGGGGTGCGGTGGGCCGACAGCACCTTGGCTTCGTGGGCGATGCCGAACTGCTTCAGCGTCTCGGCGCAGGCCTTCATGACCGGCCAGTCCGAGTCGGAGCCCATGACGATGCCTACCAGGGGATTCTTCTTGCTCATTTCAGTGTCCTCTCCGCGGATTCGAGGGTGTTGGTCAGCAGCATGGTGATGGTCATCGGCCCGACGCCGCCGGGCACGGGGGTGATGAGGCCGGCGACTTCCTTCGCCGATTCGAAGTCGACGTCGCCGCACAGCTTGCCGTCGGGCAGGCGGTTGATGCCGACGTCGATCACCGTGGCGCCTGGCTTGATCATGTCGCCGGTGATCATCTTTGCCTTGCCCACGGCGGCGACGAGGATGTCGGCGCGGCGGGTGTGGAAGGCGAGGTCCTTCGACTGCGAGTGGCAGACCGTGACGGTGCAGCTCTGCGCCAGCAGCAGCATGGCCATGGGCTTGCCGACGATGTTGCTGCGGCCGACGATGACGGCCTCGGCACCCTTGAGCGGCACGTGGCCGGCCTCGAGCATTTTCATCACGCCGTAGGGCGTGCAGGGGATGAAGCGCGGGTTGCCCTGCATCAGCGCGCCGATGTTCTCGGCATGGAAGCCGTCGACGTCCTTCTCGGGCGCGATAGCCTCGAGTACCGCCTCGGAATCGAAGTGCCTGGGCAGGGGCAGCTGCACCAGGATGCCATGCACCGCCGGATCGGCATTGAGCTCGGCGATGCGCGCGAAAACGACCGCCGGATCGACGTCGGGCGCGTAGACGTCCTTGATCGAGCGCATGCCGGTCTTCTCGCAGCCGGCGACCTTGTTGCGCACGTAGACCGCCGAAGCCGGGTCTTCGCCGACGAGGATCACGGCGAGGCAGGGTTGCACGCCGCGCGCGGTTAGCGCGGCGACGCGGCCGGCGAGTTCGGTGCGCAGGTGGGCGGAAAGCGCGTTGCCGTCGAGTATGGTTGCCGTCATGCCAGCGCCGACTCCTTGTGATGTGATGCCGCGGCATCGGCTGCCCTGCCGGCCTCGAAGGCCTTGCGGTTGACCTCGACCATGTGCGGCTTGCGCGCCGAGAAGCGCTTGAGGATGGACTCCAGCAGCACCCCGGGCGGGAAAGGCAGGTGGTCGGCCATGGCGCCGAGCATCACGGTGTTGCCCAGGCGCACGTCGCCGAGCTCGAGCGCGATGGCCATGGCGTCGAAGGCATGCACCTGGTAGCCGCGCGCCTTGATCTCGGCCAGCGGATCGTCGGGATAGTCGTAGAGGCCGAGATCGACCACCGGCGGCACCAGGCGTGCGGTGTTCATCAGCACCAGGCCGCCGGGCTTGAGGTAGTGGCACCAGCGCATCGCCTCGGCGGCCTCGAAGCCGACCAGCAGGTCGGCGGTGCCCGCCATGATCTGCGGCGACAGCACCTTGGGGCCGAAGCGCAGGTGCGAGGACACCACGCCGCCGCGCTGGGCCATGCCCGCGACCTCGGTCTTCTTGGCGTCGTGGCCGAGCGCGATGGCGGCCTCGGCGAGGATTTCGGTGGCGGTCATCACGCCCTGGCCGCCGATGCCGACGACGAGGATGTTGGTGATTTGGTTAGCGCTCATCACGGCCTCTCAATGGCGGACCAGGCGCATCGGCTTGGTCAGGTCGGCATGGACGATGGCTTCGGGTGCGCAGGGCTGCACGCAGAGGGTGCAGCCGGTACAGGCCGTCGTCTCGATCCTGACGAACTGCAGCTCGACTTCCTTGCCCGAGGGCTTGATCACCTTCTCGCGGCGCGTGACGTGGATCGCCGGACAGCCGACATCGACGCAGTTGCCGCAGCCGGTGCACTTGTCGTCGATGACTTCGTAGGGCTTCTGCTTCTTGTAGTCGTCGATCAGCACGCAGGGCTGGTCGGTGATGATCACCGACACCTCGGGAATTTTGATCTCGTCGCGGATGGTCTTGAACAGCACCGGCAGCTGGTAGGGATCGAGGACGTGGATGCGTTCCTTCTTCACGCCGAGCGACTCGACCAGCTTGGCAAAATCGACGCGCGGCGCCTCCTGCCCGTGGATGTCGCGGCCGGTGCCGGGGTTGGACTGGCCGCCGGTCATGCCGACGGCGCGGTTGTCGAGCAGCAGCACCGTGACGTTGCCGCCGTTGTAGACCATGTCGAGCAGGCCCTGCATGCCCATGTGGAGGAAGGTCGAGTCGCCGATCACGGCGACGATGCGCTTGTCCTTGTCGGTTTCGCCCCTGCCCTTGTCGAGGCCGAGCGCGATGCCCATCGAGGCGCCCATGGAGATCGTCGTGTCGAGCGCGTTCCACGGGTGTCCTGCCCCGAGGGTATAGCAGCCGATGTCGCCGGAGATGGTGATGTTCTTGATCTGCGCCAGCGTGTAATAGACGCCGAGGTGCGGGCAGGCCACGCACATCGTCGGTGGCCGGGGAAAGACCTGTGCCGGCGCCGTGATGCCTTCCGGCACCGGCTCGCCGAGCAGCTTGGCGATGGCCGGCTTCAGCACGTTGGGCGCGAGTTCGCCCTGGCGCGGCAGGATCTCCTTGCCCAGGCATTCGATGCCGGCGGCCTTCAGCTCGGTCTCGACCAGCGGCTCGACTTCCTCGACCACCACCAGCTTGTCCACGGTGGCGGCGAAGGCGCGGATTTTCTCGATCGGCACCGGGCAGGAGAAGCCGAGCTTGAGCACCGGTGCGTCGGGGAAGGTCTCGCGCACATGCATCCAGGCGGGGCCGGAGGCGACGAAGCCGACGCGCTTGTCGCGGCCATTGTCGATGATGTTGAGCGGCGAGGCTTCGGCCTCGGCGCGCAGCACCTTGTCGCGCTCGAACATCAGGGGGATGCGCTTGCCGGCGCCGGCCGGCGTCATCACCCAGCGCGCCGGTTCCTTCTTGAAGCCGGCGGCGGCGTGCGCCACGCGCTCGCCGACGGTAACCAGGCCCTTGACGTGGTTGATGCGCGTGGTCATGCGCAGGATCACCGGCACCTGGAATTTCTCCGAGAAGTCGAAGCCGGCCTTGGTCATCTCGTAGGCTTCCTGCGAGTCCGAGGGCTCGAACACCGGCAGGTGGGCGAAGCGGCCCCAGTAGCGCGAGTCCTGCTCGTTTTGCGACGAGGAGAGGCCGACGTCGTCGGCGATGGCGATCACCAGGCCGCCGGCCACGCCGGTCAGCGTCAGGGTCATCAGCGCATCGGAGGCAACGTTCATGCCGACATGCTTCATGCAGCAGAACGAGCGCGAGCCGGCGAAGGCGGCGCCGATGGCGACTTCCAGCGAAACCTTCTCGTTGACCGACCACTCGGAATAGATGTCCGGGTAGGTCGAGATCACCTCGAGCATTTCGGTGGAGGGCGTGCCGGGATAGGCGGCGGCGACGCGGCAGCCGGCTTCCCAGACGGCGCGGGCGACGGCTTCGTTGCCGGAAAGCAAAAGCCGGCTGGTGGCCGGCGCTGGGCTGACTGCTGCCATGTTGGACTCTCTCGTGTTGCGGGAAAAGTGGACCTTAGCCGCGATGCCGCATCGCACCATTGACGCCGGTCAAAGAGGGCGAATTATCCCCGTTTCGGCTGGCCGGCGCTACGGCCCAATCCCGAGCTTTTTCATAAGGTAAGCGACCACATCGTCGAGGGTCACCAGCCTCGCGTAGTCGGCCTCGGGGATCTCGACCTTGAGCCGCTTGTTGAGGCCGAGCAGGAAGTTGAGCCAGTCCATCGAATCGAGGTCGACCTGGCTGCGCAGCGGACGGTCGCCGCGCAAATCGTCGGTCTCGACCTCGGGCGCGATGGACAGCAGCGTGGCCAGCACCACGGCGCGGATTTCTGATTCATTCATCTGTCGAGGTCCTCGGGTCGTTGCAGCAGGTCGGCCAGTTCGCGCAGGAACAGCGCGCCGCGGTGTCCGTCGGAGACGCGGTGGTCGGCCGAGAGGCTGGCCGTGACCATGGGGAGCGCCTTGAGTTCGCCGTTCTCGGCCCACGGGCGTTCCGTAACGCGGCCGAAGCCGACCAGCGCGACCTGAGGCGGATAGATCACGCCGAACACAGCCTGCGAGCCCTGGTCGCCGAGGTTGGTGACGGTGATGGTCGCCTCGCTCATCTCGCTGCTGCGCAGCGAGCCGGCCCGCGTGCGCCGCACCAAGTCGGTCAGTTCCTGCATCAACTGCGTCAGCGGCTTGGCGTCGGCATTCAGCAGCGCCGGCGCGATCAGGCCGCCCTGGCGCAAGGAGATCGCCACGCCGAGGTTGATCCGTTCGGCCGGCACGAAGCCGCCATCGCGCCAGTAGCCGTTGAGTTCGGGGTAGCGCTTGAGCGCGACGGCCACGGCCTTGAACAGCAGCACCGCCGGCAGCAGGCGCTCGGCCATCGGGCGCTTCGCGTTCCCGGCCTGCAGCCAGGCCAGCGCCTTCACCAGCGGAATGTCCTCGGCGACGTAGTAGTGCGGGATCTCGCGCTTGGAGCGTGCCATCGCGGCGGCGATGGCGCGGCGCATCTCGCCCGCCTTGTCCGCCGCCGGGAGCACCGCGGCCGGCGGTGCGAGCCCCGCCGCCGCGTGCTCGACGTCCTCCAATGTCACAGCGCCGTGCGGGCCGCTGCCGGTCACCTTGTCCAGGTCGACGCCCTTCTCCTGCGCATGCTTGCGTGCGGCGGGCGAGATCATGCGGCGCGGGGGTGGCGCGGCCGCCGTGGCTCCAGCGCGCCCCGCAGGAAGTACCCTTGGGGTGCCGACTATTGTTTCTGCCGTTTCTCCCGGTTCAAGCAGCTTCGCCATCACCGTGCCCACGGGCATCTTCTGGCCGACCTCGGCCAGCAATTCGCCGACGCTGCCCTCCTGCCAGCACTCGACATCGACGGCCGCTTTCGAAGTATCGACCACGGCGACCACCTGGCCCTTCTTCACCGTGTCGCCAACGCCGACTTTCCACTCCAGCAGGGTGCCCTCGTCCATGTCGGCGCCGAGCGAAGGGAGCTTGAATTCGATCATCCGAGCAATCCCTTCACGGCGGCGACGATCTTCTCCGGCTGCGGCAAGGCCGCCTCTTCGAGATGCCTGGCGTAGGGGATCGGCACCTCCTCGCTGCAGACCCGCGCCACCGGCGCGTCGAGCTCGAAGAAGGCGTGCTCCATGATGCGCGCCACCACTTCGGCGGCAAGGCCGCCGCTCTTCCAGTTCTCGTCGACGACGACCACGCGGTGGCACTTGGCGACGGCAGCGGCGATGGTCGCGGTATCGAGCGGACGCAGCACGCGCAGGTCGATCACTTCCGCTTCGATGCTCTCTCCGGCCAGCGTTTCGGCCGCCGCCAGCGCCTTGGGCAGCGAACCACCGTAGGTAATGATCGCGACGTCCCTGCCCTCGCGCCTGACCTTGGCGCTGGAAATGTCGACCTTGCAGTCGTCCGCCAGTTCGCCCTCCACGTTGAACAAGCCGGCATGCTCGAAGATCACCACCGGATCGGGATCGGCCAGCGCCGGCGCCAGCATGCCGCGCGCGTCCTCGACGGTGGCCGGCGCCAGCACCCGGATGCCGGGGATGTGGGCGTACCAGCCCTCGAGGCTGTGCGAGTGCTGCGCCGCGAGCTGGCGCCCGGCGCCGGTAGTCATGCGGATCACCAGCGGCACCGAAAACTGCCCGCCGGACATGTGGCGGAAGAGCGCGGCGCTGTTCACGATCTGGTCGAGCGCGAGCAGGCTGAAGTTCACCGTCATCACCTCGACGATGGGCCGCATGCCGCCCAGCGCCGCGCCGATGCCGGCGCCGACGAATCCGAGTTCCGACAGCGGCGTGTCGCGAATGCGCTCGGGACCGAACTCCTCGAGGAAACCCTTGGAGAAGGCGTAGGTGCCGCCGTAGCGGCCGACGTCCTCGCCCATCAGGAAGACGCGAGGATCGCCGGCGAGTGCCTCGTGCATCGCCTCGCGCATGGCTTCGCGGTAGCTGAGTCTTCTGGTCATGGCGTATGCACGTCCTTCAAGAGGTCTTCGACCGGCTCCCACAGCCCCGCCTCGGCGTAGGCCACGGCCGCCGCCACCTCGGCGCAAGCGGCCGCGTCGAGCGAGAGGAACTCTTCTTCCGTCAGTTTGCCCTCGGCCTTGAGCCGCGCGCTGAAGGTGTGGATCGGGCCGCGCGCCTTCCATTCCTCGACCTCGGCCTTCTGCCGGTAGAGCTCGGCGTCGAACATCGAGTGGGCACGGAAGCGGTAGGTCTGGAATTCGACGAAGGCCGGCCCCTGCCCTGCGCGCACGCACTGCACGGCCTGCTGCATCGCCGCGTGCACCGCGACGATGTCCATGCCGTCGACGCGCCGCGCCGGCATGTCGTAGGAGGCCGCCTTGACGCAGAGGTCGGTCTGCGACTCGGCGCGCTCGATCGCGGTGCCCATGCCGAAAAGGTTGTTCTCGCAGCAGAACAGCACCGGCAGCTTCCACAAGGCCGCGAGGTTCAGCGACTCATGGAAGGCGCCCTCGGCCACCGCGCCGTCGCCGAAGAAGCAGGCGGTGATGCGATCCTCGCCCCGCATCTTCGCCGCCAGCCCAAGTCCGGTGGCCAGCGGCAGCCCGCCGCCGACGATGGCGTTGCCGCCGAAGAGCCGCGTCTTCGCATCGAACAGGTGCATCGAGCCGCCGCGACCGCGCGCGCAGCCGCAGCTCTTGCCGAACATCTCGGCCATGATGGAGGCCATCAACAGCCCGCGCACCAGCGCATGGCCATGCTCGCGATAGGTGGCGACCACGTTGTCCGCGGCCGCGAGTGCGTGCAGCGCGCCGACCGCCACCGCCTCCTCTCCGATGTAGAGATGGAGGAAGCCGCGAATCTGGCCGGCGCCGTAGAGTTCGGCCGACTTCTCCTCCATGCGGCGGATGCGCACCATGTCGGCGAGCAGCCTGTGCGCGAAGTCCTTGTCCCAGGAAACCGGGCCGGACGGCGGGGGCGGGGCGTGGTGGTCGATGGTCATGTCAGTTGTTCCACTGCGCTTCGCGCGACTGGCGACGCATAGGACGCCATGTTCGTGGCATGTCGGAGAGCGCCTCGGGTGACGGGTGGCCGACGCTGCTCATGTCACCCGAACCGGGCTGCGCCCGATTCTCCTTCTTTACTTCGCTGCGTCGGCCACCCGTCACCCGAGGCGAAATACGCGGGAGCTTTGCGACGGCCAAACACCCAAGGACGCCCCCGATCGGGCCGGTGGGGTGCTCTGCATAGCGAAGTAAAGGAGGAGGCGGCGGCCGCAGGCCACCGCCGGAGGACATGAGCAGCGCAGAGCACCCCACCGGCCCGATCACGCACCAAACGTCAAGTTTCATCTTCAGCCTCCACTTTCGAGCGTGGAAAGATCGCCCTCGGGCAGTCCGAGCTCCCGCGCCTTCAACAGCCGCCGCATGATCTTGCCGCTGCGCGTGCGCGGCAGTGATGCCACGACGGCGATCTCCTTCGGCGCCACGGCCGCGCCGAGGCGCTTGCGCGCATGGCCGAGCAGTTCCATGCGCAGCGCCTCCGAATCCTCGAAACCCGCTTTGAGCGAGACGAAGGCCTTGACCACCTCGCCCACCACCGGATCGGGCTTGCCGATCACGCCGGCCTCGGCCACGGCCGGATGCTCCATCAGCGCGCTCTCGACCTCGAAGGGGCCGATCAGGTGCCCGGCCGACTTGATCACGTCGTCGGCGCGGCCGACGAACCAGAAGTAGCCGTCGGCATCGCGCTTCGCCAAGTCGCCGGTGAGGTACCAGTCACCGGAAAAGCACTTGCGGTAACGCTCCTCGTTGTTGAGGTAGCCGCGAAACATCGAGGGCCAGCCGCGCTTCAATGCCAGTTCGCCCTCGACGTCGGGCGCATCGATCACCGCCACCGAGCCATCCTCCTGCCGCTTGACGATGGCCGCATCGATCCCGGGAAGCGGCCGCCCCATCGAGCCGGGCTTGATGTCGAAGGCCGGGGTGTTGGCGATCATGATGCCGCCGGTCTCGGTCTGCCACCAGTTGTCGTGGATCGGCAGGCCGAGCACTTCCTTGCCCCAGCGCACCGCCTCGGGATTCAGAGGCTCGCCGACGCTGGCGATGAACCTGAGCTGGGGGAAGCGGTACTTCCGCGGGATCTCGGCGCCAGCCTTCATCAGCATGCGGATCGCCGTCGGCGCCGTGTACCAGACCGTCACGGCCTGGTCCTGCAGGATCGAATACCAGCGCTCGGCATCGAACTCCTCGCGATCGACGATCGAAGTCACGCCATGCAGCAGCGGCGCGACGATGCCGTAGGAAGTACCGGTGACCCAGCCCGGATCGGCGGTGCACCAGAAGATGTCCTCGGGATGCAGGTCGAGCGCATAGCGGCCGGTGGCCCAGTGGGTGACCACCGCCCCATGCACGTGGATCGCGCCCTTCGGCGTGCCCGTGGTGCCGCTGGTGAAATGCAGCAGCGCCATGTCCTCGGCGCCGGTCGGTGCGACCTCGCAGACCTCGCCGGCGTCGGCCATCAGCGTGGCCAAGTCCAGCGTGCCGGGAATATCGGTGCAGCCGCCCTCCCCGGTCACCAGCAGCACGTGTTCGAGCGTCGGCATCTTCTCGCGCCACTTCGCCACCTTGCGTTCGTAGAGCAGGTCCGTGGTGACCAGCACGCGCCCTTCGCCGAGATTCACCCGCGTCGCGATCGGCTCCGGCCCGAAGGCCGAGAACAGCGGCGAGACCACCGCGCCATGTTTGAGGCTGCCGAGCACCGCGACGTAGAGTTCGGGAATGCGGCCGGAAAGCACGAAGACGCGTTCGCCGCGGCCGACACCGAGATTCTTCAGCACATTGGCGAAGCGGCTGGTGAGGCGCGACAAGCCTTCGAAGCTGACGTCGCGCGAGGCAGCGCCACGCGAAACAAAGCGGAACGCAGTCTTCTTGCGCAAATCGCCACTCGCCTGCCGCTCGACCGCCTGTCCGGCGATATTCACCCGGCCCTCCCGGTCCAAGGCCAGTTCCGCGCGCGCGGCCTCCCAGGAAAAACACTGCCGCTCGGCTGCGTAATCGGCCAGGTTCGGCGCCAAACGCAAATCGGCCGCGGTCTTGCGGATGATGGCTGATGCGTCCATGCCTTCTTCGCTCCCTTGCTGCAATATAGTCCCGCGGGGCGATGGAGGAAAGCGAGGGCAGGCCAATAGTCGGTGCTGGCGGGACGGCGACGATGTGGCTAGACTGTGATCGACGCCCTCGCTCGGTGTTTCGAAAGGATTCCGCCATGCTGACCGATCCCGACTCCGTCGATCCGCTGCCCAAAGTGTGGGACGAAGACTCCCGCGTGGGCGACATGCTGAAGGGCAAGCGGGGCCTCGTCGTCGGCGTGGCCAGCCCGGAAAGCATCGCCTTCGGTTGCGCGGCCAAGCTGCGCGCGTTCGGCGCCGAGATCGCGCTGACCTACCTCAACGACAAGGCCAGGAAATACGTCGAACCGCTGGCCGAGCAGATCGACGCTTCGATGCTGCTGCCGCTCGACGTCACCCAGCCGGGACAACTCGAGGCGGTGTTCGAGGCCATCCGCGAAAAATGGGGCCGGCTCGACTTCCTCATCCATTCGATCGCCTTCGCCCCGCGCGAGGATCTGCACGGGCGCGTCGTCGACTGTTCGGAGGGCGGCTTCCTCACGGCGATGCAGGTCTCCTGCCATTCCTTCATCCGCATGGCGCACCTGGCCGAACCGCTGATGAAGAACGGCGGCGTGCTCGTCACCATGAGCTACTACGGCGCCGACAAGGTGGTGAACAACTACAACCTGATGGGGCCGGTCAAGGCGGCCCTCGAAGCCTCGGTCCGCTACATGGCCAGCGAACTCGGCGAAAGCAACATCCGCGTCTTCGCCGTGTCGCCGGGGCCACTGCGCACGCGTGCCGCGAGCGGCATCGCGCAGTTCGACGAGTTGATCGACATGGCCGCCAGCCGATCGCCCGGCCAACGCCTGGTCGACATCGCCGAGGTCGGCCGCGTCGTCGCCTTCCTCGTCGGCGGCGCGTCGTCCGGCATGACCGGCGACGTCATCTACGTCGACGCGGGCCTGCACATCGTGGCCTGAGGCGCGTCCGCGGGCGACGATCCGCGGCCCTCAGAAGCGATACGAAGCCTTGAACTCGGCGCGCTTGCCGTAGGTGCTTGGTACGCCCTTGCCCCATAGCAGCGCCCCACCCAACAGCGCCAGCTCCCAGTCGCGGCCGACGCGCCAGCCGCCCTCGAGCTCGCCCACGGCACCGGTGCGCGCGTTCTGCACCCAGTCGATGACCGGCTTTGCGGTGAACTTCAGAAAGCGCGCCTGCGGCCACTCCCCGCGCACCTCGAGCTCGAACTTGGTCTGGTTGATGTCCTTGCGTGCGTCGTCGCCGGCCACGGACACCACCTGCTGCACCTGGGCGGAGAATGACTGCTTGACAGGCGTGGCGGCGGTGCCCAAGGCCAACGGCACCCGGGTACGCACCCCCACCCCCAGCTGATATTTTCCGGAACCGAGAGACTCGGGCGAAGCCGTCGGAAGGGTGGCCTCGATGAAAGAGGACACCGGCCGGCCGGCCACGGGAACCGCTTTCATGCCCATGCGGACCTTGATGTCGCCGGGGCGTGGATTGAACAGGTCGCCGGCGAAGTCGGTCTTCTCGTCGGGAAACGGCAGGTCGAGGCGCCACAGGTTCACCAACCCGTCCGGGAAATGTTCGAACCTCACCTGGGTCCGCGTCGATTCGTCGTCCGTGCCGCGGTCGGTGGCCTGGCGCTTGAACTGCACCAGCCAGCGGCGCGGCTCCGGCGCGGGCGACGCTTGCGCCGGCTTCGCCACGGCCGCATCCTGCCCCTCGACCGGCGCATCCGCAGCCTGCGCCCAGCAGGTGGCCGCGGCGGCCGCGGCCAGCAGCCAGCGGATGGGCTTGCGCGAAATTGCGTTCATCTACCTGCCGGAAGTCACCGGGAACCGGATAGCGCATTTTCCCCGATGGCTGCGGGGCTGTCAGTGTTGACTTTTGCCGTGCGACTCCCATCATGGCGGGCCTTCGCCCAAGCCCACCCCCTGCCCGACCCGATGCTGCCCGACCTCTTCGAATCCGCCGACGTCTTCCGCGACCGCTTCGAGCGGGGCCTCGTCGACCTGCTGCGCACCACGGGCGAGTTGGGCGAGGACATCCTGGTGCTGGCCAACGCCAATTTCGAGACGCGCATCTGGGAGCATCTGCACGACGAGCTGCGTGCCTGCTTCATGCGCCTTGCCGCCGAGAACGCGGCGCAGACGCTGCACGGCGCCCCCGACGACGTGGCGACGCTGCGCGAGATCCTCGATCACGACTTCGACACGCTGCGCCCGGTCGAGCTGCGCCGCGCCGGGCCGTGGGAGCTGCAATTCAATCCGCTACGCGCCTACCGCCCCGCGCGCCACAGCAATGTAGCCGTCACAGGCATTCGCGCGCCCTTCGACCCGGCGCGTTTCCACTTCGACAAGCCCTTCCTGCGCCAGGAGATCATCTGGGAGGGGTCGCTGCTCGGCCGCAAGGCGACGCTCTTCTACAACAAGTTCCCCTTCGCCGACTACCACGGGCTGCTGGTCCCGGACGTCGGCGGCCACCGTCCGCAGTTCCTCGAGCCGGCGGACCTCGCCTGGCTGTGGGACCTCGCGCTGGAACTGAACGGGCGCATGCCCGGCTTCGGCCTCGCCTGCAACAGCTATGGCGCCCATGCCTCGGTGAACCACCTGCACTTCCAGAGCTTCCTGCGCGAAACGCCGCTGCCCATCGAAGACGCGCGCTGGACGCACAATGGCGGCAGCGAGCCCTACCCCTGCCGCTGCCTGCGGTTCGACGATCGCAAAGTGGCCGGCGAATTCATCGCCGACCTTCACCGGCAGGAGATCAGCTACAACCTGATCCTCTCCGACGGCCTCTTCTACTGCCTGCCGCGGCGCAAGCAGGGCGAAGTCGCCTACGCATCGTGGCTGGGCGCACTGGCCTGGTACGAAATGGCCGGCGGCTTCCCGCTGGCGATCGCGGCCGATTTCGCGCGGCTGGATCCGGAGGAGATCGCCGCGCAGATCGCCGCCGTCGACCTCGCGCAGACCTAGCCATGCGCATCGAACACATCCGCCGGCGCCTGCGCGACCTCGGTGCCCAGCCCTGCCACGAGGAACGCATGCTGCGGGCGTGGACCCGGGCGCTGCCGCTCGACGCCGGCGCCTGCCCGGCCGACCAGTATTTCCCCCGGGCGATGCGCGAGGCGTTTCCCGCCATCGCCGCCGACCTCGACGCATTGGCGCGCGTGCGCTCCGCGCACGGCGGCGCCGACGGCTCCGCCCGTCTGCTGGTGGAACTCGGCGACGGCCAGACGGTGGAAAGCGTGCTGCTGCCGAAGGACGGTCTCTGCGTCTCGACCCAGGTCGGCTGCGCCGTGGGCTGCACCTTCTGCATGACCGGCCGCGACGGCCTGTTGCGCCAGCTCGGCAGCGCCGAGATCGTCGCCCAGGTGGTGCTGGGCCGGCGGCGGCGCGCCGTGAAGAAGGTCGTGTTCATGGGCATGGGCGAGCCGGCCCACAACATGGACAACGTGCTTGAGGCCATCGACCTGCTCGGCACGGCGGCCGACATCGGCCACAAGAACCTGGTGTTCTCGACCGTCGGCGACCGCCGCGTGTTCGAACGGCTGCCGCTGGAACGCGTCAAGCCGGCGCTGGCGCTGTCGCTGCACACGACGCGCGCCGACCTGCGTGCGCGCCTGCTGCCCAAGGCGCCGCGCATCGATCCGGCCGAGCTGGTCGAACTGGCCGACGCCTATTGCCGCGCCACCGGCTACCCGATCCAGTACCAGTGGACGCTGCTCGAAGGCATCAACGACGACGACGACGAACTCGAAGGCATCGTGCGCCTGCTCAAGGGCAGGTACGCGGTGATGAACTTCATTCCCTACAACGAAACGGAGAACGCCGGCGGGCCCGCCTACCGCCGCCCGTCGTGGGAGCGCGCACAGGCGATGGCGCTACACCTCTACCGCCATGGCATCCTCGCCAAGCTGCGCCAGTCGGCCGGGCAGGACGTCGACGGCGGCTGCGGCCAGTTGCGGGCACGGGCAGCCGCGCGGCTCGACTGAAGGTCGGCGCCGGCGGGACGGCACGTCGCCCCTTCTTTTGCGTTCTTCCTCGATCAAAACAAGCCCGCTCGCGTGAGTTCATCCTTGAGCCACGCATAGACAATCGGCGCCGCAACGACGCCGGTCATTCCGAAGACCGCTTCCATCAGCAGCATTGCCGTCAGCAGTTCCCAGGCGCGGGCATTGATCTGGCTGCCGACAATTCGGGCATTGAGGAAATACTCGAACTTGTGCACGACGACGAGGAATATCAGAGAGGCCAAGGCGGCGTGAGGCGAATGCGCCAGGCTGACGACGACGATGACGACATTCGAAATCAGGTTGCCCACCACCGGCAGGAGGCCTGCGATCAGCGTTATCAGGATCAAGGTCTTGGTGAGAGGCAGGTGCACGCCAAACAGCGGCAGCGCCACCACCAGGTAGATTGCCGTGAAGACGGTATTCAGCACGGAAATGCGCACCTGCGCAAAGACGATCCGCCGAAATGCCTCGGCAAGGCGACGAACGCGCTCCTGCAAGGCAACGCCCACCGGTCCCAGCGGCCGCCCGCCGTGGGCGTCCTGCGTCGCGACCATGGCACCGATGATCAGGCCAACGAGGATGTAGGCGAGGGTCACGGCGGCCTCCTTGCCGACATTCCGCAATTCGGAAGCATGCTCGCGCAGCAACTCCACGGTCGCCATTCTGAGGTCATCGGGATCCACGGGAATCATGTCAATGGCCCAGGATGGCAGCGTCGCACGCGCATCCTCGATGATCTGGGCCATTTTGGCGAACAGCGCGGACAGGCTGCCGGCGTCGCTCTTGAAGAACGCGATTGCGCCAATCACTGCCGCCGTAGTGAAGCTGGCCACCACCGTCGCCAGGACGATCACCGCGGCAAGCCGGGCGCGCTCGCTGGCGAAGTGCCGCTGCAGGCGTGGCGCAAGCAGATGCACGAGCACGAAGACAAGGAGTCCGGCGAACAGGGCGGGCAACAAGTTCAGGCGCAGCACCGCGACCAGCGCCATGCCGGAGAGCAGCCAGGAGGCGAGTCGCACCCGCAGATCGAAGTATTCAGCGTTCATTCTGGGTCATCCGGGGCGTGTTCGGGAGCACCATGCACGTCAACCAAGCAGTCCTGCAGCGATATTGACGGTAAGGGCCAGGAGTGTCGTGTTGAATACGAAGCCGACGATGCCATGGGCCATCGCCAATCGTCGCATCCGTGTGCTCGCGATGGCCACGTCCGCCGTCTGGGAGGTCATGCCGATGACCATCGCGAAATACAGGAAGTCCATATAAACGGGGCTGTCCTGTCGCGGAAACTCCAGCGGCGAGCCGACGTCTGTGCCGGAGGAAATGTAATACACGTGAGCATAATGAAGAGCGAACGCGGTATGAACCAGCAGCCAGGATGCGGCAAAGGTCGCGGCAACCAGGCCCACGTGAAAGCCCTGGCCGGTCGGCGCGTAGCCCTTCAGGCCCGACAGTTCCAGGACGATGGCGGCGAGGCTGGCGACGGCAGCCGCAACGGTCAGCACCAGGACGACCGCGGCGCCGTCATCCTGGATGCGGGCGCGCCACCGCATATGCTCCACGGAGGAACGATGGATCATGATCCAGGCCAGCAACAGGTACAAGCCCGCACCGATGTCCCAGGTAGCCAACGCCCGCGTCGAGAATGCCATCGTGGGTGGCAACAGCAAGAACGTGACCGTCCCGGTCAGGCCGGCGACCGCCAGCCGCGGCCGTGCGCGCACCTGATGCCAGAACTTGGTGATCAATGATCGGGCATGTTCCCTGGGGAGACCATCTGGGGACGGGGCCATGTCGCGCATGACCCCGATCAAACGTCAGGCTTCAGGCAATGGGCCGCCTTGGCTGCTTCATAGGATTGGCTGAGGTCCCTTTCGTCCTTTGCCGGAACCGACAGTTTCACCCAATGGCCGTTGCATTCGGATCGCTCGGCGATCAGTTCCGCGACGAACCTGGTCTTTTCCTCCATGGTCAGATGAGGCTTGTCCGTACAGGCGTTCAGCAGCGGGATGCCAAAGACGCCGATCAGGAGAGCGCGCATGGTTTGGGGCACGGAAATCATGTGGTTGTGTCGGATCGTTTGGGCATGGCCCGAAGGTGGATTGCATTCTATGGCCGACCGTTTCCATGATCGCGGCGAATCGATTCGAATCGGGCCATGCAAGTTGTAACAATTTGAAAGCATCCGGGCGACACATGTTGTTGCAATTCGCGCCTTGATGCGCAGGCGCACCACCCCTATCTTTCGCCGCGGACGGCGGCATTCGACCTCCGGCTGACGCCGTAGTGCGCTTTCGCAGCCCGATCAACCCGTGTTGAAACAGGAGTGTTCCATGAAAAGAGCCATAGCCTCGATCGTACTTGTCCTCACTGCTTCCGCAGCCCTGGCACTGCCGACACCCAAGGACATTGCCACCGCCGTAAATTCCGGGCAGCTGTCGCAGGCCGAGGCCATGTTGCACGAAGTGATCAAGGAGAAGCCGGCCAGCGCGAAGGCACACTACGAACTCGGTCAGCTATTGGCACGAGAAGGACGCAAAATCGAAGCGCGCCAGGAATTGCTCGAGGCACGGCGTCTCGATCCGTCGCTGAAGTTCGCCACCGACCCCAAGCACTTCAACGAGCTGCTGGACCGCTTGCCGGAAAGCATCGGTGCTCCGGTCACATCGCCTGCCGCGGCGACCCTGCATCCCGCTGTCGTAGCGCCGGCGGCGCCACAACTTCCCTGGGGCTTCATGCTCCTGGGCGGCGGCGCCATCCTGGTGATTTGGTTGTTCATGCGCCGCAGCGCCTCGGCGCCGGTGATGACGCCTTCTGCCGCATCCGCCACCGGCGGGAGCCTTTCCGGCGGCGGATTCGGCTACGGGCCCGGCACGCCCATCCAGCCGCAGGCTGCGGGTTCGGGCCTGGGTGGCGCCATGCTCGGCGGGATCGCCGGCATGGCAGCAGGCTACGGACTGGCCAAGGTTCTCGAGAGCGGCAGCGAAAACCAGCGTATTCAACCGGCGCGGGACAACAGCAGCTTCATCCCGGTCGATTCCAGTCCGCAAGTCGATTTCGGAGCATTCGATGCCGGCTCCGGCGACTCATGGGACTCGGCAGACGCGGGGCCAAGCGACGAAAGGTGGTAATCCGGCCTTGCGCGCCGCATTTCCGGACAAGCTTTCCTGACTGGCCCGAATCTGCGGGCGATCGCCGCTGTTACTCAGTGCCGGCCTTCGCGGTGTGAATGCGGTTCCTGCCATCCTTCTTGGCCGTGTAACAGGCCATGTCCGCGCGAGTCAGTGTATCGACCATCGACTGTCCGGCGTGAACGGGCACGATGCCGATGCTGACACCGATCGAAAACCGATGCGAACGCCAATGGAACTTGAAGCTCCCGACGGTCGCACGGAGCTTCTCGGCCAGGCGGGCAGCATGGTTCAGGGTCGAATGCTCCATCAGTACCGCGAATTCGTCGCCGCCAACGCGTGCGAGGGTGTCGCGCGAGCGCAACTGCCCCTGCAGCAGGGCGGCGATCTGCCGTAGCAGCTCGTCCCCAGCGATGTGGCCACAGGTGTCGTTGATGACCTTGAACTGGTCCAGGTCGAGGAAACACAGGGCGTGCCGGTCCGCCGGGTCGCTCTCCGCCGACAGCAGGCGCTGCAGCCGACGCTCGAACTCCCGGCGGTTGATCAGGTTGGTCAGCGCGTCGTGGGAAGCCTGGTGGGCGAGCTGGATCTCGAGGTCGTGCCTGTCGGTGACGTCGCGGCAAACCACCAGCATCCTCGGTCCGCCGCCTCCCGGTTCCAACGTGGCGCGCTGATGCACCCAGAATATCGAACCGTCCTTGCGGATCTTCCGGTACTCGATGTCCTCGCCTGGACACGGCTGTTGGAACTGCCTTTCGAGGCAGGCGAAGACGCGCTGCTGGTCCTCCGGATGGATGATCTTCGCCGCTGATTCACCGATCAGCTCGCCGGGATCGTAGCCCAGCAAGCGGGCACCGGTCCGGTTGACGGTAAGGATTTCGCCAGTCGGGCTGAGGGTCGTATAGATATCCGGCGCATTCTCGTACAGCGCCTGATAGCGGGCCTCGGTGATGCGCAGCGCTTCCTGCGCCTTGACGGTATCGGTGACGTTCTTGAAGATGCCGCGAGTCGAGATCGCGCCGCCATCCTTGATGAGGGAACCGCAATCCCCGACCAGGTAGATCGTTTCTCCGGACTTGGTGAGGAACTTGAAGGTGATGCAACTCAAGTTCTCGCCCTGGAGCAGGCGCCGAAAGCGGTCCTGGCAGCACAGCGTGCTGTCGGGATGAAGGACGTCCAGCAGGGTCAGCGATTGAAGCTCCAGTTCGCTGTAGCCCATGACTTCCCGCCAGGTGCGATTGGTGTAGAGAAAGCGGCCGTCCGGCCCGAGGCACTGGATCAGGTCGCTGGTGTTGTCGAAGATGTCGACGTAGAGTTCCTCGCTCTCCCGCAGGCGCTTCTCCATCAGGCGGCGCTCCCGTTCCTGCCCGGCCCGCCTGAGCAGGACATCGACCATGAGCGGCAGGCCCTCGAGATATTGCGCATCGTTGTCGATGAACTGGCATATGCCGAACATCAGGCAGCGGATCGCGATTTCCTTCGCGCCGGTTCCATTGACCACGACCACGGGAATATCGATGCCTTCGTCCGAAATCCGCGTCACCAGGTCGAGGGCGGTGAAATCCGCCAACTCCAGGTCGCAGAAGGCCAGGTGCCACTCCTCCTTCGCCAGGGCGCGGTCGAGTTCCTTGCGCCGATGGACGCGATGGAAGGCCAGGCCCGCGACATGGGCGTGCAACGCCCGCTCGATGGCCGCCCCGGATGCGTCGGAGCAGGCCATCAGGACCTTGACCTTCTGCGTGTTGCTCAAGACGCTGCTTCCCGGCATGTGTCGAATCCGATACGGGTCGAAAATGTCTTCAAAATGGGGGCTCAGTTTTCCTCGGGCACCATGCGGATCGCGCCGCAGGGGCACTCGGCGACGCAGACGCCGCAGCCCTTGCAGTAGTCGAAGTTGAACTTGAAGCGCTTGCCCGGGCCGAGCTTGATCACGGCATTGTCGGGACAGACGCCGTAGCAATTGTCGCACTCGAAGCAGTTGCCGCAGGACATGCAGCGGCGCGCCTCGAACAGCGCGTTGCCCTCGTCCAGTCCGCCGAGCACTTCCTCGAACGTGGACTGGCGACGGATGATGTCGAGCACCGGCCGCACGGTCTTGGGCGCATCGGAGTAGTACCAGGCGTTCATGCGCTCGAAGGTGGCGAGCTCGTGCTTGGGCAACGGCGCGTAGGTTTCGCCGCGCAGCCAGGCGTCGATGGCGCGCGCCGCCTTCTTGCCGTGGCCGACCGCCACCGTGACAGTGCGCTCGTTGCCGGCCATGTCGCCGCCGGCGAAGACGCCGGGGTGGCCGGTCATCATGCCGGCATCGACCTGGATCAGGCCCTTGTCCACGACCAGGCCGGGCACGTTCTCCAGCAGCGACAGGTCGGCGTCCTGTCCGAGTGCCAGCACCACCGAGTCGGCCTCGATGCGCTCGAACTCGCCGGTCGGCTGCGGGAAGCCCTTGTCGTCGAGCGCCATCTTCTCGACCATGATGTCCGACTCGCCGGCCTCCTTGATGGTCGACAGCCACTTGATGGAGATGCCTTCCTGCAGCGCCTCCTCAACCTCGAAGTCGTGCGCCGGCATCTTCTCGCGGGTGCGGCGGTAGACGATGATCGCCTCCTCGGCGCCGAGGCGCTTGGCGGTGCGCGCGACGTCGAGGGCGGTGTTGCCGCCGCCGTAGACGACTACCTTGCGGCCGAGCATCGGCGCAGATTCGCCCTCCATGCCGCGCAACACCGCGACGGCGTCGAGCACCTTGTTGGCATCGCCGGCCGGAATGTAGGCGCGCTTGGCGATGTGGGCGCCGACGCCGAGGAAGACGGCATCGAAGCCGTCCTGCATCGCCTCGAGGACGTTGCTGACCTTGGTCTGCAGATGGATCTCGACGCCGAAGTCAAGGAGGCGCTTGATCTCGGCGTCGAGCACGTCGCGCGGCAGGCGGTACTTGGGAATGCCGAAGCGCATCATCCCGCCGGCGAGCGGGCCGGCCTCGTAGATCACCGCCTTGTGGCCCATGCGCGTCAGCTGGTAGGCGGCGGAGAGGCCGGCCGGGCCGGAGCCGACGACGAGCACGCGCTTGCCTGATGCCGCGGCCGGCGCATCGAATTGCCAGCCGCGCTTGATCGCCTCGTCGCCGAGGAAGCGCTCGACCGAATTGATGCCGACCGAGGAATCGACGTACTGGCGGTTGCAGCCGCCCTCGCAGGGGTGGTAGCAGACGCGGCCCATGATGGCGGGCAGCGGATTGTTCTCGGTGAGCGCGCGCCAGGCCTTTTCGTAGTCGCCGCTCTCGGCGTGGAACAGCCAGCCCTGGATGTTCTCTCCGGCCGGGCAGGCGGCGTTGCAGGGCGGCAGGCGGTCGACGTATTCGGGGCGGAAGGTACGCCACGAGCCAGTGCGGTTGGCCAGCGAGGAACCGGGGTTGAGGGTGATGGCGAAGGGCTTGTCCATTTCAGTGGCTCTCTTTGCGGGCCTGCAGCCCGTACCTGCGGATGTTCCTGTCCGCCTGCGCCTGCAGGTGGGCGATCACGTCGACCCGCGGCTGCTTGCCGAAGAGATGGGCATAGCGCTTCTGCGGCTTCAGGTACTCCTCGACCGGCAGCGGGCGGCGTATCGCCAGCACCGACTTTATTTCGCCGTGCTCGGCCTCGAACACCGGGAAGATGCCGGTTTCCTTGGCCAGCCGCGCCATGCGGATGGTGTCGTGCGAGGCCGTGCCCCAGCCCAGCGGACAGGGCACGAGGATGTGGATGTAGCGCGCGCCGCGGATTTCCATGGCACGCCGCACCTTGGCTTCGAGGTCGCGCAGGTCGGCCACCGTGGCGGTGGCGACGTAGGGGATGTCGTGGGCCAGCGCGATGGCGGGGAGGAACTTGCCCTGGTCGAAGACGTTGCCGGGCTCGGCTCCGACCGCCGGCGTGGTCGAGGTGCGTGCCGCCGCCGGCGTGGCGCTCGAGCGCTGCACGCCGGTGTTCATGTAGCCGCCGTTGTCGTAGCAGATGTAGAGCACGTCGTCGTTGCGCTCGAACATGCCGGAAAGGCAGCCGAAGCCGATGTCGGTGGTGCCGCCGTCGCCGCCCTGGGCGACCACGCGGATCTGCGCCTTGCCCTTGACCTTGAGCGCCGCGGCGATGCCGGTGGCGACGGCCGCGGTGTTGCCGAACAGCGAGTGGATCCACGGAATCTGCCACGAGGTCTCGGGATAGGGCGTGGAAAACACCTCGAGGCAGCCGGTGGCGTTGGCGGCGATGAGCTGGCCGTCGGTCGCCTCCATCGCCGCGTCGATGGCGTAGCGCGCACCGAGCGCCTCGCCGCAGCCCTGGCAGGCGCGGTGGCCGGAATTGATGGAGTTGAAACGCTTGCTGCTGGCCTGGACGCTGCGTTCCTCGGGCGGCAGCAGGCGGTTGCCGACGGTGAAGGTGCCGGTCTGGTAGAACTTTACGGGTTGGAAACTCATGGCTGCCCCACTCAATAGTTGCGCGATGCGACGACGCCGACGTCGCGCAGCAGCGCTTCGGCGACGGGCCCGGTGCGGCGGTGCGCTTTTTCGCGTTCGAGTTGCTTGTTGACGGCGTTCCAGTCGAGGTCGAGGAAGGTCATCAGCTCGAGGTCGCCGCGACAGGCCCTTTCGAACAGCGCGGTGAGCGACTTGACGGTGATGGCACGGCCGCCGAGCCCGGCGATGACCGTGTGGCCCTTCAGCCCCATGCCGGTCACGGCCATGCGCACATCGGTGGCGACGATGCCGCCGCCGCCCACGGCGAGGCTCTTTTCCAGCACGACGAAGCGCTGGCAGTGCTTGAGCGCGGCGGCCACGGCGACATGCGGGAACGGGCGGAAACTGGTGATGCCGAGCACGCCGATCTTGTGGCCGGCGTCGCGCATGGCATCGACCGTATCCTTGATGGTGCCCAGCACCGAGCCCATGGCGATGACCATGGTCTCGGCATCCTCGGCGCGATAGGTGTGGATCAGGCCGCCGCTGTCGCGGCCGAACACCGTCGCGAATTCCTCCGCCAGTTGCGGAATGCGCTCGAGCGCCTGCATCTGCCGGGCGTGGGCGAGATAGCGCACCTCCATGAAGGCTTCGGGACCGACCATCGCGCCGATCGAGACCGGCTCGTTGGGGTCGAGCATCTGGCGCGGCTCGTATTTCGGCAAGTAGGCATCGACCTGCGCCTGCGTTGGCATGTCGACGCGCTCATAGGCGTGGGTGAGGATGAAACCGTCCATGCAGACCATGATCGGCAGCGATAGCTCCTCGGCCAGCTTGAAGGCCTGGATGTGCAGGTCGAGCGCTTCCTGGTTGGTTTCGGCGAACAGCTGGATCCAGCCCGAATCGCGTTGCGACAGCGCATCGGAATGGTCGTTCCAGATGTTGATGGGCGCGCCGATGGCGCGGTTGGCGATGGTCATGACGATCGGCAGTCCCAGCCCGGAGGCGTTGTAGACCGCCTCGACCATGTAGAGCAATCCCTGCGAGGCGGTGGCGGTGTAGCTGCGCGCCCCGGCGGCAGAGGCACCGATGGCCACGGACATCGCGGCGAATTCGGATTCGACGTTGATGAACTCGCAGGGTGCGAGCGAGCCATCCTTCACCATTTCGCCCAGCGCTTCGACGATGTGGGTCTGCGGCGAGATCGGGTAGGCGCAGATCACCTCGGGCCGGCACAGGGCCACGGCCTCGGCGACCGCGCGGCTGCCTTCCATCTGCTTAAGCATGGTTCATTGCCTCCTCCATCTCGGCCTTGACGATCGCATAGGCCTCGCGCGCCGCCGCAACGTTGCCCTCGGCGACCTTGCCGGAAAACCGTTCCTTGATCGCCTTGATCACCGATTCCAGCTGCAGTACTCCCGCCACGGCAGCGAAGCCGCCGAGCAGCGGCACGTTGGGCACCGGCCGGCCGACATGGTTCAAGGCCAGCTCCATCGCCGGCACGGTGCAGAGCCGCTCCGGGCGACATTCGCGAACGAAGTCGCCGAGACCCAGCTGGTCGAAGGTCTTGCTGGTGTTGATCAGGATGTAGCCGTCCTTCTTCAGGCCGGCGAAGACATCGACCTGGTGCAGCAGGGTCGGGTCCTGGATGATGATCGCGTCGGGCTCCATGATGGGCTCACGCAGGCGGATCTCGCGATCCGAGATGCGGCAGAAGGCCACCACCGGCGCCCCGGTACGCTCCGAGCCGAAGCTGGGAAAGGCCTGGGCATGGCGCCCCTCGTCGAAGGCGGCAACCGACAGCATCTCGGCGGCCGTCACCACCCCCTGCCCGCCGCGTCCGTGTATGCGTACCTGGAACATGCTGCCCCTCCTCCATCAGCTGATCGGTCCTTTTACTCCGCCATCATCCATGGACTGTTGATCGCCATCAAGGGCACCTCGCATGTTGCACTGCGTATTGCACAATGTGAATTGCTGTTTTACATTATGGAACAGCGAGGGACACCCGACCTACCCGGAAGGCTACACTGAGCGAAAACGGTCCGCGGCGGCAACCCCGTCGCCGGACCACCTACAACACAGACAAAGGAGGAGACCGCATGTCATCCATGCCGTCCACCGTGGCACATTCCGACGCCGACCCGCTGGAGACGCGGGAGTGGCTCGATGCCCTCGAAGCCGTGATCACCGAAGAGGGCCCCGAGCGCGCCCATTTCCTGATCGAGCGCCTGATCGAGCTGGGCCGCCTTGCCGGCATCAACCAGCCCTACTGCGCCAACACCGAATACCTCAACACCATCCCGGCCGACCGCCAGGTCACCGCGCCGGGCGACTACGCCATCGAGAACCGCATCCGCTCCTACGTGCGCTGGAACGCGCTGGCCATGGTGCTGCGCGCCAACAAGGGCGACTCGAATCTCGGCGGCCACATCGCCAGCTTCGCCTCGGCCGCGACGCTCTATGACGTCGGCTTCATCCATTTCTGGCGCGCGCCGACCGAACAGCACGGTGGCGACCTGGTTTTCGTCCAGGGCCACTCGGCGCCCGGCATCTATGCCCGCGCCTTCCTCCTCGGCCGCCTGAGCGAGGACCAGCTCGACGGTTTCCGCCAGGACGTCGACGGCAAGGGGCTGACCTCCTACCCGCACCCCTGGCTGATGCCTGACTTCTGGCAGTTCCCCACGGTGTCGATGGGCCTGGGGCCCCTGCAGGCGATCTACCAGGCCCGCTTCATGAAGTACATGCACGACCGCGGCCACGCCGACGCCACCGGCCGCAAGGTCTGGGCCTTCATGGGCGACGGTGAGATGGACGAACCCGAATCGATGGGCGCCATCGGCATGGCCGGGCGCGAGAAGCTCGACAACCTGATCTTCGTGGTGAACTGCAACCTGCAGCGCCTCGACGGCCCGGTGCGGGGCAACGGCAAGATCATCCAGGAACTCGAATCCGACTTCCGCGGTGCCGGCTGGAACGTGATCAAGGTGATCTGGGGCGGCTACTGGGACGCGCTGCTGGCGCAGGACAAGAAGGGCCTGCTGCGCCAACGCATGATGGACTGCGTCGACGGCGAATACCAGACCTTCAAGTCGAAGGACGGCGCCTACGTGCGCGAGCACTTCTTCAACACGCCGGAACTGAAGGCGATGGTCGCCAACTGGACCGACGACGACATCTGGCGCCTCAACCGCGGCGGCCACGACCCGCACAAGGTCTATGCCGCCTACCAGTCCGCCGTGAATCACACCGGCCAGCCCACCGTGATCCTCGCCAAGACCATCAAGGGCTACGGCATGGGCGAATCGGGCGAGGCGCAGAACATCACCCATCAGCAGAAGAAGATGGGCACCACCTCGCTCAAGGCCTTCCGCGACCGTTTCAAGCTGCCGATCACGGATGAGCAACTGGAGACGCCGCCCTACCTCAAGTTCGAGGAGGGATCGGCCGAGCTCAACTACATGCGCGAGAAGCGCCTGGCGCTGGGCGGCTACCTGCCCCAGCGTCGCCGCGCCGTCGAGCCGCAGCCGATTCCGCCCCTGTCGGCCTTCGACGCGCTGCTCAAGGCCACCGGCGAGGGCCGCGAGATCTCGACCACCATGGCCTTCGTGCGCATCCTCAACGTGCTGCTCAAGGACAAGGTCCTCGGCCGCCGCGTCGTGCCCATCGTGCCCGACGAGTCGCGCACCTTCGGCATGGAAGGCATGTTCCGTCAGTACGGCATCTGGAACCAGCAGGGCCAGAACTACGTGCCGCAGGACGCCGACCAGCTGATGTTCTACAAGGAATCGAAGGACGGCCAGATGCTGCAGGAAGGCATCAACGAGGCCGGCGCCATGTCCGACTGGATCGCCGCCGCCACCGCCTACTCGACGCACGGCGTGCAGATGCTGCCCTTCTACATCTTCTACTCGATGTTCGGCCTGCAGCGCACCATGGACCTGTGCTGGGCGGCGGGCGACTCGCGCGCCCGCGGCTTCCTGGTCGGCGGCACCGCAGGGCGCACCACGCTCAACGGCGAAGGCCTGCAGCACGAGGACGGCCATTCGCATGTACTGTCGGCGACGATTCCGAACTGCATTTCCTACGACCCGACCTTCGCCTACGAACTGGCGGTGATCGTGCAGGACGGCCTGCGGCGCATGGTGGCCGAGCAGCAGGACGTGTTCTATTACCTGACGGTGATGAACGAGAACTACGAGCACCCGGCCATGCCCGAAGGCGCCGAGCGCGACATCCTCAAGGGCATGTACCGCTTCCGCAAGGGTGCCGCCAACAACGGCCCGCGCGTGCAGCTGCTCGGCTCGGGCACCATCTTCCGCGAGGCCATCGCCGCCGCCGAACTGCTGCGCGCCGACTGGGGCGTCGAGGCCGACCTCTGGTCCTGCCCCAGCTTCACCGAGCTGGCGCGCGACGGCCACGACTGCACCCGCCATCACCTGCTGCATCCCGAGGAGCCGGCCAGGGTCTGCCACGTGACGGCCTGCCTCGGCGACACCCGCGGTCCGGTGATCGCGGCGACGGACTACATCCGTGCCTTCGCCGACCAGATCCGCCCCTTCGTCGCCGAAGGCGGCCGCCGCTACGTCGTGCTCGGCACCGACGGCTTCGGCCGCTCCGACACGCGCGAGCAGCTGCGCCACTTCTTCGAGGTGGACCGCTACTGGATCACCCTGGCCAGCCTGCGCGCACTCGCCGACGACAAGCAGATCGACGTCGCCAAGGTTGCCGAAGCCATCAGGAAGTACGGCCTCGATCCAGACAAACCCAACCCGGTGAAGGTGTAAGCCATGGCGACGATCGAAGTCAAAGTTCCCGACATCGGCGACTTCAAGGACGTGCCGGTCATCGAGGTGCACGTCAAGCCGGGCGACGTCATCAAGGCCGAGGACACGCTGGTCACGCTGGAGTCCGACAAGGCCACCATGGACGTACCCTCCCCCGCCGCCGGCACGGTCAGGGAAGTGAAGATCAAGGTCGGCGACAAGGTCGCCGAGGGTGTGTTGGTGCTGCTGCTCGAAGCCGGAGCGGCTGCAGAGGCCACGCCGGCTGCTCCGGCAGCATCCGCTCCGGCGCCAGCTGCGCCGGCCGCCGTTGCTCCGGCATCGGCGCCGATCCCGGCACCGGCCGCAGAAGGCGAGGTCTGCGAACTGCGCCCGACCGAGGTCGAACCGACCACGGCGCCTTCGGCGATCAGCATGCCCTCGCCCGGCGACGTCGCGGCCGAGGTCATGGGCGGCCACCAGGCCCACGCCAGCCCCTCGGTCCGCCGCTACGCCCGCGAGCTCGGGGTCGATGTCCGCAAGGTCAGGGGCAGCGGTCCCAAGGGCCGCATCACCCAGGCCGATGTGCAGGGCTTCGTCAAAGGCGTCATGGCGGGTTCCACCGCCGTCTCGCCAGCACCGACTTCTGCCGGCGGCGCCGGTCTCAGCCTGCTGCCCTGGCCGCAGGTCGACTTCGCCAAGTTCGGCCCCATCGAAACCAAGCCGCTGTCGCGCATCCAGAAGATCTCCGGCGCCAACCTCGCCCGCAACTGGGCGATGATCCCGCACGTCACCCAGTTCGACGAGGCCGACATCACCGACCTCGAAGCGCTGCGCGTCCAGCTCAACAAGGAGAACGAGAAGAGCGGCGTCAAGCTCACCATGCTCGCCTTCCTCATCAAGGCCATGGTCGTCGCGCTTAAGAAATACCCCAGCTTCAACGCCTCGCTAACGACGGCCGAAAATGGCGAAATGAGCCTGGTGATGAAGCAGTACTTCCACATCGGCTTCGCCGCCGACACGCCCAACGGCCTGGTGGTGCCGGTGCTCAAGAACGCCGACGGCAAGGGCGTGCTGGAGATCGCCAGCGAGTCCTCGGCCATGGCGAAGAAGGCGCGCGACGGCAAGCTCGGCCCGGCCGAGATGCAGGGCGGCTGCATTTCCATCTCGAGCCTCGGCGGCATCGGCGGCACGGCGTTCACGCCCATCATCAACGCGCCCGAAGTCGCCATCCTCGGCGTGTCGAAGTCCGAGATCAAGCCGAAGTGGAACGGCAAGGAATTCGTGCCGCGGCTGATGCTGCCGCTGTCGCTGTCCTATGACCACCGCGTCATAGACGGCGCGCTGGCGGCGCGTTTCACCGCCTTCCTCGGCCAGTTGCTGGCCGACATGAGGAGAAGCCTGCTGTGACCACGCTCTGCGTCGTCAAGAAGGGCGGCGAGGTGGCCATCGCCGGCGACTCGCTGACCACCTTCGGCGACACCCGGCTGGGCCGCCACTACAAGGGCGAGCACGACAAGATCCTCAGGCTCCACGGTTCGTGGGTCGGCATCTGCGGCAGTTCGGCGCATCACCTGGTGATCGTCAGCGCGTTGGCGAAGCTCGAGGAAGTGAAGCTCGGCTCGCGCATGGAAGTCTACGAGACCTTCCGCCGGCTGCATCCCGTCCTCAAGGAACACGCCTACCTCAACCCGAAGGAGGACGAGGACGATCCCTACGAGAGTTCGCAGATCGTCGCGCTGATCGCCAATCCGACGGGCATCTACGGCGTCTACACCATGCGCGAAGTGTTCGAGTTCGACCGCTTCTGGGCCATCGGCTCGGGCCGCAACTTCGCGCTGGGCGCCATGCACGCCGCCTTCGATACCGCGCTCACCGCCGCACAGATCGCCGAGGCGGGCGTGGCCGCCGGCATCGAATTCGACACCGCATCCGGGCCGCCGATCGTTTCTCACACGGTCACGCTCGCTGGAGAAAAGTCATGATGGAAGTCAAGGTTCCCGACATCGGCGATTTCAAGGACGTGCCGGTCATCGAGGTGCACGTCAAGCCGGGCGATGTCATCAAGGCCGAGGACACGCTGGTCACGCTGGAGTCCGACAAGGCCACCATGGACGTGCCCTCGCCCGTCGCCGGCACGGTCAGGGAAGTGAAGATCAAGGTCGGCGACAAGGTCGCCGAGGGCGTGCTGGTGCTGGTGCTGGAGGAAAGTGCGTCCATTGCCGCCGCGACGCCAGCCGCACCCACCACGGCTCCAGCCCCGGCTGCGGCCCCCGCGCCAGCCGCCACCCATGCCGGCGGCGCCGACATCGAATGCGACCTCATGGTCCTTGGCGCCGGCCCGGGCGGCTACTCGGCGGCCTTCCGCGCCGCCGACCTCGGCCTCAAGGTCGTGCTCGTCGAGAAGTACGCCACGCTCGGCGGCGTCTGCCTCAACGTCGGCTGCATTCCGTCCAAGGCGCTGCTGCATGTCGCCGCGGTGATGGAAGAAGCGCAGCACATGAACGAACTCGGCGTCGCCTTCGCCGCGCCGCAAGTCGACATCGACAAGCTGCGCGCGCACAAGGCCAAGGTCGTCGGCAAGCTCACCACGGGCCTAGCCGGCATGGCCAAGGCGCGCAAGGTGCAGGTGGTGCGCGGCGTCGGCAGTTTCCTCGACCCGCAGCACATCGCCGTCGAGACCGACGAGGGCCGCAAGGTGGTGAAGTTCGCCCAGGCCGTGATCGCCGCCGGCTCCAGTGCGGTGAAGCTGCCCTTCATCCCCGAGGATCCGCGCATCGTCGACTCCACCGGCGCCCTCGAATTGCGTTTCGTGCCGAAGCAGATGCTGGTCATCGGCGGCGGCATCATCGGCCTCGAAATGGCCACGGTCTATTCGGCGCTCGGCGCGAGGATTTCCGTCGCCGAGATGCTCGACGGCCTGATGCCCGGCGCCGACCGCGACCTGGTCAAGGTCTGGGAGAAGCAGAACGCGCAGCGCTTCGAACGCATCATGCTCAAGACGAAGACGGTTTCCGTCGAAGCGAAGGACGACGGCATCTGGGTGAAATTCGAGGGCGAGCAGGCGCCCGCCGAGGCGCAGCGCTACGACATGGTCCTGGTCGCCACAGGCCGCTCGCCCAACGGCAGGAAAATTGCCGCCGACAAGGCCGGCGTCGCCGTGACCGAACGCGGCTTCATCGAGGTCAGCCCGCAGATGCGCAGCAACGTGCCGCACATCTTCGCCATCGGCGACATCGTCGGCCAGCCCATGCTCGCCCACAAGGCCGTGCACGAGGCGCATGTCGCCGCCGAGGTGGCCGCCGGCCAGCGCTCGCATTTCGACGCCAGCGTGATCCCCTCGGTCGCCTACACCAGCCCCGAGATCGCCTGGGTCGGCCTCACCGAGGAGCAATGCAAGGCGCAGGGCCGCGCCATCGAGAAGGGCCAGTTCCCCTGGGCCGCCTCGGGCCGCGCCATCGCCAACGGCGCCGACTACGGTTTCACCAAGCTGCTGTTCGATGCGGAGAGCCATCGCATCATCGGCGGCGCCATCGTCGGCCCCAACGCCGGCGACATGATCGGCGAAGTGGCGCTGGCGATCGAGATGGGGGCCGACGCCGTGGACATCGGCAAGACCATCCATCCGCACCCGACCCTGGGCGAAACCGTGGGCCTGGCTGCCGAAGCCGCCCACGGCAGTTGCACGGACCTGCCGCCGGCGCGGAAGAAATAGCGGCTTCCGCTATACTCAAAAAATTCAGAAGCCCGGCCTGACCGGGCATATTTTTCGGAGACAGCCCATGGCAATGACCCAGGACGAACTCAAGCAGGCCGTGGCGCGCGCCGCGCGCGATTACATCGCCGCCAACGTGCCCGCCGGCAGCATCATCGGCGTCGGCACCGGCTCCACCGCCAACTTCTTCATCGATGAACTCGCCGCCGTCAAGGACCGCATCGCCGCCACGGTGGCGAGCTCGGAGGCGACGAAGAAGCGCCTCGAGGGCCACGGCATCAAGGTCGTCGACCTCAACGAGGTGACGAGCATGCCGGTCTATGTCGACGGCGCCGACGAGATCACCGGGAATCTCGAGATGGTCAAGGGCGGCGGCGGCGCGCTGACGCGCGAGAAGATCGTCGCCGCCGTGGCCGGCAAGTTCATCTGCGTCTGCGACCAGAGCAAACTGGTCGGCACGCTGGGCAAGTTCCCGCTGCCGGTCGAGGTGATCCCGATGGCGCGCGCCTACGTTGCCCGCGAAATCGAGAAGCTCGGCGGCAAGCCCAAACTGCGCGAAGGCTTCACTACCGACAACGGCAACCTGATCCTCGACGTCCACGGCCTCGCCATCGCCGACCCGGCCGGCTTCGAAACCAAGCTCAACCAGATCGTCGGCGTCGTCACCAACGGCCTCTTCGCCTGCCGCGGCGCCGACCTGCTGCTGCTGGCCACCCCCGACGGCGTGAGGCAAATGGGCAAGTGAAACATTCCTGTCATGTCGGAGCAATAAACTGCTCCGCCTGACCCGAAGCAGCGACGGAGAGCCCCACCATGAACGAACACATCGCCAAGCAGTTCGACGCCGACCTCGAGAACATCCGCTCGCGCGTGTTGCAGATGGGCGGCCTCGTCGAGCAGCAGATCGTCCGCGCCTTCGCCGCGCTCGAGACCGGCGACCTGATGCTGGCCGACGAGGTCGTCGCAACCGACCACGACGTCAATCGCCATGAGGTCGAGCTGGACGAAGCCTGCGCCCACCTGATCGCGCGGCGCCAGCCGGCGGCCTCCGACCTGCGCATGATCATGGCGGTGATCAAGACCATCACCGACCTCGAACGCGTCGGCGACGAGGCGAAGAAGATCGCCAAACGCGCCCGCACGCTGCACTCCGGCGACATGCCCTTCGTCCCGCGGGTCGAGCTGCGCCACGTCTCGGCCACCGCCGTCGCCATGCTGCGCAAGGCACTCGATGCCTTCGCCCGCACCGATCCCACGGTATCCGCCCAGATCGCCCGCCAGGACAAGGAAGTCGACGCCGAATTCAAATCCATCATGCGCCAGCTCATCACCTTCATGATGGAGGACCCGCGCATGATCTCCTCCTCGCTGGAGGTGCTGTTCATCGCCAAGGCCATCGAGCGCATCGGCGACCACGCCAAGAACATCTCGGAATACGTCGTCTATATGGTCAAGGGCCGCGACGTCCGCCACATCGGCCTCGAGGCCATCGAGCGCGAGGCAGCCGAAGGCTGAAGCCGGCGCCGCACCACCGCACCACCGCACCACCGCACCAAAGAGAAGGGCCGCCTCGACACCGGGGCGGCCCTTCGCTCATTGGCAGATGCGGTTCAGCCTTTGGGCGGCACGTAGCCCGCGGCCTGCTCGGCACCTTCGCCGAAGAAATGCTTGGTCACCTGCTCGGCCAAGTAGGTGCGGGCCCGCGGGTCCATCAGGTTGAGGCGGTTCTCGTTGATCAGCATGGTCTGCAGCTTGATCCACTGCTGCCAGGCCTCCTTCGACACGTTTTCCCAGAGCCGCTTGCCGAGTTCGCCGGGCATGGGCGGGAAATCCAGCCCTTCCGCCTCGCGGCCGAGTTTGATGCAATTCACCATGCGCGCCATCTATTTGTTTCCTTTCAAAAATATCTGCTGAGCGGCTACCGACCTGGCAATAAGTGGAGGCGCAGCCGCCGGATTAAAGGGCCTTGACGAAAACCTTGGAGCGGCGCTGGAAATTGTAGAGTTCGCGCCGGGCCGCCGGCAGGGTGTCGGGCGGCGCCTCCTCGAAGCCGCGCTCGATGAACCAGTGCGCGGTCCGGGTCGTCAGCACGAAGAGCTTTTTCAGCTTCAGCTTCTTCGCCCGCGCCTCGATGTGGCGCCGCAACTGGTCGCCGTAGCCGGCGCGACGGAATTCGGGATCGACGGCGAGGCAAGCGAGCTCCGCCGCTTTCTCGCTCGAAAACGGGTAGAGCGCGGCGCAGCCGACGATGACGCCGTCGTGCTCGAGCACCGAAAAGCGCTCGATCTCCATCTCCAGCCGTTCGCGCCCGCGCTTGACCAGCGTGCCGTCGGCCTCGAGCGGCTCGATCAGGCCGAGGATCGCGCCGACGTCGTCGACGGTGGCGTTGCGCAGCAGCGCCAGCGGATCATGCGTCATCACCGTGCCGAAGCCGTCGCGGGTGAAGAACTCCATCAACATGGCGCCATCGGCCTTGCGGTCGAGGAAATGCACCCGGCCGACGCCGCCGTGGCAGGCGCGGATCGAGCCGCGCAGCACGCGCTCGATCTCCGGCGCCTGTTTGGCCTTGCCGAGCAGCTGTTCGGCCTCGTCCACGGTCAGCGCGTCGATCACCGTGCCCTTGCGGTCGACCAGGCCGGCGCCGTCGGCGAGGAAGATCAGCTTGTCGGCGCGAATCGCCACGGCCACCGCCTCGGCCACTTCCTCCCAGGCGAGGTTGAATATCTCCCCCGTCGGCGAAGCGCCGATCGGCGTGATCAGCACGACGTTCTCCTGTGCCAGGTCGCCCTGGATCTCGTCGGCGATGACCTTGCGCACCGCGCCGGTGTACTGGAAATCGACACCGTCGACGACACCCACCGGCCGCGCCGTGATGAAGTTGCCGCCGGTGACGCGCAGGAAGGCGCCGGCCATCGGGGTATTCGGCAGGCCCTGCGACAGCAGTGCCTCGATCTCGATGCGCGTCACGCCCATCGCGCGCTTGACGCATTCGAGCGCATCGGAGTCGGTGACGCGCACGCCCTTGTGGAAACGCGGCTCGAGCCCGCGGCTGCGCATCTCGGCGTCGATCTGCGGCCGTGCACCGTGCACCAGCACCAGGCGGATGCCCATGCTGTCGAGCAGGGCGATGTCGTACATCAGGTCCTGGGCGCCGCCATCGGAGAACACTTCGCCGCCGAAGGCGATGACGAAGGTCTTGCCGCGGAAGGCATGAATGTAGGGCGCCGCCTGGCGCACCCACGCGACGAGGCGGGTATCGCTCTCAGGCGGCGCCTGCCGCGTTTCGATGGTCATGCTCGGCGTCAGTCCTTTTTCTTTTTCGGTTTCTCGGCGGCCGCCACGCCCTCGGCGCCCGGCTTGGCATCGAGCGCGGCCTCGAGCCGTTCGCAGATTGTACGCAGCACCTTGACCCGGGCGAAGTTCTTGTCGTTGGCCTCGACGATGGTCCATGGCGCGTTGCCGGTGCTGGTGCGATCGACCATGTCGCACACCGCCTCGTGATAGGCGTCCCACTTCTCGCGGTTGCGCCAGTCTTCCTCGGTGATCTTGAACTGCTTGAACTCGATCTTCTCGCGCTCCTTGAAGCGCTTGAGCTGCTCGTCCTTGCTGATCTGCAGCCAGAACTTGATGACGATGACGCCGGAGTCCGAGAGGTCGTGCTCGAAGTCGTTGATCTCGGAATAGGCACGCAGCCAGTCGGCCTCGGCGCAGTAGCCTTCGACCCGCTCGACCAGCACGCGGCCGTACCAGGTGCGGTCGAAGATCGTCACCCGGCCGGTGCGCGGGATGTGACGCCAGAAGCGCCACAGATAGGGCTGGGCACGCTCTTCCTCGGTCGGCGCGGCGACCGGCACGACCTGGTAGTCGCGAGCATCGAGTGCGGAGACGATGCGGCGAATGGTGCCACCCTTGCCGGCGGCGTCCGACCCCTCGAAGGCGCAGAGCACCGAATGGTTCTTGAAGCGCGGGTCGCGCACCAGTTCGGAGAGCTTGCCCTGCCACTTGGCCAGCTGCGTTTCGTAGTCGGCCTTGGTGATCGGCTTGCGGTTGAGCTTGAGCTCGGACAGCACGTCGCGGCCGTCGATGTTGGGCCGCGACGGCGGTGCCACCGGGGTGAACTGCTTTTCCGGATGGGCCAGACGCTGGCGGATCGCCTCGAGCAGGATCTTGCCGGTGGTGAGCGAGCGATAGCGGTCATCCTCGCCCTCGATGATGGTCCACGGCGCCCACGGCGTGTTGGTCATGCGCAGCACATGGCCGACGACGTCCTGCAGCTTGTCGTAGGTCTTGAGCCGGTCCCAGTTCCACTTGGTCACGCGCCAGGCGGTCTTCGGATCCTTTTCCAGCGCCTTGAGGCGGCGTTTCTGCCCGTCCTTGGTCAGGTGGAACCAGAACTTGAGCACCAGCGCGCCCTCGTTGACCAGCATCGCCTCGAAGCGGTTGATCTGGTCGATGCGCGCATCCATCGCCGCCTTGGTCATGCCGCCGTCGAGCCGGTCGTGGATCGGACTCGAGTACCACGAGCCGGCGAACACCCCGATGCGACCCTTGGGCGGCAGGGCGCGCCAGTAGCGCCACATGAAGGGGCGCAAGCGCTCCTCGTCGGTCGGTGCCGAGAATGCCAGCGTCGAGATGAAGCGCGGGTCCATCCACTCGTAGAGGATGTTGATGGTCTCGCCCTTGCCGGCGCCGTCCTGGCCGGAGACCAGCACGATCACCGGGATCTTGCCCTGCTCCTTGAGGTCGTACTGCACGTCGAGCAGGTCGGCCCGCAGCTGCGGCACGGCCTGCTTGTAGGTTTCCTTGTCGATCTTGTGACCCAGCTCGGCCGATTCGAACATGATCAATCCCCCCACAAAGCCATCATTCCGGCCAGGGCCGCGGCCCCGGCCGTTTCGGTGCGCAGCACGCGCGATCCGAGATTCACCCCGCGAAAGCCGACCGCATGCGCCGCCTGCGACTCGCCGTCCTCGAAGCCGCCTTCCGGACCAACGAGGAGTGTGACACCTCCTTGCGGTTTCGGCAGCTCGCGCAGGCGCCGTGCATCCAGCGGCGAAGCCAGCAGACGCAACTCATTTTCAACGGCCGGCTCACCAAGGTATTGAGGCAGATCAACAATCGGCGCCACCGGCGGCACGCGGTTGCGGCCGCACTGCTCGCAGGCCGCCGCGGCGACGGCCTGCCAGTGGGCCACGCGCCGCTCCATGCGCTCGCCGGAAAGCCGGATGACCGAGCGCTTCGCCGCCACCGGGCGAATCGCCGCCACACCCAGTTCGACGCACTTCTGCACGATCCAGTCCATCTTGTCGGCGGCGGCCACGGCCTGCACCAGCGTCACCGCCAGCGGCGCCTCGCGGTCGACCGGATCGAAGGTCTTGAGGTCCGCGCGCACCTCGTCCTTGCGCACCAAGGTGATGGCTGCGGTCCATTCGCCGCCGCGGCCGTCGAACAGGATCAGCGGGTCGCCTTCCTTCAGCCGCAGCACGCGCGAGACGTGGTGCGCCGCGGTCTCCGGCAGCGCCACATGCGCCCCCGGGGCAAGGCCTTGCGGGCAATGGATGCGCGTTATCATTGGCCCATTATAGGTTCGCAAGAGAACAAGGAGACAGCGTTCATGGTCAGCCTTACCACCCCCGTCTGCGACTTCGGCCGCCCCGCCATCGACTTCGACCTGCCCGGCGTCGACGGCGGGCGCCACAGCCTCGCCTCGGCGCGCGGCCCCCGGGGCCTCCTGGTGATGTTCATCTGCAACCACTGCCCCTACGTCAAGGCGGTGATCCACCGCCTGATCCGCGACACCCGCGAACTCAAGGCCATGGGCATGAACGCCATCGCCATCATGTCCAACGACCCCGCCGATTACCCCGAGGATTCGTGGAACCACATGGTGAAGATCGCCAGGGAACTCGACTTCCCCTTCCCCTACGTGCTCGACGCGACGCAGGAAGTCGCCAGGGCCTACGGCGCGGTGTGCACGCCCGACTTCTTCGGCTTCAACGACAGGATGGAACTGCAGTACCGCGGCCGGCTCGACGAGTCGCGCAAGGAGACCGCGCCCGAGGGCGTGCGCCGCGACCTGTTCGAGGCGATGAAGCAGGTCGCGCTGACCGGCAAAGGCCCCGCCGAGCAGATCCCGAGCATGGGCTGCTCCATAAAATGGAAGTCCGAATAAGGGCCTCACCGTACCGCTACCGCCGTCCCAAGGGATACCGCTTCGCATAACTTTTCGATGGACGCCCTGCTGACCCTGCCGCAACTCTCGGCCTTCCTCGTCGCCGCCGTGCTGATCACGCTGGCGCCGGGCCCGGACAACCTGATGGTGCTGAGCCTCGGCGTCGCGCGCGGCCGCGAGGCGGGCATCGCCTTCGGTCTCGGCTGCGCGCTGGGCTGCCTCAGCCACACCGCGCTCGCGGCGCTCGGCATTTCCGCCCTGATCGCCGCCTCGGCCGGCGCCTTTGCCGCGCTCAAGCTTGCCGGCGGGCTCTACCTCGTCTGGCTCGGCGCGCAGGCGATCCGCAACGCGCGTCCCTTCGGCACGACCGCGCGGGAGCTCCCGGCGGACGGCGCGGCAAAACTCTTCGCCAAGGGACTCGTCGCCAACGCCGTCAACCCCAAGGTGATCCTCTTCTTCCTCGCCTTCCTGCCGCAATTCGTCGCTGCCGGCCGCAGCCCCGGCGTGCAGATCGTCCAGCTCGGCCTCGCCTTCACGCTGCAGGCCGCGTTGATCTTCGCCGCCATCGGCTGGTTCGCCGGCATCATCGGCCAGTGGCTGCAGCGCCGGCCCGCGATCGGCGCATGGCTCGACCGCCTGGCCGGCGGCATCTTCGTGCTGTTGGGGCTGCGCCTCATCGCGGCGCGCTGAAGCGGCGATGCCCGCCCCGAAATCGCCCCGCGCACCCGATGCCTCCCGGCTCGACCGCCTGGTCGCCGAGGCGCGACGGTCGGCCGATCTGCGCGAGCAGGACTACCGCGAGCGGGCGCTGAAGATCTATCCCTGGATCTGCGGCCGCTGTGCCCGCGAATTCACCCGCGACAAGCTGCGCGAGCTGACCGTCCATCACCGCGACCACAATCACGACAACAACCCGCCCGACGGCAGCAACTGGGAGCTGCTGTGCCTCTACTGCCACGACAACGAACACCAGCGCCAGCTCGAACTCGCGTGCCGCGGCGATGGCGGACAAAAGACCGCCCCGGCCACCCACCAGCCCTTCGCCGCGCTGGCGGGTCTCTTGAAGAAGGGCGACTGAACGCGTGCAGATCTGGGTCGATGCCGACGCCTGCCCCAGGCCGGTGAAGGAAATCCTCTTCCGCGCGGCGATGCGCACGGGCGTCGCGGTCACCCTCATCGCCAACCAGATGCTCGCCGTGCCGCGCTCGCCGCACATCCGCGCGCTGCAGGTACCCAAGGGTTTCGACGTCGCCGACAACGAGATCGCGCGCCGGGTCGAAGCGGGCGACCTCGTCGTCACCACCGACATACCGCTGGCCGCCGACGTGATCGCCAAGGGCGGCAAGGTGCTGACCCCTCGCGGCGAAACCTACGACGCCGGCAGCATCGCCGCCGCCCTGACCCTGCGCAATTTCATGGACACCCTGCGCTCGTCTGGCGTCGAAACGGGCGGGCCGGCATCGTTCAGCGCCAGCGACCAGCACGCATTCGCGCGGCAGCTGGACAGGGAATTGTCTGGGCGGAAGATCTGAGGTCCGGAGTCGACCAGGACCTGTCTTACGGGATCTTTCTCCATCGCCGACTTGAACCGGTGTGCGCAACCGCAAAGTCGTTGAACCGCCCCCCATTACTGCAGACCGGCTGTCGGGCTGCGGCAAAATGGCCGATGAACTTCATGACCAAGGCGGGAAGCACACACACAAGCGCCCACCTATCGCCGCTGGATTTCTCATCCATTGCGAATGAGTGCCGGACAACCGTTGCAATCGATCAAAACCCAAGTGTTTCGACGACGGCAACCAGGTCGGCAAAGCTGGCCGATTCGAGTTTCGCCGCCAGCGCGGCCTTGTCCAGTCCAGCGCATTCAAATCTGGTGAGTTCCACCTCAAGGGGCAGTTCCCGGATTTCCAGCGGCGACATGAATCCGATATGGCAGATATGGGCAAGGCACAGGCGTTCCGGCTCGGTGAGTTCCAGGCCGTGATGCCTCAGTATTTCCAGGTATCGCTCGGCAGTGCGGTTGAGCTTGCCGCTGATCTCCATGGTGTTCTTTTGCCCCTCCGCGAGAATCGCGAGCGGCGGCCCGAAAAAGACGCTGGTTTTTCCGACAACCCGCGTCTTTTCGGCCGTCGTCAGGGCAGGGGCAATCCAGCTGGGATCACCCCTGCCTTGACCCGGCGCGGGCGTCGAGGCAGCGTCGTCCGGCAAATCCGACATATCAGTGGGCGATGCCATGCACGCGCTCGTACTTGGCGTCCTTCATGCCTTTGGGAAGCTGCGGCGGCGATTCCGGCGCGATCTGGACGAAGCCCCTGTTTCTGGCGCCATCCTGGACGTTGTGCGGGTTATGGCATTCGGTGCAGGTGAACCAGCGCTTCTTGCCCGTGCTGGCCCATTCGCCGATGCGCTTGCCGTGGATGCCGTCCCGCCAGTCGCGCATTTTGTCGCCATGGCACTTGCCGCAAAGCAGTTGTGGCTGGTCGATGCTGACCGGATCGCCGAAGTTGTCCACCAGCTTGTTGCGCTGGGTCGTGTGGTGGCAATCGAGACACCAGATGCGACCGCGACCATGTTGCAGGTTCTGGGCATCCGGCAGCAGGCCTACCATCGTCGGGATCGGCTTCGGCTTCTTGTCCTTCGGCAGCGTTGGCGGGTTGAACGCGGGTCCGACGCCGTTATGGCAGGCCGTCGCGCACATCGGCAGGATGGCAAGTTTCTCGGACCGCGGTTTGACGACAGCCTTGCCCGGAGCGACATTCCCCAGAAGAGGCATGTCACCCATGGGGACGGTGCCGTCGAAGGGATCGCCCCACCAGAGGACCGCCCCGGTTTTCGGGGAACACTTCACGTTGGGCCAGCCCGGCTGAAGGTCACGCTTTACGACTTCCGACGCGCCCTTGCGGCTTTCGAAGCAAGTAATCTCCTGCTGCTGTTGCGCAAAAGCGGAAGAAATCATCCCGCAGCAGAAGGCCAGAATCATCGTGTGGAATGCAAGTTTTTTCATGATGGCCGCCTCACTTTGATCCAACCGCGGCTGCCTGGCTGCTGCCCGCGAGATCACCGGATTTTGCCGCCGTCCCGCTCTCGTACTTGACCTCGCCCAGCAGGATGCCGATGGCGCCCTTGAGCAGGATGGTCAGGATGAAGAAGCCGGCCGCCCAGTTGCCGAGCGTCACCAGGACCTCGACCAGGGTCGGGTAATACTCGGTCACCTCCCCGATGGGCGTGGGAATGAAGCCGGGAACGATCAGCCCCATCCCCTTCTCGATCCAGATTCCGCTAAAGGCCAGGACGCAGGCGATCGGCAGCAGCTTGTAGTTGGTGCGGATGCCGGGAACCAGGAACATGACGAAGCCGATGATCATGAAAGCCAGGGAACTCCAGAACCACGGAACCAGGCTGGTGAGGCCATGCAGGCCGAACATCAGGTAGTAGAGGCCATTCGCATGCTCGGTGCGGGCGTACAGCTCGACGACGATTTCCGACATCGTCAGGAACAGGGCGATGCCGAGGCACCAGGTGATGATGGTCGACAACAGGTTGATCGCATCGTCCTGAATCCACATCCTGGTGTTCTTGCGGATGATCAGGAAGGCCAGGATGATCAGGCAGGGTCCCGCCGCGAATGCAGTCACGATGAAGCGGATCGGCATCATGCTGTGGAACCACATCGGACGCGCAGGCAAGGTCGATATCAGGAAGGCCGTCACGGTATGGATGCTGAGCGCCCAGACGATCGAGATATAGACCAGGGGCATGAACCAGTTGTTGTTGACCTTGCCACCGGTATATTTCGCGTAGAGGTAGTAGAAGCCGCAGATGAAGTTGAGCAGGAGGTAGCCGTTGAGCACCAGCACGTCCCATGCCAGCATCGACCCGGGCATGTTGTAGATGCCGATATACGGAATCATGTGCCAGAGCCGGTCGGGTCGTCCCATGTGGGCAAAGACGAACAGCATGACCATGATCACCGCTGAAATCGCCAGCATTTCCCCCAGCACCGTGACTTCATGCATCCCCTTGTGATGGTAGACGTAGGCAGGAAAGACGATGGTCACGGCACCGGCCGCCACGCCGACCAGGAACACGAGGTTGGCGAAATAAAGGCCTTCGTGAATCTGGCTGGTCATGCCGGTGACGATCAACCCTTCGGTGTTTTGCAGGTAGAACCCGTACAGCGCAGCCGCGATGAGGACAGAAAGAAAGCCCATCCAGGCATAGAACTTCTGTCCGCCGATGAGGACGTAGCGAATGTAGTCGGAAGTGAAACCAATCAGTTTTTCCACAATCCGGCTCCTCAGTCGTAGAAGTAAAAGAACTTCGGAAAGGTGTTCAATTCAGCCTTGAGGCGGAACACGTTTTTCCGGGCCAGGATCAGGCTGACTTCGCTTTCCGGATCGAGCAGATTGCCGAACTTGCGGGCGCCCACCGGGCAAACCTCGACACAGGCCGGATAGCGTCCCTTGCGGGTCCGTTGCAGGCACCAGTGGCACTTCTCGACGACGCCCCGCATGCGCGGCCGGTTGCCCAGATAGTGCGTCACCGGGTTCATTTCTTCCTTGGGCAGGACCGGGTTGGTGAGGTTGATGCGGCGCGCCCAGTAGGGGCAGGCACTCATGCACATGCGGCAACCGATGCACCAGTTGTAGTCGATCACCACCGGGCCATCGGCCTCGCGGTAAGTCGTTCTCACCGGACACACCTTGACGCAGGGCGGCTTCTCGCATTGCATGCAGGCGATCGGCATGTAGGTGGCGTCCTTTTCCGGGACGGCCTCGGGTTCGTAACGGTACTGTCCTTCGAGAACCTGACCGGCCGGCGTGTAGGCATTGCCCCCGACCTGGATGCCCAGCCCTTCGGGATAGCCGTGGTTCATCTTGTCCGTCGCGAACTCCCCGCGCTCCATCCTGAGCACCTGGATCCACTCGATGCGTTCCCCGGGGTTCTTGCCGCGCGACTGGTTGTTCTCCTCGACGCAGGCCTTGACGCAACGGCGACAGCCGATGCACTTCCTGACATTGAGCGCGTAGCCCATGAGGACACCCGGCTGGGCCTCGGTGCCATCGACGGTGACCTTCTTGCCGTACTCGGCAGAGTAGCGCCTTTCAAGACGGGTGCGCGCCTCGGCCTTCTCCTCGGGCGTCATCAGGCGGTAGTTGCCCTGGAAATGCTCGGCCCATTCGGTCGCGGCCTTGGCATCGTCGGACATCGTCATCAGGGCCGCGGCCCCCATCAGCGATGAAGCGCTCAACATTCCGCCGGCCTTCAGGAAGTCGCGGCGCGAGGTCGTCGGGCCCGGCGCCGAAGGATCAGCCGACGCGGGTTGCGCCGGACATCCGGACGACCTCTCCTGGTCGGAATCGGCAGCAGGGTTCTCGTTAGGGATCACAATTGTTCTCCAGGATAGGGAAATGGCCGCAATCGAATTTCCAATGGATCACGAAGCTGTCGTCCGCTCCGCGAGTCAATCGACGCGAACGGCCGCGAAATTCCCGGGACAATCGTCTGTCGATTATTTCGCTAGCCTATAAGTTGCAGGCAAGGCTGCATTGATATGAATCAATGCCCCTAAAGACTGTAGGTACATTGTCGGCCGTGAATGGCTGCTCTCGATTTGCGCTACCGGCGGGTGCGGGTCGCAAACCGACACTTGATTGAATCCACCCAAAGCAGGAGGCGACGGTCGGGTCGCCGCGAGCAGCGCTGAACTCCGGGAAACCCGGGGGACGCCTGGCAAGGCTTGGCCGATTGCACAATATTTAGGCGGACTGGAGTAGAATCCGCGCCTTTCCCGATTTCGCCTTCCCGATCTGCAATGGACTTCCTCGGCTTCCAGCTGCGCAACAATCTTTTCGTCGCGCCCATGGCCGGGGTCACCGATCGTCCCTTCCGTCAACTGTGCAAGCAGCTCGGTGCCGGGCTCGCGGTGTCCGAGATGGTCACCTCGAACTCCCTGCTCTACGGCAGCGCCAAGACGCGCCGCCGCGCCAACCACGACGGCGAGGTCGAGCCGATCTCGGTGCAGATCGCCGGCGCCGATCCGGCGATGATGGCCGAAGCGGCGCGGTACAACGTCGACGAGGGCGCGCAGATCATCGACATCAACATGGGTTGTCCGGCGAAGAAGGTGTGCAACGTCATGGCCGGCTCGGCGCTGATGCAGAACGAGGCGCTGGTGGCGAAGATCCTCGAGGCCGTGGTGAACGCCGTGCCGAACACGCCGGTGACGCTCAAGTTCCGCACCGGCTGGAACCGCGACAACAGGAACGCCCCGGCCATCGCGCACATCGCACAGGAATCCGGCATCCGCGCCATCGCCATCCACGGCCGCACTCGCGCCGACCAGTATCAGGGCGAGGCCGAATACGACACCATCGCCGACGTGAAGTCGCGCGTGAATATCCCGGTGATCGCCAACGGCGACATCACCTCGCCGCAGAAAGCCAGGTTCGTCCTCGACTACACGCAGGCCGACGGCGTCATGATCGGCCGTGCCGCCCAGGGCAGGCCCTGGCTGTTCCGCGAAATCGAGCATTACCTCAGGACCGGCGCACTGCTGCCGCCACCGCAGGTCAGAGAAATTCACGCCATCCTGCGCGGGCATCTGGCCGACCTCTATGCCTTCTACGGCGAGCAGACCGGTGTCAAGATCGCGCGCAAGCACATCGGCTGGTACACCAAGGGGCTGGTCGGCGCCTCGCACTTCCGACACGCCATGAACCAGTTGCAGACGGTCGAGGAGCAAATCGCCGCGACCGACGAATTCTTCCTCGCCGAGGATGGATTGGCCGCCACCAACGACAGACTAATTTACAAAGAAGCTGCATGAGCACAGAACTGCACGACTGCGTGCGCCGCACGCTGAACCGCTATTTCCGCGACCTCGACGGCCAGGCGCCGCATGCCATCTACGACATGGTGCTGGCCGCCGTCGAGCGCCCGATGCTCGAGGTCGTCATGAAGCAGGCCGACGGCAACCAGACCGTCGCCGCCCAGATGCTCGGCATCAACCGCAACACCCTGCGCAAGAAACTTACCGAACACGATCTGCTCTAGGGAGCCCCCATGAAAGTCACCCAAGCCCTCCTCAGCGTCTCCGACAAGCACGGCGCCGTCGATTTCGCCCGCGAACTCGCCGCGCTCGGCATCAAGCTGCTGTCCACCGGCGGCACCGCCAAGCTGCTGCGCGACGCCGGCCTGCCCGTCACCGACGTCTCCGACTACACCGGCTTCCCCGAGATGCTCGACGGCCGCGTCAAGACCCTGCACCCGAAGGTGCATGGCGGCATCCTCGGCATCCGCGGCAACGCCGAGCACGCGGCGACCATGGAGAAGCACGGCATCCCGACCATCGACCTCGTCGTCGTCAACCTCTACCCCTTCACCCAGGCCATCGCGAAGAAGGACTGCACGCTGGAGGACGCCATCGAGAACATCGACATCGGCGGCCCCACCATGGTGCGCGCCGCGGCCAAGAACCACGGCAACGAGAAGGGCGGCTGCGCCGTCGTCACCGAGCCGGCCGACTATGCGGCCATCGTCGCCGAGCTGAAGGCCAACGGTGGCGCGATCTCCTACGCCACGCGCTACGCCCTGGCCAAGAAGGCCTTCGTGCACACCGCGCGCTACGACGGCGCCATCGCCAACTGGCTCACCAGCCTCGACGCCGACAACAAGCCGACCACCTTCCCCGAGCGCCTGCAACTGGCCTTCGACAAGGCCGACACCATGCGCTACGGCGAGAACCCTCACCAGCAGGCGGCGTTCTACAAGGAACCGAACCCGGTGGCCGGCAGCATCGCCAGCTACGAGCAACTGCAGGGCAAGGAACTGTCCTACAACAACATCGGCGACGCCGATGCGGCGTGGGAGTCGGTCAAGGCCTTCGACGCCACGACCTGCGTCATCGTCAAGCACGCCAACCCCTGCGGCGTGGCCGTCGGCGCGACGGCCGAGGAAGCCTACCGCCGCGCCTTCTCGACCGACCCGACCTCGGCCTTCGGCGGCATCATCGCCTTCAACTGCGCCATCGACAAGGCGACGGCCGAGGCCGTCTCGGGCCAGTTCGCGGAAGTCATCATCGCCCCCGAGATCACCCCCGACGCCCGCGCCGTGTTCGCCGCCAAGCAGAACCTGCGCGTGCTCGTCGTGCCCATGGGCACCACCTCCGGCGTCTTCGACTTCAAACGCGTCGGCGGCGGCCTGCTGGTGCAGACGGCCGACGAGGCGCGCATCGTCCAGAGCGACCTCAAGATCGTCACCAAGCGCGTGCCGAGCGAGCAGGAAATGCGGGATCTCCTGTTCGCCTGGAAGGTCGCCAAGTACGTCAAGTCCAACGCCATCGTCTACTGCAAAGACGAGATGACCGTCGGCGTCGGCGCCGGCCAGATGAGCCGCGTCGATTCCGCGCGCATCGCCGCCATCAAGGCCGAGAACAACAAGATGACCGTCAAGGGTTCGGTGGTGGCGTCGGATGCCTTCTTCCCATTCCGCGACGGCCTCGACGTGCTGGCCCAGGCCGGCGCCACGGCGGTGATCCAACCCGGCGGCTCGGTGCGCGACGCCGAGGTGATCGCGGCGGCCGACGAGCAGAATATCGCGATGGTGTTCACCGGCTTCCGGCACTTCCGACACTGAAACCTGACGCGGAGACGCAGAGGCGCGGAGAAATACAAAGTGCACTTTTCGATTTCTTCCTGGTTTGCCTCTGCGTCTCTGCGCCTCTGCGTCAAGGAATTTTCCTCATGAAATTGCTCGTCATCGGTTCCGGCGGCCGCGAACATGCCTTGGCCTGGCGGCTGGCGCAGTCGCCGCGGGTGCAGAAGGTCTATGTCGCGCCCGGCAACGCCGGCACGGCGCACGAGGACGGCCTCGAGAACCTGCCCATCACGGGTATCCGCGAACTTGTCGCCTTCGCCCGCGACAACGCCATCCACGCCACCGTCGTCGGCCCCGAGGCGCCGCTCGCCGCCGGCATCGTCGATGCCTTCCGTGAAGCCGAGCTGCGCATCTTCGGGCCGGCGCGCGAGGCCGCGCAGCTCGAAAGCTCCAAGGATTTCGCCAAGCAGTTCATGCAGCGCCACGGCATCCCTACGGCAAAGTTCCGCACCTTCAGCGATACCGCCGCCGCCCACGCCTACATCGATGCCGAGGGTGCGCCCATCGTCATCAAGGCCGACGGCCTGGCCGCCGGCAAGGGCGTGGTCGTCGCCACGCTGGCGGGCGAAGCGCATGCCGCGATCGACGACATGCTCTCCGGCAACAAGCTCGGCGAAGCCGGCAGCCGCGTCGTGATCGAGGAATTCCTCGATGGCGAGGAAGCCAGCTTCATCGTCATGGCCGACGGCCATCACGCGCTGGCGCTGGCCACCAGCCAGGACCACAAGCGCCTCAAGGACGACGACCGGGGCCCCAACACCGGCGGCATGGGCGCCTACTCGCCGGCGCCGGTGGTCACCCCCGAGATCCACGCCCGCGTCATGCGCGAAGTGATCATGCCGACGCTCGCCGGCATGGAGAAGGACGGCATCCTCTACACCGGCTTCCTCTACGCCGGCCTGATGATCAAGCCCGACGGCTCGCTCAAGGTGCTCGAGTTCAACTGCCGCATGGGCGACCCCGAGACGCAGCCGATCATGCTGCGCCTCAAGAGCGACCTCGTCGAACTGGTCGATGCCGCGATCAACGGCCACCTCGACAAGGCCGAGGCCTTGTGGGACCGCCGCGTCGCGCTCGGCGTGGTGCTGGCCGCGCATGACTATCCCGACAACCCGCGCAAGGGCGACGTGATCCACGGCCTGCCCAAGGCATCCGCCGATGCCCATGTCTTCCATGCCGGCACCGCGGAGAAGGATGGACACGTCGTCACCGCCGGCGGCCGCGTGCTCTGCGTCACCGCGCTCGGCGACAACGTCCGCGCGGCGCAGAATCGCGCCTACGAGATCACCGACGACATCCGCTTCGACGGCATGCAGTTCCGCCGCGACATCGGCCACCGCGCCATCAAGCGCTGATGGACACCGCGCCGATCCACGAGTATTTCGCGGGCCTGCAGGAACGCATCGTCGCGGAGCTCGAGGCTTTCGACGGCAAGCCCTTCCGCCGCGACGCCTGGGGCCGCGGCACTTCGATCCTGCTCGAGGACGGCGACTTCTTCGAGCGCGGCGGCGTCAATTTCTCCCACGTCACCGGCGATTCCATGCCGGCCTCGGCCACCGCCCATCGCCCCGAACTGGCAGGCCGCCGCTTCGAGGCCATGGGCGTCTCGCTGGTCATGCACCCGCGCAATCCCTGGTGCCCCACCACGCACATGAACGTGCGCTGCTTCGTCGCGACCAGGGACGGCGAGGCGCCGGTCTGGTGGTTCGGCGGCGGCATGGACCTCACGCCCTACTACGGCGTCGCCGAAGACGCGCAGCATTTCCACCGTACCTGCAAGGAAGCGCTGACCCCCTTCGGCGACGACGTCCATGCGCGCTACAAGAAATGGTGCGACGAGTACTTCTACCTCAAGCACCGCAAGGAGCCGCGCGGCATCGGCGGCATCTTCTTCGACGATTTGAACGAAGGCGGCTTCGACAGGTGCTTCGCCCTGACGCAGAGCGTCGGCGACCATTTCACCGCCGCCTACCTGCCGCTGTGCGAGCGCCGCCGCGACACGCCCTACACCGAGCGCGAGCGCGATTTCCAGGCCTATCGCCGCGGCCGCTACGTCGAATTCAATCTGGTGTGGGACCGCGGCACGCTGTTCGGCCTGCAGTCGGGCGGCCGCACCGAGTCGATCCTGATGTCGCTGCCGCCGATCGTGAAATGGCGCTACGACTGGCACCCGGAGCCCGGCAGCGCCGAAGAGAAACTCTATACGGAGTTTCTTCCGCCGCAGGACTGGATCTAGAGCACCGCCGCGGCGCGGTAGTGGCGTTCCGCCAGCGCCGACTTTTCCAGGCTGTCCAGCAGTTGCGCCAGTTCGACATGGGCGGCGCGCGTCGCCTCGACGGCGATCGATGCTTCGAGGTAGCTCTGCGCCTTGCCCCAGAGTTGCCGCTCGCGGCACAGCCGCCCGAGCGCGAGCAGCAGCTGCGCGTCGCGCGGCCGCTCGTGCAGCCACTTCTCGCAATGGGCGATGCGGCCGAGCACGTCGCCGCCGGGGCACAGCGCATAGGCGGCGATCAGCGACGAATCCCAGTGCTCGTCGAGCACGTCCTCGACCAGTTGCGCGGCGCCGGGACAGTCGCCAGCGCGCACCAGCGCGCGCGAGGCCTCGAGGGCGAGGCGCGGCTCGAGCCGGTCGTCGGCGGCGATCTCGCGCCAGTAGGCATGGATGGCCTTGGCATCGTCGGCGATGGCCTTGAACACTTCGACGTGGGCGCGGCGGCGCAGCGGCGCGGCCTGCTCGGGACTCAGCGCCTTGTGCTTTTCCAGTTGCCGCGTCAGGCGGGCGACCTCGCGCCAGTCGCCGCGGCCCTGGTGGGCGCGCAGCGCCAGGCGCAGCGCGCCGATATGGCGGCCGCCCACGGTGGCCAGGCGATCGAGCGCGGCCAGCGCCACATCGAAATCGCGCGCATCGAGCGCCAGTTCGGCCTCGGTCATCAGCACCGCGGCACGGCTGCCGTCTTCATGATCGACGGTGCGCTGCCGCCATTCGCTTTCACGCGGCGCGTCGCGCAGGGCATGCGCCGCGCGCCACGCGACGAGCGCGGCCAGGTCGCGGGCGTGGCCGGAATCGTAGACCTTCTCGGCGTTCTTCAAGGCATGCGAAAAACGTCCCTCGGCGAAATTGCGCAGTGCCTCGTGCAGGGTGTTCTCGGCGCTGCCGCGGGCACGCCGCGCACGGAACTCGCTGACCCGCCGCGGCAGGCGCAGCAGCGCGCCGAGCGAGCGAAATATCCAGTAGCCCGTGACGAAGCCCGTGGCGACGAGCAGCAGCAGAAAGTTGAGCGACAGCTCGACGCGCCACGGCGGCAGCACGAACAGCGCATAGCCGTCGTTGTAGCGCGCCGCCAGCGAGAGGCCGACAGCAAGTACGGCGAGCAGCAGCAGCCAGAGCAGCGTGCGCATCAGACCGCCCCGCCGCCGGGCCGCCCCCAAGGCGGGGCCCAAACCCGAGCGCGTGGAACGCGCGACCCCTTCGCAGCAGACAACAAGGCTCCCCGTGACATTCGAGCGGCTTTGCACTTCCTGCGGTCGCAACGAGCTTGCAGGCTCCCCCCGCGAGGGGGGCTGGAGGGGGTGGGTCATTTCTTCACGGACCTGAAGTTGCGCAGCGCGGCCAGCGTCTCGTTGAGCGTCGGCGGCTCGATCGCGACATTGGTGGTGCCGAGCGTGCGCACCACTTCGAGGGCTCCCTGCACCGGCTTGGCACGGACGTCGAAGTAGCGCTCGAGCCAGGCCTGCGCCTGCCGCATGTCATCGCGGAAACTCTTGGCGTCGCGGGCGAGCAGGGCGAGGCGGGCGTTGACCAGGCGCAGCTTGAGGTTCTCGCGCAGGAAGAAGCTCTGCTGCGGCGACAGCAGGCCGGGATCGGCATGATCTATCCGCTCGATGCGCACCATCTGGCGGAACTCAGCCCAGGCGTCGGCGAGGAAACGCTGCCACCAGGCGGGCTCCGGCGCGGCGGACTTCTTCGCCGCGTCGGCGCCCCTGGCGGCCACCGTGTTTGACATCGGCCGCTGCTCGAAGGCCAGCGGCATGGAATCGACGCTGGCGATGACGCTTTCGAGCTTCATCGCCATGCCCGGCACGTCGGCGGTCGGCAGCGCGCGCAAGCGTTCGATGTCGCGCGCGATCAACTTGCGCACGCCGAGGAATTGCGGGCTGGCGGCGCGGGCCAGCCGCGCATCGGCGCCGGTCAGCGCGATCAGCGCCGCTTCGACGTTGCCGGCGAGCTGCAGCTGCTGCGCGGCGATGGACACGGCCTGCTCGACCTCGGCGATGACGCGATCGTCGCGACCCTTCGACAGTTCCTGGTACATCGACTCGAGCGCAAGCTGCTGGCCCTGCGACTCGGCCAGCTGCGCCTCCAGCGCGCCGACCTTGGCGGCGAGCGCCTGCAGCGCTTCCTGGTTCTGGCGCGCGATGGCCCGCGCCTCCTTGCTCTGCCCGTCGCTTTCGGCCAAGCGCCTGGCCAGCTCCTCCTGCACCGCCGACAGGCGGAACCGCGTCTCCAGCCATTGCGCACCGAACAGCAGGGCGACGGCAACGACGGCGAACATCAGCTTGCGGCTGCCGGGCACGGCCCGCAGGCGGCCGGGGGCCGGCACGGATGGCGGCGCAGTCGGCGTGGACGTCGCGGTTTCGGGCGGGGCGGGATCAGGCGTCATGGCGGGAAAAATAGCTCAGAAGACCGGCGACGAGGCCGTCGTCGGCGGGGCCGGTGAGTTCGATGCGCGAAAGCCCCAGCGCGCGCGCCTGCTCGGCGATGCGCACATGCGGCACGAACACGGGCGTCTGCTTGAGCCAGCTCCGGCCGAGCCTGGGCAGCATCTCCCACAGGTTGCGCAGCCCTTCGCTGCTGGTCAGCGTCACGGCATCGAGATGGCCGTCATCCCAGAGCTTGAGCAGGGGCGACGGGTCGGTCTTCGGCTTCGAGCGGCGATAGGCGGTGACGTATTCCACTGTCGCGCCGCGCGCCTGCAGGGTGTCGAAGACGACATCGCGGCCGCCGTCGCCGCGGAAGATCAGCACCTTCCTGCCCTGCATCTCCTGCAACTCGGGCAGGGCCAGCAGGGCCTCGGAGTCGAAGCGGTCCTGCGGCGCGATCACCTCGCGGATGCCGAAGCGCTCCAGTTCGCGCTCGCTGCTCTTGCCGATGGCGGCGACGCGCACCTGCGCCGGCCACGACCGTCGCGACAGGATCACTTCGAGCGACTTGGCGATGGCATTGGGGCTGACGAAGACGGCGAGATCGATGCCGTCGAGGCGGATCGCGGCGTCCAGCAGCGGCGAGACATCGTCGAGGGCACTGATCGCCAGCACCGGGAACAGCACGGGATGGGCGCCCTGCTCGACCAGCGCCGCCGCCAGATGCTCGCACTGTTCGGCCGGCCGCGTGACGACGATGTGGCGTCCTGACAGTGCCGTCCGAGTGGATACGGCTTCGCTCAATTTCTTCAACGGCGCGTCCACGCGGTCCGGCTAGCCCAGTGCCGCGAGAATCTCGTCGGCGCCTTGCGCGCGCAATGCCTCTGCCAGCTTCAGTCCCAAAGCCTCTGCCTCGGCCGGCGCGCCGGTGAGCTCGGCGCGGGCGATGCGCGAGCCGTCGGGCAGGGCGACGAAGCCGCGCAGGAAGATCCGTCCGCCGCGCATCTCGGCGTAGGCGCCGAGCGGCACCTCGCAGCTGCCGGCCAGCGCGCGCGAGACGGCGCGCTCGGCGCGGACGCAGGCGGCCGTGGCGGCATCGTCGAGCGGGGCCAGCCATTGGGCCATCTCGGGCCGCGACGACAAGACTTCGATGCCCAGCGCACCCTGGCCCGCGGCGGGCAGCGAAGCCTCGGCCGGCAACACGGCGCGGATGCGCTCGCCGAGGCCGAGGCGGGTCAGGCCGGCGGCGGCGAGGATGATGGCGTCGTACTGGCCCTCGTCGAGCTTGCGCAGGCGCGTGTCGAGGTTGCCGCGCAGCGAGGTGACGGCCAGGTAGGGATAGTTGGCGTGGAGCTGCGACTCGCGGCGCAGGCTCGAGGTGCCGACCACCGCGCCCGGCGGCATGTCGTCGAGGCTGGCGTAGCGGCTGGAGACGAAGGCATCGAGCGGCACCTCGCGCGGGCCGGTGGCGACCAGGGCGAACTCCGGTGCCAGCTGCATCGGCACGTCCTTCATGGAATGAACCGCGAGGTCGGCGCGTCTATCCAGCAGCGCGGTCTCGAGTTCCTTGACGAACAGCCCCTTGCCGCCGACCTTGGCCAGCGGCCGGTCGAGGATCTGGTCGCCGCGCGTGGTCATGCCGAGAAGCTCGACGCTGCAGGCTGGGTATAATTGTTGCAACAAGCCGCGCACGTGTTCCGCCTGCCACAGGGCAAGGCGCGATTCGCGCGTGGCGATAACAATGCGCTCGGGGCTGGTGGCGTTCACGAACGGCGGTCCTGGGTAATCGATCAAGGAGACAGTCTGATGGCGATGGCCATGAGGCTTCGCACGCGTGCTGCCATGCGATGGCTGCGCCCGGGCCTGAGCCTAGCAGCGGCGGCGATTCTAGCATGGCCGCCCCTCGCCTTTGCCCTGCCGCCGGCACAGGATCTGGCCGCCGACGCTCGCCAGATGCGCGAACAGAAGCTGCCCATGCTGGTGCTTTACAGCCGCGAGGGCTGCGGCTGGTGCGAGCGGGCGCGCGTCCACCATCTCGATCCGATGGCGGCCGATCCGGCGACCGCCTCCCGCGTGCTGATCCGCCAGATCGACGTCGACCGCCGTACCGCCCTCGCCGACTTTTCCGGCAAGGCCGGCAATCACAAGGATTTCGCCCGCGGCCGCAAGATTCGCCTGACGCCGACGATCGAAGTGCTCGGCCCCGACGGCGAGCTGCTGGCCGAGCCCATCGTCGGCGTGCGCCTGCCCGACTTCTATGGAACCTACATCGATCGTGCGGTCGACACCGCCCGCGATCGCCTGCGCGAGAAGACCCCATGAAACATTCGACCCAATCGCCCCCCGGCGAAACCGCCCCCGACAAGGACCACCCGCTGCGCGAGGACATCCGCCTGCTCGGCCGCGTCCTCGGCGAAACGCTGCGGCAGCAGGAGGGCGACGACGCCTTCGACACGGTCGAGCGCATCCGCCAGCTGGCGATCCGCCTGCACCGCGAGGAGAGCGCCGAAGCGCGCCTCGAACTCGCCGCCATCCTCGACGGCCTCGACCGCGAGCGCGCCAACCAGGTCGTGCGCGCCTTCAGCTACTTCTCGCACCTCGCCAACATCGCCGAGGACCTGCATCACATCCGCCGCTCGCGCGCCCACCTCATCGCCGGTTCGGCGCCGCGCGAAGGCAGCCTCCAGCTCGCCCTGCAGCGCGCCCGCGACGGTGGCCACGACGAGGCCGCGCTGCGCGAGTTCTTCGACGGCGCGCTGGTATCGCCGGTACTCACCGCGCATCCGACCGAGGTCCAGCGCAAGAGCATCTTCAACGCCCAGATGAAGGTCGCCGCGCTGCTCGACGAGCGCAGCCGCATGCAGCTCACGCCCGAGGAACTCGACGACAGCGACGCCGGGCTGCGCCGCGCCGTGCTGACGCTGTGGCAGACGCGCATGCTGCGCCTGAAGCGCCTGTCGGTCGCCGACGAGGTCGCCAACGGCCTCTCCTTCTACGACTACACCTTCCTCAAGGCGCTGCCGCGGCTCTATGGCCGGCTCGAGGACGACCTCGCCACCGCCGATCCGTTCTGGGCCAAGCAGGAACTGCCCTGCTTCCTCCGCATGGGCAGCTGGATCGGCGGCGACCGCGACGGCAACCCCTTCGTCACCGCCGACGTGCTGCGCTCCGCCCTGCGCATGCAGAGCACGCGCGTCATCGACCACTACCTCGAGGAAGTGCATCGCATCGGCGCCGAAATGTCGCTCGCCTCGGGCCTGGTCGGCACCAGCGAAGATCTGATCCGCCTGGTGCAGCGCTCGCCCGACCGCTCGCCGCATCGCGAGGACGAGCCCTACCGCCGCGCGCTGGCCGGCGTCTACGCGCGACTGGCCGCCACCGCCCGCGCCCTCGACAACCACGAGGCGCTGCGCCATGCCCTGGGCGAGATGCCGCCCTACGACAGCGCCGCCGACTTCCTCGCCGAACTCGACATCGTGCGCGATTCGCTCGACGCCAACGGTTCGCACCTGATCGCGAACGGCCGCCTGCGCCGCCTGCGCCGCGCCGTCAAGGTCTTCGGCTTCCACCTGGCCGCGCTCGACCTGCGGCAGAACTCCGACGTGCATGTGCGCACCGTGCACGAACTGTTCGAGGCCGCCCGCCCCGGCGTCGACTACGCCGGCCGCGCCGAGGAGGGCCGCATCGCCCTGCTGCTCGGCGAACTGGCCACGCCGCGCCTGCTCTCCTCGCCCTTCGTCGACTACAGCGACGAGACCGGCGGCGAACTGGAGATCTTCCGCGCCGCGCGCGAGGCCCACGAGCGCTACGGCAGGGCCGCCATCGAGAACGTCATCATCTCCAAGGCCGACGGCGTCTCCGACGTGCTCGAGGTCGCGCTGCTGGCCAAGGAAGCGGGCCTGCTGCGGCCGCGCGAGGGCGAACTCGACATCAACATCGTGCCGCTGTTCGAGACCATCGACGACCTGCGCCGCGCCAGCGCCACCATGGATGCGCTGTTCGCGCTGCCGGCCTACCGCCGCCTGCTCGAATCGCGCGGCATGCGGCAGGAGGTCATGCTCGGCTACTCCGACAGCAACAAGGACGGCGGCTTCCTCACCTCGGGCTGGGAACTGTACAAGGCACAGAACGCGCTGGTCGAAGTCGCCAAGCGCCACGGCGTGCGGCTGCGGCTGTTCCACGGCCGCGGCGGCACCGTCGGCCGCGGCGGCGGCCCCAGCTACGACGCCATCCTGGCCCAGCCGCCCGGCGCCGTGCAGGGCGCCATCCGCATCACCGAGCAGGGCGAAGTCATCGCCTCCAAGTATTCCAATCCGGAAGTCGGCCGCCGCAACCTCGAAATCCTCGCCGCGGCGACGCTCGAAGCGACCCTGCTGCCGCACGCCAGCGGCATGACCCGTCCCGAATGCCTCGAGGCGATGGAGCAACTCTCGGCCCACGCCTTCAAGGCCTATCGTGATCTGGTCTACGAGACGCCGGGCTTCGTCCAGTATTTCTGGGAATCGACGGTGATCAACGAGATCGCCGAACTCAACATCGGCAGCCGCCCCTCCTCGCGCAAGAAGACGCAGGCCATCGAAGACCTGCGCGCGATTCCCTGGGTCTTCTCCTGGTCGCAGTGCCGCCTGATGCTGCCCGGCTGGTACGGCTTCGGCAGCGCGGTGCAGGCCTTCCTCGCCGAGCGCGGCGAGGCCGCCATCGAGCTGCTGCGACAGATGCACCGCGACTGGCCCTTCTTCCGCACCCTGCTCGCCAACATGGACATGGTGCTGTCAAAGAGCGACATCGGCATCGCCGCCCGCTACGCCGACCTGGTCGCCGACCCCAAACTGCGCGACGCCATCTTCCCGCGGCTCAAGGCCGAGTGGCAGGCCAGCATCGATGCCCTGCTCACCATCACCGGCCAGCGCGAACTGCTCGACGCCAACCCGCTGCTCAAGCGCTCGATCCGCAACCGCTTCCCCTATCTCGACCCGCTCAACCACATCCAGATCGAGCTGCTCAAGCGCCATCGCGCCGGAGAAACGGACGAACGGGTCAAGCGCGGCATCCACCTCACCATCAACGGCGTCGCCGCGGGCCTCAGGAACAGCGGCTGACCCGGCGGCAGAATCGTGGCAAGCTAGTCGTTTCCTCACCCCGCCGAGGTCGCAATGGAACGCACCACCGTCACCCTCAACGGCAAGCCCGTGCAGGTCGAATGGACTGCGCCCGCGGCGCGCGAGCTGGCCGCGCGCCAGGCGCCGCTGTTCGTCGAACTGGAACTCTACTTCTCCTGCCTGGTGAAGAAGTTCGTGCATTTCCGGGAGGATGCGCGCGGCTACGAGACAGCGGCCGCGCACGACAAGCTGCACCTCTACTTCCGCCCGGTGACCTCGACGTCCTGCACTTGGGAAGTCGCCGAGCAACTCGGCCGCCAGCCGGAGAAGCCGATCGACAGCGTGGCGCTGCGACACGTCGCGCCCCGCCATGTGCACATCGACCATGTCGACGGCAAGTGGGTCGGCAGCTACGACTTCCTTCCCGCCTGATCCTGCTGCGCGATGATCTCGCGCAGGCAGGCCGGGCAGTAGCAGCCGCTGCCGGCGCCGGGTATGGGCAGCGCCGGCGGCAGCTCGGCGCACCAGCAGCTCTGCGCGCCGGCCTCGTTGCCGCAGACGAAGACGGCGCCGCAGCGCGGGCAGGCGCGTTCGCCGGGCCGCCGTCCCGCCACTACCGACTTTTCACGATCCGTCATCCGATCGTCCGCCGCCTGACGAACGCATCCATCGACAACCGTCCCGGCCCTGAGAGCATCAGCGGCAGCAGCATCGCCATGAAGATCAGCGGCAGCTTGAAGTTGCCGTGGCCCTGGTCGGTGATGGCGTAGCCCTGCGCGAGGTCGGCCAGCGTCACCCATGTCGCCGGCCAATGCGCGGCGGCGGTGGCCACGACGGTGAGCACGAACAACGAGACCGCGAAGAAGCGCGTGCCCAGGCCCAGCACCAGCGCGATGCCGCCGACCAGCTCGAACCCGGTCGCGAGCTGCCAGCTGATGTCCGGCGGCACGGCGCTGAAGGGATAGGGGAACCTGCCCTGGATGTCGGCGAACCAGTTCTCGCCGCGGAACTTCTCCAGGCCTGATTCGAAGAATTCCCAACCGAGCAGCAGGCGCAGACCGAGCATGGCGAACCAGAGGCCGAGCCAGTCGACGCCGGCGAAGGCCTTGCCGAGCAGCTTCTTCATTTCTTCGCTCCGATGATGGCGCCGGCCAAGCGCAGTTCTTCCAGCAGCGCCGCACCGTGCGCGAGCACCGCTTGCGGGTCGGGATGCCCGAGCTCGACGGCGATGGCGAGGCATGTCTGCCGTCCCGTGCGACCGCCCTCCTGCAGCAAAGCGACGAGGCGCGCGCTGACCGCGTTCAGTTCGACGAAATTGACATCGTCGGCCGCGTCGCGGAACACCAGCAGCCGGGTCGCCGCCGGCTTGCGCGGGCGGAAGTCCGGGCCGATGCGCTGCACCGGCCAGGCATAGGCGAGGTTCATCAGCGCCGGCGCCGGCACGGGAATGCCGTCGAGCAGGTCGCCGGCCGGGTCGTGCGCCGGAACGTCCGCTTCCATGACGTCGACCGCCAGCTCGGCCCACTCGTAGTGCGCGAGCTCGCGCAGCCAGGGCGGCACCGCAACCGGCAGCGGATCGGTCTCGAGCAGCCAGCGCAGGAACTCGCGCGGGATCTCGCGGAAGTACGGCGTGTGGCAGCGCGCCTCGCGGAAGAAGGCGCGCATCAGCCGCGGCCAGCGCCGCTCGCCGAGGATGCGCCGCGTCAGTGGGAAGCAGGCGAGCAGGAAGCCCTCGAGGTTGTTGTAGAGCAGTTCGCCGTAGATCGCGGCGCGGCGCGCCGGCACGCCGGCCGGACGCGGGTGGCGGCGCGGGTCGCGCAGGTGGCGGCCGAAGGCGAACTGGAAGTCCTGGAACGCGGGGGTCATGCGGCCACCCGTGCCGGCGGGGCGCGATAGCACATCTGCACCGCGGCGATGCGTTCGACCTCGCCTGCCAACTTGGCCAGCGGCGGGATGTTGAAGTCGCGCTCGAGGCAGGTCGGCAGCGGACCGACGCGCGCATAGGCGGCGTCGAGCAGCGCCCACACCGGATCGATGACGTCGGCGCCGTGGGTATCGACCAGCACGCCGTCGGGCTCGACGTAATGACCGGCCATGTGCAGGTAGCAGGTGCGCTCCAGCGGCAGCGCGTCCATGAATTCCAACGGATCGAAGCCGAAGTTGCGGCTGTTCACGTAAATGTTGTTCACGTCGAGGTGGAGCAGGCAGTCGGCCTCCTCGACCACCGCGCGGATGAACTCTCCCTCGCTCATCTCGGCACCCGGCGGGGCGACGTAGTAGGAGGCGTTCTCGATGCCGATGCGCATTTCGAGGATGTCCTGGGCGCGGCGGATGCGGCTTGCCACCCATTTCACGGCGTCGCCGGTGCAGGGTATCGGCAGCAGGTCGTAGAGGTGGCCGTCGTCGCCGCACCACGACAGGTGTTCCGTGTAGAGGGGAATGCCGTGCTCTCGCATGAAGCCCCTGATTCGCCGCAGCAGCGCCTCGTCGAGCGGACGCGGCCCGCCGAGGTCGAGCGAGAGGCCGTGGCAGACGAAGGGATGCGCTTCGGTGAAGGCACGCAGGTCCTTCGCCGAACGGCCGCCCATGCCGGCCCAGTTCTCCGGAGCCAGCTCGAAAAATGAAACGGCGGCAGGCCATGCACCCAACTGCGCGGCCTTCAGGTCGGGGATGAGTTCCCGCCTGAAGCCGAGGCCCGCGCCGGAAATGCCGGCGGGTTTCATGCTGTCGCGCTTACTTCTTCGCGCCGCAGGAGCCGTCCTTGGCCTTGGCCGCGCCGCCGCAGGCACCGTCCTTCTTCTTCTCGGTTGCCATTTTCTCGGCTGTCTTCTTCTCGGCCCCGCAGGAACCGTCCTTGGCCTTGGCCGCATCGCCGCAGGCACCGTCCTTCTTCTTCTCGACGGCCTTCTTCTCGGCGCCGCACTTGCCTTCGCCGCACTTGCCGTCCTTCTTCTTGTCGTCGGCCTTGGCCTGGGCCAGCTGGTAGCCGCCGTCGAGCTTCTGCATGCCGAAGGGGTTGTCGGCGGCATGCACGGCCGGGCTGAGGGCGGCGCCGGCGACGAAGGCCGTACCGAGAGCTGTACTGAGGGCGAGGCTGATGGATTGTTTTTTCATTTTGAGTCTCCTTGCGGGGTTGAGGGTGGCGCTTCATGGTGTTGCCGCCACGCCGAGCTGGCATTGCGGAGAAAGCCCAGATGCTGTTCGGTGGCGCGGCAACCGCGGCAGATCAGCAGGTGCAGGCGCAGCCCGAAACGCTCGACGAGCGAAAGGCGGCGATCCATGCCCTGCGAAATCAGTTCCGTCGCGTCCTTGCATGAAAGCATCAGTGTTCTCCAAACCAGCGTCGGGACAGGCAGTCGCGCAGTCCCAGACGCGCCCGGTGCAGCAGCACCCAGCAATTAGACGAGCTGATTCCCAGTTCCTTACAAATTTCCTCGGACTCCATGCCGAGCAGCTCGCGCATGCCGAAAACGCGGGCCGGGCGCTCGGGCAGCGAGGAGATGCAGATCTCGAACACCTCCCAGAAGCGCTTCTGCTCCAGCGAGGCCGCCGGATCGGACCAGGCCGGGGGCGGGTCGCGCCAGTGGCCGCGCGCATCGAACTGCTCCTCGAACAGGCTCTCCAGCGCCGCCTCGCCCTCATTCCCTGCCAGGGCGACCGGGTCGCGGCCGCGGCGGCGGAATTCGTCGACCAGCTTGTTGCGAAGGATGGCGAAGACCCAGGTCGCCGCGGCCGAGGCGCCCTCGAAGCGCTCGGCATTCTCGGCGGCCGCCAACAGGGCATCCTGCACCGCGTCCTCGGCCGCCGCATCGTCGCGCAACTGCAGGCGGGCGAAACGAACGAGTCGCGGGCGAAGATCGGCAAGCTGCAGGGACAGTTCGTCAGCGGTCATGAGCTATGCAGGAAAAAGTCGGCGCTGGCGGGACGGCGGCTATCGACCCGTTGCCGCCTTTCAGACGCTGGGAAAGCAAAAGCTCAACCTCCTAGGTCGCATCGCCTTGCAATCGGTTAATTGGTGGCATCTTTATCCCAATGTGTTCAGCGCATGTCGGCTATCGCCACCTGCGAACATCTGGTCAGTTAATTGGAGTAATGAGCGGATTTTTACCCCACTGCACCTGCCACGAATTCCCCGAGACCTGGTCGAGGAGAATGAACGTATAGACGTTTTGCGTCGGATAAAGCGTAAACCGTCCTGGTTTGCCATCAGCCACGAGCGGCTTGAGATTGAGCGGTTCAGTGAATCGCTTTTCGGTCTCTATGTTCCACTGAACTTGCGTAATCTGCCCGGTTCGCGTATCGAGCAAAAGAAACATGAACATGTTTTGAGTTCGGAAAAGCCTATACAGTGCAGAAGGGTCTTGCGTCGGTTCAGGAACCGACACTTGCGCTTGCGCGACCCCTCCAAGTGCAAAAAACACCACTGAAATAATCACACACGCTTTGAGCATTTTATTAATCATGATTTCCAAACTCCATTCTGTACACAACGTCTGCTTTTCGGTGCCTCAGCCCACTTCCGCTTCTGGCCGAACTGCGACATCCCCCTCGTGCCTGTTGCTCGGCCGTACCGATACGCCAAAGCACGAAGCCAGCCCTGCGCTCAGCAGTGGGATCTGCAGAACTCTTCCATGGCGGAAGCCTCGGCCAGCAGCCAGCGGCGGAAGGCTTCGACCGCCGGTCGGGCGGAGATCGCTTCCGGGGTCACCAGGTAGTAGGCGTAGTTGTGCTGGACAGATATCTTGAAGGGGGACACGAGTCGTCCCGCCGCGACCTCGGTGGCCGCCAGCGGCCTCGACGCGAGCGCGATGCCCATGCCATCGATGGCAGCTACCAGGGCCAGGCCGGAGTCGCGGAAGTGGGGACCGGCGCTGGCGTCGACGCCAGTCACACCGGCCAGGCGCAGCCACTCTTCCCAGCTCGGGCGGGCCCGCTCGTTGGCGATGGTGTCGTCATGGATCAGGGCGTGGAAGCGGATGTCCGCGGGTTCCCGAAGGGGATGCGGACCTTCCATGAGCCTGGGGCTGCAGACGGCGAAGTAGCCGGAGGACAGGATCCGGTCGACGTGAAGGCCGGCGTAGTCCCCGGTGCCGAAGCAGATGGCGACCTGCGACTCTTCCTCGCGCAAGTCGATGCTGTCGAATATTCGTGCCGCACCTGGCTGCTCGCCGTCGATGGCATTCAGGGAACTGACCAGGTGCAGTTCCACTCCCGGCGCCGCCTGGGAGAACCCCTTCAGGCGCGGCACCAGCCAGCGCGTGGCGAAGGACGGTGGGGCGACGACGATCAGCCTTTCCTGCGCCACCTGCACGCGCGCGCTTTCCACGGCGGCCGCGAAGCATTCGAGCCCCTCGCGCACCTTCGGCAGCATGGCCTCGCCTTCCGGCGTCAGTTCCAGCGATCGCGTCAGCCGGCGAAACAGCGCCAGACCGAGGAAGTCCTCGAGCATCCTGATCTGATGGCTGATCGCGGTCGGCGTGACGGAGAGTTCCTGCGCCGCGTTCTTGAAGCTGAGATGGCGCGCGGCGACCTCGAAGGCGCGCAGGGCATTCAGCGGCGGCAGGCGATAGGTCATGGGTGAGATTTTCTTGTGCGTCGGGTGAAAATTGATCGCTTGTTGCGTCGCACCATTCTGCTTATGGTAGCACCGAGGCCTCAGTAGAGGCGCAGCTTTCCAAATGGAGCGAAGGGGAATGTCATGAAAACCGCTTTCTTCTCGATCAACCTCGTTTTCGCGGTGCTCGGATTGGTGCTCGGCATCGCCACCCTGCTGAGCGTGAGCGGCCTGGGCGCGGCCCATGGCATCGCGGCGCTGGCCGTCGGCCTGGGGGCCCTGCTGCTGGGCGGCATCTGCCTGTGCATGTGCGGCGGCTGCCTGTCCCACCGTCGGCAGCGTCAGGCCTAGATTCGCCGAAAAGTCGGCACCCCAAGGGTACATTCCCGCAAGGGGATTTGCTTCGCGGCACCTGCGGGGCGCGCTGGCGGGACGGCGCGGCGCTTCAGATGCCGAGGAGCGCCTTGACCTGGGCCCACTGGCGGCGGCTGACCACCAGGTGTTCGGGTACGCCCTCGAGCGCCAGTGTCCAATGCAGTTCGGGCGGCTCGCCCTCCGCCCCGGCAACCGGTTCGCGGGCACAGCCGATGACCGCATCGCGCGCGACCAGGCAGTTGCGGTGGATGCGGACGAGGCGCGCGGCGAATTCCTGTTCCAGTTGGGTCAGCGATTCCTCGAGCAGGTATTCGCGTTCGGCGGTGCGCGCCGTCACGTACTTCTGCTCGGCCTTGAAGTAGAGCACATCGGCCACCGGCACCAGCAGCACGCGGCCGCGCTCGGGGCAGCGCAGGTGGCGGCGTCCCTCCGGCGCCAGCTGGCGCAGGGCCGCGTACGGCAGCGACGCCGGGCCGGCTTTCTTCAGCGCGGCGGCGAGTCGCTCGGCGCGCACCGGCTTCAGCAGATAGTCGATGGCATTGAGCTCGAAGGCCTTGACGGCGTACTGGTCGTAGGCCGTGGCGAAGATCACTGCCGGCGGCTGCGGCAGGCGGGCCAGGTGCTGCGCCAGTTCGATGCCATCCATGCGCGGCATGCGGATGTCGATCAGCGCGATGTCGATGGCGCCGGGCGCAAGCGCCTCGATGCGCTCGAGCGCCGCGATGCCGTCACCGGCCTCGGCCACCACCTCGGTCGGCAGCTCGGCGGCGATGTCGCCGAGCAGGTCGCGCAGGCGGGCGCGGGCGGGTACCTCGTCATCGACGAGCAGGAGACGGAGGGGATTCATTGCCGGCGATTGGGGATGATGATGTGCACGGTGTAGCGGCCGTCGCGCTCGGCGATCTCGAGGCGCGCTTCCAGATCGTAATACAACATCAGCCGCTCGCGGATGTTGGCCAGCGCCATGCGGTTGCCGCGCTGATGGTCGCCGCCGGCGACGAGCGGATTGGATATCTCGACGATCATGCGCCCGTCCTTTCCCGGGTCGCCGGCCATGCGCACCAGCAGCTCGCCCGGATGCTCGGCCGGCTCGATGCCGTGGTAGACGGCATTCTCGAGCAGCGGCTGCAGCATCAGCGGCGGCACCAGCGTATCGACCGGACAGGAGTCGATCTCCCAGCGCACCTGCAGGCGTTCGCCGAGACGCAGCTTCTCCAGGTCGAGGTATTGCCGCGCCAGCGCCAGTTCGTCGGACAGCGGCACCAGCTCGCGGTTGTCGCGCATCAGGGCGCGGAACAGATCGGCCATTCCCTCGAGGGCACGCTCGGCGCGGCGCGGGTCGCTGCGCAGCACGCCGAGCACGGCATTGATCGAGTTGAACAGGAAGTGCGGGCGGATGCGGGAGGTCAGCGCCAGCAGCCGCGCCTCGGCCAGCGCCGGCAACTGGGCGCGGGCGCGCAGGTCGAAGTAGCCGAGCAGCAGCAGCGTGCCCAGCCCCGCCCAGGTCAGGGCACGCCAGAGCTGGCTGCCGCCGAGGGTCATGAACAGCGCGTGGAACAGCGCCGTCAGCGCCAGCACGATCGCGAGGACGACTGCCGCTGCCGCGCGCGGGTCGAGGCGCATCAGGAAGCGCTGCGCCACGCACAGCGCCAGCAGACTGGCCAGCACGACGGGTTCGAGCAGCGCCGCCAGCGCCATGAATTCCCCCAGCAGGCTGCTTGCCGCGGCGCGGGCGAAGGCGACCGCCAGCCCGCCGAGGTTGACGGCGAGCAACACCCGCAGCCAGATGCCGAGGTTGCAACAGTCAGGCAGGCGGGGGAACGGCCCGTTTTCCCGTATACTTTCGCTCACGAAGTCTCAGAAACCCACTGAATTTCCGGAATTTTCATTATGTCAGAGTCAGCCGGCACGTCCACCACGTCGACCTGGTCCGGCCGTTTCACCGAACCGGTCTCGGAGTTGGTCAAACGCTACACGGCATCGGTCTTCTTCGACCGCCGCATGGCGCTGCAGGACATCCGCGGCTCGCTCGCCCACGCCAGGATGCTGGCGCAGCAGAACATCATCGCAGCCGCCGACCTCGCCGCCATCGAGCGGGGCATGGAGCGGATCCGCGGCGAGATCGAGCGCGGTGAATTCAACTGGAACCTCGACGACGAGGATGTCCATCTAAACATCGAGAAGCGCCTGACCGCCCTGGTCGGCGATGCCGGCAAGCGCCTGCACACCGGCCGCTCGCGCAACGACCAGGTCGCCACCGACATCCGCCTGTGGCTGCGCGACACCATCGACGCCATCGACGGCCTGCTGGCCGACTTCATCCGCGCGCTCATCGACACCGCCGAGCAGCACGCCGCGACGCCACTGCCCGGCTTCACCCACCTGCAGGTGGCGCAGCCGATCACCTTCGGCCACCACCTGCTCGCCTACGTCGAGATGATGCGCCGCGACCGCGAACGCTTCGCCGACTGCCGCCGCCGCACCAATCGCCTGCCGCTGGGCGCCGCCGCGCTGGCCGGCACCACCTTCCCCATCGACCGGGAGTTCGTGGCCGAGCAGCTCGGCTTCGAAGCCGTCTGCGAGAACTCGCTCGACGCGGTGTCGGACCGCGACTTCGCCATCGAGTTCACCGCCGCCGCTTCGCTGGTGATGGTGCACCTGTCGCGGCTGTCGGAGGAACTGATCCTCTGGATGAGCCCGCGCGTCGGTTTCATCGACCTCGCCGATCGTTTCACCACCGGCTCGTCGATCATGCCGCAGAAGAAGAACCCGGACGTGCCGGAACTCGCGCGCGGCAAGAGCGGCCGCGTCTTCGGCCACCTGATGGGGCTCTTGACGCTGATGAAGGGCCAGCCGCTGGCCTACAACAAGGACAACCAGGAAGACAAGGAACCGCTATTCGACACGGCCGACACGCTGATCGACACCCTGCGCGTCTTCGCCGAGATGGTGCCGGGCATCAAGGTCAAGCCGGAGGCGATGCGCGCCGCGCTGAAGCAGGGCTACGCCACCGCCACCGACCTCGCCGACTACCTGGTAAAGAAGGGCCTGCCCTTCCGCGATGCCCACGAGGCCGTGGCGCGCGCGGTGCAGGCAGCGGAGAAGCGCGGCTGTGACCTCGCCGACCTGACGCTGGCCGAGTTGCAGGCCTTTTCAAAGCTGATCGGCGAGGAGGTCTTCGCCGTGCTCACCGTCGAGGGCTCGCTGGCCGCACGCGACCACATCGGCGGCACCGCGCCGGTGCAGGTGCGCGCCGCGATCGCACGCCTGCGCAAAAGTCTGTGATGGACAAGCTCGGCAAGTACGAGATCATCAAGAAACTCGGCGAGGGCGCCACGGCGACGGTGTTCCTCGGCCACGACCCGTTCACCGGTCGCGACGTCGCGATCAAGGCGGTGCGCGCCTCGGTGTTCGCCGACGGCGAGGGCGGCAAGATTTCCAGGAACCTGTTCATCACCGAGGCCTCGCTCGCCGGCAAGCTGGTGCATCCGCACATCGTGCAGATCTTCGATGCGGTGGCAGACTCCGACCCCAGCTACATCGTCATGGAATACGTGGCGGGCGGCACGCTCGAGCGCTTTACCAAGCCCGAGTCGCTGCTGCCGGTGCCGGACGTGGTGGAGATGATCTTCAAGTGCTCGCGCGCGCTCGACTTCGCCCACCGCCTCGGCGTCATCCACCGCGACCTCAAGCCCGCCAACATCCTTCATGCCGAGGGCACCGACGTCAAGATTTCCGACTTCGGCGCGGCGCTGACCATCTCCTCGGACCAGACCCAGGTCTCGGGCATCGGCTCGCCGGCCTACATGTCGCCGCAGCAGGTGATGGAGCATCCGCTCAACCACCAGAGCGACATCTTCTCCCTCGGCGTCGTCTTCTACCAGCTGCTGACCGGCCACCTGCCCTTCCTCGGCACCAACAACTTCAGCCTGGTCTACCAGATCACCCACGGCGACCCGATCCCGCCGACGCAGGTGCGCCCCGACCTGCCGCCCTGCCTCGACGCCATCGTCATGAAGGCGCTGGAGAAGGATCTCGAAAAGCGCTATCCGACCTGGGACGCCTTCTCCTTCGAGCTGGCCGAGGCCTTCCGCAACGAGGGCATGGCGGCGTTGCGCGACGCCCGCGTCGGCGATTCCGACAAGTTCAACCTGCTGCGCGGACTCGCCTTCTTCCGCGACTTCTCCGACGTCGCGATCTGGGAAGTGCTGCGCCTGTCGAAGTGGCGGCGGCTGAATCAGGGCGACGCCCTGATGCGCGAAGGCGAGCCCGGCGATCACTTCTGCGTGCTGGCCGAGGGCGAGGTGAAGGTCACGAAGCAGAACAAGCTGCTCAACATCCTCTCGGCCGGTGAATGTTTCGGCGAAATGGCCTACCTCAATCCCGAGCGCGGCGCCCGCTCGGCCGACGTCACCGCCATGGGCGAGGGCCTGGTCATCGTCGTCGGCACCGAAGCCCTGACGCAGGCCAACCAGGCCACCCGCCACGAGTTCGACCGCGCCTTCCTGCGCATCCTGGTCGATCGCCTCGACATGGCCAACACGCGACTGACGTCGCTGGCGATGTGAGCGACGCATGAGCATCGAACGCATCGGCAAATACGAGATCCGCGGCAAGCTGGGCGAGGGCGCGACCTCCACCGTCTACCTCGGCTACGACTCCTTCGCCAATCGCGAAGTGGCGATCAAGCTCATCTTCGCCGACGTCCTCAAGGATCGGGAGAAGGGCAAGGTCTATCGCCACCTCCTGATCAACGAGGCCTCGCTCGCCGGCAAGCTGTTCCACCCGCACATCGTGCAGATCTTCGACGCGGTGATGGCCGAGGAAGGCAGCGACGAGCACAGCTACATCGTCATGGAGTACGTCGCCGGCGGCACCCTCGAGCAGTTCTGCCGCGCCGACAACCTGCTGCCGGTGGAGCGCCTGGTCGAGATCATCTTCAAATGCACCCGCGCGCTCGACTACGCCTTCCGCATGGGCATCACCCACCGTGACATCAAGCCGGCCAACATCCTGCTCTCCGGCACGGGCGGCGACATCAAGATTTCCGATTTCGGCGCGGCGATCCAGAGCACCGGCGACGAGACGCGCACCCAGGTTTCGGGCGTCGGCTCGCCGGCCTACATGTCGCCGCAGCAGGTGCGCGAGATGCCGCTCACCCACCAGACCGACATCTATTCGCTCGGCGTGGTGATGTACCAGTTGCTCACCGGGCGGCTGCCGTTCAACGCCAACAACAACTTCGGCATGATCTACGCGATCTGTAACTCGGACGCACCGCCGCCCTCGACCTTCCGCGCCGATCTGCCGCCCAGCCTCGACGCCATCGTCGCCCGCGCCATGCAGAAGGAACTCGACGCCCGCTATGCCACCTGGGAGGAGTTCGCCCACGACCTGGCGCAGTCCTTCCGCAACCAGCAGATCGCCTCGCGCCAGAGCATGTTCCCCGACTCGGAGAAATTCGAGTCGCTGCGCGCCATCGAGTTCTTCCACGACTTCTCCGACGTCGAGATCTGGGAAGTCGTGCGTTTCTCGCGCTGGGAGGAAGTCGCGCCGGAAACGCTGGTGATGAAGGACGGCGAGCACGGCGACTCCTTCTGCTTCCTGCTCGAGGGCGAGCTGCGCGTCGTGAAGAAGGGCCGCGTCCTCAACGTGCTCTCTCCCGGCGAGGTGTTCGGCGAAATGGCGGTGGTCGGCGGCGGCCATCACGTGCGCGGCGCCGACGTCATCGCCCAGACCACCGCGCGCGTCGTCACCATCGCCGGCCAGGCACTGCGCCACGCCTCGGAGGCGACGCGCATGCACTTCTACCAGTCCTTCCTCCGGGTCATGGCATCGCGACTGTCGATCGCCAACGCACGGCTGGCCTCGAACTGAACGCCCTCCTCCAACGCGCCTTCGTCAAGACCGCCGACGCAGCGGACCTGCCGCGGTTCGAGGCCGAGGTCGCCGGGCTCGCGGCGCTGCGCGAGACCGGCACGGTCCGCGTTCCCGCAGTCGGCCGCCATGGCCACGCCGACGGCCAGGCCTTCCTCGAACTCGAATACCTCGAATTGCGTTCGCTCGATCGGACCGCCGGCGCGACGCTCGGCCGGCAGCTGGCCGCGCTGCATCGCCATGCCGGCGAACGCTTCGGCTGGCCCACCGACAACTTCATCGGCCTCGGAGCGCAACCGAACGGCTGGATGGACAGCTGGCCGCGCTTCTTCGCCGAGCGGCGGCTGCGGCCGCAGCTGGCGCTGGCGCGCAGCAAGGGCGCGGACCGACTGACGCTGCAGGACGGCGAGGAGCTTTGCGAGAAGGTCGCCGCCTTTTTCGTCGATGGCCATCCCGTGCCGAGCCTGCTCCACGGCGACTTCTGGGGCGGCAACGCCGGCATGCTGCCCGATGGCACGCCCGTGGTCTTCGACCCCGCCTGCTATCACGGTGACCGCGAGGCCGACATCGCCATGGCGGAACTGTTCGGCGGCTTCCCCGAGTCCTTCTACGCCGCCTACCGCGAGGCCTGGCCGCTGGATTCCGGCTACGAGGCGCGCAAGACGCTCTACAACCTCTACCATATCCTCAACCACTTCAACATCTTCGGCGCCGGCTACCTGGGTCAGGCCAAGCGCATGATCGCGCGGCTGCTGGCGGAACTGCGGGGGTGAAACGATGCATCTGATCGACTACCACAACGGCATCCATGCCTTCGATGCCGGCTACGTGCGGCACATGCTGGCAGCCATCCACCTCGTCGTGGACGACGGCCGCGCCGCCTTCGTCGACACCGGCAGCAACGCCAGCCTGCCGCACGCTCAGGCGGCACTCGCTGCGCTCGGCCTGACGGCGGACGCGGTCGATTACGTCATCCTCACCCACATCCACCTCGACCACGCAGGCGGCGCCGGTGCGATGATGCGGACCTTTCCCGGGGCCAGGCTGGTGGTGCATCCGCGCGGCGCACGCCACATGATCGATCCGGCCAGGTTGATGGCGGCAACGGAGGAAGTCTATGGCCGCGAGACGGCACGCGCGCTCTACGGCGAGCTGCTGCCGGTCGCGGCCGAACGGATCATCGAGGCCACCGAAGGCACGACCATCAAGCTCGGCCACCGCGAACTCGTCTGCCACGACAGCCCCGGCCATGCCAAGCATCACGTGTTCATCCACGACCGCGCCGCCAAGGGCATCTTCACCGGCGACACCTTCGGCATCAGCTACCGCGAGCTCGACGTAGACGGCCGCGCCTTCGTCTTTCCCTCGGCGACGCCGGTGCAGTTCGACCCGGTCGACATGCGCGATTCGGTCGAGCGCATGATGGCGCTCGAACCCGAGGCGGTCTACCTCACGCATTTCAGCCGCCTCGGTTCGCCGCGGCCGCTGGCCGCGCAGATGTTGCGTCGCATGGACGATTGCGTGAAGCTCACCCTGGCCGCCGTCAAGGCGGCAGCCGGCGCTGATCCGGTGCCGACGATCCGCACTGCGCTTGCTGGCTACCTGCTAGAGGAAGCGCGCGCCCACGGCGTCGCGCTGGCGGAAGAGGAGATTCTGGAATTGTGGCGCCTCGACCTCGACCTCGACGCCCAGGGGCTCGCGGTCTGGGCGACCGCGGCCGCAAAGTGATCAGCGGCTGATCAAGCGGATCAGGCCGCCTTTGCGATGCCCTCGAGCTTCTGCTGCAGTTCGCCGGCCTGGTACATCTCCATCATGATGTCGCTGCCGCCGATGAACTCGCCGTTGATGAACAGCTGCGGAATCGTCGGCCAGTTGGCGTAGTCCTTGATGCCCGTGCGGATCTCGGGCTCGGTCAGGACATTGACGGTGGCGAACTTGTCGACGCCGCAGGCCTTGAGGATCTGCACGGCCTTGGCCGAAAAGCCGCACTGCGGGAACTGCGGCGTGCCCTTCATGAACAGCACCACGGGGTTGCCGGTCACGGTCTGGTGAATCTTTTCTTTGACGTCCATCGGGGGAACTCCGAATAGTTGATTGAAATTGTCAGGTACTAGTTTAGCGCTTCCTGATATTTCGTCAAGCGCCCGCCCGATACGCGGACGATGCCGGCCAGGTCGCGATGCTGCTCGATGTCGGCGAAGCCGGCGGCGGCGAGCAGTTCGCGCATGGCGTCGGCCTGGTCGTAGCCGTGTTCGAGCAGCAGCCAGCCGCCGGCCTCGAGATGGCGCGATGCGTCGGCAACGATGCGGCGGATCGCGTCGAGGCCGTCGGCACCGCAAGCCAGCGCCGACGGCGGCTCGAAGCGCAAGTCGCCCTCGCTCAGGTGCGGATCGCCGGCGGCGACGTACGGCGGATTGGAGACGATGAGGTCGAAACGCCGGCCGCCGAAGCAGGCCAGCCAGTCGCTCTCGACGAAGCTCACATCGGCGCCGAGCAGCGTGGCGTTGGCACGGGCGACCGCCAGCGCCGCGGCGGAAATGTCGGCGGCGGAGACACGTGCTTGCGGCAGTTCCAGCGCCAGCGTGATGGCGACGCAGCCGCTGCCGGTGCCGAGATCGAGCAGACTCGCCGTATCGCCAGCGCGCCCCGCAGGAAGTACCCCTGGGGTGCCGACTATTTTCTGTCCGATTTCGACCAGCAGTTCGGTCTCGGGCCGCGGTATCAGCACGTCGGGCGTCACCGAAAACTCGCGGCCGTAGAACTCGCGGAAGCCCAGCAGGTAGGCCACCGGCTCGCCGCAGGCGCGGCGCTCGACCAGCGCGGCGAAGGCTTCCGCCGCGCTGCGCGGCAGGAGATCGTCGCGGTGCGCCTCGAGCCAAGCGGCGCTTGCGCCGAGCGCATGGCGCAGCAGCAGCCGTGCCTCGACGATGGGGATGGACTGGCGCGCGGCCGCCAGCGCGCCGGCTACGGTTGCCGCGCTCATGGCAGTCTCGCCGCCGGGCCGCCCCAAGGCGAGACGGCGTGTTCGCGAAGCGAACATCCGCTGCACCGTCGCCACGTAGCGCCCCGTAATGGTCGAGCGCAGCGAGCAAGGAGGCTCCCCGCCTTGAGGCGGGGCCGGGGGTGGTGGGCCATTACTCAGCGAGCTGCGCAAGCAGCTCGGCCTGATGCTCGGCCGTCAGCGCGCCGATCAACTCGTCGAGGTCGCCCTCCATCACCATCGCCAGCTTGTAGAGCGTGAGGTTGATGCGGTGGTCGGTGACGCGGCCCTGCGGAAAATTGTAGGTGCGGATGCGCTCGGAGCGGTCGCCGCTGCCGACCAGCGACTTGCGCGTCGAGGCGATCTTCTGCGCCTGCTCGCGCTCCTGCATGTCAGCCAGGCGCGCCGCGAGCACGCTCATGGCCTGTGCCTTGTTGCGATGCTGCGAACGGTCGTCCTGGCACTCGACGACGAGGCCCGAGGGAATGTGGGTGATGCGCACGGCCGAGTCGGTCTTGTTGATGTGCTGGCCGCCGGCGCCGGAGGCGCGGAAGGTGTCGATGCGCAGGTCGGCGGGATTGATCTGGATGGCGACGAGTTCGTCGGCCTCGGGCATCACCGCCACGGTGCAGGCGGAGGTGTGGATGCGCCCCTGCGCCTCGGTCGCCGGAACGCGCTGGACGCGATGGCCGCCCGACTCGAACTTGAGCTTCGAATAGGCGCCCTGCCCCTCGACGCGGCAGATCACCTCGCGGTAGCCGCCGAGGTCGGACTCGTTCTGCGACACCACCTCGACCTTCCAGCGCTGGCGCTCGGCGTAGCGCGAATACATGCGGAACAGGTCGCCGGCGAACAGGGCCGATTCGTCGCCGCCGGTGCCGGCGCGGATCTCGAGGAAGATGTTCTTGTCGTCGTTGGGATCCTTCGGCAGCAGCAGCTTCTGCAGCTCGAGTTCGATCGCCGGCAGGCGCTCCTGGGCGGCGGCGATCTCCTCCTGCGCCATGGCCTTCATCTCGGGGTCGGCCAGCCAGCCCTCGGCCTCGGCCAGGTCGCCCTCCGCCTGCAGGAAGCGGCGATAGAGCGCCACCACCGGCTCGACCTCCGCGCGCTCGCGCGAGAGCTTGCGGAACTTGTCCATGTCGCGCGCCGCCGACTCTTCGGCCAGCAGGCCGTCGACCTCGTCGAGGCGGGCGGCGAGTTGTTCGAGTTTGCTGCGGATGGAAGGCTTCATGGCAATGGAACAGCCGCGCGGCCGCGCCGTGGTGGCGACGGCCGCGATTGCGGTCAGCTAGTTGTCGGAATGGAGGCGGTAGATGCGGGAGAGCAGCTGCGCCACCTCGGCGCGCTCCTCGCCCTCGGCCTGGTTGAGCGCCTGGGTCGGCGGATGCACCAGCTTGTTGGTGAGTCCGTGCGACAGCGCTTCCAGCACCGCGGCCGGATCGTCGCCGCGGCGGATCATCTTGAGTGCATGCTCGACTTCGTGGCGGCGCGTGCGCTCGGCGGCATCGCGCAGCGCCCGGATGGTCGGCACCACCTCGCGCGTATCCATCCAGTGCAGGAAATTCTGCACCCGGTCGTCGATGATGGACTCGGCCTCGACCACGGCGGCCTGGCGCGATTCCATGCCCTGCTCGACGAGCTGGCCGAGGTCGTCGAGCGTGTAGAGGAAGACGTCGTCGAGGTCGCCGACCTCTGCCTCGATGTCGCGCGGAACGGCCAGGTCGACCATCACCATCGGCCGGTGGCGCCGCGCCTTGAGCGCGCGCTCGACCATGCCGAGGCCGACGATGGGCAACTGGCTCGCCGTGCAGGAGACGACGATGTCGTATTCGGCCAGGCGCTCGGAAAGCTCGTCGAGGCGCATGGCATCGCCGTTGAAGCGCTCGGCCAGCGCCTGCGCGCGCTCCAGCGTGCGGTTGGCCACCGTCAGCCGCTTGGGATTCTCGCCGGCGAAATGCGCGGCGCACAGCTCGATCATTTCGCCGGCGCCGATGAACAGCACCTTCTGCCCGGCGATGCTCTCGAAAATGCGGGCCGACAGGTGCACCGAGGCGGCGGCCATCGAGACGATGTTGGCGCCGATGGCGGTGGTCGAGCGCACTTCCTTGGCCACGGAAAAAGTGCGCTGGAACAGCTTGGACAGCAGCGTGCCGAGCGTGCCCGCTTCCTCGGCGGCGCGCGCCGCCTGCTTCATCTGGCCGAGGATCTGCGGCTCGCCCAGCACCATCGAGTCGAGGCCGGAGGCGACGCGGAACATGTGGCGCACGGCATCCTTCTGCGGATGGGTGTAGAGGTAGGGTTCGATCCGTGACGGCGGCAGGGCATGGTACTCGGCCAGCCAGTCGGCGGCGGCACAGGCCTGGTCGGCGGCGCAGTAGAGTTCGGTCCGGTTGCAGGTCGACAGGATGGCCGCCTCGCGCACCGGCTTGGCCCGCAGCAAATCATGCAATGCCTGCTGCAGCCGCACGGGGTCGAACGCCAACTGCTCGCGCATGGCGAGCGGCGCCGTGTGGTGATTGATGCCGAGGGCGAAAAGCTGCATGGGCGGTGCCGAAAACTCCTTACGGCTCAATTATATCGGCGAAGCAGGACCTGAACTTGCCTGCCGTCAAGCAGTATGCGCGCATCGCGCGGAAGGACAAAAGGAAACGGCCCTCCAGTGGAGGGCCGTTCGGATGCTGGTGGCCAGTCTCGGAATCGAACCAAGGACACGCGGATTTTCAATCCGCTGCTCTACCAACTGAGCTAACTGGCCAAAGAGGCGCGAATTATAGCCAAAGCGGCACGCTCCCCGCAAGAAAAAACCCCGGGCGGACCCGGGGTTCTTCCTGGTGTTGCGGTACGGGTACTGCTTAGTGCGCGGAGGCGGTCGAGGCGCCGACGCCGGTCTCGGACCGGGTCAGCTGGTCGCCGAACAGCGCACGTTCCTTCTGTGCCTGCGCGCTGTTGTCGAGGATCGACACCAGCCAGATGACGAAGAAGGCGGCAGTCATCGAGAAGATGGCGGCCGAAGCGTAGGGGAACATCGCGCTGCCCTTCGGGTTGCCAAGGGCGGCTTCCCACACGGCCGGCGAAACCACGGTCAGCACCACCGAGAGGATCAGGCCGACGGTACCACCCGCGACGGCGCCGCGCGTCGTGCAGTTCTTCCACAGCACCGACATGAACAACACCGGGAAGTTGGCCGAGCAGGCGACCGTGAAGGCCAGCATCACCATGAAGGCGACGTTCTGCTTCTCGAAGATCACACCCAGCGCGACCGCGACGATGCCGAGGATCACCGTGGTGATCCTGGACACGCGCAGTTCGGTGGCGGAATCGACGTTGCCATGACGCCAGACCGAGGCGTAAAGGTCATGCGACACGGCCGAGGCGCCCGACAGCGTCAGGCCCGCCACCACCGCCAGAATCGTGGCGAAGGCCACGGCTGAGATGAAGCCGAGGAACAAGTTGCCGCCGACGGCGTTGGCCAGATGCACGGCCGCCATGTTGCCGCCGCCCTTTAGGCCTTTGGCCAGTTCACCACCGACGTAGTACTCGGACGGATTCGGGATCAGGTTGACCACCGCGCCGAAGCCGATGATGAAGGTCAGGATGTAGAAGTAGCCGATCCAGGTCGTCGCCCAGGCTACCGACTTGCGGGCTTCCTTGGCGTTGGGCACGGTGAAGAAGCGCATCAGGATGTGCGGCAGACCTGCGGTGCCGAACATCAGCGCCATGCCGACCGATATGGCCGAAATCGGATCGGTGATCAGCGCGCCCGGACTCATGATGGCGTCGTGCTTGCCATGCACCTCGACCGCCTTGGCGAACAGCGCCTCGGGCGAGAAGCCGAACTGGAACAGCACGGCCAGGGCCATGAAGGTCGCGCCGCCGAGCAGCATCACCGCCTTGATGATCTGCACCCAGGTCGTCGCGGTCATGCCGCCGAACAGCACGTACATCATCATGATGACGCCGACGATCATCACAGCGTAGATGTACTCGAGGCCGAACAGCACCTTGATGAGCTGACCGGCGCCGACCATCTGGGCGATCAGGTAGAAGGCCACCACGACCAGCGTGCCGGTGGCAGCAAAGCTGCGCAGCGGGGTCTGGGCGAAGCGATAGGAGGCGACGTCGGCGAAGGTGAACTTGCCGAGGTTGCGCAGGCGCTCCGCCATCAGGAAGGTGATGACGGGCCAGCCGACCAGCCAGCCGATCGAGAAGATCAGGCCGTCAAAGCCGTTGGCGAACACCAGGCCGGAAATGCCGAGGAAGGAGGCCGCCGACATGTAGTCGCCGGCGATCGCGAGGCCGTTCTGGAAGCCGGTGATGCCGCCGCCCGCGGTGTAGAAGTCGGCCGCGGTCTTGGTCTTGGACGCCGCCCACTTGGTGATCCACAGCGTGGCGCCGACGAAAATGGCGAACATGACGATGGCCGTCCAGTTGGTGGCCTGCTTCTGGGTGGTGCCGAGGTCGGCGCCCGCGGCGAAGGCACCGCCGGCCAGGGCCAGCAGCGCAAGGCCGCCGAGAATCTGCTTGTTGGAAACGCTCACTTGGTGGCCTCCTTGATGATCTCTTCAGCATCGGCGTCGAACTCGGTGTTCGCACGGCGGACGTAGATCCAGGTCAGAATGATGGTGAAGAGAATGACGCCCACGCCCATCGGAATGCCGATCGACATGACCATGCCCGAGCCCATCTTGGTGGCCAGGAAGGACTTGTCGAAAGCGACGAGCAGGATGTAGCCGTAATAGGCGATGATCATCAGGATACTCATGACGATCGAGTAGTTGTTGCGCTTACTGACGAGTTTTTGGAACTTCGGGTTGGCCCGAATTCGTTCCCAGATTTCCTGTGCCATGGTTAGTCTCCTTTTCCTCCAAAGATGGACTTCTGCTTCTTAGCGAAGCGGAATCTACGCAAGGGGACTGACGCGGGTCTTACGTCAGCATTTTGACAGCTTAGCGGCGAACACCATAAACGACAAGAGGGGCCGCAGCCCCTCGTCGCGGCGGCGATGCGTATCGCCGCGATATTCCTGGCGGAACTTACTTCTGCTTGATCTCGAACTTGCCGTCGCCGAGGAACTTGATGGTGGCGTCGATGAAATACACCGGCAGATCCGCCTTCACCAGCTTGACCGTGTCGTAGGCCTCGCCGGAGCGGGCACCGGTACCGCAGATGAAGACCGTCGGCTTGTCCTTGGGCAGCTGGTCGATCGCCTTTTCCAGCGCATTCATCGGGATGTTCTTCGCACCCTTGATCGTCCCGCCGGCGAACTCCTTGGCGTCCCGCACGTCGACGAGGTTGATCGCGTCGGGCTGCTCCTTGAGCACCTTCTCGAACGAAGCGACGGTGACCGAGCCCTTCTCCTTGCCGGGCTCGAGCGCTGCCGCCTTGGGCGCCGCCGCCGGAGCGGCCGCGCCGGCCGGAGCCGCCGCGGGTGCCGCACCGAACAGCTTCTCCCATTCCGGATAGCCTTCGGGATAGGTCTTGACGTCCGTGTAGCCCAGCGCGCGGGCCTTGGCCGCGACCTTGTCGGAAAGCACGCACTCCAGGCCACCGCAATAAATGATCAAGGGCGTCGCCTTGTCGGCCGACAGCTTGTCGACATTCTTGTCGAATTCGCTCTCGGAAATATTGACCGCGCCGGGGATCATGCCCTTGTCGGCGGTACGCTTCGGCCGCGCATCGATCAGCATGTGCGGCGCCTTGTCGGCCTGCAGCTTCTTGATATAGGCGGCGGAAACCGACTGCCCGGTGCCGTTCTTGGCCCAGTCGGGGCTGCCCGCGGAATAGACGCGGATGTTGGTATAGCCCAGCTTCTCGGCCTTGAAGGCCGACTGGTGGCTCAGCATGCACTCGAAGCCGCCGCAATAGAAGATCAGCAGCGTGGCCTTGTCGGCGGGCAGCTTGTCGGCGAGCTTGTCGAACTGGCTGTCGGGAATGTTGATTGCCCCGGGGATGTGGCCCGGGTCATACTGCCGCGCCGCCGGACGCGAATCGATCAGCATGACGCCGGGCTTGGGCGGGATGTCGACATAGGGCTTGACGAAGTCGATATCGACGATATGGCGATACCAGCCGTCCTTCTTCACGTCCTGCTGCGCCCGGACCGGCTCGCTCAGCAGGGCCGCCGGCAAGGCGACGGGCAATGCCAGCGCGACGGCCAGCGCTATGCTCTTGAGCTTGATATTCATGGAGAGTCTCCTTCGTTAGACAACCGTGAATTTCTCGGTGGATTCGTTGTAGCGCACCCAGGCGTACCAAATCGCCAGGATGCCCAGGCTGATCGACAGCGCCCAGCCCCAGCCGCCGACCATATCCGGCAGGTAGGTCTGGATGCCGACCTTGGTGAATTCGATGCTCTCGAGGTTGACGTCGCGCGTCATCACGTCCCAGTGGTGCAGGATCCCCGAAAAGGTCGAGCCGCCCCAGGCGAAGAAGAACACCGCCACCCACAGCTTGAGGTGGCCCTCGCCGGCACGCCACAGCGCGCCCGAGGCGCAGCCGCCGGCGAAGACCATGCCGAGGCCGAAGATGAGGCCGCCGAGCAGGGAGCCGAGCCAGAAGGTCGGCGGGATCGCCAGGTAGGGGTCGATCAGCTTCTTCTCGAACAGCAGCGCCGCTGCGGGAATGCCGATCGCCAGCGAAACGATGATGGCCTTGGTCATGTCGCCCTCGGCGGTCATGAAAGGCTCGCGGAAGCAGCGGGCGAAACAGAGGCGCGAGCGGTGCATGACGAAGCCCATGAGGAAGCCGGCGATGACGATGAGGGCACGCCCGACCAGTTTTTCGTCGCCGCTCGTCGCCCAGTTCAGGGTCCACGCGATGATGATGGCGATGAGCGCCACGCCGATCCAGGGATGGATCGCGCGCCCCGGCGGCTCGATGGCGCCGGGCGCCTGCATGCCCCACTCGATATTTTCGAGAGTCCACATCAGCAGCTTGAGGCCGATCACGGCGCCGATGATCAGGCCCGCCGCCATCACCCAGCCCGCCGGCGAGGAATGCAGCGCCGGGGTGTAAAAGCCGCCGGTGGTGCAGCCGCCGGACAGCGTGGCGCCAACGCCCATCAGCGTGCCGCCCGCGGCACCCCAGATGTACTCGAGCTTCGGTGCGCGGAAGATCGAGAACTGGCGCGAGATCATCGCCGCGGCGAAGGCGCCGACGATCAGGGTGATGTTCATCAGCGACATGCGGTGCATCAGCGGGCCGTCGAGGTCGCTCTTGATGCCGAGCAGGGGGCCGAGGCCAATGCTGCTGTTGAACCAGTCGCCCCAGAGCTTGAGCCCGCCGAAGACGCCCCAGAACAGGCCGTTGACCATCAGCAGCAGGATGATCATCACCATCAGAATGGCACCGATGTGCGGCGCCCAGGGTTCGACAAGTATGCTTTCGTAGTCGGCCTTGAAGCCGGCCCGCCAGGATGCGCCTTCAGACATGAATTGCTCTCCTTGTCACACAACGAACCCGCCCCCTCGTTCGGACAGAGGGGTGCGGGGGATGGTTCGGCGGATCAGCTGCAGCTGGCCGGGGAGTCGCCGTCCTTGGCGCTCTTGATCAGGAAGGCCTTGACGTCGTCCATCAGCTCCTGATCGGGCGTATCGGCGAACTTCTCGGCCGCCTTGTTGCTGGCCTTGATGCTGGCGCGGTACTGCTTGCTGTAATACTGCTTGATCGTGTCCTTGCCCTTGTTGTGCTTGTCCGCGCTGAGGTAGGCGGTCCAGTCGGCCTTGGTGCGCTCGTTGGGGCCGAACTGCTTGTTCGCCTGCGCCATGTGGCAACTGGTGCACACCTGGCGGTAATAGACGCGGCCGCGCTTCCAGTCGGCGTCATAGGCCAGGGCACTGGTCATCGCGGTGGCGCCGAGCAGCGCCGCCAGCACGGTCATCGAAAACTTGCGTGTCATATTGATTCTCCTCTTGGGCAAAGCTGGATTGATTGTTGCAATTGCATTCAGTGCTTGACCGGCGCAGTTTCCTCGGCCTCGACCTCTTCCCAGCCGGTGATCATGGCCTTGATGTGGGCGAGCGGGGTGTGGCCGGTGGTGGTCAGATAGACGTGGGCGATCAGGAACAGCAGCATCATGAACGCGGCGATGGTGTGGAAGAACGCCACCCATTCCAGGCTCAGGTACTTGTCCCAGCCCCAGGCGTGCCACTTGTCGAAGAAGATGTAGAACCAGCCGGTGAACCAGATCAGCGGGCCGATGAACAGCATCACCCCGAGATAGGCCAGCCGCTGCAGCGGGTTGTGCTTCTTCAGCGTGGTCAGGCGGAACGGATGCGGCGCATTGACGAAGATGCCGAACAGGTAGTACTTGGCCATGGCATCGACCTTCGCCAGCGTCGGGATGTACTGCTTCCATTCGCCGGTGGTGAAGTGCCAGAAGATTGCGAACACCCACAGCCCGACCAGCGACCAGGCGGCGATGGTGTGGTAATTCACCGCCTTCTCGAAGCCGAAGTTGGCGTAGCTGCCGTGCACCTCGAAACCGGTAATGAGCAGGAAGATGATCAGTCCCGCCTGCGACCAGTGCCAGATGCGCTCGAAGATCTTGAAGACGTAGAGTTTCTGCATTGCGTGTGCGGACATGTTCTTACCCCTTCCTGCCGAGGAAAACGCGCAGCGCGCCGTGGATGATGACACCGGCCAGCGTCGCCGCAGCGAGCAGCCAGCCGATCAGGTCCAGCCAGCTCCTGGCACTGTAGGACGGCATGTAGATGCCGGGCAGGCCCGCGAGGCGGCTCTTGGCCGAATGGCACTCGGCGCAGGCCACGGCCTTGTCCTTGGGCGCGACCATGTGGGTGATCGGCCAGTACATTTCGGTCGAGAGGAAGTCGACCTTGCCCGAGAACGGCGCCCCGACATTCTTCATGCCGTCCGCAATGGCCGGTTCCCAGTTGAGGTTCTTCCAGTAGCCGATGTCGTCGTTGCCCGCCGTGTGCGGCATCACCAGCGTCTTGTTCACCGGGTCGAACGGCTGCTTGCCGCGCATGACCTTCATCGGCCAGATCAGCGACTTGCCGTCGTTCGGGCTGCCGCCGATCATGTTGATGCCGACCGGCGTTGCGCCCTTCTCGACCTTGTCGCCGAGCAGGGTGTAGGTCACCTTGCCGTTGAACCAGCGATATTCGGGCTTCACCTTCTCGCCGAGGACGAAATCGCCCTTGCGGCTCTCGTAGATGATGTGATTCTTGTCATCCTTTTTGGTTATCGGCTTGCCGTCCTTGTCCCTTTGGCCGGCCGTGGACCAGTCCCAACTCATCTTGGTCGGCACGCCGCCGCGCGCCATCGCCGGCACATGGCAGGTCTGGCAGGCGAGCTTGGTGGCGTGGCCGTTGAGGCGATCCTGCTTCTTGTGCGGCGCGTTGCCATGGCAAGAGTTGCAGGTCGCCGGGTTGCGCTTGGCGTCCTCGGCCTTGCCGCGCATCTGCGCGCCGCCCTTGTCGATCGCGGTCGGCGTGTAGCGGCTGCCGGGAACGTCGTGGCTCGAGGTCTTGTGGCAGGTGCCGCAGGTGAAGTCGAGGCCCGAGGCGTCCATATGCACGTCGAGTTCCTTGTCGGGCGCGGCCAGCGAGCTGTCCATGTCGCCGTGCTTGACGCCGTCGCCGCCGCCGCCGAAGAAATGGCAGGAACCGCAGGTGTCGCGGCTGGTCTTGCCGACCTTCTGCGCGATCTTGCTCAGGTCCGGCGGCTGGGTGAACTTGCCCGAGCCCGGGGGCGTTTCGAGCGGCTCGTACAGCGGATGTCCGGCCTTGCCAGCCGCCTTCTTGTAGTTGCCGGTGGTGTCGTGGCAGGCCAGGCAATCGACATTGACCTCGGAGGTGAAGTCGAAGTCCTTGTCCTTCCAGCCGTAGCCGACGTGGCAGGAGGTGCAGAAGGGATAGTTCTGCGAGATCGAGATGCAGAAGTTGTTGAGGACGTTCTTCTTGCCGAGGCGCTGGTTGTTCTCGGGATTGAGGAACTCCCAGGTCCAGTGCTTGGTGCGATGCACCTGTTTGGCGGCCTCGGTGTGGCAGGACAGGCAGGCCTTGGTGACCTCCGGCCCCGATTTGAAGGTCTGCTGCAGTTCCTTGAACTTGCTGTGGTCGGCCGTGGTGTTCATCTTCACCGGCGGTGGCTCATTTTTCTCTTCCGCGGCACCCGCCATGATCGGCCACCCCAGCACCAGCGCCATTGTCACGGTCGCCAGCGCCGGCCACGCAGCCAGACGCTTGATTCCCCGTACGTTCATGTTGCGCTTCCTTTCGATCGAAGGTGAAAGACAAGGCCGAAATATTAGGATGCATTGATATGTGAAATTGATGCAGTGCGTTATGACCTAGGTCAACACTGCTGCGTCGCCGGCCATGACCGCGATCAAGAAAAGTGGGGGCCGCACGCTCCATTCCGGCAAAAGATTGCGTGACGGGCTGCATTGTGATATTTGAAGAGCATGGCCGAAACCCAACCCACGGAGACCGGGCCCCAATCGCTCGCCCAACCGCAGAAATCGCTGCAAGAAGCCGAGTTGGATGCCCTGCGCGAAGCCGTCGAACGCGAAACGCGGGCGCACGAGCATACGCGCGCCACGCTCGCCCGAACCGAGGCGGCCTACAGCAAGTTCGTGCCACGCCAGTTCCTCTCGCTGCTGCGCACGCCGAGCATCATGCAAGTCGAACTCGGTACGCACGTCGAAAAGGAAATGACCATCCTTTTCTCCGACATCCGCGACTTCACCGCGCTGTCGGAAACGATGACGCCGCAGGAGAACTTCCGCTTCATCAACTCCTACCTGTCGGAGATGGAGCCGGTGATCGGCCGCAACGAAGGCATCATCGACAAGTACATCGGCGACGCCATCATGGCGTTGTTCCCCGGCAGCGCCGACGACGCACTGGCCGCCGCCATCGACATGCTGGCCCAGCTCGAGGTCTACAACCTCGGCCGCGCCCGCGCCGGCTACAGCCCGGTGAACATCGGCATCGGCCTCAATACCGGCATGGTCCTGCTCGGCACCGTCGGCGGGCTCAATCGCATGGACAGCACGGTGATCAGCGACTCGGTCAATCTCGCCTCGCGCCTAGAGGGCGTGACCAAGGACTACGCCGCCCCGCTCCTGATCAGCGAGCACACCCTTTATGCCTTGCAGGATCCCTCGCGCTACCGCATCCGCTTCATCGACCGCATTCTGGTCAAGGGCAAGAGCCACCCCCAGGCGGTCTACGAAGTGCTCGACGCCGACACGCCGCAGAATCGCGCCGGCAAACTCACGACGCTGCCGATGTTCGAGGAGGCCGTGGCCTGCTATCACATGCACGACGTCTGGCGCGCCCAACAGCTGTTCAAACGCTGTGCCGCCATCGCCCCCAACGACCAGGCGACGAAGGTCTATCTGGCCCGCTGCGATGAAGTGCTGGCCTCGGGCAAGGCCGAGGCCAGCGGCCGCGGCCTCGAGATCGCCTGGAGGGAGGAATACGCGGTCGGCGTCGCCGAGATCGACACCCAGCACCGCGAACTGCTCAAACGCATGGCGCAACTGGCCGAGGCCATTCTCGGCGAGGAGCCGGCTTCGGCCAAGCAGGCCCTGAGCTTTCTCGCCGACTACGTGCTCTCCGATTTCAAGACCGAAGAAGCCCTGATGCGCCAGCATCACTACCCCTTCGCCGAGGAGCACCAGCGCCAGCACCTGACGTTCGCGGACAACTTCACCAAACTGCGTGGCGCGATCGAGTCCGGCAAATACCATCCGCTCTACCTCACCTTCCGCGTTCAGCTGCTGCTGGTCGACTGGCTGATCAACCACACGGCCCAGACCGACCGCCACCTCGCGCGCTTCCTGCACAACCTGGAGAGACAGGGCAGCTTGGCGCCGTAGCGGCGCCTGCGCGCCGCGAAGCAAATCCGACCGAAGGAAGTGCAGGGCTCCTTGCGGGATTGCGCCCTTGGGGTGCCTCCGCTCAGCTGGCCAGAAACTGCTTGGCCCAGGCGAGGAAGATCCACAGCCAGAACAGCAGGAAGAAGGAAACGAAGGGAATATGCTTGTCGATGACGAGCTTTGGCGTGATCCAGCGCGCGGCGCGGATCGCCGGTTTGGTGACGATGCCGAAGAGGACGTAGATCGGATTGGTGGCGCGGCGGCTGCCGGCGAGCAGCGCGACCACACCCTGGCCGAGCAGTGACAGCAGCGCGACTTCGACCAACGCGCGCAGCACGCCGAGCAGCAGGAGTTCCGTTGGTGCCATGGTATCTTTCCGTATCTCGCAAACAATCAGGGTTGGGGATGAATTTCGAACATTGGCGCCATTATGCCCGCGGCTGGTTGCTGCATTTTTTCGGGCGCGAGGAAGCCGCCTTCGATGAATTCGCCACGGCCTATCGCATCCAGCCCGACGACGTGCAGGCCGCGCGCCACCTCGCCTTCATCGCGGCACAGAAAAAGCGTTTCGACGTCGCCGAGAAGTGGTTCATCGAGACCTTGCGGCTGGCTCCCGATGATGCCGACAGCCATTTCAACCTCGGCTTCGTGCGCGAGCAGATGGGCAAGCCCCTTGACGCCGTGCAATCCTTCGGCGAGGCCGTGCGCCTCAAGCCCATCCTCGACCGCGCCTGGTACGGCATGGGCCTGGCTCATGCCCGCCTCGGCCGGCACAGCGATGCGGCCGCTGCGCTCGAGCAGGCCGTCGCCCTGCAGCCGATGAACGGCGAAGCCTGGTACCAGCTCGGCATGGCGCGACATCACGCCAACGAACCCGACCAGGTCAAAGCCGTGGTCGAGCGCCTGGTCGGCTTCGAGCCCAAGCGCGCGAAACGCCTGGTGCAGGACGCCGAGCGCGCCGATCTGATGCATCTCATTCCAGAACTGCCTTTCTGATCCAAAAAGTCGGCGCTGGCGACACGCCGACGCGGCAATAGGCGAAAAAAAAACCGGCCCGGGAACGGGCCGGTTTTGCAAGGGGTTGCCCCCTCCTCCTCGGTAACTTAGGCACCGGCGGTATTGATGTCGCCTTCCAGGTTCGGATAACGCACGTGGTCGACCAGTTCCTGGATCTGCTTGCTCGGCGCAGGGGAGATCAGCGAACCGACGATCACGCCGATGATGCCGACCGGGATACCCCAGAAGCCTGCGGCGATCGGAGCGATGTCCCACCACAGCGGCGCATTGACGCCGAAGAACGGGTAGGTCATGTACATGTAGTACGAACAGAGCCCAAGGCCCGCGCTCATGCCGATGACGGCACCGAGGTAGTTGGCGCGCCGCCAGAACACGCCGAGCACCAGGGCCGGGAAGAAGCCCGAGGCGGCCAGCGAGAACGCGGCACCGACCAGGAACAGGATGTCGCCCGGTTTCAGGCTGGTCACATACGCGGCCACCAGTGCCACTACCAGCAGCAGGCCCTTGGACACCGCGAGGCGGCGCACCGTGGAGGCTTGCGGGTCGATCATCTTGTAGTAGAGGTCGTGCGACATGGCGTTGGCGATGGTCAGCAGCAGACCGTCGGCGGTAGAGAGCGCTGCCGCCAGGCCGCCGGCAGCCACCAGACCCGAGATCACGTAGGGCAGGCCCGCGATTTCCGGGGTCGCCAGCACGATCAGATCTCCGCCGATGGTGATTTCGGCCAGCTGCACGATGCCGTCCTTGTTGATGTCGGCGATCGCCATCAGCGTCTTGTCTACCGCGGCCCAGTTCGAGACCCAGGCCGGCAGCGAGGCGAAACTCGAGCCGACCAGGTTGTTATAGACCTCGAACTTGGCCAGGATGCCCAGCGCCGGCGCCGTGAAGTAGAGCAGGAAGATGAAGAACAGCGACCAGGTCACCGATGTCCGGGCATCCTTCACCGACGGCGTGGTGTAGTAGCGCATCAGGATGTGCGGCAGCGCAGCCGTGCCCACCATCAGGCAGAGGATCAGCGCCAGGAAGTTCTTCTTGGCCTTGTTGCGGTTCTTCTCAACCTCCTCCGGCGTCTTGCCGGTGGCGGCGAAGGGCTCGGCGTGGGCCTTGACCGGGGCGGCCTTGGCGGCCGCGCCGCCCTTGGCCGCGGTCCAGGCCTTCTTGGCGGCAGAAGGGTCGACCGGGAAGTCCTTGACGGCCTTCTCGGCGGCTTCGACGGCCTTGGCATCCACCGGGCTGGCGGCCTTCAGTTCCGCGACCTTGGCGGCGAGCTTGCCCTTCTCCTCGGTGAGGTAGTTGGCGCCACCGGCTTCCAGGCCCTTGAGCTTGGCATCGGCGGCGGCGGCGCGATCGCGGAAGATCGCGCGCACCGATTCCTCGGCCGCCCCCTTGGGCGTGGTCTTGTCGTTGAACTCCTTCTCCAGCGCGGTCACCTTGGGCAGAGCCGAGACGTAGGCGGCGATCTGCGGGATCGGGTTGCCGGTGTCCTTCACCGACAGCCAGACCACCGGGATCATATAGGCGAAGATCAGGATGATGTACTGCGCCACCTGCGTCCAGGTCACCGCCTTCATGCCGCCGAGGAAGGAGCAGACCAGAATGCCGGCGAGGCCGACGAACACGCCGACGCCGAACTCCAGGCCGGTGAAGCGGCTGGTGATGAGGCCGACGCCGTAGATCTGCGCGATCACGTAAGTGAAGGAACAGACGATGGCGGCGAGCACGCCGATCAGGCGTGGCAGGTTGCCGCCGTAGCGCTCGGCGAGAAAGTCCGGGATGGTGAACTGGCCGAACTTGCGCAGGTAGGGCGCGAGGAACAGGGCCACCAGGCAGTAGCCGCCGGTCCAGCCCATGACGAAGGCGAGGCCGTCGTAGCCGGTCAGGTACAGCGTGCCGGCCATGCCGATGAACGAAGCCGCCGACATCCAGTCGGCGCCGGTCGCCATGCCGTTGAACAGCGCCGGCACGCGGCGGCCCGCGACGTAGTATTCCGACACGTCCGCCGTCTTCGACATGAAGCCGATGCCGGCGTAGAGCAGGATGGTGGCGAACAGGAACATGTAGCCCAGCACCTTGTTCGGCACGCCCATCTGCTCGAGGATGCCGACGATGACGACGAAAGTGATGAAGCCGCCGGTGTAGAAGGTGTAGTACTTCTTGAGGTTCTGGTAGAACTGGGATTGAGAGACTTGGCCGCTCATTATTCGTCCTCCCCTTCGTGGACGCCGTATTCGAGGTCCAGGTTGTTCATGAAGCGGGCGTAGAACCAGATGATCGCGACGTAGATGATCAGCGCGCCCTGGGCCCCCATGTAGAAGCCCAGCGGGCCGATGAAGCTGATCTCGTTGAGTTCGCGTGCGTACCAGCCGAACACGAAGGTGACGACGAACCAGATCGCCAGCAGGATCGCAGTGATCCTGAGGTTCTTGTTCCAGTAGTCGTGGTGCTTCTGCGTCAGTTGCATGAAGGGTTCCTCCTCCTGTGGTTTGTCCCGCCCGACGCGCCCCCGGGTTTTCCCCTTTTTGTGGCCGCATCATCCGTTCGCCTTGGGGCGATCCGCATGCGCATGGACGGACCAACCACTACAGGCTGGTCCGCATTGTCCTTGCAGCTAGCTGACAACAGTCTTACAGAATCCCTTCGAACGTCAGGTTTTCTGACGAAGGTCATAGGGCATGACGTCCGAACCCTTGCGCGGGAAGACCACGGTCACCCGGGTGCCGTGGCCCCAGGCGCCCGCGCCCAGTTCCACGGTGGCGCTGTGCAGAACGGCGACCTCCTGCACGATCGGCAGGCCCAGGCCGCTGCCGTCGGTGTCGGTGCCGAGCACGCGGTAGAAGCGCTCGAAGACGCGCTCGTAATCGGCCTCGGGGATGCCGGGACCGTCGTCCTCGACCTCGAGCATGGCGAATTCATCGCCGCGGCAGCGCACGGTGACATGGCCGCCACGCTGGGTGTACTTGATGGCGTTGTCGATCAGGTTGTTGAGCATTTCGCGCAGCAGCAGCGGCACGCCGTCGATGAGCAACAGCCTCCCGGTCCCTTCGAAGCCGAGGTCGATGCCCTTGGCGATCGCGCGCTCGACCCAGTCCTGGGTGACGGCGCGGGCCAGCACCTCGAGGCCGAGCTGCTCGGCCTTGTGCACCTTTTCGTGGCTGGCTTCGGCGCGCGCCAGCTGCAGCAGCTGGTAGATCAGGTGGGCCGCCCGGTCGGTGCTCGCGGCGATGCGCTCGAGGTCGGCGCGCATCAGCGCCGGGTCGGTTTCACGCAGCGCCAGCTCGGCCTGCATCTTGAGACCGGTCAGCGGCGTCTTCATCTGGTGCGCGGCATCGGAGATGAAGCGTTGTTGCGCCTGCAGGTTCTCCTCGAGCCGCTGCATCATCTCGTTGAACGACACGACCAGGGGGCGCACCTCGTCCGGTACGCCGCGAACCGGAATCGGCGAAAGATCGCTCGGACGCCGCGCGCGGATGCGGTCGCGCAGGCGCTCGAGCGGGGCCAGCCCCTTGGACAGGCCGAGGTAGACCAGGATCACCGCCAGCGGAATGATGGCGAACTGCGGCAGCAGCACGCCCGAGATGATGCGCGAAGCCAGCGCCTCGCGCTGCTTGCGCGTCTCTGCCACCTGGATCAGCAGCGGCCGCGCGTCCCACTGCGCCGGCACCAGCTGGTAGGCGATGCGCACCTGCTCGCCCATCATCAGGCCGTCTCGCAGCTTCACCCCGCCCGGTACGCGCGGCTCGCCGACCGGCAACTGCGGCATGTCGGGATCGCCCTCGATGAGGTCGCCCCCGGCGAGGATGACCTGGTGGAACTGCCGGTCCTCTTCGTCCTCGGTCAGCGACACCCGCGCGATCGGGGGCAGGGTCACGGACACGCCATCGGGCGTGACCTTGAGCTGGCTGACGATGCTGCTGACGCGGTCTGCCAGCGCCTGGTCGTAGGGCTGGTTGGCGATGTCGTTGGCGATGTGGTGCGTCGCGGCGATGGAAATGGGCCAGACCAGCAGCAGCGGCGCCAGCATCCAGTCGAGGATCTCCCCGAACAGGGAGTTGTATTCGCTGGGATTCTGGTCGCTGAAGACGGAGCCGAACCTTTCGCCCCTCTTGCCCCTTTCAACTGCCTTTTTCAACGCTGCCTCCGCCTGGTTTTTCCAGGCAGTAGCCGAGGCCGCGCAGGGTCACGATCTTCACGCCGCCCGGCTCCAGCTTCTTGCGCAGGCGGTGCACATAGACCTCGATGGCGTTGGTGCTCACCCCCTCGTCCCAGCCACACATGTGCTCGACGAGCTGTTCCTTGCTGACCAGGCGGCCGACGCGCAGCAGCATGACCTCGAGGAGGCACAGTTCGCGCGCCGAGAGATCGACGACTTCGCCACCGAGCCGTGCGATGCGATCGGACTGGTCGTAGCTCAGCGGGCCGACCTCGATCTTGGTCGGCTGGCCGGTGCCGCGGCGCGTCAATGCCCGCACCCGCGCCTCGAGTTCGGGCAGGGCGAAGGGTTTGGTCAGGTAGTCGTCGGCCCCGGCATCGAGGCCGCGCACGCGATCCTCGATGCCGTCCTGTGCCGTCAGGATCAGCACCGGCAACGCGCTCTTGCGGCCGCGCAGGCGCTTGAGCACCTCGATGCCGGACAACTTGGGCAGGCCCAGGTCGAGGATCAGCAGATCGAACTGCTGCGTCAGCAGCCCCGCGTCGGCTTCTGCGCCGTTGGCGACATGATCTACCGCGTAGCCGGCCTTCTTCAACGACCGGATCAGTCCATCGGCAATGACGCGATCGTCTTCGGCAAGGAGGATTCTCATTGGGGCATGATCCCGCCAGAGTAAGTTGAGTGTAAGAGATCAACCCTAGAGTGCGTAGCGCTGTTCTCCTTTTTCGGTCTTCGGAGACTACCGTAACCCGCTACTGCGGTGCTACGAAAGTCTCGGGGAGCGGATCTCCCCTGCATCGATCCGCTCCCCGCCGTCTTTTTCCCTGGCAAAAAGTCTAGCACACCGAACGAGCCCGCCCGCCGTGGCGCCGGCGCCGACAACGCGCCTGCGCCAGCAGGCATTTTTCATTTGCGCAGCCTGGCTCGTTGGACGCACGCAGGGCGGCACTTTTTCGCGGCCCCCAAAAGCCAAACGCCCCGCACGGGAAACCGTGCGGGGCGCTGGTCAGAAGGAAGGTGGGCAACGGGAGGAAACCTGGGTTTCCTCCCGTTCCTGGCCTGACATGATGTAACGGCTACTCCGTTACATCATGTCCATGCCGCCCATGCCACCCATGCCGCCCATGCCGGCACCCATGCCGGCGGCGCCGGCCGGCTTGTCCTCGACCAGCTCGGCCACCATGCAGTCGGTGGTGAGCATCAGGCCGGCGACGGAAGCGGCGTTCAGCAGCGCGATGCGCTCGACCTTGGTCGGGTCCAGCACGCCCATCGCCACCAGGTCGCCGTACTCGCCGGTCGCGGCGTTGTAGCCGAAGTTGCCCTTGCCTTCCAGCACCTTGTTGACCACCACGGAGGGCTCGTCGCCGGCGTTGGCGACGATCTCGCGCATCGGCTGCTCGATGGCGCGCAGCACGATCTTGATGCCGGCGTCCTGGTCGTGGTTGTCGCCCTTGACGGTGACACCGGCGCGGGCGCGCAGCAGCGCGACGCCGCCGCCGGGGACGATGCCTTCTTCAACGGCGGCGCGGGTGGCGTGCAGCGCATCCTCGACGCGGGCCTTCTTCTCCTTCATCTCGACCTCGGTGGCGGCGCCGACCTTGATCAGCGCAACGCCGCCGGCCAGCTTGGCCACGCGCTCCTGCAGCTTTTCCTTGTCGTAGTCGGAGGTCGCTTCCTCGATCTGGGCGCGGACCTGGGTGACGCGGCCCTTGATGGCGTCCTCGGAACCGGCGCCGTCGATCAGGGTGGTGTTCTCCTTCGACACTTCGACACGCTTGGCCTGGCCGAGGTCCTTCAGCGTGGCCTTCTCCAGCGACAGGCCGACTTCCTCGGCGATCACCGTGCCGCCGGTGAGGATGGCGATGTCTTCCAGCATGGCCTTGCGGCGATCGCCGAAGCCCGGGGCCTTGACGGCGACGGTCTTGAGGATGCCGCGCAGGTTGTTAACCACCAGGGTGGCCAGCGCTTCGCCATCGACGTCTTCGGCGATGATCAGCAGCGGACGGCCGGCCTTGGCGACTTGCTCGAGCACGGGCAGCAGGTCGCGGATGTTGGAGATCTTCTTGTCGTGCAGCAGGACGAAGGGATTGTCCAGCACGGCGATCTGCTTTTCCGGGTTGTTGATGAAGTAGGGCGAGAGGTAGCCGCGGTCGAACTGCATGCCCTCGACGACTTCCAGCTCGTTCTGCAGCGACTTGCCGTCCTCGACGGTGATGACGCCTTCCTTGCCGACCTTGTCCATGGCCTGGGCGATGATCTCGCCGATGTCGGCATCGGAGTTGGCGGAAATGGAGCCGACCTGGGCGATTTCCTTCGACGTCGTGCAGGGCTTGGAGATCTTCTTCAGCTCGTCGATGATGGCGGTCACGGCTTTGTCGATGCCGCGCTTCAGGTCCATCGGGTTCATGCCGGCGGCGACGTACTTCATGCCCTCGCGGATGATCGACTGGGCCAGCACGGTGGCGGTGGTGGTGCCGTCACCGGCGATGTCGGAGGTCTTGGAAGCGACTTCCTTGACCATCTGCGCGCCCATGTTCTCGAACTTGTCCTTCAGTTCGATTTCCTTGGCGACGGACACGCCGTCCTTGGTCACGGTGGGGGCGCCGAAGGAGCGCTCGAGCACCACGTTGCGGCCTTTCGGGCCCAGGGTCACCTTGACGGCATCGGCGAGGACATTGACGCCGCGCACCATGCGCTGACGGGCGGAATCACCAAATTGAACTTCTTTAGCAGCCATTCTTTATCTCTCCAGAATTCGGTTAATTGCAGTCAACGTCGGCCATCAGGCCTCAACGACGCCCATGATGTCTTCTTCGCGCATGACCAGCAGCTCGTCGCCATCGACCTTGACGGCCTGGCCGGAATACTTGCCGAACAGCACGCGGTCGCCGGCCTTGACGGCCATCGGGCGGACCTTGCCATCGTCCATGACCTTGCCAGTGCCGACGGCGACGACTTCGCCTTGATCCGGCTTCTCGCCGGCGGTGTCGGGGATGACGATGCCGCTGGCGGTGGTGCGCTCGGCTTCGACGCGCTTGACGATCACGCGATCATGCAGGGGACGGATTTTCATTCGGGTGGCTCCTTCCAGTTAAAACAGTTGCGGCGCAGGATGATCCTGCAGCCATCATCGGTTGAGTCTTGCGGTCGGCTGTTAGCACTCGCCCGCAACGAGTGCTAATAATAGGGATAAGCATGAGGGATTTCAAGTCTTGCCGCGAATTTGAATCGGGTTGGCGAGGCCCATTCCAGCCCAAAGCGGGCACCGCCGGGCTTGCGGGGTTGCTCAATGCCCGGGAAACGTGCAGGCCAGTTCCTTGCTGCCGCCACTCAGGCGGCAGCGGGTGATGGGGAGCCCGTCGGGGTCGAGCACCGTGCCGCCCCATCCCTCGGCGTCACGCTCGAGCAGCAGGAAGCTGTAGCGGTTGAGAACCAGGCCCGTCGCTGCCGCCACACCATCGTAGAGCCGTCCGTCCGGCCGCGCCCGTTCCGTGCTGCCGGTGCCGCCCTCGCCCTCGTAGAAGGGCGAATGCGGATCGAGCGACTCGAGCTGGGTGCCGCCGCCGCCGACGATCACCTGCGCCGGCCGCCCCGCCGGATGGAAGGCGCGATCGGCGTCGGGTGAAAAATTGATGGTTTCGAATGCGTGCTGGTGGCCGGCGAAAGCCACCTGCACGTTGGCGGGCAGGCCATTGCGCAGGGCGGCCTGCAGGGCGTTGGGCTGCGACGCAGGGTCGAGCAGGTCGTACCAGACCGGGCGGTGCGAAAGGAACCACAATCGCTGCGTGGCGGGCGCCTCGCGCAGCGCGGCAAGCGTCTGCCTGAACAATTCGACATCGCGCGGCGTCTCCCGTGCCGGGCGGTAGTCCTCGTGCCCGGAATTGTCGGCGACGATCAGGCCAAGCTTGCGGTCCAGGTCGATGCGATAGGCTGCGGCGGTGAAGTTGTTGCCGAGCACGGAGCGGGTGGCGGACTTGTACGTCTGATTGCCGCAGGCCTGGTACGGCAGGGGCGATAGAAAGCGCATCCACCCCTCGCCGCCGCGGTCGCAGTTCTCATGGTTGCCGCGAACGAAAACCCACGGCGCCGCGGACAACAGCGGCGCGGCCGGGGTGAAAAAGTCGGCATTCCAGCCGGCCCAGTCGTAACCCACCACCACCCCCTGTTCGCGGAGGGGGGGGCAGAGGCGCGGGTCATCGCAGTATTCGCGGTAGTGATAGTCGCCGACGTGGATGACCAGATCGGGCCGGGCGCGCGCCGCCGCCGCAGCGATCCGGGGCCAGGGCCATGCCGCGGGGCTGGCGCAGTCCTGGATCGGATCGCCCTTGCCGCCGGCCGGCACCTTGATGCGGCAGCCGGTGTCGCCGACCACGACGATGCGTTTGATCTCGCCCCTGGGCAGCGGAATGGCACGGCCATCGATGCTCGCATCACGCGCCGCCGACGGCACCGCGAGTTCGCAGGACCTGACATCGAACTCAGGATTGAACGCCCGGTTGCCTCCTGCGCCCGCCAGTGGCTGCGCCTTGCTTGGCTCGGCCCGCGGCGTCATGGGCCGCACGGCCTGGTCGATGATGGCGGTCGGACAATCCGCCCCGGCGCCAACGATGGCGCGCAGCGAGCTGTCGCCGCCCGGCCCGAGCTGCAGCCAGCTGTTGAGCGCCCGCTGGCGATCGTCCGCCGGCGCGACAGCGCAGCCGGCAAGCAGGGAAAGCGCGGCAAGCAGGACTGCGGTTGCCCGCGTTTCGGGACTGCGCCCGGGCGTCATGGCCATCAGGCGAAGCACCGCGGGAAATGCGGGAGCGGCATTCGCTTACAGGTGCAAATAGCCCATCACGCCGGCGACCAGGCCGAGGCCGGTCGAACCATACACGCCGACCAGCAGCCACCGCTTGCGCGTCAGCAGGGTGATGGCCGAAAGCGCGATCGCGATCTGCAGCAGCGTGGTGGCCATGGCCCAGCGCTCATGCACATGCATCTCGGCCTCGCTCTTCCTGTCGGCCTCCTTGGCGGCGGCCTCGAGCTTGTCGGCATCCACCTTGATCTCTTCCTTTTCCTTCTTGTAGCGCTCGATCGCCTGCCTGAATTTCTCCTGCGCCTCGCCCGCGGTCAGCGTGACCGAGAGTTCGGCGAGGTTCTGCTTGTTGCTCTTGGCCTGATAGTAGTTCCACTGGTTGGAGGCGGAGGTCTTCTGGATCGCCGCCTCGTTCTTGTAGAGCAGCGCGGCATTTTGCGAATGGCCGCCCATGTAGCCGAAGACGGCGCCGACCGTGGACAGGACCGCCGTCAGCACGGCGAGACGGGAAGTGAACTCGTCGCCGCCATGCTGGGCGACGTGCTCGACGTGATGATCGTGGGGGCCGTGCACATGGAATCCGTGACCGGACATTTGCGTCTCTCCTCTGGGCGGTTGCGGGTATGGATCAGGGGCCGGCATTCTACCCCTGACGCAGGGGCGGCCCGAGCAGCTAATCCAGTCCGGGCTTGCCACTGGATGTCTTGTCGAGGAAAAGCAGGAGCTGGGCGGCTCCGTAGAGGATCGCGAACACGACGACGGCCACGATCGCCTTGCCCCAGCCCGGTAACTTGTTCATCAGGCAATCTCCCAAAGTTGCATTGTCCGCGTCCCACGCCTGCGGTGCCAACGATTATCGCGCCCGCGGCAAGCCGACGGACGGACCGCCCCACCAACGGAGGCGGTTTGCATGGCAATATCCGCACATGTCGAATCTGGATGACTGCGTCGCTCCGATCAATTAAAAGGCAGGCTCATGGGACTTTTCGACTGGCTGCGCCCGCCCCCCGCACTCGACGCCCAGACCGCGGCGCTGATCGGGCGTGCCGTCGCCACCGTCGATCCGCTGCTGCAAACCGTGGGAGGGCATGAGCGCATCCTCGCCGAGTCCGTGCGCCACGCGTACGACTACTGTGAACGGGTGGCCATGGCCATCCCCGGCCCGTTCGAGATCAGCCGCGCGGCCTTCGCCACCGACCCGCTGGTGCACGCGCTGTTCGGCAGCGCCGACGACGTCGAGCAGATGCTGGCGCGCAGCCAGTGCGTCCGCGACTACCTGGCGGGACACGCCGTGGTGCCCCCCGGCCAGTGCTGCGCGATGCTCGGCATGCGCCGGCACGTCACGGCCGGCTTCGGCAGCCGGGTGGCGGGCGAAATCATCGTCCACGACGAGCCGCAAAAGACCCTGAGCTTCGCCGACCACACGCTGGCCGAGCCCAGCCCCGACCTCGACGGCGCCCACCGGCGGCTGGCCGAGGCCATGTTCGACGGCCTGCTCAAGGGATTCGTCGCCCACGTCGACGAGGTGCGGGAGGAAAGGCAGGAACTGCGCGACGAGCAATCGGTCGCCCGCGCCCACGCGCGCAGCGAGGGCCCCGAGTCGCATACCCGCCGACTGGCCGAGCTGCAGGAGCGATTGCGCGAGACGGTCGACGCCCTGCAGCCGGCGCGGCTCCTGGAAACGCTGGTGGCCTACCTCGCCGCGCCCGAAGCGTCGCTGCGCCTCGATCCGGTTCAGCTGGCCGTGAATCGCTTCGGTGTCATCGTCGATGCGGACGAGCCGCAGGCCGACATCCTGCGCTTCGTCGAGCTGACCACCCGCGACCTACGACGCTGGGTGGTGATGACCGTGCGCATCGACCGGGAAGAGGCGCGCGCCGCGGTCGAGCGCTTCGACGAGCGCCGCCGCTACATCGTGATCTGAATGGCTCTCCTGCTGCGACTCCTGCTGCTGCTCCTGCCGGTCCTGCCCGCGGCCGCGCAGAACGTCGCCTACGACGAGCGCCTGCCGATACCCGTCGCCCGCGCGCTGAAGGCCGCCGGCATCCCGCAGTCCGCGGTCGGTGTGGTGGTGCAGGAAACGGGTGCGGTGTTTCCGCGCGTCGGCGTCAATGCCAATGCGGCGATGAATCCGGCCTCGGTGATGAAGCTCGTCACCACCTTCGCCGCGCTCGAGCTGCTCGGCCCCGCCTACACCTGGAAGACCAGCGCGCTGGCCGCGACACCCTTGAGCCTGCCGCCCGCCGACGGCGTGCTGCCCGGCGACCTGCACCTGGTCGGCAGCGGCGATCCCAAGCTGACCTTCGAGCAGTTCTGGCTGCTGCTCCGCCAGCTGCGCGCCCGCGGCGTGCGCGAAATCCGCGGCGACCTCGTCCTCGACCGCAGCGCCTTCGCCGCCATCCCCCACGACGAAGCGGCCTTCGACGACAAGCCGCTGCGCCCCTACAACGTCGGCCCCGACGCGCTGCTGCTGAACTTCAAGGCCGTGCGCCTCACGCTCGCGCCCGAGGGCGGGCGCATCCTCGTCCTGGCCGAGCCCGCGCCGGCCAACCTCGACATCGTCAACCTGCTCAAGACGGGCAGCGGCCCCTGCCCGCCCGGCAGCGAATGGCGCGAGGCGTTGCGCGCGGATCTCGCGAGCCACGGCAACAGCTTCCGCCTGGTGCTCACCGGCACCTACCCGACGGCCTGCGGCGAACAGAAATGGAACATCGGCCTGCTCGGCCATCCGCACTACGTTCTCGGCGTGTTCCGCCAGCTCTGGTCGGAACTCGGCGGCAGCCTCGCGGGCGGCGTGCGCGACGGCGCGCCGCCGGCCGGCGCGCGCCTGCTGGCGAGCGTCGAATCGCCGCAGCTGGCCGAGATCGTCCGCGACATCAACAAATTCTCCAACAACGTAATGGCGCGGCAGCTCTTCCTCACCCTCGGGCAAAAAGTGCCGCCTTCGGCGTCGATTTCGAACGGCGGCGCCACCACCGCCCAGGCCGACGCGGCCGTTCGCGCCTGGCTCGAAGCCAAGGCGCTGCGCATGCCCGAACTCGTGCTCGACAACGGCTCCGGCCTGTCGCGGCGCGAGCGAATTTCGGCCGAGAGCACGGCACGATTGCTGCAGGCCGCCTGGAAGAGCCCGGTCATGCCCGAGCTGATGGCCTCGCTGCCGCTGCTGGCCGTCGACGGCACCATGAAGAAGCGGCTGCGCGACGGCAGCGCCGCCGGCCAGGCCCACATCAAGACCGGCTCGCTCGAGGGCGTGAAGACCATGGCCGGATACGTGCTCGACAAGAGCGGGCGCCACCAGATCGTGGTGTTCTTCGTCAATCACCCGCACGCCGCCGCCGCGCAGCCGGCGCAGGACGCGCTGCTGCAGTGGGTGTACGAGCGGGCGCCGTAGTGGCAAAGCGACTGGCCTTTCTCGTCGTCGCCTTCGCCCTGCTGGTAGCCGGCATCGAATCGCTCAAGGTTCTCGTCGCCTGGTGGCAGGCGGGACGGCCGCCGCCCGGCATGGCCGAGATCTTGGCCTGCGCCGCGCTGGCGCTGGTCGGGTTCGCCTGGTGGCGCCACTCGGTCTTCGCCTGCGACAAGGGGGCCTGCCTGCTGCCGGAAAAGGACGCTTCGGACCGCAGCGAACCGCGCTAAGCTGCGGCCATGGATCCGGTTTTCGTCCTCGCCGTCGCGGTGGTGCTGATCGTCCTGGTCTTCGACTACACCAACGGCTTCCACGACGCCGCCAACATCATCGCCACCGTGATCGCCTCGCGGGCGATGACGCCGGTGCAGGCCGTCCTCATCGTCGCCACCTTCGAGTTTCTCGGCCCGCTGCTCGGCGGCACCGCGGTGGCCAACACCATCGGCTCCTTCGTCGTGCTCGACGGCCTCGACCGCGTCGCGGCGCTGACCATCGTTCTCTGCGGCCTGATCGGCGCCATCGCCTGGAATCTGCTGACCTGGTGGCGCGGCATCCCCTCCTCGTCATCGCACGCGCTGGTCGGCGGGCTGGCCGGCGCGGTGGTGGTTTCGGTCGGGGCCGACCACGTGCTCTGGGGTTTCGGCGAGCTGCGGCACGGCCACATCACCGGCGTGACGAAGGTGCTGGCGGCGCTGATCCTGTCGCCGCTGATCGGCTTCTGGGTCGCCTTCGGCGTGCATCGCGTCATGATGTTCTTGCTGCGCGGCGCGCGGCCGATCATGAACCGCACTCTGAGGAACGCCCAATGGCTCACCGCGGCCGGCCTCGGCTTCTCCCACGGCGCCAACGATGCGCAGAAGAGCATGGGCATTCTGACGCTGGTGCTGCTGATCGGCGGCTTCCTCGAGACCTTCGCGGTGCCGCTGTGGGTGATGCTGGCCTGCGCGGTTTCGATGACCCTCGGCATCCTCTCCGGCGGCTGGCGCATCGTGCGCACCCTCGGTTTCGCCATCTACAAGGTGCGGCCGCTGCACGCGCTCGACTCGCAGCTGACCTCGACCGCGGTGATCCTCGCCGCCTCGGCCGTCGGCGCGCCGGTATCGACGACCCACGTCGTCGCCACCTCCATCATGGGCATCGGCGCTTCCGAGCGGCCCAGGTCGGTGCGCTGGGCCAAGGCCGGCGAGATAGTCACCACCTGGGTCATCACCATCCCCGGCGCCGCCACGGTGTCCATCGTCTTCCACTTCCTTCTGCGAATGGTGCTGCCATGAACAATGAACAGGGCAAATCCCTGCTGGCCCGAATGGTCGAGCGCGTCTTCCCGAAAACGCCGAACTTCTTCGCGATGCTCCACGAGCAGAGCCGCCAGGTGGTCCATACCGTGAGCCTGCTGGTGCGCTTCATGGAAACCGGCGACGACGCCGTCGGCGAGGCGATCCGCGAAGACGAGCACGCGGCCGACCGCGTCAAGATGGGCAACATCCACATCCTCAACGAGGCCTTCTCGACACCGATCGACCGCGAGGACATCTACCGCGCGATCACCAGCCTCGACGAGGTGGTCAACGGCTGCAAGGACGCGGTCAGCGAGATGCACGCGCTGCAGCTGGCGCCCGACGCCGTTACGCTGGAGATGGCGCACCACCTGCTCGAGGGCGTGCAGGCGCTCGAGGCCGGCTTCGCCCGGCTCGGCCGCACGCCGGCAGAAGCCGCGGCCGATGCCAACCTCGCGCGCAAGGCCGAGCGCAAGGTGGAGAAGCTCTACCGCCGCGCGCTGGCCCAGCTATTCACCGGCGACGACTACATCCACATGTTCAAGCGCCGCGAGATCTACCGCCACCTCACCAACGGCGCCGAGCGCATGGCCGCGTGCGCCAACACCCTCCACGACATCGTGGTGAAGATGGTCTGACAAAAGTCGGCACCCAGCCATCCGCGGCATGGCTGCACCGGCGACGCGTGCAAGCCGGTGCGAGCGTGTGCAATGCGCGCTAGCGCACAGAGATGGTTCCGGATTCGAGGAATGATGGCCGCAATGGCTGTCGGTATCTCGCCGCTTTCGCGGGCAGTCGGGCGCAGGAATGCAGCAGAAGGCGGCGAGAAATCCAAACTTTGAAACGGGAACAACCATGAAAACCATATTCACACGGAAGCATGTCGGCACAGCGGTGATGTGTGCCTTGGCGATGGGCGCGGCGACGGCGCAGCCCAACCCGGAGAACAATGCACTGGTCCTGGACCAGCGCAGCGGGGTGGTGAAAAGCGGGTTCGGCCTTTGCTGGCACAGCGGTACCGGCCCGGCACCGGCATCGACTGCCGAATGCGGCTCGAACTATGTCGTCCCGCCCATGGCCAGGTCCGAACCTTCGCCCAAGCCCGTGGCACAACGCGTGACGCTGGATGCCGACACGCTGTTCGACTTCAACAAGGCGGACCTGCGTCCGGCAGGGCGAGCCGCACTGGATGATTTCGTCGGCAAGACGAAGGACATCACGCCGGAAGTCATCACCGCAGTCGGCCATGCCGACCGCTTCGGCTCGGAAAGCTACAACATGGCGCTCTCCGAGCAGCGCGCAGCAGCGGTAAAGACCTATCTGATGAGCAAGGGCATCGAGTCGAATCGCATCAGCACCGAAGGCAGGGGTGAAACGCAGCCCGTGACGAAGGCCGGCGATTGTCTCGGCGCCAGGAGCACAGCCGTGACCGAGTGCTTGCAGGGCGACCGCCGCGTCGATATCGAAGTGGTGGGCAGCAGGATCGTCCGGTAATCGTTGCAGCAGGGAATCGCGAGCCCGGCAGCGCTGGTCGAAGCCAGGCAAGAAGCACCTGAAGTCCAATGTTCGACAAAGAGGTAAGCCAAATGAGAACGATACGGAAATATGCAGTCAGTGCAGTTGCCGCGGCAGCGCTGTTTGGCCTCGCCGGCTGTTCCGGGATGTCCACACAGGACAAGAACACGGCCATCGGCGCCGGCGCCGGTGCCGTCGCAGGCGCTGTTCTTACGGGTGGCAGCACGGCTGGAACCGTGGGCGGTGCAGCCGTTGGCGGCATCATCGGCCACGAAGTCGGAAAGTAATGACATCCCCCTGCGCCGGCGAAAGCCGGCGGCACGGTCACCCCGGGATTCCGGGGAAGCGAAGCACAAGGAGATCCAGATGAAGAAATATCGTGAGGCGCTCGGCGTATTCCTGGCCACGGGCGCGATGCTGGCGGCACTCACCGCCTGCCAGCAACAGGAGGGGCCGGCGGAGCGCGCCGGCAAGGATGCCGACAAGGCCATCGAGAAGGTCGGCCAGCAGATCGAGAAGGCCGGCGAAAACATCCAGGACGCGGCGAAGGGCGAGAAGAAGAAGTGAGCCGCGTACGCGCGGCGACAAAAATCGGCGCTGGCGACACGGCGAGTATCTGAACAGCTTGCCGATCCAGACAAACCTACCGGAGATCCAACATGAAACCAGCTTTCCCGACAACAATTCTGGCGCTTGCGATGGCGGGCATCCTGGCGGCAGGCCCCGTCATGGCCGACAAGGGCAACAAGGGCAATAGCGGCAATCAACGGAACGAGCACCGCGATGACGACAGAAAATCGAAGGGCGACAACGACCGCCATGCCTCCGGAAGCAATCGCCACTTCGAGGAGCGGCAGCAGGTGCTGGTGCGTGAATACTACGTCGAGCATTACCGCGGCCGCAGCTGCCCGCCGGGCCTGGCGAAGAAGCACAACGGCTGCATGCCGCCGGGCCTGGCGAAGAAATGGAAGGTCGGACATCCTTTGCCGCGCGAGGTCATTTTTTACGACGTGCCGCAGCCGCTCGTGATGCAGATCGGCCCGCCACCGTCCGGCCATCGCTACGTGCGCGTCGCCGGCGACATACTGCTGATTGCGATTGGAACGGGGGTGGTCGTCGATGCGATCAACGATCTCGGCGGGATGTAAGCCATCGCGTCAGTTCGGCAACGTGAACGCGAACCCATCGGCGACGCCTGCACGAACCGCGGCGCTATGTACGGCAACGCACCGACGGCAACGCGCCTTGTGACTATGTTCGATTGCAGGGTTCGACACAAACTGCGCAGGGCGCCTTGTTCGAAACCGAAAAGGCAATTCCCGTTCCGCACCCATTCTGGAGATTCGATCATGAAACAACTACACAAGTATCTTTCCGCGCTGTTCCTGGCCTTTACGCTGGTATTCGTGGTGGGTTGCGCGTCGACATCGACGCAAGAGGGGACCGGCGAGTACGTCGACGACAGCGTCATCACCACCAAGGTGAAGGCGGCCATCTTCGACGAGCCCACCTTGAAGGTCTCCGAGATCAATGTCGAGACCTTCAAGGGCGTTGTGCAGCTGAGCGGCTTCGTGAGTTCGAGTGTTGCGGCAAACAAGGCGGTCGCGTTGGCAAAAGGCGTCCCCGGCGTGAAGTCCGTCAAGAACGACATGCGGGTGAAGTAGTCAACGGCATCCCGTCGGGCACTGCCGGACCCGGAGTCCGGCAGTGCCCGCGGGGCCTCCACCCCGTCGCAATTCATCCGGTGAGTGTCTGCACATGACAGCGATCGCAACTACCGGGCCGGCAGCCCCAGCGGGCAATCAGCCACCGGCGGACCTCGCGCCGACCGCGTCGCATTCCATGGGTCCGGAGCCGACATCGGGGCGGAACATGGCGCTGTTCATCCTCGCCGCCTTCGCCGTGGTGTTCGCCCTGGACTGGGCACAGAGCTTCGTTGTATCCCTGCTGCTGGGGATCCTTTTCGCCTATACCCTGAATCCCCTCGTCGCCTGGCTCGAACGGCTCCGCATTCCGCGCCTGGCGGGAACCGGTGTCGTGATGACGGGGATCGTCTGCGCGATCGTTCTGGGGACCAACTCCCTGAGTGGGCAGATACAGACCATCCTCGATCAGGTGCCGGAAGCGGTTGGCCGACTGTCGGTCGGCATCGCCAAACTGCGTCAAGGCGAGACCAGTACCATGCAGAAAATGCAAGCCGCCGCGAGCCAGATCGAGAAGGCGACCAGCGAGGCGGCAGGGCTGGCTTCGCCGCCGAAGCAGCGTGTGACTCGCGTCGTCATCGACACGCCCGGCTTCAAGCTGGGCAATTTCCTGTGGGCGAACTCCATGGGCGCCGCAGCACTGATCGGACAGGCCAGCATGGTGTTTTTCCTGACCTTCTTTCTGCTGCTGTCCGGCGACAGTTACAAGCGAAAGCTGGTGCGCCTGGCAGGCCCCTCGCTGTCGCAGCGGAAAGTCACCGTGCGCATCCTCGACGACATCGACGAATCGATACAGCGCTACATGTTCATGCTGCTGGTCACCAACCTGCTGGTAGCGCTGCTGACCTGGATCGCCTTGAGCTGGCTCGGGCTCGAAAACGCCGGCGCCTGGGCCGTGGCCGCCGGCCTGCTGCACCTGGTTCCCTACCTCGGCCCCATCGTTACCGCCGTCGTCATCGGCATGGCGGCATTCATGCAGTTCGATACGCTTTCGATGATGCTGCTGGCTGGCGGGACGTCATTGGCGATCGCCACGGTGGTCGGTCACTTCGTGACGACCTGGATGACGGGAAGGATCGCCAGGATGAACACCGCAGCGGTATTCGTCTCGCTGCTGTTCTGGGCCTGGCTGTGGGGCGTCTGGGGCATGCTGCTGAGCATTCCGATCATCGTGATTGTCAAAGTGGTGGCGCAGCACGTGGAGCAGTTCGGAGCGGTTGCCGAGTTGCTGGGGGACTAGGCGCTTTCGTCGCGCGAACCCGCATGTGCGCTACCGCACGGACTGCCTGACCGATTGGGCGGAAACTCCGATTCATTCCTCGCAGCCAGAGGACGAGAACCGAATACCCTTTCAAAGAGGCCCTCCCATGCTCTACACAATCGCCGTAATCCTCATCGTCCTGTGGCTCCTCGGCCTGGTGACTTCATACACGCTGGGCGGCTTCATCCACATCCTGATCGTGATCGCCATCGTCGTGGTCCTGCTCAGGATCATCGAAGGGCGCAAGATCCTCTGACCCGGCCGGGCTCGTTCCGGTGCAGGATCTCGTCATTCCCGGTCGCGGACCCGACAGGTCCCTGGTTCCTTGTACACTTTTCAGGAAGTCAGTCATGCCCGAAACTCGAACCATCGAAAGGCACCGCCAGGAAACCCTGCTCAAGACCGGGGCCCTGCAGCACGCGATTTTCAACAGCGCGAATTTCTCCTGCATTGCCACCGACGCGAAGGGCGTGATCCAGATCTTCAATGTCGGCGCCGAGCACATGCTGGGCTACGCGGCGGCCGACGTCCTCAACCAGATCACGCCGGCCGACATTTCGGACCCGCAGGAAGTGATCGCGCGCGCCGCGGCGTTGAGCGTCGAGCTGTCGACGCCGATCTTGCCGGGCTTCGAGGCATTGGTCTTCAAGGCCTCGCGCGGCATCGAGGACATTTATGAATTGACCTATATCCGCAAGGACGGCAGCCGCTTGCCGGCGGTGGTGTCGGTCACGGCGCTGCGCGACGCGGCGGATGCCATCATCGGCTACCTGCTGATCGGCACCGACAACACCGCGCGCAAGCAGGTCGAAGCCGAGCGGGCACAGCTCGATCAGGCCCTGCAGGATCGGAATGCCGAGCTGGAGACCGCGAAGTCCCTGGCGGAAAAAGCCAATCTGGCGAAATCGGATTTCCTTTCCAGCATGAGCCATGAACTGCGCACGCCGCTCAATGCGATCCTCGGTTTCACCCAGCTCCTTGAATCCGGCACGCCGCCGCCAACGCCCGCCCAGCAGCGCAACCTCGAGCAGATTCTCAAGGCGGGGTGGTACCTGCTGGAACTGATCAACGAAATTCTCGATCTGGCGCTGATCGAGTCGGGCAAGGCGACGCTGTCGCACGAACCGGTCTCGCTGGCCGAAGTCATGCTCGAGTGCCGGGCCATGGTGGACCCGCAGGCACAGAAACGCGGCATCGCCATGACGTATCCGCATTTCGAGTTTCCCTACTTCGTCAGCGCCGACCGGACCCGGGTCAAACAGGTTCTGATCAACCTGCTTTTCAACGCCATCAAGTACAACAAGCCGGAAGGCACGGTTACGGTGGAATACATACCGAGTCCTCCTGATTCCATCCGCATCAATATCCGGGACACCGGCAGGGGTCTGGCGCCGGAACAACTGGCGCAGCTTTTCCAGCCCTTCAATCGTCTCGGCAAGGAAGTCGGCGCGGAGGAAGGCACCGGCATCGGCCTGGTGGTGACCAAGCGGCTGGTCGAACTGATGGGGGGCACCATCGGGGCGGATAGCGCCGTCGGGGCAGGAAGCGTGTTCTGGTTCGAGTTGAGCCTGACGACCGCGCCAGTGCTTGCAATGCAGGAGGTCGCGCATGCGGCGCTGTCGCTGCCGCGGGTATCCGATGGCGCGCCGCGCCGCACGGTTCTCTATGTGGAAGACAATCCGGCCAACCTCGAACTGGTCGAACAACTGATTGCGCGCCGGCCGGACCTGCGGCTGCTTTCCGCGGCGGATGGCAATCTCGGCATCGAGTTTGCGCGCGTCTATCAGCCGGCAGCCATTTTGATGGACATCAACCTGCCCGGCATCAGCGGGCTCGAAGCCATGAAAATCCTGCGCGCGGACCCGACAACGGCGCATATTCCAATTATCGCGCTCAGCGCCAACGCGGTGCCCCATGATATCGAGAAGGCGCTTCAGGCCGGATTCTTCGACTATCTCACCAAACCGATCAAGGTCCCCCAGTTCATGGATACGCTGGACATGGCATTGAAAGTACCAGGCCCCGCCGTTAACAAGGAACCCGCATGATGCTTGCCGAGTCCGAGATTCTCAACGCCAGCATCCTGATCGTCGACGACCAGGAGTCGAATGTCATTCTGCTGGAACAAACGCTGCGTGAAGGCGGCTACACTCGCGTTGCCTCGACCATGAATCCGCAGGAGGTCTGCGCGCTGCATCGGGAAAACGCCTACGACCTGATCCTGCTCGATCTGCAGATGCCCGGCATGGACGGATTCCAGGTCATGGAAGGCCTCAAGACCAACGATGCCGACGCCTACCTGCCGGTCCTCGTGGTCACCGCGCAACCCGGCCACAAGATGCGCGCCTTGCAGGCGGGCGCGCGGGATTTCATCAGCAAACCCTTCGACCTGGTCGAAGTCAGGACGCGCATCCGCAACATGCTCGAGGTGCGGCTGCTGTACAAGAAGCTGGAGAATTACAGCAAGGAACTGGAACAGAAGGTGCAGGAGCGCACCGCCGAACTGCGCGAAAGCGAAGCCCGCTTTCGCAGCCTGACCGAACTGGCCTCCGACTGGTACTGGGAACAGGACGAGAACGGCAACTTCACCAAGGTCTCCGGCCCGGTTCTCGAGATGCTCGGCATCCGCGTCGGCACCTTGCAGGAAGAGGGGAACGATGTTCGGGCGACTGGATGGAACGAGGCGGAGCGGGAGCTGCTGCAGGAAAGGATTGCCGCCCGCCAGCCCTTCCTCGATTTCGTCTTCAGCCGCGTGAATGCCGATGGCTCGCGGCAGCAATTCCGGGTGAGCGGCGAGCCGATGTTCAACCAGGCGAGCCGGTTCATCGGTTACCGCGGCATCGGCGTGGAACTCACTGCAAAGAACTAGGACATGGCGATTCCGTCGCTCCATAGCCCGAACCGGAACCATCTGCTCGCCGCGCTGCCCCCGGCGGAATTCGAAGCCCTGGCCGCAAATCTGGAGCCAGTCCCGCTGCCGCTCGGCAAGACGCTCTACGAACCCGGCACACAGTTGCAGCACGCCTATTTCCCCACCACCGCGATCGTGTCGCTGCACTATGTCATGGAGTCCGGCGCATCGGCCGAAACCGCAGGGGTGGGCAACGAGGGCGTCGTCGGCATTTCGCTGTTCCTGGGCGGAAACACCACGTCAAGCTCTGCCGTGGTCCAGACCGCGGGCCACGCCTACCGGCTGGAGCGCCGCGTGCTGATGCAGGAATTCGACCGCGCCGGCTCGCTGCAGCGCCTGCTGCTGCGCTACACCCAGGCGCTGATAACCCAGATGGCGCAGACCGCCGCCTGCAACCGGCACCATTCCGTGGAACAGCAACTCTGCCGCTGGCTGTTGCTGACACTGGACCGACTGCCTTCCAACGAGTTGGTCATGACGCAGGAACTGGTCGCCAGCATGCTCGGCGTACGCCGCGAAGGCATTACCGAGGCGGCGGGAAACCTGCAGCGCGCCGGCTTCATCAGTTACCGCCGCGGCCACATATCAGTGCTCGATCGGGCCGGTCTGGAAACCCGCGCGTGCGAATGCTACGCCGTGGTCAAAAAGGAATTGGCGCGCTTGCTGTCCGATGCCGAATATTGCCGAGGCACTTCGGCGATCGTCCGATAGCGCCCTTGACGAGATAGCCACCTGGTTGGCAGCTTCGTCCGGTTCTCGGCCATTGCAGTCGTTGGGGAACAATACCGGCTAAGTCAGCAGCCAATCAATTACCGGTCATCGTGGCACCAAAAAGTCAGAGGATGCGAACGACAGGTAACCGATCCGAAACCCGTCACTCACACCGAGCAGATCGGATCGCTCAATGTGGGCAATTGCCAACGTCACCACAACGAACGTAGCGTAAAGAGTAATCAACATTACGCCACGTACTCGCGGAATCGCTTCGTTGGCGTTGGGAATCAGGAGCAGTAATCCCGCGATCCCAAAGGCGACTGCAACAAATAGTTCGCGGGTCGCGATGGTCGCCGGGTAGATGGACGTGGCGACCCCAACGATGGCAAGACCATTGAACAGATTGCTGCCGATCAGTGTTCCGATACCTATCTCGTCGTGGCCACGCATGCGAGCCAGCACGACGGTTACCAACTCAGGTAACGACGTCCCCACAGCGACCACTGTTGCCCCGATGACATAGGTGTCGATGCCAAGCGTAATTGCCATGCCCGTCGCCCCTGTCACGAACAAGCGGCCGGCCACGATGAGCGCAATCAGTCCGCCAATGCCAAAGACGAGGGTCTGACCGACCGAATACGGAACATCTTCGACATTCACGAGTGTTCTGTTCGCGGCCCCGGCACGAATCACCACCGCCATCCACCCGGCAAAAATCAACAGCAGCAGGCCGCCATCGAAACGCGAGAGCATTCCATCGTAGGCCAACAGGAACATGATCAGGGGCACAGCAATTGCCAGTGCAAAGTCGCGGCCGAACTCGGCTGCCTTGGCGTGGATGGGGCCGAAGAGTAATGCCAGGCCGAAGATCAGGGCAACGTTGACCACGTTGCTGCCAAGAGCATCGCCAAGCCCAATTTCCGGCTTGCCGGAGAGCGCGGCCAATGTCGATACCGTCAGTTCCGGGCTTGAAGTGGCAAACGCCGCCAAGGTCGTCGCAACGAGCAGCTTGGGGACGCGCAGCCAGTAGGCTGCACCCAATACGCCGCGCAGAAAGCCATCTCCGCCCAGCCCCACCAGGACTGCTGCAACGATCACTGTCGCCAGATCACTGCCAAGGATGGACATGGCCATTACTTACTGGTTGTCTTGCCATATATCGACTAAGCGCCTCCGCCAAATGGGCGCACGATGACCATCGCTCCGCTTTCCGATTCGACATGGCTTTCCCGATAATGCCGGCGAGCGCATCATTATTAATAGAGCCCGGATCGGGAATTGGATGACCATTCAGGTCGTCAAGGTTTCCGATGTCGGGAATCAGTTCCTTGCCCGTCACAAGAAAATAACCGATGGCGCCAACGGAATACACATCCCCCCGAATATCAGTGTCTTCCGGATTCTTGATTCGTTCCGGCGCCATGTAGCCCAAAGTCCCCATCAGGCTCATGTCCTGCGTCAGATGCATCCGATCCTTCTCGGTAAGGGATTTGGCAAAGCCAAAATCAATCAGTTTGATTTGCGGCGCCCCGTCAGCAGTTTCCTGGACAAGAATGTTCTCCGGCTTGAGGTCGCGATGCGTAATGCCCCGGTCGTGCATATACTGCACTGCGTCGCAGACCTGCTTCAGTATTTCGCATGCCAGCCACTCTGCCACCGGCCCCCCGTTTTCCACAAGTCGCCCTAATGGATGGCCATCGATAAGTTCCATCACATAGTAGGGGCGGCCATCCTCACAGTAATCAGCATCGAACACCGAGACAATGCGAGGATGGTTCAGCAAAGCGAGCAGCCGTGCTTCGCGCTCGAAGCGGGTCTCCAGCTCTTCTCGCAATTGTCCCTTCATGATCTTGACTGCTACTGGTTTCTCCAGCCCATCATGTACTCCTTCGTAGACATCGGCCAAACCGCCTTCCCCGATCTTCTTTGAGAGTCGGTAACTTCCTATCCGATTTCCCTCTGTTATCGGTACGAATCGCCGCCATAGCAGTGGCGGCAACAATGGTCCAACGAACACTGCGAAGGCAAGGGTCAGTAGCAAGATGAGGAGATTGGTGTTTACAAATGCTATGGGTGCGTACGCCTCGACTTCTGCCATTTCTATGGCAATGCCAAGATCCAGAGAGGGCAACCACTGCCAAGCACCAATGACAGGCGTTCCGACATAGTTCAGATAGGGCTTCAGCATCGTTCCCTGAAACTCAGCAGAGGAAGATTTTGCCTTCGCGATTGCCTGACCTACCAGTGCCGTCAAAGGCATGTGTGGCGAAAAGCCGACCGCGGGCAAGTATTCCCGCAATGGCATCACACCGGGCGACAGCGCCCCGCCGGCATCCATTAGCCCGATTTCCTTTAGTCGTGACTCAAAACGACTCGGCGACAGCAGCATTCCCTTCGAGTTGAACGCATAGGTCTCCCCAGTATCTCCTGGGCGTGTCACTTCAAGCGTGTGGGCAAATCGCCTCGTGGCATAGCGCCCAAGACTCAGGACAGCCAGAACCTTGCCTTCGCGGCTCTTCACTGGTGCAGCGGTCCAGATTACCGACAGCATTCTTCGTTCCGCTGTCATTCCGGGTAACCGATCTTGCTCGAGCGTGGGCCCAATAAAAACACTGCCACCATCGAACGCCGGTTTGAGGCGGGCGAGATACTCCGGCGATAACTTGGTTCCGACCAATTCCGGAACCAGAGAAGCAATCAACGTTCCGTCAGGGGCGACGATATTGGCAGCGGCCAAGCGAAGGTCTTCGATGGCGGGCGCTATGCGATCGAGAAACATTGCCTCTTCTTTGGAGTTATCGCCAGATGCAGCCCCACCCAATCGGTGACGATCCAATAGCTTCCCGGTTACGGCGATGATTGACGGATCTTTGGCCCATTGAGTCGTATCCGCTCGCTTTTCTTCAGCCCAGATCAGGAGTGCCTCGGACTGGGTGGCAAGAAGACTACTCAGGAGTGTTGCGCGAGCATGCTTGACGGCCTGCTGCACATTCAGAAAGGACCATGCCGCAGCCACGGATGCGACAAGGACCACCAGAATCGCCAGAAGGGCATTGCGGCGGGTGAGTTCAGAAAGCCAGGCAAAGACTCTTGGCTGCATGGGTGAGGTTCTCTATCGATCGACCGCAGCCTTATGGCAAATCCTTGGATTCAATCTTGGACGGCGACTCGTCGACATCGATCAATCTCCCCGAGGATGCTGTCGTCTTCTCCAATTCGAGACGTGAGCGCAGATCGCGAATTTCGGCCTGCAGGCGCTCGATCTCGATTCGCTGTTGTCGGCGGTCCCAGCGCTGCCGCAAACTGGCCGGCGTGCCGATCAATGCCATGCACGCGACACCAAGAGCGAAGGTTGTGACCAACACTACCGCCAATGAGCTTTCGAAGCGCCATGTCAGGAAGGCCACCGTCGTAGTTACGCTGTTCTGAACGGCGAACAGCGCCACGAGTATGGCGAGCAGGGAGGCAATCAGTACGGTCAGGCGCATTCTCGTTTCCTCTTGAGATTGTCAGAAGGCTTGGTCCCAGCGGATCGAGAGCCGTATGGCGGCGTTGATCAGCCCGACCATGCTGTAGGTCTGCACGAAGTTCCCCCACTGCTCTCCACCACGGGGATCGATGTGTTCCGCCAGCAGTCCGTGACGATTACGACAGGCCAGCAGCTTCTCGAACAATTCACGCGCTTCTTCGCGACGATCCAGTGCAGCCAGCGCATTGACATACCAGAAGGTGCAGACGAGGAAGGCGTTTTCCGGTTCGCCGAAATCGTCCTTTTCCACATAGCGAAATATGAAGTCGCCATGGCGCAGGTCCTTCTCGACAGCGCTGACCGTTGCCGCAAAGCGCGGATCGGCGGCATCGAGGAAACCGACCTCGGCCAGCAGGAGCAGGCTTGCATCCATCGTTTCGCCTTCGAAGGTCGATACGAATGAGCCGCGTGATGCGCTCCAGGCGCGTCGGATGATCATCTCGCTCATTTGGCGAGCGCAGCTGACCCAATATGTGGCGCGCTCCTCCAGTCCCAACTGGCCGGCGATTCGCCCAAGGCGATCGCACGCGGCCCAGCACATGACGGCCGAAAAGGTATGCACGCGGGCGCTGCCGCGCAGTTCCCAAAGCCCGGCATCCGGCTGGTCGTAGCAGCGTCGGGCTTGCTCGCCCAAGAGCTCGAGCCGTCTGAACAGGGCTTCGTCGCCACGCCGGGTCAGGCGCTGGTCGAAGAACACATGGGTCGCAGCAAGAATGGCCGAACCATAGACATCATGCTGGATCTGGCGATAGGCCTGGTTGCCGATGCGTACCGGCCCCATGCCGCGATAACCGCTCAGCGATGGCACCTCACGCTCGTCGAGCTCCGCCCGACCGTCGATGCCGTAGACCGGCTGTAGCGAACCGCCAGCGGAATTGGCGGCAATGTTGATGATGTAGCCGAGATAGCGTTCCATGGTGCGGGTCGCGCCCAGACGGTTTAGGGCGTTCACCACGAAATAGCCATCACGCAGCCAGCAGTAGCGATAGTCCCAGTTGCGGCCGCTGCCTGCTGCCTCCGGTATGGAGGTGGTCATGGCCGCGATAATGGCGCCAGTGTCGTCGTAGGCGTTGAGCTTGAGCGTAATGGCCGCGCGGATGACCGCCTGCTGCCATTCGAATGGTATGCCGAGGAAACGCACCCACTCGTGCCAATATTGCGATGTCTCCTCGAGGAAGCGGCGCCCCACCTCGCCAGCGGCTTCGTGCACGGTCTCGTCGGCACCCAGCAGCAGAGTCACCGTATCCTCAAGAAAGAATGCCGTTTCCTGCATGATTGCCGTCAGCGAGGCGTCGGTCGTCAGGCGCAGCGTGAGTCCGGGGGCAACGTAGCGAATGTGATTGCTGCCCCAAGTTACGTCCGGGCGCGATGCGCCGTTACTGCTGGCGGGGCGCAGGCGCAGCGTCAGGCGGGGGCTGCCGGACAGCCGCCGGATGCGCCGGACCAGCATCGTTGGACGGAACATGCGGCCGTACTGGCCAAAACGGGGAGCAAAATCGGTGACCTCCACCACGCCGCCATGGCAGTCATATAGACGCGTGACCAGGATTGCCGTGTTCTCGAGATAGTGTTGTTCGGTACGTTCGCAATCCGCGAGGTCCACAGCGGAAAAGCCAAAATCTTCCGACTCGCGGAGGAGCGAACAGAAGACCGGATCGCCATCAAACCGGGGGAAACAGCCCCAGACGATGCTGGCCCGCGCATCGACAAGCGCGCCCACCGTACAGTTGCCGATCAACGCCAAGTCTAGGTTCTGCATTCCCATCCTTTCATGGCAGTCGCCAGCCAACTCCTGACTGCTGCGACGTTGGGCAGACGGAAGCGGGCGCAACTCGCAGCATTTCCCACTTTGATCGATATTCCGTCGAGTCGGTTAACCTCGGAGAATCCGTGCTCATCGTTGAGGTCGTCACCGATGAATACGGGAGTACGCCCCAGGAAGGGTGGCTCACGCATGTATTCGGCGATGGCTGTGCCCTTGTCGATGCCCGCGGGTTTTACTTCGACCACGCGCTTCCCTCGCTGCAATTCGAGTCCTTCGCCGGTCGTTGATACGAGTCGGGTCATCAAGCGATGTGCATAGCCTGCCAGGTGCGGTGCCAGCCGGTAGTGAAGTGCGAGTGTCAGTCCCTTGTCCTCCAGCAACAATTCCGGATGTCGGACAAGCGCCGGTGCCAGCGCCTCCTTGATCGCGCACTTTGCTGCCGGTGGCGCGGCGTGTATCCACAGGCGTCCGGCCATATCACGGCGCTCGAGGCCATGCTGCCCCGCCATGGGAAGGCGTGGCAAGCCAAGCAACGCGTCAAGGTCGGTCAGCGAGCGGCCGCTGACCAGCGCCACCGCTCCGGTACTGCGACGGTACAGTTGCGCAATCAGATCGAGCAGGCAGGTGTCGACCTTCACATCGGCAGGTGTCTCGGCGATCTCCAGCAGAGTGCCATCGACATCGAGGAAAAAGGCCCAATCCGGCGATGGCGATGGTGGGGTGGCAGCGCGGCCCATGGTCATGCCGTCCTGGCACCGCCCGAACCCACCAATCGATTGCGTCGTCGCATGGCGGCAGCGTCGAGCAGCATGCGGCCGGCCCAGCGGAAGACGTTGAATTCGGCAACCAATCCGCGCATCAGTCGCATGCGGTCCCGCTGTTCGGTATCCGGCATGGTCAGCGCCATGTGCAATGCGGCGGCACACTGGTCGGCGTCGTAGGGGTTGACGATCAAGGCCTCGGGCAATTCCCGTGCAGCGCCGGTGAATTGAGAGAGGATGAGGACGCCGCGCTCGTCATCGCGTGCCGCTACGAATTCCTTGGCGACCAGATTCATGCCATCGTGGAGGCTGCTGACGAAGCAAAAATCGGCCGCGCGGAAATACTCATAGACTTCGCTTGGCTCGTGGTGTTCGACCTTTAGAACAATGGGCGGCGGGCCCCGGCGCTCGAAGCGGCCGTTGATGCGCGTTGCCATCGCCCGCACCTGCGCCTCATGGTGCTGGTACTCATCGATGCCTGAGCGCGTCGGCGCGGCAATCTGGATAAAGGTGAAGCGACCGACCCATTCCGGATTCAGTTCCAGCAATCGTTCGATGGCATGAAAACGCTCCACGATACCCTTGGTGTAGTCGAGGCGGTCCACCCCGATTCCACACTTGTGTTCCGCTGGCAAGCCCTCTTTCTGGCGTATATCGGCCCGGCAGGTCGGTACCTCCTTTTGCACCATTTCATGTTCGGGTGGCCAGGCAATCGAGATCGGATAACGGCGGACTGCCGTCAGCTTTCCGCCATAGGACACGTTGAATGATTCGCGGTCGACCCTCGCCTCCAGCAGGCGGTCGACGGTATCGACGAAGTTGTTGCAGTGGAATTGCGTGTGAAATCCGAGGATGCTGCTGCCCAACATTCCAGCGATCACCTCTTCTCCCCACGGGCAGATGGCGAAGGACTCTGGATTGGGCCAGGGGATGTGCCAGAAGGTGATGACCGTGGCTTCCGGTAGCTCCTCGCGAATCATCTTGGGCAGCAAGGCGAAGTGATAGTCCTGGACGAGGACGATGGGATCTTTCGTCTTTGACTCGCTCACGACGGCCTTGGCGAACTTGCGGTTGACGGCGACATACTGTGCCCAGTCGCCCGATCGGAATATCGGACGGACATGGGCGATATGGCAGAGCGGCCAGAGCCCTTCGTTGGAAAACCCATAGTAGTACCCGGCTTCCTCTTCGGGAGTGAGCCACACGCGGCGGATCTTGTACGCGGGGGTCTCCGGCGGGACGGCGATGCGGTCATGCTTGTCGACAACCTCGCGATCGGCGGATCCGCTCCCGTGGGCTATCCACGTGCCGGAGCAGGCGCGCATGATGGGCTCGAGAGCGGTGACCAAACCGCTCGCCGGTCGTTGAACATCGATGTGGTCGCCCCGCCGCTGGTGAATGTAGGGCTCACGATTGGATACCACGATAACATCCTCGCCGCGGAGTTCACCATGGAGAATCGCGCGCAGCGCTTCCGGCGTCCAGGTGATCTGGCTTTCGTCGCGTGCGCGTGTCTCTGCCTCCAGTTCGCGGATCAGCAGTTGCAGATCACGGGCAATGGGCTTGAATTCCGGCAGGGCCGGCTGTGATCCTGCCGCCGGCTGGCGCAGCAGTCCCTCCCCGCGAAGCAGGGATCGCATACCGGCCATCCAGCCACGCCACGACAACTGGGCGATGATGACCGTGATCAACGATACGACCACCGCCAGTCCCATGAAGAGGTAGAAGACGTAGCGTTTGGTCTCTTCGCTACGCCGCGTGACGAAACTCATGTCATGGATAAGAACAAGCTTGCCGGCTGGCGCGGCTTCACTCGTCATGGCCTTGACTGCAACATGTAGTGGTCCCTGGGCACTGGCAAGCAGGTGATCGCCAGGCAATTCCCAGCGCCCCAGGTCGGCACAGCCTATTTCTTCGGGAAGTGAGCGGCTAGCCACTGCCTTGACTTGGGGTGAAGCACAGTAGCCGACCGCGTAAAGCCGCTCGTCCTGGGTGATACGAGTGAAAAACTCACCGATCTTTGCCTTCTTACCGGCCGCCAGCTGTTCCTGCAAAGGCTCCTGAATAGTGTTGGCGATCAGGGATGAACGTATATCGAGATCGCGTACGAACCAGCGCAAGGTCATCTGATCGACCAGTGGTGAAATCGAATAGGCAATTCCCGCCAAGACAAGCATCAGCGGGAGAACGAAGCGCAGGGAAAGTCGCATAGGACAGTTCCTTTGAATTGGAGGGCATCACAGTCGATGCCCTTGTTACGATGACTTGCTCTCAGCTTTGCCCCTGCGCGCCACTGGCGAGCAGGAATCCCTGAGAGAAAAAATGGGCGGCACAGGAAAGGATGCTTCCAATGCCGCCCCAAACTCTCCTCCTCTGGAGATCAAGAAATGTTGCACAAGTTCCAACGGTGAATTTGGCGGATCCACTCTTCCAGTCGCATCAGTCTTGCTACTGGGATGTTCTGTTGGCGCATGCAGCGCCGAGACGTTCATTGCTTTGCCGAACGTGCGCGATGCGTAATCGCATCGATTGCATAGAACCAGTACCAGACGATGATGGCGACAATCCCAGCCCAAATGAGAATTGGCAAGCCCAGCCAAAGTATTAGTGGCATTCCCACAAGCGCACTACCAATCCAGATATAGATCCGACCGAAGGACTCGGTATAGGCGGAAGGGTTGGGCAAGGGGCGGTTATCCCAATCCGAGATCAAGTCGAGCCGATTCCGGTAGCGCATTTGCCAGCCGCGCCAGATACCCATCAATCCGAAAATGATGGTTGCCACAGATGCTATCCATTGCATTCCCTGTCCCTGCATTTTGTCTCTCCCAAAGTACCTTCGCCTTGTCGTCGCGCCCAATGTCCTTGATGGTCGGGGTGTGGGTATCACGTCAGCTTCGGTGGTCTCATCGGCAGTCCATCCCCGGTGACCGTGATCACGGTCGCGAATCTCTGTCGCGCCAGTAGTGTCTTGATCACCTCACGTGAAAAAAGTCTTCTCCATCCGGTGCGGGGCATCGGCACGACGATCTCCCGGCAGTCGAGTTCTTCAGCTGCATCCAGAATCGAGAACACCACCGCACCCGACCGCAAATAGGCGGCATAGGGAATCTTTTGCTGTATCAGTGGCAAAGCCGCCTTCGTCATCGCAACCTCAGCCTGCTTCTCGAAATGCGCTTCACTGTGGCCAAGATTGAAGAGAAGTTCCCAGTGCCCAGGGGATTCCTTGACATGCAGCAGGCAGACTTCGACGGGCCTGCCCATGGCGTGTCGGCGCAGCGCGTAGTGGATAGCTCCTCCCGAGCGAAGATTCCTGCCAATCGGGATCAAGAGTCTTTCGGTACTGGTCGTCATCTGGATAGATAGTTAGTCATGGGGACCTGACGAGGGCCATGAGTACATTTTTCATCGGACGCTCCTGGCTGACTTACTTGTTCCCGGATTGAAGGTCTGGGCGCTGCACCGCCCGTCCCCGATGGCCTTCTATTGCCAGGTCAATGCCACGACGCGACCGTCGCAGAAATACCGGGCCGACTATCAGAAAGAGCAGAGGCACTGCTTCAACGAACTGGACGAAATAGATCATGGGCAAGGTCATCGAAGCGGCCTGCTCCGGACTGACACGCAGCAGGTAGGCGACAAAGGCAACGCCGGAAATGATGCCGATCCGCTCGACCCCATCGAAATCAATCTGCCGGGCATTGCGTATCGCGCTGTCCCAGCTGGACGGTGGCAGTTCGACAAGACGCGGGATCGCCCAGGTCCAGAAGCTGCGCCTGAGCATTGTTCTCGTGGCATTTATCGTCTTCAGTTTGGGCATGCCAATCAGTGCATTAACTGGTACTGCACGAGATAGACCCCGGCACCGGCGAAATACCCGACCAGTGCCAGACCGCTCATTTTCTTGACGTACCAGAAGAAGTGGATCTTCTCCAAGCCCATCGCAGCCACACCGGCGGCGGAACCGATGATGAGAATGGAGCCACCGGTGCCGGCGCAGTAGGCGAGGAACTCCCACAGGAAGTGATCGGCCGGGAACTGCGTTAGGCTATACATGCCCATGGAAGCGGCCACCAACGGGACGTTGTCGACAATTGCACTGACGATCCCGATGATGAGGACGATGATGTCCTGCCTCCCCACGGCCTGATCGAGCCAGCGGGCCAGGGCGGTCAGGATGTGTGTGTGCTCCAGTGTGGCGACCGCGAGCAGGATGCCGATGAAGAACACAATCGAGCTCATGTCGATCCTGCTCAGGGCATGGACCAGGGTGAGATGCTGCTTGGTTTCATCCTCCTTGTGTCGATGTACCAGATCGCCGACCAGCCAAAGGATGCCCAAGCCAAACAGGATGCCCATGAACGGGGGCAAATGAGTCACAGTCTTGAAGGCCGGCACAGCGACCAGGATGCCGATCCCCATGGAGAACATGAGATTCCGTTCGAACTCGGTGGTGTGCAGGCCATGGTCACTTTCCTTGAGCGGTGGCGCCTCGACTGTGCGCCCGCGCAGTGCATAGGCCGTGATACCCAAAGGCACGATCATGCTTGCCATGGACGGCAGGAACACCGACTTGATGATGGCCAGGGTGGTGATCTGGCCGCCAATCCACAGCATGGTGGTCGTCACGTCGCCGATCGGCGACCAGGCGCCTCCAGAGTTGGCGGCGATTACGATGATGCCGGCGAAGAAGAGACGATCATCGTGCTTGGCCAGCAGCTTGCGTACCAAGGAGATCATGACGATGGTCGTGGTCAGGTTGTCAAGAACGGCACTCAGGAAAAATGTGACGAAACCCACCAGCCACATGAGAGTGGCCAGCTGGGATGTGCGGATGCGCCGGGTGATGACTTCAAAGCCATTGTGAGCATCGACGACCTCGACGATGGTCATGGCACCCATCAGAAAAAACACGATCTGCGCGGTTCCCATCAGCGACTCGCTGAGTTGCCCACTGACGGCCTGCGCATCGTTCATCGACAAGGCATAGATGGTCCACAACAGCCCGGCGCCTACCAAGGCCGACGCTGACTTGTTGATCTTGATCGGATGCTCCACAGCGATGGCCGAGTACGCGATGACGAAAACGATGACGAGAGCGGTGATCATTTCAATATTCCCGAACGTATAGGGGTCAGAACGACGGCGGTAGCGGGTAGCGGATCCGGGGGCACGACGCGGCGTGACCATGGTCTTTTTTGAGTTACCGAATCTTAAGAAATCCGGCCGTGCTTAGATATTGGGGAGGCAACGTAAGGGCAACCCTTACAGCTGATTCGTGTGGAACGGCACCCTTTACGGGTTCTGGTGAACCCCCTAATCTGTTCTCCGGTTACGATCAATCACGAAGCGAAGCACGATACGGGGAGCGTTGTTGGACAGGAATCCGCCACAGGTCCGGGGAGAACCCGGCTGGCTACGTTGGGCATGGGCGGTCGCGTTTTGTGCGGCCTACGTGACACTCGACTGGGCCAGCTTCATCGATCCACTGCACCGCCTCAACATCACACCATGGAATCCGGCACCGGCGCTCGGCCTCCTCTATTTGCTGCGCGGTGGTGCCGGCGGCGCAATCACGCTTTTTGTTGCTCTCCTGGTGAGCGATCTGGTGGTGCGGGATCTCGCGGCTTCGATTCTGGAAGTTGTCGTGCTCGATGCCCTGTTAACCATGGGCTATGTCGGCATCGGGCTGATGCTCAAGCGCCATATTCCGGAAGGTGGCATGTTTGTCGACCGTCCGAGCCTTGTGCGTTGGGTCACCATCGTCGTGCTCGGATCACTGGCGAACAGCCTGGTGTTCGTATCGGGCCTTGCGGCGTTTGGTCTGATGCCGACTGAGGAGTGGAGTAACGCTGTGCTGCGATTCTGGGTCGGCGACGGCGTCGGAATCTTCGTCACACTTCCACTGCTGTGGTGGCTCCTGGATGCGCAGCGAAGATCGATCTTTCGAACGGTAATCATCCGCTGGGAGACAGCTGGCTATGCGTTGCTGGCGCTGGCCTCTCTCTGGTTGGTTTTTGTGCCCAGCGATCCTGTGCAGAACCGCTACGTCTACGTGCTCTTTCTGCCCCTGGTCTGGGCAGCATCACGCCAAGGGCTGCTGGGGGCCGTCTTCTGCGCGTCCTTCTTGCAGTTGGGCATGCTCCTGGCCGGCTGGGTCTGGGGATCACTCGGGATCACGGTATTCGAACTCCAAATGCGTTCCCTCCTGTTGGCTGGAGTCGGCTTCCTGATTGGCGTCGCCGTCGACGAGCAGCGACGTGCTGCATCCGAGTTGCGCCAGACTTTACGACTTGCGGCGGCCGGAGAAATGGCAGCCGCGATTGCCCATGAACTCAATCAGCCTTTGACTGCGCTGACGGCTTATGGCTCGGCTAGCGAACAAATCATGCAACGTGATGGGGGCAGTGAACAGTTGCGCGATGTCATCAGCCGCATGGTCAGCGAAGCAGGGCGCGCGGCCGAGGTCGTTCGCCGTCTCAGGGACTTCTTTCGGACAGGCACGACCCAGCTGGAACGCATTCCGCTCAGTGAACTGATGGAGACGGTCCTCCAGCCATTTCGTGCCAAGGCCCCGTCCCTAGGTGTCGAGCTGACCGCAAGCATTGTCCCGGAATTGGTGCTTCATGCCGACCGGCTGCAGATAGAGGTCGTCCTCAGAAACCTGCTCGCCAATGCGTTCGATGCGGTTGCCGGCAATCCCGAAGGGGGGCGGCGTGTCACGCTGTCATCGACGCTCACCGGTGGGGATCAGCTTCATATCCGCATAGAAGACACCGGCCCCGGACTGACGGCCGCGCTATCCGATGCTGCCTTCGAGCCGTTTGTCTCGACCAAGTCCAGCGGCCTGGGGCTAGGCTTGGCGATCAGCCGCGCCATCGCCGAAGCGCATGGCGGAACATTGGTTGCCGAGGCCGGTGGCCACGGTTGCTTCATACTTGCCTTACCCATCGATCCCATGAGGGAATCTATACATGGATAACACCGTCTTCATCATCGATGACGACGCCTCGGTGCGCGATGCACTCGGCCTGTTGCTGGGTTTGCGTGGCTATCGCACAGCCTTTTTTGCGGATGCGGCCAGTTTTCTCAATGCCTATCAGCCCGACTGGCACGGCTGCCTGCTTATCGATATCCGCATGCCCGGCATGAATGGGCTGGAACTGCAGCAGAAGTTGCGCGACATTGGCTGTGGCATTCCGGCGGTGATCATCACCGGCCATGGCGATGTGTCGTCAGCCCGCGAGGCTTTTCGTGCAGAGGCTGTGGACTTCCTCGAAAAGCCTTTGGACGAAACGCGCCTGCTGAAGGCCATTGAAGAGGCCTATGCGTATCAGGATGCCAGCCTCCAGGAAAAGAAGCAGAGCGAGCGCGTCGCCGCACAAATGGCCGAACTGACACCGAGGGAGCGCGAGGTAATGGAACTGGTTGTGGCCGGGAAGCACAACCGCGACATTGCCGTGGAACTGGGCATTAGCGCGCGGACAGTTGAGGTACATAAAGCGAGGCTGATGGCGAAGCTCAAGGCTGAAGGCGTACCCCAGCTGGTACGCATGACGCTGGGGCTGAACGGCCCAAGGTAGAAGAGCACCACTGATGGACTCCCTGTCCGAAATCCGGCGCAAATTCGTGGTTAATGGCATCTACCGATTTCTTGCCCTGTCTTAATTCTTCCCGATTGCTGTGCTTTTTCTGGGTGACAGCTTTGTGAACGGTAAGAGGCCAAAGGGTTTGAAAACATCATAAGCCGGCTTGGGTGCAATCATCGGCCTCATGGGGCTTGGCGACCAACCGGCTGCAATGGCCGAGGACCGGACGTAGCTGCGTACCTGGGCGACTGTTTCTTCAGGCGCTAAACCGCCCGCACTACGACTTGGCTGATCGAGAAAAGTCGGCGCTAGCGGGACGGCGCCACCGGCACCGCCGCTACAAGCCGAGCTTGCCCCACAGTTCATCGACGCGCCGCTTCACGTCCGCGTCCATGACGATGGGGCGGCCCCACTCGCGGTTCGTCTCGCCCGGCCACTTGTTGGTGGCGTCGATGCCCATCTTGCTGCCCAGGCCGGCGACCGGCGAGGCGAAGTCGAGGTAGTCGATCGGCGTGTTCTCGGCGATGAGCGTGTCGCGCGCCGCGTCGACGCGCGTGGTCAGCGCCCAGATCACTTCCTTCCAGTCGCGGATGTCGACGTCGTCGTCGGTGACGATGATGAGCTTGGTGTACATGAACTGGCGCAGGAAGCTCCAGATGCCGAACATCACGCGCTTGGCGTGGCCGGGGTACTGCTTCTTCATGCTCACCACGGCCAGGCGGTAGGAGCAACCCTCGGGCGGCAGGTAGAAATCGGTGATCTCGGGAAACTGCTTCTGCAGCAGCGGCACGAAGACTTCGTTGAGCGCGACGCCGAGCATCGCCGGCTCGTCGGGCGGCTTGCCGGTATAGGTGCTGTGGTAGATCGGATCGCGCCGCAGCGTGATGCGCTCGACGGTGAACACCGGGAACTCGGCGACCTCGTTGTAGTAGCCGGTGTGGTCGCCGAACGGGCCTTCGGGGGCGGTTTCGTTCGGCGCGATGAAACCTTCGAGCACGATCTCGGCGGTGGCGGGCACCTGCAGGTCGGAGCCGAGGCACTTCACCAGCTCGGTCTTGGCGCCGCGCAGCAGGCCGGCGAACTGGTACTCGGAGAGCGAATCGGGCACGGGCGTCACGGCGCCGAGGATGGTCGCCGGGTCGGCGCCGATCACCACGGCGACGGGGAAGGGCTGGCCGGGGTTCTGCTGGCAGTGGTCGCGGAAGTCCAGCGCGCCGCCGCGATGGGCGAGCCAGCGCATGATCACCTTGTTGGGGCCGATCACCTGCTGGCGGTAGATGCCGAGGTTCTGCCGCGGCTTGTGCGGGCCGCGCGTCACCACCAGGCCCCAGGTGATCAGCGGCCCGGCGTCGCCGGGCCAGCAGGTCTGGATCGGCAGGCGCGACAGGTCGACGTCCTTTCCTTCCCACACCGTCTCCTGGCAGGGCGCGGACGAAACGATTTTGGGCGCCATGTTGAGCACCTGCTTCAGCACCGGCAGCTTTTCCCAGGCGTCCTTGAGGCCGCGCGGCGGCTCGGGCTCCTTGAGGTAGGCCAGCAGCTTGCCGACCTCGCGCAGGGCTTCGGTCGATTCCTCGCCCATGCCCAACGCAACGCGGCGCGGCGTGCCGAAGAGGTTGGCCAGCACCGGCATCGTGCCGCCCTTGGGCTTCTCGAACAGGATGGCCGGGCCGCCGGCGCGCAGCACGCGGTCGCAGATCTCGGTCATCTCGAGGTGCGGATCGACCTCGACGGCGACGCGCTTGAGTTCGCCGATGGCTTCGAGTTGTGCGACGAAGTCGCGCAGGTCGCGGTATTTCATTTCAGGTCCTTTGTCAGGAAATCGGCGAGCCCTTCGAGGCCGGCCGCATCGTCGCGTCGCACGATGATAAGACGAACGGCGCCGAGATGCGGCTCGAGCGAAGCGGCCGCATCCTCGACGCTGACCGTGCTGCCGGCGGATTCGTTGAGCACGACCGCCGCCGGCACGATGCCGACCTCGCGCAGCGCCGCCAGCGCCGTGAGGGTGTGCGACAGGGAACCGAGATAAGTGCCGGCGACCAGCAGCGCCGGAATGCCGAGCGCGGCGACGAGATCGCGCACTGTGTGGCGTTCGTCGAGCGGCACCATCACGCCGCCGATGCCCTCGATCAGCAGCAGCCCCTCGTTGCGCTCGATTTCGCCGCGGCACCAGCCGACTAGTTCGGCGAAGTCGATGGCGCGGCCCTCGAGCGCGGCCGCGCGGTCGGGCGACAGAGGCGCGGCGAAGCGCCAAGGGGAGATCCTGGCGACCTCCGCCGCCGTGCCGCTACCGTCGAGCAGCACGCCCGCATCGCTCGATGCGGGACTCGCTTCATCGTAGCCGCTCATCACCGGCTTGAGCGCACGCACTGCGACGCCGCGCGCCGCGCAGACGCCCGCCACGCCGGCAGTCAGCCAGGTCTTGCCGAGGTCGGTGCCGGTCGCGGTGATAAAATGTGCGCGTTTCATCGCCCCCATTCTAGCGGCTCCCTCCATGCCCCCTGCCGCGCCTTCCTGGCTCTCCCTCGACCACGTCTGGCTGCCCTATGCGCAGATGGCGACCGCGCCGCTGCCGCTGCCCGTCGTCGGCGCCACGGGGGTACGCATCGAACTGGCCGACGGCCGCGGCCTGATTGACGGCATCGCCTCGTGGTGGACCGCCTGCCACGGCTACGGCCACCCGCACATCCGGGCCGCCGTCGCCGCGCAGCTCGACAAGCTGCCCCACGTGATGTTCGCCGGCCTCGCCCACGAGCCGGGCTACACGCTGGCCGCGCGGCTGGCGACACTGCTGCCGGGCGATCTCGAACATGCCTTCTTCTCCGAGTCCGGATCGGTCGCCGTCGAAATCGCCCTGAAGATGGCGGTGCAGTTCTGGAAGAACCGCGGCGAGGAACGCCATGCCTTCATCGCCTTCCGCCACGGCTATCACGGCGACACCCTGGGCGCGCTGTCGGTCACCGACCCCGCCAGCGGCTTTCATGACGCCCTCGCCGCCTATCGCACGGTGCAGCGCTTCGCCGAATTGCCGCGCACGGCGGTCGAGCGCGCCGAATTCGAGCGTGTGCTCGCCGCCCAGTGCCACGAGGTCGCGGCCGTCATCGTCGAGCCCCTGGTGCAGGGGGCCGGCGGCATGCGCTTCCACGACGCCGAGACGCTCGCCTTCATCCGCGCTGCCTGCGACCGCCACGGCCTGCTGCTGATCGCCGACGAGATCATGACCGGCTTCGGCCGCACGGGACGCATGGTCGCCTGCGCGGAAGCGGCCGTCGTGCCCGACATCATCTGCCTGTCCAAGGCGCTGACCGGCGGCACGCTGCCGCTGGCCGCCACCGTGGCCGGCACGCGCGTGTTCGACGCCTTTCGCTCCGATCGCTTCGACGACGCCTTCATGCACGGCCCGACCTTCATGGGCAACCCGCTGGCCTGCGCCGCGGCCAATGCCTCGCTCGACCTGTTCGAACGCGAACCGCGGCTGCAGCAGGTCGCCGCGATCGCGGCGCAGCTTGCCGCCGAGCTCGAACCCTGCCGCGCATTGCCCGGTGTGGTCGACGTCCGCGTCAAGGGCGCGATCGGCGTGGTACAGCTGGCGACGAACCAGGCCTCGGCCCTGCGCCCGGCATTTGTTACGCGCGGGGTCTGGGTGCGGCCCTTCGGCGACGTCGTCTACCTCGCACCGGCGTTCACCATCGAGCGCGAGGATCTGGCCACGCTCACCGCCGCCGTGCGCGAAGTGGTCACGGAGTGGTCGCAATCGTCACGCGGGCATGGCTGATCTCGACCACCTGATCCATGCGCGCCTGGCGGCGCTGGCGGCGTCCCGCCAGCGCCGGGTTTTCCGCGTGCCGGATCCGCTGCTGATCGACGTCTCCTCCAACGACTACCTCGGCCTCTCGCGCCATCCGCTGCTCGTCGAGCGCGCCTGCGCGTGGACGCGCCGCCACGGCGCCGGCTCGCGCGCCTCGCGGCTGGTCACCGGCACTTCGCGCGAGGTGCTCGAACTCGAGGCGCGCCTCGCCGCCTTCAAGGGTGCCGAGGCGGCCCTGGTCTTTGCCAGCGGCTTCCAGCTCAACAGCTCGGTACTGCCGGCGCTGTTCGAGCTGGGCGCGGGGACTCACAGGCCGCTGGTGTTCACCGACCGCCTTAACCACGCCAGCCTGCACGCCGGCTGCCGGGGACTGCGCCAGATCCGCTACCGCCACAACGACCTCGCGCACCTCGAGGAACTGCTGAACGTCCATCGCGGCGAACTTCGGTTCATCGTCACCGAATCGGTGTTCAGCATGGACGGCGACCGCGCCGACGTGCCCGCCCTCGCCGCCTTGGCCGAGCGCCACGACGCCATCCTCTACCTCGACGAGGCCCACGCCACCGGCGTGCTCGGCCCGGCGGGTCGCGGCCTGGCGATGCTCGCGCCGGGCAAGGTGCCCGTCGTCATGGGCACGCTGGGCAAGGCCCTGGGCGGCGCCGGCGCCTACGTCGCAGGCTCGCGTGCGCTCATCGACTGGCTGATCAACCGCTGTGCCGGCTTCATCTACAGCACTGCGCCTCAGCCGGCCGCGTTCGGCGCGCTCGATGCGGCACTCGACCTGGTGCCGGACATGGAGGTGGAGCGCGCGCGGCTGGCGACGATGGCCGACGCCTTGCGCGCCGCCCTGCATGCGCGCGGCATCGACACCCTGGCCTCGTCCACCCAGATCGTGCCTGCCGTGATCGGCAGCGAGGAGGCAGCCCTGGCGGCGGCGCGGCGGCTCGAGGAGGCGGGCGTGCTGGCCGTCGCCATCCGCCCGCCGACGGTGCCGGCCGGCAGCGCGCGCCTGCGCTTCGCGCTCTCGGCGGCCTTGAGCGACGCGCAGTTCGAGCGCGTGCTGGCGGCCGTCGCCACGCTCTGATGGCGACCATCGTCCTCGCCCACGGCTGGGGCTTCGATCACGGCGTCTGGAACGAGGTGCGCGCGCGTCTTTCTTCCGCGCACCGCGTCGAGACCCTGGACTTCGGCTTCTTCGGCGCGCCGCGGCAGCCGAAAGTCGGCGATGGCGAGACGGTGATCGCCGTCGGCCATTCGCTCGGGGCCTGCTGGTGGCTGGCGCAGTCGCCCATCCCCTGGTCCCGCCTGCTGCTGATCAACGGCTTTCCGCGCTTCACCGAGGCCGCGGACTATGCACCGGCGGTCGCGCCGCGCGTGCTCGCGCGCATGCGCAAGAGCTTCGCGCAACAGCCGGCCGAGGTACTGGCCGAATTCCGCGCCTTCTGCGGAGCGGCGCCCGCGCCGGCCGGTTTCGATGCCTCGCGGCTCGCGGCCGGCCTCGAGTGGCTCGCCGAGTGGGACGGCCGCGGCGTCCTGCGCGACCGCGCGGGCGAGATCCGGGCGCTCGCCGGCAGCAACGATCCCATCGTCCCCGCCGGCATGAGCCGCGCCGCGCTGGCCTGCCTGCCGGCGGAACACCTGGAATTCGCCGATGTCGCCGGCCACGTGCTGCCGCTGGCGGCGCCCGCGCTCTGCGCCGCATGGATCGAGCGGGTAGCGACGGCGTGACGCGGATCGCCCAGAGCTTCGGCCGCGCCGCCGCGAGCTACGATGCACACTCGGCGCCGCAGCGCCATGCCGCCGCGCGGCTGGCCGAGCTGATCGCCGCCGAGTCCCTGCCCGCCGCGCCGCGGGTGCTCGAGCTCGGCTGCGGCACCGGCCACCTCACCGCCGAGCTGCAACGCCGCCTCGCCGGCGCCGTCCCCGGGGATACCGCTACGCATAACTTCTTCTGCAGCGACATCGCCGCGCCGATGGTCGCGGCCTGCCGCGCCCGCCTGCCGCACTGCCACTACTTCGTCATGGACGGCGAGCGGCCCGCGGTCGGCGGCGGGTTCGACCTCGTCTGCGCCAACCTCACCGCGCAATGGTTCCGCGACCTGCCGCAAACGCTGGCGCGGCTCGCCGCCCTGCTCGCACCCGGCGGGCTGCTGGCGCTGAGCACGCTCGGCGCGGAAAGCTTCAAGGAATGGCGCGCGGCCCACGCGGCACTCGGCCTGCGCTCCGGCACCCAGCCCTTCGTCGACGCGGCGACGCTGCGCGCGTCCTTTCCCGCCGGACGCCTCGCCCTGGACGAGGAGCTGTTCGTCGAGCGCGCCGACGCCGCGCTGGATTTGCCGCGCCGACTGCGCGCGATCGGCGCCGCGACGCCGGCTCCCGGCCACCGCCCGCTGTCGGCCGGACAGCTGCGCCGGGTGCTGCGCGCACTGGGGCCGCAGCCGAGCCTGACTTACCAGATCCTCTACGCCCGCTTCAGGCCAGCCAGCGCCTGAGGTTCAGCTCGGCAACGAGGCCGGCGAACACCGCGGCGCCGAGCCAGTTGTTGTGGAGGAAGGCCTTGAAGCACTTCATCCGCTCGCGCCCGCGGATCAGGGTGTAGTGATAGCCGGCGATCGCCGCCGCAACGAAGAGGCCGCCGAAATACCAGGCGCCGTAGCGCAGCTCCCAGCCCACCCAGCCGAGAATGGCCAGCGTCGCCGCGTAGCAGAGCATCACCGCGGCGACGTCGAAGCGGCCGAAGGTCAGCGCCGAGGTGCGGATGCCGATGCGGACGTCGTCGTCGCGGTCGACCATGGCGTACTCCGTGTCGTAGGCGACCGCCCAGAAGACGTTGGCCAGCAGCAGAATCCAGCCAAGGGGCGGAACCTCGTCCAGCAACGCAGCGAAGGCCATCGGGATGCCGAAGCCGAAAGCCACGCCGAGGTAGGCCTGGGGAATGGCGAAGAAGCGCTTGGTGAAGGGGTAGCTCGCGGCGAGGAACAGCGCCACCGCCGCGAGCAGCCACACCCGTTTCGACAGGGGCAGGATCAGCACGGCAGCACAGATCACCAGCACGGCAGCGAGCATCAGCGCCTCGCGCGTGCTGACCTTGCGCGCGGCCAGCGGCCGTTCCTTCGTGCGTTCGACATGCAGGTCGAAGTCGCGGTCGGCGTAGTCGTTGATGACGCATCCGGCCGAGCGCATCAGCACCGTGCCGAGGACGAAGATCCAGACCAGCAGCCAATGCGGGCGGCCTTCACTGGCGATCCACAGCGCCCACAGCGTCGGCCACAGCAGCAGCAGGATGCCGATGGGCTTGTCGAGCCGCATCAGCTTCTCGTAGAGATCGAGACGTTCCTTGAGTGCGGCGAGGTTCACGGCGTCAGCACCGCGGGCAGGAAGACTTCGCTCACCAGCAGGGGGGCGCGCTCGCGGCAGAACACCGAGCGGCGTGCCCACAATGCCTGGGGCAGGCCCGGCACGGCCAGCGACGCGCGGCGCCGCAGCGGCTGGCGTGCGTCGAGGTGACAGAACTCGAGCGCACCGCGCGCGATGCGCGGATCGGCGAAGAGCATGTTCGCCAGCGGTCGCGAACCGAGACCGCGCAGGGCGCGCCAGGGGCCGTCGAGGTGGCGCGCGGCAGCGAGGCTGCGGGCGAACACCACCGGCGTCTCGCCGCAATAGAGCAGCACTTCGCGCACCAGCGTCCGTTCGCCGGCGGCCAGGCGCAGCGCCCGCCGCTCGTCGGGCCAGGCCGGGGCCAGGCCCTGATGCAGACGCTGCACGCGGAAGCCCGCCGCGCAAGCGGAGCGCAGGCGCTCCGACAGCGAGCCGCGTGCCGTCAGCCAGCGACGCAGGGGGCCGCGCACGGCGGGACGGGGTAGCCAGACTTGCATGGCGCGAATTTTACTAGGCGCCGAGCAAGTCACCGCGCCCGCCGAGCCAGCGCTCGAGGTGGCTTCGCACGATCACCGGATCGCCGCGCAGCAGTTCCTCTGCGGCGGTGCGTGCCTGCTCGACCAGCGCGCTGTCCTCCAGATCGGCGTAGCGCAGCATGGGCAGACCGCTCTGGCGCGCGCCGATGAACTCGCCGGGGCCGCGCAAATGCAGGTCCTGCCGTGAGATCTCGAAGCCGTCGCTGTTCTCGAAAATGATCTTGAGGCGGGCGCGGGCCGTCTCGCCCAACGGCTGGGCGTAAAGCAGGATGCAGGCCGAATCAAAGCTGCCGCGGCCGACGCGGCCGCGCAGCTGGTGCAGTTGCGCCAGGCCGAAGCGCTCGGCGTGCTCGATCACCATCAGCGTCGCGTTGGGCACGTCGACGCCGACCTCGATCACCGTGGTGGCCACCAGCAACTGCACTTCGTTGGCGACGAAGGCCGCCATCACCGCCGCCTTCTCCTCGGCCTTGAGCCGGCCATGAACGAGTCCGATGCGCAGCCCGGGCAACTCGGCGGTCAGGTGTTCGAAGGTCTCCTGCGCGGTCTTCAGCTGCAGCGCCTCGGACTCTTCGATCAGCGGGCAGACCCAGTAGGCCTGCCGACCAGCCGCGCAGGCGTCGCGCACACGCGCGATCACCTCCTCGCGGCGCGTGTCCGACACCAACTTGGTCAGGACTGGCGTGCGGCCGGGCGGCAGCTCGTCGATCACCGAGACGTCGAGGTCGGCGTAGTAGCTCATCGCCAGGGTGCGCGGAATCGGCGTCGCCGACATGGTGAGCTGGTGCGGCACCGTATTGGCCCCCCACGCTCGCAAAGTCGGCTCGCTGCCCCCCACGGGGGGGCTCGATGCGCTTGGGGCGGCCCGGCGCGCATCGGCGCCCATGCCCTTGCGCTTGAGGGCGAGACGCTGCTTGACGCCGAAGCGGTGCTGCTCGTCGACGATGGCCAGGCCGAGGTTGGCGAATTCGACGCCCTCCTCGATCAGCGCATGGGTGCCGACCACCAACGCCGTGTCGCCGGCGCCGACTTTTTCCAGCCAGGCGCTGCGCTCGCGCTTCTTCTGGCTGCCCGAGAGCCAGGCGACCTCGAGGCCGAGCGGCTGCAGCCATTGGCTAAGCTTGCGGTAGTGCTGCTCGGCGAGGATCTCGGTCGGCGCCATCAGCGCGGCCTGGTAGCCGTTATCGACGGCGCGCAGCATCGCCAGCGCCGCGATTACCGTCTTGCCGCTGCCGACGTCGCCCTGCAACAGCCGCTGCATCGGGTGCGGTGCTTCGATGTCGGCAGCGATCTCCCGCCAGACGCGTTGCTGGGCGCCGGTGAGGCGAAACGGCAGTTGTGCGAGCAAGGCGTCGCAGAGCCTGCCGCCGGGCGCGAGCACCGGCGCACCGCGCTGGCGACGCAAGGCATGGGCGCGGCGCAACGAGAGTTGCTGCGCCAGCAGTTCGTCGAAGGCGACGCGGCGCCAGGCCGGATGGCCGCGCGTCTCGAGCTGCTCGAGCGAAATATCGGGGGGCGGGTGATGCAGCGTACGGACGCTGGCGGCGAGTTCGGGCAGGGTGAGGCGGCGGCGCAGGTCCTCGGGCAGAGTGTCGTCGAGGGGCACATGCTCGAGCGCCCGGTCGATGAGCTTGCGCAACGTCGCCTGGCCGAGGCCGGCAGTGGTCGGATAAACCGGCGTCAGGCCCTGCGGCAGGGGCTCGCTTTCATGGACGGCATGGAAGCGCGGGTGGATGATCTCGCTGCCGAAGAAGCCGCCGCGCACCTCGCCGAACACGCGCAGCCGCGCGCCGGCCTGCAGCGCCTTCTGCTGGCTCGGATAGAAGTTGAGGAAGCGCAGTACCAGCATCCCGCTATCATCGCGCACCTTGGCGACGAGCTGGCGGCGCGGCCGGTAGGCGACCTCGCAGGAGATCACCTCGACCTCGAACTGCGCCGGAACGCCGGGCAGTGCATCGCGGATCGTGGTCAGCCGCGTTTCGTCCTCGTAGCGCAGCGGCAGGTGGAAGACGAGATCGGCCTCGCGCCGCAGCCCCAGGCGTTCGAGCTTTTCGGCGACGGCGGAGCCGGCGCCGGGGATCGCAGGCTTGTCAGCCAACCACGAGAACGGCGTCGGCCTCGACCAGCGCGCCGCGCGGCAGTTCCTTGACGCCGACCGCGGCACGGGCCGGATAGGGCTGGGCGACGTACTTCGCCATGGTCTCGTTGACCCTGGCGAAGTTGGCGAGGTCGGTCAGGTAGATGTTGAACTTGACGGCGTCGTTCAGCGAGGCGCCGGCCGCCTCGGCCACGGCCTTGAGGTTCTCGAAGACGCGGACGATCTGGGCGTCGATGCCCTCGACCATGGTCATGGTCGCCGGGTCGAGGCCGATCTGGCCCGACATGTAGATGGTGTTGCCGGCCTGTACCGCCTGCGAGTAGGTGCCGATGGCGGCGGGAGCGGCGGCTGTGGCGATGATTCTGCGTGTGGTCATGGGTTTCCCTCCGGCTTCACGTGGTTCGCGGCGCATGATAGCCGAAGCCCCGGCTGGAACACTCAGCAATTCTTGGCAAACGAATCGGCAACTTCGCCTGGGTCAGGCGGGATCGACCGGCCGCTTGTTGCCGCCGGCATCGAGGGCGACGTAGGTCAGGCGTGCCTCGGTGACCTTGACGGTGATCGGGTTCTCGGGGTGGCGCTCGGCATAGACCTGGACGTCCACCGTGATCGAGCTGGTGCCGACCTTGACCACCTCGGCGTAGAAGCTGACGACGTCGCCTGCCGAGATCGGCTGCTTGAAGCTGAACGAGTTGACGGCGACGGTGGCGATGCGGCCGCGCGCCCGCTGCATCGCCGGCAGGGCGCCGGCAATGTCGACCTGGGCCATGACCCAGCCGCCGAAGACGTCGCCGAAGGCATTGAGATCTTTCGGCATCGGCATCACGCGCAGGGCCGGCTGGAGATCGGGCAGGGTCGTGAGGTGTTCGCTCATGGCACGGGAGGAAGCGGAAAACGGTGGGCGCAGCTTACACCACTCCCTTCCGGCATGGCCCTGCTCGAGATGTGGTCGGGCTCCGGCTGATAAAATTTCGCCATGGCCAAACGCATGCCCGCATCCATCGCCCTGCCGGGTCCTGAACCGTCGCAGCGCCGCGACTGGGAAACCCTGAAGACGCTGCTGCCCTATCTGCTCGAATGGAAGTGGCGCGTGCTCTTCGCGCTGGCCTGCCTGGTCACCGCCAAGGTCGCCAACGTGACGGTTCCGCTCGTCTTCAAGGGCATCATCGACGGCTTTACCCTGCCGCGCGAGCAGGCGCTGCTGCTGGTACCGCTGGGCCTGCTTGCCGCTTATGGCGCGCTGCGTTTCTCGACGGCGCTGTTCACCGAACTGCGCGAGATCATTTTCGCCAAGGTCACCCAGCGGGCCCAGCGCACCATCGCCCTGCAGGTGTTCGATCACCTGCACGCGCTCAGCCTGCGCTTCCACCTTGAACGCCAGACCGGCGGCCTCACCCGCGACATCGAGCGCGGTACCCGCGCCGTCGGCAGCCTCATCAGCTACACCATCTATTCCATCCTGCCGACGCTGCTCGAGATCGGCCTGGTGTTGACGATTCTCGTCATCCGCTACGACGTCAGCTTCGCGGTGATCACCTTCGTGACGCTGGCCGTCTACGTCACCTTCACCATCCTGGTGACCAACTGGCGTACCAAGATCCGCCGCGAGGCCAACGAGCACGACTCGGCGGCAAACGTGCGTGCCATCGACAGCCTGATCAACTACGAGACGGTGAAGTATTTCAACAACGAGGGCTTCGAGGCGCGGCGCTACGACGAGCAGTTGCAGAAGTGGGAGGCGGCGCAGATTCGCACCCAGGTCTCGCTCTCCTACCTCAACCTCGGCCAGGCCGTGATCATCGCCGTCGCCGTGACACTGATGATGTGGCGCGCCGCCGTCGGCGTGGTCGATGGCAGTATGACGGTGGGCGACATCGTGCTGGTGAACGCCTTCCTCATCCAGCTCTACATGCCGCTCAACCACCTCGGTATTCTCTACCGCGAGATCCGCCAGTCGCTGACCGACATCGAACGCCTGTTCGGCCTGCTGGTCCAGCACCGCGAGGTGCAGGATGCGCCCGATGCGCGACCGTTGGAACGTGGGCCATGCGCGGTCAGCTTCGAGGGTGTCGGCTTTGCCTACGAACCGAAAAGGCGCATCCTCGCCGACGTCGGCTTCGACATACCGGCCGGCCGCTCGCTGGCGGTGGTCGGCCACAGCGGCTCGGGCAAGAGCACGCTGGCGCGCCTGCTGTACCGCTTCTACGACATCTCGGCCGGCGGCATCCGCATCAACGGCAGCGACATCCGCAGCCTGACGCAGGCGAGCCTGCGCGCGGCCATCGGCATCGTGCCGCAGGACACGGTGCTGTTCAACGACACGATCTTCTACAACATCCAGTACGGCCGGCCGACGGCCGCCCGCGACGAGGTGATCGAGGCCGCCCGCGCCGCGCACCTGCACGAGTTCATCGAGCGGCTGCCGGACGGCTACGAGACGAAGGTCGGCGAGCGCGGGCTCAAACTGTCCGGCGGCGAGAAGCAGCGCGTCGCCATCGCCCGGGCGCTGCTGAAGAACCCGCCGATCCTGATTTTCGACGAGGCCACCTCGGCACTCGATTCCAAGACGGAAAAGGCCATCCAGGGCGAGCTCGATCAGGTGGCCCACGGCCACACCACGCTGATCATCGCCCACCGCCTGTCGACGGTGATGAACGCCGACGAGATCCTGGTGCTCGACGGCGGCCGCATCGTCGAACGCGGCAGACATCGCGACCTGTTGGAACGCGGCGGCTATTACGCCCAGATGTGGGCCTTGCAACTGCAGGAGAAAGGCATTGAGTCCGAGGCCGAGGCGGTGACGGCTGCGTGACCAGAGCCGCCAGAACAAAAAAGCCGGCGAAAGCCGGCTTTTTTGATGGGGCACGAAAGGCTTATTCGGCCGTCGGCGCCTCGGTCGCGTCGGCGCCTTCCGGGCGGTCGAGCAGTTCGACGTAGGCCATCGGCGCGTTGTCGCCGACGCGGAAGCCCATCTTGAGGATGCGCAGGTAGCCGCCGTTGCGGCTGGCGTAGCGCGGTCCCATGACGTCGAAGATCTTGACGACCATCTCGCGGTCGCGCAGGCGGTCGAAGGCCAGACGGCGGTTGGCCAGCGAGGGCTTCTTGCCGAGGGTGATCAGCGGCTCGACGACGCGGCGCAGTTCCTTGGCCTTGGGCAGGGTGGTCTTGATCGCCTCGTGACGCAGCAGGGCGTTGGCCATGTTGCGCAGCATCGCCTGGCGATGCGACGAGGTTCGGTTGAGTTTGCGAAGTCCGTTGCGATGACGCATGTTGGTATTCCTCGTTCTTGTGGGGCCGCCGCCTGGGCAAACGGTCCGTTAATGGTTATTGAACGTGTGTTGTTGCGACCCGATGCTGCTTAGGCCAGTTTCTCAAGGCCGGCGGGCGGCCAGTTCTCGAGGCGCATGCCCAGCGTGAGGCCGCGCGAAGCGAGCACTTCCTTGATTTCGTTGAGCGACTTGCGGCCGAGGTTCGGCGTCTTCAGCAGCTCGGTCTCGGTGCGCTGGATCAGGTCACCGATGTAGTAGATGTTTTCGGCCTTGAGGCAGTTGGCCGAGCGCACCGTCAGTTCGAGATCATCCACCGGGCGCAGCAGGATCGGATCGACGGACGTCTGCTTCGGCGCCTCGACGGACAGCGGGGTGCCCTCGAGGTCGGCGAAGACGGACAACTGGTCCATCAGCACGCGCGCGGCGTAGCGGATGGCCTCTTCCGGATCGATGGCGCCGTTGGTCTCGATGTCGATGATCAGCTTGTCGAGGTCGGTGCGCTGCTCGACGCGGGCGGACTCGACCTGGTAGCTGACGCGCCGCACCGGGCTGAAGGAAGCGTCGATCATGACGTTGCCGACACCGCGGTTTTCCTTGGCGACGGGACGGGCGTTGGCCGGCACGTAGCCGCGGCCGTTCTCGACCTTGATCTGCATGTCGAGCTTGCCGCCGGCAGCGACGTGGGCGATGATGTGGTCGGGATTGATGATCTCGATGTCGTGCGTGGACTCGATGTCGGCCGCGGTGACCTTGGTGTCGGTGCCGCTGCCCTTCTTCGACAGCGTCAGCGTAGCCTCGGCGCGGTTGTGCATCTTCAGCACGACGCCCTTGAGGTTGAGAACGATGTCGACGACGTCCTCGCGCACCCCTTCGAGCGTGGAGTACTCGTGCAACACGCCGTCGATGGAAACCTCGGTCGGGGCCGTGCCCGGCATCGAGGACAGCAGGATGCGGCGCAGGGCGTTGCCCAGCGTGTGGCCGTAACCGCGCTCGAACGGCTCCATCACGACGCGGGCATGAACCGGTGACAGCGTCTGGACATCGATGATGCGCGGTTTCAGAAGTGCATTGCTTTGCATCTGCATTCCTTCAAAAAAGAAAACGCTCGGCGCCCACTCGTTCGTTGCGCGCCAAGCGTCGGACTACGGTTTAGCGCGAGTACAGTTCGACCACGAGGCCTTCGTTCATCGACGAGGACAGTTCCTCGCGCGCGGGCAGGGCCTTGAACACACCACGAGCTTCCTTGGCGTTGACCTCGATCCACTCCGGGAAACCGCGCGAATCGGCGGCCTCGAGGGCGGCCTTGGTGCGCAGGTGCGCCTTGGCGGCATCGGTCAGCTGGATCACGTCGCCGGGGCGAACGCTGTAGGACGGAATGTTTACGCGCTTGCCATTGACCAGCACGCCGTTGTGGCGCACGACCTGGCGCGCTTCGGCACGCGAGCCGCCGAAGCCCATGCGATAGGCAACGGCGTCGAGGCGCGATTCGAGCAGCTGCAGCAGGTTCTCGCCGGTCTGACCCTTCTTGCGCTCGGCTTCGGCGAAGCCCTTGCGGAACTGGCGTTCGAGGATGCCGTAGATGCGGCGGATCTTCTGCTTTTCACGCAGCTGCTGACCATAGCCGGAAAGGCGCTGGCCGGACTTCTGGCCATGCTGGCCGGGCGCGTAGGCACGGCGCTCGATCGAGCACTTGTCGGTGAAACATTTCTCGGCCTTGAGGAAGAGCTTCTCTCCCTCGCGGCGGCACTGGCGGCACTTGGCGTCTAGATTGCGGGCCATATTCTATTCCTCAGCCTTAGATGCGACGGCGCTTGGGCGGCCGGCAACCGTTGTGGGGGATCGGCGTGATATCCGTGATGCTGGAAATCTTGATGCCGAGGGCGTTGAGCGCGCGCACCGCGGATTCGCGGCCGGGGCCGGGACCCTTGATGCGCACTTCGAGATTCTTGATGCCACAGTCCAGGGCGACCTTGCCCGCGGCTTCTGCGGCCACCTGGGCGGCAAAAGGCGTCGACTTGCGCGAGCCCTTGAAGCCGGCGCCGCCGGAGGTCGCCCACGACAGGGCATTGCCCTGGCGATCGGTGATGGTGATGATGGTGTTGTTGAACGACGCGTGAACGTGGGCGATGCCCTCGGCGACGTTTTTCTTGACCTTCTTGCGGACTTTGGTAGCGGGCTTGGCCATGTATTCGATTCCTGGTTATTTCTTCGACGCGGCGATGGCTTTGCGCGGGCCCTTGCGGGTACGGGCGTTGGTGCGGGTACGCTGACCGCGGCACGGCAGGCCGCGACGATGGCGGACGCCACGGTAGCAGCTGAGGTCCATGAGACGCTTGATGCTCATGGTCACCTCGCGGCGCAAGTCGCCCTCGACGGTGAACTTGCCGATCTCCTCGCGCAGCTTGTCCAGCTGGCTGTCGTTGAGATCCTTGATCTTGGTCGAACGCTTGATGCCGGCCATATCGCAGATCTTCTGCGCACGGGTGCGGCCGATGCCGTAGATCGCGGTCAGCGCGATCTCGGTATGCTGGTGGTTCGGAATGTTGACGCCTGCGATACGGGCCATGTCTCTACCTTAGCTATTTATCGCCAAAATTGCGAAACTGATAATTATATCCAGTGATGATCGGTTGATCAACCCTGGCGCTGCTTGTGGCGCGGATCGGTGCAAATCACGCGGACCACGCCATTACGGCGGATGATCTTGCATTTGCGGCAAATACGCTTGACCGAAGCGAGAACTTTCATGATGGTCTCCGGGAAATTGGTTCGTTACTGTTACTTGGCGCGGAAAACAATCCGCCCCTTGGTCAGATCGTACGGGGTGAGCTGGACAGTGACCTTGTCGCCGGGGAGGATGCGGATGTAGTGCATGCGCATCTTGCCGGAGATGTGACCGAGCACGATATGTCCGTTCTCGAGCTTTACCTTGAACGTGGCGTTGGGCAAGTTTTCCATTACCTCACCCTGCATTTCGATGACGTCATCCTTGGACATGCGGAATCAACGGACCGGCAGCCCCGCCCCCTTGAAATTGGCCTTCTTCAACAGGCTCTCGTACTGATGCGACATCACGTAGGCCTGTACCTGCGACATGAAGTCCATGGTCACCACGACGATGATCAGCAGCGAGGTGCCACCGAAGTAGAACGGCACGTTCCACTTGAGGATGAGGAATTCGGGCAGCAGGCAGACCAGGGTGACGTAAATTGCGCCAACCAACGTCAGCCGCATCAGGATCTTGTCGATGTAGCGAGCGGTCTGGTCACCGGGACGAATGCCGGGGACGAAGGCGCCGCTCTTCTTGAGGTTGTCGGCCGTTTCCTTGGAGTTGAAGACCAGCGCGGTATAGAAGAAACAGAAGAAGACGATCGCGGTGGCATAGAGCATGACGTAGATCGGCTGCCCAGGTGCCAGCGTGGCCGCGATGTCCTTGAGCCAGGTCATGCCCTCACTCGAGCCGAACCAGCCGGCCACCGTCGCCGGGAACAGGATGATCGAGGAGGCGAAGATCGGCGGGATCACGCCCGCCATGTTCAGCTTCAGGGGCAGGTGCGAGCTCTGGCCGCCGTATATCTTGTTGCCGACCTGGCGCTTGGCGTAGTTCACCAGGATCTTGCGTTGGCCACGCTCGACGAAGACGACGAAGCCCGTCACCAGCGCCACCAGCAGGCAGATGAACAGCGCCACCAGCGGATGCATCGAACCGGTGCGTACCAGTTCGAACAGGCCACCCAGCGCGTTGGGCAGGCCGGCGGCGATACCGGCGAAGATGATGATGGAAATACCGTTGCCGAGACCGCGCTCGGTGATCTGCTCGCCCAACCACATCAGGAACATGGTGCCGGTGACCAGCGTCATCACGGTGACGAGGCGGAACATCATGCCGGGGTCGAGGACCAGACCGGCCTGCGACTCGAGTGCGATGGCGATGCCGAGGCCCTGAAACAGCGCCAGCAGCAACGTACCATAGCGGGTGTATTGCGTGATCTTGCGACGTCCGGCCTCCCCCTCCTTCTTCAGCTGTTCCAGCGACGGAACGGCGATCGTCATCAGCTGCATGATGATCGAGGAGGAGATGTAGGGCATGATGCCCAGGGCGAAGATGGTGAAACGCGACAGCGCACCACCCGAGAAAAGGTTGAAGACACCCAGAATGCCGCCCTGCTGGCCCTGGAACAGCTCGGCCAGCTTGGCGGGATCGATGCCCGGAACAGGGATGTGGGCGCCGATGCGATAGACGACAATGGCGCCCAGCAGGAACCACAGCCGGCGCCAGAGGTCGCCGAACTTCGCGGTCTTGCCCAGCGCAGCCGCCTGCTGCATGGTGGTGGCCAATTGCGTCCCCGTTCCCTGTCAGGTGCGCCCGTCAGGCCGCGGCGATTTCGGCGACGGAACCGCCGACGGCTTCGATCGCCGCCTTGGCGCCCTTGGTCGCACCGACGCCCTTGAGCGCGATCTTCTTGCTCAGCGTGCCGGACAGGATCACCTTGGCGGACAGCGCGTCGGCGGGAACGAAACCCGCCTGCTTGAGCACCAGCAGGTCGACTTCCCCGACCGGCAGTTTTTCGAGTTCCGAAAGGCGAACCTCGACGTTGCGACCGGCAACCAGAGAAACGAAGCCACGCTTGGGCAGGCGACGCTGCATCGGCATCTGACCGCCTTCGAAACCGACCTTGTGGAAGCCGCCGGCACGGGACTTCTGCCCCTTGTGGCCACGACCGGCGGTTTTGCCCAGGCCGCTACCAATACCACGACCGACGCGCTTGCTGGCGTGCTTGGAGCCGGCGCCCGGCTTGATAGTATTCAGTTCCATTTAGCCCTCGACCTTCACCAGATAGGCGATCTTGCGGATCATGCCGCGCACCGCGGGCGTATCCTCGAGCATCGCGCTGCTGTTGATCTTGCGCAGACCCAGCCCGCGCACGGTGGCACGGTGGTCCTGCTTGGTGCCGATGACGCTCTTGACCAGCGTCACCTTGATTTTGTTGTCCGCCATCGCTTACTCCAGGATGTCCTGAATGCTCTTGCCGCGCTTGGCTGCGATCTCGGCCGGGGTGCTCATGGCCTGCAGACCGTGCAGCGTGGCGCGGACCAGGTTGTAGGGGTTGGTCGAGCCGATGGTCTTGGCGACGACGTCGGTCACGCCCATGACCTCGAACACGGCGCGCATCGGGCCGCCGGCGATGACGCCGGTGCCGGACGGTGCCGGCGACATCAGCACCGTGGTGGCGCCGTGCTTGCCGGTCACGGAATGATGCAGGGTGCCGTCCTTGAGGGCGATCTTGACCATCTTGCGACGGGCTTCCTCCATCGCCTTCTGTACCGCGACCGGCACTTCGCGCGACTTGCCCTTGCCCATGCCGACGCCGCCATCACCATCGCCGACCACGGTCAGCGCGGCAAAGCCGAGGATACGACCGCCCTTCACCACCTTGGTGACGCGGTTGATGGAGACCATCTTTTCGCGCAGGCCGTCGTCGCGCTCTTCGGTGGTCTGTTGCTGTTTCTTGCCTTGTGGTTTAGCCATGATGTTCTCGCTCAGAACTTGAGGCCGCCTTCGCGGGCCGCCTCAGCCAGCGCCTTGACGCGGCCGTGATAGTTGAAGCCGGAACGGTCGAAGGCAACGGCCTCGACGCCCTTGGCCTTGGCGCGCTCGGCGATCAACTTGCCGACAAGCTTGGCCGCGGCGACGTTGCCGCCGTTGGGGACCTGCTTGCGCACGTCGGCCTCGACGGTCGACGCGGCGGCCAGCACCTGCGTGCCGCAACCCGAATAGACCTGGGCGTAGATATGGCCGTTGGTGCGATGCACTGCGAGGCGGACCATATTGAGTTCCGCAATCTTGGCGCGGGTTTTGCGCGCGCGGCGGAGACGAGTCTGTTTCTTGTCCATTTTCCTGCGCCCTTACTTCTTCTTCGTTTCCTTGATGACGACCACCTCGTCGGCATAGCGCACACCCTTGCCCTTGTAGGGCTCGGGCGAGCGGTAGGCGCGGACTTCGGCAGCCACCTGGCCGACCACTTGGCGGTCGGTTCCCTTGATCACGATCTCGGTCGGAGTCGGCGTTTCCACCTTGATGCCGTTGGGCATGTCATGCACGACGGGGTGCGAAAAGCCGAGCGACAGGTTGAGCTTGCTGCCCTGGGCCTGCGCCTTGTAGCCGACGCCGACGAGAGTGAGCTTCTTCTCGAAGCCCTTGGTCACGCCGTTGACCATGTTGTTCACCAGCGCACGCATGGTGCCGGACATGGCGCCGCCATTGACGGAGCCCTCGACGCCGCGACACTGCAGGTTGTCGCCCTCGCGGGCAATCGTCACCGAAGGCAGGATCGCCTGCGTCAGGGAACCGAGCGGGCCCTTGACGGTGATGTTCTCGCCGGCGAGGGTCACGTCGACGCCCTTCGGCACGGCCACGGGATATTTGGCAACACGGGACATGTTTCGTCTCTCCTTAGGCCACGACGCAGAGAACTTCGCCGCCGACATTGCTGGCGCGAGCCTTGCGGTCGGTCATGACACCCTTGGGGGTGGAGACGATGGCGACGCCGAGGCCATTCATCACGCGCGGCAGGTCATCGGTGCCCTTGTAGACTCGCAGGCCGGGCTTCGAAACGCGCTCGATGCGTTCGATGACCGGACGACCGGCGTAGTACTTGAGGGCGATGTCGAGTTCGGGCTTGCCACCATTGTCGCGCACGGCGAAATCGTCGATGTAGCCCTCGTCCTTGAGCACCTTGGCGATGGACACCTTGATCTTGGAGGAAGGCATGGTCACCGCCACCTTGTCCGCCATCTGCGCGTTGCGGATGCGGGTCAGCATGTCGGCGATAGGATCGGTCATACTCATTTATCGATCTCCTTACCAGCTCGCCTTGACCATGCCCGGCACTTCGCCGCGCATGGCGCTTTCGCGCAGCTTGAGTCGGCACAGGCCGAACTTGCGGAAGACACCGCGCGGGCGGCCTGTCAGCGCACAACGGTTGCGCTGGCGGGCCGGGCTGGCATCACGGGGAAGCTGCTGCAACTTAGAACGCGCTGCCATGCGCTCCTCGTCGTCCAGCTTGGCGTTGTTGATAATGGCAAAGAGCTCGGCGCGCTTGGCGGCATATTTGGCCACCAGCTTGGCGCGCTTGGCTTCGCGATTGATTAGTGCAAGTTTCGCCATGGTTCCCTCAGTTCTTGAAGGGGAATTTGAAAGCGGCGAGCAGGGCCTTGGCCTCGTCGTCGGTCTTCGCCGTCGTGGTGATGCTGATATTCATGCCACGCAAGGCGTCGATCTTGTCGTACTCGATCTCGGGGAAAATGATCTGCTCTTTCACACCGATGTTGTAGTTGCCGCGACCATCGAAGCCTTTGTTGCCCGGCACGCCGCGGAAGTCGCGGATACGCGGCATGGCGATGCTGACGAAACGATCGAGGAACTCGAACATGCGGGTGCCGCGCAGCGTCACCATGCAGCCGATCGGATAGCCTTCACGGATCTTGAAACCGGCAATAGCCTTGCGCGCCTTGGTGACGACAGGCTTCTGGCCGGCGATCTTGACCATGTCACCAACGGCGTGATCGAGGATCTTCTTGTCGCCCACCGCCTCGCCAACACCCATATTGAGCGTGATTTTGGTGATGCGCGGCACTTCCATCGGGGATGTGTAGCCGAACTTCTCGCGAAGCTGGCCGACAACGGTGTCTTTGTAATACTGCTGCAAGCGCGCCATGATCTATCCTTACGCGTCTACGACTTCGCTGTTCGACTTGAACACGCGCACCTTGCGGCCGTCTTCGAGCGTCTTGACGCCGACACGGTCCGCCTTCTTGGTGGCGGGGTTGAACAATGCGACATTGGAAATGTGGATCGGCATCTCTTTTTCGACGATGCCGCCCGGCTGTCCCTTCATCGGGTTCGGCTTGGTGTGCTTCTTGACGCGGTTGATGCCCTCGACGACGAGGCGCTCTTCGTCGACGCGAATCAGCACGGTACCGCGCTTGCCCTTGTCTTTTCCCGTGATGACGATCACGTCATCGCCTTTGCGAATCTTGTTCATGGCCGTATCCTTTACAGAACCTCAGGGGCCAGGGAGACGATCTTCATGAACTTCTCGGTGCGCAGTTCCCGCGTCACCGGCCCGAAGATGCGGGTACCGATCGGCTCCAGCTTGTTGTTGAGCAGCACGGCGGCGTTGCCGTCGAACTTGACCAGCGAGCCATCGGGACGACGCACGCCCTTGGCGGTGCGAACCACCACGGCGCTGTAGATCTCGCCCTTCTTGACACGGCCGCGCGGCGCGGCGTCCTTGATGCTCACCTTGATGATGTCGCCGATACCGGCGTAGCGACGTTTGGAGCCGCCCATCACCTTGATGCACATGACCGAACGGGCGCCGGTGTTATCGGCGACGTCCAGTATCGATTGCATTTGGATCATTTGTATTTCTCCAACTTAATCCACTAGCTCGTGGTCAGTCTTGGAACCCGTCCGGGTGGGGTACCGGTGCGCCAAGACCAGCCAGGCGACCGGCGATCAAAAAGAGGCGAGATTCTAGTACCCCGCCTCCGATGTGTCAACTACCGTACTGCTCTATTTTGCGTCAGACGCCGCGCGCCTTTTCGACGACCTTGGTGACGCGCCAAGCCTTGGTCTTGGAAATCGGGGCGCATTCCTCGATCTGCACCATATCGCCGGCGCCGGCCTCAAGGCCTTCGACGTGGGCATGGTACTTTCTGGAGCGGATCATGACCTTGCCGATCAGCGGGTGCTTGACACGGCGCTCGACGAGGACGGTGACGGTCTTGGCCATCTTGTCGCTGACGACGCGGCCTTGCAGGGTGCGGCGGGTTTCAACGGTTTCGTTCATTTCGCAGCCGCCTTTTCACGCTGGATGGTCTTGATGCGCGCGATATCCTTGCGCACCTTGCCGAGCTGGGACGTGTTGTTGAGCTGCTGCGTCGCCAGTTGCATGCGCAGCGAGAACTGCGCCTTGCGCAGGTCGAGCAGCTCTTTGCCGAGTTCGGCCTCATTCTTCTGTCTAAGTTCGTTAGCTTTCATCTCTTACCCCAGGTGGCGGGTGACGAAGGTGGTTTCGATCGGCAGCTTGGCCGCTGCCAGGCGGAACGCCTCGCGCGCCAGCGTTTCGTCGACGCCATCCATCTCGTAGAGCACCTTGCCCGGCTGGATTTCGGCGACCCAGTATTCGGGCGAGCCTTTGCCGTTACCCATGCGGACTTCGGCCGGCTTCTTGGAAATCGGCTTGTCCGGGAAGATGCGGATCCAGATGCGGCCGCCGCGCTTGATGTGACGGGTCATGGCGCGACGGGCGGCCTCGATCTGGCGGGCGGTGAGGCGGCCGCGGCCGGTGGCCTTGAGGCCGTACTCACCGAAGCTCACCTTGGCACCGCGCGTGGCGAGGCCGACGTTGCGGCCCTTCTGTTCCTTGCGGTATTTCCTGCGTGCGGGTTGCAGCATGACTTATTACTCCTTGCTTTCCGTACCAGCGTCCGGCGCGGCGGGCTTGCGCACGCGCTTGACGGCGGCCTTGGCCGGGGTGTCGGCCGCCGTCGCGTCGGGCTTGGCTGCGGCCGGCTTGCGGGTGGCGGGACGCTTCTGTGCGTCGCCTTCGGGCTTGGCGGCCGGACGGTTGGCGGGACGACGGGCCTTGCGGGGATCTTCGGCAGGCATCTCCGGAGCGGCGGTGAGCGCGTCGTGGCGACCGACGCTCTCACCCTTGAACACCCAGACCTTGATGCCGATGATGCCGTACGTGGTCTTGGCCTCGGAGGTACCGTAGTCGATATCGGCGCGCAGCGTGTGCAGCGGCACGCGTCCTTCGCGGTACCACTCGCGGCGCGCGATCTCGGCGCCGTTGAGGCGACCCGAGCTCATGATCTTGATGCCCTGCGCACCGAGGCGCATGGCGTTCTGCATCGCGCGCTTCATGGCACGACGGAACATGATGCGCTTTTCCAGCTGCTGGGCGATCGAGTCGGCAATCAGCTGGGCATCGGTCTCGGGCTTGCGGATTTCCTCGATGTTGACGTGCACCGGCACGCCCATGCGAGTCTGCAGTTCTTTCTTGAGCGCCTCGATGTCCTCGCCCTTCTTGCCGATGACGACGCCGGGGCGGGCGCTATAGATGGTGACGCGGGCGTTCTTGGCCGGGCGTTCGATGACAACGCGACCGACGGAGGCATGCGCCAGCTTCTTCTTCAGGTAGTCGCGAACCCCGATGTCGCCCAGCAGCATTTGGGAGAACATCTTGGAATTGGCGTACCACTTCGACGTCCAGTCGCGCGTGACCGAGAGGCGAAAACCGGTCGGATGAATCTTCTGTCCCATATATTTTCCTTAATCCCCGACGGTCACGAAGAAGTGGCAGGTGGGCTTCACGATACGGTTGCCGCGCCCCTTGGCGCGGGCAGTGAAGCGCTTCAGTACCGCCGCCTTTTCGACGTAGACACGGGTCACCTTCAGGCTGTCGATGTCGGCACCGTCGTTGTGCTCGGCATTGGCAATCGCCGACTCCAGCACTTTCTTGAGAATGACGGCACCCTTTTTCGGGCTGAAGGCGAGGATGTTGAGCGCCTGATCGACCGGCTTGCCGCGCACCAGGTCCGCAACGAGGCGTCCCTTTTGGGCGGACAGGCGGACACCGCGCAGAATCGCATTGGTTTCCATCTCGGCTCCTTAGCGCTTCGCGACGGCTTTCTTGCCGCCGGTGTGACCCTTGAAGGTGCGGGTCAGCGAGAACTCGCCCAGCTTGTGGCCGACCATGTTCTCGGAGACATACACGGGGATGTGTTGCTTGCCGTTATGCACCGCGATGGTCAGACCGACGAAATCGGGCAAAACCGTCGAACGGCGTGACCAGGTCTTAATCGGGCGCTTGTCGTTGGAGGCGCGGGCGGCTTCCACCTTCTTGATCAGGTGGTCGTCGACGAACGGGCCTTTTTTGATCGAACGTGCCATGTCTTACCTCTTAGCGTTTATGCCGGCGCTGGACGATCATATTGTCCGTGCGCTTGTTGCTGCGGGTGCGATAGCCCTTGGTCGGCTGGCCCCACGGGCTCACCGGCACGCGACCTTCGCCGGTACGGCCTTCGCCGCCGCCATGCGGGTGATCGACTGGGTTCATCGCCGTACCGCGGACGGTCGGGCGGATACCGCGCCAGCGCTGAGCGCCGGCCTTGCCGATCTTGCGCAGGCTGTTTTCCTCGTTGCCGACCTCACCGATGGTGGCACGGCATTCGACATGCACACGACGGATCTCGCCGGAGCGAAGACGCACTTGGGCGTAGGTGCCCTCACGCGCCAGCAACTGCACAGACGTCCCGGCGGCACGCGCCATTTGCGCACCCTTGCCCGGGGTGATCTCGATGCAATGGATGGTGGTACCGACCGGGATGTTGCGAATCGGCAGGGCATTGCCGGCCTTGATCGGCGCCTCGGAACCGCTGACGACCTCCTGGCCGACAGTCACGCCACGCGGCGCGATGATGTAGCGACGCTCGCCATCGGCATAAAGCAGCAGCGCGATGTTGGCCGTGCGGTTGGGGTCGTACTCGAGACGCTCGACCTTGGCCGGGATGCCATCCTTGTTGCGACGGAAATCGATCACGCGATAGTGCTGCTTGTGGCCGCCACCCTTATGACGGGTGGTGATGTGGCCGTGAGCATTGCGGCCCGCGGTGCTGATCTGCTTCTCGACCAGCGCTGCGTGCGGAGCACCCTTGTGCAGATTCGGATTGACGACCTTGACGACGGCGCGGCGGCCGGCGGATGTCGGCTTGACTTTTACGAGAGCCATTTACGCAGCCCCCCCTTCGGCAAAATTGATTTCCTGACCGGGCTTGAGGCAGACGAAAGCCTTACGCACGTCGGAGCGACGGCCCGTGTTGCGGCCGGAGCGCTTGACCTTGCCCTTGATGTTGGCAACCTGGACCGAGTCAACCTGAACCTTGAACAGCAGCTCGACGGCGGCCTTGATTTCTGGCTTGGTCGCATCGGGGACAACCACGAAGATCACCTGCTCATTCTTGTCAGCGATCATGGTCGCCTTCTCGGAGATCTGCGGCGCGACGAGCACCTGCAACAGGCGTTCTTCGTTGAATTTGGGGGTGCTCATGCCAGCATCTCCTCCATCTTGGTCACCGCCGCCTTGGTCATCAGCACCTTGGGGAAGCGGATCAGCGAGACCGGGTCGGCCTCCTGCGGCTCTACAACGAGCACGTTGGGCAGATTGCGCGCCGCCAGCAGCAGGTTGTCGTCGAGGCTGTCAGTAATAACCAGCACGGAGTCCATGCCCATGCCCTTCAGCTTCTGGGCGACCAGCCTGGTTTTCGGCGCATCGACCGAGAAGTTGTCGACCACGACGAGGCGATCTTCGCGGGCCAGTTGCGACAGGATCGCGGCAACGCCGGCACGATACATCTTGCGGTTGACCTTCTGCGAGAAGTTCTCTTCCGGCGAGTTCGGGAAGATGCGGCCGCCGCCACGCCACAGCGGGCTGGAAGTCATGCCGGCGCGAGCGCGGCCCGTGCCCTTCTGGCGGAACGGCTTCTTCGTGCTGTGATGAACCTCTTCGCGGTCCTTCTGCTTGCGATTGCCGGAGCGGGCGTTGGCCTGATAGGCGACCACGACTTGATGCACAAGGGCTTCATTGAAGTCGCGGCCAAACAGAGTGTCGGAGGCGGAAACGGTCGCCGACGACTGCCCTTGATCATTTATGAGTTTGAGTTCCATGTGCGCTCCCCTTACTTCTTGACCTTGACGGCCGGGGAGACGATCACGTCGCCGCCCCTGGAGCCAGGCACGGCGCCCTTAACCAGAAGCAGCTGGCGGGTCTCGTCGACACGGACCACCTCGAGGTTCTGCTGGGTGCGCTGCACGCTGCCGAGGTGACCGGCCATGCGCTTGCCCGGAAAGACGCGACCGGGGTCCTGCGCCATACCGATCGAGCCAGCCGAGTTGTGCGAAAGCGAGTTGCCGTGCGACGCGCGGTTCGAGCTGAAGTGATAGCGCTTGATCGGGCCGGTGAAGCCCTTGCCCTGGCTCGTACCCGTGACATCGACCATCTGCCCCGGCTGGAAGATCGTGGCCGAAACGACGTCACCGGGCTTGAAGCCGGCGAGCTGATCCTGTTCGACGCGGAATTCCCTGAGGATGTGACCGGCTTCGGCGCCGGCCTTGGCAAGGTGGCCGGCAGCGGGCTTGCTCACCCGGCTGGCGCGACGCGTGCCAAACGTCACCTGTACCGCGGCATAGCCGTCGGCATCAGGCGTCTTGATTTGCGTGACGCGGTTGTTCGACACGTCGAGCACCGTCACCGGAATGGACTGACCATCCTCGGCGAAAATGCGCGTCATGCCAACCTTGCGTCCGACAAGGCCTAGACTCATTTTTTCTCCTAACCCCGGTTGCGATTGACCGGGACCTGTTTGACTACCAATGACTACCTGATACAGCCCACCCCCAAAAAAGGCGGCGGCGGGCAGAATTGTTTATTGCAGCTTGATTTCCACGTCCACGCCGGCAGGCAGGTCGAGCTTCATCAGCGCATCCACGGTCTTATCGGTGGGATCGATGATATCCATCAGGCGCAAATGGGTTCGAATCTCGAACTGGTCGCGCGAAGACTTGTTGACGTGCGGCGAACGCAGCACGTCATAGCGCTCGATACGCGTGGGCAGCGGCACGGGACCGCGCACGACGGCGCCGGTGCGCTTGGCCGTATCCACAATTTCAAGGGCCGACTGATCGATCAGCTTGTAGTCGAAGGCCTTGAGGCGGATGCGAATTTTCTGGTTCTGCATTGCGAATCCTTAAAGAGCACAGCGCGCAAAAGGGCGCCGAAAAGCGAAAGGGCGAAATTATGGCACCCGTTCGCCCGCAGTGCAAGTGGTTTTACTCGATGATTTTGGCGACGACGCCGGCGCCGACGGTGCGGCCGCCTTCGCGGATGGCGAAGCGCAGGCCCTCTTCCATGGCGATCGGGCAGATCAGCTTCACGGTCATCTGCACGTTATCGCCCGGCATCACCATCTCGACGCCCGCCGGCAGCTCGATGCTGCCGGTGACGTCCGTCGTCCGGAAGTAGAACTGCGGACGGTAGCCGTTGAAGAACGGGGTATGGCGACCGCCTTCGTCCTTCGACAGGACATAGACTTCCGAGTTGAAGTGGGTGTGCGGGGTGATGGAGCCCGGCTTGGCCAGCACCTGGCCACGCTCGATTTCCTCGCGCTTGGTGCCGCGCAGCAGCACGCCGACGTTGTCACCGGCCTGGCCTTGGTCGAGCAGCTTGCGGAACATCTCGACGCCGGTACAGGTGGTCTTGACGGTGGGGCGGATGCCGATGATTTCGATTTCTTCGCCGACCTTGACAATGCCTCGCTCGACCCGGCCGGTGACGACGGTGCCGCGTCCGGAGATGGAGAAGACGTCTTCGATCGGCAGCAGGAAGGGCTTGTCGATGGCGCGCTCGGGGGTGGGAATGTAGCTGTCGAGGGCATCGGCCAGTTTCATGATGGCGCCTTCGCCGAGGTCGCCCTTGTCGCCTTCCATGGCGAGCTCGGCGCTGCCGTGGATGATGGGGGTGTCGTCGCCGGGGAAGTCGTACTTGCTGAGCAGTTCGCGCACTTCCATTTCGACGAGCTCGAGCAGTTCGGCGTCGTCGACCATGTCGCACTTGTTCATGAAGACGATGATGTAGGGCACGCCGACCTGGCGGGCGAGCAGGATGTGCTCGCGCGTCTGCGGCATCGGGCCGTCGGCGGCGGATACCACCAGAATGGCACCGTCCATCTGGGCGGCACCGGTGATCATGTTCTTGACGTAGTCGGCGTGGCCCGGGCAGTCGACGTGGGCGTAGTGGCGGGCAGCCGTCTCGTATTCGACGTGGGCGGTGTTGATGGTGATGCCGCGCGCTTTCTCTTCCGGCGCCGCATCGATCTGGTCGTAGGCCTTCGCCTCGCCACCAAACTTCGCCGACAGAATCGTCGTGATCGCCGCCGTCAACGTGGTCTTGCCGTGATCCACGTGCCCAATCGTCCCCACGTTCACGTGCGGCTTCGTACGCTCAAACTTGCCTTTTGCCATGATTCGCTTCCTTTAAAGAACAGATTACTTCTTGTTGATGACGGCTTCGGCGACGTTCTTCGGCGCCTCGCTGTAGTGCTTGAATTCCATCGAGTAAGTGGCACGGCCCTGCGACAGGGAGCGCAACTGGGTCGAGTAGCCGAACATCTCGGCCAGCGGGACTTCGGCCTTGATCAGCTTGATGCCCCCGACCTGGTCTTCCATGCCATGCACGATGCCGCGACGACCGGACAGGTCGCCCATGACGTTGCCCATGTAGTCCTCCGGCGTCTCGACCTCGACCGCCATCATCGGCTCGAGCAGCACCGGGCTGGCCTTGCGCATGGCGTCCTTGAAGGCCATCGAGGCGGCCATCTTGAAGGCGTTTTCGTTCGAGTCGACGTCGTGGTAGGAGCCGTCGAACAAGGTGACCTTGACGTCGACCACCGGGAAGCCGGCCAGTACGCCATTCGGCAGCGTGTCGATGAGGCCCTTTTCCACCGCCGGAATGAACTCGCGCGGCACTGTGCCGCCCTTGATGGCATCGACGAACTCGAAGCCCTTTCCGGTTTCGTTCGGCTCGAGTTTGATCCAGACGTGACCATACTGGCCGCGACCACCGGACTGCTTGACGAACTTGCCTTCCTGTTCAACCGCCTTGCGGATGGCCTCGCGATACGCCACTTGCGGCGCGCCGACGTTGGCCTCGACGTTGAACTCGCGCTTCATGCGATCGACGAGAATCTCGAGGTGCAGTTCGCCCATGCCGGAAATGATGGTCTGACCCGACTCTTCGTCGGTGCGGACACGGAAGGACGGATCTTCCTGGGCCAGGCGGTTCAGCGCGATGCCCATCTTTTCCTGGTCGGCCTTGGTCTTCGGCTCGACGGCAACGTGAATCACCGGCTCGGGGAACACCATGCGTACCAGGGTGATGACGTGATCCAGGGCACAGATCGTCTCGCCCGTGGTCGCCTCCTTGAGACCGACCGCGGCGGCGATGTCACCGGCACAAACTTCCTTGATTTCTTCGCGCTGGTTGGCGTGCATCTGCAAAATACGACCAATGCGCTCCTTGCGCCCCTTGATCGGGTTGTAGATGGTATCGCCGGACTTGATGACCCCGGAGTAGACCCGGAAAAAGGTAAGCTGCCCGACGTAAGGGTCAGTCATGATCTTGAATGCCAGGGCGGCAAACGGCTCGTCGTCCGAAGCCTTGCGCTGGCCTTCGGTCTCGTTCTCGAGGATGCCGGTGACGGGCGGAATGTCGGTCGGTGCCGGCATCAGTTCGATGACGGCGTCGAGCATGGCCTGCACGCCCTTGTTCTTGAAAGCGGAGCCGCACAGCATCGGCACGATCTCGCTGGCGATGGTGCGCTGACGCAGGGCCTTCTTGATGTCCTCCTCGGAAAGGTCACCTTCTTCGAGATACTTGTTCATCAGCTCTTCGGAGGCCTCGGCGGCAGCCTCGAGCATTTTCTCGCGCCATTCCTTGGCAGTGTCCACAAGGTCAGCCGGAATCTCACCATAGGTAAATTTGGTACCCTGGCTGCCGTCATCCCAGATGATGGCCTTCATCTTGACCAGGTCGACCACGCCCTCGAACTTGTCCTCTGCGCCGATCGGAATCTGGATGGGAATCGGATTGGCCTTGAGGCGCTCGCGCATCTGGTCGTGCACCTTGAAGAAGTTGGCGCCGGTTCGGTCCATTTTGTTCACAAAGGCCAGACGCGGCACGCCGTACTTGTTGGCCTGGCGCCACACCGTCTCGGACTGCGGCTGCACACCGCCGACCGCGCAATAGACCATGCAGGCACCATCCAGCACCCGCATCGAACGCTCCACCTCGATGGTGAAATCCACGTGGCCCGGGGTGTCGATGATGTTGACGCGGTGCTCGGGATAGTTGCCCGCCATACCTTTCCAGAAACAGGTGGTGGCAGCAGACGTAATGGTGATGCCGCGCTCCTGCTCCTGCTCCATCCAGTCCATGGTGGCGGCGCCGTCGTGCACTTCGCCGATCTTGTGGTTGACGCCGGTGTAGAACAGGATGCGCTCCGTCGTCGTCGTTTTGCCGGCGTCGATGTGCGCCGAGATGCCGATGTTGCGGTAGCGCTCGATGGGAGTCTTGCGGGCCACTTTGATTACCTGCCTTATCTAAGCCAAACCGCCGTGGGCTCCATCCAAGGATGGAACGCCAAGGCGGCAACAGAAAATGAAGCCGCGCCAGCGAGCTGGCGCGGCACGGAACTTCTTAGAAACGGAAGTGCGAGAACGCCTTGTTGGCCTCGGCCATGCGGTGGACTTCTTCGCGCTTCTTCATCGCCGCCCCGCGCCCTTCGGCCGCTTCGAGCAGTTCGCTCGCCAGACGCTGGCCCATGGATTTCTCGGAGCGCTTGCGCGCCGCCTCGCGGATCCAGCGCATCGACAGGGCCATACGACGGGACGGACGCACCTCGACCGGAACCTGATAGTTGGCGCCACCGACGCGACGGCTCTTCACCTCGACGATCGGCTTGACGTTGCTCACCGCCTGATTGAAGACCTCGAGCGGATCCTTGCCGCTCTTGCTGGCAATGGTGGAGAAGGCGCCGTAGATGATGCGCTCGGCGACGGACTTCTTGCCACTGGTCATCAGCACATTGACGAACTTGGAGAGATCGACGCTGCCGAACTTGGGATCGGGCAGGATATCGCGCTTGGGTACTTCACGACGACGGGGCATAACTTACTCCTGAAATCAAGCAGCCTTGGGCCGCTTGGCGCCGTACTTCGAACGGCTCTGTTTACGGTCCTTGACACCCTGGGTGTCGAGACTGCCGCGAACGATGTGATAACGCACGCCCGGCAGATCCTTGACACGGCCACCGCGGATCAGCACCACCGAGTGCTCCTGCAGGTTGTGGCCTTCGCCGCCGATGTAGGAAATGACTTCGAAGCCGTTGGTCAGGCGCACCTTGGCGACCTTGCGCAGCGCGGAGTTCGGCTTCTTCGGCGTGGTGGTGTACACACGGGTACAGACGCCGCGTTTGGCCGGGCAGTTCGCCAGGGCGGGCACTTTACTCTTGCTTTGGGGGGCTTGGCGCCCCTTGCGCACGAGCTGATTGATGGTAGGCATATTCTCTATATCCCGAAAACTGTTACCGAAAGCTGCCGCGAAACATTGATTTCAGCGGCTTTTTCGCAATTCCGCCTCTCCCTCGTGGGAGAAAAGAGGCGGGATTCTACATTCCAGATCGGCCAGCGTCAACCGATCTGGGCACCTTCTTCACTGGCCGGCTCGGCCGGCGGCAGATCGAACACGCCCTGGGCGGCATCCTCGCCTGCCGACTGCATGCGACGGGCACGATGATAGGCAAGGCCGGTACCCGCCGGAATCAGGCGGCCGACGATGACGTTCTCCTTGAGGCCACGCAGTTCGTCGCGCTTGCCCATGATCGCCGCTTCGGTCAGCACGCGCGTCGTTTCCTGGAAGGATGCGGCGGAGATGAAGGAGTCGGTCGACAGCGAAGCCTTGGTGATGCCGAGCAGAATGTTCTGATACTCAGCCGGACGCTTGCCTTCGCCGAGCAGCCTGTCGTTCTCGTCGAGCACCTGGGAACGCTCCACCTGCTCCTCGCGGATGAACTTGGAATCACCCGGTTCGGTGATGACGACGCGACGCAGCATCTGGCGCACGATCACCTCGATGTGCTTGTCGTTGATCTTCACGCCCTGCAGGCGATAGACGTCCTGCACCTCGTCGATGATGTAGCGGGCCAGTTCCTCGATGCCCTTGAGACGCAGTATGTCGTGGGGCTCGACCGGGCCATCGACGATGATTTCCCCCTTGTTGACCACCTGGCCATCATGGGCCATGACATGCTTGTCCTTGGTGATCAGGTACTCATTCGCCGTGCCATCGGGTTCGGTGATGATCAGGCGCTGCTTGCCCTTGGTGTCCTTGCCGAAGGACACCGTGCCGGTAACCTCGGCCAACATGCCGGCATCCTTGGGCGAACGGGCCTCGAACAGCTCGGCCACGCGCGGCAGACCGCCGGTAATGTCCCGCGTCTTGGCGGATTCCTGCGGAATGCGCGCCAGAATCTCACCGAGGGAAACGGTCTGGCCGTCCTTCACCGTGATGATGGAGCCGACCTGGAAGGTAATCGCGACCGAATGCTCGGTTCCGTGAATCTTGACTTCCTGGCCCGCTTCGTCGAGCAGCTTGACCTGCGGCCGCAGTCCCTTGGCCTGCGACTTGGTGCCGCGCTTGGGATCGATGACCACCAGTGTCGACAGGCCTGTGACCTCGTCGATCTGTTTGGCGACAGTGGCACCTTCCTCGACATGCTCGAACTTGACCATGCCCGCGTACTCGGTGACGATCGGCCGGGTGTGCGGATCCCAGGTGGCGAGCGCCAGGCCAGCCTTGATGTGCTGACCGTCGTCGACCAGCAGGGTGGCGCCGTAAGGCACCTTGTGGCGCTCGCGCTCGCGGCCGTTGTCGTCGGTGATCATGACTTCGCCGGAACGCGAAATCACGACCTTCTCGTTCTTCGGGCTGGTGACGTAGCGCACGGTCGCGGTGAAACGGATGGTACCCGTGCTCTTGGCCTCTACCTGACTCTGCGCCGCGGCCCGCGAGGCGGCACCACCGACGTGGAAGGTCCGCATGGTCAGCTGGGTACCGGGTTCGCCGATCGACTGCGCGGCGATGACGCCGACGGCTTCGCCCGCGTTGACCAGCGAGCCACGACCCAAGTCGCGGCCGTAGCACTTGGCGCAGAGGCCGTACCGCGTCTCGCAGGACAGCGGGGTGCGCACGCGTACCTCGTCGATGCCCAGCGTCTCGATGTTATCGACGGCGTCTTCGTCGAGCAGATAGCCCGCTTCGTAAAGCACGTCCTGGGTGTCGGGGTTGAGCACATCGCTGGAGACCACGCGGCCGAGGATGCGCTCGCGCAGCGGCTCGATCACTTCGCCGCCCTCGACCAGCGCCTTCATGGCGAAGCCCTGCTCGGTGCCGCAGTCGTCCTCGATCACCACCAGATCCTGAGTCACATCGACGAGGCGGCGGGTGAGATAGCCGGAGTTCGCGGTCTTCAGCGCAGTATCGGCCAGGCCCTTGCGGGCGCCGTGCGTGGAGATGAAGTACTGCAGAACGTTGAGGCCCTCGCGGAAGTTGGTGGTGATCGGCGTCTCGATGATGGAACCGTCCGGCTTGGCCATCAGGCCGCGCATGCCGGCGAGCTGACGGATCTGCGCGGCTGAGCCGCGCGCACCCGAGTCGGCCATCATGTAGATGGAGTTGAAGGAGTCTTGCGTGACCTCCTTGCCGCTGACAGCGTCCTTGACGCGCTCGTGCTGCAATTGGTCCATCATCGCCTTGGCGACCTGATCCCCGGCGCGGCCCCAGATGTCGACAACCTTGTTGTAGCGTTCGCCGACGGTGACGAGGCCTGAGGTGTATTGCTTCTCGATTTCCTTCACTTCCTTCTCGGCAGCCTCGATGAGGTCATGCTTGGCCTGCGGCACCAGCATGTCGTCGACGCAGATGGAGATGCCACCGCGGGTGGCCAGCGTGAAGCCGGCCTGCATCAGCTTGTCGGCGAACACGACCGTGTCCTTGAGGCCGCAGCGACGGAAGCTCTCGTCGATCAGCTTGGAGATTTCCTTCTTCTTCAACGGCTTGTCGATGACCTTGAAGGGCAGGCCCTTGGGCAGAATCTCCGACAGCAGGGCGCGACCGGCCGTGGTCGAGTAGCGGGTGATCTTTTCCTTCCAGCCTTCGCCGTCGCGCTCGTATTCCTTGATGCGCACCTGGATGCGCGAATGCAGGTCGAGCACGCGCAACTGCAGCGCGCGGGTGATTTCGGCGATGTCGGGAAAGACACCGCCCGAGCCCTTGCCCGCCGAGTTCTCGCGCGTGGCGTAGTAGAGGCCAAGCACGACGTCCTGCGACGGCACGATGATCGGCGCGCCGTTGGCGGGCGACAGCACGTTGTTCGAGGCGAGCATCAGCGTGCGCGCCTCCATCTGTGCTTCCAGGGACAGCGGCACGTGCACGGCCATCTGGTCGCCGTCGAAGTCGGCGTTGAAGGCGGTACACACCAGCGGGTGCAACTGGATCGCCTTGCCTTCGATCAGCGTCGGCTCGAAGGCCTGGATGCCGAGGCGGTGCAGCGTCGGCGCGCGGTTGAGCAGCACCGGGTGCTCGCGGATGACTTCCTCAAGGATGTCCCAGACGACGGGCGTCTCGGATTCGACCTCCTTCTTGGCGGCCTTGATGGTGCTGGCGACGCCGAGCTTCTCGAGGCGCTCGAAGATGAAGGGCTTGAACAGTTCCAGCGCCATCTTTTTCGGCAGGCCGCACTGATGCAGCTTGAGCTGAGGGCCAACGACGATGACCGAACGGCCCGAGTAGTCGACACGCTTGCCCAGCAGGTTCTGGCGGAAGCGGCCGCCCTTGCCCTTGATCATGTCGGCCAGCGACTTCAGCGGACGCTTGTTGGCGCCGGTCATGGCCTTGCCGCGGCGGCCGTTGTCGAGCAGCGAGTCGACGGCCTCCTGCAGCATGCGCTTCTCGTTGCGGACGATGATGTCCGGCGCCTTCAGTTCGAGCAGGCGCTTGAGGCGGTTGTTGCGGTTGATGACTCGGCGATACAGGTCGTTGAGGTCGGAGGTGGCGAAGCGGCCGCCATCGAGCGGTACCAGCGGGCGCAGGTCGGGCGGCAGCACCGGCAGCACTTCCAGCACCATCCACTCGGGCTTGATGCCGGAAGTCGTGAAGGCCTCGAGCACCTTGAGGCGCTTGGCGATCTTCTTGATCTTGGCCTCGGAACCGGTCGTTTCCAGTTCCTGGCGCAGGGTTTCGATCTCGCGGGGGATATCGAGGCTATGCAGCAGCTCGCGCACGCCCTCGGCGCCCATGATGGCGGTGAATTCGTCGCCGTGCTCCTCGACCTTGGCGAGGTAGTCGTCCTCGGACAGCAGCTGGCCGCGGTTGAGCGGGGTCATGCCCGGATCGACAACGACGAAGGCCTCGAAGTAGAGCACGCGCTCGATGTCGCGCAGCGTCATGTCGAGCACCATGCCGAGGCGGCTGGGCAGCGACTTGAGGAACCAGATGTGGGCGGTCGGCGAGGCGAGTTCGATGTGGCCCATGCGCTCGCGGCGCACCTTGGACTGGGTGACCTCGACGCCGCATTTCTCGCAGATCACGCCGCGGTGCTTGAGGCGCTTGTACTTGCCGCAGATGCACTCGTAGTCCTTGACCGGGCCGAAGATCTTGGCGCAGAAGAGACCGTCGCGCTCGGGCTTGAAGGTGCGGTAGTTGATGGTCTCGGGCTTCTTCACCTCGCCGTAGGACCAGGAACGGATCTTGTCGGGCGAAGCGAGCCCAATGGTGATCGCGTCAAACTCCTCCTCGGCGGCGATGTTCTGCTTGAACAGGTCGGCAAACAGACTTTTCATGTCAGGTTCTCCAGATGTCGAGGTGACGCGAATCAATAACGCTCAAGGTCGATGTCGATGGCGAGCGAGCGGATTTCCTTCACCAGTACGTTGAAGGATTCCGGCATGCCCGCGTCGATCTTGTGCTCGCCCTTGACGATGTTTTCATACACTTTGGTACGGCCATTGACGTCGTCGGACTTGACGGTGAGCATCTCCTGCAGCGTGTAGGTGGCGCCGTAGGCTTCCAGCGCCCAGACTTCCATCTCGCCGAAGCGCTGGCCGCCGAACTGCGCCTTGCCGCCCAGCGGCTGCTGCGTGACCAGGCTGTAGGGGCCGGTCGAACGGGCATGCATCTTGTCATCGACCAGGTGGTGCAGCTTCAGCACGTGCATGTAACCGACGGTGACCGGGCGCTCGAACGGTTCGCCGGTGCGGCCATCGCTAAGCACGACCTGGGTCTTGGTTGCGGTCATGCTCAGCTTTTTCGCGACGTCCTCGGGATAGGCGAGATTCAGCATGGTGCGGATCTCCTCTTCCTTGGCGCCATCGAACACCGGGGTGGCGAAGGGTACGCCGCCGCACAGGTTGCCAGCCAAGGTCATGATTTCGCCATCGACCAGGCTGTCGAGAGTCTCGCCCTTGCCCGAGGTGTTGTAGATGCTGTTGAGGTACTTGCGCACCTCGGTGGCATTGGCCTGACGCCGCAGCATGTCGTCGATGCGGCGGCCGAGGCCCTTGGCGGCCCAGCCGAGGTGGGTCTCGAGGATCTGGCCGATGTTCATTCGCGACGGCACGCCGAGCGGATTGAGCACGACGTCGACCGGGGTGCCGTCCTCCATGTAGGGCATATCCTCGACCGGAACGATCTTGGAAACGACACCCTTGTTGCCGTGGCGGCCGGCCATCTTGTCACCCGGCTGCAGGCGACGCTTGACGGCGAGGTAGACCTTGACCATCTTCTGCACGCCCGGCGGCAGTTCGTCGCCCTGGGTGAGCTTCTTCTTCTTCGCCTCGAAGGCGATGTCGAAATCCTTGCGCGTCTGCTCCAGGCTGTCGCGCAGGTTCTCGAGCTGCTGCTGCGCATCCTCGTTCTCGAGCGAGACGTCGAACCAGTGATAGTGTTCGAGCCCGGCCAGGTAGTCCTTGGTGATCTTGCTGCCCTTGGCCAGCTTCTTCGGTCCCTTGTTGGCGACCTTGTGCAGCAGCAGCTTCTCGATGCGCGAGAAGGTGTCGCGCTCGACGATGCGCATCTGGTCGGCCAGGTCCTGCTTGTAGCCCTTGAGCATGTCGTCGATGATCGACTGGGCGCGCTTGTCGCGCTCGATGCCTTCGCGGGTGAATACCTGCACGTCGATGACCGTGCCGGACATGCCCGAGGGCACGCGCAGCGAGGTGTCCTTCACGTCGGAGGCCTTCTCGCCGAAGATCGCGCGCAGCAGCTTCTCTTCCGGCGTCAGCTGGGTCTCGCCTTTCGGGGTGACCTTGCCGACGAGGACGTCGCCGGCCTCGACCTCGGCGCCGATGTAGACGATGCCGGACTCGTCGAGACGACCGAGCTGGGCCTCGCCCAGGGTGGCGATGTCGCGAGTGATCTCTTCGGCACCGAGCTTGGTGTCGCGAGCGACGACGGTCAGTTCCTCGATGTGGATCGAGGTGAAGCGGTCCTCGGCGACGACGCGCTCGGAGATGAGGATCGAGTCTTCGAAGTTGTAGCCGTTCCAGGGCATGAAGGCGACCAGCATGTTCTGGCCGAGCGCCAGTTCACCGAGGTCGGTGGAGGCGCCGTCGGCCACCACGTCGCCCTTGGCGATGATGTCGCCGACCTTGACCACAGGCCGCTGGTTGATGTTGGTGTTCTGGTTGGAACGGGTGTACTTGGTCAGGTTGTAGATGTCGACGCCGACTTCGCCGGCGACGGTTTCGGCGTCATGCACGCGCACCACGATGCGATCGGCATCGACATAGTCGATGACGCCGCCGCGCAGGGCCTGCACCGCGGTGCCGGAGTCGACAGCGACTGTGCGCTCGATCCCGGTGCCGACCAGCGCCTTTTCCGGGCGCAGGCAGGGCACGGCCTGGCGCTGCATGTTGGCGCCCATCAGTGCGCGGTTGGCGTCGTCATGCTCGAGGAAGGGAATCAGCGAAGCGGCCACCGAGACGATCTGTCCCGGCGCCACGTCCATGTACTGCACCTCGGCCGGACCCTTGAGCTCGAATTCACCCTTGAAGCGGCAGGACACCAGTTCATCGGTGAGGCGGCCCTTCTTGTCGAGTTCGGCGTTGGCCTGGGCGATGATGAAGTTGCCCTCCTCGATCGCCGAGAGGAATTCGATTTCGTCGGTGACATGGCCGTCCGTCACCTTGCGGTACGGCGTCTCCATGAAGCCATAGTGGTTGGTGCGGGCGTAGAGGGCCAGCGAATTGATGAGGCCGATGTTCGGGCCTTCCGGCGTCTCGATCGGGCAGACGCGACCGTAGTGGGTCGGGTGCACGTCGCGCACTTCGAAGCCGGCGCGCTCGCGCGTCAGGCCGCCCGGACCCAGCGCCGAAACGCGGCGCTTGTGCGTGATTTCGGACAGCGGGTTGGTCTGGTCCATGAACTGCGACAGCTGCGAGGAGCCGAAGAATTCCTTGATCGCGGCGCTGATCGGCTTGGCGTTGATCAGGTCGTGCGGCATCAGGTTGTCGCTCTCGGCCTGGTTCAGGCGCTCCTTGACGGCGCGCTCGACGCGAACGAGGCCGGCGCGGAACTGGTTCTCGGCCAGTTCGCCGACCGAGCGCACCCGGCGGTTACCGAGGTGATCGATGTCGTCGATCTCGCCACGGCCGTTGCGCAGCTCGACGAGGATGCGAATGACGTCGACGATATCCTCGTTCGACAGGGTCGATGCACCGTCGAGAGCCTCGCGGCCGACGCGGCGGTTGAACTTCATGCGACCGACGACGGAGAGGTCGTAGCGCTCCTCCGAGTAGAACAGGCCGTTGAACAGCGACTCGACGGCTTCCTCGGTCGGCGGCTCGCCCGGACGCATCATGCGGTAGATGGCGACGCGCGCCGCCCACTGGTCGGCGGTCTCGTCGGAACGCAGCGTGTTCGAGATGTACGGACCGCGATCGAGGTCGTTCACGTAGAGCGTCTGCAGCGTATCGACGCCGGACTCCATCAGCTTGGCCAGCAGGCTGTCGGTGATCTCGTCGTTGGCCTGGGCGATGATCTCGCCCGTCGCCGGATCGACGACGTTGTGGGCGATGATGCGGCCGACGACGTAGTCGTCCGGGACATGGAGCTTCTTCATCCCGGCCTCGTCCATCTCGCGGATGTGCTTGGCGGTAACGCGTTTGTCCTTGGGCACAACGACCTTGCCGTGCTTGTCGACGATGTCGAATTTCGCCACCTCGCCGCGCAGGCGCTCGGGCACGAGTTCGAGCTGCACGCCCTTCTTGGTCAGGTGGAAGGTGTCGAACTGGAAGAAGGCGGCGAGGATCTGCTCGGACGTCATGCCGATCGCCTTGAGCAGGATGGTCACCGGCATCTTGCGGCGGCGGTCCACACGGAAATAGAGCAGGTCCTTGGGATCGAACTCGTAGTCGAGCCAGGAACCACGGTAGGGGATGATGCGGGCAGAGAACAGCAGCTTGCCCGAGCTATGAGTCTTGCCGCGGTCATGCTCGAAGAACACGCCGGGTGACCGATGCAGCTGCGAGACGATGACGCGCTCGGTGCCGTTGATGACGAACGAGCCAGTGGTGGTCATGAGCGGAATCTCGCCCATGTAAACCTCCTGCTCCTTCACTTCCTTGATCTTTTCGGTGCTCGACTCGCGGTCGAGGATGACCAGACGCACCTTGGCGCGCAACGGCGAGGCGAAAGTCAGGCCGCGTTGCTGGCATTCCTTGACATCGAAGGCAGGCTCGCCCAGCTTGTACTCGACGAACTCGAGACGGGCATTGCCCGAATGCGCAACGATGGGGAAGATCGAGCCGAACGCGGCCTGCAGGCCCTGGGTGCGGCGGCTGGGCGGCGACACGTCAACCTGCAGGAACTGGGTGTAGGACTCCAGCTGCGTCGCCAGCAGGAAGGGCACGTTGAGCACGTTGGCGCGCTTGGCGAAGCTCTTGCGGATGCGCTGCTTCTCAGTGTACGAGTACTTCATGGTCGCTCCGTTCTCTTTTCAGAGTCGATGGTCAGGAGAAAAGCCTGGCTGTCCGGGCCACTCTGCTGACCGCCGATTCGGGTTTTCGTTCAGGTCGAATGGCAGAAAAACACAATGCACAACAGGGCTGGCGACGCCAGTCGCCAGCCCGAACCACGATAGGTCTATTACTTGACTTCGACCTTGGCGCCGGCCTCCTCGAGCTGCTTCTTGAGGGCTTCGGCGTCGGCCTTCGAAATCGCCTCCTTGACGGCCTTCGGGGCGCCGTCGACGAGGTCCTTGGCTTCCTTGAGGCCGAGGCCGGTGGCGGCGCGGACGACCTTGATGCATTCAACCTTCTTCTCGCCGGCAGACAACAGCATGACGGTGAATTCGGTCTGCTCTTCGGCAGCGGCGGCGCCACCACCGGCGGCCGGGGCGGCGACGGCCATGGATGCGGCGGAAACGCCGAATTTCTCTTCAAACGCCTTGACCATGTCGTTCAGTTCCATGACGGTCATGGCGCCGACGGCTTCGAGGATTTCTTCTTTGGTGATAGCCATTGCAATTACTCCTAAGTCTGAATTTCGTGAATTATGTTTCCGTACGGTCGATCAGGCGGTGGCGCCTTCTTGCTCGCGCTTTTTGGCCAGCGCGGCAACCGCACCGACGAAGCCCGAGACCGGCGCCTGCATGACACCGAGCAGCTTGGCGAGAAGCTCCTCGCGGCTGGGAATGGAGGCGAGCGCCTGCACACCGGCCTTGTCGAGAACCTTGCCACTAAAGCAGCCCGCCTTGAGCACCAGCTTGTCATTGCTCTTGGCGAAGTCATGCAACACCTTGGCAGCCGCGACCGCATCCGCCGAGAAGGCGTAGATCAGCGGTCCGACCATCTGCTCCGTGAGGCCGGCGAAGGAAGTGTCGACCACGGCCCGACGCACCAGGGTGTTCTTCAACACCCGCAGGTAAACGCCGCCCTCGCGTGCCTTCTTGCGCAGCGCGGTGAGATCTCCCACCTCGATGCCACGATACTCGGCGACGACAAGAGTCTGAGCCTTGGCGACTTCCGCCGACACCTGGGCCACGATGGCCTTCTTGTCGTTCAGATTAAGTCCCATGAATCCAATCTCCTTTCAAGTCCACACGCGACGAAAAAACCGTCGCACCCACGGCGACCTGGATCAGGAGCACGCCCCGGTTTGCGCCGGGGCGGAAATCCTGTTCTGAGCACACCGTCTGCGCAGGTTGCAAGCATGCTGCCTTGCGATTAAGCCTCGGGAACTTCGTCCGTTCGGCGCCTGCGGTCTTTGACGATCCGCCGCCGCCGCCCGAAGGCGCCGGCCACGGCTCAAAGTTTCTGCTATAGATCCTTACTGTGCCTGAGGCGCAACCAGGCTGGCCTGATCGACGCGCACGCCGCCACCCATGGTGGAAGACAGCGCGACCTTCTTCAGGTACACACCCTTGGAAGCGGCCGGCTTGGCCTTGTTCAGTGCATCGAGCAGCGCGCCGAGGTTCTGCTGCAGCGCCTCGACGGTGAAGGAGGCGCGACCGATGGTGCACTGGATGATGCCGCCCTTGTCGGTGCGGTACTGCACCTGACCGGCCTTGGCATTCTTCACGGCGGTGGTGACATCCATGCTCACGGTGCCGACCTTCGGGTTCGGCATCAGGCCGCGCGGACCGAGGATCTGACCGAGCGCGCCGACCACTTTCATGGCGTCCGGCGTGGCGATGCAGACGTCGAAGTCGATGGTACCGCCCTTGACGCTGGCGGCCAGATCGTCGAAGCCGACGACGTCGGCGCCGGCGGCCTTGGCCTCCTCGGCCTTGGCGCCCTGGGCGAACACGGCGACGCGGACGTTCTTGCCGGTGCCGGCAGGCAGCACGACGGAGCCGCGCACCAGCTGGTCGGATTTCTTGGCATCGACGCCGAGGTTCACGGCGACGTCGATGGACTCATCGAACTTGGCAGTGGCGTTGCCCTTCACCAGGCCCAGGGCCTCGGTGACGGGATAGAGCTTGTTGCGGTCGATGGTGGCGCGCAGCGCCTGGGTGCGTTTGGACAGTTTCGCCATGTCAGACTCCTTCCACGGTGATGCCCATGCTGCGGGCGCTGCCGGCGATGGTGCGCACCGCGGCATCCATGTCGGCGGCGGTGAGATCCGGCATCTTGGCCTTGGCGATCTCCTCGGCCTGGGCGCGGGTGAGATTGCCGACCTTGTCGGTATGGGGTTTCGGCGAACCCTTCTGGATGCCGGCCGCCTTCTTGATGAGGACGGTCGCGGGCGGCGTCTTCATGATGAAGGTGAAGCTCTTGTCCGCGAAGGCGGTGATGATCACGGGAATCGGCAGACCGGGCTCGAGGCTCTGGGTCTTGGCGTTGAACGCCTTGCAGAATTCCATGATGTTGAGACCGCGCTGGCCGAGCGCGGGGCCGATCGGGGGCGAGGGGTTCGCCTTGCCCGCCGGCACTTGCAGCTTGATGTAGCCGACGATTTTCTTCGCCATTACAAATGCTCCTAAGTGAGTGATATCGCGCTGTCGATGACTCTACTGGCGCTCCTCTTGCCCCGGAAAAACCGCCGGGGCGACGGCAAACAACCTGATGCTGTGACGCTTAGGCCTTCTCGACCTGAGAGAACTCCAGCTCGACCGGCGTGGAGCGGCCGAAAATCGTGACCGCGACACGCAGGCGGCTCTTTTCGTAATTGACTTCCTCGACGCTGCCGTTGAAGTCGGTGAAGGGACCTTCCTTCACGCGCACCATTTCGCCGGCCTCGAACAGCACCTTGGGGCGCGGCTTCTCCACGCCCTCCTGCATCTGCTGCATGATCTTGTCGACTTCCCTCTCGGAAATCGGCGTCGGCTTGTTGGCGGTGCCACCGACGAAACCGGTCACCTTGGGCGTGCTCTTGACGAGGTGCCAGGACTCGTCGTCCATGTCCATCTCCACCAGCACGTAGCCGGGGAAGAACTTGCGTTCGGAGATGCTCTTCTGGCCGCCCTTCATCTCGACCACCTCCTCGACCGGGACGAGGATCTGACCGAACTTGTCTTGCATGCCGGCGCGAGCAATGCGCTCGATCAGCGCGCGCTGCACCGATTTCTCGAAGCCGGAATAGGCGTGAACGACGTACCAGCGTTTTGTCATGATTTTTTCCAGCCCAGCACCAGATCGTAAAGCACCCACTCGAGGCTCTTGTCGGTCAACCACAGAAACAGGGCCATGACCACGACGAAGCCGAAGACGATGCCGGTCGTCTGCATGGTCTCCTTGCGCGTCGGCCAGGCAACCTTCTTGGCCTCGGCCGTCGCCTCCTTGCTGAAGCCAAAAAAGCGCTGGCCCGGCTCGGTGTACCAGGCAACGGCAGCGCCGGCACCGACACCCGCGAGCACCGACAGCACGCGCACGATCATCGCCTGTTCGCCGAGCATGTAGAAGCCGGCGAGACCGGCGGCGAGCAGCAGAAGCGCCAGCGCGAATTTGATTTTGTCGGCCATCGTTACGGTACGTTACTGTCCTTGGGCAATGCGTCAGCGATCGGGCGTGCGGCGTGTGTTCGGTGGCAGGGGCGGAGGGAATCGAACCCCCAACCTACGGTTTTGGAGACCGTCGCTCTGCCAATTGAGCTACGCCCCTGCAGCAGAGACTCAAAAGGGCGACACCCTCGCAGGTGCCGCCCCAACAAGCCTTGAGACCCCTTTACTCGATGATTTTGGCGACGACGCCGGCGCCGACGGTGCGGCCGCCTTCGCGGATGGCGAAGCGCAGGCCCTCTTCCATGGCGATCGGGCAGATCAGCTTCACGGTCATCTGCACGTTGTCGCCCGGCATCACCATCTCGACGCCCGCCGGCAGCTCGATGCTGCCGGTGACGTCCGTCGTCCGGAAGTAGAACTGCGGACGGTAGCCGTTGAAGAACGGGGTATGGCGACCGCCTTCGTCCTTCGACAGGACATAGACTTCCGAGTTGAAGTGGGTGTGCGGGGTGATGGAGCCCGGCTTGGCCAGCACCTGGCCACGCTCGATTTCCTCGCGCTTGGTGCCGCGCAGCAGCACGCCGACGTTGTCACCGGCCTGGCCTTGGTCGAGCAGCTTGCGGAACATCTCGACGCCGGTACAGGTGGTCTTGACGGTGGGGCGGATGCCGATGATTTCGATTTCTTCGCCGACCTTGACAATGCCTCGCTCGACCCGGCCGGTGACGACGGTGCCGCGTCCGGAGATGGAGAAGACGTCTTCGATCGGCAGCAGGAAGGGCTTGTCGATGGCGCGCTCGGGGGGTGGGAATGTAGCTGTCGAGGGCATCGGCCAGTTTCATGATGGCGCCTTCGCCGAGGTCGCCCTTGTCGCCTTCCATGGCGAGCTCGGCGCTGCCGTGGATGATGGGGGTGTCGTCGCCGGGGAAGTCGTACTTGCTGAGCAGTTCGCGCACTTCCATTTCGACGAGCTCGAGCAGTTCGGCGTCGTCGACCATGTCGCACTTGTTCATGAAGACGATGATGTAGGGCACGCCGACCTGGCGGGCGAGCAGGATGTGCTCGCGCGTCTGCGGCATCGGGCCGTCGGCGGCGGATACCACCAGAATGGCACCGTCCATCTGGGCGGCACCGGTGATCATGTTCTTGACGTAGTCGGCGTGGCCCGGGCAGTCGACGTGGGCGTAGTGGCGGGCAGCCGTCTCGTATTCGACGTGGGCGGTGTTGATGGTGATGCCGCGCGCTTTCTCTTCCGGCGCCGCATCGATCTGGTCGTAGGCCTTCGCCTCGCCACCAAACTTCGCCGACAGAATCGTCGTGATCGCCGCCGTCAACGTGGTCTTGCCGTGATCCACGTGCCCAATCGTCCCCACGTTCACGTGCGGCTTCGTACGCTCAAACTTGCCTTTTGCCATGATCGATCACCCCAATCAAATGAACAGAATTCTGAAATCTGGTGCCCTTGGCGTGGATCGAACACGCGACCTCTCCCTTACCAAGGGAGTGCTCTGCCACTGAGCTACAAGGGCGAAACTTGTCAAACAATCAAACTGCCTGGAGCGGGTAGCGGGAATCGAACCCGCGTCATCAGCTTGGAAGGCTGAGGTTCTACCATTGAACTACACCCGCCCGCCGTGGCCGCCACACGGCGACCGAAACCGAAATTACCTGCTACAGAGAAACCTTGGTGGAGGGGGAAGGATTCGAACCTTCGAAGGCAGAGCCGTCAGATTTACAGTCTGATCCCGTTGACCGCTTGGGTACCCCTCCAGCGAAACCGCGCATTATCGTCACCTATCGAATTCTTGTCAATGCCTCTCACGGCCCGACTTTCCGGCGCCGCGACGCCATCGCCGGGCCTTAGAATCGACACTCCCATCCCCGACCACAGAGACGAACTCCATGTCCGAAAAAATCTCGCAAGATGCCATCAAGGCCCTTTTCACCGAAGCGCGTACTCACAACGGGTGGATGGACAAGCCGGTCGACGACGCCCTGCTGCATCAGGCGTGGGATATCGCCCGCATGGGCCCGACCTCGGCGAACTGCTCGCCGTTACGCGTCGTCTTCGTCAAGTCGGCCGCCGCCAAGGCCCGCCTCAAGCCGGCCTTGATGGAAGGCAACGTCGAGAAAACCCTGTCCGCGCCTGTCGTCGCCATCTTCGGCCAGGACAGCCGCTTCTTCGAACTGCTGCCCAAACTCTTCCCCCACACCGACGCCCGCCCCTGGTTCGACGGCCCCGGCAAGGAAGAGGTGGCGCGCATCACCGCCTTCCGCAACGGCACGCTGCAGACCGCCTACTTCATGCTCGCCGCGCGCGCGCTGGGCCTCGACTGCGGCCCGATGTCCGGCTTCGACAATGCCGCCGTCGACCGCGAATTCTTCCCCGACGGCCGCGTCAAGTCGAACTTCCTCTGCAACCTCGGCTACGGCGACCCTTCCAAGCTGTTTCCGCGCAGCCCGCGCCTAGAGTTCGACGAGGCCTGCAAGATACTCTGACGTGAGCGCGCTGCCCGCCGTCCTGCTTGACGCCCTGCGTGCCCGCTTCGGCGAGCGCTGCGCCACGAGCGAGGCGGTGCGGCTGCAGCATGGCCGCGACGAATCCTCGTTCGCGCCGGTACCGCCCGACGCCGTCGTGTTCGCGCAGAGCACTGACGACGTCGCCGCGACGGTCACACTCTGTCACCGGCATCGCGTGCCGGTGATCGCCTTCGGCACCGGCACCTCCCTCGAAGGCCACCTGCATGCCGTGCGCGGCGGCATTTCGCTCGACCTCTCCGGCATGAACAGGGTGCTCGCCGTGCGCGCCGGGGATCTCGACGCCTCCGTCGAGGCTGGCGTGACGCGCAAGCAGCTCAACGCCAGCCTGCGCGACACCGGCCTGTTCTTCCCCATCGACCCCGGCGCCGACGCCAGCCTCGGCGGCATGGCGGCGACGCGCGCCTCGGGCACCAATGCCGTGCGTTACGGCACCATGCGCGAGAGCGTGCTCGGCATGACCGTGGTGCTCGCCGACGGCCGCGTGATCAGGACCGGGAGCCGCGCGAAGAAGTCCTCCGCCGGCTACGATCTCACGCGGCTGATGATCGGTTCCGAAGGCACGCTGGGCATCATCACCGAGCTTACCGTGAGGCTTTACCCGCTGCCCGAGGCGATCTCCTCGGCGGTCTGCGCCTTCCCGTCGATCGCTGCAGCGGTGGACAGCGTGATCGAGACCATACAGATCGGCGTTCCCGTCGCACGCATCGAGTTGCTCGACGCGCTCGCGATCAGGGCCATAAACCGCCACAGCAAGACGAGCTTGCGCGAAGCGCCGACGCTGTTCTTCGAATTCCACGGCTCGCCCGCCGGCGTCACCGAGCAGGCGCGGACGGTGCAGGAGATCGCCGCCGGCCACGGCGGCATGGACTTCGAATGGGCAGACAAACCGGAGGACCGCTCGCGCCTGTGGCAGGCCCGCCACGACGCCTATTACGCCTGCCTGGGGCTGCGTCCCGGCGCCCGCTCGCTCACCACCGACGTCTGCGTACCGATCTCGCGACTGGCCGACTGCATCGCCGAGACCGTGGCCGACATCGAGAAGAGCCGCCTGGTCGCACCGCTGCTCGGCCACGTCGGCGATGGCAACTTCCACCTGCTGCTGCTCGCCGACCCGGACAGCACCGGAGAGATCGAGCGTGCCCATGCCTTCTCGCAGCGGCTGGTCGAGCGCGCCATCGGCATGGAAGGCACCTGCACCGGTGAACACGGTGTCGGCCGCGGCAAGCGCAAGTATCTCGAACTCGAGCATGGGGTGGCCGCACTCGACGTGATGCGTACGATCAAGCGCGCGCTGGACCCCGACGACATTCTCAATCCCGGCAAGGTGTTGCCGGACTTGCCATGAACCGACTCGCGGGGCGCAAAACCTGATTGCCGCGTCGCACCGGCCTGCGGCCAAGCCGATAAAACCCGCGATTCCGCCCCATTTCCCCCCATCGCGCCGCCGCCGCGTCCCCAATAATCACCGCCTGACACCCCACCCGTTCGTGCCTTTCGGCTGCGGGCGTGTGGAGGAGGGGACATGGCGGACATCATCTGCGTTATCGGCAACAAGGGCGGCACCGGCAAGACCACGCTTTCGCACATGCTGTGCCAGGGCCTTGGCCTGCTTGGCCAACGTTCGGTCTGCGTCCTTACCGACACGGGACGCGAGCCGCTCCAACCGGCTGGCCGTCGCTACCTCGTCGCCGATGCGCGCAGCCGCGAAGCCCTGGCCAAGGTCGCCGGCAAGATCCGCTCGCTGCCGGCCTGGATGGGCGTGATCGACGGCGGCGGCAACCGCACCGAGATGGACCGCAAGCTCTACGGCCTCGCGGATCTCGTGCTGCTGCCCTTCCGTGATTCGCATGAAGACATTCACGCCCTCATGCGCGACCTCGAGATGTTCCCGCGGGCCTACGCCATCCCGATGCAGTGGCCGATCAATGCATGGCAGCGCGAGGCCGCCGAAACGGCCGTGCAGGACATGCTCGCGCCGTACCGCGACCGCCTGCTCGACCCGGTGTTCGCGCTCTCGGCTTCGAAGCTGCTGCTGCAGAAAGAAATCCCCGGGGCGCTGCCGACGCAACTCGCAAACGCCGCGCGCGGCGTAGCGCACCAAGTCCTGGAACTTCTGCAGATCACCATCGAACACGCCGGCGAGGAAGCCAGCCAGCCGCGCGACCAACCCGCCCATGCAGTCTCGGCGGGCGCGGGGTTCGGCGGCGCACTGAAGGCCGCCTGAGGAGGATCGTCCTACCTGGCTTTCAAGCCGTACCGCCCTGCCACCAGCAGGGCCTGCGAGCGGTTCGAGACACCGAGCGCCTTGAATATCGCGGAAACGTGGATCTTCACCGTGCCTTCGGTCACGCCGATGACCTCCCCGATCTCGCGGTTGGTCTTGCCCTCGACCAGCAGTTCGAGCACGCGCATCTGCGCCGCGGTCAGGTGAAAGCGGGTCTGGATGTTGCCACGCGCCCGTTGCGGCGGCGCTTCGGCGAACTGCGGCGGCAGGTAGTGATCGCCGGCCAGCACCTGGCGCACGGCACCGAGCAGGGTATCGGTCGAACTCGCCTTGGGCACGAAGCCGGCGGCCCCCTGGCGCATGGCACGGCGCACGGTTTCGGCATCGTCGAGCGCCGACAGCATCAGCACCGGCACGTCCGGATGGCGCTTGCGCAGAGCACCGAGCAGCGCCAGGCCACCGGTCCCCGGCAGCATCACGTCGAGGAGTATCAGATCGACGTCGGCGTCTTCGCCGAGAAGCGCCAGAGCCTCATCGGCCGACGCCGCGCCGCGCACCTCGACCGGCTCGTCGTCGCCCGCCAGCGTCTGCAATGCCTGCATCAGGCCCTCGCGCACCAGCGCATGGTCTTCGACGACGAACAATTTCAGCATTTGCGGTCCCCTACGGCCTGGCGCGGAGACTCGATGCGGCCTCCTTTTTTGGTTCAAGTCTAGCACGGCGCCATAAGCGGCCGTCAGCCGCCGGAAAGGCGGCCGGGCGTAGAATGAATCACACGTCTCAACGGAGATCCGCCATGACCGAAAACGCGCAGGAACCACTCGATTTCCTCAAATCCATGTGGGGCAACATGGGCTTCCCTTTGCCGGGCATGGTCGCGCCCACGGTCGACACCAATGAGCTCGAACGCCGCATCGCCGACCTCAAGGCGGTGGAAGGCTGGCTGCGCACCAACCTGTCGATGCTGCAGATGACCATCCAGGGGCTCGAGATGCAGAAGAACACCCTGGCGACGATGCAGGCAATCAGTCAGTCGGCCGCCGGCGCCGACACCAATCCCTTCGCCAATCCGGCGCTGTGGCCGTGGAACTTCATGCAGCAGCAGACCGCCGCCCAGAGCGCCGCCGCTGCGCCGTCGGCCGCGGCCGACGCGACGCCATCGACCTCATCCGCGGACAAGGCCAAGCCAAAGGGGTAAGGTCAGCATGGCCGCCAGCGTGCCCGCCGAGATCAGCCAGGCGACGCTGGCACCATCCCCGCCCATCCGCTGGGCCAAGATATAGGCCGAACTCGCCGTAGGCAGCGCGGCGAAGGCCAGCGCGATATCGAAATAGGGGCCGGACAGCCCGAAAAAGCGGGCGATGCCGATGGCCGCCAGCGGGACCGCCAACAGCTTCACCGCCAGAAACCATGCCGCCGTGCCGTGGCCGCCGCCGGGTGCGCCCCTGAGCCGCAGCGCCGCGCCGACCGCCAACAGGCCCAGCGCGATCGCGGCCTCCGCCAGGCGGCCGAGGAACTGCGCCAGCGGCGCCGGCAGCCCCAGGCCCAGCATGTTCCAGAGCAGCCCCGCCAGCGTCGCCAATACCAGCGGATTCTTCGCCAGTTCGCGCCACAGGCTGACGCCGCCATGCCGCGCCAGCATGCCGACCGCGGCGAAGTTGGCCAGCGGCACCATGGCCCCTGTGACCAGGCCCATTGCCGCGATGCCCGCACCGCCGTGCAGCTTTGCCGCCACCGCGAGGCCGATGTAGCTGTTGAAGCGGAAGGCGCACTGGAACTGCGACGCGAACGAAACAGGCGACAGCATGGACGGAGGAAAGAGCCAGCGCGCCAAACCGCCCAGCAGCATGCCGACGATCATCGCGCCGGCAGCGGTCGCCACCAGTGGTGCCGCCGTTGTCCACGCCAGATCGGCACGGGCCAGGGCGTTGAAAAGCAGGGCCGGGAACAGCACGAAATAGACCAGCTTCTCCAGCCCGGTCCAGAAGTGATCGCCCAAGTGCAGCCAGCGGCGCAAGGCCTGGCCGAGCAGGATCAGCAGGAAATCGGGGAGCAGGGCCAGTGCGACCGGCATCGGATGTCAGGAAACGTGGTGAAGGAGAACGCCGGCTGCCGCGAGCCCACCTACTCGACCTTCGCGCTTTTCAGCAGTTCTCCCAGATGGGTGGCGAGCGCCTGTCGCGCCAGCGCCTGCCGCAACTGCCCCTTGATCTTGTCGTCATAGGGCGGCATGGTGAATGGCCGTGTGTCCTCCACCAGAAGCACGTGCCAGCCAGCAGGTCCCTTGACCGGCTGCTGCGTGGTTTGTCCCTTGGCCAGCTTCGTCGCCGCCTCTGTCAGCTGCGGCGGCAGGTTCGAGGCATTGCGCCAGCCGAGTTCCCCGCCACGCGTGCGACTGCCTTCGTCCTTGGACAAGGCGGCAAGGCTCTGAAAACTCTCGCCGCCGCGCAGGCGGGTGATTACGCCCTTGGCCTCGTCCTCGCTCGCCAGCATGATGTGGCGGACGAGGAATTCCTTGTCGCCCGAGCGCGCCTTGATGCCGTCGTACTCCTTGCGCACTTGCTCGTCGCTGGACGGATGCTTGACCAGGTAATCCTCTTCGTAGGCACGCGCCAGCAGTTCCTCCTGGGCCATGCGCATCCGCGCCCGCAGCACCGCGTTCTTGTCCAGCCCCTGCTTGCGAGCCTGCTGGGCGAACAGTTCCCGCGCCACCAGCTGGTTGCGCACGGCATTCTGCAGGGCCGGCGAGTCGGCAACGCCGGCGGCCCGCCGATCGGCGACGGCGATGCGCGCGTCGATTTCGGGAACCGCAACGCCATTGACGGTGACGACGGGCCGCTGCTGCTCAGCGCTACCCTGCACCGCGGGCTTCTCGGCGGGGTCCTTCTTCGCCGCCAGAGCGACGAGCGGGGTCGTCGCGGCCAGGACGACTGCGATGGCCGAAATCAGTGTTCTCAACGTTTTCTCCTCGACGGGCGACAGTCGGGCAATGTTAACCCACGCGCCGATGTCGCAACCGCCATTCCTCGACCAGGGCATAGATCGCCGGAATCACGATCAACGTGAGCACGGTCGAGGAGATCATGCCGCCGACCATGGGCGCGGCGATGCGGCGCATCACCTCCGATCCCGCTCCCGTGCTCCACATGATGGGCAAGAGGCCCGCCATGATCGCGACCACGGTCATCATCTTCGGCCGCACGCGTTCCACCGCGCCCTCCATCACCGCCGCGTAGAGTTCGGCGGCGCCCGCTCGCCGTCCCGCCAGCGCCGACTTATTCCGCGCGGCTTCCCAGGCGTGGTCGAGGTAGATCAGCATCACCACGCCGGTCTCGGCCGCGACGCCGGCCAGCGCGATGAAGCCCACCGCCACCGCCACGCTGAGGTTGTAGCCGAGCAGGAACATCAGCCAGACGCCGCCGACCAGGGCGAACGGCACCGACAGCATCACGATCAGCGTCGGCGCGAGGCGGCGGAAGTTGAGGTAGAGCAGCAGGAAGATGATCAGCAGCGTGAAAGGCACGACGACCTTGAGCCGCTCCAGCGCCCGCTCCATGTACTCGAACTGGCCGCTCCAGGTGACGTAGCTGCCCTGCGGAAATTTCACCTTGTCGGCCACCGCGCGCTTGGCCTCGGCGACATAGGAACCGATGTCGCGATCGCGAATGTCGACGTAGATGTAGGCCGAGAGCAGCGCGTTCTCGGTGCGGATCGAGGGTGCCCCCTTGACGATGCTCACCTTCGCCACCTGGCCCAGCGGCACCATCGCCGCCTGCCCGCCCATCTCGCTCATGATCGGCACCAGCACGTTGGCCGCGATCTTCTGCGGGTCGTCGCGCAACTCGCGCGGGTAGCGCAACGACACGCCGAAGCGCTCGCGGCCCTCGACGGCCGTGGTCACCATCTCGCCGCCGAGTGCCGTGGCGATGACCTCCTGCAGGTCGCCGACGAGGATGCCGTAGCGCGCCAGTGCCTCGCGGTCCGGTTCGATGTCGAGGTAGTAGCCGCCGGTGATGCGCTCGGCGTAGGCGGAGCTGGTGCCGGGCACGGCCTTGACCACGGTCTCGATCTCGCGCGCCAGACGCTCCATCTCGTCCAGGTTCTTGCCGAAGACCTTGATGCCGACGGGCGTGCGAATGCCGGTGGACAGCATGTCGATGCGCGCCTTGATCGGCATGGTCCAGGAATTGGCGATGCCGGGAAACTGCAGCGCCTTGTCCAGCTCGGCGATGAGGCCGTCCACCGTCAGGCCCGGCCGCCACAGCGACTCCGGCTTGAGGTTGATCACCGTCTCGAACATCTCCACCGGCGCCGGGTCGGTCGCCGTCTGGGCGCGGCCCGCCTTGCCGATCACCGAGGCGACCTCGGGGAAGCTCTTGATGATCTTGTTCTGCGTCTGCAGCAGTTCCGCCGCCTTGGTCACCGACATCGAGGGCAGGCCGGTCGGCATGTAGAACAGCGTGCCCTCGTTGAGCGTCGGCATGAACTCGCTGCCGAGCTTCATCGCCGGCCAGATGGAGACGGCCATCGCGGTCACCGCGATGGCGATGGTCGCAATCTTGGCGCGCATCACCAGCGCGATCACGGGGTGATAGAGCGCGATGAGGATGCGGTTCACCGGATTCTTCGCCTCGGGCAGGATGCGGCCGCGGACGAACAGCAGCATCAGCACCGGCACCAGCGTCACCGACAGCAGCGCGGCACCGGCCATGGCGAAGGTCTTGGTGAAAGCCAGGGGCGCGAACAGGCGGCCCTCCTGCGCCTCCAGCGTGAACACCGGCAGGAAGGAGACGGTGATGATCAGCAGCGAGAAGAACAGCGCCGGCCCCACCTCCTTGCACGCCGCAATCATCGCCTCGGTACGCGACTCGCCTTCCTTCAGCCGCTCCAGATGCTTATGCGCGTTCTCGATCATCACGATGGCCGCATCTACCATGGCGCCGATGGCGATGGCGATGCCGCCGAGGCTCATGATGTTGGAGTTCATGCCGAGCGCGCGCATGGCGATGAAGGCGATCAGCACGCCCACCGGCAGCATCAGGATAGCCACCAGCGCCGAGCGCACGTGCAGCAGGAAGACGATGCAGACCAGCGCCACGATCAGCGATTCCTCGGTGAGCGTGGTCTTCAGCGTGGCGATCGCCCGCTCGATCAGTTCGGAGCGGTCGTAGACGGTCTCGATGGTCACGCCCGCCGGCAGGCCGGCCGCGACTTCCTTGATTTTCTCCTTGACGCTGCCGATCACGTCGAGCGCGTTCTGGCCATAGCGCGCCACCACGATGCCGGACACCACCTCGCCGTCGCCGTTGAGTTCGGCCACGCCGCGCCGTTCGTCCGGGCCGAGTTCGACGCGCGCGATGTCGCGCAGAAGAACCGGCGTGCCCTTATCGGCTTTCACCACCAACTGTTCGAGGTCGGACCTGCCGCGCAAATAGCCGCGGCCGCGCACCATGTATTCGGCCTCGGCCATCTCGATGGCGCGGCCGCCGACGTCGCGGTTGGAATTGCGGATGGCATTGGCCACGGTCATCAGCGACACGCCGTAGGCGCGCAGCTTCACCGGATCGACCGTCACCTGGTACTGCTGGACGAAGCCGCCGATGCTCGCCACCTCGGCCACCCCCTGGGCCTTGGTCAGCTGGTAGCGCAGGTACCAGTCCTGCAGCGTGCGCAGTTCGGCCAGGGTGCGGTTCTTGCCGAGCACCGCGTACTGATAGACCCAGCCGACGCCCGAGGCGTCCGGCCCCAGGCTCGGCGCCACGCCCTGCGGCAGGCGGCCGGCGACGGTGGAGAGATACTCCAGCACCCGCGAGCGGGCCCAGTAGATGTCGGTGCCGTCCTCGAAGATCACATAGACGAAGGAAGCGCCGAAGAAGGAGAAGCCGCGCACCACCTTGGACTTCGGCACCGACAACAGCGCCGTCGTCAGCGGGTAGCTGACCTGGTCCTCCACCACCTGCGGCGCCTGTCCCGGGTACTCCGTGTAGACGATGACCTGGACGTCGGAGAGATCGGGCAACGCATCGAGCGGGGTCTTGACCACAGCGTAGACGCCGGCGAGCACGACGAACAGCGTGGCGAGCAGGACGAGAAAGCGATTGCGCGCCGACCAGTCGATGATGTTGGCTAGCATGTCAGTTGCTCCAGCGCGTTTCGCCCGACCCCTGATGCATGAACCGCCTTGTTCGTTAGGGGGGCGGAGCACGCCAAGGGCGACGGGTGGCCGACGCTGCTCATGTCACCCGAACCGGGCTGCGCCCGGTTCTCCTTCTTTATTTCGCTGCGTCGGCCACCCGCCACCCTTGGCCGGTCACGCCGGTGCGGCCTTTCCGCCAAACACCCGCGACGCCCGCCCGGAGGGCTGGTGGGGTGCTCTGCGCAGCGAAGTAAAGGGGGAGGAGGCGGTCGGAGACCGCCGCCGGAGGACATGAGCGGAGCAGAGCCCCCCACCGGCCCGATCGCGCACCAAACGTCGGGTCTCATTTCAGCGCTTCCTGCTTTCCAGCTTCGTGATCACCCACTCGCCAGGCTTCCTCTCGACGAATTCGAAACTGATCGCCGCGCCCGGCTTGAAGCCGGCCACCAGCGAAGGATTCGCCGGCACGAACTCCATGGTCATCGCCGGCCACTTGAGGCTGGCCACCGGCTCGTGCGTCACCGTCACCGTGCCGGCCTTGCTGTCTATGGCATCTAGGGTGCCAACGGTTTGGTGGCTGACGCTGGCTTTGGTCGGCTCAGACATGCCGCCCAGTGCCGCCTTGAGGTTGCTCTCCGAATCGATGAGGAAGTTGGCAGCGACCACCACCTGCTCTCCTTCCTGCACGCCGTCCTTCACCTCGACGTAGTCGTCGCCGCGCGCGCCCAGCTTCACCTCGCGCGGCTCGAAGCGGCCCTCGCCCTTCTGCACCAGGATCGTCTGCCGCGTGCCACTGTCGATCACCGCCGAGGTCGGCACCGTCACCACCTTCGCCGTGCTGCCGGAACCGACTTCGACGCTGGCGTACATCGCCGGCCGCAGCAGCCCGCCGGGATTGGCCAGTTCGACGCGGATCGGCACCGTGCGCGTCTCGGCCTTCAGCGTCGGGTAGATGTAGGCGATGCGGCCCTCGAAGATCTTGTCGGGATAGGCGTTGATGCGCACGCTCGCCTTCTGCCCGACACTGAGCGAGCCGATGTCACGCTCGAACACGTCGGCGATCACCCAGATGCCGCCGGTGTCGGCGATCTGGAAGAGCATCTCGCCGGGCATGAAGCGCATGCCGGCGACGGCCTTCTTCTCCAGCACCACGCCGCCGGCCGGCGCGCGGTAGGTGAGTGTGCGCGTGGCCTCGCCGCCGGACTTGAGCCGCTCGATCTGCTCGGACGAAATGTCCCAGTTGGAGAGACGGGCCAGTGCCGCGTCGGCGAGCCGGCGCATCGAGGCCTGCGCGTCGGGCGGCGCGTCCTTCAGAGCCGCCAGTCCCTGCGCGGCGAGCTGGTATTCGCGTTGCGCCGAGACCAGTTCGGGGCTGTAGGCCTCGAACAGCGGCTGGCCCTTCGCCACCGGCTGGCCCGTGGCGTTGACATGAAGCTTCTCGACCCAGCCCTCGAACTTCGGCGCGACGTTGTGCAGCCGCCGCTCGTCGACCTCGACGCGGCCCGCCGCGCGGATCGGGCGCGACAGCTCGCGCAGGCTCGCCGCCTCGACCTTGACGCCGAGCTTCTGCACCTTGGCCGTGCTGACCTTGACTTCATTGCCGCCGCCTTCGTCCTCGCCCTCGTAGACGGGGATGTAGTCCATGCCCATCGAATCCTTCTTCGGCGTCTGCGAAGTGTCGGGCAGGCCCATGGGGTTGCGGTAGTAGAGCAACTTTTTCCCGGCGGGAGCCGCCGGTGCAGCAGCGCTCGCCGTGTCCCCCGAGGGGGCTTTCTTCTGGCCGCCGGCCCAATAGCCGGCGCCGGCCGCGATGGCGACGACCAGCGCGAATGCGGCGACTGCGCTTGTCTTCATAGTTCTTCTCCGATCAGTCGTTCGATCTCGGCCAGCCGCACCTGCTGGTCGCCGCGGGCCTTGACGAGGTCCTGCTGCACCTTGCGCACCTGGCGCTGCGCGTCGAGCACCATGGCGAAGTCGACGCGGCCGGTCTCATAGCCGGCCAGGGCCGACTGCAGGGAAAGCTCGGCCTGCGGCAGCAGGCTGCCGGCGATCAGCGCCTCGATGCGCCGCGCCGACTCGAGGCCAGCGAGGCGTTCGCTCAGCTCCGACAGCCCCTGATTCAACGCGGCCTCGCGCCGCGCCCGCGCCGCTTCGGCCATGCGCTCGGCCTCGCGCTCCTGCGCACGGCGGCTGTCCTGCTGCAGCGGTATGTTCAGCTCGAACATCAGCTCCCACTCGGAGACGCGCGAGCCGGTCTGGATCGGAGATATGCCGACGCTGACATCGGGATAGCGATTGCGGTAGGCGAGCTCGCGGCCCTTGTCGGCCGCCGCGATGCGCGCCGCCTCCGCGCCCAGTTGCGGATTGTTGGCGACGAGGCGCGCCTCGAGCGCGGCGAATTCCAGTTTCTCCGGCGGCGGCAGCGGGCGCAGCTTCTCCGGCGGGCGCAGCTTGACGTTGGCCGACGGACGCCCGAGCAAGCTGCGCATGCGCGCACTGGCCTGGGCGCTCTCGCCTTCGAACATCGCGAGGTCGCCCTGCAGCATGGCGCGCTCGGTCTGGGCACGGATCACCTCCTGCTGCGTGCCGATGCCCCCGGCGTAGCGCACCTGCGCGATCTCGCCGATGCGCGACAGCAGGTCGATGTTCTCGCGCAGCAGCCGCAGGATGGAGAGATGGACATGATGCTCGGCGTAGGTCTGCTTGATCCTCGTCGCCAGTTCCATCCAGGTCGCACGCGTTCGCGTCTCGGCCTCGCTGGCACCGGCGACGGCGACGTCGCGCCGCAGCTCGCGCTTGCCGAACCAGGGCAGGGTCTGGGAGATGGTGTATTTGGTGCTGCCGACGCGCGCCGGCAGCACACTTGGACTCGCCGCCGGGTTGGCCTCGTTGGTGATGTCGCGCAGTTCCGTGCGAAACATCGGATCGGGCAAGGCACCGGCCACTTCGATACGCTCCGCGGCGGCGGCCGCCTCGTGACGCATGGCGGCGAACTCCGGATGGCGTTCGCGCGCGAACTCGAGCAGGCTCTCGACGTAGCCGCCGATGTAAACGTCTTCCGCTGCCCGGCCGACCCCGGAGAACGTCAGCCCGGCGACCGCCGCCGCGGTCGCCAGTACGACTTGCGGGCGCACGGCCTTACTTCGCCGCTTCGATGCGCACGACGGTATAGGTGCCGCCGATCTCCTCGACGCGGAAGCGCACCTTGTCGCCCTCCTTCACCTTCTTCAGCATCGCCGGATCCTTGACCTTGAACATCATGGTCATCGGCGGCATGCCGATATTTTCGATGGGCCCGTGGGCGAGGGTCACGCGGCCGGCGGCCGCCTCGACCTTCTTGACGGTGCCCTCGGACAGCGCGTCGGCAGCATGGATGGAAAAGGGGACGACAAGCGCCGCGATGGCGAGCGCACGCAGAATGGCTTTCATGGGAACCTCCCGAATGACGATTGAACGGAAAAGCGGGCCCGCACCGATGCGGGCGCCGGGACTCTCAATTCAAGCGTCTGGGCGGATGCTGCGGAGGTTCGGGAATGAAGCTGGGCGAGGCGAGAACCGGGCGCGCTTCGAAGTCGCGCGCCGGCGGCAGGTGGCCGGCCATGGCCACGGCCGGCAGCATGTAGCCGGCACTGGCGAGGTGGCAGAGTTCGCAGCCGTCGCAGTCCTGGTCGGCAGCGGCACCTGCCGACGGGGCGTCGTTGCCGGCATGGCCACGGCAATGCGCCTCTGACGCCGACGCATCCAGCGCCACGACCTGTTCGGCGGCGTGGCGGCAGTAGGGCATGGCGATCGCCGCCACGGCCTGCAGCGGCAACCACAGGGCGGTGATCAGCAAGGGAAGCAATCGAAACCAGCGGCGCATGGTGAAGCCATTGTAGGAAGCGAACGGTTCGACCGCAAGTCCGCCCCATGGTTCCGCGGCCGCCGCAATGGCCCGAGGCTACCCCGGGCCGCTGCGACTGGCATAAAGTACCGGACTCGCCTCCCGCTCCCGAACCCGCACACCGTGCTCGAACTCGACCGCATCGCCAAGACCCCTCCCGGCGGCCACACGCTGTTCGCCGATCTGTCGCTGACGCTGGCCGGCGGCGAATACGTCGCGATCATGGGCGAGTCGGGTGTCGGCAAGTCCACGCTGCTTAACCTGGTGGCCGGCCTCGATCATCCCGATGCCGGAGAAATCCGCGTCGGCGGCCAGCGCATCTCCGGGCTGGCGGACGAGGCGGCGGCACGCCTGCGGCGCGAGAAGCTCGGCTTCATCTTCCAGGCCTTCCACATCCTGCCGCACCTGACGCTCGAACAGAACGTGCGCGTGCCGCTGCTGCTGTTGCGGCGCGACGACCCCGCACGCGCGGCCGCCATGCTCGAGGCCGTCGGCCTCGGCAGCCGCCTCCATGCCTACCCGCGCGAGTTGTCGGGCGGCGAGATGCAGCGCGTCGCGATCGCCCGCGCCCTGGTGCACCGGCCGGCCCTGCTGCTGGCCGACGAGCCGACCGGCAACCTCGATCCCGAGACCTCCGACAGCGTCCTCGCCCTGCTGCGCGAGGAGATCAAGCAGAACGGCGCGACGGCGATCCTCGTCACCCATTCGGCCCACGCCGCGGCCGGTGCCGATCGCGTGCTCGAACTGACGCGCGACGGCCTGGCTCCGCGCACCCTGCCACGCGTCGCATGAAACTCGGCTTCTGGCTCGCCGGCGGCGAAATGCGCACCCATCCCTGGCGCGCGCTGTCGGCGCTCGCCGCCATCGCCATCGGCGTCGCCCTCGGCCTCGCCGTCCAGCTCATCAACACCTCGGCCGTGACGGAATTCGCCCAGGCCGTGCGCGCCGCCAGCGGCCAGGCCGACCTCGAGATCCGCGGCCCGCGCGGCGGCTTCGACGAAAGCGTGTTCGCGCGCGTCGTCACCGATCCCGACATCGCCGTGGCCAGCCCCGTCGTCGAGGTCGACGCGCTGGTGCTCGGCGCCACCGCGACCGCTCCCGGGCAAACGCGAACGCTGAAGGTCCTCGGCATCGATCCCTTCCGCGCCGGCCAGGTCGCGCCCGCGCTGATCGGCGCCCCCGCCGCTGACGGCGCCGACCTGCTGGCCGACGACGCGATCTTCCTCTCGCCCGCCGCGCAGTCATGGCTGGACCTCGCCCCGGGGGCGACGCTGACGCTGCAGGTCGGCCTCGAGCGCGTCGCGCTGCGCGTGGCCGGCAGCCTGCCCGGCGCGCGGCCGCGCCAGCGCCTCGCCACCATGGACATCGGCGCGGCGCAATGGCGGCTCGCCCGCCTCGGCAGCCTCTCGCGCATCGAACTGCGCCTCGCCGCCGGTGCCTCGCGCGAAGCCGTGACGCAGCGCCTTGGAGCATGGCTGCCCGCCGGCGTCTTCGTCAGCCCGCCGGAGGCCGGCGACATTCGCGCCGCCAACCTGTCGCGCGCCTACCGCGTCAATCTCAACGTGCTGGCGCTGGTTGCGCTGTTCACAGGTGCCTTTCTCGTCTTCTCGACGCAGGCGCTGTCGGTGGTGCGGCGGCGCGGCGAGTTCGCGCTGCTGCGCACGCTCGGCTGGCCGGCACGGGCGCTGGTGCGACAGATATTGGCCGAGGGCGCGGCCATCGGCTTCATCGGCAGCGCCGTCGGCGCCGGCCTCGGCATCGCGGCTGCGCAAGCGGCGGTGACGCTGTTCGGCGGCGACCTCGGCGGCGGCTACTTCGCCGGCGTCGCGCCCGCTTTGCTGCTCGATCCGACGGCGATATTCGGATTCGTCGCGCTCGGCACACTGGCGGCCGCCGCCGGCAGCCTGGCACCGGCGCTCGAGGTCGCCCGCGCCGCGCCGGCCCAGGCCATCCGCAGCGGCGCCGAGGCGGCGCTGTTCGGCTCGGGCAGCGCGCTGCGCCGCCTCTGGCCGGGGCTGGCGCTGATCGCGCTCGGCGGCGTGCTGACGCGGCTGCCGCCGCTGCAAGGCCTGCCGGTGGCCGGCTACCTCGCCATTGCCTGCTGGCTGGTCGGTGGCATCGCGCTGGTACCGGGGCTCGCCGGCCACGCCTTCGCCATCGTCGCCCGCCGGGTGTCGCCGCGAACCCATCCGCTCGCTTTCCTCTCGACGCAGCGTCTCGCCGCCGCGCCGGGCCAGGCCGGCATCGCGCTGGCCGGCGTGGTGGCGAGCTTCGCCCTGATGGTGGCGATGGCGATCATGGTCGGCAGCTTCCGCGATTCGGTCGATCGCTGGCTCGGCCGCGTCCTCGCCGCGCCGCTCTACTTCCGCGTGCCAATTGGTGGCAACAGCGCCTTCGTCGCGCCGGCCGAGATCGCGGCCATCGCCGCCCACCCCGCGCTCGAGCGCGTCGAGTGGATGCGCATCCAGCAGTTCGACCTCGATCCGGCGCGCCCGCCGGTGACGCTGATGGCGCGCACCCTCGACCTCGACAATCCCGGCGAGCGCATTCCGCTGACCGGCGACGCACTGGCGCGGGCGCAGATCCCGGCCGGCACCCTGCCGGTCTGGGTGTCGGAGGCCATGGTCGACCTTTACGGCTGGTCGCTCGGCAGCCGCCAGACGCTGCCGCTCGGCGGGCGTGCCGTCGCGGTGACGGTGGCCGGCGTCTGGCGCGACTTCGCCCGCCAGCACGGCACCGTCACCCTGAATCTCGCCGACTACCAGCGCCTGAGTAGCGATCGCGGCATCACCGACGCCGCGCTGTGGCCGCGCCCGGCCACGACCCCGGCGCAACTGACAGAGGCGCTGCAGCGCGACGTGCCGGCGACGCGGCACCTGGAATTCGGCGAACCGGGCGCGATCCGCGAGCTGTCGCTGCGCATCTTCGACCGCAGCTTCGCCGTCACCTACCTGCTGGAACTCGTCGCCATCGCCATCGGCCTGGCCGGCATCGGCGCCACCTTCTCGGCGCAGGCGCTCGCCCGTGCCAGGGAATTCGGCATGCTGCGCCACCTCGGCATCACCCGCGCCGAACTGCTGCGGCTGCTGGCGCTCGAAGCGGCAGGGCTGACGCTGTTCGGCATCGTCGCCGGCGGCGTGCTCGGGCTGGCCATCGCGCTGGTGCTGGTGCGGGTGGTCAATCCGCAGTCCTTCCACTGGAACATGGATCTGGCCGTGCCCTGGGGGCTGCTCGGCGTCGTGACGGCCCTGCTGGTGTTCGCCGGTATCGCCACCGCGCTGCTGGCGACGCGCCAGGCCACCGGCGCCGGCCCGCTGCGCGCGGTGAGGGAGGACTGGTGATGCGGCGGCGCCGAATGCTGCAGCTGCTCGGTGCGGCCGGCTGCCTGCCGCTGGCGAGCCTGCTGCCAAGCCGGGCTGCGCTGGCCGCCGCGCCGTCGTTCCCGCCGGTCCGGCCGCGAGCGCTCGCCTTCCCGCGCGATCACGGCGCCCATCCGGACTACCGCACCGAGTGGTGGTATGCCACCGGCTGGCTCGAGACCGCGGAAGGCCCGGCCGGCTTCCAGGTCACCTTCTTCCGCTCGCGCACCGCGCACGACCCGGCCAACCCCTCGCGCTTCGCGCCGCACCAGTTGCTGTTCGCCCACGCCGCGCTCGCCTGGCCGGGCCACGGCCGCCTGCGCCACGCGCAGCGCGCGGCCCGCGTCGGCGACGGCGACGAATCGACGCGCTTCGCCCTCGAGGACACGGCGGTGGCCGTGCAGGGCTGGAGCTTCAGCCGCGATGCCGCCACGGGCCGCTACGCCGCGACGGTCGCCGACCAGGCACTGGCCCTGCGGCTCGGACTCGCGCCGACGCAGCCGCTGCTGCTGCAGGGCGATCGCGGCTTCTCGCGCAAGGGCCCGCGCCCCGAGCAGGCCAGCCACTACTACAGCCAGCCGCAACTCGCCGTCAGCGGCACTGTCGGCTTCGAAGGCAAATCATTGCCCGTGCGCGGCCGCGCCTGGCTCGACCACGAATGGTCTACGGCGGTGCTCGACGAGGAATCGGTCGGCTGGGACTGGATCGGCATCAATCTCGACGACGGCGGGGCGCTGATGGCCTTCCGCATCCGCGGCCGCGACGGCGCCGCCGTGCGCTGGGCCAGCGCGCGCTTGCGCGAGCGCGATGGCCGCGAGCTCAGCTACGGGCCGGACGCAGTGCGCTTCGAAACGCTGGGAACCTGGCGCTCGCCGCGCACCGGCACAAGTTACCCGGTACGCAGCCGCCTCACGCTCGGCCAGGGCACGGCGGCGCTGCGCTTCGACATCGAGCCGCTGATCGAGGATCAGGAACTCGACGCGCGGCTGTCGACCGGCGCGGTCTATTGGGAGGGGGCGGTCAGTCTGCGACACGACGGGCGAACCGTCGGTCGCGGCTACCTCGAACTGGTCGGCTATCACCGGCCGATGAAGCTGTAGAAAGTCGGCGCCGGCGGGACGGCGCCGACTTTCTGCGGGCCTCGCTTATTCCTCGTCCTCGCGCAGCTTGTGGCCGGCGGCGAGCTTCTGCTGCACCGGGGGCGGCACCTGGGCGTGGCGGGCGAACTCGATGGTATAGGCGCCCTGGCCGCCCGTCATCGACTTGAGGCGCGAAGCGTAGTCGGTGATCTCGGCGAGCGGCACCTCGCCGGCGATCGCCACCGTGCCGTGGCCGCGCGGCGTGGTGCCGGTGACATGGCCGCGCCGCGACGACAAGTCGCCGGCCAGGTCGCCCATGTTGACCTCGGGCGCGATGATCTCGATGCTGACGATGGGCTCGAGCACGATGGGATTGGCCGCCTGGATCGCCTCGATGGTGGCCTTGCGGCCGGCGGTGACGAAGGCGACTTCCTTGCCGTCGACCGCGTGGGTCTTGCCGTCATAGACGATGACGCGCAGGTCCTCGACCGGGTAGCCGGCAACGACACCATCGTCCAGCGCCTGGCGCACGCCCTTCTCCACGGCCGGCATGAACACGCCGGGAATCACGCCGCCCTTGACGCGATCGACGAACTCGAAGCCGGCGCCGCGGGCCAGCGGCTCGATCTTGAGATAGACCTCGCCGAACTGGCCGGCGCCGCCGCTCTGCTTCTTGTGGCGGCAGTGGCCCTCGGCATTGCCGGTGATGGTCTCGCGATAAGGCACGCGCGGGGGCTTGGTATCAAGTTCCATCTTGAACTGCGTCGCCATCTTGTCGAGCTTGTAGCGCAGGTGCATTTCACCGAGGCCGCGAATCACGGTCTCGTTGGTGGTCGGGTGGCGTTCCATCTCGAAGCAGGGGTCCTCCAGCTCGAGCTTGTGCAGGATTTCGAACAGGCGCTGCTCGTCGCCCTTCTTCCTGGTCTCGACGGCCAGGCCCTGCATCGGCTTGGGGAACTCCAGCGGCTTGAGATGGATGTGATCCTCGTCGTGCGAGTCGTGCAGCACCGCGTCGAAATCGATGTCATCGATCTTGGCCACCGCGCCGATCTCGCCCGGCAACAGTTCATTGACCTCGACATAGTCCTTGCCCATCAGCTTGTAGAGGTGGCCGGCCTTGATCGGACGCTTGCCGTCGCCGACGAACAATTGCGCATCCTTCTTCACCGTCCCCTGATGCACGCGGAAGACGCTGACCTTGCCCATGTAGGGATCGACGATGACCTTGAAGACGTGGGCCAGCACATGCTTGGCCGGATCGGGGACAGCCGCGAATTCCTCGGGCTTTGCACTCCCTTCGGTCGTCGCGCCGCCCGGCTCGCCCCTGAAGAATGGCGGCGGGTTGCCTTCGGCCGGATTCGGCGCCAGCGTTTCCAGCACGTGCAGAAGTTCGGGGATGCCGGCGCCGGTCCTGGCCGAAACGAACAGGATCGGGATCAGGTGCCCGGCGCGCAGCGCCTTCTCGAAGGGCGCGTGCAGCTCGGCGGCGGAGGGCTCCTGGCCATCCTCGAGGTATTTCGCCAGCAGGTCCTCGTCCTCCTCGATGATCTGGTCGATCAGCGCGCGATGGGCAGCGGCGACGGAGTCGAAATCGGCGTCGCCCGAATCCTTCTCCAGCACCTCGACCACGTCGTGGCGATCGTGCGCCGGCAGGTCGAGGATCAGGCATTCCTTGCCGAAGCGCTCGCGGATGTCATTGACGAGGCCGGGCAGGTCGACGTTGTCGGCGTCGATCTTGTTGACCACGATCATGCGGCACAGCCTGCGCGCGGCAGCGGCCTTCATCATGCGCTCGGTCGATAGCTCGATGCCGGTCTGGGCGTTGATCACCACCAGCGCCGTGTCGACGCCGGCCAGCGACGCAATGGCCTGGCCGGCGAAATCGGGATAGCCCGGGGTGTCGATGAGATTGACCTCGACGTTGCGGTCGGAGAAATGCACCACCGCCGAGTTGAGGGAGTGGCCCGCGGCCTTCTCCTGCGGGTCGAAGTCGCAGACGGTGTTGCCCTTCTCGACCGCGCCCCGCGCCTCGATGGCGCCGGAGGCATGCAGCAGCGCTTCGGCCAGCGTGGTCTTGCCAGCGCCGCCGTGGCCGACCAGGGCCAGCGAGCGGATGGTTTCGACGGAAATGTTCGACATGATGGACTCCCTTGTTATTCGACAGTAACTGATTTGGCCAGGTTTCTAGGCTTATCGACGTCGGTCCCCTTGACCAGCGCGGCGTGATAGGCGAGCAGCTGCAGCGGCACGACGTGCAGCACCGGCGACAGCGCGCCATAGTGCTCGGGCAGGCGCAGGATGTGCACGCCCTCCGATTCGGCGACTTCCGAATCGGCGTCGGCCAGCACGTAGAGTTCGCCGCCGCGGGCGCGCACTTCCTGGATGTTGGACTTCACCTTCTCCAGCAACGCGTCGTTGGGCGCCACGGCGATCACCGGCATGTCCTTGTCGACCAGCGCCAGCGGGCCGTGCTTGAGTTCGCCGGAAGGGTAGGCTTCGGCGTGAATGTAGGAGATTTCCTTGAGCTTGAGCGCGCCTTCGAGCGCGATCGGGAAATGGTGGCCGCGGCCGAGGAACAGGGCGTGGTGCTTGGCGGCGAAGCGCTGCGCCCAGGCGGCGAGCTGCGGTTCGAGGTCGAGTACCTTCTGCACGGCGACCGGCAGGTGACGCAGGGCATGGAGGTGCGCCTGTTCCACCGCGGCCTCGAGACGGCCGCGCTGCTTCGCCAGCACCAGCGTCAGCAGAAAGAGGGCGGCGAGCTGGGTGGTAAAGGCCTTGGTCGAGGCCACGCCGATCTCGGGACCGGCGCGCGTGATGAAGCGCAGCGCGCACTCGCGCACGATGGCCGACTCCGGCACGTTGCAGATCGCCAGGGTCAGGGGCTGGCCGAGCTCGCGCGCATGGCGCAACGCGGCCAGGGTATCCGCCGTCTCGCCCGACTGCGAGATGGCGACGACGAGCTGGCTGGCGCGCGGCACCGAGACGCGGTAGCGATATTCGCTGGCGATCTCGACCGTGCAGGGGATGCCGGCTATGGCCTCGATCCAGTACCGCGCCGTCATGCCGGCGTGGGCGCTGGTGCCGCAGGCGAGGATCAGCACCGAGTCGGCGCCGGCCAGCAGCTTCGCCGCGTCGGCGCCGAACAGCCCCGGCTGCACGCTCTTCGCGGCACCCGCCATCTCGAGGGTATTGGCCAGCGCGTCGGGCTGCTCGAAGATTTCCTTCTGCATGTAATGGCGGAAGCGGCCGAGCTCGACGGCGTCGGCCGAGAGCTGCGACAGCGCCACCGGGCGCTCGACCGGCGTGCCGTCGAAGCGCATCACGTGCCAGGCATCGGGACGCAGGTCGGCGAGGTCGCCGTTCTCCAGATAGACCATGCGCCGCGTCACCGACAGCAGCGCCGAGGCGTCCGACGCCGCGTAGTTGCCGTCTTCGCCGATGCCCAGCAGCAGGGGCGAGCCCTCGCGTGCCACGATGACGCGGTGCGGTTCCCGCTCATGCACCACGGCGATGGCGAAGGCGCCGCGCAGCTGTCGCACGGCGGCGCGCACCGCCTCGGCCAGATCCGCTGCGGTCTTGAGGGAAGACTCGACCAGGTGGGCGATGACCTCGGTATCGGTGTCCGAGGTGAAGACGTAACCCTGCGCACGCAAGGCCTCGCGCAGCGACTCGTAGTTCTCGATGATGCCGTTATGCACCACCGCGAGGCCGCCGGAGATGTGCGGATGGGCGTTGCGCTCGGAGGGCACGCCATGGGTGGCCCAGCGGGTGTGGGCGATGCCCGTCTGCGCCGACAGTCCCCCTGCCTGCGCCTCGAGCTCGGCGACGCGGCCGACGCTGCGCAGGCGGGCCAGTGCGGGCTTCAGCACGGCGAGGCCGGCGGAATCGTAGCCGCGGTATTCGAGCCGCTTGAGCCCCTCGATCAGGACCGAAACGATATTGTTGCGAGCCGCCGCCGCGACGATTCCGCACATTTATGCCTCCCGCCGGGCCGCCCCAAGGGAGGCATAGCCCCCTGTGGGGGCAGCGAACGAAGTGAGCGTGGGGGCCATAGCTTTAGGCCTTCTTCTTGGTCGGCCGCTTCCAGCCTGCGACGGAAACCTGCTTGGGACGCGAAACCGTGAGCTGCTCCGGCGGCGCGTCGCGCGTCAGCGTGGTGCCGGCGCCCAGCGTGGCACCGCGGCCGACGGTGACCGGCGCGACGAGCTGGGTGTCGGAGCCGATGAAGACGTCGTCCTCGATCACCGTGCGGTGCTTGTTGGCACCGTCGTAGTTGCAGGTGATGGTGCCGGCGCCGACATTGACGCGGCTGCCGATCGTGGCGTCGCCGATGTAGGCGAGATGGTTGGCCTTGGAGTGGGCGGCGATGGTCGAGTTCTTGACCTCGACGAAGTTGCCGACGTGCACGTCTTCGCCCAGGTCGGCGCCTGGGCGCAGCCGGGCAAAGGGTCCGACCAGGCTCTGCGGCCCGACCGTGGCGCCCTCGATGTGGCAGAAAGGATGGATGCGGGCGCCGGCGCCGATGCTGCAGTCCCTCAGCACGCAGTGCGCGCTCACCGTGGCGCCAGCGCCGAGTTTTACCGTGCCCTCGAAGACGCAGCCGACGTCGATGAAGACGTCGCGGCCGCATTCGAGGGTGCCGCGCACGTCGATGCGCTCGGGATCGGCCAGCGTCACCCCTTCGTTCATCAGCGCCTCGGCGATGTTGCGCTGGTGGATGCGCTCGAGCCGCGCGAGCTGCACCTTGCTGTTGATGCCGTCGGTTTCCCACGCGGCATCGGGATGCGCGGTGACGATGTCCATGCCTTCGGCAGCCGCCAGTGCCACGACATCCGTCAGGTAGTACTCGCCCTGGGCGTTCGCCTTGCCCAGCTGCGGCAGCCAGCGCGCGAACGCGTCTCCGGGCGCGACGAGAATGCCGGTGTTGATTTCGCGGATCGCGCGCTCGGCGTCGTCGGCATCCTTCTCCTCGACGATGCGCGTAACCTGCCCTTCGACGCGAACGATGCGACCGTAGCCGTGCGGATCGGGCAGGTGCGCGGTCAGCAGCGCCAGGCAGTCATCGGCGGCTGCCTCGATCAGGCGCCGCAGCGTCGCCGCGCGGATCAATGGCACGTCGCCGTAGAGCACCAGGGTCAGGGCGGCAGGGTCGATATGCGGCAGCGCCTGCAGCACGGCATGGCCGGTGCCCAGCTGCGGCTCCTGTTTCGCCCAATGCAGATCGGGGGCGTCGAGCGCGGCGCGGACCTGTTCGCCGCCATGGCCGTAGACAACGCATGTCCTCGTCGCGCCGAGCTGGCGCGCGGTGTCGAGCACATGGGCCAGCATCGGCTTGCCGGCTATCGGGTGGAGGACCTTGGGCAGATCCGAGCGCATGCGCTTGCCGAGGCCGGCGGCGAGTATGACGACGTTGAGCGCCATCAGAAACAACACCTGACGCGGAGGCGCGGAGGCGCGGAGAAAATCACAGCCTTGTCTCGCATTTCTCAGCGTCTCCGCGTCTCTGCGTCTCTGCGTCTCTGCGTCGAAGGACTGCTTATCTGGGCAGCGTGCTGCTGCCCATGAGGAACTCGTCGACGGCGCGGGCGCACTGGCGACCCTCGCGGATCGCCCAGACCACCAGCGACTGGCCGCGGCGCATGTCGCCGGCGGCGAACACCTTGGCGACGCTGGTGGCGTAGCAGCCCTCGCCGTCGGTCGTCGCATTGGCGTTGCCGCGACCATCCTTCGCCACGCCGAAGCCGTCGAGCACCGAGGCGATGGGGTTGGTGAAGCCCATGGCGAGGAAGACGAGGTCGGCGGGGACTGTGAACTCGCTGCCCGGCACTTCCGTCATCCTGCCGCCGGCCCATTCGAGGCGGACGCATTTGAGCGCCTTGAGTTTTCCGTTCTCGCCGATGAACTCCTTGGTGGCGATCGACCAGTCGCGCGAGCAACCTTCGTCGTGCGACGAGGAGGTGCGCATCTTGGTCGGCCAGTAGGGCCAGACCAGCGGCTTGTTCTCCTGCTCGGGCGGCTGCGGCAGCAGCTCGAACTGGGTCACGGAAGCGGCGCCGTGGCGGTTGGAGGTGCCGACGCAGTCGGAGCCGGTGTCGCCGCCGCCGATCACCACGACGTGCTTGCCGGCAGCCGAGATCGGGTTCTTCCTGCCGCCGCCGACTTCCTTGTTCTGCGGGATCAGGAACTCCAGCGCGTAATGCACGCCGTCGAGATCGCGGCCGGGAATCGGCAGGTCGCGCGGGGTCTCGGAACCACCAGCGAGGATGACGGCGTCGAAATCCTTCATCAGCTTGGCCGGCGCGATCACCTTGACGGCATCGTTGGCGACGCCTTTGGGCATGTCGGTGCCGACGAGGGTCTTCGTCACGAACTTGACGCCCTCGGCCCTGAGCTGGGCTGCGCGCCACTCGACGAGACGCTTGTCGAGCTTGAAGTCGGGAATGCCGTAACGCAGCAGGCCGCCGATGGCATCGTTCTTCTCGAAGACGGTGACGTCGTGGCCGGCGCGCGCCAGCTGCTGCGCGGCGGCGAGGCCGGCGGGGCCGGAGCCGACGACGGCGACCTTCCTGCCGGTCTTGGCGCTCGCGACCATCGGCACGACCCAGCCGTTCTCGCCGGCCTTGTCGATGATGGCATGTTCGAGCGACTTGATGCCGACGGGGGCGGCGTTGATGCCCAGCGTGCAGGCGGCCTCGCACGGAGCGGGGCAGATGCGGCCGGTCATCTCGGGAAAGTTGTTGGTCGAGTGCAGGATCTCGATCGCCGCGCGCCAGTCGCCGCGATAGACCGCGTCGTTGAAGTCCGGGATGTTGTTGTTGACCGGGCAGCCGCTGTTGCAGAAGGGAATGCCGCAGTCCATGCAGCGCGCCCCCTGCGTCTTGGCGCCGGCGTCGTCGAGGTGCGCGACGAACTCCTTGTAGTGCTTGAGCCGCTTCTCGACCGGCGCATAGGCCTCGGAAAGACGTTCGAATTCCAGAAAACCGGTAGGCTTACCCATCACGCTGCCTCTTTGATTTGACGTGCCGCGATTTCCTTCAGGGCGCGGCGATATTCGTTGGGGAACACCTTGACGAACCTGGCGCGGAACTTTGCCCATTCGGCCAGAATGCGGCGCGCCACTTCGCTGCCGGTCTCGTCCAGATGCTTCTGGATCAGCCCCTTCAGCAGGTCCTCGTCGGCCGTCTGCTTGTGGCGCGTGCCGTCGTTGGCCTGCTCGGCGCTCGGCAGCACCTTCTCCAGCGTGACCATGGACAGGTTGCAGCGCTTGGCGAAGCTGCCGTCCTCGTCCAGCACGTAGGCGATGCCGCCGCTCATGCCGGCGGCGAAGTTGCGGCCGGTCTGGCCGAGCACCGCTACGGTGCCGCCCGTCATGTATTCGCAGCAGTGGTCGCCGGTGCCCTCGACGATGGCCGTGGCGCCGGAGTTGCGCACGCAGAAGCGCTCGCCGGCGACACCGCGGAAGAACACCTCGCCTTCGATGGCGCCGTAGAGCACGGTGTTGCCGACGATGATGTTCTCGCAGGGCTTGCCGCGGAAGGCGGCCTGCGGCTTGACCACGATCTTGCCACCGCACAGCCCCTTGCCGACGTAGTCGTTGGCCTCGCCCGAGAGTTCGAGCGTGATGCCGCGGGCGAGGAAGGCGCCGAAGCTCTGGCCGGCGGTGCCGCTCATGCGGATGTGGATGGTCTCATCCGCAAGGCCGGCATGGCCGTAACGCTTGGCCACTTCGTGCGACAGCATGGTGCCGACGGTACGGTTGAGGTTCTTCACCGGCATGTCGAAGGCGACCTTTTCGCCGCGCTCGAGCGCGGGGCGGGCCTTCTCGATCAGCTGGTGGTCGAGCGCCTTGTCGATGCCGTGATTCTGGGTCTCGCAGTGGATACGCGCGACATCGGGGGCGGCCGCCGTCATGTGGAAGATGCGCGAGAAGTCGAGTCCGCGCGCCTTCCAGTGGGCGATGCCCTTCTTCATGTCGAGCAGGTCGGCGCGGCCGATCAACTCGTCGATCCTGCGGATGCCCATCCCGGCCATCAGCAGGCGCGCTTCCTCGGCGACGAAGAAGAAGTAATTGACGACGTGCTCGGGCTGGCCCGAGAAGCGCTTGCGCAAGACCGGGTCCTGCGTGGCGACGCCGACCGGGCAGGTGTTGAGGTGGCACTTGCGCATCATGATGCAGCCCTCGACCACCAGCGGCGCGGTGGCGAAGCCGAACTCGTCGGCACCGAGCAGCGCGCCGACGACGACGTCGCGGCCGGTCTTCATCTGGCCGTCGACCTGCACGCGGATGCGGCCGCGCAGGCGGTTGAGCACCAGCGTCTGCTGCGTCTCGGCCAGGCCCAGTTCCCACGGCGTGCCGGCGTGCTTGATCGACGACAGCGGACTCGCGCCGGTGCCGCCGTCGTAGCCGGAGATCACGACATGGTCGGCCTTGGCCTTGGACACGCCGGCGGCGACGGTGCCGACGCCGACTTCGGAGACCAGCTTGACCGAGATCGAGGCGCTGGGGTTGGCGTTCTTGAGGTCGTGGATCAGCTGCGCCAGATCCTCGATGGAGTAGATGTCGTGGTGCGGCGGCGGCGAAATGAGGCCGACGCCCGGCACCGAGTGGCGCAGGAAGCCGATGTAGTCGGAGACCTTGTGGCCGGGCAGCTGGCCGCCCTCGCCGGGCTTGGCGCCCTGGGCCATCTTGATCTGGATCTGGTCGGAGTTCGACAGGTACTCGATGGTGACGCCGAAGCGGCCCGAGGCGACCTGCTTGATCGCCGAGCGCAGCGAGTCGCCCTCTTTCAGCGGAATGTCGCGCTCGATGCGGCTGGCACCGACCACGCTCGCCACCGTGGCGCCGGCGCCGACTTTCTGGAAGCGGCGCGGATCCTCGCCGCCCTCGCCGGTGTTGGACTTGCCGCCGATGCGGTTCATGGCGATGGCCAGCGTGCTGTGCGCCTCGGTCGAGATCGAGCCGAGCGACATGGCGCCGGTGGCGAAACGCTTGACGATCTCGCTGGCGGGCTCGACTTCGTCCAGCGGCACCGGCGCGCCGGCCGGCTTGAGCTCGAACAGGCCGCGCAGCGTCATGTGGCGCTTGCTCTGGTCGTTGATGATCGCAGCGTATTCCTTGTAGGTGTCGAACTTGCCCGAGCGCGTCGCATGCTGCAGCTTGGCGATGGCATCCGGCGTCCACATGTGCTCTTCGCCGCGCACGCGGAAGGCATATTCGCCGCCGACGTCGAGCATGCTGGCGAGCACCGGGTCGTTGCCGAAGGCGGCGCCGTGGGTGTTGAGCGCCTCGAGCGCGACTTCCTTGAGGCCGATGCCCTCGATCTTCGTCGGCGTGCCGGTGAAGTAGCGGGCGACGAAATCCGACGAGAGGCCGATGGCCTCGAAAATCTGCGCGCCGCAGTAGGACTGGTAGGTGGAGATGCCCATCTTCGACATCACCTTCATCAGCCCCTTGCCGATGGCCTTGGTGAATTTCTTGTGGCAGTCGTAGGCCGAGGGCTGGCCCGGCAGGCTGGACGCGATGGCGGCGAGGCTGTCGAAGACCAGCCAGGGGTGGATGGCCTGGGCGCCGTAACCGGCCAGCAGGGCGAAGTGGTGCGTCTCGCGCGCCGCGCCGGTTTCGACCACCAGGCCGGCGGAGGTGCGCAGGCCCGTCTTCACCAGGTGTTGATGCACGGCCGAGCAGGCCAGCAGTGCCGGAATCGGCGCGCGCGCGGCATCGACGGCGCGATCGGAGAGGATGATGACGCTGCAGCCTTCGCCCACCGCGCGCTCGGCGCGGATGCAGACCTGGTAGAGCGCATCGCTGAGGCCGGCGGGACCCGCCGCCGCCGGGGTGGTGATGTCGATGACGCAGGCGCGGAAGGCGCCCTTCGTCAGCTTGTCGACCTGCTTCAGCTTGGCCATGTCGGCCGGCGACAGAATGGGCTGCAGCACCTCGAGGCGGGGCGTCGGCGCGGTTTCGTCGACGCCGAGCAGATTGGGATTGGGGCTGACCAGCGAGATCAGCGACATGACGATTTCCTCGCGGATCGGGTCGATCGGCGGGTTCGTCACCTGGGCGAAGAGCTGCTTGAAGTAGTGGAAGAGCGGCTTGTTCTTACCCGACAGCACCGGCAGCGGAATGTCGTTGCCCATGGAGCCGGTGGCTTCCTCGCCGGTCAGGGCCATCGGTTCGAGGATGAACTTGAAGTCCTCCTGCGTGTAGCCGAAGGCCTGCTGCATGTCGAGCAGGGGCGCGGCCAGCTTGTCGCGCGACTTGACCTCGGGCAGGTCGTCGACGAAATAGCGCGACTTCTCGATCCATTCGCGATAGGGCTTGGCTGCCGCCAGCTGGCGCTTGACCTCGTCGTCGCCGATGATGCGGCCTTCCTCGAGGTCGATCAGCAGCATCTTGCCCGGCTGCAGGCGCCACTTCTTGACGATGCGCTCCTGCGGAATCGGCAGCACGCCGATCTCGGAGGAGAGGACGACCATGTCGTCGTCGGTGACCAGATAACGGGCGGGGCGCAGGCCGTTGCGGTCGAGCGTGGCGCCGATCTGGCGGCCGTCGGTGAAGGCCACCGCCGCCGGGCCGTCCCACGGCTCCATCAGCGCCATGTGGTATTCGTAGAAGGCGCGGCGATCCTCGTCCATCAGCGGGTTGCCGGCCCAGGCCTCGGGGATCAGCATCATCATGGCGTGGGCCAGGCTGTAGCCGCCCATGACCAGCAGTTCCAGCGCGTTGTCGAAACTGGCGGAATCGGACTGGCCTTCGTAGATCAGCGGCCAGATCTTCTGCAGGTCGTCGCCGAGCACCGGGGAGGAAATGCCGTGCTCGCGGGCGCGAATCCAGTTCACGTTGCCGCGCAGGGTGTTGATCTCGCCGTTGTGGGCGATCATGCGGAAGGGATGGGCCAGATCCCAGGTCGGGAAGGTGTTGGTGGAGAAGCGCTGGTGCACCAGCGCCAGCGCCGTCACCACGCGCTCGTCCCGGAGATCGAGGAAATACTCGCCGACCTGGTCGGCCAGCAGCATGCCCTTGTAGACAATGGTGCGCACCGACATCGAGGCCACGTAGAACATCTTGCCGTCGGGCAGCTTGAGCGCCTGCACGCGGTGACCGGCTTCCTTGCGGATGACGTAGAGCTTGCGCTCCAGCGCGTCGGCGTCGGTCACGCCCTCGCCGCCACCGATGAAGACCTGGCGGATCACCGGTTCGATTTCCTTGGCCGCCTGCGCCAGGCCCGAGTTGTCGACCGGCACATCACGCCAGCCCAGCAGCACCTGGCCCTCGTAGCGGACGGTGCGTTCGATCGCCGCCTCGCAGGCGCGCCGGCTTTCGGCATCGCTCGGCAGGAAGACCATGCCCACGCCGTATTCGCCGGCCGGCGGCAGGTTCACGCCCTGCTTCGCCATTTCCTCGCGGAGGAAACCGTCGGGAATCTGGATCAGGATGCCGGCGCCGTCGCCGAGCAGCGGGTCGTAGCCGGTGGCGCCGCGGTGCTCGAGATTCTTGAGGATCTGCAGGCCCTGCTCGACGATCGCATGGCTTTTCTTGTTCTTGATGTGGGCAACGAAGCCGACGCCGCAGGCGTCGTGTTCGTTGGCGGGGTCGTAGAGACCCTGGCGCGCGGGGGCGGGATGCTGATCCATCATGCTTTTCCTGAAAATGCGGCCGTCAAAAAAGCCGGCCCCAAAACTGTGCCGGCTTGCTGTAAACCCTTTGGGCGAACTGGTAAATATAGCGAAAATCGCCCCCCGACTCAATATCTCCTGCTGGGTATCAGGCCACTTGGACCAGCAAACCCTTGAGGTATTCGCCCTCGGGAAAGGTCAGCGCCACGGGATGGTCGGCGGCGCCCTGCAAGCGCTTGACGATGGCCGCATCGCGGCGGGCATCGAGCGCCGCGCCGGCGACGATCTGCTGGAACAACTCGGCCCCGATGCCGCCGGAGCAGGAATAGGTCATCAGCAGCCCGCCCGGCGCCAGCAGCTTGAAGGCATTGAGGTTGATGTCCTTATAGGCACGGCTGGCGCGCTCGACATGGGCGGCCGAGGGCGCGAACTTGGGCGGATCGAGCACGATGAGGTCGAATGTTTCATTGGCATCGCGGCGGCGGCGCAACTCCTCGGCCACATTGGCGTCCAGCCATTCGGCACGCACTGCGTCGAGCCCGGGGTTCAGCGCCAGGTTTTCCGCGGCCAGCGTCAGCGCCGGCGCCGAACTGTCGACCGAGATCACCTCGCGGGCCCCGCCGGCCAGGGCTTGCAGGCTGAACCCGCCGGTGTAGCAGTAGCAGTTCAGCACGCGCCGGCCGGCGGAGAGGCCGCGCAGCATCAGTCGGTTTTCGCGCTGATCGAGGTAGAAGCCGGTCTTGTGGCCGGTGGCGACATCGACGGCAATCCTGACGCCGTGCTCGTCGATGACGATGCGGCTGTCGCCCTCACCGAGCAGCCAGCCGCTCTGCGGTTCCAGCCCCTCGCGCGCCCGGACTTCCGAGTCCGAACGGTCGTAGATGCGCGCGCAGCCGGTGGCCTTATGCAATCCATCGGCGATGGCGGTACGCCACTTGTCGGTCCCGGCGCTGGTGAGCTGAATCACCACGGTATCGCCATAGCGGTCGGCGATCAGGCCCGGCAGACCATCGGATTCGGCGTGGATCAGACGCACGCCGTCCTGCCCGGCCAGTTCGGGCAGCGCCGCGCGGCGCGCAACGGCTGCCGCGATGCGCCGCTTGAAGAAGGCGTGATCGACCGTCTCCGTCGGATCGAAGCTCCACACCCGCGCACGTATCTGCGAGGCCGGGCTCCATGCCGCCTTGGCCAGCACCTGTCCGGCGTACCTGCCCCCGCCCGCGACCACGTCCACTGTGTCGCCCGGACGCGCGCGACCCTCGAAGCCGGCCACCGATCCGGCGAAGATCCACGGGTGGTGCCGCAACAGGGATTTCTCCTTGCCGGCCTGCAAAATCAGTTGTGCGCTCATGACCCGAATGTAACATCGGAACGCCGGTTCACTTTCGCAAGGACATATCCGTGCTCCTGCTGCTCGCCGACCTGGTCGTGCTGCTGCATCTCGGCTTCGTCATCTTCGTGGTGAGCGGGGGCCTGCTGGCGTTGCGCTGGCCGCGAGCCGCCTGGCTGCACCTGCCCGCCGCCGCGTGGGGTGCGGCGGTCGAGTTCTTCGGCTGGATCTGTCCGCTAACGCCGCTGGAGAACGCGTTGCGCCAGACGAGCGGCGGTGGCGCCTATAGCGGCGACTTCGTCTCCCGCTACCTCTTGCCCGTCCTCTATCCGGCCGGGCTGACCGCGGAGATCCAGATGCTTCTGGGCATCGGCGTGCTGGCGACCAATGCCACCGTTTATGCCTGGGTGTTCCACCACCGCGTCAGGCAGCGCTAGCCCTACTTCTTCCTGGCCCTCGGATGGGCGGCGTCGTAGACCTTGGCCAGATGCTGAAAATCCAGGTGGGTGTAAATCTGCGTCGTCGCGATATTGCTGTGGCCGAGCATTTCCTGCACGGCGCGCAGGTCGCCGGAGGATTGCAGCAGATGGGAAGCGAAGGAGTGGCGCAGCATGTGCGGATGGACGTGCAGGCCGAGACCCTGCTTCGTCGCCCAGCGTCCGAGCCGGCGCTCGATGGATCGCACGGCCAGGCGGGTGCCGCGACGGCTGACGAACAACGCGAGCTCCTCGGCCAAGGCGGTGCTGCCGCGCTCTTTCAGCCATTCGCGCAAGGCCGCAGTGGCCTTGGTGCCGACCGGTACCGTACGGGTCTTGCTGCGCTTGCCGGTGACGGTGACCGTGCCGGAAGCGAAGTCGATGCCGTCGACATCGAGCGTGGCCAGCTCCGACAGACGCAGGCCCGAGGAATAGAAGAGCTCGAACATCGCCTTGTCGCGGGTCTCGAGTTCATCGTCCGGCGAAGCGTCGAGCAGAGCCGTCACCTGGTCCACCGCGAGCGCCTTGGGCAGCGTACGAGGCTGCTTCGGCGCGCGCAGGCCGTCACTGGGGTCGGCGGCGATGGCGCCGCGCCGCGCCAGCCAGCGGTAATAGGCGCGCCAGGCCGACAGCGTCCGTGCCAGCGAACGCGCGGCGAGCCCCTTGCCGTGCAGTTGCATCAGCGCCCTGCGCAACAGGGCATGATCGAGGCCAGCCAGGGGCCGGTCGCCGGCGACTCCGGCGAGTGCCGCCAGATCACGCCGGTAGGCGGCGACGGTGTGCGGGCTGGCAACGCGCTGGTGCGCGAGGTCGGCGAGGAAATCCTCGACGCCCAGCCGCACCGCATCCATCAGCTCAGCACGCGCCCCAGCGCGGCGGCGGCCATGTCGCCGATGCGATCGAGATAGAGCGTGCCCATCTCCGGATAAAAGCGGTGCGCTTCCTCGCTGGCGAGGACGAGAACGCCGAAGGTCTCGTCGCCGCGTCGCAGCGGCACCTGCGCCACTGAGCGCACATGCCCGCCGCGTTCGCCGAACCAGTCGGCGGTTTCCTGGCCGGCCGCGGGGCCGCAGTAGGGATGCTTGAGGGCCGCGACGGTGGTGCGGATGCTTTCCGCCGTCGGCGCGAATTCGGCGCTGGCGCCCCCGCCATCGTTGGCGGCCCACAGCCGCACCACGACGTGAGGCACCGCGAACGCGCCGCCCAGATGGGCGTAGATCGCGCGCAGCACCGCGGGCAGGTCGGCAGCGACCGTCAGGGCGACACAGAGCTCGTGCACCTTGTCGCCGATGGCGTCGTTCTCCTCGCCGAAGCGTATCAGTTCTGCCATCTTGGCTTCGAGCTGCTTGGCCTTGTCGCGCAGCGTCGCCATCTGCCGCTCGGTGATCGAAATGGCGCTGTTGCCATGGGGGCTCGGAATGTCGATCTGCGACAGCAGGTCGGCGTATTGCTCGAAGAACTCGGGGTGGTCTTTCAGATATTCGGCGACTTCGTTGGCGTCCATGGCGGCTTTCGTTCAAGGTTCAAGTTGGCTGGGCAAGTCGATCTCGCCCTCGAAGACTCTGACGGCGGGACCGGTCATCAGCACCGGCTGGCCGTATCCGGCCCAGGCGATGGTCAGCTCGCCGCCACGGGTAGCGACGCGCACCGGCGAATCGAGCAGGCCGCGGCGGATGCCGGCGACCGCGGCGGCGCAGGCGCCCGTGCCGCAGGCCAGCGTCTCGCCGGCGCCACGCTCATGGACGCGCAGCCGGATGGCGTGGCGATCGACGATCTGCATGAACCCGGCATTGACGCGGCGCGGGAAACGCCGGTGGTTCTCGATCAGCGGGCCATACCTCCCTACCGGCGCCGTGCCGACATCGTCGACCACCTGCACCGCGTGCGGGTTGCCCATCGACACCACGCTGATGTCGAAAATCGCGTCGTCGACTTGCAGCGGCTGGATCACCGCATCGGAATCGCTATCGAAGGGGATATCGGCCGCTGCGAAACGCGGCTCGCCCATGTCGACCGTCACTTCGCCGCTCGCTTCGAGCCGCGGCGAGATGATCCCTGACCTCGTCTCGACGCGGATCTCGGGCTTGTCGGTGAGGCCGTGGTCATGGACGAAGCGCACGAAGCAGCGCGCGCCGTTGCCGCACTGCTCAACCTCGCCACCGTCTGCATTGAATATGCGGTAGCGGAAGTCGGTGCCTGCCTGCGAGGGCTCCTCGACGATCAGGATCTGGTCGCAGCCGACGCCGAAATGGCGGTCGGCGAGGAAGCGGGCCTGTGCCGGCGTCGGCACGAAGGACTGGTGGATGGCGTCGAGCACGACGAAATCGTTGCCAAGGCCGTGCATCTTGGTGAAGCGGATTTTCATAGCAGGGAATGCGCGTCCTTCCAGACGCAGCGATCCATGATCACGGTGATGTCGGCGGCGCGGGCGCGCAGGGCGGCGGGCTCGTTGACCACGCCTTCCTGCAGCCACAGCCGCTTGGCACCGATGGCGATGCACTGGTCGACGATGCCATCGACGGCGTCGGGGTTGCGGAAGACGTCGACGAGATCCGGCGCCTCCGGAAGATCGGTCAGTTGCGCATAGGCCTTCTCGCCGAGAACCTCGGTCTGCGCCGGACGCACGGGGATGATGCGGTAGCCGAGGCCCATCATGGCCTGGGCCACGCGGTAGCTGGGGCGCGCCGGGTTGTCGGAGAGCCCGACAACGGCGATGGTCCTTACGCTTTTCAGCAGCGCGCGGATTTCATCATGGGAGGGATTGGTGAACATCAGGCAATGGTAGCGGAGACGGCGGGGCCCGAAAACGGAATAGGCACCTCAATAGACCCCCTTTTCCCCGGGTGGTCGCGTCTTGAAGCGCTTGTGCAGCCAGTAGTACTGCTCGGGCATTTTCACTATCTCGGACTCGATGAAGGCGTTCATGCGCCGGGTATCGGCCTCGACGTCGCCGCTCGGGAAGTCCTGCCACGCCGGATGGAAGGTCGCGACGTAGCCGGCACCGCCGGGAAGCTGCCGGGTGACGCAAGGCACCACGGCGGCGCCGGTGATATTGGCCAGGCGCGACATGGCCGTGACGGTGGCCGTCGGCACGCCGAAGAAGGGCACGAATACCGCGTCGCGCGCGCCGAAGTCCATGTCCGGCAGATAGTAGAAGGGCCGTCCCTTGCGCATCTCGCGCACCACCGGCTTGAGGCCGTCCTGGCGCGACGCCATCGGCGAATTGCCGAAACGGGTGCGCGAATGCAGCAGCAGCGCATCGACCAGCGGGTTCTTCTGCCGGCTGTACATGGAGACCAGGGGGAATTCGGTGGTCAGGCGCACGCCGCCCATGTCGAGGCCGACGAAATGCGGCGCCAGCCAGATCACCGGCCGATCGGCCACGGCGCGCCAGTGCTCGATGCCTTCGATGCGCACCAGCCGCTGGATGCGCTCCTTGCCCGACCACCACAGGATGCCCCGCTCGAGGACGCTGCGGCCAAAGGCCTCGAAGTGGCGCCTGGTCAGCGCCAACCGCTCCGCCTCGGTCATCTGCGGAAAGCACAAACGAAGATTGGTCAGGGTGACTCGCCGGCGCTCGCGGCCGAGCGCGAACAGCAGGCGGCCGAAACCGCGGCCGACCGCCGCGAGCAGCGGCAGCGGCAGCCAGTGCAGCAGCCAGACCAAGGCAAGGGCAATCCGGGTCATGCGGCGTCTGGTTCCCCACCGCTGCCAGCGGGCGCCGCTGGAACGCGGAGCAGTGCCTTCCCCGACGGGGAAGGTGCGACCGTGGAAGCGGATGCAGCGCCCGCGGCTTCGGAGTCCAGCGGCCGCATCCCGCTGACCGACGCTTCGCCCCCGGCTGCGCCGGGTCCCCCTCCGCTGCCAGCGGGCGCCTTGTATCTGTTGTAGCCCCACAGGTACTGCTCGGGACATTCGCGGATCAGGCCTTCGATGGCACGATTGACCGCGGCCGCATCGGTCAGCGCCTCCGTGGGGCGGCGCAGCTTGAGGTGGTAGCCGGCACCGTAGTGGAGCCGCTCGGCGTAGGCCAGCAATACCGTCGCCCCGGTCGCGGCCAGGCGCGGCGCCAGGGTCATGGTGTAGGCCGGACGGCCGAAGAACGGCGCCCAGACTCCCTCGCCGGCGCCCGGCGCCTGATCCGGCAGCATGCCGGCGGCCGCACCATACTTGAGGGCCTTGAGCAGTTTCTTCACCCCGGACATGTCGGCCGGCGCGAGTTCGAGATTGGCGCCACGGCCCTGCTCGATGATCGGAATCAGCCAGTCCTGCTTGGGCCGGCGGTAGAGCACGGTCATCGGCCGGAAACTGGCGTAGTACTGTGCGGTGATCTCGAAGCAGCCGAGGTGCGGCGTCAGGAACAGGATGCCCCTGCCCTCCTGCCACGCCTCCACGACCAGTTCCCAGCCGCTGACCTTGACGACACGGGCCACGACCTCGTCGTGCGGCCGCAACCAGAGTTTCGGCAGCTCGAAGATCGACTTGCCGGCCTCGGCGATCGCCGCGCCACGAACCTCGGCCAGGCCGGCCAACGCGGTGTTCTCGCGCAGGTGGCGGCGATAGGTGGGCGAAAGCAGCCAGATCAGCCAGCCGGCCGCTGCACCGAGATTGTGTAGCAGGGGCAGGGGCAGGAACGACAGGAAGCGAAACAGGAAGCCCATGCAGGGGCGGTTTGACCGGCGATTAACGAAAGGCTAATATTATCGCTTCCGCCGAGTTAATCAGGACAACTTGCAGGGCGGCAGGCCGGTCTAACGGTCTCAAATACTGCTAAAGCGTCGCCTGCTCCACCCCGAGCCGGTCACGCCGGACAACATGGGGAAATACCAAGCAGCAAAGGAGCAGGCAGATGTCAAACGAATACCTCTTCACTTCCGAATCCGTTTCCGAAGGCCATCCGGACAAGGTCGCCGACCAGATCTCTGACGCCATCCTCGACGCCATCCTGGCGCAGGACAAGCACTCGCGCGTGGCCGCCGAGACGCTGTGCAACACCGGCCTCGTGGTGCTGGCCGGCGAGATCACCACCAGTGCCAACGTCGACTACATCGGCGTGGCGCGCGACACCATCAAGCGCATCGGCTACGACAACACCGAGTACGGCATCGACTACAAGGGCTGCGCCGTGCTGGTCGCCTACGACAAGCAGAGCCCTGACATCGCCCAGGGCGTGAACAAGGCCTACGACGACGACCTCGGCCAGGGCGCCGGCGACCAGGGCCTGATGTTCGGCTACGCCTGCGACGAAACGCCGAGCCTGATGCCGCTGCCGATCTATCTCGCGCATCGCCTGATGGAGCGCCAAGCCATGCTGCGCAAGGATGGCCGCCTGCCCTGGCTGCGCCCCGACGCCAAGTCGCAGGTCACCGTGCGCTACGAGAACGGCAAGCCGGCCGCGATCGACACCGTGGTGATCTCGACCCAGCATGCGCCGGAAATGTCCCTGGAAGACATCCGCGAAGCGACCATCGAGGAAATCATCAAGCCCATCCTGCCGAAGGAACTGGTCAAGGGCGAGATCAAGTACCTGGTCAATCCCACCGGCCGCTTCGTCGTCGGCGGCCCGCAGGGCGACTGCGGACTGACCGGCCGCAAGATCATCGTCGATACCTACGGCGGCGCAGCGCCCCACGGTGGCGGCGCGTTCTCGGGCAAGGACCCGTCCAAGGTCGACCGCTCCGCCGCCTACGCCGGCCGCTACGTCGCCAAGAACATCGTCGCCGCGGGGCTGGCCTCGCGCTGCCTGATCCAGGTTTCCTACGCCATCGGCGTGGCACAGCCGACCTCGGTCTGGGTCACCACCTATGGCACCGGGAAGGTCTCCGACGAGACCATCGCCGAACTGGTGAAGAAGCACTTCGACCTGCGTCCCAAGGGCATCGTCAACATGCTCGACCTGCTGCGCCCGATCTACCAGAAGACCGCCGCCTACGGCCATTTCGGCCGCGACGAGCCGGAATTCACTTGGGAAAATACCGATAAAGCGGCGTTGCTGCGCAACGACGCCGGCCTGTAAGGCCGGCCGCGCAGCGACTTTATCCGTATTTCGGTGAAGGCTAACCTCCGCGCAAGCGGAGGTTAAGGCGCGAAGCGCCGGCCGAAACCAAAACACGGACAAGGCGGCGTTGCTCCGCAACGACGCCGGGCTGTAAAGAACCTCCTGACTCCCCGCCCGGCTCGGTGACATCGCCGACGGCGTGCCCGTCGCTGCGGCGACGGGTTGAGCCGGGCAAGCCCACCGACGGATTGGGGCGAATATGGCCTTTGATATAGCGTCAACTGTGACGGTTGCCACACCCGGAACAAAAAATGCGTGGCCGAATCCCGCTTGGGGATACCAAGGGCGCTATATTTAGTACATGAATTCCAAGGAGAATTTCGGCGATCCGTCCGAAAGAGTTGAGATCGCGCCGCGCGGTTTTGCCTCTTACCGGTGGGTGGCGTGGCTGGTTCTCGCACTAAGCCTGAGCCTGAATCTGCTCGGATGGAACAGTATGGTCGCCGACTTGCAATCCCAGTCGGAAGATCGCTTCGAACTCACGGTTGACGAGTTTCACCGTGCGATGAACGGGCGGCTGGACGGCTATGTGCGTGCCGTAAAAAGCATGCAGGCTTACGTCAGCGCGACCGACCGTACGCCTGATTTGACCCGCCTGAAGGAGACCATGCGGGTTGCGGAGGACTACCCGGGGGTCGCCTGGATCGCCTATATGAGGATTCCCGCCCGCGAGGTCGAGCCGCAACAGGCCGGCTTCGCTGTCGACCAACTGGCGTCCCTGAGCGAGGGCAAGCGCATCGCGGCGCAAACGGCAGTATTGCCCCTCAGTCACGCTCCGGAAGGGTGGCGACCTGCCGAGCATCGCCGGGTCCTGGAGTTGGCCCGCGATAGCGGCGAAAACCGGATAAGCGGAAACATTGCGCTCGCTTCAGGCGACGTCAACGGCCGCCGCCCCGGCTTCCTGATGGTCCAGGCCGTCTACCGCGACGGCTCGGTACCGCACGAACTCTCCGCGCGGCGCAACAACTTGACCGGTTTCCTTTCGGTCGGAATTCGCGTTGACACGCTGCTGTTCGGTCTGCTCGGCGAAAAGCCCAAGGAGATCGCGGTGCGGCTTCATGATGGTCCGAATGCCCGCTCCCCGCTATTCCATGAGAGCCACCAGGCATCCGACTTCGCCGCCGCACGCTTCCACCAGGAGCGGTACCTCAATGTCGGTGGCCGCGTCTGGACCGTCGATTACGCCAGTCTTCCCGGTTTCGAGAGCAAGGTCGCCAGCCGGCAACCGGTCCGCTTCCTGGCCGCCGGCGTCCTGGTCAGCCTGCTGCTGTTTGCCGTCGTGTGGTCGCTGTCGAGGACGCGGATTCAGGCGATCGACGTCGCACGCAGGATGACAGCATCGCTCCGTGGCAGCGAAGCCAAGCTGCGCCAACTGTTCGTCCAGGCTCCCCTCGGCGTAATGACCCTCGACAAGAGCGGCCGGATCACCGACTGCAACGAAAAACTCCTGCGCTACACGGGTGCAGAGCGGGAGCGGGTTCTGGGTGTCGACATGCTGCGGGACGGCAACCCGGACCTGGTAGCGTCATTGCGGAATGCCATCGAGGGCGCTACCACCACCATCGAGACGGACCGAACGCCGGTTACCGGCGAGGCGGGAGATCATTTCCGCTGTCATTTCCAGCCGATCAAGCTGGACGGGGAACTCATCAACGTCCTCTGTTTCGTCGAGGACATCAGCGAACGCAAGCGCGCAGAAGCCCACATCGAGCATCTCGCCCATCATGATGCCCTGACCGGCCTGACCAACCGCCATCGCTTCGGCGAGCATCTGGACATAGCGATCGCCAATGCGGCCCAGGTCAACCGCTCGGTAGGGCTGCTTTTCCTCGACCTCGACGACTTCAAGACGGTCAACGACACTCTGGGACATTCCGTTGGCGATGCCTTGCTGGTCCAGATAGCGCAGCGTCTGGAGCAGTGCGTCCGCGAATCCGACCAGATCGCGCGCATCGGCGGTGACGAGTTCCTGATCCTGCTCAACAATCTGACGGAGCCCAAAGCCTGCGCCCGCGTCGCGGAAAAGATCATCGCCGCGGTGTCCCAACCGCTCGAACTCGGCGAGCGCCAGTTCTCGATCACCGTGTCCATAGGCATCGCCGTCTGGCCGGGCGATGGCGCCAACGCGGATGCCCTGGCACGAAGCGCCGATCTGGCCATGTACCACGCCAAGAACAGGGGCCGCAACAACTACCAGTTCTTCACGGCCGAACTCAACGCCAAGGCCTTCGAAACGCTGGCGACCGAGGCGGCCCTGCGCAAGGCTCTCGAGCATCAGGAATTCGTGCTCCATTACCAGGCCCAGGTGGATGTCGCCAACAGCCGCATCACCGGCGCCGAGGCATTGGTGCGCTGGCAGCACCCCAAATTGGGGCTCATAGGACCCGACAAGTTCATTCCGGTGGCCGAGGAGCGGGGGCTCATCAACCGCATCGGCGACTGGGTACTGCACGCCGCCTGCCGCCAGGCCAAGGCTTGGGAGGATGCCGGCCATCTACAACTGCCCGTGGCCGTCAATATTTCGGCCCGGCAATTGCGGGAAGGCACCCTCCGCGATAGCGTGCTTGGAGCACTGGCGGCGAGCGGCCTTGATCCGCACCTGCTCGTGCTGGAAATCACCGAAACGGCGGTGATGGAAGACATGGATACGGCAGTGGCCGTCCTCGAGGACCTCTGCAAGCTGGGTGTCGCCATCGAGATCGACGACTTCGGTACCGGCTATTCCTCGCTGGCCTACCTCAAGCGCCTCCCGATCCACCGGCTCAAGATCGACCGGTCGTTCGTGCGGGACGTTCCGGGCACCAGCGACGACGAGGCCATCATCCGCGCCATCGTCAGCATGGCACACAGCCTCAAGCTCGACGTGATCGCGGAGGGCGTGGAAACGGCGGACCAGGCCGGCTTCCTGCGCGGCCTCGGTTGCCCCGACATGCAGGGCTTCTGGCTCGCACGGCCCGAACCTCCCGTGGAGTTCGAACGCCTGCTGGCCCGCGGCGATATCGTCCCGACCGCAGACGGCTAAGGGACGCAGGCGGTCCGGCGACAGCCGCCATGTCCGCGTGCGAACCAGCCGCCGACGTTGTCGTGTGCCAGGAGGACCGTTGGACATTGTCGAGGGTGTGCGCAAGCTCGGTTTTCGCAAGTGGTACGAACACCAGCTCGTCGAGGCGCATGCCTGGTTGGTGACGGGCTTTCTCGCGCTGATCCTCGCCTTCGCCCTGTTCGAACTGCACAACGACGCCGGCGGTGTCCAGCCCCGCTTGCTGCTGCTTGCCGGGGCGCTCGCCAGCGCCGCCGGCGGCATTCTCGCCTGGCTGCGTTATCACCATGTCCTCGAATCCACCGAGCTGGCGGCGCAACTTGCCACCTGCCCGCATTGCGGCACCTACGGCCGGCTGGCGGTGGTCTGCAGCGCACCGCAGTCGGGAACGGCAGTAGCCGCCAACCCGCTCCTCGAAGACCTGCCCCATCTGCGCGTGCGCTGCCGTCGCTGCGAGGGCGAATGGCGACTGGAGCCTCCTCCGTGAGGGCGGGGGTTTGACGCATGGCGTGGGCGCGTATAATGCGTCGCTCATCCGAGGAGCGCTGCGAGGTGCAATTGCTGCCCCCAGGCTCGGATCAGCTAGAACGGCGCTCACCTGACCAACCCGTGCCGGCACGGGAGCGCGGGTGAGTCCGGCCACTCTGGCCCTCCCCCGCCTCCGTCCCGGCCGCAAGCAAAGGAGTTCCGCTGTGGCCAATCAAGATTACGTTATCGCCGACCTCGGTCTCGCCGACTGGGGCCGCAAGGAAATTCGCATCGCCGAGACCGAAATGCCCGGCCTCATGGCGATCCGCGAGGAATACGCCAAGGCGCAGCCGCTGAAGGGCGCGCGCGTCACGGGCAGTCTGCACATGACCATCCAGACCGCCGTGCTGATCGAGACGCTCACCGCGCTCGGCGCCGAAGTGCGCTGGGCGTCGTGCAACATCTTCTCGACCCAGGACCACGCCGCTGCCGCCATAGCCAAGGACGGCATCGCCGTCTTCGCCGTCAAGGGCGAGTCGCTGGTCGATTACTGGGACTACACCCACCGCATCTTCGAATGGCCGGACGGCGGCTACAGCAACATGATCCTCGACGACGGCGGCGACGCCACGCTGCTGCTGCACCTGGGCACCAAGGCAGAGAAGGACATCTCCGTACTGGCCAAACCCGGCAGCGAGGAAGAGACCATCCTCTTCGCCGCCATCAAGGCCAAGCTTGCCACCGACAAGACCTGGTATTCCACACGCCTGGCCAAGATCAAGGGCGTTACGGAAGAGACCACCACCGGCGTGCATCGCCTCTACCAGATGCATGAGCGCGGCGACCTCAAGATCCCCGCGATCAACGTCAACGACTCGGTCACCAAGTCCAAGTTCGACAACCTCTACGGCTGCCGCGAATCGCTGGTGGACGGCATCAAGCGCGCCACCGACGTGATGATCGCCGGCAAGATCGCGCTGATCGCCGGCTACGGCGACGTCGGCAAGGGCTCGGCCCAGGCCATGCGCGCGCTGTCGGCCCAGGTCTGGGTCACCGAGATCGACCCGATCTGCGCGCTGCAGGCGGCGATGGAAGGCTACCGCGTGGTGACCATGGAATACGCCGCCGACAAAGCCGACATCTTCGTCACAGCCACCGGCAACTTCCACGTCATCAACCACGACCACATGGCGAAGATGAAGGACCAGGCCATCGTCTGCAACATCGGCCACTTCGACAACGAGATCGACGTCGCCTCGATCGAGAAGTACCAGTGGGAAGAGATCAAGCCGCAGGTCGATCACGTCATCTTCCCCGATGGCAAGCGCATCATTCTTCTTGCCAAGGGCCGCCTGGTGAACCTCGGCTGCGGCACCGGCCATCCGAGCTACGTCATGTCGTCGTCCTTCGCCAACCAGACCATCGCCCAGATCGAGCTGTTCACGCGCAACGCCGACTACCCGGTGGGCGTCTACGTGCTGCCCAAGCATCTCGACGAGAAGGTGGCGCGGCTGCAACTGCGCAAACTCAACTCGCAGCTGTCCGAGCTGACCGATCAACAGGCCGCCTACATCGGCGTGCCCAAGACCGGTCCGTACAAGTCCGACAACTACCGCTATTGAAGTCCTTCCACCGCCGCAGCGCGCGTCCCGCACCGAAGCCCCACGCTCCGGTGCGGCCGCCGCACGCCGGTCCTCCCAGGGCTGACATGCTGCTGGTCGCACGCGGCCTCGCGCCTTCCCGCACGGCGGCGCAGCGCCTGATCGAGGCCGGTCGCGTTTTCGCCGGCGGCATGCCCGTGCAGAAGCCGGCGCAGGAACTGCCGGAAGGCGTCGAACTGCACATCGAGGAGGACGCGTCCGACCGCTACGTTTCGCGCGGCGGCATCAAGCTTGCCGGCGCGCTGACCCATGCGGGCATCGCGGTCGAAGGCCGCCGCTGTCTCGACGTCGGCCAGAGCACCGGCGGCTTCACCGACTGCCTGCTGGCCAATGGCGCGGCGCGGGTCACCGGCGTCGACGTCGGCCATGGCCAATTGCATCCCCGGCTTGCCGTCGACCCGCGGGTCGAGCAGTTCGAGGGCATCAACGCCCGCGAACTGAAAAAGTCGGCGCTGGCGGGACGCCGCTACGATCTCATCGTCGCCGATGTATCCTTCATTTCACTGACGCTGGTGCTGCCGCAGCTTCCCGCCTTCCTCGTCCCGAACGGCGACCTGCTGCTGTTGGTCAAGCCGCAGTTCGAGGTCGGCCCGGCAGGTGTCGGCAAGGGCGGCATCGTGCGCGATGCCGCGTTCTATGCCGAGGTGGAAGCAAAGCTGCGCTCCTGCTGCGGTGAATGTCACCTGACGGTCAAAAACTGGTTCGACAGCCCGATCACCGGGACCGACGGCAACCGCGAATTCTTTATCCATGCAAAACATGAAAACTGAACTCTCCTGCGAATTCTTCCCCCCGCAAACCGCCGAGGGGGTCGACAAGCTGCGTGCGGTGCGGGCCAAGCTCGCCGTACTCAAGCCCGGCTTCTTCTCCGTCACCTACGGCGCCGGCGGCTCCACCCGCGACCGCACCCTCGAGGTCGTGCTCGACATCCAGCGCGAAGGCCACGCCGCCGCGCCGCACCTGTCCTGCATCGGCTCGACGCGCGACTCGATCCGCGCGTTGCTCGGCGAATTCAAGGCCGCCGGCATCCGCCGCATCGTCGCCCTGCGCGGCGACCTGCCCTCGGGCATGGCGGATGTCGGCGAGCTTCGCTACGCCAACGAACTGGTCGAATTCATCCGCAAGGAGACCGGCGACCACTTCCACATCGAGGTGGCGGCCTATCCGGAATGGCACCCGCAGGCCCGCAGCCCGCGCGAGGACCTGCTGAACTTCAAGCGCAAGGTCGATGCCGGTGCCGACTCGGCCATCACCCAGTACTTCTACAACGCCGACGCCTACGAGCACTTCGTCGGCGAGGCGCGGGCGCTGGGCGTGACCATCCCGATAATTCCGGGCATCATGCCCATCGGCAGCTTTTCCAAGCTGGCCCGCTTCTCCGACAGTTGCGGCGCCGAGATCCCGCGCTGGATGCGGCGCAAGTTCGAGAGCTACGGCGACGATGCCGATTCGATCCGCGCCTTCGGCCTCGATGTGGTCACCGGCCTGTGCCAGCGCCTGCTCGAGCGCGGCGCGCCCGGCCTGCACTTCTACACGCTCAACCAATCGGTGCTGACGTTGGAAATCGCCCGGCGCCTGAAGCTCATTTGAGCCGGAAGGAAACCGGCAGCATGGTTTCGCCGCTGCCGCCGGGCACGGACTTGAGCGAAAGCGCGGCCCGCACCGCCGCCTGGTCGAGGATGGCGTGGCCGCTGCCGCGTTCGAGCTGCGCGCCGACCACCCGGCCGCGCCCGTCCAAGGTCACGGCGACCAGCGCCTCGCCCTCGAGGCCGCGGCGCACGGCCTCGTACGGATAGAACTCGGGGGGTGCAGATTTGTTCGCAGGCTTGAGTTCCGCCTGTGGCTGCGACAGAGCGGCCACCGGTGCGGGTGCCGGCGGTGGCCGCTCGGGCGTTGGCGTGGCGAGCGGCGGTTCGGGCGGCATCGGGTCGGCCGGCGGTTCGGCTGGCGGTTCGGACGGAATGTCGGGCAGAATCAGCGTCGCCTCGAGCGACATGCGCTGCACCGACGGCTGCGGCGCAAGCAAGCCGGCCCAGTCGGCCAGGGCGTAGGCCGCCAAGTGCAGGAAGAAGGACAGGACAAGGGCGATATGCAGCGGCACAACAGGATTCCGGGCGGTCAGGCGTTGACCGCGATGATTACATGAAATTGCTTCGCACCTTGCTGCTGATCCTCGCCGTCGTATCGGCGTCGGCGTCCGCGGCGACGATCTCGACCAATCTGCCCGACCCCGTGCGCTTCGGTGCGGTCATGGAACTCGGCGACGTGGCGCAGGTGCGCGCCTGGCTCGATGCCGGCCTCGATCCCAACTTCGTCGCCGACCGCATCGGCACCGGGCTGATGATCGCCGCCTGGACCGGCAACATCGCACTGATGGAGCTTTTCGTCGAGCGCGGCGCCGACATCCACCGCGCCAACGCTTTCGGCGAGACGGCGCTGCTCCACGCAGCCTGGCGCGGCCAGACCGAGGCGGTCAAGTGGCTGTTGGCGCGCGGCGCGAAGGCCAACCGCGAGGGTGCCGAGTGGTCGGCGCTGCACTACGCGGCCTTCGCCGGTCACGGCGAGGCGAGCCAGTTGCTGCTCGAGCGCGGCGCCGACCTCAATGCCCGCAGTCCCAATGGCTCGACGCCGCTGATGATGGCCATCCATGAAGGCCACGAGGAAATGGCCAGCTACCTGATCAAGCGCGGGGCCGACCGCAAGGTCCGCAACGAACGCGGCGACACGGCGCTCGACTGGGCGGTGAAGTACAACCGCACCGCGATCGCCAAGCTCATCGGCAGCGCCGACGAACTCGCGGCGGCGGCGGCCCAGGCGAAGAACGCGCCGGTGCCGCATTCGCAGTGGGAACCGGACAGCGTCGAGGAACTGCTGCGCATCCGCCGCCTCCTCGAGGCGCGCGGCATGTCGCTGAATGTCATCGACCAGCGCATCAACGCCCTGCGCGCGCGGCTGGCAGCGCAGGGCGGCGCCCAGAAACGTACGCCGGTGCTCGAAATCACCGCCAGGCGCAGGGCGCCGGCCCAGCAAGGCATGCGGTTGATTTTTCGCTGAGCAGTCGCCTCAGGCCGCGCTGCGCCGCCCGACCAGCGCGATGCCGGCGATGACCAGCGCCGCGCCGGCCATCTGCCAGGCGGAGATCGCTTCGCCGAGCAGCCACCAGCCGAGCACGATGGTGAGCAGCGGCCCGACCATGCCGATCAGCGCGGCGCGGCCGCTGCCGATGCGGCGGATCGCGGCGGACTGGGCGAATACCGGGATCACCGTGGACAGGATGGCCATGGCCAGGCCGTAGCCGTAGATGGGCAGCGGCTGCACCAGGGCGGCGAGCGGCTGGGTGGCGAAGAAATGAACCAGTGTAGCGGCGGTGGACACCAGCATCGCCAGCGCGGTGAAACGGGCGGTGCCGAGACGAACGATCATGCGTGCGCTGCCCGAAAGGTAGAGCGCGTAGGAAAGTGAGGAGGCGAAGACGAAGCCGCCGCCGACCCAGACCGCCGCCGTGTCGCGACTCATGCCGAGATCGTGGGCGAAGGCGGCGGCGATGCCGACATAGCAAAGCGCCAGCGCCGCCCATTCGCGCCGGCCGATGTGCTGGCCGAGGAACAGTACGCCGATGAGGATGACCAGCGTCGGGTAGGTGAACAGGATCAGCCGCTCGAGGCCGGCGCTGATGTACCGCAGGCCGAGGAAGTCGAAAATGCTGGCGCCGTAATAGCCGAGCAGGCCGAGGGCGACGACGAGCGCCCAGTCGCGTCGTTCCAGCGGCACCGCACCGCGCGAGGAATGCAACCCGACCCAGAGGAAGACCGGCAGGGCGAAGGCCATGCGCAGGGCCAGCAGGGTTACGGCCTCGACCGGCGCCGCAGCGTAGGCGAGCTTGACGAAGATCGCCTTCAGCGAGAAGCCGAAAGCAGCGAGGACTGCGAGCCAGAGGCCCGCAGTCACGCCAGCCACCTCAACGCCCGCCAGCCCCCAGCCCCCTCCGCCCGGAGCGGGCGGCTTTCGGCTCGCTGCGACCGAAGGAAGTGCAAAGCCGACCGAAGGAAGTGCAAAGCCGACCGAAGGAAGTGCAAAGCCGACCGAAGGAAGTGCAGAGCCGCTCGACTGTCACGGGGCGCGGTCATCGCGGCACGGGGCAGATTGCGGCTTCGCCGCGTGGCACTGGTTCAGCGCCGCCTGCCGCCGAGGATGGAGCCGAGCACGCCGCGGACGATTTCGCGGCCGACCTGGGAGCCGATGGTGCGCACCGCGGACTTGACCATGGCCTCGCCGACTCCCTGGCGGCGGCTCGCGCCGCCGCCGAACATGCCGCCCAGCATATCGCCGAGTCCGCCGAGCATGCCGCCGCCCGAGTCCGGGGCCGGCGCGGCGACGGGTGCCGTACCGCCAGCACCGAGTTTTTCCGTGGCGGCCGGCACGCCCCCCTTGAGCTTCTCGTAGGCCGACTCGCGGTCCACCGCCTGTTCGTAGTGGCCGTAGATCACCGAGCCCTTGATCGCCGCCGCGCGTTCTTCCGCCGTCAGCGGCCCGATGCGCGAAAAGGGCGCCAGCACGAAGCCGCGCTCGACCACCGTCGGGCTGCCCTTCTCGTCGAGGAAGGACACCAGCGCCTCGCCGACGCCGAGTTCGGTGATGGCGGTCTCGGCATCGAACTGCGGATTGGCGCGCAGCGTCTCGGCCGCGGACTTCACCGCCTTCTGGTCCCGCGGCGTGAAAGCCCGCAGCGCGTGCTGCACGCGATTGCCGAGCTGGCCCAGCACCTTGTCGGGCACGTCGAGCGGGTTCTGGGTGACGAAATAGACGCCGACGCCCTTGGAGCGGATCAGCCGCACCACCTGTTCGACCTTCTCCAGCAGCGCCGGCGGCGCCTCGCTGAATAGCAGGTGGGCCTCGTCGAAGAAGAACACCAGCTTGGGCTTCTCCAGGTCGCCGGCCTCGGGCAGCTGCTCGAACAGCTCGGCCAGCAGCCACAGCAGGAAGGTCGAGTAGAGCTTGGGCGAATTCATCAGCTTCTCGGCGGCGAGGACGTTGATGACGCCCTTGTCCTGGTCCGCCTGCATCAGGTCGGCGATGTCGAGCATGGGCTCGCCGAAGAAAGCCCCGCCGCCCTGGCTGTCGAGCGTCAGCAATCCCCGCTGAATCGCGCCGATCGAGGCGGCCGAGACGTTGCCGTACTCGGTGGTGAATTCCTTCGCGTTCTCGCCGACGTTCTGCACCATGGCGCGCAGGTCCTTGAGGTCGAGCAGCAGCAGGCCGCGGTCGTCGGCGATCTTGAACACCAGTTGCAGCACGCCTTCCTGCGTGTCGTTGAACCCGAGCAGGCGCGAGAGCAGCAGCGGCCCCATGTCGGAGACGGTGGCGCGCACCGGGTGCCCGCTTTCGCCGAAGACGTCCCAGAACACCACGGGGTTCGCCGCCGGCGCCCAATCCTTGACGCCGAGCTTGTCGAGACGCGCGGCCAGCTTGTCCGACTTGACGCCGGCCGCGCCGAGGCCGGACAGGTCGCCCTTGACGTCGGCGAGGAACACCGGCACGCCGATGGCGGAGAACTGCTCGGCCAAGCGCTGCAACGTCACCGTCTTGCCAGTGCCGGTGGCGCCGGTGATCAAGCCGTGGCGGTTGGCCAGCGCCGGCAACAGGGACAATTCGGTTTCGCCGGTCTTGGCGATGGGTAGCGGTCGGCTCATGGCGGTCGGGGCAGGTAGGTGGTGGGTGCTAAAATTGCGCGCTTTCATTCTAGCAACGCAAGGATTCCATTATGGCCGGTCATTCCAAGTGGGCCAACATCCAGCATCGCAAGGGCCGCCAGGACGAGAAGCGCGGCGCCGCCTTCTCCAAGATCGCCAAGGAAATCACCGTCGCCGCCAAGATGGGCGGCGGCGACCCGGGCTTCAATCCGCGCCTGCGGATGGCCGTGGACAAGGGCAAGGCGGTCAACATGCCCAAGGACAAGATCGACAACGCGATCAAGAAGGGCACCGGCGAGCTCGAAGGCGTCGATTACGTCGAGATCCGTTATGAAGGCTACGGCATCAGCGGCGCGGCCGTGATGGTCGATTGCCTCACCGACAACAAGGTGCGCACCGTGGCCGAGGTGCGCCATGCGTTCAACAAGTACGGCGGCAACATGGGTACCGACGGCTCGGTGGCCTTCATGTTCAAGCATTGCGGGCAGATCCTGTTCGCTCCCGGCACCTCCGAGGACGCGGTGATGGAGGCGGCCATCGAGGCCGGCGCCGAGGACGTGACGAGCGACGACGACGGTTCGATCGAGGTGATCACCGCGCCCAACGACTTCCTCGCCGTCAAGGATGCGCTTGAGAAGGCGGGTCTCAAGCCCGAGTTCGCCGAGGTGACGATGAAGCCGCAGAGCGAGACCGAGTTCGCCGGCGAGGACGCCGCGAAGATGCAGAAGCTGCTCGACGTGCTCGAAAGCCTCGACGACGTGCAGGACGTCTACACCACGGCGGTGATGGACGAGTAGCGCCGTCCCGCCAGCGCCGGGTTTTTGATGCTGGCCCGCTTCGCCCCCTGGCTGTTCGTGCTGCTCTGGAGCACGGGCTTCATCGGCGCCCGGCTCGGCCTGCCGCACGCCGAGCCGCTTTCCTTCCTGTCGGTCCGCTACGCGCTGGTGCTGTCGCTGCTGCTGCCGCTGGCACTGGCCATGCGTGCACCGTGGCCGCGCGACGCGCGGCAATGGCTGCACATCGGCACCGCCGGCCTGCTGCTGCATGGCATCTATCTCGGCGGCGTCTTCGTCGCCATCCGCCACGGCCTGCCGGCGGGCATCACCGCACTGGTGGTCGGCATGCAGCCGCTGCTGACGGCTTTCAGCGCCGCTCTCCTGCTTGGCGAAGCCGTGACGCGGCGCCAGTGGCTGGGACTCGTGCTGGGGCTGGCCGGCATCGCGCTGGTGGTGTCGGGCAAGGTCGGCGGCGGCTCGCCGCTGCAGGCACTGTGGCCGGCCGTGGTCGCCCTGCTCGGCATCACCGCCGGCACGCTCTACCAGAAACGCTTCTGTCCCCGCTTCGACCTGCGCAGCGGCGCCGTGGTGCAATTCCTGCCCACGGCGGTGGCCACCGCCCTCGTCGCTTCCGCCGTCGAGGACTTTCACATCGAGTGGACCGGCGAGTTCGTCTTCGCCCTGGCCTGGCTGGTTCTGGCCCTGTCGGTCGGCGCCATCGCCCTGCTCAACTTCCTGATTCGCGCCGGCTCGGCCGTCAACGTGGCGAGCCTGTTCTACCTGACGCCGCCGACCACCGCCCTGCTGGCCTGGCTCATCTTCGGCGAGACCCTGACGGCGCCGATGGTCGCCGGCATGGCGCTGGCCGTCGGCGGCGTGTATCTTTCACGGCGATGAGCGATCGCGTTCGCATACTGGGAATTGATCCCGGCCTCAGGATCACCGGTTTTGGGGTCATCGACAAGGTCGGGCAAAAGCTGGTCTACGTCGCCAGCGGCTGCGTCAAGAGCAGCGACAAGGACAGCCTGCCGGAACGCATCAAGACGCTGCTCGAGGGCGTCGCCGAGGTCATCGCCACGCACCAGCCCGACGAGGCCGCGGTCGAGAAAGTCTTCGTCAACGTCAATCCGCAATCGACGCTGCTGCTCGGCCAGGCGCGCGGCGCGGCGATCGCCGCGCTGGTCGGCGCCGGTCTGCCGGTCGCCGAGTACACCGCACTGCAAGTCAAGCAGGCCGTGGTCGGTCACGGCAAGGCGGCCAAGGAGCAGGTCAGCCACATGGTCTGCCGGCTGCTGCAACTACCGGGCGAGCCGTCGGCCGACGCCGCCGACGCACTGGCCTGCGCCATCGCCCACGCCCACGGCGGACAGGGCCTGGGTGCGATCTCCACCCGCGGGCTGCGCGTCAAGAACGGACGGCTGGTGTGAGCCTGTCGGTCTTTTACGGCTGGGAATTCGGCGAAAACCTCGGCCACATCGGCTGCTTCCTGCCACTCGCCCGCGTTCTGCGCGAAACGGGTCACACGGTCCACTGGACCGTCGCCTCGAGCACTTCGGCGGCGCGCCTGCTCGACAGGGAAGGCTTCGCCTGGCTGCCGGCGCCCCAATGTCCCGAAAAACCGCGGCAAGGGCCGCCGCTGACCTATGCCGATATCCTGTTGCGCTTCGGCTACGCCGATGCCTCGGACCTGCTCGGCTTGACCGTCGCCTGGCGCGAGCTGATGAAGCTCACGGGAGCACAAGTCGTTCTGGCCGACCACGCACCGACCGCCCAGCTGGCCGCGCGCACGCTGGATGTGCCCACGGTGATTTTCGGCAGCGGCTTCTACGTGCCGCCGCGGCAGATCCCCACGCCCAACATGCGGCCGTGGATTCCGCTGCCGCCGGAACAGCTCGCGGCCATCGAGCGCCCTGCATTGGCGAGCGTCAATGCGGTGATGGAACGATTCGGCAAGCCCCCGCTCGACGGCATCGCCCAACTCTTCGACGTCGCCGAGGACACGCTGCTCGGCTTTCCCGAACTCGATCATTATGCCGAGCGCGGCCCGGCACGTTACTGGGGCAATCTGCCGGACGCCGGTGTCGGCGAGCCGGCGCCGTGGCCGGCCGTACCGGGCAAGCGCCTGTTTGCCTATCTGCGCGCCGGGTGCCGTCATCACGAAGCCGCACTGGCCGCCCTGCACGCGCTGGGGCAGCCGACGGTCGTATTCTTTCCCGGCGCGCCGGAAGCACTGCTCGCGCGCTTCGCCGCGCCGCACATGGCTTTCGTGCGCAATCCGCTCGATCTCGCCCGCACCGGCAAGGAGGCCGATGCCGCGATCACCTATGGCAGCCTGTCGACGACCAGCCGCTTCCTCCTCGCCGGCAAGCCTTTGCTGCTGCTGCCCGGCCACCTCGAGCAATTCCTCATGGCCCGCCGGGTCGAGCAGATGGGCGCAGGTCTGCTCGTGGATCCCGAAATGCCCGCGAGCGACCTGCCGCAGAAACTGCAACAGGTGGTTTTCGACCCCTTCTTCGCCGGCAACGCCCAGGCCTTTGCGCGAAAATACGCGGCATTCCCGCAAGAGGTCGTGATCGGCAACCTCGTGCGCCGCATCGAGGAGATCTGTTCATGATTGGCCGCATCACCGGCACCCTGCTCGAAAAGAATCCGCCGCAGATCACCGTCGATGCCGGCGGCATCGGCTACGAGATCGACGTGCCGATGAGCACCTTCTACAACCTGCCGGCGGCCGGCGAGCGCGTGAGCCTGCATACCCATCTCGTCGTGCGCGAGGACGCCCACCTGCTGTTCGGCTTCCTCACCGAGGACGAGCGCGCGATGTTCCGCCAGTTGCTGAAAATCTCCGGCGTCGGCGCACGCACCGCGCTGGCGATCCTCTCCGGCCTCTCGGTCGGAGAGATCAGTCAGGCGGTGGTGATGCAGGACGCGGGCAGGCTGGTGAAGATTCCCGGCATCGGCAAGAAGACCGCCGAGCGCCTGCTGCTCGAACTCAAGGACAGGCTGCCCAAGGTCCAGCTCTCGGGTGCCGCAAAAGTCGGCGCTGGCGTCACGGCGCCCGACGCGACCAGCGACATCCTCAACGCCCTGCTCGCGCTGGGCTACAACGAACGCGAAGCCCTGGGCGCGATGAAGCAGCTGCCGCCGGACGCCGGCGTCTCGGACGGCATCCGCCAGGCGTTGAAGCTGCTGTCCAAGGCATGAAGTATTGCCCGCCCCTCCCAGCCTCCCCTCGCGGGGAGGAGCCCGCTTGCGCGCTACGCACGATTGTCATGGGCAACGCCAAGCACACGTCGGCGCGGATGCTGCCTCCGGCAGCGTGCCGTCTTGCCCCGGGGCGGCCCGGCGGCAAGACTGCGGTGTCGGCATGAAGTAGACTGCCGCGATGGCCATCGAAACCGACAAGTTCGTCGAACGCATCATTACCGCGGAAAGCGAGTCGCCGCGCGAAGACGCACTCGAACGTGCGCTGCGGCCCCGCAAGCTGGCGGAATATGTCGGCCAGCAAAAAATCCGCGGCCAGCTCGAAATCTTCATCGAGGCGGCCAAGCGGCGCAAGGAAGCACTCGACCATGTGCTGCTGTTCGGGCCGCCCGGGCTGGGCAAGACCACGCTGGCCCACATCGTCGCCCACGAGATGGGCGTCAACCTGCGCTCGACGTCGGGGCCGGTGCTGGAACGCGCCGGCGATCTCGCCGCCATCCTCACCAATCTCGAACCGCACGACGTGCTGTTCATCGACGAAATCCATCGCCTGAGCCCCGTGGTCGAGGAGATCCTCTACCCGGCGCTGGAAGACTTCCAGATCGACATCATGATCGGCGAGGGGCCGGCGGCCCGCTCGGTCAAGCTCGACCTGCCACCCTTCACGCTGGTCGGCGCCACCACCCGCGCCGGCATGCTCACCAACCCGCTGCGCGACCGCTTCGGCATCGTCGCCCGCCTCGAGTTCTACACACCGGACGAACTCGCCCACATCATCCGCCGCTCGGCGCAGTTGCTCAATTGCGAGATCGCCGACGAGGGCGCCACGGAAATCGCCAGGCGCTCGCGTGGCACGCCGCGCATCGCCAACCGCCTGTTGCGCCGCGTGCGCGACTTCGCCGAGGTCAAGCACGATGGCGCCGTCACCCGCGAAATCGCCGACGCCGCGCTGATCATGCTCGACGTCGACCACCTCGGCCTCGACGTCATGGACCGCAAGCTGCTTTCCGCCATGCTCGAGAAGTTCGGCGGCGGCCCGGTCGGCGTCGACAACCTCGCCGCCGCGATCGGCGAGGCGCGCGACACCATCGAGGACGTGCTCGAGCCCTACCTGATCCAGCAGGGCTATCTGCAGCGCACGCCGCGCGGCCGCGTGGCGACGCCGAGCATCTGGCGCCACTTCGGACTGGCATCGCCCGCCGACCCGAATCGCGAGCTGTGGCAAGAGCCGTGACCGGGCCCCGCCGCTTCGCCGTCCGCGTCTATTACGAGGACACCGATTCCGGCGGGGTGGTTTACTATGCGAACTACCTGCGCTTCCTCGAACGTGCGCGCACCGAGCTGCTGCGCAGCCTCGGTGTCGAGCAGGCGCAGCTGGCACGCGATGCGGGCATCGCGTTCGCCGTCCGCTCGCTGCAGGTCGAATACGTCAAGCCGGCGCGCCTCGACGATCTGATCGAAGTCGCGACCACCATCGGGGAACTCGGACGCGCGCAGGTGGTCTTCCTGCAACGCATCGAGCGGGAAGGGGAGTTGCTGGTCGATGCCACGGTGCGCGTGGCCTGCCTCGACCTGGCCAAGGGCCGGGCCGCGGCGATGCCGAAGAACATTCACGAAAAACTCAAAGAACTCACATGAACGTCACTCAGGATCTCTCGATCATCCAGCTGGTGCTCGAGGCCAGCCTCGTCGTCAAGCTCGTGATGGGACTGCTCACCGTCGTCTCGCTGATGTCGTGGTACTGGATCTTCCGCAAATGGTTCGCGATCCGCGAAGCGCGCGCCCGCACCGAGCGTTTCGAGCGCGACTTCTGGAGCGGCGGCGATCTCAACACGCTCTATCAATCGGCGGTAAACGACCGCCACCACACCGGCGCGCTGGAACGCATCTTCGAAGCCGGCTACCGCGAATTCACCAAGCTGCGCGGACAGAAGACGCTCGATCCCGGCACGGTGATCGACGGCGTGCGCCGCGCCATGCGCGCGACCTACCAGCGCGAGACCGACGACCTCGAGGCCCACCTCGCCTTCCTCGCCTCGGTCGGCTCGGTCTCGCCCTACGTCGGCCTCTTCGGCACGGTGTGGGGCATCATGCATTCCTTCCGCGGACTGGCCAGCATGAGCACGGCCACGCTCGCCGCCGTCGCCCCCGGCATCGCCGAGGCGCTGGTGGCGACCGCCATCGGCCTCTTCGCCGCGATCCCGGCGGTAGTCGCCTACAACCGCTTCGCCCACGACGTCGACCGCGTCGCCGTGCGCTTCGAGAGCTTCATGGAGGAGTTCTCGAACATCCTGCAAAGGCAGCTCCGGTGAGACTCCGGCATCACGTTTCGCCGCGCAGCGGCGCTGGACAGTCACCCCCGCCCGGGCGGGGGGCGGGGGGTGGGGGCGTTCAATTGGCGAGAGCCTGCGTTGTCTCATGGAGGTACCCATGAGACAACGCAGGCTCATGAATGAAATTAACGTCGTGCCCTACATCGACGTGATGCTGGTATTGCTCGTCATCTTCATGGTCACGGCGCCGATGATCCAGACCGGCAGCGTCGACCTGCCCAGCGTCGGCAAGAGCCAGCAGCCGCCGGCCGCGCCGCTGGAGATCATGATCAAGGCCGACCAGAGCCTGGTGCTGCGCGACCGCGCCAAGGGCGCGCAGGAAGTTGCGGTGACCCGTGCCGAGCTGCCGGCGCGCCTGAAGGAGGCGCAGGCGAAGAATCCGCAGCAGCCGGTGCTGATCGCCGGCGACAAGAGTGTCAAGTACGAGGCCGTGCTCTCGGTGATGGACGAGCTGCAGCGCGCCCAGGTGACGAAGATCGGCCTGCTGGTGCAGCCCGGCAAGTAGGCGATGGCGGCGGCGCACATCCTCAATCCCCCGCCCGAACCGCCCGGCAAGACCGCCTCGGTGCTGCTCGCGATCGCGATGCACGTGCTGCTCGCGGTCTTCCTGATCTACGGCATCCGCTGGCAGACGCAGCACCCCGAGGCGGTCTCGGTCGAGCTGGTCAGCGCGCCGCCTGCCCCGGCGCCCGTGGCCGAAGCCCAGCCCGCACCGGAGCCGGTGCAGAAGGTCGAGCCGAAGCCCGAACCCAAGCCCGAACCCAAGCCCGTACCCAAGCCCGCCCCGCCGCCGCCCAAGCCGGACATCGCGGTCAAGGAGAAGGAAAAACCCAAACCCGTAGCCAAGGAAGCGCCTCCGCCCAGGGCCGACCCCTTAGCCGAGCAGCTAAAGCGCGACGCCGAGCAGCTAAAGCGCGATGCCGAGCAGGTGCAGAAGAAGCGTGCCAGCGATGAGCTCGACAAGCTCAAGGCCGATCAGGCCAGCGCCGCCAGAAGCCGCGACATCGCCGACTACCTCGGGCGTATCCGCGGCAAGATCCGCGGCAACATCGTGCTGCCGTCGGACGTCAGGGGCAACCCCGAGGCGGTGTTCGACGTGACGCAGCTGCCCTCGGGCGAAATTCTCGGGGTCAAGCTGAAGAAATCCTCCGGCCACGCGGCCCTCGATGCCAACATCGAGCGCGCCATCCTGAAGTCGAGCCCCCTGCCGAAGCCTGAAAAACCCGAGCTTTTCAACCGTTCGCTCGAGCTCAAGTTCCGGCCCCTCGAAGACTGAGCCGTTATAATCGCCGCTCATGAAAGTCAGACACTCCTTCGCCGCCCTGCTCGCCTGCGCCGCCCTGCCGGCCTTCGGCCAGCTCTCGATCGAAATCACCGGCGCCGGAGCCAATCGCATCCCCATCTCGATCGCCGACTTCGCCGGCGAGCGCATCGTATCGCAGGCGCTGACCTCGGTGGTGCGCGGCGACCTCGAGCGCAGCGGCTGGTTCCGCCTGGTCGAGCCGGGAGGGCTGGCCACCATGGAGCCGAACGCCGGCAACATCGCCGACCTCAAGTCGCGCGGCGCCGATGCCTACGTCGCCGGTGCCGTGTCCCCGGTTGGCCAGGGCGGTGACGGCGGGCGCTTCGAGTCCCGCTTCCGCCTCTTCGACGTGCCCAAGCAGGCCTCGCTCGGCGGCCAGACCTACGCCCACGGTTCGAACCAGCTGCGCACCACCGCGCACCGCATCTCGGACTTCGTCTACGAGAAACTGACCGGCGAGCCCGGCGTGTTTTCGACGCGCATCGCCTACGTGGTCAAGAGCACCGGCCGCTTCGAGCTGCAGGTCGCCGACGCCGACGGCATGAACGCGCAGGCGGCGCTGGCCTCGCGCGAGCCGATCATCTCGCCGAGCTGGTCGCCCGACGGCACCAAGCTCGCCTATGTCTCCTTCGAGGCGAAGAAGCCGGTGGTCTACGTCCATGACCTCGCCTCGGGCCGCCGCCACGTCGCCGCCAATTTCAAGGGCTCCAACTCGGCCCCAGCCTGGTCGCCGGACGGCAAGCGCCTGGCCGTGGTGCTGACCAAGGACGGCAGCTCCCAGCTCTACACCCTCAACGTCGATGGCAGCGGCGTCACCCGCCTGGCCAGTTCCAGCGGCATCGACACCGAGCCGCAATTCTCGCCCGACGGGCAGTGGATCTACTTCACCTCCGACCGCGGCGGCAGCCCGCAGATCTACCGCGTCAGCGCCGCTGGCGGCAATGCCGAACGCGTCACCTTCGAAGGCAGCTACAACGTCACGCCGCGACTATCGCCCGACGGCAGGAACATGGCCTACGTCTCGCGCTACAACGGCCGCTTCCAGCTCACGCTGATGGACATCGCCACCAAGCAGTCGCAGATCCTCACCGACACGGCCAAGGACGAGTCGCCGAGCTTCGCCCCCAACGGCCGCACCATCCTCTACGCCTCGGAGGTCAACGGCCGCGGCGTGCTCGGCACGGTATCGATCGATGGCCGCATCAAGCAGAAACTTTCGGTGCAGGCCGCCGATGTACGGGAACCCGCGTGGGGCCCGCAACTCAAATGAATTTTCGCCAGGAGCCACTCGCCATGCGCACGCTGATCGCCACCCTCGCCCTCGCCGTTCCCCTGCTGCTCGCCGGTTGCAGCTCACAGCCGCCCGCGCCCGAGCAGCCCGGTGCCGGCGTCGAGGACCGCAAGCCGACCACCGTCACCACGCCCGCGGTGACCCCCGCCGTCACCACCGGCGCCATCGATCCCTACAGCATCGCCGCACTGAAGGACCCAAAGAGCATCCTGTCAAAGCGCAGCGTCTATTTCGACTTCGACCAGTTCGTCGTCAAGGACGAGTTCAAGTCGCTGCTCGAGGCCCACGCCAAGTTCCTGGTCAACAACCCGAAGATGAAAATGCTCATCCAGGGCAACGCCGACGAGCGCGGCAGCCGCGAATACAACCTCGCGCTCGGCCAGAAGCGCGCCGAAGCCATCAAGAAGGGACTGCTGCTGCTCGGCGCGAAGGAAGAACAGGTCGAGTCCGTCAGCCTCGGCGAGGAGAAGCCGGCCTGCACCGAGGCGACCGAGGACTGCTGGGCGAAGAACCGCCGCGGCGACATGCTCTACTCCGGCGAGTTTTAAGTGATGCGGTACGCCCGACTGCTGGTCGCGGCGTGTGCCGCGGCCTTTTCCGTTCAGGTGCAGGCGGGTCTGTTCGATGACGAGGAGGCGCGTGCCCGCGTCGAGAAGCTGCGTGCCGAGATCACCGAGCTGACAAAGCGCGTCGACACGGCCAGCAAGAACCAGTTCGACTTCGCCAACCAGTTCGAAACCCTCAAGGGTGACATCTCGCGCCTGCGCGGCCAGATCGAGGTCCTGACCTACGAGCTCGATGCGGCGCAGAAGCGCCAGAAGGATTTCTACGTCGATCTCGACAACCGCCTGCGCAAGCTGGAGCCGGGCACCGAAGCCAAGCCGGCGCCCGACGCAAAAACCACCACCGCTGCCGCCGACCCGGCCGCAGAGACGCGCGACTACGAGGCGGCGCTGGGCGCCTTCCGCAGCGCCAAGTACAAGGACGCCCTGGCGCTGCTGTCCGCCTTCATCAAGAACTACCCGAAGAGCGCCTTCCAGCCCTCGGCGCATTACTGGGCCGCTTCGAGCCATTACCAGCTCAAGGACTACGCCCGCGCCGCCGAGCTGTTCGGCACCGTCGCCAGCACCTGGCCGGACGACACCAAGGCGCCGGATGCGCTGCTCAACCAGGCCAACGCCTTCGCCGCCGCCGGCGATGCCAAGAGCTCACGCAAGTCGCTCGAGTTGCTGGTCGAGAAGTATCCCTCGAGCCAGCCGGCACAGGGCGCCAAGCTGCGTCTAAAGAAAAAGTAGTGGGCGCCGCCGACGCGAAGCTGCGCGTCTCCGAGATATTCCATTCGATCCAGGGCGAGAGCACGCGCGTCGGCCTGCCTACCGTCTTCGTCCGCCTCACCGGCTGCCCGCTGCGCTGCAGCTGGTGCGACACCGAATACGCCTTCGCCGGCGGCGAGGCGATGACCATTCCCCAGGCGCTCGAACGCGTCGCCAGCCACGGCTGCCCGACGGTCTGCGTCACCGGCGGCGAGCCGCTGGCGCAGAAGGCCTGCCCCGAACTGCTCGCCGCGCTATGCGACGCCGGCTACTCGGTCTCGCTCGAAACCAGCGGTGCCCTCGACGTCTGCGGCCTCGATGCGCGCGTCTCGCGCATCGTCGATCTCAAGGCACCGGATTCGGGCGAGTGCGAGAAGAACCGCTGGGAGAACCTCGCCTGCCTCAATCGGCACGATGAACTGAAGCTGGTCCTCGCCTCGACGGCAGACTACGAATGGGCAAAGTCTCTGCTTACGGCACGGCGGCTCGACGCCATCTGTCCCGTGCTGTTCTCGCCGGTGGCCGACCGCCTCGACCCGACGCAGCTGGCCGAATGGATCGTGCGCGACCGGCTGCCGGTGCGCTTCCAGCTGCAGCTGCACAAGCTGCTCTGGTGCGATACGCGCGGACGGTAGTCTAGATTCCCAGGTAGCGGTGCCAGACCGAATGGTCGGCATCGAGCTCGGCCGACGTCCCGTTCCACACCACGCGCCCCTTCTCGATGATGGTGTGACGGTCGCACAGCGCGATCAATCGCTCGACGTACTTGTCGATCACCAGCGTGGTCTGCCCGGCGGCGCGCAGGGCGGCGAGGCATTGCCAGATCTCCTCGCGTACCAGCGGCGCCAGGCCTTCTGTCGCCTCGTCGAGAATCAGCAGGCGCGGGTTGGTCATCAGCGCCCGGCCGATGGCCAACATCTGCTGCTCGCCGCCGGAGAGCCGGCCGCCGAAGTTGCCGGCGCGCTCGGCCAAGCGCGGGAAGAAGGCATAGACCCTGTCGAGCGTCCACGGCTCGCGCGCCTCGCAGCGGTTGGCGGCGAAGGCGACGAGATTCTCCTTCACGCTCAGGTTGGGGAAGATCTGCCGGCCCTCAGGCACGAGTGCCAGCCCCATGCGCGCGACGCGATCGGGCGGCAGGCCATCGATGCGCTCGCCGAGGAAGCGCACCGTGCCGGCGAATGGCGGGCTCAGGCCCATGATGGCGCGTACCGTCGTGGTCTTGCCCATGCCATTCCGGCCGAGCAGGCTCGCCGTCTCGCCGGCGCCGACTTTCAGGTCGAGGTCGAACAGCACCTGGCTCTGGCCATAACCGGCCTCGAGGCCGGCAACTTCGAGCAGCGCATTCACGTCAGGTGTCCCCGAGGTAAGCACGGCGCACTTCGGCATCGGCGCGCACGTCGTCGGGCAGGCCGCTGGCGATGACTTTCCCCGCCACCAGCACGGATACCCGGTCGGCGAGGCGGAACACCGCGTCCATGTCGTGCTCGACCAGCAGCAGCGTCATGTCGCGGCCGAGGTGGTCGAGCAGCTCGATCATGCGCTCGGACTCCTCCGGCCCCATGCCGGCCAGCGGCTCGTCGAGCAGCAGCAGGCGCGGGGCGGTCGCCAGCGCCAGCCCGACCTCGAGCTGGCGCTGCTCGCCATGCGACAGCGCCCCCGCGGCGACACCGGTGGCGCCAGCAAGGCCGATGCGCTCGATCACCGCCTGCGTCTCGTCGCCGCCGCCATGGCGTGCCTCCACCGCCAGCGCGATGTTGTCGAACACGGTCAGGCGCGCGAAGACATTGGTGATCTGGTAGGAGCGCGCCAGGCCGTGCGCGACGCGCGTGTGCATGGCCATGCGGGTGATGTCGGCGCCGTCGAAGCGGACGCTGCCGGCATCGGGATGCATGGCGCCGGAGATATGGTGGATCAGCGTGGTCTTGCCGGCACCGTTGGGACCGATCAGGGCGTGGATTTCGCCGCGCTCGACGGACAGGTCGACGCCGTTCAGCGCGTAGACGCCGCCGAAATGGCGTACCAGCCCGGCAAGCTGCAACAGGGGTGCCTGAGCGTGCTCAGCCATGGCGCTTGCGTGCCACAACGGTGGCCAGTCCGGCCAGGCCGTGGGGCGCGAGGAAAACCACGGTCAGCAGCACCGCGCCGACGCCGAGCTGCCAGTGGATGGTGTAGCCCGAGAGCACTTCCTCGAGGATCAGCAGTGCCGCGGCGCCGAGCGCGCCGCCGTAGAGGCTGCCGACGCCGCCGAGCACCACCATCACCAGCAGCATGCCGGACTGCGTCCAGAACATCTGGTTGGGCGAGGCGAGGCCGGTCTGGTTGACCAGCAGCGCGCCGGCCAGTCCGGCCAGCGCACCGCCGATGGTGAAGCAGGCGAGCTTGTAGCCGAACACCGGGTAGCCGATCGCCTCCATGCGCGCCTCGTTCTCGCGGATGCCCTGGATGACGCGGCCGAAGCGCGAGCGGATCAAGCGGCCGACCAGCAGCAGCGTCGCGACGAGGCAGGCGAGGACGGCGTAGTAGAAATTCGCGTCATCTTTCAGGTCGATGCCCGCGCCCAGGATATTCCGGGCCGCCAGCGGCAGGCCATCGTCGCCGCCCCAGGTCTTGAGCGAGACGATCAGGTAGTAGAGCATCTGGGCGAACGCCAGGGTGATCATGATGAAATAGACGCCGCGGGTGCGCAGGCTCACCGCCCCGACGAACAGCGCCGCGAGCGCGCTGACCGCCACCGCCGCCGGCCAGGCGACCCAGGCCGAAACGGCACCCGCGCTCGTCAGCAAGGCGACCGTGTAGGCACCCAAGCCGACGAAGGCGGCATGGCCGAAGGACACCATGCCGCCGAAGCCGAGCACGAGATTGAGGCTGGTCGCGGCCAGCGCGTAGATCAGCACGCGGCTCATCAGGCTGACATAGAAGCCCTGGTCCAGCGCCTGCGCCAGCAGCGGGAAAGCGGCCAGCCCGGCCAGCACGACCGACGCGGCGTAGCGCCGGCGCCGACTTTCGACGTAGAAACTCATGCCCGCGCCGGGAAAAGGCCCTCGGGCCGCCAGAAGAGGATGGTCGCCATCAGCAGGTAGATGAGGATGGATGCCAGCGCCGGGCCGAGGCTGGCGGCGATCTCGAGCGGCACGATCTCGCGCAGCAGCGTCGGCAGCAGCGCACGGCCGAGGGTGTCGCTGACACCGACGATGAGGCTGCCGACCAGGGCGCCGCGGACCGAGCCGATGCCGCCGATGACGATGACGACGAAGGCGAGGATGAGGATGCTCTCGCCCATGCCGACCTGCACCGCCAGCAGCGGCCCCAGCAGTGCGCCGGCCAGCGCGCACAGCGCCGCGCCGATGGCGAAGACGATGGTGAACAGGCGCCGCACGTCGACGCCCATGGCCTGCGCCATCTCGCGGTTGGAGGCGCCGGCGCGCACCCACATGCCGAGCCGCGTCTTCGCCACCAGCAGATAGAGCGACGCGGCGGCGACCACCCCGACGACGACGATAAGCAGGCGATAGGCCGGGTACATGAAGCCGCCGATCTCGACCGGGCCGGACAGCGCCTCGGGCATGGCCAGCATCACCGGCTGGTCGCCCCAGATCATGCGCACCGCCTCGTTGCTGACGAGTATCAGAGCGAAGGTGGCGAGCACCTGCGAAAGGTGGTCGCGGCGGTAGAGCCGGCGCAGCACGGCCAGCTCGAGCAGCGCGCCGATGATGGCCGTGGCGCCGACGGCGACGATCACGGCCAGCACGAAGGAGCCGCTCTGCTCGGCCACGCTGGCGGCGATGTAGGCACCGACCATGTAGAGCGAGCCATGGGCGAGATTGATCATGTCCATGATGCCGAACACGAGCGTCAGTCCCGCCGCCAGCAGGAACAGCATCAGCCCGAACTGCAGGCCGTTGAGGGCCTGCTCGAGAACCAGCTGGGTCATTTCACGAACCGGAGCCGCCGCAGGCGGCGAACCTCCGTCACCCCCTTCCCACGAAAGGGGGTCGGGGGGAAGGGGCTCATTTCATCTTGCAGGCGGAAGCATAAGCATCCGCATGATTGGTGAACACCGTGCCCACGGTCTTGTTGGTGATGCGCCCCTGGGCATCCTTGCCGATCACGCGCAGATAGTAGTTCTGGATCGGGTAATGGTTGTGGTTGAACTTGAAGGCGCCGCGCACCGACTGGAACTTGGCGGCCTCGAGCGCCTTCTTCACCGCGTCCTTGTCGTCGAGCTTGCCCTTGCTGTCGCGCACGGCGGCGTCCATCAGCAGCGCGGCGTCGTAGCCCTGCGAGGCATAGAGCGAGGGCAGGCGGCCGTAGTCCTTCTGGAAGTCGGCGACGAATTTCCTGTTCTGCGGGTTGTCGATGTCGTGGGCCCACTGCGAGGAATTGAACAGGCCCATCATCGGCGCGCCGACGGCCTTGATGATGTCCTCGTCGGCCGAGAAGCCCGGCGCGAACAGCTGGATGTCGCGCGAGAGGCCGGCCGCGACGAACTGCTTGATGAAGTTGATGCCCATGCCGCCCGGCAGGAAGATGTAGAGGGCGTCGGGCTTGGAGGCGCGCAGCTGCGCCAGTTCCGCCGCATAGTCCAGCTGGCCGAGCTTGGTCAGGATCTCCTCAGCGACCTTGCCCTTGTACTGCCGCTTGAAACCGGCGAAGGCGTCGGTGCCACCCGGGTAGTTGGGCGCCAGCAACGCGACCTTCCTGAAGCCGCGCTCGGCCACGTACTTGCCGACGGCCTCGTGCAGGTTGTCGTTCTGCCAGGCGACGTTGAAGAAATAGGGGTTGCACTGCTCGCCGGCGAGCTGCGAGGGGCCGGCGTTGGCCGAGACGAAGAAGGTCTTGTTCTCGAACACCGAGGGGCCGACGGCCAGCATGATGTTGGAGAAGACGATGCCGGTCATGAAGTCGACCTTGTCCTTCTTCAGCAGCTTCTCGCTCGCCTGCTTGGCGACGTCCGGGTTCTGCTGGTCGTCGGCGACGATCACCTCGGCCGGCAGGCCGCCGAGCTTGCCGTTCAGATGCTTGAGGCCGAGATTGAAGCCGTCGCGGATATCGACGCCGAGGCCGGCACCGGGGCCGGACAGCGTGGACAGCATGCCGACCTTGACCCGTTCGTTCTGCGGGGCCGCCTGGGCCATCGCGGCCATTCCCATCATGGCGAGCAGCGCCGCCAGTTTCAGCTTGTGCATGGAGTTCCTCCCGTTCGGTGATCCGTGGATTTTAGCCGATGGGCCATCTGCTAACATCGCCCCATGCCTGCCCGCCCTGCCGTCGTCCTGCTTTCCGGCGGTCTCGATTCCGCCACCACCCTCGCCATCGCCCGCAGGGATGGCTACGCCTGTCATTGCCTCTCGGTCGACTATGGCCAGCGCCATCGCGCCGAGCTCGCAGCGGCCGATCGCGTCGCCGCCGCGCTGGGTGCCGCCGCGCATCGCACGATTCACCTCGACATGGCTCAGTTCGGCGGCTCGGCGCTGACCGACGACGCCATCGCCGTACCGACCGGCGGCGTGCAGCCCGGCATCCCGGTCACCTACGTGCCGGCACGCAACACTGTCATGCTCGCCCTGGCGCTGGCCTGGGCCGAGGTACTCGGCGCGCAGGACATCTTCGTCGGCGTAAATGCCGTGGACTACTCAGGCTATCCCGATTGCCGGCCCGAATACATCGCGGCCTTCGAGCGCATGGCCAACCTCGCGACCAAGGCCGGGGTCGAAGGCCGCGCCCTGCATGTCCACGCCCCGCTGATCGACCTGTCCAAGGCCGAGATCATTCGCCGCGGCCTGGCGCTCGGCATCGATTACGGCCTCACCGTCTCCTGCTACCAGGCCGATGCGACGGGGCAGGCCTGCGGTTCCTGCGATTCCTGCCGGCTGCGGCGCGAGGGCTTCGCCGCCGCCGGAGTGGCCGATCCGACCCGCTACGCCGCCTAGGGAATAGATTGCCCCGCCGCTGCGTCTAAACCTGTTCTACCATTCAGGCTTTTGCGGCCCGGCAGAGGCCACTTACCGAAATTTTCGCGGAGACATCAATGGAATTCACCATCCACCACCAGGTTCTGCTCACCGTGTTCGGCCTCGCCGTGATCATGGGCGGCACCGCCAACAAGACCAACTTCTGCACCATGGGCGCGGTGTCCGACTGGGTCAACATGGGCGACACCGGCCGCATGCGTTCCTGGATGCTGGCCATGGCCGTGGCGCTGCTGGGGGTGGTGATCCTCGAGGCGACCGGCAAGGCGTCGATCGGCACCGCCACCTTCCCGCCCTACCGCACGGCCAACCTCGCCTGGCTGCGCTACATCCTCGGCGGGCTGATGTTCGGCGTCGGCATGACGCTGGCCTCGGGCTGCGGCAACAAGACCCTGGTGCGCATCGGCGGCGGCAACCTCAAGTCGCTGGTGGTGCTGCTGATCGCTGCTGCCTGTGCCTACGCCATGCTGTGGACGGACTTCTACGACAGCGTCTTCGGCGGCATCGTTTCGGCCACCACCATCAACCTCGGTGCCCGCGGCATCAACAGCCAGTCCATCGGCGATCTCACCGGCATCGGCAACACCATCGCCGGCGCCGTGGTGGCGCTGGCCCTGATCGGCTACGCCTTCGCCTCGAGCGATTTCCGTTCGAACCGCGACAACCTCCTCGCGGCCATCGTCATCGGCCTCGTCATCGTCGCCGGCTGGTACGTCACCGGCGGCGAGATGGGCGCCAAGTGGAAGGAGTTCGCCGAATTCGCCGACACCAAGCCGCTGCGGGTCGAAACCCAGTCCTACACTTTCATCAGCGCCATGGGCGACACCGCCCGCTACGCGATGCACCCCATGGACTTTTCGCTGGTGAACTTCGGCATCGTCGCACTGGCCGGCGTCGTCGTCGGCTCGCTGCTGTGGGCGCTGATCAGCGGCAACTTCCGCTTCGAATGGTTCGCTTCCGGCGGCGATTTCGCCAACCACGCCATCGGCGCGGTGCTGATGGGCATCGGCGGCGTACTGTCGATGGGCTGCACCATCGGCCAGGCGATCACCGGCGTCTCGACGCTGGCGCTGGGCTCGATCCTCACCTTCGTCGCCATCGTCGCAGGCGCCGCAGCGACCATGAAGTTCCAGTACTGGCAGATGATGAAGGACGCCTGAGAAATTCGCCGGTCCGTTTGACAGGGTTGCGCCGCACCGCTAAAATGCGCGCCTTCCCGTGGGTCGTTAGCTCAGTTGGTAGAGCAGCGGACTTTTAATCCGTTGGTCGCAGGTTCGAATCCCGCACGGCCTACCACGAAAACCGAAGGGCCAGGACGCAAGTCCTGGCCCTTCCTCATTTACGGGGGGGCGGCAGACCATGGCGATTGCGCGACGGCGTCTCTGGCTGGGGCTGCGAGTGGTACTGTACGCGCTGCTCTTCTTCGGAGCGCTCGCCCTGTTCCAGGATCGCCTGCTCTACTTCCCCGACACGCCACCACTGGCGACCGTGCTCGCCGAGGCCAGGCGCGACGGCCTCGCGCCGTGGCCTGCCACTGGCGATTACCGCGGCCTGTTGCGCGAACCGGCCGGCCCGGCACGCGCCACCCTCGTGCTGTTCCATGGCAACGCCGGCCATGCCGGCCACCGCGCCTGGTACGCAGAAACGCTGGCACGCCTCGGCCTGCGCGTGATCCTCGCCGAATATCCCGGCTATGGTCCGCGCCCTGGCCGGCTCGGCGAGACCGCTCTGGTCGCCGACGCTGCCCAGACCGTTGCCCTGGCGCGACAGCATTATCCCGGCCCGCTGCTGGTCGGCGGCGAGTCGCTCGGCGCCGGCGTCGCGGCGGCGGCAGTGGCGCAGATCCCCACCGGCACCGCCGGCCTGTTGCTGGTCACGCCCTGGGATCGCCTCGAGAACGTCGCGCGCTTCCACTACCCTTGGGCGCCCGTGGGCTGGCTGTTGCGCGACCGCTACGACAGCATCGCGAACCTCGCGCGCTACGACGGCCGCGTGCTGGTGGCGGTGGCGGAACGCGACAGCATCGTGCCGGCGCGCTTCGGCACGGCGCTCCATGCGGCGCTGAAGGAACCGAAACGGCTGGTCGCGATCCCCGGCGCCGACCACAACGACTGGCCCGACCGCGTCGATGCCGCGTGGTGGCGCGACGCCATCGACTTCCTGCTGTCCCCGCCGCAGACCGGGGCGACCGCAGCCCCTCAGTAGAGCAGTTCGTGCCAGCGCCGGTCGGACACCAGCGCCTGGCGCACCTCGGCCCAGCGCGCGGCGGAACCGGCCAGCGTCGTCATCGCCTTGTCGATGCCGGCGAGCATGTCGTGAGTGCCGGCGATGAAGACGTGGGTTACCGGACTTTGCACCATGTCCCAGACCTCGGCCGCGTTCTCCACCAGCGCACGATCCAGCGCCACCGGCGCGCCAAGGGCCGGACGCGGGCTCACCGCCTGGAAGGCCTTGAAGGTCGGCTGGTCGTAGTAGTTGGCGAGGTCGTCGTTCTCGTCATTCATGTAGAGCATTTCGAGGCCGCTGCGCGCGCCGAAGTAGAGCCGCACCTTGCCCTTCCAGCCGCCGATCTTTTCGTAGATCAGCCGGATCAGGCCGCGGAACGGCGCGATGCCGGTGCCCATGCCGATCATCAGCAGGTTGGCGTTCTTGTCTTCCGGAATCGCGAAGGGATAAGGCACCGGTCCGGAGAACTCGATGGACGCGCCCGGCCGCAGGTCGCACAGGTGGTTGGAGGCGACACCCGGATATTCCTCGCCGCTGAAATCGTCGACGTAGGAACAGCGCCGCACGCAGATCGAAAACTCGGCGCCGGCGCCACGCCCCGGACTGACGTCGATGATGGAGTAGAGGCGGCCGTGGTACTTGTTGCCGAACTGCCCCGGCGCCAGCACGCGGATGCAGTTGCCGGCGCGGGAATCGAGGGCCAGCTCGTTGCTGCGAAACACCATGTGGCGAACCTCCTCGCGCGAGGCCGGCGGAGTGATGCGCTGCGAGCTGATCAGTTCGGCTGAATAGATCTTGGCGTCGGTGGCTGGGGTTTGCATGGTGTTGGCTCCGTGAGTTTGAATCAGCGCGGCGGGGCATCGCAGCTGCCGCCGTGGCAGGAACAGCTGCCGCAGCCCTGCTTGCGGAATGGGCCGAGCTTGGGATGCTTCATGGCGAAAAGACGGTAAAGGCGATCGACGACGATGCCGGCGAGCATGACGGTGAAGATGATGGCGATGGTGGTCAGGTAAATTCCCATCACCCGCCCAATCCGGCGAAGCCCATGAAGGAGAGCGAAAGGATGCCGGCGAGCATCAGCGACAGCGCGGTGCCCTGCGCCACCTCCGGCACGTTGGAGAGCTGCAGCCGCTCGCGCACCGAGGCCATCAGCACCAGCGCCAGCGTGAAGCCGGCGCCGCCGCCCAGGCTGAACACCATGGACTGCAGGAAGTTGTACTCGCGCGCCGTCTGGAACAGCGCGACGCCGAGTACGGCGCAGTTGGTGGTGATCAGCGGCAGGTAGATGCCGAGCGCGCGGAACAGCGCCGGACTGTACTTCTTCAGCACCATCTCGACCAGTTGCACCGCCGAGGCGATGATCACGATGTAGGAGATCAGCCGCAGGAACTCGAGGTGGAAGGCCGACAGCAGGAGATTGAGGCCGTAGGCGCAGAGCGAGGCCACCAGCATGACGAAGGTGGTGGCGACGCCCATGGGGAAGGCCGTGTCGAGCTTGCCCGAGACGCCGAGGAAGGGGCACAGCCCGAGGAACATCGCCAGCACGAAGTTGTTGGCGAGCAGGGCGTTGACGAAGATCTGGAAGGCGGTCTCAGACATTTTCGGCGGTCTCCGCCAATTTGCGCTGCTTGCGACGCTCGAGCCAGGCGAAGAACAGCAGCCACGAGCCGAGCACGAAGAACCCGCCGGGCGGCAGCACCATGATGACCCAGGGCTGGAAGCTCGCACCGAACAGAGAAACGCCGAACAGGGTGCCGGCGCCGAGGATCTCGCGCACCACGCCGAGCGACAGCAGGCCGATGGTGAAGCCGGCGCCCATGCCGGCGGCGTTGACCATGGCAGGGATGGGCGGGTTCTTCGCGGCATGCGCCTCGGCACGACCGAGGATGATGCAGTTCACCACGATGAGCTGTATGAAGGCACCGAGCGCATCGTAGAGCGCGAGGCTGATCGCCTGGATCGCGTAATCGACGGCCGTGACGAAGGTGGCGATGATCACGATATAGACGGCGATGCGCACCTCCTTGGGCGTCACGTTGCGCATCATCGAGACCAGGCCGCAGGAGGCGATCAGGACCAGCGCAGTCGATATGCCCATCGACAGCGCATTGACCGCCGAGACCGTCACCGCCAGCGTCGGGCACATGCCGAGGATCATGACGAAGGTCGGGTTCTGTTTCCAGATCCCTTCCATGAATTCGTCCCAGCCGCGGGTGGTCGTCACATTCATGATTTTGCCTTCAGTTGTTCGAGCGCCGGCACTATCTTGGGCAGCAGCACCTGGGCGGAGTCATTGATGGCCTTGCCCACGGCGCGCGAGGTGATGGTGGCGCCGGAAATGGCATCGATCTGCCACGGGTTGGTCTTGCTGCCGTGCTTGACGGTCTTGACCTCGTTGGCGAGCGCCTTGAGCTCGGCGTTGAGCTTGGCGTCAAGTTCGGTGAAGTTGGCGAGGAAGTCCTTGTCGGTGAGGATCTTGTCGCCGATGCCCGGCGTCTCGCGCATCGAAACCACGCCGATGCCGACCACGCACTGGCACTCGGGCTGGTAGCCGAACATGATGCGCACGGTATCGGCATAGCCCTTGGCGCCGCCCTCGGCCGCGATGCCGGCCAGCTTGCCGTCGCCGTCGTAGGCAGCGAAGAACTTGACGGCGCCCGCCGGTGTCTCGCCGGTACCGATCTTTTCCATGCCGCCCGCCGGCAGCGCGACGAACTCGGCGATCGACTTGGCGGCCGGCAGCACCTTGAACACCGCTCGCTCGGTCGCGATGCGCTTGTTGTCCGCCACCGCATCGAAGGTCAGCTGGTAGGCGCCGACGATGATCAGGCCGCAGATGGCCGAGACCAGGCCGAGGGTCTTGATCATCGCCGCCGTCGGCGTGCTCTGCGCGGCAAGTTGATGAAGGTCGGCGTTCATGGTTTCTTCACCGGCTTGTCGGCCGCCTTGTGCGGTTTGTTGGGCAGGAAGCGCTTCTTCGGCGTGACCGCACTGGCGTCCTCGCGCGATATGTAGCCCGGGTTGAGCGGATAGGTGGCGCCCTTGCGCCGCCTGCCCATGCCTGCCATGGCGCTCTTGCCGAAGGGTGTGGGCTGGGTGATCCGCTCGATCAGCGGCGAGGCGGCATTTGCGATGAGGATGGCGTACATCACGCCCTCGGGCAGGCCGCTGTAATAGCGGATCACCACGGTGAGCAGGCCGATCAGCGCGCCATAGACCCACATGCCCTTGGGCGTGACCGGCGAGGTCGCCATGTCGGTGGCCATGTACACCGCGCCGAGGATCAGGCCGCCCGAGAACAGCATGAAGAAGGGGTTCGGGTAGCGCACCGGGTCGAGGCCGAAGAGGATCCACGCCGTCAGGCCGGCACTGCCGAGGATGGCCGCCGGGATGCGCCAGTCCATGTAGCGGCGGGCCGCCAGGTAGATGCCGCAGAGCAGGATCAGCAGCGGCGATGGCCCGACCGCCATGTTGCCGGAGAGCGAGGTCAGCAGTTCGCCGGCGCCGGCCATGACGCCGTCGAACTTCCACTTCGCCAGCGGCGTCGCGCCGGCCAGCGCGTCGAGGTGCTTGGACTGCAGCCAGGTCGCGGTGTCGGGCGGCAGCATGAAGGGCCAGGCCAGCGAGCTCGGAATGAACTCGCTGAAACGGCCGGCGACGAACGAGGGCGTATAGGTGGCGATGGCGGTCGGGAAAGCGGCCTGGACGAAAGCGCGCCCCACCAGCGCGGGGTTGAAGACGTTGAAGCCGATGCCGCCGAACAGGGCCTTGCCCAGCGCAATGGCGACGAAACCGGCGACGGCCCCCATCCACAGCGGAAAGCCCGGCGGCAGCGTCAGCGCCAGCAGCAGGCCGGTGATGACCGCCGAGTAATCGTTCAGGCTGCCCGCCTGCGTGCCGGTGCGGACGAAGACGCGCTCGGTCAGCAGGCAGGCGCCGGTGATGACGGCGATCGAGGCCAGCGCCGAGATGCCGTACTGGGCGACGAAGAAGGCGCAGATCGGCAGCAGCGACCACACGACGTGGCGCATGATCTTCTCGACCGTGCGCGGGCTGGCGACGTGCGGTGCGGAGCGAATCTCTATGGAGGCTGACATGCTCTAGGCGGCCTTCTCGCGCAGGATCTGCTTGGCCACGCGGAACTGCTGGACCAGCGGAATGTTGGAGGGGCAGACGTAAGTGCAGCAGCCGCACTCGAAGCAGTCGCCGAGGTGGAAGTCGCTGCCCATCAGGTCGTACTCGCGCTTGGCGGCGAGCATGCCCAGCGTCGACGGGTTGAGTCCCATCGGGCAGGACTCGACGCACTCGCCGCACTTGATGCAGGGGTAGGTGTGGCGCCCTTCGCGCTCGGCCATGTCCTCGTGGCGGAACACCAGCACGCCGGAGACGCCCTTGGTGATCGGCACGTCGAGCGAGGCGATGGCCTGGCCCATCATCGGCCCGCCGAGGATCACCTGGCGCGCCGTCATCGAGTCGACCGCCGGCGCGCCGGCGTAGTCGAGCACGAACTTGAGCGGCGTGCCCAGCGCGACGCGATAGTCGCCGGGCCGCGCCACGCCGGGCCCGGTGACAGTGACGACGCGCTCGGTCAGCCCCTGTCCGGCCGGCAGCAGGCGGCCCAGCGCGGCCAGGGTGCCGACGTTGTTCACCACCATGCCCATCGACAGCGGCAGCGCGCCCGACGGCACCTCGGCGCCGAACAACGCCATGATCAGCATCTTCTCCGAGCCCTGCGGATACTTGGTCGGCACCAGCTCGGCGTGGATGTCCCCTTCGGGGATCGGGCCGGCGCGGGAGATCGCGGCCTCCAGCGCGGTACGCGCGTCGGGCTTGTTGTCCTCGATGCCGATGATGGTGCGCACGGCACCGGTGACGCGCATCGCATAACGAATGCCGCGCACCAGATAGTCGGATTCCTCGACCATGACGCGATGGTCGCAGGTCAGGTAGGGCTCGCACTCGCAGCCATTCACCACCAGGGTGTGCACCTTGGCCTGCTTCGGCACCGAGAGCTTGGCGTGGGTCGGGAAGGCCGCGCCGCCGAGACCGACCATGCCGGCGTCCCACACCGCCTGCAGGATGTCGTCGCCGCTGGCGGCCGCCATGTCGCGCGGCTGGCCCCACAGGTCTTCCTGCGAAGCGCCCGAGTGGGCGCGGATCACGATCGATTGCGTCCATGGCCCGCGCGCCGACGGCCGCAGCTCGATGGCCTCGACCACGCCCGTCACGGGCGCATGGTGGGGTACCGACAGCCAGTCCTGGGTGCGCGCGATCGGCTGGCCACGCACGACCTCCTGCCCCACCTGCACGACGGCGCGCGGCGGCTTGCCGATGTGCTGCGACAGCGGCACCGTCACCCTCGGCGGAAACGGCAGGCGGCGGATCGCGTTGCCGGCGGTCAGCTTGCACGACGGCGGATGCACGCCGCGCTGGAAGGCTTCGCCGCGGAAGTAGCTGAGGAGCTTCATGTCAGTGGCTCCAGTGCGACTCGCCATGGGCGATGGCCAGTTGCCGCCGCTCATGTCCCCCGGACCGGGCTGCACCCGGTCCTCCTCCTTTACTTCGCCACGACAACTGGCCATCGCCCATGGTGGTACCTGGTAGCCGCTCGGCGTGCCACCACCGCGCTCGGTAGCGAGCCGGTGGGGTGCTCTGCATAGCGAAGTAAAGGAGGAGGAGGCGGTCGAAGACCGCCGACGGGGGACATGAGCGGCGCAGAGCACCCCACCGGCCCGCGCGCTCAACCGTCATGGCAGTGGCAAGTTTCATCAGTTGTATTTCGCCGCCCGGGCGATGAGCTTCTCGATGCCCGGCTCGCCCAGGTTCCACGGCGTGCCCGGGTGGAGGCAGCCGGCCGTGCATTTCTCGGCGGCCTTGACGAGGTCGGCGTACTTCGTGCCCTTTGGGTTGGTCACCGTGGCCTGCTTCTGCTCGTTGTAGGCGAAGGTCTTGGGCGCGATGGTGGTGCATTCGTCGCAGGCCGTGCATTCGGGCGACTCGACCCACACCGGCTCGTAGCCTTCGGCTGCGCCGTTGCCGCCATGGCCCGCACTCGCCGTGTCGCCAGCGCCGACTTTTTGCACGGCGTCGCTCGACACCATGCCGAGGCTGGCCGTGATCTTCGCCATCAGCTCGGCGCGCACGCGCTCAGCCACCGCCGTGGAATCCTCCGCGCCCCTGCCGGTCGCGGCGATGTCGCGCAGTTGCCGCCAGAAGTTCAGGCGCTCTTCGGCAGCACGCGCCAGGTCCTCGGTCACCAGCAGCCGCATCAGCCGGTTCTTGCCGTCGACGGCCCAGATGTAGGGGAACTTGCCTTCGCGCTCGTCCTTGTCGAGCTGGAGGAAATCGGCCAGCAGCATCATGTCGTCGTTCCAGGTCTCGGGCGGCGCCTTGCGGAACTGCTTGGAGAAGCGCGCCTCGGTGGCGGCGAAGTCGGCGAATGTCATCGGCAGCGTCATCGTCGCGGGCGCGCCCAGGTCATCGATGTAGTTGAGGATGTAGGTCGGCCAGTCCTCGTCCGGCGCCGGATTGCCTTCGAGGCTGACGCACTCGCTGAAGGTAATGCCGGCATCGGGATCGAAGCGGAACAGCGGATAGGCGCGGCCCTCGACGGCGAGCTTGCTCTGATCGACGCTGCGATCGTCGCCGACGCCGTGCTCGGGCGGGCAGACGGCGTAGATGTTGAACAGCGCCGGGCGGCGGCTGTTGAGGCCGTCGATGTAGCTCTCGAGCAGGTGCGTCGGGTGGGCGATGGTGCCCGACATGACGTAGGAAGTGCGGTGCGCCATGCCGATCAGCGAGATTTCCTTGCGCGTCTCCTGCTTGCCGCGCTGGGCGACGCCGAAGGGCGCCATGTCGGAAACCTGGCTGATGAAGCCCGAGGTGCAGGCCTGGCCGCCGGTGTTGGAATACACCTGCGTATCCACCACCAGCACCTTGATCGGCATGCCCGACATCAGGGCGCGCGAGAGATTCTGGAAGCCGATGTCGTACATCGCGCCGTCGCCGCCTATGGACACCACAGGCGGGCACAGCTCCCACTCGTCGGCCGAGAACTTGTGCCAGTCGAAGCGGCGGAAGAAGTCGTCGTCGCGATCCGGCAGGTAATCGCCGGCCAGTTCCTTCTCGGCCCGGCGCACGGCCTTGAAGCCGTCGGCCATCTTGGCCATGTGGCCCTCGAAGATGCCCATCGCCACCGAGGGCGAATCCTGGAACAGGTGCGAGGTCCAGGGGAAGGGATAGGGATGGAAGGGATAGGTCGAGCCCCACACCGAGGTGCAGCCGGTCGAGTTGACCACGCCCATGTCGGCGCGGCCGCGCTTGCTCGGGCCCTCGACGTAGCGCCACTTCAGATCCTTCAGCTTCTCCAGCAGTTGCGCTGTGTTCTTGACCCAGACGGGGTCGAGCGGCTGCGACGGCTTGTCCTCGCCGAGCTTGGCGGCGAGGTTGGACAGGGTCAGGTCATGGTAGCCGGTGGCTTCCACCGCCTTGACCACGGCGCCGGCATCCGACAGGTCGACGGCGGCCGCCAGCTTGATGCGCATGTGCTGCTCGAGGCGCACGATCAGGTCGTCGATCCTCTCGACGAAGGCCCTGACGCGCGGCTGCATCAGCGCCGACACGGTCGAGGTGAACAGGTGGATCGCCGTCTTCTCGCCGCAGCCGAGACAGGCGCCGTCGCCGCAGTTCATCGAGTTGTAGTTCTGCTTGTCGAGCAGCAGCGTCTCGAGCGCGCCGATCTTCTCGTCGAGGTTGTCGATGCGGCTGTATTCCTTGCCGGTGGTCGGCAGGTCGAGCCAGAAGTTCCAGTCCTGGCGCAGCCTGTCCACCGATGCGTCGGTCTGCGTCACCATCTTCAGCGCATCGTCCTCGCACACCGTCACGCACAGCGCGCAGGCCTTGCAGGTGTAGGGATTGACGGTGATGGAGAAGAGGCCGCCGCTGCCCTTGGCCTTCTTCTCCTTCTGCGTCCAGTAGGGCTTGGTGGTGCCGAACTGGAAGTCGCCGAGCGTCGCGGTGAACAGCTTGAACTCGTCGGCCATCCTGGCGCGGTCGTCCTCGGCCGCCTCGGCCACGGTGGCCGCGATGGCCTCGTCGATCAACGGCCGCACGGCCACGCCGTCACCGGTGATCAGGCCGCGCAGCTTCTTCTCGACGGTGCGCGCGGCGCGGCGCAGGTAGCGCGTCGGCGTGCCGCCGGTCTCGATGCGGTTGATGGCGCTGTTGAAGACGTCGGAGACAGTATTGACCAGGCCGGGAATGGCCGAGTCCGGGCATTCCGTGTAGCAGTTGCCGCAGGCGGTGCAGTTGGCGGCGTTCCACACCGGGTGCTCGAAGCGGATGCCGGTCATGTCGCGGAACACGCCGGTGGCGGCAGGCACCAGCGAAGCGCCGATGAAGGGATCGACGAGGTTGTCGTTGCCCTTGCCGGTGGCGTAGAAGTGGCCGGTCTGTTCCCAGAAGCGGTGGATGTCGGCGACCTTGCCGTCGGTCTCGGGCAGCTGGCGCAGCATGATGGGCAGGCCGGCGTCCTTGCGGGCCAGCTGCCGCTGCGTCGCGCCGACTTCCTTGGCGGTGATCTCGGTGAGTTCGGTGAAGCCGCGGCGCACCACGCGCAGGTTGCTGTCGACCACGCGCTTGCCCTTGCCGCCGAACTTGGCCTGGAGCTGGTTCTCGATGGCCGTGAACAACGCGTCCTCGGTGAGGTTGGCGTTCTGCATCACCGGGCTGGCGGCGAAGAAGGCGCCCTGGAAGACATTGCCCTGCATGCGCAACTGCAGTTCGGGCGAACCGGCCTCCTCGCGGGCGATCTGGAAGGCGTCGAGGTAGAAGACATGGATGTCGTTGTCGACGATGAACTTCTGCGCCCACAACGGGAAGCTGGCCCAGGTGGCCTCGCCGAGGTTGGACTGGATGATGAAGGTGCCGCCCTTTTTCAGGCCGGACAGCGGATTGGAGTGGCCGAAGACGTTGGGGTCGGGCGAAAGCACGACATCGACATAGACGTATTCGCAGTTGATGCGGATCGGCTCGGGCGCGGCCGAGAGGTAATAGGTGGTCGGCTGGCCCTTCTTCTCCGAGCCGTATTTGGGGTTGGCCTTGATGTCGTAGCCGAGCAGTTCGAACAGCGTCACCGCCAGGTTCTTGCCGGTGGTAATGGCGCCCCAGCCGCCGACCGAGTGCATGCGCACGGTGATGGCGCCCTTGGGCAGCAGGTTCGGGTTCTCCGAGCCGCGCACCGCCAGTTCGCCGATGTGCGGATACTTCTCGGCGAGGTCCTGCTGGTGGATCTCGTCCTTCGGGTTGAGCGGATCGCGGACGAAGTCGATCGAGAGGTAGAAGAACTTGCGCTTCGCGCCCTCGGGCAGCATGTTCTCGATGGCACCGATCAGCGCCTCGGGCTGCATGTCGCGCGAACCGAGGCCGTAACAGCCGGAGTAGAGGCGCGGCATTTCGTTCGGCGCGTATGAAGCATAGTCGGGGTAGGGCTTTTCGGCCTCGCTTCCCATGCCGTTTTCGAGACACTTGGTGACGGTGGCGCGCACTTCGCGCATCAGCGGCAGGTCCTCGGCCAGCGGCTGGTCGGTGCGCTCGAGCACCACCACGCCCTTCTTGCCGCGCAGCGCATGGCCGAGCAGGTCGCCGGGGAAGGGGCGGAACATGGTGAGGTTCACCACGCCGACCTTGAGCTTGCGCGTCTCGCGCAGGTAGTCGGCGACGCCCTCGGCCTGGACGATCATGCTGCCCTGGCCGACGATGAGCCAGTCGGCATCCTCGATCTTGAAAGTGGCGACGCGACCGTAGCGGCGACCGGTGAGGCTGGCGTACTCTTCCATGCAGGCGTCGGTGATCTGCTCGATGTGGTCGAAGAAGTAGGGGCGCTGGCCCGCGGTGGCCTGCATGTAGGCGTCCTGGTTCTGCACCGAGCCGGACAGCAGCGGGTTGTCGACATCCCAGATGGCCGGCACGCGGCGGCGCTTCGGGCCGTAGAGCATGGTCTGGGCGGGCGTCGGGGTGTCGATGATGTCGTCCGGCTTGCCGCAGAATTCGGCCACCAGTTCGCGCTCGGGCAGCAGTGCCGATTCGATCAGGTGGGTGGTGAGGAAGCCGTCCTGGCCGATGATGGCCGGGGTTAGCGAAAGCTCGGCGACCTTGCGGCCGATCAGGTTCAGGTCGGCGGCCTCGGTGGCGTTCTTGGCCATCACCTGGATGAAGCCGGTGTCGTCGATGCAGTGGTAGTCGTCGTGGCCGGCATGGACGTTGAGCGAGGCCTTGGTGATGGCGCGGCAGCCCATGTTGAGCACATAGGGCAGGCGCTTGCCGACGGCGGCGTAGAGCGATTCGTGCATGAAGGCCACGCCCTGGCCGGACGAGAAATTGACGGCGCGCAGGCCGGTCATCGACATGCCGGCGGTGACGCCGGCGGCGGCGTGCTCGGATTCGGGCTCGATGAAGACCAGCGGCTTGTCGGAGATGTTGAGGTGGCCGGCCGCGACTTCCTCGGCCCAGTACTCGCCCATCTGCGTCGACGGCGTGATCGGGTAGGCACCGGCGGCATCCGAAGCCTCGCGCTCGACGTGGATGACGGCGGTATTGCCGTCGACGGCGTCGCGCACGCCGGGATATTTCACCGTTGTGGCTTCCGGGCTGCCGGAATCGGCGAGGGAAAGGAATTTCTTGAGCATGGACATGGCGGGCTTCCTCAAACTGAATTCAGTGCAGCACGGGCAACGGCTCGTTGCGCAAGATCTTCTTGGCGGCGGCGCCCTTGACGGGCGTGTCGGGCTTGTCGAACCAGACGATGGCGCCGGTCGGGCAGCGCTCGATGGGCTCGCGGCTGGCCTGGTCGTTCCAGTCGTAGTTGATGGTGGCGAGGTTGCCGACGAGTTGCATCAGCTTCGGGTGCGCGTCGGCCACGCACTTGCCGCAGGCGGTGCAGGCCACCTCGCAGGCGGCCTCGGCGGTGTCGCCGTCGGCCTGGCTCTTGCATGCCACCCACAGCTTGCGCGAGAGCGGTTCGAGGCTGAACAGACCCTTGGGGCAGACCTCGACGCAGTCGTTGCAGGCCGTGCATTTTTCCGGGTCCACCAGCGGCAGGCCGTGGCGGTCCATGACGATCGCGTCGAAGGTGCAGACCGTGGCGCAGTCGGCCAGGCCGAGGCAACCCCAGGCGCATTCCTTGCCGCCGCCCGACACGACCGCCGCCGCACGGCAGGTCTTGAGGCCTTCGTAGCGCGCGCGCAGGAAGGCCACGTGGCGGCCTCCGCCGCAGGCCAGCCGCGCCACCTTCTTCTCCACGGCGCCGGCCGCGACGCCGAGCAGGTCGGCGATGCCCTGGCGCTGCTGCGGCGAACTCACCGTGCATTGGGCGGGGATGATGTCGCCGCAGACCACCTTCTCGGCGAAGTCGCGGCAGCCGGCCTGGCCGCAGGCGCCGCAGTTGGATTTCGGCAGCAGTTCCTCGACCTCGCCGATGCGCGGGTCTTCCCAGACGTAGAGCTTCTTGTTGGCGAAGGCGAGCAGCATCGCCAGGGCGACGCCGAGCGCGGCCATGAATGCCCCTGCGACCATCAGATTCGACAACGACTCCATCCGCCCCAGTCCTTTCCGCTGCCAGGCAACCATGAGGTGTTGCTGCAACCGCACAATGCGCCAAGCCACGGGCGAGCGCTTTGACCTGAAACAAAGGATCACCGCAGTGCAACAACGCCACTTCGAACACGGCCGCCCGCAACCTCGGGGGCGCGAACGGCCGGTTCCATCACGGCGTAGCCGGGAGTTGCTCCCGGCCTACTGGCAGGTTGGGCGCCTTAACGCCCCACCCTTGGACGCGCTGGACTGGGTGGCGTCCCTCGCGTTTGTGACGGGTCCACTATAAGACACTTGTCGCAGCGCACAAATGGAATATTTTATGGACGGCAGTAGGGTTATTTATTGCCGAAGGCGGAAAGTCGGCGCCGATAAAGCCCCTGCGCTACGAGGCGGTCGCGCGGAAAACGCGCTCCTCGCCGTAGCGGATGGCGGGACGGCGGTGGAATGAGTCGCGTATGCTCTTGACCGCCAACCGAACATCGCAGCGATGGTGGCCATAATGTCCAAGGAAAGGATTGCCCCGTGAGCCCTGCCAAAATCAACGAACTCTTCGATACCCTTCGCGCGGCGTGCGCCCGCCAATTCGGATTCAATCCGCGGCGAGTCACGGCGGGAATGCGCTATGTCGGCAAGGAGGGGCATGGCAACGACCAGGTTCACGTCTTCAAGGATGCAAGCACCCATTCGCAGATCGCCCTGAAGAACACCTTCGCCACCTTGCGCGAAACCCATGGCGAAAAGCCGCATTGGACCGACGCCGAAAAGGCCCATTACAAAAATACCAATGCCGAAATCGACGCGGAAATCGCGGCAAAGCAGGCCGAACTCGACTACACTCGAAACTGCCCGCTCTATCGGGACCACCGCGAGCAACTGCTGGCGCACTACAAGGGTTGGCCTGGCTACCAGGCCGGAGGGCAAAGCCCGCGTGAAGCGGCTAGAGCACTGATCGGCACCCTCGCCGATGCGAACGATCCGCGACTGACTGCATTCGCAGAGCACATGCGTTCGAATGATCCTGAATATCTGACTCATCAACTGTTGGCGCCTTGTCACCTTGAGGTCGATGAAGAGATCAAGGTCATTTGACCTCCCGAGCGGCTGCGATGCCTCACCACGACGCATTCACCTCGCCCCTTACTGCCGGACGAACTCGACGAAGAAGTTCTCGCGCAGCAGCGCATGCGACTTGTGCCGGCGGAAGCCCGCAGCCTCGATCTCGGCGATCACCGTCTCCCGTCCCGCCCGGACGTGGCCCATGACCCAGGTGCCGGACCGACCGGGGATCTTCTCGTAGTCGATCACCGCCAGCCGCCCGCCGGGTTTGAGCGCGGCATGGAGCGACGCCAGCATGGCCTGCGGATACTCGAAGTGGTGGTAGGTGTCGCAGACGAAAACCAGATCGACGCTGGCGGGCGGCAGCCGGGCGTCCTTCTCGCCGCCGAGCACGGTTCGGACATTGGGCAGCTTTTCGCGGCTGGCGCGGGACGCGATGCCGCGGACGAACTCGTCCGCGACGTCCTGGGCCAGGACCACGCCGGCGTCGCCAACTATCCGGGCGAACAGGACGCTGAACACGCCCGTACCGGCGCCGACGTCGGCCACGGTCATGCCGGGCCGGATGTCGAGCGCAGCGACGATCTGCTGCCGCTTGTCGAAGACCTCGCGCCCCTCGGACTCGAACATCGCCTGCCAGCGGTAGAAATCGGGGCTTTGGTAATAGCGGTTTCCGCCGGGGCTGTCGCTGCTCCCCTGCGCCGCGAGAGGCGCCGCCAGTACGCAAAGCGCCGCGACCAGGACAATTCCCGCTCGAACCATAAGGTCTTCTCCGCAAAAGCGGAATTCTAGGCATTTGATCGCGAACAAGCCTAGCCGGGGCCCAAGTCTGGCAAAATTCGCGCCTCATGCTGACTGCGACCGGCCTATCCTGCATCCGCGGCGAGCGCCGCCTGTTTTCCGGGATCGGCCTGGCGGTCGCGCCCGGGGAATGGCTGCACCTGCAGGGCGAGAACGGGGCCGGCAAGACCAGCCTCCTTCGCATACTGGTCGGTCTGACGCCGGCGGCCGAAGGCGAGGTCCGCTGGAAAGGCGAAAGCATCGGCGCGCTGGGCGAGGAATTCCGCCGCGAGATGGTCTATCTCGGCCACCATGCGGCGGTGAAGGAAGACCTGACGGCGCTGGAGAACCTGCAGATCTCCGCCGCGCTCGATGGCAGCGATCTTGCCGAGCGTGGTGCGCTGGCCGCCCTGTTTCGCATGGGATTGAAGGGCCGCGAGGAACTTCCGGTGCGCGTGCTGTCTCAGGGGCAGAAGCGTCGCGTGCTGCTGGCGCGGCTTTTGGCGCGGAAGGCGGCCTTGTGGGTGCTGGACGAGCCGTTCACGGCGCTGGACGTGAAGGCGGTGCAGATGTTGTCGGGCCTGATCGGCGAGCACGTGGCGGCGGGCGGGATGGCGGTGTTGACCAGCCATCAGTCGATGCCGATCGCCGGCGGCAGGGTGTTGCAGCTGTGAACGGCATGCTGGCGATCATCCGCCGCGATCTGCTGATCGCGGCGCGCAGGAAGAGCGAGGTGCTCACCGCCCTGTTCTTCTTCGTGATCGTGACGAGCCTGTTCCCGCTCGGCATCGGGCCGGAGCCGACGCTGTTGAAGAAGATCGCGCCGGGGGTGTTGTGGGTGGCGGCGCTGCTGGCGACGATGCTGGGGCTGACGCGGATGTTCGCGCCCGACCACGCCGACGGCACGCTGGAACAGATGGCGCTGGCGCCTACGCCCTTCGGCCTGCTGGTGGCGGGCAAGGTGGTGGCGCACTGGCTGGTGTCGGGACTGCCGCTGGTGCTGCTGGCGCCGGTACTGGGGATACAGTTCGACCTCGACGCTGGCGCGCTGGGGATTCTGGTGGTCGCCCTGTTGCTGGGGACGCCGCTGCTGTCGTTGGTCGGCGCCATCGGCGCGGCGCTGACGCTCGGCGTGCGCGGTGGCGGCGTGCTGTTGAGTCTGCTGGTGCTGCCGCTTTACGTGCCGGCGCTGATCTTCGGTGCCGGAGCGGTCGAGGCCCACATCTCGGGCCTGGGCGCCGGCGGGCACCTGTCGCTGCTGGCGGCGCTTTTGGCGCTGGCCGTGTTTTTCGCGCCATGGGCGACCACGGCAGCTTTGAGGATTGCGTTGGAATAGATGAACAACAAGATTATCAACTGGTTCAAGTTCGCCAGCCCGCAGAGCTTCTACCCGCTCGCGGGCAGGATGATCCCGTGGTTCTGGGCGCTGACGGCGATTTTCACCGTCGCCGGCCTGTGGATCAGCTTCTTCGTCGCGCCCACCGACGCCCAGCAGGGCGAGGGCTACCGCATCATCTTCATCCATGTGCCGGCCTCGTGGATGTCGATGTTCATCTACCTCGTCTTGGCCTTCTGGGCCGGTCTCGGCCTCGCGCTCAACACGCGGCTCTCCGGCATGATGGCGCAGGCGCTGGCACCGACCGGTGCGCTGATGGCCTTTCTCTCGCTGTGGACCGGCGCCTTCTGGGGCAAGCCGATGTGGGGCACCTGGTGGGTGTGGGACGCGCGCCTGACCTCGGAGCTGATCCTGTTCTTCCTCTACATCGGCTTCATCGCCTTGCAGGCGGCCATCGACGACCCGCGCCGCGCCGACAAGGCCGGGGCGATCCTGGCGCTGGTCGGCGCGGTGAACATCCCCATCATCTACTTCTCCGTCAAGTGGTGGAACACGCTGCACCAGGGCTCGAGCGTCAACCTCGCCAAGTCCTCGATGGCCCAGACCATGCTCTGGGGCATGCTGCTCATGGCGCTGGCCTTCTGGATGTACGCGATCGCCGTGGCGCTGACGCGGGCGCGCGCCATCATCCTCGAGCGTGAGCGACATACGGAATGGATCAAGGAGGTCGTGCGGTGATGCAGTGGAACAGCGTCGGCGAGTTTTTCGCCATGGGTGGCTACGGCCTCTACGTCTGGGGCAGCTTCGGCGTCTGCGCCGCGGCCATGGTGATCGAGCCCCTCCTTGTCAGCAAGCGCAACCGCGACATCCTCAGCTCGCTCCGCCGCGAACGCCTCGCCGATGAAATAGAGAGCCAGCAATCATGAAACCACGTCACAAACGCATCGCCATCATCGCCGGCGGCCTCGCCGCCATCGGCATCGCCGCGGCCCTGGTGCTCAACGCCCTCGACTCCAACATCGCCCTCTATGTCACGCCGAGCGAAGTCGCCGCCGGCAAGGCACCGAAGGACAAGGCCTTCCGCATCGGCGGCATGGTCAGGGAGGGCAGCATCAAGCGCGACGGCGTCACGGTGAACTTCGTCGTCACCGACACCGTGAAGGAAATTCCCGTGTCCTACACCGGCATCCTCCCCGACCTATTCAAGGAAGGCAAGGGGGCCGTAGTGCAGGGCAAGCTGGGCACCGACGGCAGATTCACCGCCAGCGAGGTGCTGGCCAAGCACGACGAGAACTACATGCCGCCAGCGGCCAAGGACGCAGTTGACCAGGCGCAGAAAGCGCAGAAGACCCTCAAATGATCCCCGAACTCGGCCACTTCGCTCTCATCGTCGCCCTGCCGGTCGCACTGATCCTCGGCATTCTTCCCCTCATCGGCGCACAACGCGGCAACGCCGCCTGGATCGCGCTGGCGCGCCCTGCGGCGCAGGTGCAGTTCCTGCTCGTCGCCTTCAGCTTCGGCTGCCTGACCTGGGCCTTCTACGCCAACGACTTCTCGGTGGTCTACGTCGCCCAGCATTCGAATTCACTGCTGCCGACGATGTATCGCATCGCCGGCGTCTGGGGCGGCCACGAGGGCTCATTGCTGCTATGGGTGATGATGCTGGTCGGCTGGACCGTCGCCGTCGCGCAAGCGTCGCGCTCGCTGCCCGACACCATGGTGGCGCGCGTGCTCGCCGTGCTCGGTCTCATCGCTGTCGGCTTCCTCGCTTTCATCCTCTTCACCTCGAATCCCTTCGAGCGCCTGCTGCCGGGGGCCGAGGACGGTCGCGACCTCAACCCGCTGCTGCAGGACCCGGGGCTGGTCTTCCACCCGCCGATGCTCTACATGGGTTATGTCGGCTTCTCGGTCGCCTTCGCCTTCGCGCTCGCCGCGCTGATCTCGGGACGCCTCGACGCCGCCTGGGCGCGCTGGTCGCGGCCATGGACCACGGCGGCATGGATCTTCCTGACGCTGGGCATCGCGCTCGGCTCGTGGTGGGCCTACTACGAACTGGGCTGGGGCGGCTGGTGGTTCTGGGACCCGGTCGAGAACGCCTCCTTCATGCCCTGGCTGGTCGGCACCGCGCTGATCCACTCGCTGGCGGTGACCGAGAAGCGCGGCAGCTTCAAGAACTGGACCGTGCTGCTGGCGATCGCCGCTTTCTCGCTGTCGCTGCTCGGCACCTTCCTCGTGCGCTCCGGCGTGCTGACCTCGGTCCATGCCTTTGCCACCGACCCCAAGCGCGGCGTGTTCATCCTGGTCTTCCTTGCCGCGGTGGTCGGCAGTTCGCTGACGCTGTTCGCCTGGCGCGCACCCAAGGTAAGCCTCGGCGGCGCCTTCGCCCTGATATCGCGCGAAACGCTGCTGCTGCTCAACAACGTGCTGCTGGTGGTCGCCTGCGGCAGCGTGCTGCTCGGCACGCTCTACCCGCTGCTGCTCGATGCCCTCAACATGGGCAAGATCTCGGTCGGTCCGCCCTACTTCAACGCGGTGTTCGTGCCCATCATGGTGCCGCTGCTGTTCCTGATGGCGGTGGGGCCGATCGCACGCTGGAAACATGCGGACGTCAAGGACATGGCCAAGCAGCTCGCGCTGGCCTTCGTCGTTGCCGCAGTCGGCGGCGCGCTGCTGCCGCTCGCCATGGGCCCCTGGTCGCCACTGGTTGCGATGGGCCTGATGCTGGCATTGTGGATCGTCGTCGGTGCCGTCGTGCAGATCCGCGAGCGCCTGCGGACGGGAACACCGCCGCGCGCCTACTGGGGCATGCAGCTCGCCCATCTTGGCATCGCCGTGTTCGTCGTCGGCGTCACCCTCGTCGGCGGCTACCAGGTCGAGAAGGACGTGCGCATGGAGCCGGGCGACACCGTGAGCGTCGACCGCTACACCTTCCGCTTCCTCGGCGTGAAGGAGGTGCCCGGGCCGAACTACAAGGCCATGCGCGGCGACGTCGAGCTGATCGTCGGCGGCAAGGTAGACAAGGTGCTCCACCCCGAGAAGCGCAACTACTTCACCTCGCAGATGCCGATGACCGAGGCCGCGATCGACGCCGGGCTCACCCGCGACGTCTATGTCTCGCTCGGCGAGCCGCTCGAAGGCCAGGCCTGGGCGGTGCGCGTCTATTACAAACCCTTCGTCGACTGGATCTGGGGTGGCTGCCTGCTGATGGCGCTGGGCGGCCTGATCGCCGCCTCCGACCGCCGTTACCGCCTCAGGGTCAGGGTCAGGGCCGAAAAACTCGCCGCCGGGAGTGTTCCAGCATGATGAAGTTCCTGCTTCCCCTTGCCGCCTTCCTCGTGCTGGTGGCGTTTCTGGCCGTCGGCCTCAACCGCGACCCGCGCGAGGTGCCGAGCCCGCTGGTCGGCAAGCCGGCGCCGGCCTTCGACGTGCCGCAGCTCGCGGCACCGGACAAGCGCTTCGCCGCGAAGGACATGCAGGGCAAGGTCTGGCTGCTCAACGTCTGGGCCTCGTGGTGCGTCTCCTGCCGCCAGGAGCACCCGTTGCTGGTCGAGCTCGGCAAGACGGGCATCGTTCCCATCGTCGGCCTCGACTACAAGGACCAGCGCGCCGACGGGCTCGGCTGGCTGAGGCAGCACGGCGATCCCTACGTGCTCTCCGCCTTCGACGGCGACGGCCGCGTCGGCATCGACTACGGCGTCTATGGCGTGCCCGAGACCTATGTCATCGACAAGGCCGGCACCATCCGCTACAAGCAGATCGGTCCGGTGACGCCCGAGGCGCTGGAGCAGAAGATCCTGCCGCTGGTGAAGGAACTGAACAAATGATGCGCACTTTCCTGATCGCCCTGGCCCTGCTTTTCGGCAGCGCCGCATTCGCCAAGGATGCCGCTCCGCTGGCCGAGGACGAGGCCGTCGAACAGCGCCTCAACGTCATCGCCGAGGAATTGCGCTGCCTCGTCTGCCAGAACGAATCCCTGGCCGGCTCGCGCGCCGACCTGGCCCAGGACCTGCGCCGGGAAGTGCGCAAGCTGATCAAGGAAGGCAAGACCGACGCCGAGGTGAAAGACTTCATGGTCAGCCGCTACGGCGACTTCGTGCTGTATCGCCCGCCGATGAAGCCGACGACCTGGCTTTTGTGGGTCGGGCCCTTCGTGCTGCTGATCATCGGCGTCATCGCGCTGATCGTCTATCTGCGTCGCCGCGGCAGGGTCGTGGCTCAAACCGGCACCGACCACCTTTCCGCCGAACAACAGCAGCGCGCCGCCGCGCTGCTGTCCGAAGAAGACAAAAAATGACTATTGCATTCCTCGCCGCAGCCGCCACGCTGCTGCTGCTGACGCTGGCGCTGCTGCTGCGCCCCTACCTCCTGCGCCGCAAGCGTGACGCGACTGCCTCACAACGCCGCATCAACATCGCCATCTACCGGGACCAGCTCGACGAACTCGAGCGCGACCGTGCCGGCGACGCACTGGCCGAAGCCGATTACGCGGTCGCCCGCGAGGAGATCCAGCGCCGTCTGCTCGAGGACGGGGCCGCTGACGATGTCGCCCCGGTCGCAAGCGGCGGCCGCACCACGCTCATCGCCATCGCGCTGGCCGTGCCCCTGCTCGCCGGCGGCCTCTACGGCGTGCTCGGCAACCCGGCGGGGCTGAACCCGCCCCAGCCGCAGCACAAGATCTCGGCCGCCGAGGTCGACGCCATGGTGACCAAGCTCGCCGCGCGGCTGGAGAAGGAGGACAACCCGCAGGGCTGGGTGATGCTGGCGCGCTCCTACAAGATGCTCGGCCGCTTTGATGAGGCGGGCAAGGCCTACGCCCGCGCCGGCGCCTTCATCGACAACGAACCCGCGCTGCTCGCCGACTACGCCGACATCCTCGTCGCCGGCGCCGGCACCTTCGCCGGCAAGCCCCGCGAGTTGATTGCCAAGGCGCTGAAGCTCGATCCCGACAACGCCCATGCGCTGTGGCTCTCCGGCACGGCCGCATTCGAGGCCGGGCAGTACAAGCAGGCCGTGGCCGACTGGGAGCGCCTGCTCAAGCAGCTGGAGCCGGGCTCCGAGGATGCGCAGTCGGTCGCGGGCAGCCTGGCCGAGGCGCGCGCCAAGGGTGGCGTCGCCAAGCCCGCGGCCAAAGCGGAAGACAAGAAAGTCGGTGCCGGCGGCACGGTCAGTGGCCGCGTCGAACTGGCTCCCGCACTGAAGGACAAGGCCGCACCCGGCGACACGGTGATGGTCATCGCCCGTCCCGCCGACGGCTCGCGCATGCCGCTGGCCGTCCTGCGCGTCAAGGCGAGCGAGCTGCCGCTGCAATTCACCCTCGACGACAAGCTGGCGATGAACCCCGACAACGCGATCTCCAGTCACAAGGAGGTCAGCATCGAGGCCCGCATCTCGAAAACCGGCATGGCCAATCCGCAGCCCGGCGACCTGCTGTCGGCGCCGCAGACGGTCAAGGTGGGCGCGCGCGGGATCAAGCTCCTGGTCGAGCAGATACGCCCATAGATTGAAGGGTAATTAAGCCAGATCAAGGCGCCACGGTCGGGCGTTGCGCTATGGTTCGCGTCATCTAAGAGATTTTGGGGGGAAAGTCATGGGTCTGTGGAACACGCTCAAGCGGCCGAGCGCGAAATATTCGCTGCTCGGTCTGCTCGTCGTCGGCTTCTTCGGCGGCATCATCTTCTGGGGCGGCTTCAACACCGCGATGGAAGCGACCAATACGCTCGACTTCTGCATCTCCTGCCACGAGATGCGCGACACGGTCTATCAGGAGTACAAGAAGACCATCCACTACTCCAACCGCACCGGCGTACGCGCCGTCTGCTCCGACTGCCACGTACCCAAGGACTGGGTGCACAAGATGGCCCGCAAGATCCAGGCCTCGGGAGAGGTCTACGGCAAGATCATGGGCACCATCGACACCCCCGAGAAGTTCGAGGCCAAGCGCCTCACCCTTGCCCGCAGTGAGTGGGCGCGGATGAAGGGTTCCGACTCGCGCGAATGCCGCAACTGCCACAGCTTCGACGGCATGAACGCCGAGGTGCAGAAGCAGCGTGCGCGCAAGCAGCACGAGCTGGCGCAGAAGGACAAGAGCACCTGCATCGACTGCCACAAGGGCATCGCCCACCAGAAGCCCAAGGGCATGACCGAGGCCGACGGCGGCGACTAAGCCCGGGTCGCGTGCGCTAAGCTTGGGGCGGACCGCGGTCCGCCCTTTTCATTTGCCTCTTTCGCCATGACGTCACGCCGACAGTTCCTGCGCGGACGCTTCTCCCCGCGCCATCGACCGCTGCGACCGCCCTGGGCGCTGGCCGAGGAAGCATTCCTCGCCGCCTGCACCCGCTGCGGCGACTGCGTACGCGCCTGTCCGCAGGGCATCCTCGTCGACGACGGCGGCTATCCGCGCGTGGAGTTCGGCAAGGGCGAATGCACCTTCTGCGGCGACTGCGTGACCACCTGCAAGACCGGGGCGCTGCAGCGGATCGGGAACCAGGTGCCGTGGCAACTGTTGCCGGTCATCGGCGAGGGATGCATCGCCAGGCACGGCGTGGTCTGCCGCACTTGCGGCGACGTTTGCGCGGCGACGGCGATCCGCTTCCGTCCCCAACTCGGCGGCAGCGCCCTGCCCGAGGTGGAGCCATCGCGCTGCACCGGCTGCGGCGGCTGCGTAGCCCCCTGCCCGGCGCGGGCGATTGCGATGAGTCGAATCTAGCAAATGGCAAGGGCTCCGCCGCCGCTGATGCGACGATGGAGCCCGAGGGGAGCCGACCCGGCCAGTCGGCGCTGGTACCGTATTACCAGCGCCGACCTTTCCAACCTTAAGGCTTGGCGGTGATATTGCCCTTGAAGGTGTTATCCACCAGCGGCTTGGCATCAACCTGCGGCACGTGGCAGCTGTTGCACTGCCAGCGTGTCATGTTCACGACCTTGTTCATGCCGCCGCCGGGAACGTCGACCATGCTCATGTGGCTGTCACCGAGTTTGGGCGCGTTCTTCTCTTTGTATTTCTCCGGGCCGTGGCAACTCATGCACTGGTTTTCCTCGAGGGTGATCTCGTCGAAGTTGTTCAGGGTGTGCGGGATCAGCGGCGGTTGCTCCTTGAAGGTGCGATCGATGGGCTTCTGCCGACCCGGCTTCTGGCCCTGGTACTGCAGATCCTGCGGCGCCTTGTCGACAGTGTCGGGCTGGACGCCGCGCAGCGAATGGACCTGCGCCGCGGCGATGTCGGAAATCGAGGCGAACAGGGCGGCGGCCAGCACGGCCACGGTGGTCTTGACGGTACGGTTCATGATGCGCTCCCCACTTGAGTTGATCATTTCGGTGCCGCCTGCGCGACACCGGCCATGCTTGCTGCGTTGTTGTAGCGGCTGCCGAAACTGAAAACGTCCTTGGAACACACGTCGATGCAGCGTCCGCAATTGCTGCACTCGGACGCCAGAATGACCGGGCCGACGCCTTTCGCGGCATCCTTGAGCGGCGCCCTGATCACCAGCGGCTCGGGGCAGACGGCGAAGCAGTCCATACAGTCGTTGCAGGCTTCGCGCTTCACCGCCGTCACGCGCAGCGGGCTGACCTTCCCGATCAGTCCATAAGCGGCGCCGACCGGGCAGAGATGGCCGCACCAGCCGCGGTTCATGACGAAGAGGTCGAAGACGAACACCGCCAGCACCAGCATCCAGGCAGTACCGAGGCCGAAGATCAGGCCGCGATGCAGCATCGATACCGGATTGACCAGTTCCCATGCCAGCGTGCCGGTGATGCCGGCGAGCAACAGCGTCAGGGCGAGGATCCAGTAGCGGGCGTGGCGCGAGACGTGCGCGCCGCCCTTGATGCCGAGGCGCTCGCGCAGCCAGCCGGCGGCGTCGGTCACCAGGTTGACGGGGCAGACCCACGCGCAATAGACGCGGCCGCCGACCAGCAGGTAGAAGCCGACGACGATGGCTACGCCGATCAGCGCCAGTTTCTCCGGCACGTGGCCGGTCACCAGCGACTGCAGCAGGATGAAGGGATCGGCCAGCGGCAGCGTATTGAGCGTGAGGCTGTAGTTGAGGTTGCCCTTGACGATCCAGAGGCCGAACCACGGCCCGGCGAGGAAGGCGGCGAGGATGCCGAGTTGCGAGGCGCGGCGCAGCACCAGCCACTTGTGTGCCAGCCACCAGCCCTTGGCCTCGACGGCTTCCTGCCCGATGCGCATGTTTTCGTTCATGGCATCACCTCGGCGCGTCGTCCGTCATGCGGCTGCTCAAACCGCCGCCCGGAATGTTCTGCGGCATGTTGCCGGCCGGCGCGGCGTTCCTGCCCGGGTTGGGCACGACGCCCTGCAGGCTGTCCACGCCCGCGCCCGGCGTCGGCGCGGGCCCTGACGACAAGCCCTTGCCGGACTCGTAGTGCATACCCTCGGGCAGGTTGTACTTGTGCTCGGCATCCGGCGCCACCAGGCTGCCGCCGGCCTTCTGCTTCTCCTCCCAGCCGATGCGGTAATGCTGGCCCAGCTCGCCCTTGGCCAGCTTGACCGGGTAGACCTTGATTGCCGCCACCTCGAGCACGCAGGCCTTCTCGCACTTGCCGCAGCCCGTGCATTGGTCCGAATGCACCACCGGCTCGAATACCGTGTGCCTGCCGGTACGCTCGTTGTGGCGCAGGTCCAGCGTGATGGCCTTGTCGATCAGCGGGCAGACGCGGTAGCAGACGTCGCAGCGCAGACCGAGGAAGTTGAGGCAGGTTTCCTTGTCGATCAGCACCGCCAGGCCCATTTTCGACTTGGCGATGTCCTTGAGCTTGTGGTCGAGCGCACCCGTCGGACAGGCCTTGACGCAGGGGATGTCCTCGCACATTTCGCAGGGGCCGCTGCGGGCGACGAAATAGGGCGTACCCGTGGCGATGGGCTGCTCGGGCTTGGCGAGGAAAAGGATGTTGTAGGGACAGTCGCGCACGCACATGCCGCAGCGGATGCAGGCGCCGAGAAAGTCCTGCTCGGTTCCCGCGCCTGGCGGACGAATGGCGGCCGGCGGCAACGCCTTGGCCTGCTTGGCGTAGAGGCCGACGCCGAGGCCGAGCATGCCGACACCCCCCGCCATGCGGGCGGCATCGAGGAGGAACTGGCGACGTGCCGCCAGAACCGACTTTTTCGCACTCTCCATGATTCATTCCGATACCCGGGGCGGATGGCCTCCCACCATCCGCCGCGTTATCCCCTGATCTCTATGGTTGCGAACTCAGACCTTGGTCACTTTGCACGCGCACTTCTTGAAGTCGGTCTCTTTCGAGATCGGACAGGTCGCGTCGAGCGTGAGCTTGTTGACCAGGCGGTGCTCGTCGAAGAAGGGCACGAACACCAGGCCCAGCGGCGGCTTGTTGCGGCCGCGCGTCTCGACCTTGGTGGTGATCTCGCCACGTCTCGAGGCCACTTTCACCGTGTCGCCGCGCTGCAGGCCGCGCTTCTTCGCGTCTTCCGGATGCATGTAGATCCAGGCGTCCGGCATGGCACGGTAGAGCTCGGGCACGCGCCGCGTCATGGTGCCGGTGTGCCAGTGCTCGAGCACGCGGCCGGTGCACAGCCACAGGTCGAACTCGTTGTCCGGTTGCTCGGCCGCCGGCTGGTAGGGCAGGGCGAAGACGATGGCCTTGCCGTCGGGATAACCGTAGAAGCGCACGCCCTCGCCCTTCTTGACGTAGGGATCGTAACCTTCGCGGAAGCGCCACAGCGTTTCCTTGCCGTCGACCACCGGCCAGCGCAGGCCGCGCGCCTTGTGGTAGGTGTCGAAGTCGGCGAGGTCGTGGGCATGGCCGCGGCCGAACTGCGCGTACTCCTCGAACAGTCCCTTCTGCAGGTAGAAGCCGAGCTGCTTGGATTCCTCGTTCTCGAAGCCCGCGTACATTTCCTTGGCCGGATACTTGTTCACCACGCCGTTGCCGTAGAGCACGTCGTAGAGCGTCTTGCCCTTGAGCTCGGGCTTCTTGGCGATCAGCTCCGCCGGCCATACATCCTCGACCTTGAATCGCTTCGAGAACTCGATGTATTGCCACAGATCGGACTTGGCCTCGCCCGAGGCCTTGACCTGCTGCCGCCAGAACTGGGTGCGGCGCTCGGCGTTGCCGAAGGCGCCTTCCTTCTCCATCCACATCGCCGAGGGCAGGATCAGGTCCGCGGCCAGCGCGGTAACCGTCGGGTAGGCGTCGGAGACGACGATGAAGTTCTTCGGGTTGCGGAAGCCCGGCCAGGTCTCGCCGTTGATGTTCGGCCCGGCCTGCATGTTGTTGGTGGTGGTGGTCCAGTAGAAGTTGAGGATGCCGTCCTTCAACTGGCGGCTCTGCGCCACGGCGTGGGCGCCGATCCAGTCGGGAATCGTGCCCTCGGGCAGTTGCCAGATCTTCTCGGCGGCCTCGCGGTGCTTGGGATTCATCACCACCATGTCGGCCGGCAGGCGGTGGGCGAAGGTGCCGACCTCGCGCGCCGTGCCGCAGGCCGAGGGCTGGCCGGTCAGCGAGAACGGCCCGTTGCCCGGCTCGGAGATCTTGCCCACCAGCAGGTGCACGTTGTAGATCATGTTGTTGACCCAGGTGCCGCGCGTGTGCTGGTTGAAGCCCATGGTCCAGTACGAGGTGACCTTGGTCTTCGGATCGGCGTAGGCCTTGGCCAGCGCCTCGAGCTTGTCCTTGGGCACGCCGGAGATCTCGTGGGTCTTGTCGAGGGTGTATTCGGCGACGAAGGCCTTGAACTCGTCGAAGGTAATCGGCGAGGAGTTGTTCGGATTGCCCTTGGGCTTGCCGTCGGCGCCGGGGTAGCCGTTGTTGTTGGCGACCTGCTCCAGCGGATGATTCGGGCGCAGGCCGTAGCCGATGTCGGTGACGCCCTTGGCGAACTTGACGTGCTTGGCGACGAAGTCCTGGTTCACCGCGTTGTTCTGGATGATGTAGTTGCAGATGTAGTTGAGGATCGCCAGGTCGGACTGCGGCTTGAAGATCAGCTCGTTGTCGGCCAGTTCGCAGGAACGGTGAGTGAAGGTCGACAGCACGTGCAGCTTGACGTGCTTGGCCGTGAGGCGACGGTCGGTGATGCGCGACCACAGGATCGGGTGCATCTCGGCCATGTTCGAGCCCCACAGCACGAAGGCGTCGGCGTGCTCGGCGTCGTCGTAGCAGCCCATCGGCTCGTCGATGCCGAACGTGCGCATGAAACCGGCGACGGCCGAGGCCATGCAATGGCGCGCATTGGGGTCGAGGTTGTTGGAGCGGAAGCCCGCCTTCATGAGCTTGGCGCCGGCATAGCCCTCGAAAATGGTCCACTGGCCCGAGCCGAACATGCCGATGTGGCGCGGCCCCTGGGCGACGCCCTTCTCCTTGTAGATGGCCTTGACCTTCTCTTCCATGATGTCGAAGGCCTGCTTCCACGTGATGGGCTTGAACTCGCCTTCCTTGTCGTACTTGCCGCCCTTCATGCGCAGCAGCGGCGTGGTCAGGCGGTCCTTGCCGTACATGATCTTGGAGAGGAAGTAGCCCTTGATGCAGTTGAGGCCCTTGTTCACGGGCGCGTCGGGGTCACCCTGGGTCGCCACCACGCGACCGTCCCGGGTGCCGACCAGCACGCCGCAGCCGGTGCCGCAGTACCGGCAGACACCCTTGTCCCAGCGGATTCCGTCGGCCGTGCTCTGCGCCAGCGCCTGGGCCCCGGGAACGGACATGCCGGCGACGCCCGCTGCCGCCGCAACCGCATTGGACTTGATGAATTCACGACGCGTCAGTTTCATTTGGAATCTCCTAATGTAGTTGCGGCATGCACGCTGTTGGTGAGGCAAGCCTCAGGCCAGCTGGATTTCGGCTTCGGGTTCGGCTTCGGTCTGGTGATAGACCATGGAGGTCGACATGACGTGGTCCATCTGGCTGATGGCCTCGAAGATGTCGGCGGTTTCCCGGTCGCCCGGGCTTTCGATGGTGATGATCAGCTTGCCCTCGGCGGAGACCGCATGGATCTCGACGCCGGCGATGGCGGCTAGCGCACTCTGCACCTCCGCGGCATGGCCGGGACGGGCATGGACAATCGCGCTGGAAATGTTCACGGCAGGATGCTCCTTCTCCCTGTTGCAGTCAGGGATTCGGCCATCCTAGTGAATCAGGCGGCGTAACTTATTGACACGAGTCAACTAATTGAAATGTCGAGCAGTCTGCTCAACTAAAGGCATGGCCCGGTTCCCCGGGGCGGGGAAGCCACCGGGGGATTCAGTCAATTCGCGTCGTAATAGTAGGGCTTCTGCGGCACCTGCGCCTCGGCGGCGCGGCGCTGCGCGTCGGGCGACTGCGCCGGCTTGTCCCACCAGAGGGCGCGGCCCGCCTTCTGCTCCACCAACTCCTGCGGGTGCTGCGCCAGCCACTCGCGCATCCATTTCGTGTGGTCGGATTCGTAGCTTCGATCGAGTGCCATGCATTTCTCTCCTTTTCAATCCTTGGGCTTTTCCTTGCAGCGCATGATACGCACGACTTCGGGCACGCGCCGCAGATTGCGCAGGATGCGCGCCAGATGCTGGCGGTCGCTCACCTGCAGGGTGAAAGTCAGCGTCGTCGTGTCGCCGCTTTCCTGATCCATGGAGACATTGACGATGTTGGACTGCTCCTCGGCGATCGCCGCGGCCAGCTTGGCCAGCACGCCGCGCTGGTTGGCGACGAAAACGCGGATCACCACCTCGAAGGGGCGGGAGATGCCCGGCTCCCAGTCGACATCCACCCAGTCGCCGCGCTGCTTAATGATCACCGGGCAGTCGTGGGTATGCACGACGAGGCCCTGCCCCTTGCGGATGACCCCGACGATGGGGTCGCCCGGGATCGGCCGGCAACAGGCGGCGAGCTGGACGGCGACGCCCTCGGTGCCGCGGATGAGAATGGCGCCGCGCCTGCTCTCTTCGCTGGCGCCGGCGCCAGCCGCGCTCCCCTCGAGCAGGTGGCGCGCGATGATCGCGGGCAGCCGCTTGCCCAGGCCGATGTCGGTGAGCACTTCGGATTTGGATTTGCCGCCGCAGCTGCGCAGGAAGCGTTCCCAGTCGAGCGCGGCGATCATCGCCGGATCGACGCCGAGTCCGCGCAGCGCCTGCCCCAGAAGACGCTCGCCCAGGGTCGCCGACTCCTCGTTGTGCTGGGTCTTGAGGAAGCGGCGGATCTCGGCGCGCGCCCGGCCGGTGCGGACATAGCCGAGCCAGGCCGGATTCGGCCGCGCGTGCGGCGCGGTGACGATCTCGACGCGATCGCCGTTCCTGAGCTCGGTACGCAAGGGCATCGATTCGAAATTGATCTGGCAGGCGACGCAGCGGTTGCCGACGTCACTGTGCACCGCGTAGGCGAAGTCGACCGGCGTGGCTCCCCGCGGCAGCGCGAGGATCTTGCCGCGCGGGGTGAAGACATAGACGTCGCTGGGAAACAGGTCGAACTTCACGTGCTCGAGGAATTCGGCGGTGTCGTTCGACGCCGACTGCAGGTCGAGCAGCGACTGCAGCCACTTGTGCGTCTTGCGCTGCAACTCGGGCAGCGACTGCGTGTCCTTGTAGAGCCAGTGCGAGGCGACGCCGGCCTGGGCGACGTGGTGCATCTCCGTGGTACGAATCTGCACCTCAACCGGCGTGCCGTAGGGGCCGATCAGGGCCGTGTGCAGGGACTGGTAGTCGTTGGCCTTGGGAATGGCGATGTAGTCCTTGAACTTGCCGGGTATCGGCTGGTAGAGGCCGTGCAGCGCGCCCAGCGCCAGGTAGCAGCTCGGCACGTCCTTGACGATGATGCGGAAGCCGTAGATGTCGAGCACCTGCGAGAACGAGAGATGCTTGTCGCGCATCTTGCGGTAGATGCTGTAGAGGTGCTTCTCGCGGCCCTGCACCTGCGCTTCGACGCCACACTCCGGCAGGCGCCTCTCGATGGCGTGGAGAATCTTGCTCACCACCTCGCGGCGGTTGCCGCGCGCGGCCTTGACCGCCTTGGCCAGCACCTGGTAGCGCAGCGGATGCATGTGGCGGAAGGACAGCTCCTGCAGCTCGCGGCAGAGCGGGTTGAGGCCGAGACGGTTGGCGATCGGCGCATATATTTCCAGCGTTTCGCGCGCGATGCGGCGGCGCTTGTCCGGTCGCACCGCGTCGAGGGTGTGCATGTTGTGCAGGCGGTCGGCCAGCTTGATGAGGATGACGCGCACGTCGCGCGCCATCGCCAGCAGCATCTTGCGGTAGTTCTCGGCCTGCGCTTCCTCGTAGGACTGGTGCTCGAGCCGGTCGAGCTTGGAGACGCCGTCGACGAGTTCCGCCGTGGTCTTGCCGAAGCGCTCGGCGATCTCCGCCTTGCTGATCGCGGTGTCCTCGACCACGTCGTGCAGCAGCGCGGCGCAGAGCGCCTGGGTGTCGAGGTGCCAGCCGGCCAGGGTCTCGGCCACGGCCAGCGGATGCGAGACATAGGGGTGGCCGCTGCTGCGGAACTGGCCGCGGTGGGCGTCGGCCGAAAACTGGTAAGCCGCGCAAACGCGCTCGAGATCGTCTTCCTTGAGGTAGGTGGCGAGCTGGTCGCGGAAGCGCGCGAGATCCTCGGTCAGGTCGACCGGAGGATGCATGTCGTCGGGGATGATCGGCGGCTCGTCGACAGGCAGAGCGGAGGATGGGAGCGTGGCCGCCATGGTCCCATCCCTAGTTCATGGCTTAGGCCTGGCCGCGGTTCAGGATCTCGAGGCCGACCTTGCCGGCGGCGAGTTCGCGCAGGGCAACGACCGTCGGCTTGTCGCGGCCGGCATCGACCATCGGCGTGCTGCCCATGGCGATCTGGCGGGCGCGACGTGCCGCGACCAGCGTCAGGTCGAAGCGGTTGGGAATACGTTTCAGACAGTCATCAACGGTTATGCGGGCCATGGTTCATCCAGTCAGGAAATCAATCGAGAAAACGGAACATCTCGGGGTGGCGGGCCTTCTGCCGGGCGAAACGCAGGCGCGAAGCCAGCACGGCTGCGCGCAATTCGCTGTGGGCAATCTGCAAGTCGTTGTTGATTATAACAAAATCGAACTCGCCGACGTGGCGCAATTCGCCCAGGGCGGCGGCAACCCGGCGCTGGATCACTTCCTCGCTGTCGAGCCCGCGTTTTTTCAGCCGGTTTTCCAGCTCGGCCATGGACGGCGGCATCACGAAAATGCCGATGGCGTCGTGGAAGCGCTCGCGCACCTGCTGCGCCCCCTGCCAGTCGATCTCGAGCAGCATGTCGTGGCCCGAGCGCATCTGCTCTTCCAGCCAGACGCGCGAGGTGCCGTAGAAATTGCCATGCACCTCGGCCCACTCGAGGAACTCGCCGCGGTCGCGCATGGCGACGAAGGTCCGGACGTCGATGAAATGGTAGGCGACGCCGTCGATCTCGCCGGAGCGCGGCGCCCGCGTCGTATAGGACACGGACTGGCGCACATTGCTGTCGTGGTCGAGCAGCAGTTTGACCAGGGTGGTCTTGCCCGCGCCGGACGGCGCGGTGACGATGAAAAGGCTTCCGGGTGTCATTGTGGCTTCTCTGCAACATCAATAAGTTGGCACACGGAGTTCATGTTGACGTATGCACTCCCGCGTCCTAGACTCGTCGCATAGTATCAATAACTCTCACGGGAGAATCACCATGAAAACCAAAATCGCCGCGGCCGTCGCGCTGGCCTGCCTCAGCTCCGTCGCCCTCGCCCAGTCCAAGCAGGGTACGGATGCGGGCTGGTATGTCGGTGCGCATCTCGGTCAGTCCAGGACCAACTTCAATTCGAGCGACTATAGCCTTACGTTCGCCGGTGTCAGCACCACCAAGGACGATAACGATACGGCCTGGAAGCTTCTGCTCGGCTACAACTTTGACCAAAACTGGGCACTCGAGGGCTTCTACACCGATTTGGGCTCGCCGAAAATGAAATACGCCAGCGCTGGATTGAACGGCGAAGCCACGGTTAAGAACGATTCCTGGGGGCTGGCACTCAAGGGCACGATCCCGGTTCACGCGCAGTGGGACATCTACGGTCGCCTCGGCTGGACCTACAATCGCTCCTCCATGAACACATCCTTTGACCGCGCTCTTCCGTTCTTCGGAGGCACGGATACGCGTAGTGGTTGGAGTGCCGACGAGAGCCGTTCGGACGTGCTTCTCGGCGCAGGCGTCGAATGGAAGCCGCAGAAGAACTGGGGCATCCGCCTCGAGTACGAGAACTATGGCCAGTTCGGCAACACGCTCGACAGCTACAGCAAGACGGGGCGCACGGATGTCGACATGTGGTCGCTCGGCGTGGTCGTCCGCTTCTGATCGGCGGCACACAGAAGCAAAAAGGCGGGCTGCGGCCCGCCTTTTTATTTTCTATTCGAGGTTCTGCACCTGCTCGCGCATCTGCTCGATCAACAGCTTGAGTTCGAGCGCGATCGCAGTGACCTCGGTCGACACCGATTTCGACGCCAGGGTGTTGGCCTCGCGGTTGAGTTCCTGCATCAGGAAATCGAGGCGCTTGCCCACCGCACCGCCCTTCCTGATGACGCGCTCGACCTCGGTCAGGTGAGTCGACAGCCGCGCCAGTTCCTCGGCGACGTCGATGCGCGCCGCGAACAGGCCCATCTCCTGGCGAATCCTTTCCTCTTCCTGCCCGGCCAGCACCTCGCGCAGCTTCGCCGCCAGCCGCGCCTCGTAGTCGGCAATTGCGCGCGGCAGGACGGGACCGACCTCGGCGACATGCGCGCGCATGCGATTCATCCGCTCGAGCAGGACTTCGGCCAGCTTGCCGCCCTCGCGCGCACGACTGGCGAGGAAATCCGCGATCACCACGTCGGCCAGCGCCAGACACTCACCCTGCAGACGCTCCTGGTCGACAGCCTCGTCGGCCAGCACGCCGGGCCAGCGCAGCACCTCGGCCACGGAGAGCGACGCCGCGCCCGGCAGCGCTTCGCGCACCAGGCGCTCCATCGCGGCCAATTGCCCGATCGCAACCCGGTTCGGCGTGCGCTCGCGCGGCGCCGTGGCCTGCGCCAGCAGATTGACGCGGCACTCGAGCTTGCCGCGCGAGACCGCGGCGGCGATCTTCTCGCGCAGCGGCATCTCGAGGAAGCGCACTTCCTCGCCGCAGCGGAAGCCGATATCGAGGAAGCGCGAATTGACGCTCTTCAGTTCGAGGTGGAGCACTGCGTCGCCGAGGTCGCGATGCGCCGCGGCATATCCGGTCATGCTGTAGATCATGTCGTTGGAATTCCGTTTGATGCCATTTGAACGCGCCGCCTTTACAGGCCGGTGCCGAATCAGGACAATCGCGGCAGTATAGTCATCCCCCCGCCATGTCGCCACCGCAGGCCAACCAGCCGCTGCCCCCCGGTCACCAACTGGAAAACTACCGCATCGAGCGCCAGCTCTCGATGGGGGGGTTTTCCATCGTCTATCTCGCCTACGACGAGGAAGACACGCCGGTGGCGATCAAGGAATACCTGCCGAACTCGCTGGCGCTGCGCAGCGCCGGCGACGTGCTGCCGACGATTTCCGAGGAGCACCGCGCCACCTTCCGCCACGGCATGAAGTGCTTCTTCGAGGAGGGCCGCGCTCTGGCCCATCTCAGCCATCCCAACGTCGTGCGCGTGCTCAACTTCTTCCGCGCCAACGAGACCGTCTACATGGTGATGCAGTACGAGCGCGGCCGCACGCTGCAGGAGCACATCCAGAAGCACCGGGGCGAGATCAAGGAGACCTTCATCCGCAACGTCTTCGTGCGGCTGCTCAACGGCCTGCGCGAGGTGCATACCCACAAGCTGCTGCACCTCGACATCAAGCCAGCCAACATCTACCTGCGCATCGACGGCAACCCGGTGCTGCTCGATTTCGGCGCGGCGCGCCAGGCGCTCGGTGGCGAAGGACCCAATCTCAAGCCGATGTACACGCCGGGCTACGCCGCCCCCGAGCAATACAAGGCGCCGGATCAGCTCGGGCCGTGGACCGATATCTACGCCGTCGGCGCCAGCATGTACGCCTGCCTCGGCGGGACCGTGCCGCAACCTGCCATCGACCGTCTGGAGAAGGATCGCTTCGAACCCGCCGCGAAGAAGTGGGTGGGCAAGTACTCGCCACAACTGCTCGAAACCATCGACTGGTGCCTCGACCTCGACCACCACGAACGCCCCCTCTCGGTCTTTGCGCTGCAGAAGGCGCTTACCGAAAGACAGCCGGCCGTGAATGAATCAACCTGGATCGACACCCTCGGCCAACGCCTGCGGGGACTAATCAAAAAATGAAATTCACCATCTACCAGGAAAGCCGCGTCGGCAAGCGCCGCAACAACCAGGACCGTCTGGCCCATTGCTATTCGCGCGATGCGCTGCTGATGGTCGTCGCCGACGGCATGGGCGGCCACCTGCACGGCGAGGTGGCGGCGCAGATCGCCGTGCAGTACCTGACCGAGGCGTTCCAGCGCGAGGCCAAGCCGCGCCTGACCGATCCCTTCATGTTCCTCGCCGGCAGCCTGCAGAACGCCCACCGCGCGGTGCAGGATTACGCGCTGGCCAAGCGCCTGCCCGAGGCGGAATCGCCGCGCACCACCTGCGTCGCCTGCATCGTTCAGGACAGCGTCGCCTACTGGGCGCACGCCGGCGACTCGCGGCTCTATACGCTGCGCGAGGGCCGCGTACTGGCGAAGACCCGCGATCACTCGACCGTGCAGTCGATGATCGACGAAGGACACATGACAGCGGCCGAAGCGGTGAATCATCCGCTGCGCAACCGCATCTATTCCTGCCTCGGCGGCGTGCAGAACCCGCAACTCGACTTCTCGCGCAAGACCACGCTGCAGGCCGGCGATGTCATCGCCCTGATGAGCGACGGCGTATGGGGCCCGCTGGCGGACCAGCAGATCGTTGCGGCGTTGCACGGCCGCGACGTCAGGCAGGCCGTGCCCAGGCTGCTCGACGAAGCCGAACGCATGGGCGGCACCAACTGCGACAACCTCTCGCTGGTGGCGATGGCCTGGGGCGAGAACTACGGCGAAGAGGTGACGACGTCGGTCGAGACGCAATCGCTGCCCTTCGACGGCCACAGCACGCAAATGCCCGAGTTCGACCACCGCTCGACGCCGCTGCCGGAGCTCAGCGACGACGACATCGAGCGCGCCATCGACGAGATCCGCAACGCCATCAAGAAGCATTCCAAATAGCCAGGAGAACCCATGAGTCGTCCCAGCGGGCGCAAGTCCGAAGAAGCCAGAACGGTCAGCATCACGCGCGACTACACCATGCACGCCGAAGGCAGCGTGCTGATCGAGATCGGCAACACCAAGGTGCTATGCACCGCCAGCGTCGAAGACACCGTGCCGGGCTTCCTCAGGGGCAAGGGGCAGGGTTGGATCACGGCGGAGTACGGCATGCTGCCGCGCTCGACCCACACCCGCACCGCGCGCGAGGCGGCCAAGGGCAAGCAGTCGGGGCGCACGCAGGAGATCCAGCGCCTGATCGGCCGTTCCCTGCGCGCGATCACCGACCTCAAGGCGCTGGGCGAGCGTCAGGTCACCCTCGATTGCGACGTGCTGCAGGCCGACGGCGGCACCCGTTGCGCCTCGATCACCGGCGCCTGCGTCGCGCTGCACGACGCCATGAACAAGCTCGTCGCCGCCGGCAAGCTGCCCGCCAGCCCGCTCAAGGACTTCGTCGCCGCCGTCTCGGTCGGCATCGTCGAAGGCGTGCCGGTGCTCGACCTCGACTACGCCGAGGACTCGAGCTGCGACACCGACATGAACGTGGTGATGACCGGCAGCGGCGGCATCGTCGAGGTGCAGGGCACAGCCGAGGGCGAGCCCTTCTCTCGCGGCGAACTCGATGCGCTGCTGGCGCTGGCCCAGGCCGGCATCGCCGACCTCGTCACCAAACAGAAGGCGGCGCTCAAATGAAGAAGATCGTCCTCGCCTCCGGCAACCCCGGCAAGCTGCGTGAATTCGCCGAAATGCTCGCCACCGTGGACTTCGAGGTCATCCCGCAGTCCCAGTTCAACGTGCCCGAAGCCGACGAGCCGCACTTCACCTTCGTCGAGAACGCGCTGGCCAAGGCGCGCCACGCCGCGCGGCTCACCGGCATGCCCGCACTGGCCGACGATTCGGGCATCTGCGTCGAGGCGCTCGGCGGCGAACCCGGCGTGCATTCGGCGCGCTACGCCGGCGAACCGAAGTCGGACGAGCGCAACAACCAGAAGGTGATCGCCGACCTGCAGGGCAAGACGGATCGCCGCGCCCACTACGTCGCCGTGCTGGTGTTCGTGCGCCATGCCGACGACCCGCAACCGCTGATCGTCGAGGGCGAATGGCACGGCGAGATCGTCGACGTCCCGCGCGGCGCCAACGGCTTCGGCTACGACCCCTACTTCCTCGTGCCCGACCTCGGCCGCACCGCGGCGGAAATCACTTCCGAGGAAAAGCACGCGCGCTCGCACCGCGGCAAGGCGCTGCGCGAGCTGGTGGAGAAACTGAAGTCACGGCGCTGATGGCCTTGCCGCGGTCGCTGTATGTGCACTTCCCGTGGTGCGTCAGGAAGTGTCCCTACTGCGACTTCAATTCTCATGAAGCCCGCGGCGGCATCCCCGAGGACGACTATCTCGCCGCGCTGATCGCCGATCTCGACGCGACGCTGCCACTGCTCGACGAGCGCAGCTTCGTCAGCGTGTTCTTCGGCGGCGGCACGCCGAGCCTGATGGCGCCGGAGACCGTCGCGACACTGCTGGCGGCGTGCGGTCAGCGCGGACTCCTGCCGGACGATGCCGAGATCACGCTCGAGGCCAATCCCGGCACGGTGGAGGCGGCGAAATTCGCCGGCTTTCGCGCCGCCGGCGTCAATCGCTTGTCATTGGGCATCCAGAGCTTCGACGACACCAGGCTCAAAGCGCTCGGCCGCATCCATTCCGCCGCCGAGGCGCGCCGGGCCGCCGAATTGGCGCTTTCGCATTTCGCCAACGTCAATCTCGACCTGATGTACGCGCTGCCGCAGCAGACGCTCGAGGATGCAAAGCGCGACATCGAGGCTGCGATCGCGCTCGGCCCCTCGCACATCAGCGCCTACCACCTCACGCTCGAGCCCAACACGCCCTTCCACCACGCGCCGCCGCCGCTGCCCGACGACGACCTCGCCGCCGACATGCAGGAGTTGGTGGAAGAGCGCCTCGCCGCCGCCGGCTACGAACATTACGAGACTTCGGCATTCGCCCGCCCCGGCATGCGCTGCCGCCACAACCTCAACTACTGGGAATTCGGCGACTACCTCGGCATCGGCGCTGGCGCGCATTCGAAGCTCAGTGGCGCGGGCGCCATCCGGCGCGATGCGCGGCCGCGCGGGCCGAAGGACTATCTCGCCGATCCGCTTTCCCGCCGCTGGCAGGAGGTGTCCGCCGCCGACCTGCCGGGCGAATTCATGATGAACGCCCTGCGCCTCGCCAACGGCTTCGCACCGGCGCTGTTCGGGCAGCGTACCGGCCTGCCGTTCGCCGCCATCGAAAACTCGGTGCTGGCGGCACGGCGCGACGGTCTGCTCGAGGTGACCGAAGGCCGCATCCGGCCCACCGCGCGGGGCCGGCGTTACCTCAACCGCCTGCTGGGGACTTTTCTGGCCGACGCCTGAAGACGACGTCCCAGACCCCGTGACCGAGGCGCAGGCCGCGCGCCTCGAACTTGGTCTGCGGCCGGTAGTCGGGACGCGGCGCGAAATCCGCCGCGGTATTCGCCAGCAGCGGCTCGCCGGACAGCACCTCGAGCATCTGCCGGGCGTATTCCTCCCAGTCTGTGGCGCAGTGCAGGTAGCCGCCGGGCGCGAGACGCGAGGCGAGCAGACTGACCACGGGCGGCTGGAGCAGCCGGCGCTTGTGGTGGCGCTTCTTCGGCCACGGGTCGGGAAAGAAGACATGGATGCCCGCGAGCGTGTCCGGCGCGATCATGTCGCGCACGACTTCGACGGCGTCATGCTGCACCACGCGCAGGTTGGTGAGCCCGCGCGTGGCGATTTCCTTGAGCAGGCTGCCCACGCCGGGCGTATGCACTTCGATGCCGAGGTAGTCGTTCTCGGGATGGGCGGCGGCGATGGTCGCGGTCGTCTCGCCCATGCCGCAGCCGATTTCGAGGATTCGCGGTGCCGCCCGGCCGAAGACACCGGCAAGATCGAGCGGCGCAGCCGAATACGGCACGCCCCACTTCGGCATGCCTTCGTCGTGATGGCGTGACTGGGCGGCTGACACCCGCCCCTGGCGCAGCACGAAGCTGCGGATGTGGTCGCGACGGGGCGGGGACTGATCGGTCATGGGGTCGCTCAGGGTGACAATTCGGTCGGAAGAAAGGCCTTGCGCAATGCGGCCTGCGGCCGCTTCAGGCTTTCGGAGAAGGCCTCGCAGGCGGCCGCGTCGCCGCGCAGCAGCGGGTCGCGCTGCAGCAAATCCTGCCAGGCGGCGAGCGAGTCGGCCGGCGCATCGAACGGCCACTCCCCCTGCAGGGCCGCCTCGGCCTGCTTCTGCCGCGGCGCGTTGATCTCCCGCCACACGTCGTAACGCCTGTCGAGCACGAGACGGGAGGCATCATCGAGGTGCTCGCGACACCAGCGCCAGCGCAGCTCGGTCTCGGCGCCTGCCGTGGCCTCTGCGAGCGACGCCTGCAGACGCAGCTGTGCGGCGAAGTCGTAGCGCGGCCGTTGCAGCGCCAGCGGCAGGGTCTCGCAGGCGGCAGCGAGGTCGGCCGCGCCGGGCGCGGGCTCGAGCTGGTTCTTCAGGTTCAGCGCGCGCACCAGATCGGGCCAGCGAGCCTCGCCGGCACGGGATCCGAAGTAGTGGCGGGCGAGCTCCTTCTGTGCCGCCGCTATCGCGCTCTCCTGGCGCTCGCGCCAGGGGATGTAGGCGGCGAGCGCGGCGTCGAGGTACTCGGGCCTGTCCATGCAGGCCGAAACCAGCAGCGAAATGCCGTGGGCGCGGCCGAGGAAGCGCTGCAGGGCGACGACGCGCGACTGCTCGAAGGCATAGCCGGCCTGCTGCGGCTGCAGCGGTGCCTGGCCATCCAGCGCGAAAACCGGCGATGCCGCGACGGCCAGCGCCAGCGAGGCCAGGAGCCGCCCCATCACTTGGGCGAAATGAGTCCCGTCGTCGGCGAGCTCGGGCTCGCGCTGTAGAGCTTCTTCGGCATGCGCCCGGCGAGGAAGGCCTCGCGCCCGGCCTCGACCGCCTTCTTCATGGCGCCGGCCATCAGCACCGGATTCTTCGCGCCGGCGATCGCGGTGTTCATGAGCACGCCGTCGCAGCCGAGCTCCATGGCGATCGCCGCGTCCGAAGCCGTGCCGACGCCGGCATCGACCAGCACCGGTACCTGCGCCTTCTCGATGATCAGCGACAGGTTCCACGGATTGAGGATGCCCATGCCCGAGCCGATCAGCGAGGCCAGCGGCATCACGGCGACGCAGCCCATCTCCTCGAGCTGCCTGGTCTGGATCGGATCGTCGGAGCAATAGACCATGACCTTGAAGCCGTCCTTGACCAGCGTCTGCGCGGCCTTGAGCGTCTCGGGCATGTTGGGGAACAGCGTCTGCGGGTCGCCGAGCACCTCGAGCTTCACGAGGTCATGGCCGTCGAGCAGCTCGCGCGCCAGGCGCAGGGTGCGGATCGCGTCGTCGGCCGTGTAGCATCCCGCCGTGTTCGGCAGGTAGGTGAATTTCGACGGCGGCAGCGTGTCGAGCAGCGAGGGCTGGCCCGGTTCCTGGCCGATGTTGGTGCGGCGGATGGCCACGGTGACGATCTCGGCGCCCGAGGCCTCGACCGCGCGGCGGGTCTCGTCGAAATCCTTGTACTTGCCGGTGCCCACGAGCAGTCGCGAACGGTAGCCCTTGCCGGCGATGGTAAGCAGATCTTCCATGATTTCTTCTTTCCTTCAGCCGCCGCCGACGGCGACGACGATTTCGAGGCGGTCGCCCGCCTCCAGTTGGGTGCTAACGTGCCGGCTCTTCGGCACGATCTCGCCGTTTCTCTCGACCGCGACACGCTTGCCGGCCAGCCCTTGCCGTTCCAGCAGGGCAGCGACGGAAAGCGGCTCGTCGAGGGCGAGCGCCTGGCCGTTGAGGGTGATCTCCATGCGGCCGATTTTACCGGGGAAGTTGTCACCCACCGCCGCCGCCCCTACAATTCGGCCCAGCGCGGGTGTCGTATAACGGCATTACCTCAGCTTCCCAAGCTGATGAAGAGGGTTCGACTCCCTTCACCCGCTCCACCCATCGCATCGACACGCGGGCCGCCATGCGCCCTCCACGGAGCTACCCATGCGCCTCGGCACCATAGGCACGCCGCTTTCCCCTTCCGCCACCCGCGTCATGCTGCTCGGCAGCGGCGAACTCGGCAAGGAAGTCATTGTCGCGTTGCAGCGGCTGGGCTGCGAAGTGATCGCCGTCGATCGTTACCCGAACGCCCCCGGCATGCAGGTGGCGCACCGCAGCCATGTCATCGCCATGACCGACAGCGCGGCGCTGCGGGCGCTGATCGAGCTAGAGCGGCCGCATCTCGTCGTGCCCGAGATCGAGGCCATCGCCACCGACATGCTGGTCGAGATCGAGAAGCAGGGGCTGGCCGAGGTGATCCCCACGGCACGCGCGGCACGACTGACCATGAACCGCGAGGGCATCCGCCGCCTCGCCGCCGAGGAACTGGGTTTGCCGACCTCGCCCTACAAGTTCGCCGACTCGCTGGCCGAGCTGCAGGCGGCGATCGATGGCAGCATCGGCTATCCCTGCATCGTCAAGCCGGTGATGTCGTCCTCGGGCAAGGGGCAGTCGCTGGTGAAGACGGCAGCCGACGTCGACAAGGCATGGAACTACGCGCAGAGCGGCGGCCGCGTCGGCCACGGGCGGGTCATCGTCGAAGGCTTCGTCGCTTTCGACTACGAGATCACCCAGCTAACGGTGCGCGCCGTGGGCACCAGCGGCGATGTCGAGACCTTCTTCTGTGAACCGATCGGCCACGTCCAGGTCAATGGCGACTACGTCGAGTCGTGGCAGCCGATGCAAATGTCGGCGCTGGCGCTACGGCGCTCGCGCGAAATCGCGGCCAAGATCACCGGCAACCTCGGCGGGCGCGGCATCTTCGGCGTGGAGCTGTTCATCGAGGGCGATGAGGTGTGGTTCTCGGAAGTCAGTCCGCGCCCCCACGACACGGGGCTGGTCACGCTGGCGACGCAGCGCCTGTCCGAATTCGAGCTGCACGCCCGCGCCATCCTCGGCCTGCCGGTCGACACGGGCCTGCGACGTCCCGGCGCCTCGGCGGTCATTTACGGCGGCGTGGAGGACAAGGGCATCGCCTTCGAGGGCGTCGCCGATGCGCTGGCCGTGCCCGAATCCGACCTGCGGCTGTTCGGCAAGCCCGAGAGTTTCGTCAAACGCCGCATGGGCGTGGCGGTCGCGAACGCCGACACCACCGACGAAGCGCGGGCAAGGGCGAAACTGGCTGCTTCGCGCGTCAAGCCCGTCAGGGGATGAGCGGGTTTGCGGATCGGCTGATCCGCTGGCAGAAGCGCCATGGCCGCCACGACCTGCCGTGGCAGCGCACGCAGGACCCGTATCCGGTCTGGCTGTCGGAGATCATGCTGCAGCAGACGCAGGTCGCGACGGTCGTTCCCTACTACGAGCGCTTCCTCGGTCGCTTCCCGACCGTGGCCGCGCTGGCCGCCGCTCCGGTCGAGCAGGTCATGGAGCTGTGGAGCGGGCTCGGTTACTACGCCCGCGCGCGGAACCTTCACGCTTGCGCCCGCGAGGTGATGGCGACGCACGGCGGCGAATTTCCGCGCGCGCCCGCGGCGCTGGCCGAACTGCCCGGCATCGGCCGCTCCACCGCCAACGCGATCGCCGCCTTCTGTTTCGGTGCACGGATGCCGATCCTCGACGGCAACGTCAAGCGCGTGCTCTGCCGCTGCCTCGGCATCGAGGGCTCCCCCGGCACCGCGGCGCTGGAAAGTCGGCTTTGGCGCCACGCCGAGGAGCTGCTACCGTCATGCGACCTGCCGGCCTACATCCAGGGCCAGATGGATCTGGGAGCCACCGTCTGCACCCGCGCCAGGCCGCGCTGCGAGATCTGCCCGCTGGCGGGAACCTGTATCGCCCACCGCGAAAATCGCGTCGCCGAATTGCCGACGCCGCGACCGCGCAAGACCCTGCCCGAACGCGAGGCAACACTGCTGGTGCTCCGCCACGGCGATCGCGTGCTGTTCGAGCGACGGCCGCCGGCAGGAATCTGGGGCGGCTTGCTGTCCCTGCCCGAACTGCCGCAGGGCATGGAACCTGTCGCTCATGGCGCCGCGCATCTCGGCGTGTGCATCGCCACCGTGTCGCCGGCGCCGACTTTTTCGCATGTCTTCACCCACTTCCGCTTGCACATCCGGCCGCTGGTCTGCGCCGCGGAGCCGCTGGCGCAGGCCGGGGAACCGCGCTGGCAGTGGCTGGACGAGGAGCAATGGGCGCGGGCCGCGCTACCCGCCCCGATCCGCCGCATTCTCGGCCTCGAGGCGTTTCGCTGATCGACGCAAGACTTGCAATCCCCGGAGGATTCCAGTAGTTTCGGGTCCCCGCTTTGCGGCTGCCGCGCGGCCGCCCCCTGGAATCCAACCCCATGAATGCAAAAGATAAATTTATTGCCGCCGAAGCCCATGTCGACGCCGCGGCGATCGCCCCACTACCCAACTCGAGAAAAGTCTACGTCACCGGATCCCGCTCGGACATCCGCGTGCCCATGCGCGAAATCAGCCAGACGCCGACCGGCGCCGAACCCAACCCGTCGATCTGTGTCTACGACTGTTCCGGCCCCTACACCGAGCCAGCGGCGAAGATCGACATCAGGAGCGGATTGTCGCAACTGCGCGCCGGCTGGATCGCCGAGCGCAACGACACCGAGGAACTGCCTGGCCTGAGCTCGGACTACGGCCGCGCCCGCGAGGCCGATGGCGATCTTTCCGGCCTGCGCTTCGACCTCAAGCGCAAGCCGCGCCATGCCAAGGCAGGCATGAACGTCAGCCAGATGCATTACGCCCGCAAGGGCATCGTCACGCCCGAGATGGAATTCGTCGCCATCCGCGAAAACCAGAAGCTCGAAGGCCTCTCCGAACTGCTGCGTACCCAGCACCCGGGCCAGGACTTCGGTGCCGCCATCCCCCGCGTCATCACCCCCGAGTTCGTCCGCGATGAAGTCGCCCGCGGCCGCGCCATCATTCCCAACAACATCAACCACCCGGAATCCGAGCCGATGATCATCGGCCGCAATTTCCTGGTGAAGATCAACTGCAACATCGGCAACAGCCCCATCGTCTCCTCGATCCAGGAGGAGGTCGACAAGATGACCTGGGCGATCCGCTGGGGAGGCGACACGGTGATGGATCTTTCCACCGGCAAGAACATCCACGAGACGCGCGAGTGGATCGTGCGCAACTCGCCCGTGCCCATCGGCACGGTGCCGATCTACCAGGCGCTGGAAAAGGTCGATGGCAAGGCCGAGGACCTGACTTGGGAAATCTTTCGCGACACCCTGATCGAGCAGGCCGAGCAGGGGGTGGACTACTTCACCATCCACGCCGGCGTGCTGCTGCGCTACATTCCCATGACGGCCAAGCGCATGACGGGCATCGTCTCGCGCGGCGGCTCGATCCTGGCCAAGTGGTGCCTCTCGCACCACAAGGAGAATTTCCTCTACACCCACTTCGAGGACATCTGCGAAATCATGAAGGCCTACGACGTGGCTTTCAGCCTCGGCGACGGCCTGCGCCCCGGCTCGATCTACGATGCCAACGACGCCGCCCAGATGGGCGAGCTGGCGACGCTGGGCGAACTGACCCAGATCGCCTGGAAGCACGACGTGCAGGTCATGATCGAAGGCCCCGGCCACGTGCCCATGCACATGATCAAGCACAACATGGACGAGCAGCTGCGGCTGTGCGGCGAGGCGCCCTTCTACACCCTGGGCCCGCTGACCACCGACATCGCGCCCGGCTACGACCACATCACCAGCGCCATCGGCGCCGCCATGATCGGCTGGTACGGCACCGCCATGCTCTGCTACGTCACGCCGAAGGAGCACCTCGGCCTGCCCGACAAGGACGACGTCAAGGACGGCATCATGGCCTACAAGATCGCTGCCCACGCCGCCGACCTGGCCAAGGGCCACCCCGGTGCGCAGGTGCGCGACAACGCGCTGTCGAAGGCGCGCTTCGAATTCCGCTGGGAGGACCAGTTCAACCTCGGCCTCGACCCGGACAAGGCGCGCGAATTCCACGACGAGACGCTGCCGCAGCAGGGCGCCAAGCTCGCCCACTTCTGCTCGATGTGCGGACCGAACTTCTGCTCCATGAAAATCACCCAGGACGTGCGCGATTTCGCCGCCAAGCAGGGCGTTTCAGAGCAGGAGGCGTTGGAAAAGGGTATGGAGGCCAAGGCCGTCGAGTTCGTCAGGAGCGGCGGCGAGGTCTATCGCCAGTCCTGAGCGCTGTCAGCCCGGGCGGGGTCGCGGGCGTTGAGTACCTGAGACCTGCCGAAAGGAGCCGCACCATGTCCCGCCATCCGTCCTCCCTGCTTGCCGCCCTGCTGCTGTCGCTGACCGCATGCGCCGGACCCCAGGCCACCAAGGTTGAAAGTTCCGCCAACACGGCGGACGAGGCCATGGCCCGCATCGCCGGCAAGGTGATGACGGAGGAAAACATCGGCCTCCTGTTCGGCCTGATGCGTCAGTCGCTTTCCGCGGCGGCCGAAGGCAGGCAGGCGCCCGAACTTTCGGCCGAAGACAAGGCCCGCCTCGAGGCGACCGGCAAGGAAATGCAGCGCCAAGGACTGGAGGCGGCGATGCGCATGCTCGACGAAGTCGAAAAGGAAATGCGCGAAGCGGTGCGCGCCGAGACCAAGCGCTGACGGATCCTTGCCCCCCTTGCCGGCAATGCCGGGAAGGTTCCCCAGCTAGATCAAAGCCCGCACTCGGTCTGCTCGCGCCGGCCGATGCCCTGGGAGCCGGAGCGGTTATCGCTGATCGACTGGGGCATGGTGACCTGAATGCCGTCCTGCGGCGGGACGAGGGTCGGCAAGGTGTTGAAGTTGGCGACGAAGCCGAACTGGCCGACATTGACTATCTGCTGACCGGCTTGATTGCGCAGGATGATCGCGCCGTCGGCGACATCGACGTGGAGGCCGTTGGCTGGAGGATTTCCGGTGGCCGTCGGAACCTGGCTGCAGTCGTCCTGGCAGAGCAGGGCGCCGAAGTGGGTGCCACGAATACCAATGGTGGCGGTGACCGTTTGGACGTTCACCTTGTCGCGATTGCGCTTGCCGACCAGCCCGGTAACGGCGCGCAAGCCCCCCTTGAGCATCCGCAACACGACATTGTCGCTTTCGGGCTTGTCATTCTGGAATGCGTAGGCTTCGAACTGCAGTTGAGAGTTCGGCCGAAGCACGATCTCGCTCCCGTCCGTAAGCTTCACTCGCGCATAGGTTTCTGCCTCCGTCGCGATCAAGTCGCCTTGCTCAACCGTGGACTTGATCGAGAGCAACTTGGAAGAGCCATCGGCCTTCCTCGCCGAGAGCGTACCCGAAAGGTGCGTCACCTCGCCGGCCGGCGCCGCCCAGGCCAGACCGCTGCAGGCCAGGGCAAGAGCGAGGGAAACTACCAACTGGGCGCCGATGATAGCCTTCATGCGGGAACCTTTCGCCTAACAGAAGCAATGTCAGCGTTTGTACACCTGAGCACTCGACATCAGCTGATTGCTCAGGGAGGACATTCCCGAAGCGTAGGTGGAGATGCCGAGCCCCAAGGCCTGGGCGTTGCTGCCCATGAACTGCGGCCGCACGTAGCTATTCGCCGAGCCCTCGCAGTTGGAGCAGGTCGTGTGCGTGGCTCCCGGCGTCAGCTCGCTGTAGGTGGTGACCGTGACGGAGCTCGTCCCCGACGTGTAGGTCGAGGTGCTCGGCGTCGTCGAACCCGAGAAAGTCAGGAGATACGCCGATCCCGTGTTCGGCATGGACCAGGCGATCGGCGTCACCGTCTGCATGTTGATATGCCCGGCGTCGAACTTGACGTTGATCGAGCCGCCGCTCGTCAGCGTGCCCACCGTCAGCGTCTGGTCGGTCGGCGACGTGCCGCCGACCCAGTTGTAGAGATAGTTGCCCGACGTCGGCAAGGCCGTGACCGCGTCGCCGAAGACGAAGTGATCCCATTCCTTGCCCGTTTCGCTCCAGGTGGAATAGACGTCGGAAAATTCGATCAACGTGCGCCCCCAAGTGAGGTTCGCCGCACTGTCCGTGCCGACTTCGACCGCCGCCCCCTTGGTCACGGTGCTGTTTACAGTCCCATAATAGGAATCGTTCCAAGTGTATGAAACCGTGTAGGGTTTCAGGAACAAATCCTTGAGGCTGGTACCGAGTGCGGCGGCGGCGGCCATGGCACCATCCGGTTCGAACTCACTCAGCGATCCGTTCAGGACGATCTGGTAACCGTCCGTCCCAGCGCTGTCCTGCGTCATCGCGCCGTTGGTCCAGTAACCCGCATAGGACCCGACAAACGCGAAGCTTATGCCACCCGTCAGCGACGACGCGACGCCCTGCTGTTCCGCCGGGACGAAATCCGTGCCCGTCGGGTTGGTGGTGAATACCGTCGACGAGCCGGAGACTCCTGGTTGGGTCGAGGTGCCTGTCCCGCCTCCGGTTCCCCCGGACTCCGAACCGGGACCCGCTGCCGCCTTGTCCTTGCCGCGGTTTCTCGCCTGACCCGCAAGACGATCGCGCAAAAAGCCCGGTGGCGAAATCAGGCCCTCGGGCAGGAAGTTCTTTCCTGCGACAAAGAAGAACTCGTTCTTGCCGAACTCGCTTGCGCCGGCATCGTTGCTCACCGAAATGCGACCGTCGGTGACGCCACCGAAAGTGCCGTTCTGGCCGGTCGAGCCATCGGGATTGCGGCAGTCGTTGTTGCAATGGACGAGGGTGAAGTGGGTGCCGCGGATGCCGATGGTCGCGGTCTCGGCCTTCACGGCGTAGTTGTTGCGGCTGTTGCGGCCGATGATGCCGGTGATGGTGCGCAGGCCGCCCTTGAGCAGGCTGAAGATCGACTTGTCGCTCTCGGTCTTGTTGGCGAAGGCATAGTCGTCGATGCGTACCGTACTGTTGGGTCGCAGCGCCATGATGGCTTCGTCGGTGAAACGCACCTGCAGGTTGCTGGCATCGCCCACGCGCAGGGTGTCGCCCGTCTCGATCGGGCTGCCGGCGGCAAGCTTGATTTCCTTGCCGGCTCGCAGCGCCGCGTTGTCGCCCACGGACACCAGAACACGGCCGGCCACCTCGGCCTGCGCCGCCGTGCCCCAGGCCAGCAGAAGGGCCAGGGAAACTTTCGTCATCGTCGAATTAAGGAGTTTCATGTCCATCCCCTTACTTGAAGTCGTAGCGCGCCTTGACGCCGACGACATAGCGATCGTAGTCGTAGAGGCCGATGTTCGAATCCTGCTTGGTGGCCAGCAGTTCGCCGCGCAGCGTGAGTTCCTTGGAGTAGAAATAGGAAACGCTGCCATCGACGGTCAGGTTCATGTCGCGGCGGGGATCGGCGCCCGGCAGTAAGCCGAACTTGTCCATGTAGTCGTTCTGCTGGTAGTTCGCGCCGATCGTCGCACCCCATTTCGGGGCCGGCGTCAGGCTGACGCCGGCACGCAGGCCGTAGATGTTGCGCGACAGGTCCGGGCGGTTGTCGACGTTGTTTTCCTCGCCGTAGTTGCCCGTCACGGTCAGCACCGGCAGGTATTCGGTATTGAAGCTGCGGACCCAGCTGCCGACGACGCCGGCGAAGGTGGAATCACGGAAGCGCGAGTTGAGGCTGCGAACCTTGCCGCCGACCTTGTCCAGGCGAAGGTAGACGTCCATGTCGCTGAAGCTGAGGGCCGCGACCTGGGCACCAAGGATGAAGCGGTTGAACTGGTCGTACTGGTGATGCCATTCGCCGTTGAGGCTGACGGTGTTGACATAGGCCTGCTGATCTACGTAGTTCTGGGCGTAGCCGACGCCGACCTTGTAGAGATTGAGGTCCGCGATATGGCTGACTCCGCCCGAGGCGCCGACGTTGAGCTGGTCGAACTGGTTGTAGTTTTCCTTGAAGTACATGCGGGCGTCGAGACCGACCGCCCCATAGAGTGCGGTGCCCGGCGCGACCGGGTAGGCGCCTTGGGCGCCGGCCGCGAAAGCCGTGAAGCCATCCTCGGCCTTGGCCGTCACCGAGGTCGGGGCCAGCGGCGGCAAGGGGCCGAAGCCGGGAATTGACGGCGAGGAGCCGGCGGCAATACCGAAGTTGAGGTTGGTGTCATAACCGAAGCCGAGCTCGACGAAGGCGCTGCCGGTCGGCGAATAGCGGCCCTCGCGCGCCTTGATCGCATCAAGGAAGCGCTCGGTAGCGGTCCTCTCGTCGCCGCTGGCATCCGCCAGCAAGGTCTGGAATTCGTCGCGGGCGCGCTGGTCCTCGCCGAGTACATAATAGCCGCGCGCCAACTGGAAGCGGGCCGAGCGGTTCTCGGGGAAGCTCAGAAGGTAACGCTCGAGGGCCAGGACACCTTCGCCGGCGTGGCCAGCATCGATGGCCGCGATGCCGTAAAAGAAGTCGAAGGTGGGGTTGCCCATCTCGCCGGGATTGGCCCGGCCCAGGCTGTATGCCTCGACTGCGCTCTTCTGCTCCAGCAGCGCCTTGACCTCATCAGCCGGCGCGGCCTGAGCGGCTCCGGCGGAAACGATGGCGCCCAGAACGGTCGCCAATACAGATTTCTTCACGTTTCGCCCCCAATGGCAAATTCCGCTTCTGCGGTTTTACGTGATCTTATACCTACCACCGACACATGGCCATATCGAAATGCGGCGGGTATTGCCGGGCCCCCAAGACCCCCGGGCCGCCCGGAAAGGGATGCGGGGCGGCTCTCCTTCACCCCAGGCCCCCGTCCGCGCCGCGCACGCTGCCGGTGCCGCGTCGCCCGCATGCTAAACTCGGTGCCCTCCCCTCGACTTCCCTCCGGCGCCCGCCCATGGACGCGACCCTGCTGCTGCACGCCCTGATTCTCGGCATCGTCGAGGGCCTGACCGAATTCCTGCCCGTCTCCTCCACCGGCCACCTCATCCTGGCGGGCGACCTGCTCGACTTCAACGACGAGCGCGGCAAGCTGTTCGAGATCGTGATCCAGTCGGGCGCCATCCTCGCCGTCTGCTGGGAATATCGGGCAAAGATCGCCAGCGTGGTCGGCGGCCTGCCGCGCGAACGCGCCGCGCAGCGCTTCACCCTCAACCTCTTCATCGCCTTCCTGCCGCTGGCGTTTCTCGGCCTGCTCTTCGGCAAGGCCATCAAGGCCACGCTGTTCAATCCGGTCGCGGTGGCGACGGCCTTCATCGTCGGCGCCTTCGTCATCCTCTGGGCCGAAAAGCGCAAGCACGTGATCCGCATCGAGAACGTCGATGATCTCTCGCCCCTGGATGCCCTCAAGCTCGGCCTGGCCCAGGCCTGTGCGCTGATTCCGGGCACCTCGCGCTCCGGCGCCACCATCATCGGCGGCCTGCTGTTCGGCCTCTCGCGCAAGGCGGCGACCGAGTTCTCCTTTTTCCTCGCCATCCCGACGCTGTTGGCCGCCACCGCTTACCAGCTCTACAAGGAGCGCCACCTGCTGTCGCTCGACGACCTCGGCATGTGGCTCGTCGGCTTCGTCGCCTCCTTCGTCTCGGCCTTCCTCTGCGTGCGCTGGCTGCTGCGCTACATCAGCAGCCACGATTTCACGGCCTTCGCCTGGTACCGCATCGTCTTCGGCATCGTCGTCCTCGCCACCTGGCAATTCGGGCTGGTGAACTGGACGAATCCGTGATCCTCTATTTGCACGGCTTCACCAGCGGGCCGCAGTCGCAGAAGGCGCGGCTGCTCGGCGCGCGCGCCGCCGAACGCGGCATCGAGTTCGTCTGCCCGCAGCTGCGGCACTCGCCCGCGGCCGCCATCGATGCCGCCGAAGCGATCATTTCCAAAATACTCGGCGCTGGCGGGACGGTGGCGCTGGTCGGTTCCTCACTCGGCGGCTACTACGCCACATATCTCGCTGAAAAGCACGGCCTGCGGGCGGTGCTGGTTAACCCGGCCGTGGTCGCCCACATCTCGCTGGAAAAATTCGTCGGCCCGCAGCAGAACCTCTACAGCGGCGAGCGCTTCGACTTCACCCGCGAACACATCGCCGAGCTGCGTGCGCTCGAAGTGGCGCGACTCTCCCGCCCAGAAAACTTATGGCTGCTGGTCGAGGCCGGCGACGAGGTACTCGATTACCGCCAGGCGGTGACCCGCTATGCCGGCGCCCGCCAGACCGTGCTCGCGGGCGGTGACCACAGTTTCACGCGCTGGGCCGAGGTTCTCGATCAAGTGATTGATTTCGCCAATGAACATCCTGTTTGAAGAAGACGGCGCCTTCAAGGCTGGCGTCGTGCTCGCCGACAACGCCGCCTCGCTGCAAGTCGAGCTGCCCTCGGGCAAGCGCGCCAAGGTCAAGGCCGCCAACGTGCTGCTGCGCTTCGAGGCGCCGCCACCGGCAGAGCTGATAGAACGCGCGGAACGACAGGCCGAGGAGATCGACACCGACTTCCTCTGGGAAGTCTGCGGCGATGCCGAATTCGCCTTCGACGCGCTCGCGACCGAATACGTCGGCGCCAGGCCGGGGCCGGTCGAGGCCGCCGCGGTGCTGCTGCGCCTGCACTCGGCGCCGATGTATTTCCACCGCAAGGGCAAGGGCCGCTTCCGCAAGGCACCCCCCGAAATCCTTCAGGCCGCACTCGCCGGCCTCGAGAAGAAGCGGCAGCAGGCGTTGGCGATCGAGCGCATGGTCGACGAGCTCAAGGCCGCCAAACTCCCCGCCGAGTTCCCGTCGCTGCTGCGCGAGCTGCTCTACAAGCCCGACCGCAACAAGCCCGAAACGAAGGCACTCGAGGCCGCCTGCGCCGAGACCGGCCTGGCGGTGCCCCGCCTGCTCGAGAAATGCGGTGCGATTCAAGACACTCACGAGTACCACCTCGGCCGCTTCCTCTTCGAGTATTTCAGGAACGGCACCGGCTTCGGCGAATTCGCGCCGCCGGCCGAACCGCAGGAACTGCCCGAGGCTGCCGTGCGCGCCTTCTCCATCGACGACGCCCATACGACGGAAATAGACGACGCGTTCTCGCTCGAGCCGCTGCCCGAAGGCGGTATGCGCGTCGGCATCCATATCGCCGCCCCCGGGCTTGGCATCGCACCGGACAGCGACCTCGGCCGCGTCGCCCGCGACCGCCTCTCGACCGTCTACATGCCCGGGCGCAAGATCACCATGCTGCCCGAGGACGTCGTCGAGCGCTTCACCCTGGCGGAGGGCCAAACCGTGCCGGCCGTCTCGCTCTACCTCGACGTCGCCGCCGACCTGCGCATCCTGGCCAGGGAAACCCGGCTCGAACGCGTGCCGATCGTGGCCAACCTCCGCCACCACGACATCGAGCCGCTGTTCAACGACGAAACCCTGGCCGCCGGCCTGCCCGACTTTCCCTTCCGCGACGAACTCAAGCGGCTGTGGGAACTGGCGACGGTGCTCGAAGCCGGCCGCGGTGCGGCCGGCCAGAAGAACCGCAAGGACTACAACTTCGTCGTCGACTGGTCGGCCGCCACCCCGCAAGGCAGCGGCCGCATCGCCATCGACGAGCGGCCGCGCGGCAGTCCGCTCGATACCCTGGTGGCCGAACTGATGATCGTCGCCAACTCGACCTGGGGCGGCCTGCTGCGCGACGCCAGGGTCGCCGCGCTCTACCGCGCCCAGACCGCCTTCAAGACGCGCATGACCACCGTGGCCGCGCCGCACGAGGGCCTCGGCGTCGATTGCTACGCCTGGTCGTCTTCGCCGCTGCGCCGCCATGTCGACCTCATAAACCAGTGGCAGCTGATCGCCCACTTGCGGGGCGAGACACCGCCCTACACCGCCAAGTCGGCCGACTTCCTCGCCGCGCTGCGCGACTTCGAACTGACCTACGCCGCCTACGCCGACTTCCAGCGCGACATGGAGCGCTACTGGTGCCTGCGCTGGCTGCTGCAGGAAGACGTGCGCGAGGTCGGGGCGGCTTTCCTCAAGGAGGGCCTGGCCCGGCTCGAGCGCATCCCGCTGGTGGTCAGGACCCTGTCCCTGCCCGAACTGCCGCGCGGCACCCGGGTGCGTCTGGCCATCGACGCCATCGATTTATTGGGGGCGGAGATCACCGTGCGCTTCCTCGAATCGCTCGAATTGCCGGGGGAGGCCGCGCCTGATGCGCAGATTGACGAGGCCGGGGAGGCGGAAGGCGAGGGGTAAAATTCGCGGATGTCGACTCTGGCCACCACCGCCCCGAGCCCCGGATACCTGCCCGCAATGCCGCTGCCGACGTCCCCGTCCATGGATCCCCAGAGCCGCAGCCTCGCCTGGGCCATAGGCATTTCGCTGGCATTTCACGCCCTGCTGCTGTCGATCCACTTCACCTTCCCCGACGCGCTGCCGCGGGCGACGGAGCGCGCCCTCGACGTCATCCTCGTCAACAGCCGCAGTGCGACGCGGCCCACCGACGTCCAGGCCAAGTCCCAGGCCAACCTCGACGGCGGCGGCAACACGGACGAGAATCGCCGCGCCGCCACGCCGCTGCCGGTGTCGAAGCACACGAAGGAGGGCGACAGCCTGGTCGAGGCGCAGCGCCGCGTCGCCCAGCTCGAGACGCAACAGCGCGAGATGATGACCCGGCTCAACAGCCAGAAGGCGGTGCCCACACCCAAGCACGCCGAACCGACGCTGCCCGCGCCACTGGCGCCGCCCAACGTATCCGGCCTCGACCTCGCCAGCAGCGCCATGGCCGTCGCACGCCTCGAGGGCCAGATCGCGAAGAACATCGAGGAGTACAACAAGCGCCCGCGCAAGAAGTTCATCGGCGCCCGCACCGAGGAGTACCGCTTCGCCCAGTACGTCGAGGACTGGCGGCAGAAGGTCGAGCGCATCGGCAACCTCAACTACCCCGAAGCCGCACGCGGCAAGATGTACGGCAGCCTGGTGCTGACGGTGGTGATCAAGGCCGACGGCACGCTCGATCGCGTCGACGTCAGCCGCCCCTCGGGTCAGAGAATCCTCGACGACGCGGCGCGGCGCATCGTGCAGATGGCCTCGCCCTACTCCCCCTTCCCCGCCGACATCGCGCGCGACACCGACATCCTCGAGATCACGCGCACCTGGACCTTCACCAGCGCCGACAAGCTGCGCTCGGACTGAAATGACAGACCGGTATTGCGTGTTCGGCAATCCGATCGCGCACTCCAAGTCCCCGCGCATCCACGCCCTGTTCGCCAGACAGACGGGGCAGGACCTGAGCTACGAGGCCATCCTCGCCCCGCTCGACGGTTTCGCGGACAGCGTGCGCGATTTCGCCGCGGCAGGTGGCCGTGGCGCCAACGTCACGGTGCCGTTCAAGGAAGAGGCTTTCCGCCTGGCGGACTCGCTGACGCCGCGGGCGCAGGCGGCCGGCGCCGTAAATACGCTGACATTCATAAATGGCCGCATCCTCGGCGACAACACCGACGGGGCGGGGCTGGTGCGCGACATCGCGCACAACCTCGGCGCCGCCATTGCTGGCCGGCGCAGCCTGATCCTCGGCGCCGGCGGCGCGGCACGCGGCGTGATCCTGCCCCTGCTCGACGAACGCCCGGCGACCATTTTCGTCGCCAACCGCACCGCCGGGAAGGCTGTCGGGCTTGCCGCGGCATTCAACATCGAAGGCGGTGGCTTCGAGTCGCTGGCCGAGCGGCAGTTCGAGCTGGTCATCAATGCCACCTCGGCAGGCCTGAGCGACGCGGCGCTGCCCCTGCCCGCGGGCGTCTTTGCCGCCGGCTGCCTTGCCTACGAGATGCTCTACGGCCGCGAGACGCCGTTCATGGCGCAGGCGCGCGCCGCAGGCGCCGCTGTCGCCGACGGCCTCGGCATGCTGGTCGAACAGGCGGCCGAGGCCTTTTCAGTGTGGCGCGGCGTGCGCCCCGACACCGCGCCGGTGCTGGCGGAATTGCGCCGGGGATGAGGCCCGCGCCCCTCTGGCTGAAGCGCGCGCTGTTCGCGCTGCTGGCCCTGATCGTGCTCTGGCAGGGCTGGTACCTCGGCTGGGTCGTCTGGTACCGGTGGATGGACCCGGGCATGACCAGCTTCATGAGCCGCCGACTGGACGAATTGCGCGAGAAGAATCCCAGGGCCGAGCTCAAGCACCAGTGGGTGCCCTACGCGAAGATATCGAACAACCTCAAGCGCGCCGCAATCGCCGCCGAGGACGACAAGTTCGTCGACCACGAGGGCTTCGACTGGGAGGGCATCCAGAAGGCGATCGAAAAGAACCAGAAGACGGGCAAAGTGGTCGCCGGCGGCTCGACCATCACCCAGCAGCTGGCCAAGAATCTTTTCCTCTCGGCCTCGAAGACGCCATGGCGCAAGGCGCAGGAGGCGGTGATCACCGTCTGGATCGAATTGCTCTGGGACAAGCGCCGCATCCTCGAGGTCTATCTCAACGTCGTGGAATGGGGCGAGGGACTGTTCGGTGCGGAAGCCGCGGCAAAGCGTTATTACGGCACCACGGCGGCCGGCCTCGGCGCGGAGCAGGCGGCGCGCCTCGCCGTGATGCTGCCGGCGCCACGGCGCTTCGAGAAGAACCCCTACTCGGCCTACGTCAACGGCCGCACGCAACTGATACTCGGGCGCATGCCCGGTGCCGAAGTGCCTTGATGGTCGTCCCCGCGGGGGAGTATTTCGCCTTGGGACGACCCGGCGGCTTAAAGCCCAGGCGCAGGGGGGTAGAATTCGCGCTTTCGAGCCGCTGTCATGACCGATATTCTCGACGTCCGCCCCCGCGCTGAAGACCCCCTGGAGCAGCACCTCAGCGAGGTGCAGCTGCTGCTGTCGCGCCATCGCCGGGTCGAAGAGGTCGTCCATCGCCAGGAGATGCCGCGCCATGAACTGGTCGAGGACATCGTGCACAAGCAGCACCTCGTCGAGTTGCAGAGGCTGCTTGACCGGCTCGACACCTCCTATATCGCCCGCATCCTCGAGACCCTGCCGGAGGAAGACCGGCTGGTGACCTGGCAGCAGGTCGACGAGGCCCGCTGCGACGACATCCTGGAGATCGTTTCCGACGACGTGCGCGAGGAACTGGTCGGCGCGCGGCCCTACGCCAGCGTACGCAACATGCTCAATGCCTTCGAGTTGCGCAATGGGCGGCTTTCCCAGGTGCAGGTCGACAGCCGTGCCGACCTCGCCAACGTCAAGCCGATCTGGGTCGACCTCGTCGCCCCCTCGCCCTTCGTCCGCGCTTGGGTCGGCAAGTATTTCGGCCTCGAACTGCCGAACCCGGAGGAACTGACGGACCTCGAGGCCAGCGCCCGCTTCTACGTCGACGACAACGGTGAGCTCCACCTGCATTCCGACTTCCTGCTCGATACCGATACGGAGTCGCGCAACGTCGCGGTCGCCTTCATCCTCCACAACGACATCCTGTTCTCGGTGCGCCAGGAAGAACTGCCGGTATTCCGCCTGCAGCGCTTGCGCGCGCGTACCGAGGTCGGCTACGTCACCGAGGGCAAGGATGTGCTGCTCGACCTCTACGCCGCCGACGCCGAATACTCGGCCGATGCGCTCGAGGACGTCTATGCCGATTTCGAGGCGGTCAGCAAGAAGGTTTTGCATCCGAACGTGACCGACGAGGAGGCGGCCCACATCCTCTCGGAAATCGCCCGCGGCGAGGACCTCAACGGCCGCATCCGCCGCAATGTGCTGGATACCCGCCGCGCGCTGTCCTTCCTGATGCGCGGCAAGCTCCTGACGACCGACCAGCAGGACGAGGCCCGGCAGATCCTGCGCGACATCGAATCGCTCGACGGCCACACCACCTTCCTCTTCGGCAAGATCAATTTCCTGATGGACGCCACCGTCGGCTTCATCAACATCAACCAGAACAAGCGCGTGTCCAAGCTGACCACCATCAGCGTCGTCTTCATGCCGATCAACATCCTGGCGGGGATCGGCGGCATGTCCGAATACTCGATGATGACCAAGGACATTCCCTGGCCCATCGCCTACGCCGCGTTCACCGTCGGCATGGCGTTCGTCGGCTGGACGACGTATGTCGCCCTGCGATGGCTCGAGCGAAGGAAGGGCGGCAAGCCGCGCGAGGGCGGACGGCAGTCGTAGTCGCGCCGGGAAACCGCCGTATCGCCAGCGCGCCCCGCAGGAAGTACCCTTGGGGTGCCGACTTTTCGGCCGGCGCCTAGAAGCAGGCCTCGGCCGCGGCGACGGTCGCCGCGATGTCGGCATCCGAATGCGCCGCGGAAACGAAGCCGGCCTCGAAGGCCGAAGGTGCGAGATAAACGCCCTTTTCCAGCATGGCGTGGAAGAAGCGGTTGAAGGCTTCCTTGTCGCAGGCCATCACCTCGTCGTAAGAGGTCGGCACCACGTCCGAGAAATAGACGCCGAACATGCCGCCGACGGACTGCGCGCAGAACTTCACGCCCTTCCTTTTCGCCGCCGCTGCCAGGCCATCGACGAGGGATAGCGTCTTCGCCGTCAGCGCCTCGTAGAAGCCGGGCTGCATGACCTTCTGCAACGTGGCCAGTCCTGCCGCCACCGACAGCGGGTTACCCGAGAGCGTGCCGGCCTGATATACGGGGCCGAGCGGCGCGATCTTCTCCATGACGTCACGACGACCGCCGAAGGCGCCCAGCGGCAGGCCGCCGCCGACCACCTTGCCGAAGGTGGAGAGATCCGGCGTGATGCCGAACAGACCCTGGGCGCTGCCCGCCCCGACGCGGAAACCCGTCATCACCTCGTCGAAGATCAAGAGCGCGCCGTGCTGGTCGCAGAGGTGGCGCATGGCCTTGAGGAACTCCGGCGTGGGCCGGATCAGGTTCATGTTGCCGGCGACCGGCTCGACGATGACGCAGGCGATGTCGCGACCGTGCTGGTGGAAGACGTGGGCCAGTTCGGCGGCATCGTTGTAGTCGAGCACCAGCGTATGCTTGGCCAGGTCCGGCGGCACGCCGGCCGACGAGGGGTTGCCGAAGGTCAGCGCGCCTGAGCCGGCCTTGACCAGCAGGCTGTCGGCATGGCCGTGGTAGCAGCCCTCGAACTTGATGATCATGTCGCGGTCGGTGTAGCCGCGCGCCAGGCGGATCGCGCTCATGGTCGCCTCGGTGCCCGAGGAGACGAGCCGCACCAGTTCCATGCTCGGCACCAGCTTGACCAGCAATTCGGCCAGTTCGATCTCGGCCTCGGTCGGCGCGCCGAAAGTGAGGCCCTGCGCCGCCGCCTGCTGCACTGCGCGCACCACGTCGGGATCGGCATGGCCGAGGATCAGCGGCCCCCAGGAACCGACGTAGTCGATGTAGCGTTTGCCGTCCGCGTCCCAGACATAAGCCCCTTCGCCACGGGTGAAGAAGCGCGGGGTGCCGCCGACGGAGCGGAAGGCGCGGACGGGCGAATTGACGCCGCCGGGGATGGTTTTCTGGGCACGGCTGAAAAGGTCTTCGTTGCGGGTCATTGCATTCACTTGGTGTCGAACAGTTTCTGGAAGGCCGCGGCGCGGCCCTTGATGTCCATGGCGTCGAAGAGATCGCTAACCACCGCCACCATGTCGGCGCCGGCGGCGAGCACGGCGGGCGCGTTCTCGAGCTTGATGCCGCCGATGGCGGCGACCGGAACCTTGACCCGGCGCTTGATCTCGGTGATCAGTTCGAGCGGCGCGCGGGTGGCATTGGGCTTGGTCGCCGAAGGAAACATGCTGCCGATGGCCACGTAGTCGGCACCGGCGGCTTCGGCCGCGACCGCGCGCTCGACGTCGTCGTAGCAGGACACGCCGAGCAGCCGCTTGGGGCCGAGCGCCTGCCGCGCCATCACCGGATCGGCATCGTCGCGGCCGAGGTGTACGCCGTCGGCACCGATCTCGATGGCGAGCCAGACGTCGTCATTGACGATGAGCCTGGCGTCATGGGCGTGGCAGATGCGCAGCAATTCCGCCGCCTGCGAGCGCTTGAGCGGCATCGGCGCCTCCTTGTTGCGGTATTGCACCAGCCTCGCTCCCCCCTCGAGCGCGAGACCTACCAGCGCAGACAGCCGCGGCAGCAGGTTGTCTGCCGGCGTCACCGCATAAAGACCGCGCAATCCCCTATTGGTCCTGCTCATCTTCATCCTCCCGCGCCCAGAAGAAGCGATCCGGAATGTACTGCCCCATGCCGGGGCGGAAGCCCGCGGCCAGCGTCTGCCAAGTGTATTCCTGCGCATCGCGCACCGCCTCGGCGATGTCGAGCCCCAGGGCGAGATTGGCGGCGATGGCCGAGGCCAGCGTACAGCCCGAGCCATGGTAGCTGCCGGGAAGGCGCTCCCAGCTGTCGCTGCGCACGGCGCCATGCGAGCCGTAGAGCGTGTTGACCACCTGCGGCGTTCCCTCGTGGGTGCCGGTGACCAGAACGTAGCCGCAGCCGGCGTTGATCAGCCGGCGTGCGCATTCGGGTAGGTCGGGCGCGTCGGCCTCGTTGTCCTCGTCCAGCGCGAGGCGGCGCGCCTCGAGGCTGTTCGGCGTGAGGATGGTCGTCTGCGGCAGCAGCAGCTCGATCATGGCGTCGATCATTTCCTCGTCGGCCAGTGCATCGCCGCGCCCGGAGGTCAGCACCGGGTCGAGCACCCGGGGAATGTCGGGATAGTCGGAAAGGACCTCGGCGATGGCGGCGATGGCCTCGACGCTGCCGAGCATGCCGAGCTTGAAGGCCGCCACCGGCATGTCCTCGAGCAGGGCGCGGGCCTGGTCGGCCACCCATCCGCCGTCTATGGCCATGACGGCCTCGACGCCGGTCGTATCCTGCACCGTCAGGGCCGTAACGACCGAGAGCGGATGGCAGCCCATGCTGGCCAGCGTCAGCAGATCCGCCTGAATGCCGGCGCCGCCGGTAGGATCCGCGGCGGCGAAGGTCAGCACCATCGGCGGCAACAAATCCGGGGCAGTAGGGGTCATCGGCATGCGCGCAAGCGACGGGGTGCGGTAAGATGCGCCGATTCTAACCTGAGTGCGGCCATCGCCATTGCTGCTGCGACGGCCCGGAGCCGGAGCCCAGCTGGGAGGATTTTCCGTCCGGTCCGTGTTGTCCGGCGAGCCTCGTCGGCCATGAAGGCTTTGCGATGTTTCAGGTCTGATTGATGTATATTCGCGGCAAAACCGGCACATCGACGTTGGATGTGCAGAGAAGGGCAGAAAGGGGAGACGGGTCCGTTGTCCGACGTGGCTGACTTGAAGGGCGTCAAGGTGATGGTGATCGATGATTCGAACACCATCCGCAAGAGCGCCGAGATCTTTCTCGTCCAGGCCGGCTGCCAGGTACTGGTCGCCGAAGACGGCTTCGATGCCCTGGCCAAGATCGCGGACAACCAGCCGACGGTCATCTTCTGTGACATCCTGATGCCGCGCCTCGACGGTTACCAGACCTGCGCCCTCATCAAGAAGAATCCCCGCTTCGCCAGCACGCCGGTCATCATGCTTTCCTCGAAGGACGGCCTGTTCGACCGTGCACGCGGACGCATGGTCGGCTCCGACGAATACCTGACCAAGCCCTTCACCAAGGAAAGTCTTATCAAAACGGTGGCCACCCATGCCGGCCGCGCCACCTGACAGCCCAGGAGAACAGACAAATGCCCATCAAGAAAATCCTCGTGGTCGACGATTCGCCGACCGAACGTCACGTGCTGACCGATCTGCTGACGAAAAACGGTTTCCACATCATCACCGCCGAGAGCGGTGAGCAAGCGATCACCGTCGCCAAGGAACAGCTGCCCGACCTCATCCTCATGGACGTGGTGATGCCTGGCATGAACGGCTTCCAGGCCACGCGCACCATCTCGCGCGAGCCGGCGACGCAGCACATCCCGGTCATCATGTGCACCACCAAGGATCAGGAAACGGACAAGATCTGGGGCATGCGCCAAGGTGCCCACGACTACATGGTCAAGCCCGTCGACCAGGCCGCGCTGCTGGCCAAGATCGCCGCGCTGGGCTAAGGAACGGGACCGTTACAGGTCATGGCAAGACGTCGTCTCAGCCTGCGGGAGTTCCAGGCCGGCCTGTCCGAACGGCTGACCTCGGCGCGCCGGGGTGAAACGGCACGTGCCTTGCTGGGCATCATCTCCGGCAAGGACCACTGCCTGCTCGAACTGTCCGATTCCGGCGAAGTGCTGCCGCTGCCCCCCCCTGACCAACGTACCGCTGACCAAGCCGTGGTTCGCCGGCGTCGCCAACGTCCGCGGTGCGCTCTACAGCGTCGTCGATTTTTCCGCCTTCCGTGGCGGCGAGGCGACCCCGCGCAACAGCGAAGCCCGTCTTCTGCTGGTTGGCTCGCGTCACGGCATCAACAGCGCACTGCTGGTCAATCGCACCCTCGGACTCAAGGGCCTCGCCGACATGACGGAAGAGGCTCCGGCGGACAATGCACCGGCGTGGTCCGGTGCCCGTTATGTCGACCCCAGCGGCCAGGCCTGGACCCGGTTACAGATCAAGTCGCTGCTCGACGACCCCGAATTTCTCAACGTGTCGAACTGATCGCCGCGTGACGCACACCCACCATGAACCACCAGGACCACCAGGGGACTAAACATGGCATTTAAGCTGCCCTTCAAGCTGCCGACATTCGACCGCCGCAAGCGGCCCGCACCGCAGACGACCGTGATGGGCGAGGCGCCCGCCGCAGGGGCCGGCGGATCGCCCGCGGTAGACCGTCGGCGCCAGCTCAAGCTGCCGCTGATAGGCACCAAGCCGGCCAACCTGCAGTTGCAGATTCTCGGCGCAGCCGCCTTCTTCTTCCTGGTGACGCTCGTGTTCGTGCTGTGGCAGCAGATCCGTACCACGGAAATCCGCGATACCCACCGCGCGATCATCGCCGAGATGCGGGTGTTCTCGCAGATCATCGGCAAGGGCGCCGTGCGCGTGACGACCCAGGGTTCCGCCATCGACTTCGCCGCCTTGTCGTCTGGCCGCGCGCGCTTCGGCACCCTGCTCAATCTGCTGACCAACGGCGGCAGTGAGGCGGGCTTCGATGCGGTAGCGGTCGACGAAGCGCTGCGGCCGGGGGTCGACAAGATTGCCGGCGCCTGGAAGGGCCTGGATGCAGGCCTGGGCGTCGTGCTCGCCAAGGAAAAATCGCTGAAAGGCCTCGCCGAAGCCTCGGACAAGCTCGCCAAGGCCTCGGCCGACATCGGCAAACTCGCCGAGACCGATCCCCGCCTCGAGGACATCGCCAAGATGTCCATCGACATCTCCCGCCGCGCCCGCGTGGTGCTCCTGCTGCCGGCGCCAATGCACCTGCAGACAGTGGATATCCTCAAGACCAACCTCACCGAAATCTTCCAGAAGGCGGATGCCGCGGCCAAGGCCGTCGACAGCACGGTGCGCGACACGCTCGAGAAATCGCTCGGCGAGATCGGTATCGCCGGCGCCGGGATCGCGGCCGCCATTCCCGACCTTGACGCCGCCAAGGCCGGCGGCGTCAAGCTGCAGCCCATGGCCGAACAGCTGGCCGGCGCGACCGACACCCTGTTCCAGGAGATCGGCAAGCAGTCGGAAAGCACCGTGCCGACCATCGTCGTCATCGTCTCCGGTTCGCTGGTGTTGCTGCTTCTGGTGCTGATGCTCAAGGTCTACAACGATGACACCCACAACCGCCAGGGAGAAGTCGAGCGGCAGCGGCGCGAGGCCGAGGCGGCGAAGGACGCGACACAGGAGGCGATTCTGCGGTTGATGAACGAGATGGGCGACCTGGCCGACGGCGACCTGACGGTGCGGGCAACGGTGTCGGAGGACGTGACCGGCGCCATTGCCGACTCGGTGAACTACACCATTGAAGAACTGTCGGTGCTGGTGCGGCGAATCAACGAGGCCGCAGGCCAGGTGGCCGCGGCGTCGGAGACCGCGCAGCAGACCTCGACCCAGTTGCTCCAGGCCGCCGAGCGCCAGTCGCACGAAATCCAGCAGGCCAGCGAGTCGGTGCTCGAGATGGCACAATCGATGAGCGCGGTATCCGGCAACGCGCTGGAGTCGGCCCGCGTGGCGCGCCAGTCGCTCGAGGCCGCGCAGAAGGGCGCCGAGGCGGTGGAAAACTCGATCAAGGGCATGAACGAAATCCGCGGCCAGATCCAGGAGACATCGAAACGGATCAAGCGCCTGGGCGAATCCTCGCAGGAGATCGGCGAAATCGTGGAACTGATTTCCGACATTACCGAGCAGACCAACGTGCTGGCGCTCAACGCCGCCATTCAGGCGGCATCGGCCGGCGAGGCGGGCCGCGGCTTCACGGTGGTTGCGGAAGAAGTGCAACGTCTGGCCGAACGTTCCGGCGAGGCGACAAAGCAGATCGCGGCGATCGTCAAGACCATTCAGGCGGACACCCACGACGCCGTCTCGGCGATGGAATACTCGACGCAGGGCGTGGTCGAGGGCGCCAAGCTCTCCGACGCCGCCGGCCAGGCCCTGGAGGAAATCTCCAACGTGTCGAAGTCCCTGGCCGAACTGATCGCGAAGATCTCGACCGACACCCAGCATCAGGCGGGCGTCGCCACCGGTGTGGCGACCGCGATGGAAGGCATCCGCCAGGTGACGGACCAGACCACCGACGGCACCAAACGCACCGCGGTATCGATCGGCCAGCTGGCCAACCTCGCTGTCGAACTCAAGGGCTCGGTTTCCGGCTTCAAGGTCTGAGGTCGGACTGGCGCGGGCATTAACGCATGAACATGGCGACAGAACTGGACATCGGCCCCCTGACCTGGGTCAAGGGCGAGATCGATCTCGCGCTCGAACGCGCCGGCGAAGCGCTCGGCCAGTTCGCCGCCAGCCATGAGGCGGCGCAGATCGGACAGGCGCGCAATCATCTGCGCCAGGCGCGCGGCGCGCTGACCATCGTCGGTCTCGAGGGCGTTACCCAGTTCGCCGAAGCGCTCGAGGCGCTGCTCGCCGGTTTCGAGGACGGCTCGATTGCGGCGACGCCGCAGGCGGCCGAGGCCGGGCGCAAGGGCTTTGCCGCCATCCGTCTTTATCTCGATGACCTCGTCGATGGCCGCCCCGATCAGGCGCTCAAGCTGTTCCCCGCCTACCGCGACATCGCCGTGGCCCGCGGCCAGCCCGTGCCCGGGGCGACCGAGCTGTTCTTCCCCGACCTGACGTTGCGACCGCCGCGACGCGAGAAGGAACCGGCACCCCTCGCCACCGAGGCGCTCCAGGCGCGCATCAAGGCGGCCCGGCTCGGCTTCCAGCGCGGCCTGCTCAAGTGGCTCAAGCAGGATCCCAAGGGCGCCGCCGACATGCGCATGGCCGTCGCCATGGTCGAAATGACGCAGTCACAACCGGCCAGCCGCGCCTTCTGGTGGGTCGCCATGGCCTTTTTCGACGCGCTGGCCGGCGGCGGCATCGAGGCCGATGCCGCCGTCAAGAAGCTGTGCGGCCGCATCGAGGGGCAGCTGCGCAAGCTGCTCGAGGGCTCCGGCACCGTCGCCGACCGCCTGATGCGCGACGTCCTCTATTACGTCGCCCGCGCCCCGCACGGCAGCGATCATCTCGAGTGCGTGCGCGCCGCCTACCGGCTCGACAACCTCATTCCCGCGATAGGCGACGCCCAGGACATCACGCCGCTCAAGCCGGTGCTGCGCGCCAGCCGCGAGCTGCTGGCGACGACCAAGGATCACTGGAACCGCTACTGCGCTGGCACCACAACGGCCCTGGCGCAGTTCCGCGACGGCGTTGTGCAGCTCGTCGCTCGTCTCGATGAACTCGGCCAGCCCGAGATCGCGCGCCTGGCCTCGGCGATCCAGAAGACCGCTGAGGCCATCGCCACCCAACCGGCCCGCCACGGTGATGCCGACGGGCTGGAAATTGCGACCGCGCTGCTGCTCCTCGAAAGTACCCTCGAGCACTTCCCCGAGGTCGGCATCCAGTTCGCCCATCAGGTCGATACCGTCGCGGGACGGCTGGCCGCGCTGCTGCGCGGCGAGGCATTAGGCGCGCTGGAGATTCCCCAGCTCGACGAGATCTCGCGGCGCGCCCAGGAACGGCTGCTCATGCACCAGGTGGCCAAGGAAATCCTGGCGAACCTGGCGGTGGTCGAGCAGACTCTCGACGGTTTCTTCCGCAATCCGGCGCAGCGCGCCGAGCTCGGTCAGCTCGCCAAGCCGCTGACCCAGGTCACCGGAGCGCTCATGGTGCTCGGCCAGGATCGCGCCGTCGAAGTGCTGCACGAATGCGAAACCCGCATCGCGACCTTCCGCGACGAGTTCTACATGCCGCAGCAGGCGGACTTCGAGGATGTCGCCGCCAAGCTCTCCGGCCTCGGTTTCTTCGTCGAGAAGCTGCAGTTCGGCCCGGCCGATCTCGACGCCATCCTCAATCCGGCGCCGGTCGTGGTGGAAGCCGCGGCGCCGACCGTCGAGCAGGAAATCAACAAGGCGCTGACACAATCGCAGATTCTCGCTGCCCAGCTCAAGGCCGCACCACAGGAAGCACAGGGCGAGCTGCGCGAGGAACTCAAGCACAACCTGGAAGCGCTGCGCGAGGACGCCAACCTCGTTGCCGACCAGGGACTTGCCGCGCAGGCCAGCGCCGCCATCGCGGCGATCGACACCGAGCAGACGCCGACGGTCATCGAGGCCGCTTTCGAGGCCGCCGTCGAAAAAGCCGCCCCGGCCGAAGCGCCCGCACCGTCGGCCGAAACTGCGCGGCTCGCCGAGGCCAGCAGCGCAGAGGTCGATGCCGAACTTCTCTCGATCTTCCTCGAGGAAGCCCACGAAGTTCTCGCGGCGATCGCCGCCAACGTCCCGCAGCTCGCCAGCCAGCCGCATGACCGCGAAACGCTGACCACCGTACGGCGCAGCTTCCACACCCTGAAGGGCAGCGGACGCATGGTCGGCCTCACCGACCTGGGCGAAGCCGCATGGGCGGTCGAGCAGACTCTCAACAAGTGGCTGCAGCAGGAACAGCTGGTCTCGCCGCCGCTGCTGGCCGTGCTCGAGTCGGCCCATGCGCTTTTCCACGACTGGGTCGCCCAACTTGAGGCCGGCGGCGGTACCTGGCGCGACGCCGGTACCCTCGTCGCACAGTGCGAGCGCCTGCTCAGCGAGGAAGAAACGGCGGCGGCCGAGCAACCGCAGCCGGCAGCGGCGGAGCCCGAAGCCCTTGCGGAGGTCGCCGGGATCGCTCCGCTCGAAGCGCCGGCGCTCGCCGCCGAGTTAGCCGCCACCGAGGCTTTCGAACTGCCCATGGAATTGCCGGCGGAAGCGGTTGCCGAAGTCCCTGCCGAGCCACCGGCGGTCGAAACGGTCATGGTCGGCGAGTGCGAGATCGCGCGGGCGCTCTACGATCTCTACGTCGCCGAGGCTCGCGGCCACGTCGCTGCCCTGCAGACCGGCTTGGAAGGCGCCCGCGGGATCGACCGGGACCTGCTGCGCGTCGCTCACACGCTCGGCGGCATATCCGCGACCACCGGCCTGCCGGCGGTGCAAGGCGTGGCCCACGCGCTGGAACTTGCCTTCGAACGCCTGCTCGATGCCGATTTGCCTCCCGACGAGCCCCAGCGCATGCTGCTGGCGCGCGCCGTCGGCGCGCTCGAGGGCATGGTCGGCGCCATCGCCGAATTGCGGCTGCCGGCGCCGGAAACGGGCCTCGCCGCGGAACTCGACCGCCTGATGCCTCACGTACCGGAAGCAGAGCCGGTGGCACCGGCAGGGGAAGAGGTTCCGGTATTCGAACTGCCGTCGCTCGAACTGCCGTCGCTCGAACTGCCGTCGTTCGAACTGCCAGTTATCGAGCCGACGGCCATCGCCGAAGCTACCGCGCCAAGCGCCGCAGTGCCGGCGGAGGCCCTGCTCATGCCAGCGGGCGAGGCTATCCCTGCCGCGCTGGCAGCCGAACATGCGATCACCGAGGAAGAAGCCCTGGAACGCCGCCAGTCGCGGCTGCATGACGACCTCGACCCGCAGCTGCTGCCCTTCTTCCTCGAGGAATCGCAGGATCTGATGCGCGAGATCGGCACCGAGCTGCGCAACTGGCGCGAGCAGCCGACCGACATCGAGATTTCCAACCAGTTGCGCCGCCTGCTGCATACCCTGAAGGGCAGCGCACGCATGGCGGGCGCGATGAGCATCGGCGAAATCGTGCATGGCCTCGAGACGCGCATCGAGGCCTCTTCCGACATCACCCCCGCCTTCCTCGACGAGGTCGAAGCCACCTACGACCGCAGCGCGATGCTGATCGACAAGCTGCGCCGCTTCGGCGACGTCGATGCGGTCACCCCGGAGGAAGCCGCCGCCGAAGCCGCGGCCCGGGCGGCGGCGCCGGTACCGGCCGCTGCAGCCGCCGCGACGCGGGCAGAAATCGCGGCGGCGGCCGAAGAAGCCGCGGCCAAGCGCAGCCTGCGGGTGCGCGCCGATCTCGTCGACAAGCTGGTCAACGAGGCGGGCGAAATGGCCATCGCGCGGGCCCGCATCGAGGGCGAGATGCGCACGCTCAAGGCTGCGCTGCTCGACCTGACCGAGAACGTGATCCGCCTGCGCAACCAACTGCGCGAAATCGAGATCCAGGCCGAGTCGCAGATGCAGTCGCAGCTCGCCGAGGCCCAGGCCCACGACGCCAATTTCGACCCACTCGAATTCGACCGCTTCACCCGCTTCCAGGAACTGACGCGGATGATGGCCGAGAGCGTCAACGACGTATCCACGGTGCAGCACAACCTGCTGCGCAACCTCGACCACGCCGATGCCGCGCTGGTGGCGCAGTCGCGCCTCAACCGCGAGCTGTCGCAGGCACTGATGAGCGTGCGCATGGTGCCGTTCAGTTCGGTGGCCGATCGCCTCTACCGCGTCGTCCGCCAGACCGCCAAGGAACTCGACAAGCGCGCCAACCTCGACATCCGCGGCGGCCAGACCGAACTCGACCGCTCGGTGCTGGAAGCGATGATCGGCCCGATCGAGCATCTGCTGCGCAATGCCGTGTCCCATGGACTCGAGAACCGCGAACGACGAGCCACCGCGGGCAAGCCCGAGATCGGCGAGATCCAGCTGACGCTGGCCCAGGCCGGCAACGAAGTGCTGATCGAGATGAGTGACGACGGTGCCGGCCTCGACCTCGTCCGCATCCGCGCCAAGGCGATCGAGCGCGGCCTGCTCGGCGCCGACGAGGAGGTCGACGACGCCCGCATTATGGGCATGATCTTCCAGCCCGGCTTCTCCACTGCCGCCGAGGTGACCGAGGTCTCCGGCCGCGGCGTCGGCATGGACGTGGTCAAGAACGAGACCGCCAATCTCGGCGGCCGCATCGAAATCGCCTCCGAAGCCGGCAAGGGCGCGCGCTTCCGCATCTACCTGCCGCTGACCCTGGCCGTGGCCCAGGCCGTGCTGATCCGCGCCGGCGGCCATCTCTTCGCGATCCCGTCGGCCATGGTCGAGCAGGTCAGCGAGATGAAGCCCGAGGCGATCGCCACCATCCGCGAGCGGCGAGGCACCGACTGGCTCGGTAACCACTACCCCTGGCATTACGTCGGGCGTCTGCTCGGCGATCCCGGCGCCCACCCGCAGCCGGCGCGCCGCCACTGGCTGATGCTGCTCAAGGGCGGCTCGCAACGCATCGCGCTCGAGGTCGACGGCCTCCTCGGCAACGAGGAAGTGGTCGTCAAGAACATCGGGCCGCAGCTGGCGCGGGTGGTCGGCATCGCCGGCGCCACCGTGCTCGCCGACGGCGAGGTGGCGCTGATCATCAACCCGATCGCGCTGGCCAGCCGCGAAGCCGCGCCGATGGCGCTGACGGAGACCACCGTCCAGCGCATCAGCGAGGAGGCCGCGGTCGCGGCGACGCCGACGGTCATGGTGGTCGACGATTCGCTCACCGTGCGCAAGATCACCGGCCGCCTGCTGGCGCGCGAGGGCTACCACGTCGTCACCGCCAAGGACGGCGTCGATGCCCTCGAACAGCTGGGCGAGGTCATTCCGGATGTCATGCTGGTCGACATCGAGATGCCGCGCATGGACGGCTTCGACCTCACCCGCAACGTCCGCGCCGATGCCCGTACGCGTGGCATCCCGATCATAATGATCACGTCGCGCATCGCCGACAAGCATCGCAACTACGCGATGGAAATCGGCGTCAATCACTACCTCGGCAAGCCCTACGACGAGGAAGAGCTGCTCAAGCTGATCGGCAGCTACGTCAAGAAGCCTGACTGAGCCGGCCGTAGCGCTCCAGCGTCCGCGTCCGCGCTGCCGCGTGATCGACGATCGGCGCCGGGTAGTCGCGGCCGATCAGCGCCCCGCATTCCTGCTGCTGCGCGGCTGTCATGCGCCAGGGAGCGTGGATGAACCTGTCCGGCACCTGCTCCAGTTCCGGCACGTAGCGGCGGATGAACTTCCCCGCCGGATCGAATTTCTCCGACTGCGTCACCGGATTGAAGATGCGGAAATACGGCTGGGCATCGCATCCGGTCGAGGCGGCCCACTGCCAGCCGCCGTTGTTGGCGGCGAGGTCGAAGTCGAGCAGCTTCTCGGCGAAGTAGCGCTCGCCGTGCCGCCAGTCGATGCCGAGGTCCTTGGTCAGGAATGATGCGGCCACCATGCGCAGGCGGTTGTGCATGTAGCCGGTGCGGTTGAGCTGGCGCATCGCGGCATCGACCAGCGGGTAGCCGGTACGCCCCTCGCACCAGGCGTCGAAAAGTGCCGGTGCATCGTCCCAGCCGATGACGTCGTACTCGGGTTTGAAGGCGTGATCGACGACCTGCGGCCGGTGCCAGAGGATCATCTGATAGAACTCGCGCCAGATCAGTTCCGACAACCAGGTTTCGGCGCCGCGGCCACCCTGGGCATGAGCGTAGCCGGCGAGCTGGCGAACCGAGATCGTACCGAAACGAAGGTGTGCCGACAGGTAGGACGGCCCCTTGAGCGCGGGGAAGTCGCGCCTGTCGGCGTAGTCGTCGATGCGCTCGACGAAGTCGCGAAAAAGCTGTTGCGCGCCGCGCATGCCGACGGGCAGCGGCAGCGTGGCAAGGTCGGTGGTCTCGAAACCGAGTTCGGCCAGCGTCGGCAGGCGACACTCGCATGGCGGCACTGTGAAACGGGCAGCCAGCGGCTCGACCGGCCACGACGCCAGGTGTGCAGCTTCAAGCTTCCTCAGCCAGGCGTTCTTGTACGGCGTGAACACGGAGAATGGGGTGCCGCCCTGAGTCAGCACCTCGTCGCGCTCGAAGACTACCTGGTCCTTGAAATCCAGAAAGTCGGCAGTGGCGGTACGGCGCCGCACCGCGGCATCGCGTGCGATGGCCGCCGGCTCGTAATCGCGATTGGCGTAGAGCGCGGTCACGCCGAGCTCGGCAGCCAGGCGGGGTATCTCGTCCTCGGCAAAGCCGTGGCGGACGATCAGCGCACCACCGTGTTCTCGCAGTGCGCCATCGAGTTCGCCGAGCGCGCGCAGGATGAACTCGACCCGGCGATCGACGCGCGGCAGCGGGTCGAGAATCGCCCGATCGAAAACGAAGGCGCAGAAGACTCGGGAGTGGTTGCGCAAGGCGTGATGGAGGGCGGCGTGATCGTCGAAACGGAGATCGCGACGGAACCAGACCAGGGCGGCCGAATCGGCGGGAGCGGGGGCGGGCATGGTCGAATTGTGGCAGATGGGAAACGGGATAAAATGGATTCGTGAGTTCGCCCGTCGAAACCAGCGTCAATCTGACCCACCACTTCCTGATCGCCATGCCGGCCATGGTCGATCCGAATTTTGCGCGGACGCTGACCTACGTCTGCGAACACAATGCCGAGGGCGCCCTTGGCATCGTCGTCAATCGCCCAACCGACATGGACCTTGGGACACTTTTCGAACGCGTCGATATCCGCCTGGAGCCCGGTGGTCGCGGCTTCGCGGCGCTGCCGGTCTACTATGGTGGACCGGTGCAGACCGATCGCGGCTTCGTGCTGCACCGCCCGAGCGGCAGCTGGCAATCAACGATCAGCGTCGCTGAAGACATCGCGCTGACCAGTTCGCGCGACATCCTGCAGTCGATGAGCGAATCAGGCGAACCCGGCGAAGTGCTGGTCACACTGGGCTACGCCGGCTGGTCGGCCGGCCAGATCGAGTGGGAACTGTCGCAGAACGCCTGGCTCACCGTCGCCGCCGACCCGCGCATTCTGTTCGACGTGCCGCCGGAAGAGCGCCTGCCCGCGGCAATGCAACTGCTCGGTATCGATTTCGCCTCGCTCTCCGAAGTCGCGGGCCATGCCTGAGGGCACGGTGCTGGCATTCGACTTCGGCACCGAGCGCATCGGCGTCGCCATCGGCGAAGGCTTGCTGGGCCAGGCCCGCGCGCTGACGACCATCGAATCCCCCGCCAACGACGCGCGCTTCGCCGCCATCGGCAAACTCATCGGCGAATGGCAGCCGGCGCGCCTCGTCGTCGGCCTGCCGCTGGCGCTTGACGGCACGGAACACGAAATGACGGCGCGCAGCCGCCGTTTCGCTCATCAGCTCGAAGGCCGCTACCGCCTGCCGGTGGAACTGGTCGACGAGCGCCTGACCTCGGTCGAGGCCGAGCGCGCGATCAAGCCCGGTCGCGACAAATCCGCCAAGGCCAGGGTCGACGCCGAGGCCGCCCGCCTCATTCTGCAGGACTGGTTCGACCATGCCCACACTGCCTGACGCCACCGCGCTCTGCGCGCAACTGGCCGCCGCCATGCGCCCGTCCATCACGCCGCAAACGGCGCTGGTCGGCATCCACACCGGCGGCGCCTGGATCGCCGAACGGCTGCACCGCGAGCTGGCCATCCAGCAGCCACTGGGCAGCATCGACGTCGCCTTCTACCGCGACGACTACAACCAGCGCGGCCTGCACAAGGGCGCCAAGGCCTCGAACATTCCCTTCGATGTCGAGGGCGCGCACATCGTCATCGTCGACGACGTGCTCTACACCGGCCGCACCATCCGCGCCGCGTTGAACGAGCTGTTCGACTACGGCCGCCCGGCGCGGGTCGATCTCGCCGTGCTGGTCGACCGCGGCGGCCGCGAGCTGCCCGTCGCCGCCACCTGGTGCCCCCAAACGCTGGCGCTGCCCGCCAGCCAGACGCTGGTGCTGGAGCGCGACGGCGAGACGCTTTCCTTCCGGATCACGGAGAAATGATGAACCGCAATCCGCAGCTGAACGCCCACGGCGAACTGCAGCACCTCATCACCCTCGAGGGCCTGTCGCGCGAGATACTCCAGGGCATCCTCGATACCGCCGAGCCCTTCGCCGAGGTGGCCGAGCGCGAGGTGAAGAAGGTGCCGCTGCTGCGCGGCAAGAGCGTGTTCAACCTGTTCTTCGAGAACTCGACGCGCACCCGCACCACCTTCGAGATCGCCGCCAAGCGCCTCTCGGCCGACGTCATCAACCTCAACATCAACACATCGAGCGCCTCCAAGGGCGAGTCGCTGCTCGACACCGTCGACAACCTCGCCGCCATGCAGGCCGACATGTTCGTGGTGCGCCACGCCTCGAGCGGCGCACCCTACCTGATCGCCCAGCATCTCGCCGCCACCGGGCGCGAACACATCCATGTCGTCAATGCCGGCGATGGCCGCCATGCCCATCCGACGCAGGGCCTGCTCGACATGTACACCATCCGCCATTACAAGAAGGACTTCACCCGGCTCACCGTGGCGGTGGTCGGCGACGTCCTCCACTCGCGCGTGGCGCGCTCGCAGATCCATGCCCTGCGCACATTGGGCGTGCCCGAGATCCGCGTCATCGCCCCGCGCACCCTGCTGCCAAGCGGCGTCGCCGACATGGGCGTGCGCGTGTTCCAGGACATGAAGGAAGGCCTGAAAGGCGTCGACGTGGTGATGATGCTACGGCTGCAGAACGAGCGCATGCAGGGCGCACTGCTGCCCAGCCCGCAGGAATACTTCAAGTACTACGGCCTGACGCCGGACAAGTTGCGGCTGGCCAAGCCCGACGCCATCGTCATGCATCCGGGGCCGATGAACCGCGGCATCGAAATCGACTCGGCCGTGGCCGACGGTTCGCATTCGGTGATCCTGCCGCAGGTCACCTTCGGCATCGCCGTGAGAATGGCCGTCATGTCGATGCTGGCGGGGAGCTGACCATGAAAATCCACATCAGGAACGGCCATGTCATCGACCCCGCCAACGGCATCGACCGCGCCGCCGACGTCTTCATCGCCAAGGGCAAAATAGTCGGCGTGACCGGAGGAAATCCCCGCGGGGACGGCGCCGCGCCTCCCGGCTTCGAAGCCAATGCCACCATCGACGCCACGGGCTGCATCGTCTGCCCCGGCCTGGTCGATCTCTCGGCGCGGCTGCGCGAGCCCGGCTTCGAATATCGCGCCACCCTCGAATCGGAAATGGCGGCAGCGGCGGCAGGCGGCGTCACCAGCCTCGCCTGCCCGCCCGACACCGACCCGACGCTAGACGAGCCGGGGCTGGTCGAAATGCTCAAGCACCGCGCACGGCTGCCGGAGTTCGCCCACGTCTATCCGGTCGGTGCGCTGACCATCAATCTCGAAGGCAAGCGCCTGACCGAGATGGCCGAGCTGGCGGAGGCCGGCTGCATCGCGTTCGGCCAAGCCAACACCCCCGTGCTCGACACCCAGGTGCTGATGCGCGCCATGCAATACGCCGCCACCTTCGGCTTCTCGGTGTGGCTGCAGGCGCAGGACCCCTACCTGGCGAAGAACGGCGTCGCCCACGACGGCGAAATCTCGGCGCGCCTCGGCCTGGCCGGCATTCCGGTGGTGGCCGAAACCATCGCGCTCGCCACCATCCTGCACCTCGCGCGCGAAACCGGCGTACGCCTGCACCTGACCCGCATCTCCTCGGCCGACGGCATCGAGATGGTCGCCGCCGCGCGCGCCACGGGCATCGATGTCACCTGCGACGTCGCCGTCCATCACCTGCACCTGTGCGACCAGGACATCGGCTTCTTCAACCCGCATGCCCGCCTCGACCCGCCGCTGCGCGCAGCGGCCGACCGCGATGCGCTGCGTGCCGGGCTGGCCTCGGGCGCGATCAACGCGCTCTGTTCCGACCACACCCCCGTCGACGACGACGCCAAACAGACGCCGTTCGACGAAGCCGAGCCCGGCGCCACCGGGCTGGAACTGCTGCTGCCGCTAACGCTGAAATGGGCGGCCGAAATGCAGCTGCCGCTGGCCACCGCGCTGGCTCGGGTGACCATTGATCCGGCGCGCATCCTCGGCATCGGCGGCGGCACGCTTTCGGCAGGCGCGGCCGCCGACGTCTGCGTCTTCGACCCGCAGGCGCCGGCCCGCATCAGCCGCGAAACGCTGAAGAGCCAGGGCAAGAACACGCCCTTCCTCGGGCAGGAGCTCAAGGGCCGGGTGCGCTGCACCCTGATCGAGGGCCACCTCGCCTACGACGGCGCCTTTGCCTGAAGCAGCGCCCGCAGTTCGGCGGCGGAAACGCCACCGATCCTGACGCGCTTGGTGCGCGAGGTCTGGCCACCGATGACCTCGACCGCCGTCCTGCCAGCGCCGACTTTTTTCGCCAGAAATTCGATGAGCGCCGCATTGGCCTTGCCGTCGACCGGCGGCGCGGCAAGACGGATTTTCAGCGCATCGCCGTGGGGGCCGACGATCTCGGTCTTCTTCGCACCGGGCTGGATGTGCAGCGTGAGGACGACGCCATCCCGGGTAACGGCGAGCCAGCTCACATCGGAATGCCGAAGGCCATTCCGCGCAGGCTGTCGAGCACCATCAGCAGCACCTGCAGCGCCAGCAGCAGGACCAGCGGCGAGAGATCGATGCCGCCGAGCGGCGGGATCACGCGCTGGAACGGCGCCAGCAGTGGCCGTGCCAGCTGGTTGAAGAAGGGTGCCAGGGGCGCGTAGGGATTGATCCACGACAGCAGCGCGGTGACCAGCACCACCAGCATTGCCAGGTGGATGGCCAGGCGCGCGACCTCGACCAGGGCGCCGGCCATCAGCAGCACGAAGCTCGCGCCACCTCCGGCATGGCCCAGCGTAGACATCGAATACGCCAGCGCGAGGAAACCCAGCTGGGTCAGCCAGGCCAGCAGCAGGCTGGCGAGGTCGAGGCCGAAGAGGCCGGGCACGAGCTTGCGCGCCGGCAGCACGGCCCAGTCGGTGACGGCGATGACGAACTGGCCGACGGGGTTGCGGAAGGACACCCGCGCCCACTGCAGGATGAAGCGCGCCAGGAAAAGGGCGGCGAGGAAGTCGCAGGCGACCTGGGCGAGGAAGAGAACGATCCGCGTCAGCATCAGTCGATGCCCCGTCGGGCCGCCCCAAGGAGCATGCTGCCCCCCGTGGGGGGCAGCGTCCACAAGGAATACCGTCCCCGACTGCGCCGGGGACATAAGCTGAATTTGCGAGCGTGGGGGGCCATTAGTCTTTCCCCATGAGGTCGCCAAGCTCGCGGCCGCGGTTGTCGGCGGCCTTGACGCCACGTCCGATGGCGGCGGCGATGGCATCAGACGCGAAGGAATTGAGCGCGGCCTCGGTCGTGCCGCCTTTCGAGGTCACCCGCTGGCGCAGCACGGAGACGGGTTCGCTGCTGCTCTCGGCCAGGCGCGATGCGCCGACGAAGGTTTCGACCGCCAACTTACGCGCCGCAACATCGTCGAAACCGAGTTTGCGCGCGGCGGTCTCGAGCGCCTCGATGAAATAGAAGACGTAGGCCGGGCCGCTACCGGAGACGGCGGTGACCGCATCCATCTTCGCCTCGTCGGCTACCCACAGCACGGTGCCGACCGCGCCGAGAATCTTCTCGGCCATGTCGCGGCCCTCGCGGTCGACGCTGGGATCGGCATAGAGGCCGGTGATGCCGGCGCCGATCAGCGCCGGCGTATTCGGCATGGTGCGCACCAGGCGCTTGTAGCCGCCAAGCCAGCGGCCGATGTCGGCCATGCGCAAACCGGCGGCGATGCTGATCACCAGCTGAGTGGAAAGATGGGCGGCAACCGGCGCCAGCGCCTCCCTCATCACTTGCGGCTTCACCGAAAGCACGAGCGCCTCGCATTCCAGCGTCGCGGCGTCGGCCATGGCCGCGCAGCGCACGCCGAAAGCGGCAGTCAGGCGCTCGCGTGCCTCCGCCGCCGGCTCGACCACCTGGATGCCCGCGACCGCGAAGCCCTGCTTCTTGAGGCCGCCGATGAGGGCGGAGGCCATGTTGCCGCCGCCAAGGAACGTGATTTTCACTGGTAAGTCCTTTCACCGAATATTGCCGTGCCGACACGCACCATGGTCGCGCCCTCCAGGACCGCCGCCTCGAGGTCGTCGCTCATGCCCATCGACAGGGTGTCGAGCGACAGGCCGTCCGCCGCCAGTCGCTCCCAAAGTACGCGCAGGGTGGCGAAACGTCGTCGCTGCGTCGCGATGTCGTCGCCCGGCTCGGGAATCGCCATGAGGCCGCGTAGCCGCAGATTCGGCAGTTGCGCCACCGCGGAGGCTAGCGCGGCGACTTCACCCGGCGCGCAGCCGCTCTTGCTCGCCTCGCCGGAAACATTCACCTGCAGGCAGACATTCAGCGGCCCCAGTTCGGGCGGACGCTGCTGCGACAGGCGCTCCGCGATCTTCAGGCGCTCGACCGAATGGACCCAGGCGAAGGTCTCGGCCACTGGCCGGGTCTTGTTGCTCTGCAAGGGGCCGATGAAATGCCACTCGAGATCGAGCTCGCGCAGCGCCGCGACCTTCGGCACCGCTTCCTGCACGTAGCTTTCGCCGAATCTGCGTTGTCCGGCCGCCGCGGCATCGCGCACCGCCGCGGCCGGCCAGGTCTTCGACACCGCCAGCAGGCTCACCGTCGCGGCCGGTCGTCCCGCCGCGACACAGGCGGCGGCAATGCGTTCCCTGACGGCTTGCAAGTTGGCGGCGATTGTTGTCATATAGCGGCTTCAAGTATAACAACCGCACCGATCCGGGACGCTCCCAGGGAAGCTCGCATGGACATCACCGAACTGCTCGCCTTCGTAGTCAAAAACAAGGCCTCGGACCTGCACCTCTCGGCCGGTCTGCCGCCGATGATCCGGGTTCATGGCGACGTGCGCCGCATCAACCTGCCGGCCATGGAGCACAAGGATGTGCACTCCATGATCTACGACATCATGAACGACGGCCAGCGCAAGCACTACGAGGAAAACCTCGAGCTGGACTTCTCCTTCGCGATACCGGGTCTGGCGCGCTTCCGCGTCAATGCCTTCGTCCAGAACCGCGGCGCCTCCGCCGTGCTGAGGACCATTCCCTCGAAGATCCTCTCGCTCGACGACCTCAAGTGCCCGAAGATCTTCGCCGAGCTGGCCGACCAGCCGCGCGGCGTGGTGCTGGTGACGGGTCCGACCGGCTCGGGCAAATCGACCACCCTGGCGGCGATGGTGAACCACAAGAACGAGAACGAGTACGGCCACATCCTCACCGTCGAGGACCCGATCGAATTCGTGCACGAATCGAAGAAGTGCCTGATCAACCAGCGCGAAGTCGGCCCGCACACGCTGTCGTTCAGCAACGCGCTGAAGTCGGCACTGCGCGAGGACCCGGACGTGATCCTGGTCGGCGAGCTGCGCGACCTCGAGACCATCCGCCTCGCCCTGACCGCGGCCGAAACAGGCCACTTGGTGTTCGGCACATTGCATACCTCGTCGGCGGCCAAGACTATCGACCGCATCATCGACGTCTTCCCCGCAGCCGAGAAGGAGATGGTGCGCGCCATGCTTTCGGAATCGCTGCGGGCGGTGATCTCGCAGACACTGCTCAAGACCAAGGATGGTCAGGGCCGCGTCGCCGCGCACGAGATCATGATCGGAACGCCGGCCATCCGCAACCTGATCCGCGAGGCCAAGGTGGCGCAGATGTACTCGGCGATCCAGACCGGCCAGCAGTTCGGCATGCAGACGCTCGACCAGAACCTGCAGGACCTGGTCAAGCGCAACATCGTCTCGCCCTCCGAGGCCCGCAGCAAGGCGGCGAACAAGGACATCTTCGCGGGCTGATGCCCGCAAGGATGTACTGGCGAAAACTAGACACCCGCCCCTCCCATCCCCCCTCGCGGGGAGGCGACTGAAGTGAGCCGCTGAAGCGGCCAATCAGCCGGGGCACGCATGGAGAATGACAGATGGAACGAGACGAAGGCCTGAAATTCATGCACCAGCTTCTGGCCATGATGGTGCAGAAAAAGGGTTCCGACCTGTTCATCACCGCCGGATTTCCGCCGGCGATGAAGGTCGACGGCAAGATGACGCCGGTCACGACGAACCCGCTGACGCCACAGCACACCATCGAGCTGGCCCGGGCGGTCATGAACGACAAGCAGGCGGCCGAGTTCGAGGCGCGAAAGGAGTGCAACTTCGCCATCAGCCCGGCCGGCATCGGCCGTTTCCGCGTCAACGCCTTCATGCAACAGGGGCGCAGTGGCATGGTACTGCGGACCATCAACACCACCATCCCGAAGTTCGAGGACCTCAACCTGCCACCGGTGCTCAAGGACGTGGCGATGACCAAACGCGGCCTTGTACTGTTCGTCGGCGGCACTGGCTCGGGCAAGTCGACTTCGCTAGCCGCGATGGTCGGCTACCGCAACCAGAATTCCTACGGCCACATCATCACCATCGAGGACCCGGTCGAGTACGTGCATGAGCACAAGAACTGCATCATCACCCAGCGCGAGGTCGGCGTCGACACCGACTCGTGGGAAATGGCGCTGAAGAACACCCTGCGCCAGGCGCCCGACGTGATCCTCATCGGTGAGATCCGCGAAGCCGAGACCATGGAGCACGCCATCGCCTTCGCCGAAACCGGGCACCTCTGCCTGGGCACGCTGCATGCCAACTCGACCAACCAGGCGCTCGACCGCATCATCAACTTCTTCTCCGAGGAGCGGCGCCAACAGCTGCTGATGGACCTCTCACTCAATCTGCGCGGCATCTGCTCGCAACGGCTGATCCCGCTCAAGGAAGGCAAGGGCCGTGCCGCCGCCATCGAGATCCTGCTCAACTCGCCGCTGATTTCCGACCTCATCTTCAAGGGCGATGTACATGAGATCAAGGAGATCATGAAGAAGTCGCGCGAGCTCGGCATGCAGACCTTCGACCAGGCCCTGTTCGACCTTTACGAGGGCGGCAAGATTTCCTACGAGGATGCACTGCGCAACGCCGACTCGGTCAACGACCTGCGCCTGCAGATCAAGCTCCACGGCCAGGAGTCGAAAGACAAGGATCTCAGCGCCGGGATCCAGCACCTGGATATTGTCTGAGCTGCTGCGCAGCTCAGACAATATCGGGCCTGTTGGCCCGCCCTCCCCCAGCTCCTCCCTCTCGGGAGGGGAGACTCTCAGTCTCGCTGCGCTCGATTGTTACGGGCGGCTTCGTAGTTCTGGCCTGGATCAGATTGCGCCTTCGGCGCGTGCCGCGTTTCCTCGGGGCAGCCCTTCGGAAACGCTCCATGGCCTGTGCCTCCCGCAAGCACCACGGCCGCAACGAAGCCGCCACCCTGGGGGTGCAGGCATTGGCGAAGGGCCGCCCCGAGCCAATGCACAAACCCCAGCACGCGAAGCGTGCGACCCCGCCCTTGGAAACTACGCGCTCCCCTTAATAGACGAGCGTAGCGAGCCGAATAGTCTCCCCCTCCGCGAAGAGGGGGCTGGGGGGAGTCGGGCCTAACGATGCTGGCCAGACACGATATCAAAGCCGTAGAGCCGGCATTCCAGCGGGCCATTGAACAACGGGATCTTGCGCTTGGGCTTGAGGCCGATCAGCTTGGGCAGGCGGGTGTCGGCCGAGAGCAGCCAGCACTCCCAGTCGGCGAAGTTCCTCTTCAGGGCATCGCCCAACCGCGGATAGAAAGCCGCGAGTTCGTCGGCTTCGCCGAGGCGCTCGCCGTAGGGCGGGTTGGCGATCAGAACGCCGCTTGCCGCCGGTGCCGCACGCAGCAACAGGTCGGCACGCTCAATCGTCACCAGGTCATCGATGCCGGCGTAGGCCAGGTTCTGCGAAGCGCGCGCCACCGCATCGTCGGACAGGTCGCTGCCGAAAATCGGCAGTGGCGCCATGGCGGCCGACCGCCGCCCCGCCGCCTCGCTACGCAGTCGCTTCCACAGCACGGCATCGTAGTTCCTGAGGCGGGCAAAACCGAAGTCTCTCTCGTCGCGCGACAGGCCGGGCGCGTCACCCAGCGCCATGCCGGCCGCCTCGAGCAGGAAGGTGCCGCTGCCGCACATCGGGTCGAGCAGGGGCACGCCGGGCTGCCAGCCGGACAGCCGCAGGATGCCGGCCGCGAGGTTTTCCTTCAACGGCGCCGCGACCTTGGCCAGTTTGTGGCCGCGCTGCCACAGCGCATCGCCGGAGGTGTCCGCATAGAGCGTGGCCTGCTCGGCGGTCAGGAACAGGTGGATGCGGATGTCCGGCTCGGCGCTGACGTTCGGTCGCTGGCCGATCGCATCGCGGAAGCAGTCGCACACGGCGTCCTTGACCCGCAGCGTGACGAACTCGAGGCTCTTCAGCGGCGAGCGAATCGCGGTGACATGGACGCGGATGCTGTGGCGAACATCGAACAGCCGCGGCCAGTCGATCTGGCGCGCCAGACGGTAGACATCATCCTCGGAGCGATAGCCGGCGCCGGCAACGCGCCACAGCACGCGCGTTGCGATGCGCGACCCGAGATTGACGCGGTAGCACGTTTCCCAGGAACCGCCGAACTCCGCCCCACCCGGCACCTGCCGCACCTCGCGGCCACCGGCGGCGGCGATGTCCTCCGCCAGCAGGGGCTCGAGTCCGCGCGGACAGGGGGCGAAGAAGGCCTCGAAGCCGGCGCGGGGAAGCGCGGCGGCCGGCGCCCCTTCCGCACGGGGCACCTTGCGTACGACGCGTGGCCGCGTTGCTGCGGGCGCGCTCAAAACGGCTTCACCACGACGAGGATGCAGACCGCGACCAGCGCCAGCACCGGCACCTCGTTGAAGAAGCGGAACCAGACATGATCGCGGGCGTTCTGCCCGGCAGCGAATTCCCGCAGCAGCCGGCCGCACCAGAAGTGGTAGGCGATCAGGCCGACCACCAGCGCGGTCTTGGCATAGAGCCAGCCGCCGGCGAAGCCGAAGCCGAACCACAGCCACAGCCCGAAGATCACCGCCAGTGCGCCGATGGGCGTGACGAACTTGTAGAGCTTTCTCGCCATCAACAGCAGGCGCTCGCGTTCGGCTGCGCTTTCCGCCGGCACCATGGCGAGATTGACGAAAATCCGCGGCAGGTAGAAGAGGCCGGCGAACCAGCTCACGACGAAAACGATGTGAAAGGCCTTCACCCAGAGCATGTCAGTCCCCTTCGCTGGGCCGCCCCGAGAAGGGGACAGCCACAATACCGTGAGCGTAGCGATCACCCGTCACCCTTGCCCGCGGGGCGGGGGCCGGGGGGTGGGGGGCCTTATCCTCCAGGGCGGCGGCGATGCCGCTGTCGACGGTCGGGTAGCGCAGGCGCAGGCGCAACTCGCGCTTGAGCCGCGTGTTGTCGAGTCGCCGCGACTCGCGCATGAACGAAAGCTGCACCGGCGGCAGCACGCGCTCGGCTTCGGCCCGGCTTACGCGCGGCGGGTGCGGCAGGGCGAAGGCATCGGCCAGTTTGCCGAACCAGTCGCCCATGGTGATGTCGGAATCGTCCACGGCATTGTAGGCGCGTCCGCCGGCAAAGGCGCCGCACTCGAGGGCGGCGACGCAGGCGCGGCCGAGGTCCTCGGCGTGGATGTGGTTGGTGTAGATGTCCTCTTCAGGCAGCAGCAGCGGCAGGCCGCGGCGCAGGCGCTCGAGCGGCAGGCGATCGGCGGCATAGATGCCGGGCGCGCGCAGGATGGACACGGCGCAGCCCGACTCGCGACCGAAGCGCCGCAGCTGCGCCTCCGCGGCGACGCGGCGACGCGCGCGCGCGGTGCGCGGGGCGAGGCGCCGCGTCTCGAAAACCCTGTCGCCAGCGCAGTCTCCATAGACCCCGCTGGTGCTGATGTAGACGAGGCGGCGTGGTAGACTCGCCTGTCGCAACACGGCGATCAGCCGTCGCGTGCGGGCATCGTCCGACGTGTCCTCTCCCGGCGGCGCGCTATGCAAGACGGCCTGCGCCAGACCCACCAGCCGTGTCAGGCTGGCGCCGCGATCGAGATCGCCGACGATCTGGACGACGCCCAGTGCCCGCAGCGCCGGATCCCACTCGCGCACCAGCGCATAGATGCGCCAGCGGCGAACCAGTTGTGGCAAAACGCGGCGGACGACATCGCCGCAGCCGATGATCAGCAATCTACGCATAAGAAAATTATCGCATGGCCTTCAAGATTACCCTCCAACCCAGCGGCCACGGCTTCGATGCGCCAGCAGATGAGCCCATCCTGCAAGCGGCGCTCGACGCCGGCTTCAACCTGCCCTACGGCTGCCGCAACGGCGCCTGCGGCACCTGCAAGGGCAAGGTGCTCGAAGGCCACGTCGATTTCGGCATCGCCCAGGAACACGCACTGCCGCTGGCCGAACGCGCCGGCGGCATGGCCCTGTTCTGCTGCGCCAAGCCGCTGTCGGACCTCGTGCTCGAGGTGAAGGAAATCGGCGCGATCAAGGACATCCCGGTCAAGATCATGCCCTGCCGCGTACAGCATCTGGAGAAGCTCGCCGACGACGTCATGCTGATGACGCTGAAGCTGCCGACCAACGAGCGCCTGCAGTTCCTCGCCGGCCAGTACATCGAATTCCTGCTCAAGGACGGCAAGCGCCGCGCTTTCTCGCTCGCCAACGCACCGCACGACGACGAACTGCTGCAGCTGCACGTGCGCTTCATTCCCGGCGGTACATTCACCGATCACGTCTTTCACGCCATGCACGAGAAGGAGATCCTGCGCTTCGAGGGGCCACACGGCAGCTTCTTCCTGCGCGAGGATTCGGACAAGCCCATCATCCTGCTCGCCGGCGGCACCGGCTTCGCCCCGATCAAGGGCATCGTCGAGCACGCCATCCACAACAAGATCACGCGGCCGATGACGCTCTACTGGGGCGCGCGCAACCACGCCGGCATCTACCTGCCCGAGCTGCCGCAGCAGTGGGCGGCGGCCCATCCGCACATCGAGTACGTGCCGGTGCTGTCCGATCCCGACGCCGCCGATGGCTGGAACGGCCGCACCGGCCTGGTGCACGAAGCGGTGCTGGCCGATTTCGCCGATCTCTCCGGCTACCAGGTCTACGCCTGCGGCGCCCCGGCGATGATCGAGGCCGCCAAGCGCGACTTTGTTGTCCGCGGGCTGCCCGAAGGCGAGTTCTACGCCGACATCTTCTCCTTCGCGGCGCCCGCACCCGTCGCCAAGGCCTGAGCACCGGACAGCAGCAATTCCTGCGACGCCACGAGCCGGCCATCGGTCCGCCATCACCGCTGAAACCGCAGGGCAAGCGAGAACGAGTCGACACCTTGAACTTCCGCCCCGCCCACTGGCTCGCTCCGCTCCTGTATAGCGGCAGGGCGCGCATCATCGCCGGCGTGATGCTGCTCTTCGCGCTGATGATGGCAGCCGTCGTCGCCGACATGCTGCGCCGGCAGCAGGAATTCATGGAGCAGCAGCTGGCGCAGCAGGGTGCAGGCCTGGCCAGGACCCTGGCGGTCAGCGCTCCGTCATGGCTGCTCAGCAACGACGTCAACGGCCTCACCGACCTCGTCGGCAGCCTCGCCGCGACGCCCAACCTGCATCTGGCCATGATCCTCGACACCGACGGCCGGGTCCGCGCCAGCAGCGACGAGACCCTGTTCAATCTGGTGCTCGACGACGAGCAGAGCCGGCGCTTGCTGGCCGCGCCGCCGGGGAGTCGCCAGATCTGGCACGACGCGATGGTGGACAGCATGGCCGAGATCGCCGCCGGCGGGCGCACCATCGGCCATACCCGCGTCATTCTCTCGGCCCTGCCGGTGGAGGCCGAGCTGCAGCAGATCACCCGCAGTGGCGGTCGCTACATCCTTATCGCCATCGTTCTCGGCGGCATCGTCTCCTGGTTCGTCGTGCGCACGTTGACCCGGCGCCTGGCCCGCCTTTCCGATGCCGCCGACCGCATAGCGGCCGGACAGCTCGAGGTCGAAGTTCCCGACGATCCCGGTCGCGACGAGGTCGCCCGGTTGACACGCGACTTCGCGCAGATGGCGCTGCGCGTCGCCACCGCGCAGCGCGACCTGCGCCAGCAAATCGACGCCGCCACGGCCGAGCTGCGCCGGCGCAAGGAGGAGGCCGAGGCCGCCAACGCCGCGAAGTCGCGCTTTCTCGCCGCCGCCAGTCACGACCTGCGCCAGCCGATGCATGCGCTCGGACTGTTCACCTCGCGCCTGTCGCGCATGCCGCTTGATCACGAGGCGCGCGGCGTCGCCCGCTATATCGAGACCTCGGTCTCCGCGCTGCAGGACCTGCTCGACACCCTGCTCGACATCTCGCGCATCGATGCCGGCCTGGTGGTGGCCAAGCCGGCGACCTTCCTCCTGAACGATCTGCTCGCGCGCCTGCAGTTCGATCTGGCGGAGACGGCGCAACGCAAGGGCCTGCGCTTGCGCCTGCGCACGGGAGGCAATCTGAGCGTGCACAGCGACGCCGTGCTGCTCGAACGCATTCTGCTCAACCTGCTCGGCAATGCCCTGCGCTACACCCAGCGTGGCGGCGTCCTGCTCGCCTGCCGCCGCCGCGGCAACCGGGTCCGGGTCGAAGTCTGGGACACCGGCATCGGCATCCCGGCCGCCTCGCAGCGGGCAATCTTCGACGAGTACGTCCAGCTCGACAATCCGGAGCGCGATCGCAGCAAGGGCCTCGGCCTCGGCCTGTCGATCTGCCGGCGCCTGGCCCACCTGCTAGACACCTCCCTGCAACTGCGCTCGAACCCGGGACGCGGCAGCGTCTTCTGTCTGGATCTGCCGCTGGCGGAAATGACGGAGCCGGCGGGCGAAGCGCTGCTTGCCATGGACTTGGGACGCGACAGCGGCGGCAGACTGCATGGCGCCGTGCTCATCATCGACGACGATCCGCTGGTGCTGGCCAGCACCAGCGGGCTCGTTGCGTCCTGGGGCTGCCAGACCTTCGCCGGCCCCTCGGTGGCCGACGCGATTTCCGAATGCGATCGCGCCGGCGTGCGGCCCGACATGGCGATCTGCGACTACCGCCTGCGCGGGCTGGAGAACGGAATCAGCTCTGCCCTGACGCTGCGCCACCGCTTCGGCAACAACATTCCGGTACTGCTGATCAGCGGCGACCTCAGCGAAGACCTGCAGCGCGAGGCGGCGCGCAACCGGCTGGTGCTGCTGAGCAAACCGTTGAAGCCGGCGCGCCTGCGCTCGCTGCTGCAGTCGCTGCTGGCAGCCGAGGAGTAAACCGGCCCCGCCGGGCTCACTCGCCGAGGTAGGCGTGGCGGACGCGCGGGTCGGCGGCCAGATTGGCGGCGCTGTCGGCGAGGATGACGCGGCCGCTTTCCATGACGTAGCCGCGGCTACAGACTTCGAGCGCGAGGCGGGCGTTCTGCTCGACCAGCAATATGGTCACGCCCTGCGCCGCGACGGTGCGGATGACCTCGAACACTTTTTCCACCATCAGCGGCGCCAGGCCCATCGACGGCTCGTCGAGCAGCAGCAGCCGGGGCCGCCCCATCAGGGCGCGGCCGATCGCCAGCATCTGCTGCTCGCCGCCCGAGAGCGTGCCGGCGAGCTGCCGCGCGCGCTCCTTGAGCCGCGGCAGCAAGGCATGGACATACTCGATGTCGGCCGCGACCTCGTCATGGTCGCGGCGATGGTAGGCGCCCATCGCAAGGTTCTCGGCCACGGAAAGCCGCGCGAACACGCCGCGGCCCTCGGGCACCAGCGCCAGCCCGCGGCCGATCAGCGCATGCGCCGGCAGTGCGTCGATGCGTTCGGCGCCATAGCGGATCTCGCCGCGCGACGGCAGCATGCGCGCCAGCGCCTTGAGCGTCGATGTCTTGCCGGCGCCGTTGGCGCCGATGAGGCAGACCATCTCGCCTTCCTCGACAGCGAAGGAGATGCCCTTCACCGCCATGATGCCGCCGTAACGGACCTCGAGGTTGAGGACGTCGAGCAGCGCCCTAGCCATGGCCCGCCCCCAGATAGGCGTCGACCACCTGCGGGTCGCGCTTGACGACATCGGGCACGTCCTCGGCAATCTTGATGCCGTAATCGAGCACGGCGACACGATCACACAACCCCATCACCAACTTCACGTCGTGCTCGATCAGCAGCACGGTGACGCCGTCGGCGCGGATGCCCTCGATCAGGGTCCGCAGTTCCGCGGTCTCGGTCGCGTTCATGCCGGCCGCCGGCTCGTCGAGCGCCAGCAGCTTGGGCTCGGTCGCCAGGGCGCGGGCGATCTCGAGCCGACGCTGGTCGCCATAGGCCAGGTTCTTCGCCAGCTTCTGCGCGTGATGCTCGACGCCGACATAGCGCAACAGCTCGTGGGCGCGGCGGCGGATCGCCGCCTCCTCCTCGCGCGCTTTCGAAAAGCGCATCACCGCGCCGCCGACGCCGACTTTCGTCCGCAGATGGCGCCCGACCATCACGTTCTCCAGCGCCGTCATGTTGGCGAAGAGGCGGATGTTCTGGAAGGTGCGGGCGATGCCGGCCCGGGCCACCTCGTGCGGGCTGCCGAGCTTGAGCGGCACGCCGGCAAAGACGACCTCGCCTTCGTCCTTCGCATAGAGCCCCGTGAGCACATTGAAGAAGGTGGTCTTGCCGGCGCCGTTGGGACCGATCAGGCCGTAGATCTCGCCGGCGCGTATGGTCAGCGAAACGTCCTTCAGCGCCTGGACGCCGCCGAAGCGTTTGCCGATTCCACGGGCATCGAGCAAGCTGTTCATCACTTCTTCTCGGCGAACTCGCGGCGATGCCTGGCCTCGGGCCACAGGCCGGCCGGACGATAGAGCATGACGAGAATCAGCGCGATGCCGAAGAGCAGCATGCGCAGCGATTCCGGATCGAGCAGCACGCGGCCGAAAGCGGCCTGCTGCAGCGGTCCGGCGCCGTAACGAAAGGCCTCGGGCAGCAGCGTCAGCAACAGGCCGCCGAGGATCACGCCGGGGATGTGGCCCATGCCGCCGAGCACCACCATGCACAGCACCATGATCGACTCGAGCAGGCCGAAGCTTTCGGGCGAGACGAATTCCTGGAAGCCGGCGAAGAGCCCGCCGGCGACGCCGCCGAAGCTCGCCCCCATGGCGAAGGCCAGCAGCTTGACGTTGCGGGTGTTGATGCCGCAGGCCTTGGCCGCGATCTCGTCCTCGCGGATCGCCACCCAGGCGCGGCCGATGCGCGAGTCCTGCAGGCGGATGCCGACGAAGACGATGGCGATGGCGAGCAGCACGAACAGATAGTAGTAGAGCGTCACGCCCGGGAACGTGACGCCGAACGCCTCGAGCGGCTTGGCCAGCGGATGGCCGGCGACGCCGATGGCGTCGATGCGGGCGATGCCCTTGGGGCCGTTGGTGATGTTGACCGGCTGGTTGAGGTTGTTGAGGAAGATGCGGATGATCTCGCCGAAACCCAGCGTGACGATGGCCAGGTAATCGCCGCGCAGCCTGAGCGTCGGCGCACCGAGCAGCACGCCGAAGAAGCCGGCGACCAGCGCGCCCAGCGGCAGGATGGCCCAGGCCGGCCAGTGCAGGCCGAAGTGCGGCGAGGCCAGCAGCGCGTAGAGGTAGGCGCCGACGGCGTAGAAGGCGATGTAGCCGAGGTCGAGCAGGCCGGCGAAGCCGACGACGATGTTCAGCCCCAGCGCCAGGATGATGTAGAGCAGCGCGTAGTCGAGCACGCGCACCCAGGTGTTGCCCAGCGTGTTGCCGACCACGAGCGGCAGGACCGCCAGCGCAATGGCGATCAGCGCGGTGCCGGCGAAGGCGCGGTGCCGGGGACTCATGCGCGCTCCGCCACTTTCTCGCCCATCAGGCCCGATGGCCGGAAGATCAGCACTACGATCAGCACGAAGAAGGCGAACACGTCCTGGTAGTTGGAGCCGAGCACGCCGCCGGTGAGATCGCCGATGTAGCCGGCGCCCAGCGCTTCGATGATGCCCAGCAGCAGCCCGCCGACCATGGCGCCGGCGAGGTTGCCGATGCCGCCGAGCACGGCGGCGGTGAAGGCCTTGAGGCCGAGCAGGAAGCCCATGTGGTAGTGGGCGATGCCGTAATTGGCGCTGACCATCACGCCGGCAAGCGCGCCCAGCCCCGAGCCGATGACGAAGGTGAGCATGATGATGCGGTTGGCGTCGACGCCCATCAGCGCCGCGATGGCGGGGCTTTCGGAAGTGGCGCGCATGGCGCGGCCGAGCCGGGTGCGGTTCACCAGCTGCATCAGGCCGAGCATGGTCGAGGCGGCTACGGCCATGATGATCAGCTGCACCTCGGTAATTTGAGCCCCGAGAATCTCGTACGAGCCTGCCGGCAGCAGCTGCGGCACCGAATGGTAGTTGCGCCCCCACACCAGCATCGCCACCTGCTGCAGCACGATGGAGACGCCGATGGCGGTGATCAGCGGCGCCAGACGCGGCGCGTTGCGTAACGGCCGGTAGGCGACGCGCTCGATGGCCGCGCCCAGCGCCATGCAGACCAGGGTCGCGACCAGCAGCGCGAGCAGCAGGACCAGCGGCGGCGGAACGCCCGCGGCGAGCAAGGCCTTGGCGGTGGCCAGCGCGGTGAGCGCGCCGATCATCACCACTTCGCCATGGGCGAAGTTGATCAGCCCCATGATGCCGTAGACCATCGTGTAGCCGAGCGCGACCAGCGCGTAGATGCTGCCTAGCGTGAGGCCATTGAAGATCTGCTGCAGGAAGATATCCACGGCGGGGATTATAGGTTGGCAGTCCCCCAAGGGGACTTCCTGCGGGGCGTCGCCGGCACCGATTTTTCAGCTCCGCTGGCGCTGGCAGCAAGCCGCCGTTTGCGCTAGTCTCTCGGCGTCTTGAAAACGCAGGTACGCAAATGAATGAGCTCGATTTCTCCGGGTTGACACAGGCGCCCGCCAAGCCGGCCGTACCGCCCTCCGCGCCGGCGAAGGCCGACCCGCAGGCTGCCTACAACCCCAGGCTTGCTCTGCAGTTCTTTCAGATCGCCGGCGAGACCGAGGAATTCGCGGCGGGTACGACGATATTCCCCGAACAGGACAAGCCAGGCGGATTCTTCTCGAAAGGCGCCCGCGTCTACCTTCTCCTCGAAGGCGAATTGGTGCTGACCCGCAAGGGAAAGCCGGTGAGCCTGGTGCTGCCGGGCGAGCTGTTCGGCGAGCTGTCCCTCATCACCGAGGCACCGCGCAGCGCTACAGCAACGGCGCGAAAGAATTGTCGCGTCCTGTCGCTGAACGAAAGGAACTTCGTCGCTTCGCTGCAGCGACTGCCCGAATTCTCCCTGATGCTGATCAGCAACATGGCCCAGCGCCTCGCTCACAGCGTCGATCGCCTGCTGGCCTCGGGGACGGGGCCAATGCCTCCGCGCGAAGGAGGCAAGGGGCTGGACAAGAAGATGCTCGCCGAATTGCGCCGTGCGATGGGCGATCCGACACCGACCCCGATGAAGGCAGCGGACGCCATCGTCACCAGGGGGGCGGTGGGCGTTTCGATGTTCGTAGTGACGGAAGGCAAGGTCGCGATTTCGATCAACGGCCGCACCGTCGAGACCATCGGACCCGGCGAGACCTTTGGCGAAACGGCGCTGCTCGGGCCGAACATTCGTGCGGCGACCGCTACTGCTGCGAGCGACGGCGCCTGGCTGGCCATTTCGCGCGAGGCCTTCCTCAAAGTGGTCGGATCCCACCCCGCCGTCGGCATTGTCCTTCTGCGATCGATGAGCGAGCGCGTCCAGCACATGAGCGTGCTGATGGGAGGCTGAGGCGCCAAAGAAAACGGCGCCCCGCAGGGCGCCGCGTTCCTCGGACAGAAACTGCCTTACTTCTTGGCGGGTACCGCGGGGACCGCAGCGGCAGCCGGCTTGGCCGGAGCAGCCGGCGCCATGCCGGACATGCCTTGCATGCTGCCCATGCCGCTCATGCCGCCCATGCCCTTCGGACCGGTCATGCCCGACATGCCGCCCATGCCGCTCATGCCGCTCATGCCGGCCAGGGGTTCGGCCGGGGCCGGTCCGGGCGGCGGGCCACCGATGGTGTCCATCGCCTCCCACTTGCCGCCCTTGGCGACGTAGAGGCTGATGGCGCCATCCTTGATGTCGCCCTTGTCGTCGAAGGTGATGGTGGTGGTCACGCCCTTGTAGTCGGTCTTGGGCAGTTCGGCGAGGATCCTGGCGGAGTCGGCCGACTGGGCGCGCTTGACCGCATCGACCACGACCATCACCGCGTCGTAGGCGTAAGGAGCGTAGAGCTGGATATCGCCGTACTTGGCCTTGAAGCGCTCGATGAACTTCGGACCGCCCGGCATCTTCTCGTAGGGGATGCCGGGCAGCGAGCAGTAGTGACCCTCGGCGGCATCGGCGGCGTTCTTGATGAACTCGGAGGTGCAGCCGCCGTCGCCCATCAGCAGCCTGGCCTTGATGCCGAGCTTCTTCATCTGCATCGCCATCGGTGCCGCCTGCGGGTCCATGCCGCCGTAGAAGACGAGGTCGGGCTTCTTGCCCTTGACCTTGGTGAGGATGGCGGCGAAGTCGACGGCCTTGTCGTCGGTGTGCTCCTCGGCGACGACCTTGACCCCGGCTGCGGTGGCGGCCTTCTTGAACTCGGAGGCGAGGCCCTCGCCGTAGGCGGTCTTGTCGTCGATGATGGCGACGGTCTTGGCCTTGAGGTTGTTGACGGCGTATTCGCCGAGGACCTTGCCCTGCTGCACGTCGTTGGCCATCACGCGGAAAGCGGTCTTGAAGCCCTGGGCGGTGTAGGCCGGGTTGGTCGCCGAGGGGCTGACCTGCGGAATGCCGGCATCCGAATAGACCTTGGACGCGGGAATGGTGGTGCCCGAGTTGAGGTGGCCGATGACGGCATTGACCTTGGCATCGACGAATTTCTGCGCCACGAGGTTGCCCTGCTTCGGATCGGCCTGGTCGTCTTCGCCCATCAGTTCGAACTTCACGTCGCGGCCACCGAACTTGATCTTGGCGGCATTGGCGTCCTCGACGGCGAGGCGCGCGCCGTTCTCGTTGTCCTTGCCGATGTGCGCCTGCGGACCGGTCAGCGGCGCCGCGTGGCCGAGCTTGATCACCAGCGGCGGCGGAGGCGGTGGGGCGGCGGCCGGGGTCGGCGGGGGCGGCGCTTCCTTGCCGCAGCCCATCATGGCGAAAGCGGCGATCATCGACAGCGATACGGCTTTGACCGGAAATTTCATGCTGGTGTCTCCGAGGGTGGCGGGGCTTGGGGGGAGCGGGGATTCTGCGCAGGCCGTGGCGGCTTGTCAATCAGCCCGTCCGTCAACGAAAAAACCGGCCGAAGCCGGTTTTTCCTGGACTGCGGTGCCGATTACTTGGCGCCGGCGAGGATCCACTTGACCAAGGTCTCGATGTCCGCGTCCTTGACGTTGGCGTTCGGCGGCATCGGGATCTCGCCCCAGTTGCCCTTGCCGCCGGCCTTGACCTTGGCGGTGAGGGTCTTGACGGCGTCGGCCTTGCCGGCGTACTTGGCGGCGACGTCCTTGTAGGCCGGGCCGACCAGCTTCTTGTCGACGGTGTGGCAGGACATGCAGTTGCTCTTCTTGGCCAGGTCCAGGTTGGCCATGGCGGGGGCCGAGACGAGAGCAGCGGCGGAAATCAGGGCGGCAGCGATCAGTTTCATGTTCTTCCTCAAATGGTTGCGGTCATGGGTAAAAATTCCGAGCCGGCAGTCTAGCGGAAATCAGGTCGGCTGCAAATGACCCAGAAGCTGTTCGAAATCCGCCACCGGAGGCAAGCAAGTAACGCCGCGGCAGACCCAGGCGTTGACATGAGTGCTTTCCGGCCTGGCCAGGGCGGCGGCGAGACCGCTCATGCCGTTGCTCAAACCCAACACAATGGCTTCTCGCCGCCCCGCCAAACGCCTCTGCCATTCCCCGACCTCGGCGGCAGGACCGCGCAGAATGGCGATCGCCGGCGGAGTAAGCGCTTCTTCCAGTGCCGTCAGCAGGGTCGAGAAGCCGCCGGCTTGGCGTTGCATCTGCGGCCAGAAGCAGTCGAGCGTGCGGCGCGCCGCCTCGAGATAGCGCACCTCCCCGAGCAGATGGCCGAGGCGCTGCAGGCCGACCGCGGCGACGCCGTTGCCGGAGGGCATGGCTGAGTCGAAACCGGTCTTGGGGCGCTGGATCAGGGACTCGTGGTCGTGGGAGGTGAAGAAGAAGCCGCCGGATTCCGTATCTTCGAAGTGCTCGAGCAGGGCGTCGGCGATCCGGATGGCGAATTCCATATCCTCCTGCCGGTATTCGGCCTGCAGCAGTTCGAGCAGTGCCGACAGCAGATAGGCATAGTCGTCGAGGTAGGCGTTGAGATGCGCCTTGCCGTCCTTCGCCGTCGCCAGCAAGCGGGCGTCCTTCCAGAGCGTTCCGCGGATGGAATCGAGCGCCCGCTGCGCCGCCGCCAGCCAGTCGGGCCGGTCGAAGACTCGCGCGGCGTGGGCGAGGCCCTCGATCATCAGCGCGTTCCACGAGGTGAGGATCTTGTCGTCGCGGCCGGGGCAGATGCGCCGTTCCCGGGCGGCGAAGAGCTTGGCCCGGGCGCTTTCGAACAGGACCGTCTCGTCCGGGGCCAGCGGCGCGGACCGGCCGCGCATGGGCACGACGACGCGCAGGTGCCAGTGGGCGTTCTCGAAATTGGGCGGGCCGTCGAGGCCCCAGCGCCGTGCCGCCAGCGCCGACTCTTCGGGGGTGAGCAGCCGTGCGACCTCGGCGCGGTCCCAGACGTAGTACCTGCCTTCCTCGCCTTCGGAATCGGCGTCGAGCGAGGAATAGAACGCGCCGTCGGGCGAGGTCATCTCGCGCAGCAGCCAGCCGACGGTCTGCTCGGCGACGCGCCGGTACAACTCGTCGGCGGTCAGCGCCCAGGCGTCGGCGTAGAGCCCGAGCAGCGGGCCGTTGTCGTAGAGCATCTTCTCGAAGTGCGGGATCTCCCAGCGCTCGTCGGTGCTGTAGCGGCAGAAGCCGCCGCCGAGCTGATCGTGGATGCCGCCCTCGGCCATGCGCGTTAGCGTGATCAGCGCGGCCTCGCGCGCCAGCGGATCATCGCCGCGACGCAAGAGGAAGGCGAGATCGGTCGGATGCGGGAATTTCGGCGCGCCGCCGAAGCCGCCGAAATCGCGGTCGAAGCTGCCGAGCAGCATGTTGCCGGTGGCGGCGATCGGCGCGGTATCCAGATCGGCGGGGCCGCCTGTCCGCGCCGAATGTCCCGCAAGCGTGGCGAGCAGGTCGCGGTTCTGCGCCTCGACGTCGCCGCGGCGCGTATGCCAGACGTCGGCGATCTGTTCGCACAGATCGATGAAGCCCGGCAGGCCGAAGCGCGGCGCCTTCGGGAAATAGGTGCCGCCGTAGAACGGCGTGCCGTCGGGCGTGAGGAACATGGTCAGCGGCCAGCCGCCGTGGCGGCCGGCCAGCATCTGGTGCGCGGTCTGGTAGATCTGGTCGAGGTCCGGGCGCTCCTCGCGGTCGACCTTGACGTTGACGAACAGCCGGTTCATCACCGCCGCCACGTCGGCATCCTCGAATGATTCGTGGGCCATGACGTGGCACCAGTGGCAGGCCGAATAGCCGATGGAGAGCAGGATCGGCCTGTCCTGCGAACGCGCCAGGGTGAGCGCGTCCTCACCCCAGGGAAACCATGCGACCGGGTTGTCGGCGTGCTGCAGCAGATAGGGGGAGGTTTCTTGCGCGAGTCGATTCATGATGTGCTCGGGACGGACAATCCCGAGGAATCTAGTCGACTGCTTACCCTGTGCGCAACGGGGATATCAGTTGAACAGCTTGGCCCACCAGCGCTTGCGCCCCTCGGGCAGCGGGTGTGCGGGCTTGAGATCGTCCGGCGGCACCTGGCACATGATCCAGCCGGGCAGCGGCGGGTTGTCGGAAAAGCCGCAGGACACGCCGAGGTTGTTGGGGTCGTAGATCTTGATGAAGCTCGGCTTCTCGATGTCGTCGGCGTAGACGATGGCGCAGTAGTCGTGGTGGTGCTCGCGCCGCAGCAGCTCGTCGATGTGATGGATGCAGCTGCTCGTCGCCTCGGCAGTGGCGGGCGCGATCGGCACCGCTTCGCCGACGGCGTAGAGGTACCAGCCGGCGGCGGGGTCGATGCGGCCCCAGAACGCGGTGAGCTGGTCCCACGACATGATGGACCAGAGGCGACCGGTGTAGAGGTCGTGAAAGGCGCTCATCACTGCAGTTGCGTCACGTCGCGCACCGCGCCGGTATCGGCGCTGGTGGTCATCGCGGCATACGCCAGCAGCGCCGCCGATACCGCGCGCACGCGGCCGACGGGCTTCCACGCGGCCGCACCCTTCGCCTCCATCGCCGCGCGCCGTGCCGCCAGCACCGAGTTTTCCACGGCGAGGTGGATGCGGCGGTGGGGGATGTCGATCTCGATGGTGTCGCCCTCCTCGACCAGGCCGATGGCACCGCCTGCCGCCGCTTCGGGCGAGGCGTGGCCGATGCTCAAACCCGAGGTGCCGCCGGAGAAGCGGCCGTCGGTGAGCAGCGCGCACTGCTTGCCCAGCCCCATCGACTTGAGATACGAGGTCGGGTAGAGCATCTCCTGCATGCCGGGGCCGCCCTTGGGTCCCTCGTAGCGGATCACCACGACATCGCCGGCGACGATCTGTCCGCCGAGGATCTTTTCGACGGCCTCGTCCTGCGATTCGCAGACCCGCGCCCGGCCGCTGAATTTCCAGACGCTCTCGTCGACACCCGCGGTCTTGACGATGCAGCCCTTCTCGGCGATGTTGCCGAAGAGCACGGCGAGGCCGCCTTCCTTGGTGTAGGCGTTGTCGTAGTCGCGAATGCAGCCGCCGGCCCGGTCGAGGTCGAGCGTGCGATAGCGGCGGTCCTGCGAGAAGGCCTCCTGCGTCGGCACGCCACCCGGCGCGGCGCGGTAGAAGTCATGCACGGCCCTGTCGCCGTTGCGCTTCACGTCGCAGCAGTCGAGCGCCTCGCCCAGCGTCTTGTAGAGCACCGTCGGGCAGTCGCGGTTGATGAGGCCGGCGCGGTCGAGCTCGCCGAGTATGGCCATGATGCCGCCGGCGCGATGCACGTCCTCCATGTGGTACTTCTGCGTCGCCGGCGCGACCTTGGCCAGGCAGGGCACGTTGCGCGACATGCGGTCGATGTCGGCCATGGTGAAGTCGACGCCGGCTTCCTGCGCGGCGGCCAGCAGATGCAGCACGGTGTTGGTCGAGCCGCCCATGGCGATGTCGAGGGCGATGGCGTTCTCGAAGGCGGAGAACGAGGCGATGTTGCGCGGCAGGACGGAGGCGTCGTCCTGCTCGTACCAGCGCTGGCAAAGTTCGACGGCCAGTCGGCCAGCCTTGAGGAAGAGCATGCGGCGGTCGGCATGGGTCGCCAGCAACGAACCGTTGCCCGGCAGCGAGAGGCCCAGCGCCTCGGTCAGACAGTTCATCGAGTTGGCGGTGAACATGCCCGAGCAGGAACCGCAGGTCGGGCAGGCCGAGCGCTCCAGCGCATTCACTTCGGCATCGCTGTTCTTGCTGTCGGCCGCCTCGATCATCGCATCGACGAGATCGACCATGCGGTATTCGCCGTGCCACTTGACCTTCCCCGCCTCCATCGGCCCGCCGGAAACGAACACGGTCGGGATGTTGAGGCGCAGGCTGGCCATCAGCATGCCCGGGGTGATCTTGTCGCAGTTGGAGATGCACACCATGGCGTCGGCGCAATGGGCATTGACCATGTACTCGACCGAGTCGGCGATCAGCTCGCGCGAAGGCAGCGAATAGAGCATGCCGCCGTGGCCCATGGCAATGCCGTCGTCGACGGCGATGGTGTTGAATTCCTTGGCCACGCCGCCGGCCGCCTCGATCTCGCGCGCCACCATCTGGCCGAGGTCCTTAAGGTGCACGTGGCCCGGCACGAACTGGGTGAAGGAATTGACCACGGCGATGATGGGCTTGCCGAAGTCGCCGTCCTTCATGCCGGTGGCGCGCCACAGCGAGCGGGCGCCGGCCATGTTGCGGCCGTGGGTGGATGTGCGGGAACGGTAGGCGGGCATGGGGTATCTCCTGCGGGCGGCGCGGGCGGCCGGGAACGAACGGATAATTCTAGCCCAAGGCCGGACCGAAAGCCCCGCGCTTGCCTAGACCGCAGGCCAAGGGTCGGGCCGCCGCCTCATGCGCTCCCGCCCTGCGGGTGCCCTTGCGCCGGCGCGCCCGCCGGCCGGCCTCTAAACTCGCGGCTGCGCCGCTCAAACAACGAGACCGGACCCCCCCGGCGAGCACCCCGTCGCGGCGGCGGTCGCGAAAATCGGCCGCACCCCGGCCCTCGGCCTGCTCTGTAGTTCGGCGAAATTGACGGCACTCGGCCAGGTGCGACCATTAATCACTGTCCCCCGAAGCGGACAATGGGCGGACTACGGGGATGCTATCGGCGTTTTTTCGGTCGGCAGCTCAACAATAACGCGAGCCAAGCTGCCTTTGCTATTTTGCGCTCACGGCGTATAGTTATAACAATGTAAAACATCGCAGGAGATGACCATGCGCACCGCCATTCGCAAGATCGGCAATTCACAAGGAGTATTGATCCCGAAGCCCATGCTGGCCGAAACCGGCCTGGACGCCGAGGTCGATATCTCCGTGGAGAACGGCACCATCGTTCTGCGCCCCATTCAGGATCACCAGCCGCGTGCCGGCTGGGCCGACGCGGCACGCGAGATCGCCGCGCAAGGCGCCGATGTTCCGGTCTGGCCGGAATTCGCCAACGCAGGGGATGCGGAATTGAAATGGTGAAGGTGAAACGCGGCGACATCTGGCTGGCCGCGCTCGATCCAACCATGGGTGCCGAAATCCAGAAGACGCGCCCCTGCGTGATCGTCTCGCCTCCCGAAATTCATGACTGGCTCCGCACCGTGCTGATCGCCCCCATGACCACCGGCAGTCATCCGGCACCGTTCCGCATTCCCGTCAGCTTCGGCGGCAAGAAGGGCTTGATCCTGCCCGAACAGATGCGTGCGCTCGACAAGGCGCGGCTCGTCAAGCGCATGGGCAAGGTGGATGCAGCAACCCTGTCCGCGCTCCTGGGCGTGTTGCGCGATACGTTCGAGGAATAGTCCTGCGTGAAAGTCGGCGCTGGTGGGACAGCGGCACTCGGCCAAGAGCGGACTCTGGCCTAATTCCCACGAAGCGGCCGTTCATTGATGCCGAGAGCATTGTCAGCGGCCGCCATGCGGAGCAGAATGCGTCCGGTCGACACGCGATCGCTGTATTAGGTCCTGCTAAATTGACACAACCTTCTGATTCGGCAGTGACACGCGGTCATGCGGATGAATTAGCCAGCCTAGTGTCGGAAAGTTTTCCGACTTTTAGGCGCCAGACATTACGTTAGGTGTCGTCGGCATGAACGAAAGATCGAGGAAGCACTCCCCGAAACTGAGCGCCAGCGTGAACACCATCCGTCCGTGCGCCTTCGTCACCGCTGGCCCGATCTGCTTCATACCGTGGTAGTGGCAAACGCTATCAACGCACTGCTGCGGTCTGACAGGTTCGTGGTGCCACGGAATCGCCACAAGATCAAAGTCACGCGAGAGGCTTCCGTGAACAGCCAGCGCCCATCCTTTCGTCCTAAAGCCCTCTGCCAGTTCAGGGTAAAGGCAGGCCGCGTAAATCGGTGCGTAATTCGCTGCTTGCATATCTCTCTCCGTAGTGACCAGCCACCTAACCCGGCAGTGCATCGGACGCCGTGCCGGCGCCGCTGACTTTTGCGTTGGGCTGCCACATGAACCGATTGCGGGGGCGGCTATGCGCATCGTTTTTGGTTGCAGCAATCTCGCAGGGCTGCGTCACTGTTCATGCACCGTTGGTGGCCGATTTGGAATACCCCTCCAGTGCTTGGGGAGAGCCACTAGCCTTAGGCCCCGAGTGCAAAGCGGTCGATGGCACATATTCCAATGAAGGGGTGGTAATTGGAGCCGATGGCGGAAACAGTCAGCCACTGTTGCTTACCTCCGCATTGAACATTTCCAGTAATGCTCAAACTGTTTCTTTGAGTGTTCGTACACGGCGGCTCGATCGCAATGGAGATGCTTTCATCACCCTCCGTGTAGTTCCCGACGGCAATCTAGCTGGCCTGCACGAACTCGAAGGCTGTTTCTGTATTAAGCAGACTCTGGCATGTACACAAGTCAGTGAAACCTACTGGTCGTTGCCTTACTTCGGCCTAGGTGGAACGCAGCAAAATGTCTATTTTGCGTTGTCGCATGATCACTCGTTGATTGCCAAGCTTCAGAACTACCATGCAGATGTAATCCTGGGCTTGCCTATTTTTGGCATGAAGGAACCATGGGCGCGGTTTCCTCGCCTCGATCGATAGGATGCAATTGGCAGCCCAACCCATCATTCCACCGGACCTTGCGCATAAAGCCGCATAGGCCGGCGAATTCAAACGTTGGGCGCCTTAGTCACGACCAGGGCTAAGTAACATCGGTGACGGTCGGCTGCGATTCGACATGCGAGGGGAAAACGGTGGAAATCACCAAGCTACGGGACAACCAATGAACAACAAGAAGGAGCATGTCATACGAAGCAAACGCAGCCTGTTGGCATTGCTGGCACTGTTTCCACTGCTTTCCACATGGGCCTATGCAGAAATAGGCATTCCGACGATTCCGCCCGGTCGCTTCTTCAAATGGGATATTGCCCCGAAAGGCAGCCGTATTGAAGTTGACTTCATTGTCACCGAGTACCGGGTGTACGAGTTCGATATCGGATTCGGCAACAAGAACGATCCAGATGCCAAGGACCAATCTTGGCGAGATGACGACAAGAACTGGCAATTCATTAGTGGCGGGCGCGACAAACTCAACAACGGTATGTACCCCCATCCGAGTGTCGTGGTGCCAGTGCACATCAAAGTGGAGAAGCTACTTAATGTCTCAGCAGCGCCTGCCTTGGTGACGGAACAAACCATTGACACAGAAAGCCGGTATGCCGGCGGTAATTTGGTGATGCGCAGAATCATCCATCAGAAACTCCGGCCCGGGAAATATCGAGTCACGGCGATCACCACGCGGGAGAGTTCGTTGCCAGATTCGCTTGGCACCTATCTGCGCATCGGCTTCTACGCCAAGGCCAGCATCCTGAATGACGACGAATAGGGACGAGAAAAGCATGCCGTTCGTAACGAACAACATCGCAAACAGAGGAACGCCAGAGACGCCCAACCCGGCAGTCGAGGGGACCTGCGCGGATTATCGCGCAGTCCGCTCACTTCTACGTTGAGGCTCGCCATATCTCCGTATGGCGTTTTGTATGGGCTGGTGCTACTCTGTATCCATGGCAAAAACTCGCTTTGATTGGGATCCCGACAAGGACGCCGAGAATCAGGAAAAGCACGGGGTCTCCTTCTCCCGTGCCCAATACGCCTTTGCGGACCCGCAGCGCGTGATTGCCAGGGACGAGACACACAGCCAGACCGAAGAGCGGTTCTATTGCTTCGGCGAAGTCGATGGTGGTGTTCTCACAGTGCGGTTCACTTACCGCGCTTCGGTTATTCGAATCATCGGCGCCGGCTATTGGCGCAAAGGAAAGGCAATCTATGAGCGCGAAAATCAAATACACGGATGAGCCCCTTGGCAAGGTTCAGGTGGTTCCCGACTTCCTCCCTTCGCCAGCCGAATTGGCATTTCGTGAAGAAGGCGTGAAGGTAACTCTGGCTCTTAGCAAGAAGAGCATTGAGTTCTTCAAGTCCGAGGCTACAAAGCATCACACTCAGTACCAACGCATGATTCGTCGGCTTCTTGACGCTTATGTCGATGGCCAAGCCCCAACCCGGCAGTCCACACGGACGCCGCGCGATAAGGCCGCGCAGCGCCGGTGACTTCTACGTTGAACGTCTGCTTTCGCACCCAAGCTAGTTCCGCTGAGGGTCGATTTGATACCCGCGCACGTGCCCGGCTCCTTACGGTATCGCTGATCGCACAGACGCATCTGCGACAAATGACGGACACGGCAGGCCGGGTTGCCGCCGATTTCGCGACCGCCGCGGCGCCGGGGTGCTCGCCGGGGATGTCCGGTCTCGATGTCTGAGCGGCGCAGCCGCGAGTTTCGAGACCGGCTGGCGAGCGGTCCGGCGCAAGGGAACCCGCAGGGCGGGAGCCCATGAGGCGGCGGCCCGGCCTGCCGTGGCCGGCGCACCACCGTACCGCCAGCGCCGACTTTCTACGGGCGGTTAGAATCACCCGACCATGCTGATCCATCCCCAGTTCGACCCCGTCGCCGTTTCGTTCGGGCCGCTGGCCGTGCGCTGGTACGGGCTGATGTACCTCGCCGGCTTCGTCGCCTTCCTCTGGCTCGGACGGCTGCGCGCGACGTCTCAGCCGTGGCACGTGATGACGGCGCAGGATCTCGACGACCTGCTGTTCTATGGCGTGCTCGGCGTGATCGTCGGCGGCCGGCTCGGCCAGGTGCTGTTCTACGAGCCGGGCTATTACCTAGCGCATCCGCTCGAAATTCTCGCGGTATGGAAGGGCGGCATGAGCTTCCACGGCGGCTTCCTCGGCGTGCTGGCCGCCATGCTGCTGTTCGCCCGCAAGCGTGGCTCGCGCTTCCTCGCCGTCACCGACTTCATCGCGCCGCTGGTGCCGCTCGGGCTTGGCGCCGGTCGCATCGGCAACTTCATCAACGGCGAGCTGTGGGGGCGCATCGCCTCGCCCGAGCTTCCGTGGGCCATGATTTTCCCTCAGGTCGACATGCAGGCGCGCCATCCCTCACAGCTCTACCAGGCCGGGCTCGAAGGCCTCGCGCTGTTCGCGTTGCTCTGGTGGTTCTCGCGTCGGCAGCGGCCGGTCGGTCAGATCTCGGGGCTGTTTCTGGTCGGCTACGGCGTATTCCGCTTCGCAGCTGAATACTTCCGCGAACCCGACGCCGGCATCTTCGGCCTGTCCTACATGGTCAGCATGGGACAATGGTTGAGCCTGCCGATGATCGTCGTCGGTATCGCGCTGATCGTCAGGGGAAAATGATCATGAGCCAGGACAGGCCATTCAAGGTGCTGGGCATCCAGCAGATCGCCATCGGCGGACCGTCGAAGGATAGGCTGAAGACGCTGTGGGTCGACAAGCTCGGGCTGGCCGTCACCGGCAATTTTGTCTCGGAGCGCGAGAACGTCGACGAGGACATCTGCGCCATGGGCGCCGGGCCGTTCAAGGTCGAGGTCGACCTAATGCAGCCGCTCGACCCCGAGAAAAAACCCGCGGTACACACCACGCCGCTCAATCACGTCGGCCTCTGGATCGACGACCTCGCCAAGGCCGTGGAATGGCTGACCGCACAGGGCGTGCGCTTCGCTCCCGGCGGCATCCGCAAGGGCGCGGCGGGCTTCGACATCTGCTTCCTCCACCCCAAGGCCAGCGACGAATTTCCGATCGGCGGCGAGGGGGTGCTGATCGAGCTGGTGCAGGCCCCGCCGGAAGTCATCGCCGCCTTCAAACAACAGGGAGCCTGATCATGCTGTTCGACAAATTCACCAACGGCGCCGTCACCTTCGCCAACCACATCGTCATGGCGCCGATGACGCGCTGCCGCGCCGACCACGCCGACGCGATCCCCAACGCCATGATCGTCGAATACTACCGCCAGCGCGCCGCCGCCGGCATGATCCTGTCCGAGGGCGTGCCGGTCTCCGACCGCGCCCGCGGCTATCTCGGCACGGCAGCCCTGTGGACCGAGGAACAAGCCGCCGGCTGGAAGAAGGTCACCGACGCCGTGCATGCGGCGGGCGGCCAAATCTTCGCCCAGCTCTGGCACTGCGGCCGCATCGCCCATTCGGCGCTGCACGCCGACTCCAGCCCTCCCGCCGGCGCCTCGAACAAGGCGGCGGCCAACAGCCAGACCTTCGTCATCCTCGATGGCCAGCCGGCGATGGTCGACTGCGAGGCGCCGGCCGCATTGTCCACGGCCGAGGTCAAGGACGTGGTGCAGCAGTTCGCGCACAGCGCCTGGCTCGCGCAGAAGGCCGGCTTCGACGGCGTCGAGATCCACGGCGCCAACGGCTACCTGATGGACCAGTTCCGCTGCCCCGTGCTCAACGACCGCAAGGATCAATACGGCGGCACGCTGGAGAATCGCTACCGCCTGCTGCTGGAGATCGTCGACGTCGTCGCCGAGCTGTTCGAGCCGCGCCGCATCGCCGTGCGCCAGTCGCCCTACGGCAACTTCAACGACATGCTGCCCGACCCCGATCCGCTGGTGACCTACCCGTATCTGGCAGCGGAGCTCGACCGGCGCGAGATCGGCTTCCTGCACGTCTATGACCAGAGCGCCTCATGGATCCACGACGCGGCGCATCCGCTGATGGCGGCGCTGCGCGCAGCCTACCGCGGCGCCATCATCGCCTGCGGCGGCTTCGACCGCGCCAGAGCGGAGGCCATCCTCGCCCGCGGGCACGCCGACCTGGTCGCCATCGGCAAGCCCTTCATCTCCAACCCCGACCTCGTCGCGCGGCTGCAGCAGGGCAAGCAACTGACGCCGTTCGACCAGGCAACGTTCTACGCCGGCGGCGCCAAGGGCTACATCGACTACCCCGCGGCCGACTGAGAGACGACCGCCTTGCGTCGACTCATCGTCGCCGCGTCCGCAGCAGTGCTCCTCGGTGCGGTCGCGGCGACGGCGGCGGAGAACGGCGCGGCACCTGACACCCCCGCGCCACCAGCGGAAGAGGCCGCTCCCGATTACGCCGCCACGACCCTGAGCGGCGACTGGGGCGGTTTGCGCGCGCACCTCTACAAGGCCGGACTGACGACGGAATTCATCTGGAAGCTCGATGCCCTTTCCAACAGCCGCGGTGGCATCCAGAGCGGTGACGAAGTCATGGGCAACCTTGACTCCAAGTTCAAGCTCGATCTCGACAGGCTGCTTGGCTGGAACGAGGCCACCGCCTACCTGCATGTCATCGCTCAGCAGGGCGGCAAGTTCAACGCGCGCCATGTCGGCAGCACGCTCGGCGTATCGAACATCGAGACGCCGACCAATACCACCAAGATTCTCCATGGCTGGCTGCAGAAGAACTTCGACGCCGGTCGTGCCTCGCTGCTCGCCGGCCTCTACCCGATCGACTCCGAATTCTCGGTCCTCGACTCGGCCGCGGTCTTCGTGCAGCCGCCCTATGGCGCATCGGGCGAGCTGGCGCTGACGCGCGGGCCGTCGATCTTCAACACCTCGAGCTTCGGCTTGCGCGGCAAGCTGGTGTCGGACGACCAGACGCTCTACGCGCAGGCCGCCGTGCTCGACGGCGTGCCGGGCGATCCCGTCAATCCCAAAGGTACGCATGTGCAGTTCAACAAGGGCGACGGCAGTTTCACCATCGCGGAGATCGGCTGGATGCCGGCGGAGTTCGGCCACGCCTTCGAGCCCACCCAGCCCGCCGCCGTGCCGCAGACGCCGGCGATGGTGGTGCACGAGCGCTATGACACCATCGCGAAATATGCGGTCGGTGCATGGCGTTACACGGCCAAGGCCGACGATCTTTTCGCCGTCGACGCCGCCGGCACTCCGCTGCGCCAGCCGAGCTGGGGCGCCTACCTGCTGGCCGAGCGCACGCTGTTCCGCCTCGACGGCAATCCGCTGCGGCGGCTCGCGGTCTTCGGCCGCTACAGCATGACCGACGGACGGTCGAGCGCCTTGCGCGACGCGTTCAATGTCGGCGTCAGCGTCCGCGGCATCGCGGCGAGTCGCGAAGATGACCATTTGGGCATCGCCTTCACGCGCGGGCGCTACGGCGGCGCCTGGCGCGAAGCCCAGGCGGCGGCCGGCAACGAGACGGTGAATTCGGAGGACGCCGTCGAGGTGCACTACCGCGCCCAGATCAGCCGCAAGTTCTACCTCCAGCCGCTGTGGCAGCGCATCGAACATCCGGGAGGCGACCGCACCGTGAAGAATGCCGACATCCTCGGCCTCAGGTTCGAGCTGGTGATCTGACGTCTACCAGAGCCGGGCAGTGAGGTAGGTCACGCCGAGGAACGCCGACCAGTTCGGCGCAGCCTCGGTCAGGCGGCCGTCCACGCCGAAGTCGAACACCAGGCGTTTCGTCATGGCGTAGCCGAGGGCGGCCAGCCACTGGCTCGAGGTCGCGTCGCCGCGCCGGTAGCTGCTGGACAGCTCCAGCGCGGCGGACCAGCGTTCGCCGAGCGGGCGCGACGCGGCGACGGCGCCGGCATACTGCCAGCGCGCCATGCCGGCGGTTTCGAGACCCAGCCGGGTCGCCCCGAGATTGGCGTCGATGCGCACATCGCCGATGTCGCGGCTGTAGATGCCGTTCATGACATAGTCCTGCTTGCCCGTGCCGAGCCCGTTCGATGCGGTGGCGAACTTGGCGCCCCATTCGAGGCCGAAGGCCGCGTCCTCGCCCGCGCCCCAGTGGTGCTTGAAGGTCAGCGTGGTGTCGCCATGGCCGCGCGTGCGCACACCCGCGGCATCGGTTTCGCCGAGGGCGGCATCGCCGCCCAGCAGGATGCCGAAGTCTTCGCTGAAGGCGAGCTTCAGCAGCCACGGCGTCGAGTCCTGCCAGGCAGCGTCGCCGCCCTTGCTGCGCGTGTGGCCCGCCTCGACCTCCAGCCAGCCCGGCGCAGACAGTTCGGCCGGATTGGATACCGTGGGCCGGTAGGGCGTGGCCGCCGGCGGTTCCTCGGCCCGTGCCGGCGATGCGCAGAGGCAAAGCGCCAGCAACAGCGTGGCGGTCAGGGCGGAAGAGGTCATCCGCGCATTATCGCGTGTCACTGCGGCGGCGTGCCGTCGGCGCCGGCCTCGTCCATATCCCACAGTTCGTGGGCGTCGAGCAGCAGTCGGTAGCGCGCCTCGTTGGCGTCGAGCTGCGCCTGCGTCGCCGCCAGACGCGTCTCGATCGCCTGGCGCCGGGCCTGCTGCAGGTCGGAGAACTGCCCTTCGCCGAGACGCCAGGCCTTCTCCAGCAGCCGCGCGTTGTCCTCCATGCGCGCGGCGACGTCGGCCAGGCGCTGCCATTGCACATGGGCGCTCCGCGCCAGGCTCAGCGTGCGGCGCGCCTCGGCTTCGACCTTGGCCAGCGCCAGCGCCTCGCGCGCGGCGGCGGCATCGGCCTCGGCGCTGCCGGCGCGCGCGGTCGCGGCGCGCGCCTCGCCCGGCAGGGGAATGCTCACGTGCAGGCCGACGATGCGTTCCTGGCCGTCGCGTTCGGAGGCGTACTTCACGCCGAGCGTCGGATCGGGCAGGCGCTCGGCGTCGAGCCGTTGCGCCATGAGTCGGCCGCGCCGGGCGGCGGAACGGGCGACGCCGAGTTCATGGTTGTGGGCGAGGATGCGCTCGCGCCAGGCTTCCGGCGAGGCCTCCGCGCCGGCAAGGGCCTGCGGCGTCTGCCGCGGAACCTCGGCGGGCAGCGTTATGCCCGGGAACTGCTGTGCCAGCTCGTCGGCAACCCGGTCAAGCCGCGAACGCGCCTGCGCCAGCTGCGCCTCGGCCTGCGCCAGCTGCGCCTCCGAGAGCAGGGACTCCAAGCGCGGCGTGTCGCCGGCGCCGACTTTCTTCAGCACCGCGCCGTGCAGCGCGCGCAGCGTCTCCGCCTGCGCCGCCCATTCGCGGACCGCGGCGGTCTCGCGCTGCCATTCGAACCAGCGGGAGAGCAGCAGCCGCGCGCTCTCGTGCAGGGCGTCGCCCAGCACGAGCTGCGCCTGCTCGACCCCGGCCGCGCCAATTTCTGCGTCCTTGCCTGCCTTTCCCGGCAAGCGCACGGCGCGCTCGACACCGACCTCGTATTCGCGGTAGGTGACGTCGAGGGGGCGATCCTGGCGCTGCTGGCTCAGCAGGCGCAGCGCGAACTCGTGCGGGCCCGCCTCGAGCCGGTCGCGGCCGGCGTTCTCGGCGCGCAGGCCCGCCTCCGCCACGCGCACCGTCGGATGCTTGCGCAGCGCCTGCGCCACCTGCGCGGCGGGCGGCAGATCGGGGAAGTCGGCAGCGACTGCCGCCAGGGGCAGGGCCAGGGCCAGCAGCAGAGAGCGTTTCATGCGAGCGTCCCCGCTGCGGTGACCGGCGACAGCCGCCAGACCACGTCGCCGCTTGGCAGTTCGGCGCGCAGTTCGCGCAGCAGGTCGTCGACGTAGTTCGCGTCCAGCAGGATCTCGATCTGCACGCGCTCGGCGCGGCCGCGCACCTGCTCGGCCGCGCTTTCGATGCGATCGGGATCGCCGTGCCCCTCGACCGGGTGGGTGACGAAGGGGCCGACCCACTGCGGATGCTGCAGCAGATGGTCGAGGATGCGCGCTTCCAGCGCGCGCGGCAGGGTCAGTTTGAGGCAGGCGTCGAGGCGTTTCATTGGGCTCCCCAGCGACGGTAGAGGATGGGCAGCATCACCAGCGTCAGCAGCGTCGAGGTGACGAGCCCGCCGATGACGACGATGGCCAAAGGCCTTTGGATTTCCGAGCCGGGACCGCTGGCGAACAGCAGCGGCACCAAGCCGAAGGCGGCGATCGAGGCCGTCATCAGCACCGGCCGCAGGCGCCGCTTCGAACCCTCGATCACCACGCGCTCGAGCGGCATGCCCAGCGCCCGCAGCTGGTTGAAGTAGGAGATCAGCACCAGGCCGTTGAGCACGGCGATGCCGAGCAGTGCGATGAAGCCGACCGATGCCGGCACCGAGAGATACTCGCCGGCGATCAGCAGCGCAAAAACGCCGCCGATCAGGGCGAACGGAATGTTGACGAAGACCATCGCCGCCTGCCGCACCGAACCGAAGGTGGTGAACAGGATATGGAAGATCAGCGCCAGCGCCACGGGCACGACCAGCATCAGGCGCTTGGCGGCGCGCTGCTGGTTCTCGAACTGGCCGCCCCAGGCCAGGCGATAGCCCGCCGGCAGCTTGACCTCGGCAGCGACCTTGGCCTTGGCCTCCTCGACGAAACCGACCAAGTCGCGTCCGGTGACATTCGCTTGGATCACGACGAGGCGTGCGGCGTTTTCGTGGTCGACCTTCACCGGCCCGGCGACGCGTTTGAGGCTGGCCACGGCCGACAGCGGCACGGTCTCGCCGTTGGGCAGCGCCAGATGCACGCCGGCGAACAGGGCCGGCGACATGCGCACTTCGTCGCTGCCGCGAATCACCAGCGGCGTGCGGCGGCCGCCTTCGAGCACCAGCCCCAGCGACTGGCCCTCGACCTGGGCTCGCAGCGCGGTGGCGATGTCCTCGATGGAGAGCCCGAAACGCCCGGCCATCAGGCGGTCGACGTCGACGGTGAAATACTGCACGCCCTCATTCTTGACGGTGAGCACGTCCTGCGCACCGGGCACGGTCTTGAGCAGGCCGGCGATCTTCTCGGCCAGCGCGTTGAGTGCGGCGAGGTCGGTGCCGAACACCTTGATCGCCAGATCGCCGCGCGTGCCGGTGAGCATTTCGGAAACGCGCATCTCGATCGGCTGGGTGAAGGCGATGTCCATGCCGGGGAACTCGGCCAGCACCTTGCGGATCTCGTCGGTCAGCCATTCCTTGTCCGGCCGGCGCCATTGCTCGCGCGGCGCCAGCACGAGGAAGCTGTCGGTCTCGTTGAGGCCCATCGGGTCGAGGCCGAGTTCATCGGAACCAGTGCGGGCGACGATGTCCTTGATCTCCGGCACCCGTTCGAGCAGCGCCTTCTGCACCGCCATGTCCGTCTGCGCGCTCTGTTCCAGGCCGATCGAGGGCAGCTTGGCCAGTTGCATCAGGATGTCGCCCTCGTCCATCGTCGGCATGAAGGTCTTGCCGAGCAGGAAGAAGGCGGCGACCGTCGCAGCGAGCGCCGCCACCGCCGTCATGATCACCTTGCGGGAATTGGCGAGGCTCCAGGCCAGCAGCGGTTCGTAAAGCCGCATCGCCTGGCGCGGCAGCCACGGCTCGTGGTGCCCCGCCGTCGGCTTCAACAGATACGACGTCAGCACGGGAATCACGGTCAGCGACAGCAGCAGCGAGCCCGACAGCGCGAAGACGATGGTCAGCGCCACCGGAATGAAGAGCTTGCCCTCCAGCCCCTGCAGCGTCAGCAGCGGCAGGAAGACGATGACGATGATGGCCATGCCCGACACCACCGGTTCCGTCACCTCGCGCACGGCGCGATAGATGCGATGGAGGAAGGGCAGCTTCGCGCCCGCCGGCTCGGCGAGCTGACTCTCGACGTTCTCCACCACCACTACCGCGGCATCGACGAGCATGCCGATGGCGATGGCCAGTCCGCCGAGGCTCATAAGGTTGGCCGACATGCCGAAGGCGCTCATCAGGATGAAGGTCACCAGCGCAGCGAGCGGCAGCACGCAGGCCACGGCGATGGCGGCACGCAAATTGCCGAGGAAGGCCAGCAGCAGCACCAGCACCAGCACGATGGCCTCGTACAGCGCCTTCGACACCGTGCCGACGGCGCGATCCACCAGGGCGCCGCGATCGTAGAAGATCTTCGTCGTCACGCCCGGTGGCAGCGAAGGCGCGATCTCGGCCAGTTTGGCGCGCACGCCCTCGACCACGGTGCGCGCATTGGCGCCGCGCAGGCCGAGCACCAGGCCCTCCACCGCCTCCTCCTTGCCGCCGCGGGTGACGAAGCCGTAGCGGGTCAGGCTGCCGATGCGCACCGTCGCCACGTCGCCGACGCGGGTGACATGCGGCGGGTGCGTCGTATGCGGATCGGGCACGAGGATGGCGCGCAGGTCGTCGAGCGTCTTGACGCTGCCCTCGACCCGCACCAGCAGCGATTCCTCGCCATCGGTGAGGCGCCCGGCGCCATCGTTGCGGTTGTTGGCCTCGAGCGCGCGGCGCAGGTCGTTGAGGGTGAGGCCGCGCGCCTTCAGCGCAAGCAGGTTGGGCACCACCTCGAAGCTGCGCACATGGCCGCCCAGGGCATTGACGTCGGCGACGCCCGGCAGCGTGCGCAGCTGCGGCCGAATCACCCAGTCGAGCAGGCTGCGCTTCTCCGCCAGCGACAGATTGCCCTCGACGGTGAACATCAGCATCTCGCCCAGCGGCGTGGTGATCGGCGCCAGCCCGCCGGAAACGTCGGCAGGGAAATCCTTCATCGCGGTCACCAGGCGCTCCGATACCTGCTGCCGCGCCCAATAGATGTCGGCCCCATCCTCGAAGTCGAGGGTGATGTCGGCGATCGCGTACTTGGCCACGGCGCGCAGGCTGCGCTGCTTCGGAATGCCGAGCATTTCCAGCTCGATCGGCATGACGACCCGCGCCTCGACTTCCTCCGGCGTCATGCCCGGCGCCTTGACGATGATCTTGACCTGGGTCGAGGAGACGTCGGGAAAGGCGTCGATCGGCAGTCCGCGGAAGCCGTAGATGCCGGCGCCGACCAGCAGCAGCGTCGCGATCAGCACCAGCAGGCGCTGGGTCAGCGCGAATTCGACCAGCTTCTGCAACATTTCACTGGCCTCCGCCGAGGCCCAGCCAGGAAGCCTTGAGCGTGGCTACGCCCTTCACCGCCAGCCGGGTGGCAGCGGGGAGGTCGGCCGCCACCATCGCGGCGTCGGGTGCCTCGTAGAGCACCGTGACGGCAACCGGACGGAATCCGCCGGCCGCCTCGACGAACACCCAGATCAGCCCCCGGTGGCGAACCAGCGCCGACGGAGGAACGCGCCAGGTCCGCTCAGCCAACAGCTGCGCCGAGGCAATTTCCGTTTGCACGTACTGGAAGGGCCGGATGCAGCCGTCGGGCTTGCGCAATTCCGCGCGAATCAGCAGCGACTGGCTGGTGGTCTGCATGTGCGGCGCGACCAGAATAACCCGACCGGACAGGGCACAGCCCGGAATGCTGACGGCATCGCCACGCGCGATGCCGGCCGCCTGCGCCGGCGCCGCCTGTATTTCCAGCCAGAGCGGGGCAAGCCGGCCCAGCTTGAACAGCGGCGTCATGGCGTCAACGCGGCTGCCCGGCTGGGCGGCAGCCTCGATCACCACGCCATCGAAGGGGGCACGGATCTCCGCGCTGCCCGACATGGTTGGCGACCCCGCCCCGGGGGCTGCTGCACCGGCGAGTTGCAAAGCCTGGCGCCTCTCGGCGAGAAGCAGGGCAGCCTGCCGTTCGGCCGCACGGGTAGCCGAGAGGCGCCCCTGGGCGATGATGCCATCGGAGAAGAGGTTTTCGTCGCGCCGCAGATTTTCGGCGGCAAGACCGGCCTGTGCCTGGGCGTTGGCATAGTCGCGCTGCAATTCGAGCAGCTGCGCCCCTCGCAGACGCGCCAGCAACTGGCCTTTCTTCACCGTCTCGCCGTAGGCGACACTTACCGCACCCACCATGGCCGGCAACGGCGCGGCCATGACCTCGATCTGCGACGGGGGCACTACCACCTGAGCCGGCAGACGGATGGCTCCGCCCGCCTTCATGTCGGCGAGGGTGGATGTAACCACCCCGGCACGGCTAAGCTGTTCCGGGGTGAGCCGGACCAAATCGTCGGCGGCGCAGGCGGGGCTCGCCAGCAGCGGCAGGAGGAGGATGCAAAGAAAGCTGCGAAGTGGGGCGGCCATGTGGACCCTTTGGCGTCTTTGAGTGGCGCGATTGTCGTGTCGCCCGATTAAGGCTTCCTTAAGGTTGGACCAAGTGTACCAGCCGCTAGAATGGCCCCTGCCATGCAACCTACTTCGCTCAAGCGCTACGCCTGGCTGTCCATTGCGGCAGCGCTATCCACCATCCTGCTCAAGGGCATCGCCTGGCGGCTGACCGGTTCGGTCGGCCTGTTGTCCGATGCCATCGAGTCGTTCGTGAACCTCGCGGGGGCGCTGATGGCCCTGTGGATGCTCACGCTGGCGGCGCTGCCGGCAGACGACGACCACGCCCACGGGCATGGCAAGGCCGAGTATTTCTCCAGCGCGTTCGAGGGCTTCCTTATTCTTCTGGCCGCGTTGAGCATCGGCTATGCCGCCGTCGACCGCCTGCTCCATCCGCAGGCGATCGAGGCCATCGGCATCGGCCTGGCCGTGTCGGTGGCGGCATCGATCATCAACCTGGCCACCGCCCGCATCTTGTTGGGAGTCGGCCGCAAGCACCGCTCCATCACGCTGGAGGCCGACGCCCATCACCTACTCACGGATGTGTGGACGTCCGCCGGAGTCATCGTCGGCGTCGGGCTGGTCTGGCTGACGGGATGGCTGTGGCTGGACCCGGCCATCGCCCTGCTGGTGGCGGCGAACATCGTCTGGACCGGCTGGCAACTGATGCACCGCTCGGCGGCGGGTCTGATGGACGTGTCGCTGGCAGCGCCGGAACTCGGGCAGATCGAGGCGGTACTCGACGGCTACCGCCGGCAGGGCCTGGACTTCCATGCGCTGCGTACCCGCCAGGCGGGCAGCCGCGCCTTCGTGACCCTGCACGTCCTGGTGCCGGGGCAATGGACTGTGCAGCATGGCCACGACTGGTCGGAACGGATCGAGGCCGACATCCGTGGCGCCGTGCCTTACGCCCATGTGACGACCCACCTGGAGCCGCAGGAAGATCCGCTTTCCCATCTCGACCGGGATCTCGACCGGCCGCCACACTGATCCTGCGCCGTATCGCCATCCGCTACGGCGAGGAGAGCGTTTCTTGCTCGACCGCCTTGTAGCGCAGTTGCTTTATCAGCGCCGACTTTTTACCTGAAGGCGATGATGGCCTGATCGACGGCCAGGCTCTCGCCCGGATTCGCCAGCAGCTTGTCCACCACGCAGTCGCGCTCGGCCTTGAGCACGTTCTCCATTTTCATGGCCTCGATCTTGGCCAGGATCTCGCCGGCCTTGACCTCCTGGTTCGCCTGCACCGCGATGTGGGTCAGCAGCCCCGGCATCGGCGACAGCAGGAACTTCGACATGTCGGGCGGCGCCTTTTTCGGCATCAGCGACTGCAGGCGCGCCGCGCGCGCCGTCATCACCAGGATGTCGGCCTGGGTGCCCCAGTGGAACAGGCGGTACTTGAGGCCGCGGCGCTCGACCTGCATGCAGAACGGCTCGCTGTTGATGCTGCCCTGGTAGAGCGCCTGGCCGAACTGCCAGTCGCTGCGGATCTCGTAGAGGTCGCCGGCGAAGGTGACGTTCCAGCCGCCCGCGGCCTCGAGCACCCTAACTTCATGGTCGCTGCCGTCCTCGAGGCGCACGACGAAGTCCGCGCCGGGCCGGTACTCGTGACCCGGCATCTGGCCGCTGATGTGGGCGTTGCGGGCGAGATACTGGCGGTGCATGGCGGCGGCGACGGCGATCAGCATGGCCGGATCGTCGTGCGGCACGTCGGCGGCATTGAAGCCCTTGGGGTATTCCTCGGCGATGAGGCCGGTGTTGAAGTTGCCGGAGACGAAGCGCGGGTGCTGCATCAGCGCGGCCTGGAAGGCGATGTTGCTGGCCACGCCGCGGATGACGAAGGCATTGAGGGCGTCGCGCATTTTGGCGATCGCCTGGTCGCGCGTCGAACCATGCACGATCAGCTTGGCGATCATCGAATCGTAGTACATCGAGATCTCGCCGCCCTCGTAGACGCCGGTGTCGACGCGCACGCCGTTCACCTCGGGCGGCGGCGCGTATTTCACCAGGCGTCCGGTCGAGGGCAGGAAGCCGCGGAACGGGTCCTCGGCGTTGATGCGGCACTCCATGGCCCAGCCGTCGAGCCGGAGGTCGGCCTGGGCGAAGGGCAGTTTCTCGCCGGCGGCGACGCGGATCATCAACTCGACGAGGTCGACGCCGGTGATGAGTTCCGTCACCGGATGCTCGACCTGCAGCCGCGTGTTCATCTCGAGGAAGTAGAAGCTCTTGTCCTTGCCGACGACGAACTCGACGGTGCCGGCCGACTGGTAATCGACGGCCCGCGCCAGCGCCACGGCCTGCTCGCCCATGGCCTTGCGGGTGGCGGGATCGAGGAAGGGGCTCGGCGCCTCCTCGATGACTTTTTGATGGCGGCGCTGGATCGAGCATTCGCGCTCGTGCAGGTAGACGCAGTTTCCATGCGCATCGCCGAGCACCTGGATCTCGATGTGGCGCGGCTCCTCGACGTACTTCTCGATGAAGACGCGGTCGTCGCCGAAGGCGTTCTTGGCTTCGGTCTTGCACGAGGCGAAACCTTCGTGCGCCTCGCGGTCGTTGTGGGCGACGCGCAGGCCCTTGCCGCCGCCGCCGGCCGAGGCCTTGATCATCACCGGGTAGCCGATGCCCTTGGCGATTTCCACGGCCTGCTCGGGCGAGTCTATGGCCTCGTTGTAGCCGGGGATGGTGTTGACCTTCGCCGCCATCGCCAGCTTCTTCGACTCGATCTTGTCGCCCATCTTGGCGACCGAGTAGTGCTTGGGACCGATGAAGACGATGCCCGACTCTTCCAGCCGGCGCGAGAACTCCTCGTTCTCGGAGAGGAAGCCGTAGCCGGGGTGCACGGCCTCGGCGCCGGTCTGCTTGCAGGCGGCGATGATCTTGTCCATCAGCAGATAGGACTCCTTCGACGGCGGCGGGCCGATGCAGACGGCCTCGTCGGCCATCTCGACATGGCGGGCGTCCTTGTCGGCCTCGGAGTAGACGGCGACGGTGCGGATCCCCATCTTCTTCGCGGTCTTCATCACCCGGCAGGCGATCTCTCCCCGGTTGGCAATCAATATTTTCTTGAACATGGTCTGTTTCTCCCCGGCGCTCACAGCGGAATGTTGCCGTGCTTACGCCACGGATTCGAAATGGCCTTGTTGCGCAGCATCACCAGCGAGCGGCAGATGCGCTTGCGCGTTTCGTGCGGCTGGATCACGTCGTCGATGAAGCCGCGGGCGCCGGCGACGAAGGGATTGGCGAACTTGGCCTTGTACTCCTGCTCGCGCGCCGCGACCTTGAACGGATTGTTCTTCTCCTCGCGGAAGATGATCTCCACCGCGCCCTTGGGCCCCATCACCGCGATCTCGGCCGACGGCCAGGCGAAGTTAACGTCGCCGCGCAGGTGCTTCGAGGCCATCACGTCGTAGGCACCGCCGTAGGCCTTGCGCGTGATCAGCGTGATTTTGGGCACGGTGCACTCGGCATAGGCATAGAGCAGCTTGGCGCCGTGCTTGATGATGCCGCTGTATTCCTGCGCCGTGCCCGGCATGAAGCCCGGCACGTCGACGAAGGTGATGATGGGGATATTGTAGGCGTCGCAGAAACGCACGAAGCGCGCCGCCTTGATCGACGACTTGATGTCGAGGCAGCCGGCCAGCACCATCGGCTGGTTGGCGACGATGCCCACCGTCTGCCCCTCCATGCGGCCGAAGCCGATGACGATGTTTTTCGCATGGTCGGGCTGCAGTTCGAAGAAGTCGGCATCGTCCACCGTCTTGATGATGAGTTCCTTGATGTCGTAGGGCTTGTTGGCGTTGTCCGGCACCAGGGTGTCGAGCGAGTGGTCGAGCCGCTCGGCCGGGTCCGCCGTCGGGCGGATGGGTGGCTTTTCCCTGTTGTTGAGCGGCAGGTAGTTGAAGAAGCGGCGCAGCATCAGCAGGGCATCGACGTCGTTCTCGAAGGCGAGGTCGGCGACGCCGGATTTCGTCGTGTGCGTCGTCGCGCCGCCGAGTTCCTCGGCCGTCACCTCTTCGTGGGTCACGGTCTTCACCACCTCGGGACCGGTGACGAACATGTAGGAAGTGTCCTTGACCATGAAGATGAAGTCGGTCATCGCCGGCGAATAGACGGCGCCGCCGGCGCAGGGGCCCATGATCAGCGAGATCTGCGGGATCACCCCGCTGGCCATGACGTTGCGCTGGAACACCTCGGCATAGCCGCCGAGCGCGGCGACGCCTTCCTGGATGCGCGCGCCGCCCGAGTCGTTGAGGCCGATCACCGGCGCGCCGACCTGCATCGCCTTGTCCATGATCTTGCAGATCTTCTCGGCGTGGGCCTCGGACAGCGCGCCGCCGAACACCGTGAAGTCCTGCGAGAAGACGAACACCATGCGGCCGTTGATGGTGCCGTAACCTGTCACCACGCCGTCGGAGGGCACCTTGTTGTCGGCCATGCCGAAATCGACGCAGCGGTGCTCCTTGAACATGTCCCACTCTTCGAAGGTGCCGTCGTCGAGCAGCAATTCGATGCGCTCGCGTGCCGTCAGCTTGCCCTTGTTGTGCTGGGCGTCGATGCGCTTCTGGCCGCCCCCGAGGCGGGCCTGTTCGCGCTTCCTCTCCAGTTGCTGAATGATTTCATGCATGGTGTTACTCCCCGGCTAATCGTAGTTCGGTGTTTCGTAATCGTGGCTCAGGCAGCCCAGCAGTTGCTGCGCGGCAGCGGCCGGCGTCACCGTGCCGCCGTCGACCGCGTCCAGCAGCTGAGGCAATGCGGCACGCACGCCCGGATGGTCGCGGAAGCGCGCGCGTAGGCCCGAGTCGATCAGCTGCCACATCCAGGCCAGAGCCTGGTGGCGCCGCTTGGCCACCAGCGCGCCGGCGGCTTCGAGCGCGGCACGGTGGGCCGCGACGCTCTGCCAGAATTCGGCGAGGCCCTCGTTCTTCGCGGCGCTGGCCTTGAGCACCGGCGGCTTCCAGTGTGCCGAGGCCGGACGCAGCATGGTCAGCGCCGTGCGCATCTGCGCGGCGGCCATTTCGGCGGCATGCCGATCGATGTCGGCCTTGTTGAAGACCACGATGTCGGCCAGTTCGACGATGCCCTTCTTGATCGCCTGCAGGTCGTCGCCTGCGTTGGGTAGCTGCAGCAGCACGAAGACGTCGGTCATGCCCGCTACTGCGGTCTCCGACTGGCCGACACCGACGGTCTCGACGATCACGACCTCGTACCCTGCCGCTTCGCACAGCAGCAGTGCCTCGCGCGTCTTCTCGGCAACGCCACCGAGGGAGCCCGACGACGGGCTCGGCCGGATGAAGGCCTCGGGGCGCTGCGACAGACGTTCCATGCGGGTCTTGTCGCCGAGGATGGAACCGCCGCTGATGGTGGAAGATGGATCGACCGCGAGCACCGCGACGCGCTTGCCCTGGTCGATCAGGAACAGGCCCAGCGCCTCGATGAAGGTCGACTTGCCGACGCCCGGCACGCCCGAGATGCCGACGCGTACGGCACCGCCGCTCCGCGGCAGCAAGGCGGCGAGCAGGTCCTGGGCGCGCGCCTGGTGGTCCAGGCGGGTCGATTCGATCAGCGTGATCGCCTTGGCCAGCGCGCGGCGCTCGCCGGCCAGCACGCCGTCGATCAGCGCGCGATCGGTTTCACCGGCAATGTCCGGCGCGTTCATTTCAGTGGCTCCATTGCGCTTGGTGCCAACCGCGACGGATGAAGCACGAGTGAAGATCCGAGCGCGCCACGGACGATGGGTGGCCAACGCTGCTCATGTCCTCCGAGCCGGGCCGGGCCCGGCTCTCCTCCTTTACTTCGCTGCGTTGGCCACCCACCGCCCCTGGCGGGAACCACCGGTGCCTCTTGACCTCCAAACAACCACTGCGCTGCCCGATCGGGCCGGCGGGGTGCTCTGCAGAGCGAAGTAAAGGAGGGCGTAGGCAGGGTTTCGCGGAGCACTGCTCCGCGCTGCCGAAGCCGGGAGACATGAGCGGCGCAGAGTACCCCGCCGGCCCGATCACCCACCAAACGTAGGGTGTCATCCTAGGCGCTGTGCGGCAAATGGGCGGCGCGGACAGCGCGCAGCACATCGTGGGCGGCCTGCGGGATCGGCGTGCCGGGGCCGAAGATGCCGGCCACGCCGAGGTGGCGCAGGAATTCGTAGTCCTGCGGCGGAATCACGCCGCCGACGAAGACGACGATGTCGTTGGCACCTTCCTGCTTCAGCGCCTCGACCAGTTGCGGCACCAGCGTCTTGTGGCCGGCAGCCAGGGTCGACACGCCGATGGCGTGGACGTCGTTCTCGATGGCCTGGCGCGCGGCCTCCTCGGGCGTCTGGAACAGCGGGCCGATGTCCACGTCGAAACCGAGGTCGGCGAAGGCCGTGGCGACGACCTTGGCGCCGCGGTCGTGGCCGTCCTGGCCGAGCTTGGCGATCATGATGCGCGGACGCCGGCCTTCCGCCGCGGCGAAGGTTTCGATCTGGCTGCGCAGGGCGGCGATCTCGTCGCGCATCTTTTCGTCCTGTCCGAGCATGGCGCCGTAGACGCCGGAAACGGTCTGGTGGGTGGCGCGGTGGCGGCCCCAGACCTTTTCCAGCGCGTCCGAAATCTCGCCCACGGTCGCGCGCAAACGCGTTGCCTTGATGGCGAGATCGAGCAGGTTACCACTGCCGTCCTTCGCGGCCGCGGTCAGCGCGTCGAGCGCGGCCTGCACGGCCGCGGCATCGCGCGTCGCGCGCACCTGGGCCAGGCGCGCGAGCTGCGCCTCGCGCACGGCATGGTTGTCGATATCCAGGGTATCGACCGGCGCCTCGTCCTTGAGGCGGTACTTGTTCACGCCGACGATCACGTCCTGGCCGGAGTCGATGCGCGCCTGCTTCTCGGCGGCGCACTTCTCGATCTGCAGCTTGGCCCAGCCGGACTCGACGGCATGGGTCATGCCGCCCATCCTCTCGACTTCCTCGATGGTGTCCCACGCCATGTCGGCCATGTCCTGGGTGAGCTTCTCCATCATGTAGCTGCCGGCCCAGGGGTCGATGACGTTGGTGATGTGGGTCTCTTCCTGGATCAGGATCTGGGTGTTGCGGGCGATGCGGGCCGAGAATTCGGTGGGCAGCGCGATGGCCTCGTCGAAGGCGTTGGTGTGCAGGCTCTGCGTGCCGCCGAACACCGCGGCCATGGCCTCGATCGCCGTGCGCACCACGTTGTTGTAGGGGTCCTGCTCGGTCAGGCTCCAGCCCGAGGTCTGGCAATGGGTGCGCAGCATCAGCGACTTCGGGTTCTTGGCGCCGAACTCCTTCATGATGCGCCACCACAGCAGGCGCGCCGCGCGCAGCTTGGCGATCTCGAGGTAGAAGTTCATGCCGATGCCGAAGAAGAAACTGAGGCGGCCGGCGAAAGCATCGACGTCGAGGCCCTTCTTCATCGCGGTGCGCACGTACTCCATGCCGTCGGCCAGGGTGAAGGCCAGTTCCAGCGCCTGCGTCGCGCCAGCTTCCTGGATGTGGTAGCCGGAAATGGAGATGGAATTGAACTTCGGCATTTTCTCGGCCGTGTAGCCGATGATGTCGGCGATGATGCGCATCGACGGCTCGGGGGGGTAGATGTAAGTGTTGCGGACCATGAACTCCTTGAGGATGTCGTTCTGGATGGTCCCCGCGAGCTGCTCCTGCGCCACCCCTTGCTCCTCGGCGGCGACGACGTAGCCCGCGAGCACCGGCAGCACGGCGCCGTTCATGGTCATCGACACCGAGACCTTGTCGAGCGGGATGGCGTCGAAGAGGATTTTCATGTCCGCAACCGAGTCGATCGCCACGCCGGCCTTGCCGACGTCGCCGACGACGCGCGGGTGGTCGGAATCGTAGCCGCGATGGGTGGCGAGGTCGAAGGCCACCGAGACGCCCTGCGCGCCCGCGGCCAGCGCCTTGCGGTAGAAGGCGTTCGATTCCTCGGCAGTGGAGAAGCCGGCGTACTGGCGGATGGTCCACGGCCGCGCCGCGTACATCGTCGCCTGCGGGCCGCGGACGAAGGGCTCGCAGCCCGGCAGGGTGTCGGCGAAGGGCAAGCCGGCGGTGTCGGCCGCGGTGTAGAGCGCCTTTACGCGCAACCCTTCGGGTGTCAGCCAGTCGAGGCCGCTCGCGTCGCCGCCGGGCGCGGACTTGGCAGCGGCCCTGGCCCAGCCTTCGATCGAGGCGGCGGGGAAATCGGGATGGGGCTTGGACTCTTGGCTCATGGCTCACTCCACAGGCGGCAGGCGGGAAGGCTGCTCAAGCCGGCAATTGTGCGGCGCAGGCTTGACAACTGCCTGACATCCATAATACGTTATCCATAATTATGAATGCAAGAGACACGGATAGCACCCCGTCCATGCCGATCACACGCCATGCACTCTACGAGGAAGTGGCGGAGCGGCTGCGCGCGCGCATCTTCGCCCACGAGCTGGCTCCCGGCGCCTGGCTCGACGAACAGGCCATCGCCGCCGAACTCGGCATCTCGCGAACGCCGCTGCGCGAGGCGCTCAAGGTGCTCGCCGGCGAAGGTCTGGTGCGACTGGAACCGCGGCGCGGCTGCTATGTCGCCGAACTGACCGAGCAGGACCTCGACGACATCTTCCCGGTGATGGCCCTGCTCGAGGGGCGCTGCGCCTGGGAAGCGGCACGCCGCGCCACCGCCGCCGACCTCGCGGAACTTGCTGCGATCCACAAGGATCTGGAGCGCCACGCGGCCGCCAACGATGCCGACCGTTTCTTCGAAGCCAACCAGGCCTTTCATGCGGCGGTGCAGCACATCGCCGGGAACCGCTTCCTCGCGCAGATGATCGACGACGCGCGCAAGGTGCTCAAGCTCACGCGGCGCGATTCTCTGCGCGTCGACGGCAGACTCAGGCAATCGCTCGCCGAACACCGCGCCATCCTCGCTGCGTTAAGGAAGCGTGAAGAAGGCGAGGCTGCCCGGCTGATGCACGACCACCTGCTCTCCGGTCGCGATGCCCTCGCGCGCCTGCGCGAGCGCAATAACTGATCCAGATCAAACCGCCGATCCCGATGCCCTTCCACAATACAGGGCTTTTTTTCGCATTCGAGGAGGAGACCACAATGAAAGAAAAGCCGATTTGGGAGTTGCAAAAGGGCGTCAAGATGGATGCGGACACCGCAAACGAGGTCGCGAAGATCGCCTGCGCCTTCAAGGCACTGTCGGCCTACACCGCTCTGGTGCTCGACCAGGAAGACAGCTCGGACGAACTACAGGAGATGGTACAGTCAGGGCTCGAAGCAATGAACCATATATTCAAGGTCTGACAAGACCCCAAGGAGACAAGCACACATGGCACATATCGTTATTCTCGGCGCCGGCGTCGGCGGCATGTCCGCCGCTTATGAGATGCGGGAAAAGGCTCGGCCGCAGGACACCGTCAGCGTCGTTTCGAACCACTCCTTCTTCCAGTTCACCCCATCCAATCCCTGGGTGGCCGTCAGCTGGCGCAAGAAGGAAGACATCACCATCGATGCCGGCATTTACCTCGAAAAGAAGGGCATCAAGTTCATCGCCAAGGGCGCGAAGAAGCTCCACGCTGACAAGAACCAGATCGAACTCGAGGACGGCAGCAGCGTCGATTACGACTTCCTGATCATCGCCACCGGGCCCAAGCTCGCGTTCGACGAAGTCGAGGGTCTCGGCCCGACCAAGCACACCCACTCGATCTGCCACGTCGATCACGCGGTCGAAGCCGCCAAGGCCTGGGAAGCCTTCTGCAAGGACCCCGGCCACATCGTCGTCGGCGCGGTGCAGGGCGCCTCCTGCTACGGCCCGGCCTACGAATTCGCCATGATCATGGACACCGACCTGCGCAAGCGCCGCATCCGCAGCAAGGTGCCGATGACCTTCGTCACCGCCGAGCCCTACATCGGCCACCTCGGCTTGGGCGGCGTCGGCGATTCCAAGGGCATGATGGAATCGGTGATGCGCAACCGCCACATCAAGTGGATCTGCAACGCCAAGGTGACCAAGGTCGAGGCCGGCAAAATGTTCGTCGCCGAGCACAACGACGACGGTTCGGTGAAGAAGGAGCACACACTCGACTTCAAGTACTCGATGATGCTGCCGGCCTTCAAGGGCATCGACGCCGTGTTCGGCATCGAGGGCCTGACCAACCCGCGCGGTTTCATCGTCGCCGACATGTTCCAGCGCAACCCGAAGTTCAAGAACATCTACTCGGTGGGCGTCTGCGTCGCGATTCCCCCGGTGGAAGCGACCCCGGTGCCGACCGGCACGCCCAAGACCGGCTACATGATCGAGTCCATGGTCACGGCCACGGTGCACAACATCCGCAACGTGCTCGACGGCAAGGAGCCGGACCAGCAGGCCACCTGGAACGCGGTCTGCCTCGCCGATTTCGGCGACAACGGCGCGGCTTTCGTCGCGCTGCCGCAGATCCCGCCGCGCAACGTCAACTGGTTCTCCCAGGGCAAGTGGGTGCACCTGGCCAAGATCGCCTTCGAAAAGTACCTGCTGCGCAAGATGAAGAAGGGCACCACCGAGCCGGTTTACGAGAAATACGTGATGAACCTGCTGGGTATCAAGAAGCTGAAATAGGCGCCATGGCTGCGTGGTAACCTTCGCCCCTGCCGGGCGATCGGACTCGTCGTTCCCATTCCGGCGAGCCGGACGCTTCGACAGGGCAAGGTATCCATGAGTTCAGCGACTTCGAGAATCGACAACGGCCGGGCCGCTTCCGCGGCGCCGGCCTTTTCGTCCCCGGCGACTTGCGGCACCTGGCTCGACGCCCTCGTCCGCAACCATCCGAAGAACCGCCTGGTCGAGCTCGAGCGCCAGATCGAGCGCCTCAATGGCCATCGACTGGCTGCCGCCGAACGATTCGCCATCCTGGAACTGCTGCGCGCGCCGGTTCACTCCGCGCTGACCGACAACCGGCGTGAATTCGTCGATCGACCGCTGCCCCTGAAGCCAGCCGAACAGGCGGCACTCGATGCGTCCCTGGTCACGTGGTGCGGCCTCGCCGACGGCTACCTGCGCTGTGTCGATGCCTGCCGCGGGCGCGAGACAGGCACCGAGGGACAGCTGGCCGTCACGGTCCAGCGCGCCCTGACGGCACTGGCCGAGCTGCAGCTCGATTGCTACCGCAGCGGCCGCAATGTGACCGCCGGTCATTGGCGCAAGGTGCATCGCGCCTATGCCGCGGCCGAGACGGCGGGCGTTGCGCAGGAGCCGGTGGCGGACGCGCTGCGCCGCGGACGCTCACCGGCCACGCCTTTCGGTGCCTGGAGTGAGGCCCTGCTGCTGCATCTGGCCAGCATGCAGGAGCTGCCGGCGCGGCAGGCCGGCTGGGTCGCACACTGGGTGCGCCGCTGGTCAAGCAAGCTCGAGCTGCGCAGCGAACTGCCGCCTCCAAGCCGGAGCGCGCCGCTCTTCGTTGACATTGAATCCGACCATCCCGCCGGCTACCGCGCCACGCCTTCCAGCGTTCAGCGCATCGTTGACACCTCGCAACTCAAGCGCAGCCTCAAGAAGCGCATCCTCGCGCTCGAGAACGGCCAGTCGCCGGCCGAGTTGGGATTAGGGGAGGACTGCGTGCAGCCACATGCGCGGGATCTGCTGGTCCAGATGTATTTCCGCTGGTGCAAGGGTGGGGCCGCGCGCCGACACGAGCGGCGCGGCGCCGCAGGCACTTGCGTCGTCATCGGCGGTCTCGAAGCTGCGCATTTCCACATTTCCGGCGGTATGGCCCTCGGGCGACCCGACCGCACGCTGAGCGACGAAGAGATCCGCCGCCAGCGCGAAGAAATGGCGGTATTCGGCAGGATCCTCGCCACGCCCGCGACGCCGGGCGCCCATCTGCCCCTGCAGGACACGAACAAGCACCGGGAGACGATGGAATTCTGGCGCCTCGTCGACCAGTCGCCGTCGGGCCTGCAACTGGTGCGCCGCGCAGACCAGCCCGGTCAGCGATTCGTCGGCAGGCAGCTGGTCGCCGTACGTGCTCCCGACATGAAGGTTCTCCACCTCGGCACCGTGCGCCGGGCGACTATCGATACCGACGATGCGCTGCATGCCGGCGTTCGCATTCTCGCCGGTGAGCCCATGGCGGTCATGGTGCGCGGAACGGGTCTCAACGAAATCCGCAGCAAGGCCGTCCCGGCATTCTTCCTCCCCGAAATCCCGTCCCTGGCCGAACCCTCGACCATCATCCTGCCGTGTGGCTGGTTCAAGCGCGAACGCGTGCTGGAGGTCTTGCCGAGCCAGGATCGGAAAATTCGCCTGACGGGCCTGGTCGAACGCGGCAGCGACCACGAGCGCGCGACCTATGAAACGGTGTCGGCGGCAGGCGGCAGTGCCTGACACCCGCTCGCCCCTGCCACGACTTTCCAGGCAGCGACCATGACTACCCGCCTCGACTGGGCAGCGATCGACACCGTTCTGCTCGACATGGACGGCACGCTGCTCGACCTCCATTTCGACAATCACTTCTGGCAGGCGCACGTGCCGGTACGTTATGCCGAGGCGCGCGGCATCAGCCGGGAAGCCGGCCGCGAGGAGTTGATGGCCCGCTACCATGCGCGCGCAGGCACGCTCGAGTGGTACTCCGTCGATTTCTGGGAAACCGAACTCGAGCTCGACATCATGGCGCTCAAGGAAGAGGTCGCCCACCTGATCGCCGTGCATCCGAGCGTGGTCGATTTCCTCGAAGCCGTGCGGGCCTCGGGCCGCCGCATCGTGCTCGCCACCAACGCACACCACAAGAGCGTGACGCTCAAGATGGCGAAGACCGGCCTCAAGCCCCATTTCGACGCCATCGTCACCTCGCACGAACTCGGCGTGGCCAAGGAGGATGTCGGCTTCTGGCGGCAGTTGCAGCAGATCGAGCCGTTCGATCCGGCACGCACGCTGCTGGTTGACGACAGCCTGCCGGTGCTGGACTCGGCGCGGGCCTTTGGCATCGCCCACCTGCGCGCCGTACGGCGACCCGATACGCGCCAGCCCGAGAAGGAAACCGGCGGCTACCTTGCCCTGGCCACTTTCGCGGAACTCATGCCCACGACGGAATAAAGTCCGCCGCATCGGCGTCTTACTCGCAGAGCCGCATTCACGGCCGCCAACCCCGACCCCTGGAGGAAAACCCGATGTCCATCGTCACCACGCTGCGCCGCCTTGGTGCCCTGCTGCTGCTCGGCACCCTTGCCGCCTACGCCGCCACCAGTTCCGCAGGATCGGCCAAGGATCCCGTCAAGGTCGTCTACCATCTCAACCTGGGCCTCGAGCAGGCCGCCGATGCCCTGCGCAATATCGGCAACCACCTGAGCGCCGACCCCACCGCCCGCATCGTCGTCGTTTCGCACGCCAAGGGCATCGACTTCCTGCTGCCCGGCGCCAAGGACGCGAACGGCAACACCTTCACCAGCCGCGTCGAGGATCTCTCGCTCAAGGGCGTCGAGTTCCGCGTATGCAACTTCACGCTCGAAAGCCGCAAGATCGACCCCAAGACCGTCCATCCCGACGCCAAGATCGTGCCGTCGGGCGTAGCAGAAGTCGCCCGGCTGCAGGCGCAGGAGGGCTTCGCCTACGTGAAGCCCTGAACGCGCCTGCACGAAGCCGCCGCGTCATTCACCGCATCGATTGATGCGGCGCAAATTGACGCGGTTTTCGTTTGTGGCTAGCTTGTATACAAAATACCGTATGCAGACTCCGTGAATACCTCCGCGCCCCAACCCACCCGCAGCACCGCGCTCAACCGCAGCTCGCTGAGCCAGCAGGCGGTCGAGGAGTTGCGCCGCCGCATCGCCGGCAACGACCTGGCGCCGGGCCAGCGGCTGGACGAGGCGGCGCTGGCCGGCGATCTCGGCATCTCGCGCACGCCGCTGCGCGAGGCGCTCAAGGTGCTCTCGGCGGAAGGCCTGGTCGAGATCCGGCCGCGGCGCGGCTGTTACGTCGCGGAAATCGTGCCGGCCGATCTCGAGGAAATCTTCCCGATCATGGCGCTGCTCGAAGGCGAGGTGGCCCGCGAGGCCGCGCTCAGGGTCTCCGCCGCCGACCTCAAGCGCCTCGATCAGCTCCATGCCAGCCTCGAACGCCATGCCGCCGACGGCGACGTGGACCGCTACTACGAAGTGAATTACGTCTTCCACGATGCCCTGCAGGGCATCGCCGGCAACCGCTGGCTGCAGCACGTGATCGGCGACCTGCGCAAGTTGCTGAAGCTCTCGCGTCACCGCTCGCTGCGGCTGGAGGGACGGCTCGAGGAATCGCTGGGCGAGCATCGCGCCCTGATGCAGGCCCTGCATCAGCGGGACGGCGATGGCGCGGAGCGGATCATGAAGGGTCACCTGCTGGCGCAGCTGGCTGCACTGCAACGGCTGATGCGGGGACTGTCGGCATGAATGCCCTGCCCGTGCGCGAACGCACGCGCCTGCTCACCCAGCTGCGGGATTGCGCCGAAGGCCTCGGCGGCGAGGTGTCGGCACGGAGCCGCGCCGCGCGCCTGGGCGAGACCTACCTGCAACTGTCGGAGAGCGGCCGCCACGATTTCCTGCGCCTGATAGCCCTCGAGTTCGGCCCCGAGCCGGCGCGCGTCGCCGCCGCCCATGCCGCCTGGCAGGCGGCAATCGGCACGCCGGCGCAGTGGGACGCCGAAGCCGAGCTGCGCACGGCGATGCGCTCGGCGCGCGTACGCATCCTCACCCAGTTCAATGCCCTGCCGCAGGGGGTGAAGTTCCTCGTCGACCTGCGCGCCGACTTGCTCGGCTTTCTCGAACACGACCCCGAGCTCGCCACCCTCGACCGCGAACTCGAAGCCCGGCTCACGGCCTGGTTCGATGTCGGCTTCCTCGAACTGCAGCGCATCACCTGGAACTCGCCGGCCGCGCTGCTGGAAAAACTGATCCAGTACGAGGCGGTGCACGAGATCCGCTCCTGGACCGACCTCAAGAACCGGCTCGATTCCGACCGCCGGCTCTACGCCTTCTTCCACCCGCGCATGCCGCAGGAGCCGCTGATCTTCGTCGAGGTGGCGCTGACCGACCACCTCGCCGACAGCGTCCAGGCCCTGCTCGACGAGTCCGCACCGCTGTTCGACGTGCGCCAGGCCGACACCGCGATCTTCTACTCGATCTCCAACACCCAGGCCGGCCTGCGCGGCGTGTCCTTCGGCAACTTCCTGTTGAAGCGCGTCGTCGACGACCTGCAGCGCGACTTTCCGCGCCTCAAGACCTTCGCCACACTGTCGCCGTTGCCGCAACTGGTGGGCTGGCTCAAGCGCAACCCCGAAGCGCTGAAGGAAGCCGGCATCGATCTCGACCTGGCCGCCCTGACGGCCGGCGACTGGGTCGGGGAACGCGAAACGGCGCGGCAGCTGCGCGAGCCGCTGCTGAAGCTCGCCGCACGCTACCTGGTCCATGCCAAGAGCAGGGATCGCCCCTTCGACCCGGTGGCGCGCTTCCACCTCGGCAACGGCGCCCGCATCGAGCGCATCAATCCCCTGGCCGACATCTCGGCCAAGGGTTTCAAGCAGTCCCTCGGTCTGATGGTCAACTATCTCTACGAGCCGAAGGACATCGAGGACAACGTCGAGGCCCACATCCGCGACGGCAGCATCATCACCTCGGCCGCCGTGCGGCGGCTGGCACGCCAGACATAACCACAAGGAGACACCCATGCGACGCAAGTTCCTGCTCACCGCCTGCAGCGCCCTCACCCTGATGCTCGCCGGCGGCCACGCCCTGGCCCAGACCCCCAAGGTCATCAAGATCTCCCACCAGTTCCCCGGCGGCACCATCGACGAGGGTGATTTCCGCGATCGCCTGACCCGCAAGTTCGCCGCCGAGGTCGAGAAGCGCACCAAGGGCGCGCTCAAGTTCGAGATCTACCCGGCCTCCTCGCTGATGAAGTCGGTCCCGCAATTCAAGGCGGTATCGACCGGCGGCCTCGACATGACGCTCTACCCGCTGGCCTACGCCGGCGGCGAGGTGCCCGAGGTCAATCTAACGCTGATGCCGGCGCTGATCACCGGCTACGAGCAGGGCTTGCGCTGGAAGGACGCGCCGATCGGCAAGGAGCTCACGCGCATCCTCGACGAGAAGAACGTCAAGATCGTGACCTGGATCTGGCAGGCCGGCGGCATCGCGGCCAAGAGCAGGAACGTCGTCAATCCCGACGACGTCAAGGGCATGAAGGTGCGCGGCGGTTCGCGCGAGATGGACCTGATGATCAAGGCCGCCGGCGGCGCCGTCACCAACGTGCCGTCGAACGAGATCTACAGCGCCATGCAGTCGGGCGTGCTCGACGCCGCGCTGACCTCGTCCACTTCGCTGATCAGCTTCCGCCTGCACGAGACCTCGAACTTCCTCACCACCGGCCGCAACCATTCCTTCTGGTTCATGTTCGAACCGCTCTTGATGTCGAAGAAGACCTTCGACTCGCTCACGCCCGAGCAGCAGAAGATCGTTATGGAAGTCGGCGCCTCGCTCGAGAAGTTCGGCATGGATGCGGCCAAGGCCGACGACCAGCGCATCACCGAGGTCTACACCAAGGCCGGCGACAAGGTGGTCGACATGGACAAGGCCGCCTTCGAGAAATGGCGCGAGGTGGCGAAGAACTCCGCCTGGAAGGACTTCGAGGAGAAGGTCAAGAACGGCAAGGCCCTGATGGATATGGCCACTTCAGTCAAATAAGGGTCAAGTATTCCAATGCGCGAAATCTGGGGACTTTTCAGCCGCGGCATCACCGCGGTCAACACGGTGGCGGGCTACCTGTCCGGCTTCGCCATCGTGGCCTGCACCGGCATCCTCGTCTTCGAGGTGGCGGTGCGCTACTGGCTGGCCTGGGCGACCGACTGGGAGATCGAGCTGTCGATCATGCTGCTGATCGTCGCCACCTTCATGAGCGCGGCCTTCACCCAGATCTCGCGCGGCCACGTCGGCATCGAGGTGCTCGACAGCCTGATGTCGGAACGCGCCAACCGCTGGCGCTACCTGGTCGGCGACATCCTGTCGCTGGCGTTCTGCACCTTCATCGCCTGGAAGTCCTGGGCCTTCTTCCACGAGGCCTGGGCCGACGGCAAGATGAGCAACACCGCCTGGGGGCCGAAGCTGTGGCCGGCCTACTTCTTCATGGCGCTGGGCATGACGCTGCTGTCGCTGCAGATGATCGCCCAGATCGGCGACCAGCACCTGCACCAGCACCGGGAGGACGAGGAATGAACGCCCCCTACCCTCCAGCCCCCTCCTCGCGGAGGGGGAGCCCGCAAGCTCGCTGCGCTCGACTGTCACGGGCGGCTTCGTGGGAACGTCCCAGCCGGTTGCGCCTTCGGCGCGTGCCGTCCGGGCTTGGGGCTGCCCTGCGCCCGGACTGCTTTGGAGCCATCGCATGAGCACCCTACAAATCGGCGTGCTCTTCGGCGTCGTCACCTTCATCGCCCTGTTCTCGGGCATGCCCATCGCTTTCGCCGTCGGCGGCGTGGCGCTGACGTTCATGCTCATCTACATGCCGGCCGAAACCGTCGGCCTCGTCGCCGAAACGCTCTACTCCGAGCTCGACAACTTCGTGCTGCTGACCATTCCGCTGTTCGTGCTGATGGGCGCAGCGATCGGCAAGTCGCGCGCCGGCGGCGACCTCTATGCCTCGCTCAACCGCTGGATGGGCCGCATCCCCGGCGGTCTCGGCGTGGCCAACGTCATGGCCTGCTCGGTGTTCGCCGCGATGTGCGGCTCCAGTCCGGCCACCTGCTCCGCCATCGGCTCCTCGGGCATCCCGGAGATGCGGAAGCGCGGCTACTCGCCGGCGTTGGCCGCCGGCATCATCGCCGCCGGCGGCACGCTGGGCATCCTGATCCCGCCGTCGCTGACGCTGATCCTCTACGGCGTGGTCACCGAGCAGTCGATCGGCAAGCTGTTCATGGCCGGCGTCGGCCCGGGCCTGCTGCTCACCGCGCTCTTCGCCGTCTGGGTGGTGATCCGCTTCCGCCAGGAGAAGGCACGCGTTCTGGCCGGCGACGAGTCGGGCGCGACGCGCGAGATCCTGCGCGAGGAAGGCTTCACCTGGCGCGAGAAGTTCGAGACCCTGCCGCGCCTCGCCCCTTTCATCGGCGTCATCGTCATCATCATGGTCGCGCTCTACGGCGGCTGGGCCACGCCTTCCGAAGTCGCCGGTATCGGTGCCTTCTTCTCGCTGCTGATGGTGATCGTCATCTACAAGTGCTGGCGCTGGCCGGACCTCAAGGCCATCCTCGGCGGCACGGTGCGCGAATCGACCATGGTGATGATGATCATCGCCACCAGCTTCCTCTACACCTACGTCATGAGCTACCTGCACATCACGCAGGAAGTGGCGCAGTGGCTGGTGGCCCTGCCGCTGGGCAAGTGGGGCTTCTTCGTCGCCGCCAACATCCTGCTGGTGGTGCTCGGCTTCTTCCTGCCGCCGGTGGCCATCATCCTCATGGTGACGCCCATCATCCTGCCGGCGCTCAAGGCCCACGGCATCGACCTCGTCTGGTTCGGCGTGATCATGACCATCCTGATGGAAATGGGGCTGATCCACCCGCCGGTCGGCTTGAACCTCTTCGTCATCAACTCCATCGCGCCCGACATCAAGCTGCGCGACATCATCTGGGGCACCATGCCCTTCATCGGCCTGATGGTGTTCGCGATCTTCCTGCTCGCCGTCTTCCCCGAAATCGCCATGTGGCTGCCGCAGAACGTCAAATGAATCTCTACGCCCTCCTCACCCGGCACTTCCCGAAGGACCCGCGGGCGCCGTGCATGATCCTGCCGGACGGCCGCGTGTGGACCTACGGCGACATCGAACGCGCCTCGGGTCGCATCGCCAACCTGATCGCATCGCTCGGCCTCAGGCCGGGCGACCGCGTCGCGGCGCAGGTCGAGAAGAGCGCCGAGGCGCTGGTGCTCTATCTCGCTTGCTTACGTGCCGGGATGGTGTTCCTGCCGCTCAACCCGGCCTACCAGCGCCATGAGCTGGAGTATTTCCTCGGCGATGCCCAACCCGGCCTGTTCGTCTGCCGGCCGCAGATGCGCACGCTCGCCGACGAAGTGGCGGCAAAGGCCGGCGTGGCGCACGTGCTCGAGCTCGACGATGCCGGCCACGGCTCGCTCGTCGACGCCGCCGCGCCGCATGCCGATGCCTTTAGGACGGTCGCGCGCCAGGACTCCGACCTCGCCGCCATCCTCTACACCTCGGGCACCACCGGCCGTTCCAAGGGCGCGATGCTGACCCACGGCAATCTTGGCGCCAACGCGAAGACGCTGCACGCCTACTGGCATTTCCGCAAGGGCGACGTGCTGCTGCACATGCTGCCGATCTTCCACGTCCATGGCCTGTTCGTCGCCTGTCACACCAGTCTGCTCAACGGCTCGGCCATGTTCTGGGAGCCGAAGTTCGACGCAAAACAAGCGATGTCCTTGCTGCCGCAGGCGACGGTCATGATGGGCGTGCCCACCTACTACGTGCGGCTGCTGCTCGAACCGGGCTTCACGCGCGAGACCTGTCGCAGCGTCCGCCTCTTCGTCTCCGGCTCGGCGCCGCTGCTCAGGGAAACCTTCGACGAATTCCGCACGCGCACCGGCCATACGATACTGGAGCGCTACGGCATGACCGAGGGCGGCATGTTCACTTCCAACCCCTATGACGGCGAGCGCCGTGGCGGCACGGTCGGCTTCCCGCTGCCGGGCACCGAGGTCCGAATTGTTATGCAAAGCGGTATCCACTCGGACGGCGCCGGTGACGCCCCGCAGGAAGTCCCCTTGGGGGACACGGCGGTGAAGCCCGGCGAAATCGGCGGCATCCAGGTCCGCGGCGCCAACGTCTTCGTCGGCTACTGGCGGATGCCGGAAAAGACGCAGGAGGAATTCACCGCCGACGGCTTCTTCAGGACCGGCGACATGGGTTCCTGGGACAAGGACGGCTACATCGTGATCAGCGGCCGCTCGAAGGACCTGATCATCACCGGCGGCCTCAACGTCTACCCCAAGGAAATCGAAGAGCTGATCGATGCCCTGCCCGGCGTGGCCGAATCGGCCGTGATCGGCCTGCCCCACCCGGACTTCGGCGAGGCCGTGACCGCAGTCGTCGTGCGACAGAAGAACGCGGCCGGCGAAGCGCTGAGCGAGGCCGGCATCATTGCGGCGGTGAAGGCCGAATTCGCCAACTTCAAGGTGCCCAAGCGCGTATTCCTCGTCGACGACCTGCCGCGCAACGCCATGGGCAAGGTGCAGAAGAACCTGCTGCGCGACGAGTACTCAGGCAAATAGCAGGCCGTGCAGCATCTTGGTGGCGAGCAGCGCGAGGAAGCCGCCGAAGGCGCGCTTGAGCTGCTTCACCGGCAGGCTGTGCGCGGTCTTCGCGCCCAGCGGCGCGATCAGCATGCTCATGGCCACCACGCCGAAGAAGGCCGGCAGATAGACATAGCCGAGCGAATATTCGGGCAGGCCCGTCGCCTTCATGCCGCTGAGGATGTAGCCGACGGTGCCGGCCACGGCGATCGGGAAGCCGAGCGCAGCCGAAGTGCCGACGGCCTGGTGGATCACCACGTTACAGAACACCATGAAGGGGATGGAGAGGAAGCCGCCGCCGGCTGCGACCAGGCTCGACACCACGCCGATGCTGCCGCCGGCGACGAGCATGCCGAAGCCGCCCGGAAGCTGACGGTGCGGCTTGGGCTTGAAGTCGAGCATCATCTGGATCGAGGCGTAATAGACGATGGCGGTGAACACCATCGCCAGCGGCCGCGTCGGCACCCAGGTGGCGATGAAGGAGCCGCCCAGCGTGCCGATGATCAGGCCCGGCGCGAAGACCTTGACGATGTCCCAGCGCACCGCGCCGTGGCTGTGGTGGGCGCGCATGCTGGAGATCGAGGTGAACACGATGGTCGCCATCGAGGTGCCCAGCGCCAGGTGCATGGTGTGCTCGAGCGGGAAGTTCTGCGCGGTGAACAGCATGAACAGCAGCGGCACGATGGTCAGCCCGCCGCCGACGCCGAACAGCCCGGCGACGAATCCGGCGAATATGCCCAGACCGAGATAGACCAGCAGCCAGGTCGTCATTTCATCAACCGCTTGACGATGAACTCCCACTCCGCCGGATCGACCGGCGTGATCGACAACCGGTTGCCGCGCTGCAAGATACGCATGTGGGCGAGTTCGGGGTGGGTGCGCAGTTCGGCGAGGCTCACCAGACGCGTCTTTTTCGTCACCCGCACGTCGACGTTCACCCAGCGCGGGTTTTCCGGCGAGGACTTCGGGTCGTAATAGTGACTCCCGGGGTCGAACTGGGTGCGATCCGGGTAGGCCTTCTTCGCCACCTCGGCCAGCCCGGCGATGCCCGGCTCCTTGCAGTTCGAGTGGTAGAAGAAGACCTTGTCGCCGACGGACATCTGGTCGCGCATGAAATTGCGCGCCTGGTAGTTGCGCACGCCCCACCAATCTACGGTCTGCCCGGGCATGGCCAGTACGTGGTCGACGCCCACGACCTCGGGTTCGCTCTTCATCAGCCAGTAACGCATAGGATTTCTCTGTTCTGCAACTCGTAAGGCGGCAATGTTACAGCGCTTGACCGGGAGCGCGCCCGGCACTAGAGTGGGATCGGTGGGTCGCGAGTCGCACCCGCAGGGTTGTTGGTCCCGTAAGCATTCCGAACAAGAAAGGGAGCATGCCATGTCACGCCAATTCATGAAATTTGTCAGCCGCCTGCTGGTTCTCTGCATGCTGGCGTTGCCGTTCTCCAGTCATGCAGGGATGATTCCGACCGACCAGATCGCCGCCGCGCAGCAGCAGGATGCGCGCGGGGTGGTGACCACTTATCTGGCCCGTGCCGACGTGCAGTCGGAATTGCAGGCACTCGGCATCTCGTCCGACAGCGCCAGGGATCGCGTCGCCGCGATGACCGACGAGGAAGTCGGCCGTCTCGCCGGCCAAATCCAGGCGCAGCCCGCCGGTGCCGCCAGCCCGTGGGCCGTGGCCGCCGCGGTGATCGTCATCGTCTGGGCTCTGTGGTACTTCTACTACCGTTGAGCGCCGGCAGGTTTTGCCCACAGGGGGCCCGCATCGCGGGCCTTCTGCTTTTGGCGGCCGCGCTGCTGTCCGGCTGCGCCGGGCTGCCCCAGGTCGACGCCGTGCGCGCCGCGCGCGACCGCGACCAGTTGCCGCGGCGTGTCGAGCTCGCCGACGTGCCCTTCTTCCCGCAGCAGGAACACCACTGCGGACCGGCCGCGCTGGCGACGGTGCTGGTCGCGAGCGGCACCGCAATCACCCCGGAGGCCCTGGCCGAGCAGGTCTATCTGCCGGGGCGCGAGGGCAGCCTGCAGGTCGAGATGCTCGCCGCCGCACGACGCAATGGCCACATCGCCTGGCAGCTCGCCCCCAGCCTCGTCGACGTGCTGCGCGAGGTGGCCGCGGGCAATCCGGTGATCGTGCTGCTGAACGTCGGCCTGCGGCCGATGCCCTTCTGGCACTACGCGGTGGTTATCGGCTACGACCTCGACAAGGGCGAGGTCCTGCTGCGTTCCGGCGACCAGCGCAGGAAGCGCGTGCCGTTCGCCCCCTTCGACTTCTTCTGGCGCGACAGCAAGTACTGGGCGATGCTGGCGATGCCGCCGCCGCGCCTGCCGGCCACCGCGAACGAAGCCGGCTACGGCACCGCCGTCGTCGCCGTCGAGCGCCTCGGTTACGCTGCGGAGGCCCGCCAGGCCTACGAAGCGATGCTGGCGCGCTGGCCCGAAAGCTACCTCGCCCTGATGGGCCTGGGCAATTCCCTGCACGCCAGTGGCCGGCTCGCGGCGGCGGCCGATGCATTCCGCCGCGCGTCGCTGGCAAAGCCAACGGACGCGGCCGCCTTCAACAACCTGGCACAGACGCTGGCCGACCTCGGCCAATGGCGCGAAGCGCTGGAGCCGGCGCGGCAGGCCGTCGCTCTCGGCGGTCCGTTGCTGGAGACGTCGCAATCGACCTTGTCCGCGATCGAGCGCGAGGTGGCGCGCTTGCCCGCGAACAAGGTACGCAAATCGTCGAAAAAAGGCGAAAAGAAAGCGCGGAACCCTTAACCGGGATTCCGCGCTTCTTCACAGTACAGTCCCCCGCCTGTGCCGTTAGGCCGGCATCCTGAACCTGGGTTCAGGGAGGTCGCGTTCCTGCCGCATCAGGTGCGCTCGACGAGGAGCGCTCGCAACAGCGGCGTCGATGGGCGGCGACCATGTCGCATGGACATTGGTTCAAAGGAATTTACGACCTTGACGAACACCGCAGGGGATTCGCGGGCGCGGGCTGCGATTTTGTCGCAGCTAGAACAGCTTCTCCTGCAGGGCCAGAGCCTCGTCCAGGCGCGCTTCCATGGCGCTGATTCTCCGCTTTAGATCGTACCTGTCAACGCCTGCGCCGGGATTTTTTTGCGACAACAGTTCGTGTGCGAGATTGAGCGCCGTCATCACCGCCAGGCGTTCGCCGGTGCTCTTGCTCTTCGTCGCCATTTCGCCCATGCGCTCGTCGAGAAGGTCCACCGCAGCCTGCAACGACTCGCGTTCCTCGGGCGGACAGGCGACGCGATAGTCCTTGCCCAGCAGCTTGATGTCGAGGGTGTTTCCGCTCATTTCCGGGTCATTGCTCGGGCAGGCGCTCCATCAGTGCTTCCAGCCGCACGCGCGCGGTCTGGATCTTGTCGGTCAGCGTCACCTTCTCGCCCTCGAGCCCGGCGACGCGCTCGCGCAACATGCGGTTCTCCTCGCGCAACTCCTGAAAGTTCGCGAGAAACTGGTCGAGCTTGGACTCGAGAGCGGTGACGTCGCCATTCATCCGACGAAGTTTCTTTGAAAATTCCCTTTCAGTCAAGAAGTAAGGCAGCTGACTTAAGGTAAATCCGAGAATCAAATGCGGACACCCCGAAAGCCTGCTCGCCGCATTGCTATACTGCGTGCCTGTCCGCGGTGCCCGGACGGCTCGCGCAAGCCAGCCGCCAGGTGAAACGGGAAACAGGTGCGATACCTGTGCTGCCCCCGCAACGGTAAGGAAGTGCGGATTCGTCACGATGCCACTGGGAAACCCTCCCGGGAAGGCGACGAATCAAGACTTCCAAGCCCGGAGACCGGCCACGGACAGTCGTTGGAAGCGCTGCGGGGAAGCGGCGTTCGGCGCTATCGTGGCACCGATCGAGCATTTTCCCTGAACGTTTCCGTTGTCCGCAACCGCCTGCGGGGACGCAGGCCGTCAGGGAGTCACCATGCATCGCAACGTCAGGCGCGCCGCCATCGCGGCCGCATTGTTCCAGATGTTCACCTCGTCCGCCGCCCATGCCGCCGATGACGCGGCCATCGTCGTCACCGGCACCCGCCAGCAGATGCGCGCCGCCGAGTCACTCAGCGATCTCAGCGTCGTCACGCGCGAGGATATCCAGCGGGCCGGCCAGAGCACGCTGGCGGAACTGCTGCAAACCCAGCCCGGTCTCGAGATCTCCTCCACCGGCGGCCCCGGCCAGCCGGCCACGGTGTTCATGCGCGGCGCCAACGGCGCCCACACCCTGGTGCTGATCGACGGCATGCGCGTCGGCTCGGCCACGCTCGGCACCACCGCATTCGAACACCTGCCGCTCGCCGCCATCGACCGCATCGAGATCCTGCGCGGACCGGCTTCGAGTCTTTACGGCTCCGACGCCATCGGCGGCGTGATCCAGATCTTCACCAAGCGCGGCAGCGGGCCGATCGCGCCCAACTTCAGCCTCGGTTACGGCACCTACGACACCTGGCAGGGCAGCGCCGGCATCGGCGGCCAGACCGAGGGCGGGCGCTTCAGCCTGCAGGCGGGCTTCGTCGACACCAAGGGCTTCAACGCGATCACCAACGACCAGAATTTCGCCTACAACAAGGATCGCGACGGCTACCGGAACACCAATTTCTCCGGCAGCTTCGCCCTGAACCTCGCACAAGGCCATGAACTGGGCGGCAACGCACTCTATTCCGACGGCACGACGCAGAAGGACGCGCTGCAGTGCGATCCCTTCTTCTTCGCCTGCACCACCGACTACGACTCGAAGACGCGCCAGACGGTACAGAGCGGCAACCTCTACCTGCGCAACCAGTTCACGAAGATCTGGGCCAGCACGCTGCGCATCGGCCAGAGCACGGACGACATGGCCGACCAGCGGCTCGACCCCTCGACCAACCGCGAATTCAAGGACACCTTCCGCACCACGCAGGACCAGGTCGTCTGGCAGAACGACGTGACGGCCGGCCCCGGCAAGCTGCTGCTCGCCGCGGAGCAACTCAAGCAGCGCATCGCCTCGACCAATGCCTACCCGGTGACGCAGCGCACGATCAACTCGCTGCTGGCCGGCTACCAGGGCTGGTTCGACAAGCACGGCATCCAGGTCAATCTGCGCGGCGACAGCAATTCGCAATTCGGCGACGAGACCACCGGCGGCATCAGCTACGGCTACCAGTTCACCCCGGCCTGGCGCTTGATGCTCGGCGCCCGCAGCGCCTTCAAGGCGCCGACCTTCAACGACCTCTACTTCCCCGCCAGCTTCTTCGGCGCGGGCAACCCGAAGCTGCAGCCGGAGCATTCACAGAACCGCGAAGGCGCGCTGGTCTACGACACGCCGCGGCAGCGCCTCTCGCTCACGCTCTACCGCAACGAGGTGCGCGACCTCATCGACTGGGTCGAGACGCCGCCGGGTTCCTGGTTCTACACGCCGACCAACGTCAATCGGGCGCTGCTCACCGGCGCGACGCTGGCCGGCTCGGCGACCTTCGGCAACTGGCAATTGCGCGGCAACCTCGACTTCCAGGACCCGCGCGACCAGACCACCGACAAGCTGCTGGTCAATCGCGCCCAGCATTACGGCACCCTCGGCGCCGACTATCGCGCCGAGCGCTGGCAGGTCGGCGGCGAGGTCGTCGGGTCCGGTGTACGTTACGACGACCAGGCCAACACCATCACGCTCGGCGGCTACGGTATCGTCAATCTCCATGGCCAGTATGCGATCGACAAGGGCTGGAACCTGTTCGCCCGCGCCAACAACGTCTTCGACAAGCGTTACGAACTGCGCCGCGACTACGCCACGGCAGGCGCCAATGTGTTCGTCGGCGTGAGGTACGAGCCGCAATGAAGGAGCTGATCCTCGGCGGCGCCCGTTCCGGAAAGTCGGCGCTGGCGCTACGGCGCGCCGAAGCGTTCGCGCAGTCGGGCCACGCGGTGGCCTGGCTCGCCACGGCCCAGGCGCTCGACGCCGAGATGGCCGGGCGCATCGCCCGCCACCGCGACGAGCGGCCCGCAGGCTGGCGCACGCTCGAGGAGCCGCTGCGGCTGGCGCAGGCACTCCATGACTGCGCCTCAGACGGCGCTTGCGTGGTGGTCGATTGCCTGACCCTGTGGCTGACCAACCTGATGCTGGCCGAGGATGCCGGGCTGCTCGAACGCGAGACGGCGGCACTGCTCGCGGCTCTGCCCGTACTGCCGGGCGAGGTGATCCTCGTCGCCAACGAAGTCGGCCTCGGCATCGTGCCGGACAACGCGCTGGCGCGGCGTTTCCGCGACGAGGCCGGGCGGCTCAATCAGGCCGTGGCCGCGCTGTGCGAGCGCGTCACCTTCGTCGCCGCCGGCCTGCCGCTGGTACTCAAATGAAGCGCCTGCTCGCGCTGTTCCTGCTCACGTTATCCGGCGCCGCGTTAGGCGAAGTCGCCGCGACCGACGACGCCGGCAAGCTCGTGCGGCTGGCGCGGCCTGCAGCGCGCATCGTCAGCCTCTCGCCCCACGTCACCGAACTGCTCTACGCCGCCGGCGCCGGCGAGCGGGTGGTGGCGGCCGTCGAATACTCCGACCATCCCGAGGCAGCGAAGAAATTGCCGCGGATCGGCAGCTACGCGGCGCTCGACCTCGAGCGCATCGCCACGCTCAAGCCCGACCTCGCCGTCGCCTGGGGCAGCGGCAATCCGCCGGCGCAGGTCGCGCAATTGGCGCGCCTCGGCATTCCGGTGTTCGTCAGCGAGCCGAAGAAACTCGAGGACATCCCCGCCACGCTGCGCCGCCTGGGCCGGCTGACCGCCAGCGCGGCCGCCGAGACGGCGGCGCGCGACTTCGAGCGGCGGCATGCCGCTCTGAGCGAGAAATACGCCGGGCGGCGCAGCGTCGGCGTCTTCTACGAAATCTGGAACCAGCCGCTGATGACCGTCGGCGGCGAGCACGTCATCAGCGCCGCGATCACCCTCTGCGGCGGCCGCAACGTCTTCGCCCGCCTGACGCAGCCGGCCGAGGCGGTCGAACTCGAGGCGGTGCTGCGGGCCGATCCCGAAGCCATCGTCTCCGGCGGAATGGAAACGGTGCGACGGGAATGGCTCGAACAGTGGCGCCGCTGGCCGCAGCTCACCGCGGTGAAGCGCGGCAATCTTTTCGTCGTGCCGCCCGACCTGCTGCAGCGCCATACGCCGCGCCTGCTCGAAGGCGCAGAGCGGCTGTGCGAAGCGCTGGAAACGGCGCGGCAGCGCGCCGTTCAGACAGGGAAATAGTGGCTGCCGTGCGGCGTGTCGATCGCGGCCACGGGGTGGCGGTAGAGTCGCGTCAAGACCTCGGCCGAGAGCATATCGGCCACAGGGCCGGCGCAGCACTGGCCGTCGCCGAACAGCAGCAGCACGTGGGAACAATAGCGTGCCGCGAGATTGACTTCGTGCAGGGTCATCACCAGGGTGCGCTCGCTCCAGCCGACCAGGAGGTCGAGCAATGCGATCTGCTGGTGCATGTCGAGATGGGAGGTCGGCTCATCGAGCAGCAGCAGCGGCACCTCCTGCGCCAGCAGCGCAGCCAGGGCGAGGCGGCGGCGTTCGCCGCCGGAGAGCGTCGCCGCGCGGCGCTCCTCGAGCCCGGCCAGTCCGACCGCTTCGATGGCGTAGCGCGCCAGCGCCTCGTCGCGACCCGTCTCGGCCTGCCACCAGGCGAGATGCGGCAGGCGGCCGAGCAGCGCCACCTCGCGCACCGTCGCCTCGGGATCGTCGCGATCCTCCTGCGCCATCAGGCCGAGGCGCTGCGCCCGATCGCGTGCGGGGGTTTCGTCGAGCGGCCTGCCGTCGAGCAGGACCTCGCCGCCTTGCGCCGGGCGCAGGCCGGCGAGCGTGCTCAGCAGAGTGGTCTTGCCGACGCCATTGACGCCGAGGATGGACCAGCGGCTGCCGGGCTCGACCGTCAGGTCGAGATCGCGGCAGACGTCGCGGCCGGCGATGGAGACGGAGAGCTTGCGCGTCGCCAGCGTCATCGGCGGTCCCGCGCCAGCAGCCAGAGGAAGATCGGGGCGCCGAGCGCCGCCGTCACCGCGCCGACCGGCAGCTGGCGCGGCGCGGCCACGGTGCGCGCGGCGAGGTCCGCCAGCAGCAGCAGCGTGCCGCCCGCAAGCACGCAGCCGGGCAGCAGCACGCGGTGGCGGCGCAGGCCGGCGAGGCGCAGCACATGCGGCGTCACCAAACCGACGAAGCCGATGCTGCCGGCAGCCAGCACCGCCAGCGTGGTCACCACCGCCGCGAGCAGCAGCGCCGCGGCGCGCAGGCGCCCGACCGCGACGCCCAGCGCGCGCGCCGCGACATCGCCCTGGCCCAGCGCATCGAAGCCGCGCGCCAATGGCCACGCCAGCAGCAGCGCCAGCGCTGCCGCCAGCGGTGGCGTCGCGGCGTGCGCCGGATCGACGCCCGAGAGGTCGCCCATGAGCCAGAACACCATGCCGCGCAGCGGCGCATCGGGCGCGAGGGCGAGGATCAGCGTGACCAGCGCCCCCCAGGCCGAGGACAGGATCACGCCCGCCAGCAGCAGGCGGTGCGGCAGCAGGCCGCCGCGCCAGCCCAGCAGCAACAGCACGGTGAGCGAGAGCGCGGCGCCGCCGAGTCCCGCGCCCGCGAGCCAGATGCCGGACAAGCCCGCCAGCATCGCCAGCAGCGCCATCGCACCCGCCCCCCCGGAGATGCCGAGGACGAAGGGATCGGCCAGCGGGTTGCGCAACAGCGCCTGCAGCAGGGCGCCGGCCAGCGCCAGCAAGGCACCCACGCCGAAGGCGGCCAGCGCGCGCGGCAGGCGCAGGTTCAGGATCACCTCGCGCTCGAGTCCGCCGGCACCATCCGTCAGCGCCTGCCAGGCGCGCGCAGGCTCGATGCCCTGCGAGCCTGCCGCCAAAGCCAGCAGGAAGCCGGCGCAGGCGACGACGGCGAGCAGCGGCAGCAGCAGGGCAGGGCGCATGGGCGGGCGGTCAGGGTAAAGTCGCGATTCTACGAGGGAAGCATGCACATCCACATTCCGGCCGTCGGCCGAACGCTCGAAGCGGAACTGCGCCGCAAGGTCGACCGCAAGACCAAGCCGCCGGGCAGCCTCGGCCGCCTCGAGGAACTCGCGCTGCAGCTTGGACTGATCCAGGGCACGCTGTCGCCGCGCATCCTCGCCCCGCACATCCTCGTCTGCGCCGGCGACCACGGCGCGGCGAAGGCGGGCGTCTCCGCCTATCCCCAGGACGTGACCTGGCAGATGGTGGAGAACTTTCTCGCCGGCGGCGCCGCGATCAACGCGCTGGCGCACACGGCCGGCGTCGAGCTGGTGGTGGCCGACGCGGGCGTCGCCCACGACTTCGGCCCGTGCCCGAATCTGGTTGATGCAAAAGTCTCGGCTTCCGGCACGGCCAATTACCTCGACGGCCCGGCCATGAGTACCGAACAATGCGCGCAGGCCATGGCCAACGGCGCGCGGGTCGCCCGCGATCTCGCGGTGCGCGGCTGCAACGCGATCGGCTTCGGCGAGATGGGCATCGGCAACACGGCTTCCGCTTCGCTGCTGACCCACTGCCTCACAGGCGCACCGCTGGTCGAGGTCGTCGGCCGCGGCACCGGGCTCGACGACGCCGGGCTGGCACGAAAACACGCCTTGCTGGAGCAGGCTCTCGCCGCCTGGCCCGAACGCAGCGGCGAACCTCTCGACGTGCTGGCGCGCTTCGGCGGCTTCGAAATCGCGATGCTCGCGGGTGCCATGCTCGCCGCCGCGGAAGGCGGCATGGTGCTGGTGATCGACGGTTTCATCGTCACCGCCGCCTTGCTGGTCGCCGCACGGCTGGCGCCGGCCATCCTCGACTACTGCGTCTTCGCCCACCGCTCCGGCGAACCCGGACACGCCGTCCAGCTCGCTCACCTCGGCACACGTCCGCTGCTCGACCTCGGCCTGCGCCTGGGCGAAGGCACCGGCGCGGCGCTGGCCTTCCCGCTGCTCGGCGCCGCCTGCGCCTTCGTGAACGAGATGGCCAGCTTCGAATCGGCAGGCGTCAGCGATAAATCGTGATCCGCAGGGAGATCGGGTACTTCTTCGCCGCGCTGCGCTTCTTCACGCGGCTGCCGGTGCCGGCGTGGGTCGGGCATTCGTCGGAGCAGCTGAACCACGCCGCGCGCTACTTCCCGCTGGTCGGCATCATCGTCGGCGCCATCGGCGCGGCCGTCACGCTGGCGGCGATGAAGCTGTGGCCGGCGCCGCTGGCCGTCCTGCTCGGCATGGCGGCGACCCTGCTCGCGACCGGCGCCTTCCACGAAGACGGGCTGGCCGACAGCATCGACGGCTTCGGCGGCGGCTGGACGCGCGAGCAGGTGCTGGCGATCATGAAGGACTCGCGCATCGGCAGCTACGGCGCGATCGGCATCGGCCTCACGCTGCTGGCGAAGTTCGAGGCGCTGGTCGTCCTCGCCACCGTCCCCCAAGGGGACTTCCTGCGGGGCGTGTCGCCAGCGCCGAGTTTTTTGGCGGCCTTGATCGCCGGCCATACTGTCTCGCGCTTCACCTCGACCATGCTGATCTTCACCCTCGACTATGCCCGCGACGACGATTCCTCGAAATCCAAGCCGCTGGCGACACGCATGGGCAGGGGCGAACTTGCGCTCGCCGCGCTTTTCGGCCTCGCGCCCTGCCTGCTGCTGCCCCCGACTCAAGTCGTGGTCGCACTGCTGCTGGTCACCGCCGTGACGCTGCTGGCGGCGCGTTACTTCGTCAAACGCATCGGCGGCTATACGGGGGATTGCCTCGGCGCGACGCAGCAGTTGGCCGAACTGGCCTTTTATCTCGGACTGATATGCGTTTGTTCCTGATCCGGCATCCGCTGCCCGACGTCGCGGCCGGCACCTGCTACGGCCGCACCGACCTGGCGCTGGCGGCCGATCCGCTCGCCTGCGCCGAAGCCCTGCGCCCGCTGCTGCCCGCAGACGCCCCGCTGTTTTCGAGCCCGCTGCGGCGCTGCCGCGAACTCGCCGAGTTGCTGCACCCAGTGCCGGTTATCGACGAACGCCTGCTCGAGCTGGATTTCGGCACCTGGGAAATGCAGGCCTGGGATGCCATCGACCGCGCCGCACTCGACGCCTGGGCCGCCGATCCGCTGCACTTCGCACCGCCGGGCGGCGAGGCGGTGGCGGACCTGCGGCTGCGGGTGCGCGACTTCCTCGACGAGCGGGCAGAAGATGCAGTGCTCGTCGCCCACGCCGGCGTGATGAAACTCTGTGCCGCCGAGTTCGCCGGCGTCGCGGCCGACGCGTGGTTCTCGATGCAGTTCGAATACGGCACCGCCACCCTGATCGAGGGTGGGCGCATCGTCTGGCAGAATAGGCGCCATGGTTGAAGACGCCGTCCCCCTCGCCGAAGTCCGCCGCGCGCTGGTGATCAAGCTGCGCCACCACGGCGACGTGCTGCTGACCGCGCCCGTGCTGGCCACGCTCAAGCGCGCCGCGCCGGGCTGCGAGGTCGATGCGCTGGTCTATGCCGATACCGCGCCGATGCTGACCGACCATCCGGCCATAGCGCAACTGCACCTGATCGACCGCAACTGGAAGCGGCAGGGCCTCGTGACGCAGGCGCGCGCCGAGCTGGGGCTGCTGTCTCACCTGCGCGCGCGCGGCTACGACCTGGTCGTGCACCTGACCGAGCACAAGCGCGGGGCCTGGCTCACCCGCCTGCTGCAGCCGCGCTGGTCGGTGGCACCGAAGCAGAAGGGCGACTTCTGGCGCGCCAGCTTCAGCCACTTCTACCCGCGCTCGAACCATCCGCTGCGCCACACCGTCGAGTCCAACCTCGACGCCCTGCGCCGCATCGGCATCCAGCCCGAGCCCGCCGACAAGCGCGTCGCCATGATGCCGGGCGCGGCCGCCGAGGTGCATGTCGGCACCCTGCAGCGCGAGCATGGCCTCGAGCCCGGACGCTACATCCACCTGCACCCGGCCTCGCGCTGGCTGTTCAAGTGCTGGCCGGCGGAGAAGGTCGCGGCGCTTGCCGACGCGCTGCACGAACAAGGCTGGCGCATCGTGCTCACCGCCGCGCCGGACGAGAAGGAGAAGGCGCTGATCGCCGCCGTGCTGGCCGCTGCCAAGACCGCTCCGCTCGATCTTTCCGGCCAGCTCTCGCTGCGGGAACTCGCCGCGCTCACGGCGCAGGCGCGGCTGTTCGTCGGCGTCGATTCGGCGCCGATGCACATCGCCGCCGCCATGGGCACGCCGACGGTAGCGCTGTTCGGACCTTCGGGCGACAAGGAATGGGGGCCTTGGAACGTCGCCCACCGTGTCGTCACCGCCGACTTTTCCTGCCGGCCCTGCGGCCTCGACGGCTGCGGCGGCGGCAAGGTCAGCGAGTGCCTGACGACGTTGCCGGTGGAGAAGGTGCTCGCCGCGTGTGACGAGCTGCTGAGCGCGTGAAGCTCGCCGTCGTCAGACAGAAATACACGCCATTCGGCGGGCGACCGTGCGCAGCGGAGGGGGCCCCGCGTAGCGGGGGCGCAGCGTCCGCGCACGGGATGCCTCCGCCGGTCGCTCGGCACTACGGAGTGGCGCCATGAAGCTTGCCCTAGTGCGTCAAAAGTACACGCCATTCGGCGGAGCCGAACGCTTCGTCGACCGCGCCCTTGGCACGCTTGCGGGGCAGGGTACGGAAGTGACCCTGCTGTGCCGCGAATGGAGCGGCGGTGACGCGAGCTTCCCCGTCGAGATCGTGAACCCGCCCTACGCGAGGCTCGGCGGGCGCAAGGCGCGCGACGCGAGCTTCGCCCGCGCCGTCCAGGACATCATCGCGACGCAGCGTTTCGATCTGGTGCAGGCGCACGAGCGCATCCCCGGCTGCCACATCTACCGCGCCGGCGACGGCGTCCATGCGACCTGGCTCGAGCTGCGCGACACGGCGCGCGGCGGCGCGGCGCGGCTCGCCACCGCGCTCTCGTCCTGGCACCGCTACACGCTGGCGGCCGAGGCGGCGATGTTCCGCCATCCCGCCCTCCGTGCCGTGATCTGCAACTCGCGCATGGTCAGGGACGACATCGCCCGCCGCTTCGGCGTGCCCGACGACCGGCTGGCGCTGATCCACAACGGCGTCGATACCGCCCACTTCCATCCCGGCCTGCGCCAGGACCACCACGATGCGTTCCGCAAGGAAGTCGGCTGTAGCGAGACGGCGCCGGTGATCCTCTTCGTCGGTTCCGGCTTCGAGCGCAAGGGCGTGGCGACGCTGCTGCACGCCATGACGCACTTGCCGCAGGCGCGGCTCTGGGTCGTCGGCCGCGACCGCGCGCAGGTTCGCTTCGAGCGGCTCGCGCACAAGCTCGGCGTCTCGAATCGCACGCGCTTCTTTGGCCCGCAGCCCGACGTGCGGCCGTTCTACGGCGCCGCGGACCTCGTCGCCCTGCCCACGCTCTACGACCCCTTCCCCAACGCGGCACTCGAGGCGCTGGCCTGCGGCCTGCCGCTGGTCACCACGACGAGCTGCGGCGCGGCCGAACTCGTGCGCCCCGGCGAGAACGGCGCCGTTTGCGCACCTGACGATGCGGCCTCGCTCGCGACCGCACTCGCCCCCCTGTTGAACGCCGGTCCTGCGCCGGCCCAGCGCGCCGCCGCGCGCGCCGCCGCCGAACCGCTCACGCTCGAAGCCACCGCCGGCGCGCTGCTCGCGCTCTACGGCCGCCTGCTGGGGCGGACTGGCGGAATGCCCCCGCTATAATCGCGGCTTCGCTCCAATACGGGCCGATTCCGCCCAATTGCGTCCGCCCTCGATGACCGCCCCCGATACCCCGCTCGACAGCTTCCAGATGTACGTGCGCCTGCTCGGCTACGTCAAGCCGTACTGGAAGGCCTTCGTCGTCGGCATCGTCGGCATGGCGCTGCTCGCCGCGATCGAGCCACTGTTCCCGGCGCTGATGAAGACGCTGCTCGACAAGGGCTTCTCCGGCAAGCCGCGCGACAACCTCTGGCTCGCGCCGCTGGCGGTGATCGCCATCTTCCTGCTGCGCGGAATCATCGGCTTCGTCACCGACTACACCATGTCGTGGCTGACCAGCCGCATCGTCTTCGACCTGCGCAACGCCATGTTCGCGCGCCTGCTGCAGCTGCCGACGCACACCTACGACAACCAGAGCACCGGCCTCCTGATCTCTAAGGTCACCAACGACGTCAACAACGTCACCGGCGCCGCGACCTCGGTGCTGACGGTGACGGTACGCGACTCGCTGACCATCGTGGCGCTGATGTCCTGGCTGCTCTACCTCAACTGGAAGCTGACGCTGGTGGCGCTGGCCATCACGCCGATGATCGCCATCGTCGTGCGCGTCTTCAGCAAGCGCCTGCGCTCGGCCAGCCGCGCCACGCAGACGGCCATCGGCGACATCACGCGCATCCTCGAGGAGACCATCGGCGGCCACAAGGTGGTGAAGATCTTCGGCGGCCAGTCCTACGAGACCGCGCGCTTCGGCGAGGCCAACCAGCGCTTCCGCCGCCAGAACATGCGCCAGGCGGTCGCGGCCGCGGCCACCGTGCCGCTGGTGCAGTTCTTCAGCGCCATCGCCGTCGCCGTGGTCATCTACATCGCGCTGCTGCAGGGGCAGACGGCCGAAACGACGGTCGGCGGCTTCGTCTCCTTCATCACCGCCATGTTGATGCTGCTGGCACCATTGAAGCGTCTCACCGACGTCAATGCCCCGCTGCAGCGCGGCCTGGCCGCCGCCGAAAGCGTCTTCGCCCTGCTCGACCAGGAGCCCGAGGACGACCGCGGCAGTGCGAGCTGCACGCGAGCGCAGGGCGCGGTGACATTCGACGGCGTCACCTTCACCTATCCCGGCACCGAGCGGCCGGCGGTAGCCGACATCAGCCTCGACATCGCGCCCGGAGAGACCGTCGCCCTGGTCGGCTCCTCGGGCAGCGGCAAGACCACGCTGGCCAACCTGCTGCCGCGCTTCTACCACGCCGCAGACGGCAACATCCTCATCGACGGCGTGGCGGTAGAGGAGCTGACGCTCGCCTGCCTGCGCGGCAACATCGCGCTGGTGTCGCAGGACGTGGTGCTGTTCAACGACACCGTCGCCGCCAACATCGCCTACGGCGGCATGGGCGCGGCCACGCGCGAAGAAGTCGAGGCCGCGGCGCGCGCCGCCCACGCCCACGAATTCATCATGGCCATGCCACAGGGCTACGAAACGCTGGTCGGCGAGCGCGGCGTCAAGCTCTCGGGCGGCCAGCGCCAGCGCCTGGCGATCGCACGCGCCCTGCTCAAGAACGCGCCGATCCTGGTGCTCGACGAAGCCACCTCGGCGCTCGACTCCGAGTCGGAACGCCATGTGCAGGCCGCGCTCGACAAGCTGATGGAGAACCGCACGACACTGGTCATCGCCCATCGCCTGTCGACCATCGAGCACGCCAATCGCATCGCCGTGCTCGACAAGGGCCGCATCGTCGAAATCGGCCCCCACGCCGAGCTGATCGCCCATGGCGGCATCTACAGCCGCCTCTACCGCCTGCAGCGCGCCACCGAAGAGGCGCTGGCGGCGTGAGCTGGGCTACCCCGACTAGCCTCGCCGCCGGGCCGCGCCCCGAAGGAAGTCCACTTGGGGGACCCCAAGGCGAGGCACAAACCGGAGCACGCGACGCGTGCGACCCCGCCGGTCGCAGCAACGAGGCTCCCCGTGACGATCCAGCGCAGCGGGCACGCGGGCTCCCTCCCGCGAGGGAGGGCCGGGGAGGGCGGGCCTTGACGATTCTGCACACAGAATCGTCTTTGGGCTGGGGCGGGCAGGAAAACCGCACCCTCAACGAGATGCTCGGCCTGCGCCAACTCGGCCACGCCGCGCTGGTCGCCTGCCAGCCCGGAGCGAAGCTCGGTGTCCGTGCGCGCGAGGCCGGCTTCGAGGTGTTCGAGACGCGCATGCGCTCCGCGGTCGACATCCCCGCCATCCTGCGGCTGCGACGCTTCATGCGCGAATGCCGCGCCGATGTCGTCAACACCCACAGCGGCCGCGACACCCAGCTCGCCGGCATGGCCGCGCGCACCCTGGCGCGGCGGCCGCGCATCGTGCGCACGCGCCACCTGGCGCTGCCCATCACCTCGCGCTTCACCTACAGCGTGCTGCCCGACCACGTGGTCACCGTCAGTGCGCACGTCGCGCGCACCCTGGTCACGGCCGGCGTGCCCAAAGAGAAGGTCACCGCCGTGCCGACCGGCATCGACCTCTCGCGCTACACGGCGGTGCCCGGCGGCAGCACGCTGCGCGCCGAACTCGGCCTTCCCCCCGCCGCGCCGCTGGTCGGGACCGTGGCGATCCTGCGCCGCAAGAAGGGCCACGCCGAACTGCTCGAGGCGATTCCCGCCGTGCTCGCCTGTTTCCCCGACGCCCACTTCGTCTTCGCCGGCGACGGACCGCAGCGCGAGAACCTCGAGCGGCGCATCGCCGAACTGGGCTTGAGCGAACGCGTCCACCTGCTCGGACTGCGCCGCGACGTCGTCAATGTGCTCGCCTCGCTCGACCTCTTCGTCCTGCCGACGCATCAGGAAGCGCTCGGCACCGCCTTCGTCGAGGCCGGCGCGATGGGACTGGCCGCCATCGGCAGCAAGGTCGACGGCGTGCCGGAAATAGTCGGCGCCGGCGAGACGGGGAAGCTGGTGCCGGTGAATGATCCGCAGGCGCTGTCCCGGGCCATCGTCGAACTGCTGGGCGACGCGGCGCTGCGGCAACGCATGGGTGCCGCGGCCCGGCACAAGGTGGCGACGCACTTCTCGCGCGAGGCGATGGTCGGCGGCATGATCGCCGCCTATCGGAAGCTGCTGGCTTCACGATGAAGACCGCCCGGGCCGTTCCCGTGCTGATGTACCACCACGTCAGCCCCTCGCCCGGGCTGGTGACCATCACGCCGGAAAACTTCCGCGCGCAGATGGGCTGGCTGGCCGGGAACGGCTACACCACCATCGGCTGCGACGATCTCGCCGGCTTCATCGCCGGCAAACCGCTGCCGGCGAAGAGCGTTCTGCTGACCTTCGACGACGGCTACCTCGACAACTACGTCTACGCCCATCCTATCCTCGCCGAGTTCGGCCTCAAGGCGGCGCTTTTCGTCATCACCGGCCGCATCGGCGACGGCCCGGCCCGCGCCTGCGCCGGCGAGGGCACGCTGCCCGACACCCCGGCGCACAACGCCTGCAAGGCGGCCGTCCAGGCCGGCCGCGCCGACGCGGTCATGCTGCGCTGGAGCGAGGTCGACCGCATGCGCGCGGCCGGCAGCTTCGAGTTCCATTCGCACACCCACAACCACACGCGCTGGGACCAGGTCGAAGCCGACCCCGACCGTCGCCAGTTGATGCTCGTCGACGACCTCACCCGTTCGCGCGCGACGCTGCAGGCCCGCCTCGGCCATGTCACGCCGCATCTTTGCTGGCCCCAGGGCTACTTCGACGACGCCCACATCGACGCGGCGCAGCAGTGCGGATTCAGCCATCTCTACACCGTCGAGCGCGGCAGCGTGCTCCCGCACGCGGACGCCAGCCGCATCCGCCGCATCGTCACCAAGGATCGCGGCGCATGGTGGCTGGGCAGCCGCCTCGCCATCTATCGCCGGCCATGGCTCGGCCAGCTCTATGAACGACGGAGTTAGGACGGCACGGCGCCCCGGGCCGTCCCTGCTCGCCAAACTGAAGAAGTCGGCGCGCAAGCAGGGCGCGCGGCTGGTCTGTCGTCTCAGGGGAGGCCGGAAGGTCCTCGGACTCTGCGATTCGCACGGCGGCGTGCTCGAATACATCCACGACCACGATCTGCTGCGGCCGCACCTCATCAACTGCGAGATCGTCGGCGGCGCCACCGCCTACGGCCTCGGCAACGACGAGTCGATCACCCAGGCCTTCAGGAGATTCACTCGCGCCGTCGCCCGCTTCGCCGACTATGACACCATGGTCATCATGCTGGGCGAGGTGGATTGCTGTGTCGCCATGTGGAACCGGGCGGAGCGGCGGCAGGAACCGGTGTTCGAGCAGATCGAGCCTGCGTTGCGCGGCATCCAGCGCCTCATCGACTGGCTGCAGGCGCAGGGCAAGCGGGATATCGTCATCCTCGGCTCCATCCTGCCGACCGTCGCCGATGCCGAGCGCGCATTGCAGCTCGACCCGATGCGCCAGGCGATCCGCGCCAGCCAGCGCCAACGCACCGATCTCGTGCTCGCCTTCAACGAGCAGCTGCACCAGCTCGCGCAGCGCAACGGCCTGCCCTACATCGACGTGACGGCGGAAACCCTGAATCGCGACAGCGGCCTCGTCGATCCGACCTTCCTCATCGATGGCGCCGTCGACCATCATCTGGCGCAGGAAAAGAGTGCGCCGCTGTGGGCGACCAGGCTGCGCGCGGTGCTCGACAGATGAACGCTCCCAACACCGACTGCCCGCTGTGCCGCCGTGGGCCGCTGCGCGTGCTCGACGCACATGCCGCGCGCTGCGACGCCTGCGACCTGCTGGTCAACCTCGACACCGCGCCGCTCGACTATGCCGAGGGCGGCGGCCAGGCCGTGCCCGATGCAGGCAAGATGCGCTGGCGCCGCGAGAACGCGCGCGGCCGCTTCCGCCTGCTCGAACCGTGGCTTGCCGGCGTCGAGGTCTTCGTGGACATCGGCTGCGGCTCGGGCGAAATGCTCGATGTCGCCGCCGCCCGCTTCGCCCGCGTCGTCGGCTTCGACACCAACCGGCCGCTGATCGCGCACATCCGCGCCGCCGGCCGCGCCGTCGCGATCGAGGGACATTTCGATGCTGCAACCCTGCCGCCCGAGGCAACCGGCAAGCGCACGCTGTTCGCGGCATCGCACGTGATCGAGCACCTCGAGCAGCCGCTCGCGCTGGTGCGGCAGATCGCCGCGGCGATGAAATCCGGCGACCTGCTCTACCTCGAGGTGCCGCTGTTCACCGGCGCCTCGTTCAGGAAGCTCGGCTACCGCTGGTCGCTGTGGAACCGAGAGCACCTGATGCTGTTCTCGCCGCAGGCGCTCGCCTACGTCGCCGACCACAGCGGGCTGGCGACGCTGGCGCAGGGCACGCGCATCTTCGCCCGCGGCTCGCACAGCACCAAGACGCGCCTCAAGCTGCTTGCGCGCCGTCCCCTCGACTTCGTGCGCACGGCGTTTTCCAAGGGACGCCACAGCTTCGCCGACGTGATGATCGCCGACTACGGTTATCTGGTGCTCCGCAAACCCTAAACCGGAGCCGCCGCAGGCGGCGAACACCCGTCACCTCCCCGCGAGGGGGCGAAGGCGGGGTTTCGCGAAGCACCGCTTCGCGCCGCCGCAGCCGGCTGGCTATGCAAAGCCTGCCGTGGGGGTGGGAGGGGCGAGTCTTTGGTTAGCGCTTCTTCGCGACGAGGACGTAGCCGAGCGTGAAGCGCCGGTTGCGGTCGAGCGGATCGAGCGCGAGCAAGGCCGGCGCCAGCAGGTAGGTGCAGCACAAGCGTGCCAGCGGCTTCATCAGGCGCGCGAAGCCGCCGCCGTTGCGCACCAATTCGTCCGGCACCCGCGCTACCAGATAGGCGGCCAGGGTGAAGAAGCCGCCGCGCGCTTCCAGCGACTCGATGTCGAAGCCGGCGTCGGCCATCAGGCGTTCGAGCGCGTAGCGCGTGAAACGATGGAAGTCCCAGGGCTGCATGTGCTCGCCGTAGCAGAGCGGGCTGGTCAGCAGCAGGCGCGCACCGGGCGCGAGCACGCGGGCGAGCTCGGCGAGGAACTCGCGGGTCTCAAAGACATGTTCGATCACCTCGACGCACATGGCCGCGGCGACGACGCCATCGGCGATGGGTAGGCGACGGATGTCGCCGGCGACGTCGAGCCCGGCGTAACCCGGCTGTTCAAAGCCGCGATCGACGGCGACGTAGCGCTGCGCGGCGAAATGGCGGCGGTAGTGACCGCCGCCGGCGCCGACGTCGAGCATGGCGATGCCCGCCGGCAGCGAACCGGCGAAGGACGCGACGGCGCGGTCGATCAGATAGCGGTTGAGGTTCTTGAGTCGAGCTCTCACGCGGCGGCGGTGTGGCGGGTCGGGGTGGACGCGATGGTAGAATCCGCCGGCTATTCCGGCATCTCCGGTCTCCACCGCGGCAGCAGGCGCCATTCTATCCTCCTCTCCCAGACCGCCGTGCGCATCCGCCCCCTCGATACGCTGCTAAGCTGGTCACTGCGTCTCGCCAAGGCGCTCGATCGCCGCACCGACAAGCTCGGCGACATCGACCCCGCTGCGGTACGCGGCGTGCTGCTGATTTCCTCCACCGCGCTCGGCGACACCGTGCTGTCGACCGCGGCCTTCGCTCCGCTGCGCCGCCGCTTTCCGGTCGCGCGCATGGTCGCGCTGATCCATGCTCCCTACGTGCCGCTGTTCCGCCACTGCGTGGAACTCGACGAGGTTGTTCCTTCACGCGGCGCCTGGCGCGGCTTCGTTGGCCTCGTGCGGCGGCTGCGCCGCGAACGGCCGGATCTCGCGCTGATACTGCACGGCAACGAACCGCAGGCCACGCCGCTGGCCTACCTCGCCGGCGCGCGCTGGATCGTCAAACTGCCCAACGCCAGCAACCCCTTCCGTTTCCTGCTCGCCAATCGCGAGCCGCCGGTGGCCTGGGCCGCGCTCGGCCACGGCCTCAACCAGCGCCTGCGCACGGCGGAACTCGTCGGCGCCGACGTTCACGGCGCGCGCATGACGCTGCCCGTGCCGAAGGCAGCGGTCGCGGCCGTCGATGCCTTCCTCGCCGATGGCGGGCTCGCCGGCCGGCGGCTGATCGGTTTCCAGTGCGGCGCCTCGGCGGCGAGCCGCATGTGGCCGGCCATGCATTTCGCCGAACTCGGGCGGCGGCTGCTGGCGTCGCATGCCGATGCGGCCATCGTGCTGACCGGCTCGCCGGCCGAGCGCGACTATCTCGAAAATCTCTGCCGCGATCTCGGTGAGCGCTGCCACGTCGCCTGCGACCTGCCGATCGAAGCCCTGCCGGCGCTGATCGGCCGCTTCGACGTCCTCGTCAGCGGCGACACAGGCAGCATGCACGTCGCCGTCGCCACCGGCACGCCGACCGTCTGCCTGTTCGCGGTGTCCGACCCGGCCACCTCGGGTCCGGCCTACGACAATGGGCACGATGGGCGGCATATCGTGATTTACCACCCCTGCCCGGACCTCGCGATCGGTACCAAGACCGCCGATCCGCGCTGCATCGCCCGCATCGGCGTCGACGAAGTGCTGGCGGCTGTCGAAAAGCAGCTGGCGCGGGAGCGGACGCGATGACGCGCGTGCTGGTTCTCGACACCGGCAAGGAGTGGGGCGGCGGCACCAACAGCCTGCTCGAGCTGCTCAAGCGCATCGACCGCAAGCGCTTCGACATCAGTGCCTGCTTCTACCATGACTACGCGCGTGGCGAGGGTTCGTCGATCTCGCGAGAACTCGCGGCGCTCGGCATCCCCTTCACCCGCCTGCCCGACCTGCGCCAGCCGCTCTGGGCCAAGCTCGCCAAGGAGCTGGCGCGCGGCCTGCTCGGGTGGCACCGCGGGCTGCGCGCCCGCGCCGTGTTCGCCATCGAGCGCGCCTGGCGCATCGAACCGCGCGCCGCGCAGGTCGAACAGTTGCTGCGCGAGGGCGGTCATGGCCTGCTTTATCTCAACAACCAGCCGTCGTCGAACCTCGAGGGCTATCTCGCCGGCGAGGTGGCCGGCGTGCCGGTCGTGCAGCATTGCCGCATCGACGCGGCGCTCAACGCCGCGGAGATCGCGGCGACGAACCGTATGGCACGTGCGGTGATCTGCGTCTCGCAGGGCGTCGCCGACTCGCTGCGGGCGCAGGGCATCGATGCCGGGCGGATCGTCGTCGTGCATAACGCCATCGACGGCGCCCAGCCGCTGCCGACACCCCAGCCGCTGCCGCAGGTGCCCACGGGCGCACTCGTGGTCGGCACCGTCGGCCAACTGGTGAAGAGGAAGTCGGTCGACGACCTGCTGCACGCCCTGAAGAAACTCGGCGGTAGCGGGACGGCGGCCGACCTGCCCGCCCCGACGACGGGCACGCCGCTCCATGCCCTGATCGTCGGCGCCGGCCCCGAGGAGCAGGCGTTGCGCTCCCTGGCAAGCGAGCTCGGGCTGGCCGATCGCGTGCATTTCGCCGGTTTCCAGCGCGAGCCGCTGCCCTGGCTCGCGGCGATGGACATCTTCGTCCTCGCTTCGAGCAAGGAAGGCCTGCCGCGCGTGATCCTCGAGGCCATGCTCCTTGGCAAGCCCGTTGTCGCGGCGCGGGCGGTGGGCTCGACCGAGCTGGTATCCGACGGCGATACCGGCTTCCTCTACGCCCATGGCGACGTCGCGGCGCTGGCCGCCCGCATCGACGAGCTTGCCGGCAACGCCGCGCTGCGCGCCCGGCTCGGCCAAGTCGGGCGCACGCGCGTGCTGGCGGAATTCTCGATCGAGGGCTACGTCGCCGGCGTCGAGCGGGTGCTGGCCGCTGCGGCTGGAGCGACGGCATGATCTACGCCCTGCTGACCCTGCTGCTGGCGCCGCTGCTGCGCCTCTTCGAGCGTCGGCCGGCGGTGCCGCCGCGGCGCGTCCTCGTGGTCCAGGTCGCCAAGATCGGCGACGCGATCTGCACCACGCCGCTGCTGCGCGAATTGCGCGCCGGCCTGCCGGATGCCCGCATCACCGTGCTCGCGGGCGCCGCCGCCGCGCCGCTGCTGCGCGTCAATCCGCGCATCGACGAAGTCCTCGTCGCCGACGCCGCCGACTGGAAGGGCCTGGCGGCGAAGTTCGGGCTCGCGGCGCGGCTGCGGCGCGGCGCCTTCGACGCCGTGCTCTGCTGCAACGGCGGCGCGACCTGGCCGGTGGTGCTGGCCTGGGCCGGCATCGCACGGCGCATCGGCCTGATCCCGAACTTCGGCGGCCGCAGCCAGCGCCTGGCCGAACGGCTGTGGACGAGCGGCATCGCCCACCGCGGCGAGCGCATGATCGTCGAGACCTATTTCGAGATGCTGCGCGCACTCGATCTCGCACCGACCGATACGCGCAAGGAGGCCCATGCCGCCGAGGGCGCTGCCGCGCGTGCCGCCGCACTGCTGCCCGAGGCCGGCCGGCCGCTGATCGGGCTGGCGATCGGCGCCGCCAACAAGCTGAAGGAACTCGGTACCGACAAGCAGGCTGAACTGGTCGTCGATCTGCTGGCCGCATGGCCGGCCGCACGCATCGTGCTGCTCGGCGGCCCCGGCGATCGCGACCAGGCCGCCGCACTGCTCGCGGCCGTGCCGGCTGGCGTGCGCGCGGCGCTGATCGACAGTTGCGGCGCGCTGGCACTCGCCGACCTGCCGGCGCTGCTCTCAAGACTCGACCTCTTCATCGGCGTGGATTCGGGGCTGACCTACATCGCCGACGCACTCGAGGTGCCGCTGGTGTCGGTGGCCGGCCCGTGCAACATGAAGGAGACCGGCCCGGTCGGTCCGCGCGCACGCATCGTCCAGCATCCGCTGCCCTGCGCACCCTGCGCCCACATCTTCCGTGCGCCCTACGCCTGCCGCATCGGCACGCGCGAATGCATCCGCGATGTCGGCAGCAGCGAGATCATGGCGGCGGCGCGGGACGCCATGGCGGGAGGCGCCGCATGAGCGACCGCATCGCCTTCGGGCTAAGCCTCGCGCTGCTCTTCGTCTGGTCGCTGCCGGGAACGGTCGCGCTGCGCATGGCGCTGCTGCTCGCCGCGCTGGCGCTGCTGGCGCGCCGTCTCGCCAGCGCCGGGTTCCAGCTCGGTGTGCGCGCATCGGCGCTGCCGTTGGTGCTGCTCGCCACGCTCACGTTCTGGCTGCTGCTGCAGGCGGTGTTCGTGTCAGCCGACACGGCCTGGGCACTCGGCGAACTGCGTGGACAGTGGCTGCCTGCGCTACTGGCCCTGACGCTGGGGTTCCTGCTGGCGTACCGCGTCGACGCCAGGCATCTTGTCACCGCGGTCGCGCTGGTGTTCGCAGCACAGGCGGCGATCGCCGTCGGTCATTCGCTCTGGCACTGGTTCGCTCACGGTCAGCTGCTGGTCCAGCTGGTGCCGCTGACCGGCGGCAAGCTCGAAATGAGCTTCGTGCTCAACATCCTGCTGGCCATCCTCACCGTGGATGTTTTCTGCCGTGCGAGCGGGCGCGATGCGCTGCTGCGGTTGCCGCTCGCTGCGGTTGCCGCGATGGTGCTGCTGGCATTGGCCGGCAGCCTGCTCGCCGCTGCCCGCAACGGCATCATCGGCATCGCCTTCCTGGCGGTCCTGGCGCTTTCGCTATTCGTTTTTGACCAGCGCCGCCACCTCGGGCGGACGCGCACTCTCGCCGCTTCGATGGCCATCGTGGCAGGATTGGCCGTCGCGGCCACGGTCAATTTCCGCACCGATTCGCGCTGGCAAGCCTTCACCGAAACAGCCGCGATTGCCTGGGACATCGATCGCTATTCGGCCTGGTTCGCCCCGTCGCAGCACCCTTGGCCCAAGCTGGCCGACGGCCGCAATGTCGATCACTCGACCTACACGCGCATCGCCTTCGTTCGCGGCGGGCTGCGCCTCATCGCGGAGGAGCCCCTGGGCCACGGTTACGGCCGCAATGCCTTCGCGCATGCGCTGCGCCAGCGCCACCCCGAGGCGCAACTAGGTCATGCCCACAATGGCTGGGTCGATCTCGGCGTCGGCGGCGGGGTTCCGGCGCTGGCCTTGTGGGCGGCCTTCCTCGGCGGTCTGATGTGGCGTGGCTGGCGCGCCTTCTTCGCCAGTGACAATCCCCACGGCCTGCTGCTGTTCTTCCTGGCCACCGGCTACGCCGGGCGCATGGTGCTCGACAGCGTCAACAAGGACCACATGCTGCAGATATTCATGTTCCTCGCCGGGCTGCTGCTGATGCTGACGACACCACGGCGCGAGGAGGCCGGGCCATGACCCCCGCGCTGCGCCGGATCCTAGTCGTGCGCCGCGACAACATCGGCGACCTCGTGTGCACCACGCCGCTGATCGACGCGCTGCGCGCGGCCTTGCCCGACGCGCACATCGCCGCGCTGGTCAATTCCTACAACGCCGAAGTGCTCGCGCGCAATCCGGCGCTCGATGCCGTGCACATGTACACCAAGCTCAAGCACCGCACGCCCGGCAGCTCGGCGCTGGCGCCGCTGCTGGCACGCGTCGGCCTGGTCCGCCGGCTGCGGCGCGAGCGCTTCGACCTCGCCATCCTGGCGCGCTCGGGCTTCGACCGCCACGGCCTCAACTTCGTGCGACTGCTCGGCATCCCGCGGGTGATCGGCTTCGTCCCGGCCGCTGGCGCGATCCCGCGCGGCATCACCGATCCGTTGCCGGTGCCGGACAACGCGCGCCTGCATGAAGTCGAGGCGGTGTGGAAGCTGCTCGACCCGCTCGGCATCGATGCGACGCCAGGGCCGCTCAGGGTGTTCCCGGAGCCGTCGCAGGTGGCGGCATGGCGTGGAAAAGTGATGCGAAGCGGTAGCCCTCGGGACGGCACTGGCGCGACGGTGGTCGTCGCCGTTCATGTCAGCGCACGCGAGGCGACGCGACAGCTTTCGGCCGAGAAGTGGATCGCCTTTCTGCACGGGCTGCGCGCAGCGTTGCCGGCGGCAACCGTCGCGCTGTTCTGGTCGCCCGGCGCCGAGAACGATCCGCGCCATCCGGGCGACGACGCCAAGGCGCAGCGCATTCTCGATGCCTGCGGCGACCTCGGCGTGATCCCCTGCCCGACGAAAGCGCTCGATGATTTGATGGCCGGACTGGCCTGCTGCAATACCTTCGTCGGCGCCGACGGCGGCGCCATGCACGCCGCCGTCGCCTGCCGCCTGCCGACCGTGGGGCTGTTCGAGAACTCTCCGTTCAAGCTCGCTCACTGGTACCCGTGGCAGGTAAGGCATGAACTCGTCGCGTCGCCGACCTTCGCCATCGGCGACATCGAACCGCAGTCGCTGGTCGCGGCAACGCTGCGACTACTTAATGGGCTTCGTCCCAGTTAGCACCGATCCCGATTTCCACCAGCAGCGGCACCGCCAGCGTCGCCACGCCGCCCATCAGCCTCGGCAGCTCGTGGCGCACCGCGGCAATCTCGGCGTCGGGCACTTCGAGCACCAGTTCGTCGTGCACCTGCAGGATCAGCTTCGACTCCATGCGCGCATCGTCGAGCCAGCCTTGCACCGCGATCATCGCCAGCTTGATGAGGTCGGCGGCGGTGCCCTGCATCGGCGCGTTGATGGCGGCGCGCTCGGCGCCCTGGCGGCGGCCGACGTTGCTCGATCTGATCTCGGGCAGCCACAGGCGGCGGCCGAAGACGGTCTCGACGTAACCCTTTTCCTTGGCCAGCTGGCGCGTCTCCTCCATGTACCTGGCCACGCCGGGATAGCGCGCGAAGTAGCGCTCCATGTAGGACGCGGCGGCGGCGCGCTCCAGCCCGAGCTCACGGGCGAGGCCGAAGGCGGACATGCCGTAGATCAGGCCGAAGTTGATGACCTTGGCGGCGCGGCGCTGGTCGGGGCCGACCTCGAGCGGCGTCACGCCGAAGATCTCGGCGGCGGTGGCGCGATGCACGTCCTCGCCGCGGGCGAAGGCCTCGAGCAGGCGCGCGTCGTTGGACAGATGCGCCATGATCCTCAGCTCGATCTGCGAATAGTCCGCGCTGGCGATACGGCAACCGGACGGGGCGATGAAGGCCGAGCGGATTCGGCGGCCCTCGGCGGTGCGCACGGGGATGTTCTGCAGGTTGGGCTCGGACGATGCGAGGCGGCCGGTGACGGCGACCGCTTGCGAGAAGCTGGTATGGACGCGGCCGGTGGCGGCATTGACCATCTTCGGCAGTTTGTCGGTGTAGGTGTTCTTGAGCTTGGCGACGCTGCGGTAGTCGAGGATCAGCCGCGGCAGCGGGTAGTCGAGGGCGAGCTGCTCCAGCACCTCCTCGTCGGTCGAGGGCGCCTTGGTCGGCGTGCGCTTGATCACCGGCAGGCCCTGGCGCTCGAACAGGATCTCGCCGAGCTGCTTGGGCGAGTTGAGGTTGAAGGGCTGGCCCGCCGCTTCATGCGCGCGCGCCTCGAGCTCGAGCATGCGGCGGCCGAGCTCATCGCTCTGCCGCGTCAGCGAGGCGCCGTCGATCAGCATGCCGGTACGTTCCATGCGGTAGAGCACCTCGGCCACCGGCAGCTCGATGTCGCGGTAGAGGCGTTCGAGCTTCTCTTCGGCCGCCAACCGCGGCGCCAGCGCCTCATGCACGCGCAGGGTGACGTCGGCATCCTCGGCCGCGTATTCGGCGGCCTGCTCGAGAGCGACCTGGGCGAAGGAGATGCGCGACGCGCCCTTGCCGGTGACTTCGTCGTAGCTGATGGTCTCCAGCCCGCAGTGGCGCATGGCCAGCGCACCGAGGTCGTGCGACTTGTCCGATTCCAGCACGTAGGACTCGAGCAGGGTGTCGTCGACAATGCCGCGCAGTTCGATGCCGTGGTTGCTGAGGACGTGGCGGTCGTACTTGAGGTGCTGGCCGACCTTCCTGTGCTGCGGCGACTCGAGCCAGGGCTTGAGCTGCGCCAGCGTATCGTGCAGCGGCAATTGGTCGGGCGCACCGGCATAGACATGGCCGAGCGGCAGGTAGGCCGCCTCGCCCGGCGCGATGCAGAACGAGATGCCGACCAGCCGCGCCTGCATCGGGTCGAGGTCGGTGGTCTCGGTGTCGAGCGACGTCAGTTGCGCCTGGCCGATCTTCGCCAGCCAGGCATCGAGCTGCGCCGGCGTCAGGATGGCTTCGTAGCCGCTGCGGTCGGGCGCGGCCGAGGAGGTCTGCTCCAGCACCGCGGTGGCCGGACCAGCGGCATCGGCTGCGGCGGCTCCGCCCTCGACCTCGCGCAGCCAGGTGCGAAAGCCCAGCTGCGCGAACAGCTCGGCCAGGCGTTCACGCGCGTGCGGCCGTGGCGCGAGATCGGTCACCGCCAGGGGCAGCGCGACGTCGCAGGCGACGGTGACGAGCTTCCTGCCCAGCGGCAGGAAGTCGAGGTGCTTCCTCAGGTTCTCGCCGACCTTGCCGCCTATCCTGTCGGCATTGGCGACGACGCCGTCGAGCGAACCGTACGCGTTCAGCCACTTCACGGCCGTCTTGGGCCCGACCTTCTCGACCCCCGGCACGCCGTCCACGGCGTCGCCGACCAGCGCGAGGTAATCGACGATGCGTTCCGGCGGCACGCCGAATTTTTCCAGGACCGCGGCCGCGTCGAGCGTCTCGTTGCTCATGGTGTTCACCAGCCGCACGTGGTCGTCGACGAGCTGCGTCAGGTCCTTGTCGCCGGTCGAGATCACCGTCTCGATGCCGGCGGCGGCAGCAGCCCGCGCCAGCGTGCCGATGACGTCGTCGGCTTCCACCCCATCGATCATCAGCAGCGGCCAGCCCAGCGCCTCGACGCAGGCGTGCAGCGGCTCGATCTGGGCGACGAGGTCGTCGGGCATCGGCGGCCGGTGGGCCTTGTATTCGGGGTACCAGTCGTCGCGGAAGGTCCTGCCCTTGGCGTCGAACACCACCGCGCGGTAATCTGATTTATAGTCGGATTCGAGGCGGCGCAGCATCGAGATCACGCCATAGACCGCGCCGGTGGGCGCGTTGCTTGGGCTCCTCAGGTCGGGCAAGGCGTGGAAGGCGCGATAGAGGTAGCTGGAGCCGTCGACGAGCAGCAGTGTGGCCATCAGGAACGAGGATAGAAATGAGCGCTAAGGACAAGCTGCCGAACGTCGCCGATCCCTGGCTGGCGCAGCCTTCGACCACGGCCCGCGAGGCGTGGCGCATCTTCGGCATTATGTCAGAGTTCGTCGAGGCGACCGAACGCCTGTCCTCGGTGCGGCCGGCGGTATCGATCTTCGGCAGCGCGCGCATCGCGCCCGATTCGGAAACCTATCGGCTCACCGAGAAGATCTCGCGGCTGCTGTCCGACGCCGGCTTCTCGGTGGTCTCCGGCGGCGGCCCCGGCGTGATGGAGGCGGCCAACAAGGGCGCCTATCACGGCAAGGGCGTTTCCATCGGCCTCAACATCCAGCTGCCGCACGAACAGCAGGCCAACCCCTACCAGGACATTTCGCAGTCCTTCCGCCATTTCTTCGCCCGCAAGTACATGTTCGTCAAGATCGCTTCGGCCTACGTGGTGATGCCCGGCGGCTTCGGCACCGTCGACGAGCTGCTCGAGGCGCTGACGCTGATCCAGACCAACAAGACGCCGAAGATCCCGCTGATCCTCGTCGGCAGCGCGTTCTGGGGCGGCCTGCTCGACTGGTTCCGCGACCGCCTGGTCGGCGAGGGCATGATCAGCCCAGCGGACATGGGCCTGCTGCAGGTGATCGACACGCCGGAGGACGTGGTGGCCGCGATCTTCCAGCACTACCAGACGCGCGGCTTCGACCGCCTGCCGGTGGAGCACGAGCTGCTCCTGAATCTCTAACCTCCCTGCCTTTGATAGAATCGACGCGTCCTCCGAGGAATCCCGCCATGCGCCGCCCGCTCCGCCACCTGCTTCCCGTCCTGCTGCTGTCCGCCGCCTTCGCCGCACCGGCGCAGAACCGCCCCGCCGACCTGCAGCCGCTGCCCGAGGCGCCGCCGCCGCCGGGCATGGTCGACCAGGCGCTCGAGCCTCAGGTCACCATCATCAAGCGCGGCGAGGACAGGGTCGAGGAGTTCCGCCTCAACGGCAAGCTCTACATGCTCAAGGTGACGCCGCCGCACGGCGTGCCCTACTACCTCATCGACGAGCAGGGCGACGGCACCATGTCGCGGCGCGACTCCTTCGAGTCCGGCGTCCGCGTGCCGATGTGGGTCATCGGCACCTTCTGAGCGGTTCGTGAACGCCGCAGTCCCGCCGCCCGACGCCCCGTCCGCAAGGAATGCCGCCCCCGGCGCTGCCGTGGACATAAAGGAAGTCCTCTTGGGGGACGAAGAGTCGCTGCGCAAGCTGAAGAACGTCGCGCTGGCCGGCTATGCCTTGCAGGCACTGGCATTCTTCCTCGGCGGCATCCCCTCGATCGTCGCCATCGTGCTGGCCTACGTCAAGCGCGACGACGCCAGGGGCACCTGGCTCGAATCGCATTTCCGCTGGCAGATCCGCACCTTCTGGTTCGCGCTGCTCGGCGGCTTCATCGGCGTCGTCACCCTGATCATCCTGGTCGGCTGGCTGGTTTTGGTCGCCACCACCGTCTGGGTGATCTACCGCATCGTCAAGGGCTGGCTCGCGCTCAATGACGGCAAGCCCCTGCCGCAATAAATGCGGCTCGCTGGTTAATCCATGCAGGCACGGCAGCTCCCCGCACGTCACGGCGTCGCCTGGCTCCTCGCCGGGCTGCAGCTGTTCCGCCGCAGCCCGCCGCTGCTGACGGCGCTGACCTTCGCCTACCTCTTCGTCGTTCTCTTCCTCAACCTGCTGCCGCTGATCGGCCCATTCCTGCTACCGCTGGTGCTGCCGGCGCTCACTGCCATCGTCGCCAACGGCGTCCGCGCACTGGAACAGGGCCGGCCCGTCAACAAGATCACCCTGCTGCACGGCCTGGCCGCCAACCACATCGGCCTGCTGCGCCTTGGCGGCCTCCATGTCCTCGGCTCGATCGCCATCCTCGCCATCAGCATGCTGATCGAGGGCGGACCGCAAAATCTGGGCAAGCTCGAGGACGCCGACCCCGGGGCGATGCTCGCCATGCTTGGCCGGCTGCTGGTCGTCGCCGCCCCCGTACTGATGGCCTTCTGGTTCGCGCCGCTGCTGGTCGCCTGGGACGGCGTGCCGGCGTTGAAATCGGTGTTCTTCAGCTTCATCGCCAGCATCCGCAACTGGCGGGCCTTTGCCGTCTATGGCCTCGCCGTCGCCACGCTCGGGATCGCGATCCCCGGCCTCATCCTGCTCCTCGCCGGCCTCATCTCGCCGGTCCTGCTCAACATCCTCTCGGTCGCGCTGCGCATGGTGCTGGTTTTCGTCATGGCGCCGGTGCTGATGGCCAGCGTCTACCTCTCCTACCGCGACGTCTTCCAGAACGCTCTGACGCCCGCCGGCGAAGCGCCGCCGTCGGACCAGCCGGCGGACGTCCCGCAATCCCCGCCCGATGCCTGAAACGGCCATCGGCATCCTCGGCGGCACGTTCGACCCGGTGCACAGCGCCCACCTCGCCCTCGCCGAGACGGCCCGGCAGCGGTTCGCGCTCGACCGCGTGCTCTGGATTCCAGCCGGACAGCCGCGCCACCGCGACGCGCCGCGGGCCACTGCCAGCGACCGCCTGGCCATGGTCGAGATCGCCATCGCCAATCGACCAGGCTTCGAACTCGATGCCAGCGAAGCCCGCAGCGACGCGCCGAGCTACACCGTGCCGACGCTGCTGCGCCTGCGCGAGCGCTTCGGCGCGACGAAGCCGTTGGTCCTGCTGGCCGGCGCCGACGCCTTCCTCGGCCTCCCTTCCTGGCACCGCTGGCGCGAAATCTTCAGCCTCGCCCACCTCGCCGTCGCCACCCGCCCCGGCTATGTGCTCGATGCGGCCGTCATGGCGCCGGAACTGGCCGCCGAGTTCCTGCAGCGGCAGCACGGCAGCCTCGCCGCAGCGGCAGGCGCCATCATGCCCTTCACCCTCGTCGCCGGCACCGTTTCCGCCACCGAAGCCCGGACCATGATCAAAGCTGGCCGCGACCCCGGCGACTGGCTGCCGCCGGGCATTCTCGATTACATTCGCACCCATCATCTCTACGGAACCTAAGCTATGACCCCCTACCCCCACCCCCCTTCCCGCCGAAGGGGGTGCCTTCGGTTCAGTTCTTGCGCCCGAGGACGCAAGAACTTCCGGTAATCACGCTGTCGCCTCCTTGGGGCGGCCCGGCGGAGGCTTGAGATGGACATCCGCAAGCTGCAGAAAATCGCCGTCGCCGCCCTCGAGGACATCAAGGCCGAGGACATCGAGGTCATCGACACCCGGAAGCTGACGGCGCTGTTCGATCGCATCATCGTCGCCACCGGCAATTCCAACCGGCAGACGCGGGCGCTCGTCCGCAGCGTGCACGACAAGGTCAAGGAGGCCGGCGGCGAAGTCTATGGCACGGAGGGCGAGGAGAGCGGCGAATGGGTGCTGATCGACCTCGGCGACGTCGTCGTCCATGTGATGTTGCCGGCGGTACGCGCCTACTACAACCTCGAGGAGTTGTGGCAGGCGGCGCCCAAACGCGCGAAGGACGGTGCCGCCGCCGCTCCGCCGAAGCCCGCCAAGGCCTCGCGCCGCGCGACAGCGGCTGCCGCCGCGACGCCCAAAGAACCTGCGGCAGCCGCTCCGCGCCGCCGCGGCACGCCGGGGAAGACCAGCTGAAGCTGATCGTCGCCGCCGTCGGCACCCGCATGCCGGCCTGGGTCGAGGCGGGCTTCGACGACTACGCCCGGCGCATGCCGCGCGAATGGCTGCTCGAGCTGCGCGAGATCAAGGCCGAACCGCGCACCATGGGCAAGACGGCTGCGGCCATGATGGCGGCCGAGGCGACGCGCCTGCGTGCCGCGCTGCCCAGCCACTGCCACCTCGTCGCCCTCGACGAACGCGGCCGCGACCTGAGCACCCAGGTGCTGGCCGACAGCCTTGCCCAGTGGTCGGGCGCGGGCGAGGACGTCGCCTTCGTCATCGGCGGTCCCGACGGCCTCGATCCCGGCCTGAAAGGCGACGCCCGCGCTATGATTCGGCTTTCCAGCCTGACGCTGCCGCATGCGCTGGTGCGCATTATCCTCGCCGAGGCGCTCTATCGCGCGGCCAGCGTGCTCAAGGGTCACCCCTACCACAGAGAATGACGCACCTCGAACCGAGAATCTATCTGGCCTCGAAGAGCCCGCGCCGTCGCGAGCTGCTGGCGCAGATCGGCGTGCATTTCGACCTCATGCTGTTTCGCGCCGGCACGCGCGAGGACCCGGAGACCAACGAGAACAGCCGCCCCGCCGAAACGCCCGACGACTACGTTCGCCGCGTCGCCATCGCCAAGGCGACGCATGGCGCGCGGCTGATCGGCATACGCCGCCTGGCGCCGCGCCCGGTGCTGGCGGCCGATACCACGCTGGACGTCGACGGCGAGATCATCGGCAAGCCGAAGGACGAGCAGGACGCCATGGCCATCCTCGCCCGCCTGTCCGGGCGCACGCACCGCGTGCTCACCAGCATCGCCGTCGCCCATGGCGAGCGCGTCGAGGAACGCACCAGCGTCAGCGAAGTGCGCTTCCGCCCGCTCGACGACGACGAGATCCGCCGCTACGTCCTCAGCGGCGAGCCGATGGACAAGGCCGGGGCCTACGGCATCCAGGGTCGCGCGGCGATATTCATCGAGGAGATTCGAGGCTCGCACTCCGGCATCGTCGGCCTGCCCTTGTGCGAAGCTGCCTTGCTGCTGCGATCTTTCGGCTATCCGGTTTGACGCGGGAGAAGAAGCGACATGGGGCTGATGGACTGGTTCAGGAATCTGGCGGGGGGTGCCGAAGGCGCCGCTGCCGACATGGCGCCATCGCCGCCGGCCGATCGGCATGCCGGGGAAGCGGGCGGCCTCAATTTCATGACGGCGATCGATGCCCACATGAAGTGGAAGACGCGGCTGGAAAACTACATCAACGGCACCAGCGACGAGGATCTCAAGGTCGAGGTGGTTTCGTGCGACGACAAGTGCCCGCTCGGCCAGTGGCTCCACGGTCCCGGCGGCGAGTCGTACGGCGCGATCCAGACCTTCGACGACATGAAGGCGATGCATGCGCACTTCCATACCTGCGCCGGCCACGTCCTGACCACGGCCCAGCAGGGCAGGAAGGACGATGCGCTGCGCATGCTCGACCACGGCGACTACGTGCGCGCCTCCGAGCGCTTGAAGATGCAGCTGGCCAAGCTCTATGTGTACATCTCTGAACGCTAGTCGCTGCCGCCGTGGCTGAAGAGTTCCTCATCAACTTCACCCCGCAGGAGACGCGGGTCGCCCTGATGCATCAGGGCGTGGTGCAGGAGCTGCACATCGAGCGCACCCACGGCCGCGGCATCGTCGGCAACATCTATCTCGGTCGCGTCGCCCGCGTGCTGCCCGGCATGCAGTCGGCCTTCGTCGACGTCGGCCTCGAGCGCACCGCCTTCCTCCACGTCGCCGACATCTGGGAAGAGCGCGGCGGGCAGGAACCGGCGCGGCCGATCGAGCGCATCCTCAGCGAGGGCCAGAACATCGTGGTGCAGGTGCTCAAGGACCCGATCGGTTCCAAGGGTGCGCGGCTATCCACACAGGTCTCGATCGCCGGCCGGTTGCTGGTGTTTCTGCCGCAAGAAAAGCACATCGGCATTTCGCAGCGCATCGAGGACGAGGTCGAGCGCGAGGCGCTGCGCACGCGCATCCAGGGCCTGGTGCCGGCGGAGGCGCCGGGCGGCTTCATCGTGCGCACCATGGCTTCCTCGGCCAGCGACGAGGAACTCGCCACCGACATCGCCTACCTGCGCCGCCTCTGGTCCGAGATCGTCCAGCGCTCCAAGGGCGCCCAGCCACCGACGCTGCTGCACCACGATCTGACGCTGGCCGAGCGCGTGCTGCGCGACCTCGTCAGCCCGGAGACGACGCGGATCACCGTCGACTCGCGCGAGAACTTCCAGAAGCTCTCCCTCTTCGCCCAGGAGTACATGCCGCAGCTCGCCGGGCTGCTCAGCCACTACATCGGCGAGCGGCCGCTGTTCGATCTCAACGGCGTCGAGGACGAGATCCAGAAGGCGCTGGCGCGCCGCGTCGAGCTCAAGTCCGGCGGCTACCTCATCGTCGACCAGACCGAAGCGCTGACCACCATCGACGTCAACACCGGCGGCTTCGTCGGCGCCCGCAACTTCGACGACACCATCTTCAAGACCAACCTCGAGGCGGCGCAGGCCATCGCCCGCCAGCTGCGCCTGCGCAATCTCGGCGGCATCATCATCCTCGACTTCATCGACATGGAAAACGCCGAGCACAAGGAAGCCGTGCTCGCCGAACTCAACAAGGCGCTGGCGCGCGACCACACCCGCATCACCGTCAATGGCTTCACCCAGCTCGGCCTGGTCGAGATGACGCGGAAGCGCACGCGCGAATCGCTCGCCCACATCCTCTGCGAAACCTGCCCCACCTGCGGTGGCCGCGGCGAGGTCAAGACCGCGCAGACCGTCGCCTACGAGATCCTGCGCGAGCTGCTGCGCGAGGCCCGCCAGTTCAACGCCAGGGAATACCGCATCCTCGGCTCCCCCGCCGTCATCGATCTATTCCTCGACGAGGAATCCCAGGCACTCGCCATGCTTTCCGACTTCATCGGCAAGCCGGTATCCCTTCATCCCGAGGCCAGCTACACTCAAGAGCAGTTTGACATCGTGCTTTTGTAGCAATAACCTGACATCGGGCTCAAGACGCTGCGGATTTTTCTTGGCAAAAAGCACTAAAAAGCAGTAAGTTAGGCGCTATTGTTAAGTCAAATTTGAACTTGCGTCGCAGGGGGTTCGGGGGAAACAACATGCAGATCAGGACAATTTTTTCGGCGCTCGCCGTGGCGGCCTTCGCCACGGCAGTCCAGGCGCAGAACGATGTGCGCTTCGACATCACGAAATTCCAGGTGGAGGGCAACACCCTGCTGCCGCAGGCGCAGGTCACTGAACTGGTCGCTCCCTTCGCCGGGAAGCAGCGCGTCTACGGCGACGTGCAGAAGGCGCTCGAAGCGCTCGAGAATGCCTATCGCAAGGCCGGCTACGGCACCGTGCAGGTGTTCGTCCCCGAACAGGAACTCAGCGCCGGCGTGGTCAAGCTGGTCGTAACCGAAACGGTCATCGGCAAGATCACCCTGGCCGGCAACAAGCATTTCGATTCGGCAAACATCTTCAACACCCTGCCCGGCCTGGTCGAGGGCAAGGCGCCCAACATGCGCCTGATCTCCGAGAACATCCAGCTCGCCAACGAGAACCCGGTCAAGCAGATCGAAGTCACTCTCGGCATCGCCGAAGAGGCAGGCAAGGTCAACGCCGGAATCAACGTCAGCGACGAGGATCCGAGCCGTTTCATCGTCACCGCCGACAACACCGGTACGCCATCGACCGGGCGTCACCGCATCGGCCTCGCCTACCAGCACGCCAACCTGTTCAACGCCGACCACATCCTCACCCTGGCGATCACCGGCTCGCCCGACCTGCCGGACACGCCATCCGTGAATAGGGCCCCCGGCAGCGAGACCGCCCGCGAGATGGCCGTGGCCAGCATGGCCTACCGGCTGCCGCTGTACTCCATCGGCGACGCCATCGATTTCGCCTACGGCAAGTCGAACAGCAACAGCCCGGTGCCGACCGCGGGCGTCACAGGCGCAGCCACAGGTCCGGGCATCGTCGGCAAGGGCGAAGTCTACGCCCTGCGCTGGAACCATTACCTGCCGCGACTCGGTGAATACACCTCCAAGGTCATCATCGGCTACGACCTCAAGGACATGATCGTCGAGAACTGCGTGCCGGCCGGCAATTGCGCCGCCGTCACCACCCAGAAGAACCGCATCCAGCCTGTCTCCTTCACCTATGCCGGCCAGCGCATGCAGCCGGGCTCCCTGCTCGACTACAACCTCGGCGTCGCCTTCGGCGACCAGCAGGACATGCTGCCGACCAACCTCGGCGCCAACAACATTCCGAGTTTCTCGGCCTACCGGCTCAACACCAGCTACCTGCAGGTGCTGAAGAGCGACTGGGCACTGCGCTACAACTTCAGTGGCCAGTACGCCCCCGCCAATCACCGCGGCTCGCTGCAGGTTGGCCTGCCCGCCGTCGAGCAGTTCGGCGTCACCGGCGCCAACATGGTCCGGGGCTTCTTCGAGCGCACGGTCACCGGCGACAGCGGCTATTTCATGAATTTCGAGGCCTACACCCCCGAAATGGCCAAGGAGTTCAACGCCCCGGGCAGCCTCAAGTTCCTGGGTTTCATCGATTGGGGACAGGGCTTCATCTATACCGGCGTGAGCAACGCCCCACCGCTGATAACCGATGCCGGCAGCACGGGTATCGGCCTGCGCTACAGCTATGCCAAGGACGCGGTCTTCCGCTTCGACATCGCCTATGTCTTCGCCGCCGGCACGCCCAATGCCAACGCGTCGGGCAGCGGCACCCGGGTCGGCACCGGCGACAGCCAGGTGGCTACCGGCGACTTCCGTGGCCATTTCAACTTCCAGTACGTTTTCTGATCTCCTGACCCCCGAACAGCGGCGGACGCATCCGCGCCGTTGACTTCGGTCGCGTCCGGACGCTCTTTTTCGCGGTGGCCGGGTCGATGGAAGCGTTTGCCATTCGGCCGCGGCAGGCGTATTTTTTCCCGGCCCCATCACCTTACGGAGACAAAAAATGAACCAACCCAACCCCGAATTCGACAGCCTCTTTCCCGCTGCGAAGCTTGACCGCCGCGGCTTCATCGTCACCGCCCTGGGTACCGGCTTCGCGCTGGCGACGCAGCCGATCATGGCGCAGACCGCGGTCAAGACCGACACCAAGGGCCTCACCGCCGGCGAGATCAAGATCCCGACGCCGGACGGCAAGATGCCGGTCTACCGCGCCCAGCCGGCGACGGGTTCGAACTTTCCCACAATCCTCGTGGTTTCCGAGATCTTCGGCGTCCACGAATACATCGCCGACACCTGCAGGCGCCTGGCCAAGCTCGGCTACCTGGCGATCGCGCCGGAGCTGTTCGCCCGCTATGGCGAGCCGTGGAAGTTCTCGAATGTCCAGGATCTCATTGCGAGCGTCGTCAACAAGACGCCGGATACGGGCGTGATGGCCGATCTCGACGCCTGCGCCGCCTGGGCGGCGAAGAACGGCGGCGATGCCGAGCGGCTCGGCATTACCGGCTTCTGCTGGGGCGGACGCATCACCTGGCTCTACGCCGCCCACAACCCCAAGCTCAAGGCCGGCGTGGCCTGGTACGGCCGCATCGACGACGCGCCGACGGTAGAAAGGCCGAAGCAGCCGCTGGAACTCGCGGCGAACATCAAGGCGCCGGTGCTCGGCCTCTACGGCGGTAAGGATCAGGGCATCCCGCTCGACGACGTCGAGGCGATGAAGGCGGCGCTGGCGAAGGCCGGCAGCAAGTCGCAGCTCCATGTCTATCCGGACGCCCCGCACGCCTTCCACGCCGACTACCGGCCGACCTACCGCAAGCCCGAGGCCGAGGACGGCTGGAAGCGTCTGCAGGAATGGTTCAAGGCCAACGGCCTCTAGCCACCGAGCGCACCGTCGGAGGACGACTACTCGAAGTAAGTGCGCGCTTCCTCGAAGCGCGCCGCGAACCATCCGGCCTGAAGGCTATCGGTGCGTACCTTGCCATTGCTGTTGGGCGCATGGACGAAGCGGCCGTCGCCGATGTAGATGCCGACGTGCGAATAGGGCTTGTTGCGGGTGTTGAAGAAGACGAGGTCGCCGGGTCGCAGCTCGGGGACGCCGACCAGGCGGCCGCGCTGGGCGATGTCGGCCGCCGAGCCGCCGAGCCGCAGGCCGGCGGCCCTGTCGAAGACATAGCTGACCATGCCGCTGCAGTCTAGGCCGGCTTCCGGGTTCTTGCCGCCGAAACGGTAGCCGGTCTCGACCAGGCCCAGCGCGTAGAGCACCACGTCCTGCGCCCGCTCGGGAACGGCATGGCGCGCGGCGAAACTGCTTTTTGCGCCACCCGCGACGGGTGACGACGATTGCGAGAGCGACAGCAGACCGCAGCCCGACAGCACGAGGGTCGAACTGGCGGCGACGATGGTCAGGGCCGGAAAGGAGCGGTGCAGCATCTCGCAATCCTATTCCGGTAGACTCGCCGGCACCCCGAGAAACAGCGGAGAAAACAACATGCAATTGCGTGATCCCGGCCTGCTGCGCGAGCGGGCTTTCGTCGCCGGCATCTGGACGGGTGCCGCGGCCGCCTACGCCGTGCGCAACCCGGCCAGCGGCGAACACCTCGCCGACGTGCCCGACATGGGCGCCACCGAGGCGCGCCGCGCGATCGATGCGGCCGATGCCGCCCTGCCGGCGTGGCGCGCGCTGACCGGCAAGGAGCGCGCGACCATCTTGCGCCGCTGGTTCGAACTGATCATGGCCAACATCGACGACCTCGCGACCATCATGACGTCCGAGCAGGGCAAGCCGCTGGCCGAGGCGCGCGGCGAGGTCGCCTACGCCGCGAGTTTCGTCGAGTGGTTTGCCGAGGAGGGCAAGCGCGTCTATGGCGACACCATGCCGGCGCCGACCGGCGACCGCCGCATCGTGGTGCTGAAACAGCCGATCGGCGTCTGTGCCGCGATCACGCCCTGGAATTTCCCGGCGGCCATGATCACCCGCAAGGTCGCCCCGGCGCTGGCCGCCGGCTGTACCGTGGTGGTGAAACCGGCCGAGCAGACGCCGCTCACGGCGCTGGCGCTGATGGAGCTGGCCGACCGCGCGGGCTTCCCCGCCGGGGTCATCAACGTCGTCACCGGCTCGGCCGCGAGCGCCCCGCTGATCGGCGGCGAGCTGACCTCCAACCGCGTCGTGCGCAAGCTCTCCTTCACCGGCTCGACCGAGGTCGGGCGGCTGCTGATGGCGCAGTGTGCGCCGACGATCAAGAAGATCTCGCTCGAACTCGGCGGCAACGCCCCCTTCATCGTCTTCGACGACGCCGACGTCGACGCGGCCGTGGACGGCGCGATGGCGTCGAAATACCGCAACGCCGGCCAGACCTGCGTCTGCGCCAACCGCCTGCTGGTGCAGGAGGGCATCTACGAAAGCTTCGCCACGAAGCTCGCGGCCCGCGTCACGGCCCTCAAGGTCGGTGCGGGCAGCGAGGAAGGCGTGAACCAGGGGCCGCTGATCGACGCGGCCGCACTGGAGAAGGTCGAGGCCCACGTCGCCGATGCGCTGGCCAAGGGCGCCCGCATCCTGACCGGCGGCAGGCGCCATGCGCGCGGCGGCACTTTCTTCGAGCCGACCGTCCTGGCCGACGTCACGCCCGAAATGCGCTGCTCCCGCGAGGAGACTTTCGGACCGGTGGCGCCGCTGTTCAGGTTCAGGGACGAGGCCGAGGCGATCGCGCTGGCCAACGCCACCGAATACGGACTCGCAGCCTACTTCTACGCCCGGGACGTATCTCGCGTCTGGCGCGTGGCCGAGGCGCTCGAGTACGGCATGGTCGGCATCAACGTCGGCATCATCGCCAACGAGGTCGCTCCCTTCGGCGGCGTCAAGCAATCCGGCATCGGCCGCGAGGGCTCGCGCTACGGCATCGAGGAATACCTCGAACTCAAGTATCTGTGCCTTGCGGTGTAACGACCGTCTGCAATGAGAAAAGTCGGCGCTGGCGATACGGCGTCGGGAACGACTCGTTGAGCTTGCGCTCGAGGATTTCCATCGTCGCCCGGCCGACGTAGTCGCCTTCGACGTTGGCGCCCTCGTCGAGCTTGGACGAGCACTCCAGCGCCTCGAGATAGGCGCGGCCGATCATCGCGCCCAGCGGCTTCGGGTTGTAGAGCAGCTTCTTGATGGTGAAGGGGTTGAGCGTCAGCGGGTCGTAGCCGCGCGGCAGGTAGCCGGACGCGAGCAGTTTCTCCTCGATCGGCGTGTTGGGCTGGACGCCGATGAAGAAAATGAAGGGCAGCACGTTGTCGCGGCCGAACATTTCGTAAAGCTCGCGGATGCGCGCCATGGTGGCTCGCAGCGTGTCCGGCGTCTCGCCCGGCGCGTTGAGCGGCATGTAGAGCTTGATCTTCTGCTTGTCCCAGCCCTCGACCGCGGCATCCTTGAACAGGCGGAAGGCGGCCATCTGCTGCTCGAGGTCGTAGCCGAGCGTCAGGCTGTCGATGATGTCCTGGGTGCCGGTGAATGAGAGGTCGATGCTGGTCAGGCCCGAGGCGAGCATCTTGCGGGCGACTTCCGGTGTCAGGTAGTTGAGGCGCAGGTAACCGGTCCAGCGCACCTTGACCTGCCGCGCCAGCATCTCGTCGAGGATGTGCTCGACATGTTTCATGCTGCGCCGGGTCGAGCAGAACTGGGCGTCTGTGAACCAGATGTCCTTGACGCCATAGACCTTTTCTAGGGTCTCGATTTCCTTGGCCACCTCGGCCGGATCGCGGTAGCGCTGGCGACCGCCCTCGATTTTGTTGTAGAGGCAGAAATGGCACTGGAAGGGGCAGCCGCGCTTGGTATGGACGCCGATGGTGCCGCCCAGATAGTCGCGGAAGCCGGGGAAAATGGACTCGACGTAACCGAAATCGACGGCGGTGAGCCGGGAAAGGTCGAAACTTTCCTCGGCCGGATGGTGGCTGACGCGGCCGCTGCTGTCCTTGTAGTAATGGTTGCCGGCGGGATCATTGAAGCCGTCGACGATGGACAGCATCGCCTCCTCGCCCTCCCCCACGACCACCACGGTGTCGCTCGGGCATTTCTCGGCGACGTACTTGCCAAAGATGGATACCGCCGTGCCGCCGACGACGATGCGCGACTCCGGCAACAACTGCCGGGCCAGGCGGAACCAGGCGAAATTGCGCAGCCGCGCCACGGCGTAGTCGCGGATGATGCCGATTGCCTGCCATGCGGCCTTGATCCGCCGCCACGGCTTGGGCGAGTGGTCGAAGTTCATCACCACGTCGAGCGCATCGTTCTCCGGGTGCGGCCCGAAGGTCTGCATGTTGCGCCAGGAGAAGGCGACCACGTCGGGGCGGAACTCGAGCAGGCGGCGCTTGAGTTCGGCCCCGCGGCTTGGCGGGGGAATCAACGCGAGGTCAAGGATCTCCTGGCGGATGCCCGGGCGCTGCTTGTGGATGAAGTCGGCGACATAGACCACGCCACCGGGCCAGATCTTCCAGACCGGCAGGCGAACATAGAGGATCGATCGCGCAGCATTAGACATAGCTGGGGGTGACGCATGGGGTTATCGACAGCCGCATCCTAAAACATTAGCGAGCGCTAATGTTGCGAAAGATCAAACTTAAAGCAGAAAATTGGTGGTATCAGTCCCCACCAGATGGAGCCATGAGCGCCGGTGGAAGCAGCCGAACGGGACGCGCAACGGGCCGGGCGTGGGCCCGCGGCCCTTCATTCCTCCCGAACCGGGGCATCAGGTACGACGGAAGCGTGCCAGTGCCTTGAAGGGGGTCTCTGGCGAAGACGCCCGCCACTCGCTGAACTTGCGCCACAGCTGCCAGGCGAAGAAGCCCCGTTCGGCCAGGCGCAACACGGCACCAGGACGCACGACCAGCAGCGTCACTATGCCGCCGGCCAGCCACTCGGGGTGGTGGCGGAGCCAGCGGAAACCATCGCGCACGCCGTCGACGACGGCGAAAGCCGGGGCGAGCTCGGCGACGGCCGCCATCAGCGCACCGCGCTGCTCGGCGCTCTTGAGCTGGAGGCGCTGCTTCTGCAGCGCCAGTTCGATCACGTTGGGACTCACTGCTTCGATTCACCCCGCAGGGCGGCGCGATCCTGCGCCAGCTCGGCGATGCTGGCCGCGAACAGTTTGGACGGGGTATGCGCCTGGCGCAGCATGGCGACCAGGGCGATCAGGCCGCCGGTCAGGAAAATGGCCGTAAATATGCCCAGCGCCAGCAGGCGGTGACTATCCCATAGCAGCACCGTGACCAGCAGGGCCAGGAACATCAGGCCGAAGCTCAGCAGCACGAAGGCAAGTGCGCCATAAGTGAGCAGCGAGAGCAGGCGCACACGTTCTTCCTGCGCCTCGATCGAGAGCAGTTCAAGCCGCGTCTGCAACAGCGCGAGGCCGTTGCCAAAAAGGCTGCGCAGCGAGGATGCCACCCCGCCGCGCGGCGCCGATTCGGACATCGCGAGGGTCAGCCGGGAATCAGCGGCGACCGATCAGCAGGCCGACGATGAAGCCGATGCCGGCGGCGACGCCGACGGAACGCCAGGGATTGTCATGCACGTAGTCGTCGGTGGCATGGCCGACGGCCTTGGCGCGTTCGACCACGGCCGCCTGCGCTTCGGCCAGCGAGGCCTTGGCATTGTTGAGATGGTCCTGGATCTTGGCGCGGGCATCGGCGATCTTGTCGCCGGCCTGGCCGGCGGTGGCGCGCAGCAGTTCCTCGGCATCGGCAATGACGACCTTGACGTCGGAGATCAGCTTTTCCTTGGAAACGGTGGTCATGTCGCTCATGGTCTTCTCCTTGAAAATTGGCTTTCTTGAGAGACGAAGGCTACCGGACTCGGCGCTGTCGCGCAATGACGGCAGTCAAAGGCCCACGTCATAGTCGATGATCAGCGGCGCATGATCCGAGAAGCGCTGTGCCTTGAACACCGATGCGTGCCGTGCCTGCGCAGCGATGCCGGTTGTGGCGATCTGGTAGTCGATGCGCCAGCCGACGTTCTTCGCCCGGGCCTGTCCCCGGTTCGACCACCAGGTGTAGGCCTCGCCGCCGGCGTCGGGGCAGAGCCGGCGATGAACGTCGACCCAGCCCAGCTCGTCGAAGACGCGCGTGAGCCAGGCACGTTCCGCCGGCAGGAAGCCGGAATTCTTCAGATTGCCCTTCCAGTTCTTGAGGTCGATTTCCTTGTGCGCGATGTTCCAGTCGCCGCAGATCACCACCTCGCGACCGGCCCGCCGCAATTCCTGGAGTCGCGGCCAGAAGCGCTCCATGAAGCTGAATTTCGCCGCCTGCCGTTCCTCGGAACTGGAGCCCGAAGGCAGATAGACCGACACTACAGACAGCCGTTCGAAGTCGACTTCGATGTAGCGTCCTTCGGCATCGATGTCGGCGATGCCGAGTCCCTCGATGATCCGGTCGGGCTGGCGGCGGCAATAGATGCCGACGCCGCTGTAGCCCTTCTTCTCCGCGTAGTGGAAATAGCCGAAGAAGCCGGGCGGGTTGAGCAGGGTCGCGCGCATGTCGCCGACCTGGGCCTTGAGTTCCTGCACGCAGACGACATCGGCGTCCTGCCCGGCCAGCCAGTCGAAGAAGCCCTTGGTCGAGGCCGAGCGTATCCCGTTGAGGTTTGCGGTGATGATGCGTAGCATTGCAGTCTTTCAGGAACCCCGACGTGACATTCAGCCAGGATTTTATTGCCTTCGCCTGCGACAAGGGCGTATTGCGCTTCGGCGAATTCAAGACCAAGGCCGGCCGCATGTCGCCCTATTTCTTCAATGCCGGCCTGTTCGACGACGGTGCATCGCTGGGCCGCCTCTGCGACTTCTACGCCGACACCATACTCGCCGCCGGCATCGCTCACGACATGCTGTTCGGCCCGGCCTACAAGGGCATCCCGCTCGCGGCCGGCACCGCCATCGCGCTGGCGCGGCGCGGCCGCAACCTGCCCTTCTGCTTCAACCGCAAGGAAGCCAAGGACCACGGCGAGGGCGGCACGCTGATCGGCGCCCCGCTCGCGGGTCGCGTGCTGATCCTCGACGACGTGATCTCGGCCGGGACCTCGATCCGCGAGTCGGTGAACATCATTCGCGCGGCCGGCGCCACTCCCGCAGGCGTGGTGATCGCGCTCGACCGCCAGGAACGCGGCCAGGGCGAACTGTCCGCCGTGCAGGAGGTCGAGCAGGACTTCGGCTTGCCGGTCGTCGCCGTTGCCAGCCTCGCCGACCTCATCGGCTACCTGCGCCGCGAAGCAAGTACCCTTGGGGTACGCGGCCATGCCGAACTCGAACGCAATCTCGACGCAGTCACTCGTTACCGGGAGAACTATGGTGTCAGCTAAACATTTTTCGATCGCGGCGGGACTTGTCGCCGTCCTCGGTCTCGCAGCGGCCGGCGACGCCAGCGCGCGCAGTTCCTACTGCTGCAACGATGCCAACGGCAAGCTCACCTGCGGCGACATGCTGCCGGTCGCCTGCCACAAGCGCGCCTACCGCATCCTCGACGAGCGCGGCCGCCTAGTGAAGGAAGTCGAAGCGCCGCTGACGCCCGAACAACGCGTGTTGCGCGATGCCGAGACGGCAAAGAAAGTCGAGGAGGCGAAGAAAGCGGCCGAGGACAAGCGCCACAACGAGGCGCTGCTGGCGACCTATCCTAGTGAAAAGGACATCGACGTAGCCCGCGACCGCGCGCTCGCCGACTTCGACAAGGCCTCGGCCGACACCCAGAAGCGCTACGACGAAGCGACGAAGGAGAAGAAGAAGCTCGACGCGGAGAAGGAATTTTACGTCAAGAAACCGATGCCGACCAACCTCAAGAGGCAGGTCGAGGACAACGAGGCGGCGATCAAGGCCGCGCAGGCGGCGCTTGACGGCCGCAAGCAGGAGCGCGACGCCCTGCTGGCCAAGTACGGCGACGAGAAAAAGCACTACATGGAACTGCGCTACGGCAATACTCCGCGGACCGCCGATACGCCGGCCGCCGACAAGCGGCCGCGCTGATCAGCCGCCGGCCAGTTTCTGCCGCAACCGGTCGTTGACCTGTTGCGGATTGGCCTTACCCCTGGTCGCCTTCATCACCTGACCGACGAGGGCGTTGAAGGCCTTCTCCTTGCCGGCACGGAATTCCTCGACCGACTTCGGGTTGGCGGCGAGCACCTCGTCGATCAGCGCCTCGATCGCGCCGCTGTCGGAAATCTGCTTGAGGCCACGCGCCTCGATCACCGCATCGGCATCCTTGCCTTCCCCCGCCCACAGCGCCTCGAACACCTCCCTGGCCAGCTTGTTGGAGAGCGTGCCATCGGCGATGCGGCGCACGATGCCGGCCAATAAAGTCGGCGCCAGCGGCACGGCGGCGATCTCCATGCTGTCCCGGTTCATGCGGGCGGCGAGTTCGCCCATCACCCAGTTGGCGCAGGTCTTGGCGTTCTCGCGGCCCGCGGCGACGATGCAGTCCTCGAAGTATTTGGCCATGTCCCGCGTCGCCGTCAGCGTCGCGGCATCGTAGCCCGAGAGGCCGTAGTCGGAGACAAAGCGGGCCTGCATCGCCTGCGGTAACTCGGGCAGGCCGCGCTTCACTTCCTCGATCCACGCCGGCGTGATCTCGAGGGGCAGCAGATCGGGGTCGGGGAAGTAGCGATAATCGTGGGCATCTTCCTTGGAACGCATCGCCCGCGTCTCGCCGGTGTCGGGGTCGAACAGCACCGTGGCCTGCTGGATGGCGCGGCCTTCCTCGATCTCGTTGATCTGCCACTGGATCTCGAAATCGATCGCCTGCTGCAGGAAGCGGAAGGAGTTGAGGTTCTTGATCTCCCGGCGGGTACCGAGCGGCGCGCCCGGCCGGCGCACCGAGACGTTGGCGTCGCAGCGGAAGGAACCCTCCTGCATGTTGCCGTCGCAGATGCCGATCCAGGTCACCAGCGAATGCAGGGCCTTGGCGTAGGCGACGGCCTCAAGCGAGGAGCGCATGTCCGGCTCGGTGACGATCTCGAGCAGCGGCGTGCCGGCACGGTTGAGGTCGATGCCGGTCTTGCCGTGGAAGTCCTCGTGCAGGCTCTTGCCGGCGTCCTCCTCGAGGTGGGCGCGGGTCAGGCGCACGGTCTTTTCTGTTTCGCCGACGCGGATGGTCAGGCTGCCGCCCGAGACCACCGGGATCTCGAACTGGCTAATCTGATAACCCTTGGGCAGGTCGGGATAGAAGTAGTTCTTGCGGGCGAAAACCGAGCGCGGCGCGATCGAAGCATTGACGGCGAGGCCTAACTTGATGGCGCAGACCACGGCCTCGCGGTTGAGCACCGGCAACACGCCGGGCAGCGCGATGTCGACCGCACAAGCCTGACGGTTGGGCTCGGCGCCAAAGGCCGTCGCCGCACCCGAAAAGATCTTAGATTGCGTGCGCAACTGGGCATGGGTTTCCAGCCCGATGACGACTTCCCACTGACTCATGCGAATTCCATTCTCTTTCAGAAGCAGCGGCCGCTCGGCGCCTCAACGAGGATCGGCCACAGATAGTCGAAGGTCCCGCCATCGCATTGCGCCTGGCAGTCCGAGAAAGCCACCGTCACCTTGCTGCCCTGCTCCCACATCCTCACCGTGCAGCGGCTTTGGGCGCCGGTCAGCGTGATCGTCGGCAGCGACGTCGCCTGGCGGAAGTCGGCCAGGTCGAAACGGCAGCTGCCGCGCCGGGGCACGTCAACCCTGGCGGCGAAGCGGCGCACGTCGGCATCCCGGACCTCGAGATCGAGGCGGCCGGCGTAGCCCAGTTCGTCACGAAAGCTGCAGTCGGCCCGAACGTTGAGCGGACGTTCCTCGATCACCTCGTGGCCGCGACTGGCCAGATAGCGCCGGGTGCGTTCCGACAGCGGCCGCGGTTCCGCCCGCGGCTCCGCGCGCGGCGCCTGTCTTGGCTGCTCCGGTTCCGCCGGCGACGGCGGCTTGCCGAAGGGCCAGAGGCCGCAACCGCCGAGAAGCAGCGCCGGCGCAACGGCGGTCATGCAGGACAGGGCACGCCGCAACCGCATCGCTCGCCTAGAGGCCGGCCGGCATCCGCAGATGCCAGTCCGTCGCACGCTGGTAGCGGTGGGCGACGTTGAGCATCTTCGCCTCGGCGAACCAGGGCCCGATGAGCTGCAGGCCGACAGGCATGTCGCCGGCACCAAAGCCGCAGGGAATCGACATCCCGGGCAGGCCGGCGAGGTTGACGGCGATGGTGTAGATGTCCGAAAGGTACATCTGCACCGGATCGGCGCTCTTCTCGCCGAACTTGAACGCCACCGAGGGCGTGGCAGGCCCCATGATGACGTCGCAGGACTTGAACGCCTCGGCAAAATCGTTGGCGATCAGGCGGCGTACCTTCTGCGCCTGCAGGTAATAGGCGTCGTAGTAGCCGTGCGACAGGACATAGGTGCCGATGAGGATGCGGCGCTTGACCTCGTCGCCGAAACCCTGTGCGCGACTCTTGCTGTACATGTCGGTGAGGTCGGCGTAGTCGGCGGCACGGTGGCCGTAGCGCACGCCGTCGAAACGGGAGAGGTTGGAACTCGCCTCGGCCGGTGCGATGACGTAATAGGCCGGCACCGAGAGGCCCGAGTTCGGCAGGTTTACTTCCACCGTGGCGGCGCCGAGCTTGCGGTACTCGGCCAGCGCCGCCTCGACCGCCGCGCGCACGTCGGCATCCATGCCCTCGCCGAAGAACTCCTTCGGCAAGCCGATGCGCAATCCTTGCAGGGGCTTATCGAGGTCCCGGGCATAGTCCTCCGTCGGACGCTCGAGGCTGGTCGAGTCGCGCGGATCGAAGCCGGCCATGGCGTTCAGCAGCAGGGAGCAATCCTCGGCCGACTTGGCCATCGGCCCGCCCTGGTCGAGGCTGGATGCGAAGGCGATCATGCCGTAGCGCGAAACCAAGCCATAGGTCGGCTTGAGCCCGGTGAGGCCGCACAGCGCCGCCGGCTGGCGGATCGAGCCGCCGGTGTCGGTGCCGGTGGCGGCCGGCGCAAGGCGCGCCGCCACGGCCGCGGCCGAGCCGCCCGAGGAGCCGCCGGGTACCCGCGAGGTATCCCAGGGATTCTTCACCGGGCCGAAGAACGAGGTCTCGTTCGACGAGCCCATGGCGAACTCGTCCATGTTGAGCTTGCCCAGCGTGACCATGCCGGCGGCCTTGAATTTCTCGACCACGGTGGCGTCGTAGGGCGAAACGAAGTTCGACAGCATCTTCGAGCCGCAGGTGGTCCGCCAGCCTTCGGTGCAGAAAATATCCTTGTGCGCCAACGGGATACCAGAAAGCGGCGTGTCGCTGGCGCCGACTTTTCCCGAGGCGTCGGCCTCGCGTGCCATGGTCAGCGTCTTCTCGCGATCGACGGTGACGAAGGCGTTGAGGGTCGGGTTGAGCTTCTCGATGCGTTCGAGGAACAGCGTCGCCAGTTCGACCGCCGAGGCCTTTTTCTGCGCCAGCGCAGCGGATAACTCTTTGAGGGAAGCGTTAATCATGTCACCTCGCCTCCGCAGCGCGGGGGCGCAAATCAGTCGCCCCCGCCCTCGGGGCGGGGGTCGGGGGATGGGGGGCCATCATGGCAGACGAATGAATCGTCAGATTCATTCGATCACCTTGGGTACCAGATAGAGCCCCCCCTCGGTCTCGGGCGCGACCGCCTGGAAGGCGTCGCGGCGGTCGGCCTCCGCCACCGCGTCGGGGCGCAGGCGCTGCACCACGTCGACGGCATGGGCCATCGGCTCGATGCCGGCGGTGTCGACCGACTGCAACTGCTCGATGAAGGCGAGGATGCCGTTGAGCTGATCGCGGGTCGTGTCGAGCTCCGCGGCGGAGACGTCCAGACGTGCCAGCCGCGCGATGCGGCGTACGTCATCCAGGGTCAGGGACATGCTTGATACTTAATGGGCAAAGCTGAATAGGGTATCATAAGACTTTTGTCGTCGCGCCTTCCCGTCGCGGCAAACCCATTACCGGAAAACTCGATGTTCGGCCTCCTGCGCTCCTATTTTTCCAACGATCTCGCCATCGATCTCGGCACCGCCAATACGCTGATCTACGTCCGCACCAAGGGCATCGTGCTCGACGAGCCCTCGGTCGTCGCCATCCGCACCGAGGGTGGCCCCAACGCCAAGAAGACCATCCAGGCCGTCGGCGCCGCCGCCAAGCAGATGCTCGGCCGCAACCCCGGCAGCATCCATGTCATCCGGCCGATGAAGGACGGCGTGATCGCTGACTTCACCGTCACCGAGCAGATGCTCAAGCAGTTCATCAAGAAGGTGCATGACAACCGCCTGTTCTCGCCCAGCCCGCGCATCATCATCTGCGTGCCCTGCGGCTCGACCCAGGTCGAGCGCCGCGCCATCCGCGAATCGGCCTTGGGCGCCGGCGCATCCCAGGTCTATCTGATCGAGGAGCCGATGGCCGCGGCGATCGGTGCCGGCCTGCCGGTCTCAGATCCGACCGGTTCGATGGTGGTCGACATCGGCGGCGGCACCACCGAGGTCGGCGTCATCTCGCTCGGCGGCATGGTCTATTCGGGCTCGGTGCGCGTCGGCGGTGACAAGTTCGACGAGGCCATCATCAACTATATCCGCCGCAACTACGGCATGCTGATCGGCGAGACCACGGCCGAATCGATCAAGAAGGAAATCGGCTCGGCCTTCCCCGGCTCCGAGGTCAAGGAGATGGAAGTCAAGGGCCGCAACCTCGCCGAGGGCATCCCGCGCAGCTTCACCATTTCCTCGAACGAGATCCTCGAGGCGCTCAACGATCCGCTCAACCAGATCGTCGGCGCCGTCAAGATCGCGCTCGAACAAACCCCGCCCGAACTCGGCGCCGACATCGCCGAGAAGGGCATGGTGCTCACCGGCGGTGGCGCGCTGCTGCGCGAGATAGACCGCCTGCTTATGGAAGAGACCGGCCTGCCGGTGATCGTCGCCGACGAGCCGCTGACCTGCGTGGTGCGCGGCTCAGGCCTCGCCCTTGAAAAGATGGACAATCTCGGCAGTATTTTCGCCAACGAGTAACGCCTCGCCCAAGTAGTGTGCAAGTCGGTGCAAAGGGTGCGCCGCGAGGGTTTTGTAGTTTCGGCCGCTGCGCTTAACGCGGGAAAAACCGGCGTTAGCCTGCACTGAAACTGCGTTTTCGGGGAGCGTTACTGAGTTGATGTCCGTCGTCGGCCACACGCCGCCACCGTTTTTCAAGCGGGGCCCGGCGCCGCTCGCCCGGCTGACCTTCTTCGCCGCGCTTTCCATCGTCCTGCTCGTCGCCGACCTGCGCTTCCATACCCTCGAGTGGGCCCGCCTGGTCCTCGCCACCATCGCCTGGCCGGTGCAGCGCGTCGCCCAGATGCCGGTCGAAGGCGCCGCGGGCGCCGGCCAGTACTTCGCCAGCCTGATCCAGTTGCAGCAGGAGAATGCCGCGCTGCGCAGCCGCAGCCTGGCCACCGCCAACCAACTGCTGCGGCAGGAACATCTCGAACAGGAAAACCGCCGCCTGCGCGCCTTGCTCGACATGAAGGAGCGCCAGCCGGCCGAAGGCCGCGTCGCCGAAATTCTCTATGCCGCGCGCGACCCCTTCTCGCGTCGCGTCCTCATCGACAAGGGTCTCCAGGCCGGCATCGCCGCCGGCCAGGCCGTGATCGACGACCTCGGCGTAATCGGCCAGGTCACGCGCGTGTTTCCGCTGATGGCCGAGGTCACGCTGCTCACCGACAAGGATCAGGCGATCCCGGTCCGGGTCCAGCGCAACGGCTTGCGCGCCGTCGCTGCCGGCGCCGGCGCCGGCAGCATCGAGCTGCGTTTCCTCGCCGCCAATGCCGAGATCCAGGTCGGCGACATCCTCGTCACCTCGGGTCTCGACGGCCTTTATCTGCCAGGTCTGCCGGTCGCCCGCGTGGCCCATATCGACCGCGACAATTCGTTCGCCTTCGCCCGCATTCGCTGCGAGCCGATCGCCGGCGTCGAGCGCCACGGCCATGTCCTGGTGCTGGGCTCCCGCATCGTGCCGCCGCGGCCGGAGGAAGCCAGCACCACCGCCGACGTCCCGGGCAAGGGTCGCAGAGTGAAGAAGGCGGTGCGATGAACCAACCGACGCATCGCTCCAACCGCATCCTGCTGCCGGCGCGCAGCTGGTTCATCACCGTCACGCTGCTGCTGGCGCTGCTGCTCAACCTCGTTCCCCTCGGGCGGCTGCCCTTCGTGCCGGACTGGGTGGCGCTGGTGCTGATTTTCTGGTCCATCCACCAGCCCCTCAAGGTCGGCATGGGCACGGCCTTCTTCTTCGGCATCGCCATGGACGTCGGCGATGCCAGCGTGATGGGCCAGCACGCGCTCGCCTATGTCCTGCTCGCCTTCGCCGGCTGCGGGCTGTCGCGCCGCATTCTCTGGTTCCCCCTGCTGCTGCAGGCGGCTCACGTGCTGCCGATGCTGCTCGGCGCGCAATTGGTGATGCTGGCCGCGCGCATGATCGGCGGCGCCGAGTTTCCCGGCCTGCTCTGGTTCACCTCGAGCTTCGTCGCCGCGGCGCTGTGGCATCCGCTGACCTACCTGCTGCTGCTGCCGCAGTACCGCCCTGTCGAACGGGATGACAACCGTCCGATCTGATGGAATTCAAGAACCCCCAGGAGGAACTTGAACGGTTCGGAGGACGCCTCGCCTTCGCCGGCGGCTTCGTGCTGTTCTGCTTCGCCCTGCTGTTCGCGCGCTTCGTCTGGCTGCAAGTGATCCAGCACGACTACTACCAGACCCGCGCCGAGGAGAATCGCATCTCGCTGGTGCCGATGGTGCCCAACCGCGGCCTCATCGTCGACCGCAACGATGTGGTGCTGGCACGAAATTACTCGGCCTACACGCTGGAGATCACGCCATCGAAGGTAAAGAACCTCGAACAGACCATCGACGAACTGGCCACGATCCTCGACGTGCAGGCGAAGGACCGCAAGCGCTTTCACAAGCTGCTGGCCGAGAGCAAGAACTTCGAGTCGCTGCCGATCCGCACCCGGCTGTCGGACGAGGAGGTGGCGATCTTCATCGCCCACCGCTACCGCTTTCCCGGCGTCGACGTCAAGGCGCGGCTGTTCCGCCAGTATCCGTTCGGCGCCTTCGCCTCGCACCTGCTCGGCTACATCGGCCGCGTCAATGACCGCGACCTCGAGAAGATCGAGGAACGCGACGCCGAGGACAACTACCGCGGCACCGAGCACTTCGGCAAGACCGGTCTCGAGCAGCACTACGAGTTCGAACTGCACGGCATCACCGGCTTCGAGCAGGTCGAGGTCGACGCCGGCGGCCGCGCGGTGCGCACGTTGGCGCGCACCGCGCCGGTGGCCGGCAACAACCTGACACTCACCGTCGACGCAAAATTGCAGGAGATTGCCGAGAAAGCCTTCGGCGACAGAAAAGGCGCACTGGTCGCCATCGAGCCTTCAACCGGCGGCATCCTCGCCCTGGTGGCGGTGCCGAACTACGATCCCAATCTGTTCGTCGATGGCATCGATTCGCAGAACTGGGACATGCTCAACACCTCGCCCGACAAACCCATGGTCAACCGGGCGCTCAACGGCGCCTACCCGCCCGGCTCGACCTTCAAGCCCTTCATGGCACTGGGCGCATTGACCCTGGGCAAGCGCCGCGCCGAACAGACGATCTTCGATCCCGGCTTCTACAACTTCGGCGGCCATACCTTCCGCGACGACAAGAAGGGCGGCCACGGCTCGGTCGACATGTACAAGTCCATCGTCCACTCCTGCGACACGTATTACTACATGCTCGCCAACGACATGGGCATCGACAATATCGCCAGCTTCATGGGCAGCCTCGGTCTGGGTAGCCGCACCGGCGTGGACATCGACGGCGAATCCGAGGGCGTGCTGCCCTCGCCGGAGTGGAAGAAGAAGCGGTTCAGGAAACCCGAGCAGCAGAAGTGGTATGCCGGCGAGACCATTTCCATCGGCATCGGCCAGGGCTACAACGCCTACACCCCGATCCAGCTGGCCCAGGCCACGGCAACGCTGGCCAACAACGGCGTGATGTTCCGCCCGCACCTGGTCAGGCACATCACCGACACGCGCACGGGCAAGCAGACCCTGATCGAGCCGCAACCACTCAAGACCTTGCCGCTCAAGCAGGAGCACATCGACGTCATCAAGAACGCCATGGTCGGCGTGAACAAGGAAGGCACCGGCGCGCGCGCCTTCGCCGGCGCCGAGTACGTGTCGGCCGGCAAGACCGGTACGGCGCAGGTATTCTCGCTCAAGGGCGCGCAGTACAAGGAGGGCGGCATGAAGAAGGAGCTGCGCGACCACGCGCTGTTCATCGCCTTCGCCCCGGCCGACCAGCCGAAGATCGCATTGGCGGTACTGGTCGAGAACGGCGGCTTCGGCGCCCAGGCCGCCGCGCCGATCGCGCGCCAGGTCCTCGATTACTACCTGCTCGGCAAGTTGCCCAAGGCACCGGCACCGGCCGACGAGGATGCCGTGGAAGAAGACGAATGATCCGCAATTTCTGGCTGAAGCTGATCGCGCCGATCGACGGGCCGCTGCTGGGCTTTTCGGCGCTGCTGCTGCTGGTCGCCCTGATCGCCGTCGGCAGCGCCTCGCCCGAGCGCGTCACCGCGCAACTGCTGAATATCGCCGTGGCGCTGACGGTGATGCGTATCGTCGCCCAAATGCCGCCGCAGCGCCTGATGCACCTGGCACTGCCCGCCTATGCCTTCGGCATCCTGCTGCTGATCGCGGTGGCACTGTTCGGCGACGTCTCCAAGGGCGCGCGACGCTGGCTCAACCTCGGCTTCATGCGCATCCAGCCCTCCGAGGTCATGAAGATCGCGATGCCGCTGATGCTGGCCTGGTACTTCCAGAAACACGAGGCGATGCTGCGCCTGCGCGATTACGCCGTCGCCGTGCTGCTGCTCTTGCTCCCCGTGGCGCTGATCGCCCGCCAGCCGGACCTCGGTACGGCGGTCCTGGTTTCCGCCGCCGGTTTCTTCGTCATCTTCCTCGCCGGTTTGCCATGGAAGGTCATCATCGGCCTCGGCGCGGCCGGTGCCGCCGCGGCACCCTTCGCCTGGAACCTGCTCCACGACTACCAGCGAAGCCGCGTCCTCACCCTGTTCGACCCGGAGCGGGACCCGCTGGGCAAGGGCTTCCACATCATCCAGTCCACCATCGCCATCGGCTCGGGCGGCATCCTCGGCAAGGGATGGGGGCAAGGCACCCAGGCGCAGCTCGAATTCATTCCCGAACGCCATACCGATTTCATTTTCGCCGTCTATTCCGAGGAGTTCGGCCTGCTCGGCAACCTCGTGCTGCTGTTTCTCTATGCCCTGCTGATCGGCCGCGGCCTGATGATCGCCGCCAACGCCGCGACGCTCTTCTCCCGGCTGCTGGCCGGCGCGATCACGCTGATCTTCTTCACCTATGCATTCGTCAACATGGGCATGGTCAGCGGCATCCTGCCCGTCGTCGGCGTGCCCTTGCCACTGATCAGCTATGGCGGCACCGCGCTGGTGACGCTGTTCCTCGGCATCGGCATTCTCATGTCGATTCACAAGAATCGCATGCTCGTTCAGAAATGAACCGTCATTTCGCGCCCCTGCTCGCTTGCCTGCTCGCCGCCTGCGGCTCGGTGCCGAGGCAACCCGCGGTGGAACGCGCGCCGTCGGCCGCCGTGCCGCCGGCGCCGACTTCCGCCAAGCCCGCCTGGGTGCTCAAGAAGGGCGGCGGCTATTACCAGGACGACGGGCCGGGCGACAACGCGCCCGACAAGCTCGACGCGATTCCCGACGCCGTGCCGCGCGAAGAGCCGCTGCACCGCTTCGCCAACAATCCCTACTCGGTGCTCGGGCGCGACTACGTGCCGTTGCGCAGCCACCAGGATTTGAAGGAGAAAGGCGTCGCCAGCTGGTACGGTCGCAAGTTCCACGGCCAGAAGACCTCGTCGGGTGAGCGCTACGACATGTACGGCATGACCGCCGCCCATCCGACGCTGCCGATTCCGTCCTACGCGCGCGTCACCAACCCCGCCAACGGCAGGTCGGTGGTGGTGCGCGTCAACGACCGCGGCCCATTCCACGCGGGACGCATCATCGATCTCTCCTACACCGCGGCCTGGAAGCTCGGCTACATCGGCACCGGCAGCACGCTGGTCGAGGTCGAAAGCGTCCGCCCGGGAACCACGATGGTCGCAGCCGCGCCCGCCGAGGATCCCGATCCGATCGCCCGCTTCGCCAACCTGCCCGAGCCGCCGCCACCGCCGACACCCCTGCCGGCAGAAGCGCGCGGCACTTTCGTCCAGCTCGGCGCCTTCGGCAATCCCGACAACGCGGAAGCCTTCCGCGCCCATGTCGCGCGCGAACTCGACTGGGCCGGCGACAAGCTGCGCACGCAGATCGCCGGCAGCCTGCACCGGGTGCAGATCGGACCCTACGCCTCGCGCACCGAAGCCGATCAGGCCGCGGAAAAGATCCGCCTGGCACTAGGCGTCAAACCGGCCATCGTCGTACGCTAAAATTGCGGGTTCCATGATTCGACAATTCCTCGCCTGCGCGCTGCTGGCGCTCGCGCTGCCTGCGCTGGCCCAGTCCGTGCCACCTCCTCCCGTCGCGGCTCGCTCCTGGCTGCTGCTCGACCACGCCTCCAACCAGCCGCTGGCCGAGCAGGCCGCCGACGAGCGCGTCGAGCCGGCCTCCTTGACCAAGCTGATGACGGCCTACCTCTCGTTCGCCGCCTTGCGCCAGAAGCGGATCGCCCTCGACCAGGTCGTTCCCGTCTCGGAGAGGGCCTGGAAGGCGCCCGGCTCGCGCATGTTCATCGAGCTCAACCGCCCGGTGACGGTGAAGGAACTGCTCTACGGCATGATCGTGCAGTCGGGCAACGACGCCTGCATCGCGCTGGCCGAGGCCGTCGCCGGCTCGGAGGAAAGCTTCGTCGTCGCCATGAACCGCGAGGCGCAGCGCCTCGGGCTGAAGAACACGAAATTCATGAACGCCACCGGCCTGCCCGATCCGCAGCACTACGCCACGGCCCGCGACCTCGGCCTGCTGGCGCAGGCCATCATCCGCGACTTCCCCGAGTACTACCCGATCTACGCGACGAAGGAATACAGCTACAACAAGATCACCCAGCCCAATCGCAACCGTTTACTGTGGCTCGATCCAACGGTGGATGGCGTGAAAACGGGCCATACGGAAGCGGCCGGCTACTGCCTGATCGCCTCCTCCAGACGCGGGCCGCGGCGGCTGATCTCCGTCGTGCTCGGCACCGCCTCCGACAGCGCCCGCGCCCAGGAGTCGCTCAAGCTGCTCAACCATGGCTTCCTCGCCTTCGACGCCGTCAAGCTTTACGACCGAAATTTCGCGCTGTCCCAGCTCAAGGTGTTCAAAGGCACGCAGAATACCGTCAAGGCCGGCTTCGCCGAGGACTTCGTGCTCTCGCTGCCCAAGGGCGCGGCCGTGGGCAAGGACGCCATCAAGGTCCAGCTCGAGAGCCGCCAACCCCTGCTGGCACCGGTGCAGCAAGGCGACCGTATCGCGACCCTGAAGCTCACGGTCAACGACAAGCCCTGGGGCGAGTACCCGGTGGTCGCCCTAGAGGCCGTGCCCATCGCCGGCATCTTCGGCAGGGCATGGGACTCGCTGAAACTCTATTTCCAATGAACACCGCCTATCTCAACGGCGAATTCCTGCCGCTGGCAGAAGCCCGCGTGCCGGTGATGGATCGCGGCTTCCTCTTCGGCGACGGCGTCTACGAGGTGATCCCGGTCTATTCGCGCCGGCCGTTCCGCCTAGCCGAGCACCTGCGGCGGCTGGCCGCGAGCCTCGCCGCGATCCGCCTCGAGGTGCCGCTCGCCGACGCCGAATGGACGCACATCATCGAGCGCATCGTCGCCGCGGCCGAGTTCCAGGACCAGTCGGTATACCTGCAGGTCACCCGCGGGCCGATGGCGGTGCGCAACCACGCCTTCCCCGCAGTCGCCACGCCGACGGTGTTCGTCATGACCGAGCCGCTGGTGACGCCGCCGGCGGAGCTGCGCGAGCACGGCATCGCCGCCGTTTCCGCCGCCGACAACCGCTGGCACCGCTGCGACATCAAGGCCACCTCGCTGCTCGCCAACTGCCTGCTGCGCCAGCGCGCGGTCGACCATGGCTGCGCCGAGACCGTGCTGTTCCGCGATGGCTTCCTCATCGAGGGTGCGGCCTCGAACATCTTCGCGGTGAAGGACGGCGTGCTGCTGGCGCCGATCAAGAACCACCTGATGCTGCCCGGCATCACCTACGACGTCGTGCTCGAACTGGCGGCGCAGCACGGCCTGCCGACCCAGGTGCGCGACGTGCTCGAGGACGAAGCGCGCAATGCCGACGAGCTGTGGATGACCTCGTCGACCAAGGAAGTGCTGCCCATCGTCATGCTCGACGACCGGAAAGTCGGCGCTGGCGGCACGCCAGGGCCGGCGTTCAAGCAAATGTACGGCTGGTACCAGCAGTTCAAGGCTTCGGTGATGCGCGGAGCCTGAAATCATGGCCGACAGCGACACCCTGCTCGAGTTTCCCTGCGACTTCCCGCTCAAGATCATGGGCGCGACGCGCGACGACTTCGCCCAGGCCATCGTCGCAGTCGTACTGAAACACGCACCCGATTTCGATCCTGCCGGCGTCACCATGCGCCCCTCGAAGGCCGGTAACTACCTGTCGCTGACCTGCACCATCCGCGCCACCTCGAAGGCGCAGCTCGACGCGCTCTATCGCGAACTGTCGTCGCATCCTCTAGTCCGAGTGGTGCTGTGATCGTCCGGCGGCTCGGGCTCGCGGAATACGAGCCGACCTGGCGCGCGATGCAGGACTTCACCGCCCGCAGGGCGCCTGACACACCCGACGAAATCTGGCTTTGCGAGCACCCGCCGGTGTTCACGCTGGGACTCGCCGGCAAGGCCGAACACCTGCTGCGCGATATCGGCGTGCCGGTGGTGAAAATCGACCGCGGCGGCCAGATCACCTATCACGGGCCGGGCCAGGTCGTCGCCTACCTGCTGCTCGACCTCAAGCGCCGCGGCCTCACGGTCAAGGGCCTGGTCAACCGCATGGAGCAGGCTTTGATCGACCTGCTCGCCGGCCACGGCGTCGCGGCCGCGCGGCTGGCCGGCGCGCCCGGCGTCTACGTCGCCGGCGCCAAGATCGGCGCGCTCGGCTTGAAGGTGAAGAACGGCTGCTGTTACCATGGCCTCGCCCTCAACGTCGCCATGGACCTCGTGCCGTTCGAGGCGATCAACCCCTGCGGCTACGAAGGCATGGCCGTGACGCAACTCGCGGACTTCGTCCCCGGCATCACCGTGGAGCAGGCCGCGACGGCGCTCGTCGAGCAACTGGAAATGAAGCTATGACCGTCAAGCAGAAAGGCGAAGCCAAGACCGCGCGCATCCCGATCAAAGTGGTGCCGGCGGCCGTGCCGCTGAAGAAACCGGAGTGGATCCGCGTCAAGGCCGGCAACTCGGCCGCGCGCTTCGGCGAGGTCAAGCAGATCCTGCGCGACCACCAGCTGCACACCGTGTGCGAGGAAGCGACCTGCCCCAACATCGGCGAATGCTTCGGCAAGGGGACCGCCACGTTCATGATCCTCGGCGACCTGTGCACCCGCCGCTGCCCCTTCTGCGACGTCGGCCACGGCAAGCCCCTGCCGCCCGATGCCGAGGAACCCGCCAAGCTCGCCCGCACGATCGCCGCACTCAAGCTGAAGTACGTGGTCATCACCAGCGTGGATCGCGACGACCTCAAGGATGGCGGCGCGCAGCATTTCGCCGACTGCATCCGCGAGATCCGCACGCATTCGCCGCAGACGACGATCGAGGTGCTGGTCCCGGACTTTCGCGGTCGTCTCGAAATCGCGCTCGACATCCTCACCGCGCAGCCGCCCGACGTGATGAACCACAACCTCGAAACCGTGCCGCGCCTCTACAAGCAGGCCCGTCCCGGCGCCGACTATGCCCATTCGCTCGAGCTGCTGTCCGGTTTCAAGGCGCGCAAGCCCGCCGTGCCGACCAAGTCGGGACTGATGGTGGGCCTGGGCGAGACCGACGAGGAGATCCTCGAGGTGATGCGCGACCTGCGCGCCCACGGCGTCGAGATGCTGACCATCGGCCAATACCTCGCGCCCTCGGGGCACCACCTGCCGGTGACGCGCTACGTCCACCCCGACGTCTTCGCCATGTTCGAGCGCGCGGCCGCGGCCATGGGCTTCTCCCACGCCGCCTGCGCGCCGCTGGTGCGCTCGAGCTACCATGCCGACCAGCAGGCGCATGGCGCGGGCGTCGTCTGAACCACTTTCATCGGAGATTGCCATCATGAAACCGACCGCCTTCGTCGCGCCCATCGTCCTGTGCGCGCTGCTGTTCGCCACGGCCGCGCACGCGTTGTCGCTCGACGCGCTGAGCAACAAGGACGCCAGCGGCGGCCTCAAGGAAGCACTGGTGCAGGGTGCCGGCAAGGCGGTCGCGACGCTCGGCCGCCCCGACGGCTTCCTTGGCAACCCCAAGGTCAAGATTCCGCTGCCCGAGAGCCTGCAGCAGGTCGAAGGCATGATGCGCACCTTCGGGTTGGGCAAGCAGGCCGACGAACTCGTCACCACCATGAACCGCGCGGCCGAGGCAGCCGTGCCCGAGGCCAAGACCCTGCTGGTCAACTCCGTCAAGCAGATGTCGGTGCAGGACGCCAAGGGCATCCTCACGGGCGGCGACGATGCCGCGACGCAGTACTTCAAGCGCACCACCTCGGGTCCGCTGGCCGAGAAATTCCGCCCCATCGTCAAAAGCGCGATGCAGAAGGTGAAACTCGCCGAGAAGTACGACCAGTTCGCCGGCAAGGCGGCGCAGTTCGGCCTGGTCAAGGCGGAAGATGCCCACCTGGAGAACTACGTCACCCGCAAGGCGCTCGACGGCCTCTACCTGATGATCGCCGAGGAAGAAAAAGCGATCCGCAAGGATCCGGTCAGCGCCGCCGGCAGCCTCGCGCGCAAGGCCTTCGGCGTCCTGCAGTAGGCCCTTCGATGTCGCACCATCTCAACGCGCCGCAGCGCGAGGCGGTGCGCTATCTCGACGGTCCGCTGCTGGTGCTGGCCGGCGCCGGCAGCGGCAAGACGCGCGTCATCACCCAGAAGATCGCCTACCTCATCGAGGAGTGCAAGATCGCACCCTCGCACATCGCCGCCATCACCTTCACCAACAAGGCGGCGAAGGAGATGGCCGAGCGCGTCGGCAAGCTGATCAAGGGTCCGACCGAAGGGCTCACGGTCAGCACCTTCCATGCGCTGGGCGCGAAGATCCTGCGGCAGGAGGCGCGCCACCTGCACCTCAAGCCCTCGTTCTCGATCCTCGACGCCTCCGACACCGCGCAGCTGTTCCAGGAGATGCTTAAGGACGCCGACAAGGCGCGGGTGCGCATGATCCAGAACCGCATCTCGCTGTGGAAGAACGCGCTGGTCGGCCCCGAGGAAGCCGCGCAGGTCGCGGCCGACGATCTCGAGGCCGGCGCAGCCAGGGTCTATGCCGAGTACGAGCGCACGCTGCGCGCCTACCAGGCCGTCGACTTCGACGACCTGATCCGCCTGCCGGTGAATCTCTTCGCGGAACGCGACGACGTCGGCGGCCGCTGGCGCAGCCGGCTCTGGCACCTGCTGGTCGACGAGTGCCAGGACACCAACCGCTGCCAGTACCGCCTGATGCAGCTGCTCACCGGTCCGCGCGCCGCCTTCACGGCGGTCGGCGACGACGACCAGTCGATCTACGCCTGGCGCGGCGCCGACATCGAGAACCTGAAGGCCCTGCGCGACGACTACCCGAATCTCAAGGTGATCAAGCTCGAGCAGAACTACCGTTCGGTGCAGCGCGTGCTCAAGGCCGCCAACGCGCTGATCGCCCACAATCCCAAGCTGTTCGAGAAGAAGTTGTGGTCGGAGCATGGCCATGGCGAGATGATCCGCGTCACCGCCTGCCGTGACGGCGAACACGAGGCCGAGTGGGTGATCGCGCGGCTGCAGGCGCACAAGTTCGAGAACCGCACGAAGTTCTCCGATTACGCCATCCTCTACCGCGGCAACTTCCAGGCCAAGGCCTTCGAGCAGCAGCTGCGCGCCCACAAGATTCCCTACGTGCTCTCGGGCGGACAGTCCTTCTTCGACCGCAGCGAGATCAAGGACCTCACCTCCTACCTGCGCCTGCTCGCCAACCAGGACGACGACCCCGCCTTCATCCGCGCCGTCACCACGCCCAAGCGCGGCATCGGCGGCACCACGCTCGAGGCGCTGGGGCAGGCGGCCGGCCGCCGCCACCAGAGCCTGTTCGCCGCGGCCTTCGCGCCGGGGGTGGAAAACGAAGTGAAGGCTGCGCAACTCGCCGCCGTGCGCGAGTTCTGCCAGTTCATCAACCGCATGGAATGGCGCGCGCAGAAGGAGCCGGCCGGCCAGGTGCTCGAAGACCTGCTGCGCGCGATCGGCTACGAGGCCTGGCTGTTCGAGGCGCACGACCCGCGCGAGGCCGAGACGAAGTGGGGCAACGTGCGCGACTTCGTGCAGTGGCTCTCAGTGAAGGGCGCCGAGGAGAACAAGAACCTCGTCGAGCTGTCGCAGACCGTCGCGCTGATCTCCATGCTCGACAAGAACGAAGGCGAGCAGGATGCGGTGCAACTGGCGACGCTGCACGCCGCCAAGGGGCTGGAGTTTCCCCACGTCTTCCTCGTCGGCATCGAGGAGGGCGTGCTGCCGCACCGCGAGTCGGTCGAGTTGGGCAAGGTCGAGGAGGAGCGACGCCTGATGTACGTCGGCATCACCCGCGCCCAGCGCAGCCTCAACGTCACTTACTGCGAGCGGCGCAAGCAGGGCAGGGAAATCGTCACCCGCGAACCTTCGCGCTTCATCGTCGAAATGGGCGAGGACATCCAGCGCAGCGGCCAGGGCGAGGCCCCGGCGGTGACCAAGGACGAAGGCCGCGCGAAACTGGCGGCCTTCCGCGCGCTGCTGGCCAAGACCTGAAGCGCCGGCGTTGGCCGTTTAGGCGGCCGGGCTTACGGACGAACCGGTTCGGCAGTCTCGGCGACGATCAGCCACTTGCCGTCGATCTGCTGCCAGCTCAGCGTCTTGAGTACGACGTCGCTGAACGAAGGCGCGCGATAGCTCTGGCGGAAGCGGGCTTCGGCATGCTCGCCCTGCACGTTGAACTGAACGTCCTTCACCTCGATCGCGATCTTTTCGGTACGGCCCAGGACCTGCCGGCGCTTCTGCGACCAGGCTTCGCGCGAGATATCTCCGGCAGGCGTGAAGTTCGGGGCATAGGCGTTCAGGTAGGCCTCGACATCGCGCGTACTCCAGGCTGCGAGCCACTGCTTCAAGGCGTTGTCCAGCACCGCTTCGACGGTGGTCGCCGGCGGCGCGGACGGCACCGCCGCGGGCTCGGCTGGGGCAGGCGCCGGCACGGCGACAGGCTTGGCTTGCATGTCGGCCTTCGGTGCCGATGGTGTCGCAATCACGGCGGCGGGAGGCGACTTTTGCTGCGGGCGGGCCGCAGCCATCGCTGCCACCGTAGCCGCAGCGGACTCCTTCAGCATCTCCTGGGCACGCGCATCCAGCGCGGCCTTGTCGGCCACATAAATCTGCATGCCTTCCGGCGGACAGTATTCGGCGGCGTCCTGAGCAGGCGTCCAGTTGGCCAGTTCGGCCAGGGTCTGCTCGCCCGCGCGCGACAGGCCGAGAGCGGTCAAGAGGTTGCCCAGGCCTGCATGGGTGCGTGCGTAGGCGATGCTCAGATCGAAGGAACCGTTGGTATAGGCACGCTTGGCCTGGAACAGTTCGTTCTCGGTATCGAGCAGGTCGAGCAGGGTGCGCTGCCCGATGTCGAACTGCTTGCGGTAGGCTTCGTGCACCTTCTCGGTGGATAACTGGTGCTGATCGAGATAGTTCAACTGCTCGGTGAGCTTGCGGACATCGTTGAAGGCAATGGTCAGAACCTGGCGGGTATCGCGGCAGGTCTTGTCACGAATGTCGCGGGCGACGTTGTACTGCTCGGCGTACTGACGGGAACGGGCGACATCGGACAGTCCGTTGAGCAGGTTCCAGCTGAGGACCACCTCCGCCGTGTCATAGTTGCTGCGACCGGCGATGCTTCTCATGTTGTCGCCGTCGTCGCGCCGCACGCGCAGATCCAACCGGGGCTGGTAGGCGGCCTTGCGAACATCGCGTGCTGCGTCGGCGGCGCGCACGTTCTCGATCGCCGCCTGGAGGGTGGGGTTGCCCTGCTGCGCCTGGCGCAAGGCCCCGGCGATGTCCGGCGGCAGGTTCTTGGACAGCGGTGTCGGCTCTTCCATGGTCTTGGCCGGACCGAAACCGATGATGCGCTGGAAGCGCGCGCTGACGTCGTGCAGATTCGCCGTTTCGGTAAGCAGGTTCGATTCCGCCAGGGCGAGGCGGCCTGCAGCCTGTTCGAGGTCGACCCGGCGGCCGACGCCGACCTGCACCTTCTGCTGTATCTGGTCGAACACCGCGCGGTGCCGCACGTAGTTGTCCTCGGCCAGGGTCACCAGCCTGCGGTAGCGCAACACGTCCAGATAGGCGCGCGCCGCTTCGAGGGCGGCGTTCTCGGAGGCGTCGTACAGTTCGAACATGCGGACCCGTCGCGAATGGTCGAGACGCTTGACCTCATTGCGCGTGGCGAAGCCGTCATATAGCATCTGAGTAAGCGTCAGGCTGCGCGAATTCACCGTATATTCGTAGCTCAGCTTCGGCGCGTCCTGGCGCTCCTTGCCGTAGCCCGCGGTGAAGTCGAGCCGCGGCAGGTAGTTGCCGAACGCAGCATCACGCTCGCCGTCGGCGGCGAGATAGGCATGCCAGCGCTGCAGTACCTCCGGATTGCTCAGGATGGCCTGTTGCGCAATGTCCTTCAGGCTCTGCGGCGCAGCCGGCTGCGCCAGCGCCAGGGCCGGGAGCGAAAGCAGCACCGCGATCCAGCAACGGTATGACGACAACATACTGTGATCTTCAGTTAAATGGGTTTCGTAACCATTTGAATCGGCAATGATACCGCAAGGCCACCGCGAGCGGATGCCATGCAGCAAACTCATCGCGGCCATCGCGCGAAGGTGGCTGTTTGCCCCAATACTCATTGTCCTTGCCGTTGGCGTCGCGCATGCGCTCGATTTCGATCGCCTTCTGGACCGATTTCTCGGCTTGGGCGGAAGCGCGCCGGTCTTCCGTGAATGGCAGCAGCTGCTCACGGATGCCAAGTCGTTGGGGACGAAGGAGAAATTGCGGCGCGTCAATGACTTCTTCAACCGCGGCCTGCAGTTCGGCGACGATCAGGAGATCTGGGGGGAGAGCGACTATTGGGCGACGCTGCTCGAGACCCTGGCCAAGGGTCGGGGCGACTGCGAAGACTTCACCACCGCCAAGTACTTCACGCTGCTGAGTGCCGGCGTGCCCGGCGAGCAGTTGCGGCTCGTATACGTCAAGGCGAAGATCGGCGGCGCGTCCAGCCACGTGACCCAGGCCCACATGGTGCTCGCCTACTACGATACTCCCGAGGCGGACCCGATCGTGCTTGACAACCTCATCACCGAGCTGCGTCCGGCGGCACGCCGGCCGGATCTGCAGCCGGTATTCAGCTTCAACGGCCACGGCATGTGGCAGGGCGCAACCGGCAAGGCAGCGGCGGGCGGTGCGAGGACCGGCCGCCTGTCGCGCTGGGACGACCTGCTCAGGCGGGCGAAGGCCGAAGGCTTCGAATAAGCGATCTACCAGAAGAAGGAAATGACCATGTCGATGTACCGCCAGCTCTGGCTCGCCGCCGTCATCACCACCCTGTTCGCGCTGCTCGGCAGCGTGTTGGTAACGACGTTGTCGGCACGGGCCTACCTGATCGAGCAGCTCACCATCAAGAACGCCGACAATGCCTCGGCGCTGGCGGTAGCGCTCAGCCAGCATCAGCCGGACGCCGTCTCGGTGGAACTGGCGGTTGCGGCACTGTTCGACAGCGGTTACTACGAACTCATCCGCGTGACCGACCCCCGGGGGAGGACCATCGTCGAACGCAAGTCTCCCGTGGGCGAATACGCCGCGCCCAGTTGGTTCGTCGACATGCTGCCCATCGATGCAACCCCCGGGCAGGCCAGGATCAGCGCCGGCTGGAAGCAGTTCGGCACGGTCACGTTGATCAGCCACAGCCGCTTCGCCTATCGTACCCTGTGGCAGAACGTGATCCAGCTGGTCGGCGTCATGACGCTTGCCGGCCTGGTCGGCGGCTTTCTCGTTACGAAGATCCTGCGCCGCTGGTGCCAGACCACCAAGGCGTCGGAATGAGCAAAGAGCCTGCGGCAACCACCCCGCCGACCGGACTGCGCCAGCTAAACGCCAACTACGTCGCGCTGGAGGACCGGATTCGCCTGTCGCTCACCACTCAGGACGGGAACGAATTCCGCTTCTGGCTGACGCGACGCTATCTCCAGTTGCTGTGGCAGGCGCTGGGTCGCGTCGTGACGCGGTTCGCCGAGTTGAAAGCCGCCGGTGATCCGCTGCTGCAATCGGCCCTGGCCGGCTTCGCCGAAGCCAGGGCAATGAACCGCGCCGATCTGAGCACGCCCTATGAAGCCGGAGCGAACTTCCCTCTGGGCGAAAGCCCGATGCTGCTGAGCCGTGTCACCGTGGGACAGATCACTGCGGCCGGCACCCAGCCCCTCACGCTGCGACCGGAACAAGGCGCGGGCATCGACCTGGCGCTGAACGAGGAACTGGCCCATGTGCTCTGCAATCTTCTGCGGCAGGCCGCAATCGCTGCCGAATGGGGATTGAACCTCGACGCGGCGCTGGCAGCTTCCCCTGCCGGCACGGCAGCCGGCGCGCTCCTTCTGCACTGATCGAGCGACCAGGCCGCCAAGGCCGTCCCTCCCGCTGGCACCGAGTTTTCGGCGCCAGCGGGGAACGGCACGGGTCAGTCGGTGACGAGCTTGCTCTTGTTGAGCAGGTCCTGGATGATCTGCTGGTCGGTGGCATTGGCGCCGACGATGGCGTAGAGATCGACGCCCTGCAGGATCACGGTCTGGTCTTCGGCCCCGCTCATGTAGCCGGCGTTGAAGCCGCCGGTGGAGCTGATGTGCACCTTGGTGTCCGCCCCGCTCTTCTCGAAGTGCAGATAGCTGGCCAGGTTGCCGGTCGCGATATCGTGGTTCTCTCCGGACAACAGGTCGCGCAGGTCGAGCACGTCGCCGCCGGAGGCTGCCGCCGCGGTGTCGAACTTCACGATGGTGTCGACGGCCGGCGCACCCTTGGCGCCGGCATCGGCGAACGACCACTTGAAGATGTCGGTAACCAGATCGGACACCAGCCCGTCGTTGCCCTTGAGGATGTCGTTGCCGGCGCCGCCGATCAGCGTGTCGGCACCCGTGCCACCGGTGAGGACGTCGTTGCCGGCGCCGCCCTCGAGCCGGTCGTTGCCGCTGCCGCCGTCGAGCGTGTCGTTCCCGTCGTCGCCGCGCAGGATGTCGTTGCCGGTCCCGCCGATCAGGATGTCGTTGCCGGCGCCGCCCGACAGGACATCGTTGTCGGCACCGCCGTCGAGCGTGTCGTCTCCGGCTCCGCCCTGCAGGATGTCGTTGCCGGCCAGGCCGCTCAGCGTGTCGTTGCCGTCGCCGCCGCTGATGGAGTCGTTGGCGCCCGACCCGCTCAGGGTGTCGTTGCCTGCGGTGCCGGCATACGAATTGGACACGACATTGAGGGTGAGCGAGGCGCTGGACGTATCGCCATCGGTGTCGGTCAGCGTGTACTGGATGACCTCCGGCGCGATCGGCCCATGGAGAGAATCCGCGATGACGTCCTTGTACTCGACGGTGCGGATGTTGATCGTGGTGCCCGTGTCTGCCAGCGCGGTCACCCGGCCGACGCCGCTGAAGTCCGTCGGCATCGCGATCCAGCCGGTGCCGGCGACGGTGTACTGGCCGAGTTCGTGGCCATCGACGTGATAGAAAGTGTAGGTGACGGCGTCGGTAGCGCTGCCGTTGGTGACTTCGAAGCGCAGCTTCTGTACGCCCAGCGGGTGTGACGCGGCATTGAAATTCATCACCAGCGTTTCGAGGTTGGCAATGCCGCCGGCCGCCGCCGCACCGACCGAGGCCCCGTTCGTCGCATCGTAGCGCACCCCGATGTCGGTCGCATCGGTGTAGGTGGCGTTGGTCACCCGGAAGCGTGCGGTCAGGGCCTGGATGTCGACCCGGCCGACGTGGCTGTAGCCCGCGAGCGAGAGCGTGGCCGCCGCCGCGACCGTGGTCGGGCCGCCGATGACGGCGCCACTCGTGTCGTACACCGTGTAGCGCAGGTTCCCGGCGGTGCCGATATTGATCGCGAAGGATGGATTGTTGACCCCCTGTGCATACGAAGCGGCGTCGAAATTGACCCGCAGGATTTCGTTGGTGTCGAAACGGGTGTTGTCGACGTCGCCGGTGGCGGAATTGAGGCCGACGCCAGTCGCCTGGTAGGACAGCGCTCCCTCGGCCGTGGTCAGGCCATCGCTGCCGATGCCCTGCAGGGTGATGTTGGCCGGTGCGGCCGTAAATGCCGTCGTGATCGGGATCGTCGCGACCGCGTCGACGTTGGTCAGGCCTTCGAGTCCCATGCCGCCGGCGCTGACGTTCGCGGCACTGGTCAGGCTGACCGTCGACACCGCCGCCGGATTTTCGGTCGGCAGATCGGCCGTCGGCGGCGCGTACTTGTAGTAACCGTCCTCCTTGAAGACCAGGCTGCTGCCGTTGCTCGCGTGGGTCCAGGTCAGGGTGCCGCCGCTGATGGTGTAGTTGCCGCCGGCGCTGGTGCCGGAACTGTTGACCGTCAGGTTGAAAGTGACGCCCTTGAAGACGATGGAACTCACCTGGGCATTGTCCTGCGCATCGTCGACGCCGGACGCCTGGGGCGTGAAGGAGGTGAGTTGCGAACCCAGGGAGATGCCGCCGTCGGTGCCGACGCCCGTCATGACGTTGCCTTCGAGGAATTGCTGCAGCGCCACGAGCGTATCGGAATCGTCGTTGGCGGTCGGCTTGCCGTCGACGATGTTGACGGTCTGACTCCCCGCCGCCGTGTCGCCGTCCCGGTCCGTCGCGATGAAACTGAGCTTGAAGGTATCGCCCTGCACCGCGAGGCCACCCTTGAAGTAGGTGTAGTCGCCGGTGTCGAAGTTGAACACCAGCGTGCCGTACTGGAAGCCGTTGGCGCCCTTCAGCGTCAGCAGGTTGCCCGCCATGGGCGACGTCAGGCCCGGGATGGTTCCGGTCCAGCTGATCTGGTTGGTCGCGTTGTTGTAGCTGAACACCACGTCGACCGGCGCCGTGCCGGCATTCAGGTCCGTGTCGAGGGCCATCGTCAGCTGACTGATATGGCCGAGGTCCCCGCCGAAACTGACCTTTTGTCCGCCGCCGGTGGAGATGACGTTGCCGCCGTAGGCCGCCGGCACCGTCGACAGCAGGGAATCCTCCAGCTTGTTGACGTCCGCCACGATCAGCGCCGGATCGCGCACGCCGTCGCCCATGGCATCGACGTTGTGGATCTGGTTGAGGTGGGTCACGTTGGCGATGCCCGAGCCGACGCCGATGCCGTAGGAATTGATCTCCGGATGCAGCGCCAGATAGGTCGCGTAGCCCGAACTGGTGACCGGCGCAACAGTATCGCCGCTCGTCGGATCGCCGTCCGAGAGGAAATAGATGTTGTTCGACTTCGTCGGGTCGATCGTGGCGCCCATCGCGGTCTGCGCCTTGGCCAGCGCGTCCGCGTAGTTCGTGTTGCCGCCGGACGCCAGGCCGTTGATCGCCGCGATGGCCGCGTCCTTGGTCGCATAGGCCGCGCCGCCGTTGAGAATGGTGGCCGCCGTGCTGAACGAAACGATCTTGACTGAGACGTCCGAGGACTGGCTGTAGTACTCCTCGATAAGGGACGTCAGTGCCGTCTTCATCACCGCCAGGCGGGTCGTCAGCGTCACCGTGCCGTCGGCCGCGATCGACTGGACCTGGTCAGCCATGCTGCCGGAGACGTCGACCACGAACACCAGCGAGAAGGACGGCAGCACGTTTTCGGGAATATCGACCGACTCCGCGGTGGCGACCGGCCGGTCGTCCTGCACCGTGACGCGCACCGTGGCGCTGGCCGCGTTGCCGACGTAGCTGAACAGCTCGTCGACGGCGAGGCCGCTGGCGGTGTTGTCGGCAGGGTGGTCGAGCGTATAAGTGTAGTCGCCCGTCGTCTTGTCCACCACCAGGGTGCCGATCTGGCTCTTCACCGTGATGATGTTGCCGACCGTCGTATTGCTGACGGTATTCACGTCGCCGGTGAAGCCGGTGTTCGTGCTGGTGAGTGTCACGCTGGTGACGCTGGTGTTGCCGATGTCGTTGGCGAAGAGATTGCCGGAAATGGTATTTGTGCCCAGGCCGCCGACCAGCGCGGACTCCTGCACGGTGCCGATGTCGTCGCTCGAGGCATAGACGCTGATGTTGACGCTCGCGTTCCGGGCTGTCCCGTCATCGTCGGTGATGGTGTAGGTGAAGCTCTGGACGCCGGTGCTTGCCGGCGGCGTGTAGAGGTAATAGATGCCGTTGGCATCCGTCAGCTCTCCGCTCAGCGTGCCGTTGGTGGGGGAACCCACGGCAGTGATCGCCGCATGGTCGGTCAGGGTGTCGTTGGCCAGCAGATCGGCCTTGTAGATCTTGATCGCGTTGGTATTGGCGGGACTGACGTAACCGAGGGTGCTGTAGGTGTCGTTGACCGCCACCGGCGCCCCGTCGTCCACCGGGGTGACGGCGATCGTGACCGTCGACGCTGTCGACAGCCCGCCGAGGTTGTCGGAAGCTTGGTATTGATAGCTGAGCGTGGTCGTCAGGCCGGGTCCGCTGTTCCAGTCGGGCAGCGGTTTGAAGTACACCGTCAGCGAACCGCCCGACGCGGCGAGCAGCGTGCCCGTGGGCACCAGCTGCGTCATGGCCGCGTCGAGGTAGAGCAGGCCGTTGTCCGGCAGCGTCGAAATCATGAAATTGTCCACCGTGCCGTCGGCATCGCTGCCGTGCAGGGTGATCGGGATCAGCGTGTCCTCGTTGCCGCTCGGCGTCAGCGTGTCGGCCGTCGGCGCCGCGTTGGCGATCGGCGTGATCGTGGCCGTGGCGGTATTGCTGTTGCTGGTGCCGTCGGTCACCGTGATATCGATGGTGCGGGGCGTCATGTCGGGCGAGGTGCTGTCGAAGCTGATCGCCCGGATCGCCGTCTGGTAATCGGTGATGAACGCACTGCCGGAAAGCGTCACCACGTTGCCGACGATGCTGGCGGTAATGCCGGGCGGCAGGGCGCCGACGACGAAGGTATCGCCGGCCTTGGCGTTCGTCAGCGTGATCGTCGCCCCGGTGATGTTGCTGTTGTCCACGTCGGTGACGCTGATGTCGGTGTCGGCTATGGGCACCGCGGCACCGGTCGTCACGCTGAAATAGCCGGCGTAGCCGCTTCCCGCCGCGCTGGCGTCGAGGTCGAGGACCGGCGGGCTGTTGGTATCGATCACGGTCACCGTGGCCGTGGCGACATTGGACGTCACGGCTCCGTCATTGACCGCGATATCGATCGTGCGCGGCGTGGTGTCGGGCGTGCTGGTGCTGTTGCTGAACATGATCGCGTGGATCGCCGCCTGGTAGTCGGCCGGCGTGGCCGTGCCGGAGAGCGATACCGTGTTGCCGGCGACGACCGCCGTGATGCCGGCGGGCAGGGTGCCGACCGAGAGGACATCACCGGCCTTCGGATTGGTCAGCGTGACCGAAGCGCCGACCAGGGTGCCGTCGGCGTCCGCGACGGTAATGTCGGTGTCGCTAAGCCGCACCGGACCGCTGACGTTGTCGGTATAGGTGACGGCATAGCCGGTTCCTGCCGCACTGGCATCGAGGTCCAGCGTCGGCGCCCGGTTGATGCTGATGGTGCTGACGGCGGTATTGCTGTTGCCGGTCCCGTCGTTGACGACGACGTTGATGACACGGTCCGAAAGGTCCGGGGACCCCAGCGAATTCGCGAAGGTTATGGCGCGGATCGCGCTCTGATAGTTCGCCAGCGTCGAGGCACCGCTCAGGGTGATGACGCCGGTCGCCGGGTTGTAAGCACTCGCCGTGATCCCGGCCGGCAGCGTGCCGGCCGCGAGCACGTCGCTGGGCTTGAAGTTGCTCAGCGTGATCGTGGCGCTGGCGATGGTGGTGCCGTCGTCGGTGATGGCCACGTCCGTGTCGGCGATCGCGACAGCGCTGGCACCGACCGTGAATTTGCCCTTGTAGGAGGTGGTGGTGGCGCCGCTGCTATCGTTGGCGTCGAGGTCGAGCACCGGGGTGGTGCCGGCGCCGAGGATCGTTACCGACGTAGTGGCCGTGTTGCTGTTGAGGCTGCCGTCGTTGACGACGACGGTGATGCCGCGCTGCGCAACGTTCGTCAGGTTCGTCGTGTCGAAGTTGACCGCGCGGATCGCCGCCTGATAGCTCGCCAGGCTGGCCGCGCCCGTCAGCGTCATCACGCCCGTCGCGGCGTTGTAGGCGCCGGCCGTGATGCCTGCGGGCATGGTGCCCGCGACCAGGAGGTCGGCAGCGTCGCGATTGGTCGCGATGGTGATGGTCGCGCTGTTGATGGTCGTATTGTCGGGATCCGTCACGCTGACATCGACGTCGCCGATCGGCACCGGATTGCCGGTATCGACGTTGAAGACCGTGGCGAACCCGGTGCCCGCCGCACTGGCGTCGAGATCGAGCACCGGCGCATCGTTGACCGGCGTTATGTTGATCGTCGCCGTGTCGCTCGCGGTCAGCGCGCCGCCGCTGCCCGTGTTGGCATTGTCGTTGACCAGCAGCGTCAGCGTGGTGCTCGCGCTCGGGTTGTCGCTGCCGTTGATGTAGGCCGCCGTGCTCGTGGCATCGCTGCCGAGGAGGGCGTTGATCTGCGCCACCGTGCCGCTGATGGTCACCGCCGAAGTGCCGCTGTTGGTCACCGTCGCGCCGCTGCCGCCGGCCGTCACGTTCAGCGTGCCCTCGCCGACCGACAACGTCACGGCCATCGTGCCGCCGCCGGCATCGATGTCGCTGATCGACAGGCCCGTCCCCTTGAGCGTCAGGCTGGTCTGCTCGGTCGCGCTGTAAGTCAGCGGCGTTATCGCCGCGCCCGGCGCGTCGTTGACTGCCGTCAGGTTGATGGTCACGCTGGTCGCCGTGCTGCTGAGCGCACCGTCGCTGACCACCACGTCGATGTTGCGCGGCGTCAGGTTCGGCGTGTCGCTGGTGTCGTTGTAGAGGATGCCCTGCAGGATCGATTCGTAGGTCGCCCGCGAGGCCGAGCCGCTGATCTGCAGCACGCCTGTGGCGGCCGTGTAGGCCACCGTCAGTCCGGCGCCGCTCGCCGCGGTGGTCGCTGCCGCGTTGAGTGAAAGGGACTCGACCGCGTTGCCGTCCGGCCGTGCCGTCAGCGTCAGCGTCATCGAGCTCAGGTTCGCGGAATCGACGTCCGTGAGCGTCGCCACCGGCGCGACCGCCACCGCCGTCTGCTCGGTGAAAGCCGTCGTTTCGTTGGTTCCCGCCCCGCCGGCGTTCAGGTCAGCCACCGGCGCGTCGTTGGTGCCGGTCACGGTGAAGGTGAGCGTGGCCGTGCTGGTCGCGCCCGCGGTATCCCGCACCGTGTAGGTGAAGGCGTCCGTCGCGGTCTGGCCCGCGCCCAGCGCCTGCGCCGATGCGGTGTTGGCCGTGTAGCTGTAGCTGCCGTCCGCGTTGAGCGTGAGCGTGCCGTAGGTGCCCGTCGTGGCGCCGCCCACCGTGCCGCCGGTGATCGCCGAGACGACCTTGGTCTCGCCGTTGGCCACACTGTCCACGTCGGTGTCGTTGGCGAGCACGCCCGTCGCGGCCGTGGCCGTCACCGTGGCGTCTTCGTTGACGGCACCCGTGTCATTGACGCCCACCGGGGCGTCGTTGGCGCCCTGGAGGGTGACCGTCAGGGTCGCCGTGCTGGTCGCGCCCGCCGCGTCCCGCACCGTGTAGGTGAAGGTGTCGGCGAGCGTCTGGCCGGCCGTCCTCAGCGCTTGCACGCTGGCGTTGGCATTGTTCACGGCGTAGCTGTAGCTGCCGTCCGCGTTGAGCGTGAGCGTGCCGTAGGTGCCCGTCGTGGCGCCGCCCACCGTGCCGCCGGTGATCGCCGAGACGGTCTTGGTCTCGCCGTTGACGACACTGTCCACGTCGGTGTCGTTGGTCAGCACGTTGCCGCTCGGGTTGGTCCCCGCCGTGCCGTTCGCCACCCCGCCCGCTTCCACCGCGGTCGCCGTGTCATTGACGCCCACCGGGGCGTCGTTGGCGCCCTGGATGGTCACGGTGATGTTGGCGCTCGAGGTCGCCCCCGCCGCATCCCGCATGGTGTAGGTGAAGGTGTCGGTCAGCGTCTGGCCGGCCGTGCGCAGCGCCTGTACCGTGGCGTTGGCGTTGTCCACCGTGTACGTGTAAGTGCCGTCGGCATTGAGCACGATGCTGCCGTAGGCGCCAGCCTTGGCCACGCCCAGGCTGCCGCCCGTGATCGCCGTCACCGCCTTGGTGTCGCCCGCATCCACGTCCGTGTCGTTGCTCAGCACGTTGCCGCTCGGGTTGGTCCCCGCCGTGCCGTTCGCCACTCCACCCGCTTCCACCGCCGTCGCCGTGTCCGCCACCGCCACCGGCGCGTCGTTAATGGCATTCACCGTCACATTAACCGTCGCCGTTTCGGCCACGCCGCCCGAGCTCACCGTGTAGGTGAAGCTGTCAGATCCGTTGTAGTTGGCCGTCGGCATGTAATCGAGCGTGCCATCGGCCTTCAGCGTCACTATACCGTTGGCAACCACCACGCTGCCGCCCACCGCAATGGCCGTGCCGTTGATCGCCGTGATGGCGTGACCGGCATTTTCGAAGCTGTCGTTGGCATTGACGTTGATGTTGAGCAGGGTGTCTTCGTTGGTGCTCACCGTGTCGTTGGCGATGTCCACCACTGCGCTTACCGTGACCGCAACCGTGTCGGTGTCGGTGAGGCTGCCATCGCTGGTCTGTACCGTCAGCGTCGCCGCACCGTTGTAGTCTCCGGTGGGCGCGTAGGACAAGCCGTTCAAGGCGACGTTGATCTGCGCCGCCGTACCCTGGATGGTCACCGTGGCGGTGCCGTTGTTGGTGATGGTGGCGCCGCCGCCGGTCACTGCCGTCAGCGTGCCATTGCCGATCGATACCATCGTCGTCAGCGTGCCGCCGTCTACGTCGGACACCGTGATGGCGTTCCCGTTGCCGCTGCTGAAGACCTTTGCCGTGTCTTCCGTGGTGCTCTGCGCCCCAGGCACCGTGTTCACCGGCGCGTCATTGACGGCATTCACGGTGATGGTCACCGTCGCCTGCGCCATGTTGCCGGCATCGTCGCGCACCTCATAGACGAAGCTGTCGGCGCCGTTGAAGTTGGCATTCGGCACGTAGGTAAAGGTGCCGTCCGCGTTCAGGGTCAGAGCTCCGTTGGTCACATTCACCACCGGCGTGGTGTTCAGGATCAGCGTGTCGCCGTCGAGATCGTTGTCGTTGGCGAGCACCGTGGTTGGCAGCGTCAGTGTCAGCGTCTGGTCTTCGTTGGTGCTGTAGCTGTCATTGACGAGTG
>NZ_BHVV01000001.1 GCF_003865015.1 Sulfurisoma sediminicola | reverse complement strand
ACGTCACGGTGTCGCCGACCTGGGCGTCGCCGCCCACCGTGCCGGTGATGGTGACGAGGCCGCCGGCTTCGGCGGCATTGACGACGTCGTCGGCCGTGACGTTGGCCGCCAGGGTGATGGTCGGTACCGGCGCCTGGGTGTCGATGGCGACACCTGGAAGCCCCGACCGTCCCATGTCCTCATTGCTCGCCCGCACCCGCCCCAGATCAGCCCCGTCGCCAAAGCCATACTCAAAATGGGGCGGCGCAAGACTCTCGCCGACGCGCATCAATTGAATGAAGCCGTGCCCGACGTCTCCACCACCACCCTCACTCAGGACCGTGGACGTTTCCTCGAGCAACTGATCGAGGCTGCTGCCTTCGGCGATGGCACGGGTGATGTCGACGGTTTCCGATACCTTGTCGAGGAGAGCCGCGTCCTTGGCATCGGGCAACTCGCTGCCGATCACGGCAGTGTCCAGCGTGACGGTTTCCTTGTCCCGCATAAGGAACTTGTGGCCGTTGTCGAAGGACAGTTCGACGCGGCTGTTTTCGCCGGTGACGATCACCTCGCCTTCGAGGATCTGATCGCCGACCTTCAGAGCCCGCAGCTTCCCATCCGCGCCGTGTGCGAATGCCTGACCTTCGATCAAGGAAACGGTGCCGATGACGCTGCCTGTATTGGCCATGGTGGTACTCCGGGTGGAATGCGGGGACCGTGGCACTATAGGCCGGTCGCGGACAGCGGAGAACTGTACCGAAGTACAAGGCGGCACCTGCCGGCACCGCGCCTATGTGAGGCGAACGCGGACTCAGCGCGAGCGCTGGCCGTTGACGACGAGAGCCAGCTGCAACCGGTCGCGTACCCCGAGTTTCCCCAGCAGGGCGCTGACGTGTGCCTTGACGGTGCGCTCGGTGATATCGAACTGACGGGCGATTTCCTTGTTGGCCGCTCCTGCGGCCACGGCCAGGGCAACCTGGCGTTCCCTCGCCGTGAGTCCGCTTTCCCACGGCGGATTCGCCGGCGAAAGGGGCGGCGACGGCAGGTGCGATGTGGCGCGAAGCAGCCGCTGCATCAGCGATTCGCCGATCCACAGCCCGCCCTGGGCGACGACGTCGGCGATGCGGGAAAGCAGCTCGGGGGCGGCGTGGGTATTGCAATAGCCGCGAGCAGCAGCGGCAAATGCCACGAGCGCTTCTTCGTCGTTGGGGTGGTCGGCCAGAACGATGCACGGAACCGCGGCGCCGACCTGTCGGCGAGCCTTTTCCAGGGTGGCTGCCACCGGTTCGTCGGCAAGGCGCACCCAAGCGGCGCTTGGCACCACGTCCGCTTCCACCCTGTCACCGATTCGCGCTCCGATGGCTGCCGGGAAGGCTTCGAGCCAGCGCGGCAGGAGATCGCCCCGGGCTGACAGGAAGACGTGCGGCCGGCCCTTAGCCATCTCGTCGCTAACGTTCGGTGAATGCCAGCAACTTGGCGCGCAAGACCGGCTTCAGCAGGTAGGAGAGAATGCTCTTCTGTCCGGTGATGATATCCACCTCGGCCACCATGCCGGGAATGATCGGCAGGTTGTCCGCGAAGCTGGCCTTCGTGGTCCGAACACGCACGATGTAGTAGGTATTGCCTTTGTCGTCGGTAACCGTGTCGGCGCCGATATGTTCCAGCACGGCATCCATGCCACCGTAGATCGCGAAGTCGTAGGCGGTGAAACGAACGATGGCCTTTTGTCCAGGATGCAGGAAGGCGATGTCCTTGGGGTGCACCTTGGCTTCCAGCAGCAGCGCGTCCTCCAAGGGCACGACTTCCACGATATCCTTGCCGGGCTGGACGACGCCGCCAACCGTATTCACCAGAAGCCGCTTGACGGTGCCCCTGACCGGCGATCGAATCGCGGCGTGCTTGACCTTGTCGGCGAGGCCCACGCCACTCTGGCCCATCGCGTTGAGCTTGGCGATGGTCTCGGCCAGTTCCTTGCCGGACTCGTTGCGGAAGGCCAGTTCCACTTCCTCGATCTTGCGGCTGGCTTCGCTGATCGCCGCCTGGGAGCGCTGGATCTGCGCGGCTGCCATGTCGCGTTCGCCACGGAAGCGGCCGACGTCGCGCTCGAGGCGCAACAGTTCCACTTCCGAAACGGCGCCCGCTGAAATGAGCGGCTTGGTGACCACCAGTTCGCGCGAGGACAATTCATAGGCCTGCGATGCCTGATCCCGTTTCGCGCGCATTTCGACCAGTTCCTGCTGGCGCTGCGAAAGCTGCTGGCGCGCGATGGAAAGCTGGGCGTTCAGCTCCGAGACGCGGCTCTCGAAGAGGCGCCGTTCCTCGGCCACGGTTTTCGGATCGTTCTTTTCGGCCTCGGGCGGAGGCTCGAACGGCTTGCCTTCGGTCAGCGCGCGCAGGCGGGCCGCCTTGGCCTGCAGCGAAAATATCTGGGAATTGCTCTCGTTGACGGACGACTCAAAGCGCGTCGGGTCCACCCGGACCAGCATCTGTCCCGCGTCCACGATCTGGCCTTCGCGCACCAGAATTTCCGACACGATGCCGCCATCGACGCTCTGCAGCACCTGCAGCTGGCGCGACGGGATCACCTTGCCTTCGCCCTTGGTGATCTCATCGACATGCGCGACCGCCGCATACATGATCGACAGGGCAAGGACGACGGAGATGGTCTTGACCAGAATCCGCGCACGCAGCGGCTCCTGCTGGATCATGAAATAGTCGGCATCGGCAACGAAGTCCTTCTCGGGCGGCGTCGGGTCCGTCTGCAGTTTCCCCAGCCAGAGCTCCATGTGGGGCTGGATACGCTTGCGTATGCTCTCCAGTCTGGCATGCAGGCGCTGGAGGACATTCTGAATGCGCGCGATGTCGATCTTCATCATTCCGCCCGTCCCACCTTGCCCGACTGCAGCGCTTCAATGATCTTTTCCTTGGGACCGTCGGCGACGATCTGGCCATCGTCGACCACGATGATCCGGTGCGCCACATCGAGCAGACTCATGCGGTGGGTGACGATCACCATCGTCTTGAGTTCGGCGAAGGTGCGCAAGCGGTCCTTGAACTGTGCCTCGGACGTGAAGTCCATGGAACTGGTCGGCTCGTCGAGGAGCAGTATCGGCGGGTCGAGCAGCACCGCGCGGGCGATCGCCACGCCCTGGCGCTGCCCGCCCGACAAAGATTCCCCCCGTTCGCCGATCAGCATGTCGAAGCCCTGGGGGTGTCGATTGACGAAATCCGTCAGGCCGGCCACCTCGGCCGCGGCGACGACCGCGCTGTCGTCCGCATAGGGCGCCGCGATCGAGATGTTGTCGCGCAACGAACCGTAGAACAGCAGTGCGTCCTGCGCCACATAGCCGATGCTGCGGCGCAACTCGGCCGGGTCGAGCTGGCGCACGTCGACGCCGTCGATGCTGACGGCGCCCTCGCTCGGGACGTACAGACCGAGAACGAGCTTCTGCAGGGTGGTCTTGCCCGAGCCGACGCGCCCGAGCACCACGACATGCTCGCCGGGGCTCAGCCGGAACGACAGTCCCTTCAGCGCCTCCTGCGATGCGTTGGGATAGCTGAAGCGTACGTCCTTGAATTCGATTTCGCCGCGAATCTCCGACCGATGCACGAAGGAGGCCTCATTGCTGCGCTCAGTCGGCTTCTTCATGATGCCCTCGAGCGATTCGAGCGCCATGCGCGCGTTCTGGTACTGCATCAGCAGGCCGGCGATCTGGCCCAGCGGCCCGAGCGCGCGTCCCGCCAACATGGTGGAGGCGATAAGACCGCCCATGGTCAGCATGTGCTCGTGAATCAGGTAGACGCCGGCGACGACCATCACCAGATTGACGGATTGCTGGATCGTCGCGACACCATTGATGGCCGACGAGGACAGCAGCCGCAGCTGCGCATTGACGCGGGCGAGGAATGCGGCAGTCTTTTCCCATTTTTCCTGCATCAGGCTTTCGGCGCCGTGGGCCTTGATGGTTTCCAGCGCGGTCAGGCTCTCGATCAGCGTGGCATTGCGCAGCGCGGTGGCACGATAGGTCGTCTCGGACAGTTCGTGCATCTTGTGCTGGATGACGTAGCTGTAGATGACGACGGCGACGACCCCGAGCAGCGGCAGGAACACCAGCGGCCAGGAGATCCAGAAGATCAGGAGGAAGAACAGCACCGCAAATGGCAGATCAATCAGCGCCGTGACGGTGGCCGATGCGATGAAATCCCTGACCGATTCGAAGGAACGCAGCGTGGATGCGAACGACCCGACCGAGGCCGGCCGGTCCGACAGTCGCATGCCCAGCACCCGCTCCAGGATCAGCGCGGAAAGCTTGACGTCGATGCGGGCACTCGCCAGATCGATGAAGTGCCCCCGCAATAGGCGCAACACGTAATCGATACCCAGGACCAGCAGCAGACCGCCTGCCAGCATCCAGAGCGTTTCCTGGGCGAAATTCGGCACGACGCGGTCGTACACGTTCATGGTAAACAGCGGCACGGCCAGCGCGAACAGATTGATCAGCAGCGCCGCCGCCAGGATGTCGCGATAAACCAGGAACTGCTCAAGAAAAACCCCCCAGAACCAGTGGCGCTGCTTCACATTGCCAAGCTGGGGCGTGCGTTGGTCGAAGCGGAAGTGAGGCCGGGCGAATATCGCCACTCCGGTATACCGTGCCTTCAGTTCCTCGCGGCTCAGCGTGACCGTTCCCTGTCCGGTTTCCGGGAACAGCACGCGAGCGACCCCGCTCTCGCTATCCCACCCCATCAGGACGCAGGCGGCATCGCCGCGCAACAGCAGAACCACCGGCAGCAGCGCCGTATCGATCTCTTCGAGCGCACGCCGCTGGATCTTGCTGTACAGACCGGCGCGAGCCGCGGCGCGGCGAAAGAGCGAAGGCGACAGCGGACCCTTTGAGAGCGGCAGCCCGGCCGATAGCGCAGCGCGGGAGCTTGGCCGGCCATGGATGCGCGTCAGCTCGACCAGACAATCGAGCAGCGGATCGTGATGGGCCTCGTACTCATGCACATGCAGCACGGATTCGGCGGCATCCGGTGTCGATGGGGGAGCAGTGCCTGAAGAACTCATTGGCTTCCCTTGGTTCGTTGTCGTTTGATCTTAGGGAATTCTATAGGGTTGATTGGGCAAAGGCCGATCCGCACAAGGGACAATTGACCCACCCTGGTCGATTGCCCTCGACGCCATTCCGGGCGGCGCCCCCATCACCGAATCATTCCGGATTCCGCCCGGTTCAATTATGCATGACCAAAACAAAAAGGGCAGGCCGCAGCCTGCCCTCCGTGCCCATGGTCCTGCGGGCAGTGTCGCCTATTTCGCGCTGAAGTTCGCACCCGACTTGTTGGCCATGAAGGCGATCGCGCGCGCGAGCTCCTCGTCGGTCGCATCGGAGCCTCCCTTGGGCGGCATCGCGTTCTTGCCCTTGATCGCGGACTTGGTCAGGCCGTCGAGGCCGAGACCGATGCGCGGCGCCCAGGCGGCCTTGTCACCCGCCTTCGGCGCACCGGCGGCACCGGTCTCATGGCAGGCACCGCAGACACCCTTGTAGAGTTCCTCGCCGGTGCGGCTGCCGGCGGCGGCCTTGGGCGCGGCGGCGGCGAGTTCGACCTTGGCAACCGGCTGGATGCGGCTGTTGGCGGCCTCTTCGTCGACCTTGGGGCGGCTGCCCATCGCCAGTGCGATCGGGGCAGCGAGGATGAGAGCGCTCGCCAGGACGAGCGTATGGGAATTCTTCGACATGCGGGCACCTCAAACGGAAGGCATTGAATTGAAACGGTGAATTATAGCCGATCTCCCGGGCCGGACGGCAGGCCTGTACAATTGCGGCCGTTGCACCCCCAGCAGCGCGCCTGTAGCTCAGTTGGATAGAGTACTGCCCTCCGAAGGCAGGGGTCGCACGTTCGAATCGTGTCAGGCGCGCCACTTCTCAGCTCGTTCGAGAAGCTTCAGCATGTGCTGCTGAGCCGCTCGCGCAACGCGACGTCATCGCTCCTCCAAAGGAAAACGCCTGCCACAAGGGCAGGCGTTCGGCGATGTTGCCCGGGGCCGAAGGTCCCCTTCGCGATGTTACTTCTTGGCGTCCTTCTTCGGCGCCGGCTGCACGGAGATGGCCAATGCCTCGACGTATTCGAATTCGACCTGGTCACCCTTCTTCACCACCTTGAAGTGATCAGGGTTCTTGACGGCGAGTTCGACGACGTTGCCCTTCGCTCCCTTCAAGGTGATGGTCTTCTTCGCCTCGTTGACGTCGATGACATTGGCAACGCCCGTCACGCTGCGGCCGACGGCGGCAGCGGGCTTCTCGCCCGGCTTGGCCGCCACGGCACCAGTACTGTCACGACGTTCGCGGACGGTGCCACCGCCCTTCTTGAGTTCCAGGCTGAGCGCCTGGACGTACTCGACGACCACCTCGTCTCCAACCTTGATCTGGGCGAAGTTCTTGACCTCCTCGCCGGCGGTCAGATCGAACACCTTCCCGCTGGCCTCCTTGAGCGTCAACTTGCGTGCGGCCTTGTCGATCGCGGTAACCAAGGCGGAAGCCTTGACCGTCTCGGCCGCCATGACCTTGCCGGGTTGGCTGGCCATTGCACCGGTTGCAACAGGAGCCTGCTGGGCGAACGCCGGCATGGCGGCACAGGACAGCACGAAGAGGCCGGTCATCATCGAATTACGCATGGGGGTCTTTCTCCTTAATATCGAGGGAATCGTTGGCTGCGAAAGAAGCGCTGGCTAGTATAGTCGCAAGCGTGGCGCGTCCAGTGATTGCCGAAGGGCAGGCACTTGGCACTTCGCGCCATGCAGGGCCGACGTGTTTGACAACCTTTCATCCCCCAGTTTTCAGGAATACACATGACCGTTCCGTACAGGGTATTGCTCGTGGTCGCCGCACTGGCCGCCGGCCCGGCATTGGCGCAAGGCAATGCCCCCGCTCCCGCGAAGGCTTGCGAGCCGCGCGCTCTGCACTTCGAAAAGGAAGCGGGCCTGTGGAAGCACGCGCCGTTCTCGGCGCTCAAGCGCGACACCGTCTATACGCTGCTGCAGGATGACGGCCGCACGGTGCTGCGGGGCACCGCAGAGGGTGCAGCTTCGCTCTACACCGCCAATCTCGCGCCGCCGGTCACCTCACCCGCCGGCCTCAGCTGGCGCTGGAAGACCGATGCGCTGGTGCCCGGCGCCGACAACCGCGACAAGGGGCGCGAGGACGCACCACTGCGCGTTATCGTCGGCTTCGACGGCGACCGCGCCAACCTGCCCGCGGCGGAGCAGAAGCGCTTCAAGCGGGCAGAGCGACTGTCGGGCAAGGCGCCGCCCTACGCCGTGCTGATGTACATCTGGAGCGACCATGTCCCCGTCGGCACCGTCATCCCCTCGGCCCACACCAGCCAGATCAAGATGCTGGTGGTGACATCGGGAAAAAGCGACCTCGGCCAGTGGCAGGCGGTGCGTCGCAACCTCGCCGACGATTACCGCCGCGCCTATGGCGGCGAACCCGGGCCGCTGCTCGGTGTCGCCGTCATGACGGACACCGACAACACGGGTGCCAAGGCGGTCGGTTACTACGCCGACATCAAGCTGGAATGCGCGGCCAACTGAAGCAGGCAGGGGCATGAAGCGGCTGGCCATATTCGGCACGACCGTGCTGCTCGGTCTATGGGTGGTGGCGTCCGGGCTCTGGGGCACATTGGCCCTTTTCTTCACGGGCCCCCAGAACCCCCTGTTGCGGCAAGGGCTGGCGGGAGCGTTCGCCATCGCCTCGCTGGTGACGCTGATCGCGCTGCTCATGCGGCGCTGGCGCCGCAATGCCCTGCTGGCGCATCTCGCGCTGTTCGCAGCCCTGCTCGCCTGGTGGCAGACCATCAAGCCCTCCAACACCCGCGACTGGCAGACCAATGTCGCCGTGTTGCCCTACGCCACGATCGAGGGCGAACAGGTCACGGTGCACAACATCCGCAACTTCGACTACCGCAGCGAGACCGACTACACCCCGGCCTACTACGACAAGCGCTTCGACCTGCGCAAGCTGGAAGGCGTGGACATCGTCGCCGTCTACTGGATGGGGCCGGCGATCGCGCACGTCTTCGTCAGTTTCGCCTTCGCCGGTGGCGAGCATCTCGCCGCCTCCATCGAGACCCGCACGGAGAAGGGCGAAGGCTATTCGACCCTCAAGGGCTTCTTCCGCCAGTACGAGCTTTATTACGTCGTGGCGGACGAGCGCGACGTCATCCGCCTGCGCACCAACTACCGCCACGATCCTCCCGAGGATGTCTATGTCTTTCGGATGCAGGGCCCGCTCGAAAACGGCCGCCGCCTGTTCCTGTCCTATATGGAGAAGCTCAACAAGCTGCGCGCAGAGCCCGAGTTCTACAACACCCTGACCACCAACTGCACGACCAACATCTGGTTCCATAGCCTGGTCAATCCGCTCCACCTCGCGTTCAGCTGGAAGATTCTCGCCAGCGGCTATGTGCCCGAATATCTTTATGATACGGGTCGTCTCGACAGGAACGTGCCGTTCGAGGAGTTGCAGCGGCGCGCCTACGTAAACCCGCGCGCCCACGCCGCGGACAAGGCAGCGGACTTTTCGCGACGCATCCGGGCCGAAGGCGCCGACGACATGAACAAGACACGAACCGGGAGTTAAGGTGCGCATCGCACTTCGTTTTGGACAAGGCCTGCTCGGCGCAGCGTTGACACTTTCCGTCCTGATTCCGGCCGCCGCTGCGGCGGAGCCGGCCGCGACCGCCGCGGCTGGCAAGCGCCCGAAGATCTGCCTGGTACTTTCCGGCGGCGGTGCGCGCGGCGCGGCCCACGTCGGCGTGCTCAAGGTGCTGGAGGAGTACCGCGTGCCAGTCCATTGCATCGCCGGCACCAGCATGGGCGCGCTGATCGGCGCCGGCTACGCCACGGGGTCGAGCGTGGCCGAACTCGAAGAAATCTCGCGGCAGATCACCACGGAACTCCTGTTCAAGGAGAAGCCGCCGCGCGACGAGATCGACATGCGGCGCAAGGTGGACGACTACAAGCCCTACTTCGGCCCGGAAATCGGCGTCGGCGGCTCCTTCAAGCTGCCCAAGGGCGTGGTCAGCGGCGTGCAGCTCGAGACCGTGCTGCGCCGGCTCAGCAAGGCCAAGGGCTACCACCGCTTCGACGAACTGCCGATCCCCTTCCGCGCCATCGCGACCGACCTCGTCACCGGCAAGGCCGTGGTCTTCGACGACGGCGAGATCGCCAACGTGATGCGCGCCAGCATGTCGGTGCCCGGCGCGGTGGCGCCGGCCGAGTTCGGCGGCATGATGCTGGTCGACGGCATGCTCACCAGCAACCTGCCGGTCGAGACGGCGCGCACCATGGGCGCCGACGTCATCATCGCCGTCAATGTCGGCACGCCGCTGCTGACGCGCGAGCAGCTCGGTTCGATTCTCGGCGTCACCGGGCAGATGCTCAGCATCCTCACCGAGCAGAACGTCCAGGCCTCGCTCGCCCTGCTCAAGCCCATCGACATCCTGATCACGCCGGAACTGGGCGAATATTCCACCGGCGATTTCGACCACCTGCCCGCCATCGTGCCGCGCGGCGAAGCCGCGGCGCGCAAGGTGGCCGAGCGCCTGGCGCAGCTTTCCATTCCGGCCGATGAATACGCCGCGCTGCGCCAGAAGCAGCTCGTCACCGTCGCTCCCGACCTGCGTCCGGTCGACGCGATCCGCTTCGAAAAGCTGGCACGCGTCAATCCCAAGAACGCGCAGGCCGTGATGGAGACCAAGCCCGGCCAGCCGATCGACCAGGCGGTGCTCGACGCCGACATGCGCCGCATCTACGGTACCGGCGACTTCGAGCACGTGAACTACAGCTACATCGAGGAGCAGGGCAGGCGCATCATGGCCGTCGACGCCGTCGAAAAGACCTGGGGGCCGGACTACCTGCGCTTCGGCCTCGGCCTGTCGAGCGACTTCGGCAACGACGCCTACTACAACATCCTCGCCAGCTATCGCAAGACCTGGATCAACACCCTCGGCGCCGAGTGGCGTACCGATTTCCAGCTCGGCCGCAGCAGCAGCCTCTTCAGCGAGTTCTATCAGCCGCTCAACGTCGGCCGCTTCGCCTTCTTCGTCGCGCCGCGGATCGGCCTCGAACGCCGTGCCTTCGACCTCTACCAGGGCAACACGCGCGTCGCTACCTTCGACACCGCCAACGCATGGGGTGGCGCCGACGTCGGCGTCAATTTCCGCCAGTACGGCACGCTGCGCCTCGGCATCACCAGTGGCAAAGCAGAAGCGAACCTCGACACCGGCCCTGCGTGGCTGGCCACCGGCAAGACCAAGCGGGACCGGGGCGCCTACACCGGCCTGCTGCTGCTCGACCGCATGGACAACATCAACTTCCCGCGCGAGGGCTGGCGCGGCCGGGTCACAGCCTATGCCTCCGACAAGCAGCTCGGCGCCGACGACGAATACAACAAGTGGGACGTCGACGCCATCAGCGCCCATTCCTTCGGCGAGCACACCTTCAACCTCGGCCTCAAGGCCGGGGGCAAGTACGGCTCCAAGCCGCTGCCGGTCTACGACCAGTACCAGTGGGGCGGCTTCATGCAGAACTCAGGCTACGCCACCGGCCAGCTCTACGGCGAGAGCATCCGCTACGGCCGCGCCATCTACTACCACCGGATAATGCGCGGCACGCTGCTCGACGGCGCCTATGCCGGCCTCTCCTACGAGGTCGGCAAGGTCCCGCGGCCCCTGGTGCCCGGCAACCCGGACGGGGTGTTGCGCTCGGCGAGCGCCTTCATCGCCGCCGATACGCCTCTCGGCCCGGTCTACCTCGGCTACGGCCACGCCGCCGACGGCAACAGCAGCTGGTATTTCTACCTCGGCCGACCGTTCTGACGCGGATAGCCCTGCATGGTGCAGGGATTAAAATCGCGGATTCCTTCCATTCGTCCTTTCCCGGGTTTCCGTCATGAAAGCCATCCGCAGCATCCTCGTCGCCAACCGCAGCGAAATCGCCATCCGCGTCCTGCGCGCGGCCAGCGAAATGGGCATCCGCACCGTCGCCATCTATTCCAGCGAGGACCGCTTCGCGCTGCACCGCTTCAAGGCCGACGAGTCCTACCTGGTCGGCGCCGGCAAGAAGCCGATCGCGGCCTATCTCGACATCGCCGACATCATCCGCATCGCCCGCGAGGCGCATGTCGATGCCATCCATCCCGGCTACGGCTTCCTCTCGGAGAACCCCGACTTCGCCGACGCCTGCGCCGCGGCCGGCATCACCTTCATCGGCCCCGGGGCCGACGTCATGCGCCTGCTCGGCAACAAGGTTTCGGCGCGCGAGCTGGCGGAGAAGGCCGGTGTTCCGGTGGTGCCCGCCACCGGCGCACTGCCGCATGACCTCGCGGCGGCGAAGAAGCTCGCCGCCACCGTCGGCTACCCGCTGATGCTCAAGGCCAGCTGGGGCGGCGGCGGCCGCGGCATGCGCGTGATCGAGACGGAGGCCGACCTCGGCCCGGCGATGGAGATCGCCCGCCGCGAAGCGGCGGCCGCCTTCGGCAACGACGAGCTCTACCTGGAAAAGCTGGTGCGCCGTGCCCGCCATGTCGAGGTGCAGGTGATGGGCGACACCCACGGCAACCGGGTGCATCTGTTCGAACGCGACTGCTCGGTGCAGCGGCGCAACCAGAAAGTGGTCGAACGTGCGCCTGCAGCCTATCTCACCGCCCAGCGCCGCAGCGAGCTGTGCGAGGCTGCGCTGCGCCTGGCCAAGGCCGCGCACTACACCCATGCCGGCACCGTCGAATTCCTCATGGACGCCGACACCGACCGGTTCTACTTCATCGAGGTCAATCCGCGCATCCAGGTCGAGCACACCGTCACCGAACTGGTCACCGGCGTCGACATCGTCAAGGCACAGATCCGCATCTCCGAGGGCGCGACGATCGGCGACGAGGATTCCTACGTGCCACGGCAGGAAGAGGTGCGCCTCAACGGTCATGCCCTGCAATGCCGCATCACCACCGAGGACCCGGAGAACGGCTTCACCCCCGACTACGGCCGCATCGGCGTCTATCGCAGCCCGGCCGGCTTCGGCATCCGCCTCGACGGCGGCACCGCCTATTCCGGCGCGGTGATCACGCCCTACTACGACTCGCTGCTGGTCAAGGTCACGTCCTGGGGCCACACGCCCGACGAGGCGGCGCGGCGCATGGACCGCGCGCTGCGCGAGTTCCGCGTGCGCGGCCTGGCGTCCAACCTGCTGTTCCTCGAGAACGTCATCGCCCATCCGCTGTTCCGCTCGGGCGAATGCACCACGCGCTTCATCGACGAGACGCCCGAGCTGTTCAAGTTCCAGCATCGCCGCGACCGCGCCACCCGCCTGCTCAAGTTCCTCGGCGAGGTCACGGTCAACGGCAACCCCGAAATGAAGGGCCGCGCCCTGCCTGCGCTGCCCCTGGCCAAGCCGATCAAGCCGGCCGCGTCCCTGTGCGATCTTTCGCTCGACCCGCCTGCCGGCACCCGCGACCGCCTGAAGCAACTCGGCGCGACGAAGTTCGCCGAGTGGATGCGCAAGGAGCAGCGCGTGCTGCTCACCGACACCACCATGCGCGACGCGCACCAGTCGCTGTTCGCCACGCGCATGCGCACCCACGACCTGACCGAGATCGCGCCGCACTACGCGCGCATGCTGCCCGAGCTGTTCTCGCTCGAATGCTGGGGCGGCGCCACTTTCGACGTGGCCATGCGCTTCCTCAAGGAAGACCCGTGGGAGCGCCTTGCGCGCCTGCGCGCCGCCGTGCCCAATGTGCTGTTCCAGATGCTGCTGCGCGCATCGAACGCGGTCGGCTACACCAACTATTCCGACAACGTCGTGCGCTACTTCGTGCAGCAGGCGGCATCGAACGGCATCGACGTTTTCCGCGTCTTCGACTCGCTCAACTGGGTGGACAACATGCGCGTGGCGATGGACGCCGTGGTGGAATCCGGCGCGCTGTGCGAGGCCGCGATCTGCTACACCGGCGACATCTTCGACACATCGCGGCCGAAGTACAACCTCAAGTACTACGTCGATCTCGCCAAGCAATTGGAGAAGGCCGGCGCCCACATCCTCGCCATCAAGGACATGGCCGGCGTGTGCAAGCCGCGCGCCGCGCGCGCGCTGGTGCACGCCCTCAAGCAGGAAGTCGGGCTGCCGCTGCACTTCCACACCCATGACACCAGCGGTATCGCCGCCGCCTCGGTGCTGGCTGCGATCGAGGCCGGTTGCGACGCCGTCGATGGCGCGCTCGACTCGATGAGCGGACTCACCTCGCAACCCAACCTCGGCTCGATCGCCGCCGCGCTGGCCGGCACTGACCGCGACCCCGGCCTCGACTTCGACGCCATGCAGAGCCTGTCGCACTACTGGGAAGGCGTGCGCCGCCAGTACGCGCCCTTCGAGGCCGACATCCGTTCCGGCACCGCCGACGTCTATCGCCACGAGATGCCCGGCGGCCAATACACCAACCTGCGCGAGCAGGCCCGCGCCATGGGCCTCGAGCACCGCTGGGGCGAGGTGTCGCAGACCTATGCCGACGTCAACCTGCTGTTCGGCGACATCGTCAAGGTCACGCCGACCTCGAAGGTGGTCGGCGACATGGCGCTGTTCATGGTCGCCAACGCGCTCAAGCCCGCCGACGTCAAAGACCCCGCCCGCGAAATCGACTTTCCCGATTCGGTGATCTCGCTGATGAAGGGCGAACTGGGCTTCCCGCCCGACGGCTTCCCCGCCGAGTTGCAGAAGAAGGTGTTGAAAGGCGAAAAGCCGCTATCGGGCCGCGCCGGCGATACGCTGCCGCCGGTCGATCTCGAAGCGAAGCGCGCCGAGGCCGAGACCGCCACCGGGCGCAGGATCAATGATGCCGACCTCGCCTCCTACCTCATGTATCCCAAAGTGTTCAAGGATTACGCCGCGCACCGCAGCCATTCCGGCGACGTCTCTCTGCTGCCGACCCCGGCCTTCTTCTACGGCCTGCAGACCGGCGAGGAAATCAGCGTCGAACTCGAGCGCGGCAAGAGCCTGATCGTCTCGCAGCAGGGCACTGCCGGGCCGGACGAGGAAGGCCAGGTCAAGGTCTTCCTCGAGCTCAACGGCCAGTCACGCGTGATCCGCGTCGCCAAGGCCGGGCTCGCCGGCGTCAAAACCAAGCCCAAGGCCGAGGAAGGCAATCCGAAACACCTCGGCGCGCCGATGCCCGGCACCATCGTCACCGTCGCCGCCCATGTCGGGCAGAAGGTGGCCAAGGGCGATGCACTGGTGTCGATCGAGGCGATGAAAATGGAGACCATGCTCACGGCCGAGCGCGACGGCACGGTCAAGGCCATTCACGCCCGCCACGGCGAGAACGTGAACGCCAAGGATCTGCTGCTCGAGTTCGAATAGCGGCGCCTCCCCGAAAAGCCGGCGCCGCGACAATGTCGGCGAACGGGGCCGCGTCAAGCGGCCCGCGCCGTCTCAGAAACGGAACGAGACGCCAACCAGCCCTCCGGACAAGCGCAGGTCGGTGACCATTTTGGAATCGGGCAGCTTGTACCCCAGTCCGCGGTAGGCCGCGGTGATGTCGCCCCAGCCGAAGGAATACCCCAGGCCGACCATCGCCTGCCAGGTGGAGTTCGATCCGCCGGCACCTACATCTCCGTAGTAGGGAAGGAACCAGCCTCCGTCGCCGAGCCTGGCCCTGCCGCGAATTCCGATGATGGCGTCGGTCACGCTGCCGTCGGACGACAGGACCCCCGAACGCAGGGGAACCTGGATAGCGCCGATGTTGCCCGAGAACGCCCAATTGAATTTCTGCTCCAGGGCGAGGTAGCGCAAGCCGGCGACGACATTCAGGTTGTGTGCCGGCTCGTCGATGGCCGCGTATTCGCCGGCCAGGGTCCAGACGGTTCCGCTCAGGTTGTAATCGGCGGAGAGGCTCGCATTCGCCGGGATGGCGACCGCGTTGCCGCCGACGGTGAAGCTCTTGGCACCGGTCTTGGTCTTGCCGAGGTCGATGGTGACGACGTCGGCGAACCCGCCCCAGCGCCCCTTGCGCGCCTCGAACGACCCCATGAACACGCTCTCGATGGCGTCCAGGATGTCACCGCCGTCGACCTGCGTGTTGCCTCCCCCCACCAGCCCGAGCGGCGGGGGAAAGTTGGAGGTGACTTTGAACGCGGGCAGCCAGCCGTAGATGGATGCCCGGAACTTCCATTCGTCGCTGCCCGACTGGGCCGACGCGGACAGCGGTGCCGCCAGCGCGGCGACCCCCAGGATGGCGCAGGTCGCGCGTCGGGTACTAAACAAGCTCTGCATGCTTCATCTCCACTAAGAAATTCACTAAGAAACAGCTTGCGCCCCGCGGCGCGCGGCGGCCACCGCCACCGCCACGGCACAGGACGCCAACCGCGTCATCACCGAGTCGGCGCGACTGGTCAGGATGATCGGCACCCGGGCGCCGAGCACGATGCCGGCCGCATCGGCACCGGCAAGGAAGGACAGGCTCTTGGCCAACATGTTGCCGGCTTCGAGATCGGGAACGACGAGGACATTGGCGCGGCCGGCGACCGGGGAGTCGATCTTCTTGATCGCCACCGACTCCAGGCTGATCGCGTTGTCGAGCGCCAGCGGTCCGTCGACGATGGCGCCGGTAATCTGGCCGCGATCGGCCATCTTGCACAGGGCGCCGGCCTCCACGGTCGACGGCACATCGGGATTGATGGTCTCCATCGCCGAGAGCAGGGCGACGCGAACCTCGGGAAACTTCAGGGCATGCGCGAGATCGATGGCGTTCTGGATGATGTCGACCTTGTCCTTGAGCGTCGGCGCGATATTGACGGCGGCGTCGGTGATGATCAGTGTCTCGGCGTAGCTCGGCACATCCATGACGAAGCAGTGGCTGACGCGACGCGCCGTGCGCAGGCCGGTGTCGCGACGAACGACGGCGCCCATGAGTTCGTCGGTATGCAGGCTGCCCTTCATCAGCGCCTCGGCCTTGCCTTCGCGCACCAAGGCGACCGCCCGTTCCGCCGCCGCCTGGCTGTAGGGGGCATCGACGATCCGGGTATCGCCGAGTTCGATTCCGAATTTTTTGGCCGTGGCCTCGATCTTCTCCCTGGGGCCGACCAGGATCGGAACGATCAATCCCAGTCTTGCGGCGTCCATGGCGCCGGACAGCGAGGACTCGTCGCAGGGATGCACCACGGCGACCGTCGTCGCGGGCAACGACTTGCAGTAGTCGATCAGGCGCTGGTACTTGACGTGCGGATTGTCCATTGTCGAATCTCCATTCAGCCATCGTTCAACGCCACGGTGACATGCACCGTACCGTCGGCCTTCTTCGCCGCCGTCGGCCAGCCACTCCGCTCGAATACCCCGAGCATGCCGCTATTGTGAGGCAGTACCTCGGCGACGAAGGTCCCGATGCCACCGGCCCTGGCGATCCGTCCCAAATGCCGCAGGAGCCTTCCGGCGATGCCCAGCCGGTGGTAATCCTCTTCGACGACGAAGGCCACTTCGGCGTCGGCCTCGCCGACGCGGACATAGGTCGCCGAGGCGATCACGATTTCGCGCCCGTCGCGCATGACGGTGCAGAGCAGGATCACGCGGTTCCTGAAGTCCGCTTCGCGAAAATTCTTGAGATCCGCTTCGCTCAGATCCTTTTTCGGCGCAAAGAAGCGCAGATAGACCGATTCCGGATCGAGCTCATTGAAGGCTTCGACCACGCGCTCCCAGTCGTCGGGGCGCGCCGCCCGGAAGCAGACTTCGAGTCCGTTCCTGAGGGTTTCCCTTTCGAGGTAGCGGCTGGCGTCGATCATCGTCGTTCCCTCCAGGTATGCGGGCACTAGCGCGGGAACTCGACGATGCGCCCGCCGCCGGCCCATTCGATCACGACGCAGCCGCAGTTGGGAATGCTCGCGCACGCCGCGTCCTCGGCCGGCATGCCGGCGAGCGCACAGGCGGCCAGTATCGGGTTCTCGTGCGATATCGCCAGCACCTCGGCGTCGCCATGCTGTGCCGCCATGTCGTCGAGGCAGGCGCGCAGGCGCTCCATCTGCTCGAGGAAGGATTCGCCGGCCGGCGGCTTGATGTTCACGGGGTCGGGACGCACCAGCGCATTGAAGTCTTCGACCGGCCGACCATCCATGCCGGACTTGCGCTCGTTGAGGCGGGGTTCGATCTCGAGGTAGAGGCAGCGGTCGCCGAGGATCATCACGGCGGTTTGGTGGGCGCGGGCGAACTGCGAGGCATAGGCCTGGACGAAGGGCGCGCCGCGCAGTTTGTCGCCGAGCGCCAGCGCCTGGCCGCGGCCGACGGCGGTGAGGGGGACGACACGCGCCGGATCGTCGTTGATGATGCCGGCGACGTTGGCTGCGGATTCTCCGTGGCGGACGAGGGTGATCTTCATGGGTGGAAAAAGTGCGTGGTGAGCGAATGGTAAGGCCTGAGCGGCTCGGTTAGACTTCCATTTTGCTAATCGCCCGCCCGCCATGGACTACCGCATCATCCCCGTCACCGCTTTCGCCCAGAACTGTACCCTGCTCTGGTGCGAGGAGACGAAGCAGGCCGCCGCGGTCGATCCCGGCGGCGACATCGACGACATCCTCGCCGTCGCGGCGCGCGCCGGCGTGAAGATAACGAAGATCCTGCTCACCCACGGCCACATCGACCATGCCGGCGGCACCGCCGAGCTGGCGCGGCGCCTCGGCGTACCCATCGAGGGCCCGCAGCGCGAGGACGATTTCTGGATCGCCCAGCTGCCGCAGCAGGCGCGCATGTTCGGCTTCCCCGGCGCCTGCGAGGTATTCACGCCCGACCGCTGGCTCGACGACGGCGACACGGTGACGGTCGGCAACCAGAAACTGGACGTGCTGTTCACGCCGGGCCACACGCCCGGACATATCTGCTTTTTCCACGGCCCCTCGAAGCTCGCCATCGTCGGCGACGTGCTTTTCGCCGGCTCCATCGGCCGCACCGATTTTCCGCGCGGCGACTATGACACGCTGATCCGCAGCATCCGCACCAAGTTGTGGCCGCTCGGCGACGATTTCGAATTCATCCCCGGCCACGGCCCGATGTCCACCTTCGGCGAGGAACGCCGCAGCAATCCCTTCGTTGCAGACGGAGTCTAGCTATGTCTCACACTTGGAAATTCTTCCGCGCCGGCGGCTTCGATCAGGTGCGCCTCGACAGTGCCGCCGAACTGCTGGCGATCGGCGAACTCGACCAGAAACTCTGGGTCGCCCTGTCCTGCCCGGTCAAGGGCATCGAGTTCGACGCCCGCACGCTGCAGTTGATCGACGGCGATGCCGACGGCCAGGTGCGCGCGCCCGAGCTGATCGCGGCGGTGAAGTGGGCCGGCGAGCGGCTCAAGGACGCCGCGGTGCTGGCGCAGAATCTGCCGGGCGTGCCGCTCGCCCTGATCCGCGACGACGACGAAGCGGGCGCCGCGATCGCTGCCGCCGCCAGGCAGCTCGCCGCCGATCTCGCCAAGGGTGAAGGCGGGCTGATCACCGTCGACGAAGCCAGCGCCGCACAGACGCGCTTCGCCGAGAAGGCGCTGGCGGCATGGGAGGCGGCCGGGGCCGAAGCCAGGCCACTGGGCGACGCGACCCAGGCCGCGCTCGATGCCATGAACGTCGTCGCCGCCAAGGTCGAGGATTATTTCGTGCGCTGCCGGCTGGCCGCCTTCGACGAGCGCGCAGGCCCCGCGCTGAATGCCGCCGACGAGGCCTTCACCTCGCTTTCCGGCGCCATGCTGACCGCCGATGCCGCAGGCGTGGCGGCGCTGCCGCTGGCGAAAGTCGGCCCTGGCGCCACGGTGCCGCTGGGGCAAGGTGTGAATCCGGCCTGGGCCGGCGCGATTGCCACGCTGCGCGACGCCGCCGTGACGCCGCTGCTCGGCGCCCGCGAAGCGCTGACCGAGGCCGACTGGCAGGCGCTCAAGGACAAGCTCGCTCCCTATGCCGCCTGGATCAAAGCCAAGCCCGACCCGGCCGCCGAGGGCGACGGCGTGCGCGAACTCGAGCGGCTGGCGCGCTACGTGCGCGACCTGCTGCAACTGGCCAACAACTTCGTCGCCTTCAAGGACTTCTACACCCGCCAGGGCAAGGCCACTTTCCAGATCGGCACCCTCTACCTCGATGGCCGCTCCTGCGAGCTGTGCGTCGCCGTCAATGACGCGGCCAAGCACGCCGCGCTGGCGACGCTGGCGCGCATCTGCCTGGTCTATTGCGACTGCCGGCGTGGCGACGAAAAGCTATCGATCGCCGCCGCCTTCACCGCCGGCGACGCCGACCAGCTGATGATCGGCAGGAACGGCGTGTTCTACGACCGCCAGGGCCGCGACTGGGACGCCACCATCACCAAGATCGTCGATCACCCGATCAGCCTGCGCCAGGCCTTCTGGTCGCCCTACAAAAAGCTCGCGCGCCTGGTGGCCGAGCAGCTGCAGAAGCTCGCCGCGGCCAAGGCCGGCGCGGTCGAGGGCAACATGGCGGCGGTGGCGGCCGACGTTGGCAAGAAGGCCGCGGCGCCACCGCCCAAGCCGCCCGTCGCGCCTTTCGACGTCGGCAAGTTCGCCGGCATCTTCGCCGCCATCGGTCTCGCGGTCGGTGCGCTGGGCACGGCGCTGGCCTCGATGGTCACCGGCATCGTCGCCCTCAAGTGGTGGCAGATGCCTCTGGCGCTGGTCGGGTTGATGCTGATCGTCTCGGGACCGGCGGTGATCATGGCCTGGTTCAAGCTGCGTGCGCGCAACCTCGGACCCATCCTCGACGCCAACGGCTGGGCCATCAACGCCCGTGCCCGCATCAACATTCCCTTCGGCACCTCGCTGACCCAGCTGGCGCAACTGCCCGAGGGCAGCGAGCGCGCGTTGTCCGATCCCTACGCGGAGAAGGAGACGCCCTGGGGGGGCTACATCGCGATCGCCGTCGTCGCGACGGCGGCCGCGTGGTGGTGGTTGCACCAAGGCACCTAGAACACCAGCGCCAGCGCCTTTTTCAGCAACTCTTCCAGCGGCATCATGGTGAGCAGCAGCGGCGCCACCGGCAGCAGCGTCGCGACGGCGAGCATGACGACGGAGTCGCGCGTCACCGGAATCACGCGCATGGTGCGAACCACCTCGTAGCTGTTGCCGAGGTCGGCCAGCGACTGGATGTCGCCGCTGCCCATCAGCGGCTCGTCGACCGGCGCCCCGCCGCGCAGCCATTTTTCGTCGAATTCGCGGACGTAGCGCTGCGCCAGCGTGCCATATTCGCGGCGCCCCTTCCGTTTCGCCTCGGCCAGCTGAGGTGAGAAGAGCAGCAGCGGGGCGATCAGCAGGCAGATCACGAAAACGACGGCAACGCCGATCTCGATCTTGAACTGCAGCAGCGTCGCGCCAAGGTGGAAAATGCGGTCGGCGATCAGGCCGGCGAGCAGCGCGCCTTGCGCGACAGCCAACGGCACGAAGCCTTCGAGCGTGCCGGTAAGGAAGGCGAGGCCGCCGAGCCGGTCCGGATGCGTGGGGACCAGGTTGAGCCGGATGCTCGACACCTGCCAGAGGAAGCGGATCCAGATGAACACGCGGAAGTACCAGCGCAACAGAAGAAACTGGAACACGGGCAGGCTGACGAAGACATACCAGAATCCGGCCGCGGTCAGCCCCTGGCCTGTCGACCGCCAGCCGGCTGCCGCCACCCCCATGGTACTGGAGATCATGTAGCCGACGACATAGACGATGACGATCAGCAGGACCTCGGCCGCCACCGAGTTGCGCAGCCGCAGGGCCGCATCGACCGCGGCCTCGAAGCGTTCGAGCGCATCGTCCGGAATCAGCTTGCGATCGAGGAACTGGGTGACGATCAGGCGCATGCGCCGATGCACCACGATCTCGGCAGCGATCAGCAGCGGCACCGCGACCAGGAACCGTACATGGATGGCCACTTCCTTGAGGAAGGGCACCTCGGCTTCCCCACCCCAGAGTTCGCCGCCCAGCGCCGCGAGCAGAAATAGCGGCAGCCAGGTCAGTGCGACCGCAGCGAGCATGCGCTTCGCCTGCAGATCGCGCGCCTCACCCCACATGTGGGCGCGGCTCAGCATCTGGAACAACGGCCCGCCGACGACGAGCGAGAACTCAGGCGGATTGCGCAGATACTCGGCCGTGTCGGGCGCCGCAGACGTGCCGGGGTTCGGGGTATTCATGGTCTGTTCCGCGCTCGCCTGCTGCGCCGAGGCGCAGCAGGCGACGATCGTCACTGTCTCAGGGCGCGACTTCCTTCCAGCCGGCCGGATCGAAGGCCTTCATCTTCGCCACGAGCTTGTCGGTATTCGGGCCGAGGTTGCGCTCGTACACCTTGCCGTTGTGGCTGACGATGAAGCTCATCACGCCGCCCGTGCCGTAGTCGTGCGGGTAGGCGACCATGGCGAAGCCGGCGATCATGCGGCCGTTGATGACGTAGTTGTAGGCCCCGCCCGGCGCGCCCTTGCCCTGGCGCGTGAGGATGCGGAAGTGGTAGCCGCGGTAGGGGTCGCCCTTCTGGTGGCCCTTGAGATAGGCCGCAGTGGCGGCGATCAGCGGACCGAAGGGGCTCTCTTCCTCGCCCTTGGCGGCGTCGGCCGGCCAGTAGAGGCCGTCATGCTTGCCCGGCGTGCTGGCGAGCTTCTGCGCGTACTGCAGCACGCCGTCGCCGTCGCGATCGGCCGTGGCGTACTTGCGCTGGGCATCGACGTAGGCCCGCAGCACATGGATGGCGCTGCGCTCGTTGCCGCCGATGCGCCGGTTCAGCAACTCGTCGACGCCTTGCTCGGTGGCGAAGCGCCAGGCATTGCCCGTCTTCACCAGCGGGATCGGCATGGGCCAGGCATTGGCGCCCATCAGCAGCACGCGACGATCCTCGCCGCGGCTGTCGAGGACGCGAAATGTCGCCAGCGCCTCCGCCGCTTTCGCGCGCTCGGCGGCGTTTTGCGCCGCGTCGCCGCTGCCTATCATCTCCTTGTGCCTGTCGCCGAAGATCGCCGTCAGCGCCGCTTCGTCGTTGGCCTTGAGGGCCGCCTGCAGGGCATCGACCGCGGCTTCAGGGGTGGCGAATGTCTGCTGGTCCGCCGCCGTGGCGGCCAGCGGCAACGCCAGCAAGAAGACCAGTGCCAGCCGGCTCAGCCCGGCCTTGATTCCGAATGAGGTCATGGGAGTCATCGCTTTGTTGTTTGCACGGTTGGGATTCATGGTCACCTCCTAGCGACGGCCGCCGCCGCCACCACCGCGGCCACCACCGCCACCGCCGCGGGCGCCACCACCTCCTCCACCACCACCGCCGGCACGGGCGCCACCGCCGCCTCCACCGCCGCTGGCTCGGGCGCCACCGCTTTGCATCGAACCCGCGCTCGCTCCGCCGCCGCGGCTGCCGCCCATCGACTCGCGGCTCGACGCACCGCGCGAACTGTCCATGTGCGCATCGCGGCCCGAGCTGCCGGCGCCGCCGAAGGCGCCGCCGCCGTCGCGACCACCGGCTGGCTGCGTCGAGGGACGAGCCCCGCCGCCGGCGTCACGACCACCGCCTCCCGGCCGCGCGTCGCCGGCACGACCGCCCGAGGGCTGCTTGCCGACCGAGCTGCTGACCTGGCCCGGCTGCTTGTTCGACTTCCACTGGCCGCCGCCGCCCGCACCGACGTTGGTGGTGCGATTGCCGCCCTGGACGTTCGTGTTGCGATTGACGTTGATGGTGTTGTTGCCACCGCCACCCCAGTTGGTGTTGTAGTGGCCGCCGTTCCATGCCGCGCCGATCGCCGCGCCCCAGATCAGGCCGGTGGCGAAGGCCGCACCCGGCGCATAGGGGTAGTAATAGGAGGGGTAGGGCGCGGGGTAGTAGCCCCAGGACGAGTAGCCGCCGTAAACGACCACCGTGCTCGGGTTGTATTGCGGCACGTAGATCACCTGCGGGTCGGCGGGGACGATCTTGATGATTTCCTTCTCCACCACCACGGTCTGTTTCTGGTCGCTCTTGAGGTTGCCGGCCGCATGGGTCTTGCGGCGGAACGACTGGACCGCCTCGAGCACCGCGCCCTGGTCGGCGACGACAGCCTCGCCCAGATCCGACGTCCAGTCGAGATCGGTGCTCATGCTCTTGACGATCTCGGGATAGTTGAGCAGGGTCTTCACCGCGTCGTCCCACTTTTCGTCGATCGGCGCCTTGGGATCGGACTTGCGCTTTTCGAGGAAGCGGTCGGCCTGCACCAGTTGCAGCGGATTCGTCGACGCCGGCAGGATGATGGAGACGAGGTCGTCCGGATACAGCGCGATGCGGGAGACCAGGGTTTCGAGCTGCGTCACTGCAGGAACGGCTGCCGCGCCCGTCGGGGCGGCCGGCGCCTGCGCCGGCGCGCTGGTCGCGGACAGGGCCGCGACCAGCGCGGCGATGATCGTCAGCCCGTGCCAGCGGCAGCTGTCCTTGTGCTTCCGGCTACTTGAGAGAGTCGTCATGGGTGCTCCATGTCAGATTTCAGTGCAATCACTTTACCGTATAGCCGCGGCCGCTGAGGCAGGCGCCGCGGGCGTTGGCGTAGGCGGTCTGCCCTTGCGACGTCGTCGCCTGTTGCTGCTGCTGTGCCTGCTGCGCAGCGGCCGCATTCTGGCGGCGGCTTTGGCCGCGAGCGGCCACGGCACCGACCGCAGCGCCGCTGCGGGCGTCGCCAGCAACGACCTCGCCGACCACCGCACCGCGAACTGCCCCGCGCGCGCCGGCACCCGCCGTGGTGCCCGTCGCCGTCGTTCCCGGCGGCGGCGCGGCCGGTGCGGCGGCCGGCTGGGCGGGATCGAAGCCGGTCTGCTGCACCGCCCAGGTATGGCAGGCGGCTTCGTCGCTCTGCTGCTGTTGCGGCGACTGGCCCTTGGCCGGATAGACGTATTGCTGGGCGCTGGCGGCCGAAACCATTACGACCGACAGCACGGCGATGGAGAGTGTGGTGCGGATCATGTCAGTACCTTTTGAAAATTGAAACATACAGAAGCCGCGAAGCCGTTACTTCTTGCCGGCCTTGCGGCAGCCCAGCGTGGTCTTGGTCTGGAAGTACTCGAGGCCGTCGGCGCAATCCATCACCTTCTCCGGCTTCTTCGCGCCCTTGCCGGCCGTGCAGGTGAAGTCGCCGGCCTTGCGGGCCTTGCCCTTCAGTGCGTAGCCCTCGGGGCAGGCGGGACCGGCGGCCGCGGCGCCCTTGGCGGGTGCCGCGGCGGGCGCGGCTTCCACGACCAGCTTGGCCTCGGCGGTGCCCGGACAGCCGAAGGACATGCCGACCTTGCGGCCCTCGGCCTTGACGGTGTAGGTGCCGGGCTTGCCGTAGGTGTAGGTCGCGGTCTTCGGGAAGGGACCATCCTTGCCGCCGACGTTGCTGCGCTCGTCCTTGCCGTCGCCGAAGATGGTGAGCAGACCGCAGAGGGTCGACTCGGCAGTGTCGCCGGTGACGGTGATCTTGACCGGCTGTCCGACCTTGGCGGGATTGGGCTCGGCCTTGATGCCCTCGATGCCGCCCGAAACGGCGAAGGCGGAACCGGTGACGGCGAACAGCAAGGCGGCGGTAATGGATGCGAATTTCATGGTCGTCCTCCCAAGTGGTTGATCATGTTCTGCTAACCTTCCAAATGTACGCCACCGCAGGGGAAAACTCCAAATGAAAGTGCTCAGGATCATCGGCATCGGCATTGCCGCTGTGCTGCTCGTCGCCGTCGCCGGCATCGCCTTCGTCATGGCTAAATTCGATGCCGGCTTCATCAAGGCCGAAGCGACCAAGGCGGTGCAGGAAAAGAAACAGCGCAGCCTGAGGATCGACGGCCCGCTCGAACTGGCCTTCTGGCCCAGCCTCGGCGTCAAGGTCGGCAAGCTCTCGCTCTCCGAACACAAGAGCGCCACGGAATTCCTCGCCCTCGACTCGGCGCGCGTCTCGGTGGCGGTGATGCCGCTGCTGTCGAAGCAGATCGTGGTCGATACCATCGAGATCGAAGGCGCCAAAGCGACGCTGATCCGCCGCAAGGACGGCACGCTCAACATCGCCGACCTGCTGGCACCGGACAAGGAGCCGAGCCCGCTGGTCAAGTTCGACATCGCCGGCATCAAGGTGACGAACAGCCAGCTCGCCTTCCGCGACGAGCAGGCCGGCGGCAGCTACGCCGTCGCCGGCCTGAACCTGACCACCGGCCACCTGGCCAACGCCGCCGAGGGCCCGCTGGAACTGGCCGCGAAGGTCACGGCCAGCAAACCCAGGACCGCCGCCGATCTCAGGATCGCCGGCCGCTATCGCTATGACCTCGCCAAACAGGATTTCGGGCTCGCCAAGCTCGATGCCACGCTCAAGGGTGAAGTCGCCGGCGTGCAGGGACTCGACCTCGCGCTGGCCGCCGCCCAGCTGGCAGCCAGGCCCGCCACCAGCGAGCTGCTGGTCGACGGCCTGACGCTGACGGCCGAGGGCAAGCAGGGCGCCGACGCCTTCGACGTCAAGCTCGAGGCGCCCAAGCTGGCGCTGACGCCGGACAAGGCCAGCGGCGAGAAGATCGCGCTGACCGCCAACCTCGCCGGCGCGCAGAAGACCATCGCCGCCAAGCTCGGCCTGGCCGGCGTCGAGGGCTCGGCCAAGGCGGTGAAGATCGCCAGGCTGGACCTCGATCTCGACGCCAAGGTCGGCGAGACTTCGGCCAAGGGCAAGCTCTCCAGCCCCGTCGCGGTGCAGATGGAGGCGACCACTGTCGATTTGCCCAGGCTCGCCGGCGAGCTCGACATCGCCAGCCCGCAGATGCCGATGAAACAGGTCAAGCTGCCGCTCGCCGGCCAGGCGCGAGCCAACTGGGGCAAGCAGACCGCCGACGGCGCCCTCAACACCCAGTTCGACGAATCGAAGATCGCGGCGAAGTTCAACCTCGCCCGATTCGCGCCGCCCGACATCGGTTTCGATGTCGACATCGACCGGCTCAACGTCGACAAGTATTTCCCGCCGCAGAAGAAGGCTGATGGAAAAGTCGGCGCTGGCGGCACGGCGGCCAAGGGGACGGCGCCCGAAGAGAAGATCGACCTCTCGGCGCTGAAGTCGCTCAACCTGCACGGCACGGTCAAGGTCGGCGCGCTTACGGTGCAGAACGTCAAGGCCAGCAACGTCCGCCTCAACATCAACGCTGCCGGGGGCAAGCTCGACGTCGCGCCGCATTCGATGAACCTCTACGACGGCACGCTCTCGGGCGCCCTGTCGGTAAACGCCAACGGCAACAGCGTGGCGCTGAAGCAGAATCTCGCCGGCGTGAACATCAACCCGCTGATGAAGGACGCCCTCGACAAGGACCTGATCGAGGGCCGCGGCTCGGTCAATCTCGACGTCACCACGCGCGGCGACACCGTGACGGCGATGAAGAAGGCGCTGGCCGGCAGCGCTTCGCTGGCATTGAAGGACGGCGCGGTCAAGGGCATCGACCTCGCCAAGTCCTTTCGCGAACTGAAGGCCAAGTTCTCCAACAAGCAGGACGTGGTGCAGGCGGCGAAGGCCACCGACAAGACCGATTTCACCGAACTGACCGGCTCCTTCAGGATCGCCAACGGCGTCGCCCACAACGAGGACCTCGCCGCCAAGTCGCCGTTTCTGCGCCTCGGCGGCGCCGGCGACATCGACATCGGCAACGGCCGCATCGACTACCTGGCCAAGGCGACCGTCGTGAACACCTCGGGCGGCCAGGGCGCCAAGGATCTCGAATATCTCAAGGGGGTCACCGTGCCGGTGCGCCTCTCCGGACCCTTCGACAACATCTCCTACAAGCTGGAACTCGGCAGCCTGGTGCAGGAAGCCGCCAAGGCCAAGATCGAGGAACAGAAGCAGCAGCTCGAGAAGAAGGCCACCGACAAGCTGCAGGACTCGCTCAAGGGACTTTTCAAGAAATGATCGACACCAACCTGGAGCACCTGCTCGCCCACAACCGTGCGTGGGCGGAGGGTGTGCGCGCGCAGGACCCCGAGTTCTTCAACCGCTTGGCCCGCCTGCAGAACCCGGATTACCTGTGGATCGGCTGCTCCGATTCGCGCGTGCCCGCCAACCAGATCACCGGCCTGCTGCCGGGCGAAGTCTTCGTCCATCGCAACGTCGCCAACGTCGTGGTGCATACCGACCTCAACTGCCTGTCGGTGATGCAGTTCGCCATCGACGTGCTCAAGGTGCGGCACATCATCGTCGTCGGCCACTACGGCTGCGGCGGCGTGCGCGCGGCGCTCGAGGACACGCGTCACGGCCTCATCGACAACTGGCTGCGCCACATCCAGGACGTGCGCGACAAGCACCGCGCCCTGCTCGATGCCGTCGAGCCTGCCGCTCGCGTCGACCGCCTGTGCGAACTCAACGTCGTTGAACAGGTGGCCAACGTCGCCCAGACCACGGTGGTACGCGATGCCTGGGAACGCGGCCAGGAGGTCGCCGTGCATGGCTGGATCTACGGCCTCGAGGACGGCCTGCTGCGCGACATGGGGCTGACGGCGACCAGCCCCGGCACGGTGGCCGCCAACTACCGGGCGGCGCTCGACCAGTTCGGCCGCGGTGGCAGTTGATGCGCTTCGGCATCGACCTCGGCGGTACCAAGATCGAGATCATCGCCCTCGACGATGACGGCGCCGAGCGCCTGCGCGAAAGGGTGGCGACGCCGCAGGGCGACTACCCGGCGACGGTCGCGTCGATCACCGGGTTGGTGAAGGGCGCGGAACAGAAACTCGGCGCTGGCGGCACGGTGGGCGTCGGCATTCCCGGCGCCGAATCGAAGGCCACCGGGCTGATCAAGAACGCCAACTCGAACTGGCTGATAGGCCAGCCGCTGCGCCGCGACCTCGAGGCCGCGCTCGGCCGGCCGGTGCGCATCATGAACGACGCCAACTGCTTCGCCCTGTCGGAAGCCGCCGACGGCGCGGCTGCCGGCGCCGAGGTGGTGTTCGGCGTGATCCTCGGCACCGGTGTCGGCGGCGGCATCGTCGTGCGCGGCCAGGTGCTCTCGGGCATCAACGCCATCGCCGGCGAGTGGGGCCACAACCCCATGCCCGGCGAGCACCACCGCCCGGCCTGCTACTGCGGCCGCAAGGGTTGCGTCGAACTCTATCTCTCCGGGCCGGGCATGGCGCGCGACCACCGGCAGCAGGGCGGGGCGGCGCTGAGCCCCGGGCAGATCGTCGCCCAGGCCGCCGCCGGCGACGCCGAATGCGAGGCGACGCTCGCCCGCTACGAGCAGCGGCTGGCGCGCGCGCTGGCGACCGTGATCAACGTCGTCGATCCCGATGCCATCGTGCTCGGCGGCGGCCTGTCGAACATCGATCGCCTCTACGCCAGCGTGCCGGCGCTGTGGGGGGCGCATGTCTTCTCCGACCGCGTGGAAACGAAGCTGGCGAGGGCGAAGTTCGGCGATTCCTCCGGCGTGCGCGGCGCGGCATGGCTGTGGTGAACGCCGCGACATTGTTCGCCGGCGGCATCCGGCCGCTGCCGCCCGAGAACCAGCCGACGGGCATGTTCAAGCGCGAATGCGAAATGCCGCTGTGGCTGGGCGCCGAGGGTCTCGCCGGCGACGCCCAGGCCGACCGCCGCGTGCATGGCGGGACGGAGCAGGCGCTGCACCAGTACCCGACTGCGCACTATGCACGCCTCGCCGCGGCCTTTCCCGATGCGGCGGCACGGCTGGTCCCCGGCAGCCTCGGCGAGAACCTCGGCGTGCCGGGCTGGGACGAAACCACGGTCTGCATCGGCGACGTCTTCCGCCTCGGCCACGCGCGCATCCAGGTCTCGCGGCCGCGCTCGCCATGCTGGAAGATCGACCGCCGCTTCGGCGTCGAGGGCATGACGCGGCTGATCGACGAGGAGGGCCTCGTCGGCTGGTATTTCCGCGTGCTCGAGGAGGGCGAGGTGGCGCCGGGCTGCGCCTTCGAACTGCTCGAGCGGCCGACGCCGCACGCTACGCTCGCACGCCTGTGGCGGAGTTGGAAGGCGCATCGCCCCGCGCCCGGCGAACTCGAGCGGCTGGCCGCGGCGCCGGGGCTGGCCGCGCGCTGGGTGCAGAAGCTGAACGAGCGCGCCGCCTGGCTGCGGGAGAACGCCGCGTGAATCCCTGGCTGCGGATATTCGCCCCCTTCGCCGCGGGCTACTACCTCTCCTACCTGCTGCGCAACGTCAATGCCGTCATCGCGCCCGAGCTCATCCGCGACCTCGGCGTTTCGGCGACCGACCTCGGCCTGCTGACCTCCGCCTACCTGCTCGCCTTCGGCGCCTTCCAGCTGCCGCTGGGTCTGCTGCTCGACCGCTACGGCCCGCGCCGCGTCGAGGCGGCGCTGCTGCTGATCGCGGCAGCCGGCTGCGCCTTCTTCGCCTTGGCCGCCAGCCTCGGCGGCCTCGTCACGGCGCGCGCGCTGATCGGGCTGGGCGTTTCGGCCTGCCTCATGGCCTCGTTCAAGGCCTTCTCGCTGTGGTTCCCGGCCGAGCGCCAGGCCTCGCTCAACGCCGCGGTGATGGCCGCCGGGGGTCTGGGCGCGCTGACGGCGACGACCCCGCTCGGCTGGATGCTGCCGCTGGCCGGCTGGCGCGGCGTGTTCCTCGGCCTCGCGGTGCTCGCGCTGCTCGCGGCGGCGGCGATCTTCAGCACGCCCGAAAAGGGAAAAGTCGGCGCCGGCGAGACGGTGGCCGGGCAGTTGCGCGGCCTCGGCGAGATCCTGAAAAGCCGCGCCTTCTGGCGCTTCGCGCCGCAGACGGCGATGATCGTCGGCGGCTTCATGGCGGTGCAGGGACTGTGGGCGGTGCCCTGGCTGATGCACTTCAACGGCCTGACCCGCGACGCCGCAGCCTTCCACCTGCTGCTCACCGGCATCGCCATGCTGGCGGGCTTCCTCGCCATCGCCTTCTTCGTCATTCCGCTCAAACACCGCGGCATCCCGCCCGAGCGCATCCTGGCGGTCGGCATGGGACTGGGCGTGGCGGTCAATGCGGCCATCGTCCTCGACCTGCTGCCGACCCACGCGACCTGGTTCATGCTCGGACTGGTGTTCTCGGTCGGCAACCTCGCCTACGCGTTGTTGCAGGCGCAGTTTCCGCCGCAACTCGCCGGCCGCGTCAATACCGCACTCAACCTCGGCGCCTTCGTCGGCGCCTTCAGCCTGCAATGGGGCTTCGGTGCGGGGGTGGATCTGCTGGCCGCGAGTGGCCTCGGACAGCGCGAGGCCTTCCAGTGGACGTTGGGTGTCCTCGTGCTGCTGCAGGCGGCGAGCTACGGCTGGTTCGCGGCAGGTCGACGCGGCTAGCCGGGCGGCGCCCGGCGCAGCCGCCGCCGCATCCAGAGCAGCACGGACGCGCCGAACAGGGCGAAGGCCGAGAAGCCGCCGACGTAGATCAGCAGGTCGCGCCGGCTGATGCCGTCGACGACGTCGAGGAACTTCGGGTCGAGCCGGACCTTGATCGCGAGGTCGCTCACGGGCACCGGCGCAAGGAACTCGTTGATCCCGGCAGGCGTCCCGGCAGGGACGAGGCTCACGGTGTAGCGTGAGTCGCCGCTGGCGCTCATCAGTCCGGCCAGGCCGGTGGTGGTGAAACTGACCATGAAGCTGCCCCGCCGGCCGTCGCGGAAGGTCACCGGTACCAGGATGTCCACGTGGCTGATGCCCCCCGCCATGTGCAGCGGCACCCTGTCGAGCCTGCCGGCCGCGCTGAGCTTGAGGTCGGCGAGGCAGGCCGGGCCGATGCCGTTCTTGAAATCGGTCACCAGCGGCACGCCCTCGCCGTCGGCGATGGTGAAGGCCAGGTTGTGCGGAAACCAGCGAGAGACCGCTTCTGCCAGGTCGAAGATGTGGTCGTTGGGATCACCCCTGGCGCCGATGTCCTCGAGCAGCGCCCGGCGTTCGGCGACGAAGACGCGCGCCAGGTGACGCATGGCGCCGAACTCGGTATCGAGGGCCTTCGCCGTCGCCGTCGCATTGGACTTGCCGTCGCGGTTCGCCAGGTCCGTCTCGGCCTCGGCCGCGAGCAGGATGCCGCGCGCGATCAGCAGCGCCATCGCCACCGCCCCGAGCAGAAAGACGGCAATCGCGGCATCGAGCAGGCGGTGCTGCGTTTTCATCAGAACTCCAGCGGGTCGACGTCGACATGCCAGCGCAGGTCGCGCGGCGTTTTCTGATTGTAGAGGCCGGCGACCCAGCTTGTCAGGAATGCCTGCAGGGCCGGCCGGCTGGCGGATTCGACCAGCAGCTGCGCCCGCTCCAGGGTCATCTTGCGGAACAGGCGCATCGGCACCGGATCGTAGAGCGTGACGGATCCGCCCAGCGCCAGCGCCGACTCGCGCGCGGCGGCGAGGAAGGCCAGTGCGTCGTCGAGTTGCTTCGCCTCGGCACGCAGCAGGGCCTGGAAGACATAGGGCGGGAAGCCGGCCTGCTCGCGCTCCGCCAGCTGGGCGGCGGCGAAGGCGGCGTAGTCGTGGGCGATTAGCGCCTGGTAGAGCGGATGCGACGGGTATTCGGTCTGGATCAGCACTTCGCCGGCCAGCGCGGCGCGGCCGCTGCGGCCGCCGACCTGCATGAGCTGGGCGAAGAGGCGCTCGGGGGCGCGGAAGTCAGCGGCGAACAGCGCCGCGTCGGCACCGGCGACGCCGACCAGCGTGAGCTTGGGAAAGTCGTGGCCCTTGGCCAGCATCTGGGTACCGACGAGGATGTCGGCGGAGCCTTCGTGGATGGCATCGAGCAGCGCCGCCCATTTCACCGGCGTGCTGGCCGAATCGCGGTCGATGCGCAGGATGCGCGCCTCGGGGAAGCGCTCGCTCAGGGCCGCCTCGAGGCGCTGGGTGCCACGGCCGAAGGGATGGATGTCCACGTTGCCGCAATCGGGGCAGGCACGCGGAATGCCGGCCTCGAGCCCGCAGTGGTGGCAGCGCAGCCGCCGGTCGGCGAGATGGACGACGAGGTTCGCGGCGCAGCGGCGGCAGCCGGAAATCCAGCCGCAGGCCGGGCAGGCCAGCACCGGCGCGTAGCCGCGGCGGTTGAGGAAGATCAGGCTCTGCTCACCACGTTGCAAGCGCTCGCTCATCGCCGCCAGCAGCGCCGCGCTCATGCCGTCCTGCAGTTTCTCGCGTCGGGTGTCGACCACCGCTACCCGCGGCGGCGCCTCGGCCACGGCGCGGCGGGTGAGTTCGAGCAGGCGGTAGCGGCCGCTCGTCGCATGGTGGAAAGTCTCGAGCGAGGGCGTGGCCGAGCCGAGCACGATGGGCACACCACGCTGCTTGGCGCGGAACACCGCGACGTCGCGCGCCGAGTAGCGCAGGCCTTCCTGCTGCTTGAAGGAGCCGTCGTGCTCCTCGTCGATGACGATCAACTGCAGCCGCGGCAGCGGCATGAACACGGCGAGCCGGGTGCCGAGCACGATGTCGGCGCGGCCGGCATGGGCATCGAGGAAGCCGCGCGTGCGGCCGGCATCGGCCACGCCGCTGTGGGCGATGGCGATGCGCGCCTGCGGGAAGCGCGCGGCGACGCGGCCTTCGAGCTGGGGCGTGAGCGCGATCTCCGGCACCAGCATCATGGCCTGGCCGCCACGTTCAAGCACGGTGGCGATGGCGCGCAGGTAGACCTCGGTCTTGCCGCTGCCGGTGATGCCGTGCAGCAGGAAGGGGGCGAAACCGCTCGCCGCGGAGATTGCCGCGACCGCGACTACCTGCTCGTCGAGCATCACCGGCATGACCGGCAGCACCGTCTCTGCCCCACCCGCCGGCTTCTCTTTCAGCTTGCGCGGCAGCTTGCCCTGGCGCAGCAGCGGGGGCAGCGCGAGGCTCATCACGCCGCCGAGCGGATGCTGGTAGTAGCGGCTCACGAACTCGCACAGCGCCAGCCAGTCGGACGGCAGCGGCGTCACCGCCAGCACCGCCTCGACGGCCTTGAGCTTGTCCGCCGGCTGATCGCTTTGCGCCGCGACCGCGACCACGACGCCGGTCTTCACGCCCTTGCCGAAGGGAACGCGAACGAGACTGCCGGGAACTATTTCAGCGCTGCCGCGATAGTCGAAAAGGCGGGGCAGGGGAACGTCAAGGGCGACCTGCAGGACGGGATCAAGCGCTTGCGACATGAATCTCGACTTGACCTCGCTTTTCGCGGGTAATCACATGGCAGGAAAGGGTTTTTGTCTTACCCACAAATTCTGTGGATAAGTTTGTGAACAACGCCTGCCGACTTGCGCTAACTGCCCACGCCATATAGCGTTTGTCGCACTTGCGTAACGAATGTGCAATACTAGATTCGTTAAAAAACAATGGGTTGCAATTTTCCCATTGCTGACAACACCGTAAGTTCGGCCGGGACAGGGCGAAACCGGATTCTGTGCATAAGTCAACTCCCCGCACCATTTTTGCGCTGCCCTGGAACCCTTGCCGCGAGGGCATCGGCAAGAGGCGTTGCCCTAGGAGTGCCTGCTGTGCTGGCGCACGGTCTCGACCAGCACGGAAACCCGCTCCGGTGCGGTGTATTGGGAGATGCCATGGCCGAGATTGAAGACGTGGCCGCCCTTGCCGTCGGCCGGGCCGAAATTGTCGAGCACCCGCCTGGCTTCGCCGGCGACGGCCTCGTTCGAGGCGAACAGCGCCATCGGATCGAGGTTGCCCTGCAGCGCGACCTTGTCGCCGACGCGGCGGCGGGCCTCGCCGAGATCCGTGGTCCAATCGACGCCGATGGCGTCGCAGCCCGTCGCGGCAATCGCCTCCAGCCACTGGCCGCCACCCTTGGTGAACACAATGCAGGGCACGCGCTCGTCATCGTGGCTCTTGATCAGGCCCTCGATCACGCGCTGCATGTAGGCGAGCGAGAACTCGCGATAGGCGGCGTGGGAGAGCATGCCACCCCAGGTGTCGAAGATCTGCACGGCCTGGGCACCGGCCTCGATCTGGGCGTTGAGGTAGTCGGTGACCGCCTGCGCGTTCACCTCGAGGATGCGGTGCAGCAAATCCGGCCGGTCGTAGAGCATGGTCTTGACGGTGCGGAAATCGTCGGAGCCGCCGCCCTCGACCATGTAGCAGGCCAGGGTGAAGGGCGAGCCGGAGAAGCCGATCAGCGGCACCGAGTTGTCGAGCGCGCGGCGGATCTCGCGCACGGCGTCGAGCACGTAGCGCAGGTGGGCGTCGGGATCGGGCGCGGCGAGGTCGCGGATCGCCCATTCCTCGCGCAGCGGCCGCTCGAACTTCGGCCCCTCGCCCTCGGCGAAATAGAGGCCGAGGCCCATGGCGTCGGGCACGGTGAGGATGTCGGAGAAGAGGATGGCGGCGTCGAGCGGGAAGCGCGCCAGCGGCTGCAGCGTCACCTCGCAGGCGAGGCCCGGGTTCTTGCAGAGGTTGAGGAAGTTGCCGGCACGGCGTCGTGTCTCGTTGTACTCGGGCAGGTAGCGGCCGGCCTGGCGCATCAGCCAGGTGGGCGTGTAATCGACCGGCTCGCGCAGCAGGGCGCGCAGGAAGTTGTCGTTCTTGGGGCGGGCCATGGCGGCCTCCGGCGGGGAAAGGCGCTGATTATAGACCCGCCCCCTCCCGACCTCCCCCTCGCGGGGGAGGTGCCTCACGAGTTCGCTGCGCTCGGTCATTACGGGGAGCGTCATAGCAGCCAAGGGGGCGGGTTGCGGCTTCGCCGCGTACCGCGCGTCTCCCCTCCCGAGAAGGAGGGGCTGGGGAAGGGCGGGCCAAGCCCTCCAGGCCTACTTCCGCCAGAACGCCGGCGTCAGCAGCACGAAGACGGTCATCACCTCGAGGCGGCCGATCAGCATGGCCGCCGAACAGACCCAGACCTGAAAGTCGGTCAGCGCCTGGTAGTTCTGCGCCGGACCGACGACGTTGAGGCCGGGGCCCGCGTTGTTGATGCAGGCGACGATCGCGGTGATCGACGAGGTGAAGTCGAGGCCCGATGCGACCAGGAAGAAGGTGAGCTCGCCGACCGTCAGGATGTAGAGGAAGATGAAGCCGAGCACCGCGCCGGCGATCTGCGGCGACACGGCGGTGTCGCCGACGCGCAGGGGTGCGACGAGGTGCGGATGGATCAGCCGCTTCAGCTCGACGAGGCCCTGCCGGGCGAGTATCAGGGTGCGGATCATCTTGATGCCGCCGCCGGTCGAGCCGGAACTCGCCGTGATGCACGACAGGAGCAGCATCCACAGCGGCACGAAAGCCGGCCACTTGTCGTAATCCTGGCTGACGAAGCCGCAGTCGGTGGCGATCGAGACCAGGTTGAAGGCGACATGGCGCAGGCTGGTCGGGAAATCGGGATAGGTGCCCTTGACCGCAAGGTAGATCGAGCAGATCAGCGTCGACGAGGCGATCACCACGACGATGGCCTTGGCCTCGGCATCGCGCAGGTAGACGGCCAGGGAACGCTGGCGCCAGACGAGGAAGTGGCTGGCGAAATTGATCGCGGCGATCATCATGAAGAAGATCAGCACCGCCTCGATCGCCGGCGAATCGAACTGGCCGACGCTCGCATCGTAGGTGGAGAAGCCGCCGAGCGACAGCGCCGCAAAAGCATGGCAGATGGCGTCGAGCCAGTTCATGCCGACCGCCTTCAACGCCAGGATGCAGGCGACGGTGATGCCGAAATAGACCAGCCAGAGGGCTTTGGCGGTATCGCCGATGCGCGCTGTCAGCTTCGATTCCTTGTTCACACCGGTGGCCTCGGCCTTGTACAGCTGCATGCCGCCGACGCCGAGCAGCGGCAGGATGGCCACGGCCAGCACAATGATGCCCATGCCGCCGAGCCAGTTGAGCTCGTGGCGCCAGAGGTTGACCGCCGGCGGCAGCTTCTCGAGGCCGGTAAGCACGGTCGCTCCGGTCGTCGTCAGCCCCGACATGGTCTCGAAGAAGGCATCGGTAAACGACAGGCCTTCGATGGCCAGCATCAGCGGCACCGTGGCGATGGCAGCCATCAGGATCCAGGCCAGGGTCACCAGCAGGAAGCCGGAACGCGGCTTGAGTTCGCGCTTGTAGCGCCGGGTCACAAGTGCCAGCAGGGCACCCGAGCCGAGTGCGACCATCATCGCGTCGATGAACTGCATCCACGTGCCGTCGGCATAGATCAGCGACGCGGCAATGGGCATCAGGTAGGTGCCGCTGAAGAACATCAGCATCAGCCCAAGGACGTGCAGGACCGGCAGCACGCGCTGCAACATCAGAGAAACCCGGCGGAAACCTGGAACAGGCGCTCGACTTCCGCCACCTGACGCTTGCGCGTGCAAAAGACCACAACGTGATCGCCGCTCTCGATCACCGTGTCGTGATGGGGAATGAGCACGAAATCGACGTACTCGTCGACGAGAAAGCCGTCCTTCGCCACCACCTCCGGCTCGCTGCTGCGGCGAACGATGGCGCCGATGCGCGCGCCCTTGATCACTGGCAGTTCGTCGATGCGCCGTCCAACCACCTTCGAGGTGTTCCTGTCGCCGTGGACGACGAGCTCGAGCGCCTCCGCCGCCCCGCGCCGCAGGCTGTGCACGCGCACGACGTCGCCGCGACGGACATAGGCCAGCAGCGAGCCGATCGAGACCTGCGCCGGCGAGAGGCCGATGTCGATCGCGCTGTGCTGGACCATGTCGGCGTAGGCGCGGCGGTTGATCAGGGCCAGCACGCGCTTGCAGCCGAGGCGCTTGGCCAGCAGCGCCGCCATGATGTTGTCCTCGTCGTCGTTGGTGAGCGCGAGGAACATGTCCATTTCATCGATGTTCTCCTCGGCCATCAGCTTCTCGTCGGTCGCATCGCCGTGCAGCACCAGCGTCGCGGCGAGCTGGCCGGCGACGATCTCGGCACGACCTTGGTCGCGCTCGATCAGCTTCACCTGATAGCTCGCCTCCAGCGCCGCGGCGACGCGCGCGCCAATGTTGCCGCCGCCCACGATCATGACGCGGCGCACCGGCTGCTGCATGCGGCGCAATTCCTGCATCACCGTTCGTATGTGTCCGGTCGCGGCCAGGACGAAGACTTCATCGTCAGGCTCGATGACCGTGTTGCCGTCCAGTTCGACCGGCTGGTACTCGCGGAATATCGCCGCGATACGTGCATCGATAACGGCCGGCAGGTGCTCGCGCATGGCGCGGATCGGCTTGCCGACGAGCAGTCCTCCCTGATAGGCGCGCACCCCGATCAGTGTGACCTTGCCGTCGGCAAACTCGAGCACCTGCAGGGCTTCGGGAAAGGCGATGAGCTTGACTATGTAGTCAGTGATGTCCTGTGCCGGACTGATCGCATGATCGACGGCGAAATTTTCCGGCGACAGCAGATCGCCATCGAGAAAATCGTCCGAACGCAAGCGCGCAATTCGGGTCGGCACCCCGAACATGCTGCGCGCGATCTTGCACGCCACCAGGTTGGTCTGATCGGACTGCGTCACCGCCACCAGCAGATCGGTGTCCTCGATGCCGGCCTCGCGCAGCACCGAAGGGTAGGCGGCATTGCCCGCGACGGTACGCACGTCATAGCGGTCGCCCAGTGCCGCCAGGCTCTCCCGGTTCTGATCGACGATGGTGATGTCGTTGGCCTCGGAGGTGAGCACTTCGGCCACCGAGGCGCCGACCTGGCCGGCGCCGAGAATGAGGATTTTCATGGCGCCACCGCGGCGAGCGACCGTCAGTTGAGGTCGTCGTCCTTGTAGTACTTGGTGCCCTTGACCGTCGCCTCCACCGCCAGGCCCTTGTCGGTCATCTGGTAGAGCCAGACGCCGGGCGCCACCGAGATCGCGCCCTGGTAGGCCGCACCGGAGTCGCCGCTCTTGGCCGCCGCAGTAGCCTGGGTACCGGCCTCCCAGCCCGAGTTGACGAAGTTGTTCCAGCCCTTCTCGTTCTCGAAGACGAACACCAGTCGGAACGTCTTCACGCCGAGCCCGAGACCCGCCTGCACCTCGATCATCTTCATGAAGACTTCCTTCTTGCTCTTGGCGTTCACCGCGACGCCCTTGCCGCTGCCGCTGCCCGCAACGAAGATCTTCATGCCGAAGTTGCTGAACACGGCGTAGCCCGCAGCCGAGGCCACCGCCTTCTTCGCCGAAGGCTGCTGTTTGTAGAGCTGGGCGAGAATGTCCTTGGAGGTCTTGCGGATCTCCGCCCGGGCCTTGTCGGCGTCGCCCTTCGCCGCGAAGGCGGGCACTCCGGCGAGCATGACGATGCCAGTCAGCAGCAGTGCGATCAGTTCTTTCATGGCGACCACCTTGGTCTTGTTATTGGGCGGCCGGTGCGGCCACCGGAAATACTACCGCAGCCCCAGATCCTTCAGCTTGCGATAAAGATGCGTCCGCTCCAGGCCCGTGGTCTCGGCCAGCCGCGTCATGTTGCCGCCGTCGAGCCCGAGGTGGTATTCGAAATAGATGCGCTCGAAGGTTTCGCGCGCCTCGCGCAGCGGCAGCGCCAGCATTTCGACCGCCAGCCCCGCCGGCGTCTTCGGTGCGCCGTCGGGTACCGGCGTGAGCAGCCGCGTGACGTCCTCGCCGCCGATTTCCTCCTCCAGCGCACCCAGCGCCAGCGACTTGACCACGCTCTTCAGTTCGCCGTAGCCGCCGGGCCAGGCGTGCTGGCGCAGCGCGTTCTGCGCCGCGGTGGACAGGCGCCGCAGCGGGCTTTCGCCGGCCTCGACCAGCTGGGTCAGCAGGTGGGCGGCAATGTCGGGAATCTCGTCGCGGATCTCGGCCAGGGAAGGCACGCCAAGCCAGACCTCGAACAGGCGGCGCAGCGGCGCCTCGTCCCAGCCCAGCGCAGTCAACGCCGCCAGGTCGTGACTGCTGGCAGCGACCAGGTGCAGATCGAACTTTTCCAGGCGTTCGGCGGCGAAAGCGAGATTCTTCTGCTGCAGCCGCGTCAGGCGGCCGAGCTCTTCGCACCAGAGCACGCCACCGGCCGCGGCCTGCAGCGCGTCCAGCGTGATCGGGTTGGAGTCGGCGGCGACGTCCACCCAGGCGCGGCCCGGTGGCTGCAGCGTGCGCCCGGCAAGCTCGACGAATCCGGCCGGGCCGGCGCGCAGCAGCACGGTGCGGCTCTTGGCGGCAAGCTGCTCGAGGCGCTTCTTCAGGTCCTTCAGCGGCGCCGAACGGGGGAAGGCGGCGAGCGAGAGGCTGCCGGCGCCGGGCTTGTGCGAGCGGTCGAGCGCACGCTGCACGGCGGCGAGCAGCTTCTGCATGCCGATCGGCTTTTCGAGGAAGTCGATGGCACCGATGCGGGTCGCCTCGACCGCGGTGTCGATGGTGCCGTGGCCGGACATCATCACCACCGGCATGTTGAGCTGGCCGTTGGCGACCCACTCCTTGAGCAGGGTGATGCCGTCAGTGTCGGGCATCCAGATGTCGAGCAGCACCAGGTCGGGGCGCGCGGCGGCGCGGGCGGCGCGGGCGGCGCCGGCATTCTCCGCCAGGCGCACGTCATGCCCCTCGTCGCGGAGGATCTCCGAAAGAAGTTCGCGGATGCCGACTTCGTCGTCAACGACCAGTATCTGGGCCATGGCTGAACAATATCATCATTCGTGGGCGGCGACGGGAAGCCGGATGGTGATCTCGGCGCCGCCACCGCTGCGGTTGGCCAGCACGACCTCGCCGCGATGCTCGTCGACGATCTTCTTGACGATGGCCAGCCCCAGCCCCGTGCCCTTGGCCTTGGTGGTGACGTAGGGCTCGAAGGCGCGCTTCAGGATCTGCGGCGGAAAGCCCGGGCCATTGTCGGCGACGACGAGCGCGACGCGCCTGTCCTCGGCGCGCGTTGCCACCAGGATTTTCGGTCCCTCGCCGGCAAACAGGGACGGCGAAGAGCCATGTTCCGCGAGCGCTTCGCTGGCGTTCTTGATGAGGTTGTGCAGCACCTGGCGCAGCTGGTTGGCATCGGCACGCACGCGCGGCAGGTCGGCGACGAGGCTGGCCTCGACGCGCGGCGACGCCGCCTCGTAGAGCGTCAGCACTTCCCGCACCAGCGCATCGAGATCGACGGCCGCCAGGCTCGGCGGCGGCGTCTTGGCGTAGTCGCGAAAGTCGTTGACCATGTTCTTCATCGCCTCGACCTGGGCGACGATGGTGGCGATCGAGCGGTCGAGCATGTCGCGCGAGGCGGGCTCGAGCTTGTCGGCGAGCTTGATCTGCAGCCGCTCGGCCGAGAGCTGGATCGGGGTCAGCGGATTCTTGATCTCGTGCGCGAGACGCCGCGCCACCTCGCCCCAGGCCGCGCTGCGCTGCGCCGAGATGAGCTGGGTGATGTCGTCGAACACCACCACCGTGCCGCCGCCGCCGGCCTCGGGCAGGGTGGAACCGCGCATCAGCAGCACCTGCGTGACGCCATCGGCCTCGAGTTCGAGTTCCTGCTGCCACTCGTCGCCGCGCTCCCTGAAGGCGGCGATGATCGCACCGGCGAAGGCGCCGTGGCGCGGCCACTCCGCCAGCGGCACCTTCTCGAGCTCGGTCAGGTCCTCGCGCAGGATGGCCATGGCGCCGCGGTTGGCGGCGCGCAGCCGCAGCTCGCGGTCGAAGGCGAGCACGCCGGCGGAGAGGTTGGCGAGCACGCTCTCGAGATAGGCGCTGGCGGCCTCGACCTGCTGGCGATGGCGCTCGGTCTCGCGCCGGGCGTCGTCGAGCTGCCGCGTCATCTTCGAGAAGGACTGCGTCAGCACGCCGAGCTCGTCGTCGGAAGCCACCACGCTGCGCGGCGTGAAGTCGCCGGCCGCCACCGCCTGCGTGCCCTCGGCCAGGATCAGCAGCGGCCGCGCCAGGCGCTCGGCGAAGACGAAGGCGAGCGCGATGGCGGCGAACAGCGCCAGCAGCAGCGTCAGCGTCAGCGTCAGGGTGTAGATGCGTTTGAGTCCCTGCTTGCCCAGTTGCAGTTCCTGGTAGTTGCGGTGGGCGGCCGCAACGCTCTCGGCACTGCGGGCGATGGCGCCGGGCACCATCTTCGTCAGTTGCAGCACCCGTTGCTCGGCCCCCAGTTCGAAGCCGCTGACGGGCACCAGCGCCCGCAGCATCAGGCCCGTCGCGGCCTCGCCCTCGACCACGGCGAAGCCGCGGCCCAGTCTCGCCTGGCGCAGCTGCGCGGTCGAAGGCACCGGCGGCAGCAGGCTGCCGACATCGCTGGAGCTGCTCGCCAGTATCTGGCCGTTGCCGGCGAAGAGCGTCGTCGTCTGCACTCCGGACTGCTCGCGCAGGCGGTTGAGCAGCGCCGGGCCGGCATTGCCGGTATCGCCGACGTCGAGCGTCATACCGCGGGCCTTTTCGAGCAGCTCCGCCTGCTGTGCGTCGAGCACGTTGCGCGCGAGGTCGAGACCGCCCTCGAGCGCGCTGTCGACGCGCACGTCGAACCAGGACTCGATCGAGCGTACGGCAAACTGCATCGAAACGGCATAGACCAGCGCACCCGGCAGCAGCGCCATCAGCGCCAGCAGCAGCACCAGCCGCGTCTTCAGCCGCGAGCCGAAAACGCCGCCCTTGAAGTCCTTCCACAGCCGCCGCAGCTGGATGCCCACCAGTGCCAGCATCGCCACCGCGATCAGGGCGTTGGCGCCGAGCAGCCAAGGGTAATAGCCGGAGAGCAGTGCGGTGTTGGCGCTGGCCGAAGTCAGCAGGAAGACGAGTATCGCACCCGCAGCAGCCGCGAGGATCAGGAGGACTTTCACTTCGCCGGGGACTCGGGCGCGGGGGAGAACTGCCAGCGCAGTGCCTTGGTGCTGACCTGCCAGTCGCTGTTGGCGATGGCGTCGACCTGCAGCGGCTTGGGCAGCTGGCTGCGGTCGAGCGAGAGGCGCAGCGCCGCCGTGTAGTTCTCGCCGGGCTTCAGCGCACCCTTGTCGGCCACCGGCAGCGCCGAGATCCGCGCGATGACGCGCATCGCCTCCGCCAGCGTCGCGAAGCTCTGGTGGAGGCCGCCAACGGAGAGCCGGTATTGGCGGGTCAGCGCGTTGTAGGCGAGACGATAATTGATGGTGATGCTGGCGACCTGCTCGTTGAGCCAGTACCAGCGGTTGCGCTCGAGCACGAACTCGAGGTTGAAGTAGAGCGGCACGCCCCGCGCCACGGCCTCCTCGAGGCGGGAGCCGAGATCGACGGAAAACTCGGCCGACAGCACGTGGCCGTCCTCGCCCTGTTTGAGATCGGCGTGCACCGGCTCGATGCTGCCGGCATGGGCGATGCCGGCCAGCGCGAGCGCCAGCAGCAGCGCCAGGCGGCTAAGCCAGCTTCTGCAGCAGCGCGTAATAGAAGCCATCGTGGTCGGGGCCGGGCATCAAGTGGACTTCGAGTTCGGCGCAGCCGGTGGGCAAACGCGCAGCATCCGGGTGACGCCGGGTAAATTCCTTGATCTGGTCGACATTTTCGGCGCGAAACACGGAGCAGGTGCAATAAAGCATTTTGCCACCGGGGGCCAGCACATGCCACAAGGCATCGAGGATCGCCGCCTGCGTCTGTGCGAACTGCGCCACATCGGCGGCCCGCCGCAACCACTTGATGTCGGGATGGCGCCTGGCCACCCCCGAGGCCGAGCAGGGCACGTCGGCGAGGATGCGTTCGAAGCGGCGGCCATCCCACCATTCCTCGAGACGCCGGCAGTCGGCGACCCGGACATCGGCGGCGAGACCGAGGCGCGCGAGGTTTTCGCGCACGCGCCCGGCACGCTGCGCATCCAGTTCGAGCGCGGTGAGCTCGACATCGGCCGTCTCGAGGATGTGCGCCGTCTTGCCCCCGGGCGCGGCGCAGGCGTCGAGCACGCGCTGGCCCTCATGGAGATCGAGCAGGGCGGCGGCACGCTGCGCGCCCCAGTCCTGCACCGAGACGCGACCCGCGGCGAAGCCGGGCAGGCGCTCGACCGCGACTGGCGCCTCGAGGCGGATGGCGACGGCGTCCAGCGCCTGCGCTTCGATGCCGGCGGCCACGAGTTCGGCCAGATAGTGCTGCGCGTCGTCGCAGCGGCGATTGACGCGCAGCGTCATCGGCGGGTGGCTGTTGCCGGCGGCGAGCACCGCCGGCCAAGCTTGCGGCTGCTCGGCCTGCAGGCGTTCGATCCACCAGCGCGGATGGCGCCAGCGCGCGACGACGTCGGCTTCGGCGGCGGCGAGCAGCTCGTCGCGACGGCGCAGGAAACCGCGCAGCACGCCATTGACCAGGGCCTTGAGGCGGCCGCGCCTGATGCCCGCGGCAGCATCGACGGCCTGATCGACGGTGGTGTGTACATCCTGCGGCCGCTGCTCGAGCCGGAACAGCGCCACCAGCAGCAGGGCATGGATCAGCGGCTCCTGCAGCGGCCGCGCGAGCAGCCGGCCGAGAAGGAAATCACCGCGGCCGCCATCGCGCAGCGTGCCGAAGACGAGGTCCATCACCGCCGGCCGCAGCGCCGGAATGGTCGCCGCCAGCGGCGCTTCGGGCGTGCGGCCGGCGATCACGCCGGCGACAGCTTCGGCCGCGGCCCGCAACGCGCTCGCCAGCGGCGGGGACAGCACTGTCGCTTCGCTCACGGCGCCCCGAGCATCGGCTTCTTCACGCACGTGCCAGGCTGACGGAAAAGGCGATGCGGTTGCCGCCGTCCGCCCCGGCCTGCGAGTGGCTGAGGTCGCTGGCGAGCGAGCGCGCCATGGCCACGCCGAGACCACCGAGCGGACGCGCATCCGGCGCCCGCTCGATGTGACTCGGCAGGCCGGCGGGCGGCACGAACAGCGGCGCATGATCGGTGTAGCTGCAGCGCAGTTCGTCGGCGAGCAGGGACAGCTCGACCGTCACCGGCGCATCGCTGCCGCCGCCGTGGCCGTGCTGGACGGTATTGAGGAACAGCTCCTCGAGAATGACGACGAGGCGATGGACGGCCGCTTCGGGCAGCCCGTGTTCGCGCCCGAAGCTGCGGGCGAAGTCGAGCAGTGCGGGCAGCCCGCCAGGGCGCGCGGCGAGGGTCGTGCCGGCCGCGTCAGCCACGCACCGTTCCGTCGGCGCCGGCGAGCGCCGGCGTGGCCAGGGCGGCGACGGCCGCCGCGACCGTCGGATGCACCGTGATCACCATGTCGAAGCGGCTGATCTGGAAGATCTCCTGCACCAGCGGCTTGAGCGCGGCGACGGCCAGCGCGACGCCGGCCGCCTTGGCCTCGCGTGCGGTCAGCATCAGCGCGCGCAGGCCGACGCTGCTGATGTAATCGACCGCGGTGAAATCGAGCAGCAGCGCCGTGCCCTCTCCCCTGGCGCTGGCGAGCGCGGCGCGCAGCGCGGCGAGGAAGTCGTCGGCAGTGGCCTGGTCGATATGCCCGGCGGGCCGGGTCACCAGGACCTTCGCCTGGCGCGTCGCGTTCAAGTCCATCATGGAGCCATCCTCATCGGGGAAGCGACATGTTACGGCAAGGCGAGCCACTCCCGGCCGATGACCTGCAGATCGGGCGTGTAGCGGTAGACCAGGGGCACGCCGGGCGCGATCTCGACATGCATCATGGCTTCGGCGTCGAGGCCGTCGAAGTGCATCACCAGCCCGCGCAGGGTGTTGCCGTGACTGGCCACCAGCAGGCGCCGACCAGCTTTGACGCGCGGCGCCAGCACCTCGTGCCAGTACGGCAGGGTGCGGCGCTGGCAGTCGGCGAGGCTTTCCGTCACAGGCAGCAGCGCCGGATCGAGGTCGGCGTAGCGCGGATCGAAGCGCGGATGGCGCGGATCCTCGAAGGCCAGCGGCGGCGGCGCCTCGACGTAGCCGCGCCACCAGCGGCGCGACTGCTCCTCGCCCCAGGCGGCGAAGATCTCCTTCTTGTTCATGCCCTGCAGCGCGCCATAGTGGCGCTCGTTGAGGCGCCAGGTCTCCGCGATGGGCAGCGGCGGCCGCCCCATGGCGGCGACCAGCGTCTCGATGGTCTGCCGCGTGCGGCAGAGCATCGAGGCATGGGCCTCGTCGAAGCCGTAGCCTGTCGCGGCCAGCCGCCGCCCGGCCGCCGCCGCCTCGTTCAATCCGGCCTCGGTCAGGGGGATGTCGGTCCACCCGGTAAAGCGGTCGCTGCGGTTCCACTCGCTGAGGCCGTGGCGGATGAAGACGACCACGTGCTCCACTGCCTGCTCCCAGCTTATGCCGGTGCGCCGAAGCGCTCGCCGGGCGTCACGGCGAAGCCACACAGAAAATCGGCGGCAGCGAGACGGCGGCCGCCGGGCCTCTGCAATTCCGCAAGGCGCACCGCGCCCTCGCCGCAGGCGACGACGATGCCGTCCGCGCCGACCGCCAGCACCGTGCCCGGCTCGCCGCCACCTGCGGCCGCATGCGCCGGCGACGCCTTCCACAGTTTCAGCGTCTCCCCGCGCAGGCTCGCCAGTGCGCCGGGGAAGGGATCGAAGGCGCGGATGCGGCGCTCGATGACGGCCGCCGGCTGCGTCCAGTCCACCGCCGCCTCGCGCTTCTCGATCTTGTTGGCATAGGTCACGCCGGCCTCGGGCTGGGCTTCGGCCGTCAGGTGCTCGAGCCGCCCGAGGGCGTCGACGATCAGGCGCGCGCCCTGGGCAGCGAGCTTGTCGTGCAGGGTCGCCGCGCTGTCGTCGGCAGTGATCGGCAGCGATTCCTTGAGCAACATCGGGCCGGTGTCGAGGCCGGCCTCCATGCGCATGATGGTGACGCCGGTCGCGGCGTCACCGGCCTCGAGCGCGCGCTGGATCGGCGCCGCACCGCGCCAGCGCGGCAGCAGCGAAGCGTGGATGTTGAGGCAGCCCAGGCGCGGGATGTCGAGCACGGCCTGCGGCAGGATCAGGCCGTAGGCAGCCACCACCAGTACGTCGACAGCCGCCTCGATCAACGGCCCATGCGTCGCCGGATCGCGCAGGCGCTCGGGCTGATGCACGGCAATGCCATGCTTCGCGGCGACCTGCTTGACCGGGCTGGCGACGAGCTTCTGCCCGCGCCCCGCCGGCCGGTCGGGCTGGGTCAGCACCAGAGGAACCTCATGGCCTGCAGCAAGGATCGCCTCCAGCGCCACTGCGGCGAACTCGGGGGTACCGGCAAAGGCAATGCGCAGGGCGGGAGAATTCATGGCCGGATTGTCTCACGCCGACGCTTGCGCCCACCTTGCGCAAGACGAGCACGCCGGGCGAGCCTGTGGCATGCTAAGCGAATTCCGCGCCACGCAAAATGGATATTCTCGATAGCCTGCGCTTCATCGACCGCCCCCCCGACGCCAGCCTGCTCTACGCCAGCTTCTACGACGCGCGACTGGTGACGGTCTCGGTGCTGATCGCGGTTTTCGCCGCCTGGGTCGCGCTCGACGTCGCCGCACGCATCGGCGCGGCACGCACGGCGCAGGATCGGCTGGTCTGGCTCGGCACCGGTGCGCTGGCCATGGGCGGCGGCACCTGGGCCATGCACTTCATCGGCATGCTGGCGCTGACGCTGCCCTGCGGCGTCAGCTACGACCCGACCATCACCGTGCTGTCGATGATCCCCGGCATGCTTGCCAGCGCGGTCGCGCTCGAGGTCATCCGCCGTCGCCGCGTCAGTCCGCGACGCCTGGCGGCGAGCAGCGTGCTGCTCGGCAGCGGCATCGGCACCATGCACTATTCGGGCATGGCGGCGATGCGCCTCGATGGTTTCGTCTATTACGACCCGAGGCTGTTCGCGGCGTCGATCGCGGTGGCCATCGTACTGGCCTGGCTCGCACTGTCGATCCATTTCGGCGTGCGGCGCATGCGCGGCAGCCACCTGCTGGCGGCGACGGTGATGGGGGCAGCGGTCTCGGGCATGCACTACACGGCGATGGCCGCGGCCTTTTTCGTGCGCGATGGCTCGGCCCGGTCGGCGGCCGCGCTCGACCCGGCCTTTCTCGCCACCGCGGTCACCATCGGCACCACCCTGATGATCGCCGCGGTGATGGTTTCGAGCCTCGCCCACCGCCGCCTCGAGATGGCGCGCGCGCTCGAAGCGAGCGAGCAGCGGCTGCGCCGCATGATCGACACGACGCAGGAAGGCTTCTGGCTCATCGACCGCAAGGGCGTGACGCGGCAGGTCAACCCCGCCCTGTGCGCGATCCTCGCCCGGCCGGAACGCGACATCGTCGGCCGCGCCGCGCTCGACTTCGTCGAGGGATCCGATGCCGCGATCTTCCGTCGCGAGGCGCAGCGGCGCGGCGCCGGCGAAAAAAGCAGTTTCGAGGTCGAGCTGACCCGTGCCGACGGCAGCCGGGTGCCCTGCCACTTCAACGCCGCGCCGGTGCATGACGAGGTGGGCGATCTCGTCGGCTCCTTCGCGCTGGTAACCGACGTTTCGGCTGCCCACGCGCAGGAAAGCCACAAGCGCCAGGCCGTGGCGGTGTTCGAGAACACGGCCGAGGGCATCTTCATGACCGACCCGGCCGGCACCATCGTCTCGGTCAATACCGCGTTTTCTCGCATCACCGGCTACGCGGCGGACGAGGCCGTCGGCGCCAACCCGCGCCTGCTCAAGTCGGGGCGCCATGACGCGGTGTTCTACCGGGCCATGTGGCATGACCTCCTCACCCTGGGCGCCTGGCAGGGCGAAATCTGGAACCGCCGCAAGAACAGCGAGATCTACCCGCAATGGCTGACCATCAGTTCCGTGCACGATGACGCCGGCCAGCTCCAAAGCTACATCGGCGTCTTCTCCGACATCAGCCACATCAAGAAGACCGAGGCCGAACTGGTGCGCCTCGCCCATTTCGACGCACTGACCGGGCTGGCCAACCGTTCCCTGCTCGGCATTCAGCTCGGTCACGCCATCGAGCGCGCCGAGCGCGACGCCACGCGCCTGGCCGTGCTGTTGCTCGACCTCGACGGCTTCAAGAACGTCAACGACAGCCTCGGCCATCCCGCCGGGGACCTGCTGCTGCAGACGGCGGCCGAACGCCTGCGCGGCTGCCTGCGCGGCGGCGACACGGCGGCACGCCTCGGCGGCGACGAGTTCGTCATCCTTCTCGAGGCGTCCGACACACCCCAGGGCATCGGCAGCATCGCCGGCAAGCTGATCGCCGCGGTGTCGGAACCCTACGACCTGAACGGATCGCTGGCGCGCGTCACCACCAGTGTCGGCATCGCACTGTTCCCCGCCGACGGCGACGATGCGGTCGAGCTCATGCGGGCCGCCGACACCGCGCTCTATGCCGCCAAGCGCGAAGGCCGCAATACCTTCCGCTTCCACGACAGCGCGATGGCCGGCGCGGTGATGGCGCGGCTGCGCACCGAGCAGGGCCTGCAGCAGGCGCTGGCGCAGGGCGAGCTCGAACTCTGGTACCAGCCGCAAGTGGAGCTGGCGAGCGGCCGCGTCTCCGGCGTCGAAGCCCTGGTGCGCTGGCGCCGGCCGGGTCACGGTATCGTGGCGCCCGACGATTTCCTGCCCGTCGCCCACGAGACCCGGCTCATCCTGCCGCTCGGGGAATGGGTGCTGCGCGAGGGTTGTCGCCAGGCGCGAAACTGGCTGGATGCCGGCCTGGACATCGGCCGCATCTCGATCAACGTCGATGGCCGCCAGTTCGAGCAGGGCGATCTCGTCGCCATGGTCGAGCGCGTGCTGGCCGAGTCCAAGCTGCCCGCCGGCAGCCTCGAACTCGAAATCACCGAGAACTTTCTGCTCGACAACGCCGCGGCAGCGATGGACACGGTGGCCGCCCTGCACGAACTCGGCATCGGCGTCGCCATCGACGACTTCGGCACCGGCTACTCGTCGCTGTCCTACCTCAAGTACCTTAGCGTCGACCGCCTCAAGATCGACCGCGGCTTCGTCCGCGACCTCCCCGACGATGCCGACGACGCCGCGATCACGCGCTCGATCCTGGGCCTGGCGCGCAGCCTCGGCTTCGCCGTCGTCGCCGAGGGCGTGGAAACACCCGCACAGGAAGCATTCCTGCGCAGCGAGGGCTGCGACGACGCCCAGGGCTTCTACTATACGAAACCGCTGCCGCCCGCCGAACTGCTGGCGTGGCTGCGGCAAAGGGCGGCCGTCAGGCGGTGATGCGGGCGCGCTTCTCGAGCCTCGAGCGGATGCGAGTCTGCTTGAGGCGAGACAGGTATTCGACGAAGACCTTGCCCTGCAGGTGATCCATCTCGTGCTGGATGCAGACGGCGAGCAGGCCGTCGGCGGACATTTCGAAAGGCTTGCCGTCGAGCCCGAGGGCACGCACCTTCACCCGCTCCGAACGTGTCACCGTCTCGTAGATGCCGGGAACCGAGAGGCAGCCCTCCTCGCCCTCGCATTCGCCTGAGCGCTCGAGCAGCTCGGGGTTGATGAAAGTCAGCAGCTGCGACTTGTCCTCGGAGACGTCGATGACGATCACCTGCACATGCTGGTTGACCTGGGTGGCGGCCAGGCCGATGCCGGGCGCCTCGTACATGGTCTCGGCCATGTCCGCCGCCAGCTGGCGAATCGCATCGTCAACGACCGCGACCCTGGCGGCCTTGGTGTGCAGGCGCGGGTCCGGATAGCGCAGGATCGGCAGAAGAGCCATGTATTTGGGGCGGTAATTCGTCGAACAGGTGATTGATGACGGCATGTTTTGGATGCACAATCCCGCAAGCCGCCCAGCGTGATCCTTCGCGCTCTTTCGTCCAACGGCCGGGAAAGGTCATCCGATGTCCAGAATTATATCTGCGCTCCTCGTCGCATTCTCAAGTGCGGCCCTTGCCACGTCCGCCTGGGCGGAGGCCGCCAAGCCACTGGAGCTCGCACCCGATGCGCCCGACCGCCACACCGTCGTGGCCGGCGATACCCTCTGGGGCATTTCGTCGAAGTTCATCAAGGATCCCTACCGCTGGCCCGAGCTGTGGCGCATGAATGCCGAGGACGTGAAGAACCCCCATCGCATCTACCCCGGCCAGGTATTGGTGCTCGACCGGAGCGGCACCGATCCGCAACTGCGGCTCGATACCGTTCGCCTCGCGCCCAAGCAGTACGATACGCAGCTGACCGACGCGATCCCGGCGATTCCGCAGAGCTTCCTCGAGCCCTTCCTGGCCAAGCCGCTGGTGATCGAACCCGACGGGCTCGCCAGCGCTCCGCGCGTCGTGGCGTTGGAGGACAACCGCATGATCGTCGGCACCGGCGGCAAGATCTACGTCACCGGCATCCAGGATCCGCAGGCCAAGGGCTTCCTGCTTTACCGGCCGGGTCAGCCGTTGACCGATCCCGTCAGCGGCGAAGTGCTCGGCATCGAAGCCATCCATCTCGGCGGTGCCAAGGTCACCCGCCCGGGCGAACCGACGATCCTCGAGATCGTCAATTCACGTGCCGAGATCAGCGTCGGCGACCACCTGATGCCAACCAGGAAGGCCGACGTCGTCAACTACGTTCCCCATGCGCCGAAGACGACGATCGAGGGACGCGTGATGTCGGTCTATGGCACGACCGGGTCCAGCCCCGCCAACACGGGCGGCCCGGGCTCCATCATCACCATCTCCCGCGGCGCCAGGGATGGCCTCGAGATAGGCCACGTCCTGGCGATCAACCAACCCGACCGCGAAGTCACCGAGCGCTTCAAGAACAAGCTGGAAACCCACCGGCTGCCCGAGGAGCGCTACGGCCTGGTCTTCGTCTTCCGCGTCTTCGACCGCCTCTCCTACGCGATCGTCACCAAGGCTTCGGCGAAGGAAGTCGTCGTCGGCGACTCGGTGCGCACGCCTTGACATCCCCCGCCCCCCTGCCCCCGCCCCGGGGCGGGGGTGCCCGCAAGTTCGCGTCGCTCATCAATCACGGGGCACTCCGTGGAAACCTACTAGGAGTCGCACGCTTCACGTGCTCCAGTTTGCCCATGGCCTCGGGGCGGCCCGTCGGCCATGCCTGAACCCGAATCCGGCGACGAACTCGCCGCCTGGATCCGCCTCACCTCCGTTCCCGGCATCGGCGGCGAAAGCCAGCGCCATCTGCTCAAGGCATTCGGCCTGCCCGCAGCGATATTCGCGGCCGGCGGAGCCGCCGTTCGTTCGGTCATCGGCGCGGAACTGGCCGAGCGCCTGGCTTCCCATGATGCGAGCGCCGAAATCGAGGCGGCCCTGGCCTGGGCCGCCGAATCCGGCAACCGCATCGTCACGCTGGCCGACGCCGCCTATCCGCAGGCCCTGCTGACCACCGCCGATCCGCCCGCGCTGCTCTACGTCAAGGGCCGCGCCGAGCTGCTCAACCATCCCGCGCTCGCCATCGTCGGCAGTCGCAACGCGACGAAGCAGGGCGAGGTCAATGCCGAGGCCTTCGCCGCGAGCGTCGCGGCCGCCGGCCTCACCGTCGTCAGCGGCCTGGCCCTGGGCATCGATGCCGCCGCCCACCGCGGGGCTCTCGGTGTGCTGGACGGCAGCGCCTCGACCATCGCCGTCATCGGCACCGGCGCCGACCGCATCTACCCGGCGCGCAACGAGGCGCTGACCCGCGCAATCGTCGAGCGCGGCTGCGTCGTGTCCGAATTCCCGCTGGGCACTGCCGCGCTGCCCGGCAACTTCCCCCGCCGCAACCGCCTGATCGCCGGCATCAGCCTCGGCTGCCTGGTGGTCGAGGCAGCCGAGAAGAGCGGTTCGCTGATCACCGCGCGGCTCGCGGCCGAAGCGGGGCGTGAGGTTTTCGCCATCCCCGGCTCGATCCACTCGCCGCTGGCCAAGGGTTGCCACCAGTTGATCAGGCAGGGCGCCAAGCTCGTCGAGCGCGCCGAGGACATTCTCGAGGAACTGCATTGGCAAAAGCGCGGTGGCGCCGCGACGCCGACGCCCGCGGAACGGCCGGCTGGCGACCTCGCCGCGGCCGCGCTGCTCGATCACATGGACGAGGTGCCGGTCAGCCTCGACGCACTGTCGGCGCGCAGCGGCTTGACGCCGGCCGATCTTCTTGCGATGCTGCTGTCACTGGAACTCGAGGGCCGGGTTGCTCAGCTGCCCGGTGGTCTGTATCAACGGGTTAACCGAGGGCAGGGTCCCAACTGATCATGATCGACATCCTCTTCTACCTCTTCGAACACTATCTGCCCGACGCCTGCCCCGAACCGGCCGCATTGGCCAAGAAGCTCATGGCCGCCGGTTTCGAGGACGACGCCATCTCCGAAGCCATCGACTGGCTCGCCGGCTTCAACGACGCGGCGACGGCTCCGGTCGCGCTGTCCTCGCCGACGCTGACCGGATCGATGCGCTTCTACCACGAAGCCGAACTCGCCCGGCTGCCGGCCGAGTGCCGCGGCTTCCTCAGCTTCCTCGAGCAGGCCGAGGCCATAGACGCCACCGCGCGCGAACTCATCCTCGAACGCGCCCTGGCGCTGTCCGACGAGGAGATCCCGCTGGCCAAGCTCAAGGGCATCGTGCTGATGGTGGTCTGGCGCCGGCAGCTGCCGCTCGACGCCCTGATTCTCGAGGAGCTGCTCGAGGACGACTACGGCTTTGATGACGTCGGCGATCTGGGCGACGAACCGTCCCGGCCGCTGTTCCATTAGCCGCCTCCAGCGGGGAACGTCAAAAAGTGCCGGCTTGCCTTAGCCGGCAAGCCGCGCTTATCATGCCGCGCTCATTGGCGCTCCCCGCGCCGCACTGACCCGCCCATGACCAAGCAACTCATCATCGCCGAGAAACCCTCCGTCGCCCAGGACATCGCCAAGGCCCTGGGGGGCTTCACGCGCCAGGGCGACTACTTCGAGAGCGACGACTACGTGCTCTCCTCGGCCATCGGCCACCTGCTCGAACTCACGGTGCCCGAGGAATACGACGTCAAGCGCGGCAAGTGGACCTTCACCCACTTGCCGATGATTCCGCCGCGCTTCGCGTTGAACCCCATCGACAAGACCGCCGAGCGCCTGCGGCTGCTGACCAAGCTGATGAAGCGCAAGGACGTCGCGGGCCTGGTGAATGCCTGCGACGCAGGCCGCGAGGGCGAACTGATCTTCCGCTACGTCGCGCAGCACGCGCTGGGCGAAAAGAACGCCAAGCCGGTGCGCCGGCTGTGGCTGCAGTCGATGACGCCCGCCGCGATCCGCGACGGCTTCGCCCACCTGCGCTCCGACGCCGAGATGCTGCCGCTGGCCGACGCCGCGCGCTGCAGGTCGGAAGCCGACTGGCTGATCGGCATCAACGGCACCCGCGCCATGACCGCCTTCAACTCGAAGGAAGGCGGCTTCTACAAGACCACCGTCGGTCGCGTGCAGACGCCGACGCTGGCCATCCTGGTCGAGCGCGAACGCCGCATCAAGGCCTTCGTGCCGCGCGACTACTGGGAAGTCGAGGCCGAGTTCCAGGCCGTGGCCGGCACCTACCGCGGCCGCTGGTTCGACGAGAAATTCAAGAAGGCCGACGACGAACACGCCAAGGCCGAGAGGTTATGGACGCAAGCCCGTGCAGAGGAAATCCGCAAGATCTGCCTCGGCAAGCACGGCACGGTCACGGACGAAAGCAAGCCCAAGACGGAGATGTCGCCGCTGCTGTTCGACCTCACCAGCCTGCAGCGCGAGGCCAACGGCCGCTTCGGCTTCTCGGCGCGCACCACGCTGTCCATCGCCCAGGCGCTCTACGAAAAGCACAAGGCGCTGACCTACCCGCGGACCGACTCGCGTTACCTGCCCGAGGACTACCTCGACACCGTCAAGGTCACGCTGAAGGCGATGGAGGAGACCGGCTACGAAGGGCTGGCCCGCGACGTACTGAAGAACGGCTGGGTGCACCCCAACAAGCGCATCTTCAACAACGCCAAGGTCTCGGACCACTTCGCCATCATCCCCACCGGCGCCCACCCGAAGAGCCTGTCGGACGCCGAGCAGAAGATCTACGACCTGGTGACGCGGCGCTTCCTCGCCATCTTCTACCCGGCCGCCGAATACCTGATGACCACGCGCATCACCCGCGTGGAGAACGAAGCCTTCAAGACCGAGGGCAAGGTGCTGGTCACCGCCGGCTGGCTCGCCGTCTATGGCAAGCAGGACCAGGTCGAGGACGATGCGCCGTCGCTGCCCAGGGTCGAACCGAAGGAGCGCGTCTGGGCCAACGACGTCGAGGTCAAGGCCAATGCCACCAAGCCGCCGGCGCGTTTCAACGAAGCCACGCTGCTCTCCGCCATGGAAGGCGCCGGCAAGCTGATCGAGGACGAAGAGTTGCGCGAAGCCATGTCCGAGCGCGGCCTCGGCACGCCGGCCACGCGCGCCGCCACCATCGAGGGCCTGATCGCCGAGGAATACCTGCATCGCAACGGCCGCGAACTGCAACCGACCGCCAAGGCCTTTTCCCTGCTGTTCGCGCTGGAACAGTTGCAGGTCGACGAAATCCGCTCACCCGAGCTGACCGGCCTGTGGGAATGGAAGCTGAAGGAGATGGAACAGGGCCGGCTCAAGCGCGAGGAGTTCATGGCCCACATCACCGAGCAGACTCAGGTGATGGTCGAGCGCATCAAGACCGGCGACTTCGCCGACCCCGACTTCGGCCCGCTGCAGACGCCCTGCCCCAAGTGCGGCGGCACCATCCACGAAGCCTACAAGCACTTCAAGTGCGACAAGTGCGACTACAAGCTGTGGAAGATCGTCGCCGGCCGCCAGTGGGAACCGGAGGAAATGGACCAGCTGCTGCGCGACCGCCAGATCGGCCCGCTGCAGGGCTTCCGCAGCAAGATGGGGCGGCCGTTCGCCGCCGTCATCAAGCTCGACGAGAACCACGCGCCCTCCTTCGACTTCGGCAACGACGAGGGCGATGGCGAGGAAATCGATTTCAGCGGCCAGGAAGCGCTCGGTCCGTGTCCCAAGTGCGGCGCCCGCGTCTTCGAACAGCCGATGTCCTACGTCTGCGAAAAATCGGTGGGCGCGGCGAAGAGCTGCGACTTCCGCTCCGGCAAGGTGATCCTGCAGCAGGAGATCTCCCGCGCCGAGATGCAGAAGCTGCTGGAAAGCGGCAAGACCAGCCTGTTGAAGGGTTTCGTCTCCAACCGCACGCGCAAGAAGTTCTCGGCCTACCTGGTGCGCGGGACCGACGGCAAGGTCGGCTTCGAGTTCGAGCAGCGCGCGCCGAAGGCACCGAAGACCACCGCCGCCAAGACTGAAAATGTCGGCGCCGGCGAGACGGTGAAGGCACCGGCCAAAGCCAGGACCACCAAGGCCAAGGCCGCCGCCAAGCCTGCCGCAAAGAAGAAGATCGCCAAGAAAGCGGAATGAACCCGACCGGCGAAGCCCAGGCCGTTATCGACTTCTGGTTCCTGCCGGCCACTGATCCGCAGCACGGCCGTTTCCGCCGCGAGTGGTTCCGCCGGGACGATGCCTTCGACGCGGAAATCCGCAGCCGCTTCGGCACCCTGGTCGAAGCTGCGCTCGACGGACAACTGAGCGAGTGGGAAACCACGGCCGCAGGCGCCCTGGCGCGCATCCTGCTGCTCGACCAGTTCACCCGCAACATCTTCCGCGGCACGGCACGCGCGTTCGCCGGCGATACGCAGGCCCTGGCGCTGGCCGAGCGGCTGGTGGGCAGCGGCCGCGACAAGAACCTGCCGCCGCTGCAGCGCTGGTTCGTCTTCCTGCCCTTCGAGCACAGCGAAGCCCTGATCGACCAGGAGCGCTCGGTCGCCCTGTTCGCCGGCCTGCGCCGCGAAGGCCAGGACCCTGCCTTCGACGCGGCCTACGACTACGCCCTGCGCCACCGCACGGCGATCGAACGCTTCGGCCGCTTCCCCGGCCGCAATGCCATCCTCGGCCGCGAATCGACCGCCGAGGAGATCGCGGCGCTCGAAGCCGGCGAGTTTCGCTTCTGATGGCTGATGCCGACGTCGCTGCCGACGACGTCCTCGACTTCTGGTTCCTGCCGGCCGGGCATTTCCAGCACGGCCATTACCGGCTCGAATGGATGCGCGCCACGCCGGATTTCGACGAGACCCTGCACCGGCGCTTCGTCGCGGCCGTCGATGCCGCGCTCGCCGGCGGCTTCGCCGAATGGGAAGCCACCGCCGCAGGCGCATTGGCGCGCATCCTGCTGCTCGACGCCTTCCCGCGCCGACTCTTCGCCGATACGCCTCGCGCCTTCGCCGGCGACGGACTGGCGCTCGCCGCGGCGCGGCGCCTGCTGGCATCGGGCGGCGACCGCGAACTGCCCCCTTTGCTGCGCTGGTTCGCCTACCTGCCGTTCGAACACGCCGAATCGGCGGCCGTGCAGGTGGAGTCGCTCACCCTGTTCCAGGCGCTGCACGCCGAGGGCGGCAAGCCGCTGTGCTCGGCCCTCGATTACGCCGAGCGCCACCAGCAGGTCATCGCGCGCTTCGGCCGCTTCCCGCAGCGCAACGCCATCCTCGGCCGCGAATCGACGCCCGAGGAAATCGAGGCGTTGAAACAGCCGGGGTTCTTTTTCTAACGCCGGTTGCCGCTCACTCCTCCAGCAAACTGCGGAGCATCCAGGCGGTTTTTGGCTACGGCCGCCGCTGACGCGGCTTAACGTTCGCTGCGCTCACGTTAGCCTGCACCGAAAGACCGCCGGGTCTCGAACAGCGACACTCATCACTCTTCCAGCAGGCTGCGCAGCATCCAGGCGGTCTTTTCATGGACGTTGAGGCGCTGCGTCAGCAGGTCGAGCGTCGGCTGGTCGCTGGCCTTTTCGGCCACCGGTACCATCTCGCGCGCGGTTCGCGCCACGGCTTCCTGCGCGGAGACGAGATGGCGCACCATATCCATGGCCCTGGGCACGCCGCCGACGTCCTTGATCGACGAGAGCTTGGCGAACTCGGCGTAAGTGCCCGGTGCCGGGAAGTCCAGCGCACGGATGCGCTCGGCGATGAGGTCCAGCGCGTTCCACTGCTCGGTGTATTGCTGCATGAACATCGCGTGGAGGGTGTTGAACATCGGTCCCTTCACGTTCCAGTGGAAGTTGTGGGTCATGAGGTAGAGCGTGTAACTGTCGGCGAGGAGGCGCGAGAGCCCCTCGGCGATTTTCGCGCGGTCTTTCTTGTTGATGCCGATATCCATGATGTTCCTCCTTGCTCGGTTGGTGCCGAATGACTGCCTCGACGCTTCGCATCATAGATAACGGCCATCGATGTATCGAATGAATTGTCCATATCGCGTTCATAGGCATCGGCTATTTTCGGCGTCGCAGCCGGCGGGGTCGATAATGACCGCATGGCCGAATCTCTGCCGCCCCTGATCCGCACCCTGCTCGATCCCGCGCGCTCGCCGCTCGGCAGCGGGCGCATCGAGCTCATGCAGACCCACGCGTCGTGGGTGCTGCTCGCCGGCGACCTGGCCTGGAAGATCAAGAAGCCCATCGTCCTGCCCTTTCTCGACTACGGCACGGCGGAAAAGCGCCGCGCCGCGTGCTGCGCCGAACTGCGCCTCAACCGGCGCTTCGCGCCGCAGCTCTATCTCGAGGTCGTGGCATTCGACGGCGAGCCGGCGGTGAAGATGCGGCGCTTTCCCGAGGAGGCGCGGCTCGACCACGTCTGCCGGCGCGGCCACCTGCGCCCCGAGCACCTCGCCGCGCTCGCCGCGACGCTGGCGCGCTTTCACGCGGCGGCGGCGATCGCTGCGGGAGACTCCCGCTTCGGCACGCCGGCCGCGGTGCTGGCCCCGGCGCTCGAGAACATCGCCGAACTGCGCGCGCTCACGATGGTTCTGGCGGAGCCAGAACCGGGTGCGAAGCCGCGCGGCCTGGCCGCAGCCGCGCTCGACGCGCTCGAAGGCTGGACGCGCGAGGAACACGCCCGCCTCGCGCAAACCTTCGCCGCGCGCAAGGCGCGCGGCTGCGTGCGCGAGTGTCACGGCGACCTGCACCTGGGCAATCTCGTGCTGCTCGGCGACGAGGTCGTGCCGTTCGACTGCATCGAGTTCAACGAGGATTTCCGCTGGATCGACGTCGCCAGCGAAATCGCCTTCCTCCTCGTCGACCTGCTCGACCATGGCCGGCCCGGCCTGGCTTGCTGGCTGCTCAACGCGTGGCTGGCCGATTGCGGCGACTTCGATGCGCTGCGCGTGCTGCGTTTCTACATGGCCTACCGCGCGCTGGTGCGCGCCAAGATCGCCGCGATCCGCGCCTGCCAGCAGGATGAAACGACGGCCGCCGACTGTCCCGAGGTGCACGAATACCTCGCGCTGGCCGCCGCCATCGCCGCGCCTCCTGCGCTCAAGCTCACCATTACCCACGGCCTGGCCGGCTGCGGCAAGACCACGGCCTCGAGCGCGCGGCTGCTCGCCGACCCGACGGCGAGCACCGTCCGCCTGCGCTCGGACGTCGAAAGGAAGCGCCTCTACGGCCTTGCCGCGCACGAAGCCAGCGGCTCGCCGCTCGATGGCGGCATCTATACCGCCGATGCCCACGTCCGCACCTACGCGCGGCTGGCCGAACTGGCCGGGCTGGCCCTGGGCGAAGGCTGGTCGGTGATCGTCGACGCCGCCTTCCTGCGCCGTGACGAGCGTGACATGTTCCGTGCGCTGGCGGCGCGCCACGGCGCCGCCTTCGCCATCCTCGCGCCGCAGGCGTCTGCCGCCGAGCTCGCCGGCCGCGTCGACGCGCGGCGCGGCAGCGGCGACGCCTCGGAAGCGACGCTCGCGGTTCTGGAACGGCAGGGCGCCTGGCTCGAACCGCTCGGCGCCGACGAGCCGGCCGTCAGCTGATGACCGCTTCGGCCATCAGCTCGTGGAGCGCCGCGAGCAGGGCGTCGCTTTCGGCCTGCAGCGCGGGCATGTGCCGACAGGCGGCATCCCCGCCGCCCTCGCGCCGCAAGGACAGCAGTTCCGCTGCCAGCGCGTGGGTCTGCCGGTGCAGGCGGTCAACCACGCCATAGCCCGGTCGCGCACCGTAGCGCCGGCGCCCGGCACCGGCCAGCCACTGGCCGAAACGACAGCCCTGCGGGTCGAGCTCCGGCGTCTCGTCGGTGCCGCACAGGCAGGCTTCGACATCCTCGATCCAGCGACGGTGCTCGGCCTCGGCGATCACCAGCGGCAGGTCGTCGCTGGGCCAGGCGAAGGCGGCGTTGGCGATCCATGCCGGATCGGGCCGCCAGCTGCGCACCCAGTCGATCAGCGCATCCGCCGGCATCGGCCGCGCGATGCCGTAACCCTGGCCCAGGTCACAGCCGAGGCTGAGCAGCAACACGCCGTGCTCGACGGTCTCGACGCCCTCGGCCACGACGTGGCGGCGGAACACGCGGGTGAGGCCGATGACGCCCTCGACGATGGCGCAATCCTCGGGATCGCGCAGCATGTCGCGGACGAAGGACTGGTCGATCTTGAGCGTATCCGCCGGCAGGCGCTTGATGTAGGTGAGCGAGGAATAGCCGGTGCCGAAGTCGTCGAGGGCGAAGGTCACGCCGAGCTGGCGGCATTCCTCGATGATGCGGGCGACGCGTCCCATGTCCTCGAGCGCGGCGGTCTCCAGCACTTCGAGCTCGAGGCAACGCGGTGGCAGCGCCGGATGGGCTCGCAGCAACTCGACCAGGCGCGCGACGAAATTCGGCTGCGACAGGTGCCGCGCGGCGACATTCACGCTGACGGCCAGGTCAAGTCCCTGGGTCTGCCACTCCTGCCGTTGCCGCAACGCCGTACTGATCACCCATTCGCCGACCTGCACGATAAGGTCGGTATCCTCCATCAGCGGCAGGAATTCCGCCGGCAGCAGCAGGCCACGCTGCGGATGCTGCCAGCGCAGCAGCGCCTCGACGCCGACCACGCGGCCCTGGCGCATGTTGACCTTGGGCTGGTAGTACAGCACGAACTCGCCGGCGGCGAGTGCCGCGGCCATGCAGTCGAGCGCCTGGCGGTGCGCACGCACCTCGCGGTCGCGGATCGGGTCGAACAGCTGATAGCGATTGCGCCCCTCCAGCTTGGCACCGTACATCGCCTGGTCGGCGTGGCGCAACAGGGTGTCGGGATCGGCATCGTCGAGCGGGTAGAGGGTGACGCCGATGCTCGCCGAGATGCTGGCCGCCTGGCCGCCCACGGTCAGCGGCTGGGCGACGGCATCGAGCACGCGGCGCAGCGCGGTTTCGCATTCCTCCATGTGCTCGATGCCCAGCAGCAGCACGAACTCGTCGCCGCCGAGCCGCGCCACGGTGTCGCCGCCGCGCAGGCCGTCCTTCAGGCGTTGGGCGATCGTGATCAGCACGCGGTCGCCGGCATCGTGGCCGTGGGCGTCGTTGATCGGCTTGAAGCCGTCGAGATCGACATAGCAGACCGCCATCATCCGCCCGGCGCGACGAGCCTGGGCCAGCGCCTGGTGCATGCGGTCGGCGAGCAGCACGCGGTTGGGGATGCCGGTCAGCGCGTCGTAATGCGCGATGTGCTGCAGCTGGCGCTGCTGTTGCTTCAGATGCGTGATGTCGGTGAACATGCCGAAGGCGCCGCCGTAGCTGCCGTCGGCATTCAGGATGGCGGTGCCCGAGACCTGGGTCCACAACTCGCTGCCGTCCTTGCGGCGGAAACGCCGCTCGTAGTGGCCGCTCTTGCCCTCCTGCCGGTTCGCGATCTGCTCGCGATGCTCGTCGAGGTCTTCCGCATAGAGGAAATCCTCCGCCGTGCCGCCGAGGATCTGCTCCGGCGGATAGCCGAGCATGTCGGCCATGCGCTGATTGACGAAACTGACGCGGGCGTCGGGATCGATGATCCAGATGCCTTCGTTGGCGGTCTCGATGATGCGGCGACTGCGCGCCTCGCTCTCGGCCAGGGCCCGTTCGGCCTGCAGCCGGTCCGTCACATCGATGACGAAGGCCAAAACGCTGGGCTGGCCGTCCACATCGGTGAGTTCGGCCGAGACGCTGACGTCGCGCAAGACGCCGTCCCTGCGCCGCCAGCGGGTCACATGGTCCTGGAGACGACCCTCGCGGCGCAGCGCCGTGACCCAGGCCGCGCGTGCCGCCGCGTCCGGCCAAACCCCAAGCTCCACCGAGCTGTGGCCGATGAGTTCCTCGCGCGTCCAGCCGAAGACGGCCTGCCAGCGATCGTTGACCTCGATGAAACGGCCGTCGGCGACCCGCGCGATCGATGCGGCGATCGGGCTGGCGCGGAAGGCGACGGCGAAGCGTTCCTGCAGCTGCCGCAGCGCCTCGTCGGCTTCCTTGCGGGCCGTGATGTCCTCGACGAAGCCGTGATTGACCACGCGGCCGTCGGCCAGACGTTTCGGCGTCGACTCGACGTGGATCCAGCGCACGCCGCCGTCGGGATGCACCACGCGCACCTCGTGGACGGACGATGAGTGGCTCTGCCAGTCGGCGCGATCCTTTTCGAGGAACACGGGCAGGTCGTCGGGATGGATGCGGGCGAATCCGGCAGTGGGGTCGCGCATGATCTCGGCCGCCGGAACGCCCCACAGCGCTTCGATGCGGTCGCTCATGTACATGACGTCGGGACGCCCGTCGTCGTCGATGCGGTAGCGGTACATCGCGACCGGCACCGAATCGGTGATTTCGCGCAGTTCCTCGCGCGCGGCAACGAGTTCGTCCTCGCGCTTGCGCAGCCGTTCCTGCAGGCGGTTGAAGCTCTCGACCAGTCGCCCGACCTCGTCCTGCCGCACCACCGGCAGCGCTTGCAGCGGTGCCTTGCCGGCCGAGATGGCATCGAGCGCACCCGTCGCCGCGCGCAGCGGCGTCAGGGCGCGCCTGACCCACAAGGCCACCAGCCCCGCCACGAGAAGCGACAGCAGCAGGGCGCCGCCGAAGACCAGGCGCCGCAGTTCGACGATCGGCGCGAAAGCCTCGGTCGTCGGCAGCCGCACCACGACAAGCCAGCCCTCGACCGAGGCCAGGCGCTTGCCCGAAACGAGGTGTTCGACACCGCGGGCATCGATGGTCAGGCCCGAGCCCTCCTGCCCTTCGCGAAAGCGGTCGAGCATGCGGTTGACGCCCGGCTGCGGCAGCGACCGCAATGTGTAGGCCGGATCGGAGCCGATCACCACCATCCCGTGCTGCGGCGCCACGACGACGAAGTCGCCGGTCTTGCCATAGCGGTGCTGGCCGACGATGCCGAGCAGGTCGGGCGCCTGCACCAAGCTGATGCCGGCGAGGACGGCCGCGAGGCGGCCATCGCGGTCGCGCACCGGCACGGCGAAGCCGAGCAGCGGCTTCTTGATATGGATGCCGACGAAGGGCTTGCCCACCGACGGCCGGCCGCTGCGGATGACGTCGGCGACCGCAGTGACATGATCGAAGCTCTGCTCACGCCGCCCGGGCAGCGGCGGGTAGTCGGCGAAGGCCCCCGACCCGTCGGGCTTGACGACGATGATGCCGCCGTCGAAAAGCTTGACCACCGACGGGCGCTGGCGGAGGAAGTCTTCGAGCTTTGCCGCATCGCCGAGCCGGTCAAGCGGAAGGACGGTCGCGGCCTGCGCCAGATTGTCGAGGCGACGGCGCAGCCTCTGGTCGATGTCTTCGGCGACATACTCGATAGTCGCGCGCTGCTGCTCGATCAGCATGTTCTCGATCTGCTCCACCTGCCGCGCTGCCAGCAGCCAGGCGAAGCCCCACAGGCTGCCGAGGGACAGCACGGTCACGCCCAGTATCAGGCGCACTTGCAGGCTGGAGAACAGGGATCGGATCACGACGCTCGCTGGCGATGGGGCGAAAGCGCGATCCTAACAGCCTGTCGCTCAAGACACCGAACCGCAGCCGCGGTAGAGCGCCGCAATGAGATCCGACTGGGTGATGACACCGAGCAGCCGGCGCTCGCCATCGACGACCGCCGCCAGATGGTCGCCGCGCGACATGGGCTCCACCAGTTCGGCCACGTGCGCATCGGCGGCAACGACCCGCACTTCGCGGCGCATGATCGACGCGGTCGAGGCGTCGCGCGCGAAGTTGAAGCGCAGCAGGCGGAGGATGCGGTCGCGCACGCCGCACGCCGTGCGGGCCTTGGCGGCGCTCACGAAGTCCTCGAGGCCCAGCACGCCCACGACGCGGTTGAGGCTGTCGACCACCAGCAGCACGACCAGCCGGTGGCGGCGCAGCGTGCGCCAGGCCTCGAGCAGGCTGGTATCCGGCCGCACGGTGAACGCCACATGGGTCATGATGTCGGCGCAGGCGAGTTCGCCGAAGGCGCGGCGGAAGGCGAGTTGCTCCGCCTGCTCGACGATCTCGTCGAGCTCCTCGTTGCTGACGTCGACCAGGTGGCCGTAGCCACGCAGCGCGGCATGCAGGTCCTGGCGACGCAGCCCGAGGCGGTCGCGCGGCTCCGCCTCGTCGTCCGGCCCGCGCTCGAGTTCCTGCGGCAGCAGCCGCGGGTAGTGCCTTCCGGGCATCAGGTTGTTGATGATCAGGGCTGCGGCCAGCAGCAGCAGCGCATTGAACAGGACCGGCATCAGCAGGTACTGCCAGCCGAGGGCGACGACCCTCTCGCCGCCGATGACCGCGAACAGGGCCACCGCACCGCCGGGCGGATGCAGGCAGCGCAACAGCAGCATGCCCAGCGTGCCCAGTCCCACCGCCAGCGCCGCCGCCAGCACCACGTGGGGCAGCGCATGCGCACCGACGACGCCGGCCGCGGCGCAAACCAGATAACCGCCGACCAGCGCCCACGGCTGCGCCAGTGGGCTGGTGGGCAGCGCCAGCAGGATCACCGCCGAGGCGCCGACCGCGGCGACCAACAGGGGAGAACTGCCGAGAAGCCAGGCCGAGAGCCCGGCCGTGGCCAGCACGCCGGCTGCAACCGCCAGCGCCGAGCGCAGCTGCTCGGCGGCGGGAACGTTGCTCGGGTCCGGTTTGAGGCGCAGCCAAGCCGCGCGCAGGGGGTTCATGCGGCAATTGTAGAGGGACTGGCCTGGCAATTGCTTGATAGACGTCATGCTGCGCGTACTGGTCATCGATGAACTGGAAGCCCGGGCAGGCGAGATCTGCGCCGGCCTGGCACTGGCCGGCCACCAGGTGGCGGCGCTGCTGCCGACAGCGGCCGACCTCACGCGCCGCGTCGAGGAGATCGGCCCCGACGTGATATTGATCCAGACCGACGCACCGTCGCGCGACACGCTCGAACACCTGGCCGTGATCAATGCCGCAGCGCCGCGGCCGGTGGTGATGTTCGCCAAGAACCGCGACGGCCGCGTCATGCGCAAGGCCTTCAAGGCCGGGGTGTCGGCCTATGTGGTGGATGGCCTGACGCCGGGACGGCTGGCGCCGGTGATCGACGTGGCCATCGCCCGCTTCGAGGAGCATCAGGAACTCCGGCGCGAGCGCGACGTCGCCACCCAGGCGCTGGCCGAGCGCAAGACCATCGACCGCGCCAAGGGCGTGCTGATGAAGGCGCGCGGCATGGACGAGCAGGCCGCCTACGCCGCACTGCGCAAGCTGGCGATGGATCGCGGCCAGACTTTGGGTCGCGCGGCGGCCGACGTGGTGGAGATGGCCAAGGTCTTGTTGTAGTGCATCAGGCGGCGCTAATGCACCAGTGTGGTGCGCCGATGCGGCCAGGGCCTCAATCCAAAAAGTCGGCGCTGGCGCCATGCCGATCCCGTCACGGCAAGGGTTTCCGACCGATTTCACAGACCTGGCACGGCCATTGCTGAAGTGAGGCCAAGCGCGGGTCAATGACGATCCGCATCGGACAACGGCGTCCATTGCCCCTGAGGGACTTCCCCGGGTGCGGTGGACGCCTTTTTCTTTTCTGGAATCGCAATGACAAGGAGTCGGACATGGACAGCAAATCGGGATTCAATCGCCGCGACTTTCTGCTCGCCTCGGCGGGCACGGGACTGATGGCCATGGTGCCGCCGGGCGTGCGCTCAGGCGCCTGGGCCGCGGGCTCGGACGCGCCAGAGAAGAAGGAAGTGCGCATCGGCTTCATTCCGCTGACCGACTGCTCGTCGGTGGTGATGGCCGCGGTGCAGAAGTTCGACGAGAAGTACGGCATCAAGATCATCCCGACCAAGGAAGCCTCGTGGGCCAGCGTCCGCGACAAGCTGGTCAACGGCGAGCTCGACGCCGCCCACGTGCTCTACGGCCTGGTCTACGGCGTGCAACTGGGCATCGGCGGGCCGAAGAAGGACATGAACATCCTGATGACCCTGAACCAGAACGGCCAGGCCATCACGCTCTCCAACCAGCTCAAGGACAAGGGCGCCACCGACGGCACCAAGCTCGCCGCCCTGATCGCGAAGAAGGAGCGCGAATACACCTTCGCCCAGACCTTCCCCACCGGCACCCACGCCATGTGGCTCTATTACTGGCTGGCGGCGCACGGCATCAACCCGATGAAGGACACGAAAATCATTACCGTGCCGCCGCCGCAGATGGTCGCCAACATGCGCGTCGGCAACATGGATGGCTACTGCGTCGGCGAGCCCTGGGGCAATCGCGCCATCGTGGACAACATCGGCTTCACCGCCGTGACGACGCAGGACATCTGGGTCGACCATCCGGAGAAGGTACTGGGCACGACGGCCGACTGGGTGGCGAAAAACCCGAATACGGCGCGCGCCATGACGGCCGCCATCATCGACGCCGGCAAGTGGATCGACGCCTCGCTCGGCAACAAGCAGAAGACCGCCGAGACCGTCGCCAACAAGGCCTATGTCAACACCGACGCCGACGTCATCGTCGCCCGCATGCTCGGCCGCTACTCCAACGGCCTGGGCAAGACCTGGGACGACAAGAACGCGATGAAGTTCTTCAGCGACGGCAACGCCTCCTTCCCCTACCTGTCGGACGCGATGTGGTTCATGACCCAGCACAAGCGCTGGGGCCTGCTCAAGGACGACCCGGACTACCTGGCCGTGGCGAAGAAGGTCAACCGCATCGACATCTACAAGCAAGCGGCGACCGCCGCCGGCGTGGCCGTGCCGAAGAGCGACATGCGCAGCCACAAGCTGATCGACGGCACGGTGTGGGACGGCAAGGACCCGAAGAAGTACGCCGCCTCGTTCAAGGTGCATGCGTAATCCGTGAAGGAGAATGAAATGAGCACTGTTGTCGCATTGAAGCCTGTCGTGGCCGCGGCGACGGCCCCGCCGCGATCTGTGGCCGCCGCCGCCGAACCTGCCCCCCCGCCACCCGTCAGCCACCATGAGGCCGCCGGGCGGCTGCGCGATGTCCTGCGCAACGTGATTCCGCCGGTCTTCGGCTTCGGGCTGCTGCTCGGCATCTGGGCGCTGGTGGCGATGAAGGCCGGCGCCATACCCGGCCCCGGCCAAACCTGGGTCGCTGCGGTCAAGCTCTTCGCCGATCCCTTCTATCGCAACGGCCCCAACGACCAGGGCATCGGCTGGAACGTGCTGGCCTCGCTGCAGCGTGTCGGCATCGGATTCGGCGTGGCGGCGGCCATCGGCATCCCCATGGGCTTCCTGCTCGGCCGCTTCAACTTCATGAACCGCATGCTCGACCCGATCATCAGCCTGCTGCGCCCGGTCAGTCCGCTGGCGTGGCTGCCGATCGGCCTGCTGGTGTTCAAGAAGGCCGACCCGGCCGCGACGTGGACGATTTTCATCTGCTCCATCTGGCCGATGATCCTCAACACCGCCGAGGGCGTGCGCCGCGTGCCGCAGGACTACCTCAACGTCGCCCGCGTGCTCGGCCTGCCCGAAACCAAGGTGATCACCCGCATCCTCTTCCCCGCCGTGCTGCCCTACATGCTCACCGGCATCCGCCTGTCGATCGGCACCGCCTGGCTGGTGATCGTCGCCGCGGAAATGCTCACCGGCGGCGTCGGCATCGGCTTCTGGGTGTGGGACGAGTGGAACAACCTCAAGGTCGAGCACATCGTGATCGCCATCTTCGTCATCGGCATCGTCGGCCTGATCCTCGAACAGATGCTGCTGTTCCTCGCCAAGCGCTTCAGCTACGAGTCACGCTAAGGAAACCGTCATGAACGCACTCGTCAAAATCGAAAGAGTCGGCCAGAGCTTCAACACCAAGAGCGGGCGCTTCACCGCGCTGCGCGACATCGACCTCGAAATCAGCAAGGGCGAAGTGGTCTCGCTGATCGGCCACTCCGGCTGCGGCAAGAGCACGCTGCTCAACCTCATCGCCGGGCTGACGCTGCCTTCCACCGGCGTGCTGCTGTGCGAGGACCGCGAGATTCCCGGCCCCGGGCCGGAGCGCGCGGTGGTGTTCCAGAACCATTCGCTGCTGCCGTGGATGACCTGCTTCGAGAACGTCATGCTCGGGGTCGAGCAGGTGTTCGGCCGCAAGGAGGGCAAGCCCAAGCTGAAGTCGCGCGTCGAGGAAGCGCTGGCGATGGTGCACATGGAGCACGCCATGCACAAGTATCCGCACGAAATCTCCGGCGGCATGAAGCAGCGCATCGGCATCGCCCGCGCCTTCGCCATGGAACCGAAGATCCTGCTGATGGACGAGCCCTTCGGCGCGCTCGACGCCCTGACCCGCGCCGCGCTGCAGGACGAACTCAACGGCGTCATGGCCAAGACCGGCGCGACGGTGGTTATGGTGACCCACGACGTCGACGAGGCGGTGCTGCTGTCCGACCGCATCGTGATGATGACCAACGGCCCGGCCGCGACCATCGGCGAGATCCTCGAGGTCAAGCTCGAGCGTCCGCGCGATCGCCTCGCGCTGGCCCACGACCCGGCTTTCGGCGAATACCGCGCCGCGGTGTTCGAGTTCCTCTATCGCAAGCAACTGAAGAAGGCTGCCTAATCATGAAGAAGCTCAAGCTCGTGATGATCGGCAACGGCATGGCCGGCTGCCGCACGCTCGAGGAACTCATCAAGCTCGCGCCGGACATGTACGACATCACCGTGTTCGGCGCCGAGCCGCATCCCAACTACAACCGCATCCTGCTCTCGCCGGTGCTGGCGGGCGAGATGACGCTGCCCGACATCGTGCTCAACGACCTCGCCTGGTACGAGGCCAACGACATCACCCTGCACGCCGGCAAGACGGTGACGAAGATCGACCGCGTCAAGCGCAAGGTCATCGCCGCCGACGGCACCGAGGCCGAGTACGACCGCCTGCTGCTCGCCACCGGCTCCTCGCCCTTCATCCTGCCGGTGCCGGGCAAGGACCTCGAAGGCGTCATCGCCTACCGCGACATCGCCGACACCGAGGCGATGATCGACGCGGCCCGGCATCACAAGCACGCCGTGGTGATCGGCGCCGGTCTGCTCGGCCTCGAAGCCGCCAACGGCCTCAAGCTGCGCGGCATGGACGTGACCGTGGTGCACCTCGCCGACTGGATCATGGAGCGCCAGCTCGACAAGACCGCCGCCGACCTGCTGCAGAAGTCGCTCGAAGCCAAGGGCCTCAAGTTCCTGCTCGGCAAGCAGACGGCGGAGCTCGTCGGCGGCGAGAGCGGCCGCGTCGCGGCGATCAAATTCAAGGACGGCGAATCCATTCCCGCCGAGCTAGTGGTGATGGCGGTCGGCATCCGCCCCAGCACCCAGCTCGCCGAATCGGCCGGCATCCACTGCAACCGCGGCATCGTGGTCAACGACACGCTGCAGACCTTCGACCCGAAGGTCTACGCCGTCGGCGAATGCGTCGCCCACCGCGGCATCGCCTATGGCCTGGTGGCGCCGCTGTTCGAGCAGGCCAAGGTCTGCGCCAACCACCTCGCCATGCACGGCATCGGCCGCTACCAGGGCTCGGTGACCTCGACCAAGCTCAAGGTCACCGGCATCGACGTGTTTTCGGCCGGCGACTTCATGGGCGGCGAGAATGTCGACGAGATCGTGCTGCACGATCCGGCCGGCGGCGTGTACAAGAAGCTGGTGCTCAAGGACGACACCCTCGTCGGCGCCGTGCTCTACGGCGACACCGCCGACGGCGCCTGGTATTTCCAGCTGCTCAAGGACAAGCAGAACGTCGCCGAGATCCGCGACCACCTGATGTTCGGTTCGCACCACGTCGGCGACGTCGGCCATGCCGGGCAATCGAAGGCGGCGGCCATGCCCGACACCGCCGAGGTCTGCGGCTGCAACGGCGTGTGCAAGGGCGACATCGTCAAGGCGATCAAGACCCACGGCCTGTTCACCATCGACGACGTGAGGAAGCACACCAAGGCGTCGTCTTCGTGCGGCTCCTGCACCGGCCTGGTCGAGCAGATCCTCGCCTCGACCGTCGGCGGCGCCTACCAACCAGCCGACACCAAGGACAAGCCGGTCTGCGGCTGCACCGAGCACCCGCACGGCGCCGTGCGCGCGGCAATTCGCGAGCAGCATCTGCTGACCATTCCCGAGGTGATGCACTTCATGGAGTGGAAGACGCCCAACGGCTGCGCGTCATGCCGCCCGGCGCTCAACTACTACCTGATCTCGACCTGGCCGCACGAGGCCAAGGACGATCCGCAATCGCGCTTCATCAACGAGCGCGCCCACGCCAACATCCAGCGCGACGGCACCTACTCGGTGATCCCGCGCATGTGGGGCGGCCTGACCACGCCGGCCGAGCTGCGCGTGATCGCCGACGTGGCCGAAAAGTACGAGGTGCCGACGGTGAAGATGACCGGCGGCGCGCGCATCGACCTGCTCGGCATTCCCAAGGACAAGCTGCCCGCGGTCTGGGCCGACCTCGGCAAGGGCGGCCTGGTGTCGGGCCACGCCTACGGCAAGTCGATCCGCACGGTGAAGACCTGCGTCGGCGCCGAACACTGCCGCTTCGGCACCCAGCTGTCGATGAGCATGGGCGTCAAGCTGGAGAAGATGCTGTTCGGCATGTGGGCGCCGCACAAGGTCAAGCTCGCGGTCAGTGGTTGTCCGCGCAACTGCGCCGAGGCCGGCATCAAGGACGTCGGCGTGATCGGCGTCGATTCCGGCTACGAACTCTACGTCGCCGGCAACGGCGGCATCAAGACCGAGGTGGCGATGTTCCTGTGCAAGGTGAAGTCGGACGAGGAGGTCATGGAATACTCGGCCGCCTTCCTCCAGCTCTACCGCGAGGAGGCCTACTACCTCGAGCGCACCTGCCACTACGTCGCCCGCGTCGGCCTCGAGCACGTCAAGAAGATCGTGGTCGAGAATGCGCCACGGCGCAAGGAACTGCACGAGCGCCTGCTGTTCGCGCTGCAGGACTACGAGGACCCGTGGGGCGAGGCGGTGGCCAAGCCGGTCAAGCGCAAGGAATATGAAATCCTGGAGATCGCCTGATGGGCGCGATAGAGACAGCCATGAAAACCGAATGGAAGCGCCTCTGCGCGCTCGACGAAATCCCCCAGCAGGGCAGCCGCGTTGTCAAATCGGCGAAAGGCGACATCGCGGTGTTCCGCACCGCGGCCGACGAGATCTTCGCGCTGCACGACAAGTGCCCGCACAAGGGCGGGCCGCTGTCGCAGGGCATCGTCGCCGGCAAGGTCGTCACCTGCCCGATGCACAGCTGGAAAATTCAGCTCGAGGACGGCGAAGCCGTCGCGCCCGACAAGGGCTGCAGCAAGTCCTTCGCGGTGAAGCTGGAAGGCGGCGAGGTCTGGCTGAAGCTGGGCTGAGCCCAGCTACGCCGCTTGGTCCGGCTTGCGACGCACGGACTGAGGGTGTTACCCTAGTGCTACTTCACAGCAAAAGGTGACCGGCATGTCCACCACGTCGTTGAAACTTCCGGACGAACTCAAGCAAAGGGCCGTTGCGGCAGCGCAGAATCAAGGCGTGTCGCCGCATGCGTTCATGGTCCATGCCATCGAGCAGGCGGCAACGGCCGCCGAGCGGCGGGCCGGCTTCGTGGCAGAGGCCCAGGCGGCACGGGAACAAATGCTGAAGACCGGCAAGGGTTACGACGCCGACGAGGTTCACGCCCATCTCAAGGCGCGCGTTGCCGGCAAGAAATCAGCCAAGCCTAAGGCCAGATCTTGGCGAGGCTGATCTATTCGGAACGGGCGCTTGCCGATCTTGAAAGGCTGACCGACTTCCTGGCCGGGAGCGATCGATCGGCGGCGGCGGAAACGATTGGATTGATAGAAGAAACCGTCGGATTATTACGACGCCATCCGTTGATCGGTCGTCCCGTCGAGCATCAATTGCGCGAGCTGGTGATATCCCGCGGCCGAACCGGTTACGTCGCCCTCTACAGCTTCGAAGAAGATCACGACGCCATCCTAGTTCTTGCCATTCGGCATCAACGCGAAGCGGGCTACTGGGATCAGGACGAGGACTGACTGCCGCGGACGTTCGCATCATCGGCTGTGAACCGCCGATCACGGAGAACCCGTGGCGGTTTGCCGATGTCTGCTATACCGATCATGAATCTGTATCCGCAACCCAAAGCGGCCAATTGCATTGCTCCAATCCAGACGTTCGGCAGTGTCAAGAAATCCGGGAGCGATTCGGTCTGAATTGGAACTGCTTCAGGGACTTTTCGAGTCATGCTCGAGTCATGCTTCTAAGTGAATTTCTTCGCGACGGCGCAATCATTTTCGCTGCAACCTTGCACGAACCTCAGCTAGTTCGAGCACCGAGATGTCACCGCTCTCACTAGCTGCGTACCGGAACTTTTCGTCGAATCCGTCGCTAATCAGCAGTCCGCGTACCGGCTTTCCATGCGCGAGGTGCTCTTTGACCCAGCCAATGTAACTGCGCAACTGAGAAAACGCCGGTAGCCCAGCTCGTATAACCTTCAATTCGATTACCAAGAAGCTGCCATTGCGTCGGTCGACACAGAGGAGGTCCATGAACCCCATTTGCCCGCTACCCCAAGAGCATGCGTATTGGCGCCCCGTGGTGCCATCTCCACCTTGAAACAGCCCAACATTGAAGTCTGGCGCCAACTTGCCAAGGTTTTCTACGAGATCATCCTCCAGCTCTTTTTCGGAAATAATGTCTTGCGATGCCCCCTCCGGCATCAAACGATTGACGGTCGATTTGAATCCGGGATTCGTCTTGGCGAGGATGCCCACCAAGTAACCCCAGACCTCTTCTGGTATCTCATATACCCGCTGCTGAAAGTTCCCACGTAGCGCTGGCCAGTGTTCTAACAGATATGGGTCTGCCTTGAGGTCGGCGCGTGGAATTGGGTTTGCCAACTTGAATCGCGGCATGTAGTCACAAACCCACGATCCTTCCCACTCCCCAGCCAATGTCTGATTTGGATCAATTCCGAGAGCAGTAGCTATGTCATTCCCCAATTGGCAATGCTCCTTCCAGAGCTTTGTATGCTTCTCCGGTACCGCATCGTCAGTCCATGAAAATACGTCATCGATCGTTATTCCAGCTTGCTCCGCATGCGCCTCAAGATCGCTATAGCGCTTTGCATAGGTACTATTTGTTGGATTGGCGAAAAGGTCTTCAACCCTCTTTTGGTACTGCGCCTTGGTTGGCGTTCCGGGCGGAGATGATCGCCAAATCGTTGCGCCCGAACGCGCCTCCATAAGGAAGGCAAGATCGGACTTCGGTCGACTCCGGTACAGAAGAATAAGATCTCCCGCCTTGGTGTCCTTGTGACACGTCCACCAATCGTCGGATCGTTCAGTTGGGTCCAACTTGGGATCGAGGTAGGCAGGATCATTGCCGTCTTCGTCCTCATAATAAGATTTGGATGTCACCCAAACCCAGAATCGCTTCTTGCATTCGTTGTGCATAGTCATGTTAGCTATCCCTATCTACCATGCCCATTCTGACGCTGAAGTAGCTCACTATGTGAGCCAATAGATGCCTGCATGCTGGATATTCATCAAAACTTTATCATTCTGCTGCCGGAAAGGTGATCTCCATCACATCGGGCGCTTGTGACGGTCAATCGAAAGGCCGCTTCTGGCTGGCTACGGAAGCCCAGCCTTTTTGAAGCGAACGTCCAACGACATGTTTGAGTAACCGCCCCGCGCGGAACGCGACCATCGGCTACGGCATCAAGCCGCGGCCCACTGCGCCGTAGCGATGCCTTCGCCGAGATCGGCTTCCACCAGTCTGCGGCGCACCTCGAGCAGCTGCTCGATCAGCGCCGGCTCGGCGCGGCCGTAGGCGTCGGCATCGGGGGTGCGCTTGACCACCACGCCGAGCAGCTCGGTGATGGCGTTGCCGATGGAGTTCTGGCTGATGGTGACGATCAGCTGTCCCTGGTCGTTGCGGTAGATCAGCTGCTTGAAGGCCGGCTGCCAGCGGATGGCGTTGGCGTACTTGGCGTCGTGGATGCAGCGGTCGCGCACCATCTTCGCGGCCGTGAGGAAATCGTTGTTGAACAGCAGCTTTTCCTCGACCAGCGCGGGGAAGTGGATGTCGCGCGGCAGCGGCGCGTTGCGCGTGCTCACCTGTGTGAAGAAGGTGCGATAGAAATCGATGAAGCCCTTGAGGATGATGTCGTATTCCCGCCAGAACTGCACTTCCCTGAGCGCCGCCGCGCCGCCCAGGACGCCCCAGCTCGGCAGGCCCTGCGGGTAGCCGGTCAGCGCCAGGCGACAGGCGCCCGACTCGCAGGGCTTGAGGATCTTGAGGTCGAGGCCGTCGAAGAAATTGCGATAGACCTCGCGCATATGGGCCTGGAACAGCGAGTGCTGGCCGCCGTCGGTGAGGTTGGGGTTGTTGGTGTCGGCCAGCGGCGCGGCGGCCAGGGCGGGCTTGTCGAAGACGATGAAATGGTTGTGCAGCATGCGGATGCTCGGCACGCCGGGCGAGGTCAGCGGCCAGGTCGCGTCGAGGCTGGCTTCGCCGGCCAGCACCAGGTGGGCGGCGGGGTCGGGATACTTTTCCAGCATGAACTCGATGATGATCTGGTTCATTCGGTTCCAGACGTTCTTCACCGGCTCCGGCACCTGGGTGCGCCGCACCGGCCGGCCCAGCGGGTCGAGGATGCTTTGCGAGGTGTTGTAGATGATCGAGGCGTCGAAGACGTTGCTGTGGCCGAGCGCCTTGCGGTAGAGGATCAGGCCTTCGGGGTTGGCGAGCAGGCCGTTGTTGTGGACGAGGTCGTTGAGGTTCTCGGTGCTGTTGAAGAACTCGTTGGGCTTCATCCCCTCCGGCACGTCGAGCGGAATGGGGCGGAAGGGGGTGACGATCTCTCTGGGGCCGGACTGCATGGGATTGACCTCGGGCGATGGGCTGGGCGGAAAGCATCATACTTTCGCCCACGCGCCGCCGCCGCGGAATGATTCAGGTCAATCAGGCTGCCTGCTTCGCCAGTCCCTGCAGTCGCTTGAGTTCCGGCAGGCAGGAACCGCAGGAGGTACCGCATTGCCGCTTCTCCTGCAGTGCGGCGAGGTCGAGGCCGGCGCGGTAGTCGGCGACGATCTCGGCCTCGGACACATCGAAGCAGTTGCAGACGACCCGGCCGCGCGCGCTGCCGCCGGCCGGCGGCTCGGCCAGCGGGGCGAGCAGCCAGCGGCGCACGGGTTCGAGCGGCGCCTTGCCGGTCATCATGTCCTTGAGCCAGCCGGCGGCGGCGGTTTCGCCGGCGAGGCGTACGGCGACGAGTTCGCCGTCCTCGATCAGCGCGCGCTTCTGGATGTTGCGGCGGGCATCGTCGAAGCGCAGGGTCAGCGGATCATCGAGGCCGAGCAGGCGGTCAAGTTCGGCCAGATCCGCGGCGGGCAGCGGCTCGCCCCAGGCGTTGAAGACGACCACCGGATCGTCGCGGCCGGCCAGCGTCAGCGTGGCGTGGGTGAAGCGGGCGAGCCAGGGTTGCAGCGAGCGCATGATCGCCGTCCCGCCAGCGCCGACTTTTTTCAAGACAGACAGCCGCCACGGCACCGACAGCTTCTCGACCTGGATCGCCGCATGCTTGAGCTCGGGCTGCTTGGAGTAGGGATCGAAGGCGGCGATGGTCAGGGCATTGGCGCCGGCGCTGTCCATGAAGCGGCGGCCCCAGTGCATGGGCAGAAAGACCTGGCCGGTGCGCAGGGTGTCCGATGCGCGCACGCGCAGGGCGATGCCGCCGCGCCGGCTCTTCGCCCGCACCAGGTCGCCGTCCTTGAGCTGGCGCCGTTCCATGTCCTTGGCGTTGAGCTCGAGCACCGGCTCGGGTTCGTGGCTGTAGAGCCGCGCCACCGTGCCTGTGCGGCTCATGCCGTGCCACTGGTCGCGCAGGCGGCCGGTGGTGAGGCGCAGCGGATAACGCGCGTCGATGGCTTCGGCCGTGGGCTGGTGCTTGACCGCGACGAAGCGCGCGCGGCCCGAGGGCGTCGGAAAGACGCCGTCCACGTAGAGCCGCGTCCTACCGCTGGCCGCACCTGTGGGGCAGGGCCATTGCTGCGGTCCCTGGTTTTCCAGTCGCGCATAGGACAGGCCCGTGATGTCGAGGTCGCGGCCGCGCGTCGTCTCGGCATGGTCGATGAAAATCTGCTCGGATCGAACGTAGGGGAACATCGCCGCGGCCTGTTGCGCACGGCCCAGGGCGATGCCGAGACGGCGGGAAAAATCGGCGGCGATGTCCCAGTCGGCGCGCGCCTCGCCGGGTGCGGCAGACGCGGCAAGCACCCGCGAGATCCGCCGCTCGGAATTGGTCACCGTGCCTTCCTTCTCGCCCCAGCTCGACGCCGGCAGCAGCAGGTCGGCGAACTCGGCGGTGTCGGTGTCTGCATAGGCCTCCTGCACCACGACGAAATCGCAGCGCGCCAGCGCCTCGCGCACCTTGTCGGCCTCGGGCAAGGACTGCGCCGGGTTGGTGCAGGCGATCCACAGCGCCTTGATTTTGCCGGCATGCACGGCGTCGAACAGTTCCACCGCGGACAGCCCCGGAGCTTCCGGCACGCTGTCCACGCCCCACAGTTCGGCGATCTCGGCGCGGTGCTCGGGGTTGGCGAGCTCGCGGTGGCCGGGCAGCAGCGTGGCCATGCCGCCGGCCTCGCGCCCACCCATGGCGTTGGGCTGGCCGGTGAGCGAGAAGGGACCGCAGCCCGGCTTGCCGATCTTGCCCGTGGCCAGGTGCAGGTGTATCAGCGCGGCGTTGTTGTGGCTGCCGTGGCTGGATTGGTTCAATCCCTGGCAGTAGAGTGAGAGCGTGGCCGCGCCCGCCGCGCCGAACCACTGCGCCGCCTTGACGATGTCCTCTGCCGGCACGCCGCAGAGGTCAGCGGCAAAAGCCGGCGTGTAGTCGCGGACGATGGCCTTGAGCGCCTCGAAGCCTTCCGTGTGCGCGGCGATGTAGGCATTGTCGACCAGACCCTCCCACAGCATCACGTGCAGCATGGCGTTGTAGAGCGCGATGTCGCTGCCGGGGAGGATGGGCAGGAAGAGGTCGGCGGCCTCGGCGGTGTCGGTGCGGCGCGGATCGACGACGATGATCTTAAGTTCGGGATTGGCCTTCTTCGCGTCCTCGATGCGGCGGAACAGTACCGGATGCGCCCACGCGGTGTTGGAGCCGGCGATGAACAGGCAGTCGGCCTGCGCGATGTCGTCGTAGGCGCAGGGCGGCGCGTCGGCACCCAGGGTCATCTTGTAGCCGGTGACCGCGCTCGACATGCACAGGCGCGAATTGGTGTCGATGTTGTTGGTGCCGATCAGGCCCTTGGCGAGCTTGTTGAAGACGTAGTAGTCCTCGGTCAGCAGCTGGCCCGAAACGTAGAAGGCGACGCTGTCGGGGCCGTGCTCGCGGATTGTTGCGGCGAAGCGTGCGGCGGCGTGGTCGAGCGCGGCGTCCCAGGAGCGCCGGCTTCTCGGCGCGGCCTTGGATTCGCGCAGCTCCGGATGGGCGGCGCGCAACGCCAACGTTGCGGGCGTTGCGGAAAGGTGCAGCGTCGCTCCCTTGGTGCACAGGCGGCCGAAGTTGGCCGGGTGGTCGGGGTCGCCGCGCACGCCGGTGATGCGCTCGCCGTCGGACTCGATGATGACGCCGCAGCCGACGCCGCAGTAGCAACAAGTGGATTTGGTTTCGGCGTAACGCTCGCTATCGCGGGCATTAGGCTTCTCTGGAACTCCGCTCTGTTTCGTTTTCGTTTCGATCATGGCAAAAACAAATGCAAGCCACGTGCCACACGTGAAAGCGCCTTCGGCTGGCGCCGTCTCGCCGGTGCCGACTTTTCAGGCACCGAATCGGTGCAGCCTGACAGGAGCCGTACCAAGTCGGTGCCGCCCGAAAAGTAGTTGACAGTATTTGTCGGGATATATATCTTGGCCGCCATAGGGGAGTAGCTTCTCGCCGGCACATCGTCATCACGGCTGAATCGAAAGATTCACCCGGTGTCCGGGCAACGGTTCCAGCGTTGCAAGCAAGACCTAGCCGAAGGGCAGGCCTTGTCGCGCACGCACCATGCAAGACGGTCTGAATCCTTCGTGATCAGGCCGTTTTTGTTTGCCCGGAGGAAACGTCATGGAAACGATAGGCACCTGGTGGATGTGGGCGGGCTTCTTCGCCATCGTCCTCGTCATGCTCGCCGCCGACCTGCTGCTGCTCAAGGGCGGCAAGGAGCACCGCGTCTCGCTCAAGGAGGCCGCCGCCTGGTCGGCGGTGTGGGTCACGGTGGCGCTGCTGTTCAACCTCGCGCTCTGGTGGCATCTCGACGGCGCCGCCGGCCGCGAGGTGGCCAACCAGAAGGGGCTGGAGTTCCTCACCGGCTACCTGATCGAGAAGTCGCTGGCCGTGGACAACGTCTTCGTCTGGCTGATGATCTTCAACTTCTTCGCCGTGCCCATCGCGCTGCAGCGCCGCGTGCTGCTCTACGGCGTGCTCGGCGCCATCGTCCTGCGCACCCTCATGGTGTTCCTCGGCGCCTGGCTGATCACCCAGTTCCACTGGCTGCTCTACATCTTCGGCGCCTTCCTGCTGGTCACCGGCATCAAGATGATGTGGTTCGCCGAGCACAAGCCCGACCTCGCGGCCAACCCGCTGGTCAGGTGGTTCCGCCATCACTACCCGATCACGCCGACGCTCGAGGGCGAGCGCTTCTTCGTGATGCAGGCGGGCGTGCGCTACGCCACGCCGCTGCTACTGGTGCTGGTGCTGGTCGAGGTCACCGACGTGATCTTCGCCGTCGACAGCATTCCGGCGATCTTCGCGGTCACGACCGACCCCTTCATCGTGCTGACCTCGAACATCTTCGCCATACTCGGCTTGCGCGCGATGTACTTCCTGCTCGCCGATTTCGCCGACCGCTTCGTGCTGCTGAAGTACGGGCTGGCGCTGATCCTGATGTTCATCGGCGGCAAGATGCTGATCGTGGATTTCTTCAAGATCCCGGTGCTGGTTTCGCTCGGCGTGGTCGCGGTCATCCTCGCCGCCTCGATCTGGCTCAGCTTGCGCCGCACCCGCCCGACGACCGGAGCGGCTATTGAACCCGCCGCCGGCGACAGCATCTAAAGCCCTGTTCCTGAAAGGAGATAGACCATGAAACGCATCTTCCTCTTCCTCGTCACCAACATCGCAGTGGTGGTGACCCTGTCCGTCGTCGCCAGCGTGCTGGGCATCAACCAGTATTTGACGGCGCAGGGAATCGACTTCGGCGCGCTGCTGATGTTCGCCGCCGTGTTCGGCTTCGGCGGCGCCTTCATCTCGCTGGCCATCTCCAAGTGGTCGGCGAAGATGGCGGTCGGCGCGCAGACCATCGAGGTGCCGCGCAACTCGGCCGAATACTGGCTGGTCGACACCGTCAAGCGCCAGGCCCAGGCCGCCGGCATCGGCATGCCCGAGGTGGCGATCTACGAGTCGCCCGAGGTGAACGCCTTCGCCACCGGCATGAGCCGCAACAACGCGCTGGTCGCGGTATCCACCGGTCTGCTCGAGCGCATGACGCGCGAGGAGGCCGAGGCCGTGCTCGGCCACGAAGTGTCCCACGTCGCCAACGGCGACATGGTGACGCTGACGCTGATCCAGGGCGTGCTCAACACCTTCGTCATCTTCCTCTCGCGCGCCATCGGCTACTTCGTCGACCGCGTGGTGCTGAAGAACCAGGAAGGGCCGGGGCTGGGCTACTACCTGACGCACATCGTGCTCGAGATCCTCTTCGGCATACTCGCCTCGATCGTGGTGATGTGGTTCTCGCGCCAGCGCGAGTTCCGCGCCGACGCCGGCGGCGCGCGGCTGGCCGGCCGCAGCAAGATGATCGCCGCACTGCAGCGCCTGCAGTCGATCCAGGAGGAATCGCACCTGCCCGAGAAGGTCGCGGCCTTCGGCATCAAGGGCCGCGCGGGCTGGATGGCGCTGTTCTCGACCCACCCGCCGCTGGAGCAGCGCATTGAGGCGCTGCGCGCGGCGGGCTGAGCGGGTCGGCCGATGATCGCCTGGATCGAAGGCATCGACGCCGGCCTGCTCGGCTGGCTGGCCACCCAGCGCACGCCGCTGCTCGACGGCTTCTTCGCGGCGGTCACCTGGGCCGGTTCGCTGTGGCTGATCGCGCCGGCCAGCCTCGCCCTGGCGTGGCTCGCCTGGCGCCACGGCCAGCGCACCGCCGCGCTGCTGCTCGGCCTCGGCCCGCTCGCGGCGAGCCTGGCGAGCTGGGCGCTGAAGCTGGCCTGCGATCGCACGCGCCCCGACACCTTTCCCCCCCTCATTCCCCTGCCGGCCGACGCCTCGTTTCCGAGCGGCCATACGGTGCAGGCGACCGCCTTTGCCCTCACCCTCCTGCTGGCCTTGCATGCGAGCGGACGCGAAGTAACGGTGGCGATGGCCGCCGTAGCGCTCGGCTACGTCGCCCTGATCGGCCTCTCGCGCCTCTACCTGCAGGTGCATTACCCGAGCGACGTCGTCGCCGGCATGGTGGTCGGCGTGGTCGGCGTGGTCGGCGTCCTCGCAGTCCATGCCCTGATCGCTCCGCGCTCCGCGCGCCTCTTCCAGTGAGCATGCGATGAGACACAAGTTCCTCGGCATCGGCAGCAGCGGCTACCACCCGCTGCGCAAGATCCGCACCGTCTGGTCTGGGCTGCGCTACGCGGTGCGCTACGACTTCAGCGTCACCTACAAGCTGGTGCTGTCGGCGCTGGTACTCGCCGCCGCCTTCGTATTCAGGGAATCGCTGGATTTCCTGCTGATTCTCGTCGCCACCGGCATGGTGCTGTTCGCCGAGATGATGAACAGCGCGGTCGAAGCCCTCTGCGACTTCGTCGAAGAGGGGCACAACGAGAAAATCGGTGTGATCAAGGACATCGCCGCCGCCGCAGTCGGCGTCAGCATCGCCGTCTGGTGCGTGGTGCTGGGCTTCGAGATCGCCCAGATGTGGTCGCGGCCGGGCGCCTGAGCCCCGCGGCCGCATCCCTGCCCCGTCAGGCCGCGCGGGCGACGTCCTCGGGCTCGGGGTCGCCCTGCCACAGCATGTCGTAGCCGAGTTCGCGCGATTCGCTGCACATCTTTATCAGTGCCGAGAACTTCTCGTTGAACGCCGTGTCGGCATGGCTCTTCTCGTGCTCCTCGAAGGAGTTCCAGAAGGTCACGATGGCGATGTGGTCCTGCGTCTGGCCGGTGCCGCCGACCGACCCCTCGTCCGAGACGAAGCCGGCGAACTTGTAGACCTGGCCGGCGATGAAGCCGCCCTTCTTGCCGCCGTAGGTGTTCTTGACGACGTTGCACATCTCGCCGAGCGCCATCTCGACCTGTTCGAGCGTGACGCCGGGCTTGAGCTTGACCTCGTTGAAAAGCATCTTGCAGCCGAAGGGAATGCTGACGGGATGATACATGGTGGGGTTTCCTCTCTTATGAATGCATTGGGTGCATTGATAGTCGGGATGCCCCGGCGGCATTTCAACCGCGAGACGATGAGGGTCTTGGGTGGCGCCGGCGGGGTGGCGCCGGCGTCAGGCCGGCGCCAGCAGGCTCAGGCGGAAGCGCCGGCCCTTGATGCCGGCGTCGGCCAGGCTGTGCAGCGCGCGCGCGGCGGCGTGGCGGTCGAGCGCGACGTAGCAGGTATCGTCGAAGACGTCGATGCGGCCGACCTGGTCCTTGCTCAGTCCGGCGACGCCGGTCAGCGCACCGAGCAGGTCGCCCGGGCGCAGCTTGTCGCGGCGCCCGGCGAGGATGCGCAGGGTCTGCATCGGCGCCTGCAAGGCCTCGCCCGCGGCCGGCTCGAGCCCGGCGAGATCGCACCAGTTCACCGGGCCGCGCTGCCAGGCCTCGATCAGCTTGACCCACTTGCGCTCGCTCGGCGCGCACAGGCTCAAGGCCAGGCCCACCTCGTCGCCGCGGCCGGTGCGGCCGATGCGGTGGGTGTGGATTTCGGTGTCCTTGGCGATGTCGACATTGATCACCGCGTCGACAGTGCGGATGTCGAGACCGCGCGCGGCGACGTCGGTGGCGACCAGCACCGAGCAGCTGCGGTTGGCGAACTGCACCAGCAGTTCGTCGCGATCGCGCTGCTCCAGTTCGCCGTGCAGCGCCAGCGCCGAGATGCCCTGCGCGCGCAGCTCGGCGGCCAGTTCGCGGCAGTGGATGCGGGTATTGCAGAAGGCCAGCGTCGATTCCGGGCGGAAGTGGGCCAGCAGGTGGGCGACGGCGTGGTTGCGCTTTTCGTGGGCAACTTCGTAGAAGCGCTCTTCGACGCGGGTGGCGTCCTGCGCGGCATCGACCTTGAGTTCCTGCGGCCGGTCGAGGAAGGCGGCACTGGCCTTGCGCATGTCGTCGGGATAGGTGGCCGAGAACAGCAGCGTCTGCCGTTCCTTCGGACAGGCGCGGACGATGCCCTTGATCTCGTCGAAGAAGCCCATGCCAGCCATGCGATCGGCTTCGTCGAGCACCAGCGTGCGCACGCCGGAGAGGTCGATGCTGTTGCGGCTCATGTGGTCCTGGATACGCCCCGGCGTGCCGACGATAACGTGGGCGCCATGTTCGAGCGAGGCGATCTGCGGCCCCATCGGCGTGCCGCCGCAGAGCGTCAGCACCTTGATGTTGTCCGCAAAGCGGGCGATGCGGCGCAACTCCTTGGCCACCTGGTCGGCCAGCTCGCGGGTCGGGCACAGCACCAGCGCCTGGGTGCCGAAGTCGGCGGGATCGAGCCGGTGCAGGATGCCGATGGCGAAAGCCAGCGTCTTGCCGCTGCCGGTGTCGGCCTGGGCGATGAGGTCGTGCCGCTTGAGGATCAGCGGCAGGCTCTGTGCCTGGATCGCCGTCATCGTCCGATAGCCGAGGCGATCGAGGTTGCGCAGCAGCGCCGGCGGCAGGGGCAGGGCGGAAAAGTCGCGGGTGGTCAAAACCTGCAGCCGACTCAGACGTCGATATTCCGAGCGTAAAGCGCGTTGTCTTCGATGAATTTCCGGCGGGGTTCGACCACGTCACCCATCAGCGTCGTGAAGATCTCGTCGGCGGCGATGGCGTCCTCGATCTGCACCTTGAGCAGACGGCGCACGGCGGGGTCCATGGTGGTCTCCCACAGCTGTTCGGGGTTCATCTCGCCGAGACCCTTGTAGCGCTGCTTGCTGAGGCCGCGCTCGGCTTCGTTGAGCAGCCAGGTCATGGCTTCGGCGAAACTGCCGACGCCCTGCGATTTCTCGCCGCGCAGGATGCTGGCGCCGCTGTCGATCAGGCCGGCGATCATCAGCGCGGTCTTGCGCAGCTGGACGTAATCGCCCGAGTGGATGAAATCCTCGTCGATGTGGCCGGTGCGCAGGTTGCCGTGGCGCATCTTCTCGAGACGCAGCCGCCATTTGTCCGACTTCTCGTGGAATTCGGCGACGATGGCGATGCCGGAAACCCGGCGCGCCAGAGCCGCCGCACTCGCGGCCGCGGCCGCCTCGTTGCCGAGGTCGAGCGGGATGTCGTGCGCGAGCAGGGCATGCAGCACGTCGGGCTCGATGAAATCGGTCAGCCGACGGATCACGGCCTCGGACAGCAGGTAGGCGCGGGCCAGTTCGCCGAGGGCGTCGCCTTCGATGGCGGCAGCCCCCAGTTTCGGCGTCAGCGCCGCGCCGTCAAGCGCCAGCGTCAGCAGGTGCTGGTTCAGTTCGTGGTCGTCCTTGATGTAGCGCTCGCTCTTGCCGTGCTTGATCTTGTACAGCGGCGGCTGGGCGATGTAGATATGGCCGCCTTCGACCAGCTCCGGCATCTGCCGGTAGAAGAAAGTCAGCAGCAGGGTGCGGATGTGCGCGCCGTCCACGTCGGCGTCGGTCATGATGATGATGCGGTGATAGCGCAGCTTCTCCGGCTTGTACTCTTCCTTGCCGAAGCCGCAGCCCAGGGCGGTGATCAGGGTGACGATCTGCTCGGAGGAGATGACCTTGTCCAGCCGCGCCTTCTCGACGTTGAGCACCTTGCCGCGCAGCGGCAGGATCGCCTGGAACTTGCGGTCGCGGCCCTGCTTGGCGGAACCGCCGGCGGAATCGCCCTCGACGATGTAAATCTCGCACAACGCCGGATCTTTTTCCTGGCAGTCGGCCAGCTTGCCGGGCAGGCCGATGTTGTCGAGCACGCCCTTGCGCCGCGTCATCTCGCGCGCCTTGCGCGCCGCTTCGCGGGCCCGCGCGGCCTCGACGATCTTGCCGGTGATGACTTTGGCATCGCCGGGGCGCTCCAGCAGGTACTCGGCGAGTTTCTGCGCCACCACTTCCTGCACCGCCGGCAGCGCCTCGCTCGATACCAGCTTCATCTTGGTCTGCGAGGCGAACTTGGGGTCGGGCATCTTGACCGAGAGCACGCAGGCCAGGCCTTCGCGCATGTCGTCGCCGGCGATGTCGACCTTGGCCTTCTTGGCGATCTCGTTCTCTTCGATGTACTTGTTGATGACGCGGGTCATCGCCTGGCGCAGGCCGGTGAGGTGGGTGCCGCCGTCGGCCTGCGGGATGTTGTTGGTGTAGCAGAGCACCTGCTCGGCGTAGGAGTCGTTCCACTGCATCGCGACTTCGACGCCGATGGTGACGCCGGAATCGCCGACCTTGGATTCGCCGGCCGAGTAGAACACCGTCGGATGCAGCACGGTCTTGCTGCGGTTGATGTATTCGACGAAACCCTTGACCCCGCCGGAGAAGGCGAAATCCTCCTCCTTGGCGTTGCGCTGGTCGATCAGCTTGATCTTGACGCCGTTGTTGAGGAAGGACAGTTCGCGCAGGCGCTTGGCGAGGATGTCGTAGTGGAATTCGATGGCGCCGACACCGAAGATTTCCTCGTCGGCGAGGAAATGCACCTCGGTGCCGCGGTTTTTGGTTTCGCCGGTGACCTTGAGCGGGCTGACCTCGACGCCGTTGACCACCTCGATCAGGCGGTCGACGGCATGGCCGCGATTGAATTCCATTTCGTACTTCTTGCCGTCGCGGCGGATGACCAGGCGCAGCCATTTCGACAGCGCATTGACGCAGGAAACGCCGACGCCATGCAAGCCGCCGGAGACCTTGTAGGAATTCTGGTTGAACTTGCCGCCGGCATGCAGCACGCACATGACGATCTCGGCGGCCGAGCGCTTGGGCTCGTGCTTGTCGTCGAACTTGATGCCGGTGGGAATGCCGCGGCCGTTGTCGGTCACCGAGATCGAGTTGTCGGTGTGGATGGTGATGACGATTTCGTCGCAGTGGCCGGCCAGCGCCTCGTCGATGGCATTGTCGACCACCTCGAACACCATGTGGTGCAGGCCGGTGCCGTCGGAGGTATCGCCGATGTACATGCCGGGGCGCTTGCGCACCGCCTCGAGGCCCTCCAGCTGCTGGATGGAATCCTCGTCGTAGCCGCCGTTGGCGGGGTTCTTCTCTTCAGTCATTGAATTTTCGATTTCCTCGGATGCTCTAGATACGCATCGGCATTACGACGTACTTGAAGCGCTCGTTGTTCGGCAGCACGAACAACGCGCTGGAATTGGCATCGGCCAAGCGACACTCGATGGTCTCGTCGCCGATGTTGTTGAGGACGTCGAGCAGATAGGTGACGTTGAAACCGACGTCGAGGGCATCGCCCTGGTAATCGACCTCGATCTCTTCCTGCGCCTCTTCCTGCTCGGCGTTGGTGGAAAGGATCTTGAGGCTGCCGGGGCCGAGCACGAGGCGCACGCCACGAAATTTCTCGTTGGTGAGAATCGCCGCGCGTTGCAGCGAATGCTGCAGCATGGCACGGTCGAGAAGGATGGCCTTGGTGTGGTGCTGCGGGATGACGCGCTCGTAATCGGGAAACTTGCCGTCGATCAGCTTGGAGACAAGCTCGATATTGCCGAAGCGGAACTGCGCCTGCGTCGGCGTGAGCACGATTTCCAGCGCCTCGTCGTTGTCGGCCAGCTGACGCGACAGCTCAAGCACGGTCTTGCGCGGCAGGATGATTTCGAGGCGGCCGTGTTGTTCGGCCAGCTCCTCTGCAGCATAGGCCAAGCGATGGCCGTCGGTCGCCACCACGCGCATCTCGTTGCCGGTCACCACCAGCAAAAGGCCGTTGAGGTAGTAGCGGATATCCTGCTGCGCCATGGCGTACTGCACCAGCGCGAGCAGGCGCTTGAACTGCTTCTGCGTCACCTTGAGCGCTGTCTGCTGGCCATCGCCCGCGGCCATGCGCGGGAAATCCTCAGCCGGCAGGGTCTGCAGGTTGAAGCGGCTCTTGCCGGCCTTGAGCTGCAGACGCTTGTCCTCGTAGGCCAGGCTGACATCGGCTGACTCGGGCAGGGAACGCAGAATGTCCTGCATCTTGCGTGCGCCGACCGTCAACGCCGCCGTTTCCTTGCCCGCCGCTTCGGCCGCGGTTCGGATCTGAATCTCGATGTCGGTGGCCAACAAGGTCAGGCGTCCACCTTCCATCTCGAGCAGCACGTTGGAAAGGATGGGGAGGGTATGCCGCTTCTCGACAATGCCGCAAACGGACTGCAAGGGAACCAGGAGCTGGTCACGTGGGCCTTTGAATAGAAGCATTTCTTATATCTCCCTGATACTGATGATATAGAGGACAGTTGTCTGTGAATTGATAAAAAATACAATGAAATTATAACGTTACATATGAATTTTGGCTGGTGATAAACACACGGATGCTTGTGGATGATTGTGAGTCAAATAATCGTGAGAGAAACAATCCCGACTTGTCCACATTTCGTCCAGAGGTAATCCAGAGCTTGTTCATCGGTCCTTCATCAGCCTTTGATGGTCTGCATCAGCACGTGCAGGTCGTTGTTGAGGGTGTTGTCGGTACGGCGCAGGTCCGCGATCGTGCGGCAGGCGTGCATGACGGTGGTGTGGTCGCGGCCGCCGAAGGCGTCGCCGATCTCGGGCAGGCTGTGTGGCGTCAGTTCGCGTGTCAGCCACATCGCGACCTGGCGCGGGCGGGCAATCGCGCGGGTACGACGTTGCGAGTACATGTCGGCGACCTTGATCTTGAAGTAGTCGGCGACGGTCTTCTGAATCGATTCCAGGGTGATCTGGCGGTTGGTGGCGCCGATGACGTCCTTTAGTGCTTCCCTGGCGACGTCGAGGGTGATGTCGCGGCCGTGGAAACGGGCGAAGGCGAGTACGCGGTTGAGGGCGCCCTCGAGTTCCCGCACATTGGAGCGCAAGTGCTTGGCGATGAGGAAGGCGACGTCGTCGGACAGCGGCATTTTCGTCGCCTCGGCCTTCTTCTTGAGAATGGCGACGCGCATTTCCAGTTCGGGCGGCTCAATGGCGACCGTGAGGCCCCAGTCGAAGCGCGAGATCAGCCGGTCCTCGAGGCCCTGAATGTCCTTCGGATAGGTATCGCAGGTAATGACGATCTGCTTCTTGGCTTCGATCAGCGCATTGAAGGCGAAAAAGAACTCCTCCTGCGTGCGCTCCTTGTTGCCACCGAGGAACTGGATGTCGTCGATGATCAGCAGGTCAAGCGACGAATAATAGCGTTTCAGTACATCGAAGGCTTTCTGCTGGTAAGCGCGGACGACGTCGGCGATGTAGTCGTGGGCGTGGATGTAGCGAACGACGCGTTGCGGATCCTGCCGCCAGACCTCGTTGCCCAGCGCGTGGGCGAGGTGGGTCTTGCCGAGGCCGACGCCGCCATAGATGAACAGCGGGTTGTACGAGGTGCCGGGATTCTGCGCGCACTGCTGCGCTGCGGCGCGGGCCAGGTCGTTGGCGCGGCCGCTGACCAGGGCGTCGAAGGTGAATTCCGGATTAAGGCGGGAGCGCTCGTAGGCGGGATCCTCGGAGCGCGTTGCAGGTAGGACGTTTGCGACCAGTTCCAGCGGCTCCGCGCTCATGCTGTCTGCCGGTGCAGGCTCCGTTGCCACGTCCGGCGCGATGGCGTCGGTTGAGCGGGGTGTTTCGTCGAGCGTCAGGCTGATGTTTACGGGCTCGGTGAAATACTGATGCGACAGCGCCTCGATCTGGGCCAGGTAGCGCTCGCGCACCCATTGCAGGATGAAGCGGTTGGGGGCGAGCAGACGCATGCGGCGTGCCGGCGCCGAGGCCGAGTCGGCACCGCTGGCGGCCAGACCGTCGTCCTCGAGACGCAGCGACTTGATCCAGGTGTTGAACTGCTGGCTCGGCAGATCACGCTCGAAGCGGTCGAGACAGGCGGACCAGAAATCACTCATGGTCACTCATGCACGCGCGCTCGCGACAAGCGAACGGCAGGGAGAGGGGATACGACGGCAGGCTCACGGCTTTGAAGGGTGTAGTCTCTTAATATTTTGAATTATAAGTATTTTTTTATTCTTCCCGGCGGCTCGGGAAAAGACCCGGAGGCAGGTGAGCGATGGATTCTAGCGACTTCGGAAAAAGTTATCCACAAGGGGGACGACAATAAATTTCTTGACTTTCCAGGCCAGGCGCGCTGTAATCGCGCGTTTTTTCGCAAAAGGTCAAAATCATGAAACGCACCTATCAACCCTCGGTTGTGCGTCGCAAGCGTACCCACGGTTTCCTCGTGCGCATGCGTACCCGCGGTGGTCGTGCCGTGATCCGCGCCCGCCGTGCCAAGGGCCGTCACCGCCTCGCCGTCTGATTCGCCTCGCTCGCTTCCCGGTCTGACCGATCCCCGCCTGAGTTTAGAAAGCGGCGATCGTCTGCACACGGCGGCCGAGTTTTCGGCCGTTTTCAACCACCGCCGGGTTCTGCGCGGCGAGCGCTTCGATCTGCACTATCGTCCCAATGAAGGCGGCGGCGCCCGCTTGGGGCTGGTGATCGCCAAGAAGCTGGCCCGTCGCGCAGTGTTGCGCAACCTCCTCAAGCGCCTCGGGCGCGAGGCTTTTCGGCACGCCCGTGCCGAGCTGCCCGCCTTCGATCTGGTGCTGCGCCTAGCCAAGCCCGTGGCGTCCGCCGGGCGGGCGACCCGCCCGATGGCGAGAACGGACATCGACGCCTTGCTGCAGCGGTTGCGCGAGCGGGCTGCAACATGAAATTCCGGCCCGGATACTGGCTCGCGTTGCCGCTGATCGGGTTGCTGCGCATCTACAAGTATGCGATCAGCCCCATGCTCGGCCGCAGCTGCCGCTTTCACCCGAGCTGCTCGGAGTACGCGATCGAGGCGCTCGAGCGTCACGGACCCGCCAAGGGGCTGTGGCTGGCCATCCGGCGCGTCGGTCGTTGCCATCCGTGGCATCCGGGCGGGTATGATCCGGTTCCCTAAACGTTAGAACTTCCTCGCGACCCCTGTCATGGACAATCAACGCCTGATCCTGCTTCTCGTTTTCAGCTTTTCCCTGATCATGCTTTGGGATGCCTGGGTGAAGCAGGGCCAGCCTCATCCGGCGCCGGGCACTACCACATCGGTGCCGGCCGCTACGGTGGCCGCAGCGCCAGCCCCGACCTCCGGACTGCCCGTGCCGGGTGCCAAGGCTGCTGCCGTGCCGGCTACCCCTGCCAACGCGACCGCCGCGCGTGCCTCGGTCAAGACCGATCTGTTCAGCGCCGACATCTCCGCGCTGGGCGGCGACATCGTTCGCCTCGAACTGCTCAAGCACCGCGCCACCGAAAACACCAAGAACAATTTCGTGCTGTTCGATGACAGGCATGCCTATGCCGCGCAGAGCGGGCTGATCGGCGCGAACCTGCCCAACCACCGTTCCATCTGGACCCTGCCGACGGCCGGCCTCGAGCTCAAGGATGGCCAGGACGAGCTGCGCGTGCGCCTCGAAGCGGCCGGCGGCGATGGCATCAAGGTGGCCAAGACCTATGTTTTCCGCCGCGGCAGCTACCTGGTCGGCGTCGAGCATGAAGTCGTCAACGGCGGCGCGGCTGCCGTCACCCCCAATGTCTACTTCCAGCTTTCGCGCAATAGCCAGGCCCCGGAAGGCGGCAACGCCATGATGTCCACCTTCACCGGCCCGGCTTTCTATACCGATGCCGAGAAATATCACAAGGTCGACTTTGCCGACATCACCAAGGGCAAGGCCAAGGCGCCGGCCCAGGCCGACAACGGCTGGGTGGGCATGGTGCAGCATTACTTCGTCTCGGCCTGGCTGCCGGCGGCGAAGGCACCGCGCGAGTTCTTCATCCGCAAGCTGGGCGACGACCTGTTCGCGGCCGGCGTCATCGTGCCGATGGCGGCCATCGCCCCGGGTGCCAGCGGCAAGCTCGAGACTTCGCTCTTCGCCGGCCCGCAGGAACAGGACAAGCTGGCCAAGGTTGCGCCGGGCCTCGACCTGGTGGTCGACTACGGCTGGCTGACCGTGATCGCCGCGCCGCTGTTCTGGGTGCTGGAAGCCATCTACAAGTTCGTCGGCAACTGGGGCTGGGCCATCATCGGCCTGACGGTGATGCTCAAGCTGATCTTCTTCCCGCTCTCCGCCGCCAGCTACAAATCCATGGCCAAGATGCGCGTGCTGACGCCCAAGCTGACCAAGCTCAAGGAGACCTACGCCGACGACCGCCAGCGCATGAACCAGGAGATGATGGAGCTGTACAAGAAGGAGAAGGTCAACCCGCTCGGCGGCTGCCTGCCCATTGTGGTGCAGATCCCCGTCTTCATCGCACTGTACTGGGTGTTGCTGGGCACGGTCGAGATGCGCGGCGCACCCTGGCTGGGCTGGATCACCGACCTCTCGGCCAAGGATCCCTACTTCATCATGCCGTTGATCATGGGCGTGACCATGTTCGTGCAGACCAAGCTCAACCCGACCCCGCCCGATCCGATACAGGCCAAGGTCATGCTGTTCATGCCCATCGTGTTCACCGGCATGTTCCTGTTCTTCCCGGCGGGCCTGGTGCTCTACTGGACGGTCAACAACGTGCTGTCGATCGCCCAGCAGTGGCAGGTCAACCGCATGATCGAAAGTGCCGGCCTCAAGGCACACTGATACCACTGACACCATCGCTGCCATCGCCACCGCGCCGGGGCGTGGCGGCATCGGCGTGGTGCGGGTATCGGGTCATGACCTGCTGCCTTTCGCGGCGGCGCTGACCGGCAAGGCCCCTGATTCGATCCAGCCGCGGCGTGCCGCCATCGCCGACTTTCTGGCGGGCGACGGCATCGCCATCGATCGCGGCATCCTGCTCCATTTCCCTGCGCCGCATTCCTTCACCGGCGAGGACGTGCTCGAGCTGCAGGGCCACGGCGGTCCGGTGGTGATGCAGCTGCTGTTGGCGCGCGCGATCGAGCTCGGCGCGCGGCTGGCCGATCCGGGCGAGTTCACCCGCCGCGCCTTCCTCAACGACAAGCTCGACCTGGCCCAGGCCGAGGCGGTGGCCGACCTGATCGAGGCCTCGACGGCGCAGGCGGCGCGCTCGGCCCTGCGTTCGCTCTCGGGCGAGTTCTCGCACGCCGTGCATGGCATCGTCGCGCGGCTGACCGAGCTGCGCATGCTGATCGAGGCCACGCTTGATTTCCCCGAGGAGGAGATCGACGCCGAGCAGTTGCTGCGCGACATCGACGCCGCCGCGCGGCTGGCGCAGCTGCGCGCCGACATCGCGGCGCTGCAGGGCAGGGCGCGCCAGGGTGCGATGCTGCGCACCGGCCTGCACGTGGTGCTGGCCGGCCTGCCCAACGTGGGAAAAAGCTCGCTGCTCAACCGCCTCGCCGGCGAGGAGCGCGCCATCGTCACCGAGATCGCCGGCACCACCCGCGATGCGCTGCGCGAGACCATCCACGTCGAGGGCATCCCGCTGCACGTGATCGACACCGCCGGCCTGCGCGAGACCGATGATGCCGTCGAGAAGATAGGCATCGAGCGCACCTGGCAGGAGATCGCCCGTGCCGACGTGGTGCTGCAGATCGTCGATGCCCGCGCCGGCGTCACCCCCGCCGACCATGCCATCGCCGTGCGCCTGCCGGCGGGCATCGAGCGCATCGTGGTCGAGAACAAGTGCGATCTCGCCGGCCTCGTTCCGGGGCGCTTCGAGGACGCGGAACGCGCCGGCCAGGTCCATCTGCGGCTGTCGGCGAAGACCGGCGCGGGCATCGGCCTGCTCCACGACGAATTGCTGCGCGTCGCCGGCTGGGCCGGCCACGGCGAGGACGTGATCCTCGCCCGCGAACGCCATCTCGAGGCGCTGAATCTCGCCGCGGAAAAGTCGGCGCTGGCGGAACGCCAGTTGCGGCAGATCGAATTGTGTGCCGAGGAGCTGCGCCTGGCGCAGGAGGCGCTGGCGGCCATCACCGGCGAATTCACTTCCGACGACCTGCTGGGCGTCATCTTCAGCCGCTTCTGCATCGGCAAATGATCGACGGCGGCGCGTCGACCTTCGGCCTGCTGCTCCTGGCGGCGGCCTTCGCCGGCTTCATCGACGCGGTGGCGGGCGGCGGCGGCCTGATCCAGGTGCCGGCCCTGCTGACCGCGCTGCCGGGAGAAGCGCCGGCCACCGTCTTCGGCACCAACAAGGGCTCGTCGATCTTCGGCACCGCCAACGCCGCCTGGCGCTATGCCCGGCGCATTGCGCTGCCATGGGAGGTGGCGCTGCCGGCGGCGGCCGCGGCCTTCGTCTTCTCCTTCGGCGGCGCCGCGCTGGTGTCGCTGGCGCCGAAGGAATGGCTGCGGCCGCTGATCCTGCTGCTGCTGGTCGCCGTCTTCGTCTACACCATGTTCAAGCGCGACTTCGGCACCGTGGCGCTGGCGCCGAGTTTTTCCGGCGGCGCGACCCGGCCGGCGCTTCTAGCGGGCGCCGTGCTCGGCTTCTACGACGGCTTCTTCGGGCCGGGCGCGGGCAGTTTCATGATCTTCGCCTTCGTCCGCTTTTTCGGCCTGGATTTCCTGCGCGCCTCGAGTGCCGCCAAGGTGGTGAATTTCAGCACCAACCTCGCCGCGCTGTCCTGGTTCGCGCCGACGGGGCACGTGTTGTGGCAGCTGGCGCTGGCGATGGCGGTGTTCAACATCGCCGGGGCGATGGCGGGCAGCCGCCTGGCGATACGCCACGGCAGCGGCTTCGTGCGCGGGGTGTTTCTGGCCGTGACCGCTGTGCTGATCGCGAAATTCGGCTACGATACCCTGCTTTGATGTAGTGACTTTCGTTCCGGAGGAGGAGCAAAAATGCAGAAGAAGAAACTGGTCGCGGGCCTGCTGGTCGCGCTGGCATCCATGGCCGCCCAGGCCGACATCACTGTCGGCGTCAACGTCTCGGCCACCGGCCCGGCCGCCAGCCTGGGGATTCCCGAGAAGAACACCTTCGCCCTGATGCCGACGACCATCGCCGGCCAGAAGATCAACTACATCGTCCTCGACGACGCCTCCGACACCACCACCGCCGTCAAGAACGCGCGTAAGTTCGTCACCGAGAACAAGGTCGATGTCATCCTCGGCTCGACCATCACCCCGAACTCGCTGGCCATGATCGACGTCGCCGCCGAGGCCGAGACGCCGATGGTCTCCATGGCCGCCTCGGCCCGCATCGTCGATCCCGCCAATCCGAAGGTGAAGTGGGTGTTCAAGACGCCGCAGAACGACGTGCAGATGTCGACCGCCATCGTCGAGCACATGACCAACGCCGGCGTCAAGACCGTGGCCTTCATCGGCTTCGCCGACGCCTACGGCGAGGGCTGGTTCCAGGAGTTTTCCAAGATCGCCGAGGCGCGCAAGCTGAAGATCGTCGCCAACGAGCGCTACAACCGCGCCGACACCTCCGTCACCGGCCAGGTGCTTAAAATCATGTCGACCAAGCCCGACGCGGTGCTGGTCGCCGGCTCCGGCACGCCGGCCGCGCTGCCGCAGAAGACGCTGAAGGAAAGGGGTTACGTCGGCAAGTTCTACCAGACCCACGGCGTCGCCAACATGGACTTCCTGCGCGTCTGCGGCAAGGATTGCGAGGGTACCTTCCTGCCCGCCGGCCCCGTGCTGGTGGCGGGCCAGCTGCCCGACAGCAACCCGATCAAGAAGGTGGCGCTCGACTACACCGCCAAGTACGAAGCCGCACACGGCAAGGGCTCGACTTCGACCTTCGGCGCCCACGCCTGGGACGCCGGCCTGCTGCTGGCCAATGCCGTGCCCGCCGCGCTGAAGAAGGCCAAGCCGGGTAGCAAGGAATTCCGCGCCGCCCTGCGCGACGCGCTCGAGGGACTCAAGAACGTCACGGTGTCGCACGGCATCGTGAACATGTCGCCGACCGACCACCTCGGCTTCGACCAGCGCGCCCGCGTCATGGTGGTGATCGAGAACGGGGCCTGGAAACTGCTGAAGTAGGACGGCCATAGCGGCGGACGGTATACTGTCCGCCCCTGAACAAGGGCGCCTGCGCTAGCAAGGCGCCCTTGTTCGCTTCAAGGCTCTCCTAAACATGGACTTCCAGATCGCCCTGCTGCTCGGCCAGGACGGCATCACCAACGGCGCCATCTACGCGCTGCTGGCGCTGGCGCTGGTGCTGGTGTTCGCGGTAACGCGGGTGATCTTCATCCCGCAGGGCGAGTACGTCGCCTTCGGTGCGCTGACCCTGGCCGCCCTGCAGGCCGGTAAGCTGCCGGGCACGCTGTGGCTGCTGCTCGGCATGGGCATTGCGGTGGCCGCCATCGACCTGGCGCTGGCGGTCAGGCGCGGCACGGCGCGGCGCATCCCCGCCATCGTCGGCTGGAACATCGTCTATCCGGCGGCGTTGACGGCGCTGCTGTGGCTGGTGAAACCGGCCGAGCTGCCGTTGCCGGCGCAGGTGCTGCTGGCGCTGGCCGTGGTGGTGCCGCTCGGGCCCATGGTCTATCGCCTCGCCTACCAGCCGCTGGCCGAGGCCTCGGTGCTGGTGCTGCTGATCGTTTCCGTCGCGGTGCATCTGACGCTGGTCGGGTTGGGCCTGCTGTTCTTCGGCGCCGAGGGTTCGCGCACGCCGGCCTTCTCCGAGGGCAACCTCGAAATCGCCGGCCTCACCATCAGTGGCCAGACCATCTGGGTGGTGATCGCCAGCCTGGCCTTGATTGTCACCCTCTACCAGTTGTTCGAGCGCACGCTCTACGGCAAGGCCCTGCGGGCGACGGCCATCAACCGCGTCGGGGCGCGGCTGATGGGCATTTCGACCACCATGGCGGGCAAGCTGTCCTTCCTGCTGGCCGCCGCCATCGGCGCGTTCTCCGGCATCCTCATCGCGCCGATCACCACCATCTACTACGACACCGGCTTCCTCATCGGCCTCAAGGGCTTCGTCGGCGCCATCATCGGCGGGCTGGCGAGCTACCCGGTGGCGGCGGCCGGCGCGGTGCTGGTCGGCCTGCTCGAATCCTTCTCGTCCTTCTACGCCAGCGCCTTCAAGGAAGTGATCGTGTTTACCCTGATCATTCCGGTGCTGCTGTGGCGCTCGCTGACGACGCGCCACGTCGAGGAAGTGGAATGAGGCTGAATCGTGCCGCGCTCGGCCTGTTTCTCGTGCTGCTGGCGGCTGCGCCCTGGGTGCTGGCCGAGTTTCACGTCACCCTGCTCAACTACATCGGGCTCTATTCGCTGGTCGCCCTCGGGCTGGTGCTGCTGACCGGCGTCGGCGGGCTGACCTCCTTCGGGCAAGCGGCCTTCGTCGGCCTCGGTGCCTACACCACGGCGTGGCTGACGACGACGCAGGGGTTGCCACCGGCTCTGGCGCTGCTGGGTGGCTCGCCGTGGCTGGCGCTGCTCCTAGGGTTAGCGCTCACTGCGCTCGTGGCGCTTGTGCTTGGCTGGATGACCCTGCGGCTCTCGGGCCACTACCTGCCGCTCGGCACCATCGCCTGGGGCATTTCGCTGTATTTCCTCTTCGGCAACGTCGAATTCCTCGGCGGCCACACCGGCATCACCGGCATCCCGCTGCTGGGGGTGTTCGGTTTCGAACTCAAGGACTCGCGTCACTACTATTATCTGATCTGGGTGGTTCTGCTCGGTGCCATCTGGCTCACGCAAAACCTGTTGGATTCGCGCGAGGGCAGGGCGATCCGCGCGCTCAAGGGTGGCACGGTGATGGCCGAGGCCATGGGCGTGAATACCGCGCGCTCCAAGGTGGTGATCTTCGTCATCGCCGCGCTCTACGCCTGCGTCTCGGGCTGGCTCTACGCCCACCTGCAGCGTTTCGTCAATCCGACGCCGTTCGGCCTGCACATCGGCATCGAGTATTTGTTCATGGCGGTGATCGGCGGCGCCGCCCACGTCTGGGGTGCGCTGGTCGGCGCCGGCGTGATCACGGTGATGAAACAGTGGCTGCAGGATCTGCTGCCGCAGATCTTCGGCGCCTCGGGCAACTTCGAGGTGATCGTCTTCGGCGTGATGATGATCGTGGTGTTGCAGCGCGCCCGCGACGGTCTCTGGCCGATGCTTATCCGCTGGATGCCGCAGGGCGATGTCGCCAGGGCGGTGCCGGCAGCCGGCCCGCTGCCGCGGCGCGAGGTGCCGGCGGCGGGCACGGTGCTGCTCGAGGTCAGGGACGTGGTGAAGAAGTTCGGCGGCCTCACCGCCAACGACCGCATGAGCCTGGCGGTTGCCGCCGGCGAGATCCTGGCGCTGATCGGTCCCAACGGCGCCGGCAAGAGCACCATGTTCAACTGCATCACGGGCGTTGATGCCCCGACTTCGGGCGAGATTCGCTTCCGCGGCGAGCGCATCGATAGCTTGGCCGCGCGCGACATCGCCCGTCGCGGCATGAGCCGGACCTTCCAGCACGTGCGCCTGCTGCCGGCGATGTCGGTGCTCGAGAACGTCGCCATCGGCGCCCACCTGCGCGGCAGCCAGGGCGTGGCTGCCGCCGCATTGCACCTCGAGCGCGCGGAGGAGGCGCGGCTGCTGGCGGAAGGGGCGCGGCAGATCGAGCGCGTCGGCCTTGGCACCCACATGTTCGACCAGGCCGGCAGTCTGGCACTGGGCCAGCAGCGCATCGTCGAGATCGCCCGCGCGCTCGCCGCCGATCCCTGCCTGCTGCTGCTCGACGAGCCGGCCGCCGGCCTGCGCTATCTGGAGAAGCAGGCGCTGGCCGACCTGCTGAACAAGCTCAAGGGCGAGGGCATGGGCATCCTGCTAGTCGAGCACGACATGGATTTCGTCATGGGGCTGGCCGACCGGGTGGTGGTGATGGAGTTCGGCGAGAAGATCGCCGAGGGCCTGCCGCAGGATGTGCAGAAAGACCCGGCGGTGCTGGAAGCGTATCTCGGCGGAGTCGAATGATGAGCACGGCGCCCGTTCTCGAAGTCCGCGACCTCTGCGTCTCCTACGGCAAGGTCGAGGCGCTGCACCATGTCTCGCTCAAGGTCGAGACCGGCCAGATCGTCACCGTGATCGGCCCGAATGGTGCCGGCAAGACCACGCTGCTCTCCGCCATCATGGGCGTGCTGCCACGCAGCCAAGGCGAGATCGCCTACCTCGGTCATGCCCAGCGAGAGATCGAGGTCGAGCGCATGGTGGCGCAGGGCATGACGTTGGTCCCGGAGTCGCGCGCCCTGTTCGGCGAGATGACGGTCGAGGACAACCTGCTCCTCGGTGCCTTCATGCGCCACCGTCTCGGCCACCGCGACGAGCGTGCGACCATGGCGCAGGTCTTCGAGATATTTCCGCGTCTGAGGGAACGTCACACCCAGATGGCTGGCACCCTTTCCGGCGGCGAGCGGCAGATGTTGGCCGTTGGTCGTGCCCTGATGGCTAGGCCCCGGCTCCTGTTGCTGGACGAGCCCAGTCTCGGCCTGGCGCCGCTGATCGTGCGCGAGATCTTCCGCATCGTTGCCGATCTCAAAAAGAGTGGGGTGGCGGTGCTGCTGGTCGAGCAGAATGCCCGCGCCGCGCTGCAGATCGCCGACTATGGCTATGTACTCGAAACCGGGGAAGTCGCTATCAGTGGGCCGAGCGATCAGCTGCAGGATGACCCGAAAGTGATCGAGTCCTATCTGGGGCTGGGCGGCAAGCACTGATTTTGTTTCACGTGAAACTTCGCGAAACGACGTTTCACGTGAAACACCAACCTCCGGTTTGAACTGACTTCGTCGGCAGGCGTATCATTGCGCCTCTTTTGAATTCCCCTCGCCTCCCGCCAGCGCCGACTTATTGTCATGCTATTTCCGGCTCGTTTTGATGTGATCGTTGTCGGTGGCGGCCATGCCGGCACTGAGGCTGCGCTGGCCGCCGCGCGGTCCGGCGCGGCGACGCTGCTGCTGACGCACAACATCGAGACGCTGGGTGCCATGTCGTGCAACCCCTCGATCGGCGGCATCGGCAAGGGCCATATGGTCAAGGAGGTCGATGCCCTCGGCGGGGCGATGGCGGCTGCCACCGACGAAGCCGGCATCCAGTTCCGCATCCTCAACGCCTCCAAGGGGCCGGCGGTGCGCGCCACCCGTGCCCAGGCCGACCGCAACCTTTACAAGCAGGCCATCCGCGGCCGCCTCGAAAACCAGGTGAACCTCACGCTGTTCCAGGCGGCGGTCGATGACCTGACGCTGGCGGGCGACAAGGTCAGCGGCGTCGTCACCCAGCTCGGCATCCGCTTCGAGGCGCCGGCGGTGGTGCTTACCGCCGGCACTTTTCTCAACGGCCTCGTGCATGTCGGCCTCGAGAACTACCGCGCCGGCCGCTTCGGCGACCCGCCGGCAATCTCGCTGGCGCAGCGTCTGCGCGAACTACAGTTGCCGGTCGGCCGCCTCAAGACCGGCACGCCGCCGCGCCTCGACGGCCGGACCATCGACTACTCGGTGATGCAGGTGCAGCCCGGCGACGACCCGGTGCCGGTGTTCTCCTTCCTGGGCCGGGCCGAGCAGCATCCGCGCCAGGTGTCGTGCTGGATCACCCATACCAATGCCCGCACCCACGACATCATCCGCGCCGGTCTCGATCGCTCGCCGATGTTCACCGGCGTGATCGAAGGGGTCGGGCCGCGCTACTGCCCCTCGATCGAGGACAAGATCCACCGCTTCGCCGGCCGGGACGAGCATCAGGTCTTCCTCGAACCCGAAGGCCTGACGACCCACGAGATCTATCCGCAGGGGGTGTCGACCTCCTTGCCTTTCGACGTCCAGCTCGAGCTGGTGCGCTCGATCCGCGGCCTCGAGCACGCCCACATCCTGCGCCCCGGCTACGCCATCGAGTACGATTACTTCGACCCGCGCAACCTCAAGGCGTCGTTCGAAACCAAGTCGATCGCGGGGCTGTTCTTCGCCGGCCAGATCAACGGCACCACGGGCTACGAGGAGGCGGCGGCACAGGGATTGCTCGCCGGCGTAAATGCCGCCCGTTGCGCCCGCGATCTGGAAGCGTGGAGCCCGCGCCGCGACCAAGCCTATCTCGGTGTGCTGGTCGACGACCTCATCACCCGCGGCGTCTCCGAACCCTACCGCATGTTTACCAGCCGCGCCGAGTACCGCCTCTCCCTGCGCGAGGACAACGCCGACCTCCGCTTGACCCAGATCGGCCGCGAACTCGGGCTTGTGGACGATGCGCGCTGGGCCGCCTTCAACCGCAAGCGTGACGCGATCGCCACCGAGACCGAGCGCCTGAAGAGCGTCTGGATCAATCCGCGTCTGGTGCCGGAAGCCGACGCCTTGCGCGTGCTGACCAAACCACTCGAGCGCGAGTACCGCCTGTTCGACCTGCTGCGTCGCCCGGAAGTGACCTATGCCAGCCTGCTGACCCTGCCCGGTGCGGGGGAGGGCGTGGCTGAGCCGACCGTGGCCGAGCAGGTGGAGATCCAGGCTAAGTACCACGGCTACATCGAGCGGCAGAAGGAGGAGGTCGCGCGCAGCCAGGCCAGCGAGGAACTGCGCCTGCCGGATGGCCTCGACTATGCCGAGGTGCGCGGCCTCGGCATCGAGGTGCAGCAGAAACTCAACCAGCACCGCCCGGAAACCCTGGGGCAGGCGGCGCGCATCCAGGGCGTCACGCCGGCGGCGATCTCCCTGCTGCTGGTCCATTTGAAGAAGAGGGCGGCATGAGCAGGGAGCAGGGGCCCCGTCAGGGCATGCGACCGACCGCGATTGCCGCCGGTCGCCGACACGATGACGCAGCCGACTGCGCTTGGGGATCGGAGGCGACGGCATGACGCCGGCGGAACAACTGCACGCAGGCATCGCCGCGCTGGGATTGACATTGTCCGACGGGGCGGAACGGCAGTTGCTCGCCTACCTCGATCTGCTGGCGAAATGGAATCGCACCTACAATCTGACGGCAGTACGCAAGGCGGACGAGATGGTGACGCATCACCTGCTCGACTCGTTGGCCGTTCTGCCGAGGTTGGAAAAGTCGGTGCCTGCGATACGGCGGCTGGTCGACGTGGGCAGCGGCGCCGGGGTGCCGGGGCTGGTACTGGCCATCGTTCGGCCGGAGCTCGAGGTCGCCTCGATCGAGGCCAGCCAGAAGAAGACCGCCTTTCAGCAACAGACGAAAATCGAACTCGGCCTCTCCAATGTGAGCATTCACTGCGCCCGTTCAGAAGCCATTAACGAGACGTTCGATGCAGCCATCTCGCGCGCCTTTGCCAGTCTCGCCGATTTCGTTCGCTATGCCGGGCATCTCTCGCAACGGCTGCTCGCAATGAAAGGGCAGTATCCGGCCGACGAGGTCGCCGCATTGCCGGCTGGCTGGCGACTCGCCAGCAGCCATGACCTTTCGGTGCCGGGGCTCGACGCCCAACGCCATCTGCTTGTCCTGGAGAAGACTTGACCATGCACATATTCGCGATCGCCAACCAGAAGGGTGGGGTTGGCAAGACCACGACCTCGGTCAATCTCGCCGCCGCCCTGCAGATGGCCGGCAAGCGCACGCTGCTGATCGACCTCGACCCGCAGGGTAATGCCACCATGGGTGCCGGCATCGACAAACGGGCGTTGCCGCGCTCGGTCTACCACGTGTTGCTCGGTCTCGCCGCTTTGGCCGAGGCGCGCGCCACTTCGCCCAGCGGCGGCTTCGACGTGCTGCCCGCCAACCGGGACCTGGCTGGTGCCGAGGTCGAGTTGGTGAACCTTGACCAGCGGGAACTACGGCTCAAGCAAGCGCTCGCCAACCATAGCGCCGACTATGATTTTGTGCTGATCGATTGCCCGCCTTCGCTGTCGATGCTGACGCTCAACGGCCTCTGCGCCGCGCACGGCGTGATCATCCCGATGCAGTGCGAGTACTACGCACTGGAGGGCCTGTCGGACCTGGTCAACACCATCAAGCAGGTGCACAAGAACCTCAATCGCGACCTGCGCATCATCGGCCTGCTGCGGGTGATGTTCGATCCGCGTTCCCTGCTGGCCAACCAGGTGTCGCAGCAGCTTGAGCAGCATTTCGGCGACAAGGTGTTCAAGACGCTGGTGCCGCGCAACGTGCGCCTGGCGGAGGCGCCGTCGCACGGCGTGCCCGGCGTGCTGTTCGACAAGGCGGCCAAAGGTGCGCAGGCTTACATGACTTTCGCGAGCGAGATGATCGAGCGCGTAGCTACCTGGGAGAATGAACAATGAGTCCTCCGAAAATGAAAGGCCTGGGCCGCGGCCTCGATGCCCTGCTGGCCGCCAACAACACCGCCGACGCCCACCGCCAGGAAACCCTGCCGGTGACGGCGCTGCAGCCCGGCAAGTACCAGCCGCGCACGCGCATGGACCCGGGTTCGCTCGAGGAACTGGCGGCTTCGATCAAGGCCCAGGGCCTGATCCAGCCCATTTCCGTGCGGCCGGTCAGCGGCGGCCGCTACGAGATCATCGCCGGCGAGCGGCGCTGGCGCGCATCGCAGATTGCCGGCCTGTCCGAAGTACCGGTGCTGATTCGCGAGATCCCGGACGATGCAGCTCTGGCCATGTCGCTGATCGAGAACATCCAGCGCGAGGACCTTAATCCGCTGGAGGAGGCTGCCGGTGTGCAGCGACTGATCGACGAATTCGCCATGACCCATCAGGAGGCGGCCGACGCTGTCGGCCGCTCGCGTCCCGCGACGACCAACCTGCTGCGCCTGCTGCAGCTGGCGAAGCCGGCGCAGGACATGCTGATGGCCGGCGACATCGAAATGGGCCATGCCCGCGCCCTGCTGCCGCTGCCCAAGAGCGAGCAGGGCAGGGTGGCGGCACAAGTCGTGGACAAGGGCTATTCGGTGCGTGAGACGGAGCGCATGGTGGCGCGTACCCTCAATCCGCCGCAGCACAAGGCAGCGGCGAAGGCGCTGGATCGCGACCTGCTGCGCCTCGAGGAAGAGCTGGCCGACAGCCTGGGCGCGACGGTAAAGATCGCCGCCAACCGCAAGGGTGCCGGCAGCCTGACGATACGCTTCGGCAGTCTCGACCAGCTCGAAGGCCTGTTGGCGCGCATGAAATAAGTGTGCACATGCAGCAATAAAATTTATATAATGAATCGATAAATCATATTGACAACTGTATTAACGCCTCCTAATATTCGAAAGTCGTTTGGACTGACGATGCATCCGCAGGTTGGTTCGCAGGTACGCTGGATCCTTGGCTGGCAGTCGATGCTGGCGTTGGTTACGGCGGCGGTTTCTGGCTTGCTCGGAGGTCGTGCCGCCGCGGTTTCGGCGGTGGTCGGCGGCGGGATTGGAGTTCTGGCCGGCGCTGCTTATGTCTGGCGTGCGCTACGGCACAGCGAAGGGGAAGCGGGAAAACTGTATCGGGCGCAGGTGCTCGGCGAGGGTTATAAGTTCGCCGTCACAATGGCCTTGTTTATGTTGGTGTTTTTGGCCTGGCGGGATGTACCGGCACTGCCGCTGTTTCTGGCCTACATTTTGACTTTCGGCGTCTACTGGGTCGCACTGCTGAAAAAACGCTAAGCGGATTGAAAAAACCATGGCTTCCGGCGAAACCCTCAACATTACCCAATACATCGTCCACCACCTGACCAACCTCAAGGTCGGCTCCGGTTTCTGGACGTGGCACCTCGATACCCTGATCGTTTCCGGCGCCCTGGGCCTGCTGGTCTTCGGCTCGATGGCGGTCCTCGCCAGCCGTGCCACCAGCGGCGTGCCGAGGGGCTGGCAGAATTTCTTCGAGATGGTGTTGTCCTTCGTCAATCAGCAGGTCAAGGACACTTATCACGGCAACCACCCGCTGATCGCCCCGTTGGCCATCACGATTTTCGTCTGGGTGTTCGTCATGAACGCCATGGACCTGATCCCGGTCGATTTCCTGCCGGAAACCGCGAAGGCGGTCGCCGTGAATACGGTTGGTGCCGATCCGCATCACGTTTTCCTCAAGGTCGTGGCGACCACCGACCCCAATCTGACCTTCGCCATGTCGATCACGGTGTTCCTGATCACGATCTACATGAACTTCGCGGTCAAGGGCGTCGGCGGCTTCATGCACGAAATCTTTACCGTGCCGTTCGGCGCCAAGCTGGCCCCGGTGAACCTGCTGTTCCGCGTGGTCGAGGAAGTCGCGCGGCCGATTTCGCTTTCCCTGCGTCTCTTCGGCAACATGTACGCCGGCGAAATGGTGTTCATCCTCATCGCCCTGCTTGGCATCTGGCAGCTGCCGCTGGCCCTGCCCTGGGCGCTGTTCCACATCCTGATCATCACCCTGCAGGCCTTCGTCTTCATGATGCTCACCATCGTGTACATGTCGATGGCCTCGGAATCGCATTGATTCATTTTCGCTTAACCCCGTACCTACGTTAAAGGAGAAATAATGGAAGCCCTTTCCATGCTGCTGGGTAACACCGCCATCGCCGTCGCCATCCTGATCGGTGCCGGCGCGCTCGGTACCGCCATTGGTTTCGGTATTCTCGGTGGCCGCTTCCTCGAAGGCGCCGCGCGTCAGCCGGAAATGATCCCGACGCTGCAGGTCAAGATGTTCATCGTCGCCGGTTTGCTCGACGCCGTGACCATGATCGGTGTGGGTATTGCGCTGTTCCTGCTGTTCGCCAACCCCTTCATCGCCATCGTCAAGGGCTGATCCTCAACGTTTTCCACCTGACTAGGAGGTTGGCGTGAGCATCAACGCAACCCTCATCGGCCAGATGATATGGTTCGCCCTGTTCATCTGGATCACGATGAAATACGTCTGGCCGCCGCTGCAGAAGGCGATGGCCGATCGTCAGCAACTGATTGCTGACGGCCTGGCCGCCGGCGAACGCGGCAAGCACGATCTGGAGCTCGCTTCCAAGCGTTCCGCGGATACCATCCGCGAAGCCAAGGAAAAGGCTGCGGGCATTTTCGCCGAAGCCGAGAAGCGCGGCGCGCAGATGGTCGAGGAAGCCAAGGACACGGCGCGCGCCGAGGCCCAGAAGGTCTACGACGCCAAGCTGGCCGAACTCGAGCAGGACACCGAGCGTGCCCGCTCCGCCCTGCGCGATCGGGTGGCCGAACTTGCCGTGGCCGGCGCGGAGAAGATCCTGCGCCGCGAGGTCAATGCCGCCGCCCATGCCGACATGCTGTCCGGCCTGAAGCAGGAACTCTAGGATCATGGCCGAAATCGTCACCATCGCGCGCCCCTATGCCGAAGCGGTCTTCCGCCTGGCCAAAGAACAAGGCAAGCTGGGCCTGTGGTCCGAGCGCCTCGGGCAGTTGTCCGCCGTCATGGGCAACGCCGAGGTCGCGGCCTGCATAGGCAACCCCAACCTGACCGCAAAACAGAAGGCGGATCTCGTCACCGCGCTGCTCGGTGGTGCGGTGGAGGCTGACGTGGCCAACATGATCCAGGTTCTCGCCGGCAGCGAACGCCTCGCTGTGCTGCCGGAGATCGCCATCTTCTTCGAGAGCCTCAAGAGTGCCGAGGAAGGCGTCAAGGACGCCGTGATCTTCAGCGCATTCCCGCTCGACGACGCCCAGCAACAGAAACTGCTCTCCGATCTGGAAGCCCGCTTCAAGACCAAACTGCGTCCTGCGATCAAGCTCGACCCCGAGCTGATCGGTGGTGTTCGTGTCGAAGTCGGCGACCAGGTTCTGGACGCCTCCGTGCGCGGAAAGCTGGCCACCATGGCCGCCGCGCTGAGGAACTAAGGAGTTATCCATGCAGCTCAATCCTTCCGAAATTAGCGAACTGATCAAGAACAAGATCCAGAACCTGCAGGCCGGCGCCGATCTCCGCGCCCAGGGCACGGTGGTCTCCGTGACCGACGGCATCTGCCGCGTTCATGGCCTCACCGACGTCATGCAGGGAGAAATGCTGGAATTCCCCGGCAATACCTTCGGCATGGCGCTGAACCTCGAGCGCGACTCGGTCGGCGCCGTGGTTCTGGGCGACTACGAGCACATCACCGAAGGCGACATTGTCAAATGCACGGGCCGCATTCTCGAAGTGCCCGTCGGCCCCGAACTGCTCGGCCGCGTGGTCAACTCTCTCGGCCAGCCGATCGACGGCAAGGGCCCGATCACAGCCAAGATGACCGACAAGATCGAAAAGGTCGCGCCGGGCGTGATCTGGCGCAAGTCGGTGTCGCAGCCGGTGCAGACCGGTCTCAAGGCCATCGACTCCATGGTGCCGATCGGCCGTGGCCAGCGCGAGCTGATCATCGGCGACCGCCAGACCGGCAAGACGGCGGTGGCTGTCGATGCGATCATCAACCAGAAGGGGCAGAACATGCTCTGCATCTACGTGGCGGTCGGCCAGAAGGCTTCGACGGTCGCCAACGTGGTGCGCAAGCTCGAGGAATACGGTGCGATGGAATACACCATCGTCGTCGCCGCGACCGCCTCGGACTCCGCCGCGATGCAGTTCATCGCCCCCTATACCGGCTGCACCATGGGCGAGTACTTCCGCGACCGCGGCCAGGACGCCCTGATCATTTACGACGACCTCACCAAGCAGGCCTGGGCCTATCGCCAGATCTCGCTGCTGCTGCGCCGCCCGCCGGGCCGCGAAGCCTACCCGGGCGACGTGTTCTACCTGCACTCGCGTTTGCTCGAGCGCGCCGCGCGCGTCTCCGAGGAATGGGTCGAGAAGTTCACCAACGGTGAAGTCAAGGGCAAGACCGGTTCGCTCACGGCGCTGCCGGTGATCGAAACCCAGGCCGGTGACGTCTCCGCCTTCGTCCCGACCAACGTGATCTCGATTACCGACGGCCAGATATTCCTCGAGACCGACCTCTTCAACTCGGGCATCCGCCCGGCCATGAACGCCGGTGTCTCGGTGTCACGCGTTGGCGGCGCCGCCCAGACCAAGGTCATCAAGAAGCTCGGCGGCGGCGTCCGTCTCGCTCTGGCGCAGTATCGGGAACTCGCGGCCTTCGCCCAGTTCGCTTCCGATCTCGACGATGCCACCAAGAAGCAGCTCGAGCGCGGTCGTCGCGTGACCGAACTGATGAAGCAGACCCAGTACTCGCCGCTGTCCGTGGCCGAGATGGGCGTCTCGCTGTTCGCGGTCAACGGCGGCTACCTCGACGATGTTCCGGTCAACAAGATCCTCGCTTTCGAAACGGCCCTGCATCAGTACATGAAACAGAGCCATTCCGAGCTGATGAGCAAGATCGCCAACACCAAGGATATCGACAAGGACGCCGAGGCCTTGCTGACCGGCGCCGTTTCCGAGTTCAAGAAGAACTGGGCCTAAGGATTAATCATGGCAGGCGGCAAGGAAATCCGGACCAAGATCAAGTCGGTCCAGAACACCCGGAAGATCACCAAGGCCATGGAGATGGTGGCTGCGTCCAAAATGCGCAAGGCGCAGGAAAGGATGCGTGCCGCCCGTCCCTACAGCGAGAAGATCCGTCAACTGGCGGCCAACCTCTCGCAGGCCAACAACACCGAGTACCACCATCCCTTCCTGTCGAAGCGCGAGCCGGTCAAGCGCGTCGGCCTGATCGTGGTCACCACCGACAAGGGCTTGTGCGGCGGCCTCAACACCAACGTGCTGCGCATGTCGCTCAATGCCATGCGCCAATGGGAGTCCGAGGGTGTAGACGAAATCCGCGTCACCGCCATCGGCAACAAGGGTCTCGGCTTCATGCAGCGCCTCGGCGCCAAGGTGGTCTCGCACGTCGTCTTTCTGGGCGACACGCCGCACCTGGAGAAGCTGATCGGACCGATCAAGGTCATGGTCGATGCCTTCCAGAACGACGAGCTCGATGTCATCTACGTTGCATACACCCGCTTCATCAATACCATGAAGCAGGAGCCCGTTCTCGAGCAATTGCTGCCGCTGACCGGCGAGCGCCTCGGCACCCCGGCGGGCAGCTGGGAATACCTCTACGAGCCCGAGGCGCGCGTCGTCATCGACGAGATGCTCGTGCGCTACACCGAGGCGTTGATCTACCAGGCGGTGGCCGAAAACATGGCGTCGGAGCAGTCCGCGCGCATGGTGGCGATGAAGTCCGCCACCGACAATGCCGGCAACGTCATCAAGGAACTGCAGCTGATCTACAACAAGGCGCGTCAGGCGGCGATCACCAAAGAGATTTCGGAGATCGTCAGTGGCGCGGCGGCGGTTTGATCGCGACGTAACGAATTACTGAAATCAAGGAAACGACCATGAGCAACGGAAACATCGTTCAGTGCATCGGCGCGGTGGTGGACATTCAATTTCCTCGGGACTCCATGCCCAGAGTCTACGATGCCCTTATCCTCGACGACGCCAATATGGGCAACGCCGAGCCTGGCCTGACCTTCGAGGTCGAGCAGCAGCTCGGCGACGGCATCGTCCGCACCATCGCCATGGGATCAAGCGACGGCCTGCGCCGCGGCATGAGCGTCAAGAGCACGGGCGCGCCGATCTCGATTCCCGTCGGCCATGGCACCCTCGGCCGCATCATGGACGTACTCGGCCGTCCGATCGACGAAGCCGGTCCGATCCAGTTCGACGAGAAGCGCCCGATCCACGCCAAGGCGCCCAAGTTCGACGAACTCTCCCCCTCCCAGGAGTTGCTCGAGACGGGCATCAAGGTGATCGACCTGGTCTGCCCGTTCGCCAAGGGCGGCAAGGTCGGCCTGTTCGGCGGCGCCGGCGTCGGCAAGACCGTGAACATGATGGAACTGATCAACAACATCGCCAAGCAGCATGCCGGCCTGTCGGTGTTCGCCGGCGTCGGCGAGCGCACCCGCGAGGGCAACGACTTCTATCACGAGATGAAGGAGTCCAACGTTCTCGACAAGGTCGGCATGGTGTTCGGCCAGATGAACGAGCCGCCGGGCAACCGCCTGCGCGTGGCGCTGACCGGCCTGACCATGGCCGAGAAGTTCCGCGACGAGGGCCGCGACATCCTGTTCTTCGTCGACAACATCTACCGCTATACCCTGGCCGGTACCGAAGTGTCCGCGCTGCTTGGCCGCATGCCTTCCGCGGTGGGCTACCAGCCGACCCTGGCCGAGGAAATGGGTCGCCTGCAGGAGCGCATCACCTCCACCCGCGTCGGCTCGATCACCTCGATCCAGGCCGTGTATGTGCCGGCGGACGACCTGACCGACCCCAGCCCGGCCACCACCTTCGGCCACCTCGACTCGACCGTCGTGCTCTCGCGCGACATCGCCTCGCTCGGCATCTACCCCGCCGTGGATCCGCTCGACTCGACCTCGCGCCAGCTCGACCCGCTGGTCGTCGGCGAGGAGCATTACGCGACCGCCCGCAAGGTGCAGGCCACGCTGCAGCGCTACAAGGAACTGCGTGACATCATCGCCATTCTCGGCATGGACGAACTCGCCCCCGAGGACAAGCTGCTGGTCGGTCGCGCCCGCAAGATCCAGCGCTTCCTGTCGCAGCCCTTCTTCGTCGCCGAAGTGTTCACGGGTTCGCCCGGCAAGTACGTCACCCTCAAGGACACGATCAAGGGCTTCCGCATGATCGCCGAAGGCGAGTGCGACCAGCTGCCCGAGCAGGCCTTCTACATGGTCGGCGGCATCGAGGAAGCCTTCGAGAAGGCCAAGACCCTCCAGTAATCAACGACAAGGATGCCAACCGTGGCAATCACCGTTCATGTAGATGTCGTCAGCGCGGAAGAGAAGATCTTCTCCGGCCTGGCCGAGTTCGTCGTGCTGCCGGGTGAAGTCGGCGAGCTGGGCATCCTGCCCGGCCACATGCCGCTGATGACGCGCATCAAGCCGGGCGCGGTGCGTCTCAAGCTGCCGAACCAGGCCGAGGAAGAGTTGATCTTCGTCGCCGGGGGTATCCTCGAGGTGCAGCCGGGGCTGGTCACCGTGCTGGCCGACACTGCCATCCGCGGCCACGACCTCGACGAGGTCAAGGCGAGCGAGTCCAAGCGCAAGGCCGAGGAAGCGCTGGCCGATCGCAGCGCCGAACTCGACTACGCCCGCGCCCAGTCGGAATTGGCCGAGGCCGTCGCCCAGCTCGCGGCCATCCAGCGCCTGCGCAAGAGCACACACTGAGCGCGGTATTCCGCCGGCATCAGGACAAAGGCAGCTGCGGCTGCCTTTGTTTTTTTTGCTTGCACCTCGTTTCCGCTCATGCATTGCCCGGCCGTCGCTGCGGCGTAGAATGACCGTCCGAGCACAGGTTCGCAGGGAAAGCCGTGGCTTCCGACCCTTCGCAGGACGAAACGATCCCGACCACGCCACGCGGCGCGCGTGTCGATTTCGACCTCGACGGCACGTTCACCGTCGCGCCAGCGCTGCCTTTCGCCGGCGATGCTCCGAGCAACCCGCCGACCGCCAGCCACATCGCCCTGCCGCTGGGATTCGCGCTGCACGAATACACCATAGAGGCCCTGCTCGGAGCCGGCGGCTTCGGCATCAGCTATCGCGCCCGCGACAACAACCTGCAATGCCAGGTTGCGCTCAAGGAATACCTGCCCAACGACCTCGCGGTCCGCGCCGACGGCCAGAGCGTGCTGCCGCGGTCCGACGCCGACACCGAAGCCTATCGACTCGGACTCGAGCGCTTCCTCGCCGAGGCCAGGGTACTCGCGGGCTTCCGCCACCCCAACATCGTCCGCGTCACACGCTTCTTCGAGGCAAACCGAACGGCCTACATGGTCATGGACTACGAGCAGGGCGAGTCCTTGCGGGAGTGGTTGCATGGCCACAGTCCGGTCGACGAAGCGGCCCTCAAGCGCATGTTCCTGCCGCTGCTCGACGGCCTCGCCATCGTGCACGATGCCGGCGTCGTACACCGCGACATCAAGCCCGCCAACATCTATGTTCGCGATGGCGACGGCAGTCTGGTGCTGCTCGACTTCGGTGCGGCGCGCCAGACGACGGGCGTTCCCAGCCGGAGCCTGACCAGCATCGTCACCCCCGGCTATGCACCGTTCGAGCAGTACCACACGCGCGGCGCCCAAGGTCCGTGGACCGACCTCTATGCGCTCGCCGGCGTCCTCTACTGGCTCGTGACGGGCCAGAAGCCGCTGGAAGCGCCGAGTCGCGTCAAGGACGACATCATGATGCCGGCCGCGGCCGCTGCGGCCGGACGCTTCAGCCCCGCCTTCCTGGCCGCGATCGACTGGGCCTTGCGAGTCGACGAGGTCGCACGCCCGTGCAACGTCGCCGAGTTTCGCCGTGCCCTGCTCGGCGAGGCGCCCGTACCGGAGCCCGCGGCCACCGCGTCGTCTGCGCCTGCGCGATCTTCGGCCAAGGGCGGCAAGGGTAGCAAAGGCAAACTCGCCGCCATCGGGGCCGTGGCGGTCCTAGCCTTGCTGGGGTTGTTCGCCTTGACGCGTTCCGTGCCGACGCTGGCTCCGCCCGCTCACACACCGGTGGCTCAGGCGCCGGCCGCGGAGACGCAGACGACGGTTGCCCCGCCTGCAGCCGTTTCGGCTCCCGCGAAGCCTAGCGCGGCGGCGAGGGTAGCGCCGTCATCGACGGTGCGCACGCAGAAGCCGCCGCCGGCGCAGCAGCAACCGAGCAAGCCGCAGGATCCTGCAGGCCCGGTCGCCACGCTGGTGTTCGAAATCGTCCCGCCCGGCGAGCACGGCGTAGTGCTGGTCGACGGCAAGACGGTCGGCTCGGCGCCGCCGCTGAAGGAACTCAAGCTCGCGACTGGCAAGCACAAGGTCGAGATCCGCGGCGACAAGCTGCCAAGGGTCTATCACTTCTGGGTCGAACTCGAGCCCAACGAGAGACGGAAGCTCTGGGCGAAATTCACCAACGAGCTCTGAAACAAAAAGGGCGACCCGCGGGCCGCCCTTCGATTCCCGAGGCGCCGGTTGTGGAGCTTAGAGCGCCTTCTTGACGGTGATCGCGCCGCGGATCTGCGCGGCCGAGTAGCCGACCGCCTTGTCGTCCGGGTAGAGTTCCTTGAGCTTGGCCTTGACGTCCTTGTCGAGGCGATCCTCGGTGCCGTGACAGGCGAGGCAGAGATCCTGCGTCGGCAGCGCCTTCATGTAGCGCATCACGCGCTTGCCGTCTTCCCTGACGATCTCGCTCGCCTCGAGTGAACCAGGCTTCTCGCCGGCCTCGGTACGCTTCTCGAAGTCCTCGAGAACGCGTCGCTCCCAGGCGTCGGGCACGGCCTTGGGGTTGCGATTCTTCAGGCTGACGCGGCGGATCTGCATGCCCTTGGCTTCGGACAGCGCCTTGGCCATCGCCGGCGCCTTGTCGCGGCAGACCACCATGGCCTCGGCGTGGCCGGACTTCTTGATTTCGGCGTCCAGCACCTCGAGCAGCTTGGGTGGCATGCTCATCGCGGTCTGGCGCACTTCCTGCAGCAGATTGCCTTCCTGGGCGAAGGCAGAAACGGATACGGCCGCGAGGGCGGCGGCAAGCAAAGTCTTGCGCATGGGTCTTCTCCTTGAACGTGGGAGTTCGGGCGCCGGAATACTACGGCTAAAGCGACAGCTTGTGAACGCGCTTTTCCAGCTGCGACAATTTGTCGCGCAGCTCCGCCAGCTCGCCGACATGGCTCGCGAGATCCTGCGGCCGCGCGACCAGCGGGTTTTCCTCGCTGAGGTATTCGGCCACGTTTTCAGCGAGATTGCGGGCGGCGCTTTTTTGCCAGCCGGCGACGACATTCGCTCCCTGCACCAGGCGATGGGCGGCGATGTCGCCGACGACGCGCGACAGATCCTCCTCGGCGTCCCAGCGCAGGTTGCGCAACACGAAGGAGAGCTCGGTCGCGAGATGGGCGTTGCCCTCGACGCGTGCCGCCGCGATGACCTGTTCCTGCCCCTGCAGCGCACGCAGTGGGGCATCCGCCGGCAGGGTCATGACGACGTCGGGCGTCTCGGTGCTGGCTTCGACATAGCCGTCTTCGCGGATGGCGAAATCGAGCTGGAACGGTGGCATCGCCAGCCGCGCGCGGCGACCGGCGAACGGGAGCAGCTTCGCCCGCGCCCAGTCCGCCTGGTTCAGCAGGTGGTTGAGGGCGGCGAGCGAAAGCGGGCCGAACATCACTGGAACTGTTGAATGCCGGCGATGACCCAGCCGCCGCTGCCGTCGACCTGCTTGCTCAGGTGCCAGACCTCGTCGAGGGCCTCGACCGGTCCGCCGGCAACTTCGCGGATGCGGCCGAAGAAGCGCACGCTGGCGACATGGCGGCCATTCTCTTCGCTGACATCGAGCAGCGTGGCGTCGAGCTGCTGCACATCCGTCTCCTGCTTGCCGCGGCCGCGCTCCTCGTACTGCATCTGGATCTCGGCGAACATCTCGGGCGAGGTGAAGTTGCGGATGTCGTCCATGTCGCCGCGGTCGTTGGCGGCTTGCAGGCGAATGTAGTTGAGCTTGGCCTGGCGCAGGAAGCCCTCGACGTCGAAACCGACGGGGATGCTCGCCGCCGTCCCGCCAGCGCCGACACTTGCGGCGGATGCAGGCTCGAAGTGGGCTGGCTCGACGCGCCCCATATCGCCCTGGGCGCCCGCGCCCGCGTAACGCATGCCGGACTGCGGCTGGCTCTTGCGCAGCAGCAGCTTGACGACGAAGACGACAGCGACGACGCCGAGCAGGATCATCAGCATGGTGGCCATGCCTTCGCCGAGGCCGAAATGGGAAAGCAGGGCGGCGATGCCGAGGCCGGCGGCCAGGCCTGCGATCGGGCCGAGCCACTTGCGCATGCCCGAGGGCTGGGTAGCGGGCGGGGTCGCCGGCGTGGCGGGCTTGGCGGCGGCAGCGCTGCCTTGCGTCGGCGCGGCCGGCGCCGCGGGTGCGGCATCGCGCTTCATCACCGTGCTGTCGCGCTTCATGCCGAACGAGCCGCCGCCGCCGAGGCGCTTCGCTTCGGCATCCTGCACCGTGAGGCCAAGGCCGATGAAGGCCGCGAAGAGGGCGAGATAGAGGCGTTTCATGCTGTCTCCTTGAGGGGGCGAGGCACTACAGCTTGTAGCCGCGGTGCAGGGCGACCACGCCCGCGGTGAGATTGAAATAATCGACGCGGGCCAGTCCTGCGCCTTCCATCATGGACTTCAGCGTCGCCTGGTCCGGATGCATGCGGATCGACTCGGCGAGGTAGCGGTAGGAATCGGGATCGTTCACCACCTTTGAGCCGAGCCAGGGCAGGATCTTGAACGAGTAGAAATCGTAGGCCGGTTCGAGCGGCTTCCACACCTTGGAGAACTCGAGTACCAGCAGGCGGCCGCCGGGCTTGAGCACGCGGCGCATCTCGGCGATGGCCGACTCCTTGTGCGTCATGTTGCGCAGGCCGAAGGCGACGGTGACGCAATCGAAGTGGTCGGACGGGAAGGGCAGCTTCTCGGCGTCGCACTGCGCCACCGGGCCGAGCACACCCGCGTCGAGCAGGCGGTCGCGGCCGCGCGTGAGCATGGCGTTGTTGATGTCGGTGAGCCAGACTTCGCCCGTCGGTCCGACGCGCTTGGCGAAGGCGGCCGACAGGTCGCCGGTGCCGCCGGCGACATCGAGCACGCGGTCGCCGCTGCCCACGCCCGAGATCTCGATGGCGAACATCTTCCACAGGCGGTGCAGGCCCATCGACATCAGGTCGTTCATGATGTCGTATTTCTGGGCGACGGAAGAGAAAACGCCGGCGACGCGGCCGGCCTTCTCTTCCTCGGCGACGGTTTCGAAGCCGAAGTGGGTCTGGTTGGTCATGAAATTCCTAACTTTAGTGGCTGCTGCAGCTTCCTCCGCCGCTGCCGCAGCCGCCGGACTTCTGCGGCTTGATGGCGTTGGTGGTGTCGACGTCGCGGCTGCCGCCCTCGGCGTCGAGGCGCTGCAGGTAGTCGGCCCAGAGGTCGCCTTGGTGCTCGCCCAGATGGTAGAGCAGGTCCCAGGAGTAGATCCCGGTGTCGTGGCCGTCGGAGAAGAAGGGCAGGATGGCGTAGTTGCCGACCGCCTCGACATGGGCGATCTCGACATTGCGCTTGCCGGTCTGCAGCGTCTCCTGGCCGGGGCCGTGGCCGCGCACCTCGGCCGAGGGGCTATAGACGCGCAGCAATTCGAAGGGCAGCTTGAAGGTCTTGCCGTCGGCGAAGCTCACTTCCAGCAGGTGCGAGCGCTGGTGCAGCTTGATTTCGGTGGGGTGGGGGGTCTTGGTGTCGAGTCCGGCCATGGTGTTTTCTCTCTCAGGGTCTGGTCAAGCTTAAATCTGTGCTTAAGCTCTTGTTTTCAAGGGGCCTATGATAGCTTACGCGGGCTCGCCCAGGCGGCGGCTGTCACAAAAGCTTCACGCCTTCGCAATAGACTGCCTCTCGTCGCCACTAGTTCAGTCGATCCGCCCAGCCATGCCCGCCCACATCCTGATCGTCGAAGACGAGCCCGCCATCCAGACGCTGATCGCCGCCAACCTCAAACGCGCAGGCCACGAGGTGAGTACCGCGCTCGACGCCGAAACGGCGCAACGCGCAGTCCGCGAGACCCTGCCCGACCTGATCCTGCTCGACTGGATGCTGCCGGGCATCAGCGGCCTCGAGTTCGCCCGCCGCCTGCGCGCCGACCCGCGCTCGCGCGACGTGCCGATCATCATGCTCACGGCGCGCGGCGAGGAATCCGCCAAGGTCCAGGGCCTCGAAGTCGGCGCCGACGACTACGTCACCAAGCCGTTCAGCCCGCGCGAATTGCTTGCGCGGATCCAGGCCGTGCTGCGCCGGCGCCAGCCGCAATCCACGGCCGACGCCGTCGAGGTCGGCGGTCTGCGCCTCGACCCCGTCACCCACCGGGTAGTCGCGCAGGGAGAGCAGCTGACCCTGGGTCCGACCGAATTCCGCCTGCTGCATTTCCTCATGACCCATCCGGAGCGGGTGCACACTCGCACTCAGCTGCTCGACCAGGTCTGGGGCGACCATGTCTTCGTCGAGGAGCGCACGGTCGACGTGCATATCCGCCGCCTGCGTGCCGCGCTCGAACCCAGCGGCCTCGATGGCCTGGTGCAGACCGTGCGCGGCAGCGGCTATCGTCTTTCGGTGGAGGCCACGCCGGCGTGACCGCACTCGGGTGGGTGATCGGCGCCGGGCTCGGCGTGGTGGCGGCGGCCTTGCTGCTGCGCAATCATGTCCAGCTGGTGCGGCTGATCCGCTGGTCCGAGGCGCCGCTGGGCACGCCGGTACCCGACGCCGGCGGCCTCTGGGGCGACGCCTTCGTCGCCTTGCACAAGCGGGCGCGCGGGGCGGCCGAGTCGCGCCGCCAGTTGCAGGATGAACTCGATCGCCTTGAGGCCCTGACCCAGGCGCTGCCGGAAGGCGTGGTGATCCTCGGTGCCGCGCAAAGCATCGAATGGCTCAACCCCCGGGCCGCCGCCGACCTCGGCCTCGATCCCGGCCGCGACCGCGGCACGCCGATTACCAACCTGATGCGCGAGCCCGAGTTCGTGCGTTTCCTCGACACCACGCAGCACGGCGTCCCGCTGCATCTGCGGCGCCTGGGCCGGGCGCTGCAGATCGTCTCGGCGCCTTTCGGCGCCGGTTCCATCCTGCTGCTGACGCGCGACGTGACCCAGCTCGAACGGCTCGAGACCATGCGGCGCGATTTTGTCGCCAACGTCTCGCACGAGCTCAAGACGCCGCTGACGGTAGTGAAGGGCTTCATCGAGACATTGCGCGACGGCATCGGGCCGGGGGCGGGAGAGATTCCGGCCGACGAGGCCGCGCACTACCTGTCGCTCGCCGCCGACCAGGCCGGACGCATGCAGCGGCTGATCGACGACCTGCTTACGCTCTCCGTGCTCGAAACCGGCGCGCCGCCGCCACCCGAGGAGGTCGTCGACATGCGGGCGCTGCTGGCCGAGGTGCGCGAAGAAGTCGTCGCGCTGTCGGCCGGCCGCCACGACATCCGCCTCGAGGACAGCGGCCCGGCCGGGCTGCGCGGCTCTGCTTCCGAGGTGCGCAGCGCCTGCGCCAACCTCGCCAGCAATGCCGTGCGCTACACCCCGCCGGGCGGTCTCATCGTGTTGGCGTGGCACGCGCTGCCCGACGGCGGCGCCGAATATGCGGTGACCGACAGCGGCATCGGCATCGAGTCGCAGCACATCCCGCGCCTGACCGAGCGCTTCTACCGCGTGGACCGCGGCCGCTCGCGCGAGTCCGGTGGCACCGGACTCGGCCTCGCCATCGTCAAGCACGTGCTCGAACGCCACCAGGCGCGGCTGGTCATCGAAAGCCAGCCGGGGCGGGGCAGCACGTTCCGGGTAGTTTTCCCGGCGAACAGGGTCGCGACCGCCTAGACTTTCTCGTAACTCGCGCGCTCGAAGTCGCTGCCGCGATCGATCATGCCGGTAAGACGCAGTTGCGCGGCCTGCTTGTTCATGACCTCGATGACCCGCCCGCGCCTGAACCAGCCGGCGGGGATGATAAGGCTGGCAGGCTCCTTGAGGGCGGCCACGGCCGGCAGCAGGAAGCCCGGACTGTATTTTTCCCGGGCGGCGTCGACGCCGGTGCCGCGCACCGCGACGGGCTGTGGCTGCCCGGCGATGATCTGCACGCCGGCCTGCAGCGCCTCGCTGCTGTCGATCATGGCCCAGCGCAGCGTGCCGAGCAGCAGCGTGCGCGCGTCCGCGGGGCGGACGGCGACGAGCTGGCCGCCGCCGAAGCGGCTGCCGGCACGGGCGATGGGGCGCAGGAGGCGCACGCCGCTGGACGATTGATCGAGGATGCGCCACTCCTCCATGATCTTCCACTCCTCGACGTTGAAGCCCTGCTGGCGGCTGAAGTCATCCGGCTGGATCGTTTCTATGACGCGGCCGAAGGTGGCGATCTCGTCGCGCTGGTGGCGGAGCTCGGTGTCGGAGAGCGGGCCGCCGCCCGGCTGCTTGAACGGCTTGCGCCCGGCGATGTAGTAGTAGATGGCATCGACGCCGCCGATGATGACGCAAGTGCCTTCGGCGGGGCGGCGTTCATTGTTGCGGAACGCGCCACCCTTGCACCAGTGGTAGTACATCTGGACTAGCAGCTCCTGGCACAGCGGCTGGGTACAGTCCTCGCCCAGCTGCAGGGCCTGCGGCGACTCGCCTTGCTGGAGCAAGGCGACGCGCTTTTTCAGGCTTTCGCGCAGACCGGAGGTGTCGAGAAAGCGCGAGGTCGGGGTGAAGGTGGGCTTGTACCGGGCCGGTGCGTCGGAATCGAGGTCGACGCAAAGCGGGATCGCCCGCGACGACAGGGTCGGCGGGCTGGCGTAAACCACCAGCTTGCCGGACCAGCGGCCCGCCCAGCGCGCGACCCAACCGAGTTGGCGTTGCGGCATCTCGTAGGGACTAGCCGCGAAAAGAAGGAGGCCCTCGGCCCAGGTCGCGACCGGCGACGCCGGGTTCTTGCCCAAGCGCAGCGCATCGGCCACTTCCATGCCTGCCACGCCGGCGTCCTCGGCGGCGAGATAGGCCTGGTGCAGCGTCCGCCAATAGCCTGGCGCCGGCTGGCGGCCGGCGCGGCAGGTGTCGGTCTGGACGCAGACCAGCGCGGCGAGGGCGCGCTGCGCCGCCAGCGGCCAAAGCGGCTTCGTGCCCGGCGCACCGGCAAGGCATGCGGCGAGGCAATGCAGATAGCCGGTGACGAGGGCGTTCCAGATGGCCATGCTCGTATCGAAGGCGGCCTGTTCGGTCGGACCCAGCGGCAGCGGCTTGCCGGCGAAGCGGCGCACGTTGTCCTCCTGCGTCGCATGCACCGGCGTGCGCAGCAACTCGAGGATCGCGAGCCGCTCGCCGGCGGGCAGGGCGTAGCGGTTGAGCTGGTTGAGGCTCTTCAGCAGCACCGCCTGCATCTGCACCTGCTGGCCGACCGGCTGGTCCTCCAGCCATTCGGCGCAATCCGCCGCAGTGGTGAAGGCGGGCGGCTGGGCGGTGGTCGTCTGAGGCAGGTTGAATTCGATGGTCATTCAGGACTCCGCTTGAAGTTCCGCCAGCGCACGGGTGAAAGCGGTACGCAGGCGCTCAATAGTCGGCGCCGGCGGCACGGCGCCGGCGCGGCTTCCGGGGCTCCAGATCGGCGCGGGGAAGCGGCTGTCGCCGCGCCAGCGCGGGATGACGTGCCAGTGCAGGTGCGGCACGACGTTGCCGAGGCTGGCGAGGTTGATCTTGTCGGGCCGCACGACCTCGCGCACGGCCAGTTCGGCGGCGAACACCACGTTCATCAGATGTCGCCGTTCGCTCGCCGCCAGTTCGCTCATCTCGGCGATGTGGGCCTGCCAGACGACGCGGCAGAAGCCGGGGAAATCGCGGCCCTCGTCGCCCTCGACCAGCACGACGCGGCAGGATTCGTCCTGCCAGAGGATTCCCCCACCCGGGGTGACACACAATGCGCAATCGCTCATGGCGGCGAGCATAGCGCAAAGCGGCCGACTGCGCGGACTCGCGGCGCCGCTCGCCTCAGCGCATGCGCGGCGCGGCATCGCGCAGCAGCAGGTGGGGCGTGGAGAACGGTGCCAGCCGTTCGAGGAAGTCGAGCAACTCCAGCGCCGGCGAATTGCGGAAGAAGGCGGTCATCGGCGTCTCCATCCAGATGCGGTCGGCGAACAGCCAGATCTCGTGCGGCGTGTCGCCGATGCCGTCGTGGTCGCGGTCGAAGCCCTGGTAATCGCTCCAGGTGTTGCCGCGCCAGACATTGGCGGAGCCGGTGCCGACGGCGCTGACGCCGACCTGGGTCAGGTTGTGCTCGAAGCGGTTGTGCTCGAAGCGGTGGCCGCCGCTCTCGCCGTAGAAGAAGGCGCCGATCACGTTGTGGGCGAAGCGGTTGCCGCGCACCGTCAGCACGCCGATCGGCTGCGGCGGCGCGTCGACCTGCAGGCCGACCGCGCAGTGGATGATCTCGTTGTTCTCGACCAGCGCGTCGTCGCTTTCCTTGAAGACGACGCCCCCGCCCCCGCCCGCCATCGCATGGGCAACGAGGTTGCCGCGCACCGTGAGGTCGGGCGAGTAAAGCACGATGATGCCGGTGCCGGTGTGCTCGAGGCGGTTGCCTTCGACCACGAGCCGCGGCGAGAAGACGATGTGCATGCCGTAGCGGCCGTCATGAAAGCGGTTGCCGGCGATGCGGTTGTCGGGCGAGTTGGCGAAGGTGAGATCGCGCGCCCGCTCGAAGACATTGCCCTCGATCAGGTTATGGCGGCTGTTCCAGAGACGGATCGCGTCGCCGCGCAGGCCCAGCGGCTTGTCCTTGCCGGTGACGCGGTTGTGCAGGATGCGGTTGCGGTTGCCCTGCCTGACATGCAGGCCGAACAGCACGTCCTCGAGCGTGTTGGACTCGATCAGGTTGTCGTCGCCTTCGATCAGGATGCCGGCATCGATGCTGTCGTGCGACTCGCCCGAACCGGCCACCGTCAGGCCGCGCACGGTCACGCCGCCTGCCCGTACCGCCAGCACCGTGCCGCGGCCGCTGCCATCGATGCGCGCCTTGCCCTGGCCGTCGAGTGTCATGGGCCGGGCGATGACCACCGGCCCGGCATAGCGGCCCGGCGCCAGGCGCAACGTGCCGCCCGCGGGCGTCGCGTCGATCAGGGCCTGGAGTGGCTGCGGCGCGGCCAGGGCCGGCAAGGCGCAAAAAAACATGAGCCAGAAGAGTCTCATGGCCGTGATTCTGGCGGCAGCCGCGGCGTGTCGCCTTGGCTTGGGTCAACTCGGGGGCGCCTACTCGCCGATCAGGTGCAGCACGACCTCGCGCCGGTAGGGCCGGTCGCGGTGTTCCCAGAGGAAGAGCCCCTGCCAGGTACCGAGCACCAGGCGGCCGTCGACGAGCGGGATGCCGATGCTGGTCTGGGTCAGCGCGGTGCGGATGTGCGCCGACATGTCGTCGGCGCCTTCGTTGTCGTGGCGCCAGCCCGGCTGGCCGTCGGGCGAGAGTCTGGTGAAGAAGGCGTCGAGGTCGTGGCGCACGTCGGGGTCGGCGTTTTCCTGGATCAGCAGGCTGGCCGAGGTGTGGCGGCAAAAGGCGGTGAGCAGGCCGTTGGCAATGCCGCTGGCGCGGACGAAGGCGGCCGCCTCGGCGGTGATCTCGACGAGGCCGCGGCCGGGCGTGGCGACGGTGAGCAGGCGATTGGCTTGACGCATGCCGTAGATTTTCGCACGATGTGCGCATGACAGCCGCCCCGGACGAACGCCTCCTCGACGAGATCGCCGCTCTCTGTGCCGGTGCGCGAAGCATGCTCTTCATCACCGGTGCCGGCATCTCGGCCGATTCGGGCCTGCCGACCTACCGCGGCATCGGCGGACTCTACAACGGCAACGCGACCGACGAGGGCTACGCCATCGAGGAGGCGCTGTCGGGCGAGATGATGGCATCGCGCCCCGAAATCACCTGGAAGTACCTGGCCCAGATCGAGGCCAACTGTCGCGGCGCGCAGCCCAACGCGGCCCATGCGGCGATCGCCTGGCTCGAGCAACGCAACGGTGGCGTGACGGTGCTGACCCAGAACATCGACGGACTGCATCGTGCCGCCGGCTCGCGCGACCTGATCGAGATCCATGGCACCCTGCATCGCCTCTCCTGCACCGCCTGCGGCCTGCGGCGGGCGGTGCGCGACTATGGCGGCATGGCCATGCCGCCGGCCTGTGCCGATTGCGGGGCGATGCTGCGTCCCGATGTCGTGCTGTTCGGCGAGGCGCTGCCGCTAGCCGCGGTGCAGCGGCTGATCGCCACCATCGAGCGCGGCGTCGACCTGGTGTTCTCCATCGGCACGACCAGCGTCTTCCCCTACATCGCCGAACCGGTGGTCGATGCCCTGCGCCGGGGCGTGCCGACGGTCGAGATCAATCCGGGCGAGAGCCGGGTCAGCGATTACGTCGATTACCGGCTGCGCCTGGGCGCGGCGCAGGCCATGGCCGCACTGCGCCGCCGCCTCGAGGCGGCGCTGACGCATTAGAGCAGCACGCGCTCGATGCCGCCGGCGTTGGCGGCGGCGACGTAGTCTTCCATCCACTCGGCACCGAGCAGGCGCTTGGCCATTTCGACCACGACGTAGTCGGCCTCGATATTGGCGTCGTCGCGATAGCGGGCGAGGCCCTGCAGGCAGCTCGGGCAGGAGGTGAGGATCTTCACCTGATCCGCCGTCCCGCCGGCGCCGATCATTCGCAGTTTCGCCGCGCCGGCCTCGATCTCCTGCTGCTTGCGGTAGCGGATCTGCGTCGATACATCGGGCCGCGTCACCGCCAGGGTGCCGGACTCGCCGCAGCAGCGGTCGTTGAGGTCGACGCGCTGCCCCATCAGCTGGTTGACCACCTTGATGCCCGAGTGGGTCTTCATCGGTGTGTGGCAGGGCTCGTGGTACATGAACTGCACGCCGCTCGTCCCTTCGAGCTTGACGCCCTTCTCGAGCAGGTATTCGTGGATGTCGAGCAGGCGGCAGCCGGGGAAGATCTTGTCGAATTCGTACTTGAGCAACTGGTCCATGCAGGTGCCGCAGGAGACGATCACCGTCTTGATGTCGAGGTAGTTCAGCGTGTTGGCGACGCGGTGGAACAGCACGCGGTTGGCGGTGGTGATGGCCTGGCCCTTGTCTTCGTCGCCGTTCGAGGTCTGCGGATAGCCGCAGCAGAGGTAGCCCGGCGGCAGCACGGTGGTGGCGCCGAGGTCGTAGAGCATGGCCTGGGTGGCCAGCCCCACCTGCGAGAACAATCGCTCCGAGCCGCAGCCGGGGAAGTAGAAGACGGCATCGGATTCTTCGGTTGACTTCTTCGGGTCGCGGATCACCGGGATCTGCGCGTCGTCCTCGATGTCGAGCAGCGCGCGCGAGGTGCGCGACGGCAGGCTCGCCGGCATCGGCTTGTTGAGGAAGTGGATGACCTGGGCCTTGATGGCGGGACGGCCGAGAGTGGCCGGCGGACGCTGCACCGTTTCCTGGATGAGGCCGAAGGACTTGGCCAGGCGGTGGCCGAGGCGCTGCGCCTTGTAGCCCCACTCGATCATGCCCGTGCGCAGCAGCTTGATGGTGGCGGGATCGGTGGCGTTGAGGAAGGCCATCGCCGCGATGGCGCCGGGGCTGGTCTTCTTCTTGCCCTGGGCGCGCAGGAAGTTGCGCATGGCGATGGAGACGTCGCCGAAATCGATGTCGACGGGGCAGGGGTTCACGCACTTGTGGCAGACCGTGCAGTGGTCGGCGACGTCGTTGAACTCGTCGAAATGCTGCAGCGAGATGCCGCGCCGGGTCTGCTCCTCGTAGAGGAAGGCCTCGATCAGCAGCGAGGTGCCGAGGATCTTGTTGCGCGGTGAGTAGAGCAGGTTGGCGCGCGGCACGTGGGTCGAGCACACCGGCTTGCACTTGCCGCAGCGCAGGCAGTCCTTGATGCTGGCCGAGATCGAGCCGATCTCCGACTGCTCCATGATCAGCGACTCGGTGCCGAGCAGCGAGAACGAGGGCGTGTAGGCGTTGGCGAGGTCGGCGCCGGCCATCAGCTTGCCCTTGTTGAAGCGGCCGTCGGGATCGACGCGGCGTTTGTAGTCGCGGAAGGGCCGGATCTCGTCGTCGGTCAGGAATTCGAGCTTGGTGATGCCGATGCCATGCTCGCCGGAGATCACGCCGCCCAAGGACCGCGCCAGCGCCATGATGCGCGCCACGGCCTTGCTCGCCGTCTGCAGCATGGCGTAGTTGTCGGAGTTCACCGGGATGTTGGTATGCACGTTGCCGTCGCCGGCATGCATGTGCAGGGCGACGAAGACGCGGCCGCGCAGCACTTCCTTGTGGATGCCCTCGATGCGTTCCACCACCGGACGGAAGGCGTTGCCGTCGAAGATGGCTTCGAGCGGGGCCTTGAGCTCCGTCTTCCACGAGACGCGGATCGAGTGCTCCTGCAGGGCATTGAAGTTGTGCCCGATGTCGTCGAGCAGCGCCTGCCATTTGCTGCGGGTGGCCGCGATCAGTTCCAGCGCCTGCTCGCGGCGGTCGCCGAGCAGTTCGTTCTTGTCCAGTTCGGTGTCGCCGGCGTGCAGCGGCAGGTCGCCGGCCAGGCACTCGGCGAGGGCATCGCACAGCGCGAGCTTGTTGGCGATGGACAGCTCGATGTTGATGCGGTCGATGCCGTCGCAGTAGTCGCCCATGCGCGGCAGCGGGATCACCACGTCCTCGTTCACCTTGAAGGCGTTGGTGTGCCTGGAGATGGCCGCGGTGCGGGCGCGGTCGAGCCAGAATTTCTTGCGCGCGTCGGCCGACACCGCGATGAAGCCCTCGCCGCCGCGCGAATTGGCGATCTTCACCACTTCCGAGGTGGCGCGCATCACGGCGTCCTCGTCCGCGCCGACGATGTCGCCGATCAGCACCATCTTCGGCCGGCCGTGGCGCTTGGCCTTGGTGGCGTAGCCGACGGCCTTGACGTAGCGCTCGTCGAGGTGTTCGAGGCCGGCGAGGATGGCGCCGCCCGGCCGCGCCTTGAGGTATTCGGTGATCTCGACGATGCTCGGCACGGCGTCGCGCACCTGGCCGAAGAATTCGAGGCAGACGGTGCGCGCCACCGGCGGCATCTTGTGCAGGATCCACACCGCCGAGGTGATGAGGCCGTCGCAGCCCTCCTTCTGCACGCCGGGCAGGCCGGCGAGGAACTTGTCGGTGACGTCCTTGCCGAGTCCGACCTTGCGGAACCCGGCGCCGGGAATTTCCAGCGTCTCCTCGCGTTCGAGCTTCTTGCCGTTCTCGTCGAAGTAGCGGCAGCGGAAGGTGGCGACCGCCTGGTCGTGGATCTTGCCGAGGTTGTGGTTGAGCCGCTCGACCTCGAGCCACTTGCCCTCGGGCGTCACCATGCGCCACGAGGCCAGGTTGTCGAGCGCCGTGCCCCAGAGCACGGCCTTCTTGCCGCCGGCGTTCATGGCGATGTTGCCGCCGATGCAGGAGGCGTCGGCCGAGGTCGGGTCGCAGGCGAACACCAGGCCGGACTCGTCGGCGCGGTCCATCACGCGCCGCGTGACCAGGCCGGCGCCGGTGCGGATGGTGGCGTAGGGCTGATCGAGGCCCGGCAGCACGGCCTGCTCGACCGCGCCCATGTCGATCAGCTTCTCGGTGTTGATCACCGCCGACTTCGCCTCGAGCGGCACGGCGCCGCCGGTGTAGCCGGTGCCGCCGCCGCGCGGGATGATGGTCAGCCCCAGCTCGATGCAGCCGCGCACCAGCGGGGCGATTTCTTCTTCCGTGTCCGGAGTCAGCACCACGAAGGGATATTCGACGCGCCAGTCGGTGGCGTCGGTGACGTGGGAAACGCGGGCCAGCCCGTCGAAGCAGATGTTGTCCTTGCGGGTGTGCTTCGCCAGCACGCGCAGCACGCGGCGGCGCAGGTCGTAAGTGTCGCCGAACCAGCGCTCGAAGGAATGCACGGCCGCGTGCGCGGCCACCAGCAGCTTCGCCACCGGCTCATTGCCCTGGCGCCGCTTCTCGATTTCGGCCAGCCGATGGCGCAGCGCGCCGACCAGCGCGGCGCGCCGGCTCGGGTTGGCGAGCAGGTCGTCTTCCAGATACGGATTGCGCCGCACCACCCAGATGTCGCCGAGCACCTCGTAGAGCATGCGCGCCGAGCGGCCAGTGACGCGCTGGCTGCGCAGCACGTCGAGGATCGCCCACATCTCCGCGCCGAGCAGGCGAATGACGATCTCGCGGTCGGAGAAGGAGGTGTAGTTGTAGGGGATTTCCCTGAGGCGGGCGTTCATCGCGGCTGCCGTATCAAAGATGTTATTTTAGGCTATTGCGTCGCAGCACGAACCCCTACGAGCCGCATGGTCGAGCCCACGCTGATCCGCCGCCTGTTTCACCTCGCCTGGCCGGTGCTGATCGCCCAGATCGCGGTGATGGCCAACGCGGTCATCGACACCCTGATGGCCGGGCATCTGTCGGCAGAAGACCTGGCGGGCGTCGGCATCGGTGCGGCGATCTACGTCACGGTCTTCGTCACCCTGCTGGGCGTGCTGCTGGCGCTGACGCCGATCGTGGCGCATCTGCACGGCGCCGGGCGCTACGCCGAGATCGGCGAGGAAGTGCGGCAGTCGGGCTGGCTGGCGCTGGCGCTCGGACTGCTAGCCGTCGTGCTGCTGAAGAACCCGGAACCGCTGCTGGCTTTTTCCCGGCTCACGCCGGCGATCGAAGCCAAGGTGCGGCTCTACCTCGACGCCATCGCCTGGAGCCTGCCGGCGGCGCTGGCCTTCCGCGTCTTCTACGGCTTCATGGCCGGCATCGGCCGGCCGCGCGCAGTGATGGCGATCAACCTCGTCGGCCTCGTCTTCAAGGTGCCGCTCAACCTCGTCTTCATCCACGGCCACTTCGGCATCCCGGCCATGGGCGGTCCCGGCTGCGCCGCGGCGACGGCGTTGATTTCCTGGATCACGGTGAGCATCGCCTGGGGCTGGTGCGCAAAGCGGACCGACTGCGAGGGCTACGGCGTCTACGCGCGCTGGAGTTGGCCCAACCTCTCGCGCATCGGCACGCTGCTGCGCCTCGGCCTGCCCATCGGCGCCACCCAGTTCGTCGACGTCACCGCCTTCACCTTCATGGCGCTGTTCATCGCGCGGCTGGGGCCGCTGGCATCGGCCTCGCACCAGATCGCCTCCAACCTCGCCGTGCTCGCCTTCATGCTGCCGCTGGCGCTCGGCAACGCCACGGCGGTGCTCTGTGGCCAGTCGCTCGGCGCCGGCGCACCCGCCGAGGCGCGTCATGCCGGCAAGCTCGGGCTGCTCCTCGGCATGGGCATGGCGACGCTGATCAGCGGCCTGCTGTGGCTGGCCGCGCCCGCCTTCGCCGCGCTCTACACGCCCGACCCGGCGGTGCAGGCCGCCGCCGTGCCCCTGATCGCGCTGGTCGCCGCCTACCACTGGGCCGACGCGCTGCAGGCGGTGGCGGTGAACATCCTGCGCGGCTACAAGAAGACCTTCTGGCCGATGATCGTCTATGCGGCCTCGCTCTGGGGCGTCGGACTGGCCGGCGGCTATGTGCTGGGTCTCACCGACTGGCTCGGTCCGCCGCGCGGCGCGGCCGGCTTCTGGATCGCCGCAACGGCGAGCCTGGCGGTCGCCGGGGCGACGGTCGGCGTCTATTTCCTGCGCATTTCCCGGATTCAGGTCGCCGCGAACACCAGCACCGCGTAGCGCGCGCCCTTGCCCAGCGCCATCCACAGCAGGCAGGGCAGCCAGTGCAGGCGCAGCCAGCCGGCGGCGGCGCACAGCGCATCGCCGATGAGCGGCGCCCATGCCAGCAGCAGGGCGGGGGAGCCCCAGTGCCGCACCTGTTCGATGTGGCGCGCCGTGTCCGCATCGCCGGCCTTTTTCTCGGGCAGCACGCGGCCCATCCAGTAGGTCGTCATGCCGCCCAGCGTATTGCCCAGCGTCGCCAGCAGCAGCGCCGGCACGGTCTGCCCGGGGTGCAGCGCGAGCACGCCGAGCAGCACCGCCTCGGAGCCGCCGGGCAGCAGCGTGGCGGAGAGAAAGCTCGCCACGAACAGCCCGGCGAGGCCGACATCGGGGTGGGAAAACCAGCTCAGCCAGTCCATGGGCACATGGTAACCTTCCGCGTCACCCGTTTACGCCTCGCTCCGTCACATGGACTACCTCGAAAAGATCCTCAACGCCCGCGTCTATGACGTGGCCATCGAAACTCCGCTGGAGCTGGCGCCCAACCTCACGGCCCGCAGCGGCAACCGCATTTTCCTCAAGCGCGAGGACATGCAGCCGGTGTTCAGCTTCAAGCTGCGCGGTGCCTACAACAAGATCGTCCACCTGACGCCGGCGCAGCGGAAGCACGGCGTCATCTGCGCCTCGGCCGGCAACCACGCCCAGGGCGTCGCCCTGTCGGCGCGGAAGCTCGGCTGCCGCGCGGTGATCGTGATGCCGACGACCACGCCGCCGATCAAGATCGACGCCGTAAAGAAACATGGCGGCGCCATGGCGGAAGTGGTGCTGGCCGGCGATTCCTACGACGAGGCCTACACCCATGCCCTCGAGCTGGAGAAGAAGCAGAAGCTCGTCTTCATCCACCCCTTCGACGATCCCGACGTCATCGCCGGCCAGGGCACCATCGGCATGGAGATCCTGCGCCAGCATCCCGATCCGATCGACGCCGTGTTCTGCTGCATCGGCGGCGGCGGCCTGATCGCCGGCGTCGCGGCCTACATCAAGCGGCTGCGGCCGCACACGCGCATCATCGGCGTCGAGGCGACGGATGCCGACGCCATGGCGCGCTCGCTCGCCGCCGGCCGGCGCGTGCGGCTCGATTCGGTCGGCCTCTTCGCCGACGGCGCGGCGGTCAAGTACGTCGGCCAGGAAACCTTCCGCCTCTGCCAGGAGTATGTGGACGAGGTGGTGCTGGTCGATACCGACGCCATCTGCGCCGCGATCAAGGACGTGTTCGAGGACACCCGCTCGATTCTCGAGCCGGCCGGTGCGCTGGCGATCGCCGGCGCCAAGGCCTGGGCCAAGGCCACCGGCGCCAGGGACAAGACGCTGGTGGCCGTGGCCTCGGGCGCCAACATGAACTTCGACCGGCTGCGCTTCGTCGCCGAGCGCGCCGAAATCGGCGAGCAGCGCGAGGCGGTGCTGGCGGTGACCATTCCCGAGAAGCCGGGCTCGTTCAAGAAGTTCTGCAACCTCATCGGCAAGCGCGCCATCACCGAGTTCAACTATCGCTACTCGGACCCGAAGGAAGCGCACGTCTTCGCCGGCGTGCAGGTGGCCGATCGCGCCGAGTCGCTGAAGCTGGTCGCGTCGCTGCAGAAGCACGGCCTGGCCACGCTCGACCTCACCGACGACGAGATGGCCAAGGTCCACGTGCGCCACATGGTCGGCGGCCGCGCGCCGGGCGTGAGCCACGAGCTGCTCTACCGCTTCGAGTTCCCCGAGCGCCCCGGCGCGCTGATGAACTTCCTCGAGAGCATGAGCAAGGGCTGGAACATTTCGCTGTTCCACTACCGCAACCACGGCGCCGACTACGGCCGGGTGCTGGTCGGCATGCAGGTGCCGCCGGCCGAGATGAAGGGGTTCCGCGCCTTCCTCAAGGCCCTCGGCTATCGCCACTGGGACGAGTCGAAGAACCCGGCCTACAAACTTTTCCTGGGGTAAGCGATGAACATCGCCAACAACGTCACCGAACTCGTCGGCCGCACACCGCTGGTGCGGCTCAACCGCCTGAGCCAGGACATCGCCGCCGGCGCCACCATCGCCTGCAAGCTCGAGTTCATGAACCCGGCGCATTCGGTCAAGGACCGCATCGCCGTGGCAATGATCGAGGCCGCCGAGAAGGCGGGCCGCATCACCGCCGACACCCTCATCGTCGAGCCGACCTCGGGCAACACCGGCATCGGCCTGGCCATGGTCTGCGCCGCGCGCGGCTACAAGTGCGTCTTCGTCATGCCCGAGAGCATGAGCCGCGAGCGGCGCCTGCTGCTGAAGGCCTACGGCGCCGAACTCGTGCTGACGCCCGCCGCCGGTGGCATGGCCGGCGCCATCGCCCGTGCCGAGGAAATGGCGGCGGCCGATCCGCGCGTCTTCATCCCGCAGCAATTCGAGAACCCGGCCAACCCCGAGGTGCATCGGCGCACCACGGCCGAGGAGATCTGGGCGGATACCGACGGCAAGGTCGATGTCTTCGTCGCCGGCATCGGCACCGGCGGCACCATCACCGGCGTCGGCCAGGCGCTGAAGGCGAGGCGGCCCGGGATCCACGTCGTCGCCGTCGAGCCGGCCGCCAGCGCGGTGCTCTCGGGCGGGCAGAAGGGGCCGCACGTGATCCAGGGCATCGGCGCCGGCTTCGTGCCGGCGATCCTCGACACCAAGGTGTATGACGAGGTCGTCGCGGTGAGCAACGAGGACGCGCTCGCGACGGCGCGGCGCATGGCGACCGAGGAGGGGCTGCTGGTCGGCATCTCGTCGGGCGCCGCGGTCTCGGCCACGTTGCAGGTGATGCGGCGGCCGGAGAACGCCGGCAAGCTCGCCGTGGTCATCATCCCCTCCTTCGGCGAGCGCTACCTTTCGACGGTGCTCTACGAGCACCTGGCTGTTTGAGCGACTTCGCCGCCACGTTCGATTTCGACCGCGTCATCGACCGGCGCGGCTCCGATTCCCTCAAGTGGAACAAGTACTCCGGCCGCGATATCCTGCCGTTGTGGGTCGCCGACATGGATTTCGCCGCACCGCCGGCGGTGCTCGAAGCCCTGCGCCGCCGCGTCGGCCATGGCGTGTTCGGCTATGGCCAGCCCTGGCCCTCGCTGCTCGAGGCGGTACAGGAACACTGCCGGCGCGAATACGGCTGGGACATCGAGCAGGACTGGATCGTCTGGCTACCGGGGCTGGTGACCGGCCTGCACGTCGCCTGCCGTGCGACGGGGCAGGCGAGTGATGGGGTGTTCACCGCCACGCCGGTCTATCCGCCTTTCCTCTCGGCACCGTCGCAGTCGCAGCGCCGTCTCGCCGGCGCCGAGTTTTTGTTGCAGGACGGCCGCTGGCGGTGGGATTTCGACGCGGTGGCCGCGGCGCTCGCGCGCGAGCGGCCGAAGCTGTGGCTGCTCTGCCACCCGCACAATCCGCTCGGCCGTGCCTGGCATGAAGACGAACTGCGCGAGATCCTGCGCCTGGCCGAGAAGCACGACGTGGTGGTGTGTTCCGACGAGATCCATTGCGACCTGATGCTGGAGCCGCGCCGGCACATGCCCTTCGCCCGTCTCGGCGCCGCAGCCGCGCGGCGCAGCATCACCCTGATGGCGCCGTCCAAGACTTTCAACGTTCCCGGCCTCGGCTGCGCCTTCGCGCTGATTCCCGATGCGCGGCTGCGGCGCGACTTCCGCTCGGCGATGCACGGCATCGTGCCGCATGTGAACACGCTCGGCCTGGTCGCCTGCGAGGCGGCCTATCGCGAGGGCGGCGACTGGCGTGCCGCCTGCATAGCCTATCTGCGCGACAACGCGCGCCGCGTCGAGGAAGCCGTAGGCGCCCTGCCGGGACTGGCGATGGCCCCGGTCGAGGCCACCTACCTGGCGTGGATCGATGCGCGGGGCCTCGGCGTGCCCGATCCGCAGCGCTTCTTCGAGCAGGCCGGCGTCGGCTTGTCGGACGGCGCCGATTTCGGGCCGGGCGGCAAGGGTTTCGTGCGGCTCAACTTCGGCTGCCCGCGCGCGACGCTCGATACCGCGCTGGAGAGGATGGCGAAGGCGGTGCTGCGGCTTTAACCGGAACTGCCGCGCTCGGTGACGACGAAGTCGAGCGGCATGTCATGCGGCCCCGGCAGGGTATCGGCGACCCGGGCCAGCTCGAAGCCGACGCCGATCGCCGTCGCGCGATGGCCCGCCGCCGCCAGCGCCGCCAGGGTGCGGTCGAAGAAGCCGCCGCCATAGCCGATGCGGTAGTTGCGGTCGTCGACGGCTACCAGCGGGATCAGCAGTACTTCGGGCGTCACGAAGTCGCCGGCGGTCGGCGTCGGGATGCCATAGCGGTCGGGCGCCAGCGGGGTGGTCGGGGTCCATGGACGGAAGGCCAGCGACATTTCCTCCGCCACGACCACCGGCAGGCAGGCGGTCCAGCCGCGGGCAAGCAATCGTTCCACCAGCCCCCGCGCGTCGAACTCGCCCTGGTGCGGCCAGCAGAAGCCCAGCCTGGGTGCCCCGCCCAGCTTCGCCGCAAGGGTGTCGAGCACGGCCGCGAGCGCCGCCTCGATCTGCCGCGAGCGCGCCGCGTGATCGGCGGGCGAAAGCGCTGCTCGCGCCGCGATTTTCTCCCGCCGAAGGGCGGCGCGGAGAGCCGCGCGAACAGCGGGATCTTGGGCGGGATGTTCAGGGGACGGCGGTATTGGTGGCATGTGCTAGATTTGTAGGATGAAGTTCTCCTCAAGAATAGCCAATATTGCCCGCGGGCGGCTGCGTCGTGTCTCGCTGCCGGGCTTTGCCGTGGCGGTGCTGTTGTCCTCAAGCCAGGCCGGCGCGACGGTGGCGGAAGAGCGTTTCCTGCAGGCTCGCGATGCTTACAGGGCCGGTGAGCGCGTGCGGCTGGGGCGTCTGGCCGAGGCCATCGGCGATTACGAGCTGCGGCCCTGGGTCGATTTCTGGCGCCTGCGCCTCAGGCTCGAGGACGGCAGCAGCGAGGGCGTCGCGGAGTTCCTCGAAGCCGAGAAGGGCTCGTATCTTGCCGAGAAGCTGCGCGGCGAGTGGCTGCGCTTCCTCGCCAAACGCCGCGACTGGCAGGTGTTCGAACGCGAACTGCCGCCGCTGGTGGCGCCCGAAACCGAAGTCACCTGCTATGCGCTGCAGGCGCGCCTGGCACGCGCCGAAGGCGCCGGCCGCGACGTCGTGATGCTCGAGGCGCGGCCGCTGTGGTTCAGCGCCGTGGAACTGCCCGAGGCCTGCGCGCCGCTGACGGATGCGCTGGTCGAGAACGGTCGTCTCGATGTCGACGACATCTGGGAACGCGTGCGCCGTCTGCTCGAGACGAAGAAGCTGCGCGAGGCCCGCGCAACGGCGCGTTACCTGCCCAACGCCCAGGTGCCCGACGCGAAGATGCTCGAATCCGTCGCCGACAAGCCGGCGGCCTACCTGGCCAGGCGCAACGGCAACTTCGCCGCGACGCGGCTCGGCCGCGAAATGGCGCTGTTCGCCGTGCAGCGCATGGCGCGCCAGGATCCGCTGGCGACGGCGACGCAGTGGCGGGCCATCGAGGACAAGTTTTCCGAGGCGGATCGAGGCTATGCCTGGGGCCAGCTGGCGCAACAGGCGGCGATGCGCCACCTGCCCGAGGCTCCCGCGTGGTTCGAGCGGGCCGGAACCACCCCCCTGTCCGAAGACCAGCTGGCCTGGAAGACGCGCGCGGCGCTGCGGACCAGCGACTGGTTGCGGGTGCGCCAGGCGGTGGAGCAGATGCCCCCGCAGATGGCGGCCGAGCCGGCGTGGACTTACTGGCAGGCGCGCGCGCTGGTGGCGCAGGGCAGCCGCGACCAGGCCGCCGATCTGTTCAAGAAGATCGCCGGCCAGCCCAATTTCTACGGCAACCTCGCCGATGAGGAACTCGGCCGTACCATCAGCGTGCCGCCGCGCGCTGCGCCGCCGAGCCGCGAGGAACTCGCCGCCGCCGCCGCGCGCCCCGGCTTCCGTCGCGCCCTCGCGCTGATCGGTCTCGACATGCGCATCGAGGGCGTGCGCGAATGGGTGTGGACCCTGCGCGGCCTCGACGACCGCCAGCTGCTCGCCGCCGCCGAAGTGGCGAGGCGCAGCGAGGTCTGGGATCGCGCCATCAACACCGCCGACCGCACGTCCCTGCAGCACGACTATTCCCTGCGCTATCTCGCGCCGTATCGCGAGCGCGTCGAACCCAAGGCGCGCGAACTCGATCTCGATTACGGCTGGGTCTATGGCCTGATGCGGCAGGAGAGCCGCTTCATCACGCGCGCCAAGTCCTCGGTCGGTGCCCAGGGCCTGATGCAGGTGATGCCGGCCACGGCCAGCTGGGTGGCGAAGAAGATCGGCATGAGCAACTACCATCCGGGCAAGGTCACCGAGATGGACACCAACGTCACGCTCGGCACCAACTACCTCAAGATGGTGCTGGCCAGCCTCGACAACCATCCGGTGCTGGCGTCGGCCGCCTACAACGCCGGTCCCGGCCGCGCCAAGCGCTGGCGCGCCGATCGCCCGCTCGAGGGCGCGATCTATGCCGAGACCATCCCCTTCGCCGAGACGCGCGACTACGTCAAGAAGGTGATGAGCAACGCGGTCTATTACGCCACGCTGTTCGAGGACAAGCCGCAGTCGCTGAAGAGTCGCCTCGGCATCATCCAGCCGGCCCGTCCCGGCGAGACGCGTGGCGAGGACCTGCCCTAGCTTTCATGGCCCCCAATTCCACCCCTGTGCATGAAATGCGCAAGAGCAAATGACGCCCCCACCCCCAACCCCCGCCCCGAGGCGGGGGTCGATGTTTGTTCGCTGCGCTCATGGGCTTGCTCGGCGTCAAATTCCGTAGTTCACGTTAACGTCGCTTTCCCATCCGCAACACTCGACCCACTCCCAACATGACCATCGAGAATATCCTGCTGATCGGCGGTTCCGGCTATGTCGGCCGCCACCTGATGAACGCATTGGCGCGCCGCAATGTCCGCATCACCGTGCCGACGCGCCGGCGCGAGCGCGCCAAGTACCTGCTGACCTTCCCGATGGTGGACGTGGTCGAGGCCGATATCCACGACGACGCCACGCTGGCCCGGCTGGCCGCCGGCCAGGATGCCGTGATCAACCTCGTCGGCGTGCTCAAGGGTGGCAACGGCAAGACCGACGGCCGTCCCTGGGGCCGTGGTTTCGATCGCGCCCACTTCCATCTCGCCGGGCGCGTGGCGGAAGCGGCGCAGGCCGCGGGCGCGCAGCGGCTGCTGCACATGTCGGCGCTCAAGGCGGACGCGGGCGCCCCCTCGGCCTACCTGCGCTCCAAGGCCGCCGGCGAGGCCGCAGTGCGCGATGCGTTTCCCGCCGCCACGATTTTCCGTCCCTCGGTGATCTTCGGCCAGGGCGACAGTTTCCTCACCGTTTTCGCCGGCCTCTGCGCGATGGCGCCGATGGTACCGCTGGCCTGCCCCGCGGCGCTGTTCCAGCCGGTGTGGGTCGAGGATGTCGTCAATGTCATGGCCGAGTGCCTGGACCGCTCCGAGAGCGCCGGCCAGACCTATGAACTCTGCGGGCCGAAGATCTACACCCTGATCGACCTCGTCGATTACGCCGGCAAGACCGCGGGCAGCCCGGGCAACATCATGCCGCTCGGCGACATCCCCTCTTACCTGCAGGCGTGGCTGCTCGAAATCGTCGGCGGCCCGATGACCCGCGACAACTACTGGTCGATGCAGGTGCCCAGCACCTGCGAGCGCGGCGACTGCGGCGAGTTGCCCTTCGGCCGCCGCGCTACGCCGCTGGAGATCGTCGGCCCGACTTATCTCGCCGACGGCCGCCGCCGCGCCGGATTCGACGACTTGCGCGAGACGGCGAAGCGTTAGCCGGTGCCCAGCGGGAGGACGCGCTAGTGCAGGTCTTCTGCGTCGGCGGCGCCGTCCGCGATGAACTGCTCGGCCTGCCGGTGCAGGATCGGGACTGGGTCGTCGTCGGCGCCACGCCCGAGCAGATGCTGGTGCAGGGCTACACGCCGGTAGGCAAGGACTTCCCCGTTTTCCTCCATCCGCGCACGCACGAGGAGTACGCGCTGGCACGGACCGAGCGCAAAACCGCGCCGGGCTACAAGGGCTTCGTCTTCCACGCCGATGCCGGTGTCACGCTGGAGGAGGACCTGGCACGGCGCGATCTCACCATCAATGCCATGGCGAAGGGCGCCGATGGCGCGCTGATCGACCCCTACGGCGGGCGGCGCGATCTGCAGGCGCGGGTTTTGCGCCATGTCTCGCCCGCGTTCGCCGAGGACCCGGTGCGCATCCTGCGGGTGGCACGCTTCGCCGCGCGCTTCGGCGGCTTCACGCTGGCACCCGAGACGCTCGAACTCATGTGCGCCATGGTCGATAACGGCGAGGTCGACGCGCTGGTGCCCGAGCGCGTCTGGCAGGAGTTCGCGCGCGGCCTGATGGAGGCGAGGCCTTCGCGCATGTTCGTGACGCTGCGCGCCTGCGGCGCGCTGGCGAAACTGCTGCCGGAACTGGGTGCGCTGGCGGGGGTGCCGCAGCGTGCCGACTACCATCCCGAGGTCGATACCTTCGTCCATGTGATGATGGTGATCGACATGGCGGCGCGGCTTGAGCTGCCGCTGCCGGCGCGCTTCGCCGCGCTGACCCACGATCTCGGCAAGGGCAGCACGCCGGTCGATATCCTGCCCCGCCACGCCGGCCACGAGGCGCGCAGCGTCGAGCTGCTCGGCCCGCTGTGCGAGCGTTTGCGGGTGCCGGTCGATTGCCGCGACCTGGCACTGCTGGTGGCGCAGTTCCACGGCGACATCTACAAGCCCGAACTGTTGCGGCCCGCGACGATGGTGAAGCTGCTCGAACGCTGCGACGTGCTGCGACGGCCCGAGCGCTTCGAGCTGATCCTCGGCGCCTGCGAGGCTGACTTCCGCGGGCGCCTCGGTTTTGAGGAAAGGGAATTCCCGCAGGCGGAGGCCTGGCGACTGGCGCTCGCCGCCATGCGCGGCGTCGACGCCGGGGCCACCGCCAGGGCCTGCGACGACGCGGCGCAGATCCCGCAGCGCGTCCACGAGGCCCGTGTCGCGGCGGTCAAGGCCCTCGGCCTACAAGAGTCGCATCAGGAGTGAGGCGAGCAGGGAGAGCAGCAGCACCGAGACGAAGGGAAACAGATACTCGCGCCCGCGCAGTCTGAAGCGCAGGTCGCCCGGCAGTCTTCCGAGCCTGAGCCAAGCGGACAGTCGCGGTCGGGCGATGCCGAGCAGCAGCACGACGAGGAAGAGGGCGATCAGCCACTTGAGCATAGAATCGCATTATGAACGCTGCCCGCCTCGCCACGCTCGAAGTCCTGTCGCGAGCCCCCGCCACTGCATCGCGCACCACCCCGCTGCTGTTCGTCCATGGCGCCTTCACCGGGGCCTGGTGCTGGGAGGAGCATTTCCTGCCCTTCTTCGCCGAAGCCGGCTATGCGGCGCATGCGCTGAGTCTGTCGGGCCACGGCCATTCGCGGGGCCGCGAGCATCTCGACAGCCTGTCGGTCGCCGACTACGTCAAGGACGTGCTCGAGGTCGTCGGCAGCCTGCCGGCGCCGCCGGTGCTGATCGGCCACTCGATGGGCGGCTTCGTCGTGCAGAAGGTGCTCGAGCAGCGGAAATTCCCCGGGGCGGTGCTGATGTGCTCGGTGCCACCGCAGGGCCTGATGGCGGCGGCCTTCGGCATGATGTTTTCGCAGCCGGGCCTGATGAGCGACCTCAATAGCCTGATGGGGGGCGGCGAGGTGGCGCTCGACACCCTGCGCGAAGCCTTGTTCGCGCAGCCGATCGCCGTCGACGACCTGTCGCGCTTCTATCGCTGGTCGCAGCCCGAGTCGCACCGCGCGATCTGGGACATGAGTCTGTTCAACCTGCCCCATCCATCGAAGATCGACGCCTCGTCGCTGCTGATCCAGGGCGCGGAACTCGACCACCTGATGCCGGCCTCGCTGGTCGAGATGACGGCGCGCACCTACGGCGTGCCGGCGACCATCTTTCCCGGCATGGGCCACGGCCTCATGCTCGAGCGCGACTGGCGGAAGCCGGCCCAGCACATTCTCGACTGGCTGCTCGAAAGGAAAATCGCATGATCACCTTCCAGTCCGACGCCTCGGGCGATGTCATGATGTTCGACGAGGTCGCCCATCGCATGATGGAAATCATGGGCAAGGAACGCACTGTCCGCGGCGTCGTCACCGTCGAGCAGATGCCCGAGTGCATCGCCCGCCTCAAGGCCGCGATCGCCGAGGATCGCGCCAAGGCGCATGGCAAGCCGCAGGGCGAAGAGGAAGAGGAGACCGGGGTCGCTGCCCGCGTCAGCCTCGCCCAGCGCGCGCTGCCGCTGGTCGAACTGCTCGAGCGCTCCCTGCAGCGCGAAAAGCCGGTGCTCTGGGGGGTGTAGCGGTTCAGGCAGTGCGCCGGACCCGGCGCACTGCCGTTTGTCAGTGCTTGTCGCCGCCGCGGCCGACGAAGGACACGGGGAACACCGCATCGGGACCGGCGCCCTTGGCCGGGACGTTCTGGTAGTCGGGCATCTGCGCGTCGATGTTGGAGCCCTGCACCAGCTTCTGGATCAGGATCTGGATCTGGTCGGTGAACCAGTCTTCCTCGACGTGCGTCGGCATGTAGCGCAGGTCGCGCATGCTGCCCGGCACGTCCTCGGGCGGCAGCACCTCGTTGGCGGCGTAGGCGGCCGAGAAGAAGGGGCCGGAGATGAAACGCATCTGCCAGTCGCCCTCGCCATCGGGTTCGATGATGAAGACCTTGGCGCCTTCGGCGGTTTGCTGTTCGTCATCGGTACGGTCGCCGAACACGGGCATGGCGGCGAATACGGGCAGCTTGCGCTGCATGACATAGGCCACGGCTTCCATGAAGGAGAGGCGGCCGTCGTTTTCTTGAGCTTCGGTGGTCATGGGGTTTCTCCTTGGGGAAGGATGGTCGATTTTTGATTTATAGCAGTGGGGCCAGCCAGCGCGACGCTGCGGATTTGTCCATATTGTTGCGTGCCGCCCAATCTTCAAGCTGGTCATTGCCGATTTTGCTCACGGCGAAATAGTGCGCCTGGGGGTGGGCCAGGTAGAAGCCCGCCACCGCGGCCGCCGGCGTCATGGCGAAGTTTTCGGTCAGGCCCATGCCGGCGTTGGCCGGGGCGTCGAGCAGGCGGAACAAGTCCCTTTTCACCGTGTGGTCGGGGCAGGCCGGGTAGCCCGGCGCCGGGCGGATGCCCTGGTATTTTTCGGCGATCATTTCGTCGTTCGTCAGTGTTTCACCGCGGGCGTAGCCCCAGTCGTCGGTGCGCACGCGGTGGTGCAGCCACTCGGCGGCGGCCTCGGCGAGGCGGTCGGCGAGCGACTTGAGCATGATGGCGCGGTAGTCGTCGTGCGCGGCTTCGAACTCGGCGAGCTTCGTTTCGATGCCCAGGCCGGCGGTCACGGCGAAGGCGCCGATCCAGTCGGGGATGCCCTGCGGCGCGATGAAGTCGGCGAGGCTCTCGTTGGGCTTGCCCGGCGGGCGCTCGTGCTGCTGGCGCAGGCCGCGCCAGGTCATCAGCACCCTGGTGCGCGACTCGTCTTCGTAGAGCTCGATGTCGTCGCCGTTGGCGGCACGGTTGGCCGGGAACAGGCCGAAGACGGCATTGGCTACGAGCCAGTTTTCTTCGACGATCCGCTTGAGCATCGCCTGGGCGTCGTTGAACACGCCGCGCGCAGCCTCGCCGACCTTGGGGTCGTCGAGGATCTTCGGATAGGAACCGGCGAGGTCCCATGTCTGGAAAAAGGGGCCCCAGTCGATGTATTCGGCGAGCTTGGGTAAGTGGATGCGGCACAGCGTGTGCAGGCCGGGCCGGCGCGGCGGGAACGGGGCGTAATCGAGCTTCGCGGCATTGGCGCGCGCGGCTTCGAGCGTCACCAGCGCCACGCCCTTCTTCTGCGCGTGCTGGGCGCGGACCTTGTCGTAATCGGCGGCGACCTCGGCGACGAAGTCGTCGCGCATGTCCTGCGACAGCAGCCGGGTCACCACGCCGACCGCGCGCGAGGCGTCGGGCACGTAGACCACCGGACCTGCATAATTCGGCGCGATCTTGATCGCGGTGTGGGCGCGTGAGGTGGTCGCGCCCCCGATCAGCAGCGGCTGGGTTAGCCCCAAGCGCTGCATCTCGGATGCGAAGTGGCTCATTTCCTCCAGCGACGGCGTGATCAGGCCGGAGAGGCCGATGGCCTGCGCGCCGTGCTCCTTCGCCGCGTGGAGGATCTTGTCGGCCGGCACCATCACGCCGAGGTCGACGATGTCGTAGCCGTTGCAGCCGAGCACGACGCCGACGATGTTCTTGCCGATGTCGTGCACGTCGCCCTTGACGGTGGCGATGACGATCTTGCCCTTGGAGGAGGCGCCGGTGAGCTTCTTGTCCTCCTCGATGTAAGGCAGGAGGTGGGCGACGGCCTGCTTCATCACGCGGGCCGACTTCACCACCTGCGGCAGGAACATCCTGCCGGCGCCGAAGAGGTCGCCGACGACGTTCATGCCGGCCATCAGCGGGCCCTCGATCACCGCCAGCGGCGGCTTGCCGGCGGCCGCGAGCGCGGCGCGGCATTCCTCGGTGTCGGCGACCACGTATTCCGTGATGCCGCGCACCATGGCGTGCTCGAGGCGCTTCTCGACCGGCCACTCGCGCCAGGCGAGGTCCTGCACCTGCTCTTTCGCGCTGCCCTTGACCGAGGTGGCGAACTCGACCAGCGTGTCGCCGGCGCCGACTTTTCTGTTCAGTACGACATCCTCGACCTTCTCGCGCAACACCGGGTCGAGCTGGTCGTAGACGCCGAGCTGGCCGGCGTTGACGATGCCCATGGTGAGGCCGGCCTGGATGGCGTGGTAGAGGAAGACGGTGTGGATCGCTTCCCGCACCGGCTCGTTGCCGCGGAAGGAGAAGGAAACGTTGGAGATGCCGCCGGAGATGCCGGCGTGGGGCAGGTTCTGCTTGATCCAGCGCGTCGCCTCGATGAAATCGACGGCGTAGTTGTCGTGCTCGGGAATGCCGGTGGCGATGGCGAAGACGTTGGGGTCGAAGATGATGTCTTCGGCCGGGAAGCCATCATTGACCAGCAGGTCGTAGGCGCGCTTGCAGATTTCGGTCTTGCGCTTGAAGGTATCGGCCTGGCCGGTCTCGTCGAAAGCCATGACGATCGCCGCCGCGCCGTAGCGACGGGCGAGGCGCGCCTGCTCGAGGAACCTGGCCTCGCCTTCCTTCATCGAGATGGAGTTGACGACGCCCTTGCCCTGGATGCATTTGAGGCCGGCCTCGATCACCTCCCACTTGGAGGAGTCGAGCATGATCGGCACCTTGCAGATGTCCGGCTCGGAGCCGACGAGGTGCAGGAACCTGACCATCGCCGCCTGCGAATCCAGCATGGCCTCGTCCATGTTGATGTCGATGACCTGGGCGCCGTTCTCGACCTGGCTGCGGGCCACGGCCAGCGCGTCGTCGAAGCGACCCTCGAGGATCATTTTGGCGAAGGCGCGCGAGCCGGTGACGTTGGTACGCTCGCCGATATTCACAAACAGCGAGTCGGCGCCGACGTTGAAGGGCTCGAGGCCGGACAGGCGCAGCTTGGGCTCGATGGTCGGAATCGCGCGCGGCTTCACGCCGGCCATGACGGCGGCGATGGCCCTGATGTGGTCGGGCGAGGTGCCGCAGCAGCCGCCGGCGATGTTGATGATGCCGCTCCTCGCCCACTGCGCCATCTCGTCGGCCAGCATCTGTGGCGTCTCGTCGTAGCCGCCGAAGGCGTTGGGCAGGCCGGCGTTCGGATGGGCCGAGACGTAGCAGTCGGCGACGCGCGAGATTTCCTCGACGTACTGCCGCAATTCGCCGGCACCCAGCGCGCAGTTGAGGCCGAAGGACAGCGGCCGCGCATGGCGCAGCGAATTCCAGAAGGCCTCGGCGGTCTGGCCCGACAGCGTGCGCCCCGAGGCGTCGGTGATGGTGCCGGAGATCATCACTGGCCACTGGCGGCCGGCGTCGAGGAAGAACTTCTCGATGGCGAACAGCGCGGCCTTGGCGTTGAGGGTGTCGAAAACGGTCTCGACCAGCAGGATGTCGGCGCCGCCTTCGACCAATCCTTTGACCGACTGGGTGTAGTCCTCGACCAGCGCGTCGAAGGTGACGTTGCGGTAGCCCGGATCGTTGACGTCGGGCGAGAGCGAGCAGGTGCGCGAGGTCGGGCCGAGCACGCCAGCGACGAAGCGCGGCTTGTCGGGCGTCGAGTATTTGTCGGCGACCTCGCGCGCGAGGCGCGCGCCGGCGACGTTCAATTCGAAGGCGAGGTCCTCGAGGCCGTATTCGGCCTGCGACACGCGCGTGGCGTTGAAGGTGTTGGTCTCGAGGATGTCTGCGCCGGCCTGCAGGTAGGCCTCGTGGATGCCGCCGATCACGTCGGGCCGCGTGATGCAGAGCAGGTCGTTGTTGCCCTTGAGGTCCTTCTTGGCATCGGCGAAGCGCTGGCCGCGGTAGTCGGCCTCGACGAGGCTGTGGCGCTGCACCATGGTGCCCATGGCGCCGTCGAGAATGAGGATGCGCTGCGCGAGCAGGTCGCGCAGTTCTTGGCTGCGGTCGGGTTGCATGTCCGGGGGGCGCGAAAACTCGCGAAGGGCTTGAATTGACGCGGATTTTAGCACCGGCGACCCACCCCGGCGCCGTCAGGCCGCCAAGCCTTCCTCACTGCGGCTGGTGCCGGTGACCGCGCCGAACTCGTCGAAATGCACGTTGAACAATACGCGCCGGTCGGGGAAGGGCGATTCGATGCGCCAGTCCCAGACCTCCTCGCGCTTCAATGGATAGAACACCGTGGTGCGCGGCCGGCCAAGCAGCCGGCGCACGCGGTCGTGGCTCCAGCCCTTCTCGATCCGGGCGAGATAGTCATCGCTCAACACCTGCTCGATGCGCAGCAGGATGTGTCGGGCATCGAAGGTCAGCATGTGACATTGCGTGCCTTCGGGCTCCTGCGGATATTCCCAAGTCACCGAGCCGTCCTCGTTGTGCCACGTTTCGGCTGGCGGACCGAGCTGGCTGCGGATCTGCTCAGCGGTGCTGCGTCCCGGTTCGAGGGAAGCAAAGGGCGAAAGGAAATTTGCAATAAACACAGCTAATGCACCTATAGATTTTATTGCGTTCCTGCTCTATGATAACGCTTCCCCCAAAAAGGAGAGCAACATGGAACACCTGACTCCAAAAGAGACCGCAGAATTCCTGCACCACAACCCCAAGGCGCTGTTCGTCGACTGCCGCAGCGAGATGGAATTCCTCTTCGTCGGCCACCCCGCCGGCGTGCTGCACGTCTCGTGGAACGACGGGCCGGACTGGGAAGTGAACCCGCACTTCGTCGGCGAAGTGAAGAAATACGCCGGCCACGTCCATGACCGTCCGGTGGTGCTGATCTGCCGCAGCGGCAACCGCTCGATCGATGCCGGCAATGCGCTCGAGGCCGCCGGTTTCACCCGCGTCTACAACGTGCTGCACGGCTTCGAGGGCGAACTCGACGACACCCATCATCGCGGTTCGGTGAACGGCTGGCGTTTCGAGGGGCTGCCCTGGGAACAGTGCTGAGCGCGTGAAAAGTCGGTACCCCAAGGGTACGTCCTGCGGGGCGTATTAGCGGCGACCGCAGGAAGTGTAGGGCACGGCGCCGGTCGACTCGGCTAACATGCCGGGCGATGACTCCCGCCTCATTTCTGTCCGCGGTCCGCACGCGCTGGAAGCGCTGGTTGCTCGAAGCTCTGCTCATCGTCGGCATCGTCGTCGCCGTGCAGCTCTGGCAGGCGCGCGACTTGCCGGTGGGGCCCGCCCCGGCGCTGGCGGGGACGCTCGTCGACGGGCGGGTCACCTCGCTGACCGATGTGCTCGAGACCGCCGACGGCCGGCCCGTGCTGGTCGCCTTCTGGGCGACCTGGTGCCCGGTGTGCAAGGCCGAGGAGGGCAATATCGACGCCGTCGCGCGCGACTGGCCGACGCTGACGGTCGCGATGCAGTCGGGCGACGCCGCGGCGGTGGCGAAACATCTCAAGGAGCGTGAGCTCGGCTTCACGGCGGCGGTGGACGCCGATGGCCGCCTTGCCTCCGACTGGAAGGTGCGCGGCGTGCCGACCCACTTCATCGTCGATGGCCGCGGCAACATCCGCTTCCAGCTCGTCGGCTACGCCACCGAACTCGGCCTGCGCGCCCGGCTCTGGTGGGCGCAAAGGTTCGCGGCGTGATCCACCCGCCGGCCAGGCTCGCCTGGGCCATCTGGGGCCTCGGCTCGCTGGTTTACCTGATCGCCTTCTTCCAGCGCGTCGCGCCGGCGGTGATGACCGATCAGCTGATGGCCGAGTTCGCCATCGGCGGCGCGGCGCTCGGCAACCTTTCGGCCTTCTACTTCTACGCCTACGTCGCGATGCAGATCCCGACCGGGCTGCTCGCCGATCGCTGGGGGCCGCGCCGGTTGCTGGCGCTGGGCACGGCGGTGGCGGCGGTCGGCGGCGCGCTGTTCGCGCTGGCGCCCAGCCTCGCCTGGGCCGGCGCCGGGCGGCTGCTCGTCGGCGCCTCGATCGGCGTCGGCTTCGTCTCCATGCTCAAGCTCTCCTCGCACTGGATCGCGCCGCGCCAGTTCGCGCTGGTCTCGGGCCTGCTGCTGCTGACGGGGCTGGTCGGCGGCGTCGGCGCCGGCGTGCCCTTGCGTTTGCTGGTCGATGCCTACGGCTGGCGCGACGTGATGGCGGCCTTCGCCGCGCTCACCGCCGCGCTGGCTGTTGCGCTGTGGCTGTTCCTGCGCGACGATCCCGAAGAGCGCGGCTACGCCAGCCACTTCCACGGCAAGCATGATGCGCCGCACGAGCACGCGCCGATCCTGCACAGCCTGGCCGAGGTGCTGTCCTACCGCAACATCTGGCTGCTGGCCCTGGTTCCGGTCGGCTTTTCCGGTGCGGTGCTGACCTTCGCCGGACTCTGGGGCGTGCCCTGGCTGCGGCAGGTGCATGGACTCGAGCCGAAGGCCGCCGCCGCGATCACCTCGGTGATGCTCGTCGCCTGGGGCATCGGCGGGCCGCTGCTCGGCGCGCTCTCCACGCGCAGTGGCCGGCGCAAGCCGCTCTATTTCACCAGCGGCATCGTCGCGGCGGCCGGCTGGGCCGCGGTGATCTGGGCGCCGCTGTCCTTGCCGGCGCTGGTGGTGCTGCTTGCGATCACCGGCCTCGCCTCGGGCAACATCATCATCGGCTTCGCCTGGGCCAAGGAATCGGTGCCGCTGCGGCTGATGGGCACGGCCTCGGGCGTGGCCAACATGGGCCCGCTGATGGGCGGCATGTTCCTGCAGCCCGCGGTCGGCTGGATGCTCGATCGCCACTGGAGCGGCACGCTCGCCAACGGCGCGCGCATCTACGACGCGGCGGCCTACCAGGCCGGCTTCGCGCTGCTGTTCGTCACCGTCGCCGTCGCCCTCGTCGGGCTGCTGTTCGCGCGCGAGAGCCACTGCAGGCAGGCCGCCTAGGCAAATCCCCTGCGGTACTGGATCGCCTCGGCCACGTGCGGGCCGCGGATCATTTCCTCGCCGGCGAGGTCGGCGACGCTGCGTGCGACCTTGAGCACGCGATGGTAGGCGCGCGCCGAGAGCCGCAGATGTGTCATCGCCTGCTTCAGGAGCTGCGCGCCGGCGCAGTCGGGCAGGCAGTAACGGTCGATCTCGTCGGGGGACAGCAGGGCGTTGGACTTGTCCTGGCGCACGATCTGCCGCTCGCGCGCGGCGGCGACGCGGCTGCGCACGACGGCCGATGTCTCGCCCGCGCCGCGCGCGGAGAGCTCGGCCTCCGGCACTGCCGGCACCTCGAGCATCAGGTCGATGCGGTCGAGGAAGGGGCCGGAGAGCTTGCTGCGGTATCGCGCCACCTGGTCCGGCGTGCAGCGGCAGCGTGCCTCGCCGAGATAGCCGCAGGGGCAGGGGTTCATCGCCGCGACGAGCTGGAAGCGCGCCGGGAACTCGGCGCGGCGCGCGGCGCGGGCGACGTGGATATGGCCGGTCTCGAGCGGTTCGCGCAGCGCCTCGAGCACGCTGCGCTGGAACTCCGGCAGTTCGTCGAGGAAGAGCACGCCGTGATGCGCGAGCGAAATCTCGCCGGGCCGCGGCATGCCGCCGCCGCCGACCAGCGCCGCGGCGGACGCCGTGTGGTGCGGCGCGCGGAACGGCCGCTGGCCCCAGCGCGCCGGGTCGAAGAGGCCGGCGAGCGACTGCACCGCCGCGCTGGCCAGCGCCTCGTCGCGCGTCATCGGCGGCAGAATGCCCGGCAACCTCTGCGCCAGCATCGACTTGCCGCTGCCGGGCGGGCCGCTCATCAATAGCGAATGGCCGCCGGCGGCGACGACCTCGAGTGCGCGCTTCGCCTGCGCCTGACCCTTGACCTCGGCGAGATCGGGATGGCCGGAAAAAGTCGGCGCCGGCGGCACGGCGAGTGGCGCGAGCGCAGCCTGTCCTGCCAGGTGGGCGCAGACTTCGAGCAGCGAGCCGGCCGGCAGCGCGACGATGCCGTCGATCAGCGCCGCCTCGGCGGCCGACGCGCGCGGCAGCACGAAGCTGCGGCCACCGCCTGCGGCGGCGACGCACATCGCCAGCGCGCCGCGCACCGGCCGCAGCTCGCCAGAGAGCGAGAGTTCGCCGGCGAATTCGTGGCGATCGAGCTCAGGTGCCTTGATCTGGCCCGAGGCGATGAGGATCCCCAGCGCGATCGGCAGGTCGAAGCGGCCCGATTCCTTGGGCAGGTCGGCCGGTGCCAGGTTGACGGTGATGCGCCGCGCCGGGAATTCGAAATGCGCGTTCTGGATCGCGGCGCGCACGCGGTCGCGCGCTTCCTTGACTTCGGTGTCGGGCAGGCCGACCAGCGTGAACGAGGGCAGGCCGGCGGCGAGATGGACTTCGACCGTGACCTCTGGCGCCGCCATGCCGGCGAGCGCGCGGCTCCTCAGCACGGCGAGCGACATCGTTCCGACTACTTGCTGTTGATCTTCGCTTCGAGCTCGCCGACGCGCGCCTCGAGGGCGGCGATGCGGCGTCGCGTTTCGGCCAGCACGTCGCGCTGCACCTCGAACTCCTCGCGCGTCACCAGATTGAGGCGGGCGAGTCCGCTGCCGAGGAAGGCCTTGACGTTCTTTTCGAGATCGCCGGCCGGGGTGGCTTTGATCAGGGCCGAGAACCTGGCGCTGAATTCTTCGAGGGCTTTGGGGTCGAGCATGGCGGTCGGCTTGGGCATGAAAGCGTGATGACGATGACAAAAGTCTAGCATGCCGCCCCGGGCACCCAGCGATGGCACCAAACTGGTGCGATCACCCCGCAGCGAGGCGCAATTTAGTGCGCCGCAATTGCGCGGTACCGCCCCGTGATTCTCAACGACATGTTTTTAAGAGGTTTTTCATGCTGGCACGGTCCGTGCAGTAGGTCGCACGTAGCGGGACCGCGCGGAGTGCGTCCCAATGAATGACCCCAGCCCATAAGGAGCAGACATGAAACTGGTAACCGCCATCATCAAGCCGTTCAAGCTTGACGAGGTGCGCGAAGCCCTCGCCGCCGTCGGCGTGCAGGGCATCACCGTCACCGAGGTCAAGGGTTTCGGCCGCCAGAAGGGCCACACCGAGCTGTATCGCGGCGCCGAGTACGTCGTCGATTTCCTGCCCAAGGTGAAGCTCGAGGCCGCCGTCAGGGACGACATGCTCGACGGCTGCATCGAAGCCATCGAGAAATCCGCCAGCACCGGCAAGATCGGCGACGGCAAGATTTTCGTCTTCAACCTCGAACAATGCATCCGCATCCGTACCGGCGAGTCCGGCGACGAAGCGCTCTGATTTGAGACTGCCAGGAGAAATGTCATGAAGAAATTTCTAGGAATCCTGCTCGCGGCCGCGAGCCTCGCCTTCGGCGGGGCAGCGGTCGCCGAACCCGCCTCGCCGATGTTGATGGCGCAGGCCGCCCCGGCCGGCATGTCCGGCATGAGTGGCATGGCCGCCGAGGCCAAGCCGGCCACGGCGCCTGCTCCGGCCACCGCTGCCGCGGCGCCCGCCGCTCCTGCGGCCGCCGCTCCCGCCCCCGTGCCCAACAAGGGCGACAACGCCTGGCTGATCGTCGCCACGGCGCTGGTCATCCTGATGAGCATCCCCGGCCTCGCGCTGTTCTACGGCGGCCTGGTGCGCACCAAGAACATGCTGTCGGTGCTGATGCAGGTGTTCGTCATCTTCTCGGTGATCAGCGTGCTGTGGGCCGTCTATGGCTACAGCGTCGCCTTCACCGAGGGCAACGCCTTCTTCGGCAGCCTCGACAAGCTGTTCTTGAAGGGCATTACGCCGGATTCGGTCGCCGCCACCTTCAGCAAGGGCGTGGTGATCTCCGAGTTCATCTACGTCGCCTTCCAGGGCGCGTTCGCAGCCATCACCTGCGGCCTGATCGTCGGCGCCTTCGCCGAGCGCATCAAGTTCTCGGCGGTGCTGCTGTTCACCGTGCTCTGGTTCACCTTCAGCTACCTGCCGATCGCGCATGTCGTCTGGTACTGGGCCGGTCCGGACGGCTACGTCAGCGCCGAGGCGGCCGACAAGCTCAATGCCACCGCGGGCTACATGTTCCAGAAGGGCGCACTCGATTTCGCCGGCGGCACGGTGGTGCATATCAACGCCGCCATCGCCGGCCTGATCGGCGCCTACATGGTCGGCAAGCGCGTCGGCTACGGCAAGGACTCGATGGCCCCGCACTCGCTCACCTTCACCATGATCGGCGCGTCGCTGCTGTGGTTCGGCTGGTTCGGCTTCAACGCCGGCTCGGCGCTCGAAGCCAACGGCACGGCCGCACTGGCCTTCGTCAACACCTGGCTGGCCACGGCCATGGCGGCGATGTCCTGGATGGTGGCGGAATGGCTGATCAAGGGCAAGCCCTCGATGCTCGGCGCGGCCTCCGGCGCGGTTGCCGGCTTGGTCGCCATCACCCCGGCCGCCGGCTTCGTCGGCGTGGTCGGTGCGCTGGTGATCGGCCTGCTGGCCGGCGTGATCTGCCTCTGGGGCGTCAATGGCCTGAAGAAGCTGCTCGGCGCGGACGACTCGCTCGACGTCTTCGGCGTGCATGGCGTCGGCGGCATCCTCGGCTCCCTGCTCACCGGCGTGTTCGCGGCGCCCAGCCTCGGCGGCACCGGCATCTACGACTACGTCGCCAACAAGGTCGCCGAGAACTACGACATCATGGGCCAGGTCGTCATCCAGGCCACGGGCGTGGGCATCACCCTCGTCTGGTCCGGCGTCACGGCCTTCGTCTGCTACAAGATCGTCGACATCTTCGTCGGCCTGCGCGTGGCGGAAGACGAGGAGCGCGAGGGTCTCGACATCGTGTCCCACGGCGAATCGGCCTACCACCACTAAGCATCCACCCCCGACCCCCACGCTGGGGGCCGGAGGGAAAGTTTCCTCCTCTAGCGATCTTCGGGCACCGGCAACGGTGCCCGCTTTTTTTGGCGCACGTCACGATTCGGCGTCGCCGCGCGACCATGCGCCGGTCCGGCCGGCCAGGACTAGAATGGGATCGCCAGTTCCAGCATCAAAGGGGGATTTTGTGTCCGGCCCTGCGCCAGCGGCCCGCCGATCGCAGTCGTCATGAAACCGCCACCTGCACCGTCAGCCCGGGACCTGCCTGCGCTGCTCGCCGAGCGGTGGGACATGTTGCGCGCCCTTGTGCGGACCATTCCCGAGCTGGCTTGGCTCAAGGATGACAACGGCGTCTATCTGGCCTGCAATTCGCGCTGCGAGCGGGTCTTCGGCGCGCCGGAAGCCGATATCGTCGGCAAGACCGATCACGACCTCTTCGACAAGGATCTGGCCGACGCCTTCTGCGAACACGACCGCATGGCCATCGCCGCCGGCGGGCCCAGCGTCAACGAGGAATGGGTGACCTATGCCGACGACGGTCACCGCGAGCTGCTCGAAACCATCAAGACGCCGATGCTTGATGCCGCGGGCCGGCTGATCGGCGTGCTCGGCATCGCCCGCAACGTCACCGAACACCGGACGCTCGAGACCACGCTGCGGTCGACCGCCGACTTCGTCTCGCAGCACCACCCCGGCGGCTGTTTCGACGCCCTGGTGCAATTCGCGGCCCGCATCTTCGACGTCGACTACGTCCATCTCGCGCTGCTCGAGCCGGACCCGGCCAAGGTACGCGTCGTCGCGGCCTGGGCCGACGGTGCCCGGCTCGAGCCCGGCTACGTCTACGCGCTCGCCGGCACGCCCTGCGAGCACGTGCTGCAGAAGGCGCACAAGTGCTACAGCGACCATGTGCAGCAGCTGTTCCCGCGCGACGGCGACCTGCAGACGCGGCACGCCGAGGCCTACATCGGCGAGCCGGTGCTCGACGGGCGCGGCGAGGTGGTGGGGCTCATCGTGCTGGTCAGCCGCAAGCCGATGCCATACTCGCGCACCATCGAGGCCGGCATGCGCATCCTCGCCGCCCGCGCCGGCGCCGAGCTGGTGCGGCAGCAGGCCGAGACGAACCTGCGCATCAACGAGGAACGTCACCGGCGCATCACTTCGATCACCAGCGACTTCATCTTTTCCTGCGTTCGCGACGCCGATGGAACGTTCCGCATCGACTGGTGTGCGGGCCAGGCCAGGGGCGTATTCGGCTACAGCAACGACGAGCTGATCGCGCGCGGCTGCTGGCGCTGTTCGGTGGTGACCGATGACCAGCCGGTGTTCGAGCGCAACGTGACGCAGCTCGGACCGGGCGAATCGCGCGACTTCACGCTTCGCATCAACCATGCCGACGGCAGCCTGCGCTGGCTGCGCTGCTATGTCCGCGTCGAGGACGACGTCCGGCGCCACCGGCTCTATGGCGCCTGCCAGGACGTCACGGCGCAGCACCTGGCCGAGGCGGCGCTGCGCAACAGCCAGGAGCGGCTGCGGCTGATCCTCGATAACGCGGCCGAGGCGATCTACGGCGCCGACACTAAGGGCATCTGCACCTTCGCCAACAAGGCCTGCCTGCGCATGCTCGGCTACGAGCGCGAGGCGGACCTCGTCGGCAAGAGCCTGCATGAACTGATCCATCATTCCTATCCCGACGGCCGGCCCTACCCGAAGGGGCAATGCCATGTGCGGCTGTCCACGCTCGAGGGCCAGAGCACCCACGTCGAGGACGAAGTGCACTGGCGCGTCGACGGCAGCAGCTTTCCCGTCGAATACTGGTCGCACCCGATGGTTCGCGACGGCGAACTCGTCGGCGCCGTCGTCACCTTCGTCGACATCTCCGAGCGCAAGGCGGCGGAGAATGCGCTGCGCGCCAGCGAGGCACGCTTCCGCGGCATCTTCGAAAACGTCGATGCCCTCGCCATCCAGGGCTACGCTTCCGACGGCACGGTGACCTACTGGAACCAGGCCTCCGAGAATCTTTATGGCTACACCGCGGCCGAGGCCACCGGGCGCAGCCTGCTCGATCTGATCATTCCGCCCGCGGCCCGTGCCGAGGTCAGGGGCGCCATCGACTGGATGTTCGAGAACAAGCAGGGCATTCCCGCCGGGCGCCTTGAGCTGATGCACAAGGGTGGATATGGCGTCCCCGTCTACTCGAGCCACACCGTGGTCGATACCCCCGACCAGGGCACCACGCTGTTCTGCCTCGACGTCGACCTGAGCGAACTCGAGCGTGCCGAGCAGGCGCAGCGCGAGAGCGAGGCGCGCTATCGCGCGCTGTTCGAGGCCTCGGGCGACGGCATCGCGGTGCTGCGCGGCGACACGGTGGTCGACTGCAATGACGCCATTTGCCGCATGTTCCGCTGCGAATGCCGGCAGATCATCGGCCAGTCGATCGCCCAACTGTCGCCGCCGCAACAGACCGACAGCCAACCTTCGGCCGACGTCGCCCAGGCGCGGCTCGCCGGCGCGCAGGCAGGGGACACGGGAGTCTACGAGTGGCGCCACCGCCGCATGGACGGCACGCTGTTCGACGCCGAGGTGAACCTCACGCCGGTGCGCCTCGGCGACGAGGCGCACCTCATCACCACCATCCGCGACATCAGCGAACGCAAGCAGACCGAGGCACGCATCGAGTTCCTCGCCCATCACGACGCGCTGACGGGCCTGCCCAACCGCGTGCTGCTGCGCGACCGCTTCGAGCACGCCCGCGCCTATTGCGAGCGCAACGGCTCCAGCCTGGCAATGCTGTTCATCGACCTTGACAACTTCAAGGCTGTCAACGACAGCCTCGGCCATGCCCTGGGCGACGAGTTGCTCAAGGCCGTGGTGCAGCGCCTCGACCAGTGCGTGCGCGACACCGACACCGTCAGCCGCCAGGGTGGCGACGAGTTCATCGTGCTGCTCCATGACCTCCCCGATCCCGGCACGGCGGAACGCGTCGCCGGCGAAGTGCTGCTGCGCCTGATCGAACCCTTCCGTATCGATGACCACGTGCTCAACAGCGGCGGCAGCATCGGCATCGCGCTCTATCCGGCCGACGGCCGCGACTTCGACAGCCTGCTGCAGAAGGCCGATACGGCGATGTACAACGCCAAGGCCGCCGGCCGCAACACCTACCGCTTCTTCACCGAGGCCATGAACGCCCGGGTGCGCGAGCACATGCGCCTGCAGAGCCACCTGCACCGCGCGCCGGTGAACGCCCAGTTCCATCTCGTCTATCAACCCAAGTACAGCATCGACGGCACCCGGCTCACCGGCTTCGAGGCGCTGCTGCGCTGGAACGATCCCGAACTCGGCGAGATCGCCCCGGCCCGCTTCGTCCCGGTCGCCGAGGACTGCGGCCTGATCATCCCCATCGGCTCCTGGGTGATGGAGGAGGCCTGCCGCCAGATCTCGGCGTGGCGTGCGGCCGGTTTCGCGGTGCCGCCGGTCTCGATCAATCTCTCGGCGCTGCAGTTCCACCGCTCCAGCCTCGTCGATAGCGTCGCCGCGGTCCTTGCCGAAACCGGGGTTCCACCGTCGCTGCTCGAGCTGGAGTTGACCGAGTCGATCCTGCTGCAGGATGTCGAACACACGCTGGCGACGGTGCGGGCCCTCAAGAACCTCGGTGTCGGCCTGTCCATCGACGACTTCGGTACCGGTTATTCCTCGCTCGCCTACCTCAAGCGCTTCGCCGTCGACAAGCTCAAGATCGATCAGGGCTTCGTCCGCGACATCGGCAGCGACCCCGACGATGCCGCGATCGTCCGCGCCGTGATCCAGCTTGCGCGCAGCCTGCGCCTCGGCACCGTCGCCGAGGGCGTCGAGACCGAGGAGCAGTTGGCCTTTCTGCGCGCCGAGGGTTGCGAGGAGGTGCAGGGCTTTCTTTTCGGGCAGCCGCAGCCTGCGGAGGCGGCCCAGGGTCTACTGGCGCGCTGCTGAGGTGGCCGTATGAAAATCGCTCGCTTCATTCCGGCCAACGCCTGCCTGCCTGCGGTGCTCGCCGCGCTGGCGTTTCCGTCCATCGTGGCAGCCGCCGCGCACGATCTGACCGAGCTCCCGCTCGAGGACCTGCTCAAGGTCGAGGTGGTCAGCGCCTCGAAGTACCCGCAATCGGGCACGGCGGCGCCCTCGGCGGTGACCGTGGTCTCGCGCGAGGACATCCGCCGCTTCGGCTGGCGCACCCTGTCCGAACTGCTGGCGGCGCAGCGCGGCTTCCACGCCATCTACGACCGCAGCTACCGCTATCTCGGCGTGCGCGGCTTCGCCCCGCCCGGCGACTACAACAACCGCATCCTCTTCCTCGTCGACGGCATGCGGGTCAACGACAACATCTACGACAGCGTGCTGGCGGGCGAGGAATTTCCGCTCGATCTCGACCTCATCGAGCGCGTCGAGATCGTGCGCGGCCCCGGCGCCTCGATCTACGGCGGCAACGCCCTGTTCGGCGTGGTGAACCTCGTCATGCGCAACGGCGCCTCCTTCGACGGCGCCGAGCTGGCGGCGGATGCGGGCAGCCGGCGGACGAGCCGCCTGCGCGCTTCGGCCGGCAAGCGCTCCGGCGACGTCGAATGGATGGCCTCGGCCAGCGGCTTCGACAGCCGCGGCGGGCAGTACGAATTCCCCGACGTCGCACCGGGTGTGACGAGCCCCGACGGCGCCGACGCCGAGCGCCAGCAGCGCTTTCTCGGCCGGCTGCGCCTGGGCGAGTGGCAGGGCACGCTGATGCACAGCCAGCGCTACAAGCACGTGCCATCGGGGTCCTACGGCACGATTCCCGGCGACGACGGACATCGCGAGGACGACGGCTACACCCTGGGCGAGCTGGCCGCGAAGCACCGCTTCGGCGAGCACAACGAACTCGACTTCCGCCTGTTCGGCGGCCAGTACCGCTACGACAGCACCCTGCCCTACGACTACAGCGCCAGCGGCGGGCCCTCGCGCATGATCAACCGCGACAAGCAACGCGGCGAATGGTGGGGAAGCGAAGCGCGCCTGACCTCGACGGCCTGGGCCGGGCAGAAGTGGGTCGTCGGCCTCGCCTATACCGGCAATACCCGCCAATACCAGCGCAACGCTGACGACGATGGCACCGTCTACCTCGACACCGACGCCACCAGTCATCGCACCGGCATCTACGCTCAGGACGAGATCACGCTCGGTGCCGCCACTACCCTGATGTTGGGCCTGCGCCACGACGTGGCCGAGGACAGCAAACGTTTCACCAGCCCGCGGCTGGCGCTGGTGCATCAGCTCGACCCCGCCAACACCGTGAAGCTGCTCTACGGCACCGCCTACCGCAACGCCAACGCCTACGAGCGCCAGTACGTACCCGCCGGTCTCTACGGCAATCCCGACCTTGGAGCCGAGCGCATGCAAACGCTCGAGGCGGTGTGGGAGAGCAGGCTGGGCGAGGGCACACGCTTCGCCGGCTCGCTCTACCGCTACCGCGTGCGCGACCCGATCAGCCTCGACCCGGTGACGCAGATCAACGTCAATGCCGCAGACGTCTGGGGCAACGGCGTCGAACTCGAACTCGAGCGGCGCTGGCAGGGCGGCGCCATGCTGCGCGGCAGCTACAGCGGCCAGTTCCTGCGCGAGGACGGCCTGCGGCCGGACAATGCGCCCGCCGGCCTGGTTCAGGTGAACGCCGGCCTGCCCCTGGGCAGCGACGGCTGGTACGCCGCGCTCGAGCTGCGCGGCCTCGCGGCGCGCAAGGCGGCTTCCAACACCGCCGACATCGGCGGCCATGGCATCGCCAATTTCACCCTGTCCTACCGGCCGCGCAGTTCGGCCTGGGATCTTTCCGCCTCGGTCTACAACCTGTTCGACAAGCGCTACGACGACCCGGCACCGGTGGATACCGCGCTCACGGCAATAACCGGCATCGTGCGCGAGCGCTTCGCCCAGGACGGCCGGACCTTCCGGCTCAAGGCGGTCGCCCGCTTCTGACATGCGCTGCCGCCTCACCCACCTCGGATCGGTCCTGCTGGCGTTGCTGTCGGCGCCGGCAGCGTTCGCCCAGTATGCCGAGGCGGAGGTCAAGGCGGCGTTCATCTTCAACGTCGCCAAGTTCGCCGAGTGGCCGGCCGAGCTTCTGCCGGCGGGAGCGCCGCTGCGCCTCTGCGTGCTCGGCACGCCCGGCGGATCGGGCACGCTCGGTACCGCGCTGCTCGAGCTCGAGGGTAAGACGCTGCAGGGACGGAAGCTCGAGGTGCGGAGCGGGACGACGTTGCCGTTGCTGCGGCCCTGCCATTTGCTGGTGCTGATGCCCGACGCGCCCGAACCGCGGCGCGCGCTTGCCGAGGCGCAGGGGGCGCTGACGTTCGGCGACAGCGACGGTTTCATCGATGCCGGCGGTATCATAGGCATCGCCGTCGCCGAGCGCCGCGTCCGCTTCGATGTCAACCTCGAGGCCGCACGGCGCGGCGGCATCCGGCTGTCGGCCCAGCTTTTGCGGCTGGCGCGGCAGGTCAAGGGACAATGATGGAAGTGCTCAAACCACGGGATCATTCGCCCCGCCTGGGGGACCGGCTGCTGGGTATCAGCGGCACCATCCAGCAGCGGCTGATGCGCTTCGCCCTGATCGTCGCGGGATCGGCACTGCTCGCCAGTGCGGCGCTGATCACCACCACCGAGGTGCTGCAGGAACAGCGCAACCTGGTCGGCAACCTCGGCGCCCTGATGAACCTGACCGCCGAGTACAGCCAGCCCTACCTCGTCTTCAACGACCAGCGTGGCGGCCGCGTCCAGCTGGAGAGCTTGTTGAAACGCCAGGACATTCTCGGCGCCCGCCTGCTGCGGCCCGACGGCAGCGAGCTGGCCGTGGTGACGCGGGTGCTGCAGCCCTGGCCGCAGATGACGCCGCTGGACATGCAGCCGCCGCCGCGCTGGCTGCTGGGCAGCTCGGTGCAGCTGCGCCAGGTGGTGATGCTCGACAAGGAGATGCTGGGCTATCTCGAGGTGCATGTCAGCCTCGAGCCCATGTGGGCGGAACTATGGACGAACCAGGCGTGGTACGTCCTCGCGCTGCTGCTGGGCCTGGCCGTGTCCTCGATGATCGCGGGGCGCATGCGCCGTTTCATCACCGCGCCCATCGCCGAGCTCGACCGCACGGCCGAGGCGATCACCGTTTCCCGCCAGTATGGGCTGCGCGTGAACAAGACCAGCGACGACGAGATCGGCCACCTGATCGACCGCTTCAACGCCATGCTCGCGCAGATCGAGCTGTCCGACACCGAGCTGCGCCGGCATCGCGACGAGCTCGAGGCGAAGGTGACGGAGCGCACCGCCGACCTGCGCATGGCGCTGGCGGTGGCCGAGGAGGCCAGCAGCGCCAAGACCCAGTTCCTCGCCAACATGAGCCACGAGATCCGCACGCCGATGAACGGCGTTCTCGGTCTGGCGCAGCTGCTGCTCGCCAGCGAGCTGTCGGCGCGCCAGCGCGAATATGTCGAGGCGCTGCAGCACGCCGGCGAGGGGCTGCTGTCCCTGCTCAACGACGTGCTCGATTTCGCCCGCGGCGAGTCGGGGCGCATCCGCCTCGAGGACATTCCCTTCGACCTGCCGGGCACCGTGCATGAAGTCGGCTTCCTCTTCTCCCAGCGCGCGCAGGAGAAGGGCATCCGCTTCGACTGCGACGTCGCGCCCGACGTGCCGCGCTTCGTGCACGGCGACCCGCTGCGCCTGCGGCAGATCCTGAGCAATCTCGTCAGCAACGCGATCAAGTTCACCGACAACGGCGGCGTCGTCGTCCGCGTCGACGCGCGCGGCGGCGACAGTAGCGGCCGCACCCGTCTGGTGTTCGAGGTGATCGATACCGGCATCGGCATCGCCGTGGAGGCGCGCGACCGCATGTTCGCCGCCTTCAGCCAGGCCGATGATTCGATGTCGCGCCGCTTCGGCGGCAGCGGCCTCGGCCTGGCCATCTGCAAGCAGCTGACCGATCTCATGGGCGGCGAGATCTCCCTGCGCGGACGCGCCGACGGCGGCTCGATATTCACGGTGGTCCTGCCGTTCGCCCTCGCCGCCGCGCCCGGCGCAGCGCGGTCGGCACCGGAGCCGACCGCGGTCGGCGCGATGCGGGTGCTGCTGGTCGAGGACAATCCGACCAACCGCCTGGTGGCGCAGGCGATGCTCGAGGAGCTGGGCGGGGTCAGCGTGATCACCGCCTACGACGGCATGGGCGCGCTCGAAGCCTTCCGCGATGCCGACCTGATCCTGATGGACTGCCAGATGCCGCGCCTCGACGGTTATGAGGCCACGCGCCAGATCCGCGAGATCGAGCACGCCGAGGGCCGCGTGCCGATCCCTATCGTTGCGTTGACCGCGCATGCGCTCGACGAGGAGCGCCGCCGCTGCTTCGAGGTCGGCATGAACGATTTCCTCGTCAAGCCCGTCCTGCTGGGCGACCTGGCGGCCACCCTGCACCGCCACCTGCCCGACGCGGTGATCGTGACGCCGGCAGCAAGTGCCAGGCCGCTGCCGCCGGCCGCCGCGGTGGCGGCGGAGGTTGAAGCGGAGCAGGCGCCCATGCTCGATCCCACCCGGATCGAGGATCTGCTGGCCTCGCTGCCGGGGCAGCCGCAGGCCGTGTTCCTGCAGCGCATTCTCGAGACTTTCCGCCGCACCCTCGACACCAGCCTCACCAGGCTGCAGCAGGTCGACGCCAGCGATCTGGAGACCGTGCGCCGCGCCGCCCACACCTTGAAGTCGGCGGCCGCCCAGGTCGGCGCCATGCGCCTGTCGCATACGGCGCGCGAACTCGAGTTTGCCGCGCGTGACGGCAACCTGCAGCGCATGGTGGCACTGGCCGCCTATCTGCCGGCAGTGGCCAACCTCTCATGGCAGCAACTGAAGGAGCGTTATCCCGGATGAACGCGCCGGTTCCGACCGCACTCATCGTCGACGACGACGAGCTGATGCGCATGATGCTCGCGGCGGCGCTGGCCGGCCTCGGCCTCGAGGTGCATGAGGCCGGCGACGGCGAGACGGGGCTCGAGGCCTTCAACCGCCTGCGACCCGACCTGGTGCTGCTCGACCTGCTGATGCCGGGCATCGACGGCATCGAGACCTGCCGCCGCTTGCGTCGGCGTCCGGACGCACGCACCGTGCCCATCGTGATGATCACCGGCCAGGACGACCGCGAGTCGATCGACCTCGCCTTCGCTGCCGGTGCCACCGACTTCTTCGCCAAACCGATCAACTGGCAGATGCTGCCGCATCGCATCCGCTTCATCCTCCATGCGGCGCAGGCGCTGCGCGATCTGACGCAAAGCGAGGCGCGACAGCAGCAGGCGCAGCGCCTGGCCGGCCTCGGCAGCTTCGAATACCTGATCGAGTCGCGCCGCTTCTACCCGTCGGCCAACCTCCCGGCGCTGTTGGGTCTCAGCGGTGACGACCAGGCGCGCCTGCGCCAGCTGATGCCCGCCTTCAACGAGGATGACTGGAAGCGCATGCTCGTCCTCGCCACGGCCGCGATGGAGGGCGGCGACTTGCAGACCACCGAGGTGTGGACGCTGAGCCGGCGCTGCATGCGCGTGCAGATCCAGGCCGTAGAGGAAAACGGCACTGCGCTGCTGCGCGGCAGCGTGCTCGACGTCACCGACCTGCGCTCGGCGCAGGCGCAGGCCGACTGGCTGACACGCCACGACCCGCTCACCGGCATGCACAACCGCCCGGCCTTTTCGGCGGTGCTCGAGCGCGAGGCCGCCGTCGCCGGCGCCACCGGGCGGCTGGTGCCGGTGCTGTTGCTGAGCCTCGATCGCATGCGCCGCGCCCGCGATTCGCTCGGGCAGGAGGCGGCCGATCGCATCCTGGTCGGCATCACCGAGCGCCTGCGGGCCGCCTGCGCCACCTTCCAGCCGGTGCCGGAACTCGCCCGCATCACCACCGACGAGCTGTGCGTGCTCTTCCGTCACGCCGCGAAGCCGGAGGAGATCGCCGATGCCGCCGAGCACCTGATCGAGGCGCTGCAAGCCCCCTTCGATGCCGGCGGGCAGCCTTTCCACCTGCAGCCGGCCGGCGGGCTGGCGCTGTTCCCGCAGGATGGCGACAGCTGCCAGGCGACGGTCAAGGCGGCGCGGGCGGCGCTGCTGATGGAGGGCGCCGAAGGTCGTGCGCTGCATTTCTACGACGCCGATCGCGACCGCGCGCTGACGCGCCGCCTGCGGCTCGAGGAGGACCTGCGCGGCGCGCTCGCCGCCGGGCAACTGGCAGTCCATTACCAGCCGCTGGTGCGCGTGCGCGACTGCCAGCCGGTCGGCGTCGAGGCGCTGCTGCGCTGGCAGCACCCCGAACATGGCGACATCTCGCCGGTCGAGTTCATTCCGATCGCCGAGGAGGCGGGGTTCATCGGCGACATCGGCGCCTGGGTGCTGCGCACGGCCTGTACCCAGGCGATGGCCTGGCTCGGCGAGGGCATCGCGCTGGAGGAGGTCGCCGTGAACGTCTCCGGCCGCCAACTCGCCGATCCCGACTTCACCGCGATGCTGTCGCGGATCCTGGCCGAAACCGGGCTGCCGCCGGCGCGTCTGGTGCTCGAGCTGACCGAAAGCGTGCTGGTGCACGACGACGAGGCGGCGGTGGCGCAACTCCACGGCCTCAAGGCGCTGGGGCTGCGGCTGGCGCTCGACGATTTCGGCACGGGCTTCTCGTCGATGGTCAGCCTGACGCGATTGCCGCTGGACGTGATCAAGGTCGACCGCAGCTTCGTGCAGGCGGCGCCGACCGACCGCGCCGCCGCGGCCGTGGTCGAGGCCATCCTCGCGCTGGCCGGGCGGCTGGGCATGGACACCGTGGCCGAGGGCGTCGAGGATGCCGAGCATTTCGACATCCTCGGCCGCTTCGGCTGCACCACGGCACAGGGCTTCATGTTCCAGCGGCCGCAGTCGGCGGCCGACGTCGTGCAGCACCTGCGGGGCACCACGGCACGGCCGCCCAGGGTGGTGATCGTGGACGACAGCCGCGTTTCGCGGCTGATGCTGCGCAAGATGATCCTCGCCCATCAGCCCACGGCGACGGTGATCGAGGTCGACGATGCCCTGACGGCCGTGGACGCGGTCACGCGCGAGCGGCCGGACCTGGTGACGCTCGACAACAACATGCCCGGCCGCACCGGCCTCGAGATCGCCGCCGAGCTGCGTCAGCGCTGCCCCGAACTCGACATGGCGCTGCTCACCGCCAACTTCCAGGATGCGGTCGTCGCCGAGGCCAGGCGCCTCGGCCTGCGCTTCCTGGCCAAGCCGATCACGGAGGCCCTGGTCGGCGAGCTGCTGGCCGGATGCAGGAGACCCCGCTGATGTCGCGGCCGCTGCAGCACGACGCCCTGCTCGAGGCCTTCAACGTCGCGCTGGCGCGCGCGGCGGTCAGCCTGTCGCGACTGATGCAGGAGACCATCGTGGTGACCGCGCCGCAGCTGGAACTGCTGGCGGCCGACGGTGCCATCGCCCGCATCAAGGCCTTGGCCGACGAACGCGTCGCCGCCGTGGTGCAGCGCTTCGAGGGCGATCTCGCGGCACATGCCCTGCTGCTGTTCCCGCAGTCACGCGCGCTCGAGGTGGTGCGCCTCGCCGTCGGCGGCCTGGTCGGCGAGGAAGACCTGTCGGAACTCGAGGAAGAGGCGATATCCGAGGTCGGCAACATCCTGCTCAACGCCTGCATGGCGGTGCTGGCGAACCAGCTGCATATGCAGCTGCGTACGGCGCCGCCCGACTACGTGCTGGACATGCCTGAGCACGTCCTCGCCAGTCACGGCGGTGCCGCGGCCAGCGCCGTGCTGATGATCCACATGATCATGACCGTCGAGAGCCGCGATCTCGCCACTTACATCGCCTTCCTGCTCGACGCCCGCGCCAATGCCGCGCTGGCCGACGCGTTCGACCGCTATCTCGAGGACATCGGGCTGGCCGGTGAGGGAGGTCACGCATGAGCCGCCGCCTCCGCAGCGACAGCATCCCCTTCGGCCTGCTGACCCAGGTGGCGGACAAGGCCAGCACGGGCCTCGTCGTGCTCGACGCGCGCCGCCGCATCGTGGTGTGGAACGAATGGATGGCGCTGCACGACGCGCAGATCGGTGCCGATCGCATCGATCTCGACTTCTTCGAGTGGTGCCCGCAGCTGCGCGATTCGCGCATCGCCGAAGCCATCGTCGGCGCCATTGCCGACGGCGCCTCCTCGCTGCTGTCGCCGCGCCTGAACGACCTGCCGCTGCCGCTCTATCCCTTCCCGCGCGCCGCCGGCGCGGCAGCGATCACCGTGGCCGCCGTCGTGCGCGGCCTCGAGGTCGGGGCGGAGCGTTTCTGTCTGGTCGAGTTCATCGACCAGACGGCCATCCACCGTCGCGAGCAGCGCCTGCGCGACCGCAATGCCGAGCTGGCCGAAACGGTCTACCTCGATCCGCTCACCGGGGTGTACAACCGCCGCCGCCTCGACCAGTTCGTCGTCGCCGAATTCCGCCGCGCCCAGCGCGGCGGGGACCCGCTGGCGGTGCTGATGATCGACGTCGATTTCTTCAAGGGATACAACGACCACTACGGCCACCAGGAAGGCGACCACTGCCTCAGGCGCATCGCCACGCTGCTGCGCGACAATGCCCAGCGCGTCGGCGACCTCGTCGCCCGCTATGGCGGCGAGGAATTCGTCGCGGTGCTGCCGGGCACCGACCTCCATGGCGCCGCCACCCTGGCCGAAACGTTGTGCCAGCGGGTACGCGAGTCGCACATGCCGCATGCCGCCTCGCGCATCGCCGACCATGTCACCATCAGCGTCGGCGTCGCCTGCGTCCGGCCGCAGCGCGCGGAAAAGGTCGATACCCTGCTCTCCGCCGCGGACTTCGCCCTCTACCGCGCCAAGGCCACCGGGCGCGACCGGGTAGTGACCTTCGGTCCGGGGGCCTAGCGGAAGACGACGGTCTTGTTGCCGTGGACCAGCACGCGGTCCTCGAGGTGGTAGCGCAGGCCGCGCGCCAGCACGGTCTTCTCGATGTCCTTGCCGTAGCGCACCATGTCGTCGGGCGAGTCCGAGTGGTCGATGCGGATCACGTCCTGCTCGACGATCGGTCCCTGGTCGAGTTCGGCGGTGACGTAATGGCAGGTGGCGCCGATCAGCTTGACGCCGCGTTCATGGGCCTGATGGTAGGGCCTGGCGCCGACGAACGACGGCAGGAAGCTGTGGTGGATGTTGAGGATCCTGCCCGGGTGCGCGGCACAGAGATCGGGCGAGAGGATCTGCATGTAGCGCGCCAGCACCATGGTGTCGCCGCGCGACTCATCGAACAGGCGCCGCACCTCGGCCCAGGCCTGCGGCTTGTTGTCGGCGGTCACCGGCACGTGGTGGAAGGGGATGCCGTGCCACTCGACGAAGCCCTTGAAGGTGTCGTGGTTCGAGATGACGCAGGGGATCTCGATGTCGAGTTCCTTCGACTGCCAGCGCGCCAGCAGGTCGTAGAGGCAGTGCTCCTGCTTCGACACCAGGATGACGACGCGCTTCTTCACCGCGCTGTCGCTGATCTTCCAGTCCATTTCGAGTTCGCGCGCGATCGGTTCGAAGCGGGCGCGGAACTCGTCGAGCATGAAGGGCAGCGAGTCGGCCTTCACTTCCATGCGCATGAAGTAGCGCGCGGGCCGGCCACCGTTGGCTTCGTCGCCCTCGTCGGAATGGAAGCTCGATTCGAGGATCCAACCTTTGTGCTCGGCGATGAAGCCGGTGACGCGGGCGATGATGCCGCTGCGGTCGGGGCAGGAGGCGGCGAGGGTGTAGTAGCGGTCGCGATGCATGTCAGTGGCTCCGGAGTGCGGCGTGTTGGCGGCGAGACGTGAAGCGCGACGTGCGTTGGGCTGCGGCGCGTGCCAAGGGCATCGGGGCGCCGGCACTGCTCATGTCACCCGGACCGGGCTGCGCCCGTTCCTCCTTCTTTACTTCGCTGTGCCGGTACCCCGATGCCCTTGGCCGGAGACTTGGGTGCTTTGCCGCGACCAACCCGCTGCAACGTTTCCCGATCGAAGTGGTGGGGTGCTCTGCGGAGCGAAGTAAAGGAGGAGGCGGTGGCCGACGGCCAGCGCCGGGGGGCGTAGGCAGGGTTGCGCGGAGCACTGCTCCGCGCTGCCGAAGCCGGCTTGCTGTGCAAAGCAAGCCGTGGACCATGAGCGCAGTAGAGCACCCCATCGCTTCGGTCGCGCTCCAATGAGCAAGCATCATCCCTAAATCCGCGCCGACGCCTTGTCGATCTCGCTGCGCAGCTCGGCATAGTTCATGGTCACCGGGAACTGCGGGAACTCGTCGATCACGTTCTGCGGTGGGTGGAACAGGATTCCGGCGTCGGCCTCGGCCAGCATCGCCGTGTCGTTGTAGGAATCGCCCGCGGCGATGACCTTGAAGTTGAGTTCCTTGAAGCGCTGCACCGATTCCTTCTTCTGGTTCGCCATGCGCAGGTGGTAATTGACGAGGAAGCCCTCGGCATCGGCCTCGAGCTTGTGGCAGAACAGCGCCGGGTGGCCCAGCTGCGCCATCAGCGGCATGGCGAATTCGTAGAAGGTGTCGGAGAGGATGATGACCTGGAAGTCGCGGCGCAGGGCGTCGAGGAAATCCTTCGCGCCGGCCATCGGCCCCATCGCGGCAATGACCTTCTGGATATCGGGCAGGCCCAGCTTGTGCTGCTTGAGCAAGCCGAGCCGGTACTTCATCAGCACGTCGTAGTCGGGCTCGTCGCGGGTGGTGCGGCGCAGTTCGGGAATCCCGGTGCGCTCGGCGAATTCGATCCAGATTTCGGGGACGAGGACCCCTTCGAGGTCGAGGCAAACCAGCTGCACGGCAGACTCCTGCGGTAAGGCGACGAAAGAAGGCGATTTTACTCGACGGCCAATGCTTCCAGTTGTTCGTGCACCTCGAGCCAGCGCGTCTCGGCGGCCTCGATGGCCGCAGCGAGTTCGGCCTGGCGCTTGTTCAGTCCGTCGATGCGCGCGCGATCCGGCGTCGCGTAGAGCGCCGGGTCGGCGAGCCGGGCGTCGAGTTCGGCCTTTTCCGCCTGCCAGCCGGCGAGCTGCTTTTCGAGTTTGTCCGCTTCCTTGACCAGCGGCCGCCGTGCCGCCAGCGCCGACTTCCTGCTGGCCGCATCATTGGCGCGGGCTTCCTGCCGTGCGGCCTTGTCGGGGTCGGTGGGTGCGGCGATGCGCGACTGCCCGCGCCGTGCGGCCAGCCACGCCGCGTAGTCGTCGAGGTCGCCGTCGAAGGGCCGGGCCGCACCATCCGCCACCAGCCACAGCTCGTCGACCGTGGTGCGCAGCAGGTGGCGGTCGTGCGACACCAGCACCATCGCCGCCTCGGTCTCCTGCAAGGCGAGTGTGAGCGCCTCGCGCATTTCGAGGTCGAGGTGGTTGGTCGGCTCGTCGAGCAGCAGCAGGTTGGGGCGGGTGCGGATCATCAGCGCCAGCGCCAGCCGTGCCTTCTCGCCGCCGGAGAAATGGCGGCAGGGCGCGTCGACCATCGGCCCGCGGAAATCGAAGCCGCCGATGTAGTTGCGCAGCTCCTGCTCGCGGGTGGCCGGCTCCTGTCGCACCAGGTGCTGCAGCGGGCTTTCGTCCGGCCGCAGCAGCTCCATCTGGTGCTGGGCGAAGTAGCCGATCTTGAGGTGGCGGCCCTCGATGCGGCGTCCCGCCAGCACCGACTTTTCGCCTGACAGCAGCTTCACCAGCGTCGACTTGCCGGCGCCGTTGCGGCCGAGCAGGCCGATGCGACTGCCCGGGCGCAGCGTGAGCTTGATGTGGTGGAGCAGGGTCGTTTCGCCGTAGCCGGCGGCGGCATCCTCGAGTGCCAGCAGCGGATCGGAAAATCCCTCGGGCTCGGCGAAGCGGAACTCGAACGGCGCGTCGACGTGGGCGGCACTGATCAGCTCCATCCGCTCCAGCGCCTTGATCCGGCTCTGCGCCTGCCGCGCCTTGCTGGCCTTGGCGCGAAAGCGATCGATGTAGGCATGCAGGTGGGCGACCTCGCGCTCCTGCTTGGCGTGCATGGCCTGCTGCAGCGCGAGGGCCTCGGCGCGGGCGCGCTCGAAGGCCGAGTAGTTGCCCGAGTAGAGCTTCATCTGGCCGGCGTCGATGTGCAGGATCTGGCCGACCACGGCATCGAGGAAATCGCGGTCGTGGGAGATCATCACCAGCGTGCCGGGGAAGGACTTGAGCCAGGTTTCGAGCCAGAGCACGGCGTCGAGGTCGAGGTGGTTGGTCGGCTCGTCGAGCAGCAGCAGGTCGGAACGCGCCACCAGCGCCCGCGCCAGGTTGAGGCGCACGCGCCAGCCGCCGGAAAAGTCGGCGACGGCGCGACGGTGGTCATCCTCGCTGAAGCCGAGGCCGGCGAGGATCTCGGCGGCGCGCGCCTTGGCCGAATAGCCTTCGATGTCCTGCAGCCGCGTGTGCAACTCGGCGATGCGGTGGCCGTCGTGGGCGGCTTCGGCCTCGACCAGGCCGGCCTCGACCGCGCGCAGCTCGGTGTCGCCGTCGAGCACGAATTCGAGGGCGGCATCCGGCAGCGCCGGCGTGTCCTGGGCGACGTGGCCGACGCGCCAGACGGCCGGCATCTCGAGGTCGCCGGCTTCCTGATGCAGCTCGCCGCGCAGCAGCGCGAAGAACGAGGACTTGCCGCAGCCGTTGGCGCCGGTGAGGCCGATCTTCCAGCCGGGGTGCATTTGCAGCGAGGCATCCGTGACCAGCGGCTTGCCGGCGCGGGCGAAGGCGAGCTTGCGCAGCAGGATCATGGCAGGGAGCCGGGACTACTCGACGCCGAGCGAATGCAGGTACTCGTCGTAGTCGCCGCGGTAATCGACGTAGCTGCCGTCCTGCTTGATCTCGAGGATGCGCGTCGCCAGCGAGGAGACGAACTCGCGGTCGTGCGAGACGAAGACCAGCGTGCCCTCGTATTTCTCCAGCGCGGTGTTGAGCGACTCGATGGATTCCATGTCGAGGTGGTTGGTCGGCTCGTCCAGCACCAGCACGTTGGAATTCAGCAGCATCAGCTTGCCGAAGATCATGCGGCCCTGTTCGCCGCCGGAGATCACGCGCACGGGCTTCTTCACGTCGTCGCCGCCGAACAGCAGGCGGCCGAGCGTCTGCCGCATCAGCGTCTCGACGTCGCCGCCGTCGTAGCCGCCGGCGCGGACGTAGCCGGTGATCCACTCGGTCAGCGTCTGGTCGGAGGCGAAGTCGGCGGCATGGTCCTGAGCGTAGTAGCCGGGCTTGGCCTTCTCCGCCCACTTGATGGTGCCGTGCTGTGCGGTCAGCTCGCCCATCAGCAGGCGCATGAGCGTCGTCTTGCCGACGCCGTTCTCGCCGATCACGGCCAGGCGGTCGCCGGCGTCCAGCGTCAGTGTGAGGTTCTTGATCACCGGCAGCTTCGGATCATGGCCGAACTGCAGCCGCTCGATCTCCAGCGCCTGGCGGTGCAGCTTGCTCTTCTCGTCGAAGTCGAAGCGGATCCACGGGTACTGGCGGCTTGAGGGCTTGACGTCCTCGACCTTGAGCTTCTCGATCTGCTTCTTGCGGCTGGTGGCCTGGCGCGCCTTGGCCTTGTGGGCCGAGAAGCGGCGGACGAATTCCTCGAGGTCGGCGATGCGATCCTTCGACTTGGCGTTCTGCGCCGCGATGCGCGCCCGCGCGGCGGTCGAGGCTTCCATGTATTCGTCGTAGCTGCCGGGATAGACCTGGATGGTGCCGTAGTCCAGGTCGGCCATGTGGGTGCACACCTGGTTGAGGAAGTGGCGGTCGTGGGAAATGATCACCATGGTCGAGTCGCGGCCGTTGAGGACGGTTTCGAGCCAGCGGATGGTGTTGATGTCGAGGTTGTTGGTCGGCTCGTCGAGCAGCAGGATGTCGGGGTTGGCGAACAACGCCTGCGCCAGCAGCACGCGCAGCTTCCAGCCCGGCGCCACCTCGCGCATCGGGCCGTTGTGCTTGTCCACGGGGATGTCTACGCCGAGCAGCAACTCGCCGGCGCGCGCCTCGGCGTCGTAGCCGCCCATCTCGCCGAACTTCACCTCCAGCTCGGCGGCGTGCATGTAGTCATCCTCGCTCGCCTCGGGGTTGGCGTAGATCGCGTCCTTCTCCTGCATGCACTTCCACATGTCCTCGTGGCCCATCATCACCACGTCGAGCACGCGGATGTCCTCGAAGCCGAACTGGTCCTGGCGCAGGTAGGCCATGCGCTCAAAGGTGTCCTTGGTGACGTTGCCGGCCGAGGGCTCGAGCTGGCCGCAGAGGATCTTCATGAACGTCGACTTGCCGGCGCCGTTGGCGCCGATCAGGCCATAGCGGTTGCCGTCGCCGAACTTGACGGAGACGTTCTCGAACAGGGGCTTGGCCCCGAACTGGATGGTGATGTTGGAAGCGACGAGCATGGCGGCGGGCGTGAAGAATGAAGCGAACCCGCGATTTTACGCCGGCGTGGCGCCGGAGCCGAGTTTTGCCCTTTGATCGGGGTTTGCCGGGTCTCGCCCGCCGGGGCGAGACCCGGCAAGGACCAATCGAGCACAAAAAGTCGGCGCTGGCGACACGGAGCGGTGGCCGATTGCATCCGTGCAAATAGGGTAGGGGCTCTCCATGATTGCAGGGATAATTGCGGCCTCCCCCCGGTCCATTCATGAACAAGAGTTACGACATCGCCACCCTCGGCCAGGTCTTCACCCCGCCCGCCATCGTCGAGCGCATGCTGTCCCTGCGCCGCAACCGCGGCCGCGTGCTCGATCCGGCCGCCGGCAACGGCGCCTTCTGTTCGCGCATCGACGGCTGCGTGGCCGTGGAGCTGGACGCGGCGCACTGTCCCCCGGACGCGCATAACGTCGATTTTTTCACTTGGCCGGCGGACGACCGCTTCGACACCGTCATCGGTAATCCGCCCTACGTCAGGGCGCGCGACATCCTGCCGGCGACGGGCATCCGGCTGGCTTCGCAGCTGCTCGATGGCCATGCCAACCTCTACCTGCATTTCATCGAGAAGTGCGTGCGTCATCTCGCGCCCGGCGGCGAGCTGATCTTCATCACCCCGCGCGACTTTCTCAAGGCCACGGGTGCGGCGCGCCTCAACACCTGGCTGTTCGAGCAGGGCACCATCACCGATTTCGAGGACCTCGGCGACACGAAGATCTTCGAGGGCGCGGCGCCGAACTGCGCGATCTGGCGCTTCGAGAAGGGCGACATGGCGCATCGTCTGAAGGACGGACGCCGCATGGTGCTTTCCGGCGGCCAGCTGCTGCTGACGCGCGGCATCTACAGCGTGCCGCTGGCCAGCGTCTTCGCGGTCCGGGTCGGCGCGGTGTCGGGCGCCGACGAGATCTTCACCAACGCCGAGCTCGGCAACGCCGACTTCGTCTGCTCGAAGACGGCGGTCACGGGCGCGACCCGGCGCATGATCTTCGACGCCCCCTTGCCCTGGCTGGAGCAGCACAAGGAACGGCTGCTGGCGCGGCGGGTGGCGAAGTTCGACGAGTCGAACTGGTGGAAATGGGGGCGGCGCCACCATGTCTCCGAGGCGCCGCGCGTCTATGTCAATCACAAGACCCGCAACGTCCGACCCTTCTTCACGCATCCCTGCAACAACTACGACGGTGCCATCCTTGCGCTGTTTCCGCACAAGCGCGACGTTGATCCGGCGGTGCTCGCGGCCATGCTCAACGAGGTCGACTGGCACGAACTCGGCTTCGTCTGCGACGGCCGCTTCCTGTTCACCCAGCGCAGCCTCGAGCAGACGCTGCTGCCCGAGGACTTCACGCAGTTCGAGGTGCGCGGGCTGATATGACATTTGAAGTTTTGTGCGTGGCGCCGCCAGCGGGATGCTCTGCGCCGCTCATGTGCCCCGGTGGCAGCCAGCGGTTGCCACCTCCTCCTTTACTTCGCTCTGCAGAGCATCCCACTGGCGGCGCCGGCCGACTCGGGCAAGGCACCGGCGTGTCCCCCAAGGGTGGTGGGTACCCGGCACTGCTCATGTCCCCCGAAGCGTGCTGCGCCCGCTTCTCCTCCTTTACTTCGCTGTGCCGGGTACCCACCACCCTTGGGGCTCCCCGAAGCCGCATCGCTCCGACCCCGCTGGCCCAACTGATAAGATGAGATCATGGTTCCCCATCTCACCACCGCCCTGACGGGCCCGCTGCTCGAGCTCGAGAAGCGCTTCCTCGACAAGGAAACGGCCATCGAGCAATGGTTGCGCGGCCAGTGGCTCGACCACGCGCCCCCGTTCTACGGCTCGGTCGACCTGCGCAACGCCGGCTACAAGCTGGCGCCGGTCGACACCAACCTGTTCCCGGGCGGCTTCAATAACCTCAACGTCGCCTTCCTGCCGCTGTGCGTGCAGGCGGCGATGACGGCGATCGAGAAGGTCTGCCCCGAGGCGAAGCGCTTCCTGCTGATCCCCGAGAACCACACGCGCAACCAGTTCTACCTGATGAACGTCGCACGGCTGGCGCTGATCCTGCGCCACGCCGGCATCGACGTGCGCGTCGGCTCGCTGCTGCCGGAGATCACGGCGCCGACCACACTCGACCTGCCGGACGGCCAGACGCTGACGCTGGAACCGGTGAAGCGCATCGGCCCCGGCGGTCGCCGGCTCGGGCTGGACGGCTTCGACCCCTGCTCGGTGCTGCTCAACAACGACCTCTCGGCCGGCGTGCCCGAGATCCTCAAGGACCTCGACGAGCAGTTCGTCATTCCGCCGCTGCATGCGGGCTGGCACGCGCGGCGCAAGTCGCGGCATTTCCGCGCCTTCCAGGAGGTCGCCATCGACTTCGCCCGCGAGATCGGCATCGATCCCTGGCTGATCAATCCCGAGTACGAAGTCTGCGGCAAGATCAACTTCCAGGAACGCACCGGCCTCGAGTGCCTCGCCTCCAACGTCGATGCGCTGCTCTACCGCATCCGCGCCAAGTACAAGCAATACGGCATCGAGCGGGAGCCCTTCGTCATCGTCAAGGCCGATGCCGGCACTTACGGCATGGGCATCATGACGGTGAAGGATGCCAGCGAGGTGCAGGATCTCAACCGCAAGCAGCGCAACAAGATGGCCGTGGTCAAGGAAGGCCTGCAGGTCACCGAGGTCATCATCCAGGAGGGCGTGCCGACGGTTGAGACGGTCGACGAGGGCACGGCCGAGCCGGTCGTTTACATGATCGACCGCTACGTCGTCGGCGGCTTCTACCGCGTCAACACCCAGCGTGGCATCGACGAGAACCTCAATGCGCCGGGCATGACCTTCAAGCCGCTCGCCTTCGAGACCGGCTGCAGCCTGCCCGACGCCCACCTGGCGCCCGACGCCGCGCCGAACCGCTTCTACGCCTACGGCGTGGTGGCGCGCCTGGCGCTGCTGGCCGCCGCCATCGAGCTCGAGGAAACCGCCATCACCGGCACGACAGGGACCCCATGAAACTGCATACCTTCTACCGCTCCACCGCCGCCTATCGCGTGCGCATCGCCGCCAGCCTCAAGGGCATCCCGCTCGGGTGTGCCTACGTCCATCTGGTCAAGGACGGCGGCCAGCACAACCAGCCGGCATACCGTGCCGTCAACCCCACCGGCGGCGTGCCCAGCCTGGAAGTGGATGGCGACGTGATCACCCAGTCGCTGGCGATTCTCGAATATCTCGACGAGCTCTATCCGGAGCCGCCGCTGCTGCCCAAGGCGCCCCTGGCGCGCGCCCATGCGCGCGAGATCGCGCTGCACGTCGTCGCCGACCTGCACCCGCTCAACACGCCCCGCGTCCTCAAGCGTCTCGGCGAGCAGTTCGGCGCGAACGACGAGGCGAAGAACGAATGGGTGCGCATCGGCATCAGCGAGGGCTTCGCCGGCATCGAGGCGCTGTTGCGGCGCCTGCACAGCAACGGCCACTATTGCCTCGGCGACGCGGTGACCCTGGCCGACGTCTGCCTGGTGCCGCAGGTGTTCAACGCCCACCGTTTCGGCGTCGATCTCGCGTCCTTTCCGCTGATTGCATCCATCGAACGCAACTGCCTGATGCTGCCGGCCTTCGCCGCGGCGCAGCCCTCGGCGCAGGCGGATGCCGAGTAGGGCCGCAGCCAAATCGGGGCGTCTGCTGCGTTAGCGGCGTCGCTCGCTCCTCGCCTCCCAGCGCGGTATGTCTCGTCGCTCGCTCCTTGCCGGCTTGCATCCATCCCCGATGTGGCTGCGGCCGATCATGCTGGCTGCGTTGCTGCTGCTGTCCGGCTGCGGACGCGAGTCGCTCCAAAGCCAGGAATCGTATGTCTTCGGCACCCGCGTCGAGGTGCTGGTATGGGGAGCGCCGGCCGACAAGGGGCGCGAGGCGACGGCTGCGGTGCTGCGCGAGTTCGACCGCCTGCACCGCGCCTATCACGCCTGGCAGCCATCGGAACTGACGGCACTGAACGATGCCATCGCGGCCGGCCGCCCGCACGAGGTGTCGGCGGAACTCGCCGCGCTGATCGTCGAGGCCAGGGCGCTGGCGGCGCAGGGCGACTACCTGTTCGACCCGGGCATCGGTGCCTTGGTGAAACTCTGGGGCTTCCACGACGAGACCTTCAAGCCGCAACTGCCGGACGCGGAAAAGCTGGCGGCGCTGCGGCAGGCGAAGCCGTCGATCGCAGCGCTGAAGGTGGATGGGCGTACGGTGACGAGCACGAGCCGGTCGGTGGCCCTGGACTTCGGCGGCTACCTCAAGGGCGTGGCGCTCGACCGGGCCGCCGCGATCATGAAGGCCCATGGCATCACCAACGCGCTGATCAACATCGGCGGCAACGTGCTGGCGCTGGGCGCCAAGGGCGGCACGCCCTGGCGCGTCGGCATCCAGCATCCGCGGAAGTCCGAGCCGCTGGCAACGCTCGAACTCAGGGACGGCGAGGCGATCGGCACCTCGGGCGATTACCAACGCTATTTCGAGATGGACGGGCGCCGCTATAGCCACCTGATCGATCCGCGCACCGCCGAGCCGGCCACCGGCACGCGGGCGCTGACGGTGCTTATTTCCCCCGGCGACAAGGCCGGCCTCTGGTCGGACGTGGCGAGCAAGCCCCTGTTCGTCGCCGGCGACGGCTGGAAGCCGCTGGCGGCGAAGCTCGGCATCGCCCAGGTGCTGCGCGTCGATGCTGCCGGCCGCGTCGAGGTGACCGAGCCGCTGCGCGTGCGGCTGCAGTTCGTAGCGGAGGAGGAGAAGAAATGAGCGATCCGGAGACGGAGCGCGGCGTGCGCCGCGTCGTCGGCATCGCCGTGCTGCGCCGGCTGCGGCGCATGGTCGACGGCGACGCGGCGGCGGAAGCCGAAAAGTCGGTGCTGGCGAGACGCCTCGCCTGGGCTTTCGCGCTGGCGGCACTGCTGGCGGTGGCCTGGATCGCTTTCCGCTAGAATCTTCGCATGATCGGCCTGTTCCTCATCACCCACAGCACCTACGGCGAGTCGCTGATCCAGTGCGCCTGCCACGTCCTCAACAAGCGGCCGCCGCAGATCGCCCAGCTCGGCCTTACCCCGCAGGACGATCCGCTCGACGCCCTGCCGCTGGCCAGGCAGCTGGTCGGCTGCATCGATAGCGGCGACGGCGTGCTGATCCTCACCGACGTCTACGGCGCCTCGCCCTCGAACCTGGCGATGAAGCTGCTCGAGCCCGGCCGCATCGAGGGGCTGGCCGGCGTCAATCTGCCGATGCTGCTGCGCGCGCTGACCTACCGCGACAAGGACATGGCGTCGCTGGTCGCCAAGGCCGCCGCCGGCGGGCGTGACGGCGTCCTCAACATGCTCAGCCACTAGGGCCCGCATAACCATGCCGCGCGTCGAAGTCGAAATCGTCAACAAGCTCGGGCTGCATGCCCGCGCCTCCGCCCGCCTCACCCAGCTCGCCGGCACCTTCCCCTGCGAGGTGTGGATGGAGAAGGGCACGCGCCGCATCAACGCCAAGAGCATCATGGGGGTGATGATGCTCGCAGCCGGCAAGGGCGCCAGGGTCATCGTCGACACCGAGGGCGAGCTGGCCGAGGAAGCGGCGCAAGCGCTGTCCAGGCTGATCGCCGACAAGTTCGGCGAGGACGAGTGAGGTCCGGCCGGTGACCTTCACGTTGCACGGCCTCGCGGTCTCCCACGGCATCGCCATCGGCCGGGCGCATCTCGTTTCCCACGCCACGCTCGAGGTCGCACATTACACGCTGCGCGAGCGTGACGTGCCGATGGAGGTGGCGCGCTTCGACGTCGCCCTGAAGACGGTACAGGCCGAGCTTGCCACGCTGCACGACGAGGCCAGCGGCTCCGGCGCGCCGGCCGAACTCGCTGCCTTCGTCGGCATCCATTCCATGATCCTGGCCGATCCGCTGTTGTCGGAGGAGCCCAAGCAGCTGATCCGCGAGCGCCGCTGCAACGCCGAATGGGCGCTGGTGCAGCAGATGGAGCAGCTGGTCGGCCACTTCGACGAGATCGACGACAGCTACCTGCGCGAGCGGCGCCAGGACATCGTGCAGGTGGTGGAGCGCGTGCTCAAGGTGCTCACCGGCCAGCCGCGCAAGCTCGGCCGCCGCAGCAAAGGGGCGGACAGGGACGATTGCGAGCTGATCATCGTCGCCCACGACCTCTCCCCAGCCGACACCATCCAGTTCAAGACGCTGAAGATCGCCGGCTTCGTCACCGACCTCGGCGGCGCCACCTCGCATACCGCCATCGTCGCCCGCAGCCTGGCCATTCCGGCCGTGGTCGGCCTGCACCACGCGCGGCCGCTGGTGCGCGACGACGACCTGCTGATCATCGACGGCACGCGCGGCGTGCTCATCGTCGAGCCCGACCCGCGCGTGCTCGAGGAATACCGGCTGCGCAAGAGCGAGCTCGAACTCGAGCGCTCCAAGCTCAAGCGGCTCAAGACCGCCCGGGCGGCGACGCTCGACGGCGAGGAGGTCGCGCTGCTGGCCAACATCGAGTTGCCGCAGGACGTCGGCCAGGTCAAGGAGGTCGACGCCGCCGGCATCGGCCTGTTCCGCACCGAGTACCTGTTCATGAACCGCGACGAGCTGCCGACCGAGGATGAGCAGCTCGAAGCCTACCGCAGCGTGGCCAAGGCGCTGGCCGGCAAGCCGGTGACCATCCGCACGCTCGACATCGGCGCCGACAAGCAGGCGCGGGCGCTGCGCAATGGCGGCGAGCGGCAGGAGCCCAATCCGGCACTGGGCCTGCGCGCGATCCGCTACTGCCTGGCCGAGCCGCAGCTGTTCATGACGCAGCTGCGCGCCCTGCTGCGCGCCTCGCACTATGGCCGCGTGCGCATCCTGGTGCCGATGCTCGCCCACGTGCACGAGATCGAGCAGACCCTGGCCCTGATCGAACTGGCCAAGACCCAGCTGCGCGAGGCGCGCGTCAAGTTCGACGAGGGCATCGAGGTCGGCGGCATGATCGAGATTCCCGCCGCCGCGCTGGTGCTCGGACCCTTCCTCAAGCGCCTGCGCTTCCTCTCCATCGGCACCAACGACCTGATCCAGTACACCCTGGCCATCGATCGCACCGACGAAGCGGTGTCCCACCTCTACGACCCGCTGCACCCGGCGGTACTGCGCCTGATCGCGGGAACCATCCAGGCCGGCGCCCGCGCCGAGGTGCCGGTGGCGATCTGCGGCGAGATGGCCGGCGACCCGACGCTGACCCATCTCCTGATCGGCATGGGCCTGCGCCAGTTCTCGATGCATCCCTCGCAGATCCTCGAGGTCAAGCAGAAGGTGGTGATGGCGGACGCCGAGCAACTGGCGCAGAAGGTCACGCGCCTGCTGCGTCTCGACGAGCCCGAACGCATCCGCGAGCTGATGGAGCGGCTCTAAATTGACAAGGCGGGCCGAAACGCCTTAATCTTCGCACCAGCGCCGATTTGATCTCTGATTGCGGGCGCTTAACAAATTCGGCTAAAGCGAAGCAGGCGTCACACGAAGCCCGGTCCGAGCGAACAGCCGACCGGGTTTTTGTTTTCTGGAACGATGAGTACACACAGCGTAGGACATGCCTCGGCGCAGAGCGCCCGCTTCGACGAACCGCTCACCCTGAAGAGCGGCGCCGTCGTGCCGGCCTACGAGCTCGTGTACGAGACCTACGGCACGCTCAACGCCGCCAGGTCCAACGCCATCCTGATCTGCCACGCGCTGTCCGGCCACCATCACGTCGCCGGCTACAGCGATCCCGAACGCGTCAAGGAAACGCTCGGCTGGTGGGACAACATGATCGGCCCGGGCAAGCCGATCGACACCGAGAAGTTCTTCGTCGTCGGACTGAACAACCTCGGCGGCTGCCATGGTTCGACCGGGCCGTCGTCGCCCAACCCCGCCAGCGGCCATCCCTGGGGTGCGGACTTCCCGCTGGTCACGGTCGAGGACTGGGTACAGGCGCAGGCGCGGCTGGCCGACCGCCTCGGCATCGACGCCTGGGCGGCGGTGGTCGGCGGCAGCCTGGGTGGCATGCAGGCGCTGCAATGGACGATAGACCTGCCGGACCGCGTGCGCCATGCCGCGGTGATCGCGGCCGCGCCGAAGCTCACCGCCGAGAACATCGCCTTCAACGACGTCGCCCGCCAGGCCATCCTCACGGACCCGGACTTCCACGGCGGCAACTTCTACCGCCACCACACCAAGCCCGCGCGCGGCCTGCGGCTGGCGCGCATGCTCGGCCACATCACCTACCTCTCCGACGACCAGATGGCCGAGAAGTTCGGCCGCAGGCTCAAGGGCGAGGGGCTGGCCTACGGCTTCGGCGTCGAGTTCGAGATCGAGTCCTACCTGCGCTACCAGGGCGACAAGTTCGCCTCCTGGTTCGATGCCAACACCTACTTGCTGATGACCAAGGCGCTCGACTACTTCGATCCCGCCCATGCCACCGGCGGCAGCCTCGCTGCGGCACTGGCCAGGGCCACCGCGAAGTTCCTCGTCGTCTCGTTTTCCACCGACTGGCGCTTCTCGCCGGCGCGCAGCCGCGAGATCGTCAATGCCCTGGTGCACAACGGCCAGGACGTCGCCTACGCCGAGATCGCCTCGAGCTTCGGCCACGACTCCTTCCTGATGAAGGACGAGCAGTACCACGCCATCGTGCGGGCCTACATGAACCGGATTGCGGTGTGACGCCATGACCGAAAACGCCATCGCCCTCGGGCGTCCCGATTTCGACGTGATCTCGGGCTGGGTGCAGCCGAACGAACGCGTGCTCGACCTCGGTTGCGGCGACGGCTCGCTGCTCAAGCTGCTGATCGCCACGCGTGGCGTGCGCGGCTGGGGCATCGAGATCGACAATGCCGGCGTGCTCAAAGCCATCGGCAACGGCATCAACGTGATACAGAGCGACCTCGAGGTCGGCCTTTCCGGCTTCGAGAACGGTGAGTTCGACCACGTCGTGCTGTCGCGCACGCTGCAGACCGTGCGCCATACCCAGCGCATCATCGAAGAGATGCTGCGCGTCGGTCGCGAGGCCGTGGTGTCCTTCCCCAACTTCGCCTACTGGAAGAACCGCATGGCGGTGATGGCCGGGCGCATGCCGGTGTCGGAAGACCTGCCCTACCAGTGGTTCGACACGCCCAACATCCGCTTCTTCACCATCGCCGATTTCGATGCGCTGTGCGCCGCGATGCGCATCGTCGTGCGCGAGCGCATGGTGCTCGACGACAAGGGCAACACGGTGAAAGACGAGCAGAACTTCCTCGGCAGCCTCGCCGTCTATCGTCTCGCCCGCGCCTAGCCGCGGTGCCGTGCCGCCCGGCGGGCGGCGCCCGCTTCAGCGTGCCGGTGCCCGCTGGCTCTGCGCGCGGCGGATGATGCCGTTGTAGCTCTTGCCCGGATAAGGCGCCATCCCGGCGAGCTTGTCGAAGCCGGGAATGCCTTCCATGTGCTTCACCATGCGCGCGCGCATTTCCCCGTCGGGCAGCGGCCCCTTGAGTGCGCCGATGTTCTGCGCCTGGTGCTCGGGATTCGAGGTCGCCGGAATCGCGCAGGTGATGGCAGGGTGCGAGATCACCCACTTGAGGAAGAACTGCGCCCAGTTGTCGACGCCGATCTCCTTCGCGAAATCGGGCAGCGGGCGGCCCTCGACGACCTTGAACAGCCGCGCCTTCTCGAAGGGCATGTTGACCTGCACGGCGACGCCGCGCTCGGCCGCGGCGGGCAGGATGCGCTCCTCGGCCAGCCGGGTGTGGATCGAGTAGTGCACCTGGACGAAATCGACGGCGCCCTTTTCGACGTACTGGGCGAGCGCCGGGAAGTAGGGCAGCTCGTGGTGGGTGACGCCGAGGTAGCGGATGCGACCTTCCTGCTTCCAGCCGCGCAGGATGGCCAGCATGGGATCGACGTTCACCAGGCTGTGCACCTGCATGACGTCGATCCTGTCGCGCCACAGGCGCTGCATCGACTGCTCGAGGCTGCGCCGCGCATGGCTATCGTCGGCCAGAAACTCGCCGGTGGACCAGATCTTGTTGGTGATGAACAGCTTGTCGGCGATGCCCAGCGAGGTCGCGAAGTCGCCGACGCTGATCTCGCCCGTGCCGTAGAGCGGCGAGGTGTCCACCACGCGCCCGCCGCCGTCCCAGAAGCGGCGCAGGATTTCGCGGATGTGGTCGCGCGGCGCGCCGGGCAGCACGTCCCAGGTCAGGTAGGTACCGAGCCCGATCGCCGGCACCAGCTCGCCGGTACGGGGGATGGCCTTGGTGATCAGGCCGGTCGGAACGGAGGCATGCGCCGCGGCGCTGAACAGGCCGCCTCCTCCGAGCGCGCCCGCCGCGACGCCGAGTCCGAGCGCCTTGGTGAATTCGCGGCGCGACATGCCTGCAAGTTGCTGTTGGCTTCCGTTACGCATCACATTACGCATCAAAGTTTCCTCTCGATGATGACGTGGGACGAAGGAAAGGCGGCAGCAGGGCGGGGGCGAGGCATATGCCGTCGCAAACGTCCGCATTTTCGCGGAATCTAGCATGATCCGCTCGCTAGAATGCGCCATGCCCACCCCCGCCTGGCTCGCCCCGCTGCTGACGCGCAACATGCTGATCTGCGTGTTCACCGGCTTCGCCTCGGGCCTGCCGCTGTACCTTCTGCTCAACCTGGTGCCGGCCTGGCTGCGCACCGAGGGCATCAGCCTCAAGGCCATCGGCCTGTTCGCGCTGATCCAGCTGCCCTACACCTGGAAGTTCCTCTGGTCGCCCTTCCTCGACCGCTATGCCCTGCCATGGTTGGGGCGGCGACGCGGCTGGATGTTCGTCACCCAGGTCCTGCTGCTGGGGCTGATCGCCGCGCTCGGCCTGTTCGCGCCGCAGGCCGACCTGCAGATCATCGTGGTGCTGGCGGCGCTGCTGGCCTTCGTCTCGGCGACCCAGGACATCGCGCTCGACGCCTACCGCCGCGAGCTGCTCGGCGAGGTCGAACTCGGCCTGGGCAACTCGGTGCACGTCAATGCCTACCGCATCGCCGGGCTGGTCCCCGGCTCGCTGTCGCTGATCCTCGCCGACCACCTGCCCTGGGGCCATGTCTTCGCCATCACCGCGCTGTTCATGCTGCCGGGCATGGCGATGACGCTGTTCGTGAGCGAGCCGGCGGTCGCCGGCCGCCTGCCGAAGACCTTGCGCGAAGCCGTGGTCGAGCCCTTCCGCGAATTCATCCACCGCGCCGGACTGCGCCAGGCGCTGCTGATCCTCGCCTTCATCTTCCTCTACAAGCTCGGCGACTCGCTATGCACTGCCCTGGCCACGCCCTTCTACCTCGACATGGGCTTCGCCAAGTCGGACATCGGCCTGGTGGCCAAGCACGCCGGATTGTGGCCGGCGGTGATCGGCGGCCTGCTCGGCGGGCTGTGGATGGTCAGGCTCGGCATCAACCGCGCGTTGTGGCTGTTCGGCGTGGTGCAAGTGGTGTCCATTTTCGGTTTCGCCTGGCTGGCCTGGATCGGTCCGAGCACCACGGTCGGCGCCCTGCAGCTGACGCAGCTGGCGTTGGTCATCGGTTTCGAGGCGGCCGGCGTGGGGCTGGGCACCGCGGCCTTCGTCGCCTTCATCGCCCGCGCCACCAACCCGCTCTACACGGCGACGCAGTTCGCGCTGTTCACCAGCCTCGCCGCCGTGCCGCGCACGGTGATCAACGCCTCGGCCGGCTGGCTGGTCGAGCAGATGGGCTGGTTCGGCTTCTTCCTGCTCTGCGCCGTCCTGGCCGTGCCGGGCATGGTTCTGCTGCTGAAAGTGGCGCCGTGGCATAAATCACACACTTGAACGCATCGTACCTGCCCCCATTCAACTTTCTGTAAGGTGGGTCGTTATACTGATTACGACGGCCTACCAACGAGAGGAGCCGGAAATGTTGATGGTGATGGAAATGAGCACGGGAAAGATCATAGAGGATGAATTCGGCACCTTCGAGGACGAGGTGATGAACGCCGAGTGGCAGCCGCCGTTGCCGTCGCTCCAGCTCGGCCTGCAGGAAGTCCATCACACCGATCCGGCGGTTCCCGAAGCCGAGGCCGAAGCCTTCCTCCAGCAAATCTACCGCGTCCAGCAGTAATAGGTTCGCCGTTACAGCGCGTGGGTTCTGTCCCCGCGCGCGAAGCCGCGCAGCGGCTCCGTCATGCCCTTCCCCAGCGCAATCACCTTGAACAGCTCGCCCATCTCGCCGGGCGAAAGCAGCACGCTCACCGCGCCCGCTGCCTTGACCATGGCCGGATCGCCGGCCTGCTGCCGCGCCGCCAGCAATTCGCCGATGCCGCAGTTGATCAGGAAGCTCGCCTGGCTGGTGTAGCCTAGCACGTCGAGTCCCGCGCCATAGCCGGCTTCGGCCACGGCGGTGAAGTCTATGTGGCTGGTGATGTCGGAAAGCCCCGGCCACCAGAACGGATCGTCGTGCGAACGGTGGCGGTAATGGCAGCGCAGCGTGCCGCCGTTGCGGCCGGGGTGGTAGAGCTCGCGGCGCGGCAGGCCGTAGTCGAGCAGCAGCAGCGCGCCGCGCTCCAGGCGTTGTCCCCACTCCGCGACCCAGGCCGCCGCCGCGAGGCCGATCTCCCCGACGTAGGGCGCTTCGATCGCGACCTCGGTGGCCAGCCGCTCCATCGCTTCGCGCAAGGCGCCCTCTGCCGGCCGTTCGGCCCAGGCGAAGCGCCCGCCGTCGAAGGTGACACCGCGTTCCATTGCACCTTCGTCGCGCCAGGCCACGGCGTGGGTCGGAATGGCATCGAGCAGTTCATTGGCGACGATGCAGCCGGAGAATCTTTCGGGCAGGGCCTCGAGCCATTCGACACGATCGGCGAGCGCCGGGACGGCCTGGCGGATCGTCTCGCGCTGCCGTGCGCGCAGTTCGCCCGAGACTTCGAGGATCAGGTACTTGTCGGGCAGCGAGCCCAGCGCTTCGAGCGCGGGCAGCAGGTCGGCTGCCAGCCGGCCGCTGCCGGCGCCGACCTCCAGCACAGTCGGCGCCACCACCGCGGTGATTTCGGCGATCTGGGCGGCCAATGCCTGCCCGAACAGCGGGCTCAGCTCCGGCGCGGTGACGAAGTCACCCTGCTCGCCGAACTTGTGCGAACCGCCGGCGTAGTAGCCCAACCCCGGCAGGTGCAGGGCCATGTCCATGAACTCCACGAATGGGATCCAGCCGCCGGCGTTCCCGATGCGCGCCACGATGTGGTCGCATAGCGCATGGCTGCTGGCCTGGGCGTCGGCGGAGGGGGAGGGCAGCGGTGGGTTCATGGCTGCATTGTATGATGCAGCGCCATGAGCGATCCTGACCTGCAGCGCCGCTTTTCCGGCATCGACCGCCTCCACGGCCAGGGCGCATTGGCGCGACTGGCGGCTGCGCATGTCTGCGTCGTCGGCATCGGCGGCGTCGGCTCGTGGGCGGCCGAGGCGATGGCGCGCTCGGGCGTCGGGCGGCTGACGCTGATCGACCTAGATCACGTCGCCGAATCCAATGTCAATCGCCAGATCCAGGCGCTGACGGCAAGCCTCGGCCAGGCCAAGGTGCAGGCGATGAAGGAACGCATCTTCGCGATCAATCCGTCCTGCACTGTCAAGACCATCGAGGACTTCGTCACCGGGGAGAACGTGGCCGAGCGGGTTCCCGCCTGCGATGCGGTGATCGATGCCATCGACCAGGTTCGGGCCAAGGCCGCGCTGATTGCGCATTGCCGGCTAGCGAAGATCGCGGTCGTCACCACCGGAGGCGCCGGCGGGCGGACCGATCCGGCGCGGCTCAAGGTCGATGATCTTTCCCGTACCACCCAGGATGCGCTGGCGTCCAAGCTGCGGGCGCGGCTGCGCAAGGAGTACGGTTTTTCGCGCGATCCGAAGAAGAAATTCGGCGTGCCCTGCGTCTATTCCGACGAGCCGATACGCCGTCCCGCGAGCGCGGAGGCTTGCGACATCGATGACCACGTGGCCGGCCTGCACGGCCTGAACTGCGCCGGCTACGGTTCCTCGGTCTGCGTCACCGCGACCTTCGGTTTCGCGGCGGCCGCCCGGACCATCGGTATACTTCTCGCATGAACGCTCCCGTCATCCTCATCACCGGCGCCGGCCGCCGCGTTGGCGCCGAGATCGCCCGCACGCTGCATGCCGCTGGTGCCCGCGTGGCGATCCATTACCGCAGCTCGGCCGCCGCGGCCGAGGTACTGGCGGCGGAACTCAATTCCGTCCGCGCCGATTCCGCCGCGGTCTTCTCGGCCGACCTGCTCGACGTCGCCGCGCTGTCGCCGCTGGTCGCGGCCGTGGTCGCGCGCTTCGGGCGGCTCGACTGCCTGGTCAACAATGCCTCGTCCTTCTATCCGACGAAGGTCGGTGCCATCGATACGGCGGCCTGGGACGACCTGATCGGTTCGAACCTGAAGGCGCCGCTGTTCCTGTCGCAGGCCGCGGCGCCTCATTTGCAGGTCGCCGGCGGCTGCATCATCAACATCACCGACATCCATGCCGAGCGCCCGCTCAAGGGCTTCCCGGTCTATTGCGCGGCCAAGGGCGGCCTGCTCAACCTGACGCGCTCGCTCGCCATCGAACTCGCGCCGCAGGTGCGCGTCAATGCGGTGGCTCCGGGCCCCATCGAGTGGCCCGAGGACGACATCAGCTTTCCGCCCGCGGAGCGCGCCGCGATCGTAGACCACACGCTGCTGAAGCGCGTCGGTTCTCCTGCCGACATCGCCCGCACCGTCAAATTCCTGGTGTTCGACGCGCCCTACATCACCGGGCAGGCCATCAACGTCGACGGCGGCCGCTCCGCCCATCTCTCGCACTGAGCTGCCGCGGTCGGTGCCCAGGGCGTTTCAGGCGCGGCCGCTGTGCGATAGCGCCAGCGCGTAGAGGATGTCGAGGTCTGCCTCGATCACGGCGAGGATCGTCGGGCTGAAGCGGCCGGCTGCGGTCAGTTCCTGGAGATGGGTCAGCACCGCCGCGGCCGGCAGCGAAGCGCGGTAGGGCCGGTCCTGTGCCAGGGCCTGGAAAATGTCGGCAGCGCGTAGCAGGCAGGATTCCAGCGCCAGTTCGTCGCCAGTGAGGTGGAAGGGATATCCGTGTCCGCTGGGCTCCTCGTGGTGGTGTGCGGCCCAGCGCGCGATGTCCTCGAAGCCGTCGATGCGCGATAGGATGCGGAAGGTCTCGTAGGCATGGCCGGCGACGATGCGCCGCTCCTGCTCGGTCAATGGCCCGGGCTTTTCCAGCAAGGCATCGGGGATTCGCAACTTGCCCAAATCGTGCAGGTAGCCCGCGATCTCCAGCTTGCCGCAGGTTTCGGCGTCGAGGCCGAAGCGCTCGGCGAGGTAGCGCGCGATGCGGGCGACGGCCTCGGAGTGCTCGACGGTGAAATGGCTTTTTGCATCGACCACCCGCGAGAACAGCAGGGCCACGCCGCGCAGCGTCTCGAGGTCGGCGGGTAGCGGTGCCACGGTGCGGCCGATCTCGTCCATGGTGTCGCGCACCGCGTCACTCTCCAGGCCGAGCCAGAAGGCCTCGGAACCCGCCGCCGCGACAAAAGCGTCGACCAGCGCCGGGTCGAAGAGCCGGCCGCGGTGCTTGGTGATCTTGTTGACGATGGTGTCGACGCAATCGCCCAGGGCGTCGTCCTGCATGGCGACGGCGGCCAGGACATCGACACGGTCTGCCAGGTAGATCAGATTCGCATGCCGCTCGTCGCGGCCGTAGCCATCCTGCAATTCGTCCCAGTGCGTGTGGTGGTGGCGGACCACGGGCGCCAGGTGCGCCAGGCCGGGGAACTCGCCGAGCAGCTTGGCACCGAAGACGGCATGGCCGAGCGAGCCCTCCCAGTCGAAATCGACGACCAGCCGGCGGTGCAGGTCGGTCGACGACACGCCGATGTCGTGGATCAGGCCGGCGTCGAAGCAGCGGTCGATATCGTCCTGCGGCCAGCCGAGATGCTGGCCGAGATGCATGGCGATGATGCCGACGCGCTTGCCGTGATGGAGGTCGTTGACGCCGACGAGGTCCAGAGCGTCGGACAGCGCGTGAATGACATGCCGGAGGGCGACTTGGAAGGGCATGGGGTCGAGGGCTGCGGAATGTCTTTCATTCTAGTCGGAATGCTGCCCACTTCCAGTAGCGGCAGGGCTAGGCGCTACTGCCGCTATACTCGCGCTTTTGGTGTCCCTGCCCGATGAACGTTTCCGCCAAGCAGATCGAGAAACAGCGTTACGAGAACAACAAGCTGGCCAAGCGCCTGCGCCGCGAGGTCGGACAGGCCATCGCCGACTTCAACATGATCGAGGACGGCGACAAGGTGATGGTCTGCCTCTCGGGCGGCAAGGATTCCTTCGGCCTGCTCGACATCCTGCTCTACCTGAAGGAGAAGGCGCCGATCGACTTCGACGTCGTCGCCGTCAATCTCGACCAGAAGCAGCCGGGCTTTCCCGCAGACGTGCTGCCGAACTACCTGAAAAATCTCGGCGTCCCCTTCCACATCGAGAACGAGGACACCTATTCCATCGTCAAGCGGGTGATCCCCGAGGGCAAGACGACCTGTTCGCTCTGTTCGCGGCTGCGCCGCGGCGTGCTCTACCGCGTCGCCGGCGAACTCGGCGCGACCAAGATCGCGCTCGGCCACCACCGCGACGATATCCTCGCCACGCTCTTCCTCAACATGTTCTTTGCCGCCAAGCTCAAGACCATGCCGCCCAAGCTCGTGTCCGACGACGGCTGCAACGTCGTGATCCGGCCGCTGGCCTATTGCCGCGAGAAGGACCTCGAGGCTTGGGCCGGGGTGCGCGAATTCCCGATCATTCCCTGCAACCTCTGCGGCAGCCAGCCTAACCTGCAGCGGCAACAGGTGAAGCAGATGCTGGTCGAGTGGGAGAAGCGCTTTCCGGGGCGCATCGAGACCATGTTCAGGAGCCTGGCCAACGTCGTGCCGTCGCACCTGATGGACCCCCGCCTGTTCGACTTTGCCGGTCTCAAGCCGAGCGGGCGCCCCGACCCCGATGGCGACAGGGCCTTCGACCCGGAGGAACTGGCCGACGGGTCGATTATTCCGCTAGAATTCAAGGCCTTGCACGGCTAACCTGACAGACTTCGCGCGCCCATGACCTCTCCCGCCAAGATCCGCTCCTTCCATCCGCCGCAGCGCATCCTCATGGGCCCCGGGCCCTCCGACATGCATCCGCGCGTGCAGAACGCCCTGGGCCAGCCGGTGATCGGCCACCTCGACCCGGCCTTCGTCGGCATGATGGAGGAACTGAAGGATCTGCTGCGCTACGCCTTCCAGACCAAGAACTCGCTGACCTTCCCGGTGTCCGGTCCCGGCTCGGTCGGCATGGAAACCTGCTTCGTCAACCTCGTCGAGCCCGGCGACAAGGTCATCGTCTGCCGCAACGGCGTGTTCGGCGGCCGCATGATCGAGAACGTCGAGCGCTGCGGCGGCACCCCCGTCGTGGTGGAGGACGCCTGGGGCGAGCCGGTCGATCCCAACAAGCTCGAGGACGCGCTGCGCGCGCATCCCGATGCCAAGGTCGTCGCCTTCGTCCACGCCGAGACCTCGACCGGCGCCCAGTCCGACGCCCGCGCGCTGGCCGGCCTGGCGCGGCAGCGCGGCGCGCTGACCATCGTCGATGCGGTGACGTCGCTCGGCGGTTCGCCGCTCGCGGTCGATGCCTGGGGCCTCGACGCGGTGTACTCGGGCAGCCAGAAATGCCTGTCCTGCACGCCGGGCCTGTCGCCGGTGACCTTCTCCGAGCGCGCGGTCGAGCGCGTGAAGGCGCGCAAGAAGAAGGGCCAGAGCTGGTTCATGGACCTTTCGCTGGTGCTCGAGTACTGGAATGCCCACGGCGGCAAGCGGACCTACCATCACACCGCGCCGATCAACGCCCTCTACGGCCTGCACGAAGCGCTGGTGATGCTGCGCGAGGAAGGCATCGAGGATTCTTGGCGCCGCCATCGTCGCCATCATCTGGCGCTCAAGGCCGGCCTCGAGGCGATGGGACTCAAGTTGCTGGTGCGCGAAGACGCGCGCCTGCCGCAGCTCAACGCCGTGCATGTGCCCGCGGGCATCGACGAGCTCGCCGTGCGCCAGGCGCTGCTCGGTGACTTCAACCTCGAGATCGGCGCCGGTCTCGGCCCGCTCGCCGGCAGGATCTGGCGTTTCGGCCTCATGGGCCATTCCTGCAAGACCGAGAACGTGATGCTCTGCCTTTCCGCGCTCGGTACCGCGCTGGTCGATGTCGGCCATCCGGTCGAGCTCGGCCACGGCGAGGCGGCGGCGCACGACATCTACGCCGCGCATCACGCCGAGGAGGCGCGCGCACGCGTCGCCAAGCTGAAGCGCGCTTGAGAATTCGAGGCCGAAAAGCATGAAAGCAGATCCCCGCAACCTTTGCGTGCTGTTCGCCGACGTGGCCGGCAGCACGCGGCTCTACGAGCGCCTGGGCGACGCCGAGGCGCTGCGCGCGGTCGAGCGCTGCCTCAATCGCGTCGAGCGCGTGATCACGGGCTACAAGGGTCGCGTCGTCAAGACCATCGGCGACGAGATCATGGCCGTGTTCGATTCTGCCGAGGACGGCATGCAGGCCGCCTGCGACATGCAGCAGCGGGTCGAGGATCTGCCGCCGATCTCGGGGGTCAAGCTGGCGATTCGCGTCGGTTTCCACTTCGGCCCGGCTATCGAGGACAAGAACGATGTCTTCGGCGATACCGTCAACGTCGCTGCGCGCATGACGACGCTGGCCAAGGGGGGGCAGATCATCACCACGGGCGAGTCGATCGCCGAACTGCCGCCGCTGCTGCGCCAGTCGTCGCGCGAGATCGACGCCATCGCCATCAAGGGCAAGAGCGAGGCCATGCACGTCTGCGAGGTGCTGTGGCTGGAAGGCGAAGACCTCACCATGAAGTCGGGCACCAGCATCGCCACGGCCGCACCGCCGCCGCCGCTGCGCCTCAGGCTGCGCCACGACAACAAGGAAATCACCCTCGATGCGGCGCATCCGTCGGCCACGCTCGGCCGCGACCTCGGCTGCGACTTCGTCATCCGCGACCCGCGCGCCTCGCGCAGTCACGGCCGCGTCGAGCTCCGCCGCGACAAGTTCATGCTGGTCGACCAGAGCACCAACGGCACCTTCGTCACCGTCGAGGGTGAGGCCGAGTTCGCGCTCAAGCGCGAGGAAACCATCCTGCGCAATCGTGGCCGCATCGTCTTCGGCCACGCCTGGGCCGACAAGAAGACCGAGGTCCTGGCGTTCGAAATCCTCGGCTGAGCGGCGAGCGCGGCGGCTTAAGTCCGACAGGCTGCTAGATCGAGAGTTTCTTCAGCGTTTCCGGATTGCGGATCACCGCCTCGCGTCGCGGCGGCGGTGCGTCGTACAGCGCCGCCGGCGGCAGGGCGTCGAGACGGCCGAGCGTCGCTGTGTCGCCGCAGCCGGGTTCGAAGGCGAGCGTGACCTCGGCGCCGCCGCTGCCGGTGACGTTGAAGCAGGTCTTGCCGAGCTTGCGGTTGAGGGGCTTGACGATGCCATTGCCGACCAGCTCCGCCGGGCTGGCGTTGCCGCCAGACAGTGCCGCATCGTAGCGCGCCTGTCCGGCCGTGGCGCCGGCTGCGCTGACGGTGAGCACCGAACGCATGCCGGTCAGCTCGCGCAGCAGCGACTTCGCCAGTTCCGGCTTGGGCAGGCCGGTGAAGTTGAGCACGACCTGTTGCGCCGTGAAGTTGAAGTGCTGCAGGAAGAAGCTCTTCGAGAACTCTTCGCCGATGAGGTGGCCGACGTCGCGCAGGGCCTGCTCTTCGGTCGCCCAGCTCTGCTTCTCGGGGATCTGGTTGTTGTAGTAGATCTCCTCGCCGCTCTTCTTGTCGGTGCATTTGACCGACCAGGACGAGAGCACGAACTTCTCGACCGTGACTCCCGAGGCCTCGAGCCGCGCCGACAGCTTCTTGAAGCGCGCCTCGCCGGTCACGCTGAAATCGGCGGCGTCCTTCATGTCGTCGTTCCAGAGGCGGAAGCCGAAGGACTGGATGCGCTCCTTCAGCAGGTTCTCGGCTACGGGCGAGCGCTGCGCCGGCGCGTTGGGATCGACGACGTTGCCCTGCGCGCTGTGGGTGGTGATGGCCACGGCGATCTTCGGGTCGCCGTTGTTGCGGATGAAATCGACGCGCTCATCGCGCGACATCTGGTTGAGCGACTTCTGCACCGCGCGCACCTTGACCGTGGCCCTGGCCGACAGGGACATCAGGCCATCGGCATTCTGTTGCGGCTGCGCTTCCTCGATGGCCTGGATGAAGTCGCCGCTCCTGGCGAACAGCTTTGCCTGCAGCAGGCCGTAGTTCTTCGCCAGCGACTGACCGTCGACGTAGAGCGCGGCGGCCTTCTCGATCAGTTGCCGCTTGGCGTCCTCGCGCAGGTCGGCGGCGAGCAGGCCCTTGTCGACGGCATAGCGGGGATCGCCGGGGTCGGCGAGTCCCAGGGCGGTGATCACCGCCGTGCCGGGCTCGGCGGCAGAAGTCGGCACCCCAGGGGTACTTCCTGCGGGGCGCGCCGGCGCCACGGCGGCCGGCGCGGCCGCCTGCGGCGCGGGAGCGATGGTGTCGGCGCTGCGACCGAACATGAGCCACGCGGCGACGCCGGCGACCACCACCACGACGCCGGCGGCGATGGCGACGGTCGGGGCGCGCTTCGTCGCCGCGGCGCCGGCCGATGAAGGAGCGGCAGCCGGGGCGCCCGCGGCGGGCGCAGGCCGGTCGGTGATGGTCGCGCCGGCTAGCGTCGCCTCGCCGGCGGCATTCACCATGGTCGCTTCGGCTGCAGCCTGGCCGGATGCCGCGGCCTCGAGCGCCGCGGCGAATTCGGTTGCGGACTGGAAGCGCTCGTCGGGACGCTTGGACAGTGCCTTGCGGATCAGCGCGTCGAAGGCCTGCGGCACCTGCACGTTGAGTTCGGAGGGCGCGATCGGCTGCTCCTTCAGCACCTTGTGCATGATGGTGGTGACCGAGCCGGTGAAGGGCTTCTCGCCGGTGAGGAACTGGTAGAGCACGACGCCGGCCGAGAACAGGTCGGAGCGCGGATCGACGGTCTGGCCCATGAACTGCTCGGGCGACATGTAGGCCGGCGTGCCGAGGACCGAGCCGGCCTGGGTCAGGTTGGACGATTCGATGCGGGCGATGCCGAAGTCGGCGACCTTCACCGTGCCATCGCCGAGCAGGATGATGTTGGCCGGCTTGACGTCGCGATGAACGATGCCGTTCTTGTGGGCATGACCGAGCGCGGCCAGCAGCTCCTTCATGATGCGCACGATCTCGGGCAGCTTGAAGCGCTCGTCGGCGTCGAAGTAATCCTTGAGTTCCTTGCCTTCGATGAATTCCATCGCGATGAACTGGGTGCCGCCGAAGCCATCGGCGGAGTCCTGAATGTCGCCGAACTCGTAGATCTGCACGATGTTCGGATGCGACAACCGCCCGGCCGCCTGCGCCTCGTGGCGGAAGCGCGCCAGCGTCTGCTCGGCCTCCGCGCCCTGCAGCTCGGTGCCCTTGACCGTCTTGATCGCCACCCGCCGCGCGATGCCCGGGTCCCAGCCCTCGTAGACGACGCCCATGGCGCCGGCGCCCAACTCGCGCCGGATTTCGTACTTGCCGAGTTTGGTGGGCATAGTCATCGTTGCATCTCCATCAGGTCATCGAGCCGGTCCTGCTGAGCCTTGCCGCAGGGCCGTCCCAAGGCAAGGCGCCACGCCGGCGGAGCCGGCAATCCGCGCCAATTTTCAATCAATGCTCCCCGTAACAGCCGAGCGTAGCGAGCACACAGGCTCCCCTTCCCTTGGGAAGGGGCCGGGGGATGGGCTTACTTATGTTTGGTGTCGATTTCCCAGACCAGCTTCTGGACAAGGCGCTGCACCATGCCGTCGAGGGTGAGGCCGCCGGACTCGCTGGACGAAACGCCCATGAAGCCGCCGCCCTTGGAGCCGATTTCCATCTTCTCCTCGGTGTAGCCGGTGGCGACCTGCTCGGTGGTATTGGCGTCGAGGATCTTGTAGCGCATGCCGATGATCCAGACGCCCGTCGCTTCCCCGGAATGGGCCGAGCCGACGGCCACGCCGGCGGCGCTGGTGCCGCGTGTCGTGCCGAGGATGCCGATCACCGAGCCGAGCGCGCGGCCGTCGAAGCCGGACTGCGCCTGGGCGACATTCTCGGCCTTGAGCACGTCGAACTTGACCACCCACTTGGTGGTCTTGAGCTTGCCCTTCTGCAGGTACTTGCGCGCCTGATCGGCGTCGCCGAGCGAGTAGGCCAGCTGGAATTCCTTCATCAGCGGGCCGAGGTCGGCACGTTCGAGGATGCCGAAGTTGGCCTTGCCCAGCTCCAGTTCGGCGAAGTCGGCGACGTTGTTGGGGCCGAACTTCTGCATGAAGTTGGCGTTGTTGCTCTTGATCTCGCCGGGTACGACGACGAGCGTCGGCCCGCGCTTGGCGGCGTTGGGGTATTGCACGTCCTTGTACATGGCCTTGTCGGCCGTGGCATTGGCCTTCTCGGCGGTGCTGCTGCCGGCGGTCGGCGACGGATTCTCGAAGGTCGGTTGCGCCAGCGCGGGCAGGGCGCAGGCGAAGGCGATGGAAGCGAAGAGGTTGAGTTTGGTCATGGTTTCCCTCGATGAGACGGCTTACTTCTTCTTGGTATCGCCGCGGCCGGCGCAATAACCGGCGACGAGGCGGTTGACGACGGCATCGGCCTGCTCGTCGATAAGCTTCAGCGCCATGCCGACGGTATCGGTACCCGAGTACGAGTCGGCCTTGGCGTCGACCTCGGCAAGCGAGCGATTGCCGGCGAGGAGAAGGAAGCCCATGTTGACGGCGACCTCGTTGATGCCGAGCACCGGGTTGATGCCGCGCTGCGAGCCGATCATACCGCGCAGGGTCAGTGTGGCGCCGAGCTTCCTGGCCGCCGCCAGCGCGGCGTCGGGGTCATTGCGGAAATGGGCGTCGATCTCGGCCTGGGCGATGATTTTCCTGATCTCGGCCTGACTGTAGGTGCGCATGCCGTAGGAGCGCAGGCGCTTTTCGATGCCGTTGAAGTGAAGGCTGTAACGACTCTGTTCGGCGTTGATGCCGCTGTTGCCGCGCTCGGCGATCAGCAGCAGCACGCGCTCGCCGCCGAGGCGCTTGCGGCAGGCCGGGGAGATCTCGATCGCGGCGACCTTGCCGGCATCGGCTTCGGCCCTGGCCTTGGCTTCCTCTTCGGAAAAGCGGAAGGCGTGTGCACTGGCGGCAACGAGCAACATGAGCAGCGCTACGATCAGGCGCATCGCGAATCCCCCCGAGTGAATGGGCCATTCTGGCAAAAAAATGCCGGCCCACAATCGGCCGGCATTTTTATGTCCCCGGCGACGCCGGGGAAGAGCAATTACTTGCTGAGGCACTCTTTCATGAACTTCTTGTGCTCGTCGCCTTTTTTGCCCTTGGCTTCGGCGTTGCAGGCCTTCATCTTTTCCTGCTGCGCGGTCTTGGCCTTCTTGCCTTCGGCGGCCTTGGATTCCTTCTCGCACTTCTTGATGGAGGCGGACTTGGCAGCGCCGGCGAGCGGTTTGCCGTCCTTGCTCACGGCTTTGGCTTCGCAGTCGCCCGCGGCGGCTTTGGGGGCTTCGGCGGCGGCGGCCTTCGGTGCTTCAGCCGGCTTGGCGGCTTCGGCCTTGGCCGGCGCAGCAGCTGCGGGTTTGGCTTCGGCCTTGGCCGGGGCGGCGGCGGGAGCCTGGGCGTAGGCGCCGGCGGCGGGAGCCTGGGCGTAGGCGCCGGCGGCGAAGAGGGTGACAAGGGCGGTGACGATCAGCTTGTTCATTCGGTTTCTCCTGGTTGGAATTGCGGCGGTAGCCGTGAGTGCACCAACGCGGCAATGAATGCGGCAGTTGACCTGACTTCAGTAATCGTCGCCGCTGTCGCTCTCGAGGGCGCGCTGCTGACGGTCGAGGAAGTCCTGGGTGCTGTCGATGCCGCGCAGGGAAAGGATGGTCGAGCGTACCGCCGCCTCGAGCAGCACGGCGAGGTTGCGGCCGGCAGCGACCGGCAGGACGACCTTGCGGATCGGCACGCCGAGAATGGTTTCGGTCTGCGCGTCGAGTGCGAGGCGGATCGCCTCCGGTGCGCCGACCTGCGGACGCATCAGGTGCACGAGGAGCTTGAGCTTCATCTTGCGACGGCAGGCAGTCTCGCCGAACACCGTACGGATGTTCAGCAGGCCCAGCCCGCGCACCTCGAGGAAGTCCTTGAGCAACTCGGGGCAACGGCCTTCGAGGGTGTTGGGGGCGACGCGCGAGACCTCGACCACGTCGTCGGCGACGAGGCCGTGACCGCGCGAGATCAGTTCGAGGCCGAGCTCGCTCTTGCCGGCGCCCGATTCGCCGGTGATCAGCACGCCGACGCCGAGCACGTCCATGAAGACGCCGTGCAGGGTGATCGTTTCGGCCAGCTGCCGCGAGACGTAGAGCCGCAGGGAGTCGATGACGACCGCGGCCGGCTGCGGCGTGGTGAGCAGCGCGGTGCCGCTGCTCTCGCATTCGCCGCGCACGGCCTCGGGCACCGGGCAATCGTCGGCGACGATCAGCGCCGGCGGCTGCGCGGCGAGGATCTCGTGGATGTGCTTCTGCAGCTTGACCGAGGTGTGAGTGTTGGCCCAGGCGATCTCGGGTGCGCCGAGCACCTGCAGGCGGTCAGGATGGATCAGGTTGAGATGGCCGACCAGGTCGGCCGGAGAAACGTCTTCCTGGGTGATCGAGAGCACGCGGTCGAGCTTGCCACAGACCCAGGTGAGCTTGAGCCGCTCGCGGTTGCGCTCGAACAGCTGGGAGACGATCAGCCGAGGCATCCGCTCGCGCTAGCCCTGCCAGTTTGCGAACAGGGTGTGACAGGCGGCTGCATCGGGCGCGGCGGCGAGTTGCTCGCGGAAGGCGCGTGCCGAGAACATCTGGGCGAGTTCGGAGAGCAGCTGCAGGTGGTGCTCGGTGGCCGCCTCGGGCACGAGCAGCACGAACACCATGTCCACCGGCTTGCCGTCGGTGGCGTCGAACTGCACCGGTGCCGCCAGCCGCAGGAAGGCGGCACGCGCTTCCTTGAGACCCTTGATGCGGCCGTGGGGAATGGCGATGCCCATGCCCAACCCGGTGGAGCCGAGCTTCTCGCGCGCGAACAGCGCATCGTAGACGCTGGCACGGGCGATGCCGTGGTTGTTCTCGAAGAGGATTCCCGCCTGTTCGAAGACACGCTTCTTGCTGCTGGCATCGAGCCCCACCAGGACGTTGGCGGGCGGCAGGAGTTTGGCTATCTGGTTCATGGGAGAGGGGGCGCCGCAGAAACGGTAAGCGGCCGGAAGGGGGCGCAGTATACCCCCGCCCGGCCCTGCGGCAAAATATGCCAGTGTTCTGTTATTCGGTGCGCTTGTCGTAGCTGTGATTGCTCGTCTTTTCCTTGTGCTTCATCACCTGCCGGTCGAGCTTGTCCTCCATTGCGTCGATGGCGGCATAGAGGTCTTCCTCCTCGGCCACGGCTGTGATGTCCTTACCCTTGACGTGCAAGGTGACTTCGGCCTTCTGCCTGAGCTTGGCGACCGAGAGAATCACATGGACGCTGGTGACGTGGTCGAAGTGGCGGATCACGCGGTCGAGCTTGTTCACGACGTAGTCGTGGATGGCGGGAGTGACTTCGATGTGATGTCCAGTGATGTTGATGTTCATGATGTCTCCTCTTTAGAGGTTCTTTCTCAGGTTGACCGGCGGGATATTAAGGGATTCGCGGTACTTGGCGACGGTGCGCCGCGCCACGACGATGCCCTGCTCGCCGAGGATTTCCGCGATCTTCGCGTCCGACAGCGGCTTGTGGCCGTCTTCGGAGGCGACGAGCTGCTTGATCAGCGCCCGGATCGCGGTGGATGAGGCAGCCCCGCCCGTGTCGGTGGCGACGTGGCTGCCAAAAAAGTATTTGAGTTCATAGACGCCGCGCGGGCTGGCGAGGTACTTCTGCGTCGTCACGCGCGAGATGGTCGATTCGTGCAGGCCGACGGTGTCGGCGATCTCGCGCAGCGTCAGCGGCCGCATCGCCACCTCGCCATGGTCGAAGAAGGCGCGCTGGCGGTCGACGATGGCCTGCGACACGCGGCCGATGGTGTCGAAGCGCTGCTGCACGTTCTTGATCAGCCACTTGGCTTCCTGCAACTGGCCGGCGAGGTTGCGCGAAGCGCCGCCGCGGTTGGCCTGGAGGATGCCGGCGTAGAGGCGGTTGATGCGCAGCCGCGGCATGGCGTCGGAGTTCAGGCTCGCCACCCAGTTGCCGCGCACCTTCTTCACCACCACGTCGGGCATGATGTAGCGGGTGTCGATCGGCGCATAGCGCGCACCGGGCCGCGGGTTGAGCGACCTGATCAGCGTCTGGGCATCGCGCAGCGCATCGTCGTCGCAGCCGAGCGCCTTCTTGATCCTGGCGAAATCGCGCGCGGCCAGCTGCTCGAGGTGGCCGTGCACGATGGCACGCGCCAGGTCGATGGTCGGTGCCGGCTCGGCCGCGGCGAGGGCGGCGAGTTGCAGTTCGAGGCATTCGGCCGGCTTGCGGGCGCCGACCCCCGGCGGATCGAGGTTCTGCAGATGGCGCAGCGCGATGGCGAGTTCCTCGAGCAGTTCCTCGGCGTCGATGTCGGCGTCCTCGGGCAAAACCCCCGCCAGTTCCTCGAGGCTCTGGGTGAGGTAGCCGTCGTCGTCGAGGGCTTCAACGAGGAAGGCGACAAGCGCGCGCTCGCGGCTGGAGAGCTGGGTGAAGGCAAGCTGGGCCAGCAGGTGGTCGCGCAGGCTGGTCGCCGCAGCCTGAATCTCCCCGGCATCGGCATCCTCGTCGTCGTCGCGTGACGCGTGCGAGGACGCGCCCCAATCCTGACCCCAATTTTCGTCGATTTCGGCGTGCTCGGCCTTGCTCGTTTCGGGGGGGCTCTCGGCGATCGCCTCGTTACCGGCCTGCGGCATCGCCATGGGTTCTGGCGCGGCCGCGTAGGAAGCGAACTCCTCCCCTTCGCGCTCCAGCAGCGGATTTTCCTGCAGAGCCTGCTCGATTTCCTGGTTGAGTTCCAGCGTCGACAATTGCAAAAGCCGTATCGACTGCTGCAATTGCGGCGTCAGCGCGAGGTGCTGCGAGAGCTTGAGTTGTAGAGTCTGCTTCACGATCCGGTCGCGGCGGCCTCAGTGTGTGCCATCACATCCTGAAATGCTCGCCCAGATAGACTTTCCGGACACTTTCATTATCGACGATCTCGGCCGGATGTCCAGCGGCCAGCACTTCGCCGGCATTGATGATGGTGGCGCGGTCGCAGATGCCCAGCGTTTCCCTCACGTTGTGGTCGGTGATGAGGATGCCGATGCCGCGTTCCTTGAGGAATTTGATGATCTTCTGGATGTCGATGACCGCGATCGGGTCGACGCCGGCGAAGGGCTCGTCGAGCAGGATGAAGCGCGGTTCGGTCGCCAGGGCGCGGGCGATCTCGACACGGCGCCGCTCGCCGCCGGAGAGCGAGATGGCGGGGTTCTGCTTTATGTGGGTGATGTGCAGTTCCTGCAACAGCTCGTCGAGGCGTTCCTCGACCTGGTCCTCGTCGAAGTTCTGCAGCTGCAGCACCGCGCGGATGTTGTCGGCGACCGACAGCTTGCGGAACACCGAGTTTTCCTGCGGCAGGTAGGAGAGCCCGAGCTGCGCCCGGCGGTGAATGGGCATGTGGGTGAGCTTGGCGTCGCCGATGTGGATCTCGCCGCCGTCGGCGGCGACCAGCCCGACGATCATGTAGAAGCAGGTGGTCTTGCCGGCGCCGTTGGGGCCGAGCAGGCCGACCACCTCGCCGCCGGCGACGTCGAAGGAGACGTCTTTGACGACGGTGTGCGCCTTGTACTTCTTGCGCAGGTTGTAGGCCGCGAGCGTGGTCATGCGGTCGATTCCTTGAGCAGGCGGCGGATCACCTCGGTGGCGAAGCCGCGCGACTGCAGGAAGCGTGCCTGTTTCGCCCATTCGCGCGCATCGCGCGGCGCCGTGCCGAATTTCCTTTCCCACACCTCGCGGGCGCGGACGATCTCGTCGGGCAGCTCGGCCACCTGTTCCTCGATCATTTCGGCCGGGACGCCCTTGGTACGCAGGGTCTGGCGCAGCCGGGCGGCGCCGAAGCGCCCGGCGTGGCCACGCACATAGGCCGAGGCGGCACGGGCGTCGGAGAGCAGTCCGATTTGTTCGAGGTCGGCAAGCACGGTTTGGATTTCTTCCGGTGTGCCCAGGCCGGCAAGCTTCCCGGCCAGCTCGGCGCGCGTGTGTTCCCTGCGCGCGAGCAGCCTGATCGCCTGCTGCCTCAGAGAGGGGCCGTCGTGGTCGGATTTCTCCGCTTCATTCACGCGACCGCCGCGGGCGCGGCCAGCGCGCCCACGCCGACGGCCTCACGCACCTTGTTCTCGATCTCGACCGCCATGTCGGGATGCTCGCGCAGGAACTCGCGCGTCTTGTCCTTGCCCTGGCCGATCTTCTCGCCGTTGTATGAGTACCATGAACCCGACTTCTCGACGAACTTGTGTTCGACGCCGAGTTCGATGATCTCGCCCTCGCGCGAAATGCCCTCGCCGTAGAGGATGTCGAAATGCGCCTCCTTGAAGGGCGGGGCGACCTTGTTCTTGACGACCTTGACCTTGGTCTCGTTGCCGACCACCTCGTCGCCGCTCTTGATGGAGCCGGTGCGGCGGATGTCGAGGCGCACCGAGGCGTAGAACTTGAGCGCGTTGCCGCCGGTCGTGGTCTCCGGGCTGCCGAACATCACGCCGATCTTCATGCGGATCTGGTTGATGAAGATCACCAGCGTGTTGGTACGCTTGATGTTGGAGGTGAGCTTGCGCAACGCCTGGCTCATCAGCCGCGCCTGCAGGCCGGGCAACTGGTCGCCCATCTCGCCCTCGATTTCCGCCCTGGGCGTCAGCGCCGCGACCGAGTCGATGACGATCAGGTCCACGCCGCCAGAGCGCACCAGCATGTCGGTGATCTCGAGGCCCTGCTCGCCGGTGTCCGGCTGCGAGATCAGCAGGTCCGGGACATTGACGCCGAGCTTGCCGGCGTAGACCGGGTCGAGCGCGTTCTCGGCGTCGATATAGGCGGCGACGCCGCCAGCCTTCTGGATTTCGGCCACGACTTGCAGGCACAGCGTGGTTTTGCCCGAGGATTCCGGGCCGTAGATCTCGACCACGCGCCCGCGCGGCAGGCCGCCGATGCCCAGCGCGATGTCGAGCCCGAGCGAGCCGGTGGAGACGACCTGCAAGTCGCTCTCGATCTGGCCTTCACCCATTTTCATGATGGAACCCTTGCCGAACTGCTTCTCGATCTGGGCGAGGGCGGCTTGCAGGGCCTTGGCTTTGTTGTCGTCCATGTGGCTTTTCTCCGAATATTGTGGCGATTATGGCATGTTTCTTGCGCGGTCGATCAAGCCCGTGAGCGCATGAATTACCGATTGCCGGCGGATCGCTTCGCGGTCGCCGGCGAAATGCCGGCGTTCCGCTTCCGGCTGCTGGTCGCGCAAGCACCATGCGAAGCATACGGTGCCCACTGGCTTATCCGGTGAGCCACCCGTCGGACCGGCGACCCCGGTAATAGCCAATGAAATCAATGCATTGGAGTTGTTCAGCGCACCGGCAGCCATTTCTTTTGCCGTTTCGAGGCTCACGGCACCGAATTTTTCCAGTGTGGCAGGATCGACCCCGAGCATCTGTAGCTTGGCGGCGTTGGCATAGGTGACGAAGCCGCGCTCGAACCAGCCCGAACTGCCTGCCGTGTGAGTGATTACTTGCGCCGCCCACCCGCCGGTGCAGGACTCGGCGGTCGCCACCGAAAGTCGGCGCTGGCGGCACGCCGCACCGACGGCTTCGGACAGGTCTGCGAGATCCGCGTCCATCATGGCCTCCACCGGGGGGTGCATGCCTGCTTGGGGCGGCCCGGCGCAGGCATCAGAAAAACAGCGCCTTGATGACGGCCAGGGTCAGTATCGTGTAGGCGGCGGCGATGACGTCGTCCATCATCACGCCGAAGCCGTTCTTGACGCGCGCATCGAAGTAGTCGGCCGGCGGCGGCTTGACGATGTCGTAGAAGCGGAAGAGGAAGAACGCCGCGGTCTGCCAGGCGAGCCCGGAGAGCGACAGGCGATCGCCGTGGGGTGACATCACCAGTGCCGGCGGCACGAACATCAACACTGCCCAGAAGGGCACGATCTCGTCCCAGACGATGGCCCCGTGATCGATGACGCCGAGGTGCTTGCCCGTGACTTGAGCGCACCAGACGCCGAAGGCGAACATGAACAGCAGGAACAAGGCGAGGTTGGCGGCGCTCGGATAGGCGAATTGCAGCAGCGGAAAGGTCAGCCAGGCGAAGGCGGTGCCAATGGTGCCGGGGGCCCAGGGCGACAGGCCGCTGCCGAGACCGCAGGCGACGAAGTGGGCCGGGTGGGCGACGAGGAATTTGAACGGTGGCGGCGGCAGTTTGGCCATGGCGCGAGCTTAGCCGAAGTGGTCGTAGCCGCGATGTTCGATCGCGATGGGGTGGCCATCGGGGTCGCACAGGTCGATGTGGCCGGCCACCCCGGCGGCGATCGTTCCGATGCAAGTGAGGGCTAACTCGAGGGTGCTGGCGAGGGCGGCGACTTCGCCGTGTCGGGCGGCGGGTGCGGTGAAAACGAGCTCGTAGTCGTCCCCACCAGCCAGCAACGCCTCACGCTCGAACGCCGACTCCGGCGGGACGGCGATTTGCAGATTGGCGCCCACGCCCGAGGCTTCGAGGATGTGCCCGAGGTCGGCAAGCAGCCCGTCGGACACGTCGATCGCTGCGCTGGCCAGTCCGCGCAGCGCCAGTCCGAGCGCTACGCGCGGCTGCGGCCGGTGCAATGCCGCGAGGCAGTCGGAAAGCTGCGGCTCGGCCAGTTGTGCGCGTCCCTGCAGGTGGGCGAGCCCGAGCGCGGCCCGGCCCGGCTTGCCCGAGACCCAGATTTCGTCCCGGGGCCGGGCACCGGAACGCCGCAGAGCCGTTCCCTGCGGTACTTCGCCGAAGATGGTGACGCAGAGGTTGCGCGGCCCCCGGGTCGTGTCGCCGCCGATGACGTCGATGCCGTATGCGTCGGCGCAGGCGAAGAAGCCCCGCGTGAACTTCTCGATCCAGGATTCGGTCGCCGCCGGCAGGGCCGCCGCGAGCAGCGCCCAGCGCGGCTGTGCGCCCATCGCCGCCATGTCCGAGACATTGACGGCGAGCGCCTTCCAGCCGAGGTCTTCGGCTTCGACGTTGGGCAGGAAGTGGGTGCCCGCGACCAGCATGTCGGTGGAGACGACAAGTTCCATGCCGGGCGTCGGGCGGATGATGGCGCCGTCGTCGCCGACGCCGAGCTCGGTGTGGCGGGTCGGGCGCCTGAAGTAGCGGTCGATCAGTTCAAACTCGGACGGCACGCGGCCTCCGGGGCAGGTCAGCGGCGCGACGTCTCGGCCGGGCGCAGTTGCGGCGCGAGCTTGTCGAGCACGCCATTGACGAACTTGTGGCCGTCGGTGCCGCCATAGGTCTTGGCCAGTTCGATGGCCTCGTTGATGATGACGCGGTAAGGCGTCTCGGGGTGCAGTTTCAGTTCGCAGGCGCCGAGCAGCAGGATGCCGCGCTCGATCGGCGAGACTTCGTTCCAGGCGCGGTCGATGTACGGGGCGAGCAGATCGCGCAGGGTCTCGGCGTTTTGGAGAACGCCGGCGAGCAGGGCATCGTAGAGCGCACGGTCGGCCTTGTCGAAGCCGGCCACGCCCTCGGCCTGGACCTGGATGGCGGCGGCGTCCTGACCGCCGACCTGCCACTGGTAGAGGCCCTGGACGACGAACTCGCGCGCCTTGTGGCGCGGGGATTTGCCAGCGCTCACATGAAGTTCCGCAGCAGCTTGGCCATTTCGACTGCGGCCTGGGCCGCCTCGGCGCCCTTGACCGACATGCGCACCAGCGCCTGGTCGTCGTTCTCGGTGGTCAGCACGCCGTTGGCGATGGGGATGCCCATCGCGAGCTGGGCGTCGGTGATGCCGCGCGCCGACTCGTTCGACACCACCTCGAAGTGGTAGGTCTCGCCGCGCACCACGCTGCCCAGCGCGACCAGCGCGTCGAACTTGCCGCTCTGGCCCATGGTCTGCAGCACCAGCGGCAGCTCCAGTGCGCCGGGCACGGTGGCGATGGTGACGTTCTCCGGAGCGACGCCGAGTTTGCCCAGTTCCTGGCAGCAGGCCGAGAGCAGGCCCTCGCAGATGTCGCGGTTGAAGCGGCTCATGACTACGCCGACACGCAGGCCGGCGCCGTTGAGGTCGGGTTCGATTTCGCGGACGTTCTGGCACTTGCCCATCATGGATTTCCTCAAGCTTATGCTTCTTCGGGGGACAGGTAGCCGCAGACCTCGAGGCCGAAGCCGGTCATGCTCGGCATCTTCCGCGGGCTGGCCATCAGGCGCATCTTGCCGACACCGACGTCGCGCAGGATCTGGGCACCGATGCCATAGAGGCGCGGGTCCCACTTGGCGGCGGGGCGCTCGCCATCGAATTTCAGCGCTGACAGCAGGTCGTTGCCGGCTTCCTTGCGATGCAGCAGCACGATGACGCCACTCTTCGCCCGGGCGATCGCGGCCATCGCCTGGTCGACGCTGAAGCTGTGGCGGTGGCTGGCGCAATCGAGGAAGTCGAGCACCGAGATGGGCTCGTGTACACGCACCAGCGTCTCGGCTTCGGCGCGAATCTCGCCCTGGGTCAGCGCGAGGTGCACCTCGCCGCTGGTCTTGTCCTCGAAGGCGCGCAGGCGGAACTTGCCGTGGCCGCAGGCGATCTCCTTATCCGCCACGCACTCGACCAGCTTCTCGTTTTCGGCGCGGTAGTGGATCAGGTCGCGAATGGTGCCGATCTTGAGCTTGTGCTCGCCGGCGAACTCGATCAGGTCGGGCAGCCGCGCCATGGTGCCATCGTCCTTGAGGATCTCGCAGATCACCGACGACGGTTCCAGCCCCGCCATCGCGGCGAAGTCGCAGCCGGCCTCGGTATGGCCGGCGCGCACCAGCACGCCGCCGTTCTGCGCCATCAGCGGGAAGATGTGGCCGGGCTGGATGATGTCGGCGGGCTTGGCGGCTTTCGCTACCGCGGCCTGCACGGTGCGGGCGCGGTCGTGGGCCGAGATGCCGGTGGTGACGCCTTCGGCGGCCTCGATCGACATGGTGAAGGCGGTGCCGTGCGGCGTCTTGTTGTCGCGCACCATCAGCGGCAGGTCGAGCTGGCGGCAGCGCGCCTCGGTCAGCGTCAGGCAGATCAGGCCGCGGCCGTGCTTGGCCATGAAGTTGATGGCCTCGGCGGTGCAATGCTCGGCGGCGATGACGAGGTCGCCCTCGTTCTCGCGGTCTTCCTCGTCGACGAGGATGACCATCTTGCCGGCCTTGAGGTCGGCGACGATGTCTTGTACGGAACTGATGCTCATCTGGGCGCTGGGTTTTTCTGATCGGGGCCGCGCATTCTACTCCCAAGCCACTAGCGCGCCCCGAGCATGCGCTCGACGTAGCGGGCGATGAGGTCGACCTCTAGATTGATCTTCGCTCCCGGATGCAGGCGCTTGAGCGTGGTGACTTCGACGGTATGCGGTATCAGGTTGATCGAGAACGTGCGCCCCTTCACCTTGTTGGTGGTCAGCGACACGCCGTCGACGGTGATCGAACCCTTGCGCGCGATGTATTTCGCCAGATTCTTCGGCGCCTTGATCACGAGCAGATGCGACTCGCCGATCTTCTCGAAGGTCTCGACCTCGCCGACGCCGTCGACATGGCCCGACACCAGATGGCCGCCGATGAAGTCGGACAGGCGCATGGCCTTCTCCAGATTGAGCTCGTCGCCCTCGGCGTCGAGGCCGACGGTGCAGTCTAGCGTCTCGCGCGAGACGTCGACCTGGTAACTGGCCTTCTTCTTGGCGATGACGGTCAGGCAGACGCCGTTGTGGGCGATCGAGTCGCCGATGGCGACGTCGGCGAGCGCGAGGCCGGGCGCCGTGACGGTGAGGCGCACGCCCTTCTCGAGCGCTTGCAGACGGGTGATCTTGCCGGTGGCGGCGACGATGCCGGTGAACATGGGGACTCCGTGGAAAGAAGGTTCAGCGCAGGGCGCGCTCGAGCGTCGGCAGGAAAGCTTCGGGGGGCTGGTAGCCGACGACGCGCAGCTCGGTGCGCTCGCCACCCCTGGCGTCGAAGAAGATGATGCCGGGCGGGCCGAACAGGCCGAAGCGCTTCAAGAGCGCCTTGTCGTCCTCGTTGTTGGCCGTGACGTCGGCTTGCAGCAGCAGCATGCGGTTCATCTGCGCGGCGACCTTGGGATCGGCGAAGGTAAGCTTCTCCATTTCCTTGCAGCTCACGCACCAGTCGGCATAGAAGTCGAGCATCACGGGGCGGCCGGCGGACTTGAGTCGCTCGTCCAGTTCGGTCACCGATTTCACGCGTTGAAAAGTCGGCGCTGGCGACACGGCAGCGTTGGCACCCGTGCTGCGCAGGAAGGACAGGGGCTGCAACGGATCGCGCGCGCCGCCGAGGAGGCCGATCAGCATCGTGCCGCCGGCGATCAGCAGCGCGACGCCGACGCCTTTCCACAGCCGCTGCCAGCCCGAGGCGTTGGCCGGCAGCGGGTCGAGCGCGTGCATATAGATCGCCGGCACAATCATCAGCGCGGCCCAGCCGAGCATGTTGAGCCAGGCCGGCAGCACCGGCGACACCAGCCACAGCGCGGTGGCGAGCAGCAGAACGCCGAAGAAGCGGTTGACCGCGTTCATCCACGGCCCGGTCTTCGGCAGCAGCGAACGCGAGAAGACGCCGACCGCGAGCAGCGGCACCCCCATGCCCAGCGCCAGCGCGAACAGCGCCCAGCCGCCGAGCCAGGCATCGCGGGTCTGGGCGATGTAGAGCAGCGCCCCGGCCAGGGGCGCGGCGACGCAGGGGCCGACGATCAGCGCCGAGAGCGCGCCCATCAGCGCAATCGCGCCAAGGCTGCCACCCTGCTTGTTGGCGGTTTCCGACAGCCGCGACTGGATGGCCGAGGGCAGCTGCAACTCGTAGAAGCCGAACATCGACAGCGCCAGTGCGACGAACACCAGCGCGAAGCCGCCGAGCACCCAGGCGTTCTGCAGCGCGGCCGAGAGCAGCGTGCCCGACAGGCCGGCGGCGACGCCGGCGGCGGCATAGGTGACCGCCATGCCCAGCACGTAGGAAGCCGACAGCACGAAGGCGCGCGCATGGGTGACGGCATGGCCGTGGTTGACGATGATGCCGGAGAGGATGGGCACCATCGGCAGCACGCAGGGGGTGAAGGAGAGCAACAGGCCGAAACCGAAGAAGGTGGCGAGGGCGACCCAGAAGCTCGCGCCCTTGAGGATGCCGGCGATCTGGCTGGTTTCGTCGCCACCGGCGGAAGCCGGTCCGGTGGCGACGGCGGCCGGTGCCGGCGCAATGCTCGCCGCGGCCAGCGTCACCTTTGCCTGCTGCGGCGTCGGCGGGTAGCAGACGCCCTTGTCCCAGCAGCCTTGCGAGCTGACCTTGAGCGTCAGCGTCTCGCCGGGGGCGGCGCCCTCGACCGGCAGCAGGATCTTCACTTCCTTGCGGTAGGTCTCGACCTTGCCGAAGTTCTCGTCGTCATGGACCTCGCCCCTGGGGAAGGTCGGCGTGCCGAGCTTCGCCGTTGCGGGTTCGACCGCGAACCTGAACTTGTCGCGGTACATGTAATAGGCGCCGGTGATTTGCCAGCGGGCTTCGATGGTCCTGGCGTCCACGGCGCGCGCCGAGAACTTGAAGGCCTGCTCCGGCTCGAGGGGCTCTTCGGCGCCGAAGGCAGGAACGGCGGCGACTGTCCAGAGGAGCAGCGCGGTCAGCAGGCGTTTCAGCATGTCGTGGTGTCTGGGGTGGTTGCGGCCGCGATCCAGCCCAGGTAGGCGGGAAGGCCGTGCGCGATTGGGACAGCGACGATCTCGGGAAGTTCGTAGGGATGCCGGGCGCGGATTGCCGCCTCGAGCTCGCCATAGCGCGCGGCCGTGGTCTTGATCAGCAGCGGCACCTCTTCGGCCTCCTCGACCACCCCCTGCCAGCGATAGACCGAGCGGCACGGCGCCAGGATATTCACGCAGGCGGCGAGGTGCTCGCCGACCAGGTGGTCGGCAAGGGTGCGGGCGGCGGCGGCATCGGGCAGGTTGGTCAGCACGAGCAGGGTCTCGGTGGAGGTAACCATTGGGGAATTCTACCTTTTCGACGCTTTGGCCCCCCGCGGCATTCCATAGAATCGATCGCCATTGCAGCCAGAAGCGGTGGTAACACCATGAGCAGCCTGTTGCGCAACCTCAAGCGGGCCGAAGCGGCGCGGCTTGCCCGGCAGAGGGCGGAGCCGGAGACGGCCGAGCCGAAGGCCGCCGATGGCAATCGCACCGACGTCGGCGGTCCCGAGGAAGTCGGCACCCAGGAACTGCCCGAAGTCGAGGGGCTGGTCGCGGCACGGACGCGCGCCGAAGCGGAACGAGCGCAGGCGATGCAGGCGGAAGCGCTGGCCGAGGCCGAGCGCCAGCGGCAGCAGGCGGCGATCGAGCGACGCCAGGCCGAACGCGAGGCCATGCAGGAGACGGCCCGGCGCGAGGCCGCGAACACGGCCGCTTATACGGCTGCGGTGCAGCGCGCACACGCGGAGCAGGAAGCGGCGCAGGCCGCGCGGCAACGCGAGGAGGCCGACCGCGCCCTCGCCGTTCAGGCCGGAGTGCTGGCGCAGGCGGAGCGCGAAGCGGCGCTGGCGGCGCAGCAACGGGCCGAGGCCGAGGCACGAGCCATTGCGGCCGAGAAAGTCCGGCGCGAGGCCGAGAGTGGAAGGCAAGCCGAGGGCCTCGCAGCGGCGCAGGCTCTTGCCGAGGCTGAACGAGTGCGCGCCCTGGAGGCTGAGGCACTGGCCGAGGCGGAGCGGCGGTTGGAGCGGGTTGCCCTCGAACGGCGCGATGCCGAGCTCGAAGCAACGCAGGAAGCTGCCCGGCGCGAGGCGGCCGGCACGGCGGCTCGCGAAGCCGCGCAACGACATGCCCAGGCCGAACAGGCGGCGGCGCAAGCCGCGCAACGTCAGGCGGAAGCCGAACGCTCACTTGTCGCGCAGGCCGAGGCTTCGATGGAAGCCGAGCGCCGTTTGGCGCAAGCGGCGCTCGAACGCCGCAATGCCGAGACTGAAGCCGCACAGGCGGCGGCCAGGCGCGAAGCCGCCGAGGCGGCCGCGCGCGCAGCCTTCGATGGGCGCACGCTGGCCGAAACCGAAGCGGCACAGGCCGCGCGGCATCGGGCCGAAGCGGAACGCGCGCTCGCGGAGCAGGCCGAGGCCCTGGCTCAGTCCGAGCGCCAGCTGGAGCGGGCGGCGCTGGAACGGCGCGATGCCGAGATCGAAGCAGCGCAGGAGGCCGCCCGACGCGAGGCGGCCGACATGGCGGCCCGCGAAGCCGCGGAACGACGTGCCCGGTCTGAGCAGGAGGCGGCACAGGCCGCGCAAATCAGAGCCGGGGCCGACCGGTCGTTAGCCGAACAGGCCGAAGCCCGTGCCGAGTCCGAGCGCACTGCGGCGCAGGCCGGGCGGCAGCGTGCCGAGGCCGAAGTCGGCGCCGCCGCGGCCGAGGCGGCCCGCCTCCGTGCCGAGGCCGACCATGAGGCCGAGGCAGCGGCAGCCGCGCGGACCCGCGCCGAAGCGGAACGCGCGCTCGCGAAGCAGGCCGAAGCGCTGCAGCAGGCCGAGCGGCGGCTGGAACAGACGGCACTCGAGCGGCGCGATGCCGAGACCGAAGCCGCGCAGGCGGCCGCCAAGCAAGAGGCGGCCGCTGTGGCCGCACGGGAAACCGCGGAGCGGCGCACGCAAGCCGAGCGCGCCGCGGCCGAGGCGGCGCGGCAGCGTGCGCAGTCCGAGGCCGGCGCCGCAGCCGCCGCGGCAGCGCGCCGGGCGGCCGAAACCGATCGCAAGTCGGCGACGGCGGACCGGCGTCGCCTGCGCCGGGCGCTGCTGTGGACGGGGTTGCGTTTCCGGTCCGCCGCGCTGCTCGCGGTGGCCGCCGCCTGCGGCCTCGCGGCCGGCTTTTGGCTTGCGGGACGGCCGCTGTCGTCACAGTCGGAACAGGGCGTGTTGCCCGAGTTGCGACTGCGCCTCGATTACGGGGTCGAATCCGTCGGACGGCGCGTGACCCTGCCGCCAGGCCGCCGCGAGCCATAAAAAACGCCGGGGGTCCAGCCCGGCGTTGAACGCGAGATCGGGGAAGATCGTCGCGGGGGGAGAAACGGGAAAACTCAGAAGGCGTAGGCGATGCCGACGGTTAGCTTGTCGTCCTGCTTGATGTTGAAGCGGTTGTAGCCCGAGATGATGGCCTGGGCGTTCCAGGTCAGGCCGGTCTCGCCGATCGGCTGGGCGATGCCGAGGATCAGGTGGCGGAAGGCGCCGCTGACGACCTTGGCATCGCGGTTGATGGTGCCGTTGGTGTTGAAGCTTTCATAGCAGCCATTGACGAAGAAGAAGCCGTTGGTCTGGCCCGATCCGGCGGCGCTGTTGCAGGTCGGCGAGCCGCCTTTCGCGGTATCTTTGCTGCCAAGATACTTGCCTTCCTTGCCGTAGGTGTAATAGCCGGCGTTGGCGGTAAAGGTGATGTCGTAGGGCAGCGGCTTGGTCCAGGTCAGCGACCAGTAGGTGTCGGCCTGGTTGCCCCAGATGGTGTCCTCGAGCAGGGTCTGCGCCTGCAGGCCGAATTCGCCGTAGGTCAGCTTGATCTTGGTTTCCGGCGCGTTGGAGTGTGTGCCGTCGAGGTAGTAGTAGTAGGTCAGGCCGAGGTCGTAGCCGAGGTCGCCGACCTTGCCGGTGTAGCCGCCGTAGATGTCGTTCTCGATGGACTTCTCGCTATCGTAGAAGCCGGCGCCGGGAACCGGGGGGCCGCCAGCAAGGGATTTCTTGTAGATATCGTACGACTCGCCGACCTTCTTGTAGGAGTAGGTCAGCGTCGAGGCCCAGTAGCCGACGTAGAAACCGCTGCTGTGGGTGATGTCGAAGCCCCACTGCATGGCCGGATCGCGCGATTCCGGCGCGTCGCCCCAGCTGTTGGAGACCTTGGCGTCGCCCTTGTTGGCGTATGTCGCGGGCGCGCCTTTTTCCCACTTGTTGTTGCCGTAGGTGTTGGTGATGCCGCGCAGGTAGTAGGCGCTGTTGGCGTCGACGTGGCCGGTCCAGCTCCAGTCGGGTGCCGGCTCGGCATCCTTCTTGGGCTCATCGGCGGCGTAGGACGAGGCGGCGAAGGCCAGGGGCAGCGCGACGGCGAGGGCTTTGAGTTTGAGATTCATGATGGGGCTCCTGAAGTTTCTCGAATTGGGAAAGGCTTTGGCTAAGCTATAGCAACGGGCGTGCCAGTGCCAAGTCCTTGACTGGCCGTGGGCTTCCATGGGGCGAATGCCCCGAAATGGGGCGTGGGCGGTTAGGTCGCCCTGTTGCGGTGCATCAGACCGGTTCTGCGAAATGCCTATTTTAGCAAGCGGCGGCGGGCGAGGGCGAGGGCGCCGACGAAGGCGATGGCCGTGATCGCGGCGAGCAAGGCGACATGGGGCCAGATCATGGGGGGCGCCTGTCCCAGGAGCAGGGGCCGGGCCAGGGCCACGGCATGGGTCAGCGGCAGGGCCTGCGCCGCGACCTGAAAGGCGGCAGGTAGTTGCTCCAGCGGAAAGAACACGCCCGAGAGCAGGGTCATCGGCGTGATGAACAGCGTGAAGTAGTACATGAAGAAGTCGTAGGACGGCGCCACCGCGCTGACGCAGAGGCCCAGCGCGGCGAAGACCAGCCCGGTGAGGAAGATCAGGGGCAGCACCCACAACGCCTGTGCGCCATGGGCGAAGCCGAGCAGGGCCATCACCAGCAGGATTGCGGCGCCCGACAGCGTCGCCTTGGTCGCCGCCCACAGCAGTTCGCCGGCGACGACGTCGTCGAGCGATACCGGCGCGTTCATGATCGCCTCCCAGGTCTTCTGCACGTGCAGGCGCGAGAAGGCCGAGTAGAGCGCCTCGAAGGAGGCGGCGTTCATGGTCGAGGCGCAGACGGTGCCGGCGGCGAGGAAGGCGATGTAGCTGGTGCCGCCCACCTGCGGCAGCAGCCCGCCGAGGCCGTAGCCGAGGCCGAAGAGGTAGATCATCGGGTCGGCGAGATTGCCGAGGATCGACGGCAGTGCGAGCTTCTTCCACACCAGGAAGTTGCGGCGCCAGACGGCGAAGGCGCGCGGCGAGAGTTCCATCAGTCTCTGAGGTCCCGGCCGGTGAGCTTGAGGAACACGTCCTCGAGATTCGCCGGACGATGCAGCGTGGCGAGCTGCGGCCGTGCGGCGAGGTGCTCGAGCAGCGGTGCGGCGTCGGCGACGTAGCAGAAGGCGGTCTCGCCGCTGACCTCGCAGCGCTGGGCGAACGTGGCGGCCTCGGCCTGCGCCCAGCCGGGGGCATCCTCGCCATAGACCTCGACCACCTGCGGCTCGATCTGGCTCCTGATCAGCTCGCGCGGCGCGCCCTCGACCATGATGCGGCCGGCGTCCATGATGGCGAGGCGGCCGCACAGCCGCTCGGCCTCGTCCATGAAGTGGGTGGTGAGCAGGATGGTCTTGCCGTCGGCGATCAGGCGCTTGAGGCGTTCCCAGATCAGGTGGCGTGCCTGGGGGTCGAGCCCCGTGGTCGGCTCGTCGAGGATCAGCAGGTCGGGGTCGTTGACCAGCGCGCGTGCCAGCGTCAGGCGCCGCTTCATGCCGCCGGAGAGCGTGCGGATGCTCGCGCCCTCCTTGCCGGCCAGCCCGGCGAATTCGAGCAACTGCGGGATGCGGGCGCGGATCGCCGCGTCGCTCATGCCGAAGTAGCGGCCATAGACCAGCAGGTTTTCGGCGCAGGAAAAATCGGGATCGAGGTTGTCGAACTGCGGCACTACGCCGACGCGCGCGCGGGCCAAGCGCGCCCGCTCGGGCACGGGCTCGTCCACCAGCGTGATTGCGCCCGAGTCCGGCGCGGTGAGGCCGAGGCAGCAGCGCAGCGTGGTGGTCTTGCCGGCGCCGTTGGGACCGAGCAGGCCGTAGCACTCGCCGCGCTTCAGCGTGAACGAGATGCCGGCGACGACCTCGCGGCCGGCGTAGGACTTGTGCAGGTCGCGGACGGTCAGCGGTTCCACGCGGCGTGGATGACGTTGCGGATCAGGTGCAGCTTGCGGTGGAAGAAATGGTCGGCGCCGGGGATCACCGTCACCGGCAGTTCGAGCGGCTCGGCCCAGCGCAGCACGTTGGCGAGCGGCACGGTGGTGTCGTCGGCGCCGTGGATGACGACGGTGTCGGGCGCGACGGCCTCGGTTTCGTAGGTTCTTGCGCCTTCGACGAAACCCGCCGCGGTGCCGACCAGCACCATGCGTCGAGCGGCATCGCCTTCGGCCGCGAGCCGCTTGGCCAGCCGCGTCGTCACGTAGGCGCCGAAGGAGAAGCCGGCGAGATAGATCGGCAGCCCGGCGCCGAAGCGGCCGCGGGCGTAGGCATGCACCGCGAGCAGGTCCTCGGTCTCGGCGATGCCGTGGTCGTGCTCGCCCTCGGAGCCGCCGACGCCGCGAAAACTCGGCCGCAGCGTGGCGCAGCCGAGTTCGCGGAAGGCCTTGGCCAGCGTCGTCACCACCTTGTTGTCGGCAGTGCCGCCGAACAGCGGGTGGGGGTGGGCGACCAGCGCGATGCCGGTCGCTGGCGTGTGGGGTTCGACGAAGACCTCGATCCTTCCGTCCGGCCCGTCGAGCAGGACGCGCTCGTGGCGGGACACGGCTAGTCGACCTTCAAACGATCCACCACCTTGCCGCCGATCAGGTGCGACTCGATGATTTCGTCGACGTCCTCGCGGTCGACGTAGGTGTACCAGGTCGCCTCGGGATAGACGACGATCACCGGACCCTTGTCGCAGCGGTCGAGGCAGCCGGCGGTGTTGATGCGGACGCGCTCGGGGATCCTGTCGCCGAGCTCCTTGACGCGCTTCTTCATGTAGTCGCGCACGTCGGCGGCGCCGTGGTTGTTGCAGCACATCTCGCCGCCTTCGCGCTGGTTGGTGCAGAAGAATACGTGGTATTTGAAGTGGCTCATGGTCCTTACCTAGGGGCGGGGTATTTGATGGCGTTCTTCGCGATCTTATCGCGGGCCGCGGCGATCAGATCGATGTCGAGCGCGTCGGCGAGTTCGACGAGGTAGATCAGGGTGTCGGCGACTTCCTCGCGCACCTCGAGCAGCTTGGCCGGCGGCAGCGCCATGCTCTCCTCGGGTGTGGCCCACTGGAAATGCTCGACCAGCTCGGCGGCCTCGACGATCATTGCCATCGCCAGGTTCTTCGGCGTGTGATAGGGGCGCCAGTCGCGCGCCTCGGCGAATTCGCGCAGCGCGTCGCGCAGGGTTGGGAGGTCGTGGATGCGGTCGATGATTTCACTCATGGCGGGGTCTCAGCAGGAACAGCCAGGGCAGTGCGAGGAAGGGCCACAGCGAGGAGGCCAGGCTGGTCGCGCCGTTGAAGTTGAGGAACTGGCCGGCAAACCAGAAATGCTGCGTGTTGATGAGGTAGGGATTGTCGGGCGCCAGATTCACCAGCGCCGTGGCGACCAGCAATGCCAGCGCCGCCAGCGCCTGTCGCAGGAAGGTCGGCGCCGGCGTCACGGCGATAAGGATGAGCAGTCCGGCGCCGAGCCCGACGAGACTGCCCGTCGTGGCCCAGGCGAGCGCCTGGGCGCCCTGCATCAGCAACGCCAGCGCCAGGGTCTTGACCAGCAGGCCCGCACCGACGAGGCCGAGCGCCAATGCCTGGCGCTCGCGCTGCGAGCCACGGGCGAGACGACCGGCGATGAGTCCGATGGCCACGGTCTGGGCGCAGACCGTGGCCGCCTCGATGTCGGCGAAGGCTTGCGCCGAGTAGGGCAGAGGCGCCTGCAGTTCCAGCAGGCTGCGCAGCTCGCCGGTGCCGAACAGCAGCGTCAGGGGGTTGAGCTGGGCCAGCAGCCACAGCGCGATCAGCAGCAGGCCGACGTCGCCGGCGCGGCCGTGCATCAGGAACTTGCGGCGCAGCGCATCGATGCGGCCGCCGTCGAGCAGCGCCCGGCCCCAGCGCGCGCCGGCCAGTGCGCCGGCCAGGGTCCCCAGCGCGTTGCCGCCGAGATCGACATTGGAGGGCACGCGGCTGGGCAGGAAGTTCTGCAGCATTTCCACCGAAAGGCTGAAGCCCGTGCCGACCGAGGTGGCGACGACGACGGCCGCCGCCGTGCCGATCAGCGGCCGCAGCGCCGGCACCCAAAGAAAGCCGAGCGGCAGGTAGGCGACGAAGTTCGCGACGAGATCGAAAGCGGTGTAATAGCGCGGCCACGCGGCGCCGAGGAACTCGGTCAGCGGTACCCCGGAATCGCGCCAGCCCGAGAAGGGATAGAGGCTGCCGTAGACCGCCAGCAGCGTGTAGGCGCTTGCGAGGTAGAGCGGCAGCCTGGACTCGGCCGCCGCGGCAGATTCAGTGGTGCGGGACCGCACGCTGCGCGAGTCGTGCGACGAAGCGTTCAAGCAGCGCCGTCGGCGCGAGGTGGGATTTCAGCGTGGCCGGGTCGAGGCGCGGCAGGTCGATACCGTCGAGTGTGTTCTTGACCTGGAGGCCCAGCGCGGTGTCTCCTTCCATCAGCAGGCGCCGGCTGAAGAACAGAGTGTCGGGGTCCTCCTCGCGCAGCAGCAGCGCGAGGAAGTCGCGGGCGCGGGCGGACATGGCGAGATCGGCCGGCGCGGTGTCGAAGGAGGGGCGGAAGCCGCGCTCGCCGTAGGCGAAGCGCAGCGTCATCCCGGCATCGAGCACCTTGATGGTGACCCGCTTGCCGAGCAGAGGCTCGAGCGGCTCGCGCGGCAGCAGACGGCCGAGCGCTGCATTGAGCGCCGCAACCAGCGCCAGCGTCGGCGGCAGTTGGGGCAGCTTCGGGCCGAGGCGCGCGAAAACCGCGGGCAGGATGAAGGCGGGAAGCGTGAAGGTCCTGTTCATGTCTTTACCAGTTCCAATCCGGGTCTGCCGTACCAGAAGCCATTGCAGTCATCGGCGGGGACGGTCGCAACGTCTCCGGCGAGCGCGGCGCTGAACTGTTCGACCAGCGCGCGGGTGCCGGCGTGTTCGGGACTGATGCGCAGAACGTCGACGCCGTCGGCGACCAGTTGCGGCAGTTCGCCCAACAGATTATAGGTCTTGGCCGACTGCGTCTGGATGCCGTTCAGCGTCAGGAAGGCTTCGCCCTCCCGGGTCTTGAGCGCCATGCCCTCCGGATAGTCGATGCACTTGAACTCGCAGCTGTCCTTCTGCAGGTTGAAGCGCCGCGCGGTGAAGCAGCGCGCCGAGTAGGCCAGCGGCAGCCGGCCGTGGGCGAAGACCTCCGTCTCCAGGCCGGCGGGACGGCCCGCCTGCAGGCCCTGCAGCATTTCGCGCGTGGCCTCCGGCGGCAGCACCCAGCGCGTCGCGCCCATTTCGGCGAGCAAACGCAGCGTCTCGGGACCGAAGACGTTGAGCGTCGGTCCGGCGACGAAGCTGCGCTTGGATTCGGCGCACAGCCGCACCGCCCCCATCTCGTTGGCTTCCGTCAGAAAGTCGGCGCTGATGGTGCGGCGCAGCGCCTTGAGGTCGGACTCGGATTCGATCAGCGTCAGCGTCGACAGCACGACTTCCTTGCCGGCGTCGCGCAGCCTGGCGGCGACGTCGAGCCAGTCCTCGAGGCGCAGCTCGTGGCGGCGCGAGCAGACCGTTTCGCCGACATAGACGATGTCGACGGGCATGGCCGCGACATCTGCATAGAAGTCGAAGACCTGCTGGCGCGGCCAGTAATAGAGCAGGGGGCCGAGGGAGATTTTCATGCTCACTTCCAGGGGCGGTAGTAGGCGCCGAGCGTGTGGCTCTGGCCTTCCGACACCTTGTTCAGCTCGGCCATCCACGCCGCCTTGGGCGCGAAGTGGGTGGCGTCGCGCTTGCAGGCGTCGATGGCCTCGCGCCATACCTGCGTCACCTGGGCGACATAGGCGGGGCTGCGCTGGCGGCCCTCGATCTTGATCGCGCGCACGCCGATGCGCAGCAACTCGGGCAGCATCTCTATGGTGTTGAGGCTGGTCGGCTCCTCGATCGCGTAGTAGGTCTCGTCGTCGACCTCGAAGCGGCCCTTGCACAGCGTCGGGTAGCCGGCGCGCTCGCCGTCGGCGAACTTGTCGATGAGGATGCCGTTGAGCCGCGTCTCCATGCCCTGCGGCGTCTGCTCCCAGCGCACGCTCTTGGCCGGCGAGCAGGCGCCCTGGCAGTTGGGCGAGGTGCCGGTGGCGTAGGCCGAGAGGGCGCAGCGGCCCTCGACCATCACGCAGAGGCCGCCGAAGCCGAAGATCTCGATTTCGACCGGGGTGTTCTTGATCACCTGCTCGACCTGCGCGAGAGACAGCACACGCGGCAGCACGGCGCGCTGGATGCCGAAACGCTCGCGGTAGAAGTTGATCGCCTCGTAGTTGGTGGCCGAGCCCTGCACCGAGAGGTGCAGGCGCAGGTTCGGATGCTTCTTCGCCGCGTAGTCCATCAGCCCCATGTCGGCGAGGATCACGGCATCGACGCCGTGGCCGGCGGCGCGGTCGACGGCGGCGGTCCAGCGGCTCCAGTTGGATGCCTGCGGGAAGGTGTTGAGGGCGATCAGCACCTTCGCCTTGCGGGCGTGGGCGTACTTCACGCCCTCGGCCAGCGCCTTGTCGTCGAAGTTGAGGCCGTTGAAGTTGCGCGCGTTGGTCTCGTCGCGGAAACCGGCGTAGACGCAGTCGGCGCCGTGGTCGACGGCGGCCTTGAGCGCGGGCAGGCCGCCGGCGGGACAGACCAGCTCGATGGAAGCGGGGGTGGTCATGGTTCGGGGAACACGTTGGGATGCGGCACTATAGCGGGACGGCCGGGGTGCGGGATTGACCTGTGTCAAACCCGGCGGCAGGCCCGGCGCTTGAACCACCGGCCGGCCGGCTGGCTCAGCGCACCTTGATCTCGGTCCACATGCGGGACAGGGTGCGGCGCAGCTTCGGGTCGAAGTCGCGCAGCATCTCGAGCTGTCGCAATGTTGCCGGCGGCGGGAAGATGGCCGGCTCGGCCGCGATCTCCGGCCGGATGTGCGGCATCGCCGCGGCATTGGTGTTGCCGGCGCCGATCAGGTTGGAAACGTCGGCGGCGTTCTCGCCCTCGAGCATGAAGTCGATGAACTTGTGGGCGAGGTCCGGACGGCCGCCCGACTTGTGCAGCACGAAGCTGTCGACGGCGAGCACCGCGCCCTCCTTCGGCGTGGTGAAGCCGATGCCGAAGGGCCGGCCGGCGGCCTTCGCGTCCTCGCGGGCGCGGAACATGTCATTGCTGTAGCCGTGGGCGACCCAGATGTTGCCGATGGCGAGGTCCTTGATGTAGGTGCTGTTGGAGAAGGTCGCCCAGTAGGGCTTGGCGCGCAGGATCAGGCGCTCGGCTTCTTCCCACTTGGTCGGGTCGCGCTCCTGCACAGAATGGCCCAGATACCTCATCGCAGCCGCCATCAGCTCCCGCTGCGAATTGAGCACTGTGACCTTGCCACGGATTTTTTCGAGGTGGCGCGGCTCGAAGATCAGTGCCCAGCTGTCGGTCGGCAGGCCGAGCGAGCGCAGCTTCTCGACGTTGTAGCCGATCAGGGTGACGGTGCTGGCATAGGGCACCGAGTAGCGGTTGCCCGGGTCGAACCACGGGTTCGCGAACTCGGGCTTGACGTTGCCCAGGTGCGGCAGCCGCGCCTTGTCCAGCGGCCGCAGCGCTCGCCGGCGGATCAGCGACTCGACCGCGTTGCCCGTGGGTACCAGCAGGTCGTAGCCGACCGCGCCGGCTTCGAGCTTGGCCAGCATTTCCTCGTTGTCGGAGTAGTAGTCCTGCCTGACGCGGCAGCCGCAGCGTTGCTCGAAGCGGCGCAGGGTGTCGTCGGAGATGTAGTTGTTCCAGTTGTAGAGATGCAGCACGTCCTCGGCGCGCGCGAACGGCGCAAGCATCCCCGCCGCGACGGCCAGTGCGGCAGCCAGCAATAGTCGGCGCCCGCAGGACGGCATCATGGCCGCACCGGAGAACGGGCGCCGCCGGCCGGTCATTTGGCCTTGGTCTTGGCCTTCTTCTTGGTGTCGGTGTCGTACTTGAAGGAAAGGCTCACCCGCGCGCGGAAAGCCACCACCTCGCCCTTGTCGATCACCGTGTCGAGCTTGGTGATCTCGGCGATGCGCAGGTCGCGAACGCTCAAGCCGGCGGCCTTGACCGCATTCTTCGTCGCATCCTCCCAGGAAGTCTTGCTGGTGCCGACCACTTCGATGATCTTGTAGACGCTATCTCCCATCTCCATCCTCCTTTGTCGTTCGCTTGCGGGATTTTCAGTCTATGCCCGCGGGACGCGAACTTCAACTGCGGCGAGGGACGTCAGCCGTGCCCCTTCAGCACGTCGGGCGCGAAGCGGCTGGCGAAGAAGATCAGCGTCAGCGTCAACGCCATCAGCAGCGTGGACACCGCGTTGACCTCGGGCGTCACCGCGACCTTGATCATGGAGTAGATCTGCAGCGGCAGCGTGCTGACGCCGACGCCGGCGACGAAGAAGGTGATGACGAAGTCGTCGATCGACAGGGTGAAGCTCATGAGGAAGCCGGCGACGAGCGCCGGCAGGATCAGCGGCAGGGTGATGCGGCGGAAGGTGGCCCAGGGCGTGGCGCCGAGGTCGCGCGCGGCCTCGAAGATGCTCTCGTCCATGCCGGCGAGGCGCGCGCGCACGATCACCGCGACGAAGCCGATGGAGAAGGTGATGTGGGCGATCAGTATCGAGACGAAGCCGAGGGTGAGGTCGAGCACCTGGCGGAAGAACAGCAGCAGCGAGACGCCGAGCAGGATCTCCGGCATCGCCACGGGCGTGAGCACCAGCAGCGGCAGCCAGCGGAAGCGGTAGCGGTGCATCGCCAGGCCGGCCATGGCGCCCAGCACGGTCGAGATGGCGGACGACAGCAGCGCGATCAGCACGGAGTTGGCGGCGGCGCGCAGCATCTCGCCGTTGTGCAGCAGTTTCCCGTACCAGCGGAAGGTGAAGCCGACCCATTGCGCGTTGAGCATCGAGTCGTTGAAGGAGAACAGCACCACCACCGCCAGCGGAATATAGAGGAAGGCATAGACGGCGAGCGAGGCGGCCCACAGCCACCATGTGCGCCTTCCCCCCGCCCCCCTTCCCGCGGAAGGGGGTGACGGTTGCTCGCTGCGCTTGAGGGTGATGGCTTGCCCCGCCTTGGGGCGGCCCGGCGGCGGGGCTCTCATGACACCGCCTCCGTGCCGTGCAGCCCGCGCCGCGCGGCCCACGCCGTGATCCCCGCCAGCAGCAAAACCAGCACAGTGAGCAGGATCGACAGCGCCGAGCCGAGCGGCCAGTCGCGGTTGTCGAGGAACTGCTCCTTGATCAGGTTGCCGATGAGGATGTCGCCGGTGCCGCCGAGCAGCTCGGGTACGGCGAACATGCCGAGGACGGGGATGAACACCAGCGCCGAGCCGGAGAAGATGCCGGGCAGCGAGAGCGGGAAGGTCACGCGCCAGAAGCGCGTCCAGGCGCTGGCGCCGAGGTCCTGCGCGGCCTCGAGCAGCGCCGGGTCGTGCTTCTCGAGGTTGGTGTAGAGCGGCAGGATCATGAAGGGCAGGTGCACATAGACCATGCCGACGATCACGGCGGCCGGCGTGTACAGCAGGTTGGCCGGGCCGAGCAGCATGATCCAGGCGTAGATGCGCACGAGGAAGTTGCTGGCGAAGGGCAGGATCACCAGCAGCACCAGCAGGTCGCGCCGCTTCTGCGGACTGCGCGCGATGAGCCAGGCCAGCGGATAGGCGAGCACGATGCAGATCAGCGTGGTGAGCCCGGCGACGACGAAGGAGCGGGCGAAGATCTCCGCGTAAACGATGTCGTCGAGCAGGAAGCGGTAGGCTTCGGCGCCGAGGTCGGCGAGCCCCGTCAGCGGCGCGAGCCCGCCGAACTCGCCCGGCTGGCGCAGGCTGGCCAGCACCACGATCAGCGCAGGCAGCAGGAAGAATACGAGCAGGAACAGCGTCGGCGGCGCGGTGACGAGCCAGCGGGTCGGCCGGGTGCCTGGTGCGTTCATGGCGATCGCACCTGCCTTGCCTCAGCCGGCGGCAGGCGCCGCCGGCGGGTCGGCGACGACCCGGTTGCGGCCGGCATGCTTGGCCCGATAGAGCGCGGCGTCGGCACGATTGAACCACTGGTCGGGTGCTTCGCTGCCGTCGTATTCGGCGACGCCGATGCTGATCGTCGTGCGCAGCGCACGCTCGCCGAGCGGCGCCTGTTCGACGGCCGCGCGCAGTTTCTCGGCGATCCACTCGGCCTCGGACAGGTCGCAGCCGCGCAGCACCAACAGGAACTCCTCGCCGCCCCAGCGCACGGCGATGTCGGACCCGCGCAGGCCGTTGTGCAGCGTCTCGGCGACGCCGCGCAGCGCGGCGTCGCCAGCGAGATGGCCGTAACGGTCGTTGATTTCCTTGAAGTGGTCGACGTCGGCCAGAAGCACCGAGACCGGCCGCGGTTCGCGCCGATATTCGGCCATGACCTTGTCGACGACGATGGCCGAGGCCTGGCGGTTGAGAAGGCCGGTGAGCTTGTCGGTCGCCGCCATCTCCTCCATGCGTCGCTGGTAGCGGCTCAGCACCAGGTGGGTCAGCAACATCACCACCAGCGTCACGGCCAGGCTGATGGCGAGATTGACGTAGAGCGTGCGGCGGATGCCTGCCAGCGCGACGTCCTCGTTCTGCTCGACGAACAGGTACCACTTGAGCTCGGGCAGGTAATTGACGTGGAGAATGTGATTGTCGCCGCCGGCGACGAACTGGTAGGTGCCGTGACGCTCGGCCAGTATCCGGTCGACTAGGTTGCCGACGCCCTCGACCTTGCGCAGCTCGGGGTCGCGATTGAGGCGGGTGCCGAAGACGACGATCCTGCCGCGCTCGTCGACGAAATAGATGGTGCGCTGGAAGCGCTCCTGGTATTCGGAAAGCAGCCGCCGCACGGCATCCACGGTGAGGCCGATGCCGGTGGTGCCGATGTAGTTGCCGCCGAAGTCGAAGACGCGATAGTTGATGAAGATGGTCAGCGCATCCTTGTTGGCGAGGTCCGGATCGACGTTGATCTCGTAGTCCGCCTGCATCTGCCGCACGCGGTAGTACCAGGTGTCGCGCGGTTCGTCGGGGGACACCTTCTTCAGCACGCCCTCGCCGGTGTAGTAGGTCGAGGTGCGGTCCGAGACGAAGAAGCTGCTGAAGGCGCCGTAGCGCTTCCTGACTTCGCCCAGGTAGCGCGCCATGGCGGCGACGTCGTGTTCGCCCTGCAGCACCCAGTCGCGCACGAAGGTGTCGTTGGCCATGGTCGAGGAGACCAGCACCGGCCGCACCAGGTCCTTCTGGATTTCGGAGTAGATGTTGCTCGCGGTCAGCGGCAGGTCCTGGCCGATCAGGGTGTCGCGAATGGCGTGCTTGGAGACGAAGTAGCCGAACAGGGTCGTGGCGAAGAAGCCGGCGGAGAGCAGCAGGCCGAGCAGGAAGAGGAGGCTGCGGCGGTCGAAGAGCGGGAGGTGTCGGGCCATGATGGAAGGGTCAGCTGTGCGTCACGCACGCAAGAATACGCCCGCATCGTGGCGCCAGCAGACGGCGACCGGGTCGCCGACCTCGTGGAACTTGGCGCGTCCCGGCGCGGCGTTGGGCATCAGCGCCTCGATGACGAAGCCGTTGGCGAGCTCGATCTTGTAGTGCGTCACGTCGCCGAGGTAGAGCAGTTCGCGCACCCTGCCCTCGAAGCGATTCTTGAGGTCGGCCGATTCCTTGTGGCCGAAGACGCGCACCAGTTCCGGGCGGAGGGCGAAGGCGCCGCGCTCGCCGGCCTTCAGCGGGCGCAGGTCGGTGGCGGCGATCTGGCCAAGCCCCGGCGCATCGAGCGTCAGCAGCACCTTGCTGGCGGCGGCGACCGCGACCTCGATCAGGTTGATCTTGCCGATGAAGTCGGCGACGAAGCGGTTGGCCGGCTGGGTGTAGAGCGTGTCCGGCTCGTCGCACTGCTCGACGCGGCCGTCCTTCATGACGGCGATGCGATGCGACAGCGCCAGCGCCTCCTGCTGCGCGTGGGTGACGAAGACGAAGGTGATGCCGACGTCGCGCTGCAGCTGGATCAGCTCGCTCTGCATCTCGACGCGCAGCTTGGCGTCGAGCGCACCGAGCGGCTCGTCGAGCAGCAGCAGACGCGGCTTGTTGACGAGGCCGCGCGCCAGCGCCACGCGCTGCTTCTGCCCGCCGGACAGTTCGTGCGGGAAGCTTTCGGCCTTGTCGGTCAGGTACACCAGCGCCAGCGCCTCGCCGACGCGGCGGCGGATCTCGTCGCGCGGCTTGCCGGCCGTCTCCAGCGGGAAGGCGACGTTGCCCGCCACCGTCATGTGCGGAAACAGGGCGTAGCTCTGGAACACCGTGTGCAGCGGCCGCTGCTCGGGCGGGATGCCGGTGAGCGGCCTGCCGTCGAGCAGGATGTCGCCGGCATCGGGCTCGTCGAAGCCCGCGATCATGCGCAGGATCGTGGTCTTGCCGCAACCCGAGGGCCCGAGCAGGGTGAAGAACTCGCCGGCCTCGATGGCCAGCGTCACGTCCTTGACCGCCTCGAGCGCGCCGAAGCGGCGGGTGACGTTGCGGATTTCCAGAAGCGCCACTGCTCAGTTCCAGAGGCGGATCAGCAGCGGCAGCAGCAGCGCGGTGGCCAGGCCGTTGAGTCCCATGGCCAGGGCGGCGAAGGCGCCGGCGGTCTCCGACACCTGGAAAGCGCGCGCGGTGCCGATGCCATGGGCCGCGACACCGACGGCGAAGCCGCGGATGGCGTGATCCTGGCAACCCAGTGCGTTGAACAGGCCGCGCGCCATCACGGCGCCGAGAATGCCGGTGGTGACGACGAGCACGGCGGTGAGCGAGGGCAGGCCGCCGATCTTCTCGGCGATGCCCATGGCGATCGGCGTGGTGACCGATTTCGGCGCCAGCGACAGCAAGGTTTCCTTCGAACCGCCGAGCGTCCAGCCCATGGCGATGGCGGAGACGATGGCCGTCAGCGAACCGGCGACGAGGGCGAGCAATGCCGGTCCGAGTATTTGCTTCAGGCGCGGCAACTGGGCGTAGAGCGGCACCGCCAGCGCCACGGTGGCCGGGCCGAGCAGGAAATGCACGAACTGCGCACCCTCGAAGTAGGTGGCGTAGGGCGTGCCGGTCAGCGTCAGCAACGCAACGATGACGGCCACGGCGATCGCCACCGGATTGGCCAGCGGGTTCATGCCCGAGCGCGAATAGAGCCAGTAGGCGCCCTGGTAGGCGACCAGCGTCAGCGTCAGGCCGAGCAGCGGCGTGGCCGACAGGTAGACCCAGATCTCGTTCAGGCGCGGGGTCATGACGGAGGCTGTTCCTTGCCCCGCAGCAGCAGGCGCAGCACCAGCGCGGTGACGATCAGGGTGAGCGCGGTGCTGGCGACCAGCGCGCCGAGGATCGCCGGCCACTCGCCGCCGATGCGCGCGAAGTGGATCATCACGCCGGCGCCGGCCGGCACGAACAGCAGTGAGAGATGCTGCAGCAGGCCGTTGGCGGTGCTGCGCAGATCGTCGGACACTCCGCCGCGCAGCGCCAGCGTCGCGAACAGCAGCGCCATGCCGATCACCGGCCCGGGCAGCGGCAGGGCGAAGGCATGCGCCAGGATCTCGCCGGCGAGCTGGAACAGCAGCAGCAGCGTGAGCGCACCGATCATGCGGGCGCGCCGGCTTCAGCCGGGCGTGGGGTGGTGATGGACCGGCTCGGCCACATGGTGCGTCTCGGCCGCCACGTGATGCTGCAGCTCGTGCAGCGGCCGCCCCGGCGTCTTGTGGCCGACCCACTGCGGCAAGAGCGAGCCGGCGACCATGCCGAGCAGCGACACGCCGAGTCCGATCAGCTGCGGCGGCACCGGGCTGGCCTCGCCGATCAGCACCTCGATGAGGATCCAGGTGACGAGGCCGCCGAAGGTGGCGGCCAGCGCGCCCTGGGTGGTGCCGCGGTGCCAGAAGATGCCGGCGGCGAGCGGCACGAAGGCGCCGGCCAGCGTGACCTTGTAGGCGTTCTCGACCATCTTGAAGATCGAAGCGTTGGACTTGAGGGCGAAGGCCAGCACCATGCAGGCGAAGACCACCAGGCAGACCCGCATCACGCGCAGGAACTGCCGGTCGCCCATGTGCGGGTAGAAGCCCTTGACCACGTTCTCGGCGAAGGTGACCGACGGAGCCAGTAGCGTCGCCGACGAACAGCTCATGATGGCCGACAGCACGGCGCCGAAGAACAGCACCTGGGCGACGAGCGGCGTGTGTTGCAGGACCAGCGTCGGCAATACCAGCTGGGTGTCCCTGGCCAGCAGGTCGTTGAACAGCGCCGGGTCGATCAGCGTCGCCGAGTAGGCGATGAACATCGGCACGAAGGTGAAGCTGAAGTAGATCGTCGCGCCCAGTATCGAGCCGCCCAGTGCGATCTTCGCGCTCTTCGCCGAAGTGACGCGCTGGAACACGTCCTGCTGCGGAATCGAGCCCAGCATCATGGTCAGCCAGGTGCCGAGGAAGGTCAGCCACAGCCAGGGGTCGGGCGCTGGGAAGAAGTCGAGCTTGCCGGCGGCACGGGCATGGTCGATCACCGCCGTGGCGCCACCGCCGACTTTTCCGCTGACCGTCCAGGCGATGAACAGCAGGCCACCCATCGACACCGTCATCTGCACGAAGTCGAGGATGGCCACCGAGAACATGCCGCCGAAGGTGGTGTAGGTGAGCACGATGGCGGCGCCGAGGATCATGCCCGCCTCCTGGCTGACTGCGCCGTCGGTGACGACGAAGAAGATCAGCCCCAGCGCCTTGATCTGCGCCGCCACCCAGCCGAGGTAGGAGAGCACGATGCAGATGGTGGTGACGACCTCGACCGTGCGGTTGTAGCGCATGCGGTAGAAGTCGCCCAGCGTCAGGATGTTGAGCTTGTAGAGGTAGCGCGAGAAGAGGATGCCGGCGATGATCAGGCACATCGACGAGCCGAAGGGATCGGCGACGACGCCGGTCAGGCCATCCTTGACGAAGGTGGCCGAGACGCCGAACACGGCCTCGGCGCCGAACCAGGTGGCGAACACCGTGGCGGTGACCACGGGCAGCGGCAGCGAACGGCCGGCGACGGCGAAGTCCTTGGCGTTATGGACGCGGGTCGCGGCCAGCAGGCCGATGCCGACGGAGACGAGCAGGTAGAGGATGACGAACCAGAGCAGCATCGGGAGCCTCGACGGCGGGAGTCGCGCGGATTATAGCGAGAGGCCCACCCCGAGAAGCACTGCGAGCAGGGCGGCAATCAGTGCCATCAGCCAGGTTTGTCGCTTCTGCTCGGCGGTGAGCCGCGCCACCTCCTCGGCCAGCCGGGCGTGGCTGTCGCGCGCCAGTGCCTGGTGGGCCAGGCGCGGCAATGCGGGCAGCAGCGCGGCCCATTGCGGCGCCTCGGCCTTGAGGTGGTTGAGCAGGCCGCGCCAGCCGATCTGTTCCGACATCCAGCGCTCGAGGAAGGGCTTGGCGGTCTGCCACAGGTCGAGCTCGGGGTCGAGCTGGCGGCCGAGTCCCTCGATGTTGAGCAGGGTCTTCTGCAGCAGCACCAGCTGCGGCTGGATCTCGACGTTGAAGCGGCGCGAGGTCTGGAACAGGCGCAGCAGCACGTGGCCGAAGGAGATTTCCTTCAGCGGCCGGTCGAAGATCGGCTCGCACACCGCGCGCACGGCGGCTTCCAGCTCGTCGACGCGCGTCTCCGGCGGCACCCAGCCGGACTCGATGTGCGCCTCGGCGACGCGGTGGTAGTCGCGCTGGAAGAAGGCGAGGAAGTTGATCGCGAGGTAGCGCTTGTCGACCTCGTTGAGCGTGCCCATGATGCCGAAGTCGAGCGCGATGTAGGCGTTGAAGGTGGCCGGATCGGTCGAGACGAAGATGTTGCCCGGGTGCATGTCGGCGTGGAAGAAGCCGTCGCGGAAGATCTGGGTGAAGAATATCTCGACCCCGGTGCGCGACAGCACCTTAAGGTCGAGGCCGGCCTCGCGCAGGCGGTCGATCTGGCCGATCGGCACGCCGCTCATGCGGCTCATCACCATCACCGAGTGGCGGCACCAGTCCCAGTGAACCTCGGGCACCAGCAGCACCTTGGAGTCGGCGAAGTTGCGGCGCAGCTGCGAGCAGTTGGAGGCTTCCCGCATCAGGTCGAGCTCGTCGTGCAGGTGCTTTTCGAACTCGGCCACCACCTCGCGCGGCTTGAGGCGCCTGCCGTCGGACCAGAGCTTTTCGAGCAGCCAGGCCATGGTGTCGAGCAGGGCGATGTCATGGGCGATCACCGGTGAGATGCCGGGGCGCAGGATCTTGACCGCGACTTCCTTGCCGTCGGGCAGGGTGGCGAAATGCACCTGGGCCACCGAAGCCGAGGCCACCGGCTCGCGGGAGAACGAGGCGAAGACCCCGTTGTCTCCCGTGACCGGCCTGCCGTAGGCCTTCTCCAGCTCGGCGATGGCCAGATCCGAGGGGAAGGGCGGCACGCGGTCCTGCAGCTTCTCCAGCTCGTCGGCGATGTCCTCGGGCATCAGGTCGCGCCGCGTCGACAGCACCTGGCCGAACTTGACGAAGATCGGCCCCAGCGCCTCGAGCGCCAGGCGCAGGCGCTGCGCGCGCGGCGCCGTGATGTCGCGCCAGAAGAACAGCGCATGGGCGAAGCGCACCAGGCGGCCCGACGGTTCGTGCTCGAGGATGAGCTCGTCGAGGCCGTAGCGGATGCCGACGCGGATGATCTTGGCGAGACGGAGGATGCGCATGGGACGGGCCGTGCTGTGGGGCGCCTAGTCTATCGCCCTTGGCCACTCCCCGAAAGATTCCCGGCGCTTGGTATGCTTGCGGCCATCGCTGAAGGAACCGCCATGAAACGTTACACCCTCGGGCTGACCGCTCTGGCCGCTTTCGGTCTGGTGACCCAGGCGTCCGGCGAGGACGCGGCGGCCAGCGCCAAGGCGCAACTCGGGCGCCTGCTGTTCTTCGACGCCACCCTGTCGGAGCCGGCCGGCCAGTCCTGCGCCAGCTGCCACGAACCGACCGCCGCCTTCACCGATCCGGACAGGTCCAAGCCGACCTCGAAGGGCGTACATCGAGAGCGCTTCGGCAACCGCAACACGCCGTCGGCGATGTACATGGCCTTCTCGCCGGCCTTCCATTTCGACAAGGAGGAGGGACACTACGTCGGCGGCCAGTTCTGGGACGGCCGCGCGGCGACCCTCGAGGAGCAGGCCAGGGCACCCTTCCTCGATCCGGTCGAGATGGCCAACCCGGACAGTCGCGCGGTGGTGGAGAAGGTGCGGCGCGCGGCCTACGCCGGCCAGTTCGACGCGGCCTTCGGCAAGGGTGCGCTGGACGACACCGATCGCGCCTACGGCGCCATCGTCGGCGCCATCGCCGCCTTCGAGCGCACGGCCGAGTTCGCGCCTTTCACTTCCAAGCACGATGCCTGGCTGCAGGGCAGGGCCAGGCTCAGCGCGCAGGAGCTGCGCGGCCTGCGGCTCTTCAACGACGAGAAGAAGGGCAACTGCGCCGCCTGCCACCCGAGCCAGCGCCGGCCCGACGGCGGTCTGCCGCTGTTCACCGATTTCACCTACGACAACCTCGGCGTGCCGAGGAATCCCGACAATCCCTTCTATGCACAGGCCAGGGCCCACAATCCGGCGGGTGCGAAGTTCATCGATCGGGGGCTCGGCGGCTTCGTCAGGAAGGGCGCGGAGGACGGCAAGTTCAAGGTGCCGACGCTGCGCAACATCGCGCGCACGGCGCCCTACATGCACAACGGCTACTTCAAGACGCTGCGCGGCGTGGTCGCCTTCTACAACGATCGCGACGTGCGTCCCGCCTGCAAGGGCGAGGCGAGCGAAGCCGAAGCGTTGCGCCGCGGCTGCTGGCCGAAGCCCGAGGTGGCACGCAATGTGAACAGGAAAGAACTGGGGCGCCTCGGCCTGACGGAGCAGGAGATCGACGACATCGCCGCCTTCATGCTGACGCTGTCCGACGGCTTCCAGCCGTGATCGCTTAGCCGATCTGGGCGAGCAGGGTGGCGGCGTCGGAAACCTTGAACTCGCCGGGTCCTTCGACGTTGAGCTGCTTGATCACGCCGTCTTCGACCAGCATGGAGAAGCGTTGCAGGCGCACCCCCATGCCGCGCGCCGAGAGGTCCATGTCGAGACCGAGGGCGCGGGCCCAGGCGGCATTGCCGTCCGCCAGCATGCGCACGCGGCCGCCGACCTTCTGCGCATGGCCCCAGGCGCCCATGACGAAGGCGTCGTTGGTGGCGACGCACCAGATCTCGTCCACGCCCCTGGCCTTGAGCGCGTCGTGCTGCGCCAGGTAGCCGGGCAGGTGCTTGGCAGAGCAGGTCGGCGTGTAGGCGCCGGGCAGGGCGAAGATGGCGATGCGTTTTCCCGCGACCGCGCCATCGACATCGACTTCCGTGGGGTTCATGGGGCAGCCGGCGGCCTCGTCGAACTCGACGGCCTCGTTGAGCTTGCCGCCGGGCAGCTTGTCTCCGGTCTTCACTGTCATGACACTCTCCTCTAGTTAAGATCGCCGGCGAGCGAATCGCGCACGGCGGGCGGCACGGTGACCTCGGCCTGGTACTGCGGATGGTCGATGCCGGCGCGGATGGCGGCGCCGGCCTTGGCCGCCGCGACCATCTCGGGCGTCAGCTCGAAGCGCAGGAAATGCACGGCGGAGGTCTTGTCCTCGGTCTCGCGGTCGAGATCCTCGTTGGCGATCGGATGGATGCGGGCGAAGTCGGCTACCTGCACCCAGATGGCCTTCTCGATGCCGATAAGTTTCGCGAGCGCCCGTTTGCGTTCATCTTCGTTCGGGTACTCCACCATGAAGGTGGCCTTCCAGTTGCTGCCGTCCGGGATCAGCGGGTTGTAGACGTCGAGCTCTTCCTGGATCAGCTCCGGCTCGAACATGCGTTCGAGGCGCAGCATTTCCTGCACCTGGTACTGCATGGTCAACGCATCCTCGAAGTAGAGGGTGGCGTTGGGACCGAGCGCCAGCTGGCGGTTCTTCTTGTGGGCAATGACCCTGGCCCGGAACTCGGGCCGGAGGCGATGGTATTGCTCGAGGCTGTAGAGGTCGGCGTGAGTCAGCATGGTCAGATTCCGTAGGCTTTCTTCAGCAGGGTCATGGGATGCTCGGGCGAGGAACCGTCGGCGCGGGCATGGGCGATGTGGTGGCCGGCCATGGCGCAATCCGAACCGTAGTGGTCGGGCTTGGCCTGATTGACGCGACCCACCACCGGCTTGACGATCTTCATCGCGAACTCGTGGAACTCCTTCTTCACCGCGTAGGTGCCGTCGTGGCCCGAGCAGCGCTCGATGACGTCGACCTCGGTGCCCGGCACCAGAGCCAGCGCCTCCCGGGTCTTCGGCCCGATGTTCTGCACCCGCTGGTGGCAGGCCGAATGCAGCGCGACCTTGCCCAGCTGCTGCTTGAAGTCGGTCCTGAGCTTGCCTTCCTTCTGGCGCAGCATCAGGTACTCGAAGGGGTCGTAGAAGGCGTTCTTGACCTTCTGCACGTCCGGGTCGTCGGGGAACATCAGCGGCAGTTCCTGCTTGAACATCAGCACGCAGGAGGGGATCAGCGCGGTAAGGTCCCAGCCTTCATCGACGAGTTTCGCGAGCACCGGGATGTTGCCTTCCTTGGCCGCCTTCACCGATTCGAGGTCACCGAGTTCGAGCTTGGGCATGCCGCAGCAGCGCTCCTTCTCGGCGATGGTGACGGGGATGCCGTTGTGCTCGAACACGGCCACCAGGTCCTCGCCGGGGCCGGGTTCGTTGCGGTTCATGTAGCAGGTGGCGAACAGTGCCACCTTGCCGGTGGTCCTGCCGGCGGGCTCGCCCGGGGTGGCGGGGTCGAGCTGCTTGAAGCGGCTCCTCAGCGACTTCGGCGAGAACTCGGGCAGCCAGGCATCGGCATGGATGCCGGCGACGGCCTCGAGCGCCTTGCGCGCGACGCCGACCTTGTTCACCGCATTGACGGTCTGGGCGACGATGGGGATGCCGACGAACTTGCCGACGATGTCGGTGCTGGTCAGGACCTCGTCGCGCAGCTTGGAACCCTTCCGATAGGCCACGGCCTTGGCGCGCAGCATCAGGTGGGGGAAGTCGAGGTTCCACTCATGCGGCGGCACGTAGGGGCACTTGGTCATGTAGCACAGGTCGCAGAGGTAGCAGTGATCCACGACCTGCCAGTAGTCTTCTTTCTTGATGCCGTCGACTTCCATGGTCGGGGAAGCATCGACGAGGTCGAACAGCGAGGGGAAGGATTGGCACAGGCTCACGCAGCGGCGGCAGCCGTGGCAGATGTCGAAGACGCGTTCCATCTCGTGGTAGAGCGCCTCCTCGCTGTAGAACTCCGGGTTCTGCCAGTCGAGCGCGTGACGGGTCGGGGCCTCGAGATTGCCTTCGCGTGCCATGTCGTTCTCCCTTTTTTGTCTTGTCTTGACGAAAAAACGGCCGTCCAAGCTCCGCCCGGACGGCCGTAACTGCTGCTTAGCCCAGTTCGTTCAGGGCCTTCTGGTAGCGGTTGGCGTGCGAGCGCTCGGCCTTGGCCAATGTCTCGAACCAGTCCGCGACTTCGTCGAAACCTTCGGCACGGGCGTCCTTGGCCATGCCCGGGTACATGTCCGTGTACTCGTGGGTCTCGCCGGCGACGGCGGACTTGAGGTTGTCGGCGGTGGCGCCGAAGGGCAGGCCGGTGGCGGGGTCGCCGCACTGCTCGAGGTACTCGAGGTGGCCGTGGGCGTGGCCGGTCTCGCCTTCCGCGGTGGAACGGAACAGCGCGGCGACATCGGCGTAACCCTCGACGTCGGCCTTGTTTGCGAAGTACAGGTAGCGACGGTTGGCTTGGGATTCGCCGGCGAAGGCGTCCTTCAAATGCTTTTCGGTTTTGCTGCCTTTGAGTTGCATGGTCAAGCTCCTCTCAACGTTGAAGTTTCGGCAAGACAAACACGGCGACTCGCGTCACACGCAACCTGCCTTGACGCCCCTACTTTAGAACCCGCTGGCGATGAAGGGAAATTGAAATTTACTAAGCGACCGATAGCTGGCCGCTATCCCCGGATCGGCGCGTCGCGACCAGTCGGGTGCCGGGCAGCTTGCAATCGAGCAGGGCGCGGCGCACCACTTCGACGGCCTGGTGGCGCGGGTAGCTGGCTCGCCAGACCAGGCCGACGCGGCGCGTCGGATGCGGCTCGCGGAACGGCCGCACCCGCAGCAGCGGATCCCTGGCCGAAATGTCGTCGACGGCCGAGGCCGGCATCACGGTGACGCCGACGCCGCTGGCCACCATGTGACGGATGGTTTCGAGCGAGCTGCCCTCGAGGACGTGGGGCGAAACGCCGGACTGGCGGCTGGCCCTGGCGCAGAGGTCGAGCACCTGGTCGCGGAAGCAGTTGCCGGCGCCGAGCATCAGCAGTTGCGCCTCCAGCAGTTCGGAAATCTCGATGGCCTTTTCCCTGGCCCACGGGTGGTTCGCCGGCGTCAGCACACGGAACTGCTCGTCGTAGACCGGCTGCGCCACCAGGCCCGGCTCATCGACCGGCAGCGCCAGGATGGCGAGGTCGAGCTCGGTGCTCTTCACCTTCTCGATCAGGCGGTGGGTGAAGTTCTCCTCGAGGATCAGCGGCATCGCCGGCGCGCTCTGCTTGACCAGCGGCACCAGGCGCGGCAGCAGCCAGGGCGCGATGGTGTAGATGACGCCGATGCGCAACGGCCCGGCCAGGGGGTCCTTGCCGGCCGAGGCGATCTCGGCCAGCTGCGCGGCTTCGGCCAGTACCTTCTCGGCCTGGGCGACGATGCGCACGCCGATCGGGGTGACGCGCACCTCCTGCGGCGAGCGCTCGAACAATGCGACGCCGAGCTGCTCCTCGAGTTTCTTCACCGCCACCGACAGCGTCGGCTGCGAGACAAAACATTTCTCGGCGGCGCGGCCGAAGTGGCGCTCGCGGGCGAGGGCGACGATGTAGCGCAGGTCGGTGAGGGTCATGGCGGTTATGAAGGCGTGATTGCTTCAGGCTATTGTTGAAATCCTGTCGATTGTTTATAGCATGTGACTAAAAAATTTCAAACATGAGAATGATTCTCATATACAATGCGAATCATTCTCAATAGTGAGGTCATGCATGCAGCCCAGGGATCCGCTCCAGCCGTCGATTGCCGCCTGTCGGACGGGCGCGGCCAAGGCGGGTGCACCCCTGTGCCTGGATGCCGCGGCGCTGTTCGCGACGGGACGCGAGGTGCGTATCGTCCATGCTGGAGAAGTCTACCTTCTGCGCCTGACGCGCCAGAACAAGCTGATCCTGACCAAGTAGCGCTTTTCCAGCCAGCCAGCGGCTCCGTCCGGAGCGGCGAGCCAGCCAAAGACCCGAGTTTCGCACTTTGGAGGTTCGCCATGCCGCACCCGTTTCGCCTGACCCTGCTGGCCGTCCTGGCCGGTGTTTCCCTCGATGCCGCCGCCCTCGAATACCCGATCGGCGCGCCGCAGAACCTCGCCGGCATGGAGGTGGGCGCGGTCTATCTGCAGGCGATCGACATGGAGCCCGAAGGCCACATGAAGAAGGCCGCGGAATCCGACATCCACCTCGAGGCCGACATCCATGCGCTGGCCAACAACCCCAACGGTTTCCCCGAGGGCTTCTGGATGCCCTACCTGCTCGTGAAATACGAACTGACCAAGGTCGGCGGCAGCGAGGTCATCAAGGGCGACATGATGCCCATGGTCGCCAGCGACGGCCCGCATTACGGCGACAACGTCAAGCTCAAGGGTCCGGGCAAGTACCGGGTCAGGTTCGTCATCTACCCGCCCACCGCCAAGGAAAACGCCGCCGGCAACCACTTCGGCCGCCACACCGACCGCGCCACCGGTGTGCGCCCCTGGTTCAAGCCGGTCGAGGCCGAGTGGGAATTCACCTACGCCGGCGTCGGCAAGAAGGGCGGGTACTGATCATGCGCAGGCCCATGATCGCCGCCCTCGTGGCGGCGGGGCTGGCCGCGCCGGCGATTGCCGACGACACGACCGCGCTGCGCGCCGAACTGCAGCGCCTCGCCGACCGCATCGAGGCGCTCGAGAAGCAGAACAAGGACATGGAGAAGGCTCTCGCCACGGAGCGCCTCAGCGAGAAGGAGCCCGAGGTCGTCACCCGCCTCAAGGCAGTCGAATTCCAGACCCTGTCGATGCAGAAGCAGGCGCGCCAGATCGAATACCTCGAGGGCATCAGCGTCGGCGCCAGCCTCGCCGGCGTCTGGCAGGAAGCCGGCGCCGGCGCCACTTCGAGTCGACAGCGCGAATCGCTCGCCAACTATCGCGGCGACCTCTCGGTCACGCTGCCCGGCGGCACGATGGGCGATGCCGAGGGCAAGATCTTCACTCACCTGCGCTTCGGCCAGGGCAACGGCGTCGCACTCAAGCCCACCTTCACCGGCACGCCGAACACGACCGCCTTCGAGATCGGCAGCACACCGGCCGACGATTCCTTCGCCATCCTTGCCCAGGCCTGGTACCAGTTGAAGATTCCGCTGGTCGGCGACGCCGCCAAGCGGGACGCGCGGGAGCACATCCACGTGACGGCCGGCAAGATCGACCCCTTCGTCTTCTTCGACCAGAACGCCATCGCCGACGACGAAACGACGCGCTTCATGAACAACGTCTTCGTGCACAACCCGCTGCTCGACTCGGGCGGCGATATCGGTGCCGATGCCTACGGCTTCGCCCCGGGGGCGGTGTTCCAGTATGTCAACGAGCAGAACAAGGGAGCGGAGTGGACGCTGTCGCTGGGAGTGTTCGGCAGCGCCGGCGGCGCGAACTTCACCGATTCGCCGGCGCATCCCCTGCTGATCGCGCAGGCCGAGACCAATGCGCGCTTCGCCTACCTGCCCGGCACCTATCGCGCCTATCTCTGGAACAACGGCCGCGGCGTCGACTGGGACGGCGCGATCCGCAACCACTCGGGCATCGGCGTCTCGGCCAACCAGAAGGTCGCCGACGCGCTGACCCTGTTCGGCCGCTACGGACACCAATGGGGCGGCCGCGTGCGCTTCGATCGCGCGCTGACCCTCGGCGGCGAGTTCGACGGCAGCGGCTGGAGCCGCGCCGCCGACGGCCTTGGCATCGCCTTCGGCGTGGCGAGCGCCTCGACCTTCCTGCGCAACGAAGCGGCGGTGGCCGATGCCGATGGCGACGGCGTGCCCGATCTCGGCTACCGGCCGAGCGGCTCCGAAAAACAGATGGAGATCTACTACCGATGGAAGTTGAACAAGAACGTCGACCTGTCGCCCGACTACCAGTTGATCCGCCGGCCCGCCGCCAACGGCGCGGCCGAGCAGATCCACGTGATCGGCCTGCGCGCCCGGCTGGGGATCTGACGCTGCCGGCCGCCCTGAGCCGCGTGATGCCTCACGTCCTGCTGGTGCTGGCGCTCTGGCTCGGCCTGGGCTGGGCCAGCGACGGCCGTGCCCAGGCCGCGCCGCTGCCGTCGTTCACGCTCACCGTGACGGACGGCGTGTTCAGCCCGCAACGGCTCGAGGTGCCCGCCGGGCAGCGTATCAGGATCGTGCTGAAGAACCAGGGTCCGGGCCCGCTCGAGTTCGAGAACGCCGAGATGAACATCGAGAAGATCCTCGCCGCCGGCGCCGAATCCTTCGTCGTGCTGCCGAAGCTGCAGCAGGGCGAGTACGCGTTCGTCGACGAGTACAACATGGTCACCGGCGTGATGACGGTCGTCGCCATATGAACACCCGAGCGGTCGCGATCACCTTCCATGCGCGCCAGCCCGCGCGCTCCACGCGCCTCGCGCGCCTCGGCGACTGGATGGCGGCCCGCCGGCGCGCGATCCTCGCCGTGCAGTGGGTCATCGTGATCTTCTATGTCGTGCTGGTGGCGCTGCCGGCCTTCCTGCCGCACCCGAATCCCGAGGCGCGGCTGTTCTCGGGCGACATGGGCGCTTCCAGCTTCATCGATCCCAACTACTGCATGACGCCGCTCGACGGCCAGGCGCCGCGCCTGGCATTGCAGGACAAGGCGCCCACCGTCGCGCTCTGGCACGAGCGGCTGGTGCTGCTCGCCCAGTACCTGTTCTGGGGCGTCTGGTGGCCCTTCGTCATCCTCTCCATCATGCTGGTCGGCCGCGTCTGGTGCGGCGTGCTCTGTCCGGAAGGCGCGCTGGCCGAGTTCGCCAGCCGCCACGGCCGCGGCCTCGCGATTCCCCGGTGGATCCGCTGGGGCGGCTGGCCATTCGTCGCCTTCGTGCTGACCACCGTCTACGGCCAGTTGATCAGCGTCTACGAATACCCGCAGGCGGCGCTGCTGGTTCTCGGCGGCTCGACGGTCGCGGCCGTCGGCATCGGCTACCTCTACGGCAAGGGCAAGCGTGTCTGGTGCCGCTACCTCTGCCCGGTCTCGGGAGTGTTCGCGCTGCTTTCGCGCCTGGCGCCCGTGCATTTCAAGGTCGACCGCGAGCAATGGAACCGCTACCCGAGACGCACCGCTGCCGTCGACTGCGCGCCGCTGCTCAATGTCAAGAAGCTGCCCGGCATGGCGCAGTGCCACGCCTGCGGTCGCTGCAGCGGGCATCGTGACGCCGTCGAGCTGGCTGTGCGTTCGCCCAGCGCCGAGATCCTCGGCGGCGAGCCGCCGCGCACCGTCGAGGCGCTGCTGCTGCTGTTCGGCATGCTCGGCGTCGCCGTCGGCGCCTTCCAGTGGACGGTGAGCCCGTGGTTCGTCAGGCTCAAGCAGGGCGCCGCCGAATGGCTGGTGGCGCGCGACATCTACTGGCCGCTCGAGGAAAGCCCGGCCTGGTGGCTGCTCACGCGCTACCCGGCGGCCAACGACATCTTCACCTGGCTCGACGGCATGGCGATCCTCGCCTGGATTTTCGGCGTGGCGAAGGTGCTGGGCGGCACGGCATTCCTGGCCGTTGCGGGCGCGGCGAAACTCGCGCGCATGGACTGGCGGCGCCTCGCGCTCGGACTCGTGCCGCTCGCCGGCGTCGGCCTGTTTCTCGGCCTGTCGATGATGACCGCCACCCACCTGCGCGCGGAAGGGCTGTCGCCGGCATGGTTGCCCGGCCTGCGCGCCGCGCTGCTCGCCCTCGGCGTCGCGTGGTCGGCCTGGCTGGGCTGGCGCCTTATAAAAGTCGGCGGTGATGCCGAAGCGCGGAGCAGGGGCCACGCATGCGGGGATGCGACCGCGGAGGCGGATGCGGCGACCACGGCTTCGGATCTCGGCGCCGCACATCCCGCTCGTGGCCCCTTTGCCCCCACTGCGTGGGGCACCCTCCGCTGCGAGTGGTCGCGCGGCACGCCGGCGAAGATGCTGGCCGGCCTGCTCTGGCTCGCGCCGCTCGCCCTGATCGCCGCCAACTGGTGGCTGATCTTCTTCGTCTGGTGACCGGCTAGCCGGCTCGCCTCCCCCTGCCAGGAAGATCGCTCGCAGCCGGCGTTTCGCCCGGCGGAGCCCTATGTTCCTGATGATAGTGGCCGGCTATCGAATAAATCGCAACAATCAATTGGAGTAATTGATTGGGCGCCTCCATCATTCGCTCCGTCGCAACAAATTTCAACCCGATTCTTTCAAACCACTCAGGAGCAAACCCATGAACACCACCCTCATCAACACCGAAGTCCAGCCCTTCAAGGCCACCGCCTACTACAACGGCAGGTTCGTCGACGTCACCGAAGCCTCGCTCAAGGGCGAGTGGACGGTGATGTTCTTCTACCCCGCCGACTTCACCTTCGTCTGCCCGACCGAGCTCGGCGACATGGCCGACCACTATGCCGAGTTCCAGAAGCTCGGCGTCGAGATCTACGCCGTGTCCACCGACACCCACTTCACCCATAAGGCCTGGCACGACAGCTCCGAGACCATCGGCAAGATCAAGTTCCCGATGATCGGCGACCCCACCGGCGCCATCACCCGCAGCTTCGGCGTGATGATCGAGGAAGCCGGCCTGGCCGAGCGCGGCACCTTTGTCATGGACCCGCAGGGCCGGATCCAGAGCATCGAGGTCAACGCCGGCGGCGTCGGCCGCGACGCGTCTGAGCTGCTACGCAAGATCAAGGCCGCGCAGTACGTCGCCGCCCACCCGGGCGAGGTCTGCCCGGCCAAGTGGAAGGAAGGCGATGCCACGCTGGCGCCCTCGCTCGACCTGGTCGGCAAGATCTAAGAACCAACCCCAACCATTCCGCCCCGGCGATCCCGGGGCGGGATTGCAGCGGCAAGGCGCTCAGGGTCACGAACCCGCGGCTGCCTTCCCAGTGCAATCAAATCACCGGAGACCGTCATGCTCGACGCCAACATCAAGGCCCAACTCGCCACCTACCTCGAAAAACTGCAGCAGCCGATCGAACTCGTCGCTTCGCCGGACGCCAGCGACGCCTCGCGCCAGATGAGCGAACTGCTCGCCGACATCGCCGCGCTCTCGCCCAAGGTCATGGTGCGCGAGGATGGCAGCGACGAGCGCCGCCCATCCTTCTCCATCGGCCGCCCCGGCGAAGCCCATCGCATCCGCTTCGCCGGCCTGCCCATGGGCCACGAATTCACCTCGCTGATCCTCGCCCTGCTACAGACCGGCGGCCATCCGCCCAAGGTCGATGCCGCCTTGATCGAGCAGATCAAGCGCATTCCCGGCCAGTTCCGTTTCGAGACCTTCATCTCGTTGTCCTGCCACAACTGCCCCGACGTGGTGCAGGCGCTCAACCTGATGGCCGTGCTCAATCCCGGCGTCGACAGCGTGATGATCGACGGCGCCCTGTTCCAGAAGGAAGTCGAGGCGCGCCAGATCATGGCCGTGCCGGTGGTCTACCTGAACGGCGAGGTCTTCGGCCAGGGCCGCATGACCCTCGAGGAGATCGTCGCCAGGCTCGACACCGGCGCGGCCGCGCGCGAGGCGGAAAAGCTCTCGGCCCGCGATCCCTTCGACGTGCTCGTCGTCGGCGGCGGCCCGGCCGGCGCCGCGGCGGCCATCTACGCCGCGCGCAAGGGCATCCGCACCGGCGTCGTCGCCGAGCGCTTCGGCGGCCAGGTGCTCGACACGCTGGCGATCGAGAACTTCATCTCGGTGCAGCACACCGAGGGGCCCAAGCTCGCCGCCGCGCTCGAGCAGCACGTCCGGGAATACGAGGTCGACATCATGAACCTGCAGCGCGCCGCCGCGCTGGTTCCGGCCGACTCGGCCGCAGGCATGCATGAGGTGAAGCTCGCCAGCGGCGCCATGCTCAAGACGAAGACCGTGATCCTCGCCACCGGCGCGCGCTGGCGCGAGATGAACGTGCCCGGCGAGCAGGAGTACAAGGCCAAGGGTGTCTGCTTCTGCCCGCACTGCGACGGCCCGTTGTTCAAGGGCAAGCGCGTCGCGGTGATCGGCGGCGGCAACTCCGGCGTCGAGGCGGCGATCGACCTCGCCGGCATCGTCGGCCATGTCACCCTGCTCGAGTTCGACAGCAGGCTGCGCGCCGACGCCGTGCTCCAGGCCAAGTTGAAGAGCCTGCCCAACGTCACGGTGATCGTCAGCGCCCAGACCACCGAGGTCGTCGGCGACGGCCACAAGGTCACCGGCCTCGCCTACACGGACCGCGCGAGCGGAGCGAGCCACCGCGTCGAACTCGAGGGCATCTTCGTGCAGATCGGCCTGTTGCCGAACACCGACTGGCTCAAGGGCACGCTGAAGCTCTCGCGCTTCGGCGAGATCGAGGTCGATGCGCGCGGCCAGACCTCCGTGCCCGGCGTCTTCGCCGCCGGCGACGCGACGACCGTGCCCTACAAGCAGATCATCATCGCCATGGGCGAGGGTGCCAAGGCCAGCCTCTCGGCCTTCGACCACCTGATCCGCACGCCGGCGCCGGTGGCGCTGGCCGCGTGATAGCGGGGCACTATCCATCGATTCGCAATATGCAATTGGATTGATGAATCGCTCGCGCCTACCATGCAAAGCGTAGTCACCCTCACTCATCGAAAGGAGCCCGCCATGAATTCCGCCAAGCACGCGATCGCCGCCCGCCCGTTCCATGCCGCCGCGGGTCGGGCCCGTTTCGTCGCCGGCGTTGGCGTCGCGGTGACCGGCGCAGCCCTCTGGCTCGCCGACCTTTCCCGCCACCTCGTCGCCTGATCAATCGAACACTTCGTCAACACTGGAGGAAATGCCATGAGCAACGCAGCCCAATGCCCGTTTCACGCGCAGCACGGTGCCCGCACCACGGCCGCCGCGCAGTCGAATGCCGACTGGTGGCCGAACCAGCTGAACCTCAAGATTCTGCACCAGCACGGTTGCAAGTCTAATCCGCTGGGCAAGGATTTCAACTATGCCGAGGAGTTCAGGAAGCTCGACCTGGCCGCGCTGAAGAAGGACCTCACCGCGCTGATGACCGACTCGCAGGACTGGTGGCCGGCCGACTGGGGCCACTACGGCGGCCTGTTCATCCGCATGGCCTGGCACAGCGCCGGCACCTACCGCATCTCCGACGGGCGCGGCGGCGCCGGCCACGGCAACCAGCGCTTCGCGCCGGTCAATAGCTGGCCCGACAACGTCAACCTCGACAAGGCGCGCCGCCTGCTGTGGCCGATCAAGCAGAAGTACGGCAACAGGATTTCCTGGGCCGATCTCTTCATCCTCACCGGCAACGTGGCGCTGGAATCGATGGGCTTCAAGACTTTCGGCTTCGCCGGCGGTCGCGAGGACATCTGGGAACCGGAAGAGGACGTTTACTGGGGCGGCGAAGCCGAGTGGCTTGGCGACAAGCGCTACAGCGGCGAGCGCGAGCTCGAGAACCCGCTGGCCGCCGTGCAGATGGGCCTGATCTACGTGAACCCCGAAGGGCCGAACGGCCAGCCGGACGTGCTCGCCTCCGGGCGCGACATCCGCGAGACCTTTCGCCGCATGGCGATGGACGACGAGGAGACCGTCGCGCTGGTCGCCGGCGGCCACACCTTCGGCAAGTGCCATGGAGCGGGCGATGCAAAACTGGTCGGCCCCGAGCCCGAAGCCGCGTCGCTCGAACAGATGGGCCTGGGCTGGAAGAACGCCCTCGGCAGCGGAAAGGGAGGCGACACCACCAGCAGCGGCATCGAAGGCGCCTGGACGCCGAACCCGACTCAATGGGACAACGGCTACTTCGACATGCTCTTCGGCTACGACTGGAACCTGGTCAAGAGCCCGGCCGGCGCCTGGCAGTGGGTGCCGGCGAACGTGGCCGACAAGGACCTGGCGCCGGCCGCGCACGACCCGTCGAAGAAGGTCACGACCATCATGACCACGGCCGACCTCGCGCTGCGCATGGACCCGATCTACGGCCCCATCTCGCGCCGCTTCCGCAAGGACCCGCAGGCCTTCGCCGACGCCTTCGCCCGCGCCTGGTTCAAGCTGACCCACCGCGACCTCGGTCCGCGCTCGCGCTATCTCGGCGCGGAGGTGCCGGCCGAAGTGCTGGTGTGGCAGGATCCGGTGCCCGCCGTCGATCATCCCCTGATCGACGCCAAGGACATCGCCGACCTCAAGGCGAAGATCCTCGCCACCGGCCTGCCGGTCTCCGAGCTGGTGTCGACCGCCTGGGCCTCGGCATCGACCTTCCGTGGCTCCGACAAGCGCGGCGGCGCCAACGGCGCGCGCATCCGCCTCGCCCCGCAGAAGGACTGGGAAGCCAACCAGCCCGCACAGTTGGCCAAGGTGCTGGCCGCGCTCGAAGGCGTCCGGAAAGCCTTCGGCAAGAAGGTCTCGCTCGCCGACCTGATCGTGCTGGGCGGCTGCGCCGCCGTCGAGCAGGCCGCCAGGGCCGCCGGACATGCCATCGAGGTGCCCTTCACGCCGGGCCGTACCGATGCGTCGCAGGAACAGACCGACGTCACGTCCTTCGCCGTGCTCGAACCCGTCGCCGACGGCTTCCGCAACTTCATCAAGGCCGGATCCTCCGGCGTGCGGTCCGAAGAACGGCTGCTCGACAAGGCGCAGCTCCTGACGCTCACGGCGCCGGAGATGACCGTCCTCATCGGCGGCCTGCGCGCCCTGAACGCCAATGTCGGCCAGTCGGCGCACGGCGTGTTCACCACGCGCCCCGGCGTGCTGAGCTACGACTTCTTCGTCAATGTTCTCGACATGGGCACGGTGTGGACACCGACCTCCGAGGCGAGCGAAGTGTTCGAAGGCCGCGATCGCGCGACGGGCAAGGCGAAGTGGACCGCGACGCGCGTCGATCTCGTCTTCGGTTCGAACTCGCAGCTGCGGGCACTGGCAGAGGTCTATGCGCAGGACGACATGCAGGAGAAATTCGTGCGCGAGTTCGTCGCCGCGTGGGACAAGGTGATGAACCTCGATCGCTTCGATTTGAGGTGAAATAGTGGCCTGAGGCAGGTGGCGGCGCGGCGAACGCCGTGTCGCCACAGCCGACTTTTTTCTGGAAGCCACCATGCCACTGCCTGCGAGACTCTTCCTCTTCCTGGGTGCCGTGAGCGCCGCGATATCCGTCGCCCTTGGCGCGGCCGCCGCACACAAGCTGGGGGGCATGCCGGCCGGCGCCCAGTCATGGTTCCATACGGCGCTGCAGTATCACCAGTTTCACGCCCTGGGGCTGGTCGCCGTCGGCCTGATCGCAGCCCATCGCCCGGCCTCGCGCTGGATCACCGCGGCGGGCGTGCTCATGATCGTCGGCACGCTGCTGTTCTCCGGCAACCTCTACCTGCGCAGCCTCGCCGACTTCCACGCGCTGCACGCCGTCACGCCCCTCGGCGGCGGCACCTTCATCCTCGGCTGGCTGGCGCTGGCGATCGGAGCGATCAGGAAGTGAGCGCTTGCGGAAAGTGCCATCCGCAGGCGTGAAACAGGGGCTCTCTCAGGCGAGCCCGAGGTCTTCGCGATAGGGGGCGCTTTGCATGTGGAAGGCCACCGGCCCGGTCGGCTGGGCATGCAGGAACTGGACGACGAAGGGTGCAGCGGAAGCCAGCAGCTCCGGCGCCGTCCCCTCGGCTTGCACCAGGCCATCGTGCAGAAGATAGGCGTAGTCGACGACCTTCAAGGATTCCGAGACGTCGTAGGTCACGACGATGGAGGTCACCCGCAGCGCATCGTTGAGGCGCCGGATCAGCTGGGCGATCACGTTCAGGGAGATGGGGTCGAGCCCGGCGAAAGGCTCGTCGTACATGGTCAACATCGGATCCAGGGCGATCGCCCGGGCCAGTGCCACCCTGCGCGCCATGCCGCCCGACAGCTCGTTGGGCATCAGGTGGGTCGTGCCGCGCAGGCCGACCGCATGCAGTTTCATCAGGACGAGGTCGTGGATCAGCTCTTCCGGCAGGTCGGTGCGCTCGCGCATGGGGAAGGCGATGTTGTCGAATACCGACATGTCGCTAAACAGGCCGCCGGCCTGGAACATCAGGCCCATGCTTCGCCGCAGCTCGTAGAGGCCGCGCTGGTCCAGCTCATGCACGACCTGGCCATTCACCCGAATGCGTCCGCGTTGCGGCTTCAGCTGCCCGCCGATCAGCCGCAGTAGCGTGCTCTTGCCGGACCCGCCGACGCCGAGGACCGCCACGACCTTGCCGCGGGGGATCTTCAGGTTGACGCCATTGAAGACCTTGCGCTCACCAAAGGAGAAGTGAAGGTCCTCGATTTCGATCAGCGATTCGGATTCGTGCCCCATGCCTGCCATTCCTTCGTGCCGCGACCGTCGCCGGAAGACGATTTCGTCTGCGGAGATGGGGATTCTACGGCGTGGGCGCCGTACCGCCGGTACCGAGTTTTTGCCGTGAGACCGCGTTCTTCACCTGCACGGCTGCGGCACGCGGCGGCCAGATGCCCTTTTCCGTCGCGCGTCCGCCGTCGAACGTCAGCCAGCTCTGGCGGCCGTAGTGGGGTAGCGCGCGCTCCAGCGCCTTGAGTGCTGCCGCGTCGCGCGCCGATATCACCGCGTAGGGGCGGCCGTCGGCGCCGCGGCCGGCCCAGACCTGGGCGCTGCCGCCGTTCTTCGCGGCCAGGGCTTGAGGGCGCGGCGGCAGGCCGTAGCGGACGAGCCAGGCATCGACGGCCGGCGCCAGGCCGAGCAGCAGCAGGGGGCCGCCGGGCGGTCCGGCTTCCAGACGCTCGGGCCGCGCGTCGAGCACGCGAGCCGCGAGGGCAAGCGCCGCGGCGCGAACGTCCCCGTCTTCTCCGGCGAGCACGGCGCGCGTCTGCGGCGAGACGAAGGTCTCGCGCAGGATCGGCGGCAGCAGCGCGGCATCGACCCGGCGCCACAAGCGGTAGTCGGGATCGAGTTCGACGGTCTCGATGCCGGCGTCGGCGGCGAGCGAGTATGCCTTCGTGCCCGGCCCGGTCTCGATGGTGCGCGTCTCGCTGCCTTCGGCGCGGACCAGCCGTACGGGAACGCGCAGCGCGTAGTCGCCCGACTGTGCGATACGCAGCCGAATCGAGGCGCCGCTGCGCTCGGCCGCCTCGATCCGCAGCGCCGGTGCGCCGGGCCGTTCCACCCACTGGCGGAAGAAGCCGCGCAGCGGCCGCCTCGCGGCCTGGGCGAAGGCGGCCTCGAGGTCGCGCCAGCTTGCGCTGCGGAAGCGCCTGCCTTCCCACAGCAGCCGCAGGCCGCGCTCGAACGCCTCGCGGCCGATCGCGTCGCGCAGCATCAGGAACACCATCGCCGACTTGTCGTAGCCGACGATGGACGAGATGCCGTGGCGGCGCGAGGTGAAGTCCCTGAGCGCGGTGTCCTCGCCGGGCGGCACGGCGGCGAGATCGCGCAGCCAGCCGAGGCGCATCTCGCGCGCGGCGTCCTCGCCCTCGTCTTCCTTGTAGGCGTAGTCGGCGAGGAAGGTTGTCAGGCCCTCGGACCAGTTGCCGCTCGCCCAGTCGGGGGTGATGCCGTTGCCCCACCAGTTGTGCAGCACCTCATGGCCGAGCGAGGTGGCGCGGATGAAGGGCAGGCGAATGACGTCGCGGCCGAGGTAGGTCAGGCTCGGCATGCCGAATCCGGTCGGCGTCGGGCTGGCCACGATGCTGAAGCTGCCGAACGGGTAGTCGCCGACGAGCCGGCTGTAACGCTCGATGTAGCGCGCCGAGTCCTCGAGGTAGCCGGCAGACAGCCCGGCGAGGTCGGCATGGAACCAGGTGCGCAGCCTTATGCTGCGGCCACTCGGCAGCTTCAGCGCGCGCTCGCCGACGACGTAGGGCCCGGCCATCAGGTCGATGCCCTCGGTCGGATGCGGAAAGTCGTATTCGGCGCGGTAGCCGTTCGGGCCATCGGCTTCATTGACCAGGTCGCCCGGCACCAGGCCCTTCTGGCCGGCGGGCAGCGTCAGCGCGACGCGGTAGGCGAAGGGTTTGCCGGGGTCGGGGTACCAGCCCGCGGCGCCAGGCAGGAAGCTGCCGTCGGGGGCGGCGGTGGCCACACGGTGGCTCAGCACATCGCGGTGGTCGAGCGTCGCTGCCGGCTGCAGCGTGGCGCGGTAGGCGATGCGGGCCTCGCGGCTGCCGGGCGGCAGCGAGTAACGGCCGCGGGCGTCGCGCTTCGCCTGCATGCTGCGGCCGTCGACGCTCAGCGAGGTGATCTCGAATGCCGGCGCCAGCGCGAAGTCGGCGAGTCCCTTGTCGTCGGCCAGCGTCGCCGTCGCCTCCATGCGGCGGCTCGCTGGATCGATGCGCACCTCGAGGTCGATCCGCGGCGCGGCCGCCGCGAACAGCGGCCAGAGCAATGCGGCCAGCAGCAGGCGCCTCATGGCTGCGCCGGAAAGCGCGCGACGATCTCGATCTCCTCGGTCCCGCGCTTCACCTTCAGCGGCAGCCAAGTGCCGGGCGGCTGGCGCTGCACCAGCGCGCGCAGCGCATCGATCTTCGCCGGCTGGCCGGCGGCCGTCACGATGATGTCGCCGCCCTTGAGCCCGGCCTGCTCGGCCACGCTGCCGGCCTGCACGCTGGCGATGCGGATGCCTTCCTTCGCCGGTTCCATCGCCACGCCCAGGCGCGGCGGGTTGGCGGCCGGCGCCTTGACGACATAGACGGCGTCGGCCAGCCCCGGCACGATGCCGGCGCAGGCATCGGCCTGGTCCCAGGTCAGCAGGGCGCCGACGCGTGCGACGCCGAGGTCCTTGAGCTGGTGGGCGACGCCGTGGCCGTGGCGGACGTGGCCGACGCCGAGAATGGCGACGACGAGCGCCCCCGGCTGTTTCTTGAGATGGTCGGCGATGGGCTGCGCCATCGCGCGGTCCCACACCGTCTGCGCCTCGACGTAGCGGGGGAAGGTCTCCTCTCCCCGCTGCTTCGCCGGATGGTGGTCGAACACCGTGCGCAAGGTCTTGCGGTATTCGGGCGTGGGCGCGGCGGGACGGCTGACGCCTTCCTTCTGCGCCGCGGGCACCGCGTCCCAGCCCTGCCTGCCGACGGCCTCGACCAGGCTGCGCTCGACGTTGAGCGCCAGCATCGGGATGCGGTTCATGCGCGCATAGTGGAACAGTGGCAGGTAGTCGCGGGCGTCGTAGACCCAGACCTTGTCCCATTCGGAGCGCTTCAGGAATTCGGCTTCGGACAGCGTGCCGGCCACCCACTGGTCCAGCACCGGCTGCAGTCGCCGCGGGAACATCTCGAAACCGATCGCGAGCTGCGGCCGGCGCGAGTGCAACTGCGCCAGGACGTGCAGCTGCCAGCGGTGGTCCTCGGCGCTGTCGTGAGCCTCGCCGAGCAGCACCGCCTGCTGCGCGGCCATGCGATCGAGCAGGGGGGCGGCGCCGGTCGGCGCGACGCCCGCTTTCGTGGCGATCAGCCATTGCCCGGGCTCACCGCAGTCTCCGGCCGGGCCCGACGCGCCGGAACAGGAGGCGGCGGCGGTCAGCACCAGGGCAGCCACGGCGAAGCGCGACAGGGGCAACAGGGATATTCCGGGCATGGGCATTTGCGGCTCGACGGCAAGGATCCGACCCATAGACTACCCGCCAGCCGCGGCCGGCGGCAATCTTCCGTTCGCTATCGCGTCGATCGTTCCCGCTATCGGCCGCGGGTCACTTTGCCCGCGGCCGGGGGGAGGGTCTATCATTCCCCGTATTCCCTTCCGGCAGAAATCACATGACCGACAAGCGCTCCCACAATCGCCTCGAACACTTCCCGATCTCGTTTTTCGCCACCGTGATGGGTACCGCCGGCCTCGCCATCGCCTGGCAGAAGGCGCATGCCGTGCTGGGTGCGCCGCAGCTCATCGGCCAGGCGCTGGCCTGGTGGGCCCTGGCCCTGTTCGCGCTGGTCGTGCTCATCTACGCGGCCAAGTGGGCCGGGCATCCCGCGGCGGTGCGGGCCGAACTGGGCCACCCGGTGAAGCTCAACTTCTTCGCGGCATCGTCGATTTCGCTGCTGCTGCTGTCCGTCGCCTTCCTCGCCGAGCTGCCGGGCATGGCGTACGGCTTCTGGGTGGCCGGCGCCGCGCTGCACCTGGCCTTCACGCTGTACGTGATGAGCAGCTGGATCCACCACACCCACTACCAGATCCAGCATGCCAACCCGGCGTGGTTCATCCCGGTCGTCGGCAACGTGATCGTGCCGGTGGCGGGCGTGGGGTTCGCCCCGGCCGAGCTCTCCTGGTTCTTCTTCAGCATCGGCATCGTCTTCTGGCTGGCGCTGTTCACCATCGTGCTCTACCGCCTGTTCTTCCACGAGCCGCTGCCGGCGCGGCTGACCCCCATGCTGTTCATCCTCATCGCGCCGCCGGCCGTGGGCTTCATCGCCTATCTCAAGCTTGCCGGCGAACTGGACGCCTTCGCCCGCATCCTCTATTACACGGCCCTGTTCCTGACGCTGCTGCTGGCGAGCAATGCCGCGCGCTTCTTCCGCCTGCCCTTCTTCCTGTCTTCGTGGGCCTATTCCTTCCCGCTGGCGGCGATCACCATCGCCACCCTGGCGATGACGGAGCGCGTCGGCGGCGCCTTCGCCAGCCTGAGCCTGGTGCTGCTCGGCGTCCTCAGCGTGGTGCTGGTGCTGCTGACGGTGCGCAGCTTCATGGCCGTCGGCCGCGGCGAGATCTGCCAGCCGGAGTGAAGGAACCGGTCCGGCCGTTCGCCTGATTGCGGCGGCCGCCGCCGCTATAATGCCGGCTTCCGCATCCACCGGACACGCTGCAATGTCCTTCGACCCGAAATCCCACCTTTCCGAATTGCTGCGCGCGGCGCTGGCCAGCGTCGCGCCCGGGCAGAAAGTCGCCGACATCGTCATCGAGCGCCCGCGCGACCCTTCGCACGGCGACTTCGCCAGCAACCTGGCGCTGCAGCTCGCGCGCGAACTCAAGGCCAACCCGCGCCAGATCGCCGACCGCCTCGTCCATGAACTGCCGGTGTCGGGCTGGGTGGACAAGGCCGAGGTCGCCGGCGCCGGCTTCATCAATTTCCGCCTCGCCGCCGCCGCCAAGACCCAGGTGGTGAAGGAGGTGCTGGCGCGCGGCCCCGACTACGGCAAGCACGTCGGCGGCAAGCGGCCGAAGGTGCAGGTCGAGTTCGTCTCGGCCAACCCGACCGGCCCGCTGCACGTCGGCCATGGCCGCGGCGCGGCGTACGGCGCCAGCCTCGCCTGCCTGCTGACCTACGCCGGCAACGACGTGACGCGCGAGTTCTACGTCAACGACGCCGGTCGCCAGATGGACATCCTCGCGGCATCCACCTGGCTGCGCTATCTCGAACTCCATGGCGAGAAGGTGCCCTTCCCGCCCAACGCCTACCAGGGCGACTACGTCAAGGACATGGCCGAGCAGATCCGCCAGGCCCACGGCGAGCGCTATGTCCATCCGGCCGCCGCCGTGCTGGCCTGCGTGCCGCCGCCGGAGCCGGACGCCGAAGCCCATCTCGACGGCCTCATCGCCGCCGGCAAGGACCTGCTCGGCGAAGAGTGGCACTACATCCACCAGCACGCGCTGTCCGAGCAGCTTGCCGACAGCCGCGAGGACCTCGAGGAATACGGCGTGCACTTCGACTGCTGGTTCTCCGAGCGCAGCCTGTTCGACACCGGCATGGTGGCCAAGGCCGTGGCCGAGCTGGAGAAGCGCGGCCATATCTACCTCCAGGACGGGGCCAAGTGGTTCCGCTCGGGCGACTTCGGCGACGAGAAGGATCGCGTCGTCCAGCGCGAGAACGGCCTCTACACCTACTTCGCCTCCGACATCGCCTACCACTGGAACAAGTTCGAGCGCGGCTTCGACAAGGTCATCGACGTCTGGGGCGCCGACCACCACGGCTACATTCCGCGGGTCAAGGGCGCGCTCACGGCGCTGGGGCTGCCGGTCGAGCGCCTCGATGTTTCTCTGGTGCAGTTCGTCAGCCTCTTCCGCAACGGCGCCAAGGCGGCGATGTCCACGCGTGCCGGCGAGTACGTCACGCTGCGCGAGCTGCGCGACGACGTCGGCAACGACGCCTGCCGCTTCTTCTACATGCTGCGCAAGCAGGACCAGGCGCTGGACTTCGACCTCGACCTGGCCAAGTCGCAGTCCAACGACAACCCCGTCTATTACGTGCAGTACGCCCATGCCCGCGTCTGCTCGGTGCTGCAACAGTGGGGCGGCGAGGTCAGGTCGTTGAACGCTGCCGATCTCGCGCCGCTGGCCAGCGAGCGCGAACTGGCGCTGTGCGGACGCCTGCGCGAGTTCCCGGACATGATCGAGTCCGCCGCGCGCGACTACGCGCCGCACGCCATTGCCTTCTACCTGCGCGAGCTTGCCGCCGAGTTCCACGCCTGGTACAACGCCGAGCGCCTGCTGGTCGAGGACGACGCCCAGAAGAAGGCGCGCCTGGCCCTGGCCGTCGCGGTGCGCCGCGTCATCGCCAACGGTCTGCACATCCTCGGCGTTTCCGCTCCGGAGCACATGTAATGACGGCGTACAAGCAGCACGGTGGGACGATCCTCGGCATGTTCATCGGCCTGGTGATCGGCGTCGGCATCGCCTTCGGCGTGGTCTGGTACCTGAACAAGACGCCGCTGCCCTTCCAGGACAAGTCGCCGCGCGCCGATCGACACGAACCGGCGGCCGGCGATGCCGCCAGGACGCCGCAGCCACTGCCGGGCAAGCCGGGCGACAAGGTCGCGGAGAAGCCGCGCTTCGAGTTCTACAAGATCCTGCCGGGCGAGCAGCAGGCCACGCCGCAGGGAACGGCCCCGGCGGCTCCGGCAGCGCCGCTGGTCACCGACAAGTCCGCCCCGGCGCCTGCAGCACCTGCCGAACTGCTCTACCTGCAGGCCGGCGCTTTCCAGAAGGCGCAGGACGCCGACAACCTCAAGGCCAAGCTGACCATGCTCGGCTTCGAAGCCGGGGTGCAGGAACTGGCGGTGCCCGAAAAGGGCACCATGCATCGCGTCCGCGTCGGACCCTTCGCCAGCCCGGATGAAATGAACCGCGCGCGCACCCAGCTGTCACAGAACGGAATCCAGGCCGCGCTGGTCAAGGTCAAGCCCCAATAAACAGGAGGTCTGCATGTCCCGCTTCAAGTCGTTGCTGTCTTCGCTGCTCGTGCTGTTCGCCGTTGCCGCCGCACCCGCGTTCGCGGCGGAGCTCAAGGAGGGTCGCGATTACGCGACCATCAATCCGCCGGTGCCGACCGATGCCAAGGGCAAGGTCGAGGTCACCGAATTCTTTTCATACATGTGTTCGCACTGCTTCGAGTTCGAGCCGACGCTCGCCAAGTGGGTGAAGAGCGGGATGGCCAAGGATGTCAGTTTCCGGCGCGTCCCCGTCGTGTTCCGCGACAGCTGGGCGCCGACGGCGAAGATCTACTACGCGCTCGAGGCACTGGGCGAGGTCGATCGCGTGCACAAGGAGGTCTTCGATGCGATGCACTTCGAGCGCATCGACCTCAACAACGAGAAGACGCTCGAGGGCTGGGTGGCGAAGAAGGGCCTCGATCCGAAGAAGTTCATGGACACCTACCATTCCTTCGCCGTGCAGAGCAAGATCGCCCGCGCCAAGCAACTGACCGAGGCACACGGCATCCAGGGCGTGCCGGCGATGGTCGTCGACGGCAAGTACCGCAGCTCGGGCTCCTTCAACGGCACCTACGAGGAGCTGCTCAAGGTCGTCGACGGCCTGGTCGTCATGTCCCGCAAGAAGTAGGACCTTGGCCGGCGAGCGCGTCTTTTTGACGGGCGCCTCGTCGGGCATCGGCGCCGCGCTGGCGCGCCACTACGCCGCCCGCGGCGCCACGCTCGGACTCGTGGCGCGGCGCGAGGAGTTGCTCAACGCGCTGGCCCGCGAGCTGCCGGGCACCCATCACCTCTATGTCGCCGACGTTGCCGATGCCGGCGCGCTGCTTGCCGCCGGGCAGGACTTCATCGCCCGTGCCGGCATCCCCGACATCGTCATCGCCAATGCCGGCATCTCGGTGGGCACCCTGACCGGCGAGCGCGAGGACATCCCGGCCTTCCGCAAGGTGTTCGAGACCAACGTGCTTGGCATGGTGCACACCTTCCATCCCTTCCTCGAAGCGATGAAGCAGGCGGGGGCCGGGCGGCTGGTCGGCATCGGCTCGGTCGCCGGCATTCGCGGCCTGCCCGGCGCCGGCGCCTACTCGGCGTCGAAGGCGGCGGCGATATCCTATCTCGAGAGCCTGCGCGTCGAGTTGCGCGGCAGCGGCGTCAAGGTCGTCACCCTCGCCCCCGGCTACATCGCAACGCCGATGACCGCCGTCAATCCCTACGCCATGCCCTTCCTGTTGCCGGCCGATGTGGCGGCGCGCCGCTTCGCCCGTGCCATCGATGCGGGAACGAGCTACGCGGTGATCCCCTGGCAGATGGCGATCGTCGCCAAGCTGCTGCGGCTGCTGCCCAATGCGCTGTTCGATGCGCTGTTCGCCCGGGCGGCGCGCAAGCCGCGCAGTCTGGAGCTATGAGGCGAGGCGCAGCACCGCGACGGCACCGAGGAACACCAGGAACTCGAGCACGCTGATCCACACCAGCAGGCGCACGATGCGCCGGCTGCGCGGTGCCATGTGCAGAAGGAAACGCTCGTTCCACCAGCGCCAGCCGGGCAGCCAGCGCCAACGCCGCCGCGCCAGCAGGTGGCGGCGGATCGCCGCGACCCATGGCACCAGCGTGCGGTCGACCTCGGCCAAGCGCGGGTCTTGCGGGTCCTCGATGCGCGGGTAGTGGTCGATGACGATGAGGTGCGCGCCGTCCGCCGCGGCCTCGACGATGATTTCCGTGGCCTGGCGCAGGCCGGTGGCGTAGCGCAGCGTCAGGCGGCCATTGTCGCCACCGACCGTGACCCAGGCCTCCACGTCGCGGCCGCCGAGTTCGTCATGCGCGGCGTAGGCGAAGCCGTCCTCGCGCGGCCGCCAGTCTCGGATGTCGAGGTGGGGGTTGAGGCGCCACAGCCGCTCGGCATCGCGGACGAAGTCGGCCAATTCGGCGACCGACAGCGGCAGCACCGTCTCGGCGCGTGCGCTGTCCCCCGCGGGGACTTCCATTATCTCCCCGGCTACGGGCGCGGCGCGATCAGCAGCGGGCACTTGAGCCCTCGCACCAGCTTCTCGAGATCCATGCGCGAGCGCAGGCCTTCTTCGCCCTTGCGGCGCGGCGGGCCGATGACGACGAGGTCGGCGCCGGTCTCGGTGGCGACGGCGAGAACGACATCCGCCGGCTCGCCCAGCCGCATCACAGCCTCGTAGGCAATGCCGCGTTCCTTGCATCGGCCCGCGACGCCGGCGAGTTCGCGCCTGGCGTCGTTTTCGAGCATGTTCTCGACGTAGCTGCCGAAGGTGTCGCGCGTCGAGGCGTTGTTGAGCCAGTCGTCGCCCTGCATGCCCGCCCACAGTTCGGGCACGACGAGGCAGTGGACGATCATGGTGGTCCCTGGCACGGTGAGTTCATGGGCGAGCGCTTCGGCGCGATTGGCGCCTGCCGTGCCGTGGTGGCAGAGCAGCAGTTTCAGTGGTGTTTTCATGTCTCGGAAAGAAAAGTCCCGCCCCGCTGGGCGGGACGGGACTGTCTGGTGCGGGAATAACGTGCTTACTTGCCGACGACCAGGACGATGCCGAGGGCGATGATCAGCGCGAAGACGAGGGAGCCGAGGTCTTCCTTGCGGTCGCTGACGAAGATCGACAGGCTGGTGCCGCGCTCGAACTTTTGTTCCGACATGATCTATCTCCTTAAATGAACTCTTTGACGAACAGCAGCACCACGATCAGCGAGCCGACCGCCTTGCCCGTTCCCACCACGCCGCCGATGATCAGCGGCGTGCCGCCGGCCTGCTTCAGCGCGGCCATGGTGATCTGCATGCCGAGGCCGATCAGGCCGAAGGCGAACAGCCAGGCCAGCCAGTCGCGGAAGGCGCTGATCGTCTTCGAGCTGTGGTAGGCCGCCTTGCTCGCCTTGTCGATGGAACTCGCGGCGACCGCATCCAGGCCTTTCATCTTGCCGACCGCCGCGAGCAGGGTTTCCTGCTCGCGGGTGGTCATCTTCTTGTTGGCGATCAGGTCGGCCAGGCCCTTGTAGGCGTCATCGGGCGTGGCGTGGCGTTGACCGATGTTGATGGCCTTCTCGGCGAAGTGGTCCTGCAGTTGCTTGGCGCCGGCGGGTTCCTTGAGTCGTGCCAGTTCACCTTCGATGGCGCGGGTTTCCTTGCCCTTGAGCAGCTTGTCTTCCTTGATCTCCTCGCTGCTGAAGTACTTGCCCTGGTAGTGGCCGGACGGGGTGAAAACACCCAGGGTCGACAGGATGAACAACAGGATGAAGCCGAGCACGAACAGCGGGAACTTGGCGAGCAGCACCTTGCCCAGATCGACCTTCTGCGCGCCCGCTTCGTGCTTGACGTACCAGGCGGCGAGCCAGAGCACGATGATGGGCAGGAACAACACGCGGGTGATGTTGAAGATCTCGGCGACCTTCAGCGTCTCGATGCCGTGCGGATCGAAGGCCAGCGCCGCGCCGGCGACCTGCGCCGAGTTGAGGATGCCGGTGCCGGCCCAGGCGCCGAACTGCACCGGGCCCATGTTGAGCATGTGGCCGATGGTCGGGAACAGGAACATGCAGCCCACGCCCCAGATGAGGATGGTGCCGATGGTGTAGGCGATCTCGCCGGCCTTGGCATTGACCACCGGCGATGCCGCCACCGTTGCCGATACGCCGCAGACGCCCATGCCGGCGGAAAGCACGGCCGTCATCGAGTTGCCGGATTTCATCCGCTTGCCCATGTACAGCACGACCCCGACCGAACCGAGCACGAAGATGCCGATCATGATCACCGACAGGCCGCCGAGCTGCGCCAGCTCGGTCGCGCTGTAGAGCGCGCCGAGCAGGATGACGCCGGTCTTGAGGAAGAAACGCGCGGTGCGCACGCCGTTGGCCGCCCAGGCGGGGATCTTGAAGACGTTGACGATGACAATGCCGATGACGATGCCCAGCACCACGTAGTTCAGGTTGAAAATGTGGGCGAAGTCGAAGCCCAGTGTGTCCTTGGCATCCTTGCCCCAGTTGGCGAAGATCGGGTCCAGCCCCCAGCGCACGATGAAGGCGATGAGCAGGATAAAGGCCATTCCCGGGAAGATCGACAGGTAGTAGTCGAACTGACCCTCCTTCGGCGTCCACACCATGATCAGCAGCCCAAGGACGGTGGCGATGCCGCCGAAGATGTAGGACAGATTGGCTTGGGAAGCCTTGGCCGCGTCGAACTTCGACTTCGGCATCTTCATGACCGGCGCCGGCTTGCCCTCGGCCGTGGCGATCTCGGTGGCGACGCGCAGTTCCGCGTCGAACTTCTCCTTGACCTTCATGTGGTCGGAATAGGCGCTCTTCTGTAGATACCGCTGCATGCCGTCGATGCCGCCGCTGGCATTGAGCCAGCCCCAAAGCAGCATCATCACGCCGATGATCAGAAGTGCCGGCGATTTTTTCGTGTAAATCATGGGTGTCTCCTCCCTTGCCGCACGATGAAAAAAACCAGGGCCGCGCCGCGGCTCTGGTTTTCTAGACGTTCAACAGCCCAAACTTATTCCGTCGGCAGCTTGCGCGCCTTCCAGTCGGGGAAACCGTTGCGATACCAATGCACGTTCTTGTAGCCGGCCTTGGCCATCACGACGGCGGCCTTGTAGGACTTCCAGCAGGTGCCGGAATTGCAGAACAGCACGTAGTCCTTGGCCTTGTCGGCGATCTTGCCCATGTCGTACTTGTCCTGGGCGGCATCGAAGCCGGCATCCTTGGCGCTCTTCTCCGGATCGTAGGGCACCGAGATCGCGCCCTTGATGGTGCCGTCGGCGTATTCGTTGGCCTTGCGCGTGTCGATCAGCACGGCGCCCTTGGCCTGCAGGGCCTGGACATCCTTGGCTTCGACCAGCTTGACGCCGGCCGGCGCCGCGGTGGGGGTTTCCTGCGCCAGGGCGCCGCCCGCGGCAGCGAGGAAGGCGAGACCGGCAGTGTTGAGGAACAAGCGCTTGAACATGTTCATTCTGCAATTCTCCTTGGGGTGTTGGACGAACCTTCCACTGGCATTCGCCATGGCCGCGGCAGTTTAACCCCATACTTTCCAGCCATGTCAATCAAAACGGCGACATGATCTATATCAAGAAATCATGATATTCCGCGGCGGCGATGCCCGATCGGCCGCTTCAGGCCGTAATTCGCACCACCGTCACCGTGCAGGGCGCCTCGGCGGCGATGCGTGCCGAGACGCTGCCGAGCAGGCGCCGCAGCGCCGAGCTGCCGCGCGCGCCGATGACGATCTGGTCGACGTGCTGGGTGTGCGCGTAGTCGAGCAGCGCAGCGGCGGCGTCGCCGCCTTCGAGGACATGGAAGCGCAGCCGTTCCGGCGCCAGCGCCAATTCACGCGCCCAGTGGTGGAGAGCCATCAGCCGCTGCGTGCGCTGCCCCCTTTCGAGTTCGGCGGCCTCTTCCTGACCGGCCGACAGCGTGGCGTCGATCACGTTGACGCAGGTGATGCGCGCCAGGGAGTCGGCGCTGGCGGCACGCCGCACGACCTGCCGCATCGCCGCCGCCAGCGCCGCCGTTTCATGCTCGGTGTCGATGGCGACGAGGACGTGCGGCGCCCGGGCGAGTTGCTCCGCCGCGGCTCGCCGCACGGGCGGCGGTGCGGTCACGGTCTTCCACCAGCGCCGCGCGGCGGCGCGCCAGCCGCCGCCCTGCAGATTGCGGCCGCGCGCCGTGATCACCACCTGCTCGGGGTGGGCGAGATCGTGGGCAACCTGCGCGGCCGTGGCGTAGCGGTTTTCCGGCAGCACGGCGAGGCAGCGCATGATGATTTCCTGCAGCCATTCGGGCAGCTCCGGGCGCAGCGCGCGCGGTCGCGGCGGGTCGAGCCACAGGCGCCGGCGCATGCCGCCCCGGCTCTCGGGCGCACCGAAGGGCAGCCGGCCGGTCGCCAGCAGGTAGAGGATGACGCCGAGGGAGAAGATGTCGCTCTTCGGGTTGCCGCGCTCGCCGCGCAGCGGCTCCGGGGCGATGTAGGCTGGGGTGCCGAGCGGCATTTCGCGGGCGCCGTCGGCGGCATCGGCGGCGAAGTCGGGCAACTCGCCGTGGGCGGCGAGGCCGAAGTCGATCAGGACGGCCGTACCGTCGTCGCGGAAAAGGATGTGCTGCGGCTTGAGATCGTGGTGCACGACGTTCTGGCGATGCACGGCGTGCAACGCCGTCGCCACGGCCATGCCGAGCCGGACGACCTCGGTTTCGGGCAGCGGCGCGCGCCGTGCGGCCTCGACCAGCGAGGGGCCGCTTATCCATTCCTCGAGCAGCCAGGGTCCGCTGTCGTCCGGGCCGTCGTCGCCGGCCGCGATCAGCGCGGGCACATTCGGGCCGACAAGCCGGGCAAGGACCATGCGCTCGGTTTCGAAGCCGGCGAAGCAGGCCGGATGGCTGCCCGGACCGAGCTTGGGGCGCTTGAGCAGCCGCACCGTGCCGTCGGGGCCGACGGCACGCCACAGCGTCGCCATCGCGCCCTCGGCGATCCTGTCTTCGATGCGATGGCCGGCCACTGGCAAGGTGGGCAATCTACTCTCCATAGGCAAGGCGTCGCGCCAGCATAGCAGGCAGACCGGCGGCGAGGATCTTGCGTGCCGCCGTCGCATGATCGTAGGGCACGCGATGTTGGGTCAGCTGGCGTGCCGCCGCGTCGAACAGCGCGTAGGCCGCGGCCGGGTTGCCATCGCGCGGCTGTCCGGCCGCGCCGAGCAGCGCGAGCCAGCGTCGCCGCGCCGACAGTGGCACGGCGACGCCGCTTCTCGCCCCGAACGACTTGACGCCATCGCCCGACGTGTAGAACAGCAGCGGCTGATGAACGTGGCCGGCGAAAACGATGGCGGCATCGGTGGCGGCGAGGCAGCGCCGTGCCGCCAGGAGGCCGGTGATGTACTCCCAGGCGGCCGGATCGGCCGCGCTGGCATGGACGTAGAGCGCATCGCCGTCGCGTTGTTGCAGCGGCAGCGCGGCGAGGAATTCGCGCTCTGCGGCGCCGAGCTGCGCGCGCGTCCAGTAGGCGGAGTCGCGGGCGATGAAGTTGAAGTCCTCGCAGAGGCCGCCCAGCGCCGCGTCGTCGTGGTTGCCGCGCACGGCGAGGCCGCCGCGCGCCACTTCGCCACGGATCAGGTCGAGACAGGCGAGCGGATCGGCGCCATAGCCGACCAGGTCGCCGAGAAAGGCGAAGCGCGCGGCACCCTGCCGCCGGGCGTGGGCCATGCACGCGCTCAGCGCTTCGAGGTTGGCATGGACGTCGGAAAGTATCGCGGTCTTCACGCGGACAATTCTGCCATCGCCTGGTCGGGGGTGAGGATGCGGAAGAGGTGGGCGAGGCGCCGGCGGCGGGCGAGCTTGAGCAGGGCCTTGTCCGAGGTGACGAGGATCTGTGCGCCGCCGTCGCGGGCGAGTTCGAGGAACTTCTGGTCGTCCGGATCCTTGCAAAGCGGCAGGACCGCGGACGCGGCCGGGGCCGACGCGGCCGTCTGTGCCAGCGCGGCAAAAGCGGCATATGCTGCCTCCTGTGCGCCGGCGTCGAGGCCAAACATGTCGTAGGCGAGGACGCGGCGGAATTCATGGAGGCAGCGCGCGTCGGTCAGCGCCAGCCAGGCACCGCCTTCGATGGCCCTGCGGAGTGCACCGTACCGGCTGTCGGCGAAGACGAACAGCGACAGCACCACGTTGGTGTCCAGCACCACGCGCACGATGGGCGACGGCGAAAGCAAAACGGGCGCATCCGCGAGGATTGCGCCCGTCGTTGCCGTTTGAGGAGATTCGCTCAACTCTTCTTTTGGGCGTCGAGGCGGAACTTGACGAAGGAACCCGGCGCGTCCTCGAGCACGCCGAGCTTGCCCTTGACCGGATCGCGCGCGGGAACCTTGGCGTCGTTCATGCCGGTGACCCAGGCCTGCCAGTCCGTCCACCACGAGCCATGGGTCTGCGTCGCGCCGGCGAGGAATTCGTCGGCGGTGTCGGGCAGGGTCGCCGCGTCGTTGAGCCAGTAGCCGTACTTGTTGGCCGCCGGCGGATTGACGACGCCGGCGATGTGGCCGGAACCGCCGAGGACGAAGCGCACCGGGCCGCTGAAGCGCTGCGCGCCGAGGTAGGTGCTCTTCCACGGCGCGATGTGGTCCTCGATGGTGGAGATGAAGTAGGCCGGCGTCTTGATCTTGCCGAGGTCGATCGCCACGCCGTCCAGCGTCACGCCGCCCGGCTCCTTGAGCAGGTTGTCCATGTACATGCTGCGCAGGTAGAAGCTGTGCATCCTGTAGGGCATGCGCGTCGAGTCGGAGTTCCAGAACAGCAGGTCGAAGGGGAAGGGGTCCTTGCCCATCAGGTAGTTGTTCACCACGAAAGACCAGATCAGGTCGTTGGCGCGCATCATGTTGAAGGTGCCGGCCATCTCCGAGCCTTCGAGGAAGCCGCGCTGCTCCATCTTCTTCTCGAGGCTGGACACCTGCTGCTCGTCGATGAAGACGCCGAGCTCGCCTGGGATCGAGAAGTCGAGCATGGTGGTGAAGAAGGTGGTCGAGGCCAGGCGCTTGTCCTTCTTCGCCGTCATGTAGGCGGCGGTCGAGGCCAGCAGCGTGCCGCCGAGGCAGTAGCCGACGGCGTTGATTTCCTTTTCGCCGGTCTGCTCGCAGACCTGGTCGATGGCGGCCAGCGCGCCGTCGAGCAGGTAGTCCTCGAAGCTTTTTTCCGCCAGCTTCTCGTCGGGATTGACCCAGGAGATGCAGAACACCGTGTGGCCCTGGTCGGTCGCCCACTTGATGTAGGAATTCTTCTCGCGCAGGTCGAGGATGTAGTACTTGTTGATCCACGGCGGCACGATCAGCAGCGGCCGCTTGAACTGCTGCTTGGTGCTCGGGGTGAATTGCAGAAGTTGAAGCAGTTCGTTCTGGAATACCACCTTGCCCGGCGTGGTGGCGACGTTCTTGCCCAGCTCGAAGGCCGTGGTGTCGGACATCTTGACGCGCAGCTGGCCGTCGCCTTCCTCGATGTCGCGCAGCAGGTTGTTGAAGCCCTTGATCAGGTTCTGGCCGTGGCTCTTGACCGTCTCGTTGAAAACCTCGGGGTTGGTCATGACGAAGTTCGACGGCGACAGCGCGTCGATGAACTGGCGGGTGAAGAAATTCACCTTGCCCTGCGTCTTGTCGTCGAGGCCCTCGACCGTGCTCACGGAGTCGTGGATGTGGCGCGCGGTGATGAGGTAGCTCTGCTTGATGAAGTCGAAGAGGAAATGCTCCTCCCAGGCCTCGCCCCTGAAGCGGTTGTCGCCCTTGATCGGCGCGGCGATCGGGGCGGAATGGACGCCCATGAAGCGCATCGTCGAGTGCTGCCACAGCGAGAAGTAGTCCCACACCAGGTTCATCTGCGCCTGGGCCAGCTTGTACGGATTGGCCAGCATCTTCGCCATCATGTCCATGAAGGCCTGGGCCAGCCCCAGTTCGTCCTGCGGCGCGGCGACGCCCTTCTTGACCTGGCGCTGGATGTGGTCGTGCAGCAGCTTGGAGGCGCGCTGGGCGACCTCGGCGTAGGTCTTGGCGACTTCCTTGGGATCGGGCAGCGGCGCGTGCTCTTTGGTTTCTGCGGACATGTTCTTTCTCCTACTCCTGGTGGACTTTTCTGAAACGGACGATGCCATTCTCGGTGACGCGCTCCAATCGTGGAGCCGGGCGCGCCTGTTCTAGATGCGTGAGGTGCGCGATGGCTTCGCCCATCGCGAACATAGTCTGGTGGGCGTCGCTGATCTCGCGCGGGAACAGCACCGGGATCAGCTCGGCGGCGCTTTGCGGCGTGGCGCAGGCGCCGAGCAGGTCCTCGCAGCGCGCGGCATGGTGGGTGACGAGCTCGTCGACGCGGGCGTGCAAGCCGCGGAACGGGCGTCCGTGCGAGGGCAGCACCAGCGTGTCTGCAGGCAGCGCCTTGAGCGCCTTGATCGATGCGAGGAAGAGGCCGAGCGCGTCGCAGTCGGGGCTCGAGGCGAAGGCGCTGACGTTGGTCGAAATGCGCGGCAGCAGCATGTCGCCGGAGATCAGTACGCGCAGCGCGTCGCAATAGAGGCTGGCATGCTCGGGCGCATGGCCGTAGCCGGTGATGACGCGCCAGTCGCGGCCGCCGATGGCGAGCACGTCGCCGTCGATCAGCCGCCGGTAGCTGGCGGGGATGGCCGGCACGCCGCTGCGGTAGACGTTGCCGCGCCGCTGCAGCGCGGCGATGCGCTCGGCGTCGAGGCCGTGCAGGCGGAAGAAGCCGACCATCGAGGCGAGGTCGTAGGGGGGTACCTGGTGGGCGACGAGCTGGGCCACGGTGTATTCGCCCAGCGTCATGGCCAGCGGCGCCCCGGTTTCCTGCTCCAGCCAGGCGGCCAGGCCGAGGTGATCGGGATGGAAATGGGTGACGATCTGGCGTCTGAGTCGCCGTCCCGCCAGCGCCGACTTCCAGGCATCCATGACCGGCTCGAGCGCGATGCCGGTGTCCACCGCGGTCCAGCCGGCGCCATCCTCGAGCAGCCACAAATTGATGTGGTCGAGCGCGAACGGCAGCGGCATGCGCAGCCATTCGATGCCGGGCGCGACGGCCGTCGTGGTGCCGGCCGCGGGGAGTTCTTCGTGGGGGTAGGAGATGTCCTGGCTCAAGTTCGATCCGCCGCCGCAAGGGTGCCTGAGGCATCGACAAATCATTCTACACCTGAAATAATCTCTCGTGGTGCGGTGCAGCAATTTTCGCTGCCAACGCTGCCGAACCCGTAGAATTCACAGCCAATAAGAACCGAACCCCAACCCAATGGCTCTCCCCAGCAAAGTCAAGATCGTCGAAGTCGGCCCGTGCGACGGCCTGCGGAACGAAAAGCAGTCCGTGCCCACCGCGACCAAGGTCGAACTGATCCGCCGCCTCGGCGATGCCGGTCTGAAAAGCATCGAGGCAACAGCCTTCGTCTCGCCCAGGGAGGCGCCGCAAATGGCCGACGCCGCCAAGGTGATGGCGAAGATCGAGCGCCGCGAGGGTGTCGGCTATCCCGTGCTGGTGACGAACATGCAGGGCTTCGAGGCCGCGCTGGCCGCGGGCGCCAAGGAGATCGCGGTGCTCGGCGCCGCCTCCGAGGCTTTTTCGCGGAAGAACATCGACTGCTCCATTGCGGAATCGCTCGAGCGTTTCCGCCCCGTGGTCGCCGCCGCCAAGGAAGCCGACATCAATGTGCGCGGCTACGTCTCCTGTGTGCTCGGCTGCCCCTGGCAGGGCGAGGTCAAGCCGACGACGGTGGCCGAGGTGGCGTGGGCGCTTTTCGACATGGGCTGCTACGAGGTGAGCCTCGGCGACACCATTGGCACCGGCACGCCCGAAGCGACCAAGGCGATGATCGAGGCCGTGGCCAAGCGCATGCCGCTGAAGAAGATCGCCGGCCATTTCCATGACACATACGGCATGGCCATCGCCAACATCTATGCCGCGCTCCAGCTTGGCGTCTCCGTGTTCGACGCCTCGGTCGGCGGCTTGGGCGGCTGCCCCTACGCCGCCGGCGCCTCGGGCAACGTCGCCACGGAGGACGTGGTCTGGCTGCTCGAAGGGCTGGGCCTCAAGAGCGGCCTCGACCTCGCCAAGCTGGTCGATGCCGCCGGCTGGATATCGCAAGAGCTCGGCCGCGAGCCGCAATCGAAAGTGGCACGGGCGCTGCTCGCCAAAGGAACGGCTGCCCTCGCCGCGTGAGCGAGAACACGCCCCCAACGGACATCGACGAGGTCTATCCCTGCGTCGGCATCTGCCTGCCGGATGCGGACGAGGCCTACTGCATCGGCTGCGGCCGGCCATGGGGCGAACCGGTGGTGATGCCCGCGGCGCCGGCAACGCCACCGCCCGGGAAGGATGACACTCCCGCAGCCTGAAGCAGTCTGCGTCATCGCGTGCGGCTGGCTTTCCTCCAACAACATTCGGGGATAGACCAAATATCCTCAAACCGGAGACCTTCTGCAGTGGACACGATCAGGAAATATCTTTACGGCGGCATGGCCGGCGCGGCGCTGCTCGCGCTGTCCGCCTGTGCGCGGGAGGTGGGCAGCGAGCGGTGGTGCTCGAACATGAAAGCCAAGGCGAAGGCGGACTGGTCGGCCAATGAGGCGGTGGATTACGCCAAGCACTGCATCCTCAAGTAGCGTGGCCGAAAAGTCGGCACCCCAAGGGTACTTCCTGCGGGGCGCGCTGGCGGCACGGCGGCCAGCCTATCGCTGACTTCCTCCGTAATCACGATTGACGTTAATCATGCGTCGCGTTACTATTGCCCATGGCCATCAAGTCGTTCAAGTGCCCTGACACCGAGAGCCTGTTCAAGCGTCTGCGCGTGAAGCGCTTCGCGAACATCGAGGCGGTGGCGCGGCGCAAGCTGGAACAACTTGAGTGGGCGGAAGTGCTCGACGACTTGCGAGTGCCGCCGGGCAACCGACTGGAGGCGCTGAAGGGTGCTCGGGCCGGTCAGCACAGCGTCCGCATCAACGACCAGTTTCGGGTGTGCTTCGTGTGGACGGCGGAAGGCGCAAAGAATGTGGAGATTGTCGATTACCACTGATGGAGCGGAAAAATGAGCAGGGCTAAGAAGCTGGCTCCGGTTTCCCCGGGCGAGATGCTGCTGGAGGAATTCCTGAAGCCGATGGGCATCTCCCAGTATCGGCTGGCGAAGGAGATCGGCGTGCCGGCGCAGCGCATCGGCGAAATCGTCGCGGGTCGCCGCGCGATCACCGCCGATACTGACTTGCGGCTGTGCCGCTTCTTCGGCCTTTCCGAAGGATGGTGGCTGCGCGGTCAGGTGCGTTACGACACCGAGTGCGCCAAGGACGCGCTGGCCGAGACCCTGGCGAAGATCAAGCCCTGGGTCGGCGCGGCAGCGCACGCCTGATCGAACATCGCATGCAGCTCCTTCTCATCAGCGGCCTCTCCGGTTCCGGCAAGTCGATCGCCCTCAACGTGCTCGAGGACGCCGGCTATTTCTGCGTCGACAACCTGCCGTCGCCGCTGCTGCCGCAGCTGGTGGGGCAGCTCCATGGCGAGGGTTCGACGCGGGTGGCGGTGGCGATGGACATGCGCGGCGGGGCGAGCATCGCCGGGCTGCCGGCGCAGCTGCGCGAGCTGCAGCAGCGGCCGGGCATCGAGCTGCGCTTCGTGTTTCTCGACGCGCGCGACGAGGTGCTGATCCAGCGTTTTTCCGAGACGCGGCGGCGCCACCCGATGGCGGGCGAAGACACGACGCTGGCCGAGGCGATCCGCCACGAGCGCGACGCGCTGGAGAACCTGGCCTCGCTGGGCCACCGCATCGACACCAGCAACATCCGTCCCAATGCGCTGCGGGCGATGATCAAGGACTTCGCCGAGCTCGACGAGCGCGCGGGGCTCACGCTGCTGTTCGAGTCCTTCGGCTTCAAGCACGGCATTCCGCTCGACGCCGACCTGGTGTTCGACGTGCGCTGCCTGCCCAATCCGCACTACGACCCGCTGCTGCGGCCGCTGACCGGGCGCGATGCCGACGTGGTCAGTTTCCTCGAGGCGCAGCCCGAGGTGGCGCGCATGCTCGGCGACATCGGCGACTTCATCGAGCGCTGGCTGCCCAACTACATACGCGACAACCGCTCCTATCTCACCGTCGCCGTCGGCTGCACCGGCGGCCAGCACCGCTCGGTGTATTTCGCCGAACACCTCGCCGCGCGTTTCAAAGCGTCGCTGCGGGTGCTGGTGCGCCACCGCACGCTGGCCGGTTGAGCGTGCGCCCCTGGCTCGCGCTGCTGCGGCCCGGCGACTGGCTGGTGATGCTGGCCGGGCTGGCGGCGGTCGGCGCTTCGGTGCCATTGCTCTGGAGCAGCGGAGCCGCCGCCCTGGCGGTGATCAAGCGCGACGGCACGGTGGTGGCGGAGCTGCCGCTCACCGCACCGCGCAAGCTGGAGGTCAAGGGGCCGCTCGGCAACACGGTGATCGAGGTGCAGCCGGGCCGTGCCCGCGTGGCTTCCGACCCCGGGCCGCGCCAGTACTGCGTGCTGCAGGGCTGGCTCACAAGGCCCAATTCCATCGCGATCTGCGCTCCCAACCACGTGAGCCTGCAGCTTTCCGGGTCGAGAGGTGAAGGGAGCGGCTTTGACAGCCTCAACTATTGAGCTGGAGGTCACGGCGGCCGACCGCCGCATCGCGCGCTATGCGGCGGCGGCCATCGTGTTGACCATCGCCGAGGCGGCGATTCCCTCGCCGCTGCCCGGCGTCAAGCCGGGGCTGGCCAACATCGTGACGCTGATCGTGCTCTGGCGCCACGGCTGGCGCGAGGCGGCGTGGGTGACGTTGCTGCGGGTGCTGGCCGGCAGCCTGCTGGTGGGGCAGTTCCTGGCACCGGGATTCTGGCTGTCGCTGACCGGCGCACTGCTCAGCCTCGCCGTGCTGGCGGTCGCCAGCCGCCTGCCGCGCGGCCTGTTCGGCCCGGTCAGCCACAGCGTGGCTTCGGCCTTCGCCCACATCGCCGGGCAACTCGTGCTGGTGCGGCTGTGGCTGGTGCCGCACGACGGCGTGTTCCACCTGGTCCCCGTTTTCGCCGGCGCTGCGCTATTGTTCGGCATCGTCAATGGCCTGATCGCCGCCAAGCTGCTGGAATCCGAAAAATGACCCAAACCGTCGCCGTCGCCTTCACCGGCGCCTCCGGCATGCCCTACGGCGTGCGCCTCGTCGAATGCCTGCTCAAGGCGGGCGTCCGCGTCTGGCTCATCTATTCGCAGGCGGCGCAGATCGTCGCCAGGCAGGAGATGGATCTGGTACTGCCGGCGCAGCCGCGCGAGGCGCAGCGGCTGTTCGCCGAGATGTTCGGCGCGGCCGACGACCAGCTGCGCGTCTTCGGTCGCGACGACTGGAACGCGCCGCTGGCCTCGGGTTCGAACCCGCCCGACGCCTATGTGATCTGCCCCTGCACCATGGGCACGCTGGCCGAGGTGGCGGCGGGCATGGCGCGCGACCTGGTGACGCGTGGCGCCGACGTGGTGCTGAAGGAGGGCCGCAAGCTGATCCTGGTGCCGCGCGAGACGCCGTTCTCGGCCATCCATCTCGAGAACATGCTCAAGCTGACGCGGGCCGGCGCCGTGATCCTGCCGCCCAACCCCGGCTTCTACCACCATCCGCGGGACGTGCAGGGCGTCGTCGACTTCGTCGTCGCCCGCATTCTCGACCAGCTCGACGTGCCGCACCAACTCATGGCGCGGTGGGGCGAGTGAGTTCGCTGACGATCCCGCTGTTCCCGCTGCAAACGGTGCTCTTCCCCGGCGGCGCGCTGCCGCTGAAGATCTTCGAGCAGCGCTACATGGACATGGCCAAGACCTGCCTCAAGGTCGAGGCGCCCTTCGGCGTCTGCCTGATCGCGCAGGGCCAGGAAGTCGGCGCGGCGGCCGAGCCGTATGCCGTGGGCACGCTGGCGCGGATCGCGAAGTGGGACATGGAACAGTTCGGCGTGCTGCAGGTGGTGGTGCACGGCGGCGAACGTTTTCGCGTGCGGCGCCACTGGGCCGAGTCCTCGGGCCTGGTCCAGGGCGAGATCGAGCTGCTGCCGGATCTGCCGCGGCAGCCGATACCACCCGACTGCGCCGGGCTGGTGGCGCTGCTGCGCGCCATCGTCGCGGATCTGGGCGCGGCCGGGCCGCCGGCGCCGCACCGCTTCGACGACGCGGCGTGGGTCGGCCACCGCTTCTGCGAGGTGCTGCCCATTCCGAACACCGCGCGGCAGATGCTGCTCGAGCTCGACGACGCGTCCTCGTTGCTGGCCATCGTCAAAAAGTACCTGATGCAAAAGAAGCTGGCCTGAGCCTTCGCGCCGGCAGCCGGGATGCGGGAAAATGCGGCGTATCTCGATCCAGGTTCGAACATGAAATACACCCTCACGGCGCTGCTAGCGCTGATGCTCGCCGCCTGCGGCGAAGCACCAAAGGAAGGCGCCAAGCCGTCGGCAATGCAAGCCAAGGCCGCCGCCAAGCCGGCGCTGACCGTGGCGACCACGACGCCGCAGCCGCTCGACTGGCCGCAGACCCTCAAGGCCAGCGGCAACGTCGCGGCCTGGCAGGAGGCGGTCATCGGCCCGGAGATCAGCAACTACCGCATCACCGAGGTGCGCGCCAGCGTCGGCGACGTGGTGAAGAAGGGCCAGGTGCTGGCACGCATCGCAGCGGACACGGTGGAAAGCGAATTCGCCGAGGTCCGCGCCAGCGTCGCCGAAGCCGAGGCCACGCTGGCCGAAGCGCGGGCCAATCATGAGCGGGCGAAGCAGCTGACGGCGAAGGGCTTCTACAGCGCGCAGCAGAACACCCAGACCCAGACTGCCGCCGACACCGCGCTGGCCCGCCTCGATGCCGCCAGGGCGCGGCTGCACTCGGCCGAACTGAAGCGTTCCAAGGCCACGGTGCTGGCGCCCGACGATGGCATCATCTCGGCGCGCAGCGCGACGGTCGGCACGCTGACCCAGCCGGGGCAGGAACTGTTCCGCCTGATCCGCGGCGGCCGGCTGGAATGGCGCGCCGAAGTCACCGCGGCCGAAGTCGCGCGGCTCAAGCCGGGCCAGGCGGCGACGCTGACCAGTCCGAACGGCGAGGAAGTCGCGGGCGTGGTGCGCGCCGTGGCGCCGACCGTCGATCCGCAGACGCTCAACGCGCTGGTCTATGTCGACCTGCCGGCGGAGGCCGCCGGCAAGCTCGGCGCCGGCATGTTCGCGCGGGGCGAATTCCGCCTCGGCCAGAGCCCGGCGATGACCCTGCCGCAGTCGGCCGTGCTGCTGCGCGAAGGTTTCGCCTACGTCTTCCGCGTCGAGGGTGACAAGGTTGCCCAGCTCAAGGTGACCACGGGCCGCCGTAGCGCCGAGCGCATCGAGATCGGCCGGCTCGACGCCAAGGCCCAGGTCGTGGCCGGCGGCGTCGGCTTCCTCGCCGACGGCGACACCGTACGCATCGTTCCCGCCCAGGCCGCAGCCCCAACGACGCCAGCCGCCAAGCCATGAACGTCTCCGCCTGGTCGATCCGCAACCCGATCCCGGCGGTGTTGCTGTTCATCATGATCACCCTGTTCGGGGTGATGGCCTTCAAGGGCATGAAGATCCAGCAGTTCCCGGACATCGACCTGCCGACGGTCACCGTCACCGCCAGCCTGCCCGGTGCCGCGCCGGCGCAGATGGAAACCGAGGTGGCGCGCAAAATCGAGAACTCGGTGGCCACGCTGCAGAATCTCAAGCACATCTACACCAAGGTGCAGGACGGCACGGCCACCGTCACGGTCGAATTCCGCCTGGAAAAGCTGCCGCAGGAGGCTGTCGACGATGTCCGCGATGCCATCTCGCGCATCCGCGCCGATCTGCCGGGCGATCTGAAGGACCCGGTGATCACCAAGGTCAGCCTCTCCGGTTCGCCCATCCTCACCTATACCGTCGCGTCATCCCGCATGGACGACGAGGCCCTGTCGTGGTTCGTCGACAACACGGTGACCAAGGCCATGCTCAGCGTGCGCGGCGTCGGTGCTGTGTCGCGCGTCGGCGGCGCCACCCGCGAGATCCGCGTCGAGCTCGACCCGGCGCGGCTGCTGGCGCTGCGCGCCACGGCGTCCGACGTTTCGCGCCAGCTGCGGCAGATCCAGCAGGAGGCCTCGGGTGGGCGCGCCGATGTCGGCGGCGCCGAGCAGTCGGTGCGCACCATCGCCACCGTGCAGTCCGCCGAGGAAATCGGCGCCATGGAAATCGCGCTGGCCGACGGGCGCCGCGTGCGGCTGAACGAGTTGGCCACCGTCAGCGACACCGTGGCCGAGCAGCGCTCGGCGGCGCTGCTCAACGGCAAGCCGGTGGTCGGCTTCGAGATCGTCCGCAGCCGCGGCGCCGGCGAGGTCGAGGTCGCCGACGGCGTGCGCGCCGCGCTGGCAAAGCTCAAGTCCGAACACGCCGACATCACCATCACCGAAGCCTTCAACTTCGTCGATCCCGTGGTGGAGAACTTCGAGGGCTCGATGGCGCTGCTGATCGAGGGAGCGCTGCTCGCCGTGCTCGTGGTCTGGCTGTTCCTGCGCGACTGGCGGGCCACCGTGGTTTCGGCCACGGCCCTGCCGCTGTCGGCCATCCCGACCTTCGGCGTGATGTACCTGATGGGCTTTTCGCTCAACGTGGTGACGCTGCTGTCGATGTCGCTGATCGTAGGCATCCTCGTCGACGACGCCATCGTCGAGATCGAGAACATCATGCGCCACTTGGCGCTGGGCAAGACGCCCTACCAGGCAGCGATGGAGGCGGCCGACGAAATCGGCCTGGCCGTGATCGCCACGACGTTTACACTCATCGCGGTCTTCCTGCCCACGGCCTTCATGAGCGGCGTGGCGGGCAAGTTCTTCGTCCAGTTCGGCTGGACCGCGGCCATCGCCGTCTTCTTCTCGCTGGTCGTCGCGCGCATGCTGACGCCGATGATGGCCGCCTACATCCTGCGCCCGCCGGGCAAGGACCACCACGAGCCGCGCTGGATGGAGATCTACACCGGCTGGGCGGCGTGGTGCCTCAGGCATCGCCTGCAGACCACGCTGGGCGCGCTCGTTTTCTTCTTCGGCTCCTTCGCGCTGGTGCCGCTGCTGCCCACCGGCTTCATGCCTCCGGACGACCTGTCGCAGACGCAGGTCTATATCTCGCTGCAACCCGGCAGCACCTTCAAGGAAACCTTTGCCGCCGCCGAGGCCGCGCGCCGCATCGTCGAGAAGCATCCGCACGTGAAGATGGTCTATACCGCGATCGGCGGCGGTGCGTCCGGTTCCGACCCCTTCGCGCCGCGCGGTGCATCGGAGGTGCGCAAGGCCACGCTGACCATCAACATGACACCGCGCAAGGATCGCGGCGGCGTCAAGAAGGAGGCGGTGGAAGGCCAGTTGCGCGAGGCGCTGGCGCTGCTGCCGGGCGCTCAGGTCAAGGTCGGTTTCGGCGGTTCCAGCGGGCAGAAGTACGTGCTGGTGCTGGCGAGCGAGAACGGGCCGCTGCTCACCGAACATGCCCGTACCGTCGAGCGCGAACTGCGCACCCTCCCTGGCATCGGCGCCGTCACCTCCACGGCCAGCCTGACCCGGCCCGAGCTGTTGGTGCGCCCCGACTTTGCCCGCATGGCCGACCTCGGCGTCACCTCGGCGGCCATCGCCGACGTGCTGCGCATCGCCACGGCTGGTGATTACGACCAGAGCATCGCCAAGCTCAACCTCGCCCAGCGGCAGGTGCCCATCGTCGTCAAGCTGCCGGTCGAAGCCCGCCAGGACCTGAACCTGCTCGAGCGGCTGACCGTGCCCGGCAAGCACGGGCCGGTGATGATAGGCAACGTCGCCAGCCTCTCGATCACCGGCGGCCCGGCCGAGATCGACCGCTACGACCGGCTGCGCAACATCAACTTCGAGATCGAGCTCAACCAGCAGCCGCTGGGCGACGTGGAAAAACTGGCGCTGGCCCTGCCCAGCCTCAAGCAGCTGCCGCCGGGCATCCTGCAGACCACGGTCGGCGACGCCGAGGCGATGGGCGAGCTGTTCGCCAGCTTCAGCCTCGCCATGGCGACCGGCGTGCTCTGCATCTACGTGGTGCTGGTGCTGCTGTTCAAGGACTTCGTGCAGCCGGCGACCATCCTCGCCGCGCTGGTGCTTTCCGTGCCGGGCGCCTTCCTCGCGCTGTTCGTCACGCAGTCGGCGCTGTCGATGCCGTCGATGATCGGCCTGATCATGCTGATGGGCATCGCCACCAAGAACTCCATCCTGCTGATCGACTACGTCGTGCTCGCCCGCCGCGAGCACGGGCTGGACCGCTGGCATGCCCTGCTCGACGCCTGCCGCAAGCGCGCCCGGCCCATCGTGATGACCACCGTCGCCATGGGCGCCGGCATGATCCCCATCGCCATCGGGCTGGGCACGGACCCCAGCTTCCGCGCGCCGATGGCCATCGTGGTCATCGGCGGCCTGATCACCTCGACCTTCCTCAGCCTGCTGGTCATCCCGGTCGTTTTCACCTACGTCGACGACGCCATCCACCGTCTCCAGAAGCTGCTGCCCAAACCCCACGCTTGACAGGGCGGCCGGTCCTCAATAAATTACTGACCGGTCGGTAATTTATTGAGGCGGGATGTGGCGGCAATGGCAGAAGTCATGGATGCGGCGATCAAGCCGCGGCAGCGGCGCAAGGAAGCGCGGCCGGCCGAACTGCTGGCGGCCGCGCTCGAGGTCTTCGCCGAGAAGGGTTTCGCGGCGACGCGACTCGAGGAGATCGCCGCCCGCGCCGGCGTTTCCAAGGGCACCGTCTATCTCTACTTCGAGAGCAAGGAAGCGCTGTTCAAGGCGGCGATCGAGACCGCGATGACGCCGGCGGTCGAGGCCGTCGAGGCGATCGCCAACGATCCCACCCGGCCGGCAGCCGAAATGCTCCGCTGCTTCGTCGTCGGCTGGTGGGAACGCATCGGCACGACCCAGCTCGGCGCGGTGCCGAAAATCCTGGTCGCCGAATCGGGCAACTTTCCGGAAGTGGCACGCTGGTTTCACGAGACCATCATTTCACGCGCCCAGCGCGCGGTGGCGCGCCTGATCCAGATCGGCATCGAGCGCGGCGAATTTCACCCGGTCGATCCGATGCTCGCGGCGCGCGTCGTGTTCTCGCCGATGTTCGCGATCATCATCTGGCGCCGCGCCTTCGGCCATTTCATGCCCGACCTGCCCGAGCCCCGGCGGTTTCTCGACGAGGCGCTGGCAATTCTCACCTATGGCCTCGTCGCCAGGAAAAAGGACGAATCATGATGAACCTGAGCGCATTCGCCGTTTCCATTGCGGCCGTGTTGACACTGGCCGGATGCGGCGAGAAATCGCCGCCACCCGAGGCGCAGCAGGCCGGGCCGAAGCTGGTCAAGGCCCTGAAAGTCGGCGCCGGCGACACGGCGCAATCGAACCGTTACAGCGGCGAAGTGCGCGCGCGCTACGAATCGACGCTGGGCTTCCGCACGGGAGGCAAGATCGTCGAGCGCCTGGTCGATGCCGGCGCGCATGTCAGGGCCGGCCAGCCCCTGGCCCGTCTCGATCCGGCCGACGCGCAACTCACCGCCACGCAGGCAGAAGCCAACCGTGCGTTGGCCGCGGCCGATCTCAAGCGCACCCAGGACCTCAGGGCGAAGAACTTCATCAGCCAGGCCGCTCTCGATACCAAGGAAGCTGCCGCCAAGGCCGCCGACGCCCAGGCGGGTCTTGCCAGGAACCAGGCCGGCTATACGATGCTGACGGCGGACGCCGCCGGCGTCATCGCGGCCGTACTGGCCGAGCCGGGGCAGGTGGTTTCCGCGGGGCAGGGCGTGTTCCGCCTGGCCCGCGACGGCGAACGCGAAGTCGCGATCGGCATCCCGGAAAGCCGCATCGCCGGATTGAAAGTCGGCGCCGGCGCTACGGTGGAGCTGTGGGCCGGCAAGAGTTACAAGGGCGTGCTGCGCGAACTCGCTCCGGCCGCCGATTCGGCCACCCGCACCTTCGCCGCGCGGATCAGCATCGTCGACGCCGATCCGGCGATCGCGCTGGGCATGACGGCGACGGCGACCTTCACCGACGCGGGCGCAGATCGCATCGTGGTGCCGCTGGCGGCCCTCATCCAGAAGGGCGATGCCGCCTCGGTGTGGGTGATCGGGAAGGACGCCACGGTGGTGCAGCGCCCCGTCGAGGTCGAACGCTTCGGTGACGGCGGTGCCGTTCTGAAAAGCGGCCTGAATCCCGGCGAGCTGATCGTCGCAGCCGGCGCCTTCAAGCTCACCGCCGGCGAGAAGGTCCGCCTCGCCGAAGAAGCCCGGAAATGAAGCACATCAATCTTTCCGAATGGGCGCTCGAGCACCCCTCGATGGTGCTCTACCTGATCATCGTGCTGATGATCGGCGGCGTGCTGGCCTTCCTCAACCTCGGCCGCGCCGAGGATCCCGATTTCACCTTCAAGGTCATGGTGGTGCGCACGCAGTGGCCGGGCGCGACGGCGAGCGAAGTCGAATCCGAACTGACCGAACGCATCGAGAAGAAGCTGCAGGAGACGCCCTACATCGACGTCATCAAGTCGGCCTCGCGCGCCGGCGAGTCGCTCGTGTTCATCCAGGTCAAGGACTACACGCCGAAGGCCGAGGTGCCGGAATCGTGGCGGCAGGTGCGCAAGAAGCTCGACGACATCAGGCACCAGCTGCCCGCCGGCGTGCAGGGGCCGTACCCCAACGACGAATTCGGCGATGTCTACGTCAACATCTACGCGCTGACCGGCGACGGCTACGACGTGGGCCAGCTGCGGCAGGAAGCGACGCGCATATCGCGCGAGTTGCGCGCCCTGCCCGACATCAAGAAAGTCGACCTGCTCGGCGTGCAGGACGAGAAGATCTACGTCGAGGTGGCGCCGGCTAGGCTCGCCAGCCTCGGCATCACGCCGGCGCAGGTGGCGGATGCGCTGGCCAGGCAGAACGCCGTCGCCCCGGCCGGTTTCGTCGAGACGCCATCCGACCGCGTGCGCCTGCGCGTAAGCGGAGGCTTCGATTCGGTCGAGCAGGTGCGCAACGCCGACCTCGCGCTCGGCGGGCGTCACCTGCGGCTCGGCGACATTGCCGCCGTCACGCGCGGCAGCGCCGATCCGGCCAACCCGCGCATGCGTTTCATGGGCCGGGACGCCGTCGGCATCGCCGTGGTGATGGCCAAGGGCGGCGACGTCATCAAGCTCGGCGACCATCTGCGCGTCAACATCGAGCGCCTGTCGCGCGACCTGCCGGCGGGCATGGTGGTGGCCACGGTCGCCGACCAGCCCAACATCGTCAGGGTGTCCCTCAAACTCTTCATGCAGAGTCTGGCCGAGGCGTTGATCATCGTGCTGGCGGTGAGCTTCCTCTCGCTGGGCTTCCGCACCGGCCTCGTGGTGGCACTGTCGATTCCGCTGGTGCTGGCGCTGACCTTCCTGCTGATGAAGGCCTTCGGCATCGACTTGCACCGCATTTCGCTGGGCGCGCTGATCATCGCGCTTGGCCTGCTGGTCGACGACGCCATCATCGCGGTCGAGATGATGGTGGTGAAAATCGAGCAGGGCTGGGAGAAGTTCAAGGCGGGCACCTTCGCCTACACTTCGACGGCGTTTCCGATGCTCACCGGCACGCTGATCACCGCCGCCGCCTTCACGCCGGTCGGCTTCGCCAAGTCGGGCGCCGGCGAATACGCCTTCGCCATCTTCGCCGTGACCACCATCGCGCTGCTGACCTCGTGGGTGGTCGCCGTAATCTTCACGCCCTACCTCGGCTACAAGCTGCTCGACGAGAAGGCGTTGCGAAAATACGGCGAGGAGCACCATGGCGATGTCTACGACACCCCGTTCTACCGCCGTTTCCGTGCGCTGCTGGTCTGGTGCCTGCGCAACCGCTGGAAGACCATCGCCATCACCGTCATCGCCTTCGTTCTGGGCATCGTCGCCTTCGCCACCGGTGTGCAGAAACAGTTCTTCCCGCCGTCGAATCGCCCCGAGTTGCTCGTCGATCTGTGGCTGCCGCAGGGGGCTTCGCTCAAGGCCACCGAGACGGAGGTCAGGCGGGTCGAGACACTGCTCAAGGGTGACCCGATCCGGGACGGGATCGCCAGCTATGCCTCCTATATCGGCAATGGCGCCCCGCGCTTCTACCTGCCGCTCGACCAGCAGCTGTTCAACGACAACTTCGGCCAACTGGTGATCGTGACCAAGGGCTTCGAGGAGCGCGAGGCGGTGCGGACGAAGCTGATTGCCGCCTTCGAGGTCCCCGACGGCTCGTGGAGCCATCTGCGCGCACGCGTGCAGCGGCTGGAGAACGGCCCGCCGGTGGGCTATCCGGTGGTGTTCCGCGTCATCGGCGAGAACGTCGAGAACGTACGCGCGATCGCCGGCGAGGTGGCGGCGGTGATGCGCGCGAATCCCAACGTGAAGGACGTGCACCTGGACTGGAACGAGAAGGCCAAGGCGGTAAAGGTCAGGATCGACCAGGATCGGGCACGCCTGCTCGGCGTCTCGAGCCAGGACGTGGCCTTCGCCTTGCAGGCCCACCAGGTCGGTGCGACGCTGACGCAGTACCGCGAGGGCGACCAGCTCATCGACGTCGTCTGGCGCGCCGGCGGCGTCGACCGCGGCAACCTCGACCGCCTTGCCGACCTGCCCGTGCCGGCGGGCGGCAAATGGGTGCCGCTGGCGCAGGTGGCCAAGCTGGAGCCGGTGCTGGAGGAAGGCATCATCTGGCGCCGCGACCGCCTGCCGACGATCCAGGTGCGAGCCGATCTGGCCAACCCCAACGTCACCGGGCCGACAGCATCTTCGCAGATCGACCCGAAGCTCGACGCCATCCGCGCCAAGCTGCCGCCCGGCTACCGCGTCGAGATCGGCGGCACCATCGAGGAGTCGGAAAAGAATGCCGGTGCGCTCAAGGCGGTGTTCCCGCTGACCATCGTCGGCGTCATCACCCTGCTGATGATGCAGTTGCAGAGCATCAGGCGGACGGTGATGGCGCTGCTGACGGCGCCGCTGGGCCTGATCGGCGTCGCGCTGGCGCTGATGGCCCTGGGCAAGCCCTTCGGCTTCGTCGCCAACCTCGGCGTCATCGCGCTGATGGGCATGATCCTCCGCAACTCGGTGATCCTGCTCGACCAGATCGAGCAGGACGAGAAGGCGGGCAAGAGCCGCTGGGAGGCCATCGTCGGCTCGGCGGTGCGCCGCTTCCGTCCCATCATGCTCACCGCCGCCGCCGCGGTGCTGGCGATGATCCCGCTGTCGCGCCAGATCTTCTGGGGGCCGATGGCCGTCGCCATCATGGGCGGCCTCATCGTCGCCACGGCGCTGACCCTGCTGTTCCTGCCGGCGCTGTACGCGGCGTGGTACCGGGTCAAGGAGGAGTAAAATGTTGTGTTCATGCAACCCGACCCCATTTGTGCAGCCATGAATCTCGAACAAGCCCGTTTCAACATGGTCGAGCAACAGATCCGTACCTGGGAAGTGCTGGATCAGGACGTGCTGGACCTGATGTCCATCGTCAAGCGCGAGGAGTTCGTGCCGGCCGCCTGGCGCAATCTCGCCTTCGCCGATGCCGAGATCCCGCTCGGCCACGGCGCGACCATGTTCGCGCCGAAGATCGAGGCCCACGCGCTGCAGGCGCTGCAGCTCAAGCGTCACGAGAAGGTGCTCGAGATCGGCTCCGGCTCCGGCTACATGGCGGCGTTGCTCGCGGCCCATGCCGACCACGTCTGGTCGCTGGAGATCGTGCCCGAGCTGGCTGCCATGGCGCGCGACAACCTCGCCCGCCACGGCATCGGCAACGTCAGCGTCGAGACCGGCGACGGCATCGCCGGCCTGCCGGCGCATGCGCCCTACGACGCCATCATGGTCTCCGCCGCCCTGCCGGCCGTGCCGCAGGATCTGTTGGCCCAGCTCAAGGTCGGCGGGCGCCTGTTCGCCATCGTCGGCGCCGCGCCGGTGATGACGGCGCAGGTGATAACCCGGACCGAGGATGGCTATCGCAGCGTCAAGCTGTTCGAAACCCTCGTCGATCCGCTGCAGAACGCGCCGGTCGCCGCCCAATTCACTTTCTGACCAGCATGCAGCAGATTTCCGCACCGCAGCTCAAGACCTGGCTCGACGATGCCGAACGTACCAAACCGGTCCTGGTCGACGTGCGCCAGCCGTGGGAATTCGACGTCTGCCGCATCGACGGCTCGAAGCCGCTGCCGATGAGCGCGATCCCGGCCCGCTTCATGGAACTCGACCGCAACGCCGAAACCGTGGTGATCTGCCATCACGGCGCACGCAGCTACCAAGTCTGCATGTTCCTCGAGCATCAGGGATTTACCAACATCTTCAATCTCTATGGCGGTGTCGCCGCCTGGGCGCAGCAGGTTGATCCGGCCATGCCCACCTACTGAGGCTTCACCCTATGAAGAAGACACCGGCCCTCCTTTCCATCCTGATTGCCGCCGCCTTCGGTGCAGGGGCCACCCTGCATGCGGGCCCGGTCCGGGCCAACGATCTGCTGACCGTCTATCGCGAGGCGCTCGCCTACGACGCCCAGTTCGCTGCGGCCAGGGCCAGCCTCGCCGCCGGCAAGGAAAGGGAATCGCAGGGGTTGGCCGGCTTGCTGCCGACCATCGGCTTGACCGCCAACACGACCTGGAACGAGGAGGACTCGACGCGCCGCGGCGGCGGCAACATCACCGTCAGCGCCAACTACAACAGCAATCGCTGGCTGGTGCAACTGACGCAGCCGATCTTCCGCTGGCAGAACTTCATGGCCTACCGTCAGGGCGAACTCGGCGCCGCCCAGGCCGGCGTGCAGTTCGGCCTGGCCCGCCAGGACCTCATCGTGCGCGTGGCCCAGGCCTACTTCGATGTGCTGCTGGCGCAGGAGGCCGTCGCCACCACCGAGGCGCAGCGGACGGCGATCGCCGAGCAACTCGAGTCGGCCAAGCGCAACTTCGAGGTCGGCACCGCCACCATCACCGACACCCACGAGGCGCAGGCGCGCTTCGACCTCGCCACCGCGCAGGAAATCGCCGCGCAGAGCGATCTCGTCGTCAAGCGCCAGGCCCTGCGCGCGGTGGTCGGCAAGGAATACGAAAACCTCAAGACGTTGAGAAGCGGCGTCAAACTGTCGCCGCCGCAGCCCAACGACATCGGCAAGTGGGTCGAGTCGGCGGAGCAGGGAGGGCTCAACGTCCAGCTCGGCCAGCTCGGCCTCGAGATCGCCGACAAGGAAGTCTCGAAACAGCGCGCCGGCCACTATCCGACGCTCGATGTGGTGGCGACGCGCGGCCGCGACTCGGCCACCCAGCAAAGCGCCACCCTCGGCTTCGGCTACGACACCGACAGGAGCACCGTCGGCCTGCAGCTGTCCTTGCCCATCTTCGCAGGCGGCTATGTCGTTTCCAAGGACCGCGAGGCCGTGGCCCTACGCGAAAAGGCGCTGGCCGACCTCGACAACGCCCGCCGCCAGTCGGCGCTGGCGGCACGGCAGTCCTATCTCGGCGTGACCTCCGGCCTCTCCCAGGTGAATGCCTACGAGGCGGCGCTGGTGTCGTCGCAGTCGGCACTGGACTCGAACAAGCTCGGCTACGAGGTCGGCGTGCGCATCAACATCGACGTCCTCAACGCCCAGAGCCAGCTCTTCGACACCCGGCAGAAACTCGCCAAGGCGCGGCTCGACACCTTGACCGCGCTGCTCAAGCTCAAGAGCGCCGCCGGCACCCTGTCCGATGAGGACGTGGCGGCGATCAACGCCCTGCTGGATTAAGCTTCTCGATCAGCGCCAGTGTGCGCTGCGTCGCGCCGCGGTGGCGCGCGACGAAGGCCAGCCCCGCTTCGCGCATGCGCCGGCTTTCCCCGGCGTTTTCCAGCAGCCCGGCCGCTGCCGCCGCGATTTCTTCAGCCGTTTCGCACTGCCGCACCGCACCGCAGGCGATGGCGCCCCGCGCCGCCTCGGCGAAATTGTAGGTCGAGGGTCCGAGCAGCACCGGCGTGCCGCATGCCGCGGCCTCGATCAGGTTCTGGCTACCATAGGGCAGCAGGCTGCCGCCGACGAAGGCGACGTCGGCCGCCGCATAGTAGGGGAACATCTCGCCCATGCTGTCGCCGAGCCAGACCTGCGTGTCCGCGCCGACCGCCACCTCGTCGGAGCGCCGTTGCAGGCGCAGGCCGCGGGAAGCGACCAGCGCCGCGACTTCGTCGAAGCGTTGCGGGTGGCGCGGCACGATGACGAGCAGCGCCGTCGCATCGGCAGCAGCCTGTCGCCACGCGTCGAGGATCAGCGCTTCCTCCCCCTCGCGCGTGCTGGCGGCGAGGAACACCTTGCGTTGCCCGATGCGCCGCCGGAAATCCTCGCCCTTGGCCAGTTGATCGGCGGGTGGAGCGATATCGAACTTGATGTTGCCGAAAACTTCGACCCGCGGCGCGCCGAGGCCGCTCAGGCGCGCGGCGTCGGCCTCGCCCTGCGCGGAGATCGCGGCGAGATTCCCGAGCGCTTCGCGCGCGAGGCGGGGAAAGCGCGCGTAGCCGCGCGCCGATTTCTCCGACAGCCGCGCATTGACCAGTGCCAGAGGCACGCCGCGCGCCTTGCAGGCGGCGATGAGGTTGGGCCATAGCTCGGTTTCCATGATCAGGCCGATGCGCGGCCGGAAATGGTCGAGGAAGCGGCGCACGGCAAAGGGATAGTCGTAGGGCAGGTAGATGCGATCGACGCCGTCGCCGAACAACGCTTCCGATGTCTGCCGGCCCGTCGGCGTCATGTGGGTGAGCAGGATGCGATGGCCCGGGTAGCGTTCCTTGAGCTCGGTGACCAGCGGCTGGGCCGCCCGCGTTTCGCCGACCGAGACGGCGTGGATCCAGATCAGCGGCGCGATGGGTGCGGCGGCATGGAAGCCGAAGCGCTCGCCCCAGTGGCGGAGATAGTCCGGCTGCCGCCGCGCGCGCCAGAGCAGGTGCAGCAGGCCCCAGGGCAGCAGCAGCCACAGTGCCAGGGTGTAGAGGCGGCGGCTCATGCCAGGCGGCGGCAGGACTCGAGCACTTCGCCGGCACCCGGCGGCTTGCCGATGCCGCCGAGGTTGACGGCGCGCGCACCGGCGAACACGCCGGTCAGGGTCGGGTCGGAGCCACAGAAGATGGCCACCGTAGGCCGCTCGAGTGCGGCGGCGAGATGGGTGAGGCCCGTATCGACGCCGACGACGATGCGTGCCCCGGCCATCAGCCCTGCGAGTTCGGTCAGGCCCAGCGGCGGAGCAGCCACGGCGCGGCCCAGCGTGGCGGTGAGGCGCTCGGCGCGGGCACGCTCGGCGGCGCTGCCTGCCGGCAGCACGCAACGCATGCCCATGGTGATCAGCGCCTGACCCAGCGCCAGCCAGTCGGCCTCCGGCCATTCCTTGTCGGCGCGCGAGGTGGCGGTGAGCAGCACCGCGTAGTCTCCGGCCGGCAGCCAGGGCGCGGCCAGCGGCGGCGCGGCGATGCCGTAGTCGAGCGGCAGGTCTTCGACCGAATAGCCGAAGGCCGCGGCGGCCAGGCGCCGGTTGCGCTCGACGGCGTGGAGATTCCCGGGGATGGCGAAGGTCCGGTCGTAGAAGCGTGCCGCTAGCGGCTCGCGCGCAGAGCCGGCGGCGTGCCCGAATTTCGGGCCGCGGGCCCGGGCCGCGATCAGCGCGCTCTTCAGCAGTCCCTGGGTGTCGAGGACGCCATCGTAGGTCTCGTTCTTCGCGGTGCGGCGGAAGGCGCCGATTTCGGACCAGGTCGCAGGCGACAGCAGCGCCTTGCGCCAGCGCCGCACGGCGACCGGGATCACCCGCCGCACCGCCGGATGCAGGCGCGGCAGGTCGGCGAAGCTTTCCTCGACCACCCAGTCGATGGCGGCGTCGGCGAAGCGGCGCCGCAGGTCCGTGGCGACCGGCAGGTTGTGGATGACGTCGCCGAGGGAGGAGGTCTTGACGAGGAGGATGCGCATGGCGGGAGGGGCGCCACCCCTTACAATGGCGCGTGGGCCACGATTATAGCCAGCCGATGCCGCCGTCCCGGCAGCCGCTCTCCGCCGTCTTGATCACGCGCGACGCCGCTGCGTCGATAGCCGAATGCCTCGCCAGCGTCTCCTTCTGCGATGAAATCCTCGTGGTTGATTCCGGCAGCCGGGACGCCACGCGCGAGATCGCGCGCACGCACGGCGCCCGCGTGATCCACCAGGACTGGCTCGGCTACGGCCCGCAGAAGCAGTTCGCGGTCGAGCAGGCCGCTCACGACTGGGTGCTCTGCGTCGATGCCGACGAACGGGTGACGCCCGAACTGCGGGCGAGTATCCTCGCCATACTGCCCGAGCCAAATTGTCATGCCTACCGCTTCGCCCGCTGCAATCGTTTCATGGGCCGCTATCTGCGCCACGGCGAGGGTTATCCCGACTGGAGCCTGCGCCTGTTCGATCGCCGCGATGCGCGCTGGTCCGACGACGCGGTGCACGAAAAGGTCATCCCCGATGGTCCGGTCGGCACGCTCGCCGGCGATCTGCTGCACGACTCGGCCGAGACACTGGCGACCTACCTTGCCAAACAGGACCGCTACACCACGCTCGCGGCCGAGGCCGCCCTGGCCGACGGCAGGCGCGCTTCGCTCGTCCGGCAGCTGCTCTCGCCGCTCGTGCGCTTTGCCAAGTTCTATTTCCTGCGCCTGGGGTTTCTCGACGGCTGGCCGGGTTTCGTCCATATCCTGATCGGTTGTCGGAACAGCTACGCCAAGTATGGGAAAATGCGTTCTTTTCGCGCGGAAAAATCATGAAAGTCCTCATCACCGGCGCTGCCGGTTTCATCGGCATGCACGTCGCACAGATTCTTCTGGCCCGCGGCGACGAGGTCGTCGGCATCGACAACCTCAACGACTACTACGACGTCAACCTCAAGAAGGCCCGCCTCGCCCGCCTGGCGAAGTATCCGGGCTTCAAGCACGTGCTGCTCGATATCGCCGATCGTCCCGGCATGGCGGCCCTGTTCGAAAAGGAAAAGCCGCAGCGGGTGCTCAACCTCGCGGCCCAGGCCGGCGTGCGCTACTCACTGGAGAATCCCCACGCCTATGTCGATACCAACGTGGTCGGCTTCGTCAATGTGCTCGAAGGCTGCCGCCACAACGGCGTCGAACACCTGGTCTACGCCAGCAGCTCCAGCGTCTACGGCGGCAACACCAAGATGCCGTTCTCCGAGCACGACAACATCGACCACCCGGTGAGCCTCTACGCGGCGACCAAGAAGTCCAACGAACTGATGGCCCATACCTACAGCCATCTCTTCAACCTGCCGACGACCGGCCTGCGCTTCTTCACCGTCTATGGCCCCTGGGGCCGTCCCGACATGGCGCTGTTCCTCTTTGCCAAGGCGATTCTCGAGGATCGGCCGATCGATGTGTTCAATCACGGCAAGATGCGGCGCGATTTCACCTATATCGACGACATCGCCGAAGGCACGGTGCGTGTCATCGATCGTCTGGCGCAGCCGAACCCCGCCTTCGTCGCGGATGAGCCCGACCCCGGCACCAGTTGGGCGCCCTACCGCGTGTTCAACATCGGCAATCACGACCCGGTCGGCCTGATGGACTACATCGGCGCCCTGGAAAAAGCCCTGGGCAAGGAAGCGAAGAAGAATTTCCTGCCCCTGCAGGCCGGCGATGTCCCGGCGAGCTTTGCCGCGACCGACGAACTGCGCGCCCATACCGGCTTCGCTCCGGCGACCCCGGTAACCGAGGGCGTACGCCGTTTCGTCGAGTGGTACCGCGGATATTACGGCGCCTGACGGCGGTTTGTGCGGGGCAACACGCCCATGCTATAGTCCGCCTGTTCAATCGTTGAACACGATATTGATGACACCGCGGGACGCCAGCCACTACCGGATACTGCGACTGATCGAGGAGCAGCCGGAGATCAGTCAGCGTGAGCTCGCGCGCCAGCTCGGCGTCAGCCTGGGCAAGACCCATTACCTGATGCGGGCCCTGCTCGAGAAGGGCCTGGTCAAGGCCGACAACTTCCGTCGCAGCGACAACAAGCTCGCCTACGCCTACCTCCTGACCCCCTCGGGCATCGCCGCCAAGCTGAGCCTGGCTACGGAGTTCCTGCAGGTCAAGGAGGTGGAATACTGCTCCCTGCGACGGGAAATCGACCTGTTGCGCCAGGAACTCGAAACCGCAGAACAAGGAAACACACCATGATTCCATCGGACGTTACTCTCGCCGTCGTCGGCCTTGGCTATGTCGGTCTTCCGCTCGCCGTCGAATTCGGCAAGAAGTTCAAGACCATCGGCTACGATCTCTCCGCCGCCAAGGTCGCGGCTTATCGCGAATTCCGCGATCCGACCGGGGAAGTGTCGGGCGAGGACCTGCGCGCCGCGACGCAGCTCGAATGCACGACCGATCCGAGCCGGCTGGCCGGCGCGGACTACATCGTCGTGGCGGTGCCGACGCCGGTCGACGAGGCCCACCAGCCCGATTTTTCGCCCCTGGTTTCGTCCAGCACCACCGTCGGCAAGAACATGAAGCGCGGCGCCGTCGTGGTCTACGAGTCCACGGTTTATCCGGGCGCCACGGAAGATATCTGCGTGCCGGTGCTGGAGAAGAACTCCGGCCTGAAATGGATGAAGGACTTCAACGTCGGCTACTCGCCCGAGCGCATCAATCCCGGCGACAAGGAACACACCCTGACCAAGATCCTCAAGGTCGTTTCCGGCGACACCCCCGACACCCTGGAGCGGGTGGCGCAGCTCTACGAGTCCGTCGTCACCGCGGGCGTGCATCGCGCCTCGAGCATCAAGGTCGCCGAGGCCGCCAAGGTGATCGAGAACACCCAGCGCGACCTCAACATCGCACTGATGAACGAACTGGCCCTGATCTTCGACCGGCTGGACATCGACACCACGGAGGTGCTCGAGGCGGCGGGAACGAAGTGGAACTTCCTCAAGTTCAAGCCGGGTCTCGTCGGCGGCCACTGCATCGGCGTCGACCCCTACTACCTCACCCACAAGGCCGAGATGCTCGGCTATCACCCGCAGGTGATCCTTGCCGGGCGCCGCATCAACGACGGCATGGGCAAGTTCGTCGCCGAGAAGACGCTGAAGCTGATGATCCAGGCCGGCGTGAGCATCAAGGGCGCCAAGGTGAATGTGCTGGGCCTGACCTTCAAGGAGGACTGCCCCGACCTGCGCAACTCCAAGGTGCCGGACATCATCCGGGAACTGGAGAGCTACGGCATCGACGTCTCGGTATGCGACCCGCTCGCCGATCCGGAGGAGGCGAAACACGAATACGGCCTCGACTTGATTCCGCGCCAGCAGATGAAGCCCGCGCAAGCGGTGGTGGTTGCCGTCGCCCATGAAGAGTACCGTGGGGCGCAGCCGGCGGACCTCGCGGGCGCCTTGGTGGCCGGAGGGGTGGTGATCGACATCAAGGCCTGCCTGCCGGTTCAGAGTTATACCGACGCCGGAATCCCCTTCTGGCGGATCTGAGTGGAGCGGATGAGCGAGTCCTATCGCGTCGTCGAGCCGCAAACCGGGGTCCGCATCGGCTTCGGTGATGTCTGGCAGCGCCGGGAGTTGCTGGGGATGCTTTTCCAGCGCCAGATCGCCGCGCGATACCGGCAGATGCTGCTCGGCGTCGTCTGGCTGGCGCTGGAGCCGATGGCCCAGCTGGCGATGCTCACCATCGTCTTCGGCTTTCTGTTGCGGGTCGATACCGGGGGCTACCCCTATCCGTTGTTCGCCTTTTCGGCGATGACGGGCTGGTGGCTGTTCAGCAAGACGCTGATGTCCGTGGCGGGCAGCCTGCAGGACAACATCGGGCTGATCTCCAAAGTCTATTTCCCGCGCCTGATCCTGCCCCTCGCAGCCACGATGAAGGAACTCTTCGACGGTGGCGTCATGGTCGTGATCCTCGTGGGCTTGTCCATGCTCTACGGCTACCTGCCGACCGCAAAGATCGTGGTGCTTGTCCCGCTGTTCGCCTATGCCGCGCTGATCGGACTGGGCGTCGGCCTGTGGATTGCGACCGTGATGGTGCGATTCCGCGACGTGCGCCCGATGATGGGGCTCGTGCTGCAGGCGGGCATGTACGCGACGCCGATCGTCTATCCGGCGACCCTGGTGCCGGAGCGCTTTGCCTACGCCTACCAGTTCAATCCGATGTACTGGGTGGTCGAGCTTTCACGCTGGGCCCTGATGGACAAGCCCGTGGACATCGCGCCCCCCTTCTTCTGGTCGCTCGGCTTCGTCTGCGTGACCGTTTACGGCGGCCTGATGGTGTTCGCGAAAACGGAAAAGATCGTCGTCGATGTCCAGTAACGCAAGTCCGACCGTTCGCGTCGACGCCATCGGAAAGCGCTACCTGATGCCCCACGCTGTCCATGGAACCGGGACCGGCGGGCGCATCATGGCGCACCTGAAGGAATTCCTGCCGTTTCTCAGCCATCAGGAGGACGATTACTTCTGGGCGCTGCGGGACGTCTCCTTCGAGGTGAAGCCCGGCGAGGTGATGGGCATCCTCGGGCGCAATGGCTCCGGCAAGAGCACCCTGCTCAAGATCCTTTCGGGCGTTACGGCGCCGACGACGGGCAAGGCGATGCTGCGCGGCCGTGTCGGTTCCCTGCTGGAAGTCGGCACGGGCTTCCACCCCGACCTGACCGGGCGCGAGAACGTCTTCATGTCGGGGGTCCTGCTCGGCATCGGCAAGCGCGAGATCGCCGCCAAGCTCGACGAGATCATCGATTTTTCGGGCATCGAGCCCTTCATCGACGTTCCGGTGAAGCGCTATTCGAGCGGGATGTACGTTCGCCTGGCCTATGCCGTCGCCTCGATGTTGCACGCGGACGTGCTGATTCTCGACGAGGTCATGGCGGTGGGCGACGCGGCGTTCCGCGAGAAGAGCCAGCGCAACATCGAGCGGCTCGCCGGCGAGGGCCGCACGGTGCTGTTCGTCAGCCACAATGCCCGCGCGGTACGCAATCTCTGCCATACCGGGATCATTCTCGACAAGGGACAGTGCACCTTCCAGGGCTCGGCCGCCGATGCGGTGATCACGTACCTGCAAAAGATCCACCATTACCAGCCGTCCCAGGAGGAGCTGACGGCGACACGCTGGAACCTGGATGACGCACCGCGACTCCACGACGGCGGTGAGCGCGTCCTCACTTCCGTTTCGCTGCATGCGGCCGACGGCACTCCGGCACGGGAGTTCCACACGGGCGAGCCGATGCGCGTCCGCATCGGCTTCCATCGCTGCACACTGCGCCAGCCCTATTTTGCCGTCCTCATCCACAATGAATACGCCGAGCGCGTGGCGACCATCAACAGCAGCCATTTCGCGCCTGATCTGGACGCCCATGGCAACGGCGTGGCCGAATGCCTGATCGAAGATCTCCGACTGGGCGAAGGCAGCTACTACATGATGCTCGACTTCGGCCAATACGGCGGCGGGCGCGGCCTGATGACCTCCGCCGACTGCGTTCCCAACGCAGCGACGTTCGACGTCTCGCTCGGCGGCTATCTGGGCGGCATCGGCCTCGACGCCTTCCAGGGGGCCGCGCATCGGGCCCGCTGGTCGGTCGTCACCAGCACGAGCGCGGCGGGCTGAGATGGCTCTGCTTCCCCTCCTGCACAAACTGATGGGCAGCGGCGCGAGCGAGTCTTCGCCGGCGAGCGCATTCGTTGCGGTAGGTTATCCGAAGGTGGGTAATACGTGGTTGCGGGTCATGATGGGCAAGTATGTCCAGGAGATCGCTCAATCGACGGAATTACCTTTATTTGACGTAGGCGATCGCGACGCTCTGCTCCGCATGGTCGGCCCGGCAGCGGTCGGCTATTTCACGCATGCGCCGCTTGACTGGGCGGACCAGACAGCCGACGACCTGTCCTTCGAGAATGTTGTCCGTCCGTTTTGTGACAGGCGCGTGGTTTTGCTGGTACGTCACCCACTGGATACGCTGGCGTCGTTTCATAAACAACAGGTTCATAGGGCGCGGAAGAATGTCTTTCAAGGAAGTCTCGAAGCGTTCGTTCGCAGCCCTGTTTTTGGACTGGAAAAGCTGATCGCGTTTTATTCGATTTGGAACGAGCGTCGAAATGTTGTTCCATCCTTCCTGCTTTGGCGGTATGAGGATGCGAAGCGCGATCCGCATGCGTCTCTTCGTTCGGTGATCGAATTTTTGGGGTTGCCGGTCAATGACGAATTCATTACCGCTGCCGTTGGCTTCGGATCATTCGAAAGCATGCGGGAAATGGAAATGCAGAAGACGGCTCCGACATTCAAGTCGTCGGGACTAGGAATATTTGCGACAGGCGATCGGTCCAACCCGGACGCCTATCACGTTCGCAAAGGCAAGATCGGCGGCTATCGCGACGAGCTGCCTGTTGAGATAGCCAACGAATTTGAGGCGGCGATCAAGGATCGGCTGCCAGCCTATTTCGGATACTGATTAACTGCAGGAGTCAGGCCGCGCGTGCATGCATATGTTGTTGCAGGGCGGTCGAATGCCAAGGCGGAAGGAAGATATTTACCATGTACACAGAGGATGTTTCCCTGCTGGTTTGCCCCAGGACGGGGAATTCGCTTGAAATCGCGGAGATCGCGAAAAGCGCTTCAGATGGCGAATTGCTCGAAGCCACGCTGCGTACGAGCGATGGGACACACACCTATGCGGTGCGGAATGGCATACCCCGCTTCGTCGACGACATAGGTTACAACCCGACGTGGGATTTCAAATGGCGCGTCCTGGATGGCGGGCGCGGACTCAACTACAGAATCATAGACAAGTCCGACCCGGCCTATCAGATCCACGATCTGTTCGATCGCAATGCGCATGGCGGTGGCGCCTATGAACATGGACGAGGCGGTGTGGCGCTTGATGTCGGCTGCGGTGTCGGCCAATACAGCGTACGCCTGTTGCAGGACTATGGGCCAAGCAAGCTGATCTCGTTCGACCTGACGGGCGGGGTCGATGTGTTCCGGAAAGTTGTCGAGGAGCGTTATCCGGAGTTGAAACGGCGCCTGCTCATCGTCCAGGCGGACATTTTCGCGATGCCCTTCAAAAAGGAGTCGTTCGATCTCGTCTTTTCGCTGGGTGTGCTCATGCATACCGGCGATACGCGCCGCGCAGTGGGCAACATCCTCGATCTCGTCAAGCCGCAGGGTCACGTCAATTTCTGGATATATGGTTCGGAGCCAGTTGCCTATGCGGTCAGTGAGCCAAGTCGAGGATTCGTGCTGAACATGAGGACGATCACGGAAATACAAACCCGCTTCAGGCGCGTGCAATGGTGGATCCGCTTGTTCCGTAACCGCCTACCCCATGCCTGGACAGTCAACATACTGCGTTTCATGTCCTCCGATTTCATGTATCGACTGGTGAAACGTCCCAGATGGCGTTGGCTCTATCAATGGTTCCCGACGGTGGATCATCCGGACGCCGCTTATCGGCTGATCAACAACTACGACGGCTATGTCAACAAATGGAGCGACAGTTGGAGCGAAGGGGAAATATTCCCCCTGCTGCGTGACCGTGGCTTCGTTATTCGTGGCCTGTCCGAGTGGCGTCTCGGCTTCTGGTGTTCGAAAGATCCCGGCTTCTACGCAGAGAAGTGACGTGCCTGGCGAGTGGCGGCATGCTCCGCCGGTTTTCGGAGGGAGCATGACCGGGTCTTCTTCGACCAAGCATCCTTGCCGCCATTGGCACAGGGCAATGCGGCCGATTTTCATCATTCGCGGTAATCGCTAACCCATGTGTGGCATTGCGGGGTGTCTAACGCGGGAATTCGCACCATTGCCTGCGGCGATCGGCTCCCGGTTCAAGCAGGCGATCGCCTATCGCGGCCGCGACGGCAACGGCGAATGGACCGACGGCCGGCAGGCCCACCTCTTTCATAGCCGCCTGAGCATCGTCGCCCTCGATGACGGCGCTCAACCGATGAAGGACATCGATGATCGGCTGACGATCGTCTTCAACGGCGAGATCTACAACTACGTCGAGTTGCGCGCGGAATACGAGAAGCGCGGCGCCCGCTTCCACACCAGCAGCGACACGGAGGTCATCCTCGAAGGCTACAAGCTCAAGGGGGCCTCGGTGGTCAACGACTTCATCGGCATGTTCGCGTTCGCCATCTGGGACGAGGCGCGGCGCGAACTCTTCCTGGCCCGCGACCGCCTCGGCAAGAAGCCGCTCTACTGGACGGATGCGGGCGATCGCTTCTGCTTCGCCTCGACGCTGGATGCCTTCACCGGCCTGCCCGGTTGGACCGGCGAATTGTCGCGCGGCGCCCTCGATTTCTACGCCGCCGTAGGCAGTTTCCCGCTCGGCCTGACCGCCTTTCGGCAGGCGAGGTCGCTGCCGCCCGGTGCCACGGCGGTCGTGCGGCCCGGCGCGGACCCGATCATCGAGCGCTACTGGCGCCTGGATTTCTCGCGCCGACGCGCGATGTCCTGGAAGGCGGCCCTGGCCGAATACGAAGAGATACTGACCGATGCGGTCCGCTTGCGCCTTCGCGCCGACGTGCCGGTGGCGCTGACCTTTTCCGGCGGCGTCGACTCCGGGACCATCGCCGCGGTCGCATCGCGGAAGCTGGAAACGCGTCTGGCATGCTTTACCGTCGATTACCATACGGAGACCGATCCCAGCGAAGAGACGCTCGGCGCGCGCGAGGCGGCACGGCAGCTGGGCCTCGACTGGCATTTCCTGCATTTCGAGTATGCGGACGAATTGTTTCCGGCGCTGGATGCGGCCCTCGCCGCGGTCGATCAGCCGTTCAACAACGTGACCATCAGCTATTCGCAGCGGCTCTATGACGCCATCAGGCCCCATGCCAAGGTGGTGCTGTCGGGCAACGGAGCCGACGAAATCTTTCTCGGCTATCGGGGAAACGAGGACCTGCGGCGGCGCGACTCTGCCGCGTTGCCCGGCCCGTTGCGCCGCCTGTCCCGGTTCCTGCCGGAACAGCGCAGGAAGTCGTCCCGCCTCGCCGCCTATCAGCTCGACTACCTGCGCGCCAACCTCCGCAGCTACCCGGGCGACATTCCGGTCGAGGAGATGCTCGATGGCGTCGCAAGGGAGATCGACGCTTGCGGGGTCGGCGGCTATGGCGATCTCTATACCTTCATGGCGCTGAACTACTACACCTGCGATGCCAACTTCCGGATGCCCGACATCGCCGGCCTGCAAGCCCAGGTGGAGGTTCGCAGCCCCTTCCTCGATCACCGCATGGTCGAGTTCGCCGCGCGCTTGCCGATCAGGTTCAAGATCGGCGACATCGACAACGCGACCTACAACAAGCTGTTGCCGAAGCGATACTATGCCCGCCATGTTGCCGACGATCTCGCCTGGGCGGACAAGAAGGGCATGGGCTGGAACATCCGTTTCGGCGACAGTTTCGCCCGCGACCCGGATTTCCGCAGCGCCTACGAGGGTGCCTTGCAGGCCGTCGCCGGCGTGGGTCTCGATGCCGAGCGTTTTCGGGGCGCATGGGATGCGTTCACCCGCGACAAGCTTGCCGGCGTGCTTTTCCCACCGACCGGTGGCGTGATGATGGCGGGATTCATGCTCGGCCGCTGGCTGCAGGTGCATGACCGCGGGGCTGCCCGACCGGTGGCGGATGTTTGACAGGCCATGACCCGTTCGACCGGCGACGACATCGAGTTCCTGCCACTGGACGCCTCGCTCGAGGCGGACTGGGATGCCTTGGTGCGCGACTCGGACGACGGCTGGCCGTTCGCGCTGGCCGGCTGGCAGCGCATGATCCTTGCGGTCGAGCCTTGGGGCCTCACGGACCATAGCTTCGGCCTGGCGCAGCGCGGCAAACTTCTCGCGGTCATGCCCCTGCAATTCAGTTCCGCCGGACAGGTACTTGCTTCAAGCGGCTGGGGTGGCAGCGGCCCGATCGTTGCAGCAGGACAGACCGCCAAGCATCGCCGGCGTGTTCTTCAGGCGGTTCTTGGTCGCGCGGAGAAGGTGGGCAGCGATCTCGGCGCGAAGCGGCTCGATTTCTGGCTCTCGCCCGTTACGCGCAGCAGCATCCAGGCGCCTTGGGGCGTGAACCCCTTCGTTTTCTTCGGCTACACCGATGTCTCGAGCGTCGCCCAGGTGATCGACCTGGCACAGGACACGGAAACTCTGCGGCGCGGTATTGCCGAGACCGCTCGCCAGGCGATCCGCAAGGCCGAGGCGGCCGGCTGCGTCGTGGAAGAGGCGGCGTGGCCGGAGATGGTCGATACCTATTACCGCATCCACGTCGAGACCTACACCCGAACCGGCACGACACCCCATCCGCGCGCCTACTTCGAGGGCATCGCCCGCGAATTGTGGCCGCGACGCCATTCGGTGCTCTGGGTAGCGCGCGATGGGCGCGGCGAGCCGATCGCGTTTCACAACGCGCTGTGGTTCCGCGACGGAGCCTTCTATCACACCGGCTGTTCGACGGCGGAAGGGCTGGCGACGGGGGCCAATTACCTGCTGTTCTGGCGTGCTTTGCTCGCCGCGCGGGAAAGCGGCATCCGCTGGTACGACTGTGGTGCCATCTCCGCCGGCGAATCATCGGGCAAGCTCGGCGGACTCAGCGTGTTCAAGACCCGGTTCGGTGGCGAACCCCACCGTTTCTTCAATTGTTCCAAGGTGCTCGAGGCGCCCGCGGCCGTTGTCGGCAAGACGGGCCGCCGCGCCAGGATCGGCGGTCGGTTCGCGGCTTGGCTGGGACGCGAATAGGACCCGGAAGGCGCTCATGCCGCATCACGACCGCAACGACGGAGAACCATCCCGCGCGGGCGCCCGTACGGGCGCCCGCGAGGCTTTCGAGGGCGGGCAGCTCTATCCGGTGGAAACGGTGTGTCGCTCGCAGGACAGCGAGTCGAAGGAATACACGGACCGATTGCTTTTTGACAAGCTGGAAACCATCCGCCGGCACCTTCAGCCCGGCTTGCTGGTGGACCTGTGTTGCGCCACGGGCGAGCATATCGGCACACTGCGGCCGGCCGGGTCGGAAGCGGTTGGCATAGATTTCAGCGTCGCCTACCTCTCCGAAGCCGAGTCCCGGCGCAGGGCGAAGGGGGACGCAGACGTGTCCTATCTGGCCGCCGATGCCAGGGATCTGCCGCTGGTTTCAGGAAGCGTTGCTACGCTCTATAGCCTCTCGGCACTCTATCTGGTGCCAAATCTGGACAGGGTTGTAGCCGAGGTCGCTCGTGTCTTGCGCGTGGACGGCCGTTGCATTCTTGATCTCGGCAACAAGAACTCCCTTAATTCCTTTTGCGTCCGGAATTACTACACGGAGCTGCCTACGAGCTATCACCTTTCGGTCAAGGACATGATCTTGATCTGCGAAAGGAGTGGTCTCCGAATCGTCGAGCATCGGGCATTCCAGATCCTGCCCCTTTGGGCCGGCCGTCCCCGCTGGCTCTGGCCGCTGCTGCATCCCGTCTGGAAGCGGATACTCGGCGCGCGCATCGCCGGCCGCATGGTGGACGAATGGCTGTGCGGGCTGCCGCTGCTGCGCCGGCTGGCCTTTCGTCACCTGCTGGTGTGCGAGAAATGCTCGGAACGCTGAGATTCGTCCTGGCGGTGCTGGTGGTGATGAACCACCTTTGGCTGCCGACTGCGAACAAGGTAGGGGCACACGCGGTCCTCGGCTTCTACGTGATCAGCGGCTTCCTCATGACCCGCATCCTTTCCGAAGTCTATGTCGGCCCGGGGGGACGAATCCGCTATTTCGCCAACCGGTTCCTGCGGATTTTCCCGGGATACTGGTTCGTGGCAATTCTGACGCTGGCCGGCCTCGCGATGTTTCCGGGACACTTCGGCAATTTCCACAGCGCCATCCGCATTCCGCAGTCCGGCTACGAGTGGCTGCAGAACCTTACCCTCTTCGACCTCATCTATGCGCCGCTGCGCCTGATCCCACCGGCCTGGTCCCTGTCTGTCGAACTGGTGTTCTATATCCTCATCGGAACCGGCATCTCCCGGACGGCGGGCGGAGCCTGGGTGTGGTGGCTGGCGAGCGCCGGCTACACCGCGTACCTCGTTGCGTCCGGGGTGACTTTCGGCGAGCGCTACACGCCGCCAGCGGCGGCGTCCCTGTTCTTCAGCACAGGCGCCGTCGTCTATCACTACGCGAAGTCGCGGCGCGCGCCGCCGGCCGACGCGCTGCGATGGTGGCTGCTGCTGGCGGCCTTCTGCGCCTGGCCGATCGCCGTCGAGGCGCTGGGCTGGGATCCGCACATGATCGGTTTCTACGGCGCCTACGTCCTGTTCCTGCCGCTGTTCGCCTGGACGGTGCGGGCGGCACCATCAGGGGCCGGCAAGAACGGCGACCGTTTCCTCGGCGACCTGGCCTACCCGGTATTCCTGAGCCACTTCGCTGCCGCCGGCCTGGCCAATCTGCTTTCCGGAAACCGCCTGGCGCACCAAAGCTTCGCGCATTTCCTGCTGTCGCTGATACTTTGCCTCGGCCTGGCCGTGGCCATGGCCAGGTATCTCGATACGGCCGTCAATCGCCTGCGCGACCGGATCAGGCCGGCAAGCTAGTCGCGGAGCGACGGCGGCGCTCGAGCGTCAGCAAGGGTAGCCGAGCGCGGACAAGTCGACCCCGATGCGCCGGGAGAGCCGTGCGTTGGATGCGGCATAGACGCAGGCCAGGTGTTTCAGGGCCTCTTCGGTCGTCATCTGCCACTGCGGCTGCTTGCGGCCGAGCAGGCGGTCGAAAAGGCCGCCGGACTGATTTGCTGCCCCGACCTTGCGCGTGGACATGAGTGCCCCCAGCGCGCGGCCGCGGTTGAAGTCCTTGTCTTCACGACGGTAGGGGAGATGCTCGACGCCGAGAAATTGGCAGAGGTCGCGCAGTGCTGCCCCCTCGTCGCGCTCGATGCGTTCCATCGGCAGGACGAGGACCCGCTCCGGGCCGAACAGCCGGTCGTAGATTTCCACCACGCGATCGAACATCGCCACGTCCATTACCACCTTGCCCTCGGGTGTCGACAGGAAGTCGAGCAGCGTCTCGCGGCCCGCAGGCAGCTGTTCGAAGTAGTGGCGGTAATTCGAGTCCAGCCAGCCCGCCTGGTTGCGGATGGTAAGCAGTACCTTGGCATCGGGCACCACCGCCCGGACCCGTTCAGCGACAGTCACGGGCGCGGTGAAAATGTGTTCCGCGTTCAGCGGGGCATCGACCTTGATGAAATCCCGCGCGTTCCAGGCGTCGAGCCCCTCGAGCACGTAACCCATGCCGATCGCCTCGTACATGTCGATGCGGCAGGGCTTGCCGGGGTCGTCGGCGAACAACGCCTCGTAGCGGCTTCGCACGGCGTCGCCGCCATGTCGTGCGACGTCGGCGGCCGCCGTCTGGAAGAATGTGCCATGCCGCGTGCAATGGATCTCGGGATGGTTGTAGAAATAGTGGCGCAGATAGGTGGATCCGGTCTTCTGCAATCCGATGTAGACGACGCCGGGCGGGTATCCAGGTTGCGGCATGGGAATTTCTGATGAATGGTAAAATTTCCTCCTTTTAGCGTGCTGCGCCCGCGCTTGTCAAATCGGACCTCCAGCCGTGCCACGCCTTCTCGTCGTAATTCCCGATCGCCTGTCGGACATCATCGCCAAGGGAGAATTGCAGCCGGACTATTACAACCCCGGCCGCGTCTTCGACGATGTGCATATTCTGATGTGCAACGATGACCGACCGGACCCGGAGGCGTTGAAGTATCTGGTGGGCGGCGCGGCGCTGACCCTGCACAACTATCCGGACGACCTCAATCTGGTCGGACGTCGCCCGGAATGGATGACGGAATGGCGCTTGCGGCGTTGGGCGCGCGGGGGTGTGGACATCGCCAGACGCATCCGGCCCGACTTGATGCGCTGCCACGGCGCCGACTGGAATACCTACCTCGCCAGCCGCATCAGGGCGGAACTGGGTATCCCCTACGTCGTCAGCCTGCATATCAACGCGGATGTCAATCCCGTGCGCCGCTATCTCAAGCCTCAGCTGAGTGCAGCCGAGGCGAGGCATAACCGGTTCTACGAGCATCTCGAGGCCACGGGTTTGCGCAATGCCGACCTCGTGATGCCCGTCTATCGTCCTATCCTGCCCTACCTGAAGCGCCTGGGCGTGGCTCGCGTCGAGGTTTGCTACAACGTACTGAACGGGCTGCACCTGAAGAAGAAAGCCGATTACCGGCTTCACCAACCGGCGCGCATCGTCTATGTCGGGCGATTGCTCGAGGAGAAGAATCCGGAAAACATCATGCGCGCCCTTGTGAGGTTGCCGGACGCCGAGTTGACCATCGTCGGCGACGGTCCGATCAGGCCGCGTCTGGAGCAACAGGCGATCGATCTGGGAATTTCGGATCGGGTGATTTTTCGGCCGGCGGTCGCCAACGACGAGTTGTGCGAATTGTTGGCGGAACAGGACATCTTCGCCGTGCACACCGAATATTGGGAAATCAGCAAGTCCGTGCTCGAGGCCCTGCTGACCGGCCTGCCCTTGGTTATCAACAAGCGGATCGGCGAGCCTGTTCCGGAGCTTGAGGGTGACTTCGCCGTGAAGGTCGATAACACCGAGGAGGAATATTTCGCGGCGTTGCATCACCTCCTGCATGACGACGCCGCGCGCGGCGAGCTGGGGCAGCGGGCGTTGGCCCATGCGCGGGCGAATTGGGCTCCGGAGGTCACCGAAGCGAAATATGCCGCGATCTATCGGTCCTTCCTGGGGCGTCGCCCATGACGGATCCGACGATATTCCGCTGCCCGGCGTGCCATTCGGCGCCGCTCGTCGCCATGCCGGGCACGCTGTCGTGTGGCGCGTGCGGCAAGACCTTTCCAATGGAGGGCGGCGTTCCGCTTCTGGTGGCTGATCTGGCCGCGCACGAGGGGGCGATGGCGCAGGCGCGCGCGGTCAATCCCGACTGGTATCGGACGGAGCAGCCCCCGGAGGCCGCGAGCCCCTGGCGCCATCATCTGAAGAAGCGGCGCCATTACGTCACATCCGTTCTCAAGCGTGAGCTGGCGCAGCGGGGCCGGGCGCGCGCCCCCCGCTTGCTCGACCTCGGTTGCGGCGACGGCACCAACCTGCTGTGGCTGAAGGACTTTGCCGAGAACCTTTACGGCAGCGATTACAATCCTGTCCGTTTGGCGCGGGCGCATGCCCGTTCCCCCGAAGCAACGCTCTTTCTGGCCGATATCCTTGACTATCCGGCCGTCGACGGCTGTTTCGACGTCGTGTTTTTCAATCACGTCATCGAGCACATTCCAGATGACGGCGCCGCTCTGGCAACGGCTTATCGCATCCTTGCGCCGGGGGGGCTGCTGATTCTCGGTACGCCGAACGAAGGTTCCTGGTGGTGGCAGCTGGCCTACCGGCGCGCCCCGGAAATCCGGAGGACGACTGACCACGTGCATTTCTACACGGCGGAAAGCATTCGCGAGAAAATGCGGCAGGCCGGCTTCAGCGTGTTCGAGGTCGAGCACATGGGATGGGGTCCCCCCGACTGGCACCTCGACGGAAAGTGGCGTCAACACAAGTGGGTCGATGATCTTTTCGAAATCCTGGGACGCACGCTCGTTCCCAACCAGGCATCCTCGCTGTATCTGCTTGCCACGAAATAACAACGGATTCCATGCTGACAGCACCGCTTCATTCCACCTTTCCGAAACTCGACGGCCGGCTGCTGATCGTCGTCTGCAGCTACCGGGGGGGATCGGTAACCCGCCACCTTTTTCGCTGGCCAGGACGCTACCTTGGTCCGGCAGACTCGGCAGGCTTGCCGACCGCCTGATGTTCTTGAATCTGCGCCAGTTCATCGCGGCGAATCGGGACTTTTTTGCCAACGCGAGAACGCTGGCATACCAGGCGGGATTGGTAGGCGAGCTTCTCGGCATGTCCGCCCCTGCCCAGGTGACGATCGCTCTCGACAGGGCATTCGAAACGGATGCGGCAAGGTCGACGCTTGAGCCCTTCGGCAGCGTGAGCCTCCGCGATCCGGACGATCTGGCTCGTGGCTGCGACGATGCGGATGCGGTCGTCGTCGTATATCCGGATGCCCTCGGCCTGGGGTGGGAGCCGCTGGAAGCGCGGCTCGCAGGGGCCAACGCATATCTCTTGAACGGCCGGCGCAGAATCCAGCCGTTCGACGCCCGGGCGCGACGCCGGCTGCGCTGGCGCCGCCTTTTGGCGACAACCCGAATCCCCGAACTTGCGGCGTCCGTGGCCGTCGTTCCCGTTGCCGCCGTTCTGGCCGCGTGGGACGCGATGCGAGGCAAGTCCTGAGTCCCGATCCTATGCACGAGAACAATACCTCCGACAAGAAAAAGGCCATTCGCGACTGGTGGGCCGGCGCGCCGATGACCTATGCGGAAGATCACGGCCACGTCGAGTACCGCCTCGACGATGGCACCATGGAACGGGTGGAGATCGGGTCGCGCCGCTTCTACGAGCTTGCCGACGCGGTGTTCCATCGCTGGAACGAGCCGCTGCACGATGCGACCGGAAAGTTCGGCCGCATCTTCGACTTCGAGAAGTATCGCGGCAAGCGCGTTCTCGAGGTCGGTTGCGGCATGGGATGCATGGCCGGCCATTGGGCCGCGCACGGCGCGGACATCACCGCCATCGACCTGAATCCGGTCGCGATCGAAAAGACGACCCGGCGCTTCGGGATCTTCGGCCTCAAGGGCGACATTCGGGAAGTCGACGCCGAGACGCTCCCTTTCGCCGACGGTACGTTCGACTTCGCCTATTCCTGGGGGGTGATTCACCATACCCCGGGCATTCAACAGGCGGCCCGCGAAATGTACCGGGTACTCAAGCCCGGCGGGCGGCTGGCCCTGATGCTCTACAACCGCAACTCGGTGCTTTACAAGTACTTCATCTCCTACCAGGAGGGTTTCGTAAACCTCGAGCGCGAATTCCTCGACGAACTGGGACTTGGCAGTCGCTACGGCGATGGCGGGCGCCAGGAAGGCAACCCGCATACATGGCCCGTCACGCACGAGGAGGTTCTGCGCGACCTGCTCCCGATGTGTGAAAACGTGTCGATCAAGGTCTTCGGCACCGACGTGCCGGAGGCGCTCAATACCTGGTTTCCGCGGCTCGGCCAGCGGCTTCCCCTGTCCTGGCGCAAGGCTTTGGCCCGCCGGTGGGGGTGGAGCCTCTGGATCACTGCGGACAAGGCGGCCTGATGGGTGCGGTGAGCCTGCTGCGGCAACTGCTGCGTCCGTTGCGCGGCCGTCAGGCGCCCGAGGCGACGTTCCCGTCGCTGAAGCCACTGGACGACTACGTGGCTGCGGCGCGGAAGCTCGGCCTGGAGCGTCCCTGCCTCTTCCTCTCGTTCGATTGCGATACCGATCTCGACGCGGATGCCGCGGAAGAGGTTCATGACTTTCTCGAGTCTCTGGGGATCAAGGCGACATATGCCGTTCCCGGCGCCCAGCTTCTGAAGTCCCCCGCGCCCTACCGGCGGTTGGCCGAGCGGGGCGCGGAATTCATGAACCATGGCGGCCTGCCCCACGCGGAGTGGCGCGAGGACCAGTGGGCCGGCATCACCTTCTACGACTCCATGACGCCAGAGGCGGTCGAGGCCGACATCCGGCGCGGCCACGAGATCGTCACCGAGGTGATCGGCCGTGCGCCACTGGGCTTCAGGGCCCCGCATTTCGGTTGTTACCAGAAGCCGCAGCAGGTCGACCTGCTGCATCGCACCGCGGCCAGTCTGGGTTATCGATATTGTTCGACGACCATCCCCTCGTTCGGGCTGAAGTTCGGCCCCGCTTATGAAACGCATGGCTTGGTCGAGGTCCCCTGCTTCGGTTCGGCACGTTACCCGGAAACCATTCTGGATTCATGGACGTATCTGACGGATCGTAAGAGCTATGCGCTCGGCGATCAGTATTTGGAACTGATGACGGAAACCGTCGAGATGTTTCTGGATCGACAGATCCCCGCGGTACTGACCTGGTACGCGGATCCCTGCCATGTGCTCGATCAGCCGCCATTCATTCGCGCGATGGAGTTGTTGGCGAAGTCGGGCGTCGCGTCGGTTGCCGGTGCAGAGTTGGCTGCATTGGTCTCCGGCAGGCACTAGCACTTTACTCACTCAAGGAATTTCCCATGGGCATTCGGACCCTCCTCAAGCGGATAGTCGGACAGGATGGCGCGTCCCCCGCGGTCGAAAATCGCGTTCGTGACATGCAGCATTCAGTCGACTACTTGACGCTGGAAGTCAGCCGCCTTCGCTCCCTGGTCAGATATCTGAGCGCGGACGTCATCAATGGCCTGCCGATCACCTACCGGACGAGGGAGAGCTTCGATTACCAGTGGCGGGAGAGCCCGGACGGCAACTGGATCGAAACCCGCCCCGAACTGAAACAACGCGAGCCGGGGCTGGTTCTCGAATATACGAAACTCCCGCCGGACTGGTTCGCAGGCAAGAGGGTTCTGGACGCCGGGTGCGGTTCCGGGCGTTTTTCCTGGGCGATGGCCTCCCTGGGCGCCGAGGTCTGCGCGGTGGATCAGTCCGAGGCCGGCGTGTTTCATACCAGGCATGCCTGCGCCGAGTATGGAGAAAGAGTCACCGTTCTTCAGCACGACCTGACACAGCCGCTGCAACTGGAACCGACGTTCGACCTGGTCTGGTCATACGGTGTTCTGCACCACACGGGGAATACCTTTGGCGCATTCTCGAACGTCTCCCGCCTGGTCAAGCCCGGGGGGCATATTTTCGTCATGCTTTACGGCGAGCCGACCGGCAAGGATCCGGGCGAGTTCGCCTACTACGCAGAGGTCGAGCAGCTTCGACGCGAGACATGCCATTTGTCGTTTGCGGAGAGATACGAGTACCTGCAAAAGCTCAAGGGCAAGGATGTCGGCGGCTGGTTCGATGCGGTCAGTCCGACGATCAACGACACGTATTCGTACTATGAGATCGTGTTGTGGCTTCAGCAGAGCGGCTTTGAAGACATTCGACGTACCATGAATGCCAGCAGTCACTACGTGATCGCCCGCCGCTCCAGTTAGTCGGACCAAGGACGGTGTGCGGCCTCGCCGGATGGTTCCGGCTCGATGTTGAACACGCACAGCGTGTCCCGTTGTTGAGGGACATGTGCGCCGCGATCGTCCATCGCGGCCCGGACGACCAGGGGTTCTACGCCGATGACGATTGCGGGCTGGGCTTCCAGCGGCTGAGCATCGTCGATCTCGAGAGTGGCCATCAGCCGATGGCCACCGATGATGGCCGGATCGTCATCTGTTTCAACGGCGAAATCTTCAATCATGTCGAATTGCGAGACGACCTGACCCGGAGCGGCCTGCAGTTCCGTACGCGTTCCGACACGGAAGTCATTCTCCGGCTCTACGAGGCCATGGGGATCGACGGCCTGGCGCGATTGAACGGCATGTTCGCAATCGTCATCTGGGACAAGCGACAGGGCGTCTTGCACCTTGTTCGCGATCGACTCGGTGTCAAGCCGCTCTATTACGCCCGGGTGGGAAATGCACTGTTGTTCGGATCGGAAATCAAGTCCATTCTCGCGTCCCGGCGGATCGAGAAATCGGTCAATCGGCAGGCGGTGTGGGATTTCCTGACCTATCGTTATGTCCCGGCACCGCAGACCATATGGGACGGCATCTTCAAGTTGCCACCGGCGCATCGCCTCGAGTTAAGGCTTGGAGACGCCGAGCCAAGGGTAAGCCGTTGGTGGGACATGCCCATGTCTGCGCCGGCGAGCGAGAAGGCCGATCGGGAATACGAGGACGAGTTTCGCGACCTCTTCGAGGATGCGGTCAGGCTGCGGCTCCAGGCGGACGTGCCCGTCGGCATCACCTTGAGCGGAGGGCTCGACTCCAGCGCCGTAGTCGCCGCGGCCGGAGCACGCTCGCTGCATACCTTTTCCGTCGCCTTCGCCAATGCGCCGGATACCGACGAGTTGGCTTACGCCAGAATGGTGGCGAAGGAGTTCTCGACCCAGCATCACGAGGTCGTGATCGACGAGAAGGAGTTCCTGAACTTTCTGCCGGACTTCGTCTGGCATACGGACGAACCGCTCGCCGATCTGGCATCCCTTCCCCTTTACCATGTCTCCCGATTGGCAAGGCAGCAGGTCAAGGTCGTGCTGTCCGGGGAGGGCGCCGACGAAATCCTGGCAGGTTACGATTTCGATCGATGGGCGAAGTTGTGGGATCAGGTTGCGGCGGCCAGGGTGGCGACGAGCGGGATGCGAGGGTTTGTCTCGGGCCTGGCATCGCCGTTTTCTCCATCATTGCGACGCGAACGGGCTTTGGCTGCGACCGTCACCGATCAACGCCTGGTGCCCGAGCCGATCTCGATGACCAATCTCTGGTCATCGGCAGAAAAGCGCGGGATGTTGTTGTCGCCGGGTGAGTGGCCCGACAGCCTCGACAGCGTTCGTCGCAGCCTCGACCGGCTGGGGGCGCAGGAGCCGTTGAATCAGGTGCTTTATTCCTATTGCCAGGACTGGCTGGTGGAAGATCTGCTGATGAAGGCGGACCGCATGTCGATGGCGAATTCACTGGAACTTCGCACCCCATTCCTCGACTACCGCCTGGTCGAGTGGGCCGCCCGCCTGCCGCCGCGGCTGAAGGCCGGTCGGGGTCCCGGCGGCGAGTACCGGACGAAGGAGATTCTGCGCCGCTATGCGGGCTCGCGCCTGCCGGCGGAGATCGTGACGCGGCCGAAGCAGGGCTTTCCGGTACCGGTATACGATTGGCTGTCGGGCTCTCTCAAGGGATGGGTCGGCGAGATGCTGCTCGACCCCGCGGCGCGTTGCCGGGACTGGCTGCGTCCCGACGCGGTCGCGGCGGCCGTGGCTGCCGGCACCGCGGCCGATGCGCCGTCCGTGGCGCGACACCGCCTGTGGAGCCTGCTGATCCTGGAAATCTGGATGCGGAGGTGGCTGCAGTGAGCGGCAAACTCCTGGCACTGGCGTGGATGATGCCGCCGCTCGTCTTCCCGCGCTCGCTGCAGGTCTCGCGGCTGTTGCGGGCACTGCACCGCCGCGACTGGCGGTCACGGGTGGTCACGGTGGTCCCGGCGGCGGAACCATATGCCGCTCAGGACGCGCGGCTCGCGGAAATCTATCGCGACAGCTACGACCTCGAGCATGTCGAGCCGCGCGAGGAGGTGGAGCCGAGCGAGCTTTGGCGCCGGGCCTGTTGGCGTTACTGGCCGCCGCAGGAACCCGTCACTCCCGACAACTGGGTTCGCCGCTCCCTGGCCGTTCTGCGCCGCGATGTGCGGGCGCTGCGTCCCGACGTCTTCGTCAGCTTCGCCCAGCCATGGATCGATCATGTGGTCGGCCTGCAGCTGAAGCGCAAGTTTCCGCGCCTGCCATGGGTCGCACACTTCAGCGATCCCTGGGTGGACAGCCCGTATTTCGACGTGCCCGATCCCGTCAAGCGGCAGCAGGCGATCGAGCGCGAGCGCGCGATCATCGAAGCCGCCGACGCGGTGATCTTCACCACGACGGAAACCGCGGATCTGGTGATGGCCAAGTACCCGGCGGCATGGCGAGACAAGGTGCACGTGGTAGGGCACGGCTTCGATGCGGAACTGCTGAGTGCCGTCGCGCCGCCGCCATGCTCGGACAAGTTCCGCATCTCCCATACCGGGAACATCTACGGCCACCGCGAACCCATCGCGTTGTTGCGGGCGCTGGCCACCCTGGCTACAGACGGCGACATCCGGCGGCACCTGGCGGTCGAGTTCGTCGGCCATGCGACGCCGGGCATGCGCGAGGCGGTCGAACAACTCGGCATCGGCGATTTCGTCTCCCTCGCTCCCAACGTGCCCTACCTGGAAAGCCTGGCGCTGGGCCAGGCCAGCGACCTGCTGCTGGTCGTCGATGCGCCGGCCGAACGCAGCGTGTTCTTTCCCAGCAAGATCGTCGACTACCTGATGCTGCGGCGTCCCATTCTTGCCGTGACGCCGACCGTGGGCGTCACGGCGACGGTGCTGGGCGATCTCGGCTTCCCGACGGTGGATCCGGCCGACGAGGTCGGGCTGGCGTTGGCCGTGCGCGGTGCGTTCGAGCGCTGGCGTTCCGGCCAGGCGGCGGCGCCCCTGCCCTCGGACCAGGCCATCCGCAGGTTTGATATCGGCGAGGTGGCGGCCCAGTTCGAAGCCGTCCTCGAGTTCGCCAAGAGCATTGCCGCAGGGAGACGACGATGAAAACGCGCATCCACCTGGTCGCCGGGGCACGCCCGAACTTCATGAAGGTCGGCCCCCTCTACCATGCACTCGCGGCCACGGACTGGGCCGAGCCGGTACTGGTCCACACGGGCCAGCACTTCAGCCCCGAAATGTCCGACGTGTTTCTGCGCGACCTCGGCCTGCCCGATCCGGCGTTCCACCTTCGCGCCTCGGGCAAGACCCACGCCGAACAGACCGCTGCGGTACTGACCGCCTACGAGGCGCTATGCCTGAGCGACCGGCCCGACTGGACCGTCGTCGTCGGCGACGTAAATTCCACTCTGGCGGCGGCGCTGGTGGCGCGGAAGCTGAACCTGCCGGTGGCGCACCTCGAAGCCGGCCTGCGCAGCGGCGACCGCACCATGCCCGAGGAGATCAACCGCGTAGCGACAGACGCCATCGCCGACCTGCTGTGGACGCCATCGGCCGACGCGGACGTCAATCTGCGGCGCGAGGGCATCCCGGAGGCGCGCATCGAACTGGTCGGCAACGTCATGATCGACGCCTACTGCCAGCTTGCCAACCACATTGCGGCCGTGGCCACGGCCCGGTCGATGGGCCTCGAGCCGCGATCCTATGTCGTCGTGACGCTGCACCGGCCGGTCAACGTCGATACAGCGGCGAGCCTGACGACGATCGCGGAACAGCTTGTGGCGCTGGCCGGCACGACCACCGTCGTGTTTCCGGTCCATCCCCGGACCAGGAACCGGCTCGAGGAATTCGGGCTCTGGCAGCGGCTGGTCGCTGCCGGCGTCCGCCTGATCGAGCCGCTCGGCTACATAGAATTCATGAGCCTCGTCACCGATTGCGCCCTCGTCGTCACCGACTCCGGTGGCATCCAGGAGGAAACGACCTACCTGGGCATTCCCTGCCTGACGGCGCGCGAATCGACCGAACGGCCGGTGACGGTCGAGCTTGGCAGCAACCGGCTGATTTCGCCGACGGCAATCGCTGCCGAGGCTATCGCGACCCTGTCCCGCGGCACCGAGCGCATGGCCTGCCGCGTCCCTCTCTGGGATGGGCAGGCGTCTTCGCGCATCGTCCGCAGCCTGCGGCAGCGATGCAGTCTTCAGCCGTGAATAGGCAGGCCGCCGGCGACGACTTCGCGGCGGGCGTCGTCGCCAACGTCGAGGACGCCATCCGTCGCGCCGGCGTCCCGTGCACGGTCTGTTTCGAGGTACCCGTGGCCACCGCCGCAATCGAGGCGCTGCTGGCGTCGAAATCCGTTGCCAGCGTGGTGTTGCCGGGCGAAGACGACGCCCTGGCGGCGCGACATCCGGGCCGTGTCGGCTGGTATGTCGACAGTCCGGAAGTCTGGAGGCTGCCAGGGCAGTTGGGCCGGGATCTGATCCTGGTCGGCGACTGGTCGCGCTTCGGGTTCCGTGCAGCCATTAGTGCGCTGCGCGCGGGGATCGCGGGACTGCACTGCCTCGCATCCATCGAGCCGCCACGGCGCCTGGACATGCGCGTCGTCGTGGCGAGAAAGTTCTTCGACTCGATGGTTTTTCGCTTCCTCCATCAATTCACCCGTCGATTCATGTCCTTTGGCGTCCAGGAGTGGCGATTCGAGAACAAGGCCGCGCGATTCGCCCGCCTCCTTAATGGGGCGAAGAACGAAGCGAAGCCGTTACCTGCCACGAAGATCCTGTTTGTCGCCGCGAGCCTCGGCCCGGGAGGCTCCGAACGCCAGCTCTGCAATACCCTGCTCGGCCTGAGGGGCCGCGGCCTTGACCAACTGGAACTCATCCACGAGCAGCCGATGCGGCATCCGCACGATTTCTATTTGCAGCCATTGTTGCAGGCGGGGATTCGTTGCGAACGCGTCCGGCCGATCTTTGCACGCGGTGCCAGTGAGCGGACGGCGGCGACGATCGACCGGCATGTGCTCGGGCTGCTCAAGTCTTGGAACGGGCTTGGCGTTGCGATTCTGGCCTATGTCCTCGAGTTTCGCGACCGGCGGCCCGACGTGGTCCATTCATGGCTCGACCACACGAACGTGGCGGCCGGCCTGGCGGCGCTGATTGCCGGCGTGCCGCGCGTCGTGCTCGGCTGCCGCAGCATGTCTCCCCGGCATTTCGCGTTTTACCAGCCGTTCATGCGCCCGATCTATCGCCTGCTCGCGGGCCATTCCAACGTCGTGTTCCTGAACAACAGCGAAGCCGGTGCCCGCGACTACGCAGCCTGGCTCGGGGTGGCGCCGGAACGGATGAGGGTCGTGAGAAACGGCTTCGACTTCGATGCCTTCCCGACGCCATCGGCGCGTGTCCCGCTGGCGCAGGAATATCGTCAGCGCCATGGCATCGATGCGGCAGCCCTGGTGGTCGGCACCGTGATGAGGCTGTCGGAGGAGAAACGCCCCTTGCTCTGGATGGCGATCGCCGTGCGCGTCGCCCGCGAGGTTCCCGCTGCGGCGTTTTTGGTCGTCGGCGACGGCCCGCTGCGGAAGAGTCTCGAACAGGCCGTGGCCGATGCGGGGTTGAGCGAGCGATTCCGATTCACGGGTCACGAGCGAAAGGTCGTGGCCGCGCTGGCGGCGATGGATGCGTTCCTGCTGACTTCGCGGGTGGAAGGGCTGCCCAACGTACTGGTGGAGGCTCAGGCCATGGGGGTTCCCGTGGTCACGGTCGATGTCGGCGGCGCCGGCGAGACGCTCGATAGCGGAAAGACCGGATGGCTGATGGACTCGGACGACCCCGAGACCATCGCCCGCGCCCTTGTCTCGGTGCTGCAGGATCCGGCCTGGCGTGCCCGGGCGGCCATGGCGGGAAGGGACCATGCGCTGGCGCGGTTCGGACAAGGCAGAATGATCGACGAGACCCTCCAGAGCTACGGGAGCCCCCACAAGGCCGACGCCGCGTAGGGAATACGGTGAAGGGCATTCTTCTCTATGTCATTGGCTCACTCGAGGTCGGCGGCGCCGAGCAGCACCTCGTCCAGGTGGCCTGCGCCCTGAAGGAACGCGGATGGGGGCCCGAGTTCTTCGTGCTCGTCCCGCACGGCCCATTGGCCGAGAAACTGCAGGCGGCGGGGATTCCGATCCACGCGCCTTCCGTGCCGCGCTGGCTCGAGCGCATCGGCAGTCCCCGGTTCAAGGCGCGACTGCAGCTGGTGCTCGCGCTTGCCGGCCTCTCGCTGACGATGCTGCGGCGTCGCCCGGCGGCGACCCATTTCTTCCTGCCGGCCGCCTATCTGCTCGGCGGCATCGCGGCCGTGCTTACCGGAACCCGCCCGCGGCTGATGAGTCGCCGCAGCCTCAACCTCTACCAAAGCACCCATCCCGTCTATGCGCGCTTCGAGCGCCTGCTGCATCCCCGCATGGATCGGGTCTGCGGCAACTCGCGCGCGGTGATGGCGCAATTGGCCGCGGAGGACATCGCTCCCGAGCGCCTGCGCCTGATCTACAACGGGATCGATCTCGAACGCTTTCCGGCCGGTTTCGACCGGGCCGCCAAACGGCGCGAACTCGGCCTGTCGGATGACGCCCTGGTCTTCGTCATCGTCGCCAACCTGATCCCCTACAAGGGGCACGCGGACCTGCTGGAGGCGCTGGCGCTGATGAAGCAGAATCTGGGCCGCCCATGGGCTTGCCTCTGTGTCGGTCGCGACGATACGATCGGTGGCGGATTGCGGCAACGGGCATCTGCTCTCGGCATCGGCGACGAGGTGCGCTGGCTCGGTTCCCGCACCGACGTCCCGGAACTGCTCGGTTGTGCCGACATCGGGGTACTCTGTTCGCACGAGGAGGGGTTTTCCAATGCGGTCCTCGAGAGCATGGCCGCCGGCCTGCCGATGGTCGTGACGGATGTGGGCGGCAATGCCGAGGCGGTGACCGACGGCGTCAATGGCCGCGTGGTGCCACCCCGCCAACCCGCGCTGCTGGCCGCTGCGCTGCTGGCGGTCGCGCTCGATCCCGATCGGGTGCGGATGGGCCGTGCCGGGCGCAGCCGCGTCGAGCAGATGTTTTCGTTGCCTGCCTGCGTCGACGCCTACGAGAAGCTTTATCGCGAAGTGATCACAGAGAAACACTGAGGGGCCATCCATCCATGTGCGGCATTGCCGGATATTTCCAATTGTCCAACGCGGCTGCGGCCGATGCTTCAGCGGCGCGGGCCATGGCCGATCGCATCGTGACCCGCGGTCCCGACGATGCCGGAAGCTGGGCCGAAGGCCCGGTCGCGCTGGCCCACCGTCGTCTTTCCATCCTCGATCTGTCTCCGGCGGGACACCAGCCGATGCACTCGGCCTGCGGCCGCTACGTCATCGTTTTCAACGGCGAGATCTACAACTGGCGGGACATGCGCGCCGCGGTGGAGGGCGAGCCGTATTTCGCCGAGTGCGTCCGTGCCTGGCGCGGCCATTCCGACACCGAGGTGATTCTCGCCGCCGTCGCCTGCTGGGGCTTCGAGGCGGCGCTGCAGCGCATGGTCGGCATGTTCGCCATCGCCTTGTGGGACCGCCGGGAAAGGGCCCTGTTCCTCGCTCGCGACCGGCTCGGCGAGAAGCCGCTCTATTACGGGCGCTTCGGCCGGACGCTGCTGTTCGGCTCCGAACTCAAGGCACTGCGCGCACACCGGGATTTCCGCGCCGACATCGATCGCGATGCGCTGGCGCTGCTGATGCGCCACAACTACATCCCGGCGCCGTACTCGATCTACCGCGGCGTGCGCAAGCTTCCGCCCGCGTCCTATCTGCGCGTCGGCGCCGACGGTGCGGAAACCCTGCGCAGCTATTGGTCCGCGCAGGAGATCGCGGCGCGCGGCCAGGCGGAACGCTTCGAGGGCGACGATGCTGCGGCGATCGACGAGCTCGAACGCGTGCTGTCGCGGTCGATCCGGGAGCAGATGGTGGCCGACGTGCCGCTCGGCGCCTTCCTCTCCGGCGGCATCGATTCGTCGACTGTCGTGGCGCTGATGCAGGCGCAGAGCGTGCAACCGGTGCGCACCTTCTCCATCGGCTTCCACGAGGAAGGCTACAACGAGGCGCAACACGCGCGGGAAGTGGCGCGCCACCTGGGTACCGAGCACACCGAACTCTACGTCACGCCGCAGCAGGCGCAGGCGGTGATCCCGCGCCTGCCGGATCTCTACGACGAGCCCTTCGCCGACTCCTCGCAGATTCCGACCTTCCTCGTCGCCGAACTCGCGCGTCGCCATGTGACGGTCAGCCTCTCGGGCGACGGCGGCGACGAGCTTTTCGCCGGCTACAACCGCTACTTCTTCGCCGGCGAACTGTGGCGCGGCATCGCCCGCGTGCCGCGGCCCCTGCGCGCCCTCTCGGCGCGGTCGATCCACGCGTTTTCGCCGCGCACGCTCGACGCGCTCGCCCGCTGGACCCGGCCGTTGCTGCCGCGCCGCCTGCGCCACGCCAATGCCGGCGACAAGCTGCACAAGCTGGCCGACATCCTCGGTCACAACGGCCTGGCGACGATCTACCGCGACCTCGTCTCCCACTGGAAGGAGCCGGCAGAGCTCGTCCTCGGCGCCACCGAGCCGCCGACGGCGCTGACCGACCCTGCCCGGCGCATAGTTCTTCCCGACATCGTCAGCACCATGATGTGCCTGGACACCGTCAGCTACCTGCCGGACGACATCCTGGTCAAGGTGGACCGTGCGGCGATGGGCGTCAGCCTGGAGACGCGCGTGCCGCTGCTCGACCATCGCGTCGTCGAATTCGCCTGGCGCCTGCCGATGTCGCTCAAGGTGCGGGGCGGCGACGGCAAGTGGATCCTGCGGCAACTACTCTATCGCCACGTGCCGCGGACGCTGGTGGAACGGCCGAAGATGGGCTTCGGCGTGCCCATCGATGCGTGGCTGCGCGGCCCCTTGCGCGACTGGGCCGAGTCGCTGTTGGCCGAGGACCGCCTGCGCCGCGAGGGCTACTTCGACCCGCAGCAGGTACGCGAGAAATGGCGCGAACATCTTTCCGGCGGGCGCAACTGGCAATACCTGCTGTGGGACGTGCTGATGTTCCAGGCCTGGCTGGAGCGTCACCATGGCTGAAGCGGGGGCGGCACCGCGGCCGCGCCTGCTGTTCGTCGTGGCCGAGGACTGGTACTTCTGCTCCCATCGCCTGCACATCGCCCTGGCGGCGAAGGACGCCGGCTTCGACGTCGCCGTCGCCACGCGCGCGAAACGCGACGCCGACCGCATCACGGCCGCCGGCTTGCGCCTCCATCCCATCGGCATGCGGCGCGGCGGCCTCAACCCGTGGCGCGAGCTGACGTCGTTTCTCGAGCTGCTGCGCATCTATCGCCGCGAGCGGCCCGACCTGGCCCATCACGTCGCGGTCAAGCCGGTGATCTATGGCTCGCTCGCGGCCCGGCTCGCGGGCGTGCCCCGGGTGGTCAATGCGCTGGCCGGCCTCGGCTTCCTGTTCTCCTCTTCGAGTCTCAAGGCCCGCCTGCTGCGACCGCTGGCGACCCTGGCCTACCGCCTGCTGCTCGGCGGCCGCGGCCGCGTGCTGATCCTGCAGAACGCGGACGACCGCGAGTTGTTCGTCCGCCGCGGCCTCGCCCCGGCTGCGGGGATACGACTGATCCGCGGCTCGGGCGTCGATACCGATCGCTACGCCCCCCGCCCGGAACCCGAGGGCCGGCCGCTGGTCGTGCTGCCGGCGCGGCTGCTGCGCGACAAGGGGGTCGGCGAATTCGTCGCCGCGGCGCGCCTGCTCAGGGCGCGCGGCATCGCGGCACGCTTCGCGCTGGTCGGCGACGTCGACCCGGAGAACCCGGCTTCGATCGGCCGCGAACAGCTCGACGCCTGGCAGGCAGAGGGGGTGGTCGAGATCTGGGGCTGCCGCGACGACATGCCGGAGGTCCTGGCGGGCTGTGCGCTGGTCTGCCTGCCGTCCTACCGCGAGGGCCTGCCCAAGGTGCTGCTGGAGGCGGCGTCCTGCGGCCGCGCCATCGTCGCCACCGATGTGCCGGGCTGCCGCGAGATCGTCGCTGATGGCGACAGCGGCCTGCTGGTGCCGCCGCGCGACGCCGCGGCGCTCGCCGCGGCGCTGGCGACGCTGCTCGGCGATCCCGCCCTGCGCCGCTCCATGGGCGAGCGGGGCCGCCAGCGGGTGCTGGCCGAGTTTGCCGCGGAGAAGGTCGCCGCCGCGACCTTGGCCGTCTATCGGGAGCTGCTGGCCGCATGAAAGTGCTCGTCACCGGCGCCGGCGGCTTCGTCGGCCAGGCGCTGCTGCCGCTGCTGCTGGAAGCCGGCTGCGCGGTACGCGCCGCGGTGCGCCGTCAGCCCCTGCCTATGGCCGGCATCGACTCCGTCGTCGTCGGCGACATCGGACCGGCGACCGACTGGACGGCCGCGCTGGCTGATGTCGATGCCGTGGTACATCTGGCGGCGCGGGTCCATGTGATGCGCGACGCCGCCGGCGACCCGCTCGCCGCCTACCGTGCGACCAACACCGTCGGCACGTTGCGCCTGGCCGAAGCGGCGGCACGGGCGGGCGTCGGCCGTTTCGTATTCCTCAGCACGGTCAAGGTCAACGGCGAGAGCACGCCGCCCGATCGCCCCTTCGTCGACGGCGACCCGTCGGCAGCGACGGACCCCTATGCGATTTCCAAGGCCGAGGCCGAGAGTGGGCTGCTGTCCCTGGCGCAGACCACCTCACTCGAACCGGTGGTCTTGCGTCCCCCGCTGGTCTACGGTCCCGGCGTCGGCGCGAATTTCCTGCGCCTGCTGCGTCTGGCCGAGCGCGGCCTGCCGCTGCCCCTGGCGGCGGTGAGCAATCGCCGCAGCATGATCTACGTCGGCAACCTGGCCTCGGCCATTCTTGCTGCGCTGCGTGCGCCGAGTCTCGGCGGCCGCGTTTTCCTCGTCGCCGACGGCGAGGATCTGTCCACGCCCGAACTCTGGCGCCGGCTGGCGGCGGCGCTCGGCCGGCCGGCGCGGCTGTGGCCGCTGCCGCCGATGGTGCTGAGCATCCTGGCGAGGCTGGCGGGGCGGCGCGCCGAAATCGAGCGCCTGACCGGCTCGCTCGCCGTCGATGCGCGCGGCTGGCGCGAGGCGAGCGGCTGGGCGCCGCCCTACACGGTCGAACGGGGCATTGCCCGCACGGTCGCCTGGTATCGAGGCGCACAGGCACGGCGGTAGGCGACGGCAGCCTATAATGCCCCTTCCAGCAGGCGGGAGGGTATGTCGTTGTCTTCGATGGCGTGGGTGGTGTTCGCGGTGTTCTGCATCGCCACGGCGGCTGTCGCCATCCTGTTGCGCTCCGGGCTGGCGGCGCGACTGGCGCTGGACGTTCCCAATGCCCGGTCCCTCCACGCCGCACCGATCCCTCGCGTCGGCGGGCTGGTGGTAGTGGTTGCGGCACTCGGCGGCTGGGCGATGCTCTCGCTGCCGGTCGCGGCTTTCGCCATCCCCGCGCTGCTGCTCTGCGGCTTTTCCTACATCGACGACCGCGCGGGCCTGCCGGTGCTGGCCCGCCTCGGCGTGCACATGCTTGCCGCCGCGCTGTTCCTCCTCGCGGCGCGACCGGCGGGCGCCCCCGCGCTGCTTGCGCTTTTTGTCCTTGGCCTGGTCTGGCTCATCAATCTCTACAACTTCATGGACGGCATGGACGGCCTCGCAGCCGGCATGGCACTGATCGGCTTCGGCATGCTCGGCGCAGGTGCCATGCACGGCGACGGCACCGTCGCCGCGGCGTGCTTCTGCGTGGCGGCGGCGGCGGCCGGCTTCCTGGCGTTCAACTGGCATCCGGCGAAGATCTTTCTCGGCGACGCCGGCTCCATCCCGCTCGGCTTCCTTGCCGGCGCCTTGGGCTTGCAGGGCTGGCGCGATGGCCTGTGGCCGCTGTGGTTTCCGCTGCTGGTGTTCTCGCCTTTCATCGTCGACGCCACGACCACGCTGCTGCGCCGTCTGCTGCGCGGCGAGCGCGTATGGCAGGCGCATCGCGAGCACTACTACCAGCGGCTGGTGCGCATGGGCTGGAGCCATCGCCGCACGGCCTCGGCCGAGTATGCGCTGATGCTCGCCATGGGCGCGCTGGCACTGCTGTTGCGCGATGCGGCACCGGGCAGCCAGCTCGGCGGTCTCGCCGCCGCCGCCGCGCTGTTCCTGATCCTGATGACATCGATCGACGCTCGCTGGCGCAGTTTCAACGCCAAGGACGCAACGGCATGAACTGGCGCAGCGCACTGGCCTTCCTCCACGATCTACTCGCCACGGCGCTGATGTGGCTGTTCGCCTATTGGGTGCGCTTCAACTTCGAGGTGCCGCGAGAGTTCTCCGCCGGTGCCCAGGGCGCGCTGCTCTGGGTGACACCGCTGTACGTGGCGGTCTACGCGTGGCTCGGGCTCTATCGCGGGATCTGGCGCTACGCCAGCATGGGCGACTTGCGCCGGCTGCTGGTCGCGGTGGGTCTCGGCGCCCTTTGCGTGGCGAGCGTCGCCTACATGACCCAGGCGACGGGCATTCCGCGCTCGGTGCTGTTGCTGCATCCGATCCTGCTGGTCGTGGTGATGGGCGGCAGCCGCTTCCTCTATCGCGCGTGGAAGGACGGCCACATCGCCTTCATGCGGCACGAAGGCACTGTTCCCGTCCTGGTCCTCGGTGCCGGCGACGCTGCCGCCCAGTTGCTCGGCGAGCTGGCCCGCAGCAGGGACTGGCACGCCGTGGGACTGCTCGACGACAACGCGCAGAAGCACGGCCGGCGCATCCATGACGTACCGATACTCGGCGCCCTCGCCGACATCGCGCAGCATGCAGAGCGCTGCCAGGCGCGACATGCCATCATCGCCATGCCATCGGCCTCGTCGGCGACCCGGCGGCGGGCGGCGGAACTGGCTGCGGCGGCCGGGCTCACCGTGCTGACGGTGCCTGCCTTCAGCGACCTGATGCAGGGACGCGTCGCGATATCGCACGTGCGCAAGGTCGAGCTGGAAGACCTTCTCGGGCGCGAGCAGGTGCAGCTCGACGACGAGGGACTCCATCGCCTGTTGACGGACAAGGTGGTTCTGGTGACCGGCGCGGGCGGCTCGATCGGTTCCGAGCTGTGCCGCCAGATCGCGGGGCTCGGGCCGCGGCAGCTGGTTTTCTACGAGCTTTCCGAATACGCCCTCTACGCGATAGACCAGGAATTTGCCGGCAAGCCGATCCGCTGCATGGTCGGCGACGTGAAGGACGGCGCCGCCCTCGAGGCGACCTTCAGCCAATACCGGCCCGATGTCGTCTTCCATGCCGCCGCCTACAAGCACGTGCCTTTGATGGAGAACGAAAATGCCTGGCAGGCTGTACGAAACAATGTGCTGGGCACCCTGCGCGTGGCGCGGGCAGCCATCGCCGAAAGCGTCGGCGAGTTCGTGCTGATCTCGACCGACAAGGCGGTCAATCCGACCAATGTGATGGGAGCGTCGAAGCGCCTGGCCGAGCGGGTCTGCGAGGCGCTGCAGTGCGAGGCGGCCGCGACGCGTTTCGTCATGGTGCGCTTCGGCAACGTTCTCGGCTCCTCCGGCAGCGTGATCCCGAAGTTCCGCGAGCAGATTGCCTTGGGCGGCCCGGTCACCGTGACCCACCCCGACATCATTCGCTACTTCATGCTGATTCCCGAGGCTGCCCAGCTGGTGTTGCAGGCGGCGGCACAGGGGCAGGGTGGCGAGATATTCGTGCTCGACATGGGCGAGCCGGTGAAGATCGCCGACCTGGCGCGGGACATGATCCGGCTCTCGGGCTTCACCGAGGACGAGATCGCGATCGAGTTCACCGGCTTGCGGCCCGGCGAGAAGCTCTACGAGGAGCTGCTCGCCGACGGCGAGACGACGCTGCCGACGCCGCACCCGAAGCTGCGCGTGATGAAGGCCGAGCAGGCACCGGACGCGACCTGGCTGGCCGAGCTCGAGGAATGGCTCGCGGCGCCGGTGCGCTCGGAGGCGGAGGTGAAGGAAGGCCTCAAGCGCTGGGTGCCGGAATACCGCCCGGCGCAGCACTGATGGCCACCTACGCCATCGGCGACCTGCAGGGGTGCCTCGAGGCCTTGCAGCGACTGCTCGACACACTCGACTACGATCCGGCGGCCGATCACCTCTGGTTCGTCGGCGATCTCGTCAATCGCGGCCCGGCATCGCTCGAGGCGCTGCGCTTCGTCAGGAATCTCGGTGCCGGCGCCACGGTGGTGCTGGGCAACCACGACCTGCATCTGGTGATGCAGGCCGAGGGTTACGGCAAGAGGAACGCCGAGGACACGCTCGATGCCGTGCTGGCGGCGCCGGATCGCGACGAACTGCTGGCCTGGCTGCGCTCGCGTCCCTTGTTCCACGTCGAGGGCGACTACGCCATGGTGCACGCGGGGCTGCTGCCGTCGTGGGACGTGGCGAAGGCCGCGGCCTTGTCGCGCGAGACGGAGCTTGCGCTGACCGCCCCGAACTACCGCGACTTCCTCGCCAACATGTGGGGCAGCACGCCGACCGCCTGGAGCGACGAACTGACCGGCTGGGATCGCTTGCGCGTGGTGGTCAATGCGATGACCCGCATGCGCTTCTGTTCGCCGGCCGGCCTGATGGAGTTCAAGGCCAAGGGGCCGGTCGCCAATGCACCTGCGGGATGCCTGCCGTGGTTCGAGGTGCCGGGGCGGGCGAGCGCCGATCACACCATCGTTTGCGGCCACTGGTCGGCGCTGGGCCTGCGCGTCGAGGAGCGCCTGCTGGCGCTCGACACCGGCTGCCTCTGGGGCGGCAGCCTGACGGCGATCCGCCTCGAGGATCGCCGGGTGTTCCAGGTGCCGTGCTCGCGCGAGGTCGAACCGAGCGGGTGGGACTAGAAGTGCGAGGCCCCGGGACCGTCCGCCCCCGGTTTCGCTCCTCGTGTGGCCATTCCCGCTACGGGCCGTCCGCCGTCCGCTTGCCCAGCATCGCTTCATCGAGGAAATGGATGCGCTCGCGCACGAACGACGGGCGCAGATGCGCCCCATCCTTGTAGATCGGTTCGCCATCGGGCAAAACTGCCGGGCAAACCTGGGAATCGCACAGGACGTCCAAAGGGTCGATGACCTTCACTTGATGGCGCTCGCCGATTTCGCGAAGCTTCTCCATGACATTCCCCATCCGGCCGACGACCTCGCTTCTGCCGACGCCCCCGTCCCTGATCTCGACCTTCTGCAACAGCCGCCTCGAGAACAGGGACTGCGGACCCAGGCCCTGTCCCTGGGGAATCTGCAGGATCAGATAGACGTCCTTCCGGTTTTCGCGGAAGGCGCCCACCAACGCCGACAGGTTCCTGAAGGCGGCGTCGTTCCCCGGAGAGCCCGGGTGCAGAGTTCCGGCCCCTTCGATGAAGTACGTGGTTCGTTGGGCGAAGTATCCGCTCCAGGAGGCCGCTATCACCACGGCCTCGATCGCCGGATCTTCCGCATAGCGACGAACGTTGTCGAAAAGATCGTTGCAGTTGGGGTGGGCGGCTTCGCGCACCTGCGGGATCGGCGGACATCCTCCGCTGGTAAGGAAAATCGCCGCCCGTGCCGAGTCCTTCCGCTCCCGCACCAGCTTTTCGACGCGCGGCCAGTACTGTTCGATGTTGCTGTCGCCCAGAAACAATACCTTGCGTGGCGAAGTCCCGATGCGCAACACGTCGCCCGGTGTCGCGACACCCGGATAATCCCATTCGCCGATGGCCCGGAAAATCTTGTTGATGGACGCGTCGTTGTTCCGCGGAAGAATTGCGCCCTTGTAGGCGGCATAACCGATGCCGCCGGCCACCGCCAGCGCCACGGACAGGAAGATCGGCACGGATGGCGCCTTGCTGAAGCGCAGCTTGCCCTCGATGTATTTGTACGTGATCCAGGCGAGGAAGGTCGACAGCAGGACGACCGCGAGACCGCGCGCGCCTTCGCTCATGCGCGGGGCGAGCAGGCGCATGAAGAACAGGACCGGCCAGTGCCAGAGGTAGAGCGGGAAGCTGATTTGCCCGAGGAATACGGCGAAGCGGCCGCTCAGGAGTCGCCGGTTGGCCCAGCCGTTGGGCCCTGACGCTATGAGCAGAAACGTCCCGACGGTCGGCGGCAGGGCCCACCATCCGGGAAATACCTTGCTCTTGTCCAGGCCCCAGAGCCCGACTCCGAGGAGCAGAAGGCCGGCGAGAGAGAGGATATCCTGCAATCGCCGCGGCAGTCCGAGCAGGCTTCTTCCGTCACTCGCCGGCACGTTCGCGGACTGCATCCAGAGGCGTCCGCGGAAAACGGTCAGATAGGCCAGCAGACTCCCGAGCAGAAGCTCCCAGATTCGTGTCGGCGGCAGGAAGAATGTCGAGACGGGATTCCCCGGAGCCCTGGCGACGCCGAGGGCGAACGACGACAACAGGAGCGCCACGAGCAGCCCGGGCGTGATGCCCTTGCGCATCCTGAACGCGGCCAACAGGATCAGGGGCCAGACGATGTAGTACTGCTCTTCGATCCCGAGCGACCAAAGATGCAGCAAGGGCTTTTGCTCGGCCGCGGTGTCGAAATAACCGGCCTCGCTGCGCAACACGAAATTCGAAACGAAGAATGCGCCTGCCGCGATGTGCTTGCCAAGGGCCGTGAATTCGCTGTCCACGAGCACCAGCCAGCCGAAAAGGAAGGTCGCGGCCAGGGTGGCGATCAGCGCGGGAAAGATGCGCCGTGCCCTGCGCGCGTAGAACTCGATCATGCTGAATGTCCCGCGATCGAGACCGCCGAACAGGATCGTGGATATCAGGTATCCGGAGATGACGAAGAAGACATCGACGCCGGAAAATCCGCCCGGGACGTAGGCAGGGGCAACATGAAAGACGACAACCGACGAAACCGCGACCGCGCGCAGGCCATCGATATCCGGCCGGTACGCGGGATGCGGCAATTGTGGGTTCATCTGACGGCGGGCGAATGCACCATCAAACGACGGCGCCTTCGGCTGGAATGGGGGTGAATCGGGTGGCCAATCTCGGATTTTACACTTGCGCCAGACTCGCTAAAGAGCTTCACCGAAGGCGGCGCGGTAGCGTTCCGCGATTTCCTCGCGCCTGGGCTTGTGGTTCTGGCCGCCGCGGTGCGAGATCTTGATTGATCCCATCAGCGACGCCAGACGCCCCGTTTTCTCCCAGCCCCAGCCCTGGGCGATGCCGTAGAGCAGGCCGGCGCGGTAGGCGTCGCCGCAGCCGGTCGGGTCGACGAGTTCGTCGGCCTTGACGCAGGGGATCGTGACGCGCTGGCCGTCGGCGTAGATTTCCGAGCCGTTGCCGCCGAGGGTGACGATCAGTGCCTTTACGCTCGTCGCCAGCTCGGCGAGCGATTTGCCGGTGCGTTCCGACAACATCTTCGCCTCGTAGTCGTTGACCGTGCAGTAATCGGCCAGCCTGAGGAATTCGAGCAGGTCGGCGCCGTCGAACATGGGCATGCCCTGGCCCGGGTCGAAGATGAAGGGAATGCCGGCATCGAAGAACTGGCGGGCATGGTCGAGCATGCCCTGGCGCCCGTCGGGGGAGACGATGCCCAAGCGGGCTTCCCTGGCGTCGCCGATGCGGTTGAGATGGGAGTGGCCCATCGCGCCGGGGTGGAAAGCGGTGATCTGGTTGTCGGCGAGGTCGGTGGTGATGAAGGCCTGCGCCGTGAAGGTGCCAGGGACTTCCTTGACGTGGGTGGTGTCGAAGCCGAGGTGCCCGAGGCGCTGCTTGTAGGGGCCGTAGTCGTCGCCGACGGTGGCCATGATCAGCGGGTCGCCGCCGAGCAGGCGCAGATTGTGGGCGATGTTGCCGGCGCAGCCGCCGTACTCGCGCCGCATGTCGGGGACGAGGAAGGAGACGTTGAGGATGTGGATCTGCTCGGGCAGGATGTGGTTCTTGAAATGGTCATGGAAGACCATGATGGTGTCGTAGGCGAGCGAACCGCAGATGAGTGTTTTCATGGGTATCAATCAGGGGTAGAAGACATAGAGTCGGTAGCCGACCGGGGCGAGGTCCGTGACCGCGAGGTTCAGGCTGACGGCGAGTTCGCCGTTGGCGGCGAAGCCGGCCGTCGCAGGCCTGTCCCTGGGCAGATAGTCGGCCGGGGCGAGCGCCCGCCGCAACAGCGCCTTGTCGGCGGTGTCGGTCAGCGTCAGCTCGAGATGCGGATACGCCTGGGTGAAGTCGGCGCGATTCCTCAGCGTGGCGACCAGTTGCAGTTGCGCGGGGCTGGTCGGGTCGGGATGGAGATCCGAACTTTCGATGGCGACGAGCTCGACCTTGCGCGGCAGCGGCAGGTCGCAGCCAACGTAGTTGCAGAGCGATTGCAGCGCCGGCTTCGTCTCGGGCATACGCACGGCGAGTTCGACGCGGAAGTGCAGCACGGCCTGCAGCGCCAGGGCCGATAGGGCGAGCAGGCTGGCGAGCACCCAAAGCCAGGTGCGCCGCCGCGGCTCCGCGGTCAGCAGGGACTCGAAGGCCGGCTCGAAGTCGACCAGCGTTTCCGGCTCGCCGGTGTCCTCCGTCGCCATAGTCGCGGCCGGCGGCGCCTCTTGCTCGTCGCGCGGGCGTCGCGCAGGGCGGTCGTCTTTGGAATAACTCGGCGCTGGCGGGACGGCGGGTTCGGCTGCGGACGTCACTTCAGCCGGTGTCTGTGTTGCCGGTGCGGCGGCCATCACTTGTTCCGTTGCTGTCGCCGGCGGCGCCTTGGGTATCGTCTCCTCGGCGGGGGGCGCGACCTTGGGCGGTTCCTCGACCAGCGTCTCCAGGGCGTTGAAGACGTTGCGGCATTTGCCGCAGCGCACGCGGCCCTGTCTCGCCTTGAGTTGCTCCGGCGAAATGCGGAAGGTGGTGGCGCAGCTCGGGCAGCGGGTCAGCATGCCGGCGAGTTTACTTCATGCCTTCCAGCCGCACCCAGCCGTCGTGCTCGGCGCCGACGGCGAGCGCGATATGCGGCCGGTAGGCGGCGATGACCTGATCGGCCTGGGTGGCGAGAACGCCCGAAAGCGCGATTTTCCCGGCAGGGGCAACGCGCCCGGCGAGCAGGGGCGCGAGCACGCACAGCGGGTTGGTCAGGATGTTGGCGACGACGAGATCGAAGCGCTCGTTCAGGGGCTCGCGTGTGTGGCTGAGGCGCAGCACGACGCCGTTGCGCTCGGCGTTGTCCTTCGCCGCGGTGATCGCCGCTTCGTCGATGTCCACCCCCAGAACGTCCGTCGCGCCGAGCCGTGCCGCGGCGATGCCGAGGATGCCGGAGCCGCAGCCGTAGTCGAGCACGGTGAGACCGGGGCGGACGACGCTCTCGAGCCACTGCAGGCACAGACGCGTGGTCGGGTGGGAGCCGGTGCCGAAGGCGAGGCCCGGATCGACTACGAGGTTGATCGCGGCAGGGTCGGGTGCGGTGTGCCATGAGGGTACGATCCACAGCCGGTCGGAGATGTGGATCGGATCGAACTGCGACTGGGTCAGGCGCACCCAGTCCTGCTCGGCGATTTCCTCGAGGTGGATCTCCGGCAGGTCGGGCAGGCCGGCTTCGCGCGCCGCTGCGGCGACGCGGCCGACAATGTCGTCGGCCGGATCGAACAGGGCGACGACGCGGCTGGTCGTCCACAGCGGCGTCGTCGGGCCGCCGGGCTCGCCGAACTGCGGGGTTTCGCGCTCGGTGCCGGCATCGGCATCCTCGACGCTGGCGGACAGCGCGCCGGCCCCGAGCAGGGCTTCGGACAGCGCGTCAGCGTGCGCCGCATCGGTCTCCAGCGCGACGCTGATCCACATTGGGGATTACCCCTTGCCCTTGGTGGCCTCTTCCTTGGCCGCGAGTTTCTCTTCCAGGTAGTGAATGCTGGTGCCGCCCTGGATGAAGCGTTCATCGAGCAGCAGCTCCTGGTGCAGGGGGATGTTGGTCTTGATGCCCTCGACCACCATTTCCGAGAGGGCGATGCGCATGCGGCGGATCGCCTGCTCGCGCGTGTCGCCGTAGGAGATCACCTTGGCGATCATCGAGTCGTAGTGCGACGGGACGGTGTAACCGGAATAGACATGGGAATCGACGCGGATGCCCGGCCCGCCCGGCGGGTGCCAGGACGTGATCTTGCCGGGAGACGGCGTGAACTTGAACGGATCTTCGGCACAGATGCGGCATTCGATCGAGTGCCCCTTGACCTCAATGTCGCGCTGGCGGAACCAGAGTTTCTCGCCGGCGGCGACGCGGATCTGCGCCTGGACGATGTCGATGCCCGTGACCAGTTCGGTGACCGGATGTTCGACCTGCACCCGGGTATTCATCTCGATGAAGAAGAACTCGCCGTTCTCGTAGAGAAACTCGAAGGTGCCGGCGCCGCGATAGCCGATCTTGCGGCAGGCCTCGGCGCAGCGCTCGCCGATGCGGGTGATGGCGCGGCGATTGATCTCGGGCGCGGGCGCCTCCTCGATGACCTTCTGGTGGCGGCGCTGCATCGAACAGTCACGTTCCGACAGCCACACCGCGTTCTTGAAGTTGTCGGCCATCACCTGAATTTCGATGTGGCGCGGGTTCTCCAGGAACTTTTCCATGTAAACCATGGGATTGCCGAAAGCCGCGCCCGCTTCGGTGCGGGTCATGGTGACGGCGTTGAGCAGCGCGGCCTCGGTATGCACCACGCGCATGCCGCGGCCGCCGCCGCCGCCGGCGGCCTTGATGATCACCGGGTAACCGATCGCGCGGGCGATTTTGACGATCTCCTTCGGATCTTCCGGCAACGCGCCTTCGGAGCCGGGGACGCAGGGCACCCCGGCAACCTTCATCGCGTCCTTGGCCGAGACCTTGTCTCCCATGAGGCGGATCGTCTCGGCCTTGGGGCCGATGAAAACGAAGCCGGATTTCTCGACGCGCTCGGCGAAGTCGGCGTTCTCGGAGAGGAAGCCGTAGCCGGGATGGATGGCCTCGGCGTCGGTGACTTCGGCCGCCGAGATTATGGCGGGAACGTTGAGATAACTGTGGGTGGACGACGCCGGGCCGATGCAAACCGACTCGTCGGCGAGTTTGACGTACTTGGCTTCCGCGTCGGCCTCGGAATGGACGGCGACGGTGCGGATGCCGAGTTCGCGGCAGGCGCGCAAGACGCGCAGGGCGATCTCTCCCCGATTGGCGATAAGGACTTTTCCGAACATAATCGATGGCGTTAGCCGATGATGAATAAGGGTTGGCCGTATTCGACCGGCTGGCCATTCTCGACGAGGATGGCCTTGATCGTGCCCGAGGCATCGGACTCGATCTCGTTCATCAGCTTCATGGCCTCGATGATGCACAGGGTATCGCCCTGCTTCACGGTCTGGCCGACCTCGACGAAGGCCGCGGCACCGGGCGAGCCGGAGCGGTAGAAGGTACCGACCATCGGCGCCTTGACGGCGTGGCCGTCGGGTTCGGCGGGGGCTGCCACTTCCGTGGCGGCGACCGGGGCGGGGGCCGTCACCGGAGCGTGTTGCGGTGCGTAGCCATGGTTGCCGAGCATCACCGTGGTCGGGGCGGCCGGCGCCATATGCTTGGCGATGCGAATCTTTTCCTCGCCCTCGGAGATCTCCAGCTCGGAAATGCCCGAATTCTGGACGAGATCGATGAGGGTCTTGAGCTTTCTCAGGTCCATGCTGACTCCCTGCAATTGATTTCTGGACGGGCCGGCGTGGTGCCGGCGCCGAGTATTTTTATTGGGGCTTGCGGATGTGGCCGAGCGCGGCTTCGAGTGCGAGCTCGTAGCCTTGGGCGCCCAGACCACTGATCACGCCGACGGCGAGATCGGAGAAATACGAATGCTGGCGGAAGCTTTCCCGCGCGAAGATGTTCGAAAGATGTACCTCGATGAAGGGAATGGCCACGGCCGCGAGGGCGTCGCGCAATGCCACGCTGGTGTGGGTGTAGCCGGCCGGGTTGATGATGATGATTTCGATGCCTTCGGCACCTGCCGCCTGGACACGGTCGATCAGGCCGCCTTCCGAATTGCTCTGGAAGCTCTCGATCTGGACGCCATCGGCGCGGGCGCGTGCTTCCATCGCCACATGGATGTCGGCCAGGGTGGTGCGGCCGTAGATTGCGGGTTCGCGGCTGCCGAGCAGGTTGAGGTTGGGGCCGTGCAGCACCAGGATGCGGGCATTGAGGCCGCCGGCGCCCCCTTTGGCGCTATCGCTGCCAGCGCCGGATTTTGCTGTCGTTCGCTTGGACATGGCTGCAAGTTTGCCGCAAAAGGCGGCAGTTTGTCCAGTAGGGCGCCTCAGGGGCCGGTGGCCAGTAGTGCCGCGACCGCAGCGGCGCGGGCCCTGCCGTTCTCGCCACGCCCGCTTCGCGCACTGCGCTTGGCGTGGCGCTCGCCGGCTATCGGGTAGATCGCCAAAACTGCCGGAAAATCGCCCCAGTCGAGCCGAAGCTGCGCCTCGGGCAGGTGCGCTGCGTGATGGGTTGGCTGTCCTTTGTCCGAAATTTCGTAGGGAATGTTGCGAGATAGCAGGAAGATCTCGACATCCTTGGCGCTGTCGGCGAAGAGGTCGAGTTCGATCTCCGAAAAGCGCCCGGCGGTGCCGTCGAGTACCGACCCGGTCAGGCAGGGGCGAAAGTCGGCCATGGCCTCCATCAGCCGCAATGCCGTTTCGCGCATCGCGCGCAGCCGCTCATGCTGCTCGTCCTCCTGGTACAGCGACTGGTAGGCGCGAAGTTCGACCTCGACTTCATCGTTGCTGGGCAGGGCATCGCCGTCGCCGGCGCCGAGGCCCCTTGCCGCCTTGCGCTTGGCCGCGCCGTAGTCGCCGATGCCGTCCTCGGCCATCAGCCGTGCCGCCGCGCTGGCAATGGCGCGGCGCAGGAAATCATTGGCGGCGGGAGGCGGTTTGCGGCGGGGCATCGGGGTTGTTCCGCTAGAATCCGTGAGCCATTATTGTACGGCGCCCATTACATGCACATTCACATTCTCGGTATCTGCGGCACCTTCATGGGCGGCATCGCGCTGCTCGCCCGGGCCGCGGGCCATCGGGTCACCGGCTGCGACGCCAACGTCTATCCGCCGATGAGCACGCAGCTCGAGGCCGAGGGCATCGAGCTGGTCGAGGGCTATGGCGCCGACCAGACAAGGCTTGAACCGGATCTTTTCGTGATCGGCAACGCGATCTCGCGCGGTAATCCGCTGCTCGAAGAGATTCTCGACCGCAATCTTGCCTACGTCTCGGGTCCGCAGTGGCTGGCCGAGCATGTCCTGCGCGGCAAATGGGTGCTGGGCGTCGCCGGGACCCATGGCAAGACCACGACGACCTCGCTGCTCGCCTGGATTCTGGAAGAGGCAGGGCTGAAACCCGGCTTCCTCGTCGGCGGCGTGCCTCAGGGTTTCGGCGTTTCCGCCCGACTGACCGAATCGCCCTTCTTCGTGATCGAGGCCGACGAGTACGACACCGCCTTCTGCGACAAGCGTTCCAAGTTCGTGCATTACCGCCCCCGTACGGTGATCCTGAACAATCTCGAGTTCGATCATGCCGATATCTTCGGTGATCTTGAAGCCATCGAGACGCAATTTCATCATTTGGTGCGGACTTTGCCCCGGAATGGCCTCGTTGTCGCCAATGGCGGCGAGGAGTCGCTCAAGCGGGTCATCGCGCGCGGCTGCTGGACGCCGATCGAGTGGTTCAACGACTCAGGCGGTTGGGCTTTCGCCAGCCGCGACGCGGAGCGTTTCGAAGTCAGCCTCGCCGGCAAGCCTCTCGGTACGACGCGGCTCGGCCTGCCGGGCGAACACAACCGCGCCAATGCCGTCGCGGCGGTCGCCGCCGCGCGGCATGCCGGTGTGCCGGTCGACGTGGCGCTCAAGGCGCTGGAAACCTTCCCCGGGGTCAAGCGTCGGCTCGAGGTGCGCGGTACGGTGCGCGGCATCACGGTCTATGACGACTTCGCCCACCATCCGACGGCGATCGCTGCGACCATCGCCGGCCTGCGCTCGAAGGTCGGCGGCAAACGCATCCTCGCCGTGCTCGAGCCGCGATCCAACACGATGAAGCTTGGCATCATGAAGGCACAGTTGCCCGGCAGTCTCGCGGGCGCGGAGCTGACCTTCTGCTATGGGAAAGGCCTGGGCTGGGATGCGGGCGAGGCACTGACGCCGCTGGGAGACAGTGCGACGGCTTTCGACGACCTCGCCGACCTGGTTTCGGCCGTGGCCGGCGTTGCCCGCGAGGGTGACCAGATACTGGTGATGAGCAACGGCGGCTTCGGCGGCGTCCACCAGAAGCTCCTGGATGCCCTGGCGCGCTAGTTTAGATAGGCGAATTCGCGGCTGGCGGGGCGGTGCCAGAGCCGGAAATTGAGGGCGAGAGTGGCAGTCAGAAGGGCGGCGGCGCCGAGGTTGTGCGCCACCGCGATCGGCAGCGGCAGCGACAGCAGGACGTTGGCGATCCCCAGGCACCATTGCAGCGTCAGCAGTCCGGCCAGCCAGAGGCCCCAGCGCCGCCAGGCCGGAAGCCGGAGCAGCCTGATGGCCAGCCCGCCCGCCGACAGCAGGACTGCCAAGGCCCCGAGCCGATGGGTCCAGTGTATGGCCGTCAGCGCCGAGAAGGGCAACAGGCCGCCGTCGCTCGTTTGGCCCAGTTCGCGGCGCAAGGCGAAGGCGTGTCCGAAATCCATGGTCGGCAGCCAGCTGCCCTGGCAGGTGGGGAAGTCGGTGCAGGCCAAAGCGGCGTAATTGCTGCTCGTCCAGCCGCCGAGAGCGATCTGTGCGATTACCGCGACCAGCGTGAGCAGGGCCAGCGGACGCAGGCTGTTGGGGCGCTCGACGGGCCGCGGCGAGATCTGGCGCAACATCAGCCAGACCAGCAGGCCCAGCGTGGTCATGCCGCCCAGCAGGTGGGCGCTGACGATCACGGGCTTCAGCAGCAGGGTCACGGTCCACATGCCGAGCAGCGCCTGGAAGCCGACGATGCCGAGCAGGGCCGTCGGCAGCAGCGGCGAGGTGCGGTCGCGGATCCCGGGACGCCAGGCGAGGATGGCGAGGCCGAGAATCAGCAGGCCGAGCGTGCCGGCGAAGTAGCGATGCACCATTTCCTTCCAGGCCTTGCCCGATTCCACCGGTTTCCCGGGAAAGCTCTGCATGGCCGCGGCGTGTTCGTGCGGAGCGTCAGGCACGCCCAGCAGGTGGCCGTAGCACCCCGGCCAGTCCGGGCAACCCAGCCCGGCATCGGACAGGCGCACATAGGCGCCGAGCGCGACGACGCCGAACGCCAACAGCGTCGCGACGAGGGCGAGACTGCGATAGAGCCGCATCAGACAGGCAGCAGACGGTCGGCGAACAGCGCCGCGAACAGCAGCGTGAGATAGACGATGGAATAGCCGAAGGTCCGCTTCGCCAGCGCGTCGCTGTACTGGCGGATGAGCTGGACGGCGAAGCCCAGGAATACCAGGTTCAGCAGCGTCACCGCGCCGAGATAGATCGCGCCGCTCATGCCCAGCGAAACCGGGATCAGGCTGCCGGCGGCGAGCATCACGGTGTAGAGCAGGATGTGCTGGCAGGTAAAGGCCACGCCGTGCGTGACCGGCAGCATCGGCAGGCCGGCCTTGGCATATTCCTCGCGACGGTAGCATGCCAGCGCCCAGAAGTGCGGCGGCGTCCACAGGAAGATGATCAGGAACAGGGCCAGCGGCTCCGCGCCGATGCTGCCGGTCATCGCCGCCCAGCCCAGCACCGGCGGCATCGCGCCCGAGGCGCCGCCGATGACGATGTTCATCGGCGTGGCGGGCTTGAGCACCACGGTGTAGATCACCGCGTAGCCGAGGAAGGTGGCCAGCGTCAGCCACATCGTCAGGTCGTTGATGAAGGCGTGCAGCAGCCACAGGCCGGTGCCGCCGACCAGCATGGCCAGCGTCAGCGTCTCGGTCGAGGAAATCGCCCCGCGCGCGGTGGCGCGGGCGCGGGTGCGGGCCATGCGGGCGTCGATGGTGCGTTCGACCAGGCAGTTGATGGCGGCGGCGGCGCCCGCGACCAGTGCGATGCCGAGCGAGGCGACGAGGAAGCGCGCCAGCGGCGGAAAGTCGGGCGAGGCGAGCAGCATGCCGATCATCGCCGTGAACACGATCAGCGTGTTTACGCGCGGCTTGCACAGCTCGAAGAAGGCAGCGAGGCGTTGCGACAGCGGCAGGGTGGCGGTGGCGTTGAGTGCGGACATGGTCGGATCAGCCTATCCAGGAGTATTTGAGAAGCCGTTCGAGATCGGCGCGGATGCCTTGGGCATCGGCGCCGGGCGGATAGCGCATCATCGCCAGGCCGTTGGGATCGACGATGACGACCGTGCCCGCGGGCAGGTCGGCCAATGCGGCGGGCCGCGCGTCGAGGGCGAGGTGCTGGGTGCGCTGCCATTCCTTGGCCAGCACCACGCGCACGCGGCGCAGCTCGTCGAGGCGATCGGCATTGCCCGAATCGCCGACCAGCAGCAGCGACCATTTGCCCTTCACGCCATCCAGCCCGACGGCCACGGGCGGGGTGATCAGCGTGCCGTGATTGGCGGTCTTGCCCGGTTGCCAGCCGAAGAAGTAGAGGCCCGCGCCGATGGCGATGGGCAGCAGCGAGAGGGCGAGGAGCAGCAGCAGCGTGCGCTGCGCGCTGGACAGGGCGATGCGGGGCATATTCAGGGTGGCGGCATTCATGGGCGGCGCAGGAGGAAGAAAAGCCAGATGCCTATGCTGCTTGCGGCGAAGCCGAACCATTGCAGGGCATAGGAAAGGTGCTTGTCGGCGCGCTCGTCGGGACGCGGCCATGCCCGGGCGTAGCCATGCGGCGCGGTCGGGTCGAGTTCGACGACCACGGGCTGCAGCGGCCATGGCGCGGCGGCGGCGTAGCGGGCAAGATCGAGGTTCTGCCAGACCGGCTGCCAGCCGGCGGCGGGCTGAGCGAGGGTGAAGAATCTGGCCGGCGGCACCACGGCGATGCCGGTCAGCGTTACCGGCCCGACGGGCGTGGCGATCTCGGGCAGCACGCGATGGTCGGCCGCAGCCGGCACCCAGCCGCGGTTGACCAGCACGCGCATGTCGCTGCCGGCCAGGTGCAGCGGCGTCACCACGTGGTAGCCGGCGCGCTCGGTCGTCGGGTCGACTCGGTTGTCGATGAGGATCTGCCGCGCGGGTTCGAATTCACCGGTCAGCTCGACATGGCGGTAGCGCAAAAAGTCGGCGTCCCCCAAGGGGACTTCCTGCGGGGCGTTGGTGGTACGGTGCGGCATGGCGATCAGGGCGTCATGGCTGCGCTGGTCGAGTTCGGATTGCCGTTCAGTCTTGACTGCGTATTTGTTCCACTGCCACAGGCCGAGCGAGACAAAGCCGGTGACCAGCGCGACGACCAGCAGCCCGCCCCAGACGAGGATGCCCCTGCGCGAGGCGCTTGCCGCCGGCACCGCGTCGCGCGCATACTCGACGGGCGCCTGTTCAGGAGGTTCCGCCATGAAGATTTTCGCCGTGTTGATGTTGCTCGCCATCGTCGGCAGCCTGTTCTCGGGCCTGTTCTTTCTCTACCAGGACCGCGGCGCGGGCGAGCGCACCGTGCGCGCGCTGACGCTGCGCATCGGCCTCTCGGCTACGCTGTTCATCCTGCTGCTGGTCGGCTTTCGCACGGGATTGATTCCCGGTTACAGCCAGTAGACCAGCACGAACAGCAGCAGCCACACCACGTCGACGAAGTGCCAGTACCAGGCCACGCCCTCGAAGGCGAAATGGCGCTCGGGCGTGAAGTGGCCCTTGAGCGTGCGGCCGAGGATCACCGTCAGCATGATGGCGCCGAGCGTCACGTGGAAGCCGTGGAAACCGGTCAGCATGTAGAAGGTCGCGCCGTAGGCGCCGGCGCCCAGCGTCAGGCCCAGCTCATGGTAGGCGTGGTAGTACTCGTAGGCCTGGAAGCCGAGGAACGTCGCACCCAGGAGCACGGTCGCCGCCAGCCCGAGGTTGAGCTGCGTCCGCTTGTTCTTCAATAGCGCCCAGTGCGCCCAGGTCACCGTCACACCGGATGACAGAAGTAGCGCGGTGTTGAGCGCGGGGATGCCCCAGGCACCCATGGGCGTGAACTGCGCGCCTTTCGGACCGGCCGAGGGCCAGGCGCCGGTGAAGTCGGGCCACAGGGTGGTGCCGTGGGCGGACACCATGTTGCCGAGTTCGGGCACCGAGATGGTGCGCACGTAGAACAGCGCGCCGAAGAAGGCGGCGAAGAAGGCGACCTCCGATGCGATGAACCAGACCATGCCGTAGCGGAAGGACTTGTCTTCCCAGTCGCGGTAGGCGCCGGCCTGCGATTCGCCGATCACCTTGCCGAACCAGCCGAACAGCACGTAGAGGATGATGCCGACGCCGCCGAGCATGACCCAGGGGCCGGGTGCGAAGCCGTTCATCTTGAGGATGAAGCCCAGCGCCAGGGTGAACATCCCGCCCGACAGGATGAAGGGGTACAGGCTCGGCTGCGGCACATGATAGTGGTGGCTGTGCGGCTGCGCCGCCATGGATTCGGTCATTGCTTGGCCTCCGGTTTTGCGGTCAGCGCCTCGCGCTGGCCGTCGATGCTGAAGAATGCGTAGGAAAGGGTGATGTGGCGGATGTCCTTGTCGATGTCCGGCTTGACGATGAAGGTCAGCGGCATTTCCTTGGACTCGCCGGGTGCCAGCGACTGCTGGCTGAAACAGAAGCATTCGATCTTGTCGAAGTGCTGCGCGGCCTGGCCCGGGGTCACGCTGGGGATGGCCTGGGCCGTGACGGGGCGGCTCGAGGTGTTGCGCACCAGGTAACGCACCTGCTGCATCTCGCCCGGATGGGTGTCGAGGCTGACGGTGAGCGGACGCATCTCCCAAGGCAGGCCGGGCATCACGGTGCCGGTGAACTCGACCGCCACGGTGCGGCTGCGGTCGATCTGCGACGGTGCCGGCGTCGCCACTGCCGCGCCGACGGTCAGCCCGCCGATGCCGAAGCCGTCGCGGATGACGCCGCTCTTCGCCGTACCCTGCCCCGCCGTCTTGCCGTTGAATCCGGTCGCCTCGCACAGCACGTTGTAGAGCGGCACCAGCGCGAAGGCGAAGGCGAAGGCGCCGGCCACGAGCAGCAGCAGGCGCTTCACCAGCGGGGCATGAGAGGAGGTCATCCGCGCTTGAAGAAAAAGCCGATGATGTAGATGGCCAGCACCACCGCGCCGATCAGCCATGCCATCCTGCGCGAGGCCGTACGACGCTGGGCGAGTTCAGCTTCAGTGAAGTTCGCGTTCATCACTTCACCACCGGCTGGGTTTCCCACGAGTGGTAGGGCGGCGGCGAGGGCAGTTGCCATTCCAACCCTTCGGCGCCTTCCCACACCTTGTCGGACGCCTTCGGACCACCCTTGACGCACTTCCAGATGTTGTAGGCGAAGAGCAGCTGCGACAGGCCGAGGATGAAGGCGGCCACGGTCGAGATCATGTTGAACTCGGTGAATTGCAGCGCGTAGTCCGGGATGCGCCGCGGCATGCCGGCCAGTCCGAGGAAGAACTGCGGGATGAAGGTCAGGTTGAAGGAGACGACGGTGAGCCAGAAGTGCCACTTGCCCAGCTTCTCGTCGTACATGTGGCCGGTCCATTTCGGCAGCCAGTAATAGACGCCGGTCATCACGCCCATGATGCCGCCGGCGAACAGCGCGTAGTGGAAATGGGCGACGACGAAGTAGCTGTGGTGGTACTGCGCGTCGGCCGCGACGTCGGCCAGCACCAGGCCGGTGAGGCCGGCGATGCCGAAGAGCACGATGAAGCCGGTGGCGAACAGCATCGGCGTCTCGAAGCTCATGGCGCCCTTCCACATGGTGGCGATCCAGCAGAAGAACAGCACCGCCAGCGGCAGCGAGATCGCCATGGTACTGAACATGAAGTAGATCAGCGCCGGCACCGGCATGCCCACGGTGAAGAAGTGGTGGGCCCAGACGATCACCGACAGCACGCCGATGCCGATGAAGCCATACACCTGCGCCTTGTAGCCGTAGATCGGCTTGCGCGAGAAGGTCGCCAGCACGTGCGGCATCAGGCCCCACACCGGCAGCAGCAGGATGTAGACCTCGGGGTGGCCGAAGAACCAGAACAGGTGCTGGAACAGGATCGGGTCGCCGCCGCCGGCCGCGTCGAAGAAGTGGGTGCCGAAGTGGCGGTCGGTCAGCAGCATGGTCACCGCGCCGGCCAGCACTGGGATGGTGGCGATCAGCAGGAAGGCGGTGATCAGCCAGCCCCAGGCGAACAGCGGCAGCTTCATCATGGTCATGCCGGGCGCGCGCATGTTGAAGATGGTGACGATGATGTTGATCGAGCCGAGGATGGACGACACGCCGAGGATATGCACGGCGAAGATGGCGAAATCGACGCCGAGGCCGCCCTGCACCGACAGCGGGGCGTAGAAGGTCCAGCCCGTGGCCAGGGCGCCGTCGCCGATGCCGAACAGCGCCAGCGTGAAGGGCAGGGTCAGCAGGATCGCCGCCGGCGGCAGCAGCCAGAAGCCCCAGTTGTTGACGCGCGGCAGGGCCATGTCGGGGGCGCCGATCATCAGCGGGATCTGCCAGTTGGCGAAACCGGTGGCGGCCGGCATCAGTGCGGCGAAGATCATCACCAGCGCGTGGATGCCGATCAGCTGGTTGAAGAATTCCGGCTTCATCAGCTGCAGGCCGGGCTGCCACAGCTCGGCGCGCACGGCGAGGATCATGGCGCCGCCGACGAAGAACATGGTCAGCGCGAACGTCAGGTACATCGTGCCGATGTCCTTGTGGTTCGTCGTGGTCAGCCAGCGCAGGATGCCGGCGGGATGGTGCTCGCCGTGATGCTCTCCGGCGTGGCCGGGGACGGTGGTGGTTGCGACACTCATGGATGGCTCCTTAGCGCAAAGACTTGATCTGGGCGGGCTGGATCATGTCGCCCTTGCTGTTGCCGAGCGCATTGCGCTCGAAGGTGATGACCGAGGCGAGCTCGACGTCGGACAGCGTGTTCTTGAATGCCTGCATCGCGGTGCCGGCCTTGCCGTTCATCACGCGGTCGACATGGCTGTCGGCGATGATCTTGCCGGCGGGCGAGAGCAGCGGGCCATTGACGATCTTGCTGCCCTTGAGCGCCGGGAAGGCCGGCGGCAGGCCCTGCCCTTCGGGCTGGTGGCAGACCGCGCACTGCTTCTCGTAGACTTCCTTGCCCTTGGCCAGCAGCTCGTCCTTGCTCCAGGCGCGGTCGGCGCCGCCCGCGGCGGCGGCCTGCTCGGATTTCTTCTTGTCGAGCCAGGCGAGGTACTCGGGCTCGGGCACGGCATGCACCTCCACCGGCATGTAGCCGTGGTCCTTGCCGCAGAGCTCGGCGCACTGGCCGCGGTAGATTCCGGGCTTCTCGATCTTGACCCAGGTCTCGCGCAGGAAGCCGGGAATGGCGTCGCGCTTGACGCCGAACTGCGGCACCCACCAAGTGTGGATGACGTCGGTCGAGGTCAGCAGCACGCGCACCTTCTTGCCGACCGGCAGCACCACCGGGTTGTCGACCTCGAGCAGGTAGTGCTCGCCCTTGGCGGCCTTGTTCTCGATCTGCTCGCGCGGCGTGGACAGGGTGGAGATGAACTTGACGCCGGCCTCGGGGTATTCGTACTGCCACTTCCACTGCATGCCGGTGACCTTGAGCACCATGTCGGCCTTGTTCTTGGTGTCTTCCATGTCGATGATGGCGTGCACCGCCGGGATGCCCATCAGCACGAAGTCGATGAACAGCAGAATGGCGAAGGGCACGAACGCCCAGAACCACTGGATCCTGCCGGTCGGGCCGGTGAACTTGGCGGGTTGGTGGCCAAGGCTCTTGCGGTGCTTGACCATCGAATAGATCATGATCGCGAACACCACCAAGAAGAGCGCGGTGATGATCAGCATGAACTCGTTGTGGATGTGCAGCGTGTCGCGGGCGATCGGCGTCACCGGCTCGGGGAAGTTCCACTTGTAGTCGGCGAGCGCCGGTAGCGGTGACAGCGCGGCAAGCAGCTGCGCCAGTCGGACAAGAGTCTTCAAGACAACTTCCTCCTCTGGTTGAACGGGGCAATGGAAAGGGGGCAGACCCGGCTCGCCGCCGCGCGTTGCGGGCAGAGGAAAGCCGGTGCCGGCGCCACGCCGGCCGGAGACCGGGCATGGCGATGGATGGCCCAGCCGAGGCCGGCGAGTTCGAGGCCGGCGAAAGGCAGTACCAGCCAGGCACCGGCCAGGGCAAAGGCGACGGCGATGAACAGCGAGACCGCCGCAATGGCCAGAATGGCAAAGAACAAGGGGGATGCGGGGGTACGGGAGGAGGGGAGCGGCCGGCCCGGAACGGACCGGCGGCCTTCGATCACCCAAGCCATCGACTGAATCTCCCCTCGTTTAGAATCGAAACGCCCCCAGGAAAAGGGGGCGTCATTTGATCTGGATCAAACTTTCGGGGCAGTGTAACTTTAGGTCCAAATGATTGCAACCAGAAGTAACTACTCCAGCGCAAGGGGTTTTGCCCTTGCCGGGCGCCTGCTGTTCGTACTGGCCGCGCTTGCCGTGACGGGTTGCGGCGGCGGTGGGCCGGCCTTCCGTGCCACCGACATCAGCGGTACGACCGAGTGGGGCCGTGACTTCGCCCTGCCCGACGCCAAGGGGCAGTTGCGCCGGCTGGCGGATTTTCGCGGCAAGGCCGTGGTGCTGTTCTTCGGTTACACCCAGTGCCCGGACGTCTGCCCGACGACACTGTCGTCCATGGCAGAAGTGGTGAAAATTCTCGGCAGCGACGGCGCGAAGCTGCAGGTGGTGTTCGTGACCCTCGATCCCGAGCGGGACACGCCGGCGCTGATCGCCGAATACATGGCCCAATTCAATCCGGGCTTCCTCGGCCTGCGAGGCGATCGGGCAGCGACCGAGGCCGCGGCAAAGGAGTTCAAGGTGTTCTATACGAAACAGGCGGCCGGGACGTCCGGCGGTTACACTCTCGACCATACCGCGGGAAGTTACGTCTTCGATCCGCACGGGCGCCTGCGGCTCTACGTCCGTCACGGTGCGCCGGCCGCGGACATCGCGGCCGACCTGAAGCTGTTGCTGGCCGGCAAATAAGAAGGGGCTGCCGCAGCAGCCCCAAGTCACGGCGTAAGCGGGCGCCTACATTGCGGCGGCCAGCGCGCCCTTCATCTTCTGCATCGCCTTGGCTTCGATCTGGCGGATGCGCTCGGCCGACACGCCATATTCGGCCGCCAGTTCATGCAGGGTCGCGGTTTCCTCGCCATCCTCGACCAGCCAGCGGCGCTGGATGATGGTACGGCTGCGATCGTCGAGCGTGGCGAGAGCGCCCTTGATGCCTTCGTCCTGCAGGCGGTCGTATTCCTTGCGCTCCAGCTGCATCGAGGGCTCGACAGTTTCGGACGCCGCCAGATAGGCGATCGGCGCGTAGCGCTCTTCCTCGTCCTCGCCGGTCGGCTCCAGGGCGATATCGCCGCCGCTCATGCGGGTTTCCATCTCGACCACTTCCTCGGGCTTGACGCCGAGGGTGCGGGCGACTTCCTTGACCTGCTCGGGGCCGAGCGTGGAGAAGCTGGCCTTCATGCTGCGCAGGTTGAAGAACAGCTTGCGCTGCGCCTTGGTCGTCGCGATCTTCACCAGACGCCAGTTCTTGAGGATGTATTCGTGAATCTCGGCCTTGATCCAGTGCATTGCGAACGAAACCAAACGCACGCCCCGCTCCGGGTCGAAGCGCTTGACCGCTTTCATCAGGCCGATATTGCCCTCCTGAATCAGGTCGGCGTGCGGCAGGCCATAGCCAAGATAGCCACGCGCGATCGCGATCACCAGACGCATGTGCGAAAGAATCAGCCTGCGCGCGGCCTCCAAATCCTCCTCGTCGCGGAAACGGCGGGCCAAGCTCACCTCCTCCGCCTCGCTCAGCATCGGCATGCGGTTCGCCGCCTGGACATAGGCTTCAATGCTTCCGGCAGCGGACGGCAGCGGGAAGCTCACGGGGAAAGCGTTCTTCGTACTCAGGGCAAGGCTCATGGTGCGTCCTCCTTGATTGAATCTTAGCATCGCTGGAGCGTTTTTTGGCACTCCAGCGGTTAGAGTGCTAACAGTCTAAAAGTTCCTGAGTGTTTTTGTCAAGTTCTTGCTCGGGCGCGGAATCGCCTTGGCTTGCCAAGGGGCGATCGACCGGGTTCAGGCGCCGTCGCGCCCCAGGGTGCCTTGCAGCGACAGTGCCGCACCGGTCCATCCCAGCGCCGCCGCCAGTCCCAGCAGCAGGCCGGCCTCGGGCGTCGCCAGTGGGGCCAGCGCGAAGTCGAGGCGATAGAGACCGGCCAGTTCGCCGATCGGGGCTTTCAGCCAGGCGGTGGCGCCGGCGACGATCGCCCAGGCGATCGCGCCGCCCAGCAGGCCCTGCAGCGTGCCGAACCAGTAATAGGGGCGACGGATGAACGCATCGGTGGCGCCGAGCAGACGGCTGACCTCGATTTCGGCGCGGCTCGTCAGCACCTGCAGGCGGATGGCATTGAAGGTGATCGCCATCAGGCCGACGCCGAGCAGCGAGGCCAGCAGGACGACGGCGGTGCGGCCGAGCCGCAGCAGGGCGTCGAGTCGCTGCACCCAGGCCGAGTCGAGTTGCACATGCTCGACCCGCGGCAGCTTGCGCAGTTCGGCCGCCAGCCGCTCCATCGCCTCCGGCCGCTCGTCGCGCGGCGTGATCACCAAGGCGTCGGGGAACGGATTCTTCGGCAGGGCGTCGAGCACTTCGCCCAGTCCCTGGCCGGCCTTCATACGGCTCAGCGTCTCCTCGCGCGTCACGAGTCTCGCAGCGGCGACGCCGTCCATCCTGCGCAACCGCACCTCGACCTCCTGCGCTGCCTTGCGTTCGGCGTCGACGCTCAGAAACAGGGAGATCTGCGGCGTCGTCGTCAGGCCGCGCAATGCCGACTGGGCGTTGGCGAACAACATCTGCCCGCCCGCCGGCAGCGCGAGGGCCACGCCGATTGCCAGTAGCGAGAGCAGGGTGTTCACCGGCGCCGCCGCCAGCCGCCGCACGGCGAGCGCGGCCGCATCGCGATGCTGCCTGAGCCAGCCGATCATTGAGTTAGACGTCCATGATCGAGTCGGATCGGCCGCGCCTCGGGGAAAAGCGTGGCATCGTAGGTCGCGATGACCACGGTCACGCCGACCTGGTGGAACTCGCGGAATATGGCCGCGACGTCATGTGCGGTGTCCGGGTCGAGATGCGCCGTCGGCTCGTCGGCGAGCAGCAGGCCCGGCCGTCCGACGACGGCGCGCGCGATGGCCAGCCGCTGCTGCTCGCCCCCGGACAGGGCGATCGGCATGGCCTTTTCGCGGTCGAGCAGGCCCACCTTGTCCAGCGCCGCACGCACGCGCCGCGCCGCCTCCTTCGGCGCAAAGCCGGCGATCGCCAGCGGCAGGAGGACGTTGGCGAAGGCGTTGCGGTCGAACAGCAGCTTCTGGTCCTGGAACACGAGGCCGATGTTGCGCCGCAGGTAGGGAATGGCACCGCGAGCGAGCGAACCGACGTTCTGGCCGTTGACCAGCACCGCTCCGCCGGTGGGGCGCTCGATGGCCGCGATCAACTTGAGAAGGGTGCTCTTGCCGGCGCCGGAGTGGCCGCTGACGATCAGCAGCTCGCCGGCGGCGGCTTCGAAGCTGAGGTCGACGAGGGCGTCGATGCCCGGGGGATAGCGCTTCGAGACTCTGTCGAATCGAATCACTGCCTGGCCGGGGTCTCGAACAGCGCGCTGACGAATTCGTCGACGCGGAAGGGCTGCAGGTCCTCGATGCCCTCGCCGACGCCGATGTAGCGCACGGGCTTCGGGCATTGCCGGGCGATCGCGGCGAGCACGCCGCCCTTGGCGGTGCCGTCGAGTTTGGTGACGACGAGACCGGTGACGCCGATGGCCTTGTCGAAGGCCTTGACCTGGGCGATCGCGTTCTGGCCGATGTTGGCGTCGAGCACCAGCAGCACCTCGTGCGGGCCGCTCGGCTCCGCCTTCTGCACCACGCGGCGCACCTTGGCGATCTCCTCCATCAGGTGCAGTTGCGTCGGCAGCCGGCCGGCGGTGTCGGCCAGCACCACGTCGATGTTGCGGGCGCGCGCGGCGTTGATGGCGTCGAAAACGACGGCGGCGGGGTCGCCGGATTCCTGGGCGATCACCGTCACGTTGTTGCGTTCGCCCCAGGTCATCAGCTGCTCGCGCGCGGCGGCGCGGAAGGTATCGCCGGCCGCGAGCAGCACGCTCCTGCCCTGGGCCTGGAAATGGTGGGCGAGCTTGCCGATCGAGGTCGTCTTCCCCGAGCCGTTGATGCCGGCGACCATGACAATGAAGGGCCGGTGGCTGGCAAAGTCTATCGGCTGCTCGAGCGGGGCGAGCAATTGCTCGAGCAGCTCGGTCAGCGCCTGCTGCAGCAGGGCCGGCGCTTCGATCTTCTCGCGCTTGACCCGGGCCTTGAGCTCGTCGAGCAGCCAATGCGTCGCCTCGACGCCGCAGTCCGCCTGCAAAAGCGTGGATTCGAGGTCCTCGAGCAGTTCGTCGTCGATGCGGGCGCGGGAGAACAGCTCGCCCAGCGGGGTGTTGAGGGCGGCGCGGGTCTTGGCCAGACCGGCCTTGAGGCGCTCGGCCCACGAGGACTTCTTCTCGTCCGGTGCGGCGGACGCCTCGTTCTTCTTGAGGAAACCAAACATGGGGAGTGGGTGTCAGACGTGGGCCGCGCTATGATGCGCGACGCGAAAAATAGCAAAAAATCATTCTAACAGAGGCCCTTATCCCGCCATGACGAAGCCTGTCCCATTGCTTGCGCTGCTCGCGACGTGCATCGCCGTGTCGCCAACGCCGACCTTTGCCAATCCCTTCGAGACGAAACTCGCCAACGGTCTGCGCGTCATCGTCAAGGAAGACCGCCGCGCCCCTACCGCCGTGCACATGGTCTGGTATCGCGCCGGCGCGATGGACGAGAAGGACGGCACCTCGGGTGTGGCCCACGTGCTCGAGCACATGATGTTCAAGGGCACGAAGCATTACGCTGCGGGCGAGTTCAACAAGATCGTTGCCGAGGCCGGCGGCCGCGACAACGCTTTCACCAGCCTCGACTACACCGCCTACTTCCAGATCGTGCCGAAGCGCGCCCTGCCGCGCATGATGGAACTCGAAGCCGACCGCATGGCCAACCTGCAGCTCACCGCCAAGGAGTTCGAGCAGGAGATCAAGGTGGTGATGGAAGAGCGGCGCATGCGCACCGAGGACAACCCGCAGTCGCTGGTGCATGAGGCGCTCTACGCCGCCGCCTTCAAGGCCCACCCGTATCGCCGCCCCATCATCGGCTGGATGGACGACCTCGAGCACATGAGCTACACGGATGCGCGCGACTGGTACCACGCCTGGTATACGCCGAGCAACGCTTACGTCGTCGTCGTCGGCGATGTCGATCACCAGGCGGTGTTCGATCTTGCCGCGAAGACCTACGGCCGGATCAAGCCGCATGCCCTGCCGGAGCGCAAGCCGCAGAACGAACCCGAGCAGCCCGGCATCAAGCGCGTCACCGTCAAGGCGCCAGCCAAGCTGCCTTACCTGGCGATGGCGTGGAAGGTGCCCAAGCTCAAGGACGTCGACGCCGACCGCGAGCCCTATGCGCTCGAAGTGCTGGCCACGGTGCTCGACGGCCACGACGCGGCGCGCTTCTCGAAGAACCTGGTGCGCGGCTCGAAGATCGCCCAGTCGGCCGGCGCAGGCTACGATGGCACGCTGCGCGGCGAGGCCATGTTCATTCTCGACGGCCAGCCCGCCGAGGGAAGGACGGTCGCCGAACTCGAGGCCGCCCTGCGCGCCGAACTGAAGCGCGTTCAGGACGAAGGCGTCTCGCCCGAGGAACTGGCGCGGGTCAAGACCCAGACCATCGCCAGCCAGGTCTACAAGCGCGACTCGATGATGGCGCAGGCCATGGAAATCGGCGGCATCGAGGCCGCCGGCCACAAGTGGCAGGACATCGACAAGCTGCTGGAGAAGATTCGCGGCGTGACCGCCGAGGAGGTGCTGGTCGTGGCGAGGAAGTATTTCAACGACGATGCCCTGACGGTCGCCGTGCTCGACCCCTTGCCGCTCGATCAGGCCAAGCCGCGCAAGCCCGCGGTGGCCGTGCGTCATTGAACCGGAGAACGTCATGAAGAAAATGCTGCTGGTCGTTCTCGCATTGTTCGCCACGGTCGGCCACGCCGCGCCCAGGATCGAGCACTGGATCGCGCCGTCGGGCGCGAAGGTCTATTTCGTCGAGACCCATGTCCTGCCCATCCTCGACGTGTCGGTGGACTTCGCCGCCGGCACTGTCTTCGGTCCGGCCGACAAGACCGGCGTGGCGGGACTCACGCGCGCGCTGCTCGACGCCGGCGCCGGCGATCTCGACGAGGAACATATTTCGGCGAAGCTCGTGGACCTCGGCGCGCGCATGAGCGGCTCGGCCGATGCCGACCGCGCCGGCATGTCGCTGCGCACGCTGTCGTCGAAGACCGAGCGCGACGCCGCGCTCGAACTGCTGCGTACCGTGCTGTCGGCGCCGACTTTTCCGGAAAGCGTCCTGACGCGCGAGAAAGCGCGCACCATCGCCGGCATCCGGGAGGCCGATACCCGCCCCGACAGCATCGCCGCCAAGCGCTTCGCCGCCGCGATCTATCCGGGCCACGCCTATGGCGCGAGCGCGACTGTGGAGAGCGTCGAACGCATCGGCCGCGACGATCTCGTCGCCTTCCACCGCGACAATTACGCGGCCAGGCGCGCGGTGGTGTCCATCATCGGCGACGTCTCGCGCGCCGAGGCCGAGGCCATCGCCCAGCGCCTGACGGAAGCGTTGCCGCCGGGCAAGCCCGACGCGACGATTCCGCCGATCGCCTGGCCTGCTCGCGCCACCATGAAGGTCGCCCACCCGGCAACGCAATCGCACATCCACATCGGTGCGCCGGCCATTTCCCGCAACGATCCCGACTACTACGCGCTGCTGCTCGGCAACTACGTGCTCGGCGGCGGCGGCTTCGTCTCGCGGCTGATGCAGGAAGTGCGTGAAAAGCGCGGCTACGCCTACAGCGTCTATTCCTATTTCGCGCCGCGCAAGCTCGCGGGTCCGTTCGAGATCGGGCTGCAGACCAAGCGCGAGCAGGCCACTGACGCGATCAAGGTGGTCGAGGAGGTCCTGGCGAAATTCCTCGCCGAGGGCCCGACCGCGAAGGAACTGGCCGCCGCCAAGAAAAACCTCGTCGACGGCCTCGCCCTGCGCATCGACAGTAACGCCAAGATCCTCGGCTACCTCTCGAGCATCGGTTTCTACGGCCTGCCGCTGACCTACCTCGACGATTTTCCGGCGAAGATCGATGCCGTGACGGTAGATCAGGTCAAGGCTGCCTTCGCCCGCCATGTGAAGCCGGAGCACCTGGTCACGGTGATCGTCGCCGCCGACTGATGGCCAAGGTCCGCATCACCGGCGGCGAGTGGCGCAGCCGCCTGATCCAGGTGGCGGACGCGGAGGGCCTGCGGCCGACGCCCGACCGCGTGCGCGAGACGCTGTTCAACTGGCTGGGGCAGGATCTGAGCGGCCTGAACTGTCTCGACCTTTTCGCCGGCAGCGGCATCCTCGGCCTCGAGGCGGCCTCGCGTGGCGCGGCGCATGTGACATTGGTCGAGAAGAGCCGTGGTGTGTTCGAGCAGCTGCGGCGCAACGCCGAACCCTTTCGCTGCGACCGGGTGGAGCTGCTCTGCTGCGATGCGGTAAAATTCTTTCCTTCACCGGCGCGGCGTTACGATCTCGTATTCCTCGACCCGCCCTATCATCAGGGCTGGCTAGATAAAGTGAAACCGTTGCTGGACGGTTGGGTCATGCCGAAGGCGCGCATCTACGCCGAGGCTGAGCACCGGCTGGAGCGGTTGGGCGCCTGGCATGTCGCCAAGCAGGGACAGGCCGGGCAGGTTTTTTTCACCTGTTGGAACGGGAATGAACAACGGCATCGCCGTTTATCCGGGCACTTTCGATCCCTTCACGCGTGGGCATGAGGATCTCGTGCGCCGTGCGGCGCGGCTTTTCGCCCATGTCGTGGTCGGCATCGCCGAGAGCCGCGGCAAGCGCCCGGTGTTCGACTTGGCCGAACGCGTCGAGATCGCCAGCGAACTGCTCGAGGACCTGCCCAACGTCAAGGTCGTCGGCTTCGACGGCCTGCTGCGCGACTTCCTGCGCGAGCGCAACGCGCGCGTCATCCTGCGCGGTCTGCGCGCCGTCTCCGATTTCGAGTACGAATTCCAGATGGCTGGCATGAACCGTATCCTGCACCCCGATGTCGAAACGCTGTTTCTGACGCCAGGCGAGCAGTACATGTTCATTTCGGCCACCATGGTGCGCGAGATCGCATCGCTCGGCGGCAATGTATCGACCTTCGTGCACCCGCTCGTCGCCGAGCGCCTGGCACAAAAGTTCCAACAACGTTCTTCATGAAAGGGAAGCCGAAATGGCCCTGATAATCACCGACGAATGCATCAACTGTGACGTGTGCGAGCCCGAGTGCCCGAATAACGCGATTTCGCAGGGTGACGAGATCTACATCATCGATCCCGACAAATGCACCGAGTGCGTCGGCCACTTCGACACGCCGCAGTGCCGCGAGGTCTGCCCGGTCGACTGCATCCCTGCCGACCCGAGCCATGTGGAGTCGCAGGATCAGTTGATGGCGAAGTTCTTGAAACTTACTGGAAAGTAAGTTTCAAGAACTTCAATGGGGATCCGCCTCCCTCCCCCAGCCCCCTCCAAGGCTCGCATTGCACTGCTCGCCCGTTTCGGCGGCGCAAGGCGCTGCCTTGCGAAACCCCGCCTCAACCCTCGCGGAGGGGGAGACTTGCGGCGCGCTGCGCTCGACTGCTACGGGGCGCTCTGTAGTTTTCTCTGATGGGTCGCACGCTTCGCGTGCTCCGGTTAGTGCATGGTCTTGAGATGCCTCTGCGGCCATGCCTGGACCTCAGGGTCAGCGCTGGCACTTCGGACAGTAGTAGGTCGAGCGCTGTCCCTGCCTGATTTGTCTGATCTTCGTGCCGCATCGGCGGCATGCTTCGCCTTCGCGGCCGTAGACCCGGTGCTCGAGCTGGAAGTGGCCGGGATCGCCGTCGCAGCCGAAGAAGTCACGCAGCGTGCTGCCGCCGGCGCGAATCGCGGAGCGCAGGGTCTCCTTGATCGCCGTGACCAGCCGTTCCAGCCTTGCGAGCGATACCTTTCCGGCCGGCGTGCGTGGGGCGATGCCGGCGCGGAACAGGGCCTCGGAGGCGTAGATGTTGCCGACGCCGACGACGACGTGAGCGTCCATGATTGCCAGCTTGATTGCCGCGCTGCGGCCGGTGAGGCGCCGATGCAGCGCCTTGGCCGTGAAGCTGCGCGCGAGCGGCTCCATGCCGAGGTCTTTGATCAGCGCATGGGCATTGGGGTCGCCCTCGATCCAGAGCAGGGCGCCGAAGCGGCGCGGGTCGTTGAGCCGCAACATCAAATCATCGAAGACGAGGTCGACATGGTCGTGCTTGCCCGCCGGTGTCCGTGGTGGCAGCAGGCGCAGCGTCCCGGACATGCCGAGGTGAAGCAGCACGGTCCCCGTGCCGAAGTCGAGCAGCAGATACTTGCCGCGTCGCGCGATGCCGGCGAGCGTCTTTCCCTTGAGGTGACGGGCCAATGCAGCGGGCAGCGGATAGCGCAGTGCCGGCGCACGCAGGCTGACGGCGCTGACTGTCCGTCCGACCAGTGCAGGGGCGATGCCCATGCGGGTGACTTCGACTTCGGGCAGCTCGGGCATGGCGGCGGGGGGGCGACGGGGGGCGGTGCACTTGCGAAACTGCTAACATCCGGCATCTTATCGAAGTCCCCGCCCCCTTAGTCCGACCGCCATGAAACGCCGCCTGCTGCCGCTCCTCTTCGCCGCCTGCTTTGGCTCCGGCGCGTCCGTCGCGCAGCAGGAGGATGAGGCGGTCGCGATTCCCGTGCCGGTACCGCCTGCGCCCGCGGTGTCGACGCTGCCGGCGCAGGAACTGACGCCGCAGATCCTCTATCAGTTCCTGCTGGCCGAGATCGCCGGCTCCCGCGGCAACATCGGCCTGGCGGTCGATGCCTATCGCGACCTCGCCCGCACGACGCGTGATCCACGCATCGCCCAGCGGGCGGCGCAGGTCGCGTTGTTCGCCCGGCGCTACGAAGTCGCGCTCGATGCCGCGCGACTCTGGGCGGAACTCGATCCGGAATCCGCGCAGGCGCGGCAGATGGTGACCAGCCTGCTCGCGGCGGGCGCGCGTCCCGAAGACCTCGCCGAGCATATCGCTCGCCAGCTCGCGGCCGAGGGCGGCAACCTGCCCAATGCCCTGCTGCAGCTCAACCGCGCCCTGGCCCGGGTGCCCGACAAGCGCAAGGTCTTGAGCATCGTCGAACAGGTCACGACGCCCTATGTCGGTATCGCCGAGGCCCACTTCGCCCGCGCCGTCGCCGCCCATGGCGCCCAGGACGCGACGCGGGCGCTGGGCGAAGCCGAGCGCGCCGTGGCGCTGCGCCCGGACTGGGAGCAGGCCGCGCTGCTGAAGAGCCAGCTGCAGCCCCGCGCCGAGGCGATCGAGACCCTGCACCGCTTCGCCAGCCAGCATCCGGCCTCGCTCGACCTGCGGATGGCATTGGCGCGGATGCTGGTGGCGGAGAAACGCTATCCCGAGGCGCGGCGCGAGTTCGGCGTGCTGCTCGCCGCCACGCCCGACGATACCGAGACCCTTTACGCGCTGGGCGTGCTGTCCTACCAGCAGCAGGATTTGCGCGAAGCCGAACGCTACTTCCGGCGCCTACTCGAGCTCGATTTCGCCGACGCCGACAGCGTGCGGCTTTACCTTGGCCAACTTGCCGAGGACGAGAAGCGCTGGGACGAGGCGATCAAGTGGTACGAGCAGATCGGCCCGGGCGAGCAGTTCGTTGCGGCACGCCTGCGCCAGGCCTACGCGCTCGCCAAGCAGGACCGCCTCGACGACGCATTGCACCACTTGCAGGCGGCGCGAACGGAGCACCGCGAACATGCGGTGCGGATGCTGATCGGCGAGGCGCAGCTGCTGCGCGAGGCCGGCCGCACCGCCGATGCGCTGGCCGTGCTCGACCAGGGGCTGGCCGCGCAACCCGATCAGCCGGAACTTCTGTACGAGGCGGCCCTAGTCGCCGAGCGCCTCGGCCGCATCGACGTCTTCGAGGCGCGGCTCAAGCGCCTGCTGCAGATAAAGCCCGATCATGCCCATGCCCTCAATGCGCTGGGTTACTCCCTCGCCGAGCGCAATGTCCGTCTCGACGAGGCGCAGCAGCTGATCGACCAGGCGCTGGCGCTGGCGCCCGACGATCCCTTCATCCTCGATTCCAAGGGCTGGGTGCAGTTTCGCCGCGGCCAGACGGCGGCGGCGCTCGTTACCTTGCAGCGCGCATTCGCCATCCGCCCCGACCCCGAGATCGCGGCCCACGTCGGCGAAGTCATGTGGGCCCTGGGTCGCCGCGAGGAGGCCGCGAAGACCTGGGCGGACGCTGCCAAGCTCCACCCAGGCAACGACGAACTGACGGCCACCATCAAGCGCTTTCAACCTTGACGGTGCTCCGCTGCCTGTTGCCGTTCTGTCTGGGGCTGCTCTCCGCCTGCGCCTCGCTGCCGCCGCCTGCACCAGTGTCGGCTTCCGCCGAAAGTTTCGCGCTCAGCGGGCGCCTGTCCCTGCGCCAGGGGGAGATGCGCCATCACGTCGGCATCAGCTGGCGCCATGAGCCGGCGCGCGACGAAATTTTCGTCAGCGGCCCGCTTGGCCAGGGACTCGCCGAACTGACGCGCGACGCGACGGGTGCGAGGCTGCTGACGGCGGATCGCAAGGTCGTCACCGCGCCCGACTGGGAAAGTTTGGCCGAGCGTGCCCTCGGCGCCCGGCTGCCGCTCTCCAACCTGCCGCACTGGGTCGTCGCCGTGCCGCCGGCGCCGACTTTCGATGTCGACGGCTGGCGCATCGAGGTGCGCGAGGTCGCCGACGGCCGGCCGGCCTTGATCGAACTGCGCCGCGACGACATCGAGGCGGTTCTCCGCATCGACAGCTGGGCGCCATGAGCAGGAAGCAGGGGCCCCGCGCAGCGGGGATGCGACCGCCCGCGATTGGCGCCGGCCGCCGACGCCGCGCCGGTGGTTTGCGTGTCGCTGGTTCGGAGGTGGCGCCATGAGCAGGAAGCAGGGGCCCCGCGCAGCGGGGATGCGACCGCCCGCGATTGGCGCCGGCCGCCGACGCCGCGCCGGTGGTGTGCGTGCCGCTGGTTCGGAGGTGGCGCCATGAGCAGGAAGCAGGGGCCCCGCGCAGCGGGGATGCGACCGCCCGCGATTGGCGCCGGCCGCCGACGCCGCGCCGGTGGTGTGCGTGCCGCTGGTTCGGAGGTGGCGCCATGAACGACCCGAGCCGCACAGCGGGCGACTGGGGCCGCGACTGGCCGGCGCCGGCCAAGATCAACCTGTTCCTGCATGTCGTCGGTCGCCGCGCCGACGGCTATCACCTGCTGCAGACGGTGTTCCGCTTCCTCGACTTCGGCGACGCGCTGCGTTTCGCGCCGCGCGCCGACGAAGCCATCGTCCTCGCCACGCCCCTGCCAGGGGTGCCGGCCGCGAGCGACCTGACGGTACGCGCCGCGCACGCCCTGCGTGCTGCCGGGGGCATCCGCCTCGGCGCGGTGCGAGGCGTCACCATCCGCTTCGAAAAGCGGCTGCCGCTGGGTGGCGGGCTGGGCGGTGGCAGCTCGAATGCGGCCACCACGCTGCTCGCACTCAACCGCTTGTGGGACTGCGGACTGTCGTCGGCCGAATTGCAGCGCATCGGCCTCGCGCTCGGTGCCGACGTGCCGGTGTTTCTGCACGGCCGCTCGACCTTCGCCGAGGGCGTCGGCGAGCGCTTCACCGACGTGATGCCGGCACCGGCATGGTATCTGGTGCTGATGCCGCCGGTCGTGGTGCCGACGGTGGAGGTCTTTCGCGCTCCCGACCTTTGCCGCGACACGCCGGCCATCGCGCCGGCTCAATGGCGCGACGGCTTCGGCGGCAACGACCTCGAGCCGGTCGCCTGCCGCCTCTATCCCGAGGTGGCGCGCCATCTCGACTGGCTGCGCGCCCTGGGCGTGCCCGCGCGCATGAGCGGCTCCGGCGCCTGCTGTTTCGGCGAGTTTCCCGACGAGGCGGCGGCGCGCGCGGCCCATGCCAGCCTGCCCGCGGACATGCGCGGCTTCGTCGCACGCGGCGTGGACGTCCATCCGCTGGCCGTGCCCTAACAAGATCCTCCGGAGCCGCGCAGCGGCGAATTCCCGTCACCGCCCTGCAAGGGGGCCGGCCGGGAGGGGCGGGTGTAAAATGCCAGACATGCATGCATTGCGCCTGCCCCGCTGGCTGACCCTCGTCCTTGCCCTGCTGCTGCTCGGCGGGCAGCAGGCGGCGCTCGCCCACATGGCCGGCCATCTCGCCGGCGGCGCGGGTACTCAGGTCGTGGCCGGTCAGGGCGACGACGAGCATGGCGCGGCACTCACCCTCTCCCACGTCTGCACCACCTGCGTCGTTCTCGACAGCTATGCCGCACCGCTGCCGGCGCTGCCGCCGCTCCCCGTGATCGAGACGGCGTACGGCGTGGCGCCAGCGCCGACTTTTTCCGCGCCCGCCATCTGCCCGACGCGCCCCTACGCGGCGCGTGCCCCACCCCTTCCGCTCTGAAGCTGCCTGAACCCTCCGCGCCATCGCGTGCGCGGAGCGTTTCCATTTTGCTTTGGAGCAAGCATGAAACCGAAGACCATCGCGCTGGCGATGCTGGCGATCTTTCCCCTGGTCGCCACCGCCAGCGACAACGAAATACGCTCGCTGCGCGAGGAGTTGCAGCGCATGAGGGCCGATTACGAGCGGCGCATCGATGCGCTCGAAAAGCGGCTTGCCGCCGCCGAGGCGCCAGCGGCCGTGTCCTTGCCGCCGCCTGTGGCGATACCGCCAGCGGCGGCGGCTCCGGGCAGCGCCAGCGGTTTCAATCCGGAAATCTCCCTGACGCTGCAGGGGCAGGCGAAGTCGATGCAGGATATCCCCGAGCGCAGCATCAGCGGCTACTGGCCGGCCGCAGGCGATCACAGTGGCGAGAAGCGCGGCTTCTCGGTCGATCAGACCGAACTCGGCTTTGCCGCCAGCATTGATCCGCTGTTCCGCGGCACTGCCCGGTTCGCCGTCGTCGACAACCAGATCGACGTCGAGGAAGCACATTTCTCCACCCTCGGGCTGGGCAACGGCCTCGCCCTCAAGGGCGGACGGTTCCGTTCCGAGATCGGCTACATCAATGTGCAGCACCCGCACGAGTGGGACTTCGCCGACGCGCCGCTGATGTCGAAGGCGCTGTTCGGCGCCGAGGGCTACCGGCAGGATGGACTGCAGCTCAAGTGGGTGGCGCCGACCGAGCTGTTCCTGCAGTTCGGCGCCGAAATCGGCCGCGGCGACCGCTATCCCGGCACCGACCGCAATGGCACGGGGCCGGGGGCCGGCGCGGTCTTCGCCAAGCTCGGCGGCGACGTCGGCACTTCGCATGCATGGGAGGCCGGCGTCTCCTATCTGGCGACGCGCGCAGCCGATCGGCCCGCCCATGCCCAGGACACAGACCCGGCCGGGCCGAACCAGGTCGAGGCGCAGTTCAGCGGACGCAGTCGCGCCTGGATCGCCGATTTCGTCTGGAAATGGGCTCCCGACGGCAATGCACGGGACCGCAGCTTCAAGCTCCAGGGCGAGGCCTTCCGCCGCAGCGAGGACGGCACGCTGGCCTGCAGCTCAGGCGTCGCCGGTTCGCCCTGTCTCGGCGCAACGGGTGTCCTGGCTCTGGGCGATTACCAGACCCGGCAGAGCGGCGGCTACCTGCAGGGCGTCTGGCAGTTCGTGCCGCATTGGCGCGTCGGCGCCCGGTACGATTGGCTCAGCCCCGGCACAAAGCACTACGATGAAGCCATCGTCTTTGCCGCGCTCGATCCGGCGGGTTCGCTGTTTTCGACCTACCGGCCGAAGCGCTCGAGCCTGATGCTCGACTGGAGTCCTTCGGAGTATTCGCGGCTGAGGTTGCAGTACGCACGCGACACGGCGATGGCCGACGTCACCGACAATCAGGTCACCTTGCAGTACATCATGTCCATGGGAGCCCACGGTGCGCATAAATTCTAGATTGCTTGTCGGCGGAGTCCTCGCCGTCCTGGCTGCGCCGGCACTGGCGGCGCTGAACATCTTCGCCACGGTGCCGGAGTGGGCTGCGCTGGCGCAGGAGATCGGCGGCGACAGGGTCAAGGTCTTCGCCGCCACTCATGCCCTGCAGGATCCGCATCGCATCGAGGCCAAGCCCTCGCTGATCGCGCGTGCCCGCAGTGCCGACCTGGTCGTCGCCACAGGCGCAGAACTCGAAGTCGGCTGGTTACCCCTGGTGCTGCGGGAATCGGGCAATGCCCGCATCCAGCCCGGGCGCCCCGGTCATTTCGAAGCCGCCAGGCTGGTGGTCATGCTCGAGGTGCCGGCGCGGCTCGATCGCGCCGACGGCGACGTGCATGCCGAAGGCAACCCGCATATCCAGACCGACCCGCGCAACATCCTCAAGGTCGCCGAGGCGCTGGCGTCACGCATGGCCGAGCTCGATGCCGCCAACGCCGCAGCCTTCCGGGACGGCCTCAAGGCCTTCGCCCAGCGCTGGCAGGCGAATCTGGCGCGCTGGGAGAAGGCGGCGGCGCCGCTCAAGGGCCAGCCTGTCGTCGTGCAGCACAAGTCCTTGACCTACCTCCTGCACTGGCTTGGTCTGCGCGAGGTGGCGACGCTGGAGCCGCGCCCCGGCGTCGAGGCCTCGGCCGGCCAGCTCGGCGAGTTGCTGCAACGGGTCCGGAAACAGCCGCCGCGGCTGGTGCTGCGTGCGGCCTACGAGGCGCCACGGGCCGCCGAATGGTTCGCGGGCGAGGCGAAGGTACCCCTGGTGATCCTTCCCTTCACCGTCGGCGGCGACGAGGCGGCGCGCGACCTGACGACGCTGTTCGACGATACCGTCGCACGTTTGCTGCAGGGGCTCAAATGATTGCCGGCGATCTCGGCCTGCTCGCCGCGCCCATGGCCGCCGGCCTCCTGGTGCTGGCGACCCACGTGCCGCTGGGCATCGAAGTGCTGCGGCGCGGCATCATCTTCCTCGACCTCGCCGTGGCGCAGATGGCGGCACTGGGCATGCTGGTCGCGCACCTGCTCGGCTGGGATGCACCCGATGTCGCACACGGCCTGGGCGCGCAGCTCGCCGCCGCCGTCGCGGCGGTGCTCGGTGCGCTGCTGCTGACCTGGTGCGAGAAGCGCTGGCCGCAGTTGCAGGAGGCGCTGATCGGCCTGCTGTTCGTGGTGGCGGCTTCCGCCGGAATCCTGTTGCTTGCGGACAACCCCCACGGCGGCGAGCATCTGCGCGACCTCCTGGGCGGGCAGATCCTCTGGGTCGGTTGGGATCGGCTGCCGCCGCTGGCGGCTTTCTACGGGCTGCTGCTGGCCGCCTGGTTCGGCTTGCGCGAACGCCTCGGCCGCGCAGGCTTTTACCTGGTGTTCGCGCTGGCGGTGACGGCCTCGGTACAGCTGGTCGGCGTCTTCCTCGTCTTCGCCAGCCTCATCGCCCCTGCCGTGGCGAGCCATGCCCTGCGTCGCGGCCTGGTAGCGGCATGGGTGCTGGGTGGCCTCGGCTACGCCGGCGGACTGTTGTGCTCCCTTCTCGCCGACCTCCCGGCTGGAGCCGCCGTCGTCTGCGCGCTCGGGTTGCTGGCCGTGCTGGCGCTGCTCGCAACGCGGCAGCCGGCCGAGTGAATTTGCGACCGGAGCTCGATTGCGCCGGGGGGGCGCTTATGCTAGAAACGCCCATTCATCCGCCGCCGCGGGCAGCGGTGTTGCTTATCGCATTTTTCCGATGGCCGATCCAGACGACGACATGATGGACCTCGACTTCACCACGCCGGGCGCAATTCCGGTGGTGGAGGAGCCGAAGTCGACGGTGTGCAGCAGCGTGCCGCCACGCGTCGAGGAGGTTGCGCGTCTTTTTGCGGAAGGACAGGCGGCGCAAGCGTGCGACCTGCTCCAGAGCGTCTTGCACCAGGAAGACTTCGGCGACACCAAGGAACTGGCCTGGGGCATGCTTTTCGACCTCTACGTCGCCCTCGGTCGGCGCAAGCCCTTCGAGTCGCTGGCGATCGGCTTCGCCGGCAAGTTCGAGAAATCACCGCCGACCTGGCCCGTCGCCGACGGTGCGCCGGCGGTGGGCAAGGATGGCGTCGCCACGGTGACGCTGTCGGGCGTGCTTGGCGCGAATGCGGTGCAGCCACTGGTCAAGCTGCGCGAGATGGCGGCCAAGGTGCCGGGGGTCCGGCTCGACCTCGCCAAGGTGGCCGATGCCGACGATACCGGCTGCAATGCGCTGCTCGAGACCCTGCGAGTCTTCAAGCAACTCAAGAAATCGTGCGTGCTGGTCGGTGGTGAGCAGATGGCGGCGGCATTGGCGCCAAAAACAGTGATGGGCGAGCGCGGCCATGAATCGACCTGGCTGCTGCTGCTCGAGCTCTACCAGAACCTCAACCGCCAGGATGCCTTCGAGGAGGCCGCCGTCGGTTATGCCGTGACATTCGAGATGTCGCCCCCCTCCTGGGAAGCGCCCAAGGTTGCACCGGTGGCGGCGCCGGCAGCTGCGGCGCCGGCCGCGGCAAAAATGTCGGCCGACGCCTGCGCCTTGACGGGACATCTGACCGGAAGCGACCGTGAGCACTTCACCGCGCTGCTGGCGTGGGCCGCCAGCCACGACCCGGTGATCGTCGATGCCAGCAGCCTGGCCCGCATGGATGTCGCCTGCGCCGAGGAATTCGGCAGGGTGCTGGGCGAGATAACGATCGGCGGAAAGAGTGTGCGCATCCGTACGCCGGGGTGCCTGCTGACTGCCCTGTGGCGCTCACTGGGCATCGACAAGCTGGCGACGATCGAGCCGCGCAAGCTGTAAATCCTTCCAGAGTTTCGACGGAGCGTCCTCCATGGAGCAGTACCACGGCACCACCATTCTTTCCGTTCGCCGCGGCAGCCGCGTCGCGCTCGGCGGCGACGGCCAGGTCACGCTGGGCAACATCGTCATCAAGGCCAGCGCGAAGAAGATCCGGCGCCTCTACAACGACAAGATCCTCGCCGGCTTCGCCGGCGGCACCGCCGACGCCTTCACGCTGTTCGAGCGCTTCGAAGCCAAGCTGGAGAAGCACCAGGGCAACCTGCTGCGCTCCGCCGTCGAGCTTGCCAAGGACTGGCGCACCGACCGCATGCTGCGCCGGCTCGAGGCGATGCTGGCCGTGGTCGACCGCGACAACTCGCTGGTGATCACCGGCAACGGCGATGTACTCGAGCCGGAGCATGGCATCGTCGCCATCGGCAGCGGCGGCGCCTACGCCCAGTCGGCCGCACGGGCACTGCTCGAGAACACCGAGCTGGCGCCCGAAGAGGTCGTGAAGAAGTCGCTGGCCATCGCCGGTGACATCTGCATCTACACCAACCAGAATCACCTCATCGAGACACTATGACCCCCCCACGCTCGCAACTACAGCTCGCTGCCCCCCAGGGGGCGCCTGCCTCCTTGAGGCGGTTCTGCGGAGGCATGGAATGAGCCAGACCAGCCACATGACCCCGGCCGAGATCGTCTCGGAACTCGACAAGCACATCGTCGGCCAGGCCCGTGCCAAGCGCGCCGTCGCCATCGCCCTGCGCAACCGCTGGCGCCGCGCCCAGGTGGCCGAGCCGCTGCGCAGCGAGATAACCCCCAAGAACATCCTGATGATCGGCCCGACCGGGGTGGGCAAGACCGAGATCGCGCGGCGTCTGGCGCGGCTCGCCAATGCACCCTTCATCAAGGTCGAGGCCACCAAGTTCACCGAGGTCGGTTATGTCGGCCGCGATGTCGACACCATAATCCGCGATCTGGCGGAAACCGCGATCAAGGACGCGCGTGAGGCCGCGATGAAGGCGGTGCGCGACCGTGCCATGGATGCGGCCGAGGACCGGGTGCTCGATGCGCTGCTGCCGCCGGCTAGAGGTGGCTTCAGCGAGACGGCGACGGAAGACTCCGGCACGCGACAGAAGTTCAGGAAGAAGCTGCGCGAGGGCGAACTCGACGACAAGGAAATCGAGATCGAAGTGGCGGCGCCGACGGCCGCGATGGAAATCTTCGCCCCGCCCGGCATGGAGGAGCTGACCCAGCAGATCCAGGGCATGTTCAACAACATGGGCGGCGGCAAGCGCAAGCTGCGCAAGCTGCGCATCGCTGATGCCCTGAAGGCGATCGCGGACGAGGAAGCCGCGCGGCTGATCAATGACGAGGAAGTCAAGGCCGCGGCGCTGAAGAACGTCGAGCAGAACGGCATCGTCTTCCTCGACGAGATCGACAAGATCGCGTCACGCTCAGAGGCGCACGGCGCCGACGTCTCTCGCCAGGGGGTGCAGCGCGACCTGCTGCCGCTGGTCGAAGGCACGACGGTGTCGACCAAGTACGGCATGATCAAGACCGACCACATCCTGTTCATCGGCAGCGGCGCCTTCCACCTGGCCAAGCCATCGGACCTGATTCCCGAGTTGCAGGGGCGCCTGCCGATCCGGGTCGAACTCGATTCGCTCTCGGTCGAGGACTTCGAGCGCATCCTCACCCAGACCGACGCCTGCCTGACGCGGCAATACCAGGCTCTGCTCGGCACGGAGCAGGTGGCGGTCGAGTTCGGCGACGACGGTATCCGGCGCCTCGCCGAGATCGCCTTCCAGGTCAACGAGAAGACCGAGAACATCGGCGCTCGGCGGCTCTACACGGTCATGGAAAAGCTGCTCGAGGAAGTCTCCTTTGATGCCAGCTCGAAGGGCGGCATCCAGCTGAAGGTCGATGCCGACTATGTCGATGCGCGCTTGGGGGAACTGGCGCGCGACGAGGACCTCTCGCGCTACGTGCTTTGATGCGCGTCGTTGCGGTCTTGCTGGCGCTGTCGGCGGGATGCGCGCATGCCGCCGATATCGAAGTCGTTGCGCCCTGGACCCGCGCGACCGTGCGCCTGCTCAAGGTCAGCAGCGCCTACATGGAGTTGAGGAGCGCGCAGGGTGCCACCTTGGTCGGCGCAAGCAGCCCCGTGGCCGGCAGCGTCGAACTGCACGAGATGCGCATGGAAGGCGACCTGATGAAAATGCGCTTCGTGCCGCGGCTGCCGCTGCCTGCCGGCAAGTCCGTCGCGCTGACGCCGGGCGGCTATCACCTGATGCTCTACGACCTCAAACAACAACTGCAGGAAGGTACGCGCGTACCGATCCGTCTCGACTTCGAGATCAGCGGCGGCGGCCGCGAGAGCCTCCAGATCCAGGCGGAGGTACGCCCCTTGCGCTGAGCGTCAAAACAACACCGGTCAAGCCGCCGCCCGGGGACTGTTCGATCAGGATTGACCGTAAATAGAAATTACATTAACGTGATCGTGTACTTTCATATTTATAAAGGAGAATTTCTCCATGAAAAAAACGATCGCGGTCCTGACTCTGGCTGTGGCCAGCTCTTTCACCTATGCGCAGGGTGTTTCCAGCAAGCCCATCGTAGGGCCATGGTATATCGGCGTCAGTGGTGGCCAGTCGCGCGCCGATCTCGACAATTGGGACTACTACGATGGTTACTACTTCGTAGATGCCACTACGGGCGCCACAATTCCCTATACCGGGCTGGTAACGTTGAATTCGGATACTCGCCACACAGCCTGGAGGGTCTATGCCGGCTATAACTTCAACGAGAACTGGGCTATCGAAGGCGCGTACACAGACTTGGGTCAAATCAAGGCCGAGTACGTCATGAACAGTACTGGCTTGCCGCGTTTCGAGATCACCGGAGACCAGGTGTCCTGGTCGGGCGCTATCAAAGGTACGCTGCCGATAAACAAGCAGTTCGATGTCTTCGGCCTGGTGGGCGCTACCTCCAACCGCACCAAGGTCAATTTCATGCAGATCACTTCCAGATTTGCCAGTGTGCCTTCCGGCTCTGATCATCGCACCGACTTGTTGACCGGCCTTGGCGCAGAATTCAAGCCTAGTCCGAACATCGGCATCCGGCTGGAGTACCAGAACTACAACCAGTTCGGCGGCTCGGGCCAAGACGTGAACGATGCCTTGCGCATGACGGTCGACGCCTGGACACTGGGTGCAGCGGTCAAGTTCTAGTGACCTGATTCAGGCGATGCGGCGCTCGCGCCGGCCCTCGATCAGCGAGTAGACCGAGGGCACCACGACCAGCGTCAGCAGGGTCGAAGAGATCATGCCGCCGATCACCGCGATCGACAGCGGCTGGTTGGTTTCCGACCCGGCCCCGAGCCCCAGCGCCGCCGGGAACAGCGCGAGGATCACCGTCGCGGAGGTCATCAGCACCGGGCGCATGCGGATCGGGCAGGCGTTGCGCAGCGCGGCGTCCACCTTCATGCCTTGTTCGCGCCGCTGATTGGTGAGGTCGACCAGCAGGATGGAGTTTTTGGCGACGAGGCCGACCAGCAGCACCAGGCCGATCATCGAGTAGATGTTCAGCGACTGGTTGAACAGCCACAGGGCGGCGACGCCGCCGACGATTGCGAGCGGCTGGGCGAGCATGACGATGGCCGGCTGCAGGAAACTGTTGAACTGGCTGGCCAACACCATGTAGAGCAGCACCAGCGCCAGCGCGAAGGTGAACACCATGTACTTCATGGTCTTCTGGAATTCCTCGGCTTGGCCGATGAGCTTCACCTGATAGCCGGTGGGCAGGTCGGCGCTGGCCGCCTTGACCTTGACGACGGCGTCACCGAGCGGCATGGTCGGGCTGGCGAAGAAGGTGGTGGCGTATTGCAGGTCGTAGCGGCCGATGATGGCCGGCCCCAGCGACTCGTTGAAACTCGCCACCGAGTCGAGGCGCACCATCTTGCCGTCGCGCGAACGGATGAAGATCTTGGACAGGTCTGACGGCTGGGTGAACTCGCCCTCCTTGGCCTTGACGCGGATGTCGTAGCGCTGGCCGTCGCCGGGTTCGTCGTTGTACTTGGCGATGTCGACGCCGCCGGTGAGCATGTTGATGGCGAGCGCGACGTCCGTGGTGCTGAGGTTGGAGGCCGCGATGCGCAGGCGGTCGGGCTGGAAGACGAGTTGCGGCAGGTCCAGCTGCAGGTCGGTGTCGATGCGGCCGATGCCGGGGTCCGATGACAGCTTGGCCTGCAATTCGCGCGACAGGCGGCCGACTTCCGGCAGGTTGTCGCCGCTGAGCACGAACTGCAGAGGGTCGCCACGCTGGCCCTGCACGATGGGGTAGGGCGCGGCGAAGGCGCGCACGCCGGCCACCGTTGCCAGATCCTTGCGCAGCATCGCCAGGATCTCCTGCTGGCTGCGCTTGCGCTCCTCGCGCGGCGCCATGCGCACTACCACCGTGCCCTGGTTCACCTGGCCGGCGCTGCCGAGGCCGATGATGGCGAACTCGGTATGGATTTCCTTGTGGGCCTTGAGCAGGGCCTCGACCTCCCTGAGCTTGCCGTCGGTGTAGTCGATGCCGGACCCCAGGGGTGCCCGCAGGAAGACGAGGAAGCGGCCCTCGTCCTGCTCGGGGGCGAAGGCCTTGCCGATGTTGATAAAGAAGAAGGCGCTCGATGCGACGATGGCGGCGGTGAGCGCCACCACCTTCCAGCGGTGGGTCAGTGCCCACTCCAGCGTGTGCACGTAGATCCAGTCGAGCCTCGCGAAGAGGCGGTCGAACAGGTGGTAGATGCGACCGTGGTTCTTCTCCACCGTCAAATAGCGCGAGCAGAGCATGGGCGTCAGCGTCAGCGAGACGAACAGCGAGACCAGCACGCCGAAGGTGACCACCACGGCGAAGGAGCGGAAGAACTGGCCGATGATGCCGGAGAGGAAGATCACCGGCGCGAAGATCGACACCAGAGCGGCCGTGGCGGCGATCACCGCGAACACCACTTCGTTGCTGCCATTGACAGCAGCGGCCACCGGGTCGGGGTCGATTTCCTCCCGGTGCCTGAAAATGTTCTCGAGCACGACGATGGCGTCATCCACCACCACGCCGATCAGCAGCAGCAGCGCCAGCATGGTCAGTGAATTCAGCGTGAAGCCGAAGAAGTAGATCACCGCGATGGCGCCGAGCAGGGAGACCGGGATGGCCAGCGAGATGATCAGCGTCGAGCGCACCGAGCGCAGGAAGAACCACACCACGAGTGCGGCAAGGATGGTGCCCTCGATCAGGTGCTCCTTGAGCGAATTGACGATTTCGAGGATGAACACCGCGTCGTTGGAAACGACGTGCAGGTTGAGGCCTGGCGGCAGTTGCGGGCGCAGTTCCTTCTCCAGCCTTTCCTTGATCTTTTCGACGATCTCGACGGTATTGGTATTGGCGATCTTGACGATGCCGAGGCCTACCGTGGTCTCGCCGTTGAAGCGCGCCAGCTGGCGGTTGTCCGTGAGGCCGTCGGCCACCTCGGCGATGTCCTTGAGCCGGATCGGCGCGCCTGCCTTGTAGCCGACGACCATGTCGGCCAAGGTATCGAGGCTGTGAAACTCGAGATCGAGCTTGACGAGGCTTTCGGTCTTCTGCCCGACGACGAAGCCGCCGGCCATTTGCACATGCTCGGCGGCGAAGGCCGCGTTGATGTCCTGGGCGGTGACACCGTAGGCCACCATGCGGTCGGTCAGCAGGTTGACGCGAATGGTGCGGTCGCGGCGGCCGCCAAGCCGTACCTCGCCGACGCCGTCGATGGTCTCGAGGCGCTTTTTCAGCACGTTGATGGCGTACTGGTTCAGCTGCTGCTGCGTCCTGTCTCCCTGCAGCGCCAGCCACATGATGGGCTGGGCGTTGGTCTCGACCTTGGCAACGATCGGCGGATCGGTGTCCTTGGGCAGGCGGCGCAGGGCCTGGTTGACCTTCGACTGCACTTCGTTGAAGGCGACGTCGACCTTCTTTTCAAGCGCGAAGGTGATGGCGATCACCGAGACGCCGGGCGAGGAGGTGGACTGGATGTGCTCGATGCCCGGCACGGAGTTTACCGTCGTCTCGATGACGTTGGTGACCGAGGAATCGACGATGTCGGGGTTGCCGCCCTTGAGCACGGTGGTGATCGACACCACCGGAAACTCGATGTAGGGGTAGCGGTCCATGCCGATGCGGTTGAAGGAGATGATGCCGAACAGCACCAGCACGGCCGACGCCATCCACGCCAGGACGTGGCGTTTGATGGAAAGCTCGGGCAGCGTCATTTCGCGCCCGACGCGGCGTCAGGCTTTGGCGCGTCCGGCATCTTCGCCGTCCCGCCGGCGCCGACCTTTTGCGGTTCCTTGACGGCGATCGCGGCGCCGTTGGTCAGGAATCCCGCGCCGTCGACCGCGACGGTTTCGCCTTCCTTGAGACCGCCGAGGATCTCGATCATGCCGCCCTTCTTGGCGCCGGCCTGGACCGTGCGCTGCTGTACCTTTTTCTTGCCGTCCTCTTCCACGACGGCATAGACGACCTTGCCGACGGGACGCAGCACCACGCTCTGCTCGGGCACGACCAGTGCGGCTTCCTTGGCAGCGATTTGTACCGACGCATTTATGGTGCCGCCGGACTTCAGCGTTCCGTCGTTCTCCAGTTCGACGATCACGTCGAGAGCGCGGCTCGACTCGGCGATCGAGGGACGGATATCGGCAATCTTGGCCGCGAAGACCTTGCCGGGCGCCAGCGGCGAGGTGAGCCTGACCGCCTGGCCGCGCGAAAGGCGCGGCGCCGCGCTCTCGGGGAAGGGCAGATGGGCGCGCAGGCGCTGGTTCGAGACGAACTGGAACAGCGGGTCGCCGACCTTGACGTAGTCGCCGGCCGCGATCAGCTGGTTTTCGATCACGCCATCTTGCGGGGCCACGACCGTGGTCTTGTTGACCGAGCGCTTGCCGATGCCCGCGCGCGCACGCGCCGCGCTCAGCTGCTCGGCGATCGCGGTACGCTGCGCTCCGGTGTCGTCGGCCGCGTTCTGCGAGATGAAGCCCTTGCCCGCGAGATTCTGCTGCCGTTCGACCAGGCGGTCCTGCTGTGCCAGCAGGGCCTCGAGCCGCTTGACCTCGGCCTGCTCGGACTGGCTGGCGAGCATGAGGTCGGTCGCGTCGATGACCGCCAAAGCCTCGCCCTGCTTTACCGGCTTGCCGGCGAAGGCCAGCAGCCTAGCCACCCTGCCGGCGACCTCGGCGGCGATCTTCGGGTCGTTGACGGCCTCAAGCGTGCCCAGGGTGTCCTCGGTCACCTCGAAGGCGCCGCTCTTCACTTGCGTCACGGTGATCAGCGTTGGCGGCGGCCCGGATTTCTTTTCTTCGACCTGCTTGCTGCAGGCGGACAACAGCAGCGCGGAGCAGAGCGCCAGGGAAAGAATTCGGAACATCGTCACGGCAGGACCGCCTCGAGTGCGAAAAGCTGAGCGACTTCCTCGCGTCGCCGCACCAAATGCGCTGTGGCGCCGTCGACCAGCACCTCCGCGGCGCGGGGCCGGGTGTTGTAGTTCGAGCTCATCGCCATGCCGTAGGCACCGGCCGAGAGAATGGCCAGCAGGTCGCCTTCCGCCAGGTCAAGATCGCGGTCGTGGCCGAGAAAGTCGCCCGATTCGCAGATCGGGCCGACGATCTCGTAGCGCTTCTGTCCGTTTGCCGTACTGCCGGCACCGACTTTCACCATGTCATGCCAGGCGTCGTACAGCGCCGGTCGCGCGAGGTCGTTCATCGCGGCATCGACGACGGCGAAATTCTTCTCTTCGCCATGCTTCAGCACCTCGACACGCGTCAGCAGCAGGCCGGCGTTGCCGACCAGCGAGCGGCCCGGTTCGAACAGCAGCCTTTCCGTGCGTCCGGTGAGGACCTTCAACAGCGGCGCGAGGTAATCGGTGGCCGCGGGGGCGGCCTCGTCACGATAGCGAATGCCCATGCCGCCGCCGACGTCGATGTGCGACAGCGCGATGCCCTCGGCGGCGAGCGCGTCTACCAGGCCGAGGATCTTGGCGGCGGCTTCGGCGGCGGGCGCGGGGTCGAGCAGTTGCGAGCCGATGTGGCAGTCGATGCCGTGGACGGCGAGGTGCGGCAGTTCGCGGGCGCGACGGTAGAGCGGCAGCGCCTCCGCGAAGGGAATGCCGAACTTGGCGGTCTTGAGGCCGGTGGAGATGTAGGGGTGGGTCTTGGGATCGACGTTCGGGTTGACCCGCAGCGAGACCGGTGCGCGCTTGCCGAGGCTGCCGGCGATCTCGTTCAAGGTTTCCAGTTCGGACGCCGACTCGACGTTGAAGCAGAGGATGCCGGCTTCGAGCGCGGCGCGCATTTCGTGACGCGACTTGCCGACACCCGAGAACACCACCTTCGCCGGATCGCCGCCGGCTTTGATTACGCGGGCGAGTTCTCCGCCTGAAACAATGTCGAAACCGGCACCGAGGCGGGCGAAGACGTTGAGGATCGCCAGGTTGGAGTTGGCCTTGACGGCGTAGCAGATCAGGGCATCGCGCCCTGCCAGAGCGGCGCGGTAGCCATCGTAGGCGGCGGTCAGCGCCGCGCGCGAATAGACGTAGCAGGGGGTGCCGAACTGCCGAGCGATCTCGGCGAGGCTGGCCTCTTCGACATGCAACTGGCCGGCAGTGTCCCGACGAACGAGGCTCATCGGGCGGCTCCCGGGGCGGTGCTATTATCGGCCGCGGGTGCCTGCTGCGCCGGTGGCGGCGGCAGGTAAAGTGGCCCCTTGCTGCCGCAGGCGGCGAGCAGCATGGCGCTGCCCAGAAGAAACATGATTGTGCGCATGGCGGTTTGACGGTGCACGACGACGTAGAAAAGGCGGAAATCCTAGCATGGAGGCAGTGTGGAAGAGCGCGAATTCAATGCCCTGGCGGACGCGATGCTGGCACGCATCGAGGCGGCCCTGGAGTCATGCGATATCGACTTCGATTTCGAAACCAAGCCGGGCGGTGTGCTCGAGCTCGAGTTCGACGACGGCAGCAAGATCGTCATCAACCGCCATACGGCCGCCCGCGAAATCTGGGTGGCGGCGAAATCTGGCGGTTTCCATTTCAGGCCACCGGCCGCAGCGGGAGGCATCTGGGCGGCGACCCGTGACGGCGAGGAACTGCTTGCCGCAATAGCGCGCTGCATGAGCGAGCAGTCCGGGGAGGTCGTCCGGCTCAGTTAGGCTTCTTCTCTGCCGGCTTCGGCTTCGCATCCTGCACCGGGGCCACGGCGGTCGGTGAAGGGGGCGACAGTGGTGCCGGCGTCGGCGGGATGAATTCGTTCTCCGGCGGTTCCGGGATCGTTTCCTTGTAGACGAGTTCCTTGCCCGTGCCCTTGCCGCCGGGGTCATGGGCGGTGACCTGGGTCAGGCCTTCGGGCTGCTCCATGAAGGACTCCGGCACGCCGGTCAGGGCTTTTTCCATGTAGCCGATCCACATCGGCAGCGCGGCGGCGCCGCCGGTTTCGCCATTACCGAGGCGCTTGGGCTGATCGAAACCGATCCAGGCGATGCCGACGACGGTCGGCTGGTAGCCGCAGAACCAGGCGTCGACGTAGTCATTGGTGGTTCCCGTCTTGCCGGCGAGATCAGAACGCTTGAGCGCCGTCGCGGCGCGTGTCGCGGTGCCGCGACGAACCACGTCGTGCATCATGCTGTCCATCAGATAGGCATTGCGGCCGTCGATTACGCGCAGGTTCTCGTCGCCCGCGACCGCCGGCTGCGCTGCGGCGAGGACATTGCCGTGGTCGTCGAGGATCTGCTTGACGATGTAGGGCTCAATTTTGTAGCCGCCGTTGGCGAAGATGGCGTAGCCGGTCAGTTGCTGCCACGGCGTGACCGAGCCGGCGCCGAGCGCCATGGTCAGGTAGGGCGGGTGCTTGTCGGGGTCGAAGCCGAAACGCGCGGCGTAGTCCTGGGCGTAGTGGGTCCCGATCGAGCGCAGCAGGCGGATCGAAACCATGTTCTTGGATTTGGCGAGCCCCGTGCGCAGCGACATCGGGCCCTCGTACTTGCCGTCGTAGTTCTTCGGTTCCCAGGCCTGGGAACCGGTCTCTTCGGCGGAAATCGAGATCGGCTCGTCGGCGATCACCGAGGCCGGCGTATAGCCCTTTTCCAGCGCGGCCGAGTAGATGAAGGGCTTGAAGCTCGAGCCGGGTTGCCGCCAGGCCTGGGTAACGTGGTTGAACTTGTTGCGGCTGAAGTCGAAGCCGCCGACCAGGGCCCGAATCGCGCCGTCGATCGGGCTTGCCGCGACGAAGGCGGCTTCGACCTCGGGCAGTTGCAGTATCTGCCAGACCCCCGCCTTGCCTGCCGGATCCTTGCCGATGCGAATGATCGCGCCGCGTCGCAGCCGCTTGTTGGCCGGTGCCTTGTCGTCGATCATGCGCGCGGCGAACTTGAGTCCGTCTCCGGATATCGTGACCACCTCGCCACCACGCAGGTAGGCCTGGACCTCCCTTGCGTTGGCGGAGAGCACCAAGGCGGGCCTGAGATCGTCGGCATCCTCGAACTCTTGCAGCAGGTCCTCGATCTCCTCGTCCTGGTCGGAGCGTATTCCCGTCATATCGACGTAGGCCTCGGCACCGCGGTAGCCATGGCGGCGATCGTAGTCCATGACGCCGCGGCGCAGTGCTGCGTAAGCCGCCAGTTGGTCCGCCTTGGTGATGGTCGTGATGACGCGCAGGCCATGCGTGTAGGCTTGCTCGGGGAAGCGCTCCACGACCATCTGCCGGGCCATTTCCGCGACATAGTCGGCGCGCACGCCGAAGTCGTTTATGTCGCGCTTGACCTGCAGCGGCTCCTGCTGCGCCGCTTTCCAGGCGGCATCGCCTAGATAGTCCAGATCGTGCATGCGTCGCAGTACATAAAGCTGACGCAGTCGGGCGCGTTTCGGGTTGGCGACCGGATTGAAGGACGAGGGGGCCTTGGGCAGCCCGGCGAGCATTGCCGCCTCGGCAGTGCTCAGGTTAGCCAGCGGCTTGCCGAAGTAGATCTGCGCTGCGGCGGAGAAGCCGTAGGCGCGCTGGCCGAGGTAAATCTGATTGACATAAAGCTCGAGTATCTCGTCCTTTGTCAGGTTATTCTCGATCTTGAAGGCAAGCAAAGCCTCGTAGAGTTTGCGGGTCAGGGTCTTTTCGGTCGAAAGGAAGAAGTTGCGCGCTACCTGCATCGTGATGGTCGAAGCTCCCTGCCGCTTGCCGCCGCTGACGAAATTGGAATACGCTGCGCGCAGGATGCCGATGGTATCGATCCCGGGATGGTGGTAGAAGCGCTCGTCTTCGGCCGCGAGAATGGCCTGTTTCATGACGGCGGGAACGTCCTGAATGCGCACGAAGGTGCGCCGCTCCTCGCCGAATTCGCCGATCATGTGGCCGTCGGCGGTGAAGACCCGCAAGGGGATGCGGGGGCGGTAGTCGGTCAGTACCTCAAGGGACGGCAACTGTGGATAGGCGAGGATTAGGATGATGCCCGCCAGGGACAGCGTGATGAAGACCAGGCCCAGCAGCATGAGCAGCAGGTACAGTACCCCGCGCAGCGGGGCGGGCATGGGCGGGAGTTCCGAGAACTGGGGGGGAGCTTCATGAGGGCGCCAGATTATAGCCGTGCCCTTGGGAGCGGTCCCGAGAAAGATTCCTCAAAAATTTATCTTTACAGCCGATATAGTTGCTGCTAGCATCTGAAGTAAATTATCCATAGTTGCCCTAACCTCAAGATAGAAAAGGGAAAAGCTCTTGCAGATCGACCTCTCGATCTTCAACCCGAAGGCGCGACCCCTGATCGGACTGGACATCAGTTCGTCGTCAGTGAAGATGGTCGAGCTTACCGATGCCGGGAAGGGCGAGCAGCGAGTCGAGCGCTACGCGATCGAGCCCCTGCCGAAGGATGCCGTCGTCGACGGCAATATCGCCAACATGGATGCTACCGTCGAGGCGATTCAGCGCTGCAAGCAGCGATTGGGTTCCTCGACCAAATACGTGGCGATGGCGCTGCCCACGGCGGCGGCCATCACCAAGAAGATCATCCTGCCTGCCAATCTGCGCGAGACGGAGATGGAGGTGCAGGTCGAGTCGGAGGCGAATCAGTACATTCCCTTCGCGCTCGAGGAAGTCAATCTCGATTTCCAGGTGATCGGTCCGGCGCCGTCCAGCGCCGACGAGGTCGAGGTGCTGATTGCTGCTTCGCGCAAGGAGAAGGTCGAGGATCGCGTGGCGTGCGCCGAGGCGGCCGAACTCAAGCCCCTGGTCATGGACATCGAGGCTTTCGCGGCGCAAGCGGCCTACGAACTGGTGATGAAGCAGTTGCCTGCGGGTGGAAAGGATCAGAACATCGCGCTGATCGACGTCGGTGCCAATGCGATGAAAGTCACGATCATGCGCGAGGATCAGCCGATCTACACGCGCGAGCAGGCCTTCGGCGGCGGCCTGCTGACCCAGGACATCATGCGTGCCTATGGCATGAGCGCCGAAGAAGCCGAGAATCTCAAGCGATCGGGAACGGGACCCGACAACTATCACGCCGAGTTGTTGCAACCCTTCCTCGAAAATCTGGCACTCGAAGTGTCGCGTGCCCTGCAGTTCTTCTTCACCTCGACGCAGCATAATGAAGTGCAGCGCATCGTGCTTTCCGGCGGCTGCGCCATCACCCCGGGTATCGACGAGATCGTCAGCGCCCGCACAGAAATCAATGCAATGGTGGCCAATCCATTTGCCGGCATGTCGACCTCGCCGCGCATCCGTGCCAAGCAACTCGCGGCGGATGCGCCTTCGCTGATGGTGGCATGCGGGCTTGCCATGCGGAGGTTCGATCAGTGATCCGCGTAAACCTCCTTCCGCACCGCGAGGAAAAGCGCAAGGCCCGGCGCACGCAGTTTTATGCGTTGTCCGGCATGGTCGTCGTGCTGGCGGCCCTGATCTGGTTCTTCGGTTTTCTCACCATCGGTCGCTGGATTGCAGCCCAGGACGAGAAGAACGCCTTTCTCAAGAAGGAGGTCGCCGTTCTCGACAAGGATATCGCGGAGATCAAGCGGCTCAGGGAGCAGACCGAGATCATGCTTTCACGGAACCGCGTGATCGAGTCCTTGCAGGCGACGCGGGCGGAGACGGTTCACTTGTTTACCGAACTGGCGCGATGGGTGCCGGAGGGCATCTACCTCAAGAGCGTCAAGCAGACCGGGCGGCGGATAACTCTCATCGGCTATGCTCAGGCCAACGCCCGTGTCTCGGAGCTAATGCAGAAGCTCGACGCCTCACCGCTGCTCGAACGTCCAGAACTCATCGAAATCAGGTCGGCGACGCTCGACCGTCGGCGTCTCAGCGAATTTCAGGTGACATTCGACATTACTCAACAGACCGCATCCGCCGATAAGAAGGGTGAGGGCAAGCCGGCCGCCGGTGCGCCGAAACCGGGAGCGAAGCCGTGAAGAAGATCTCAGCTCCCAAGTTGGCGCTCAATCTGCCGAAGATCGACTTCCAGCGCCTCGCTGCCGACTTCAAGACGCTGGATCCGAAGGATCCGGGACTGTGGCCGCTGCTGCCGAAGATCGTGATCTTGGTCGGCACCTTCATCGCCTTGATCGGTGCAAGTGCATGGTTTGGCTGGCGTGACCAGCTCGATCAGCTTGCAGGAAAACAGCAGGAGCAGGAGAAACTCAAGGAGGAATGGCTCGGGAAGAAGAAGCAGGCCATCAACCTGGATGCCCACCGTAAGCAACTGGCGGAAATTGACCAGAAATTCGGGGCGCTGCTGAAGCAGCTTCCCAACAAGACCGAGATGGAAAGCCTTTTGATCGACATCAACCAGGCCGGTCTGGGCAGGGGGCTTTATTTCGAAATGTTCAAGCCGGGTGGCGAGTCTCGCCGGGATTTCTATGCGGAGTTGCCGATTCAGCTCAAGCTGACAGGAAGTTATCACGACCTCGGGGCATTTGCCGGCGATATCGCCAAGCTGTCGCGTATCGTCACGCTCAACGATGTCAATCTGGTACCGGTCAAAGAAGGCGTCATGACCCTCGATGTCACCGCCAAGACCTTCCGCTATCTCGATGACCAGGAATTGGCCGCTGCACGGAAGACGCAATCGAAGGGAGCACCGAAATGATTTCGCTTCCGCGCCTGCCCCTGCTGCTGGCGGTAATTCTTCTCGCCGGTTGTGCGAGTGAGGAACATCAGGACCTGAAGGAATGGATGCGCGAGTCGTCCAAGGATCTGAAGGGCGGGGTGCCGCCATTGCCCGAGTTGAAGCCCTTCCCGATCGTGTCCTATGACGGCAGCAATCTCGTCGATCCATTCAGGGCGGCCAAGATCATCCCCGAAAAATCGGCGGGAGTGGGCGGCAAGACCCCGGATTTTGATCGGCCGAAGGAGCCCCTCGAAGGCTATCCGCTCGAGTCTCTCAAACTTGTCGGCGTCATGATGCCAGGTACTGGAAACACCAAAACGCCGTATGCGCTGATCAGCTCCAGCGACGGTCTGAACTACGTCGTGACGGGTAACCATCTCGGCCAGAATTTCGGTGTAGTTACGGCCATTACCGCCACGGAAGTAAAAATCAAGGAAACCGTCAAGGATCCGACGGGGCAAACGGCCGACTGGGTCGAACGCTCGGCGATCCTTCACCTGGAGGGTGCAAAGAAATGAGCCCCATGACACCGATGACAAACATTGCTCCGATTTTCCGCCGGGTTCTGCTGGCGTTGCTGCTTCTGCCTTCTTTCGTTCTCGCCCAGGGGAACAGTATCGACACGCTGCAGGTCGGTCAACATGAGGGCCAAACAGTCGTCAAGATCGGGTTGCGGCAGGCCCTGACCGCGCCACCGTCTAGTTTTTCCGTTGCCGACCCGGCACGCATCGTCTTCGACTTTCCGCAAGCCAGCAACGGCTTGGGGCGCAACGTCCAAGAAGTCGATCAGGGTGAATTGCGAAGTGTAAATATTGTGCAGGCCGGCGATAGAACGCGTCTGGTGCTGAATTTGAAGAAAATGGCACCCTTCGAAACGAAGCTCGAAGGAGGCTTCGTCCTGGTTACCCTGCAATCCGCTGGCGCGTTAGCAACCCCGGTAGCGGTTGCGGACAAGCCCACCCAGCATTTTCCGGAAGTAAAGAGCAAGGTCGATCAGGAGCACTCGATCCGTGACGTAACCTTCCGTCGCGGCGCCACGGGAGAGGGTGTGGTTACGATCGATCTTACCGATGCCAATACAGGTATCGATGTGCGGCAACAGGGCAGTAATCTGATCGTCGACTTTCAGAAGACGAAGCTTCCCGAAAACCTGCGCCGCAAGATGGATGTGATGGATTTCGCCACGCCGGTGACAGCGGTGACTACGTCGACAGTGGGCAACAATGTCCGCGTGACGATCGCACCGACCGGCCTATGGGAGCATGCTGCCTACCAGTCTGACAACCAGTTCGTGCTCCAGGTCAAGCCCCTGAAGGAGGATCCGAACAAGCTGTTCCAGGGCAGTCAGCAGCGCGGCTATCAAGGCGAGAAGATTTCTCTCAATTTCCAGAACATCCCCCTGCGCGAGCTGCTTTATGTGTTCGCTGACATCACCGGCTTCAACATCGTTGTCGCCGACAACGTCGCTGGCAATGTGTCGCTGCGCCTCAACGATGTGCCTTGGGATCAGGCTCTGGAAATCGTGATGCAACAGCAGAATCTGGCGATGCGCAAGAACGGCAACGTCATGCAAATTGGCCGTGCCGCCGACCTGACTCGGCAGGAGGAAGATGCGCTGAAAGCCAGGCAGGCCATCGGCGACATCGAGCCAACGAAGACAGAGAGCATTCAGATCAACTATCAGAAGGCGGATGCGATTTCCAAGCTCCTGACCGACGCGAAACAGCCGGTGCTGTCGAAGCGCGGAACTGCGGTTGTCGATGCCTATACCAACCGGGTCTTCGTCACCGACACCCCGACGCGTCTCAACGCCGTGCGCGAGTTGATTACAGCCATTGACATCCCGGCGCGTCAGGTCTTGATCGAGGCCAAGTTCGTAGTGGCCCGGAAAACGTTCGGCTTGAACCTGGGAGCTCGAGTGAGCTTCCTGAACGAAAAGGATACCTTCTTGCGCCGCCGCGATCCGTCGATTCTGGCAGCGAATGCCGCCAACCCGATGTCGTTCCAGCCGGGTTACAGCGGTGGAAACACCTTCCGCTTCGCACTGTTCAATGCAGATGCTACGCGGATCATAAATCTCGAGCTCCAAGCTTCGGAAGTCGACACTACCGCAAAGACCATCTCCAGTCCGCGGGTTGTCGCGGAAAACAATGCTCCAGCCAAGATTTCGAGCGGAACGACCTACTACATGACTATCCCGGCATCGGGCAACACCCAGGCGAGTTCAGTCACCATCGACGCCACCCTCGCCCTCACTGTCACCCCGCAGATCACGCCGGACGGCCGCGTCAAGATGAGGCTCCAGGTGCAAGACAAGAGCCTTGCGAGCGCCCCGACCATTGCCGGTGCCGACGTCAACACGCGGGAAATCAGTACCGACGCCACGGTCGACAATGGCGGCACCTTGGTCTTAGGAGGCGTATCGAAGGTCGAATCGACCGAACGGGTCGATAAGGTGCCCTTCCTCGGCGACCTGCCAATTCTCGGCGCGCTATTCCGTACCAAAAACACGACGTCCGAAGATACCGAACTGCTCGTCTTCATCACCCCGCGAATCCTCGACCAGAAGATCGCCTTCTAACACCGGTCTGCACCAGGCAGGCTCATCGGATCCAGCGGGCAGTAGGGCCCGCTGCGGCGGCATGATGGGAAATTTCCAGAATATCTGCCTCGTCGGCATGATGGGGGCCGGCAAGACCACGGTCGGCCGACAGCTGGCGAAGCGGCTTGGCCGGCGTTTCGTCGATGCCGATCACGAAATCGAGGCGCGCACCGGGGTGCGCATCCCGACCATATTTGAAATCGAGGGCGAGGCGGGCTTTCGCCGCCGCGAGGCGGAAGCCATCGATGCCCTGACGCGCGAGCACGGCCTCGTCCTGGCGACCGGCGGCGGCGCCGTGCTCGATCCCTCGAACCGTCGCCGTCTTAAGGCGTCCGGTCTGGTCGTCTACCTGCGTGTGCTACCCTTGCTCCTTTACGAACGTACCCGGCACGACCGTAACCGTCCGCTACTTCAGGTCGCGGACCCGCTGGCCAGACTCGAGGAACTCTTCGCCCAGCGCGACCCCCTCTATCGAGAGGTGGCAGACGTCGTCATCGACACGTCCAGCGGCGGCATTGGCAGCTTGGTGCGTCGTGTCGAACTGGAACTGCGAAAGCGATGCGAACCCTGAACGTGGCGCTCGGCGCCCGCACCTACCCCATCCATATCGGCCCGGGCCTGCTGCAGCGGGCCGATATGGTCGCGGCCGCCCTGCGCACGCCGCGGGCGGCGATCGTATCCAATGACGTCGTCGCGCCCCTGTACCTGGACGCGTTCTTGGCGGGGCTGGCAAAACTCGGCGTTGGCACCACGGCGATCGTCCTGCCCGACGGTGAGGCGCACAAGAACGCGACGACGCTCGATGCGATCTATGACCGACTGCTGGCCGAACGTTGCGACCGTACCACGACGGTCATCGCCCTCGGTGGCGGCGTGATCGGCGATCTTGCGGGATTTGCGGCGGCAACCTACCAGCGTGGCGTGCCCTTCATCCAGGTACCGACGACATTGCTCGCCCAGGTCGACTCCTCGGTCGGCGGCAAGACCGGCATCAATCATCCGCGCGGCAAGAACATGATCGGCGCTTTCTGGCAGCCGCAACTGGTGCTGGCCGATACCGACAGCCTCGGAACACTGTCCGACCGCGAGCTTTCCGCCGGTCTGGCCGAAGTGATCAAGTATGGCCTGATCCGCGATCTGCCTTTTCTCGAGTGGCTCGAAGCCAACATTGAGCGCCTGCTGGCGCGGGATGCAGAAGCCCTGACCTACGCCATCGAGCGATCCTGTGCCAACAAGGCCGAGGTCGTGGCAGCCGACGAACTGGAAACGGCAAAGGAGGGTGGTCGCGCCCTGCTCAACCTCGGCCACACCTTTGGTCACGCCATCGAAACCGGTGTCGGTTACGGTCAATGGCTGCACGGCGAGGCGGTCGCCGCCGGTACCGTAATGGCGGCCGACCTGTCGCGCCGCCTCGGTTGGCTGAATGACGCCGATTTCGGCCGTGCCGTCGGCCTGCTGGCGAAGGCACGCCTGCCGGTGGAAAGCCCGGCCATGGGTGCCGACCGCTATCTCGACCTGATGTCGCACGACAAGAAGGTCATCGCCGGCCGCCTGCGCCTCGTACTGCTGAAGCGCCTGGGCGAGGCGGTGACGTACGCCGATGCCCCTGCCGCCGAGATTCGTGCCGCCATCGAGTCCTGCTGTGTCTGAACGGCAGTACGCCGGCTATGCGGCCGTCGATGGGAATTCCCGCAGCCGCCAGTTCCCCGAACCGCCGCCGCAGGCGCGCAGTGAATTCCAGCGTGACCGCGATCGCATCATCCACTCCACGGCCTTTCGCCGTCTCGAGTACAAGACCCAGGTATTCGTCAATCACGAAGGCGATCTCTTTCGTACGCGCCTGACCCACTCGATCGAAGTCGCGCAGATCGCCCGTTCAACGGCGCGCGCGCTCCACCTCAACGACGACCTCGCCGAGGCCATCGCGCTCGCGCATGATCTTGGTCACACGCCCTTCGGCCACGCCGGCCAGGAAGCCCTCGACGACTGCATGAAGGACCATGGCGGCTTCGAGCACAACCTGCAGAGCCTGCGCACCGTCGACCTGCTCGAGGAGCGCTATGGCGCCTTTGATGGCCTCAACCTGATGTACGAAACGCGGGAAGGCATCCTCAAGCATTGCGCGCCCGCGAAGGCGCGTCTGCTGGGCGAGCTCGGCCGCCGCTTTCTCGACGACCGTCGCCCCTCGCTCGAGGCCCAGCTGACCAATCTCGCCGACGAGATCGCCTACAACAATCACGATGTGGACGATGGCCTGCGCTCGGGCCTGATCGACGAAACCGCGCTGGAAGGCGTCAGCCTCTACGCCCGCCATGCTGCCGCGGCCCGCACCGAGTTTCCGGCCATCACCAGTCGCCGCCTGGTGCACGAAACGGTGCGACGCATGATCGGGGCACTGGTGGGAGACCTGCTCGACGAATCCACCCGCCGTATCCGCGCCGCGGGCGTGGCGAGCCTCGACGATGTCCGCGCCGCGCCGGCGTTGATCGGCTTCAGCCCGGCGATGCAGGCGGAGAACCGCGAACTCAAGGTCTTCCTGCGCGAGAACCTCTACCGCCATTATCAGGTGCTGCGCATGACCAACAAGGCCCGCCGCATTATCGGCGAGCTCTTCGCCGCCTTCACCGCCGACCCGCGCCTGCTGCCGCCGCAATATCAGGCGATGGCGCAGGCGGATGGACGCGACGCCCTGCTTGGCGACAGCCGCGCCCGCGCCGTGGCCGACTACATCGCCGGGATGACCGATCGCTATGCAATGAAGGAGCATCGGCGCTTGTTCGGTGTCGGCGAGATCGACTAGGTTCGCCGCCAACTCATTGACAGGGGGGGCGAAAAGCCCCAAAATGCGCGTCCTTTCGCCGCCGCCCTGCTGCATTGCGGCGAGAATTGGGGAGTCGCCAAGCTGGTTAAGGCACCGGATTTTGATTCCGGCATGCGAAGGTTCGAATCCTTCCTCCCCAGCCAGAATACTCGCGGGCAGGCCTGAAAACGACTCGGGTCTGCCCTCTTCGTTTTAACGCAAGTAACGCACAGGTCCGGCGCCCATGGCATACGACAGCCTGATGGTCTTCACCGGCAACGCCAATCCCAAGCTGGCGGCCGATGTCGTGCGTCGTCTCAACATCTCGCTCGGACGAGCCGCCGTCGGCCGCTTCTCCGATGGCGAGACCAGTGTCGAGATCCTCGAGAACGTGCGCGGCAAGGATGTATTCATCCTGCAACCGACCTGTGCGCCGACCAACGACAACCTGATGGAACTGGTCATCCTCGCCGATGCGCTGAAGCGCTCGTCGGCCGGCCGCATCACCGCCGCCATTCCCTATTTCGGCTACGCCCGCCAGGATCGCCGGCCGCGCTCGGCGCGCGTACCCATCGCCGCCAAGGTAGTCGCCAATCTCCTGCAGGCCGCCGGCGTGCAGCGCCTGATGACCGTCGATCTCCATGCCGACCAGATCCAGGGCTTCTTCGATATCCCGGTCGACAATATCTACGCCGCGCCCATCCTGCTCGGCGACATCTGGAAGCAGAGCCATCCCGACCTGCTGGTGGTCTCGCCCGACGTCGGCGGCGTGGTGCGCGCGCGCGCCATCGCCAAGCGCCTCGAGTCCGACCTCGCCATCATCGACAAGCGTCGCCCCCGCGCCAATGTTTCCGAGGTCATGAACATCATCGGCGACGTCGATGGCCGCACCTGCGTCATCATGGACGACATCGTCGATACCGCCGGTACCCTGTGCAAGGCCGCTCATGCATTGAAGCAGCACGGCGCCAAGCGCGTGCTGGCCTACTGCACGCACGCGGTGCTGTCGGGTTCGGCCATCCCGCGGATCCAGGAGTCCGACCTCGACGAACTGGTCGTCACCGACACCATCCCGCTGCGCGAGGATGCCAAGGCCTGCAACCGCATCCGCGTCGTGCCCATCGCCCACCTGCTGGCCGAGACCATGCTGCGCATCAGCAACGAGGAGTCGGTGTCCTCGCTGTTCATGGATTGAACCTGTTTCTCAACCCCCTGCCTGGTCGCGGGCAGGGTTTTTCACCACTGGAGTAATCATGCAAATCGAAATCAACGCCACCAAGCGCGAACTGCAGGGAACGAGTGCGAGCCGCCGCCTGCGTCGCGCCAGCCGGGTCCCCGGCATTCTGTACGGCGGCACCGCCCAGCCGCAATCCATCGAGTTCGACCACAACGAACTCTTCCAGCACCTGCGCAAGGAGGCTTTCTATTCCTCCGTCCTGACCATGAACGTCGACGGCGCCAAGGAAATGTGCCTGCTGCGCGACGTGCAGCGCCACGCCTACAAGCCCCTGATCCTGCACGTCGACTTCCAGCGTATCGACGCCACCCATGCGATCCACCAGAAGGTGCCGCTGCACTTCGTCAATGCCGACATCGCTCCGGGCGTCAAGCTTTCCGGCGGCATGGTCCAGCACGTCATGACCGAAGTCGACGTCAAATGCCTGCCCAAGGATCTGCCCACCTTCATCGAAGTGGACCTCAAGGACCTCGTCGGCGGCGCTTCGATTCATGTCACCCAGCTCACTATGCCGGCCGGTGTCACTCCCGTCCTGCACCGGGGCGAGGATCCCGTCGTTGCAGCCGTCGTCGTCCGTGGCGGTGGTGCCGCGGCCGAGGAACTTGAAGCCGCCCCGGTCGAGACCCAGGTCATTACCGAGAAGAAGCCGGTCGAGAAGACCGAGAAAAAGTAATTGCAAGCTGAGCTTCGTCTCATCGTCGGCCTCGGCAACCCCGGGGCCGAATATTCCGAAACCCGGCACAACGCCGGGTTTTGGTTTTGTGAGCGTCTGGCGCGCGAACTCGGCGTGACGCTGTCGCGCGAGTCGCGCTTCCACGGCTTTGCCGGCAACGCGCGCGCCGACAATCTCTGGCTGCTGTTGCCGCAGACCTTCATGAACCGCTCGGGCCAGTCGGTCGGCGCGCTGCTGCGCTTCTACCGCATCGAGCCGGCGCAAATGCTGGTGGTGCATGACGAACTCGACCTGCCGCCGGGGCAGACGCGCCTCAAGTTCGGCGGCGGCCTCGGCGGCCACAACGGCCTCAAGGACATCACCTCGCACCTAGGCACCCAGGACTACTGGCGGCTGCGCGTCGGCATCGGCCATCCCGGCGACAAGAACGAAGTCGCCGATTACGTGCTGAAGCCGCCGCGGCGCGAAGAAGCCGAGGAAATCGAGTCTGCACTCGACCGTGCCCTGCTAGCCTGGCCGCTGCTCGCCCGCGGTGACTACAACGCGGCGACGCAGAAGATCAATTCCCGGCCGGCGCCACCGAAAACGGAAGCAACAAAGGAAACCCCATGAGCCTCAAATGCGGCATCGTCGGCCTGCCCAACGTCGGCAAGTCCACCCTGTTCAATGCCCTGACCAAGGCCGGCATCCAGGCCGAGAACTACCCGTTCTGCACCATCGAGCCCAACGTCGGCATTGTCGAGGTGCCGGATCCGCGCCTGGCGGCGCTGTCCGCGATCGTCAAGCCGCAGAAGATCCAGCCGGCCATCGTCGAGTTCGTCGACATCGCCGGCCTCGTCGCCGGTGCCAGCAAGGGCGAAGGCCTTGGCAACCAGTTTCTCGCCAACATCCGCGAGACCGATGCCGTGGTCCACGTCGTGCGCTGCTTCACCGACGACAACGTCGTGCATGTCGCGGGCAAGATCGATCCGCTTTCCGACATCGAAGTCATCGACACCGAACTTGCGCTGGCCGACCTCGCCACCGTCGAGAAGGCGCTGGCGCGCTATTCCAAGCAGGCGAAGTCCGGCGGCGACAAGGAGGCGAAGCTGCTGGTGGCGGTGCTGGAAAAGTGCCTGGCGCAACTGAACCAGGCCAAGCCGGTGCGGGCGCTCGACCTCTCCAAGGAGGAGTGGGCCAACCTGCGCCAGTTCTTCCTCATCACGGCGAAGCCCGTCCTCTACATGGCCAACGTCAAGGAAGGCGGCTTCGACCACAATCCCCATCTCGACGCCGTGCGGACGCACGCCGCGGCGGAGAAGGCCGACGTGGTCGCGATCTGCGCCGCGATCGAGGCCGAGATCGCCGATCTGGCGGACGAGGACAAGCAGATCTTCCTCGCCGACATGGGCATGGAAGAGCCGGGGCTGAATCGTCTGATCCGCGCCGCCTATCACCTGCTCGGCCTGCAGACCTACTTCACCGCCGGCGTCAAGGAAGTGCGCGCCTGGACCATCCATGCCGGCGATACCGCCCCGCAGGCGGCCGGCGTGATCCACACCGATTTCGAGCGCGGCTTCATCCGCGCCCAGACCATCGCCTACGACGACTTCATCGCCTGCGGCGGCGAGCAGGGCGCCAAGGAAGCCGGCAAGATGCGTTCGGAAGGCAAGGAATACGTCGTTAAAAATGGCGACGTGATGAACTTCCTCTTCAACGTCTAGGATCCACAGCCGCCCTTGGTAGGGCGGCGTCAGCAGACGGTCGTCAGTTGGCCTGCGCCGCGATGTCGGCGCGCACCTGGTCCATGTCGAGCGCCTTGACCTGATCGATCAGCTGATCGAAGGCCGAGGCGGGCAGGGCACCGGCTTCGGCGTAGATGATGATCTGTTCGCGGAAAACCATCAGCGTCGGAATCGAGCGGATGTTGAAGGCGCCGGCGAGTTCCTGCTGTTCCTCGGTGTTGACCTTGGCGAAGCTGATGTCCGGATGCTTTTCCGAAGCCGCCTCGAAAGTAGGCGCGAAACCGCGGCAGGGCGCACACCACGGCGCCCAGAAATCGACGATGACCGTGCCCTTGCCGTCTTTGGCGCCGATGGTTTCCTTGAAATTGTCGGTGGTGAGTTCGATCGTTGCCATTGCATTTCCTTGATTTAAGACCGAGCATCCTACCCGTTTCGGGACGGTCATGGTATCAATGCGCCTCATGCCGCCATCACCGATTTATCGCGGGCGATTCGCCCCTTCGCCGACCGGGCCATTGCATTTCGGCTCGCTGGTCGCGGCGCTCGGCAGCTGCCTCGAGGCGCGCGGTCAGGGTGGCGAGTGGCTGCTCCGCATCGAGGACGTGGACGAGCCGCGCTGCCCGCCCGTCGTGGCCGAAGACATCCTGCGCACGCTTGAAGCCTGCGGCTTCGCCTGGGACGGCGAGGTGCTGTGGCAGAGCCGGCGCACGGAGCGTTATCACGAGCTGTTGCGGCAACTACAGGAGGATGGCCGCGCCTATCCTTGTGCCTGTACCCGCCGCGAGCTGGCCGATTCGCAACTGGCGCCCGATGGCGCACATGTCTACCCGGGCACCTGCCGCGACGGCCTGCCGCCGGGCCGGGAGGCCCGCGCCTGGCGTCTGCGGGTGGATGATGTCGTGGTGCCGTTCGACGATGCGCTGCAGGGGCACGTCGCACAGGATCTCGCTCGCGACGTCGGCGATTTCGTGCTGTTGCGCGCCGACGGCTATTTCGCCTACCAGCTCGCGGTGGTGGCCGACGATGCCGACCAGGGCATCACCCATGTCGTGCGCGGCGCCGATCTGCTCGACTCGACGCCACGGCAGATATTCCTGCAGCGCCGCCTCGGTCTGCCGACGCCGGCCTATGCCCACCTGCCGGTGGTCGTGAATGCCGCGGGGGAGAAACTGTCCAAGCAGACGCTGGCGCCCGCGATCGACCGCGTGGCGCCGGTGCCAGCCCTGTACGCCGCATTGCGTTTTCTCGGCCAGGCGCCGCCGGCCGAACTGGCGCATGTGCCGGTTTCGGAGTTCTGGCAATGGGCGCAGGCGGCGTGGGACATGGCGCGGGTGCCGCACCGCCGTGCCGCCAGCGCCGATTTCGGCAACACCTAGCCGGAATAATCCTTGCGGCCGTAGCCGACGATGCCCATGGCCAGGCGCACCACGCCGTAGGCCAGCCAGCGGGCGACGCGCATCGGCAGCGGCGCCGCCCGCCAGTCCTCGTGGCGCACCTCGCGCGCGCCGGCGTCCATGGCACCTTGCAGGCTAGCGCGCAGTGCCGCGCCGAAGGCCGCATCGGCGACGACGACGTTGGCCTCGCGCGCCATCAGCAGGCTGAAGGGGTCGATGTTGCTCGACCCGACGGTGCTCCAGCAGCAGTCGATCACCGCCACCTTGGCGTGGAGAAAGCTCTTGTGGTACTCGAAGATGCGGATGCCGCTGCCGAACAGGGCGCCATAGAGCGCCTGGGTGGCATGGTGCAGCAGGCGGTACTCGACCCGGCCCTGCAGCAGCACGGTGACTTGCACGCCGCGTTTCGCTGCGCCGGCCAGGGCATGGCGGAAGCGTCGGCCGGGCAGGAAATAGGCGCTGGCCAGCAGCACCTCCTGTCGGGCGCCGGCGATGGCGTCGAGGTAGGCTTCCTCGATGTCGCGGCGGTGGCGCAGGTTGTCGCGCACCACGAAGGCCGCGCGGATGCCGCCGCGCGGCGTGTCGTCGGGCGCCCGGTGTGGCGGATCGAGCAGGCGCCGCCGCAGCCGGGCCCAACGCACGAGCTGCCAGATCTGCCGCGTCGAGGCGTGGATGGCCGCGAGCAGCGGGCCCTCGATGCGCACGGCGTAGTCGTAGCGCGGCGGGATCTGCTCGGGCGTGGTGCCCATGTCCCAGTCGTCGATGATGTTGATGCCGCCGACGAAGCCGACGCGACCATCGATCACCGCGACCTTGCGGTGCAGGCGCCGCAGGCGGTGCCGGCGCAGGCGCAGCGGTGCGATCTCGGCGCGATAGACCAGCACCTCGACGCCAGCGCGCTCGAGTTCCGCACCGAAGGCGGTCGGAAACTCGCGCGCGCCGAAGCCGTCGACCAGCACGCGCACGGCGACGCCGCGCCGCGACGCCTGCGCCAGCGCTGCGCTGACCGCCCGGCCGGTGGCGTCGTTGGCGAAGATGTAGGTCTGCAGGTGGACTTCGGTCGCCGCCGCGTCGATGGCGGCGATCAGCGCCGGGAAATATTCCGCGCCGGTTTCGAGCAGTTCAACGCGGTTGCCGGCGGCGAAGCGGGGCTTCATGCGCTGCGCCTACCGCTTAGGCGCGGCCGAGATAGGCCGAAAGCGCGGCATGGTCGGAGATGCGCGACCACGGCTCGCCGTGGTGCACCTCGCTCCCCGTCACCGCGAGGCCGCGGACATAGATGCGGTCGAGGCGGAACAGCGGCAGCGCGCTCGGGAAGCTGCGTGGTGGGCGACCCGCAGCGCCGCCGAAGACCTCGAACATGCCCAGCCGCTCGGCCAGCAGATCGTGGGCGCGGTTGCGCCAGTCGTTGAAGTCGCCGGCGATCAGCAGCGGCGCGTCGGGCGGCACGATGGTCTCGATGCGGGTGGCGAGCGCGTCGAGCTGATGCCGGCGCGAACGACCGAACAGCGAGAGATGGACGCAGACGCAGTGCAGCGGCCGCTCCAGTCCGGCGACCTCGACCGCGCAATGCAGCAGGCCGCGTTTCTCGAAGCGCAGACGGGTCACGTCCTGGTTGTGCTGGGCGATGATGGGGAAGCGCGAAAGGATGGCGTTGCCGTGGTGGCCATGGTCGTAAACCATGTTGCGGCCATACGCCGTGGCCTGCCAGACGTCCTCGGCGAGGAACTCGTGCTGTGGTTCCGCCGGCCAGGCATCAAAGCGCTCGGCGTGGCCGAGGTGCAGCCCCTGCACTTCCTGCAGGAAGACGATGTCGGCGCCGATCTGGCGCAGACGCTCGCGCAGCTCGTGCACTACCATGCGCCGGTTGAACTGCGAGAAGCCCTTGTGGATGTTGTAGGTGGCGACGTGCAGTTTGAGGGACATGTCAGGACGCGTCGAGCATCCGTTGCAGCGCGATTTTCGCGAGTCCCGCCTCGTGCTCAGGTACCTTGATCTGGTTGACCACCCTGCCATCGGCCAGGTTCTCCAGCGTCCAGGCCAGGTGCTGCGGGTCGATGCGTTGCATGGTCGAGCACATGCAAACCGTTGGCGCCATGAACTGCACGATCTTGCCCTCGTGCTTCACTTCCTCGGCCAGGCGCTCGACCAGGTTGAGCTCGGTGCCGACCAGCCAGCGGGTGTCGGGTGCGGAGTCCTTGACCGTCCTGATGATGGTCTCGGTCGAACCGATGGCATCCGACTGCCTGCATACCTCGAAGCTGCATTCGGGGTGCGAGATGACCTTGCCGTCGGGGTATTGGTTGCGAAACTTGATGATGTGCGCCGGCTGGAACATCTGGTGTACCGAACAGTAGCCGTGCCAGAGGATGATCTTCGCCTTTGCGATCTGCGCCTTGGTGAGGCCGCCCATTTCGAGATCGGGGTTCCAGATCGCCATCTCGTCCAGCGGGATGCCCATCTTGTGGCCGCTCCAGCGGCCGAGGTGCTGGTCGGGGAAGAACAGCACCTTCTCCCGCCGGGCGAACGACCACTCGAGGATCTTCGGCGCGTTGCTCGATGTGCACACGATGCCGCCGTGCTCGCCGCAGAAGGCCTTGAGGTCGGCGGCGGAGTTGATGTAGGTGACCGGCGTGACCTTCTCGTCGGGATTCATCACCGAGGACAGTTCGCGCCAGGCGCGCTCCACCTTGGCCAGGCTCGCCATGTCGGCCATCGAACAGCCGGCGGCGAGGTCGGGCAGGATGGATATCTGTTCGGGACGGGAGAGGATGTCGGCGACCTCGGCCATGAAATGCACGCCGCAGAAGACGATGTAGTCGGCGTCGGACTGCGACGCCAGGCGCGAGAGCTTGAGCGAGTCGCCGGTGAGGTCGGCGTGCTGGTAGACGTCGGCGCGCTGGTAGTGGTGGCAGAGCAGCACGGCCTTGTTGCCGAGCCTGGCCTTGGCGGCGCGGATGCGTTCCGTGGCCTCGCGGTCGGCCAGCGCGTTGAAGCGGTCGAAGCTGATGGGTACGATTTGCACGACGGACATGATGGCAGGCTTTAGAATTCGCCGGACACGAAAACTGGATCAACGAGTATAACGATTTCCTAATGCTGGGCGAAGACATCACCGCTGCCGGGCAGGTCGATCCCGAACGCTTTCGCGAAGGCCAGCGCATCACATGGGTCAGCGTCGGCGTCAACATCGTGCTGACCGCGATGCAGGTCGTCGTCGGCCTGCTGGCGCATTCGGTCAGCCTCATCGCCGACGCCATGCACACGCTCTCCGACGTCGTCGCCGACGCCTTCGTCCTCTATGCCAACCGCAAGGGCGCCGAGGCGGCCGACGAGGAGCATCCCTACGGCCATGGCCGCTTCGAGACGGCCGCCTCGCTGGTGCTGGGCCTGCTGCTGGCGGCGACCGGCACCGGCATCCTCGTGTCCGCCGCCGGACGCTTGCAGGATCTGGGCAGCCTGCCGCCGGTCGGCGTGGCGGCGATGTGGGCGGCGATATTCACGCTGCTGGCCAAGGAAGGCCTGTTCCGCTACATGTTGGGCGTGGCGGAACGCCTGCGCTCGCCGATGCTGGTGGCCAACGCATGGCATGCGCGCGCGGACGCGCTGTCCTCGCTGGTCGTGGCGGCCGGCGTCGGCGGCAGCCTGCTCGGTTTTCCTTTTGCCGATGCGGCGGCCGCGATCATCGTCGGCGCCATGATCGTCAAGGCCGGTGTCGGCTTCGCCTGGGATGCCTTGCGCGAGCTTATCGACACCGGGCTGTCGGCCGAGGAGGTGGCGCGCATCAAGGGCACCATCGCCGATACCCCCGGCGTGGTGGATCTGCACGAGCTGCGCACGCGGCGCATGGCCCACCAGGTGCTGGTCGACGCGCATATCCAGGTCGACGGCCGCATCAGCGTCTCCGAGGGCCATCGCATCGCCGAGACCGCGCGGGCGAGCGTGCTCAGGGATCATCCCGAAGTGCTCGACGTGCTGGTGCATGTCGATGCCGAGGCCGATCTCGACCACTCGCCGCGGACGCGCGAACTGCCCGAGCGCGCCGTGCTGCTCGCACACCTGCGCCAGTTGCTGGGAGAGGAACTGCCCGAGCCCGAGCGGGTGGTGCTGCATTATCTCGGTAACCGGGTCGAGGTCGAGGTGACGGTGGATGCCGACGCCGCGGCGTCCTGCCAGCGCCGACTTTCCGAGCGCCTGCCCGACGACCCCTGGTTTGAAGCCGTGACGCTGCTGCAACGCGTTGCACCAAAATAGTGCAACATCTGTGCAGAATGCACCAGGATGGAGCGGCACCTCCTCTCGAGTTTTGTGTCGAATTGTTGTGGCACAATGTTTTGCCCGCCGCCGGCCGTTGGCACGCTACCTGCTAATTTCCCGTCGCACAGGACACCCCGTCCCCGAATTCACCTTCCAGGAGAGCTTTAAATGACGCCCCAAGACGTAATCAAGATGGTCGAAGAGCGTGAAGTCAAGTTCGTCGACTTCCGCTTCACCGATATCCGCGGCAAGGAACAGCACGTTGGTGTGCCGGTTTCCGCTTTCGGCCTCGAAAAGTTCGAGGACGGCCACGCTTTCGACGGCTCGTCGATCTCCGGCTGGAAGGGCATCCAGGCCTCCGACATGCAGCTGATGCCGGATCCCTCGACCGCCTATATCGATCCCTTCATGGACGAGACCACGCTGATCCTGTCATGCGACGTGGTCGAGCCGGCCGACGGCAAGGGCTACGACCGCGATCCGCGCTCCATCGCCAAGCGCGCCGAGGCCTACCTGAAGTCCTCGGGCATCGGCGACGCCGCCTACTTCGGCCCCGAGCCCGAGTTCTTCATCTTCGACAGCGTCGAATGGAAAGTCGACATGTCCGGTTCCTACTGCAAGGTCTTCTCGGAAGAGGCCGCCTGGGCCACCGCCGAGAAGTTCGAGGGCGGCAACACCGGCCACCGCCCCACCGTCAAGGGCGGCTACTTCCCGGTTCCCCCGGTCGACAGCCTCAACGACATTCGCGCCGCCATGTGCCTGGCGCTGGAAGAGTGCGGCGTGCCGGTCGAGGTGCATCACCACGAAGTCGCCACCGCTGGCCAGTGCGAGATCGGCACCAAGTTCAGCACCCTGGTGCAGCGCGCCGACTGGACGCAGATCCTCAAGTACATCGTGCATAACGTCGCACACAGCTACGGCAAGACCGCGACCTTCATGCCCAAGCCCATCGTCGGCGACAACGGTTCCGGCATGCACGTGCACCAGTCGATCTGGAAGGACGGCAAGAACCTGTTCGCCGGCAACGGCTACGCCGGCCTGTCCGAGTTCGCGCTCTACTACATCGGCGGCATCATCAAGCACGCCCGCGCGCTGAACGCCATCACCAACCCCGGCACCAACAGTTACAAGCGCCTGGTGCCCGGCTTCGAAGCCCCGGTCAAGCTGGCCTACTCGGCCCGCAACCGTTCCGCCTCGATCCGCATCCCCTTCGTGCACAGCGACAAGGCCCGCCGCATCGAGACCCGTTTCCCGGATCCGACCGCGAACCCCTACCTGGCCTTCACCGCGCTGATGATGGCCGGTCTCGACGGCGTGCAGAACAAGATCCACCCGGGCGAACCCGCCGACAAGAACCTCTACGACCTGCCGCCGGAAGAGGATGCGAAGATCCCGACCGTCTGCTCCTCGCTGGACCAGGCGCTCGACTACCTCGACAAGGATCGCGAGTTCCTGACCCGCGGCGGCGTCTTCAGCAACGAATTCATCGATGCCTTCATCGAGTTGAAGATGGAAGAAGTCACCAAGTTCCGCATGACGACCCACCCGGTCGAGTACGACATGTACTTCTCGCTGTAAGCTGCCGCCGTAACTTTTTGCAGGCTGCTGCGTTTGAAAAGGACGGGCTCCGCCCGTCCTTTTTGCGTTTACTCCCTCGGCGATTACTCGCCTACAATTGATCGACCCCAATCCTGCATGACGCCATGATGAAACCACGCACGCTGCTGCTGTCGCTGCTTTGCCTCGCAGGGCCGGCCCTGGCCGACACGCTCTACAAATGTACCGATGCCGAGGGACGCACCACCTATACCAACAACAAGGGCGGTGCCAAGAACTGCGCCGTGATCTCGCGAGACAAGCCGATATCGACGTACTCGGCGCCCAAGGCGCAGCCCAATGCGCCGACGCCGGGCGACTTCCCCAAAGTGGGTGCCGGCGAGCAGAAGGCGCGCGACGGCGACCGCCGCGCGATCCTCGAGCAGGAACTGGCCAGCGAGCAGAAGAATCTCGACGAGGCCAGGAAGGCGCTGGCTCAGCAGGAGGCCGCAGGACCGGCCGGCCAGGCCAGGTCGCCGGAGCGCCTCAAGCCGTATCAGGACACCGTGCAGTTGCACGAGCGCAATATCGATGCGCTCAAGAAGGAAATGGGTAGCCTCAAGTAATCGTTTGTGGCGTGCTTCTTGCTGCCCTGTTTCCGGCATGAGCACCGAACAACGCCCCATCGAAGAATTCGCCGGCCTGGACCTGCTGTCCTCCGCCGTCATCCTGCTCGACGGCGAGCAACGGATCCGCCACCTCAACCCGGCGGCGGAGAACCTGTTCTCCGCCAGCCAGCGCGTCTGGCTCGGGCGGCCGCTTTCGCAATTGCTCGGCACCCCGCCGGTGCTGGTCGAGGCGCTCGACAATGCGCTCCGCAACAACTGGAGCTATACCGGCCACAGCGTCCCCTTCCAGCGCAGCGAGTCCGTCGTCTTGCACCTCGATTGCACGGTGACGCCGATCGAGACGCCGCATGCGCGGCTGTTGCTCGAGTTCCGCCCCATCGACCACCAGCTCAAGGCGGCGCGCGAGGAACGCGAGGCGGTGCAGCAGCAAGCCAATCGCGAGCTGATCCGCAACCTCGCCCACGAGATCAAGAATCCGCTCGGCGGCATCCGCGGTTCGGCGCAACTGCTCGAGCATGAGCTCAGCGCCCACGACAACGCGCCGCAGCTCAAGGAATACACCCAAGTCATCATCAAGGAGGCGGATCGGCTGCAGGAGCTGATGCGACGGCTGCTCTCCTCGCATCGGGCGATGCAGCCGTCGCAGACCAACGTGCATGAACTGCTCGAGCGCGTCCGGCGGCTGATCCATGCCGAGTTCGCCGGCGTCCGGGTGCAGCGCGATTTCGACCTGTCGCTGCCCGAGATCACCTGCGACCGCGAGCAGGTGATCCAGGCGGTACTCAACATCGTGCGCAACGCGGCACAGGCGATGAAGGGCGAAGGTGAAATCGTCCTGCGCACCCGTGTCATCCGCCAGGTCACGCTGGCGAAAAAACGCTACCGCCTGGCACTCGAATTGCAAGTGATCGACAACGGTCCGGGGATAGCGGAAGAGATGCGGGACAAGATCTTCTATCCGCTGGTTTCGGGACGCGAGGATGGCAGCGGCCTCGGCCTCACGCTGGCGCAGGGAATCATCCAGCAACACCATGGCAGCATCGAGGTCGAGTCGAAGCCGGGCCGCACCTGCTTCACCATCCGCTTGCCGATAACGAACGGGCAGAAGAACGAATCATGAACAACACAGTCTGGATCATCGACGACGATCGTTCCATCCGCTGGGTGCTGGAAAAGGCGCTCGGCCGCGAGGACATTCCCAGCCGCAGCTTCGAGTCGGCCAACGAGGCGCTCGCCGCGCTCGCCGACGGCGACAAGCCGAGCGTGATGGTCTCCGACATCCGCATGCCGGGACAATCGGGACTCGACCTGCTCAAGCGCGTGAAGGAAAGCGTGCCCGATCTGCCGGTCATCATCATGACGGCCTATTCCGACCTCGACTCGGCAGTGGCGGCCTTCCAGGGCGGTGCCTTCGAGTATCTGCCCAAGCCCTTCGACGTCGACCAGGCCGTGAGCCTGGTGCGGCGGGCGCTGGAACAGACGGCGCACCGAGGTGGTGCATCCGAGCCGCAGGCCCTCGCCCCGGAGATTCTTGGTCAGGCGCCTTCGATGCAGGAAGTGTTCCGCGCCATCGGTCGCCTGGCGCAATCCCATGCCACGGTGCTGATAAACGGCGAGTCGGGCACCGGCAAGGAACTCGTCGCGCGTGCCCTGCATCGCCACAGCCCGCGGCGCGACGCCCCGTTCATCGCCATCAACACCGCGGCCATCCCGCGCGACCTGCTCGAGTCCGAGCTCTTCGGCCACGAGCGCGGTGCATTCACCGGTGCGGCCACCCAGCGCCGCGGCCGTTTCGAACAGGCCGAGAACGGCACGCTCTTCCTCGACGAGATCGGCGACATGCCGGCCGAACTGCAGACGCGGCTGTTGCGCGTGCTCTCCGACGGACACTTCTACCGCGTCGGCGGCCACCAGCCGGTCAAGGCCAACGTGCGGGTGATCGCCGCCACCCACCAGAACCTCGAGACGCGGGTCAAGGACGGCCTCTTCCGCGAAGACCTGTTCCATCGCCTCAACGTCATTCGCCTGCGCCTGCCCAGCCTGCGCGAGCGGCACGAGGACATCCCGCTGCTGGCCAAACATTTCCTGCAGAAGAGCGCGCAGGAACTCGGCGTCGACGCCAAGCGCCTCTCCGACGAGGCCTTGCGTTTCCTCCAGGGACTCGATTTCCCCGGCAACGTGCGCCAGCTCGAAAACCTCTGCCACTGGCTGACGGTCATGGCCCCCGGGCAGGTCGTCGAGGTCGCCGACCTGCCGCCGGAAGTGCGCGACGAACCACGCAGCGAGGGGCCCTCGGACTGGCTGGCCGCCCTTGCCGGCGAGGCCGACCGCGTCCTCGCCGCCCGGCCAGGCGAGGCCTTCGACCTCCTCAGCAGGGAATTCGAACGCACGGTGATCGGCCGCGCACTCGCCGCGACCGGCGGCCGCCGCATCGAGGCCGCGCAGTCGCTCGGCATCGGCCGCAACACCATTACCCGCAAGATCCAGGAACTCGGCATCGACGACGGGAAGGAGTGATAATCGGCCCACCGTGGCCGACATCACCGTTCCGCTCTCCGTCCCCGCCATCGCCGCCGCTCTCGGCGGCGCGGCCTGCCGTTTCGACATCGACCTGCGGGCCGAGTGCGGTTCCACCAACGCCGAACTGCTCGCCCGTGCCGCGAGCGGAGCGCCCTCAGGCACGGTGCTCGCGGCCGAACGGCAGACCGCCGGGCGCGGCCGCATGGGGCGCGAGTGGCTCGCCGCCGCCGGCGACAGCCTGACCTTCTCCCTGCTGTGGCGCTTTGCCGACGGCATCGACCTGAGCGGCCTGTCGCTGGCCGCGGGTGTCGCGGTGGCGCGCGCCCTGGAAAAACTCGGGCGACCGCTTGCAGCGGAGGGGGCCCCACGCAGTGGGGGCGTAGCATCCGCAAGCGGAATGCGCGACGCCGAACTTCGAAGCGCGGCCGCCGCATCCGCCTCCGCGGTCGCATCCCCGCAAGCGGGACTCCTGCTCCACGCTCCGGCGTCGCTTAGCGCCACGGCGTTGAAGTGGCCCAACGACGTGCTCAAGGATGGCCGCAAGCTCGGCGGCATCCTCATCGAACTGCAGTCGAACACGGCCGCGGTGATCGGCATCGGCCTCAACCTGCGCCTGCCGGCAGCCATGCCCGACGAGATACGCGCGAGCGCAGCCGCACTGGACAGCGATGTCGATCCCAACCTTCTGCTCGCGGCGCTGCTGAGGGAGTTGCTCGCCGTGCTCGACGCCTTCGCCGTCGCCGGCTTCGCTGCGGTGCGCGAGGAGTGGCTCGCCCGCCATGCCTGGACCGGCCGGCCGGTTCGCGTGCTGATGCCGCATGCCGCGCCGCTCGAAGGCATCTGCGCCGGCATCGCCAGCGACGGCGCCCTGTTGCTCGAAACCGCTGCAGGCGTGCGGCGCATCCTGTCCGGCGACGTGTCGCTGCGCCTGCAATGATCCTCTGCATCGACAGCGGCAATACCCGCCTCAAGTGGGGTCTGCGCGACGGCGATGCCTGGCTGGCGACCGGCGCGGTCACGCATGCGCAGGCTGCCACGCTTGCCTTGCCACAATCGCCGATCCGCATCGTCGCCTGCAACGTCGCCGGTGCGGCGGGCAGCGCGGCGATCGAGGCGCTGGCGCGGCGTCATGGCCTTGCCGCCGAATGGGTGCGCTCGCAGGCCGCGCAATGCGGGGTGGTCAATCGCTACGACAACCCCGACCAGCTGGGTGCCGATCGCTGGGCGGCGCTGGTCGGCGCACGGGCGCTGCAGGCGGGCGCCTGCATCGTCGTCATGTGCGGCACGGCGACGACCGTCGACGTGCTCGATGGCGCCGGCATCTTCCAGGGCGGCCTTATCCTGCCCGGGCTCGACATGATGCGCGCCGCGCTGGCGGACAGTACGGCCGACCTGCCGACGGCGCGCGGCGACTACCGCGAGCTGCCGCGCAACACCTTCGACGCGATCGCCAGCGGCGCCATCCAGGCCACGCTCGGCGCCGTCGAGCGCATGGCCGCTCCGCTCGGCCCGGATGTCTCCTGCCTCATCTCGGGCGGCGCCGCGGCTCTGCTTGCGCCCCGCCTGGTGACGCCGCATCGCGTCGTCGACAACCTCGTGCTCGAGGGTGTCGCGCGCATTGCCGCTGCGCTATGATGGTCTTTCATTTCCGAACCCCGAGGAGCTTGCCATGGCGCTGATGGATTTCATCAAGAAGCAGTTCATCGACATCATTCAATGGACCGAGGACGACGGCGAAACCATGGCCTGGCGCTTCCCCATGGCCGACTTCGAGATCCAGTACGGCGCCTCGCTCACCGTGCGCGAATCGCAGATGGCCGTGTTCATCAACGAGGGCAAGGTGGCCGACGTCTTCGGCCCCGGCATGTACAAGCTCACCACCCAGACGCTGCCGGTGCTGACCTACCTGCAGAACTGGGACAAGCTGTTCGAGTCGCCCTTCAAGTCCGACGTCTATTTCTTCAGCACCAAGGCCCGGCTCGACCGCAAGTGGGGCACGCCCAACCCGGTGACCATCCGCGACAAGGACTTCGGCATGGTGCGGCTGCGCGCCTTCGGCATCTACGCCTACCACCTGGTCGATCCCAAGCTCTTCCATACGACGATCTCCGGCGTGACCGCGAGCTACACGACGGAACAACTGGAAAGCCAGTTGCGCAACACCATCATCGGCCACATCTCCGACATCTTCGGCGAGTCCGGCGTGCCCTTCATCGACATGGCGGGCAACCAGCTCGAGTTCGGCAACGCGTTGAAGGCCAAGATGGATCCGATGTTCCAGGGCTACGGCATCCAGCTCGACAGCCTCAACGTGCAGAACATCTCGCTGCCCGAGGAACTGCAGGCCATGCTCGACAAGCGCATCGGCGTAAACATGATGGGCGGCATGAGCGAATACACCCGGTTCCAGACGGCCGAGGCGATCCCGCTGGCGGCGCAGAACGAGGGCGGCCTGGCCGGCCTCGGCGCCGGCGTCGGTGTGGGGTTCGGCGTCGGTCAGCAGGTCGCGGCGAGCATGGCGCAGTCGCTTAATCCCATGGGTGGCGCGCCGGGTGCTGCGGCTGCGCCAGCGGCGGCGGCCGCACCGGCCGTGCCGGTGTCTCCCGACGAAATCATCGCCACCATCGAGAAGCTGCACGGCATGTTCGGCAAGGGCATCCTGTCGCAGGCCGAGTTCGAGGCCAAGAAGGCCGAGCTGATGAAGAAGCTGGGCTAAGGATCGTCCGGCTCAATCATGGGCAAGGTAGCCCGCTGTCCCTCCTGCGGGGCGCCGGTCGAGTTCAAGTCGGTCGTCTCCGTCCTCGCGGTCTGCGACTACTGCCAGAGCACGCTGGTCCGCCGCGGCGAGGAACTCGAGAACCTCGGCAAGATGGCCGAGCTGCTCGAGGACCGCAGCCCCCTGCAGCGGGGCGCCGAGGGGCGCTGGCAGGGCGTGCATTTCGGCCTGATCGGCCGCATCCAGTTGAAGTACGAGCAGGGCCTGTGGAACGAATGGCACCTGCTCTACGACAACGGCAGAAGCGGTTGGCTGTCGGAGGCCGGCGGCGAATACGTGCTGTCGATGCCGCTGCGTGTGAACGAGCCGCTGCCGGCCTTCGCCGACATCGCGCTCGGGCAGAAATACGCGGTCGCCGGGCGCAACTTCGCCGTTACCAATATCCTCAATGCCGAATGCGTCGCCGGCGAGGGTGAACTGCCGTTCAAGGTCGGCGCCGGTTACCCGGCGCCGGTCGTCGACCTGCGGGACGAGCAGGGCGGTTTCGCCACCTTCGACTACAGCGACGATCCTGAACGGCCGCTGGTCTTCGTCGGCGACAGCGTCGATTTCAAGAGCCTCAATTGGGCCAAGCTGCGCGAAAAGGCGCCGATCCCCGAGGTCACGCTCAAGGCCCGCGCCTTCAACTGCCCGAGCTGCGGCTCGCCGCTCCAGGTTGCCCACGGCAACATCGAGACCGTCGGCTGCGGCAGCTGCGGCGCGGTGCTCGACACGACGCACGAGACGGTCAAGCTGCTGGCGCGCGTTTCGGCGCAGATCGAGCAGCCGCGTCTGCCGCTCGGCAGCAAGGGCAAGCTGCGCGACGAGTCGGTCGAGATCATCGGCTTCATGCGTCGCTGCATGACCGCCGATGGCGTTGACTACTGCTGGGACGAGTACGTTTGCCTCGGCGCCGACAACAAGCTGCTCTGGATGACGCAGTACGACGGTCACTGGAACCTCGCCCGCGTGCTGCCGCGTGCCGTGCTGACGGCCGTGGGCTCCGTCACCTACGAGAAGCAGGAGTTCAAGCATTTCCAGGGCTACACGGCAAGGGTCGCCTACGTCATCGGCGAGTTCCCGTGGCGGGTGCGGCTCGACGAGACGGCGCGCGTCGACGATTACGTCGCGCCGCCGCGGATGCTCTCGCGCGAGACCACCGACAACGAGGAGACGTGGACGCTGTCCGAGTATGTCGCGCCGGAGGAGATCGCCGCGGCCTTCGCTCTCGCGGAAGGGCTGCCGAAGCCGGTCGGCGTCTATGCCAACCAGCCCAATCCGCTCGAGGAGCGCCATCGCCGGGTCTGCCGGCGCTTCTGGCAGTTCGGCCTGGCGGCCGTCGTCATTCACCTCGTCCTGCTGATCGTCGGTCCCGGCGGCACGCTGTTCAAGCAGCAACTGACCTTCGATCCGCAGGACGACGAGCCCAAGCTGACCCGCGAGTTCAAGCTGGCGGGCGACGGCAACCGGCTGGAGATCGCCCATCGCACCGGCATTACCAACAACTGGCTGGGCCTCAACCTGACCCTGGTCAACAAGGACACCGGCCAGGCCTGGCAGGAGAGCCGGGAAATCGCCCGCTACGAGGGCGTCGACGGTGGCGAGAGCTGGTCGGAGGGTTCGCGCGACGACGAGATCGTCTTCGGCAACCTGCCGGCGGGCACCTACGTGCTGGCCATCGATCACGACATGGATGCCAAGAGTGCCATGCTGTCGGCAGAGCTCAGCGTGGCGCGGGCAGGGCCGCGCTGGTCTTCGCTGATCCTGCTGTGGCTGGTGCTCGTGCTCTTCCCGCTCTGGACCCGCGTTCGGCGCGGCAGTTTCGAAGTCAGGCGCTGGGCCGAGAGCGATCACCCGATCGTCACCTCCGGCGACGACGGAGACGATTGATGGCCCGCATCTACGCGATTATCGGCATGCTGGCGGTGAGCGTCATGGCCTGGGCCGACTATCGCGGCGTCGGCCTGTTCGACGACATGGCCCATTCGCAGCCGAACCGGCTCAACCCTTCGCAGCGCAGCACCTTCCACAAGTAAGTCACATCAGGAGAACGCCATGATGGAACTTTTCAACCCCAAGATATTCTTCAACTCGCTGATCTATTCCATTCTCGGCGTCGTCGTCTTCTGGGTGTCCTTCATCATCGTCGACAAGCTGACGCCCTACGACCTCTGGGGCGAGATCGTCGAGAAGAAGAACCAGCCGCTGGCGACCGTCGTCGCCGCGATGTGCCTGGGCATCGCCATCGTCGTCGCCGCTGCGATACATGGCTGAACAGGCGGCGGGCGCCGCGAGTTCGCGGCGTCTGCAATTCGCCCTGCTGGCGTCGGTCTTCGTCGTCGCCGCCTGCGGGCTGGCCTACGAGCTGATCGCCGGCGCGCTCGCCTCCTATCTGCTCGGCGACTCGGTCACCCAGTTCTCCACGGTGATCGGCGCCTACCTCTTCGCCATGGGCGTCGGCTCCTGGCTGTCGAAGTTCGTCGAGCGCGACCTGATCGGCCGCTTCGTACAGATCGAACTGGCGGTCGGCCTGCTCGGCGGCTTCACGGCGGCGGGGCTGTTCGTCGCCTTCGCCGCCCATGCCGGACCCTTCCGCGTGCTGCTCTACGGCGCGGTGTTCGCGGTCGGCGTGCTGGTCGGCCTCGAGATTCCGCTGGTGATGCGCATCCTCAAGCGCGACGTCGCCTTCAACGAACTCGTCGCCAGGGTGTTGTCCTTCGACTACCTCGGCGCCCTGGCCGTCTCCATCCTCTTCCCGCTGCTGCTGGCGCCGCACTTGGGCCTGGTGCGCACAGGCTTTCTCTTCGGCCTGCTCAACGCGGCCGTGGCGCTGTGGGCGCTCTGGCTGTTCCGCGACCGGTTGGCGCGGCGCACCGGGCTGCTCGCCGCCGGGCTGTCATCGGTTGCCGTGCTTGCCGGCGGCTTTGCCGGCGCCGGTCAGCTCACCACGATGGCCGAGGGCTGGATCTACGCCGACGACATCATCCACGCCGAGAACACGCCCTACCAGCGCATCGTCGTCACGCGCTGGCGCGACGACGTGCGCCTCTTCCTCAACCAGAACCTGCAGTTCTCGTCCAAGGACGAATACCGCTACCACGAGGCGCTGGTGCATCCGGGGCTGGCGGGCATGGCCCATGCGCGCCGCGTGCTGGTGCTCGGCGGCGGCGACGGCTTCGCCGTGCGCGAGATCCTCAAGTATCCGAACATCGAGGCGGTCACGCTGGTCGATCTCGACCCGGCGATGACGCGGCTGTTCTCCTCGGCCTCGCTGCTGCGTCAGCTGAACGGCGACGCCCTCAACTCGCCGAAGCTGAAAGTCGTCAATGCCGACGCCGTGCGCTGGCTCGAAGACCATGCCGATGCCTTCGACTTCATCGTCGCCGACTTCCCCGACCCTTCGAGCTACAGCATCGGCAAGCTCTATTCGGCGCCGTTCTACCGCCTGCTGACCCGCCATCTCGCGCCGCACGGCCGCCTCGTCGTGCAGGCCACTTCGCCGTTCTACGCGCGGCAGTCGTTCTGGACCGTGGTCGCCACGCTCGAGGACGCCGGCCTCAAGACCGCGCCCTACCATGCGCTGGTGCCGTCCTTCGGCGAGTGGGGCTACATCCTCGCCGGCCGCGAAGCGTACGCGTCGCCCGAAACCTACACCGTGCCGCTGCGCTTCCTCACCGCGCAGACCACGGCCGCGATGTTCGATTTCCCCGCCGACATGGCGCGCGTCGATGCCGAGGTGAACCGCCTCAACAACCAGGTGCTGGTGCGGACCTTCGAGTCCGAGTGGCGTCATGTAGTGCGATGAAGCGGCGCGACTTCCTCGCCTCCTGCGCGGCACTGGCCGTGGCCGGCTGCGGCGAGGTGAAGGGCGCGCCGTTGCCGCCGGGCGAACTGGCGGGCGGCAACCTGGAGCGCGGCCACCGGCTGCGCGAGAAGAACTTCGCGCGACCGACCGAGGTGCGCCGCGTGCCGGTGCTGATCGTCGGCGCCGGCATCGGCGGCCTGTCGGCGGCCTGGCGGCTGGAGCGGGCCGGTTTCCGCGATTTCGCCATCCTCGAACTGGAGTCCTCCGTCGGCGGCAACTCGCGCTATGGCGAGAACGCCGTCTCGGCCTACCCGCTCGGTGCCCACTACCTGCCGCTGCCGACGCGTGAGAGCCGCGCGGTGCGCGAGCTGCTGGCCGATCTCGGCGCACTGCAGGGCGATCCGCACGCGGCGCGGCCGAGCTACGACGAGCGCTTGCTGTGCCATGCGCCGCAGGAGCGGCTGCACATCAGCGGCTTGTGGCAGGACGGCCTGTGGCCGCGGCTCGGCGTCGCGGCGGCCGAGCGCGACCAGTACGTGCGCTTCCAGGAGCGGATGGCGGAGTTCCGCGAGGCGCGCGACGGCCAGGGTCGCCGCGCCTTCGCGCTGCCGGCGGCGCTGTCATCAAACGAGCCGCGCTGGCGCGAGCTGGACCGCATCACCATGCGCCAGTGGCTGCGCGACAACGGGTTCGACTCGCCGCACCTGCACTGGTACGTGAACTACGCCTGCCGCGATGACTTTGGCGTCGGCATCGGCGAGGCGTCGGCCTGGGCCGGCATCCATTACTTCGCCTGCCGCAACGGCGAGGCCGCCAACGCCGCTGCCGATTCCGTGCTCACCGCGCCCGAGGGCAACGGCTGGATCGTCAAGCGGCTGGCGCAGCGCTACGCTGACCGCACGATTACCGGCGCGCTGGCATTCCACATCGGCCAGAACCGCCGTGCCGCCAGCGCCGACTTTTTGCTAGAGCACGAGAACCGCGTCGTTCGCTACGAGGCGGAACAATTGGTCTGGGCTGCCCCGTTGTTCGTGTTGCCGCATGTCGCGCCGGAACTGCCCGCGTCGCTGGTGGCAGCGGCGCGCGCCGGCGACCATGCGCCGTGGCTGGTGGCGAACCTGACCCTGGCCGAGATGCCGTCTTCGGGCGCCGGCGCGCCGCTGGCGTGGGACAACGTGCTCTACGACAGCCCCGCCCTGGGTTACGTCGTCGCCACCCACCAACGCATCGCGGCCGCGCCGGGCCCGACAGTGCTGACTTATTACCATGCGTTTTCGGCCGAGCCGCCGAAGCAGGCGCGCGAACGGCTGCTCAACACGCCGCGCGAGACGTGGGCCCGGCAGATTCTTGCCGACCTCGGCCGCGCTCATCCCGAAATCGGCCAGGTCACCCAACGGCTCGACGTCTTCCGCCACGGCCATGCCATGATCCGGCCCGTGCCCGGCACGATCTGGTCGGCGGCGCGGCAACCGCTGGCGCGGGGCTGGGAGCGCGTGCATTTTGCCCACGCCGACGTCAGCGGCATGTCGCTGTTCGAGGAAGCCAACTACCGCGGCGTGCGTGCGGCCGAGCAGGTGCTGCGGCGCTTGGCCGTTCGCGTTGGCACCGCTCTCGGCTAGACTGGCGGAACTGGAGGAGAAGGACACACATGACCAAACTGATCGGCGCGGTTTTCCTGGTGCTCGGCCTCGTGGCCGGCGTGGTGTTGCTGCTCGCCCCCTTCGGCAAGGCGCCGCTCGAGGCGGGGCCGCTGATGTGGTTCACTTTCCCGCTCGGCTGCGTCATTGGCCATGTTTTCCTGATGGTCGGTGCCGACCGTGAGCAGATGGCGGTGAGCTCGATGATCGTCGGCAGCGCCCTGCTGTTGCTCGGCCTCGTCGCCACCGTGGCGCAGTTCCTCGTCAGTGGCGGCGTGCTGGCGTCGGCAGGCGACACGTTGTCGCTCTGGTATGTCGCCAGCGGCGGCTTCGTCCTCGGCGGCGTGGCCTATGCGCTGCGCGGCACGGGCAGGGGCCAGAACCCGCCGGCCTGAAATGCGCGGCTTGCACATCCTCGCCGAGCTCCACGGTTGCGCCGCCGGCCCCGCGCTGATGCGAGATGTCGGACCGTTGCGCGAGGTCTGCATCGGGGCGTGCAACGGCGCCGGCCTGTCCGTGGTCGCCGAGGCCTTCCATGCCTTCGCCGAGGGTGGCGCGACCGGGGCGGTGGTCCTCGCCGAATCGCACGTCGCCGTGCACACCTGGCCCGAACTCGACGCGGTGACGCTGGACATCTACGTCTGCAACTTCAGCCAGGACAACCGTGCCGCCGCCGAAGCCGCATACGTCGCGCTGCACGCGGCCTTTCGCCCGCGCCAAGCGGTTCGCCGCGACGTGATCCGCGGCGAGCTTGAGGCAGATCAGATCAAGCAGTCCAACTTGCGGTAACGTAACGGGCTTTTCAAATAACGACTGAGGGAGAAACCACCATGGCCGACATGCGCATCCAGCTCGAAGAAAAGGACATTCCGACCCACTGGTACAACGTCGTCTCCGACATGCCGAATCCGCCGAGTCCGCCGCTCGGCCCCGACGGCAACCCGGTCGGCCCCGAGAAGATGCTGGCGATCTTCCCCGGCGCATTGCTCGAGCAGGAGATGTCGGCCGAGCGCTGGATCCCGATCCCCGAGCCGGTGCGCGAGATCTACCGCCTGTGGCGGCCGACACCCTTGTGCCGCGCCTGGCGGCTGGAGCAGATGCTCGGCACGCCGGCCAAGATCTACTACAAGTACGAGGGTGTGTCGCCGGCCGGCTCGCACAAGGTCAACACCTCGGTGCCGCAAGCGTACTTCAACAAGCAGGCCGGCATCAAGCGCATCTCCACCGAGACCGGCGCCGGTCAGTGGGGTTCGTCGATGGCGCTGGCGGGTAACATGTTCGGCCTCGATGTGCGCGTGTACATGGTGAAGGTCTCGTATGACCAGAAGCCCTTCCGCCGTTCGATGATGCAGACCTGGGGCGCCGAGGTCTTCGCCAGCCCCAGCAACATGACCAACACCGGCCGCGCGATCCTGGCCAAGGACCCGAACAACGAGGGCTCGCTCGGCATCGCCATTTCCGAGGCGGTGGAAGAGGCCGCCACGCGTCCCGACACCAATTACGCGCTGGGCTCGGTGCTCAACCACGTCTGCCTGCACCAGACGGTGATCGGCTTGGAGGCGAAGAAGCAGTTCGCCAAGATCAACGAATATCCGGACATCGTGTTCGGCTGCTGCGGCGGCGGCTCCAACTTCGCCGGCGTGGCCTTCCCCTTCCTCGCCGACAAGGCCGCCGGCGACGCCAAGGCCAAGAACACCCGCCTAGTCGCCGTCGAGCCGACCTCCTGCCCGACGCTGACCAAGGGCATCTACACCTACGACTTCGGCGATGCCTCCGGCTTCACGCCGATGATGAAGATGTACACCCTCGGACACGACTTCATGCCGCCCGGCATTCACGCCGGCGGCCTGCGCTACCACGGCGACTCGCCGCTGGTGTCGCAGCTGCTGCACGAAGGGCTGATCGAGGCGATCGCCGTGCCGCAAGTGGCCACGTTCGCGGCCGGTGTGCAGTTCTCCAAGGCCGAGGGCATCATCCCCGCGCCCGAATCCAACCACGCCATCCGTGCCGTCATCGACGAGGCGCTGCGCTGCAAGGAGACGGGCGAGGCCAAGACGCTGTTCTTCAACCTGTCCGGCCACGGCCACTTCGACATGGCCTCCTACGACCGCTACTTCGCCGGCAAGCTCGAAGATTACGAGTATCCCCGCGCGGCGATCGAGGAATCCCTGGCCCACCTGCCCAAAGTAGGTGGTTGAGGTCGCCGGATGAGGGTCTTCCGGGCCTTCTTCCTGCTGCTTGTCCTCGCCAACCTGGGCTTCTTCGCCTGGACGAAGGGTTACTTGGGCGGTCAGGAGTCGGGGCGCGAGCCGCAGCGGCTGGCCAGCCAGATCGTACCGGAGAAGTTGCGGATCGTCGCAGCGGCGCCTGTCGTCACGGCGCCCGCAGCGCCGTCGCCGGCGTGGCTTGCCTGTCGCGTCGTAACCGGCCTGCCGCTTGCCGAGGTCGAGGCCTTCAAGGCCGAGCTTGTCGGCTTCAACGTCGAGGTCAAGCCGGCCGAGGGTACCACGAGCTACTGGGTTCATATTCCGCCGCAGGCCAGCAAGGCCGCTGCCGACAAGAAGGCCGCCGAACTTCGGGCTCTTGGCATCAAGGACTTCTACATCATGCAGGACGAGGGCCCCAGCCTCAACGCCATTTCCCTGGGACTGTTCAAGAACGAGGCCGCCGCCGGCGAGCTCCTGCAGAACATGATCAAGCGTGGCGTAAGATCGGCGCGGATCGAAGTACGCCAAACACCCGCGCGGCATACTCGGGTCCTCGTCAAGGGACCCAGCGAATTGCTCGATCGCCGCCTGCCCGGCCTGGTGGCGAAGATGCCCGGCGCAGCGACGACGGAATGCCCCTGAGCGCGGCAGCGCCGCTTCAGCCCTTGCCACCGTTCGTTGTCGGCCTGACCGGCGGGATCGGCAGTGGCAAGAGCGCGGCGGCCGAGGCCTTCGCCGCCCTCGGTGCCGCCATCGTCGACACGGATGCGATTGCGCATGAGCTGACCGGTTCGCGGGGCTCGGCCATGCCGGCGATCCGCGAGGCGTTCGGCAAGGCGGTGCTGACCGCCGATGGTGCGCTCGATCGCGCCGCCATGCGTGCCCTGGCCTTCACGGTGCCGGCGGCCCGCGAGCGCCTCGAAGCCATTTTGCATCCGCTGATCCGTGGCGAAAGCGAGCGGCTGATCGCGGACCATGCGAATGCGCCCTACATCGTCCTCGTCGTGCCCCTGCTGGTCGAGTCGGGCGCTTACCGCGATCGCATCGATCGCGTCGCGGTCGTGGACTGTGACGACGAAGTCCGCATACAGCGGGTCATCGCCCGGAGTGGCCTGACGCGCGCCGAAATAAAACGCATCCTGGCGGCACAGGCAGGCCGCGACCGGCGACTCGCGGCGGCCGACGACGTGATCGAAAACGTCGGCACGCAGACCGACCTGCGGGAGCAGGTCGCGCTGCTCGATGGCCAATACCGCGCCCTGGCTGCCGTCAAGGCAGCGGCCGCAAATGGTTGAGATTTGAGGCTGTTTGGGTGACAATCCCCCGACTTTTCCCCATGGCCGCCGTGTGATCACCTACGAATATCCGTTGAACGAACGCATCCGGACGCTTTTGCGCCTGGAACATCTGTTCGACACGGTGATCCATTTCATCGCGGCGGAGGGCGCGGACGAGCATCACGTCGCCCTGGTGACGATCTTCGAGATTCTCGAGGTCGCCAGCCGCGCCGATCTCAAGTTCGACATGGTGCAGGAACTCGAGCGCCAGCGGCAGATTCTGCTCTCCTTCCGCAACAACCCGGACATCTCCGAGGAGGCGCTCAACGGCGCGCTCTACGAGATCGAGCAGGCGTCGGCCGCGCTGCTGGCGATGCAGGGCAAGATCGGCCAGTATCTGCGCGAGAACGAATGGCTGATGGCGATCAAGAACCGGGCCGGGATTCCCGGCGGCGTCTGCGAGTTCGATCTGCCGGCCTATCATCACTGGCTCAATCGCGAGACCGCCTTCCGCCACCGCGATCTGTCCACCTGGCTCAAGCCGATGCTGCCGATTCGCCAGGGCATCGCCATCGTGCTGAGGTTGCTGCGCGCCTCGGGGCGGCCCGAAGGGCAGCTGGCCGCGCACGGCTCCTACCAGCTGATGCTGGCCGGTCGCACCGCCCAGCTGATCCGCCTGCGCCTCGTGCGTACCGACCCCTATATTCCCGAAATCAGCGCCAGCAAGTACGCGCTCAACATCCGCTTCCTCGCCCCCGAGCTCGAGCAGAGACCCAAGCAGGTCGAGGCGGACGTGCAGTTCGAGTTGACCTTCTGCAACCTGTGAGCGGCATGCGCGTCGTCAATTGCCCGACCTGCGGCAAGCCGGTCGAGTGGCGCCCCGAAAATGCCTGGCGGCCGTTCTGCTCAGAACGCTGCAAGAAGATCGACCTCGGCGCCTGGGCCGCAGGCGACTACTGCGTTCCCGGCGCCGAGCCGGATCCCGGCGAACTCAATCCGTCGTCCACGCCCCGCGAATAGCCGCGATTCCCTGCGCGCCGGCGGCGAGCGCCCGCGGCAGGTCGGCTTGCCGCATGCCGCCGAGCGCATAGACCGGCAACGGCGAGTATTCGATCAGCCGGGCGAATTTCTCCCAGCCGAGTGCGGGCTGCTGCGGATGGCTGGCCGTGGCCTGGACCGGGCCGAGCACGGCGAAGTCCGCGCCGAGCACGGCGGCGCGCGCCAGCTCCGGCGCGTCGTGGCAGGACGCACCGACCAGGGGAAATTCCGGCCGCTGCCGCGACTGCATGAGCTTTTCCACCGGCAGATGAACGCCGTCGGCGCCGAGCGCCCAGGCCAGTTGCGTGTCGCCATTGATCAGCACCCGCGCGCCGTGACGGTGGCAGAGCGCGACGGCCTGCGCGGCGAAGCCTTCGCGCGCGAGTTCGGGCATCGCCGCCTCGCGCAGCTGCACCAGCCGCAAGCCCTGCTGCAGCGCCTGCGCCAGCGCGGCCAGCTGCGCATCCGCGCCGATCGCATGGGCATGGCTGATGCCGTAGACGGCGGGAAGCTGCAACGCCTTGAGCACCGGGGCATTGGCCGGCAGCATCGGCGCCACGTCGAGCGCATCGGCGCGCTGCCAGGAGAGCGCGGTGTGAACGTGGTCCTGCAGCTCGCCGTGCCAGGCGACGACGCGGAAGAAATGCAGCCGCACGTGGGCGTGCTCATAGACATGCTCGCGCACGATCCACGGATGCGCCGTCTCGACCGCGATGCCGAGTTCCTCGTGCAGCTCGCGCACCAGCGCTTCGCGCGGCGTTTCGTCCGGCTCGACCTTGCCGCCCGGGAATTCCCAGTAGCCCGGGTAGAAGGTGCCGGGTGCGCGCTGGCCGAGCAGAAAGCTGCCGTCAGGGCGCAGGATCACCGCGGCGGCGACGTCGACCTTCTTCAAGGCTTGCCGAGCTTTCCGGCGAAGTCGCGGGCGAACTGCCAGGCGACGCGGCCGCTGCGCGAGCCGCGCTCGAGGGACCATTGCAGCGCTTCCTGCCGCGCCGCCAGCGCCGGCTTGTCATCGACGCCGAAGTGCCGGAGCCAATGCGTGCAGATGGCGAGGTAGTGGTCCTGGTCGAAGGGATAGAACGACAGCCAGAGGCCGAAGCGCTCCGACAGGGATATCTTTTCCTCGACGGTTTCGCCGGGGTGGATCTCGTCGCCGACCCGCTGCGCCTCGAGATTTTCCGCCATGTACTCGGGCATCAGGTGGCGGCGGTTCGATGTGGCGTAGATCAGCACGTTGTCGGCAGTGCCGGCGATGCTGCCGTCGAGGATGCTCTTCAGCGCCTTGTAGCCCGGCTCGGAAGCCTCGAAGGAAAGGTCGTCGCAGAAGACAATGAAGCGCTCGGGTCGCGTGGCGATGAGGTCGACGATGTCCGGTAGATCGACGAGGTCGCCCTTGTCGACCTCGATCAGTCGCAGGCCCTTGGCCCCGTACTTGGCCAGTACGCCCTTGATCAGCGATGACTTGCCGGTGCCGCGTGCGCCGGTGAGCAGCACGTTGTTCGCGCTGCGGCCTTCGACGAACTGGCGCGTGTTGCGCTCGATGCGCGCCTTCTGCTCGGCAATGCCCTGCAGGTCGGCGAGGCGGATGCGGTGCGGATGATGCACGGCCTCGAGGCGGCCGCCGCCATTGCGCTTGCGCCAGCGGTAGGCATGGGCCGACCAGTCGGGGGCGCCGGGGGTCGCCGGCAGCATGGCCTCGACGCGGGCGAGCAGCGCCTCGGCGCGGACGAGGAAGGCGGCCAGCTCATTCGTCATTGCGGGGTTCCTTCGGCGGGTTGGTTGGGGTTTCCTTCGGCCAGACGCGCCAGGCGACGAAGACCAGCGCGGCGGCGATTCCGAGTTCGAGCAGCAGTGCCCACATGGAGTAAGCTTCGCCAGGTTTTTGTTCGCGGAAGTATCTCATGTTGCGCCCCCTCTTCATCGCCTCCCTGACGTTGCTGCTGGCCGGCTGCGTCGCCGCTCCCGTCGCGCCGCCGCGTCCAGAGGGCTGCCCGCCCTGTGCCGCCTGCCCGGTCTGCCCGGCGATCGAACCGGTCAAGCCGCCCGAGAAGCCGCTGCAGCCCGCGACCTGGGAAGACCTGCCGGGTTGGGCCGAGGATGATGCCCTTTCCACCTTCGAGGCCTTGCGCGCCTCCTGTGCGACCCTCGAGAAGCAGGCGCTCTGGCGCACCGTCTGCGCCAGCCTGGGCACGACGAAGGTCGGCGCCGATGGCGTGGCGAGCCGGGCGGCCCGGGCCTGGTTCGAAGCCAACCTGGTGCCGTGGCGCCTGGTCAATCCGGACGGTACGCGCGAGGGACTCATCACCGGCTACTACGAACCCATCGTCAAGGGCAGCCGCGAACGCAGGAAGCCCTTCCTCCATCCGGTGTTCGGTCCGCCCGATGATCTGGTCGTCGTCGATCTCGCCGAGATCTATCCCGAACTCAAGCACATGCGCCTGCGTGGCCGGCTCGAGGGGAGGAAGCTGGTGCCATATTTCTCGCGCGGCGAGTGGACCGAGGAAGAGGTTCGTCGTGCCGGCCAGGCGCTGCTGTGGATCGACGACGCCATCGATTTGTTCTTCCTGCAGATCCAGGGCTCGGGCCAGGTCGAACTGGCCGATGGCGGCCGCGTGCGCATCAACTACGCCGACCAGAACGGCCACCCCTACCGCTCGATCGGCAAGTGGCTGATCGAGCAGGGCGAGTTGAAAGCCCACGAAGCCTCGATGCAGGGCATCAAGAACTGGGCGCGCGCCAATCCGAAGCGTCTGCAGGAACTACTGAACAACAACCCGAGCCTGGTGTTCTTCCGTGAGCTGCCCTTCACCGGCAGCGGACCGCAGGGTGCGCTGGGCCTGCCGCTGACGCCACGCCGTTCCATCGCCGTCGATCCGCGCCACGTCCCGCTGGGCGCGCCTGTATTCCTCGACACCACCTGGCCCAACGAGACGCGGCCGCTGCGTCAGTTGATGCTGGCCCAGGACGCCGGTGGCGCGATCCGCGGTGTCGTGCGGGCCGACTTCTACTGGGGCAGCGGCGCCGAGGCCGGCAGCCTGGCCGGGAGGATGCGGCAGAAGGGCAGCATGTGGGTGCTGCTGCCGCGCGGCTACGCCCCACCCGAGGGCGGCATTCCACGCTGATTGCACACGAATGGTGCGGTGCTTGCACCGGGGCGGTGCATTCGCTCTCGACGGGCGGCGGCGGACGTTTGCAAGCCATTAATCCCAATACAGTTATTTTCTGGAATGTTAGTTGCTTTCGTGCTCCGGATTCGTGAATCGGGAGCACCAATATGGACAACTTCAAGACCTCCGCCGACGTTCTCTTCATCCTGCTCGGCGCCATCATGATCCTGGCGATGCACGCCGGCTTCGCCTTCCTCGAACTGGGCACGGTGCGGCGCAAGAATCAGGTCAATGCGCTGGTTAAGATTCTTTGCGACTTTTCGGTGTCGACCCTGGCCTACTTCTTCATCGGCTACGGCATCGCCTACGGCGTGCATTTCTTCGTCGGCGCCGAAACGCTGACGCAGAAGAGCGGCTTCGAACTGACCAAGTTCTTCTTCCTGCTCACCTTCGCCGCAGCCATACCCGCGATCGTTTCAGGCGGCATCGCCGAGCGGGCGCGCTTCGGGCCGCAACTCGCCGCGACCTTCCTGCTGGTCGGCTTCGTCTATCCCTTCTTCGAGGGCATCGCCTGGAACCAGGCCTATGGCATCCAGGGCTGGCTCAAGGATGCCTTCGGCGCGGAATTCCACGATTTCGCCGGCTCGGTGGTGGTGCATGCCGTCGGCGGCTGGGTCGGGCTCGCCGCCGTGCTGCTGCTCGGCGCCCGCCGGGGGCGTTATCACAAGGACGGCGGCATCGCCGGCGCGCATCCGCCCTCGAGCATCCCCTTCCTCGCCCTCGGCGCGTGGATCCTCATCGTCGGCTGGTTCGGCTTCAACGTCATGAGCGCGCAGACGCTGGACAAGGTCTCCGGCCTCGTCGCCATGAACTCGCTGCTGGCCATGGTCGGCGGCACCCTCGTCGCCCTGGTGGTGGGCAGGAACGACCCGGGTTTCGTGCATAACGGCCCGCTCGCCGGGTTGGTGGCCGTCTGCGCCGGCTCCGACCTGATGCACCCGCTGGGCGCGCTGATCACCGGAGGCATCGCCGGCGGGCTGTTCGTGGTGATGTTCACCCTGACGCAGAACCGCTGGAAGATCGACGACGTGCTCGGCGTCTGGCCGCTGCACGGCCTCTGCGGCGCCTGGGGCGGCATCGCCGCCGGCATCTTCGGCGCGAAGGCGCTGGGCGGCCTGGGCGGCGTCGCCTTCATGAGTCAGTTGCTGGGCACGCTGCTCGGCGTGACCATCGCCTTCGCCGGCGGGCTGGCCGTCTATGGCCTGATCAAGAAGATCGTCGGCATCCGCCTCGACGCCGAGGAGGAATTCAACGGCGCCGACCTGACCATTCACAAGATCTCGGCCGGCGCCGAGCGCGAGACGGCCTGGTAATCAGCTGACTGCCGGGCCGCCCCCAGGGCGGTGGCGCCCCCTGTGGGGGTAGCGAACGAAGGGAGCTTGGGGGGACATCAGTTCCCGACGGCGGCGATGGCCTTCTCGAGCTGCGCCACCGGCATGTAGCCGGGGGCGCGGTTGCCGTCGGTGAAGAAGATGGTCGGCGTGCCGCGAATGCTGAGCTTTTGGCCCAGCGCCACGGACTTTTCGACGGCGCTGGTGTCGCACTTGCCGGCGGCGGGGGCGGCGCCGTTCACCATCCAGTCGTTCCAGGCCTTGACCTTGTCGGATGCGCACCAGATGGCTTTCGACTTCTCCAGCGAATCCGGCGAGAGGATGGGGTAGAGGAAGGTATAGATGGTCACGTCGGTCATGCCGACGAGCTCCTTCGCCAGCTTCTTGCAGTAGCCGCAGTTCGGGTCTTCGAAGGTGGCGATCACGCGTTTGCCGTTGCCCTTGACCTGCTTGATGGCGAGGTCGAGCGGCAGGTCGGAGAACTTGATCTGGGCGAGCTTGAGCTTGCGCTCCTCGGTCAGGTCCTTCTTCGCTTTCACGTCGACGATGTTGCCGAAGATGATGTAGTTGGCCTTCTCGTCGACATAGGCGATCTCGCCGCCGACCACGACTTCGTAGAGGCCGAGCACGCCGGCCTTCTTGACGCTGTCGATCTTGGCGTTCTTGCCGAGGATGCCTTCGACCGCCTTCTTGACGTCGGCTTCGCTGGCCTGGGCGGCGACGCTGAACAGCAGGCCGGCGGCAATGGCCAGCGCGAGGGATTTTTTGAACATGGAAACTCCGGGGTTGGGGAAATTGGGAAGTTCTGGGAATGGGCGTCAGCCGATGGCGTAGCGCACCAGCGCGTCGCGCAGAACCGGCAGATGCCCGGTAAGGTTCAATCCGGCGTTGCGCAGGGCCGCGAGCGGCGCGGCGCTCGCGCCGAACAGGCGCTGCAGGCCATCCGTGACCGATTGTAGCGCGACGACTTCCTCGCGCCGCGCGCGTTCGTAGCGGCGCAGCCACTGGACGTCGCCGCAGCCGATGTGCTCCGGTTTCGCCGCCAGCGTCTCGGCCAGCGCGCGCGCGTCCTGGAAGCCGAGGTTGATGCCGTGGCCGGACAGGGGGTGAATGGCGTGGGCGGCGTCGCCGACCAGCGCCAGGCGCGGCGCCACGGTGCGCGGTGCGCGCATCAGCCGCAGCGGGAAGCCTGCCGCCGGCGTCACCAGCTCGAGCCGGCCGAGGCGCAGGGCGCCGGCATCGGCCACGCGCGCGCAGAGTTCGGCAGCCGGCAGCGCGACCAGCTCGCGGGCATGGTCTTCCGCCGTCGACCAGACCATGGATATCAGATTGCCCGGCAAAGGCAGCCAGGCGAGCACGCCGTCGTGGCGGAACCACTGGAAGGCGGTGCCGCGATGCGGCATCTCGCACCTGAAGTTGGCGACGACGCCATGCTGGCCGTAGGGCTGGAACTGCACCTCGATGCCGGCCGCGCTGCGCGTCCACGAATCGGCGCCGTCGGCGGCGACGACCAGTTGCGCCTGCAGGGTTCGACCGTCGGCGAGCCGCAGCGATGCCGCGTCGGCGCCAAAGGCCAGCGCCTCAGGCTGCGCCGGGCAGAAGAGGGTGACGTTGCCCTGGCGCCTGGCGGTCTCCCACAGCTCGCGCTGCAGCAGCGAGGACTCGACGATCCAGGCCAGTTCGCCGATGCCGCTGTCGTAGGCGGAAAAGCGCATGTGGCCGCCGGCGTCGCCGAAGACCTCCATGGTCTCGACTGCCTGCATGCGGGCAGGGTCGAGATGGTTCCAGATGCCGCTGCCTTCGAGGAAGCGGGTGTTGCCGGGGCTGATGGCGTAGATGCGCGCGTCCCAGCCCTCGGGCTTCGTCGGGGCGCGCCCCTCGACCACGGCGATGGAATACGAGGTCTTGCGCAGGGCGGTGGCCAGCGCCAGACCGGCCAGGCCGCCGCCGACGATGACGATGTCGAATGCCAGGGTGGTTTGCATCGGCGCATTGTCCCGGACCCGGGTCACCTTGACAAGCGTGCCCCTCCGACCGGATAATCTCGCCCCTTTCGCAGCCGAGTCACGATACGCGCATCGTCGTGCCGGCTCGCGTGAATGGTGATGTAGCTCAGTCGGTTAGAGCATCGGATTCATAATCCGGGGGTCGACAGTTCAAGTCTGTCCATCACCACCAGTTCCAACGGCTCGCCTCGCGCGGGCCGTTTTTGCTTGTGGCGGCCCGGGATCGATGACCAAAAAGGTATTCATACGCACCTTCGGGTGCCAGATGAACGAATACGACTCCGACAAGATGGTGGATGTGCTCGGCCTCGCCGAGGGGGCGGTGAAGACCGACAACCCGGAGGAAGCCGACATCATCCTGTTCAACACCTGCTCGGTACGCGAGAAGGCGCAGGAGAAGGTGTTCCACGATCTCGGCCGCGTGCGCCATCTCAAGCAGCAGAAGCCCGACCTGGTGATCGGCGTCGGCGGCTGCGTGGCGAGCCAGGAAGGCGCGGCCATCGTCGCGCGTGCACCGTATGTCGATATCGTCTTCGGACCGCAGACTCTGCACCGCCTGCCGCAGCTGATCGCCGCGCGCCGCGCCAGCGGCCGTTCGCAGGTCGACGTCTCCTTCCCCGAGATCGAGAAGTTCGATGCCCTGCCGCCGGCATCCGTCTCCGGCGCGGCGGCCTTCGTCTCCATCATGGAAGGCTGCTCCAAGTACTGCACCTTCTGCGTCGTGCCCTACACGCGCGGCGACGAGGTATCGCGGCCGTTCGAGGACGTGATGGCCGAGGTCGCCGGTCTGGCGCAGCAGGGCGTGAAGGAGATCACCCTGCTCGGCCAGAACGTCAATGCCTATCGCGGAGCGATGACCGATGGCGACACCGCCGATCTCGCGCTGCTGATCGAGGCCATCGCCGAAATGCCCGAGGTCGAGCGCATCCGCTACACCACCTCGCATCCGCGCGAACTGTCGCAGCGGCTGATCGACGTCTATGCCACGGTGCCCAAGCTGGTGTCGCACCTGCATCTGCCGGTGCAGTCGGGCTCCGACCGCATCCTCGCGGCGATGAAGCGCGGCTACACGACGCTCGAATTCAAGTCGCTGGTGCGCAAGCTGCGGGCGGCGCGGCCCGACCTGTCGCTGTCGTCGGATTTCATCGTCGGCTTTCCCGGCGAGACCGGGGAGGACTTCGAGAAGACCATGAAGCTGATCGACGAGGTCGGCTTCGATGCCAGCTTCTCCTTCATCTACAGTCCGCGCCCCGGCACCCCGGCCGCCGACATGGCCGACGACACGCCGCAGGAATTGAAGGTCAAGCGGCTGATGCGGCTGCAGGCGCGCATCGAGGAGCTGGCCTTCGCGGTGTCCCGGGCGATGGTCGGCACCGTGCAGCGCATCCTGGTCGAGGGCCACGCACGCAAGGACGCGACGGAACTGGCCGGCCGTACCGCCAACAATCGCGTCGTCAATTTCGCCGGGGGTGAACGCTTGATCGGCCACTACGCCGATGTCCGCATCACCGCCGCGTTTCCGCACAGCTTGCGGGGAGAGGTGGTGGCCGCATGAAACCGCGCTCTCTCGCCATTACCCTGCAGCCACTCGACAACGACCGGCTCAACAACCTCTGCGGCGCGCTCGACGAGAACCTGCGCCAGATCGAGACCGCCTACGATGTCACCATGTCGCGGCGCGGCGAGCAGTTCCGCATCAGCGGCGAACTGGCCCAGTCGCGCCTGGCCGGCCAGGCATTGCAGCACTTCTACGAACTGGCCAGGGCGCCGCTGTCGATCGACGAAATCCAGCTCGGCCTGGTCGAAATGGCCAATCGCGGCCGGACGGCCGAGCCGGCGCCGGCACTGATCACGCGCAAGACCGACCTGCACGGCCGCACCCCGCACCAGACCGAGTATCTGCGGCAGATACAGGACCACGACATCACCTTCGGCATCGGCCCGGCCGGCACCGGCAAGACCTATCTGGCGGTGGCCAGCGCGGTCGACGCCTTCGAGCGCGACCAGGTCGAGCGCATCGTGCTGACGCGTCCGGCGGTCGAGGCCGGCGAGCGCCTCGGTTTCCTGCCCGGCGATCTGGCGCAGAAGGTCGATCCCTACCTGCGCCCGCTCTACGACGCGCTCTACGACCTGATGGGCTTCGACAAGGTGGCGCGCCTGTTCGAGAAGCAGAGCATCGAGGTGGCGCCGCTCGCCTACATGCGCGGGCGCACGCTCAACCACGCCTTCATCATCCTCGACGAGGCGCAGAACACGACGCCCGAGCAGATGAAGATGTTCCTCACCCGCATCGGCATCGGCGCGAAGGCGGTGGTCACCGGCGACGTGACGCAGATCGACCTGCCCAGGGGACAGAAGTCGGGACTGATCGAGGCGCGCCGCATCCTCGCCCAAGTGCGCGGCATCGGCTTCGCCGATTTCGATGCCTCCGACGTCGTGCGCCATCCGCTGGTGGCGCGCATCGTCGCGGCGTACGAGGAAAACACCAGGCAGCATGGCGAGCAGAAAGCCTGAGCTGAGTCTCTCGGTACAGCACGCCGTCCGTCACGAGGCGTCGCCGCATCGGCCGCAGGTGTTGCGCTGGCTGCGTGCCGCGCAGGAAGGCGCGGCGACGGTATCGGTGCGTTTCGTCGACGTCGAGGAAGGCCGGGCGCTCAATCGCGAGTACCGCCACAAGGACTACGCGACCAACGTGCTCTCCTTCGTTTACGACAGCGGACCGATGGTCGGCTCTGCACTCCCCATGGTCGGCTCTGCACTCCCCATGGTCGTCGGCGACTTGGTGATCTGCGTGCCGGTGGTGCTGCGCGAGGCGCACGAGCAGGGCAAGGCGGTCGCGGCCCACTTCGCCCACCTGATCGTGCATGGTATGCTGCACCTGCAGGGATACGACCACGAGACCGGTGCGCGCGAGGCGCGGCGGATGGAAGCGCGGGAGCGCGAAATTCTCGCCGGTCTCGGTTTCCCCGACCCCTACTAAATGGATCCCGACAGTAAGCCGTCACTGCTGGAGCGCCTGTCCCACCTGCTGCTGCGCGAGCCCGAAGATCGCGAGCAGCTGCTCGACCTGCTGCGCGGCGCCTTCGAGCGGAATCTCCTCGACTCCGACGCGCTCTCCATCATCGAGGGCGCGCTGCAGGTCTCCGACATGCAGGTGCGCGACATCATGGTGCCGCGCGCCCAGATGGACGTCATCGACGTCGGTGATTCTCCCGAGAAGATCGTCGAGGCGGTGATCGAAGCGGCGCACTCGCGCTTTCCGGTGATCGGCGAGAACCGCGACGACGTCATCGGCATCCTGCTGGCCAAGGAACTGCTGCGCTTCTTCGCCGGCAAGGAATTCGACCTGCGCGACACCCTACGGCCGGCGGTGTTCATCCCCGAGTCGAAGCGCCTCAACGTGCTGCTGCGCGAGTTCCGCGCCTCGCGCAACCATATGGCCATCGTCGTCGACGAATACGGCGGCGTGGCCGGGCTGGTGACCATCGAGGACGTGCTCGAGCAGATCGTCGGCGACATCGAAGACGAATACGATTTCGACGAGGCCGCCGACAACATCGTGCTCGACAACGCCGGCCACTACCGCGTCAAGGCGCAGACCGAGATCGCCGATTTCAACCACGCTTTCGCCACCGACTTCTCGGACGCCGAGTGCGACACCATCGGCGGCCTGCTGATCGCCCATCTCGGCCGCCTGCCGAAGCGCAACGAAGTGGTGCAGCTCGGCGGCTTGCGCTTCCAGGTCCTGCGCGCCGACAGCCGCCGTGTGCACACGCTGCTGGTCAACCCGCAACGCGACTTGCCGCTTTCCGCCACTGCCGCCGAGGCGGAATGAAGCGACAGGACACCGCTGCGCTGCTGCTCGGTGCGGCGACGGTCCTCGGCTTCGCCCCCTTCGGCCTCTTTCCGCTGCCGCTGCTGACGCTGGCGCTGCTGTTCCGGATGTGGCGCAAGGCGCCGACGCCGCGCACGGCGGCCTGGCTCGGCTTCGTCTGGGGACTGGGCTTTTTCCTCGCCGGCGTCTCCTGGGTCTATGTCAGCCTGCACGACGTCGGCGGCATGATCGCGCCGCTCGCCGCCTTCGCCACGCTGCTCTTCTGCAGCTACCTCGCGCTGTTTCCGGCGCTGGCCGGCTACCTGTTCCGCCGCCTGGCCGACAATACGCCGCGTCCCTTGCGCGATGCCTTCCTGATCGCGGGCTTGTGGACGCTGGCCGAATGGCTGCGCGGCACGCTGTTCACCGGCTTCCCCTGGCTTGCGCTCGGCTATTCGCAGAGCCCGCCGAGTCCGCTCGCCGGCTACGCGCCGCTGCTCGGCAGCTACGGCCTCGCCTTCATCGTCGCCCTGCTCGCCGCGCTGCTTGGCTTCGGCTGGCGCCGCTTCTGGCCGGCGCTGCTGGTCGTGGGCGTGATCGCCTTCGGCTTCGTGCTGCGCGGCATCGGCTGGACCGAGCCGGTAGGGGCGCCGCTGCGCGTCGTGTTGCTCCAAGGCAACGTGCCGCAGAGCCTGAAGTGGGATCCGAAGCGCCTGAGCCTGTCGATCGAAACCTATCTGCGGCTGGCACGGGAAAACCCGGCGCAGCTGACGGTGTTGCCGGAAACCGCGATTCCGCTGCTGTTCGACGAGGTGCCGCGCGAGGTACTGCGCGAACTCGCCGTTGGCGGTGAGACGCTGCTCGGCGTGGCGGTGCGCACGATGCAGGGCGGCTACGCCAACGGCGCGGTGGCGCTGCAGCCGGGCGGGTCATCGCAGGGTTATGCCAAGTCCCATCTCGTGCCCTTCGGCGAGTTCGTGCCGCCGGGCTTCGCCTGGTTCTTCGACCTCGTGCGCATCCCGATGTCCAATTTCACGTCCGGTCCGCCGCGGCAGCCGCCGCTCGCATTGGCCGGGCAGAAGATCATGCCCAACATCTGCTACGAGGATCTCTTCGGCGAGGAGGTCATTCGCGCCCTGCCCGAGGCGACGCTACTCGTTAATCTCTCCAACACGGCCTGGTTCGGCGATTCGCTGGCGCAGCCGCAGCATCTGCAGATCGCCCAGCTGCGCGCGCTCGAGACCGGGCGGCCGATGCTGCGCGCGACCAACACCGGCATGACCGCCGCCATCGCGCCCGACGGTACGGTCGCCGCGGTGCTGGCGCCGTTCACGCGCGACGCCCTGCGCGTCGAGGTGCGCGGGTATCGGGGAATCACGCCCTACGGCCGGCGCGGCAACGGGCCGGCGCTGCTGCTGGCGCTGCTGGCCTGCCTGGCGACGCTGCGGGGGCGCCGCAAAAGCCTGTAAAATCGCGCCTTTGCGAACCTCGCGGGCGTTTCTTGATGGCCAATTCACCCACTTTCCAGGAAGTCATCCTGCGGCTGCAGGACTTCTGGAACAATCAGGGCTGCGTCCTGCTGCAGCCCTACGACATCGAAGTCGGCGCGGGCACCTTCCATACCGCCACTTTCCTGCGTTCCATCGGGCCCGAGCCGTGGAAGGCCGCCTACGTCCAGCCCAGCCGCCGGCCCAAGGACGGCCGCTACGGAGAGAACCCGAACCGCCTGCAGCACTACTACCAGTACCAGGTGGTGCTCAAGCCGTCGCCCGCCAACATCCAGGAACTCTATCTCGACAGCCTGCGCGCGCTCGGCATCAACACCTCCGAGCATGACATCCGCTTCGTCGAGGACGACTGGGAATCGCCGACGCTGGGTGCCTGGGGCCTCGGCTGGGAAGTCTGGCTCGACGGCATGGAGGTCACGCAATTCACCTACTTCCAGGAAGTCGGCTCGCTGGTCTGCCGACCGGTGCTGGGCGAGATCACCTACGGCCTCGAGCGTCTGGCGATGTACCTGCAGGGCGTCGAGAACGTCTTCGACCTGGTGTGGGCGCCGGGTGTCACCTACGGCGACGTCTATCACCAGAACGAGGTCGAGCAGTCGACCTACAACTTCGAGCATTCCGACGTCGACTGGTTGTTCAGCCAGTTCTCGAAATACGAGTCCGAGGCCAAGCGCCTGATGGGCCTCGGCCTGCCGCTGCCCGGCTTCGAGATGGTGATGAAGGCCTCGCACAGCTTCAACCTGCTCGATGCCCGCGGCGCCATCTCGGTGACCGAGCGCGCCGCCTACATCGGCCGCGTGCGCGCACTGGCGCGTGAAGTGGCGCAGGCCTATTTCGATTCGCGCGAAAAGCTCGGCTTCCCGATGCTGAAAGGAGCCGCGGCATGAAAGAGACCCTGCTGATCGAGCTCCTCACCGAGGAACTGCCGCCGAAGTCGCTGGCCAAGCTGGGATTGGCCTTCCGCGAGCAGGTGCAGAAATCGCTGGCCGAGGCCGGCTTCATCGCGGCCGACAACGCCGGCAAGTGGTTCGCCACGCCGCGGCGCCTGGCGCTGCAATTCGAAGACTGCCTCGACACCCAGCCCGATCGCACCCTCGAGAAGAAGGGCCCCGCCGTCGCCTCGGGCATCGGCGCCGACGGCACGCCGACCAAGGCACTCGACGGCTTCATGCGTTCGGCCGGCGTCGAGTTTTCGCAGCTGGAAAGGCTCAACGACGGCAAGGCCGAATATTTCGTCGCCCGCATCAAGAAGAGCGGCGAGCGCATCGACCAGCATGTCTCCGGCTTCGTCGAGGCCGCGCTGAAGAAACTGCCGGTGGCCAAGCTGATGCGCTGGGGCGCCGGCGAGGCGCAGTTCGTGCGGCCGGTGCACGGCCTGGTGATGATGCACGGCGCGCGCATCGTGCCGGGCGAGGTGCTGGGCCTGCCGAGCCGCAACATCACGCGCGGCCACCGCTTCCTCAGCGTCGGCGTGCTCGAAATCCCCCACGCCCGCGACTACGCCAAGACGCTGGCCGACAAGGGCCGGGTCGTCGCCTGCTACGCCACCCGCCGCGACGCGATCCGCGCCCAGCTCGACAAGGCCGCCAACCTGCAGCCGGGCCGTCAGTGGCTGCCGGACGAGGCACTGGTCGACGAGGTGACGTCGCTGGTCGAGTACCCGGTGGTCTACGAGGCCGGCTTCGAGGAGGAATTCCTCGCCGTGCCGCAGGAATGCCTGATCCTGACCATGAAGGCGAACCAGAAGTATTTCCCGCTGCTCAAGGACGGCAAGCTCACCAGCCGCTTCCTCGTCGTCTCCAACATGCAGGTCGCCGACCCGAAACACATCGTCGGCGGCAACGAGCGCGTGGTGCGGCCGCGGCTGTCCGATGCGCGCTTCTTCTTCAACCAGGATCGCAAGATGCCGCTGGCGTCGCGCATCGACAAGCTCGACAGCATCGTCTATCACAACAAGCTCGGCACCGTGGGCGAACGGGTCAGGCGCCTGGCGAAGCTCGCCGGCGCCATCGCCCATCGCCTGCATGCCGACGTCGCCCAGGCCGAGCGCGGAGCGCTGCTCTGCAAGGCGGACCTGGTCACCGACATGGTCGGCGAGTTCCCCGAGCTGCAGGGCATCATGGGCCGCTATTACGCCCATCACGACCAGGAGCCGGCGGCGGTGGCCGACGCCATCGAGGCCCACTACCATCCGCGCTTCAACGGCGACAGCCTGCCCGCGGGCAACATCGCCGCTGCCTGCGCGCTGGCCGACAAGCTCGACGCGCTGGTCGGCTTCTTCGGCATCGGCCAGCTGCCCACCGGCGACAAGGATCCCTTCGGCCTGCGCCGGGCCGCGCTCGGCGTGCTGCGCATCCTCATGGAAACGCCGCTGCCGCTCGACCTGTCGGAACTGATCGACGAGGCCGCCGCCGGCTTCGGCGCCGGCCTGCTGGCTGGCGACTACAAGGCGCAGCTGCTCGATTTCATGCTCGAGCGCCTGCGCGGCCAGTTGCGCGATGCCGGCCACGACCAGAAACTCGTCGATGCCGTGCTGGCCCTGAAGCCGACGCGCATCGACAAGGTGCCCGCCAAGCTGGCCGCGGTGAAGGCTTTCGCTCAATTGCCCGAGGCGGAGGCGCTGGCCGCCGCCAACAAGCGCATCGTCAATATCCTCAGGAAGACCGAGGGCGTGGCGGGCGAGGCCGACGTGGCGCTGCTGCAGGAACCCGCCGAGAAGGCGCTGTTCGAGCGCGTCACCGCCATCACGCCGGGCGTGCGTTCCTTCGTCGCCAACGAGGACTACGCCGATGCGCTGAAGGCTCTCGCGGGCCTGCGCGGCGAGGTCGACGCCTTCTTCGACGGCGTCATGGTGATGGCCGAGGAGCCGCTGACGCGCGCCAACCGCCTGGCGCTGCTGCGCCAGCTTGCCGGCCTGATGAACCAGGTCGCCGACATCTCGAAGCTCTGAGTCCATGAACCATGGAGCGCACGGAGAAGGTCGAGTAAGGCGGATTAGCCGGGCTTTTTCGCGCGTGCCCGCCGCGCCCGCTGTGGCTTAATCGCCTTCATGAAGCTGATCATCCTCGACCGCGACGGCGTCATCAACCACGACTCCGACCTTTACATCAAGTCACCGGAAGAGTGGAAGCCGCTTCCCGGCAGCCTCGATGCGATCGCCCGGCTGACGCAGTGGGGCTGGCGCGTCGTGGTGTGCACCAACCAGTCGGGCGTCGGCCGCGGCCTGTTCGTCATGGACACCCTCAACGCCATCCACGACAAGATGGTGCGTGCCGTGTCGCAGGCCGGCGGGCGCATCGATGCCATCTTCTTCTGTCCCCACACCAGCACGGACAAGTGCAGCTGCCGCAAGCCCAAGCCCGGCATGTTCCTCGAGATCGCCCAGCGTTACAACGTCGACCTCGCCGGGGTACCGGCGATCGGCGACTCGCTGCGCGATCTGCAGGCGGCACAGGCGGTCGGCGCCCAGCCGATCCTGGTGCTGACCGGCAAGGGCCAGAAGACGCATGCGGACCCGAACCTGCCGCCCGGCACGCCGGTGTTTCCCGATCTCGCCGCCGCGGTGGCGAGCCTGACCAAGTGAGCGAGCGGCGACCCGGCGCAACCACCTATCTGCGCTCGGCCCTGTTCATGGCCGCGATGCTCGTGGTCACGCCGACGTTCGTCACCCTGCTGCTGTGCTGCTTCTGGCTGCCGTTGCGCCAGCGCCGACTTTTCGTGATGCCCTACGTCAACGCCGTGATGTGGATGGTGCGGCACATCCTCGGCATCCGCCACCGCGTCGTCGGCGCCGAGAACATCCCGGCGGAGCCCTGCGTCATCCTCTGCAAGCACCAGTCGGCCTGGGAGACCTTCGCCCTGCAGCAGGTGTTCCGGCTGACCTCCTTCGTGTACAAGCGGGAACTGCACTGGCTGCCCTTCTTCGGCTGGGGCCTGTGGCTGATGCCCTTCGTCGCCATCGACCGCGGCGCCGGCAAGGAGGCACTCAACCAAGTCGCCAGCCGCGGCATGGAGCGCCTGGCCGACGGCTACTCGGTGGTGATCTTCCCCGAGGGCACGCGCGTCGCGCCCGGCCACAAGAAGCGCTTCAAGGTCGGCGGTGCCTGGCTGGCCAAAAAAGCCGGCGTGCCGGCGGTGCCGGTTGCGCTCGATTCGGGCGAGTGCTGGCGGCGCCAGGCCTTCCTCAAGACGCCGGGGCTGGTGACCATGAGCATCGGTCCCGCCATCGATCCCGCCGGCCTCAAACCCGAAGAGATCAACGCCCGCGCGGAAGGCTGGATAGAATCCGAGATGCGTCGCATCTCCCCGCACCGCTATCGCCATGAGACCCCGCCCGCCGCAACTGTCTCTGCTGCTTGACGCCGCCGCTCCCGATGCCGGCTCGCGCTGGCGCGACGGCGCGAGCCTCGACTACCTCGGCGGCCGCTTGACGCTCTGCCTCGACACGACCTGCCGCGACGCCCAGCTCGACGGCACCATCCTGCACCTGCCGCTGCCGCCCGAGGCGACGCCGCGCCAGATCCAGGACGGCGCGGAGGCATGGCTGCGGCGTCAGGCCGAGCGCGTGATCGGCGCCGAACTGGTCATGGCGGCACGCCGTGCCGGCCGTCCGGTGCCGCCGCATGCGCTTTCCTTCGCCGCGCGCGCCAGCTGGGCCGGCGCCGACGGCAAGGGCGGCCTGCGCTTCCACTGGCGCCTGATCGAGCAGGCCGAGCCGGTGATCGGCCAGGTGGTGCAGCTGGCGCTGTCGGAACTGCCGCCCATCGTCGCCGAGGCCGACCTCTTCGCTTTTGCTGCATGAGCATCGCCGAGCAGCTCGACCTTTTCAAGTTACCGGTTGTCGCGCCGTCGCCGAAGACGCGCCACCTGCTGCTCGGCGGCCAGATCGTGCCCTACGTGCTGCGCCAGGGCCGGCGGCGACGGCTGGCCATGACCATCGACGAACGCGGCCTCTCGATCGGTGCGCCGCATCACATCACCCTCGCCGACATCGAGGCTTTCGCGCGTTCGCATGCGGAGTGGGTGCTCGCCAAGCTGGCCGAATACGCCCGGCGTGCCACGCCGCGGCAGCTGGCGATCCGCCACGGCACACGGCTGCCGCTGCTCGGCGGCGAGATCGAGGTACGTGTCGAGAATGGCGCCAACCGCGTCGCCTGGCATGGGGATGCGCTGGTTCTGCAGGCGCGGCCTGGCGCCGACCTCGATCAGCTTGCCCGCCGCGCCTTGCAGCGGCGTGCCCTGCCGCATTTCGTCGAGCGTGCCGGCCACTATGGCGCCCGGCTGGGGCGGTCGCTGCCGCCGATCGCGTTGTCGTCGGCGCGCACGCGCTGGGGCAGCTGCAGTCAGGCCAGCGGCATCCGCTTCAACTGGCGCCTGATCCACCTGCCGACGCACCTGGTCGATTACGTCGTCGCCCACGAACTCGCCCACCTGGTCGAGATGAACCACAGCCCGCGCTTCTGGGCCGAGGTCGGCCGGCTCTTTCCGGACTGGCACGCGGCCCGCGCCGAGCTCAAGGTGCGCGGGCGAGAAATCCCGCTGATTTAGGAGTGACCATGCGAATCCTTCACACCATGCTGCGGGTCGGCGATCTCGACCGCGCGATCGCCTTCTACACCGAAGTCCTCGGCATGCGCGTCCTGCGCCGCCACGACTATCCGGACGGCAAGTTCACCCTGGCCTTCGTCGGCTACCAGGACGAAGCCGACGGTGCGGTGATCGAGCTGACCTACAACTGGGGTGTCGACAAGTACGAGCTCGGCACGGCCTTCGGCCACATCGCGCTCGAGGTCGAGGATGCGTACGCTGCCTGCGACGAGATCAGGAAGCGCGGCGGCAAGGTGGTGCGCGAGGCGGGGCCGATGAAGCATGGTGCCACGGTCATCGCCTTCGTCGAGGATCCCGACGGCTACAAGATCGAGCTGATCCAGCGCAAGCGCTAGATCAGCGCCCGAGTTCGGTACGCAGGGCGGCCGTCAGCCGCGCGGTTTCGGTCTGCACGGCGGCGGCGAGGGCCGGCACCCGGCCGGCGTCGGCGTCCTTGCACGCCTGCTCCAGCGCCTTGGCCGCGGTCAGGGCTGCCCTGGCGGCGAAGGTGGCGACCGAGCCCTTGAGCTTGTGCGCGGCGGCACGCAGCGTCTCGAGGTTGCCCGAGTCCTGCGCCGCCTGCATTGCGGCGAGCTGCAGTGGCACGTCGTCGATGAAGATCTCCGCGATCTGCACGAACAGCTCGGCGTCTCCGGCGAAGTTTTCCATCATTTCCGCGCGGTCGAAAACGCCCCGCAGGAAGTCCCCTTGGGGGACGGCCGTCTGATCATTCATGCAGCAGGTCTTCCGTTGAAAATGGTGGGCCCGGTGGGACTCGAACCCACGACCAAAGGATTATGAGTCCTCTGCTCTAACCGACTGAGCTACAGGCCCTCAAATCCGCTGTGGCTTTGTCGACTTCGCCTTGCCGTGCTGTTCGCACTGTCTGCGGCTCGTCTTCGCGCCACAGCGGATTTGGAACTCCTGAACATGGCCGGTAGTGATCGCCGCCATGTCCGAATTACTCCTGGCTTATTCCGCGCCGTCGAGGAAGTGGCGCAGTTTCTCCGAGCGCGAGGGGTGGCGCAGCTTGCGTAGGGCCTTGGCCTCGATCTGGCGGATGCGCTCGCGCGTCACGTCGAACTGCTTGCCGACTTCCTCCAGCGTGTGGTCGGTGTTCATCTCGATGCCGAAGCGCATGCGCAGCACCTTGGCTTCGCGCGGGGTCAGCGAGTCGAGGATCTCCTTGACCACGTCGCGGCGGCTGGCGTCGATCGCGGCCTCGACCGGGGCGAGCGTGCTCTGATCCTCGATGAAATCGCCGAGGTGCGAGTCGTCGTCGTCGCCGATCGGCGTCTCCATCGAAATCGGTTCCTTGGAGATCTTGAGGATCTTGCGGATCTTGTCCTCGGGGATCTCCATGCGCAGCGCCAGCGTCGCCGGATCGGGTTCGGCCCCGGTCTCCTGCAGGATCTGGCGGCTGATGCGGTTCATCTTGTTGATGGTCTCGATCATGTGCACCGGGATGCGGATGGTGCGCGCCTGGTCGGCGATCGAGCGGGTGATGGCCTGGCGGATCCACCACGTCGCGTAGGTCGAGAACTTGTAGCCGCGGCGATATTCGAACTTGTCCACCGCCTTCATCAGGCCGATGTTGCCTTCCTGAATCAGGTCGAGGAACTGCAGGCCGCGGTTGGTGTATTTCTTGGCGATGGAGATCACCAGGCGCAGGTTGGCCTCGGTCATCTCGCGCTTGGCGCGGCGCGCCTTGGCCTCGCCCGTCGACATCTGCTTGTTGATGTCCTTGAGTTCCTTCAGCGGAATGCCCATGCGGTCCTGCAGGCCGATGAGCTTCTGCTGTTCCTCGATGATGGCCGGCGCGGCGCGCATCAGCTGCGCGGCATAGGGCTTGCCCGACTGGACCTCGTGCTTGAGCCACTCGAGGTCGATTTCGTTGCCGGGGAAGACCTTGATGAAATGCTGACGCGGCATGTGCGCCTTGTCCACGCAGAGATGCAGGATCTTGCGTTCGTGGCTGCGCACCTGCTCGACCGAGTGGCGCACCGAGTCGCACAGGCGCTCGATGGTGCGGGCGGTGAAGCGGATGCACATCAACTCGTCGGAGATCTGCTTCTGCACGCGCAGGTAGCCCTTGTCCTGCGAGCCCTTGCGGGTCAGTGCCGTCAGCAGCTTGGCGTAGAGGTGATGGATGTTGGAGAAGCGCCCGAGCGCGTCCTGCTTGAGCTGCAGCAGCGAGGCCGAGACGGCGCCACCGCCTTCGTCGTCCTCGTCCTCCTCGCCCTCGTCGACCTCGAGTTCCTCGGCCTCGGCCATGGCCTCGATGTCCTCCTCGCTGGCATTGGGGTCGATGACGCCGTCGACGAGTTCGTCGATGCGCATTTCTTCGCGGGCGACCTTGCCGGCCAGATCGAGCATCTCGGCGATGGTGGTGGGGCAGGCGGAAATCGCCATCACCATGTGCTTGAGGCCGTCTTCGATGCGCTTGGCGATCTCGATTTCGCCCTCGCGCGTCAGCAGCTCGACCGAGCCCATCTCGCGCATGTACATGCGCACCGGGTCGGTGGTGCGGCCGAACTCGGATTCGACCGTCGACAGTGCCTGTTCGGCCTCCTCCTCGACTTCCTGTGCGTCGACCGCAGCCGGCGCGGCCTCGGTCAGCAGCATCTCCTCGGCGGCCGGCGCCTCGTCGAAGACCTGGATGCCCATGTCGTTGAAGGTGGTGATGATCGACTCGATCTGCTCGGCGTCGACGAGGTCGTCCGGCAGGTGGTCGTTGATTTCGGCGTAGGTGAGGTAGCCACGCTCCTTGCCCAGCGCGATGAGGTTCTTCAGTCGCGTGCGCTTGGTTTCGAGGTCGAGGGGCTGAGCCGCTGCGGGCAGGATCATCGGCGCGGACTTGCCCTTGCCCTTGCGCGGCTTGACCTCGGCCGCCGGTTTGGCCGGGACGACCGGCGCGGCGGGAGCGACCGGCGCCGGTGCCGGGGCCGCTTTTGCGGCCACCTTGGCCGGCGCGGACTGCTTGGCCGCGGGCTTGACGGGCACCGCCTTTGCCGCTGCCGCGACCTTTGCCACCGCTTTGGGCGCGGTTTTCGGCGCGGCCTTGGCCGTCGCCTTCGGAGCGGACTTCTTCACGGGCTCCTTGGTGCGGGGGGCTGCCTTCGGGGTGGCCTTGGCCGGCTTTTTGGTGTTGGGCATGTCGTTCCTCAGCGTAGAGCGGCTTTCGCGTGTCTCCGGGGCGGCCTCCTGCCGACCGCCACCGATCCCCATCAGTTCCATGAGGAATCTGGGGGAAAACATTAAATTATACAGCAAAATCAGTCCCCTTTCCCTGGCCCTGCGCGTTCGCCCGCCTGGGACTTGCGCGTAAGCAGTTCCCTCAATCGATCGCGCTCGGCGCCGTTCAGTTCGCTGCTGCGGGCCTTGGCGCTCAGCGCGGCAATCTCCTGCGCCAGGCCGCTTTGCCGCAGCCGGTCGAGCGTGTCGCGAAAGACCTCCTCGAGCGCACCTTCGTCGACATCCTCCGCCAGCGTTGCCGCCAGCGTTCCGATGATGGCTTCATGGGGGCTGCCGCGGAAATGTTCAAGCAGCGCTCCGACGCCGCCGGCCGCGATCTCGCCGTGTTCGAAGGCCGTCGCGATGGCGTGCAGCGCATGGCCTTCCGCCGTGTCGGCGGCAATCTGCCCCAGGGGCAGGTGGGCCGAGCGTTCAGGCCGGCGAATGACCAGTTCGAGCAGCTGATGCTCGAGCTGGCGGGCCGGGGCGCGTCCGCGCGGCTTGGGCGGGGCTTGGCGGCCGCCGAAGCCCCGCGCCAGCGGTTTGATGCCGCATTGGGCCTCGACCTCGGCCTGGGTCAGTGCCGCGGCTTCGGCCAGTGCCTTGGTCAATTGCACGCGCAGGATGGGCGCCGCCAGCCGCTGCAGCAGCGGCTTGGCCTCATGTACGAGGTGGGCACGTCCCTCGGCGGTCGCGAGGTCGGCATGCGAGGCCAGTTCGCGCAGCAGGAATTCGGTCAGCGTGGTCGGGTGGGCCGCCAGGCGGCGGAATTCCTCGGCGCCACGTTCCCGCACGAAGCTGTCGGGATCGTGTTCCGGCGGCAGGAAGAGGAAGCCGACCATCTTGTCGTCGGCGAGCTGTTCGAGGCTGGCCTCGAGCGCGCGCCAGGCCGCCTTGCGCCCCGCGCGATCGCCATCGAAGCAGAACACCACCTTCGAGGCCTGGCGCAGCAGCTTGTGCACATGGTTCGGCGTGGTCGCGGTGCCGAGCGTGGCCACCGCATTGCCGATGCCATGCTGCGCCAGCGCGACGACGTCCATGTAGCCCTCGACCACGATCACGGTGTCGCTGTCGCGGATCGCCTGGCGCGCCTGCGGCAGGCCATAGAGCTCGCGGCCCTTCTCGAACAGCGGCGTTTCGGGCGAGTTGAGGTATTTCGGTTCGCCGTCGCCGATGACACGGCCGCCGAAGCCGATGACGTTGCCGCGCTGGTCGAGGATGGGGAACATCACGCGGTCGCGGAAGCGGTCGTAGCGCCGGCCCTGGTCATTCTCGATCAGCAGGCCGCACTCGATCAGCGCCGGGTCCTTGTAGTCGGGAAACACCTGCTCTAGACCCTGCCACTCGTCGGGGGCGTAGCCGAGGCCGAAGCGGGCGGCGATCTCGCCGGTGAGGCCGCGCTTCTTGAGGTAGTCGATGGCCTTCGGGGATGCCTTGAGCTGCTCGCGGTAGAACTTCATCGCGCGCGCCATGAGCTCGGTCAGCGGCGCCTTCTTCTTCTGCACCTGCTGGTTCTGGGCGACGACCTGCGGCACCTGCATGCCGGTCGAATGGGCGAGTTCCTCGACGGCGTCGATGAAGCCGACCCCTGCGTACTGCATGACGAAGCCGATGGCGCTGCCGTGGGCGCCGCAGCCGAAGCAATGGTAGAACTGCTTGCTCGGGCTGACGCTGAAGGAGGGCGTCTTCTCCGAGTGGAAGGGGCAGCAGGCCTGGTAGTTGGCGCCGGCCTTCTTCAGCGGCAGGTAGCGCTCGATGACGTCGACGATGTCGACGCGGGACAGCAGCTCCTGGATGAAGGACTCGGGGATCACCCCGGGATTATGCCGAAGCCAGCCTGGCCTTGACGAGTTTCGACACTTCGCCCATGTCGGCGCGGCCGGCGATCTGCGGCTTGACCAGGGCCATCACCTTGCCCATGTCGGCCGGTCCCTTGGCGCCGGAGTCGGCGAGTGCCCTGGCGACGATGGCCTCCACCTCGGCAGCGCCCAGCGCCTGCGGCATGTAGGCCGTCAGCACCTCGACCTCGAACTTCTCGACATCGGCCAGGTCCTGGCGCTTGGCGGCCTCGTACTGGGTGATCGAATCCTTGCGCTGCTTGAGCATCTTCTCGATGATGCCGATCACGCCGGCGTCGTCGAGTTCGATGCGCTCATCCACTTCCTTCTGTTTCATCGCAGCCATCAGCAGGCGGATCGCCGCCAGGCGCGTCGTCTCCCTGGCCTTCATGGCGACCTTCATGTCCTCGTTGATGCGGATTTTCAGCGACATGGTTCAATCCTCGTGTGTGGCAGAAACGACAAAACCGCCCGAAGGCGGTCGCGTCAATATTCGGTGGCGAAACGGAAGCTTAGTAGAGCTTCTGCGGCAGCTGCTGGCTGCGGATGCGCTTGTGATGGCGCTTCACGGCGGCGGCCAGCTTGCGCTTGCGCTCGGAGGTGGGCTTTTCGTAGAACTCGCGCGAGCGCAGTTCGGGCAACGTGCCAGCTTTCTCGATGGTGCGCTTGAAGCGGCGGATGGCAACTTCGAAGGGCTCGTTTTCCTTGAGGCGAATACCGGGCATTGCGTGCTTCCCTAGGTGGTTGAGGCGAGAAAGGGGCGCATTTTAGCGGTTTTCGCAGGTTTGTCAAAGTAGAATTGCTGCCCCATGCTTACCCTCGGCATCGAGTCCTCCTGCGACGAGACCGGCATCGCGCTCTACGATTCCGAGCGAGGCCTGCTCGCCCATGCCGTCCATTCCCAGGTGGCGATGCACGAGGCGTACGGTGGTGTGGTGCCCGAACTCGCGTCGCGCGACCACATCCGGCGGCTGATCCCCCTGTTGCGCACGGTTCTCGCCGAGTCCGGCGCCAGCAAGGATGACATCGACGCCATCGCCTACACGGCCGGACCGGGCTTGGCCGGCGCGCTGCTGGTCGGCGCGAGCTTCGCCGAGTCGCTGGCGCTGGCGCTGGGAATTCCCGCCCTGCCGGTACACCACCTCGAGGGCCACCTGCTCTCGCCGCTGCTGGCGAAAGCCCCGCCGGCATTCCCCTTCGTCGCCCTGCTGGTTTCAGGCGGCCATACCCAGCTGATGCACGTCACCCGCGTCGGCGCCTACGAACTGCTCGGCGAGTCGCTCGACGACGCCGCCGGCGAGGCCTTCGACAAGACCGCCAAGCTGCTCGGTCTCGGCTACCCCGGCGGGCCGGCGCTGGCGCAGCTGGCCGAGTCCGGCATGCCGGCTCGCTTCAAGCTGCCGCGGCCGATGCTCCACAGCGGCGATCTGACGTTCAGCTTCTCGGGGCTCAAGACCGCCGTGCTGACCGCGGCGCGCGAGCGCGAGCTGTCGGAACAGGACCGTGCCGACCTCGCTGCCGAATTCCAGGAGGCGGTGACCGAGGTGCTGGCGGCGAAGGCCGTCGCGGCGTGCCGCCAGAGCCGACTTTCCACGCTGGTGGTCGCCGGCGGCGTTGGCGCCAACCGCCGGCTGCGGACGCGTCTCGATGAGGCGGCGGCACGTCACGGCATTGCCGTTTTCTACCCCGAGCTCGAACTGTGCACCGACAACGGCGCGATGATCGCGTTTTGCGGCGCGCAGCGCCTGCTCACCGGCGAACGGCCACAAGGTGGCGGCGCCTTCGCCGTGCGGCCGCGCTGGCCCTTGAACGAAGTTACCGGCTAGTTTTCTTGCGACCGATGCCGCCCTCGGTTCCGGCGGCCAGGTTGGCGATGTTGGAGCGGTGGCGCCAGAGCAGCAGCAGGCACATGAACAAGACCGCGGAGCTGATCGCGCCGATGCCGAACTTCTGCAGTGCCAGCGTCGGCGCGACGCAGGCGGCGGCGATGGCGGCGAGTGAGGAATAGCGGCCGACGAAGGCGACGGTCAGCCAGGTGGCGGCGACCAGCGCCGCCATGGTGCCGTCGATGCCGATCAGCACGCCGAGCGCCGTGGCCACGCCCTTGCCGCCCTTGAACCTGAGGAATATCGGAAAGACGTGGCCGAGGAAGGCGGCGACGCCGGCGATGGCCGCGCCGATGGCGTCGGCGCCCAGCGCGCCGGCCAGCAGCATGGCGAGCCAGCCCTTGGCGGCGTCGCCGAGCAATGTCAGCAGGGCGGCAAGCTTGTTGCCGGTGCGCAGCACATTGGTGGCGCCGGGGTTGCCCGAGCCGAAGGTGCGCGGGTCGGCCAGACCGAAGGCCCTGGACACGATCACGGCGAAGGGCAGCGAGCCGAGGAGGTAGCCGAGGGCAGCGAAAACGAGCGGGTTCATGCGGTATTCCCTAGAATGCGCGGGATTCTAATCGAGTGGTCACCATGGACTTCATCTTCATCGACGACATGCGCGTCGAGGCGCACGTCGGCATCTACCCGCGCGAGCGCGCCGCGCCGCAGACGCTGGAAATCTCGCTGACCTTCGGCGTGCCGGACGAGGCCGCGCGCGATGACGACATCGCCAAGACCATCGACTACGCCGTGGTCATTACCCGCGTTCGCACGGAACTGGCGGCGCGCCATTTCAATCTGCTCGAGACGCTGGGCGAATACGTGATCGGGCTGATGCTCGACGAGTTTCGTGCACCCTGGATCAAGATCTCCATCGCCAAGGTGGGCATCGCCAAGGGCGTGCGTCGCGTCGGCGTGCAGATCGAGCGCTCGCGCGCCTGACCGGGAAGGCGAATCGGCTCAGGGCGCGGGCTTGCTCCGCACCTCGCGGCAGACCGCGATTTCCTCGTCGCTCATCGCCGGCTTGATGACGCAGCGCGCCTCCCAGGCCGCCTGCTTCTGCCTGCGCTGTTCCGCCTTCTTCTTCGCGGCTTCGCGCTGCGCCTCCTTCTGCTCCTCGAGCTTGCGCTTCTGCTCCTCGGCGTCGGCGATGTCGAGCAACTTCTGTTTCTCGGCCTCGGCCTTCGCGGCGGCCTCCTTGCGTTCGGCGTCGGCCTGCGCGGCCGCCTTCTCATCGGCTTCCTGCTTCTTGCGCCTCCTTTCCTCTTCGGCGGTCGCAGGCTTGGCGGTCGCCGGCTGCTGTTTCATGGCGGCTGCCGCCGCGCTGCCCGCGACCGCGCCCGCGGCGCCGGCTGCCGCCGCCGTCGCCGCGGTACTTGCACCCGAGCCACCACCACCGCTGGTGACGTTGACCTCGACCGCCGGCTTCTTGTCTTGCGTGGTGTCCTTGGTCGTCTTGGCGGGCGTGCTGGATGATTTCGACGAGGACGACGATCCGCCCGATTTGCTGGCGGCCTTGGCCCAGGCAACGTCGGCCACTGCCATCGAACCGGCGATCGCGGCGATCGCGACGATCGACGCCAGGGATGTGATCTTCTTCATGCTTCAGTCCTCCAGTCCGACGGTGACGAGTTTCGGGTTGAGCACGCGCAGCAGGTCGTGCGGATGCACGCCGACCAGGAAGCCGCGCCTGCCCCCGTTAATATAGACGAGGGGCAGGTCGAGGATGGTCTTTTCCATGTAGATCGGCAGCGGCTTCTTCGTGCCGAAGGGCGAGGTGCCGCCGACCATGTAGCCGGTATGGCGCTGCGCCACTTCGGGCTTGCAGGGGGCGATCCTCTTGGCGCCGGCCTGTCGCGCCAGTTCCTTGGTGCTGACCTTGCGGTCGCCGTGCATGAGCACGATCAGCGGTTTCGCCGCCTCGTCCTCCATCACCAGCGTCTTCACGACATGATGCTCTGGTACGTTGAGTTCGCGCGACGACACCTTGGTGCCGCCGTGCTCCTCGTAGCCGTAAAGGTGGGTGGAGTGGGCGACGCGGTGCTGCTGCAGGAACCTGGTCGCGGGCGTCTCGGGCGCCGCGTGTCTGGCGTCATGTGTCATGCCGGCATTTTAGCCACGCGGGTGATGCTTCTGGTGCAACTGCTTGAGACGTTCGCGGGCGACGTGGGTATAGACCTGCGTCGTCGAGATGTCGGCGTGGCCGAGCAGCATCTGCACCGCGCGCAGGTCGGCGCCGTGGTTGAGCAGATGGGTGGCGAAGGCGTGGCGCAGCACATGGGGCGAGATGCGCTCGCGGGCGATGCCGGCGGCCAGCGCGTGCTTCTTGATCAGCGTCCATGCCATCTGCCGCGTCATGCCGGCGCCGCGGCCGGTGACGAAGACGGCGTCGCAGCCGCGGCCCTTGAGGATGTCGCCGCGCGCTTCCGTCAGGTAGCGCTGCAGCCATTCCGCGGCGATCTCGCCCAGCGGCACCAGACGCTCCTTGGCACCCTTGCCGAGCGTGCGCACCACGTTGTCCTGCAGGCTGAGCTCGAACAGTTTGAGGCCGACCAGTTCCGACACGCGCAGCCCCGTCGCATAGATGAGTTCCAGCAGGGCGCGGTCGCGCAGTCCGAGCGACCGGGTCAGGTCGGGCGCCGCCAGCAGCGCCTCGACCTGCGCTTCGCTCAATGTCTTGGGGAAGCGCTCTGCCCGCAGTGGCCGCTCGATGTTGAGCAGCGGGTCGGCCTGGATGCGGCCGAGCTCGATCAGCCAGCGGTAAAGCCGTTTCAGCGCCGAATGCAGCCGGCGCTGGCTGGCGGGCTTGATGCGCTCGGGGCGGGTGTGCAGATGGGCGAGGTAGTCGTTGATGTCGATCTCGCCGGCTTCGGCCAGCGTCTTGCCGCGCGGCGCGAGCCAGGCGGCGAACAGGGCGAGATCGGAACGGTAGGCGGCCAGCGTGTTCTTCGCCAGCCCGTCGGCGAGCCACAGCGCGTCGACGAATTCGTCGAGCAGGGCGTTAGCCGCCGCGTTCATGGTCGAGCAGCCAGCGCTTGACCTCGAGCAGGAAGCCGCCGCGCGCGCGGGCGAAACCACCTAGGCCGCCCCCCGCGGCGACCACGCGGTGGCAGGGGATGACCACGGGGTAGGGGTTGGCGCCGCAGGCCCCGCCGACGGGACGCGGCGCACTGTGCAGGGTGGCCGCCAGTTCGCCGTAGCTGCGGGTTTCGCCGCGCGGGATGGCGGCGATCTGCTGCCAGACGCGGCGCTGGAAGGCCGTGCCGGCAGGCTGGAGCGGCAGGCTGAACTCGAAGGAGGCATCCTGCAGCCAGGCCCGCAACTGGCGTGCGGCTTCCATCGCCAGCGGCGTATCGGGCTTCACCTCGGTGCGCGGCTCGAGATAGACGATCTCGGTGATTTCGTCATTGCTGCAGCGGATACCGAGGGAAAAAGTCGGCCCCGGCAACACGGCGTCGTAGGGTGCGTTCATGGCGAGCAGTTCCTGATCTCGATCACCGCCGTATTGTCGATTCCCGGCAAGCGCTCGGCAAGCGGTCCGCAGCGGCCGGCCACGCAGAGCTCGTAGCCGGCAGTGTGCGGCGAGTGGGTCAGGCGGATCGTTTCCTGCGGTGGCAGGCGGGGCCGGTAGCGCCAGGCGCCGTTTTCGAATACGGCATCCGGCGGCGGTTCCATGCCCGCCCCGGTGCCGCGCACGCGGGCTTGTTGGAGGACCAGTGCGCGACCTGCGACGCGCCAGTCTTCCTCCCAGCGGATTTTCTCGATGGAGTGGGTCCACGCCAGGGTGAAGGCATCGACAGCCAGCGTCGCTGCGATGGCGCCGGCGACGAGGCACAGAGCCATCGCCGATCAGGAAAAGTCGGCGCTGGCGGCACGCCGCGAGCGCCACCAATGCTGCGCCGCGAGCACGGTGGCGAGCAGCAGACCGGCCTCGTTGGTGCCCGGCAGATAGGCGACCAGCAGCCCGGCGGCCAGCACCGTGGCGATACGCTCCCAGATTGCAAGCTTGAGTCGCCAGTAGCCGACCATGGCCACCGCCCACAACATGATGGCGAGCACCGCCTTCGACACGGCTGCGACGACGCCCAGCAGCGTGAAGTCGCCCTGCAGCATCAGCGCCGGTTCGTAGACCGCCATGTAGGGCACGACGAAGCCGACGATGGCGATCTGCGTTGCCTTCCAGCCGATGGCGTCGTGATTGGCCTTGGCGATGCTTGATGCGGCCAGCGCGGCCAGCGCCACCGGCGGCGTCAGGTCGGCCATGATGCCGAAGTAGAAGGCGAACATGTGGCTGATGATCAGCGGCACGCCGAGCTTGGCCAGCGCAGGCGCGGCGATGGCGGCGGTGATGATGTAATTGGGTATGGTGGGGATGCCGGTGCCGAGCACGATGCAGATCACCATGGTGAGCAGCAGCGAAAGGAACAGGTTCTTCTCGCCGGCGGCCATGATCCAGGTGGCCAGGGTCGAGGCGGCGCCGGTCAGCGACAGCACGCCGACGATGATGCCGACGATGGCGCAGGCCAGTCCTACCGGCAACGCCTGCTTGGCGCCGTCGACCAGGCTCATTTTCAAGGTGTGCAGCACGTGGCGGCTGCCCCTGACCGAGAAGCTGATCGCGACCAGCGCAACGATGACGGCGAGCACCGGCACGATGCCCCACTGCGCGAAGGTCGATGCGCCAAGGCCCACGGCGAGCCAGAAGACGTAGCGGAATGCGGTCGAGGAGATGTGCGCGGCGATCGCCGCGCCGAGGATCAGGATGGTCGTCAGCGCGAGGCCGATCATGCCGGCGAACATCGGCGTGAAGCCGTGGAACAGCATTCCGACCAGCGCCGCCAGCGGCAGCGCCAGATGCCAGTCGGCCTTGAGCGCGCGCCAGGGGTTGGGCAGTTCGCTCTTCGGAATGCTGAACAGCCCCTTGGACCCCGCTTCCAGGTGCACCATCCAGAAGGCGGTGAAGTAGTAGAGCACGGCCGGGATGATGGCGGCCTTGACGATGTCCGAGTAGGGAACGTTGAGCGTCTCGGCCATGATGAAGGCGACCGCACCCATCACCGGCGGCATGATCTGACCGCCCATGCTGGCGGTGGCCTCGACCGCGCCGGCGAATACCGGCGTGTAGCCGTAGCGCGTCATCAGCGGTATGGTGAACTGGCCGACGGTGAGCACGTTGGCCACGCCGGAGCCGGAGATGGTGCCCATCAGTCCGGAGGAAATCACCGCCACCTTGGCGGGCCCGCCTTGGGTGTGGCCGACCAGGCCCAGCGCCAGTGCGTTGAACAGCCGGATCATGCCGGCGTGCTCGAGGAAGGCGCCGAACAGGATGAAGAGAAAGATGTAGGTGGCCGAGACCCAGGTCGGCACCCCGAAGATGCCCTCGGTGGACAGGAACAGCGTGCCGATGATCTGATCGAAACCGTAGCCGCGATGGGCGATGAATTCCGGCAGGTACTGGCCCCACAGGCCGTAGGCGAGGAATACCGCGCACATGATGGGCAGGGCCAGGCCCATCAGCCGCCGCGTGGCCTCGAAGACGAGTACCACAAAGATCGCGCCGACCACCAGATCGGCATTCGATGGGTCACCCGAGCGCTGGATCAACTCGGCCTCGAATACCCAGTGATAGAGCGAGAGCACGAATGCCAGGATGGCGAGAAGCCAGTCATGCCATGGCACGCGCGAGAGTTTCGCGCCGTGACGGAAACTCGGGTAGAGCACGAAAGCGATCAGCAGCAGGAAGCCTACATGCAGGCTGCGCGTCACCTGGCTGGAGAGCGGCGAGAAAGCTGCGACGACCAGTTGGAAAGTCGAGAAGGCCAGCGCCAGCGCGGTCAGGATGTGCAGCGACCAGCCGCCGAGGCGACGCGGGATGCCATGCTCCGAGATTTCCTCCGCGCCCTGGTCGGGCGCCGTGACGTGATCGTACTGCACGCCGGGACTATTTCAGCAGCCCGGCTTCCTTGTAGTACTTCTCCGCGCCAGGGTGCAGCGGCACCGGCGAACCCTTGGCGGCCGTCTCCTTCTTGATCGCCTTGGCGGCGGCATGGGACGCGGCCATGACGTCGAGATTCTCGAACATCGACTTGGTCATCAGATAGACGGTATCGGTCGGCACGCCCTCGTGGGTGACGAGGAAGTTCTGCACGGCCACGGTGGGCACGTCGGCGGTCTGGCCGTTGTAGGTATTGGCCGGGATGGTGCCGGTCTGGTAGGCGGCTTCGCCGATCTTGGTCACGATGTCGGCGGGAATCGGCAGCACGACGATCTTCACTGACGTCGCCAGGTCGCGTACCGCGGCGACGCCGAGGCCGGAGGACAGCAGCGTCGCGTCCAGCTGGCGGTTCTTGATCAGTTCCACCGATTCGGCGTAACCCAGGTACTCGACCTTGCCCAGGTCCTTGTAGCTCAGGCCGGCGCCCTTGAGGATGTCGCGGCTGTTCAGTTCGGTGCCGCTCTTCGGTGCGCCCACCGATATCCGCTTGCCCTTGAGGTCGGCCAGCGTCTTGATGCCCGAGTCGGCGCTGGCGATGAAATGGATGTAGTTCGGATAGATCGCGGCGATGGTGCGCAGCTTCTTCAATGGCGTCTTGAAGCCGGCCTCCTCGTTGCCCTTCCAGGCCTCGTTGAGGGTGTCGCCGAGGGTGAAGGCGACTTCGCCGCGCCCGGCCTGCAGCAGGTTGAGGTTTTCGGCGCTGGCCTTGGTCGCCTGCACCGAGGTCTTGGCGGCGGGCATGGCCTTGCCGTAGATCTGGGTCAGCGCCACGCCGAGCGGGTAGTAGACGCCGCTGGTGCCGCCGGTGAGCACGCCGATGAAGTCGGCGGCATGGGCCGAGAACGAGACGAGTGTGCTGGCGCACAGGCCGAGCAGAATGCGTTTGTTCATGGGGAAGGCCTCCTTGTCGTGATGCCGGGGTGCGGCGATTATGTCAGTTAAGACCGCACCTCGCCATTTCCGAGCACGATCCATTTCTGCGAGGTCAGGCCTTCGAGGCCGACGGGGCCGCGGGCGTGGAACTTGTCGGTGGAGATGCCGATCTCGGCGCCGAGGCCGTACTCGAAGCCGTCGGCGAAGCGCGTCGAGGCATTGACCATCACCGAGCTCGAATCGACCTCGCGCAGGAAGCGTATGGCGTTCGTGTAGTCCTCGGTGACGATGGCTTCGGTGTGGGCCGACGAGTACCTGTTGATGTGTTCGATCGCCTCGCCTACGTCGGCGACGACCTTGACCGAGATGATCGCCGCGAGGTACTCGGTGTAGTAGTCCTCTTCGCTCGCCGGCTTGGCGCCGGGAACGAGCTGCTGCGTCTCGGCACAGCCGCGGATCTCGATGCCCTTGCCGGCGAGCATGGCGGCGAGCTTCGGCAGCAGCGCCGCCGCGACCGGGCGGGCGATCAGCAGCGATTCCGCGGTGTTGCAGGTGCCCAGCCGCTGGGTTTTGGCGTTCTCGACGATGCGCATGGCCTTGTCGGCGTCGGCGGCGGCGTCGACATAGACGTGGCAGTTGCCGTCCAGGTGCTTGATCACCGGCACCCGCGCCTCCTTCGAGATGCGCTCGATCAGGCCCTTGCCGCCGCGCGGCACGATGACGTCGACGTACTGCGGCATCGCCACCAGCTCGCCGACCGCCGCGCGGTCGGTGGTCGCTATCACCTGCACCGCGGCCTCGGGCAGGCCGGCGGCCTTGAGCCCGGACCGGACGCAGGCGGCGATTGCCTGGTTGGAACGGATCGCCTCCTTGCCGCCGCGCAGGATCGCGGCGTTGCCCGACTTGAGGCAGAGCGCCGCGGCGTCGGCGGTGACGTTGGGCCGCGCCTCGTAGATGATGCCGACGACGCCGAGCGGCACGCGCATCTTGCCGACCTGGATTCCGCTCGGGCGGCGCTTCATGTCGCTGATCTCGCCGACCGGGTCGGGCAGGGCGGCGACCTGCTCGAGGCCCTGCGCCATGCTCTCGACGCCCTGGGCGGTCAGCATCAGGCGGTCGATCATCGCGGCGTCGAGCCCGTTGGCCTTCGCTTCCGCGACGTCCTCGGCGTTGGCGGCGAGCAGGGCCCCGCGGCCGTCGCGGATGGCCCGGGCCATCGCCAGCAGCGCGGCGTTCTTGGCGGCGGTCGAGGCCCGGGCTGTCTCGCGCGAAGCGGCGCGCGCGGCCTGGCCGACGTTTTCCATGGTTTGTTTGATATCCATCATGCTGTCCTCGTCATGCGCAGCGACAATTGAAGGAACTCGTCCCACAGGTCCCCTCGCGCCACGCCCTTGATCATACGATCGATGCGCGCCGCGTGCAGCAGGGCGGCGCGGGCGGCGCGGCGGCGGCCCGGCACCTTCTGGAACAGGTTGCGCGCTTCGGTGGCGATGGCCCACAGCACCAGCGGCGGTGCCGCGCCCTCTGCCTTGAGACCCTCGATGACTCGGGCGCAGCGTGCCGCGTCGGTGCCGGTCAGCGCCTGGCGCAGCTTGCCGATGTCGTAGCGGGCGACGTTGAGCACCGCGTTCTCGATCTGTTCGCGCGAAATTTCGCCCTCGGGATGGAGCAGGCCGAGCTTCTGGATTTCCTGGTGGGCTGCCAGCAGATTGCCTTCGACATGGGCGGCGATGAATTCGAGCGCCTCGCGCGGTGCGCTCTGCTTCTGCCGCTGCAGGCGGCCTGCGATCCATTCCGGCAGACGCGTCAGCGCCGGCGCATTGAGTTCGAGCGTCACGCCGGTGCCGACGAGGGCGTTGAACCACGCCGCCTTTTTCGCCTGCCAGTCCATCTGCGGCAGCGTCACCAGCGTCACCACGCCCTGCGGCAGCCGATCGCAGTAGCGTTGCAGGGCCTCGCCGCCGTCGCGCCCGGGCTTGCCCGTCGGAATGCGCAGATCGATCAGCTTGTCGCCGCCGAACAGGGAGAGATTGCCGGCGGCAAGGAAGAGGTCATCCCAGCGGAAACCGGCGCCCGCGACCAGTACCTCGCGCTCGGCGAAGCCCTGGGCGCGTGCCGTGGCGCGGATGGCGTCCGCGGCTTCGAGAATCAGCAGCGGCTCGTCGCCGTGCACTACATAGAGTGCACCGAGCGGCTTGGCGAGGTGGGCGGAGAGTTGTTCCGGCCGGAGTTGCATCGCGATCAATCGACAGGAACTGCGGCCTCGGCCGGCGGCCGCGAGGCGGCGAGGCGGCGCATCATCTGGTAGGCGAGGTCGCCTTGCATGTCGCGCCAGAGCTGCGCTTCCTCGGCCTCCTTCGCCAGTATCTGCTGGTCGCTGAAGTACATGTCGCGGCGTACCACGATCTGCGCCGGCGGCAACCAGTCGCGGCCGGCCGCGTCATGCACGCGGAAGGCGAGGGTCCTCACCAGCTGGAACTCGCGCACCTTGCCCGAGGTGTCGAGCGAGAGCACGTTCTTGGCCTGGCTGTCGCCGATGATGGTCAGCGTCACCTGAGCCGACTTGGCGTCCCCGACCACGCGCGTCTTGTCGGTGGCCTCGATGCTGCGCTTGAGCTGGGCGTGCAGTGCGCTGGTCGTAGGCAGGGCGATGAAAATCGTGCCGAAGGGCAGGTCGACCGGTGCCCGGACGCCGCGCAACTGGAAACCGCAGCCTGTTCCGACGAGCGCGGTGATCAGGGCGAGGGCGGCGAGAAGGGGGCGCATGGCGCTCATGCGACGATATTCACAAGGCGCCCGGGCACGACGACGACCTTCTTCGCCGGACGCCCCTCCATGAACTTTTGCGCCATCTCTGAAGCCAGCGCGGCGGCCTCGATCGCCGTCCTGTCGGTGCCGACTTTCACGCGCAGGTTGCCGCGGTGCTTGCCATTGACCTGCAGCACCAGCTCGATCTCGTCCTGCGCCAGCGCGGCCTCGAGCGGCTCGGGCCACGGTGCCGCGAGGATGTCCGCACCGAAGCCGAGTTCGACCCACAGCGCATGGGTGACGTGCGGGGCGATCGGCGAGAGCAGTCGCAGCAGGATGGAGATGCATTCGGCGGCGACGGCATTGCTGCCATCGGCATCGCGCGGCATCTTCTCCAGCGCGTTGAGCATTTTCATCGTCGCCGAGGCGACGGTGTTGAACTGCAGCTTGGCCAGGTCGTAGTTGGCCTGCTTGAGCACGGTGTGGATCTCGCGCCGCGTCGCGGCCGGCGCCTCGTGCAGCTTTTCCGGCATGGCGGGCTTGCCGGCCACGGCGTCGCGCACCGCGTGGCCGTAGGCCCAGACGCGCTTCATGAAGCGGTAGGCACCCTCGACGCCGCTGTCCGACCATTCCAGCGTCTGTTCCGGGGGTGAGGCGAACATCATGAAGAAGCGCGCGGTGTCGGCGCCGTACTGCTCGATCAGCGATTGCGGATCGACGCCGTTGCGCTTGGACTTCGACATCGTGCCGACGCCGCCGTAATCCACGGGCCGGCCGTCGGCCTTGCTGGTGGCGCCGGTGACATGGCCGGACTCGTTGCGGATCAGTTCGACTTCCTCGGGGGAGAAATATTCGAGGCCGCCTTTGTCGGTACGGCGGCTGAAGATGTGGTTCAGCACCATGCCCTGGGTCAGCAGGTTGGCGAAGGGTTCGTCGTAATCGACCAGCCCCACGTCGCGCATCGCCTTGGTCCAGAAGCGCGAATAGAGCAGGTGCAGGATGGCGTGCTCGATGCCGCCGATGTACTGGTCGGCGGGCATCCAGTATTTGGCCCGCTCGTCCACCATCGCCTTGTCGTTGCCGGCCGAGCAGTAGCGCGCGTAGTACCAGGACGAGTCCACGAAGGTGTCCATGGTGTCGGTTTCGCGCTTGGCCGGCTTGCCGCATCTCGGGCAGGCGCAATTCAGGAAGTCGGCGCGCTTGTGCAGCGGATTGCCGGAACCGTCGGGCACGCAGTCCTCGGGCAGCACCACGGGCAGCTGGTCGTCGGGCACCGGCACGGTGCCGCAGGACTCGCAGTGGATCAGCGGGATCGGGCAGCCCCAGTAGCGCTGGCGCGAGATGCCCCAGTCGCGCAGCCGGTACTGCACCTGCTTGTCGCCGAGGTCCTTCGCCTTGAGGTCGGCGGCGATGGCGTCGATCGCCGCGTCGTAGCCGAGCCCGTCGTACTTGCCGGAGTTGATGCAGATGCCACCCTGCTTGTCCGCGTACCACTCCTGCCATGCATCGAGCGAGTAGGACTTGCCGGGAACGTCGATCACCTGTTTGATCGGCAGGCCGTACTTCCTGGCGAAGGCGAAGTCGCGCTCGTCGTGCGCCGGCACGGCCATTACCGCGCCCTCGCCGTAGCCCATCAGCACGTAGTTGCCGACCCAGACCTCGACCTTCTCGCCGGTGAGCGGATGCGCGACGAAAATGCCCGTCGGCATGCCCTTCTTCTCCATGGTGGCGATGTCGGCTTCCATGACCGAGCCGTGCTTGCATTCGGTTATGAAGGCGGCGAGCGCCGCATTGCCTTGGGCGGCAAGGGTCGCCAGCGGATGTTCGGCGGCGACGGCGCAGAAGGTGACGCCCATCAGGGTATCGGCCCGGGTGGTATAGACCCAGAGCTTCTCGGCCTTGCCGTCGAGCTCGTAAGGGAAGGCGAAGCGCACGCCGAAGCTCTTGCCGATCCAGTTGGCCTGCATCGTTTTCACGCGCTCGGGCCAGCCGGGCAGCGTGTCGAGCGCGTCCAGCAGTTCGTCGGCGTACCGGGTGATGGCGAGGTAGTAGCCGGGGATCTCGCGCTTCTCCACCGGCGCGCCGGTGCGCCAGCCGCGGCCCTCGATCACCTGCTCGTTGGCCAGCACGGTCTGGTCCACCGGGTCCCAGTTCACCACTTGGGTCTTCTTGTAGGCGATGCCCTTCTCCAGCATGCGCAGGAACAGCCACTGGTTCCACCGGTAGTAGTCGGGCTTGCAGGTCGCCAGCTCGCGCTCCCAGTCGAGGCCGAAGCCCAGCGACTTGAGCTGCTGCTTCATGTAGGCGATGTTGTCCCAGGTCCACTTCGCCGGCGGCACCCTGTTCTGGATCGCGGCGTTCTCGGCCGGCAGGCCGAAGGCGTCCCAGCCCATCGGCTGCAGCACGTTGTAGCCGCGCATCTTGTGCCAGCGCGCGAGCATGTCGCCGATGGTGTAGTTGCGCACGTGGCCCATGTGGAGTTTCCCCGACGGATAGGGAAACATCGACAGGCAGTAGTACTTGGGCTTGGCGGAGTCTTCGGCGGCGCGGAAGGCGCCGGTCGAATCCCAGTGCGCCTGCGCGGATCGCTCGATCTCGCCGGGGTGGTATTTTTCCTGCATGGCCGGGGGCGGTGGGGATGTCGCGCAATGCCGCGACGTCGCGTTTAGGGAACGCGGATTATAGCCGCCCCCGCCGGCCGGCCCGGCGGGCCGGCGCCGGTCAGGCGACGCGCTGGCGGCTGTGCGAGGCGACGGTCAGGGCCAGCGTGGTGCGCTCGCAGGCCTCCGCCGTCAGCAGCCAGACACGGGCGGGCAGCAGCCAGAGCGAACCCATGCCGGCGGCGCGCGCCCGCTGCGCCGATTCCGCCTTCAGGCTGGTGAGCAGGTGGTCGATGGCGAGTTTCGACCAGACAGGCGTGCGGCGGCGGGCGATGCCGTCGGCGAAACGCTCGGCGCGGCGCCACAGCGCTTCGGCGCGGGGCAGCGTCACGCCGGCCTTGCGGGCCAGCCAGGGGAGGATTTTGGGGTAATCGGCGGTCGGGGTGCATTTCATGGTGTTCTCCTTCGTGCCGCGCCGGGGATGGGCCCGCGCGGAATGGCCGGGAGCCCGGGTAGGGCCCCCTTGCTGCATGGCAGCCGGGTAATGCTGCAATGCAGCAACGCAATAATAGACCAAATCACACAGGTTTGGTTCATTTGAGCCGGGGATGATTGATGCGGTGCGGCAATGTGGTCTCGGCGCCACAGTCCCCGCCGTTATAATCGGCCCACCATGTCCGACCTCCTGCGCGGCCTCAATCCGGAACAGCTGGCCGCCGTCACGCTACCCCCGCAGCACGCCCTGATCCTCGCCGGCGCCGGTTCGGGCAAGACGCGCGTGCTGACCACCCGCATCGCCTGGCTGATTTCCACCGGCCAGGCCAGCCCGCAGAGCGTGCTCGCCGTGACCTTCACGAACAAGGCGGCCAAGGAAATGCTGACGCGGCTGTCGTCGATGCTGCCGATCAACACGCGCGGCATGTGGATCGGCACCTTCCACGGCCTCTGCAACCGCCTGCTGCGTGCGCACCACCGCGACGCGGCGCTGCCGCAGCTGTTCCAGATCCTCGACTCGGCCGACCAGCTGTCGGCCGTCAAGCGCCTGCTCAAATCGCTCAACGTCGACGACGAGAAGTTTCCGCCGCGCGAGCTCTGCCACTTCATCAACGCCCAGAAGGAAGCCGGCCTGCGCCCGTCCGCCGTCGAGGCCTGGGACGATTACACGCGGAAGCGTGTCGAGCTCTACGAAGCCTACGAGGCCCAGTGCCAGAAGGAAGGCGTGGTCGATTTCGCCGAGCTGCTGCTGCGCTCCTACGAGCTGCTCTCGCGCAACGAGCCGCTGCGCCGCCACTACCAGGAGCGCTTCCGCCACATCCTCGTCGACGAGTTCCAGGACACCAACCGCCTGCAATACAGTTGGCTTCGCCAACTTGCAGGCGGTCAGGCCAATGGCCCCCATCCCCCCAACCCCCGTCCCACGACCGGCTTTGCACAGCCGGTCGGTTCCGGTGGCGCGGAGCAGTGCTCCGCGAATTCCCACCTTCACCCCGGGGAAGGGGGCGGCTATTCGGAGGCGCCCAGGGGCGCCTGCATATTTGCGGTAGGCGACGACGACCAGAGCATTTATGCTTTCCGCGGGGCCGACGTCGGCAACATGCGCGATTTCGAGCGCGAGTTCAAGGTGGCCAACGTGATCCGCCTCGAGCAGAACTACCGCTCCCACGGCAACATCCTCGATGCCGCCAACGCCATCATCAAGCACAACGCCAGGCGCCTCGGCAAGAACCTGTGGACCGAGGCCGGCAGCGGCGAGCCGATCCGCGTCTTCGAGGCCTGGTCCGACCTCGACGAGGCCCGCTGGATCGTCGAGGAGGTCAAGGCGCTGTCGCGCGACGGCCACGCCCGCGCCGAGATGGCGCTGCTCTACCGCAGCAACGCCCAGTCGCGGGTGCTCGAACACGCGCTGTTCGCTGCCGGCCTGCCCTACCGCGTCTATGGCGGCCTGCGCTTCTTCGAGCGGCAGGAGATCAAGCACGCGCTGGCCTATCTGCGGCTGATCGCCAATGCCGGCGACGACACCGCCTTCGCCCGCGTGGTGAATTTCCCGACGCGCGGCATCGGCGCGCGCAGCCTCGAGCTGCTGCAGGATGCGGCCAGGGCCGGCGGCGGCAGCCTGATGGCGGCGATCCCGCAGGTCGCCGGCAAGGGCGGCGCCTCGCTGGCGAAGTTCGCCGAGCTCGTCGGCAAGTTGCGCGAGGCGGCTCACCTGCCGCTGCCGGAACTGATCGAGCACGTCGTCGAACTGTCCGGCCTGCGCGCCCACTACCAGACCGAGAAGGAAGGGCAGGACCGCCTCGCCAACCTCGACGAACTCGTTAACGCCGGCGCCAACTTCATCGCCGAGGAGGGGGCGGTCGGGGAAGAGGGCGAACTGTCGGCGGATCTCGCGGCCTTCCTCGCCCATGCCTCGCTCGAGGCCGGCGAACACCAGGCCGGCGAGGGCGATGACGCGCTGCAGTTGATGACCGTCCATTCGGCCAAGGGCCTCGAGTTCAATGTCGTCTTCATCAGCGGCCTCGAGGAGGGCCTGTTTCCGCACGAGAACGCCATCCTCGAGGCCGATGGCCTCGAGGAGGAGCGGCGGCTGATGTACGTGGCGGTGACGCGGGCACGGCAGCGGCTCTACCTCTCCCACGCCCAGACGCGCATGCTGCACGGCCAGACCCGCTACAACCTGCCTTCGCGCTTCCTCGAGGAAGTTCCCGCGGGATTGCTCAAGTGGCTGACGCCCAGGGTGGCGAAAGGCGGCTTCGCCGTCTCGCCGGTGCCAGCGCTCTGCGTCCCTTCGGGAACTTTTTCCGGCATGCCGCGCCGCAGCGAAACGACGGGCAGCGGCTGGCGCATCGGCCAGAGCGTGCGCCACGCCAAGTTCGGCGAGGGCGTGGTGATCAACCTCGAAGGCTCGGGGCAGGACGCCCGCGCCCAGATCAACTTCGGCGCGGCCGGCATGAAGTGGCTGGCGCTCTCCGTCGCAAAACTGGAGGCAGCATGAAAATCAAGGCCAACGGCATCGACATCCACTACGAGATCTCCGGCAAGGGGCCGCTGGTCACGCTGTCGCATTCGCTCGCCAGCGACCTGACGATGTGGGACGGCCTCGCGGCAGCCCTGGCCGGCCGCTACACCGTGCTGCGCTACGACACGCGCGGCCATGGCGCCACCGACGCCCCCGACGGGCCGTATTCCTTCGCGCAGCTCGTCGGCGACGTCGCCGGGCTGCTCGATCAGCTTTCCATCGAGCGCACCCATTTCGTCGGCCTGTCGATGGGCGGCATGATCGCCCAGCACTTCGCCCTGGCCCACCCCGGACGCATGGACAAGCTGGTGGTCGCCAGCTCGTCGAGCCGTACGCCGCCCGAGGCGCGCGCGATCTGGGACGAGCGCATCGCGGTTGCGCGGGCGCAGGGCATGCAGGCGCATGTCGAGGCGACGCTGGGCCGCTGGTTCACCGCGTCCTGGCGGGCGTCGCACCCGGAGGTGATGGCGCGCATCGGTGCATTGATCACGGCGACGCCGGTCGCCGGCTACGCCGGCTGCGGGGCGGCGATCTGCGATCTCGACCTGACGGACAAGCTTGCCGCCGTGCGCGCGCCGACGCTGGTACTGGTCGGGGCCGACGACCCCGGCACGCCGCCTGCGTCGAGCGAGGCAATCGCCCGGGCCATTCCCGGTGCGCGGCTGGAGATCGTGCCCGCGGCTTCGCATCTGCTCAACATCGAGCAGGCCGCCACCTTCAACCGCCTCGTCGGCGACTTCCTCGGCTAGTCCCCACCGCCGCAGCCGCCACCGCAGCCGCTGCCGCCATCGCCGCTGGAATCGCTGCTGTCGCCTGAGCCGCCATCCGAGCCGTCGCCGCCGCCGAGGTCGGCGCCGCAATGCACGGTGCCGCCCTGTGCCGAGGTCAATGTCTTGCAATCGGGCGCATAGATGAAGCCGTCGGCGATGGCGAGTTTGGCGTCGAGCGCAAACAGCAAGGGCAGGCGCGAAGGATTCTTCGGGTCGATGTTCTCCTCGCGGCAGCACCAGTACCAGCAGCGGCGCAGCCCCGCGTTGTTTTGCTGTTCCTCGCCAAGGACGACGGCCGGCGTATGGTGGAGGAAGCGCCCGAAGGCCTGGCGGCAGAACGCGTCGTAGCCCCGGGTGTAGAGAATGAACTCGTGCCAGAGATCGTCCGCGACCTGCGAGGGCATCGAGACGAAGCGGCGGCCCGAGCGCAGGTGAGCGAGGAAGAACTGCTTGAGGCCGCGCGTCACCAGCACGCGGTCCTTGAGGGAGAGCTCGGGTCGGCGCTTGGCCAGGCGATCGAGCAGGCCCTTCGGCCAGGCGTAGTTGCGGATGAAGTGCTCGCGCTCGAGGCGGCGATTTCTGCGCCAGAGCATGAAAGCGATCACGGCCAGAACGGCAAGCGCGAGCAGGAGCACGAGCATGAGAGTAGACTAATGTTGCTAGAGGAGATAACCATAATACGATGGACCTTGGAATATCCGGACGGCGGGCACTCGTTTGCGCGGCCAGCAAGGGTCTGGGGCGTGCTTGTGCCGCTGCTCTGGCACGCGAGGGCGTGGCGGTGACGATCGTCGCGCGCGGCGCCGAGGCGCTGGAGGCGACGGCGGCCGAGTTGCGAAAACTCGGCGCTGGCGACACGGCGGTCGCCACGGTCGTTGCCGACATCACGACACCGGCGGGCCGCGCGGCTGCGCTGGCCGCCTGTCCCGCGCCGGACATCCTGGTCAACAACGCCGGTGGTCCGCCCCCCGGCGACTTCCGCGACTGGTCGCGCGACGACTGGCTCAAGGCGATTGACGCCAACATGCTGACGCCGATCGAACTCATCAAGGCGACCGTGGACGGCATGATCGGGCGCCGCTTCGGTCGCATCGTCAACATCACCTCGGGCGCGGTGAAGGCGCCGATCGACGTGCTCGGCCTCTCCAACGGCGCCCGCTCCGGCCTGACCGGCTTCGTCGCCGGACTCGCCCGCAAGACGGTCGGTCACAACGTCACCATCAACAACCTGTTGCCCGGCTTCTTCGCCACCGACCGCATGCAGGCGGTGATCGGCGGCCAGGCCAAGAGCAAGGGCATCAGCTACGAGGCCGCGCTGGCCGAGCGCGTCGCGACCATTCCCGCCGGCCGTGTCGGCGATCCGGCCGAGTTCGGTGCCGCCTGCGCCTGGCTCTGTTCGGCGCAGGCCGGCTACATCACGGGGCAGAACTGGCTGCTCGACGGTGGTGCCTACCCCGGGACCTTCTGACCCTTTACGTCCCCATGTCCGATCCGGCCACCTACTCCCGTCGTGTCATCACCACCCTGGCGCTGGTGATCGCTGTCGTGGTGACGGTGCTGTTGCCGACGATGGTGACGGTGCACGGCTATCGCAAGGACGTGGCCGAGCTCGAAATGCTCAGCGCCATCCTGGCGCGGGTCACGGAAGAGGTGGCCGCGCGCAGTGCCGAGACACGGACCGGCCAGGACGAGTTGCTCAAGCAACTGCTGGGCACCCGGGTCGATGCGAAAGGCGGCAGCGAGTATCGCTACATCGAGGACGGTGCCGGCAAGCGCATCGTCGCGGTGGGTACCCCGCCGAATTCTCTGCTGGTGGTGAAACGGTCGGCCAGCTTCGGCGCCGGCGCCAAGTTTTCCGGGCGGGTGGTGGTCGAGCGTTCGCAGCGCCACCTGATCGAGCTGGCGGTGATCGCGCTGCTGCTCGGCGGCACGCTGGGCATGGGCATCTATCTCGCGCTCGCCCATCTGCCGATGCGCGACATGGAACGCGCCATCGACTCCCTGACCGAGGAGCGGGCGCGGTCGCGCCAGATGTTCGCCTACGCCCGCGATGGCATGCTCAGCTTCGACGACTACCTGCGGATCAAAGACGTCAACAAGGCCGGCGAGCAGTTGTTCGGCCGCGACCGCGAGGCCCTGCTCGGCCAGCCGCTGCAGACACTGTTCGATATTGCGGGCAGCAATGCCCTGCGTGACGGCCATATCTGGCTCGAGACCGGCAGCGCCTTCGAGGTATCGGCGCGAAACGCGGACGGCAGTCTGGTGCCGGTCGAGGTCTCGATCGGCCGCGTCGGCGAGCGCAAGGACGTCTGCCGCGTCGCCGTGATTCGCAACATCACCGAGCGGCGCGATGCGGAATCGGATCTCAACCTCTTCGTCAATTACGACAGCCTTACCCGTCTGCCGAACCGCGATTACTTCCGCGAACTGCTGAGCGAGGCCTTGTTCCGTGCCCAGCGCCGCGGCGGACATGTCGGCCTGCTGTTTCTCGATCTGGCGCGTTTCAAGCTGGTTAACGATTCGCTCGGCTATGCCGTCGGCGACAAGCTGCTGTGCGCCGTGGCGCGACGACTGCAGCAGACGCTCGGCCACGCCGAATGGCCGGGGCGCGGTGTCTCGGGCCTGGCCAACAAGGAGGCGCTGGTGTCCCGTCTCGGCGGCGACGAGTTCGCGCTCATCCTCGAGGATCTCGCCGACCCCGCCGGCGCGGAGAAGGTGGCCCGCCAGGTGATCGAGGCAATCGGCGCGCCATTCGAGATCGAGGGTCACGAGATCACCGTCGGCGGCAGCATCGGCATCGCCTGCTTCCCGGATCATGCCGACTTCGTCGGCAGGCTGATCCGTGCCGCCGACCTCGCGATGTATCAGGCGCGCAATCTCGGCCAGGGCATGTTCCATGTCTATTCGCCGGCGCTGGAGATCGGGCACCAGGATCGTCTCGACCTCGAAGCCAGGCTGCGGCGCGGTCTCGCCAACGAGGCCTTCGAACTGCATTACCAGCCCGTCATCAGCATGGCGGCCGATGTGGTGGAGGGGGTCGAGGTGTTGCTGCGCTGGCAGGATGGCGAGGACAACCTGCTGCTGCCGCCCGATTTCATGGACGTGCTCGAGGATACCGGCATGATCCGCGAGGTCGGCGACTGGGTCATCCGCACGGCCTGCCGGCAGCTGCGCGGCTGGCATGACGCCGGATATGCCGGCCTGCGGCTGTCGGTGAATGTCACGCAGCACCAGTTCAACCATCCCGACCTGGTGCAGACCGTCACGGCGGCCATCGCCGAGAGCGGCATCGCCCCGGACTGCGTCGAACTCGCCCTGAGCGAAAACACCCTGAGCCAGTCGGGCGAACGCATCATGACGACGATGCAGGAACTGCGGAATCTCGGCGTGCGGCTCGCCCTCGATCGCTTCGGCACCGGCCTGTCCTGCCTCGCTTCGCTGCAGAAGTTGCCCCTGTCGGCCCTCAAGGTCGATCTTTTCTTCGTCCATGATCTGGTCGAGAGCGTCAGCAGCCGTGCCATCGCCCAGACGGTCATCAGCCTCGCCCATTCGCTCGGCCTGCAGACCGTGGCGGTTGGCGTCGAGAACGACAACCAGCGGCAGATCCTGCAGGCGATGGGCTGCGACTTCTACCAGGGCTTCCTGGCGACGCCGGCGATGTCGGCCCGTTCCTGCCTGGCCTGGATCGAGCAGCGCGGCAGCCACGGCCAGCCCAAGCTGCATCTCGTCTCCTGACGGCAGACCGTCGCCCGCGGCGCGGCGTAATGCAGGTGTCAGTACGCCGGGCCTAGAATCAGCGGCCCCCATTCTTCCAGCGGCCTACCGCAAATGCCATGACTGCCGACAGCGAACGCGACCTTTCCGCCGCCGCCCTCGAATACCACGCCCTGCCGCGCCCCGGCAAGATTTCGGTGGTGCCGACCAAGGGCCTCACCAACCAGCGCGACCTCGCCCTCGCCTACTCGCCCGGCGTCGCCGCCGCCTGCGAAGCCATCGTCGCCGATCCGCGCGAGGCCTCGCGCCTGACGGTGCGCGCCAACCTCGTCGGCGTCGTTACCAACGGCACCGCCGTGCTCGGGCTGGGCAACATCGGCCCGCTCGCCGCCAAGCCGGTGATGGAGGGCAAGGGCGTGCTGTTCAAGAAGTTCGCCGGCATCGACGTCTTCGACATCGAGCTCGACGAACCCGATCCGCAAAAGCTGATCGAGCACATCGCCGCGATGGAGCCGACCTTCGGCGGCATCAACCTCGAGGACATCAAGGCCCCCGAGTGCTTCATGATCGAGCGCGAACTGCGCAAGCGCATGAAGATTCCGGTGTTCCACGACGACCAGCACGGCACCGCCATCGTCGTCGGCGCGGCCGTATTGAACGGCCTGCACCTGATCGGCAAGAAGCTCGACGAGGTCAAACTCGTCACCTCCGGCGCCGGCGCGGCCGCGCTGGCCTGCCTCGACCTGCTGGTCAATCTCGGCGTCAAGGTCGAGAACATCTGGGTCACCGACATCAAGGGCGTGGCCTACGAGGGCCGCGTCGAGGACATGGACCCGATCAAGGCGCGCTACGCCAAGAAGACCGATGCGCGCACCCTGGCCGAAGTGATCGAGGGCGCCGACGTCTTCCTCGGCCTCTCGGCCGGCGGCGTGCTGAAGAAGGAAATGGTGGCGAAGATGGCCGCCAACCCGCTGATCCTGGCGCTGGCCAACCCGACGCCGGAGATCCTGCCCGAGGAAGTGCGCGCTGTGCGCAGTGATGCCATCATGGCCACGGGCCGCTCGGACTACCCGAACCAGGTCAACAACGTGCTGTGCTTCCCCTTCATCTTCCGCGGCGCGCTCGATGCCGGCGCTACGACGATCACCGAGGAGATGAAGCTCGCCGCCGTGCGCGCGCTGGCCGCGCTGGCGCGCGTCGAGGCCTCGGACGTGGTGGCCATGGCCTACGGCGGCGAGAGCCTGCGCTTCGGCCCCGAGTACCTGATCCCCAAGCCTTTCGATCCGCGCCTGATCCTCAAGATCGCGCCGGCCGTGGCGCAGGCCGCGGCCGACTCGGGGGTGGCCACAAGGCCGGTGGCCGACCTCGCCGCCTACACCGACCAGCTCAACGCCTTCGTCTACCACTCGGGCTTCGTTATGAAGCCGGTGTTCGCCGCCGCCAAGGAGGCCCCGCGCCGCGTGATCTACTGCGACGGCGAGGACGAGCGCACGCTGCGCGCGGTGCAGGCGGTGCTCGCCGACGGCCTCGCCCGGCCCATCGTCATCGGCCGCCCCGAGGTGATCGAGACGCGGCTGGCGCGCGCCGGCCTCGCGCTCGAGCCGGGCACCGACTTCGAACTGGTGAATCCCGAGTCCGACAGCCGCTACAAGGAACTGGCGCAGGACTATCAGCGCCTGATGGGGCGGCAGGGCGTGACGCCCGAGGTGGCCAGGCAGCGCATGCGTTCCGACACCACGCTGATCGGCGCCATGCTGCTGCGCCGCGGCGACGCCGACGCCATGCTCTGCGGTTTGGTCGGCCAGCACGACCAGCACCTCGCGCATGTGCGCGACATCATCGGACTGAAAGCCCGCGCGCACTGCTTCGCCGCCATGAACCTGCTGCTGCTGCCGCGCCACACCCTGTTCATCTGCGATACCTATGTGAACGACGACCCCGATCCGGGCCTGCTCGCCGACATCGCACTGATGGCGGCGGAGGAGGTGCGCCGCTTCGGCCTCGTGCCCAAGGTGGCGCTGCTGTCGCATTCCAACTTCGGCAGCAAGCGCTCGGAATCGGCGCAGAAGATGGCTCGCGCGCTGGAGATTATCAACGCCCGCAACCCGCAGCTCGAGGTCGATGGCGAGATGCACGGCGACGCCGCGCTCAACGAAGCCATCCGCTCCCGTCTCTATCCCGACTGCCGCTTCAAGGGCGAGGCCAACCTGTTGATCATGCCCAACGTCGATGCCGCCAACATCGCCTTCAACCTGTTGAAGGAGACGAACGGCGACGGGGTGACGGTCGGGCCGATTCTTTTGGGCGCGGCCAAGCCCGTGCATATCCTGACGCCGACGGCGACCGTGCGGCGGCTGGTGAATATGACGGCGCTGGGGGTGGTGGATGCGAATTACTTGAGGGGTGCAGCGGCCGCTTGATGTGCCGTCTTGGGAGGCAGTGCGCGCGTATCTCCGGCCGGGGTGCATGGCATGAAGCGGCCCTGAATTCGATTCTACGTTGTCATATCAAAATTCAATCATCCATCGGCGTCATGTGCTAGTCTCGCGCTCACCCTGAAGCTCACCTCAACCATCGCCACGTGGAGGTAAACATGAGGAAATCGACGCTTGTAGTTCTCGTCACCCTGAGCGGTACCGCCTTCGCGCAGAGTAGCGGCTTGAAACCCGGGCTGTGGGAAGTGAATCAGATCAGGCAGGTCATGGACGGTCGTGACATGACCGCCCAAATGGCGGCTGCGCAGGAAAAAATGCAGCAATCAATGGCCAAAATGACCCCTGAACGCCGCAAGCAAATGGAGGCCATGATGGGCGGGCAGGCCATGCCGGCGAAGGGTGCGGGTGGCGGCACGCGCATCTGCATCAGTCCGGCCATGGCAGCCAGGGACAAGCCGATGGTGGACCCCGAGGGCCGCTGCGAGCCTGCCAAGGTGAGCCGTAGCGGCAACAAGACCAGTTTCGAATTCAATTGCACCGCCAATGGGCGCACCATGGTGGGCAAGGGCGAAAGCACCGTCAGCAGCGACATGGTTACCAGCCGCATGGATATGACCACGACCGATGCCAATGGCCGCCACACCATGCAGAGCGAGTCGCAAATGAAGTACCTGGGCTCCGACTGCCAGGGCGTCAAGCCCATGGACCAGTTGGCCAAGGGAGCTCAGGGGCCCGCCCGCTAGAAATCGTATCGACTATCAGTGCAGTTTGCGTCCCTTGCCATCCGGGAAACCCGCGGAGACTCCATGACTCACGCCATCCGATTCCACCAGGCCGGCGGGCCGGAAGTGCTGCGCTGGGAAGAGGTCGAGGTGCCGGCGCCTGCACCCAACGAGGCGCGGGTCGCTCACTCCGCGGTCGGCCTCAACTTCATCGACGTCTATTACCGCACCGGCCGCTACCCGATCGGCCTGCCCTCCGGCATCGGCCTTGAGGGTGCCGGCGTGGTCGAGGCAGTGGGCAGCGCGGTGACCGAGGTCAAGGCCGGCGATCGAGTCGCCTATGCCGGCGGGCCGGTGGGCGCCTACGCCGAGGCGCGCAACATCCCGGCCGACCGGCTGGTGAAGCTGCCGGACGCCATCGACATGAAGACGGCCGCGGCGATGATGCTGCAGGGCATGACCGCGCAGTACCTGTTGCGCCGCACCTACCGCGTGCAGCCCGGCGACACCATCCTGATCCAGGCCGCCGCCGGCGGGGTCGGGCTGATCGTCTGCCAGTGGGCCAAGGCGCTGGGCGCGACCGTCATCGGCACGGTCGGTTCGGACGAAAAGGCTGCGCTGGCGAAGGCCCATGGCTGCGACCACCCGATCGTCTATAACCGCGAGAACTTCGTCGAGCGCGTCAGGGAAATCACCGCCGGCTCCGGCGTGCCGGTGGTCTACGATTCGGTCGGCGCCGACACCTTCGCCAAGTCGCTCGACTGCCTGCGCCCGCTGGGCATGATGGTCACCTTCGGCCAGTCGTCGGGGCCGGTGGCGCCGGTCGACACCCAGGATCTGTCCAAGCGCGGTTCGCTGTTCCTGACGCGGCCGACGCTATTCACCTACACGGCCAAGCGCACCGACCTGGTGCAGATGGCCGGCGAGCTGTTCGACGTCGTGACTTCGGGCAAGGTGAAGATCGAGGTCAACCAGACCTACGCCCTCAAGGATGCGGCCCGGGCGCACATCGACCTCGAGGCGCGCCGCACCACGGGATCGACCGTGTTGCTGCCCTGACCGCCGCGCCGCCTCAGGCCAGCGGCGCGTACATCGGGTAGAGGGTGTCTTCCTCGCGGCGGATGCGCGCGACCAGCGCCTGGCCGATCGCGGCGAAGTCCGTGGCGAATTCGGCCGCGAGTTCGGGATGGATGCCGATCTCCCGGTACTTGCTGAGGAAACCGACCACCACGCGGCCGATGCCATCCATCTCGTGGCGGAACTCGTGCATCAGCTCGTGGCTGACGGAATCGCCCCTCAGCACGTGCTCGAGATAGACATAGAGCCGCACGTTCTCCTTGAGCAGGTGATCCTGCAGCACCATGCGGAACTGGCCGAGCCGAGTCTGCACGCTGAGCAGGTCTTCGGTGCGCCGGGCGGCGTCGATGGCCGTGTAGATGTCGAGCAGCAGGCGGTGGTCTTCCTTGAGCGCTTCGATCAGTCGTGGATCGTGACGAATGCCGGTGCCGGGTGCGCTTGCCTGCGGCCTGGCCGAAGCGGCGCCCGGTGTCGTGGCGGGCAGGCCGGTCGTGGGAGCCGCTTCTTTCTTGCCGAACAGCTTGTCAAAGAGGAACATGGCGCTTCTCCAATGGAATGAAAATTCCGATCAAATATTACATTAGCAAATTCCGGCAGCATAGGTAAGTGATCACGATCAAGAAAATGAATTTTTGGCCGGCGGCGTCGCCATTGCCCCTGATCGGCTGGAAGCCGGCGGCAGCATGAATCTCGAAAAGGGCACTTTGGCTGCTTCATCGTGCTGTGGCGCATGCGCGCGCCGCTGATCAGGCGGATCGTCCTCGATGCCGTCTCCGCCCGCGGCCCGGTATCATAGGCCCCATGCACTCCTTCCTCATCGCGAATCCCAAGGGCGGCTGCGGCAAGAGCACGCTCGCCACGAACCTCGCCGGCTGGTTCGCGCGGCAGGGCCGCGCGGTGATGCTCGGCGACATCGACCGCCAGCAGTCTGCGCGCGAGTGGCTGAAGATCCGGCCACCCGGCCTGCCGCGCATCGCCACTTGGGAGATCGAGGCGGACCGTCCGGCGCGGCCGCCGAAGGAGACGACCCACGTCGTGCTCGACACGCCGGCGGGACTGCACGGCAAGAAGCTGGCTCAGGTACTCAAGCTGGTGAACCGCGTGATCGTGCCGCTGCAGCCCTCGATCTTCGACATCCTCGCCACCCAGCATTTCCTCGACCTGCTGCTGGAGGAAAAGGAAATCCGCAAGCAGCACGCCTTCGTCGCCGTGGTCGGCATGCGCGTCGATGCGCGCACCCGCGCGGCCGGCGAGCTCGAGCGCTTCCTCGCCGGGCGCGGCTTGCCGGTGCTGGCTTATCTGCGCGATACCCAGAACTACGTCCAGGCGGCCGCCCACGGCCTCACCATCTTCGAGATGCCGGCCTCGCGCGCCGCACAGGACTGGGAACAGTGGCAGCCGCTTACGGCCTGGGCTGAATCGGCCTGAGGCGGCGCTGCGACAGCGTCAGCGGAATTTTTCGGCGCAGCGGCGAACGCCCTTATTGTCGGGCTGCTTGAGGCACTTGCGCGCGTCGCTGCCGGTGTGGACGCGTTTCCTCGCCTGCTGCGCCGGCGCGGCTTCCGGCGCAGTGGCGAGCTTGGCTTCCGGCGCCGGCGCCGCGGCGACTGGCGCCTTGGCGTCGGTCGGAGCCGCCGCGACGGCGATCGACGACAAGAGGCAGATGGCGATGCCCACGAGCAGGCGGTTTTGCTGGTGCGTCATGAAGTCTCTCCCTTGGCGTAATGCACGTTACTCGGCGCGAGTCTAAACGCAAATGAGGAATTGGGCTCGTCTGCAGCGGGCGGGTGTTCACCGCGGAAGAACCGGGGCGCGCCGCCGCTAATCGCGTATAAGTGTTGCTGATGGCCGGCGCAAATGCCGGGGGTAAAATTCCGGCTCCATGCCTGCTCCGCGCTTCGTCCACCTCCGCCTCCACAGTGAGTACTCGATCACCGACGGCCTGACCCGCATCGATGACGCGATCCGGACGGCGGTGGCGGACGGCATGCCGGCGCTGGCGCTGACCGACCTCGGCAATCTCTTCGGCATGGTCAAGTTCTACACCGCGGCGCGCGGCGCCGGGGTCAAGCCTGTCATCGGCGCCGACGTCTGGGTTGCCGCGGGCGACGGCGCGGAGCGTGATCCGCCCTCGCGCCTGCTGCTGCTGGCGAAGAACCGCGCCGGCTATCTGCGGCTGTGCGAGCTGCTGTCGGCGGCGCAACTCACCCCGCGTCGCCATGGTCGCGCCGAGATCACGCCGGCGATGTTCGCCGGCGGCGACAACGGCGGCCTGATCGCGCTGTCGGGCGCGGCCCTCGGCGACATCGGCCAGGCCCTGCTGGCCGGCAAGAACGACCGCGCCGAGGCGCGGGCGCAGGAATGGGCCCGACTCTTCCCCGACAGCTTCTATCTCGAGGTGCAGCGCTGCGGCGGCGGCAACACGGAACCGCTGGTGCAGCAGAGCGTTCAGCTCGCCGGCCGTCTCGGCCTGCCGCTGGTGGCGACCCATCCGGTGCAGTTCCTCGCGCGCGACGACTTCACCGCCCACGAGGCGCGCGTCTGCATCGCCGAGGGTTACGTCCTGGCCGACACGCGCCGGCCCAAGGTGTTTTCCGCGGAGCAGTACTTCAAGACCCAGGCCGAGATGGCCGAAATGTTCGCCGACCTGCCCGAGGCACTGGAGAACTCGGTGGAGATCGCGCGGCGCTGCAACCTGACGGTGCAGCTCGGCAAGAACTTCCTGCCGCCGTTCCCGACGCCTGACGGCGTCACGCTCGACGAGCATCTCGCCAACGAGTCGCGCGCCGGGCTCGAAGTGCGCTTGGCGCGGCTGTTCCCCGATGCGGCGGAGCGGGAAAGTCGGCGCCCGCAGTACGCCGAGCGCCTCGAGTTCGAGATCAAGACCATCCAGCAGATGGGCTTTCCCGGCTACTTCCTGATCGTCGCCGACTTCATCAACTGGGCCAAGAACAACGGCGTGCCGGTGGGGCCCGGCCGCGGCTCCGGCGCCGGTTCGCTGGTGGCCTACAGCCTCAATATCACCGACCTCGACCCGATCCGCTACGAGCTGCTGTTCGAGCGTTTCCTCAATCCCGAGCGGGTGTCGATGCCGGACTTCGACATCGACTTCTGCCAGGAAGGGCGCGATCGCGTCATCCAGTACGTCAAGGACAAGTACGGTGGCCACGCCGTGTCGCAGATCGCCACCTTCGGCACCATGGCGGCCAAGGCGGTGATCCGCGACGTCGGCCGCGTGCTCGACCTGCCGTTCAACTTCGTCGACCAGTTCGCCAAGCTGATCCCCAACGAACTCGGCATCACGCTGGAGAAGGCGCGCGAAGCCGAGCCGCTGCTCGTCGATCGCGTCGAGCGCGAAGAGGAGTTGAAGCAGCTGTGGACCCTGGCCGTCAAGCTCGAGGGGCTGACGCGCAACGTCGGCATGCACGCCGGCGGCGTGCTGATCGCGCCGGGCAAGCTCACCGACTTCTGCCCGCTCTACTCGGCCACCGGCGGCGCCGAATCGGTGGTGTCGCAATTCGACAAGGACGATGTCGAGAAGGCGGGCCTGGTCAAGTTCGACTTCCTCGGCCTGCGCACGCTGACCATTCTCGACGAGGCGGTGAAGTCGGTGAAACGCGTGCATGGCGTGGACATCGACCTCGACGCGCTGCCGCTCGACGACAAGGAAACCTACGACAAGGTCTTCAAGACCGCCAACACCACGGCGGTGTTCCAGTTCGAATCCGGCGGCATGAAGGACACGCTGGTGCAGGCGCGGCCCGACCGCCTCGAGGACCTGATCGCCCTTAACGCCCTCTACCGGCCGGGGCCGATGGACTTCATCCCGACCTTCATCGCCCGCAAGCACGGCCGCGAGCGCGTGGTCTATCCGCATCCCAGCCTTGAGCCCGTGCTCGCCACCACCTACGGCATCATGGTGTATCAGGAGCAGGTGATGCAGACGGCGCAGGTCGCGGCGAACTATTCGCTCGGCGGTGCCGACCTGCTGCGCCGCGCCATGGGCAAGAAGAAGCCCGAGGAGATGGCGCAGCAGCGGGAGATCTTCGTCAAGGGCGCGGCCGGGAACGCCATCCTCCCGGACAAGGCCAACGAGATCTTCGACACCATGGAGAAGTTCGCCGGCTACGGCTTCAACAAGTCGCACGCCGCCGCCTACTCGCTGGTCGCCTACCAGACGGCATGGCTCAAGTGCCACTACCCGGCGGCCTTCGTCGCGGCGACGCTGTCGTCGGAAATGGCCAACACCGACAAGGTGCAGTTCTTCTTCAACGACGCCAGGGACAACGGGCTGGCCTTCCTGCCGCCCGACATCAACCACGGCGGCATCCGCTTCGAGCCGGTCGATGCGACGACCATCCGCTACGGCCTCGGCGCGATCAAGGGCACCGGCGAGTCGGCGCTTGGCGCGATCCTCAAGGCGCGCGAAGCCGGGCCGTTCGCCGACCTCTTCGACTTCTGCCGCCGCATCGACAAGCGCGTGGTCAATCGCCGCGTCGTCGAGGCGCTCGTCCGTGCCGGCGCTTTCGATGCCCTCGATGCCCACCGCGCGAAGATGCTGGCATCGGTCGGCATCGCGCTGGAGGCGGCCGAGCAGGCCGAGCGCAACGTCCTGCAGGGCGGCCTGTTCGACATGGCCGACGGCGGCGGCGCCGCCCCGGTCAGCTATGTCGAGGCCGCGCCGTGGGGCGAGCGCGAGCGCCTGTTGCAGGAAAAGACCGCGCTCGGATTCTTCCTCTCCGGCCATCCGTTCAACGCCTACCGTGCCGAGCTGGCGAGCTTCGTCAAGCGCGGCCTCGGACAGATCGAGGCGCAACGGGACCCGCAACTGCTCGCCGGCGTGGTGCTGGCCACGCGCACCCAAATGACCCGCCGCGGCAAGATGGCCATCATCACCCTCGACGACGGCGCGGCGCAGGTCGAGCTGACGGTGTTCAACGAGCTGTGGGAAGCCGAGCGCAACAAGATCAGGGAAGACGAGCTGCTGCTGGTCGAAGGCAAGGTCGGCCGCGACGACTACAGCGGCGGCTTGCGCGTCACCGCCGACCGCCTGCTCACCATGGGTGAGGCGCGCGGCCGCTACGCGCGCCTGTTGCAGCTCTCGCTCAACGGCGGCTCCCGTGCCGAAACCGCCGGCAAGCTGCAGGCGCTCCTCGCCCCCTATCGCAGCGGCGGCTGTCCGGTGCGGCTGTGCTATCGCAATACCGATGCCGCGGCCGAACTGCTGCTGCCCGAGTCCTGGCGGGTGCGCCTCGACGATGGGCTGCTCGACGGATTGGTCGAATGGCTGTCGTCCGAGAACGTGAAAGTGATCTATCCATGATCCGCTTGATCGATACCGCGCTGCTCGACGAGGTCAGTGCCGAAGCCCGCACCGCCCCGCGGGGGCGCAAGAACCGCAACTTCCATCCGCGCGACGACTATCCTGCCCACCGCCTGCTCAACGCCATCGAGCCCGGCTCCTACATCGCGCCGCATCGCCACCTCGATCCGGCCAAGGACGAGACCATGGTGGTGTTGCGCGGCACGCTGGCGCTGGTCGTTTTCGACGATGCCGGCCAGGTGACGCTGACGCAAATAGTCGGCACCCCAGGGGTACTTCCTTCGGGGCGCGCTGCCGATACGGTGCTTGGCATCGACATTCCCCATGGCACCTGGCACACGGTCTTCGCCTTCGAGCCGGGCACCGTCTTCCTCGAGGCCAAGTCCGGTCCCTACCTGCCGCTGACCGAGGCCGAGCGCGCGCCCTGGGCGCCGGCGGAGAACGCGGCCGAAGCCCCTGCCTACCTTGCCGGCCTGCGCCGGCTTTTCTCCTGACCTGCGAGCGCCCATGAAATCCGTCACCAGTCCCAGCCCCCTGAAGCCGCTGCGCGCGAGCAAACCCACGGCCGAACTTTCCGAGCTGCCGCCGCTCGGCATGGATGCCGATGCGCTCGCACTCGACATCCGCCGCTACTTCGGCACCTTCCTCGGGCGCGACAAGTATTGCCGTTCCTCGCACTACCCGTATCAGGCGCTGGTGCTGGCGCTGCGCGACCGCCTGATGGAGCGCTGGCGGCAGACGCGCTACGCCTACGAGGAAGCCGGCGCCCGCCACGCCTATTACATGTCGCTCGAGTTCCTGATGGGGCGCACGCTCGGCAATGCCCTGCTCAACCTCGGCCTCGACGCTGCCGCCGAAGCGGCGCTGCATCGCCTCGGCCTCGACCTCGAGGAGCTGATCGACGTCGAGCACGACGCCGGCCTCGGCAACGGCGGCCTCGGCCGCCTCGCCGCCTGCTTCCTCGACAGCTGCGCGACGCTGCAGCTGCCGGTGATGGGCTACGGCATCCGCTACGAATACGGCATGTTCCGCCAGTACATCGAAAGCGGCCGCCAGGTCGAGGAGCCCGACCACTGGCTGCGCGACGGCAATCCGTGGGAACTGGAGCGGCCGGAGCACACGCGGCGCATCCACTACTACGGCCGCACCGAGTTCTACAAGGACGCCAGGGGGCGCCAGCATGCGCGCTGGGTCGACAGCCACGACGTGCTGGCCGTGCCCTTCGACACGCCAATCCCGGGCTACCGCAACGGCACGGTCAACGTGCTGCGGCTGTGGTCTGCGGCGGCCACCGACGAGTTCGACCTCGGCGAGTTCAATGCCGGCTCCTACACGGAGTCGGTGGCGGCGAAGAACGCGGCCGAGAACATCACCATGGTGCTCTACCCCAACGATGCCTCGGAGAACGGCAAGGAACTGCGCCTCAAGCAGCAATACTTCCTCGCCTCGGCCAGCCTGCAGGACGTGCTCGAGCGCTGGGAACTGCGCCACGGCAACGACTTCTCCGCCTTCGCCGACAAGAACTGCTTCCAGCTCAACGACACCCACCCGACCTGCGCCGTGCCCGAGCTGATGCGGCTGCTGATCGACGAGCACAGCCTCGAATGGGACGCCGCCTGGGCCATCGTCAGCCGCACCATGGCCTACACCAACCACACGCTGCTGCCCGAGGCGCTCGAGAAATGGCCGGTGCGCCTGTTCGGGCTGCTGTTGCCGCGCCTGCTGGAGATCATCTACGAGATCAATGCGCGCTTCCTCATCGCGGTGGCGCGGCGCTGGCCCGGCGACAGCGAACGCCTGGCGCGGATGTCGCTGATCGAGGAAGGGCCGGAGCCGCAGGTGCGCATGGCCTACCTCGCGATCGTCGGCAGCTTCTCGGTCAATGGCGTGGCCGAGCTGCACTCGGACCTGCTGCAGCAGGGCCTGTTCCGCGACTTCTTCGAGCTGTGGCCGGAGAAGTTCAACAACAAGACCAACGGCGTGACGCAGCGGCGCTGGATCGCCGCCGCCAACCCGGGCATGGCCCGACTGGTCAACGCGACCATCGGCGAGCGCTGGATCACCCGCCTCGACGATCTGCGCGGCCTGGCGCGCCATGCCGACGATGCCGCCTTCCGTAGCCGCTGGCACGAGGTCAAGCGCGCCAACAAGGTGCGCCTGGCCGAGATGGTGAGGCGCGACTGCGGCGTGGACTTCGATCCCGACGCGCTGTTCGACGTGCAGGTCAAGCGCATCCACGAGTACAAGCGCCAGCTGCTCAACGTGTTGCATGTCATCCACCTCTACGCCCGGCTCAAGGACGGCGAAGAGTCCGAGTGGACGCGGCGCTGCGTGCTGATCGGCGGCAAGGCCGCGCCCGGCTACTTCATGGCCAAGCGCATCATCTCGCTGATCTGTCGGGTGGCCGAGGCGGTGAACGAAGACGAGGAAGTGCGCGACTGGCTCAAGCTCGCCTTCCTGCCCAACTATCGCGTCTCGGCGATGGAAGTGATCGCGCCGGGCACCGATCTCTCGGAGCAGATCTCCACCGCCGGCAAGGAGGCCTCGGGCACGGGCAACATGAAGTTCATGATGAACGGCGCGGCCACCATCGGCACCCTCGACGGCGCCAACATTGAGATCCGCGAGGAGGTAGGCGACGAGAATTTCTTCCTCTTCGGCCTGACCGCCGAGGAGGTCGAAGCGGCGCGTCGAGGCTACGACCCGAATGCGCTCATCGCCGCCGATCCCGACCTGGCGCGGGTGATGGCACTGCTCGAATCCGGCCACTTCAACCAGTTCGAGCCGGGCCTGTTCGACCCCATCGTCCAGGCCATCCGCAGCCCGCACGACCCCTGGCTGGTCGCGGCCGACTTCCGCTCCTATGTCGATGCGCAGGAACGCGCGGCCGTCGCCTATCGCGATCGCGAGCGGTGGACGCGCATGAGCATCCTCAACACTGCGGCGAGCGGCAAGTTCTCGACCGACCGCACCATGGCGGAATACAACGCGGAGATCTGGCAGCTGGCGCCGGTGGCACCGAAGGCATAGGGCCAAGGACTGGCAGCGGCGCGATCGTGCCCATGGGCGCCGTGTCGCCAGCGCCGACTTTATTCAATGACCGCTGAAGACGAGCTTGGCTGGCGGTTCACGCCCTAAGCCGCCGCTGGCGGTAATAGAAAGCTGACTTTCGCTGCGCTGGCCGACAATTCTGAAGCCGCCATTCAGAATTCGGAATGGGGTTTTGAGATTGTAGGTCGGCAATGCAGCGGACAACGGCCATTGATTGCGTCGGGCCGTACTCCGGCAGCCGGCCGCAACCGGGCATAGCAGCACCGAAAAATAGCGCAATACGAACTGTGCTACCTTATAAACACTCGGCACTTCCAAACAGGAAGTGCGTTTTTGCGTTCATAACTACTCAAGGAAAGACACCGAAGATGAATTTCTTCAAGCACAAGCTGGGCCGAAGCTTAGCCGTCATGGTAGTGGCTTTGGCCAGCTCGATCAGTGTGGCGCAAGCAACAGAGAAAAAACCCAATATCCTTATCCTTTGGGGTGATGACATTGGTCAATTCAACGTCAGCGCCTACAACAGGGGCATGATGGGCTACAAGACACCCAACATCGACAGCATCGCCAACCAAGGCGCCTTGTTCACGGACTGGTACGGCCAGCAAAGCTGTACCGCAGGCCGTGCAGCATTCATCACCGGGCAATCGCCCATCCGAACCGGCCTAACCAAGGTCGGCCTGCCCGGTGCCCCCGAGGGCCTGAAGAAGGACGACCCGACGCTCGCCGAATTGCTCAAGCCGATGGGTTACGCCACCGGCCAGTTCGGCAAGAACCACCTCGGCGATCGCAACGACATGCTGCCGACGGTCCACGGGTTCGACGAGTGGTTTGGCAACCTCTACCACCTGAATGCCGAGGAAGAGCCCGAGCACGTCGACTATCCGAAGGACCCTCAGTTCAAGGCGAAATTCGGCCCGCGCGGCGTGTTCCACTGCTTCGCGACGGACAAGGACGATCCGACCAACGACCCGAGGTTCGGCAAGGTCGGCAAGCAGAAGTGCAAGGACACCGGTCCGCTCACAAAGAAGCGCATGGAGACCATCGACGAGGAAGTCACCGCCGGTGCGATCAAGTTCATGAGCAAATCGGTGAAGGACGGAAAGCCATTCTTCCTCTGGTGGAATTCCTCGCGGATGCATGTTTTCACACACCTCAAGAAGGAATCGGAGGGAAAGACGGGCTACGGCATCTATGCTGACGGGATGGTTGAACACGATGGTCATGTCGGCCAGTTGTTGGCCAAGCTCAAGGAGTTGGGCGTCGACGACAACACCATCGTCATGTATTCCAGCGACAACGGTGCCGAGATGCTCTCCTGGCCCGACGGCGGGTCGACGATGTTCCGCGGCGAGAAGAACACGCCCTGGGAAGGTGGTTTCCGCGTCCCCACCGTCATCCGCTGGCCCGGTGTCATCAAGCCCGGCACGGTCATCAACGACATCGGCGCCCATGAGGACATGATGCCGACGCTGCTCGCAGCAGTGGGCGACACGACCGTCAAGGAAGACCTGATGAAGGGGCGGAAGGTGGGCGATATGACCTACAAGGTCCATCTCGACGGCTACAACCTGCTTCCTTTCTTCAAGGGCGACGTGAAGGCATCGCCGCGCGAGTCGTTCATCTACTGGACCGATGACGGCAGCGTCGCCGCACTGCGCTACCGCGACTACAAAATTCAGTTCCTGAAGCAGACCGCCGTCGGGCTTCGCGCGTGGCAGCATCCCTTCGAAGCGCAGCGCGCGCCGTTGCTGACCAACCTGCGGATGGACCCGTTCGAGCGCGCGGAAGCCGAGAACACGGAGGGCTATCAGAAATGGTACATCGAGCACATGTTTGCGTTTGCCCCTGCAGCAGCGTACGTGGGCGCCTTTCTACAGTCTTTTCGCGAGTTCCCACCCCGTATGAAACCCGGCAGCTTCAGTCTCGACCGCGTGATGGACTCAGTAACCGCACCTGCTAAAGGCAGCAACTGATCCAGCACGTTTGAAGCGCTGACCCCAATAGCGGGCCGCACTCATGAAATGGTGGGTGCGGCCCTTTTTTCTGATTGATACAACAGAATCATAGTGATGAAGACTACACGCCAAGCTCATGCTAGATCGCAGGTTGGGGATGGGACCCTGACGGCCATGCCGTGTGACGCGCTTTCGCGCCGTACTTTTATCGCTGACGTGGCAGCGGTCGGCATCACCACACTCCTGCCTGGCTTCGCCTCGGCAACACCCGTTGGCGCGAAGACCTTCACCATCCTGCACACCAACGATATGCACGCGAGTTTTATCGGCATGGGCCCGTCGGCGGATTACACGCCGTTTACGCTCAACGATGACAAGACCCGCGGCGGCTTCGCCCGGTTGGCTAGCCTGATCACGCAGCGCAAAATGGCGCGCAAGAATCAGGGCCCGGTGCTGGTGCTGGATGCCGGCGACTACAGCATGGGCACTGCGTTCAGCGCCGCGACGCGCGAGACTGGTGGCGAACTGCATCTGATGGGCAAGATGGGCTATGACGCCACCACCTTCGGCAATCATGAATTCGATCTCGGTCCGGCGGGCCTGGGCAAATCCATCGGCGCCGCCGTCAAGGCCGGCCGCATCCCGGCAGTGGTCGCCGCGAACACCAGTTTTACTGGCAGCGACGCCAGCCTGGCCGACCTGCAGGCGCTGACCCGCAAGGGCGTGATTCGCCGCTACACGGTGATCGAGCGCGGAGGCCTGCGCTTCGGCATCTTTGGCAGCCTTGGCAAGGAGGCCATGATCTACACCAATGGCGGAGCCACAAGCTTTGCCGACGCCCCCACAGCGGCCAGGGATGTAGTGAAGATCCTGCGCGAGACCGAGAAGGTCGATGTCGTCATCGCGCTGAGCCATGGCGGCGTCGAGAATGGGCCGGATGGCAGCTACCAGTCCGGCGAGGACGTGCAACTGGCCAGGGACGTGCCCGGCATCGACGTGGTGATCAGCGGCCACAGCCACACCGAGTTGAACGAGGCGATTGTCGTCAACGGCCGCACCCCGGTGGTCCAGACCGGAAAAGAGAGCAACAACCTTGGCGAACTGGTACTCGCGCTGGACGGGAACAAACTGACCGTCACGTCGTACCGGCTCCTGCCGATCGACGACAGCATTATCGGTGACCGGGCCATCGCCAATGATATTGAACACCTCAAAAAATCGGTCAGCGCAGCCGCATTCGCGTCGCGTGGCTACAGCGTTGACCAACCCCTCGCCATCGCCCCGCGCGATCTGCCCAACACATTCACCGACATCGCCGCAGGCACCCTACTGGCCAACCTGGTCACCGACTCCTTCCGCGCCGCCACCCAGGCCGATATCGGCTTCACCGCCAACGGCATGATGCGTGCCGGGCTATTGCGCGGAAAGACCGGCGTGGTCACGGTTTACGACGTGTTCGCCGTGGCTCCGCTCGGCTCCGGCGTGGTCGATCCGACCCCCGGTAGCACGCTGGTGACGGGTTACTTCACCGGCCAGGATCTCAAGAATCTGCTGGAATTCCTGCTTATCGACAACGCAGCCCATCCGGGCGAGTATTTCCCGCGTGCCTCCGGCATGCGCTTCCGTTACGACCTCACGCGGCCCAGGTTTGACGTGGTGACGGCCATCGAACTGGGCGACCTCGACCGTGGCTACAGGGTGATCGACATCAGCGGCAAGGATGCGCGTCTCTACAGCCTGACCTGCCCGCTGATGCTCGGCCCGATCATCGTCGCCATTCCCAAATACACGAAGGGCAAGCTGGTGCTGGTGCCCAAGAAGAAAGACGGCACACCGCTCACCTCGAAGGTCGATGCGCTCGATATGCCGCGCGAAAACTCGGGTTACCTTCTGCCGCCGCCCGGTACGACCGATGCAAGCAGTGCCGCCACTGGTACGGGGAAAAACGCGGGCCTTGAGATCAAGGAATGGCAGGCGATCATGGATCACCTGCGCAGGCTGCCGGTCAAGAACAAGGGCGAACTTCCCGTCATCCCGGTCGATGAGCGCGCCGCAGAGGCGCGGGCGATCAAGCTGGGCTGAATGACCAATATGCAAGGGATACGCCGTTCATATTTACCAGTGATCGCAGCAGCGCTTGTATTGCTGCTGACTTGCGGAAAGGCAGCAGCGCAATCTGCCGTAACTGAAAAACCGGCCGCGCCGGGTTACATTGGCCGGCAGGCCTGCACCGCGTGTCATGCCAAGGAAGCCGAGGCATGGCGTGGTTCCCACCACGACCTTGCCATGCAGGAACCCACCTCTGTAACTGTGTTGGGGGATTTCAGTGGGACAAGCTTCAAGTCCCATGGCATCGTTTCACGTTTCTTCAAGCGCGGCGACACCTTCTACGTCAATACCGATGGCCCCGACGGCAAGCTGGCCGACTTTCCGATCAAGTATGTTTTTGGCGTGACGCCGCTGCAGCAGTACCTGGTCGAGTTTTCCGGCGGACGTTTGCAGGCGCTGTCGATCGCTTGGGACAGCCGACCAAAGTCGGCCGGCGGACAGCGCTGGTTCCATCTGTTCGCCAAGGAAAAGATCGACCACAAGGACTCGCTGCACTGGACCGGGATTTACCAGAACTGGAACCTGCAATGCGCCGAATGCCACTCGACCGGCCTGCGCAAGGGTTATGACGCGGCGACCAACAGCTACCATACGAACTGGCGGGAACTGAATGTGTCCTGCGAGGCCTGCCATGGTCCCGGCTCCCGCCATGCCGACTGGGCGAAGACTGCGACCAAACCCTACAAGGTTGACGACAACAATGGCTTTGCCTATTCGACCGCCAGCCGCTGGAAAGACGCCTGGCGTTTTCCCGAGGCCGGCGCACGCACGGCGCGGCGTGATCGCTTGGCCGCTCCCGCCGTAAGCAACACCTGCGCCGCCTGCCATGCGCGCCGCAGCACGATCGCTGCGCGCGACCAACCCGGCGCTCCGCTCGCCGATACGCACCGTCTGGCCTTGCTGACTGCGCCGAACTACCATGCCGATGGCCAGCAGCGCGAAGAGGTTTACACCTGGGGCTCATTTCTGCAGAGCAAGATGTTCCAGCAAGGGGTGACCTGCATGGATTGCCATGAACCGCATGGCGCAAAGACTCGTGCGCCAGGTAATGCGCTGTGCTTACGCTGCCATGATGCAGCTATCTTCGACAGCCCGCAGCACCACTTCCACAAGACCGGGGAGGCCGGTGCACAGTGCGTCGCCTGCCATATGCCGACACAGAACTACATGGTGATCGATGCGCGGCATGACCACAGCTTGCGTGTGCCGCGCCCCGACCTGGCGCAAAAGTTGGGCAGTCCCGATGCATGTACGCAGTGCCATGCCGACAAGAAACCGGCTTGGGCCGCTGCGGCGCTGGATGGGTGGTTGGGCAGGCAGTGGCGCCAGCGGCCGAACAGCGGCCCGGTGCTGCATGCCGGAACAACACAAGGCGTGAAGGCCGCCCCGAGCCTGCTTGCGCTCGCGCAAAGCAGCGCGCAACCCCCGTTGGTACGCGCGACGGCCGCGCAGCTACTAGTGCCGCACATGCGTCCGTCGCTGCTGCAATCTGCCCGTGAATTGTTGAAGGACCCCGACCCCGAGGTGCGCATTGCGGTGTTGGGGATGATTGAGCCCGTAGATCCGATCAACCGCGTTCTCGCTGCAAGCCCCTTGCTCACTGATTCGGTACGTGGGGTGCGCATCGAGGCTGCACGGGTGCTGGCCGGTGTGCCGGAGACACGGCTGCCGGATAGTCGTCGTGAAGCCTATCGCCGCGCGCTGGATGAGTACATCGTGGTACAGCAGGAGGATGCCGATTGGCCGACGGCCAATTTGAACATGGGCAACCTTTATCTTCGCCTCGGGCGCTTCGATGAAGCGGTGGCCGCCTATCGGCGGGCGCTGAAGCTCGATCCGCAGTTTGCCTCCGCCTGGGTCAATCTCGCCGATGCGTGGCGCGTTCAAGGCCGCGAAATAGAAGCAGAGACGACCTTGCGTGCCGGACTGGTCAAGTTGCCGCGTTCGGCCGATCTCCTGCATGCGCTGGGGCTGACGCAGGTACGCAAAGGGGACAAGACGGCTGCGCTGGAGTCGCTTGCGCAAGCGGCGCGCCTGGCCCCGGAGCGCTCGCGCTACGCCTATGTCTGGGCGGTCGCGCTGCACTCGGCCGGGCGGTCGGATGAAGCACTCAAGGCCTTGCGTGAGGCCGACAAACGCCATCCTTATGATGTCTCACTGCTCGGCACGCTGGTTTCAATCGAGCGGGAGACGGGAGATGCGCATGCGGCCCTAGCCCATGCACGCAAGCTGGCCGAGGCCCTGCCAGACGATCCACAGGTGAAGGCGCTGGTCGCCGAACTTTCACGCGGAAAATGACGACAACTGGATGCTTGGCGGTAGCGCCTGTTTCAGTCACAGCATCAGTGACCGGCACAAAGTCAGCAATGTGGTGACAGCAGGACAGATGGCACGATTTTCCGACTCTCAACCACTTACGCTGTACAACTGACCGCCAAGCTGAAGATCTCGGCATCCACGGATCAATAACTGCTTCCGAGCGAGCGGGAAAATGAATGGCAGCAATGGAGCATAAAATTCAGCGGCGGATTATGGCTGGGAGGAGTCAACGCGATCAGTTTTGCAATTCGTTCAATAGCTCCGGGTGCCGATCAAGCAGCCGAAACAGATTTGTCACGGCAGGTAGTGGACGGGCCTTGCCTCTCTCGTATCGCGAAAAAGCATTTGGACCTCCGCCGGTGATTCGCGCGGCTTCGAGTTGGGTCAGTTTCAACTTCTTGCGGATTCTCGCCAGTTCGGCAGCCTCCTGGGCATCGATCTCAGTGGCGATGCGTTTGATGGCCTCTGCGAAGCGCTTGCCTTCTCCCGGGTCGAATTCGACCTCGTGGCAATGAGAGCAATGCCAGCCGGCAACCTTGGGAACCACTGTCGCGTGGCCTTTGTATTCATACGGCACGTCCTTGACGGCATGCCGGAGCTTTTCCTGTCCGCAGTTCAAACATTCACGGGGCATCTCATTTCTCCTTGAACTGAATCACGATCGAACCATCCGCGCGCAATGTCACCTTGACATAAGCCACCTTGCCGTTCGGCACGGTACGGTGATAAACGTCCTGCCACAACTGGCTTGCTGCGTGTGTCGTCATGCTCTTGTAAAAATCGGCTCGCGTCATTGTGCAGACTACGCCGATGGCGCTAGCGGAATCCAGGCCCATGGCCTGGGCGCCGACCAAGGCCGTAGCAGTGAAAGCGTCCGCGCCGCGCTGTCGCACGGCGAGTTTCACGGCAGCCAGATCGTAGTGTGGCTTGCGCTTTTCCATTGGGGCCACATTAACCCATAAGGTTAGTTATGGCAAGCGTGAAATTTCCGGCCCGGTGACCACGGTGGAATCTGGCGATGCCAATCAACGGTAATGAGTCGGTGCTGGCGACGCCCCGAAGGAAGTCCGACCGAAGGAAGTGCAGAGCCCCTTGGGGGACGTGGCGACAGGTCGTTTCAGGCCGTCGGCAGTTGCGTGAAGTCCGCGTAGCTGCCGTCGCCGAGCTCGACGGCGACATGCTCGACCGCCGCGCCGGCGGGGCCGACGCGGCTCCAGGCGATCATCGCCGCCACCTGTTCGCCGGTCCCGGCCACCATCGCCTCGACGCTGCCGTCGCGGCGGTTGCGCACCCAGCCGCCGACGCCGAGCGCGCGTGCCTGCGCGGCCATCGAGTAGCGGAAGCCGATGCCCTGGACGAGGCCGGTGATGACGAGGTGGCGGACTTCCGTCACTTCACTCTCATGCCCGGCTGGGCGCCGGAGTCCGGCGAGAGCAGGTACAGGCCGGCCGTCTTGCCCTCGGGGTCGGAGGCGGCCAGCACCATGCCTTCGGACATGCCGAACTTCATCTTGCGCGGCGCGAGGTTGGCGACCATGACCGTGAGTCGGCCGACCAGCGTGGCCGGGTCGTAGGCCGACTTGATGCCGGCGAAGACCTGGCGGGTTTCGGTGCCGAGGTCGAGGGTGAGCTTGATGAGCTTGTCGGCGCCCTCGACATGGGATGCCTCGGCGATGCGCGCGATGCGCAGGTCGATCTTCGAAAAATCGTCGATCGAGACATAGGGCTCCCACGGACTGGCGGCGGTCGCCTCCTTCTGGGCGGCGTGCTGCTGGTGCTCGGCGTGACGCTGCTGCGAATGCGGCTCGGGCTGGATGGCCGGAGCGGCGACCAGCGACTCGCGGTTGGCTGCGAGCAGCGCCTCGACCTGCTTGCCCTCTATGCGCGTCATCAGGTGCTCGTAGGGGTTGATCGGGTGGGCCGGTGGCAGCAGGTGGCCGGCATCGCCCCACTTGAGCGGCGCGACGCTGAGGAATTCCTCGGCGCGCCGGGCGAGCTTGGGCAGGATGGGCTTGAGGTAGAGCGTGAGCAGGCGGAAGGCGTTGATCAGCACCGTGCAGACGTAGTGCAGCAACTCCTCGTGCTCGCTGCTCTTGGCCAGCACCCAGGGCTGGTTCTTGTCGACGTACTGGTTCACCTGGTCGGCCAGTGCCATTACCTGGCGAATGGCGCGGGCGAAATCGCGCGCCTCGTAATGCGCGGCGATCTCGTCGGCCGCCTCGATCAGCCCCGGCATGTCGCGGCGGAACTGGTCTGTGGTGTGCGAGTGCAGCAGCTTGCCGCCGAAGCGCTTGGCGATGAAGCCCGCCGCGCGGCTGGCGATGTTGATGTACTTGCCGACGAGGTCGGAATTGACGCGGCTGACGAAATCCTCGAGGTTGAGGTCGATGTCCTCCATGCTGCCGTTGAGCTTGGCGGCGAAGTAGTAGCGCAGCCACTCGGGGTTGAGTCCCTCCTTGAGGTAGCTCTCGGCGGTGATGAAGGTGCCGCGTGACTTGGACATCTTGGCGCCGTCGACGGTGAGGAAGCCGTGGGCGAAGACGCTGGTCGGCACGCGGTAGCCGGCATGCTCGAGCTCGGCCGGCCAGAACAGGGCGTGGAAGTAAAGGATGTCCTTGCCGACGAAGTGATAGAGCTCGGCCTGGGAATCCTTCGCCCAGTAGTCGTCGAAGTTCAGGTTCTGGCGCTTGCAGAAATTCCGGAACGAGCCCATGTAGCCGATCGGCGCGTCGAGCCAGACGTAGAAATACTTGCCCGGTGCGTCTGGAATCTCGAAGCCGAAGTAGGGCGCGTCGCGCGAGATGTCCCAGTCGGTGAGCTTGTTGTCGCCGGGCTCGCCCAGCCATTCCTGCAGCTTGTTGACCGCCTCGGGCTGGGCCTTGCACACCTCGCGCGTGGCGCGGCGCAGGAACTCCTGGCAGCGCGGGTCGGACAGTTTGAAGAAGTAATGGTCGGAGGATTTCAGTTCCGGCCGGGCGCCGGAGACGGCCGACAGCGGGTTCTTCAGCTCGGTCGGGGCATAGGCGGCGCCGCAGGCCTCGCAGCTGTCGCCGTACTGGTCCTTCGCCCCGCATTTCGGGCACTCGCCCTTGATGTAGCGGTCGGGCAGGAACATCTGCTTGACCGGATCGTAGAACTGCTCGATGGCGCGCACCTCGATCAGGCCGGCGGCCTTGAGCTTGCCGTAGATGTCGTTGGCGTAGTGGCGCGTCTCGTCCGAATGGGTCGAGTAGTAGTTGTCGAAGGCGACGTGGAAGCCGGCGAAATCTCGCGTGTGCTCGCCATGGACGCGGCGGATCAGCGCCTCGGGCGTGATGCCCTCCTTCTCGGCGCGTAGCATGATCGGGGTGCCGTGGGTGTCGTCGGCGCAGACGTACCAGCAGTCGTGGCCGCGCATCTTCTGGAAGCGGACCCAGATGTCGGTCTGGATGTATTCGACCAGGTGACCGAGGTGGATCGCGCCATTGGCGTAGGGCAGGGCGGAGGTGACGAGGATCTTGCGCGCGGTCATGGCGGGAGTGTCTGGCTGCCGGAGAACTTGAAATTCTAGCAAAGCACCCCCATCAACACTGGACTGGGTTATACTTTACAAAATTACTCGACTATTCGGAGTTTCCTCATGAGCCTCACCGACGCGCAAGTCCAGGCCGCCCTCGCGGGTGTGACTGATCCCCATACCGGCAAGGACTACGTCAGCAACAAGGCGGTCAAGAATCTCAAGATCGACGGCGCCAATGTCGCGCTCGACATCGAACTCGGCTATCCGGCCAAGAGCCAGCATGCTGCGATCAGGCAGACGGTGACGGACAAGCTGAAGGCCGCCGGCGCGGCCAGCGTGACGGTCAATGTGACCCAGAAGATCGTCACCCACTCGGTGCAGAAGGGCGTCAAGCTGGTCGGCGGGGTCAAGAACATCATCGCCGTCGCCTCCGGCAAGGGCGGCGTCGGCAAGTCCACCACGGCGGTCAACCTGGCGCTGGCGCTGTCGGCCGAGGGCGCCAGCGTCGGCATCCTCGACGCCGACATCTACGGTCCCTCGCAGCCGCAGATGCTGGGCATCAGCGGCCAGACGCCCGAGTCGGAGGACGGCAACAAGCTCACACCGCTGCGCGCCCACGGCCTGCAGGCGATGTCCATCGGCTTCCTCGTCGATGTCGAGCAGCCCATGGTCTGGCGCGGCCCCATGGTCACCCAGGCGCTGACCCAGCTGCTCGGCGAGACCAACTGGAAGGATCTCGACTATCTGGTGATCGACATGCCGCCGGGCACCGGCGACATCCAGCTGACGCTGGCGCAGCAGGTGCCGGTGACCGGCGCGGTGATCGTCACCACGCCGCAGGACATCGCCCTGCTCGATGCGCGCAAGGGCCTCAAGATGTTCGAGAAGGTCGGCATCCCCATCCTCGGCATCGTCGAGAACATGAGCATCCACATCTGCTCGAAGTGCGGCGCGGAAGAGCATATCTTCGGCACCGGCGGTGCCGAGCGCATGAGCAAGGACTACAACATCGAGGTGCTGGGCGACCTGCCGCTCGACATCAAGATTCGCGAGCAGGTCGACGGCGGCTCGCCCACCGTGGTGGCCGATCCCGACGGGCGCGTCGCCGAGATCTACAAGGGCATCGCCCGCAAGGTGGCGGCCAAGATCGCCGAGCAGGCCAAGGACCACTCCAGCAAGTTCCCGAGCATCGTGATCCAGAACACCTGATCGCCGGATTTGTGGTGTAATTCGCACGCCCCCGCAGGACGGGGGGAGGCTGGTGCCTCCCCGCGGGGACAGGCAAGGCCCCCCACCCCCAAGCCCCCGCCCCAAGGCGGGGGTTTTGCATTCCGCGAGGCAGTCAGCATGAGCATCAAGTCCGATAAATGGATCCGCCGCATGGCGGAGCAGCACAAGATGATCGAGCCGTTCGAGCCGGGTCAGGTGCGCGATATCGATGGCCGGCGGATCGTTTCCTACGGCACGTCGAGCTACGGCTACGATATCCGCTGCTCGCGCGAATTCAAGCTGTTTACCAACATCAACAGCACCATCGTCGATCCCAAGAATTTCGATCCCAATTCCTTCGTCGAGGTGGAAGCGGATTACTGCGTCATCCCGCCCAATTCCTTCGCCCTGGCGCGCACCGTCGAGTATTTCCGCATCCCCCGCAACGTGCTGACCGTGTGCTTGGGCAAGAGCACCTACGCTCGCTGCGGCATCATCGTGAACGTGACGCCCTTCGAGCCGGAATGGGAAGGCTACGTCACGCTCGAGTTTTCCAACACCACGCCGTTGCCGGCCAAGATCTACGCCAACGAGGGCTGCGCCCAGGTGCTGTTCTTCGAGTCCGACGAGGTCTGCGAGATGTCCTACAAGGATCGCGGCGGCAAGTACCAGGGGCAGGTGGGCGTCACGCTGCCCAAGATGTAACGCCTAGCGCCGACTGTTTTTCCTACAATGTTGACCCGCTCCCGATCCCCGGGGGCGGGTCTTTGCTTTTGAGGACCACATATGGCCCCCCACGCTCACATTCGTTCGCTGCCCCCCACCCCCAGAGGGGGCAAGCCGCGCATGCCCCCTTGGGGCGGCCCTGCGGAGGCATGACCATGCGCTTCCACTTTCCGGTCATCATCATCGACGAGGACTTCCGCTCCGAGAACGCCTCCGGCCTCGGCATCCGCGCCCTGGCGGAGGCCATCGAGAAGGAAAGCATGGATGTGCTCGGCGTCACCAGCTACGGCGACCTCTCCTCCTTCGCCCAGCAGCAGAGCCGCGCCTCGGCCTTCATCCTCTCGGTGGATGACGAGGAACTGGCCAACGAGGAGGAGGAAACCATCGCCGAGCTGCGCGGCTTCGTCGAGGAGATCCGCTACAAGAACGCCGAGATCCCGATCTTCCTGCACGGCGAGACGCGCACCAGCCGCCACATCCCCAACGACATCCTGCGCGAGCTGCACGGCTTCATCCACATGTTCGAGGACACGCCGGAATTCATCGCGCGCCACGTCGTGCGCGAGGCCAGGTCCTATCTCGATTCGCTGCCGCCGCCCTTCTTCCGCGCGCTGGTGCACTACGCCGCCGACGGCTCCTACTCCTGGCACTGCCCCGGCCACTCGGGCGGCGTCGCCTTCCTGAAGTCGCCGGTCGGCCAGATGTTCCACCAGTTCTTCGGCGAGAACATGCTGCGCGCCGACGTCTGCAACGCCGTCGAGGAACTCGGCCAGCTGCTCGACCATACCGGCCCGGTGGCCGCCTCCGAGCGCAATGCCGCGCGCATCTTCAACAGCGACCACCTGTTCTTCGTCACCAACGGCACCTCGACGTCGAACAAGATCGTCTGGCATTCCACGGTGGCGCCCGGCGACATCGTGGTGGTGGACCGCAACTGCCACAAGTCCATCCTCCACGCCATCATGATGACCGGGGCGATCCCCGTCTTCCTGATGCCGACGCGCAACAACTACGGCATCATCGGCCCGATCCCGCGCGAGGAATTCCTCTGGGAGAACATCCAGAAGAAGATCGCCGCCCATCCCTTCGCCACCGACAAGAACGCCAAGCCGCGCGTGCTCACCATCACCCAGAGCACCTACGACGGCATCCTCTACAACGTCGAGGACATCAAGCAGATGCTCGACGGGCACATCGACACCCTGCATTTCGACGAGGCCTGGCTGCCGCACGCCGCCTTCCACGATTTCTACGGCGACTACCACGCCATCGGCGCCGACCGCCCGCGCTGCAAGGAGTCGATGATTTTTTCCACCCAGTCCACCCACAAGCTGCTGGCCGGCCTGAGCCAGGCCTCGCAGATCCTGGTGCAGGACGCCGAGAACAACAAGCTCGATCGCGACGTCTTCAACGAGGCCTACCTGATGCACACCTCGACCTCGCCGCAGTACGCGATCATCGCCTCGTGCGACGTGGCGGCGGCGATGATGGAGGAGCCGGGCGGCACGGCGCTGGTCGAGGAATCGATCGCCGAGGCGCTCGACTTCCGCCGCGCCATGCGCAAGGTGGACGAGGAATGGGGCGCCGACTGGTGGTTCAAGGTGTGGGGGCCGGACGACCTCTCGGAAGAGGGCATCGAGGAGCGGGACGCCTGGATGCTCAAGGCCGGCGAGCGCTGGCACGGCTTCGGCGAGCTGGCCGAGGGCTTCAACCTGCTCGACCCGATCAAGGCCACGGTGATCACCCCGGGCCTCGACGTCGATGGCGACTTCGCCGACGACATCGGCATTCCCGCCGCCATCGTCACCAAGTACCTCGCCGAGCATGGCGTGATCGTCGAGAAGTGCGGCCTCTATTCCTTCTTCATCATGTTCACCATCGGCATCACCAAGGGCCGCTGGAACACGCTGGTGACGGCGCTGCAGCAGTTCAAGGACGACTACGACAAGAACCAGCCGCTGTGGAAGGTGCTGCCCGAGTTCGTCGCCAAGAACCCGCGCTACGAGCGCATCGGGCTGCGCGATCTCTGCATCCAGATCCACGAGGTATACAAGGCCAACGACGTCGCGCGCCTGACCACCGAGATGTACCTGTCCGCCATGGTGCCGGCGATGCGCCCGGCCGACGCCTTCGCCAAGATGGCGCATCGCGAGATCGACCGCGTGCCCATCGACGAGCTCGAAGGCCGCATCACCAGCGTGCTGCTGACGCCCTATCCGCCGGGCATCCCGCTGCTGATCCCGGGCGAGCGCTTCAACGCCACCATCGTCCGCTACCTCAAATTCGCCCGCGACTTCAACGAGCGCTTCCCCGGCTTCGAGACCGACATCCATGGCTTGGTCAAGGACGCCAGCAACGGCAGCGTCCGCTATTACATCGACTGCGTGCGCCAGTAGGACGTGCGGCATTCGGCGTTCCCTGACCCACGCCGCGCGGCGGTGCATCGCGGCGTAGGCGCCATGCCGTCACCGGCATGGTGGCGCGCTGCAGTCATTGCGGTGTGCATGGTGCTCAGCCACCTGGCCGATGCCCAGCCGCCCGGGGCGGAAGCGACCGTGCGCAGCGGCGAGACGACGCGGGCCATGCGGGAGAGGGCGCAGGCCATGAAGAGCCAGGCCGAGGCGCAATACGCGAAGGATACGGCCGAGTGCTACCGCCAGAACGTCTTTCCCTACGGCTGCCTCGATGCGGCAAAGAGCCGCCGCAAGGACGCTCTGAGCCGGGCAAGCGCGCTGGAGAAGGAGAGCCGGAGCCAGGAACGGGCGGAGAACCGGGCAAGGCAGGCGGAGAAGGAAGAAAGGCGCTCCGCCGAAAACCGGCGCATCGAAGCCGAGGCGGCAGTGCAGGGGGCGCGCGAACGCCAGAAGCCGGCGACCCAAGGCCAACGCGATGAGCGATTCGCCAAGGAGGCCGGCGACGCCGAGAAGCGCCGCGCCAAGCTCCAAGCCGAGCAGGCCGCCCACAGCAAGAAGCAGCAGGAACAGATGCTGCGCGATGCCGAGGCCGAGCGGCTGCGACCTGCGCGCATCAAGGCGGAGGCGGAGCGCCGGCGCGAACTCGAGAAGCACGGCGCCGACGTCGCCGAGCGCGCCAAGCGCAATGAAGAAGCCCGGCGCAAGCGGGAGGCTGAGGAAGCGGCGGCCAAGCAGCGACAAGCCGAGGCCGACGCGAAGCGTGTCGACGACGGCAGTTTTCTTTGCTGGCTTTGGCCGGCGCGCTTCTGCCAGCCCAGGAGCGCCGGGAAATGACCGCGCCGGTTTTCCGTTTTCTCTGCAGAAGTCGCTTCAGCGACGCTCGTAGCTGACGAAGGCGTAGTCGAAGCCGGCGGCAGCCTTGCCGGCCGTGCGCGCGACCTCGCGCCAGGCGCCGCGATCGAACTGCGGGAAATGCGCGTCGCCGGCGAAGTCGGCGTCGACCTCGGTGAGCTCGAGACGGTCGCATGAAGGCAGCGCCTGGCGATAGAGTTCGGCGCCGCCGATGACGAAGGCGGCAGTGTCGCCGGCCGCGGTGACCGCTTCCTCCAGCGAATGCACGACCGTCGCGCCGGCGGCGATGTAGGCCGCATCGCGCGTCACCACGATGTTGTGTCGCCCCGGCAGCGGGCGGAACCTCGCCGGCAGCGATTCCCAGGTCTTGCGCCCCATGATCACCGCCTGGCCCATGGTGAGCGCCCTGAAGTGCTGCAGGTCCTCGGGCAGGTGCCAGGGCAGCCTGTTGTCGATGCCGATGATGCCGTTCTTCGCCAGCGCGGCGATCAGGGTCAGCGGCTTCACTCGAGCAGGTGCCGATAGACCTCGGCGTACTGCCGCGCCGGACCTTCCCAGCCGAAGTCGCACGCCATGCCGCTCTTTTGGATGCGCAGCCAGCGCGGCGGGTCGCGCCAGGCGGCGACGGCGCGCTCGATTGCCGCACGCAGTTCGGCGGCGGTGGCCTCGGCGAAGACGAAGCCGTTGCCGCGCTTGTCGGCGTCGGCATCGAGAACCGTGTCGGCGAGGCCGCCGGTGGCGCGGACGACGGGTGGGGTACCGTAGCGCAGGCTGTACATCTGGTTGAGGCCGCAGGGTTCGAAACGCGAGGGCATGAGGAAGATGTCGCTGCCGGCCTCGATGCGGTGCGCCAGCGCTTCGTTGAAAGCGAGCGTCACGGCGAAGCGTCCGCGGTGGCGCTCGGCGAGCTTGTGGAAGGCCTGCTGCAGGCTCTTCTCGCCGCTGCCCAGGACCGCGAACTGCGCCGGCAGCGCCAGCAGCGCCTCGGCGATGGGCGGGATCAGGTCCAGCCCCTTCTGGTGGGTGAGGCGGCTGACGATGCCGAGCAGCGGCAGGTCGGCGCGCTGCTCCAGGCCGAGCTCGCGCTGCAGCGCGCTCTTGTTCGCGGGCTTGCGATCGAGGTGGGCGGCGTCGTAGTCGCGCTCGAGATGCGGGTCGCGCGACGGGTCCCAGGCGGCGGTGTCGATGCCGTTGATGATGCCGGTGATGGCATCGGCGCGCGAGCGCAGCAGACCGGCCAAGCCCATGCCCTCGGCATCGGTCTGGATCTCGCGGGCGTAGCTCGGGCTGACGGTGGTGATCCAGTCGGCGTGGCGCAGGCCGCCCTTGAGGAAGGACAGGTAGTTGTGGTACTCGACGCCGTCGATGTGCCAGGCGTGATCGGGCAGGCCGAGCTCTTGCAGCGTCGAATGGCCGAACAGGCCCTGGAAGGCGAGGTTATGCACGGTGAGCACGCTCTTGGCGCGACCGCCGGGGAGATAGCGCAGATAGACCGGGGCGAAGCCCGTCTGCCAGTCGTTGCAATGGACGATGTCCGGGTGCCAGGGCAGGGTGCTCGCGTGGGAGCCGATCCAGGCGGCGATGCGCGAGAGCAGGCCGAAACGCAGATGGTTGTCGAGCCAGTCGTGACCCTCGGGGCCGAGATAGGGATTGCCCTGGCGACTGTAATAAGGCGGGTAGTCGATCAGCCACAGGGTCGTGCCGTCCGCCGCAAGCGCCTCGCGCAACACGGCGTGCGGCAGCAGCCCGCCGAGCCAATGCGGCCGGGCGATCTCCTTTGCCTGCGGGAAGGCCTGGGCCAGGGCCGGATAGCACGGCACCAGCACACGCACGTCGACGCCCTGCGCACGCAAGGCCGCGGGCAGCGCGCCGGCGACATCGCCGAGACCGCCCGTCTTGACCCAGGGGGCGATCTCGGACGTTGCGAATAGAACCTTCACGGCTTGCAGGCGGCTATCAAACCCGCCGTCGAACTATCGAGCCCTGTGGTGGGCGCTTTGCCCTCGATGATAGGCAGCAGGCGGCTGGCGAGCTGCTTGCCGTATTCGACGCCCCACTGGTCGAAGGAATTCAGGTTCCACAGCGCGCCGAGCGCGAAGGTCTTGTGCTCGTAGAGTGCGACGAGCTGGCCCAGGGTATAGGGCTCGATCGCCGGCAGCAGCAGCGTGGTCGAAGGTTGGTTGCCGGGAAAGACCTTGTAGGGCGCGAGCGCGGGCTGGGCGGCGCCGACCTCGGCCTGGGCCTCGACCGGTGTCTTGCCGCGCATCAGCGCTTCCGACTGGGCGAAGCAGTTGGCGAGCAGCTTTTCGTGGTGGCCGGGCAGGGCGAAGTCGGCGCGTCGCGCGGCGATGAAGTCGCAGGGGATGAGGCGCCCGCCCTGGTGGATCAGCTGGTAGAAGGCGTGCTGGCCGTTGGTGCCCGGCTCGCCCCAGACCACGGGGCAGGTGGCATGGCCGACGGGCGTGCCGTCGCGGCCGACCTGCTTGCCGTTCGATTCCATCTCGAGCTGCTGCAGGTAGCGCGAGAGCAGGCCCAGCGACTGACTGTAGGGCAGCACGGCGCGGCTCTCGGCGCCGAGGAAATTCGTGTTCCAGAGTTCGAGCAGTGCCAGCGTCGCCGGCAGGTTCTCGTCAACCGGCGCCTCGCGGAAATGGCGGTCCATCGCCGCCGCGCCTTCGAGCAGGCGGGTGAAATTGGCGAAGCCGACGGCCAGCGCCAGCGGCAGGCCGATGGCCGACCACAGCGAGAAGCGGCCACCGACCCAGTCCCAGAATTCGAAGGCGTTGACGGGGTCGATGCCGAAGGCCGCCACCGCCTCGAGGTTGGTCGATACGGCGACGAAGTGGCGCTCGACCGCGGCTTCGCCCAGGGAGGCCGTGAGCCAGGCGCGTGCCGAGTGCGCGTTCTGCATCGTCTCCTGCGTGGTGAAGGTCTTGCTGGCGACGACGAACAGCGTGGTGCGCGGCTGCAATCCGTCCAACGTCGTGGCGAGGTCGGCGCCGTCGAGGTTGGCGACGTAATGCACCCTGACGTCGCGATGGCGGTGCGCGGCCAGCGCCTGCGTCGCCATGCGCGGGCCGAGGTCGGAGCCGCCGATGCCGATGTTGACGATGTCGCTGATCGGTTCGCCGGTGGCGCCGCGCCAGTGGCGGCCGTGGATGGCGTCGCAGAACGACTTCATGTGCGCGAGCACGCGGTGCACGTCGGGCATGACGTCGCGGCCCTCGAACAGGACCGGCGTGCAGTGCTGGTGGCGCAGCGCGTGGTGCAGCACGGCGCGCTGCTCGGTGTGGTTGATCGCCTCGCCGGCCGCCAGCCGCGCCTGCCAGCCGGCGACATCGGCCGCGCGCCACAACTCGCGCAGCAGGCGCAGGGTTTCGGTGGTGACGCGCTGTTTGGAGTAGTCGAGCAGCAGCCCCTCGGCCTCGAGCGAAAGGGAAGCGAAGCGCCGCGGGTCGCTTGCGAACAGGTCGCGCAGATGGCTGCCGCGCATCGCCGCGGCATGTTCGGTCAGCGCCGCCCAGGCGGCGGTTTGTGTGAGCGGATTGGTCATGGTGAAAGCGGGATCAGAGCCAGGCCATCATCCCCATCTCGAGCGGGTGGGTGAATAGCGGATGCGTCGGATGAGCGCGGACGCGGTACTCGAGCTTGCCGCATTGCTCGGGCGTGAGGTCGCGCACGTACAGGTGCTCGCCGTTGGCCAGCGCCTGGTGCTGCTGCAGGCGGAAGCGGTTGGCGCGGATCGGGTTGCGTTCGTTGGGGCGGTTGAAGACGAGCTCGACGGTGAGGTCGTCCGGGCGCAGGCCGTTGAGCTGCACGGCGATTTCGATGCGCACGGTTTCGCCGTAGCGTACGCGGGCCACTGGCGAGTCCACGCGACGCAACTTGATGCCGGACCAAGCGGCCCGCACCTTGCCCTTCCAGTCGGCGAGCTGGCGCATGCCGGCGAAGTCGTCGGCCGCGACCTTGCGCCAGTGGGTCGAGGCCGGTGCGTAGAACTTCTCCACGTATTCCTTCAGCATGCGCTCCATGTTGAAGCGCGGCATGATGGTGGCGATCGAGCGCTTGGCCATCGCCACCCAGTCGGGCGAGTAGCCGAGGGAGGTGTTGCGGTAGTAGAGCGGCACCACGCTGTCCTGCAGCAGTTCATAGAGCGTGCGCGACTCCTCGGCATCGCGCTGGCCGGGGTCGAGCGCGTCGGCCACCGGCTTGATGCCCCAGCCGTTGGCGCCGTCGTAGGCCTCGCCCCACCAGCCGTCGAGCACGGATAGATTGAGGGCGCCGTTGATCGCCGCCTTCATGCCCGAGGTGCCCGAGGCCTCGAGCGGGTAGATCGGGTTGTTGAGCCAGACGTCGACGCCCGAAACGAGCCGGCGCGACAGGTGCAGGTCGTAGCCCTCGAGCAGCAGGATGCGGCCCTCGAACTCGGGGCGGCTGGCGACGGCCTGGATCTCGCGCATCATCGCCTGGCCCGGCTCGTCGGCCGGGTGGGCCTTGCCGGCGAAGATGAACAGCACCGGCCGCTCGTTGTCGCCGAGGATCTGGCGCAGCCATTCGAGATTCTTGAACAGCAGCGTGGCGCGCTTGTAGGTGGCGAAGCGGCGGGCGAAGCCGATGGTCAGTACGGTCGGGCTGGCCGGATCGGCGAAACGCAGCAGGCGGTCGAGGTGGGCCTCGGAGCCGTGGTTGCGCGTGTGCTGCTCGCGCACCCGCGCGCGCACCAGATGCAGCATCTGCGCCTTGAGCGACTGGCGGATGCTCCAGAACACCTGGTCGGGGATGCGGTGGATGCCCTGCCAGCAGCCGTGGTCGGTGAGGCGGTGCATCCAGCCCAGGCCGAGATGGCGATCGAAGGTCTCGTACCAGTCGGTGGCGAGGAAGCTCGGCACATGGACGCCGTTGGTGACGTAATCCATGGGATTTTCCGCCGGCTCCACCTGCGGCCACAGTTCGGCGCAGATGCGCGCCGACACGTCGCCGTGGATGCGCGAGACGCCGTTGTGGTAGCGCGAGCCGCGCAGCGCCAGCGCGGTCATGTTGAAGTCGCGCTGGTTGTCGATGCGGCCAAGGGCGAGCAGGCCGTCGACGTCGCAGCCCATCTCGGCGCAACACTCCTCGAAGTAGCGCCGCACCGTGCCTTCGTCGAAGTGGTCGTGGCCCGCCGGCACCGGCGTGTGCGTGGTGAACACCGTGTTGCAGGCGACGATTTCGAGCGCCGCGGTGAAGGGCATGCCGGACGTGACGAAGCCGCGGATGCGCTCGAGGATGAGGAAGGCGGCATGGCCCTCGTTGATGTGCCAGACGCTGGGCTGGATGCCCATTTCCGCCAGCGCCTTGACGCCGCCCATGCCGAGCACGATCTCCTGCTCGATGCGCGTGGTGCGGTCGCCGCCGTAGAGGCGGTGGGCGATGTTGCGGTCGTGTTCCGTGTTCTCGGGCAGGTCGGTGTCGAGCAGGTAGAGTGTGGCGTGGCCGACCTGCGCCTGCCAGACCTTGATCCACACCGGGCGTCCCGGCAGGTGGGTGCTGACCCTTAGGTCGCTGCCGTCGGCGCGCAGCACCGGCGCGATCGGCATGTCGTCGAAGTCGTTGTCGGCGTAATGCGCGTCCTGGCGGCCGTCGCGGTCGATGGTCTGGGTGAAGTAGCCCTGGCGATAGAGCAGGCCGACGGCGATGAAGGGCAGGCGCAGGTCGGAGGCGGCCTTGCAGTGGTCGCCGGCGAGGATGCCGAGGCCGCCCGAGTAGATCGGCAGGCTTTCGTGGAAGCCGAACTCGGCGCAGAAGTAGGCGATCTGGTCGGTATGCACCAGCGGCTGCTTGCCGGGCAGCGTGATCTGCGTGTGCATCTGGGCGTAGGTGTCGTACGCCGATAGCACCTTGTTCATGGTGCCGAGGAAGATCGGGTCCTCGGCCGCCTCCTTCAGGCGTTTCTGGTCGATGCGCTTGAGGAAGGCCTTGGGGCTGTGATTGACGGCGCGCCACAGCGCCGGGTGCAGGCGCGAGAACAGCGCGCGGGTGGGACGGTCCCAGCTGTACCAGAGGTTGTTGGCGAGTTCCTCGAGGCGGGCCAGCCGCGGCGGAATTTCCGGATTGACTTCGAGCAGGTAACGGGTGCCGGCCATGATGCGAGTTCCCTTGTTTGAATCCGATTCTACGCGAGGGTGGCGAACTCCAGCGTCAGCACTTGCTCGGTGCCGGCGACCAGCGGCCACGACAGCGTGAGCTCGACGGCTTGCATCACCTTCTCGAAGCCGGCCTCGGACTGCGACACCGTGCGGTGCGCCCGCGCGGCGATGTGCGCCGGCAACGATGCGGTCAGGCGCAGGCGGCCGCCGAGCACGCCGTCCTCCAGCGTCAGCTGCGTCGCGTGCTCGAGGTCGAGCGCATCGCCGAAGCCGCCGGGGATCTCGCCGGAGGCGAGGATGTAGCGGCCGAGGAAGCCGTCGCAGCTCGGCATGGCGAGGTTGATCTGGGTGCTCAGGGTGCCGGCGATGTTCTCCGCCTTCAGGCGCACCGAGAGGTGCGGCCCGGAAACCTCGACGTGCTTGCTGAGGTAGCCGCGGTCGACTTCGGCGACGAAACGCGCCGTGCCATCGCCCGGCGAGATCTCGGCGACTTCATAGCGGGCGACGGGCACGGCGGCGGCGCCGTCGGGGGCGATCCACTGCTCGGTGAACAGGTTGCGCGGCCGGGTATCGGGGTCGGCGTCGCCGGGCAGGATCTCGTGGAGGAAGGCGATGCGGTCATGCGCCGAAGCGATGCCGCCATGCTCGGCGGCCGCCTGTTGCACCTGGTCGAGCTTGTCGTGGTAGGCCTCGTCGTAGCGGCGCAGGGTGTCGCCGAAATTGTGGGCGCGCTCGAAGGCGTCGAACTCGACGATGCCGGCATTGCCGTCGGCGCGGATCACCGCCTGCAGCAGGTGGCCGTGGAGCACGATCTCGTCGCAGCCGTCGTGGTCGATGTCGCGCTGCTCGAGCGCCGGCCGCGGCGCCAGGGTGTCGAGTTCGGCCTCGAGCGCCAGCAGGTTGTTCCAGATCGCGCGGCGCAGGTGCGGCAGGTAGAGGCCGCCGAAGAGGCCGTGCCAGTAGGCGTCGTTGGCCTGGCAGCGGTGCAGCAACTCGCGGCGCTCGGCGGTCTGCTGCTTCTGCGGCAGCGCGTTGTAGCGGTTCGAGACCTCCAGCATGCGCTTGTGCATCCAGTTCGACTCGGGATAGCGCGAGAAGAAGTTGCGCCAGATGCCGCCGCGCAGGTAGGGCTTGCGCCGTTCGAAGCGGCCGGCCGCTTTCTCGTCCTCGAGCAGGGCGTGGTACTCGCGCGCCGCCGGGCCGGGCAGCGTCCATTCGTTCATCTCGATGTAGGAAGCCGTCGGCAGATAGACGACGCCGCGCGTGCGGTTGGCGGCGTGGAACTCGTCGAAGGTGGCGGTGCGGATCAGCTTCGAGGCGAGCACGCCCTCGATGAACTGGACCAGCCACCCCTTCTCGTACACCCACGCGTAGGTCTCGGGCCAGATGCCGAACTTCTCGATGTCGTCGAAATAGATCGCGGCTCGCTGGCCGGCCCGCGCCTGATCCTCGAGCCAGCCCACCACCTCGTTGGCCGGCGAGAACGGAAAGCGGTAGCGCGCGGCCTCGGAGATGGGGAAGAGGTCGAGGGCGAGGCCGGATTCCTCGGTGGTATGGAAGCTGTCGAGCGTGGCCGGATCGGCGCCGGCGCAGAGGAAGTGGTAGTCGTCCACCGCGACGTATTCGATGCCCGATTCGACGAGCGAGGCGACCACCGCCGACTCCCAGACGCGCTCGGTCAGCCAGGCGCCCTTGGGCCGCGCGCCGAAGCGCTTCTCGAGCTTGTCGGACAGCGTCGTGATCTGCGTCACGCGGTCGCGGTGCGGGATGCTCGCGAGAACCGGCTCGCAGTCGCCCGAGCCGAACCACTCGACCTGGCCGCGGCGGGTCATCTTGGCCATGCGCTTCATGTCCTTCGGGTAGCGTTCGGCCAGCACGTCGAGCAGCCAGCCGGAGAAGTGGGAGGCGAAGCGAAACTCGGGGTAGTTCTCCAGGACCTCGAAGAACTTGCGGTAGCAACGCAGGTGGGCCTCGTCGATCACCTCGGTGAAGTTGCCGACGGGTTGATGGGCGTGCACGCCGAACAGCAGGGTAATGGGGGCGATCATCGTGGGGGAGGGGGAAGTGGATGCGGTACGTCTTCAGTGCTCGGCCGCGCGGCGCATGGTGCCGCCGGAGGCATCGGCCGATCCGGCGGAGATCGGCTGCTCGAGATGCGCCGGCGGTGGCAGCTTGAGGCAACGATAGAGGTTGGCGAGGTTGCGGCGGTAGAGGCGGTCGAAGCTCGCGACCGCCTGCGACGGGTTGTAGTCGCCGAACCACCAGAACCAGTCGGAGCTTTCGCAGATCGCCAGCTGCCGTTCCGCCGCCGCCGACTCTTCGGGTCCGAGGCGCCCGCTCGCCACTGTCAGGTCATAGCTCTGCTTGGCGGCGCAGAGCATGTCCCAGGCGCGGTTCTTGTCCTTGTCGCCGATCCAGGTCGACAGCGTGCCATAGACCCAGCTGCCGGCGACGAGATGCGGCAGCACCTCGGCGCGCGGGGGCGCCTTGCGTGCCAGCAACTCGGCGAAGGTCGTGCTGCGGATGGCCGGATGCGCCTCGAGCAGGGCGTAGAGATCGTCGAAGAAGTAGTAGCCGTTGTAGGGGTAGTGTTCCCAGGCGTTCTCGCCGTCCATGACGACGCAGACCACGGGGTTTTCACCCGCGGGGCTCGCTTTGATGATGTCCTCGAGCTGGCCGACGAAATGGCGCGCGGCGTCGCGGCCGTGCCACTTCGCGTATTCGAAGCCGATGAGATCGGAGAGCCGTTCGTCGCGGAAGAACAGCGACAGGCCGGGCGCGTCGGCCAGCCGCCACGGATGGTAGGCGGCGCGCGGCTGCACGATGCCGGAACGGTGCAGGCTGTTCTTCAGCACGCCTTCGCCGCTGGCGATCCAGCCGCAGCCGGCGGCGGCGAGCTGGCGCACGAAGGCCGTCGAGATCGCGCCCTCGGCCGGCCACAAGCCTGCCGGCCTGGCGCCGAAGCGCTCGCGGTGGGACTCGTAGGCCGAGGCGATCTGCGCCTCGACGCGCGAACGGCCGCCCGGATAGGCCGTCGCCTGCGGCAGCGGTGCCGCCGGCTGGGTGTCGCGGGCGGCGGCGAATTCGAGCAGCAGCGGCGACAGCGGATGGGTATGCGGCGTCGCCGAGATTTCGACCTGGCCCGACTCCGCCAGCGCGCGGTAGCGCGGGATCAGGCCGGCGATCATGCCGCCGATGAGGTCGAGCAGCGCCCGGCGCTCGGCGAGGGTGTAGCCCTCGCCCTTGCTCATCAGCTCGGCCAGCAGCGGGTGGCGACGGCGTTCGGTTTCACCGGTCCACGCCAGGTGGTACCAGGTGACGAGGTCGCCGAAATAGGCGCCGGAGAGGTAGGACAGCGCAGCCTCGCCGTCGCCTTCGAGCGACTTGTAGATGTCGTGCAGCCCCTGGTAGCGCGGGAACGGCGCCAGCATGGTGTGATGGTTGCTGCGGAAACAGGCCTCGAGCAGCAACTCGCGGTCGGCCGCGGCGATGTGGTCGAGGTCGGGCTCGGCCAGCAGGCGCAGCAGCGGGTCGCGGAATTCGCCGCTGGCGAACTGTTCGGCGTAATCCTCGATCTGGTCGAGCAGCACCGGCACGAAGTTCACCACCGAGCGCATCTGCGGATGGCGTTCGAGGTGCGCCGCCATGTCGGTGTAGTCCTTGATCGCATGCAGATAGACCCACGGCAGCACGAACTCCCCGCCGGTGTGGTCGCGGTAGTCCGGCTGGTGCATGTGCCAGAGGAAGACGAGGTCGAGTTGCTTGGCCATCTGGATCAGCGATGACGGTGGACGTGCTGGTTGAGCATGTCGGGCGTGACCAGGGTGACCCCGCCCTCGGAGACATAAAAGCGCTTGCCGTCCTCCGCGGGGTCGTAGCCGATTATCATGCCGGCCGGGATCTTGCAGTTCTTGTCGATCACCGCCTTGCGGATGCGGGCGCCCTGGCCAATGTCGACCTTGGGCAGGATCACCGAGTCCTCGACCGTGGCGTAGCTATGCACATGGACGTTGGAGAACAGCAGCGAACGGTGCACCGTGGCGCCGCTGATGATGTCGCCGCCCGACACCAGCGAGTCGATGGCCATGCCGCGGCGGCCTTCGCTGTCGAATACGAACTTGGCCGGCGGCTGCTGTTCCTGGTAGGTCCAGATCGGCCAGTCCTGGTCGTAGAGGTCGAGCTCGGGCGTCACCTTGGTCAGTTCCATGTTGGCTTCCCAGTAGGCATCGATGGTACCGACGTCGCGCCAGTAGGGTCGCTCGCCCGGGTTGCAGGCGACGCAGCTGCCGACGAAATTGTGGGCGAAGATCTGGTAGCGCTTGACGCAGTGGGGAATGATGTCCTTGCCGAAATCGTGGCTCGAGCCCGGCGTGTCGGCGTCGCGGATCAGTTGCTCGTAGAGGAACTCGGCATTGAAGACGTAGATGCCCATGCTGGCCAGGGCGCGGTCCGGCTGGCCGGGAATGCAGGGCGGATTGGCGGGCTTCTCAACGAAGTCGACGACGCGGCTGTGGTCGTCGACGTGCATGACGCCGAAGCCCGTCGCCTCCTTCAGCGGCACGTCGATGCAGGCGATCGACATGTCGGCGCCGCGCTGCACGTGCTGCGCCAGCATCTTGCCGTAGTCCATCTTGTAGATGTGGTCGCCGGAAAGGATGATGACGTACTTCGGTGCGTTGCGCCGCATCAGGTCCATGTTCTGGAACACCGCGTTGGCGGTGCCGAGGTACCAGTCCTCGTTGATCTGCTGCTGCGCCGGCAGCAGGTCGATGGCTTCGCGGAAGCGGCCGTCGAGGAAGCTCCAGCCGCGCTGCAGGTGGCGGATCAGGCTCTGCGCCTTGTACTGCGTCGCCACGCCGATGCGGCGAATGCCGGAGTTGACGCAATTCGACAGCGTGAAGTCGAGAATGCGGAACTTGCCGCCGAAGGGCACGGCCGGCTTGCTGCGCCAGTCGGTAAGCTGCATCAGCCGGCTGCCGCGGCCTCCGGCGAGGACGAAGGCTATCGTGTCACGCGTAATCTGGCTGACGAAACGGCCTTGGCCGGCGCTGGCTTCGTTGAGGATTTGTTCGTGTGGCATGGCCTGTCTCCTCAGGGGTATAGAATAACTGCAGTGTTTATATGGATTCTATGATGATTGACGCTGCCCTGCGACCGCTAATCGAAGCGCGCGAACACGATCCCTTCCACATCCTGGGCTGGCACCGCGACGGCAAGGCGTGGCGCTTGCGGGTGTTTCGTCCCCATGCGACGGCGGTAGCGGCGCAGATCGACGGCGAATGGCGGCCGCTGAGCCGTATCGCCAAAACCGACTTTTTCGAGTGGTCGGGCGATGTCGCCAATGCCGTGCCGGCGCGGCTGAAGATCGACGAAGGCGGCCACGCCTTTGAAATCATCGACCCCTACGGCTTCCCGCCGCGCCCGCTCGAGCAGGCGCTTTACTTCTTCGCCGAGGGCACCAACTACCAGAGTTACCGCCTGCTCGGCGCCCAGCCCGAGACGCGCGACGGCGTCGCCGGCGTCACCTTCCGCATCTGGGCACCAAACGCCGGGCGCGTCTCCCTGGTCGGCGAATTCAACCGCTGGGACGGCCGCACCCATCCGATGTGCTCGCTGGGCGCATCGGGCGCCTGGGAACTGTTCATGCCGGGCCTGGTGGACGGCGCGCTCTACAAGTTCGAGATCCGCAATCGCAACAGCGGCGCCGTGCTGACCAAGACCGACCCCTACGCCCGCTGCTACGAGCGGCGGCCGGCGACGGCGGCCCGCGTCATGGCCGACTCGGCCTACGCCTGGAACGACGCCGAGTGGCTGGCGCGCCGCGCGCAATGGGACTGGCAGCATGCGCCGATGTCCATCTACGAAATGCATCCCGGTTCGTGGATGCGCCACCCCGACGGCGGCTTCTACGGCTACCGCGAGATGGCCGAGCGCCTGGTGCCTTATCTCAAGGATCTCGCCTACACCCATGTCGAGTTCATGCCGGTCATGGAGCATCCGCTCGACGAATCCTGGGGCTACCAATGCACCGGCTACTTCGCGCCGAGTTCGCGCTTCGGCACGCCCGACGACCTGCGCTACCTGATCGACCAATGTCACCAGGCCGGCATCGGGGTGCTGCTCGACTGGGTGCCGGGCCACTTCCCGATGGACGACTGGGCGCTGGCCCACTTCGACGGCACCGCGCTCTACGAGCACGAGGACCCGCGCCTCGGTGTGCACCAGGACTGGGGCACCCACATTTTCAACTACGGCCGCAACGAGGTGAAGAGCTTCCTGCTCTCCTCCGCCGACTACTGGCTGCGCGAGTTCCATGCCGACGGCCTGCGCGTCGATGCCGTGGCCTCGATGCTCTACCTCGACTACTCGCGCAAGGCGGACGAGTGGCTGCCCAACAAGTACGGCGGCCGCGAGAACCTCGAAGCCATCGCCTTCCTGCGCGAGATGAACGAGATGGTGCATCGCGAGTTTCCCGGCGCGCTGACCATCGCCGAGGAATCGACGGCCTGGCCGATGGTGTCGAGTCCCGTCTATCTGGGCGGGCTCGGCTTCTCGATGAAGTGGAACATGGGCTGGATGAACGACACGCTCGACTACATGAGCCAGGATCCCGTCCACCGCCGCTATCACCATGAGCGCCTGACCTTCGGCCAGCTCTACGCCTACTCGGAGAACTTCGTGCTGCCCTTCTCCCACGACGAGGTGGTGCACGGCAAGGGCTCGCTGCTGGGCAAGATGCCCGGCGACGAGTGGCAGCGCTTCGCCAACCAGCGCCTGCTGCTGACCTACCAGGCGGCGGCCTCCGGCAAGAAGCTGACCTTCATGGGCGTCGAACTCGGCCAGCCCTGGGAGTGGAGCGAGAAGGCCGAACTGCCGTGGAATCTGCTGGCGTACGAACCGCACGCCGGCATGCTGCGCCTGGTCGGCGACCTCAACCGTCTCTACGCCGCGACGCCGGCGCTGCATGACCTGGACTTCGAGCACTCGGGTTTTTCCTGGATCGATTGCCACGATGTCGAGCAGTCGGTGGTGAGCTGGTTGCGCCAGGCGCGCGACGGCAGCTATGTCGTGGTCGTGCTCAACTTCACGCCGGTGCCGCGCAAGGGTTACCGCCTCGGCGTGCCGGAAGCCTGTGCCTACCGCGAAGTCTTCAACAGCGATTCACACCATTACGGCGGCGGTGATGTCGGCAACGCCGGCCAGATCAAAGCGCAGCCGCAGAGCTGGATGGGCCGCCCGGCGTCGATCGAACTCACGCTGCCCCCGCTCGGAGGCATCGTGTTGGCTCCGGTCAGAGGTTGATGCGTCCCGCAGCCAGCAACTGCTCGATTTCCTTCTCGGCCTGAGCCCAGTCGGCGAGTTGGCTGCCGCCGTGGAAGCCGCGGCGTTCGGCAATGTAGTAGGCCGCGATCTCGACGTAGTAGCGACGCTGTTCCGGCGTGACCGTCGCCCCGTTGCCCTTGTTCGCCGTGGCGGCTTTTTTCGCGGCGGGCTTGGCGGCCTTGGGCGCGGCGGCCTTGCTTGCCACCTTGGCCGGGGCCTTGGTGGGAGCGGCCTTGGTCGTTTTGGCCGGAGCCGTGGCGGCGGCGGCCTTGGTCGGCTTCGCCGCGACCTTGGTGGTGGCGGGCTTGCTTGCGGTGGTGGATTTGGCCGGCGCTTTCGCGGTCTTGGCCTTGGTCGTGCTGGTTGCCATGCTGTTCTCTCCTGTTTTTCGGGTAATCGACTTGATTTTTCTTGTAATTATTTCAGGGCGGGATTCTACGCTAGCAGCAGGGGTTTTCCGCGTTATTGCAGAGCCAATTGCGCCGCGCCGCGCAGGCCCAGCCGTGGGTCGGTCACGACATGCACGGCCATGCGCTCTACCAGCGCCGCATGCTCGGCCTTGGCGTTGAAGGCGGCGAGGAAGTTTCCCGACTGCAGCAGGGGCAGGATCCTGGCGGCGATGCCGCCGGCGAGATAGACGCCGCCGCGTGCCATCACCGCCATCGCCATGTCGCCGGCGAAGGCGCCATAGGCGGCGAGGAATACGTCGACAGATTGCCGCGCCGCCGCGTCGCCGGCCAGCGCGCGTTCGCTGATGCCCGCCGGCTCGAGCTGCTCGCCGGCGAGCACCTGGTGGATCGCGGCCAGGCCCGGCCCGGAGATGACCCGCTCGCAGGTGACGCGGCCATGTTGTTCCGTCAATGCCGACCAGATCCTGGCCTGTGTCGCGTCGGCCGGCGCGAAGCCGACATGGCCACCTTCGCTCGGCAGCACGCGCCAGCCGTTGTTCGATCGGAGCAGCACCGCCATGCCCAGGCCGGTGCCGGCGCCGACGACCAGCTTGACGCCGGCGGGGTCCGGCTCCCCGGCCTGAATTGTCACGAGGTCATCCGGCCCGACGACCGCGACGCCCATCGCGGCGCCGGCGAAGTCGTTGACCAGGCGCAGGCTTCCCGCCGCGATGGCGAACTCGCGCTCGAGCGCGGCGGCGTCGATGATCCAGGGCAGGTTGGTGATCGTGGCCGAGCGTCCGTCGTCGGCGACCGGCCCGGCCACGGCGAGGCAGCCGCCGTCGAGCGCGGCCGCGTTACCGCGCCGGAACTCGCCGAGCAGCGCATCGAAGGTGGAAAAGTCGGCGCTGGCGAGACGGCGCTCGGCGACGATGGTGCCGCTGTCATCGACCAGCGCGAGCAGCACCTTGGTGCCGCCGATGTCCCCGGCCAGCTTCATACGGCGACGGGCGCCGCGATATGCGGATGCGGGTCGTAGCCTTCGAGGCTGAAGTCCTCGAACTTGAAGGCGAACAGGTCCGTTACCTCCGCATTGAGGCGCAACGTCGGCAGCGCGCGCGGCTCGCGCGACAGCTGCAGCTGCGCCTGCTCGAGGTGGTTCGAGTAGAGATGGGCATCGCCCAGGGTATGGACGAAATCGCCGGGTTTGAGGCCGAGTACCTGCGCGACCATCATCGTCAGCAGCGCATAGGAGGCGATGTTGAAGGGCACGCCGAGGAAGATGTCGGCGCTGCGCTGATAGAGCTGGCAACTCAACTTGCCGTCGGCGACGTAGAACTGGAACAGCGCGTGGCAGGGCGGCAGCGCCATGCGGTCGACGTCGGCCGGGTTCCAGGCGGTGACGAGATGGCGGCGCGAATCCGGATTCTTCTTCAGGCCCGCGACCAGATGCGCGATCTGGTCGATCTCGCCCCCGTCGCGTGCCGGCCAGTGCCGCCACTGGTAGCCATAGACCGGGCCCAGATCGCCGTTTTCATCGGCCCACTCGTCCCAGATGCGGACGCCGTTGTCCTTGAGGTAGCCGATGTTGGTGTCGCCCTTGAGGAACCAAAGCAGCTCGTGGATGATCGAGCGCAGGTGCAGTTTCTTGGTGGTCAGCATCGGAAAGCCGGCGGCGAGATCGAAGCGCATCTGCCAGCCGAAGACCGAGCGGGTGCCGGTGCCGGTGCGATCGGCTTTGACGTGGCCGTGCTCGAGCACGTGGCGCATCAGGTCGAGGTACTGTCGCATGGGGTCGGGTGTCTATAATCGACCGGCCATTTTAGAGGAATAACGATGACGCTCCCCCAACTGATCGTCGGTTCCGCCGGCGATGCCACGCATACCCTGTTCCTGCTGTCCGCGGCCAAGGCGCTGCCCGCCGCGCTGCCGCAGCGCGCGCTGTGGGATGCCGTGCTCAAGCGCCGCGACGCGAAGGTCGCCGACCTCGCCAAGAGCCCGCAGGCCGCCGACCTTGCCGACGGCCGCCGCGCCGCCTGCGTGATGGTCGACGACAAGCTGCCGCGCTTCGAGCGCCTCACCGCGCTGAGGAAGGCCGTGATGCTGCTGCTCGACGAGTCGCCCGCCGAACTGACCATCGTGCCGGTCGACGTGAGCGAAGACGCCGTACGCGATGCCGCCTATGTGGCGCTGCTGAATGCCGCGCCGTTGCCGGCGCGCAAGAAGAAGCCGGCCAAGCCCACCAAGAGCGTGCGCATCGCCGACGGCAGTCTTGGCAGGAACGTCCCAGGGGATACCGCTGCGCATAACTTTTCGGCGGTACGCGCACTCGCAGCCGCCAACACCCTGGCGCGCGAACTGACCGCGCTGCCGCCCAACGAACTGCCGCCCGCGGCTTATCGCAAGCGCGTGCGCGCCCTGGCGAAGGCGCGTGGCTGGAAGATCGAGGAATACGACTTCAAGCGCCTGAAGAAAATGGGTGCCGGCGCGTTCTGCGCCGTCGCGCAGGGTTCGGGCCACGAGGATGCCGCGATCGTTCACCTGTCGCACCGGCCCAAGGGGGCGAAGCGGCGCATCGCGCTCGTCGGCAAGGGCATCTGCTTCGACACCGGCGGCCACAACCTCAAGCCGGCGAAGTACATGGCCGGCATGCACGAGGACATGAACGGTTCCGCCGTCGCCCTCGGCCTGCTGCAGGCGGCCTGCGACCTCGAGTTGCCCGTCGCCGTCGACTGCTGGCTGGCCATCGCCGAGAACCACCTCTCGCCCGAGGCCTACATTCAGGGCGACATCGTGACCGCGCTCGACGGCACCACCATCGAGATCGTGCACACCGATGCCGAGGGCCGGCTGGTGCTGGCCGACACCCTGGCGCTGGCGGCAAAGCAGAAGCCCGAACTCATCGTCGACTTCGCCACCCTCACCGGCAGCATGCACTACGCGCTGGGCAGCCGCTATTCGGGCATCTTCGCGGGCAGCGACGAGCTTGCGGCGACGGCCGTGGCCGCGGGGCGTGCCGCGGGCGAGCGCGTCTGCGCCTTCCCGCTCGACGCGGACTACGAGCCCGCGCTCGATTCCAAGGTGGCCGACATCAAGCAATGCACGCTCGAGGGCGAGGCCGACCACATCCTGGCCGCCCGCTTCCTCAAGCGCTTCACCCAGGACCTGCCGTGGCTGCACATGGATCTCTCGGCTTCGAGTTGCAGCGGCGGCCTCGGCGCGACCGCCTCGGATCTCACCGGCTTCGGCGTGGCCTGGGGCGCAAGCTTCCTCGCCGACTGGCTGCGCCAGAAACCCTGACATGGGACGGGCTTTCGTTTAAGCTGCGGCGTTTCTTTCGACTTGCTGACGCGAGCGCGCCCCGATGCTTGGATCCTTCTTTTCCGCCAAACCCGATCACCCGCTCGCCGATCCCAAGGAAGCGAAGCGCGTCTGCGACGCCCTCACCGGACGTGATCCGGCCGCGGCGATCGATGAAGCCACCGCCCTGCTCGAGTCGCTGGCCGGCGTCGAAGGCTTCAAGCCGGAGCATCGCCTCGCGCTGGTCTTCCAGCTCGACGAGGCGGCGATCGTGCCGGCGCGCCGCCTCGGCCGCGAGTACGTCTCGGCGCGGCTGACCAAGACGCAGGAACAGCGACTGTGGCTGGCCAACCGCGACTACTGGTCGGGCCTGATCGCCGCGCTGGCCGACAACCTGCGCCGCTTCGACGCCAACGAGAAGGGCGCCGAGGCGATGAAGCCCGCGCTCGGACTGCTCTATGCCCGCCTGCTGCACGCCTGCCGCCAGCGGCTCAAGTGGGACCAGTTTCACTACGGCCCGATGGATCCCGTCTTGTGGCAGTTGTTCGGCCGCGTCTATCTGGCGGCGGCGGGGAAGCGGCTGGCGGGAGGAGGTGTCGTGCTCTATCCCGGCAGCGGCAATACCACGGCCGAGGCCGAATACCTCAAGGCGCTGGTGTTTCATGCCTCGTCCATGGACAACCTGCTGCCGGTCGAGATCGAGGTCGCCGAGTATCTGATCACGCATTTCCTGCCGCGCTTCGTGTTCACCCCCGAGGTCAGGCCCGACAACGTCTATTGGGTCGATGCCGCCAAGCCCCTGCCGCCGGCACGCCTGGCCCGGCCACCCGAGATGTCGCCGACGCTGCGCTTCTTCAACTCGAGCCCGGCCGTCGATGCCATCGATGAGCTGCGCTTGCGCATCGGCCGCGATGGCCGCGTACCGGGCGACGTCAATCTCGGCGGCCAGTATCCGGTCGAGACGGTACTGCCGGTGCTCGACCATCTCGCGATGTGCTGGTCGCCCAAGCCGCCGATGCGCAGCCACACCCGCCATCGCGTCAAGTCGCGGCTGACCGTCGTCCATGGCGTGGCCGAACTGCACCACCAACTGCAGGGCCACAGCGAATTCGGCGACAGCGAATCCTGGGTGGTGGACGACGTCAGCATCGGCGGTATGGGCGCCAAGGTTCCTCTCGGCGGCGGACAGGGTGGCGACTGGGTGCGCATCGGCAGCGTCGTCGGCATGAAGCCGGAGGGCGCGGACAACTGGCTGGTCGGCATCGTGCGCCGCTTCGGCCGCGACAGCGAATCGGTCGGTTCGGTCGGCATCGAGACCGTGTCGAAGACGCCGCGCGCCATCTTTGCCGACGCCGGCGGCCTGCAGACCGAGGGCGTGCTGCTCGACGCGCCGCAGCAGGGGGAGTCGGTGCGGGTCGTCCTGCCGGCGGAAAAGTGGGAAGACGGCGTCAGCCTGCTGTTCTCGCTCGACGGCGCGCGCGTGCGGCTCTTTCCCGAAGCGGAACTCGAAACCAGTCCCGACGCGGTGGTCGCACGCTACTTCGTGCAGGTGGTGGATTGAGGTTTTGCCCGATCAACCTGGAAAACTCGGCGCTGATGAAGCAACTGCGCTACAAGGCGGTCGAGCAAGAAACGCTCTGATGAAGCCCCTGCGCAGCAGGGCGGTCGATCAAAGTACGCTCTCCGCGCCGCTGCGGATCCTCGCCGTAGCGGATGGCGTGACGCCGATGGCTCAGCCCTTGGCGGGCTTGATCGCCGACTTCGGCCGGAAGGCCTTGACGACCTCCTCGCGCGTCTCGATGTAGACCCCGCCGATGAGGTCGAGACAGTAGGGCACGGCGGCGAAGATGCCGTCGAGCGTCTCCTTGATGGCCTTGGGCTGGCCGGGGAGGTTGAGGATCAGCGCCTTGCCGCGGATGACGCCGACCTGGCGCGAGAGGATCGCGGTGGGCACGTACTTGAGGCTCACCGCGCGCATCTGCTCGCCGAAGCCGGGCATCACCTTGTGCGCGACGGCGAGCGTGGCCTCGGGCGTGACGTCGCGCGGCGCGGGGCCGGTGCCGCCGGTGGTGAGCACGAGATGGCAGCCGATGCTGTCGCAGAGATCGATCAGGGTCTGCTCGATCAGCGGCTGCTCGTCGGGGATCAGCCGCGTTTCCATGCGCCAGGGCGAGGCCAGCGCGGCGCCAAACCATTCCTGCAGCGCCGGGATGCCCTTGTCTTCGTAGGCGCCGCTGGAGGCGCGGTCCGAGATCGACACCAGGCCGATCAGCAGCGGGTCATTCGCCGGCAGCGCCAGCGTCATCTGCGTCATGGGCTTCCTTTGTGTTTTCGGTCAAGTCGCGCAGGACGCGAAAGATCTCGCGGAAGGCGCGCGGCGGCTTGTTGTGTTCCTGCTCCTTCAGCGCGTTGCGGCGCAGCTGGCGCAGCTGGGTGATGTCGGTGCCCGGGTAGTCGCGGGCGATCTCGCCGAGAACGGCCTCGTCTTCGAGCAGGCGCGTGCGCAGGCGCTCGAGCGCGTGCTGGCGCGCGTTGGCGGCGGCGGAAACGCCCTTGATTTCGTCGAGCGCGGCCTGGATCGGCGCCGGGTCGATGCTGCGCATGAGTTTGCCGATGTACTGCATCTGGCGGCTGATCGCGCCGTGGCTGGTGAAGCGCTGGCAGTCGCGCACGGCGGTGCGCAGGTTGTCCGGCAGGTCGATTTTCTTCAGCTGGTCGCGCGACAGGGCGACGAGTTCCGCCCCCATGTCCTGCAGGGCCGTTGACTCGCGCTTCCGCTGCGACTTGCTCGGGGGCAGGTCTTCGCTGCCGTCGCTGTCGCTCTGGTCGGGGTCTTGGCTGGTGTTGGGGAAGTGGTGATGGCGCATCGCGGTTATGATTATAGCTTTCGCACCCCGGTCGATCCGCCATGCCCTCCAGGTCTTCCAACGATTTCAGCCACACCCCCGAACAACTGCGCCAGCTCGCCGCCGATATTCTCGCTCACGCCGCGAAGCTCGGCGCCAGCGGTTGCGAGACCGACGTCTCGGAGGGCCAGGGCCAGTCGGTGACGGTACGCAAGGGCGAGGTCGAGACCATCGAGTACAACCGCGACAAGGGCATCGGCGTCACCGTCTATCTCGGCACCCGCCGCGGCCACGCCAGCACCTCGGACTTCTCGCCGGCGGCCTTGCGCGCCACGGTGGAGAAGGCCGCGACCATCGCCCGCTTCACCGCCGAGGATCCCTGCGCCGGACTGCCCGACGCCGTGCTGCTGGCCGGGGATGGCGGCCCCGAACTGGATCTCTTCCACCCATGGACATTGCCGATCGAGGAGTCGATCGCGCTGGCGCGCCGCTGCGAGGAGGCCGCCTTCGCCGTCAGCCCGCTGATCGACAATACCGAAGGGGCGAGCGTTTCGGCGCAGCAGTCGCACTTCGTCTCGGCCAACAGCCTCGGCTTCATGGGTGGCTACGCGTCGACGCGCCATTACATTTCCTGCGCGCCCATCGCCGGAAAGGGCGACGCCATGCAGCGCGACGACTGGTATTCGAGCAAGCGCGATCCGGCCGACTTTCCCGCGGCAGAGGCCATCGGCGATTACGCCGCGCGGCGTGCCCTGTCGCGGCTGAAGGCACGCAAGGTCAAGACCTGCCAGGTGCCGGTACTGTTGGAGGCGCCGCTGGCGGCAGGGCTGATCGGCAGTTTCGTCCATGCGGTCAGCGGCGGTTCGCTCTACCGCAAGTCGTCGTTCCTGCTCGACTCGCTCGGCAGCCAGGTCTTTCCCAGGTTCGTGCAGATCGCCGAGGATCCCTTCGTGCCCAAGGGCCTGGCCTCGGGCTGGTTCGACGACGACGGCGTCGCCGTGAAGGCGCGCGACGTGGTGAAGAACGGCGTGCTGCAGGGCTACTTCCTGTCGACCTATTCGGCGCGCAAGCTCGGCATGCAGACCACCGGCAACGCCGGCGGCAGCCACAACCTGATCGTCAAGCCCGGATGCCACGACTTCAAGGGCCTGCTGAAGGAAATGGGCCGTGGCCTGCTGGTGACCGAGCTTCTCGGCCACGGCATCAACTACGTCACCGGCGACTATTCGCGCGGCGCCGCCGGCTACTGGGTCGAGGACGGCGAGATCCGGTATCCGGTGGAGGAGATCACCATCGCCGGCAACCTGCGTGAAATGCTTAAGGGCATCGCGGCGATCGGCAACGATGTCGTGGTACGCGGCTCGAAGCAGGTCGGCTCGATCCTGATCGACCGCATGACGGTCGCCGGCAACTGATTGCGGTTAACCGCAAGTCCGCGGTTTTGGCTTTGGGAGTAGTATCCGCGCACGATCCCGCAGTGCGGGATCTCCAAAAAATCGAATAGGAGACGTGGCATGGAACGACGCAAGTTTCTGCAGCACGCCGGTCTGACCGGCATTCTGGCCGCGGGCGCTGCCCCGGCGATCGCCCAGAGCGCGCCCACCATCAAGTGGCGCCTGACCTCCAGCTTCCCCAAGAGCCTCGACACCATCTACGGGGGTGCCGAGGTGCTGTCGAAGCGCCTGGCCGCAATGACCGGCGGCAAGTTCACTGTGCAGGTCTTCGCCGCCGGTGAAATCGCCCCCGGACTGCAGGCGCTGGACGTCACCCAGAACGGTACCGTCGAGTGCTGCCATACCTGTTCCTACTACTACGTCGGCAAGGACAAGACCTTCGGCTTCGGCACCTCGGTGCCCTTCGGCATGAACGCGCGCCAGCTCAACGCCTGGGTCTACTTCGGCGGCGGCGACAAGCTGCTCAACGAGTTCTACTCGAACTACAACGTCGTGCATTTCCTCGGCGGCAACACCGGCGTGCAGATGGGCGGCTGGTTCCGCAAGGAGATCAACACGCTGGCCGACGTCAAGGGCGTCAAGATGCGCATCGCCGGCCTCGGCGGCACGGTGTTCTCGGCCCTGGGCATGGTGACGCAGCAGATCGCCGGCTCCGATATCTACCCGGCGCTGGAGAAGGGCACCATCGACGCCGCCGAGTGGGTCGGCCCCTACGACGACGAAAAGCTCGGTTTCCACAAGGTCGCCAAGAACTACTACTTCCCGGGCTGGTGGGAACCGGGTCCCGGCATCAACTTCTTCATCAACAAGGACGCCTGGGCCAAGCTGCCCAAGGAGTACCAGGAGGCGTTCCAGGCCGCCGCCTACGAGGCCAACGTCACCATGATGGCCGAATACGATTACAAGAACCCGCTCGCGCTGCGCCGCCTGATCGGGCAGGGCGTCAAGCTCAAGAAGTACTCGAACGAGATCGTCGAGGCCGCCTACAAGGCTGCCGTCCAACTCTATAGCGACGAATCGGCCAAGAACCCGGCCTTCAAGAAGATCTACACGGATTACTTGAAGAACCAGAAGGACATGAACCAGTGGTTCGGCGTCGCCGAACTCGGCATGGATCAGTTCCTGCAGCAGCACGTCAAGTAAGCGGCTGTCACGCCAAGCAAAAAGCCCTGCGGATTTCCGCAGGGCTTTTTTTTGTCCGGGCTCCGAGCCCCGGCGTGCGGCGATGCTACTTGCCTGATTTGTCGGCGTCGCGGATGGCCTTGGTCAGCGCATCGCCGTCGTTGGCGCTGCCGCCCCCATCGGCTTTCTTGGCCTCCCGTGCCGCATCCTTGGCCGCATCGTCCTGCAGCATCTTCTGGATGTCGATGGCCTGCCCCTGCTGTTCCATCTGGGCATCGGTCAGTTGCGCGTCGCGGCCGACGAGTTGCGGGAAGGCGATGACCAGGCCGACCATGATGATCTGGATGACGACGAAGGGAATGGCGCCCCAGTAGATCTGGCCGGTGGTCACCGGCTCGGTGAGTTTGCCGGTCTGGTGGTCCTTGTAGCGCGAGGTGGGTGCCACCGAGCGCAGGTAGAACAGTGCGAAGCCGAAGGGCGGATGCATGAACGAGGTCTGCATGTTGATGGCGAGCAACACGCCGAACCAGATCAGGTCGATGCCCAGCTTGTCGGCGACCGGGCCGAGTAGCGGCACCACGATGAAGCAGAGTTCGAAGAAGTCGAGGAAGAAGGCGAGGAAGAAGACCAGCGCATTCACCACGATCAGGAAGCCGATCTGCCCCCCCGGCAGGTCGGAGAGCAGGTGCTCGACCCACTTGTGGCCGTCGACGCCGTAGAAGGTCAGCGAGAAGACGCGGGCGCCGACGAGGATGAAGACGACGAAGGTGGTGAGCTTGGCCGTCGAGTCCATCGCCTGCTTGAGTAGCGACCAGTTGAGCCGCTTCCGCGCCAGCGCCATGATCAGGGCGCCGGTGGCGCCCATGGCGCCGCCCTCGGTCGGGGTGGCGATGCCGATGAAAATGGTGCCGAGCACGAGGAAGATCAGCGCCAGCGGCGGGATCAGCACGAAGGTGACCTTCTCGGCCATCTTCGACAGCAGCCCGAGCTTGGACAGGCGGTTGGCGATCGCGAGGGTGAAGGCGACGGCCATGCCCAGGCACATCGCGACCACGATCAGTTCGTCGGTCGGCTTGTCGGCCGGCTGCCGCATCGCCCAGAAAATGGCCGCTCCGACCGAAACGATGGTCAGCAGAATCAGCGAAATGCCTCCCGTCTTGCCGCTGGGCTCGCGGAAGACGCGCGCCTCGGGCGGCAGCGCCGGCGCTGCCTTGGGGAAGAAGATCGTCACGCCGAGCACATAGGCGAGATAGAGACCGGTCAGCACGAAGCCGGGAACGAAGGCGCCCTTGTACATGTCGCCAACGGACTTGCCGAGCTGGTCGGCGATGATGATCAGCACCAGCGAGGGCGGAATGATCTGCGCCAGCGTGCCCGAGGCGGCGATGACGCCTGAAGCCAGCCGCCGGTCGTAGCCGTAGCGCAGCATGATGGGCAGCGAGATCAGGCCCATCGAGATCACCGAGGCCGCGACCACGCCGGTGGTGGCGGCGAGCATGGCACCGACCAGGACAACGGCATAGGCGAGGCCGCCGCGGATCGGGCCGAAGAGCTGGCCGATGGTTTCGAGCAGGTCCTCGGCCATGCCCGAACGCTCGAGGATCAGCCCCATGAAGGTGAAGAAGGGGATGGCCATCAGCGTGTCGTTGTTCATGATGCCGCCGAAGATGCGTTCGGGCAGCGCCTGGAAGAAGGTCGGCTGGAACAGGCCAAGCTCCATGCCGATGAAGCCGAAGACGATGCCGTTGGCGGCCAGTGCGAAGGCGACCGGGAAGCCGAGCAGCAGGAAGAAGATCAGCGAGGCGAAGATGATCGGCGCCATGTTGGCGATGAGGAACGCGCTCATTTCGGCTCCCCTTCCTTGCCGTTCACCATTTCCCTGTTCATGCCGACGATATCGGCGACCTCGGGCGCGACCTGGTGCTTCTTGATGGCTTCGGCGAGTTCCTCCTCGGCGCTGGGGCCGGCCTCCTTGGCCAGCGGATTGGGGCCGGCACCGGTGAGGAAGGCCACGCGCTTGATCAGTTCGGACAAGGCCTGGAGGATCAGCAGCACGAAGCCGGCCGGCAGCATCAGGCGCACCGGCCAACGGATCAGGCCGCCGGGGTTGGATGACATCTCGCCGGAGTTCCAGGCGTTCATGAAGACCGACCACGAAGTCCAGGTGATCAGGGCAGCCATCGGCAGCAGGAAGACGATGATGCCGAAGACGTCGATCCAGTTCTGCCCGCGTTCGGAGAGGCGGCCGGCGATGACGTCGATGCGGATGTGCTCGTTCTTCTTGAGGACATAGGCGGCGCAGAACAGGAAGACCGCCGAGAACAGGTACCACTGGACCTCGAGCATCGCGTTAGAGCTGAGGTTGAGGGAGAAGCGCGAGACGGCGTTGCCGGCGCTGATGATCACGACGATCAGGATCAGCCAGATTGCGGCGCGGCCGACGCGTTCGCTCAGTCCGTCGATCAGGCCGGAAAATTTCAGCAGGGCATTCATGCCGGGGTACTCCTCCATAGTAGTGGTTGCCATGGTTACAATGGCTGCCACGCCCGGGTCCGGGGCGGCGCTGTTATGGGCGCGTAGCTTAATCCGTTCTCCCCGCTTTGTGGCACCGCCTGTGGAAACCCGCAGGTCGCCTTTTGACCATGACCACCCGTCTTTGCATCGTTCGTCACGGCGAAACCGACTGGAACGTCGAAAAGCGCATCCAGGGCCATATCGATGTGCCGCTCAACGAGACCGGCCGCGCCCAGGCGCTGGCCACGGCCTTCGGCGTCGCCCACCACCAGTTCGCTGCGATCTACAGCAGCGACCTGGCCCGCGCCTGGAGCACGGCCAGCGCGGCGGCCGTGCGCCTCGGCCTCGATGTGCGCCCGGCGCCGGGCCTGCGCGAGCGCCACTACGGCATATTCCAGGGACTGACCGCGGCGGAGGGGGCGCGCCTTCACCCGGCGCACCACGCCTGCTATGCGGTACGCGATCTCGATCACCCCTTCGGCGACGGCGAGAGCCTGCGTGTTTTCGCCGCGCGGGTGGTGACGGCCGTGGACGGTCTGGTGCGCCACCATGCCGGCCAGACCATCCTTGCGGTGTCTCATGGCGGCGTGCTCGACATCATCTACCGCAAGGCCACCGGCCGTCCCCTGGAAGCGCCGCGCGACTTCAAGATCCCCAACTGCGCCTTGAACTGGTTCGAGTTCGACGCCCACGGCTGGCATTTGCGTACCTGGGCCGACCGCCACCACCTCGAGCGGGTCTTGGAGCAGGTAGTCGAGTGATAAAATGCGGGCCTCCCCGATTTGAACGGAAGCCCGCCATGTTCTCGAAGAAAAACACCCTCGCCAAGACCGATCCCGAGCTGTGGGCCGCAATCGAGGCAGAAACCAGGCGCCAGCAAGACCATATCGAGCTGATCGCCTCGGAGAACTATGTCTCCTGGGCGGTGATGGAGGCGCAGGGCTCCCAGCTCACCAACAAATACGCCGAGGGCTACCCCGGCAAGCGCTACTACGGCGGCTGCGAGCACGTGGACGTGGCCGAGCAGCTGGCCATCGATCGCGCCAAGAAGCTCTACGGTGCCGATTGCGCCAATGTCCAGCCCAATTCCGGCTCGCAGGCCAACCAGGCCGTGTTCCTCGCCTTCCTCAAGCCGGGCGATACCATCCTCGGCATGAGCTTGGCCGAAGGCGGCCACCTCACCCACGGCATGGCACTCAACATGAGCGGCAAGTGGTTCAAGGTCGTGCCCTATGGCCTGACGGCAAAAGAGGAGATCGACTACGATGCGATGGAGAAGCTGGCGCACGAGCACAAGCCCAAGCTCATCATCGCCGGTGCTTCGGCCTACGCGTTGAAGATCGACTTCGAGCGTTTCGCCAAGGTGGCCAAGGACGTCGGCGCCATCTTCATGGTGGACATGGCCCACTACGCCGGCCTCGTCGCCGCCGGCTTCTACCCCAACCCGGTGCCGCACGCCGACGTCGTGACTTCGACTACCCACAAGACCCTGCGCGGCCCGCGCGGCGGCCTGATCCTGATGAAGGCCGAGCACGAGAAGGCCATCAACTCGGCCATCTTCCCCGGCCTGCAGGGCGGCCCGCTGGAGCACGTCATCGCCGCCAAGGCCGTGGCCTTCAAGGAGGCCATGACGCCCGAGTTCCGCAACTATCAGGAGCAGGTGATCGACAACGCCCAGGTGATGTGCAAGGTGCTGAAGTCGCGCGGCCTGCGCATCGTCTCCGGCCGAACCGAGAGCCATGTCTTCCTCGTCGACCTCCAGGCCAAGAACATCACCGGCAAGGATGCCGAAGCGGCTCTGGGCAAGGCTCATCTCACGGTCAACAAGAACGCCATCCCCAACGACCCGCAGAAGCCCTTCGTCACTTCGGGCATCCGCATCGGGACGCCGGCAATGACCACGCGCGGCTTCACCGAGATCGAGGCCGAGCAGGTCGCCAACCTGATCGCCGACGTGCTCGATGCACCGAGCGACGAGGCCGTGCTGGCACGCGTGCGCGGCGAGGTCGCGGCGCTGTGCAAGAAGTTCCCGGTTTATGGCGATTGATCGCCTGCCGATCGAATTTGTTGCTCGCCCGCAGGGCGAGGTGACCAGTCGCCCCCTTCCTGGCGAAGGGGGCCGGGGGGATGGGGGCCATCAGAAAAGGGCTTTTCATTTTGAGGCCCGGAGGGCTGCGGCATGAAATGCCCGTATTGCGCCGAGCCTAACACCCAGGTCGTCGATACACGGGAGAACGAGGACGGCGACACCGTTCGCCGCCGCCGCCGCTGTCTCGCCTGCGACAAGCGCTTCACCACCTACGAGCGGGTCGAGCTGCAACTGCCGCTGGTGGTGAAGAAGAACGGCAGCCGCATCGAGTACGACCGCGACAAGCTCAAGGCCAGCATGATGCTGGCGCTGCGCAAGCGCCCGGTGACGACCGATGCCGTCGACGCCGCGCTGGACCGCATCGAGGAGCGGCTGGTGCAACTGGCCGAGCGCGAGGTGGTGTCGCAGCGCATCGGCGAGCTGGTGATGCGCGAGCTGAAGAAGCTCGACAAGATCGCCTACATCCGCTTCGCCTCCGTCTATCGCAACTTCGAGGACCTCGACGAGTTCTCCGACGCGATACGCGAGGTGAAGCCTCGCGTATCGCGTTCGCGCAAAGCATGAACGCCCCCCACCCCCGACCCCCGCCCCGGGGCGGGGGAGCCCGCAAGCTCGCTGCGCTCGAGCGTCATGAGCTTCTCGGCGGCCGACCGCGAGTTCATGGCGCGCGCGCTGGAACTGGCGCGGCGCGGCCTCTATACCGCCACGCCGAATCCCCGTGTCGGCTGCGTCATCGTCAGGGATGGCACGGTGATCGGCGAGGGCTGGCACGAGATGGCCGGGCGGCCGCACGCCGAGATCAATGCGCTGGCCGACGTCGTGCGAAAGGTCGGCACCCCAAGGGCACTTCCTTCTGGGCGCGTTGGCGGTACGGTGCGCGGGGCGACCGTGTATGTCACCCTAGAGCCCTGCTCGCATCACGGCCGCACACCACCCTGCGCCGACGCACTGATCGACGCTGGCGTCACGCGCGTGGTCGCGGCGATGCGCGACCCCAATCCGCTGGTCGCGGGCGAGGGGCTGGCGCGTCTCGAGCTCGCCGGCATCCGCGTCGACAGCGGCCTGATGGAGGACGAGGCGCGCGAACTCAACATCGGCTTCGTCTCGCGCATGACCCGCGGCCGCCCCTGGCTGCGGCTCAAGGTCGCCGCCAGCCTCGACGGCAAGACGGCCCTCAACAACGGCAGATCGCAATGGATCACCGGCCCCGAGGCGCGCCGCGATGCCCATGCCTGGCGGGCGCGAAGCTGCGCGATGTTCACCGGCATCGGTACCGTGCGCGACGACGATCCGCGCCTCACCGTGCGAGACGTGGATGGAATCGACACGCCGCGCCAGCCGCTGCGTGTCGTTGTGGACAGCCGGCTCGAGATTTCGCTCGATGCGGCGATCCTGGCGGATGGTCATGCGCTGGTGGCCTGCGCCGTCGAGCAGCCCGAAAAGGCCGCGCAGTTGCGAGCCCGCGGCGTCGACGTTCTGGCGCTGCCCAACGCCGTCGGCAAGGTCGATCTGCCGGCCCTGCTGACCGAACTCGGCCGCCGTGGCATCAACGAAGTCATGGCCGAGGCCGGCTTCAGGCTCAACGGTTCGCTGCTGCGCGAGGGCCTCGTCGATGAACTGCTGATCTACCAGGCGCCGCTGCTGCTCGGCGACAAGGCGCGCGGCATGTTCGACCTGCCCGAACTCGAGGATCTCGCTGGCGCGCGGCGGCTCGAAGTGCTCGAGCGCCATGCCTTCGGCGCAGACCTCTTTCTCCGGGCGAGGTTGCCAGAATAGAGGGATGTTGGCACGGCCGCGGTGCTATATTTGTTCGCACTATTCCCACTATTGGCGTAATGGGCAGGCTCTCCATGTTCGAAAGGCAAACGAGGCGATGCCGCCAGGCGGCGATGACGCTGATCGAGGTGCTGATCGGCATGGTGATCGTCGGGACGCTCGCCAGCATCGCCCTCAACAGCTATCGTGGCTATACGGAGAAGATGCGCGTCACCCAGGCCACCGCCGACATCGCCGGCATCGCCCTCGCGCTGAACCGGTACCATGCGGACAACAGGACCTTTCCTCCTAGCCTCGGTGTGCTGGGCATCCCGATACCGACCGACCCATGGGGCAGGGCCTACCAGTATCTGCCGATCGACATCGACCCGCCGCCGAACCAAGGGCAGATCCGCAAGGACAAGAACCTCAATCCGCTCAACAGCGATTTCGACCTCTACAGCATGGGGCCGGACGGCCAGACGGCGAAGCAACTCACGGCTTCCAAGGCTCGCGACGACATCGTCCGCGCCAACAACGGCGCCTTCATCGGCGTGGCGGCGAATCATTGACGCTACATGACCGACATGGCGAATCCAATGAGCCGATCCTGATGCCATGAAGAAGATACCGGTATCCGGACTGCAAAGCCGCGTCGCGCGACGGCTGTTCGTGCTCTTCCTCCTCGCCGCGATGATTCCGCTGGGCGGGCTGGCGTTCTTTGCCTACCTGCATGTAAGTGACATGCTGGTCGAGCTCAACTACCGCCGCCTGCAGCAGGATTCGAAAGCTGTCGGCATGAGCCTGGTGCAGCGGCTGAGGTGGCGGGAGCAGGCGCTGGTGCATCTTGCCGCGGAGTATTCCGCGAAGAATAGTCCGGGTGCCGGAGGGCAGCTACCTGCCCGGGTCGAAGGCTTCCGTTCCCTGGAGATCGTCGAACGGGCCGCGGTCGAACCGCTGGCAGCTTTTGAGGAATCGCATTTGCGGCGGTTTCGCGGCGTTCTACAGCTCTCGGACAAGGACGGGCCGTCGATGCTGGTGCTACTGGAGGGCTCGTCGCGCCTGATCAGGGGCCGGCTGGAAACGGACTCCCTTTGGTGGGACGAGGAGGCCGCCGAGCCCTATTGCATCCTCACGGCGTCCGGCAGCCTGTTGTACTGCACGCCGGGCCTCGCCGTGTCACCGGGTTTCCAGTGGCCGCAGCAGCTGACGAACCTGAACACGGGCGTATTCGCCTGGCAGGTCGGCGCCGAGGATCACCTCGCGGCTTATTGGAATGCGCAGATGCAGGCCAGCCTGGGCAGCCAGGGCTTCATCATGATCGTCACCGAATCCAAGAAGGAGGTCCTGGCCATCCTGACGCGTTTCCGCCAGATATTTCCGCCCATCATGCTCCTCGCCCTCGCCTTGGCGGCCTGGCTCGCGATCAGCCAGATTCGCCGCCAGATGCAGCCGCTGGAGTTGCTCGAGAAGCACACCCGGCAGTTGGCGCGTGGCGATTTCTCCAGCCGCGTCGAGATCACCGGAAACGACGAGTTCACCAGCCTGGCGGAATCGTTCAACCGGATGTCGGCAAGCCTGAACTGCAAGTTCCATCTGCTGCAGATCCTGGGCGAACTCGATCGCGCCATCCTCGCGAATGCCGAGATGGAAGTGGTGATCGAGATGCTGCTTCAACATGTGCGGCTGGCCGTCCCGTGCGACGGCGCGGCCGTCGTGCGCTTCGATCAGGAGGATGGCGTGCGCCTCTGGCAAGTGGAAGCCGGAGCTGACAATCGGTTGGCGGTGACGAAGCGCTATCTCGGCGGGGTGCCCAAGCCGGCGTGGAGCAAGGACCAGCCTTGGTTCCAGGTGGAGCTGGCGGCGGCGGGCACCGAGTACCTGCGACCGTTCGCCGACGAGGGCGCGAAACTGGTGCTGGTCTTCCCCGCCCGCATCGGCGAGCGCTTCGACGCAGCGCTGCTGCTCGCCTACCGGCAGCTGCCGCAGGAAACCGGCGAGATCGTGCAGGGCGGGCGCAGCCTCGCCGACCGGCTGATCGCCGCCGCCTCCAACATCGCCTGGGAAGAGAAACTCTACCGGCAGGCGCATTACGATCCGCTCACCGACCTTCCCAACCGCGTCCTGCTGCGCGATCGCCTCGAGCAGGCGCTGCTGCGGGCGCAGCGGGAGGGTCAGGTCGTGGCGGTGATGCTCGTCGATCTGGACGACTTCAAGCAGATTAACGACAGCCTCGGCCATTCGGCCGGGGACATGCTGCTGGTCTCGCTGGCGGCGCGACTCAAGCGGCTGGCGCGTGGTTCCGACACCGTAGCGCGCCTCGGCGGGGACGAGTTCATCGTGCTGATTCCCGATCTGCCGCCGGAAGAGGCCATCGATATCGTCGACCGCATCGCGCGCAAGCTCAGCTCGGAATTTTCCCGCGCCATCGACATCGGCGGGCGCCGCGTCAGCTCCTCGGCGAGCATCGGCATTTCACTGTTCCCGGAAAACGGTGCGGATATCGAGAACCTGCTGAAGAATGCGGACGCCGCGATGTACGAATCCAAGCGTGCCAGGCGCGGCGGCTATCACTTCTATTCGAGTCGGATGAATGCCGCGATCGGCGCGCGCTTCGAGCTGGCGCAGGAATTGCGCGAAGCAATGGATCGCCAGGAGTTCCACCTCCTCTACCAGCCCAAGGTCGCGGTTAGCAGCGGCCGCATCATCGGCGCTGAAGCGCTGATCCGCTGGGCGTCGCCCGGCCGCGGCGTCGTCTCGCCGGGGAGATTCATCCCGATCATCGACGAGATCGGCCTCGGCGTGAGGCTGGGGGCTTGGGTCATCGACGCCGCGTGCGCGCAGATGGCGGCCTGGGACGCGCAGGGTCAGGCGCCAATCCCCGTCTCGGTCAACGTTTCCGCGGCACAGTTCCACTCGGGTGAGATCGTGACTCAGGTACGCCAGGCCCTCGCCAAGTATTCGCTGGACGCGCATCGGCTCGAACTGGAAATCCTCGAGTCGATGGCGGTCGGCGATTCGGCCAACGCCAACGCGACCCTGAGTGCGCTGCGGGCCATCGGCGTTGGCATCGCCCTCGACGACTTCGGCACCGGCTATTCTTCGTTGGTCTATCTGACCCAGGTTCCCGCCAACGTGCTGAAGATCGATCGCGGCTTCATCGTCAATCTGCTGCCCGACGCGCGGCAGCAGGCGATCGTCGAGCGCATCATCTCTCTGGCGAAGGTCCTGCATTACACCGTGGTGGCGGAGGGCGTCGAGGAGCGCGGCCAAAGTACCCTGCTGGCGGCGATGGGCTGTGACGTGTTTCAGGGCAACCTTTTCAGCAAGCCCGTCCGCGCCGAGGAGTTCGTCGCCTTGCTACAGGCGCCACCGTTCGTGACGAGCATCGACGGTTGAGCTGCGCCGGCGTCACTGCCCGCCGCAGACGCGGCAGGCCGGATCGCGCGGCACCGCGATCTGTCGCCATTCCATCGCCAGGCCGTCGAGCAGCAGCAGGCGCCCGGCCAGCGAGGTGCCGCAGCCGATCAGCAGCTTGAGCGCCTCCGCCGCCTGCACCGTGCCGACGATGCCGGTGAGCGGCGCGAATACACCCATCACCGCGCAGCGAACTTCCTCGACGTCCTCCGCCTCGGGGAAGAGGCAGTGATAGCAGGGTGCGTCATGCCGGCGCGAATCGAAGACGGCGATCTGGCCGTCGAAGCGGATCGCCGCGCCGGAGACCAGCGGCTTGCCGAATTTGACGCAGGCGCGATTGATGGCATGACGGGTGGCGAAATTGTCCGAGCAGTCGAGCACGACGTCGGCATGGGCGATCTCTTCGTCGAGGCGCTCGCCGGCGAGGCGCTCGGTGATGGCGTCGACGCGGCATTCGGGATTGATGCCGGCCAGCGTGTCGCGGCCCGACTCGGCCTTGAGCCGGCCGACCGAATCGACGCGGTGCAGGATCTGCCGTTGCAGGTTGGTGAGATCGACGCTGTCGCCGTCGGCCAACGCCAGGGTGCCGACGCCGGCCGAGGCGAGGTAGTAGGCGGCAGGGGAACCGAGGCCGCCGGCGCCAACGACCAGTGCGCGCGCGGCCAGCAGCCTTTCCTGCCCTTCGACGCCGATCTGCGGCAGCAGGATGTGGCGGCTGTAGCGGAGCAGTTGACCGTCGTCCACGCCCGGCTTACTTTTGTTCGCGCAGATCTGCCGGCGTGTCGTCGTGATCGCCGTGCGGATGATGATCCCAGGCCTTGGAATAGACCTCGTGCGACTTCTTGAGCAGTCGCTCGGGCTGGCGCATGTTGCGCAACTGTGTTTCCTCGACGAAATACACCAGGGCCCGCACCAGCTTGCTGTAGAGCGTGTTCTCGAGGTGGAAGCCCTGGTCGATCAGCGCGGCCTCGAGCCCTTCCATGGTGTAGTCGGTGATTTCATACCAGACCGAGATGCCGTGGGGCACGATGCCCGGCGACACCGTCAGGCCATCGAGGCCCGAGAGCAGCACGAAGGCCTGCTCGACCTGATCCAGCTTCAGCCTGGAGAAGCGGATCTCGCGGTGCTTGCGCGTGCCCGGCTGCCGCGCAAAGGCATGCGGCCGGTGCAGTCCGCGCTCCTTGTCGCGCAGGTGGCGTGCGCGTTCGACATCCATGCTCATGGCCGATCGCTTGTCCTGGTCTGACCGCTATTTCTTCATGATCTGCCAGGCTTTCAGCAGATTCATGGCTTGGCTCAGCTGGTAGTCGTTCTTCGATGCGATCTCGAAGACGGGGGCCTTGGCTTCGTCCTCCTCGGCCTTGCTGCCCTTGTCCTTGCCGTCCTTGCCGTTCTTGCCCTGCTGCGGCTTGGCTGGTTTGGCGGGATCCTTCTCCGTACCCTTATCGGCCTCGGTGCCGGCGAGATGGCGCTCGAGATCGGCTTCGCGCAGGCGGTCGCGCGAGCCGCCGTTGGGCGTCTCTTCAACGGCGACGTCGGGCGTGATGCCCTTGGCCTGGATCGAGCGGCCGCTCGGCGTGTAATAGCGCGCCGTGGTCAGCTTGATCGCCGCGTTGTTGGAGAGCGGCAGCACGGTTTGCACCGAGCCCTTGCCGAAGGTCTGGGTACCGAGCACGACGGCGCGCTTGTGATCCTGCAGGGCACCGGCGACGATCTCGGAGGCCGAGGCCGAGCCGCCATTCACCAGCACCACCATCGGGATGGACTTGGCCGAACCGTGCAGGTTCTTGAGCACGTCCTCGCGGGGGCTGCGCGCGTAGTCCTCGGCGGCCGCGATGTACTTGCGCTTGGCATCTTCGGTGCGACCATCGGTCGACACGACCAGGCTTTTCGGCGGCAGGAACGCTGCGGAAACGCCGATGGCCGAGTGCAGCAGGCCGCCCGGGTCGTTACGCAGGTCGAGTACGAGGCCGCGCAGTTCCTTGGTGTCGCCCTTGTTCTCGGCCGCCTGCTTGACCAGCTTGTCGAACTGCCTGACCACGTCGGCGGTGGTCTCCTCCTGGAACTGGGTGATGCGCAGGTAGCCGTAGCCGTCCTCGATCATTTTCGACTTGACGCTCTGCACCTTGATCTTGTCGCGGACGATGGTGATCTCGAGTGGCTTGGTTTCGCCCTTGCGGATGATGGTGAGCTTGATCGAGGTCTTGGGCTTGCCGCGCATCTTCTTCACGGCATCGTTGAGCGTCATGCCCTTGACCGGGGCTTCGTCGAGCTTGATGACGATGTCGCCGGCCTTGACGCCGGCTTTCCAGGCGGGGGTGTCTTCGATCGGCGCGACGACCTTGACGAAGCCGTCCTCCATGCCGACTTCGATGCCCAGCCCGCCGAACTCGCCCTGGGTCGAGACCTGCAGGTCCTTGTAGGCGTCGGCGTCGAGATAGGCCGAGTGCGGATCGAGGTTGGAGAGCATGCCGGAGATGGCATGGGTGATCAGCTTCTTGTCCTCGATGGGTTCGACGTAGCCCTGCTTCACTGCGTTGAAGACGTCGGCGAAGGAGCGCAACTCTTCGATCGGCAGCGCTTCGCCACCTTTCTGGGCGATGGCCGAGATATTGACGCTGACGAGAATTCCGGCGATGGCTCCGAGGAGGACCAGGCCGGCTTGCTGCAATCGGCTGCGCATGCGTGACTCCGGGTAGGCGGGAATGGCTAGCGGGGCATCGCCTTAGCGGGCTACCCACTTCATGGGGTCGAAGACCTGCCCGCGGTGGCGAAGTTCAAAGTATAAGCCCGATTCCGGGTTGCCACCGCTGTTGCCGACCGTGGCCACGACCTCCCCTCTGCGGGTCTCGTCGCCGGGCTGGCGCAGCAATGACTGGTTGTTGCCATAGACGGAGAGAAAGCCGTCGTCATGGTCGATGATGAGCAGATTGCCGAAGCCGCGCAACCAGTCGGCGAAGACCACGCGGCCGGCGGCCACCGCCCGCACCTCGTCGCCCTCGCCGGCGCGGATGAACAGGCCCTTCCAGGTACCGCCCTCGGGCCGCGGGGCGCCAAAGCGGCCGGCCAGCGTGCCCTTGAGCGGCAGGCTCAGCCTGCCGCGCAGGCTGGCGAAGGTGCCGGTCGTGCCGCTGGTGTCGGCTTCGCGCACTGGCTGCGCCGGAGGCACCGTCGGCGTGCGTGGCTGGGGCGCGGCGGCGGCCGGCTTACGTTTTGGCATCCGGGCCGCGAGCTTGGCCAGCGCGTCGATCAGTTTGCCGAGGCGCTGTTCGTCGCGCTGCAGGGTGTCGATCTGCCGGCGCTGGGTGCGGATCTGGCCGGAGATCCTGGCGAGGACGACCTGACGCTCGCGGCTCTTCGCCACCAGCGTCGCGCGTTCCTCCTGTTGGCCGGCTTCGATGCGGGCGATCTCGGCCGCCTTCTCGCGGGTCGCGTCGGCGAGCTTCTGCTTCTCCGCCGCCGCCGCAGCGAGGTCACGAATCAGGGTGGCCCGGGCCTGCGACAGCAGGGCGAGGAAATGCCAGTCGCGTGCCGCCTGATTGGGGTCGCGTCCGGCAAGCAGGGTCTGCAGCGCATCGCCGCCGCCGGCGCCACCGCCGAGATCGGCACGGTGCTGCCGGCGCAGCAGGCGCGCGAGCTGGGCCTGTTGTGCGGCGGTCTGCTGCGTGAGGCGCTGCTGCTGGGACTCGAGTTCGGCCAGTTCCGCCTGTATTCCGGCGCGGCTCTCCCCGAGTTCCTTGAGGCGGCGGTTGGCGGTGGATATCGCCGACTCGGTCTCGCGCAACTGGTCGGCGACGGAACTGCGCGAGCCCTCGCTCTTCGCCAGTTCCTGGCGCAGGGCATCGATGCGGCCGCGGACTTCCTTCAGCTCGGCCTGCTTCGCCTCGCGCTGTTCCTTGGTGGCTGCCGGCGTCGTCGCCGCGGCCAGTGGCGGGGAAAACCAAGCCGCTGCCAGGATGGCGGCGATCGCGGCCTTACTTGGCTTTGCCCTGATTGGCGACGGCCTCCATGGCCGCCTTGATCGCTTCCTGGTCGCCGAGGTAGTAGCTCTTGATCGGTCTCAGGTCCGCATCGAGTTCATAGACCAGCGGCTGGCCGGTCGGCACATTGAGGTTCACGATGTCGGCGTCGGAGATGTTGTCGAGATACTTGATCAGCGCGCGCAGGCTGTTGCCGTGGGCGGCGACGATAACGCTCTTGCCGGTCCTGACCATCGGCGCGATGGTGCCGTGCCAGTAAGGGAGGAAGCGGGCGACGGTGTCCTTGAGGCATTCGGTGTGCGGGAAATCGGTGGCGGAGAGCCCGGCATAGCGGGGGTTGCCGACCTCGAGGCGCGGGTCGCCGTTCTCGAGCGCGGGCGGCGGCGTGTCGTAGGCGCGGCGCCATATCTTGACCTGATCCTCGCCGAACTTGGCGGCTGTTTCGGACTTGTTGAGGCCTTGCAGCGCGCCGTAGTGACGCTCGTTGAGGCGCCAGGAATGCTCGATTGGCAGCCACATGCGGTCCATTTCGTCGAGAACGATCCACAGGGTGCGGATCGCGCGCTTGAGCATCGAGGTGTAGGCGACGTCGAAGGCGTAACCTTCCTTCTTCAGCAACTGGCCTGCGGCGTGGGCTTCGGACACGCCCTTTTCGGTGAGGTCGACGTCGGTCCAGCCGGTGAAGCGATTTTCCTTGTTCCAGGTGGATTCGCCGTGGCGCAGCAATACGAGCTTGTACATGGGGAAACTTTCGATAAAGCCTTATCCAGCAATAATAAGGCGAATGGATGATCGTCTTTGAAAAACAGTATTCTATAATATTCGAATTCGAAGCCAAGACCATGGAGAGGGAATGGATACCGCCATCCTGGAAATGAGGGACCAGCAGGCCGACGTCGAGACGGCGGCGCGGGCGCTGAAAGCCATTTCGCATCCCTTGCGCCTGAAGATCCTTTGCGTCGTCGGCGACCAGGAAGTCTGCGTCCAGGACATCGTCGAGGCCGTCGGCACCTCGCAGAGCAATATTTCACAGCATCTCGCCATCCTGCGCGACAAGGGCGTGCTGCAGACGCGCAAGGATGCCAACCGGGTCTTCTATCGCGTGGCCGACCAGCGCACGCTGCAGCTGATCGGTCTGATGCGCGAAGTTTTTTGCGGGATTTCCCCGCCCAAGAAAGGCTGAAGCACGATGGATTTTGTCCAACAGAACATGATGTGGGTCATGCTTGCGGCGATCAGCGGCGGCATGCTGTTGTTGCAGACGCTGCGCGGCGGCGGCGACAACATCAGCGTCGCCGATGCCACGCTCAAGCTCAACCGCGAGGATGCCCTGATCATCGACGTGCGCGAGACTCACGAGTGGGATCGCGGCCACATCCCCAATGCCCGCCACATCGCACTCGGCCAGATCGGCAAGCGCATCCAGGAGATCGAGAAGTTCAAGAGCCGGCCGGTCATCGTCGTCTGTGCCAGCGGCAATCGCTCCTCCTCGGCCTGCGGCACGCTGAAGCGCGCCGGCTTCGAACAGGTCTTCAACCTCGCCGGCGGCATCGGCGCCTGGTCCGAGGCCAACCTGCCGGTCACGACCAAGCACTGAAAGCGCAGCCGCCATGCCCAAGATCGTCATGTACGCGACCGCCGTCTGCCCCTACTGCGTGCGCGCCGAGCAGCTGCTGCGCAGGAAGGGCGTCACCGACATCGAGAAGGTCCGCGTCGACCTCGAGCCCGAGCGCCGCGACGAGATGATGGCGAAGACCAACGGCCGCCGCACGGTGCCGCAGATATTCATCGGCGATTTCCATGTCGGCGGCTGCGACGATCTGCACGACTTGGACCGCCAGGGCAAACTCGATCCGCTCCTCGCGGCGTAGCGCCGCGGTAGAATCCCGGCTTTATCGATCCGGCCGGAATTCCACCATGAGCGAACAGCAGCAACCCGTCTTCAGCATCGAGAAGATCTACGTCAAGGACCTCTCCGTCGAGAGTCCGAATTCCCCGCATTGCTTCCTCGAGCGCGACCCGGCGCAGATCGAGATCCAGCTCGGCACGTCCGGCACCGCCATCGGCGAAGGCACCTTCGAGGTCGTGCTCAAGGTCACCGTGACCGCCAAGATCGGCGACAAGACCCAGTTTCTCGCCGAGGTCGACCAGGCCGGCATCTTCGTCATCCAGGGTGTGCCCGACGAAGAGGTCGAGCCCATCGTCGCGGTGGCCTGCCCCAACATCCTCTTCCCCTTCGCCCGCGAGACGATCTCCGACGCGGTCAGCCGCGCCGGCTTCCCGCCCGTATTGCTCGCCCCGGTGAATTTCGAGAACCTCTATCGCCAGCGGCTCGAGGCCGAGCAAAAAGGGCCGCACGAAGTTCCGATCCAGTGAACGCATGATGCGTTTCCTCGCTCCTCTGCTCGCCCTGCTGCTCGCCGGCCCCGCGCTGGCGCTCGACTTTCATTCGGTCGCCGAAGCGACCGTGCTCTACGACGCGCCGTCGCAGAAGGCCAAGCCGCTCTTCGCCATCGCCCGCGGCACCCCGCTCGAGCTCGTCGTCACCGTCGAAGGCTGGGTCAAGGTGCGCGACCAGAAGGGCGACCTCGCCTGGATCGAGAAGCGCCTTCTGGCCGAGAAGCGCACGGTGATCGTGCGTGCCGACCGCGCCCAGGTGCGCGCCCAGGCCGACGACAAGGCGCCTCTCGTGTTCGACGCCGAGAAGGATGTCGTGCTCGATCTCGTCGATTCCGCCGCCGCCGGCTGGGCCAAGGTCAGGCACCGCGACGGCCAGCTGGGCTTCGTCAAGGCCGCACAGGTCTGGGGCCTCTGATTTGAAAATAGCCATCCTCGGGGCCGGTGCCTGGGGAACCGCCTTGGCGCTGGCTTTCGCGCCGCGCCACGCGCTCGCGCTGTGGACCTTCGAGGCCGAGCATGCGGCCGCGCTGCGCAAGGATGGCGAGAACGTGCGCTTCCTGCCCGGCTATGCCCTGCCCGCGGGCCTGGCCATCGGATCCGACATCGCCGTCGCGCTGAAAGGTGCGGACCTTGCCGTCATCGCCACACCGGTCGCCGGCCTGCGTGCCACGCTCGGGGCCTGCATCGGCTTGCCCGTGCTCTGGGTATGCAAGGGACTCGAAGCGGGCACCGGTTTGTTGCCGCATCAGGTCGCTGCAGATGTCGTGCCCGCAGTACGCTGCGGAGCGCTGACCGGCCCGAGCTTCGCCGAGGAAGTCGCCAAGGGATTGCCGACCGCGATCACGCTGGCCTCGCGCGACGCGGCCTTCGCCCGCGACATGGCGCAGCAACTGCACGGGCCGCGGCTGCGGCTTTACGCCAACGACGACATCGTCGGCGCCGAGGTCGGCGGCGCGGTCAAGAACGTCTTGGCCATCGCCACCGGCATCTGCGACGGTCTCGGCCTTGGCCTCAACGCGCGCGCCGCGCTGATGACGCGGGGCCTGGCCGAGATCACCCGCTTCGGCGTCGCGCTGGGAGCGAAGCAGGAGACCTTCATGGGGCTGGCCGGCATGGGCGACCTCATCCTCACCTGCACCGGCGACCTCTCGCGCAACCGCCGCGTCGGCCTGTCGCTGGCGGCGGGACGGCCGCTCGAGGCGATCACCCGCGAACTCGGCCACGTCGCCGAGGGTGTGATGACGGCGCGCGAAGTCGCCCTTCGCGCCGGCAAGCTCGGCATCGACATGCCGATCACCCAGGCCGTCTGCGCCGTGCTCGATGGCCGCCTGAATGCACGCGAAGCCGTCGACGCGCTGATGAACCGTGACCCGAAAGCCGAGTGATCAGACACCGCCAGCGTAATCGAGCTGGCGCCAGGCTTCGTAGACCACCACCGCGACCGCGTTCGAGAGATTGACGCTGCGGCTGCCCGGCACCATCGGCAGTCGCAGGCGGCGCTCGTCGGGGAACTCCGCGAGGACCGCGGCCGGCAGGCCGCGCGATTCGGGGCCGAAGACGAGAACGTCGCCGGGGTGAAACTCGGTGCCGGCGGGACGGCGGTTGCCCTTGGTCGTCAACGCGAACCAGCGCGTGCCCGGCAGCGCCGCGCGACAGGCAGCCCAGTTGGCGTGGATCCTGACGTCGGCGAACTCCGCATAGTCCATGCCGGCGCGGCGCAGGTGTTTCTCGGACAGGTCGAAGCCGAGCGGCCCGATCAGGTGCAGGCGGCAGCCGGTGTTGGCCGAGAGCCGCACGACATTGCCCGTGTTCGGCGGGATCTCGGGCTGGTAGAGGACGATATCGAACACGATTCGCGGGCTTTCGGCTTGCGCCGCTCAATGACTGCCCTTCACGGCACGGGCGGCGACGCAGGCGATCACCTGCGCGGCGCCGTGGTCCTTGAGCACCCGCGCGAACTCGCCCAGGGTGGCACCGGTGGTCATCACGTCGTCGACCACGAGAATGACCTTGCCGGAGAGCACGTCACCACATTCGAACGCCCCGCGGACGTTCTTCTGTCGTTCCTTCCATGGCAGCGTGCTTTGCGGTGGCGCATCGAGTGTCCGACGGCCGACCTCGAGTCCGAGCGCAATGCCCCTTTCCCGCGCCAACACCTTGGCGATTTCCGCCGCCTGGTTGAACCCGCGTTTACCCAGGCGCCTGGCCGACAGCGGCACCGGCACGATCAGGTCGACGTCCGGCAGGCCGCGTTCGAGCAGCGCCCGGGCGAAAAAGTCGGCGATGGCGAGACGGTGGGCGAACTTGAGCTGCTGTACCAGGTGGTCGACGGGAAAGGCGTAGACGAAGCAGGCCAGCGCCGCGTCGAAATGCGGCGCTCGCTTGAGGCAGGCGCCGCAGACCTCGCCGCCGTGAGTTGGCAGGGCGCAGACCGGGCAGAGCGAATCCGGCAGCCTGGGCAACGATGCGGTGCATTCGGCGCAGAGGAGGGCATCGCCGGAGCTCGCGCCGCACAGCAGGCAATCCTGCGGCAGCAGCGCCGACATGGCGCGCCGCCAGCCCTGCCGCGCCAGCACCGAAATTGACAAGCCCATGCGCATCCCCGATCATTCGCCCCTCGATTCTACCCAGTCCGCAGGAACGCCATGGCCCCCACGCTCACAATGTTCGCTGCCCCCACGGGGGGCGCTGCCTCCCTCGGGGCGGCCCTTCGGAAGGCATTCCCATGACCGTCGCCGCCGTCCGCCAGGACGCCCCGTCTTCGTCCGTCCCGTCCTCAATTCCGGCGCCCCGTGTGACCGCCGCCGAGATCGACGCGCTTTTCGCACTGCCATTCGCCGACCTGATGTTCCGTGCCCAGCAGGTGCATCGTCAGCATTTCGACGCCAACGCCATCCAGCGCTCGACGCTGCTCTCGGTCAAGACCGGCGGCTGCTCGGAGGACTGCGGCTACTGTTCGCAGTCGGCGCACCACGGCGAAGCCGAGCGCGAAAAGCTGCTCGACGTGGCCGAGGTGGTCGTGGCCGCGCAGGCCGCCAAGGACAAGGGGGCGACCCGCTTCTGCATGGGCGCGGCGTGGAAAGGCCCGAAGGACAAGGACCTCGACCAGGTCACCGAGATGGTCAAGGCGGTGAAGAGTCTGGGCCTGGAGACCTGCGTGACGCTGGGCATGCTCAAGGAAGGCCAGGCCGAGAAGCTGCGCGATGCTGGCCTCGACTACTACAACCACAACCTCGACACCGCGCCCGAGTTCTATGGCCAGGTGATCTCCACCCACAGCCAGGCCGACCGCTTCGACACCCTCGACAAGGTTCGCCACGCCGGCCTCAAGGTCTGCTGCGGCGGCATCGTCGGCATGGGCGAGACGCGCCGCGCGCGGGCCTCGCTGCTTGCCGAGCTGGCCAGCATGCAGCCGCCGCCCGATTCGGTGCCGATCAACGAGCTCGTGCCCATGCCCGGCACGCCGCTGGAGAACGCGCCGCCGCTCGACCCCTTCGAGTTCGTGCGCACCATCGCCGCCGCCCGCATCGCCATGCCGTCCTCCTTCGTCCGCCTCTCGGCCGGTCGCCAGGAAATGTCCGATGAACTGCAGGCGCTCTGCTTCCTCGCCGGCGCCAACTCGATCTTCTACGGCGAGAAGCTGCTCACTTCCGGCAACCCCGAAGCGGCTGGCGACGACGCGCTGTTCGAGCGGCTGGGGCTGACGGCCATCTGATGCGCGCAGACTTCGCCGGGGCCGCCGCTCTATACGACGATGCGGCGGTGCTGGCGCGCGAGACCGGCCGGCGCATGGCCGAGCGGCTCGACCTGGTGAAGATCGCGCCGCGATGCGTCGCCGACGTCGGCTGCGCGACCGGTGACGGCATCCGCGAGCTGCGGCGACGTTACCCGCAGGCGCTGCCGCTCGCCATCGATTCCGCCCTGCCCATGCTCGCAGCCGTGCGCGGCCGCAGCGGCTGGCTCGAGCACCTGCGCGGCCGCGCGCCACGCACCATCAACGCCGACGTCCGCGCCCTGCCGCTGGCCGGAGGAAGTCTCGGTCTCGCCTGGTCCAACCTGATGCTGCACTGGCTCGACGACCCGCGCCCCGCCCTTGCGGAGCTGTATCGTGCGCTGGAGGTCGGCGGCCTGCTGATGTTCGCCATGCTCGGTCCGGACACGCTGAAGGAGTTGCGCGCCGCCGCGCAGGAAGTTCCCTTGGGGCACGCGGTGAGAACCTTTCTCGACATGCACGACATCGGCGACATGCTCGTCGCCGCCGGCTTCGCCGATCCGGTGATGGACATGGAGATGGTGACGCTGACCTACGCCACCCCGAGGGGCCTGCTCTCCGATCAGCGCCGCCTTGGCGTGCGCGATGTTCTGTTCGAACGCATGGGCTGGCGCGATTGGCGCAAGGTCTTCGCTGCCTGGGAGCGAGTCGACCAACGCCTGCCGGCCAGCTTCGAAATCGTCTATGGCCATGCCTGGAAGGCGGCCCCGCGCGCAAGTCCGGATGGCCGCGCCATCGTCCGCCTGCATCGGCGATGAAGAAGGCCAGGCAGCGTCCGCGCTTCAAGCCGCGGTGGCGGCGGGAACAGGGAAGCTGACCGTGAAGCGCACCCCCTGACCGTCGCCGCCTTCACGGACTTCTACCGTGGCGCCATGGCCGGCGGCGATGTCGCGAACGATGGCCAGCCCCAGTCCGCAACCGCCGGTGGCGCTCTCGGGCATGCGGTAGAAGCGCTCGAAGACCCGATTGCGCTCTGTGGAGGGTATGCCCGGGCCGTCATCCTCGACTTCGAGGAAGGGGCGTTGGCCGCGGCGACCGCAGCGCACGGTGACATGGCTGCCCGTGGGAACGTAGGCGAGCGCGTTGTCGACGAGGTTGGCGAGCAACTCGTTCAGCAGCCAAGGCACACCTTCGACCGTCGCCTCCTCGAGTTCGAAACCGAGGTCGATGCCGCGGTCGATGGCGCGGTCGAGATGGGACTGGGCCATGCGCTCGGCGACAGCGGGCAGGTGCACTGCCTGACGTTGCGCCTGCAGGCCGGCCGAGGGTTCGGCGCGCGCCAGCGCCAGCAATTGGTGGGCGAGGTGGGTGACGCGGTGCAGCGCTTCCTGCATTTCAAAAAGTCGGTGCTGGCGGGACGCCGGGTCGGCGTCGCCGATAGCGAGTTCGAGCTGCGACTGCAGTGCCGCCAGCGGTGTCTTGAGTTGATGGGCGGCATCGGCGAGGAAGCGCTCCTGGCTCGACAGCGCTTCGGCCAGTAAAGCGAACTGACGGTTGAGCGCTTCGATTAGCGGCTGCAGTTCTTCCGGCACCGACTCGTGGGGCAGGGGGGTGAGGTCCTTCGCCGAACGCGCGGCGACATGCTGGCGCAGGCGCTCCAATGGCTTGAGGCCGACCTCGATGCCCCAGCCGACCAGTACCAGGGTGATGAGGATCAATGCCAGGTTGGGCCCCGCCAGCGCAGCGGTGACGCGGCGGCTGAGTTCGTCGCGCTTGTGGGTGGTCTCGGCGACCTCGATCAGCAGGGCTTCGTCGCCAAGACGATGGGGCAGGACGGCGACGCGCATCGGCTGGCCGGCCAGGGTGATGTCGTCGAAACGGTTGCGGTCCGCCGGGCCGAAATAGGGCAGGTCGCTGTCGCCGCCGATACGCCGGCCGGCGGCATCGAAAACCGCGAATGCGATGCGGTCGAGACGATCGGCACGCAGCATGGCGTCGGCACGCTCGGTCAGCTTCAGTACGGCCTGGCCGTTTTCGCGCTGGAGGTAAAAGCTCAAGGCAAGTGCCGTATTGGAGAGGGCCTCGTCGTAGGCGTCGTTTGCCGGCCGCATGGCGACGTCGTAATCGACGACCAGGCTGCCCGCGGTCAGGGCAACCAAGGGCAGCAGCAGCCAGCGCAGCAGGCGGTGGCGCAGGCCCTCCATCAGCCGGCTGGCGTCGTGCCGCGGGCTTCCTCGAGGCGGTAGCCGATGCCGCGCACGGTGCGGATGCCGAGGCCGAGCGGATCGAGCTTCTGCCGCAGGCGCGAGATGTAGACCTCGATGGCGTTCGGCGTGAGGTCGGCCTGCCAGCCGACCAGTGCCTGGATCAGGCGGTCCTTCCTCACCACGTCGGGCACGGCCATCATCAGGCATTCGAGCACCACGCGCTCGCGCGGCGGCAGGTCGAACTGGTCGTCGTCGAGGCGCAGTTCGTGGGTGGCGAGATTGACCTGCAGCCGGCCGATCTTGAGCAGCGAGGTGGCGTGGGCGTGGTTGCGGCGGATCAGGGCGCCGATCCGCGCGACCAGCTCGGGCAGGCGGAAGGGCTTGGTCAGGTAGTCGTCGGCGCCGAGCTCGAGCCCGGTGACGCAGTCGTCGAGCGTGTCGCGGGCGGTGAGGATGAGCATCGGCACCTTGACCCCCTGCGCGCGCATGCGACGGATGAAGGAAAGGCCGTCTTCCTGCGGCAGGCCGAGGTCGATGATGGCGGCGTCGAAGGCCTCGCGCGTCAGGGCCTGGTCGGCGGCCGAGGGCAGGACGACATGGTCGACCATGAAACCGGCCCGCGTCAGCCCTTCCTGGAGGCCGCGCGCGACCTGCGGGTCATCCTCGAGCACGAGCAAGCGCATGGCCTATTTCCGTTGCGACACGATGGGGATGATTCTGCCACGGACGCGCGGTGGCTGTTGCGGCGCATATTTGCCCGCGAGCTGCTCCCGGCGTTCCCTGTCGCGCCAGAGGGCGCGCAGGCCGAGCAGCGCGAGCACGGCGATGGCATAGAGCGCCGGCGTGGCGACGTCGCGCTTCACCAGCCACCAGTAGTGGATCACGGCGAGAATGGCGATGGGGTAGATCGAGCGGTGCAGCGCCTGCCAGCGTCTTCCGCCGAGCCGGCGCAAGGCGTGGCGGTTGGAGGTGGCGGCAAGCGGGAGCAGCAGCACGAAGGCGGCGAAGCCGACGGTGATGAAGGGACGCTTGAGGATGTCGCGGCCGATTTCGTTCCAGTCGAAGAACTGGTCGAGCCAGAGATAGTTGGCGAAGTGCAGGGCGGCGTAGAAGAAGGCGTAGAGGCCGAGCATGCGCCGCAGCCGCACGAGCCATGCCCAGCCGGAGAGCCGGCGCAGCGGCGTGACGCAGAGGGTGATGACGAGGAGGTTCAGCGTCCACAGGCCGAGGCCGCGCTGGATCGCCTCGATCGGATTGGGACCGAGCGCGTTGCGCCACGCATCCCAGCCGAGCCGCGCCAGCGGCACGAGGCAGAGCAGGAAGAGCGCGGCCTTGACGGCGGCGAGCTGGCGGTCCGAGATCGGCATCAGAAGGATTTTCGCAGATCCATGCCGGCGTAAAGCTGCGCGACCTGGTCGGCGTAGCCGTTGAAGGGCAGGGTGTCGCGCTTGAAGAATTCACCGATGCGACGTTCGCGCTTCTGGCTCCAGCGCGGGTGATCGACCGCGGGATTGACGTTGGCGTAGAAGCCGTATTCCTCCGGAACGCCTTTCATCCAGATGGTGCGCGGCTCGCGCTCGACCAGGCGTATCGCCACCACCGACTTCGCGCTCTTGTAGCCGTATTTCCACGGCACGACGAGGCGCAGCGGCGCGCCGTTGGACTTGGGCAGCACTTCGCCGTAGAGGCCGACGGCGAGCAGCGTCAGCGGGTGCAGCGCCTCGTCCAGCCGCAGGCCCTCGAGGTAGGGCCAGTCGAGCAGCTGGCGCCGGACGTTGGGCATGATGGCCGGGTCGGCATGGGAGACGAATTCGACGTATTTCGCGCTGCCCAGCGGCTCGACCTGCTTGAGAAGGCTGGCTAGCGGAAAGCCGACCCAGGGCACGACCATCGACCAGCCCTCGACGCAGCGGTGGCGGTAGATGCGTTCCTCCAGCGGCAGCCTGAGCAGATCCTCGATGGCGAAGCGGCGCGGCTTCGCCACCAGGCCATCCACCGTGACGGTCCAGGGCCGCACCGCCATTGCCTGGGAGCGCTCGACGTGGCCGAACTTGTCGGAGGCGAATTCGAGGAAGTTGCCGTAGTTGACGATGTCGTCGCGCGGCGTCGGCGGCTCCAGGGTCGACAGCGCACTCTTGCGCCCGGGCAGTCCCTGGGCGGAAGCCGCCGCGGGCAGCAGGCCGGACAGGGCGAGTGCGCCTGCGGCGCCGATGAAGCGGCGGCGTTCGCGATAGATCTGCAGCGGGGTGATCTCGGAGGGAGGAATTCGCTTGTCGGCCATCTCGAACTTAAGGCATGCGTTTCGCGCTTTGGTTCCCATGATAGCCTGCGCACCATGCTGGAGACCGTGTTTGAACGCCGTGGCCGCGCTGGCCAAGGGACGTGGTGCGGAGTAATATCCCGGCCACATTGTCAGCCATTCTTCTTTAGGCGATCAGGGGATAGCATGAAGTGGACGCTTGCAGACGTTTGGGGGCTTCTCGCCTTCTTCCTGATGATGGCCGGCATCGCCGGCCTGTCGTGGGAAGTCTTCCGCGAAGGCGGTTGGGGTGGGCAACTGATGGGCGCCACCTGGCAAGCGACCATCTCGAAACCGATGGTGATGCTGCCGCTGCTGATCGGGGGCTACGGCATGTACCTGATGTCGACCCGCGGCCGGCTGACGGTGGGGAAGGGGCATCCCTTCTCCGACGCCATTGTCTATGTGCTGATGGCGCTCGGCGTCTATTTCATCTATCGCTGGCTGTCGCACTGAAAAGCGTCGGCAGGGGCAGGTAAACGCAAAAGGGCGGCAGGGTTTCCCTGCCGCCCTTTTGCCTGAGCGAAGCGAGGATCAGCGCAGGCCGGCGATGTAGTCGGCTACCGCCTTGATCTCGGGGTCGGTCATCTTGATCGCGATCATGCGCATCATCTTGGCCGGGTCGTTGGCGCGGGTGCCGTCGCGGAAGGCCTTGAGCTGCGCCTCGATGTACTCGGCGTACTGCCCCTGGATGCGCGGATACTGCGCCGGGATGCCGGCGCCGGCCGGGCCGTGGCAGGCGGCGCAGGCGGCCATGCCCTTGCTCTTGTCGCCGGCACGGTAGAGCTTCTGGCCCTTTTCGATGGTCTCGCGATTCTTGGCCTGCTCGCCCTTCTGCTGCTGCATCGAGAAGTAGGCGGCGAGGTCGCGCATCTGTGCCTCGTCGTAGGGGGCGATCATGCCGTTCATCACGGCGTTCACGCGCTCGGGCTGCTTGCCGTCGGCGCCCTTGAAGTTCTTCATCTGCTTGAGCAGATACTCGGCATGTTGGCCTGCGAGCTTGGGATTGGCGGGGCCGGTGCTGTTGCCGTCGGCGGCATGACAGGCGACGCAGACGGTGGTGGCGATGGCCTGGCCCTTGGCGGGGTCGCCCTTGGGCGCGGCGGCTTTGGCGGCTTCATTGGCGTTGGCGGCATTGGCGACGGCAGCGGCCACGATCAGCGGCAGCAGAAAGCGGGTCATTTCAGGGCTCCTAACATCGTTCCAGACTGCGGACGGGATTCACAAACATGCTATTCTAACCTAGCCCCAGCGGTTTCCGCATCCCCCACCCCGATTCCCCGGTTTGCACCCCTACGCCGCCATGGCGCCGCCCGTTTCGCTCTTCCGCCACGCCGCTTTCGAGATTTCGGTCGCCCAGCCGGACGGATTGCTGCCGTCCCACGCCCCGGAAATTGCTTTCGCCGGCCGCTCCAACGCGGGCAAGTCCTCGGCCATCAACACCCTGGTGGGCCATACGCGGCTCGCCTACGTTTCCAAGACGCCGGGGCGCACCCAGCTCATCAACGTCTTCCGCATGAAGAACGGCGCGGCGCTGATCGACCTGCCGGGCTACGGCTACGCCCAGGTGCCCGAAGCCGTGCGGCGGCAGTGGCGTGGCCTGCTCGAGCGCTATCTGACGGAGCGGGAAAACCTGGTCGGCCTGGTGCTGATCATGGATTCGCGCCGTCCCTTCACCGAACTCGACCGGCAGATGGTGGCCTGGTTCGCCGTCAGCGGCCGGCCGATCCATTGCCTGCTGACCAAATCGGACAAGCTGACGCGGCAGGAACAGGCCAAGGTCCTGCGCGACACGAAGAAGATCGCCGCCGAATACGCCTGTCCCATCACCGTGCAACTCTTCTCCAGCCTTAAAAAGACCGGCATGGACGAAGCCGAAGCCGTGATCGCCCCGTGGCTAAAAATCGAGCCAGGCGAAGCCGAGGCGAGCTGACTAGTCGCCCCCTCCGCGAGGAGGGGGATGGGGGGAGGCGGGCCCAAGTTTCCCCGCGGGGGTTTCTTATTTTGGCGGAGCCAAAATAAGAAACCCCCGGCCAAAAGGGGGAGGCCGGGGGCGAAGACGCCTTAAGGGGATTAAGGCACCCGCTCAGGGAGGTTAAGCGGGGGACGGCTCAACACCATCCGCTAACTATGATAGAAAATGGCGGGCAAAGTTCCAGTAAATTTCCAACGATTTTTCGGGGTAAGACCATGAATCCAAAGGGTGTATTTCCTTCGACGCGGATGCGCCGCATGCGTCGCGACGACTTTTCCCGCCGCCTGATGCGCGAGAACGTGCTGACCCCGGCCGATTTCATCTATCCGGTCTTCGTCCTCGAGGGCAAGAAGAAGGTCGAAAAGGTGGCCTCGATGCCGGGCGTCGAGCGCATGACCCTCGATCGCTTGCTGCCCGTGGCGGAGAAGGCGCTGAAGCTCGGCATCCCGGCATTGGCGCTGTTTCCCGTGATCGATGCGGCGAAGAAAAGCGAGGGTGCCGAGGAGGCGTGGAACCCCAAGGGGCTGGTGCCGACGGTGGTGGCGAAGCTGAAGAGGGAATTCCCGGAACTCGGCCTGATCACCGACGTCGCGCTCGACCCCTACACCTGCCACGGCCAGGACGGGCTGATCGACCCGCGTGACCCGACCGGCTACGTCCTCAACGACGAGACGCTGGCCGCGCTGGAAAAGCAGGCGCTCTGCCATGCCCGTGCCGGTGCCGATGTCGTCGCGCCCTCGGACATGATGGACGGCCGCATCGGTCGCATCCGCACCGCGCTCGATGGCGAGAAGCTGATCCACACCCGCATCCTCGCCTACTCGGCCAAGTATGCCTCGAGCTTCTACGGCCCGTTCCGCGATGCGGTCGGCTCGGCCGGCAACCTCGGCAAGGGCAACAAGTACACCTACCAGATGGACCCGGCGAACACGGACGAGGCCTTGCGCGAAGTGGCGCTCGACATCGACGAGGGGGCCGACATGATCATGGTCAAGCCCGGCATGCCCTATCTCGACATCGTGCGCCGGGTGAAGGACGAGTTCGGCGTGCCGACCTATGCCTACCAGGTCAGCGGCGAGTACGCGATGCTCAAGGCCGCGGCCGCCAACGGCTGGCTTTCCCACGACGCCTGCATGCTCGAGGCGCTGCTCTGCTTCAAGCGCGCCGGCGCCGACGGCATCCTCACCTACTTCGCCATCGAAGCGGCCGAGGCGCTACGCGACGAGTAGCGGCCACTGGCTGGGCCAGGCGGCGAGCGGATCCTCGCGGAAGCCGCCCTTGACGAAGCGGTGCCAGCGGCCCACCGTGTAGCAGACCAGGGTGTCGGCATGCGCACCGGCATCGTGCGCCGCCGGCAGCGTGCCCTGGCTCATCGCCACCTTGAGGCTCTGTCGCAGGGTGGCGTCGACGCGCTCGAGCAGCTGGTTGATGCGCGCTTGCAGCCGGGGGTTCTCGTGGACCAGCGCATCGCCGATGAGCACGCGGGTCAGGCCCTTGTTCTTCTGGGCGAAGCGCAGCAGTGTCAGCACGATCATCTCCGCCTGCTTGAGGCCGGACTCCTCGTCGGCGGCGATCTGGTTGATCACCGAGAACAGGCTGGATTCGATGAACTCGATCAGGCCCTCGTACATTTGCGCCTTGCTGGCGAAGTGCCGGTAGAGCGCGGCCTCGGAGACCTCGAGGCGCGCGGCCAGCGCGGCCGTCGTCACCTTCTCGCCCGCCGGGTCTTCGAGCATGGTCGCGATGGTCTGCAGGATCTGCAGCTTTCTTTCGCTCAGCTTGGGATCGGTATTTGCGCGCATCAGAGTTTTCCGAGGTGGCGGGGCAGGTCGAGCACGGATTGTAGCCTCAGGTCGACCCAGGCCGGAACGCGCGGCTCGCGTGCGATCAGAACGGTCTTCATACCGAGTCGTCGTGCCGACTTGAGGTTGGCCGCGCTGTCCTCGACCATCACACACTGCGCCGGCCGCAATCTCTCGCGCGACAGCAGACGGCGGAAGCCGGCGAGGCTCGGCTTCTGCTCGAAGCGCAGCCGCTCGATGGTCCAGACGCCGTCGAAGCGATGCCGCATGCCCATGATGTCGAGCACGGCCGTGGCGTAGCGGGTCGGCGCGTTGGAAAAGACGAACTTGCGGCCGGGCAGTCGCGCCAGCATGGTGCCGAGCGCGCGGTCGAAGACCACCATGCGCGGCAAGTCCTCGAAACGGTGGGTTTCGGCGAGGAAATGGTGCGGGTCGACGCCGTGGTGCCTCATCAGCCCGGCCAGCGTGGTGCCGTAGCGGGTCCAGTATCGTTCCCGGATGCGCGCCGCCTCGGCTGCATCGACGCCGAGCAGCCGCTCGATGTACTCGCGCATCGAGCGGTGGATGTGGGGAAAGATGTGCGGGCTGGCGTCGTGGAGCGTGTTGTCCAGATCGAACAGCCAGACGCGCGCGGCCGCAGTCACTTGGACTTGATCAGCGTGCCGACGCCCTCGTCGGTCAGGATCTCCAGCAGCAACGCATGCTCCACCCGGCCGTCGATGATGTGCACGCTCTTCACGCCGCTGCGTGCCGCGTCGAGCGCCGAACCGATCTTCGGCAGCATGCCGCCCGAGAGCGTGCCGTCCTCGACCATGGCGTCGATGTCTCTGGGCGTGATGCCGGTCAGCAGATCGCCGGCCTTGTTGAGGACACCCGGGGTGTTGGTCAGCAGCACCAGCTTCTCGGCGTTGAGCACCTCGGCGATCTTGCCGGCGACGACGTCGGCGTTGATGTTGTAGGTCTCGCCCCTGGGGCCGACGCCGATCGGCGCGATCACCGGGATGAAGTCGCCGGTGTCGAGGAAGGAAATCAGGGACGGGTCGATGGAGGTGATCTCGCCGACCTGGCCGATGTCGATCATTTCCTCGGGCTTGTCCTTGTTCGGCAGCAGCAGCTTCTTGGCACGGATGAAGTTGCCGTCCTGGCCGGTGAGGCCCACGGCCTTGCCGCCATGCTGGTTGATGAGGTTGACGATGTCCTTGTTGACCTGGCCGCCGAGCACCATTTCGACGATGTCCATGGTCTCCTCGTCGGTGACGCGCATGCCCTGGATGAAGGTGCCCTGCTTGCCTACGCGCTTGAGCAGATCCTCGATCTGCGGCCCGCCGCCATGCACCACCACGGGGTTCATGCCGACGAGCTTGAGCAGCACCACGTCGCGGGCGAAGCCGTCCTGCAGCTTCGGGTCGGTCATGGCGTTGCCGCCGTACTTTATGACGATGGTCTTGTCGTAGAAGCGCTTTATGTAGGGCAGCGCTTCGCCGAGGATCTTGGCCTTGGTGGTGGGGGAGAGATTCTCGCTCATGGGGTTCGCCGCGGACATGTGAAAATGGCCATTCTAGCGGCCTCGCCTTCATCCGGAAACCGAGCATGTCGAGCACCTGGCTCATCACCAATCTCGTTGCGGCCTTTCTGCTGCCGCCGCTCGACGCGCTGTTGCTGGTCGGGCTGGGCTGGGCGCTATGGCGGCGCCGGCCGCGGCTGGCGCGGGGCCTCGTCGGCGCCGGTGCGCTGCTGCTGTTCGTGTTGTCGCTGCCGGTGGTGGGCGATGCGCTGCTGCGCACGCTCGAAGGCGAACCGGTGAACGCGGAGGCAATGCGGCAGGCCCAGGCCATCGTCGTGCTCGGCGGCGGCCGCTATCGCGAGGCCCCGGAGTATGGCGGCGACACTGCCGGCAAGGAAACGCTGCTGCGCCTGCGCTATGCCGCAAGGCTGCAGCGGGAAACGGGCCTGCCGCTGCTGGTGAGCGGCGGCAAGCCGGACGGCGGCGACCTGAGCGAGGCCGAAACCATGCGCGCGGCTCTGATCCACGACTTCGGCGTTCCCGTGCGCTGGGTCGAGGGAGCATCGGACGACACGCGGCAGAACGCGCGCTTCTCGGCCGAGCTGCTCAGGCGCGACGGGGTGTCCCGCGTGCTGCTGGTGACCCACGCCTGGCACATGCCCCGCGCCATGCGCAGCTTCGCCGCGGCCGGCATCGCCGTGACGCCGGCGCCGACTTTCTTCCACCGCGCGCCGCTGACGCCGCTCGACTTCCTGCCGCGGCCCGAAGGCTTGCTGGCCTCGCGCCACGCCATGCACGAATGGATCGGTTTGGTCTGGACCGCATGGCGCGGCTGAAATGGAAAGCGGGGCCGCAGCCCCGTTTCGAATCGCCCGTTCCAGGCCTCAGTCGATGACCAGCCGCTTGGTGCGTGCCGCGGCCTTCTTCGGCAGCGTCAACTCGAGCACGCCGTCGGTGAACTTCGCCGCGGCCTTGGCGTCGTCGATGTCCTGGCCAAGCTGGAAGGTGCGCGAAACCTTGCCGAAATAGCGCTCGGTGCGCAACACCCGGGTCGGGTCCTTCTCGTCCTTGACTTCCTTTTCCTGCTTGCGCTCGGCGGAAATCGATATCGTCGCGCCGTCGATGTTGATGTGAATGTCTTCCTTTTTGATGCCGGGGAGCTCGGCGTGGACGACAAACGCCTTCTCCTGTTCCTTGACGTCGATCTTGACCGTGGGCGCCTCGGGAGCCTGCCCGAAATCTACGGGGCGGACGAAGAAGCCACGGAAGAGGTCGTCAAGCGGATCGTAACGGGTGAGATTGCTCATGATGCCCTCCTTGGCTGGTTTGCGGGAACGACAGATCACAATCCAGAATATGTACGAAGGTCTTAAATTTCAAGGGACAATCGGCCGCCACGGGCAATTTGCGGTGCGCCGGCGCCGAGCATGAGGATGGCATCGCGGTTGGTCCAGGAAAAGCAGGCGGCGGCGGCCTCGCGCCAGGGCAGCCAGCGGCTGGCCGCGTGCTCGTCGGGGGCGAGCGTCGCCGCGGTGTTCGCAGGAACGCAGAGGCTGAAGACATGCTCCATGTTGTGGGTGACGCCCGTCGGGTAGCGGTCGCGCCATTGCGCGAATATCTCGAAGCGGTTGGAAAGATGCCAGTCGTCGAGGTCGGCGGGACGGCAGGCGATCCCCGTTTCTTCGGCCACCTCGCGGACTGCTGTAATGCGGAGGGGCTCGTCGCCCTCCTGGCTGCCGGTGACCGACTGCCAGTAGCCGGGGAAGCGGGCGCGCTCGAGCAGCAACACCCCCAGTTGCGGGGTGTGAATGACGACGAGGACGGAGACCGGTTTCTTGCTGCCGGCCATCGGCTCAGGAAATGTCGGTGAGCCAGTTGATGCCGTCGGCCTGCATGTCGACGAAGCACCAGAAGGCGATGCCCTGCTCGCGCCACTCGTTGGCGGCGGCTTCGAACACCTGCAGGGTCTGGACGAAGTCGGCCTCGGCGCGGCCGTGGATGCCGTCGCAATGCTCGAGCATCACCATGTAGCCCTCGGCCGGGCGCCAGCCGAGGTCGGCGAGGCAGTCGAGCAGGGCATCCCAGTTGTGACCGAACCATTCGGGAAAGGCCATGCTGCGACCGATGATCTCAAGCAGTCCATCCTTGTCGCGGGCCTTGCCGAGGTCGACGCGGAAGACGAAGTAGCCGCTGTGCTCGGCGGCGGCGATCAGTGCGTCCTCTGCGCCGGCCGGCATGTGATAGACGCCGGCATCTTCGACCCGGGCGAGAATGGATTGGAAACGCTCATTCATGGGCGGATCGTCCTGAAGCTGCGGTAGTGGTCGGCAGTGTAGTAGCAGGTCGCCGCCGGCCACGGCTGCGCGCCGCCGCAGACGATGCGGCGGGCGCCGCGGTTGCGGGCGCCGGGCGTTGCCACGGTGTATTCGCGATAGTGGCCGCGCGGCATGATCGGCAGCCGCTTTTCGTAGTTGCCGAAGACGACGCCGTCGCGCTTGTGGGGAAATGGGCCGTTCTGGGCGATCAGCCGCAGGGTGTCCTGCGCCTCGCGCGGCAGCTCGGCGAGCGTGACGTCGCCTGCGTGGGCGGTCCCGAGCAGGACCGCCAGCAGCAGCGCGAGAACGGCGCGCATGCTAGCCCTTGCCGACTTCGACCTGGGTCTCGACCTTTTGCCGCAGGCGGATGTGCAGTTCGCGCAGCTGCTTCTCGTCGACGCCCGACGGCGCGTCGGTCAGCAGGCACTGGGCGCGCTGGGTCTTGGGGAAGGCGATGACGTCGCGGATCGACTCGGCGCCGGTCATCATGGTGACGATGCGGTCGAGGCCGAAGGCCAGGCCGCCGTGCGGCGGCGCGCCGTAGCGCAGCGCGTCGAGCAGGAAGCCGAACTTGAGCCGCTGCTCCTCCTCGCCGATGCCCAGCGCCTCGAACACCTTGGCCTGGACGTCGGCCTTGTGGATACGCACCGAACCGCCGCCGATTTCCCAGCCGTTGAGCGCCAGGTCGTAGGCCTTGGCCAGGCATTCCCCCGGATTGGTCGCCATCAGTTCCTCGTGACCGTCCTTGGGCGAGGTGAACGGATGGTGGCAGGCGGTCCAGCGCTTGTCTTCCTCGCTGTATTCGAACATGGGGAAATCGACCACCCACAGCGGCTCCCAGGCCTTGCCGTTGAGGTAGCCCTTCTCGTGGCCGATCTTGCTGCGCAGTGCGCCGAGGGCGTCGTTGACCACTTTGGTCTTGTCGGCGCCGAAGAAGATCAGGTCGCCCGACTGGGCGCCGGTGCGCTCGACGATGGTCTTGAGCGCGGCCTCGTGGATGTTCTTGACGATGGGCGACTGCAGGCCTTCTTCGTTCAGTTTCGAGGCGTCGTTGACCTTGATGTAGGCCAGACCCTTGGCGCCGTAGATCTTGACGAACTCGGTGTAGCCGTCGATCTCGCCGCGCGTAAGCGTGGCGCCGCCGGGGATGCGCAGCGCCGCGACGCGGCCGCCGCTGGTGGCGGGGCCGGAGAAGACCTTGAAGGCGACGTCCTGCACCGCGTCGGTGACCTCGGTGAGTTCCAGCGTCACGCGCAGATCCGGCTTGTCGGAGCCGAAGCGGCGCATGGCCTCGGCATAGCTCATGCGCGGGAAGGGATCGGGCAGATCGACGGCTATGGCGTCCTTGAAGACGTAGCGGATGAGTTTTTCGATGATGGCGGTGATCTGGGCCTCGTCCATGAACGAGGTCTCGATATCGACCTGGGTGAATTCGGGCTGGCGGTCGGCACGCAGGTCCTCGTCGCGGAAGCATTTGACGATCTGGTAGTAGCGGTCGAAGCCGGCGACCATCAGCAGCTGCTTGAACAGCTGGGGCGATTGCGGCAGGGCGAAGAACTGGCCCGGGTGGACGCGCGAGGGCACGAGGTAGTCGCGGGCGCCTTCCGGCGTGCTCTTGGTCAGCATCGGCGTTTCGATGTCGATGAAGCCGTTGTCGTCGAGGAAGCGGCGGAAGGCCCGGGCCGTCTTGTAGCGCAGCATCATGTTCTTCTGCATCTGCGGCCGGCGCAGGTCGATGACGCGGTTGACCAGGCGCACGTTCTCGGAGAGGTTGTCGTCGTCGAGCTGGAACGGCGGCGTCACCGCGGCGTTGAGGACTTCGAGCTCATGGCAGAGGATCTCGACTTCGCCCGAAGGCATGTTGGGATTCTCGGTGCCGGCGGGACGGCGGCGCACCTTGCCGGTGATCTTGAGCACGTACTCGCCGCGCACGGACTCGGCCAGCGCGAACATCTCGGGACGGTCGGGATCGCAGACGACCTGGGCGAGACCTTCGCGGTCGCGCAGGTCGATGAAGATCACGCCGCCGTGATCGCGCCGCCGGTGGTTCCAGCCGCAGAGGGTGACGATCTGGTCGATGTGGCTGGCGTTGAGCTGGCCGCAGTAGTGGGTACGCATGGAGTTCTCGATTCAAAAAGTCGGCGCCGGCAACACGGTGCTTCGGCGGCGCCGCGGTTGATTCATTCGTTCTGGGCGCGGCCGATCAGGTTCGGATTGCCGTTGCCACGCAGGGGGGGCGCGACGACGCCCATCGAGACGATGTATTTGAGGGCATCGTCGACGCTCATGTCGAGCTCGACGGTGTCGCGGCGGCGCACGAAGAAGAAGAAGCCGTTGACCGGGCTGGGCGCGGTCGGGATGAAGACGCTGACCACCTCGTCGTCGCAGTGCTGGGAAACGTCGGTCGTCGGCGTGCCGGTCTGGAAGGCGACTGCCCACGCCTCGGGGTGCGGGTAGCGCACCAGCAACACCTTGCGGAATGCTTCGCCGCTGCCCGAGAACAGGGTGTCGCTGACCTGCTTGACGCTGTAATAGATCGACTTCACCACCGGGATGCGTGCCAGCACGCCCTCCCAGAAGCGCACCATCTTCTGACCGATGATGTTGGCGGTGACGACCCCGGTCAGCAGCACGACGGCGAGCGTCAGCACTGCGCCGATGCCCGGGATGTAGACGCCGAGCAGTTGCTCGGGCTGGATCGCATGCGGCAACAGCAGCAGCGACTGGTCCATGGTGCGGACGATCAGCGAAAGCACCCAGGCGGTAATCGCCAGGGGAACCCAGATCAGCAGGCCGGTGACGAAGTACTTGCGCAAGGGCTTCTTCACGAAGGGTGTTGTCAGTTGCAACCGCAGGAACCGCTTCCACCCTGGCAGGGCGGCGGGTTGTCGCTCTTCGGCTTGGCCGAGGCCGAGGATCCGCCCTTGAAGTCGGTGGCGTACCAGCCACTTCCCTTGAGCTGGAAACCGGGCGCGGTCAATTGCTTGGTGAAGGCCTCGGCCTTGCACTCGGGACAGGTGGTGAGCGGTGCGTCGGCCATTTTCTGCATGACGTCCTGCTCGAAATTGCAGCTGCTGCAACGATAGGCGTAGATGGGCATGGTCGCCTCCGTAAAAAGGGGTCGATTATAGCGTAAGGGCTTCAGGCAAAAGGACTTCGTGTTCGCCCGTCGTCACCTGGAAAGACCACTGGACAAATGGGGCTTGCGCCCGGCCTTTCAAGCTAGAGCAGCAGCTGCAGGTAGGTCTGGGTCAGCGGCTTGCCCCAGAACAGCGCAATGACGCCGGCGGCGGCTAGGTAGGGGCCGAAAGGGATGGGGACGTCGCGGCCGTGCCTGGCCACCACCATCAGCGCGATGCCGACGACGGCGCCGACGAATGACGAGAGCAGGATGGTCAGCGGCAGCATGGCCCAGCCGGTCCAGGCGCCGATGGCGGCGAGCAGCTTGAAGTCGCCGAAACCCATGCCTTCCTTGCCGGTGGCGAGCTTGAACAGCCAGTAGACCGACCACAGCAGCAGGTAACCGGCGGCTGCGCCGAGTACCGCGCTTCTCAGGTCGGTGAACACGCCGAAGGCATTGAAAAGCAGCCCGGCCCAGAGCAGCGGCAGGGTGATGTCGTCGGGCAGCAGCTGCTTGTCGACGTCGATGAAGGTCAGGGCGATCATCGCCGCGACGAACAGCATGGCGCCGGTGGCGGCGGCGCTCGGCCCGAATTTCCAGGCGGCGAGGGCGAAGGCGATGCCGGTAAACGCCTCGACCAGCGGATAGCGCGGACTGATGCGGACGCGGCAACCGCGGCAGCGCCCGCCGAGCGCGAGGTAACTGAGGATCGGGATGTTCTCGAGGGCGGTGATCGCATGGCCGCAGGCGGGACAGCGCGAACGGGGCATGGCCAGCGACAGCGGCTCCTGCGCGGGCGCCTCCTCGCCGCGCAGTTCGGCGCATTGAGCCAGCCAGTCCCGTTCCATCATGATCGGCAGGCGGTGAATGACGACGTTCAGGAAGCTGCCGACGACCAGCCCAAAGAAAAGCGCCAACGCCAGCAAGCCGGGATCCACCGCCATGAAGACCGGCGGCTACTTAGCCGACGACGGCGCCAAGCTTGAAGATCGGCAGGTACATGGCGACGACGAGGCCGCCGATGAGGCCGCCGAGGAAGACCATGATGATCGGTTCCATCAGGCTCGACAGCGAGGCGACGGCGTCATCGACTTCCTGTTCATAGAAATCCGCCACCTTGGACAGCATGCTGTCGAGCTGGCCGGATTCCTCGCCGATCGACACCATCTGGATCGTCATGTTCGGGAAGACGTTGGCGTTCTGCATCGCCACCGTCAGGCTCGTGCCGCTGCTGACCTCGGCCTGGATCTGGCGGGTCGCGCTTTCGTAGACGTAGTTGCCCGAGGCGCCGCCGACCGAGTCCAGGGCCTCGACCAGCGGCACGCCGGCGGCGAACATCGTCGAACAGGTTCTCGTCCAGCGCGCGACCGTGCCCTTGAGGATCACGTCGCCGAAGACCGGCAGTTTGAGCGCCAGGCGATCCATGAAGATCTGCATGGCCTTGGAGCGCTTCCAGGTGTAGAAGAAGGTGTAGATGGCGCCGCCGACCGCGCCGAAGATGACGTACCAGTTGGCGACGAAGTAATCCGATATGGCGATGACGACGAGGGTCGGGCCCGGCAGGTCGCCGCCGAAGCTCTTGAACACTTCCTTGAAGGCCGGGACCACGAAAATCATGATGACCGCCGTGACGAGGAAGGCGACGACCATGATGGCCACCGGGTAGAACAGTGCGCCCTTGATCTTGGCCTTGATGGCCTGGGTTTTCTCTTTGTAGGTGGCGAGGCGGTCGAGCAGTTGTTCCAGAATGCCGGCCTGTTCACCGGCGGCGACCAGGTTGCAGAACAGCTTGTCGAAATAGAGCGGATACTTGCGGAAGGCGGCGGCCAGAGAGGAGCCTGTCTCGACGTCCGTCTTGACGCTCAGCAGCAGCTTCCCCACCGCAGGATTGCTGTGACCCTTGCCGACGATGTCGAAAGATTGCAGCAGGGGCACGCCGGCCTTCATCATCGTCGCCAGCTGGCGGGTGAACAGCGTGATGTCCTTGTCGGTAACCTTGCCGCCGCCCTTGATTCGCTGCTTCCTGACCTTGACCGGCAGGAGGCCCTGGCGCCGCAACATGCTGTTGACGACCGTTTCCGTCGTGGCGTGCATTTCGCCGCGTACGATCTTTCCGCCCTTGTCCTTGGCTTCCCAAGCGAAGGTGAATTCCTTGACTGCGGTTAGCGCCGGTTTCTTTGCTGCGGTTGCCATGGGCTCGCCTCGTTCTTGAATCGCGCGGTCGGATCGCTGTTGCGGCAGATTCTAGCGGAAGTTTCCTCGCCAACGCCATGAAATGTCAGCGGTATTGGTCGATGATGCCCCGCTTGTTGGGGTTTGTAAAGCCAATCCTCTGCCGGAGTGTGACGTGGTCAACCGTCTGCAGCGTAAGGGCGCTTGATGCGGACTATCTTTACCCGGCGGTCCTGGGTCTGCACGATTTCCATGCCGACGTCGCCGATGCGCAGGCCGACCCCGACCTCGGGGATGTCCTGCAGGTGTTCCACGATCAGTCCGTTGAGCGTCTTGGGGCCGTCGGTCGGCAGCGTGAGGCCGAGCGCGCGATTGACTTCGCGCAGGTTCTGGCTGCCGTCGACAAGGGCGGATCCGTCGTCGAGCCATGCGATGGAACTCGGTCCGCCGGGCATGCCGGTGGTGAATTTGCCGACGATTTCCTCGATGATGTCCTCGAGCGTCACCAGCCCGAGCAGTTCGCCGTATTCGTCGACCACCAGGCCGGTGCGCTGGCGGTTGTCTCGAAAGAACTGCAACTGGGCGTAGATGGGGGTCGAGGCGGGGATGAAATAGGGTTCGCTCAACTGCTCGCGCAGCGCCGCGAGGTCGATTTCGCCCTCCAGCGCACCGCCGATCAGCCTCCGCACCTGCAGCATGCCGACGATGTTGCCGGGTTCACCTTCGTAAACCGGCAGCCGGCTATGGAAACTGGTGGCGAGGCGCGAGCGTATGTCCTCGGCCGCATCTTCCAGGTCGATGCCCTCGATTTCCCCACGCGGAGTCATGATGTCCGCGACGGTGACATGCTCGAGATCGAACAGGTTGACCAGGATGTGCCGGTGCGGCGCCGGGATGAAATGGCCCGATTCGAGCACCATGGCGCGTAATTCCTCGGGCGACATTCGATTCGTGTCGTGCCCGGATTTGGGCTGCAGGCGAAAAAGTTTCAGCAGTGCGACGACAAAGAGGTTGACGAACCAGGTAACCGGGTGCGCGACCCGCAACATGAACGCCAGAACATGGCCGATGCGCGGCGCGAGCCAGTCCGGATAGGTGGCGCCGACGACCTTGGGGGTGATTTCGGAGAAAACCAGCAGGCAGAAGGTGACGAACAGGGTGCCCGCCTCCAGTGCCCATTTTTCGTGGCCGAAGACGGCCAGGGCGATATGGCCCGTCAACATCGCCGCCGCCGCGTTGATCAGGGTATTGCACAGCAAGATCATGCTGATGAGCTTGTCGATCCTGCCCAGCAGCGCTACGGCAACCTGCGCCCCCTTGCCTCCCTGGCTGGCCGCGTGCCGCAGCCGGTGGCGATTGACCGCCATCATCGCGGTTTCGGCCATGGCGAAAAAGCCGGAAACCACCAGCAGTACGGCGAGCAGGCCGAACTGCGTGGAAATCGGGATTTCGTCCATTCAGCCGGCGCGTCCGAGGACGACTTCCAGCACGAAGCGGCTGCCGACGTAGGCCAGCAGCAGGGCGCCGAAGCCGGCCAGCGTCCAGCGCAGGGCCACGCGGCCGCGCCAGCCGCGCAGGTGGCGGCCGGCGAGCAGCGCGGCGAAGATCACCCAGGAGAGGATGGCGAAGACAGTCTTGTGATTGAATGGCAGGGCCTTGCCGAACAGGGTCTCGGAGAACAGGATGCCCGAGGCCAGCGTCAGCGTCAGCAGCACGAAGGCGACGTGGATCAGGCGGAACAGCAGCGCCTCCATCGTCAGCAGCGGCGGCAGCCCGGCGAACAGGGGTGTCAGTCGGCCGCGGTGCAGGCGCTTTTCGGCGACGGCCATCAGCACGGCGTGCAGCGCCGCCAGGGTAAACAGGCTGTAGGCCAGCATGGCCATGAGGAAGTGGGCGCGGAAGGCCGGCGAGTCGGCATTGGCGAGCAGGTGCTGGCCAGGCAGGGCCGCCGGCAGCAGCACGCACACGGCCGCCAGCGGCAGGCCGAGCATCTGCAGGCCTTCCATGCGGGCGTAGAAGCTTTCGATCCAGTACAAGGCGAGTGCCAGCCAGAGGATCAGCGACAGCGCAACGGCGAAGCCGAAGCGCATCGCATTGCCCGGGAAGATTTCCTGCGCCAGAGTCACCCCGTGCATGGCCAGTGCCGCCAGCAGCCAGGCGCGCTCCCAGCCTGCCAGACCGGCCACCGGCTGGTCGAGCGCGGGGCCACGCCAGCGGCTGCGCCAGAAGTGCAGGGCGAGCCCGGCGTAAAGGGCCGCGGCGAGGACATGCAGTAAAATCGCAGGCATATCCGAAGTCTATCGCATCTCCCTCCTCACCCACTTCCGCCCATCATGCTCGACAACCTGACCCAGCGGCTCGGCCGCGTCGTCAAGACTCTGCGCGGCCAGGCGCGCCTGACCGAGGACAACATCGCCGACATGTTGCGCGAGGTGCGCATGGCGCTGCTCGAAGCCGATGTCGCGTTGCCGGTGGTCAAGGACTTCATCGCCCGCGTCAAGGAAAAGGCGCTCGGCCAGGATGTGATCGGCTCGCTGACGCCCGGCCAGGCCCTGGTCGGCGTGGTGCACCGGGAACTCACCGAGCTCATGGGCGGGCAGGCGACAGGGCTCAATCTCGCCACCCAGCCGCCGGCCATCATCCTCATGTCGGGCCTGCAGGGCGCCGGCAAGACCACGACGACCGCCAAGCTCGGCAAGTGGCTCAAGGAGCGGCAGAAGAAGAAGGTGCTGGCGGTGAGCTGCGACGTCTACCGCCCGGCGGCCATCGAGCAGCTCAAAGCCGTGTCGGCGCAGGCCGGCATCGAGTTCTTCCCCTCGCACGCCGGCGAGAAGCCGGCCGCGATCGCCGCCGCCGCGCTGGACTACGCGAAGAAGCATTACTTCGACGTGCTGTTCGTCGATACCGCCGGCCGCCTGGCGATCGACTCCGCCATGATGGCCGAGATCAAGGAGCTGCACGCGCTGCTGAACCCGGTCGAAAGCCTGTTCGTGGTCGATGCCATGCTCGGCCAGGATGCGGTCAATACGGCGCGCGCCTTCAATGAGGCGCTGCCGCTGACCGGCGTGGTGCTGACCAAGCTCGACGGCGATGCCCGCGGCGGCGCGGCGCTGTCGGTACGCCACGTCACCGGCAAGCCGCTCAAATTCGCCGGCGTCGGCGAGAAGCTGAACGGCATCGAGGAATTCCACCCCGAGCGCATGGCCAGCCGCATCCTCGGCATGGGCGACATCCTCGGCTTGGTCGAGGAAGCGCAGCGCGGCGTCGATCAGGACAAGGCGCAGGAATTCGTCAAGAAGATGAAGTCCGGCAAGGGCTTCGACCTCAACGACTTCAAGGACCAGATCGGACAGATGCGCAAGATGGGCGGCATGTCGTCGCTGCTCGACAAGATGCCGGCGCAGTTCGCGCAGATGGCGCAGCAGGCCGGCGGTGCGGTCGAGGACAAGGCGGTCGGCCGCATCGAGGGCATCATCAACTCGATGACCCCGGGCGAGCGCTCCAAGCCGGAACTCATCAAGGCCAGCCGCAAGCGCCGCATCGCTGCCGGCGCCGGCGTTCAGGTGCAGGAAGTTAATCGGCTGCTCAACCAGTTCGAGCAGACGCAGAAAGTGATGAAGCAGTTCTCCAAGGGCGGCATGGCCAAGATGATGCGCGGCATGAAGGGCATGCTGCCGGGCATGCCGCGCTGATCCGGCTTCCGCCCCCTAATCCATTCCGGACATTCGGCAGTTCTTTGCTTGGCGCCTTGCTGGCGGCCAAGCTGTAGTCGCACGTCCGCAAGTCGGCAATCAGCCCCCGGCGGAGCCGGACTCAAGTTAATGCTTCACTTTCAGATTCGTTCCCATCCATACTGTTTTTAAAAGATTTTATTTTAACAATCTTTCACAGGAAGTCAGTGTAAGTCTTTGTTGCGGCAGAAAAATTCCGCAATTCCCCCTTGACCCCTCAAAAAAACCTCCGTAGAGTGGGAAGAAGTGGGGAAAAGTGGGGAATTTGATGTTCCAGGGCGCGGCTGCACTCAATCTCGATGTGAAAGGGCGGATGGCAATTCCGGCCCGGCATCGCGACGCGCTGGCCAAGGCAGGCGAGGGCCGCCTGGTCCTGACCGCCCATCCCCATCGCTGCCTGCTGCTCTATCCGGAACCGGCCTGGCAGCCGATCCGCGCCAAGATCCTGGCGGCGCCCAGCCTCGAAGTCCAGAGCGCGATGCTGCGTCGCCTGCTGGTCGGTTTCGCCATCGATACGGAAATGGATGCCGCCGGCCGCCTGCTGCTGCCGCCTGAACTGCGGCAGTACGCCGGGCTGGAGAAGGGCGTCTGGCTGGTGGGCCAGGGCAACGGCTTCGAGATCTGGTCCGAGGCCGGCTGGAAGACCCAGCAGGAAGCGATCTTCGCCCAGGGCGACAAGCTCCTGCCGCCAGGTCTGGCGGACCTGGCGCTGTGACGGCATGTCACGTCAGCGTCCTCCTCAAGGAAGCGGTGGAGGCGCTGGCGGTGAAACCCGGCGGCAGTTACGTCGATGCGACCTTCGGCCGCGGCGGGCACAGCCGCGAGATTCTGCGTTGCCTGGGACCGCAGGGGAGGCTGCTGGCGCTGGATCGCGATCCGGCCGCGGTCGCCGCGGCCGGGGAAATAGCGGATTCGCGCTTCGCCATCGCCCATGCGTCCTTCAGCGAACTTGCCGGCGCACTCGATGGCTGCGGCATGACGCGACTGGATGGCGTGCTGCTGGACCTCGGCGTGTCGTCGCCGCAGCTGGACGACGCTGCCCGGGGCATGAGTTTTCGTTTCGATGCGCCGCTGGACATGCGCATGGATACGACGAGGGGGGAGACCGCGGCGGACTTTCTGGCGCGGGCCGATGAGCGGGAAATCGAGGAGGTAATAAGGGACTATGGCGAAGAACGGTTTGCTCATGCGATTGCAAAGGCGCTTGTTGCTGCTCGGCGCGAACACCGTATTTCAGGGACACGACAGCTTGCCGCGCTCGTGGAGAAAGCCGTCCGGACGCGCGAGCCGGGCCAGCACCCGGCGACGCGCAGCTTTCAGGCTCTACGGATTTTCGTCAATCGGGAGCTTGAGGAGCTGTCGCTAGTCCTGCCGCAGGCGGTCGCCCGCCTGGCGCCCGGAGGCCGATTGGTCGTGATCAGCTTTCATTCGCTCGAAGACCGCATCGTCAAGCGCTTCATGCGCGACGAGGCGACGCCGCGCCAGCCGCCCAAGGGCGTGCCGGTGCGTGCCGCCGACCTGCCGCCGGTGCGCATGCGCCTCGTCGGCAGGGCGCAGCGGCCGTCGCCGGCCGAGGTGGCGGCCAATCCGCGCGCGCGCAGCGCGGTGATGCGCGTGGCCGAGCGAGTCTAGGTCATGGCGAGAGTCAACCTCGTACTGCTTGTCGTCGCGGTGATCTGCGCCCTCGCCGCCGTGACGTCGAGCCATCGCGCACGCAAACTCTTCATCGGCCTCGAGAACGAGCAGAAGCGCATGCGCGAACTCGACGTCGAGTGGAGCCAGCTCCAGCTAGAGCAGAGTACCTGGGCCAACCATGCGCGGGTCGAGAAGATCGCGCGCGACAGGCTGGCCATGCATCGGCCGGCCGCCGGCCGGGTGCTGTCGGTGGAAGCGCGATGAGGCTCAAGTTCGTCCACAGCCCGCTGTTGTCGCAGCCGCTGCCGGCGTGGCGCGCACGCGTCGTACTGGCCCTGCTGCTCTCCGCCTTCGCCGCCCTCGTGGTTCGTTCCCTCTTTCTGCAGGGGATCCAAAACGACTTTCTGCAGAAGAAGGGCGAGTCGCGCTACGAGCGCGTCATCGAGATTTCCGCGACGCGCGGCCGCATCCTCGATCGCCACGGCGACGTGCTGGCCGTATCCGTCCCGGTGAAATCGATCTGGGCCATCCCCGAGGACGCCAGCCTGTCCCCGGCTCAGTCGCGGCAGCTGGCCGCACTGCTCGAGATGGACGTGCGCGAGCTCAATCGCAAGCTGGGTGCGGAGAAGGACTTCGTCTTTCTCAAGCGGCAGATTCCCCCGGACCAGGCCGATCGCATCGCCGCGCTGCAACTTCCCGGCATTCATGCCCAGCGCGAATATCGCCGCTACTATCCGGTCGGCGACGTCACGGCGCACGTCGTCGGCTTCACTGGCGTCGAGGATGCCGGGCAGGAAGGCGTGGAGCTTGCGCTGAACGCACAGCTCAGCGGCCAGCCGGGCTCACGCCGGGTCATCAAGGACCGCCGCGGGCAGATCGTCGAAGACGTCGAGAGCATCAAGGCACCGGTCGAGGGGCGCGATGTCACTCTCGCGCTCGATGGCAAGATCCAGTACCTGGCCTTCTCGTACCTCAAGCAGGCCATCGAAGACAACAGGGCCAAGGCGGGCGGCATCGTCGTGCTCGACGCCAAGAGCGGCGAGGTGCTGGCGCTGGCCAATCTGCCCACCTACAACCCCAACAACCGGGTCAAGCTCGCCGGGGCGCAGCTCAGGAACCGCGCCTTCACCGACACCTTCGAGCCCGGCTCGACCATGAAGCCCTTCACCGCCGCGCTGGCGCTGGAGAAGGGCAAGTTTCGCTCCGACACGCCCGTGCAGACCGCGCCGGGCCGACTCACCATCGGCACGGCGACGATCTCCGACGCCCACCCGCACGGAGTGCTCACCGTCGCCGAGGTGATCCAGAAGTCCTCCAACGTCGGCATCTCCAAAATAGCGCTGACGTTTCCTCCCGGCGAGATGTGGTCGATGTTCGATGCGGTCGGATTCGGCCACCCCCTCAAGCTCGGCTTCCCCGGAGAGGTCGGCGGCAGGTTGCGGCCGGCGAAGTCGTGGCGTCCGATCGAGCAGGCGACGATGTCCTACGGCCACGGCATTGCGGTGACCTTGATCCAGCTGGCGCGTGCCTACCTCGCCTTCGCCCGCGACGGCGATCTGCTGCCGCTGTCACTGACTCGCACCGCGGGCGCGGCCGGCAGCGGGCAGAACGTCTTTTCCGCGAAGACCGCCCGCGAGGTGCGCGCCATGCTCGAACTCGCCGTGCAAGCGGGCGGCACGGCGCCGAAGGCGCAGATCGCCGGCTACCGCGTCGCCGGCAAGACCGGCACGGCGCACAAGGTCGATGGCGGCGTCTATGCGAACAAGTATGTTTCGTCCTTCGTCGGCTTCGCCCCGGCATCGGATCCGCGCCTGATCGTCGCGGTGATGATCGACGAGCCGGGCGGCAAGGCGTATTACGGCGGCGACGTCGCGGCACCGGTGTTCGCCCAGGTGATGGCCGGCGGCCTGCGCACCCTGGGCGTCGCGCCGGATGCGCCGCTGAAGCCGCTGCAGGTGGCGGCGGCGAGATGAGCGGCGAGGCCATGGGCGTGATCGCCGAACTCGAGCGTCGCGGCATCAGGGTGAAGAATCTCTGCGCCGACTCGCGCGCGGTGGGCCGCGGCGACGTCTTCGTCGCCATGCCCGGCCATCGCGTCGACGGACGCGACTACATCGACGCCGCGATCGCCAACGGCGCGGCGGCGGTGCTGTACGAGCCCGGCGGAAAAGTCGGTACCCCAAGGGCGCTTTCCCGCAAGGGGATTTGCTTCGCGGCACCTTCGGGGCGCGCCAGCGGCACGGTGATGCTGGAGGTCGCCGAACTCGCGCGGTTCTCGGGCGACATCGCCCATATCGTCTATGGCCGCCCGTCCGAGCGGCTGTGGCTGGCCGGCGTCACCGGCACGAACGGGAAGACGTCGGTGTCGCAGTGGATCGCCCAGGCCATGAACGCATGGGACTGCAAGTGCGCGGTGATCGGCACCCTCGGCAACGGCTTTCCCCCGGCACTGGCCGAGAGCGCCAACACCACGCCCGACGCGATTTCCCTGCACCGCGCGCTGGCCGGCTATCTCGAGCAGGGCGCCGTCGCCTGCGCCATGGAGGTGTCCTCGATCGGACTCGACCAGGGTCGGGTCAATGGCGTGAATTTCGACGTCGCGGTGTTCACCAACCTTACCCGCGACCATCTCGAATACCACGGCAGCATGGAGGCCTATGGCGCGGCCAAGGCGAAGCTGTTCGAAACGGCAGGCCTCGGCGCGGCAGTGATCAATCTCGACGACTCCTTCGGCCGCGAGCTGGCAGCGCGGCTGCGCGGTCGCGTGCGCACCATCGGCTACACCCTCGAAGACCGCAGCGGCGCCGACGAGGTGCTGGCGGCCCGCAATTTCGCGATGACCGCGACGGGCATCGCCTTCGACCTCGACGGTGCGCACTGCGCCGCGCCGCTGGTCGGGCGCTTCAATGCCGCCAACCTGCTGGCCGTGATCGGCGCGCTGCTCGCGGGCGACGAGAAGCTCGCCGATATCGCCGCGGTCCTGCCCCGGCTGCGGCCGCCGCCAGGGCGCATGCAGGCCGTCGGCGGGGTACATGAACCTCTGGTGGTGGTCGATTACGCCCACTCGCCCGACGCCCTGGAAAAGGCGCTGGCGACGCTGCGCGAGACGGCCCAGGCCCGCGGCGGTCGCCTCGCCTGCGTCTTCGGCTGCGGCGGCGACCGCGATGCCGGCAAGCGTCCGCAGATGGGGGCCATCGCGGAGCGGCTGGCCGACCGCGCCATCGTCACCAGCGACAACCCGCGCAGCGAGGAGCCGCAGGCGATCATCGCCGCGATCATCGCCGGCATGAAGGTATTGCCGGAGATCGAAGCCGACCGCGCCGCAGCCATCGCGAGTGTGGTGCGGGAAGCCGACCCGCGCGACGTGATCCTCCTTGCCGGCAAGGGGCACGAACCGTACCAGGAGATCGCCGGCGTGCGCCATCCTTTCTCCGATCTCGCCACGGCGCAGTCGGCGCTGGCGGCACGGCATGCCGGCGCGGGAGAGCGGCCATGATGCGACTGTCCGCAGCGGCAGCCTCGATCGGCGTGCCCCATCAGGGGGACGACGCGGAAATCCTCGCGGTCGGCACCGATTCGCGCGAGGTGACGCCCGGCATGCTCTTCGTCGCACTCAAAGGCGAGCGATTCGACGGCCACGATCATGTGGTCGAAGCCATCGCCAAGGGTGCGGCCGGCGCGCTGGTGAGCCGCGAGTTCGCCAAAGCGAATGCCGACCTGCCGCTGATTCCGGTCCTCGACACCCGCGAGGCGCTGGGCCAGCTCGCGGCGGGATGGCGCGCGCGGTTCCCGATTCCGCTGCTCGGCATCACCGGCAGCAACGGCAAGACCACGGTCAAGGAAATGTGCGCGGCGATCCTGCGCCGCAAGTTTGGCGATGGCGCCGTTCTGGCGACCCGGGGCAACCTCAACAACGACATCGGCCTGCCGCTGACCCTGCTGCGGCTGCGTCCCGAGCACCGCGCGGCGGTGATCGAAATGGGCATGAATCACCCGGGCGAGATCCGTTACCTGGCGCACCTGGCGCGGCCCACGGTGGCGCTGGTCAACAATGCCCAGCGCGCCCATCTCGAGGGGCTCGGCACCTTGACCGCGGTCGCTCGCGCCAAGGGCGAGATCTTCGAAGGGCTCGGGGCGGACGGCGTCGCCGTGATCAACGCCGACGACCCGCATGCGCCGCTGTGGCGGGAGCTCTGCAGCGGGCGGACCGTCAGCACCTTCGGCCTGACGGCGGCGGCCGACGTCCGCGGCATCTGGCGGCAACGCGGCTTCGGTGGGGGGCTCGAACTGACGACGGCGGCAGGCACGGTGCAGGTCGAGCTTGCGGTTCCGGGCGAACACAATGCGCGCAATGCCGTCGCCGCCGCCGCGGCCTGTCTCGCCGCCGGCGTGCCGCTCGATGTCGTCGCCGCGGGGGTGGCCGGCTACGCCGGCGTCAAGGGGCGCCTGCAGCGCCGCGCCGGGCTCAATGGCGCGACGGTGATCGACGACAGCTACAACGCCAATCCAGACTCGATGCGCGCCGCGATCGACGTGCTGGCGGGCGTGCCGGGCAGGCGCATCCTGGTGATGGGCGACATGGGCGAGGTCGGCGAGGCGGCGGCGCAGTTCCACGACGAGATCGGCGGCCATGCCAAGAGCCGCGGCATCGAGCGGTTGTTCGCCCTCGGCACGCTCGCGGCCGACGCCGCGCACAACTTCGGCGACGGCGCGCGCCATTTCGGCGGCGTCGAGGCGTTGGTCGATGCCCTCAAGCCCGAGCTGGCCGCCGACGTGACCGTACTGGTGAAGGGTTCGCGCTTCATGCGCATGGAGCGCGTGGTCGAGGCCATCGAGGAGAAACAGCATGCTGCTTGAGTTGTTCCAGTGGCTCGCCCAGGACATCCGCGCCTTCAACGTCTTCAGCTACATCACGCTGCGCGCCGTGCTGGCGACGATGACGGCGCTGACCATCTCCTTCGTCGCCGGCCCGGCGGTGATCCGCTGGCTCACGGCGAAGAAAATTGGACAATCGGTGCGCGACGACGGTCCGCAGACCCACCTGGTCAAGGCCGGCACGCCAACCATGGGCGGCGCGCTGATCCTGATCTCGCTCGGCGTCGCCACGCTGCTGTGGGCCGACCTTTCCAACCGCTTCGTCTGGATCGTGCTGATCGTCACCCTGGGTTATGGCGCGGTCGGCTGGGTCGATGACTGGCGCAAGGTGGTCTATCGGAATCCGAAGGGGCTGTCGGCGAGGGCGAAGTTCTTCTGGCAGTCGCTGATCGGCGTCGTCGCCGCCATCTACATCGCCTTCTCGATCTCGGCGCCGAACAACGAGAAGGTGGTCGAACTGTTCATCCAGTGGGTGGCCAGCGGCTTCACCCTCGAGCTGCCGGCGAAGGCGGACCTCATCCTGCCCTTCTTCAAGAGCGTCACCTATCCGCTCGGCGTCTTCGGTTTCATCGTGCTGACCTACCTCGTCATCGTCGGCAGCAGCAACGCGGTCAACCTCACCGACGGTCTCGACGGCCTGGCCATCATGCCGACGGTGATGGTGGGCGCGGCGCTGGGCATCTTCGCCTACGTCGCCGGCCACGCCGGATTTTCCAAGTACCTGCTGCTGCCCTACATCCCGGGCGCCGGCGAGCTCACGGTGTTCTGCGGTGCGCTGGCCGGCGCCGGACTGGGCTTTCTCTGGTTCAACGCCTATCCGGCCGAGGTCTTCATGGGCGACGTCGGCGCGCTGGCGCTGGGCGCGGCGCTCGGCACCGTGGCGGTGATCGCGCGCCAGGAAATCGTCTTCTTCATCATGGGCGGCGTCTTCGTCGCCGAAACGGTGTCGGTGATGCTGCAGGTCGGCTGGTTCAAATACACCAAGAGGCGCTACGGCGTCGGCCAGCGCATCCTGCTGATGGCGCCGCTGCACCATCACTTCGAGCAGACCGGCTGGAAGGAAACGCAGGTCGTGGTGCGTTTCTGGATCATCACCATCCTGCTGGTGCTGTTCGGTTTGTCCACCCTGAAGATCCGCTGATGCTGACCGGCAAGCACGTTCTCGTTCTGGGCCTCGGCGAATCGGGGCTGGCGATGGCGCAGTGGTGCGCCAGGAACGGCGCGAGCGTGCGCGTAGCCGATACCCGCGCTGCGCCGCCCTACCTCGACGAACTAAAACGCCGTCTCGCCAACGCCGACTTTTGCCCGGGCGAGTTCGACAGGAGGCTGCTCGACGGCATCGATCTCGTCGCGCTGTCGCCCGGACTCTCGCCCGGCCTGCCGCTGCTGACCCACGCGCGGGCGCAGGGTGTGCCGGTGATCGGAGAAATCGGGCTGTTCGCCCAGGGTCTGCGCCTCCTCGGCGTGCGCGAAAGGACAAGGGTGATCGCCATCACCGGCACCAATGGCAAGACCACCACCACCGCGCTTACTGGTCATCTCTGCCGTGGCGCCGGCAAGGTCACGGGCGTGGCCGGCAACATCTCGCCCGCGGCGCTGACCGCGCTGATGGCCTGTCAGGACGCGGGCACGCTGCCGGAGGTCTGGGTGCTCGAACTGTCGAGCTTCCAGCTCGAGACGCTGGAGACGCTCGATGCCGAAGCTGCGACGGTGCTCAACATTTCCGACGACCATCTGGACCGCTACGTCGATCTCGACGACTACGCCGCGGCCAAGGCACGCATCTTCGAGGGTCGCGGCGTGCAGGTGCTCAACCGGCAGGACGAGCGAGTCAAGCGCATGGCGATTCCGGGCCGGCGGTTGATCACCTTCGGCCTCGACGCGCCCGGCGATGCCGCCGACTTCGGCCTGCGCGACAACAGGGGCGAGCCGTGGATAGTGCAGGGCGACACGTTCCTGCTGCCGGTGTCGCAGCTGCCGCTCAGCGGCCTGCACAATGCCGCCAATGCCATGGCCGCGCTGGCGCTGTGCGCGGCCATCGATGCCCATGACAGTCTCGACGCGGAGGCGCTGTTGCCGGGGCTGCGCGAGTTTCGCGGCCTGCCGCACCGCGTCGAGCGCGTTGCCGAACTCTGCGGCGTGACCTGGTTCGACGATTCCAAAGGCACCAACGTCGGCGCCACCGTCGCCGCGCTCGAAGGACTGCAGCGCAAGGTCGTGGTGATACTCGGCGGCGACGGCAAGGGCCAGGATTTTTCGCCGCTCAAGCCGGCCATCGCCCGCCACGGCCGCGCCGTCGTGCTGATCGGCCGCGACGGACCGGCGATCGCCGCGGCGATCGCCGGCTGCGGCGTGCCGGTGCAGACCGCGGCGGACATGGCGGACGCCGTGCGCGTCGCCGCGCGAGCCGCGTGGGCCGGCGACGCCGTGCTGCTGTCGCCGGCCTGCGCCAGCTTCGACATGTTCCGCAACTACGAGCACCGCGCCCAGGTGTTCGTCGCGGCGGTTCAGGGACTCGCGCAGCAATGAGTGCCGTCTTCACCTCCAACCGCCGACCGATGCTTGCGCAGGGCGCGCCGGCCGAGCTCGATCCGCTGCTGCTGTGGCCGGCGCTGGGCCTGCTGCTGCTCGGCCTGGTGATGGTCTATTCGGCCTCGATCGCCACCGCCGAAGGCAGCCGCTTCACCGGCAACCAGGCGACCTACTTCCTGACCCGCCACGCCGTCTTCCTGGCCGTCGGTCTTTTCGCCGGCGCGGTCGCCTTCCAGGTTCCGTTGCGTACCTGGCAGCGGGCCGCCCCCTGGCTGTTCGCGGTCTGGGTGGTACTGCTGGTCATCGTGCTGATTCCCCACGTCGGACGCTCGGTCAACGGTGCGCAGCGCTGGTTGCCGCTGGGCCCGATCAATCTGCAGCCGTCCGAAGGGATGAAACTCTGCGCCGTCCTCTATGCCGCCGACTACACGACGCGCAAGCTGGCCGAAATGGGCTCTTTCCGCCGCGGCTTCGTGCCGATGTTCCTGGTCATGGTGCTGGTCGGCGCGCTGCTGTTGCGCGAACCGGATTTCGGCGCGTTCGTCGTCATCGTCTCCATCGCCTTCGGCATACTCTTTCTGGGCGGCATCAACGCGCGGCTGTTCGCGGTTCTGATCGTCGGCATGGCCGTCGCCTTCGTCGTGCTGATCCTGACCTCGCCCTACCGGCTGGAGCGCATCACCAGCTACATGGATCCGTGGAAGGACGCCTACGGCAAGGGCTACCAGCTCTCCCATGCCTTGATTGCTTTCGGTCGCGGCGAGTGGTTCGGCGTCGGCCTTGGCGCCAGCGTCGAGAAGCTGTTCTATCTGCCGGAGGCGCACACCGACTTCCTGCTTGCGGTGATCGCCGAGGAACTCGGCTTCGTCGGCGTGCTGGCCGTCATCGCCATGTTCTCGCTGCTGGTGCAGCGCGCCTTCGTCATCGGTCGCCAGTCGCTGATGCTCGATCGTGTCTTCGCCGGTCTCGCCGCGCAGGGCGTCGGCATCTGGTTCGGGGTGCAGTCCTTCATCAACATGGGTGTGAACACGGGCCTGCTGCCGACCAAGGGCCTGACGCTGCCGCTGATGAGTTTTGGCGGCTCGGGCATCGTCGCCAACTGCGTGGCGCTGGCGGTGTTGCTCCGCGTCGATTATGAAAACAGGCAACTCATGCGGGGGGGCTCCGCATGAGTTGCCTGTTTCGGCGGAGGCTAACGTGAGCGAAGCGAACGTTAAGGCGCTTAGCGCCGGCCGTAGCCAAAATCGCCGGCTCATGCGGGGTGGCGCGGTATGAAGACGCTCCTCGTCATGGCTGGCGGTACCGGCGGGCACATATTTCCGGGATTGGCGGTCGCCGATGCGCTGCGTGGCGAAGGCTGGCGCGTGGTCTGGATGGGCAACCCCGACGGCATGGAGGCGCGGCTGGTGCCGGGACGCGGCTACGAGATGGCCTGGGTGCGCTTCGCCGCGCTGCGCGGCAAGGGCATCCTGCGCAAGCTGCTGCTGCCGTTCAACCTGCTGCGCGGCTTCGCCCGGGCGCTGGCGGAGCTCAAGCGCATCCGTCCCGACGTCGTGCTCGGCATGGGCGGCTTCGTCACCTTTCCCGGCGGCATGATGGCGGCGCTGAAAGGCACACCGCTGGTGCTGCACGAGCAGAACTCGGTGGCGGGGCTCGCCAACCGGGTGCTGGCGGGCGTGGCCGACCGCATCCTCAGTGGATTCCCCGCCGTGCTGCGGAAGGGTGAGTGGGTAGGCAATCCCGTGCGGCTGGAAATCGCCGTGCTGCCGGCGCCGACTTTGCGTTATCGCGAGCGCGCGGCGCGCGGCGAGCCGCTGCACCTGCTGGTGGTCGGCGGCAGCCTCGGTGCGGCGGCGCTCAATGAAACCGTGCCGCTGGCGCTGGCCCTGCTGCCGGAAAACGAGCGGCCCGAGGTGATGCATCAGGCGGGTGAAAGGCATGTCGAAGCGCTGCGCGAAATCTATGCGCGGGCGGGCGTCACGGCGAGCCTGGTGCCTTTCATCGAGGACATGGCCGCGGCCTACGCCTGGGCCGACCTCGTGATCTGCCGCGCCGGCGCGCTGACCGTCGCCGAGCTGGCGGCCGCGGGCGTGGCCAGCATCCTTGTGCCCTTTCCGCACGCGGTAGACGATCACCAGACCGGCAATGCGCGCTTTCTCGCCAATGCCGGCGCGGCGATCCTGCTGCCGCAGGCGGAGCTGACGCCGGAGACCCTGGCGCTGATCCGCAACATGAACCGCGACCAGCTGCAGCAGATGGCCGAGAAGGCGCGGGAACTGGCCAAGCCGGATGCGACCACTGCCGTAGCGAATGCCTGCAAGGAGGTAGCGAAATGAAACACAAGGTCAGGCGGATTCACTTCATCGGCGTCGGCGGTTCCGGCATGAGCGGCATCGCCGAGGTGCTGGCCAACCAGGGCTTCGAGGTCTCGGGATCGGACTTGGCCGAGAGTGCCACGACCCGGCGTCTCGCGGCGCAGGGGGTGCGCGTGGTGATCGGCCATGCGGCCGCGAACGTGGCGGGTGCGGATGCGGTGGTGACGTCGACCGCGGTCAAGGACGACAACCCGGAAGTCATGGCCGCGCGCTCCCGCCGCCTGCCCATCGTGCCGCGGGCGCAGATGCTGGCCGAGCTGATGCGCTTCAAGCAGGGCATCGCCATCGCCGGCACCCACGGCAAGACCACGACCACCAGCCTCGCCGCCAGTTGTCTGGCGGAAGGCGGGCTCGATCCGACCTTCGTCATCGGCGGGCGGCTGAATTCGGCGGGAGCGAACGCCAAGCTCGGCGCCGGCGAATTCCTCGTCGCCGAGGCCGACGAGTCCGATGCCTCCTTCCTCTTCCTGTCGCCGGTCGTGTCGGTCGTCACCAACATCGACGCCGACCACATGGAGACCTATGGCCACGACTTCGGCCGTCTCAAGCAGGCCTTCGTCGACTTCCTCCATCGCCTGCCCTTCTACGGTGTCGCCGTGCTCTGCGCCGACGACGCCAACGTGCGCGAGATCCTGCCGCGCGTGGCCAAGCAGGTCGTGACCTACGGCATCGACGAACCGGCCAACTTCCGTGCCGAGAACGTCGTGGCCGACGGTGGCACCATGAAGTTCGACTGCGTGCGCACCAACGGCGCGGTATCGCGCCTGGCCATCACGCTCAACCTGCCGGGTCGCCACAACGTGCTGAACGCGCTGGCGGCGATCGCCGTGGCGACGGAAGTCGGCGTCGGCGACACGGCGATCGTCAAGGCGCTGGCGGATTTCAAGGGTGTCGGCCGCCGCTTCCAGCGCTACGGCGAGATCCGTTGCCCCGCCGGCGGCAGCTTCACGCTGATCGACGACTACGGCCACCACCCGGCCGAAATGGCGGCCACCATCGCCGCCGCCCGCGGCGCCTTTCCGGGCCGGCGACTGGTGCTGGCCTTCCAGCCGCACCGCTACACGCGCACGCGCGACTGCTTCGAGGACTTCGTCAAGGTCCTGGCCGGCGTCGATGCGCTGTTGCTGGCCGAGGTCTACTCCGCCGGCGAGGCGCCGATCGTCGCCGCCGACGGCCGCACCCTGGCGCGCGCGATTCGCGTCGCCGGAAAGACCGAGCCGGTGTTCGTCGAGGACATCGCCGCGATGCCGCAGGCCATACTCGCTGCGACGCGCGACGGCGACGTCGTCATCACCATGGGTGCCGGTTCCATCGGCGGCGTCCCGGGAAAGCTGGCCAATGGCTGAGTGGCATGGCGACCTGCGTGAGAACGTGCCGATGGCCGGCCACGTCTCCTGGCGCGCAGGCGGGGCCGCCGCGCGGGCCTATGCGCCGACGGATCTCGCCGACCTCGCGGCCTTCCTCACGGCGCTGCGCCATGACGAGCCGCTGATGATCGTCGGCCTCGGCTCCAACCTGCTGGTACGCGACGGCGGCTTCGACGGCACGGTGATCTTCACCCACGGCGCATTGAAAGCGTTGCGTCGCGAAGCCGACGGCACCGTCTACGCCGAGGCCGGCGTGGCGAGCCCCAAGGTCGCGCGCTTCGCCGCCAATCACGGCCTGGTCGGTGCCGAGTTCCTCGCGGGCATCCCGGGCACCATGGGCGGGGCGCTGGCGATGAATGCCGGCTGCTACGGCGGGGAGACATGGGCTTTCGTCGAGCGCGTGCTGATGCTCGATCGCCGCGGCGAGCTAATCGAGCGCACCCGTGACGATTTCGCCATCGGCTACCGCCATGTCGGCCTGAAGAGCGCCACGGACGAGGTCTTTGCGGCGGTCTGGATGCGCTTCCCCGCAGGCGACGGCAAGGCCTCCCGCAACCGCATCACCGAGCTGCTCGAAAAGCGCATCGCCACCCAGCCGCTGCAACTGCCCAACGCCGGCTCGGTGTTCCGCAATCCGCCCGGCGATCACGCCGCGCGGCTGATCGAAGCGGCCGGCCTCAAGGGATGCGCGATCGGCGGCGCGCGGGTGTCCGAAAAGCATGCGAATTTCGTCGTTAATCCGGACGGCGCGGCCAGTGCCGGCGCGATAGAAACGCTTATTGGCCAGGTTCAAGCGCGCGTGAAGGAAATGTTCGGGATCGAATTGGTTCGCGAGGTTCGCATCGTGGGGGAGGCCGCGCCTCCCTCGGGGGGGAATTGTTGCCCGCTCCCCTCGTTCCCCCCTCGCGGGGGGAAGCGCGATTGCTCGCTTCGCTCGGGTGATGCGTCATGAGTGGCGGGGGGGCCAACTTTGGCAAGGTGGCGGTGATGCTCGGCGGCGAGTCCGCCGAGCGCCCCGTCTCGCTCAAGAGCGGCGCCGCGGTGCTGGCGGCGCTCAAGCGCGCCGGCGTCGACGCCCATGCCTTCGATCCGGCGACGATGCCGCTGGCCGCGCTCAAGGACGAGAAATTCGACCGCGTCTTCATCGCCCTGCATGGTCGCGGCGGCGAGGACGGCTGCCTGCAGGGTGCGCTGGAATTGATGAAAATTCCCTACACGGGCAGCGGCGTCCTCGCCTCGGCGCTGGCGATGGACAAGTGGCGCAGCAAGCTGGCCTGGCGCGCGGCCGGCATCCCGGTGCCCGAATTCGTGGTCGTCGATGCCGCGTCGGATTTCGCCGCTATCGAGCGGCAGCTCGGCCTGCCGCTGTTCGTCAAGCCGGCCTGCGAGGGTTCGAGCATCGGCATCAGCAAGGTCAAGGAGGCCGGCGGCCTGCGCGCGGCCTCGGAACTGGCGGCGAAGTACGACAAGTTGGTGCTGGCCGAACGTTTCGTCGATGCCGGCGAATACACCGTGGGCATTCTGGCCGGCCAGGCCCTGCCCGTGATCCGCATCGTGCCGGCGACCGAGTTCTACGACTACGAGGCCAAGTACGATCGCGACGACACGCAGTACCAGATTCCCAGCGGACTGACGGCGGAGCGGGAAAGCGCGATGCAGGCGCTGGCGCTTCGCGCCTTCGACGTCCTCGGCGGCCGCGGCTGGGGTCGCGTGGACATCATGCTCGATCATGAAGGCAAGCCGTGGTGCCTCGAGGTCAACAGCGCGCCCGGCATGACCGACCATTCGCTGGTACCGATGGCAGCGCGCGCGGCCGGCATCGGCTTCGAGGATCTGGTGGTGCGCATCCTGGCGGAGGCGCGCTGTGGCTAGGGTCGAGCGCAATCGCCGGACGCAGGGCGGTGAGGGCTTCTGGAATCAGCCGCAGTGGCTGGATCTTGCCGCCGACCTGCTGATCGCCGTCGCCGTCGCCGGGCTGGCCTGGGCGGCGATGTCCGCCGTCAAGCGCCTGCCGATTTATCCGCTGCGCGAACTGGTGGTGGTCGGTACCGTGGAACGGGTCAGCCGTGCCCAGATCGAGCATGCCGCACGGACCGCGTTGTCGGGAAATCTTTTCGCCGTCAATCTCGACGACGCACGGCTGACCTTCGAGAAGTTGCCCTGGGTCCGCTCCGCCTCCCTGCGGCGGCAGTGGCCGGATGCGCTGGAGCTGGCACTGGAGGAGCACGTCGCCGTCGCCCGCTGGTCGCCTGCCGACGGCGAGCAGCGACTTGTCAATACGCATGGCGAGGTCTTCGCTGCCAGTGCCGGCGACGAGCTGCCGGCATTCAGCGGGCCCGAAGGCTCGTCCGCGGCGATGCTCGCGCGCTACCACGAGTTCGACTCGCACCTGGCGAAGATCCAGCGCAAGACCGTGGCACTGACGCTGACCGCGCGCGAAGCCTGGCAGGTCCGGCTCGACGACGGTGTGCTGGTCGACCTTGGCCGCGACCAGCCGAAGCAACCGCTGGTGGAACGCCTGACCCGACTCACCGATCACTATGTCGCCGCCCGCGAGAAGGTCCACGCCCCGATCGCCGCCGTCGACGTGCGCTACCCCAACGGCTTCGCCCTGCGCCTGGGTCAGCCGGACAGAAAGAGCGCCTCATGAGAAAGCAACAATGAGCAAGGAAGCCAAGCGCGACCTCATCGTCGGCCTCGACATCGGCACGTCGAAGATCGTCGCCATCGTCGCCGAAGTCAATGCCGAGGGCCAACTGGTCATCCTCGGTCTCGGCAGCCAGCAGTCGCGCGGCCTGCGCCGAGGCGTGGTGGTGAACATCGAGGAGACGGTCAACGCCATCTCGCGTGCCGTCGAAGAAGTCGAACTGATGGCCGGCTGCAAGGTCAGGGAGGTCTATACCGGAATCGCCGGCAGCCACATAAAGAGCAAGGACTCGAGCGGCATGGCCGTGGTGCGCGACAAGGAGGTTACGCAGTTCGACGTCGAGCGCGCCATCGAGGCCGCCAACGCCACGCCGATTTCGGCCGACGACCAGATCCTCCACACCCTGGTGCAGGAGTTCATCGTCGATGGCCAGGACGGCGTGCGGGAGCCGATCGGCATGGACGCCAAGCGCCTCGATGTCAAGGTGCACATCGTCACCGGTGCCGTCACCGCCGTGCAGAACATCGTCAAGTGCGTGCATCGCTGCGGCCTCGAAGTCGTCGACCTGGTGCTGCAGCCGCTGGCCTCCGGCCACGCCGTGCTGACCGAGGACGAGCGCGATGTCGGCGTCTGCCTGGTCGACATCGGCGGCGGCACCACCGACATCGCCATCTTCTCCCAGGGGGCCATTCGCCACACGGCGGTGATTCCGATCGCCGGCGATCAGATCACGGCCGACATCGGCATCGCCCTGCGCACCTCGACGCCGGACGCCGAGGAGATCAAGGAAAAGTGGGGCGTGGCGCTGCAGCAGATCGCCGACCCGGACCAGATGATCGAGGTGCCCGGCGTCGGCGACCGTCCGGCAACCCACCTCTCGCGCCAGGCACTGGCCGGCTTCATCCAGCCGCGCATCGAGGAAATCTTTGTCAAGGTGCAGGAGGAACTGGCGCGCAGCGGCCTCGAGCGGTTGTTGCGCGCGGGCGTCGTCCTCACCGGCGGCTCGGCGCAGATGCCCGGGATGATCGAGCTTGGCGAGGAGATGTTCCACAACACGGTGAAGCTCGGCGTACCGCACTACGACGGCAACCTGCGCGACTTCGTCAAGGGGCCGCGCTACGCCACGGCGATGGGGCTGTTGCTGGAGGGTCTGACGCAGAAGCAGCGGGGCCTCAAGGTGCAGAGCCCGAAGAATTTCAAGCAGGTGCTGGAACGCATGCGTTCCTGGTTTGTGAAGAATTTTTGATCTTGCAGCAGCAACAACAAGGAGGCGAGCATGTTTGAATTTGTTGAACCGGAACCTACGACCATCATCAAGGTCATCGGAGTCGGCGGCGCGGGTGGCAATGCCGTCGAGCACATGATCCGCGAAGGCGTGCAGGGCGTGGAGTTCATCTGCGCCAATACCGACGCCCAGGCGCTCAAGCACATGAGCGCCGGGGTCAAGCTCCAGCTCGGACCGGGCCTCGGCGCCGGCGGCAAGCCGGAGGTCGGCCGCGAGCACGCACTGGGGGTGCGCGAGCAGATCGCCGAGGCGCTCGCCGGCGCGCACATGGCCTTCATCACCGCCGGCATGGGCGGTGGTACTGGCACCGGCGCCGCGCCGATCGTTGCCGAGGTCGCGCGTGAGCTCGGCATCCTCACCGTCGCCGTGGTGACCAAGCCCTTCGAATACGAGGGCAGGCGCATGAGCCTCGCCGATGCCGGCCTCAAGGAGCTCGAGGCCTCGGTCGACTCGCTGATCGTGGTGCTCAACGAGAAGCTGATGGAGGTGCTGGGCGAGGACGTCTCGATGTCCGACGCCTTCAGGGCAGCCGACAACGTGCTGAAGAACGCGGTCGGCGGCATCGCCGAGATCATCAACGTCAATGGCCACATCAACGTCGATTTCCAGGACGTGCGCACGGTGATGGGCGAGATGGGCAAGGCGATGATGGGCTCGGGCGAGGCCGTCGGCGTCGATCGCGCCCGCATCGCCGCCGAGAACGCGGCCGCCAGCCCGCTGCTCGAGGGCATCGAGCTGTCCGGCGCCCGCGGCGTGCTGGTCAACGTCACCGCCAGCCGCCAGGTGACCATGAAGGAGTACAAGGAGGTGATGAGCACCATCCGCCAATACACCTCGCCCGAGGCGACCGTGATCTGCGGTCTGGCCTACGACGACGGGATGGAGGACCGGGTACGCGTCACCGTCGTCGCCACCGGCCTCGGCACCGCCAGGGCCAAGGCGGCGCGCCCGACCCTGGTCCCGGCCGAAATCCTGCGCACGGGCACGGACAACATGCCGCTGCTCACCGAAACGGCGGTCGCGCCCGGTGCGCTCGATTTCAGCGGTGTCTTCAGTTCCGGTCGCGCCGGCCGCAGCGCCATGGTCGATTCGATGACGGCCAGCGGTGTGGACAAGTACGACATCCCGGCCTTCCTGCGCAAACAGGCCGATTAGGTCTGTTTGGCCGCGCGCAGGAGGAAGGCTCCGGCACCTCGCCTCGCCGGAGCCTTCCTGCCGCCGTGATAAACTTGCGGCCCTGCAACATTCGCTTGCCATAAACCTAGCCCCAGAGACATGCTGCGCCAGCGCACCCTCAAATCCGTCATCAACGCCACCGGCGTCGGGCTGCATTCCGGCATCAAGGTGCGCCTGACGCTGCGCCCGGCCCAGCCGAACACCGGCATCGTCTTTCGCCGCGTCGATCTCGATCCGCCCGTCGACCTGCGCGCCGACCCCTACGGCGTCGGCGATACGCGCATGGCCTCCGTGCTCGAGAAGGACGGCGTCCGGCTCGGCACCGTCGAGCACCTGATGTCGGCGCTGGCCGGCTTGGGCGTCGACAATGTCTACATTGATGTCGATGCGCCGGAACTGCCGATAATGGACGGCTCGGCGGGACCTTTCGTTTTCCTGCTGCAGTCCGCCGGGATCGAGGAACAGAACGCGCCCAAGCGCTTCCTCCGCGTCAAGAAGGCCGTCGAGGTGAAGGATGGCGACAAATGGGCGCGGCTCGAACCCTACGACGGTTTCAAACTCGCCTTCTCGATCGTCTTCAACCACCCGGCGGTCGACCAGACCGGTACTCGCGTCGAGGTCGATTTCGCCGACGATTCCTACGTCCGCGACATCGCCCGCGCCCGTACCTTCGGCTTCACCCAGGACGTCGAGGCGCTGCGCGCCCAGGGCCTCGCGCTCGGCGGCAGCCTCGACAACGCCATCGTGATGGACGAGTACCGCGTCCTCAACGCCGAGGGCCTGCGGCTGCCCGACGAGTTCGTGCGCCACAAGGTACTCGACGCGATCGGCGACCTCTATCTGGCGGGCCACCCCCTGCTGGCCGCGTTCTCCGCCCACAAATCCGGCCACGCGCTCAACAACCAGTTGCTGCGCGCCCTGCTGGCCGATGCCGCCGCCTGGGAACTGGTGAGCTTCGAGGATGCCGACAGGGCACCTCCTGGCATCGCCCATCTCTACCCTGTGCTGCAGGCCGCCTGAGGCTCGAGGCCCGGCGAGTCCCTGATGCTTCTACTGCGCATTGTCGGCGTGCTGGTGGCTATCGCCATCGGCGCCGGCATCGTCAGCTACCTGATCAGCGGGGACAAGCGCTATCTGCGTCTAGCCGGGCGGCTGGCCAAGTACGCCCTGATCTTCGCCCTGATCGTCTTGGCCCTGATGTTCCTCGAGCGGGTGATCGTTCTCTAGAAAGGAAAGGGGTTGCGCCTAGCCGCGCTCGACCAGCTTGGTCAGGGCGAGCCTCAGGCGAGACCCTTCAGGCAAGCGCTTCTCCAGAGATGTAAGTCCACGCTTCGCTGTATCTCCAATTCCAGCGGGGCTTTGCCGGCGGGGCAGGGCCGGATTTCCGCCGCGGCCTTGCACGCGGATTTCTATTCCATTAACCTCCGCCGCTTCGAAACGAACAAGGTCGGCGAGCCGGGGCGCCATCTGCCTCAGCTTAGCCGCCACCGCGCCGTTATCGGCGTGGATAACGAGCTTCCCCGATTTGAGATTCGCCACGCGGGCACTGCGGGCGAGATTGGCTGGCAGATTGGCCGCAAGGATCGCCTGCAGCCGCGCCAGTCGGGAAGCATGCGAGGACAGTCGCGCCATGCCGGCATCGGCAAGCAGGCAGTCTTCAAGAGAACGGACGTTGCGGCGCGGCCGCATGAATCAGGACCTCTAAGGGAGCAGAGCGTGCATATTATTCTCGTCTCCAATCGAATGGCAACGGCCAAGACGCTGACCCTGACCTGGCGTCACGTCGTCTTCGGCGGTGGACTGCTCGCCGCGTCGGTGATCGCCTTGTCGTCGATCTTCTCCTATCTAACCGTGCGTCACGCCGCCGAGTTGCGGCTGCCCTTCCTGCAGGACGCGTTCCGCGTCGTCTCGGCCGAGGAAACGCAGAAGAGCCGCGACTACGTGCGCGAAAACCTCAACGCCATGGCCGTCAAGCTCGGCCAGATGCAGGCCCAGATGTTGCGGCTGGATTCCCTCGGCGAGCGCCTGGCCAACGTTTCAGGGGTCAAGCTGCAGGACGCGCGCAATGCACCGGCCGACCGCGACGCCCGCGGCGGCCCGCTGGTCGAGGCCTCGAACCTTTCCGCCAACGAGTTGCAGCAGGCGCTGGAAAACCTGTCCCGCCAACTCGAGGCCAGGACCGACACACTGACCCTGCTCGAAGCCCGGCTGTTCGAGGAGCGCGTGCGCAAGGCGCGCCTGCCGACGACCCTGCCCGTCGACGGCACCTGGAACGCCTCGGCCTATGGTTGGCGCCTCGACCCCTTCACCGGCCAGCGCGCCCTGCATGAAGGCGTCGATTTTCCGGCGGAGGTCGGCACGCCCATCGCTGCTGCCGCCGCCGGGGTGGTGATTGCCGCCGAGCGCCACCCGGAATATGGCCTCGTCGTCGATATCGACCATGGCGGCGACCTGATCACCCGCTACGCCCATGCCTCCAAGCTGCATGTCCAGGCTGGCGCCTTCGTCAAGCGCGGTCAGCATATCGCCGACGTCGGCAATACCGGCCGCTCGACCGGCCCGCACCTGCATTTCGAGGTGCGCATCAAGGGTGCGGCGCAGAACCCCAACCGCTTCCTGCAGATGGCGGCGGATAGTCACGGCCACCGTCACTGACCGCCGGGCCCCGCTCCCGGCTTGGCCGGGATCAAGGCCGGCCGGGGCCTGCATGCTAGAATCAGCCCTTTCGCCGACCTCGGCGCTGGACGACTTTCAAGCACATGATTTCGGGCCTCCTCAAGAAGATTTTCGGCAGCCGCAATGAGCGGCTGGTCAAGCAGTATTCCCAGACCGTAGGCAAGATCAACGCCCTCGAGGGTGCCATGCAGGCGCTTTCCGACGAGGCTTTGCGCGCCAAGACCGACGAGTTCAAGGGGCGAGTCGCGAACGGCGAACCTCTTGACGCCCTGTTGCCCGAGGCCTTCGCCGTCGTGCGCGAGGCCGGCAAGCGCGTACTCGGCATGCGCCATTTCGACGTGCAGATGATCGGCGGCATGGTGCTGCACCACGGCAAGATCGCCGAAATGCGCACGGGCGAGGGCAAGACCCTGGTCGCCACGCTGCCGTCCTACCTCAATGCACTGACGGGGAATGGCGTGCACGTCATCACGGTGAACGACTACCTCGCCAGCCGCGACGCCGAATGGATGGGGCGGCTGCACCGCTTCCTCGGCCTGACCGTCGGTGTCAATCTGTCGCAGATGCCGCACGACGAGAAGCAGGTCGCCTACGCCGCCGACATCACCTACGGCACCAACAACGAGTTCGGCTTCGACTACCTGCGCGACAACATGGTCTATGCGGCCAACGAGCGGGTACAGCGTGGCCTCAATTACGCGATCGTCGACGAAGTCGATTCCATCCTCATCGACGAGGCGCGCACGCCGCTGATCATCTCCGGCCAGGCCGAGGACCACACCGAGCTCTACATCAAGATGAACGCCGTGCCGCCGCTGCTCACCGAAGGTGTGGCGGCGCAAACGCAGCACGATCAGGACACCGGCGACTACACGGTGGATCTGAAGGCCCACTCCGTGCTGCTGACCGAGGAAGGTCACGAGAAGGCCGAGGAGATCCTGACGCGGCTGGGCATGTTGCCCGAAGGCTCCAGCCTCTACGAGCCGGCCAACATCCTCCTGATGCACCACCTCTACGCCGCGCTGCGTGCCCACAAGCTGTTCCACAAGGACCAGCAATACGTGGTGCAGAACGGCGAGGTCGTGATCGTCGACGAGTTCACCGGCCGCCTGATGGCCGGCCGCCGCTGGTCCGATGGCCTGCATCAGGCGGTGGAGGCCAAGGAAGGCGTCGCCATCCAGAACGAGAACCAGACGCTGGCCTCGATCACCTTCCAGAACTACTTCCGCATGTACGGCAAGCTTGCCGGCATGACCGGTACGGCCGACACCGAGGCCTACGAGTTTCACCAGATCTACGCTCTGGAAACCGTGGTCATCCCGACCAACCGGCCGATGGTGCGGAAAGACGCCAACGACCAGATCTTCCGCACCGCGCCGGAGAAATACGCGGCGATCGTCGCCGATATCCGTGACTGCCACCAGCGCGGCCAGCCGGTGCTGGTCGGCACGACCTCGATCGAGAACTCCGAGCTGCTGTCCGACATCCTGAGCAAGGAGAAGATCGACCACCAGGTGCTCAACGCCAAGCAGCACGCGCGCGAAGCCGAGATCGTCGTGCAGGCCGGCCGCCCGGGGATGGTCACCATCGCCACCAACATGGCCGGTCGCGGCACCGACATCGTGCTCGGCGGCAACATCGAGAAGCAGATCGGCGCCATCCGCGACGACGAGAGCCTCGCGCCCGCCGACAAGGAGGCGAAAACGGCCGTCCTGCGTGCCGACTGGCAAAAGGTTCACGACCAGGTCCTCGCCGCCGGCGGCCTGCACATCATCGGCTCCGAGCGCCACGAGTCGCGCCGCATCGACAACCAGCTGCGAGGCCGCGCCGGCCGCCAGGGCGATGCCGGCTCCTCCCGCTTCTACCTCGCACTCGACGATCAGTTGCTCAAGATTTTCGCCGGCGAGCGCCTCAACACCATCATGGTCCGGCTCAAGATGCCCGAGGGCGAGGCCATCGAGCACCCCCTGGTGACGCGCTCGCTCGAATCGGCGCAGCGCAAGGTCGAGCAGCGCAACTTCGATATCCGCAAGCAGCTGCTGGAATACGACGACGTCGCCAACGACCAGCGCAAGGTGATTTATCAGCAGCGCAACGAGCTGCTCGAGACCGAGGACATCACCGACACCATCACCGCGATGCGCCAGGGCGTCATCCACGACACCTTCCGCATCCACGTGCCGGCGGAGAGCGTCGAGGAGCAGTGGGACATCGCCGGCCTCGAGGCCGCGCTGGCCGCGGAGTTGCAGCTGAGGCTGCCGGTCGCCGAATGGATCAAGGCCGAGCCCAACCTCACCGATGACGACGTCCTGCGCCGCATTCTCGATGCCGCCGATCAGGGCTACGCAGACAAGAAGGCCACCGTCGACGCGGCGGCCTGGGCCGGTTTCGAGCGCAATGTCATGCTGCAGAGCCTCGACACCCACTGGCGCGAGCACCTCGCCGCGCTCGACCACCTGCGCCAGGGCATCCACCTGCGTGGCTACGCGCAGAAGAACCCGAAGCAGGAATACAAGCGCGAGGCCTTCGAACTGTTCGAGAGCCTGCTCGGCACGGTGCGCACCGAAGTGACCAAGCTGCTGATGACCGTCGAGATCCGCTCGCCCGAGCAGATCGAGGAAGCCGAGGTCAGCCAGCCGCAGGTCGAAAACGTGCAGTATCACCACGCCGATTACGATGAAGCCCTGGGTTCCGTGGGCGACGACGAGAAGAAGGCGCAACCGGTCGAGCGTGCCCTGCCCAAGGTCGGCCGCAACGATTCCTGCCCCTGCGGCAGCGGCAAGAAGTACAAGCACTGCCACGGCAAGCTGAACTGAACCGGGCGATATGACCTACCCGCTGCGCACCATTCAGGAGGATGGCGATGCGGTGGTCATTCTCGACCAGACCCGGCTGCCGCGCGAGACGGCCTTCGTCGTCCTGCGCGGCCTCGCCGACGCCGCCCACGCCATCCGTTCCATGCAGGTCCGCGGCGCGCCGTTGATCGGCGCCACGGCCGCCTACGGCGTCGCCCTCGCAATCGGGGGCAGGCCAGGTTTTTCCGACGCCGATCTGGACCAGGCCCTGTCCGTGCTCGCCGCCACGCGCCCCACCGCCATCAACCTGCACTGGGCGCTCTCGCGCATGCGGCGCGTTCTGCAAAAGTCGGCGCCAGCGACACGGCGCGATGCCGCCTGGAACGAAGCCCGCACCATAGCCCGCGAGGACGAGGCGGCCAATGCCGCCATCGGTCGCCACGGCCTGCCGCTGCTGCAGGCGATTGCCGCGCGCAAGGGACAAGTCAATGTGATGACCCACTGCAACGCCGGCTGGCTCGCGACCGTGGCCCATGGCACGGCGCTGGCGCCGATCTATGCCGCGCAGGATGCCGGCCTCGACGTGCATGTCTGGGTCTCCGAGACCCGCCCGCGCAACCAGGGCCTGCTCACCGCCTGGGAACTGTTCCAGGCCGGCGTGCCCCACACGCTCGTCGCCGACAACGCCGCCGGCCTGCTGCTGATGCAGGGCAAGGTCGATTGCGTCATCGTCGGCGCCGACCGCATCGCCGCCGACGGCGACGTGGCCAACAAGGTCGGCACCTACCTCAAGGCGCTGGCGGCAAGGGCGCATGGCGTCCCCTTCTACGTCGCCGCGCCAGTCTCGACCATCGATTTCGCCTGCCTCGATGGCGCGCATATCCCGATCGAGGAGCGCGCTGCCGCGGAACTCGGCGCCGGCGACACCGTGGTGGCCAATCCTGCCTTCGACATCACGCCGGCAAGCCTCGTTTCCGGAATAATCACCGAGCACGGTATCATTGCCCCGTCGAATCTTGGATCGATCAAGCCATGAGAACCGTCGGCAGTCGTGTGCAGGATGACATCAGCTTCGATGCATCGGCCGAGAAGCTGATAAGCGGCGCACGCTGGAACGATGCCCATGCAGCAAGCCTTTGGCGCGGGCCGGCCCGGCATATTCCCGAAGGGCGTCTTCTTCTACCGTTTCCACGAGGAAGCCGATGAGGCTCTGCTCGATGCCCTGGCCAAGCGCATGGCGAAGATCGCCCTGGCGCGGCGACATGCCTGAAGCCATAACCTCCCGCGCCGGTTCGTCGTCGATGTGATGTTCAATGCCTGCGGCGAACGCTACGAAAGTTTGTTGCGACATGCACAGACCGTCGTTCCGGACGATGGCACGCCGGTGAAGACCGTCGATCTCGAGGGCTTGCTCAAGACCAAACGCACGGTGCCCGGCAAAGACGTCGGCGACAGGTTTGCGCTCGAACGCGCCCTGGCCGAAATGAAGCGCCAAAACTCGCATGGCTGACCCCGATCCGCGCGCGGCAGTCCTCGCCACGGCCCGCGCCATGAACGGGGCGGGCCTCAACCGCGGCACGGCCGGCAATGTCAGCGTGCGCCACGGTCAGGGGTTCCTCGTCACGCCCACCGGCATGGACTACGATGAATCCGTGCCCGAGGACATCGCCTTCGTCGGCCCGGATTACGATGGCGGCCGCGCCGAGGGCCGGCGCAAGCCCTCCAGCGAATGGCGCTTCCACCGCGACATCTACGCCGCGCGACCCGAGGCCGGCGCGATCATCCACACCCATGCGCCGTTTGCCACCGCGCTGGCCTGCAGGGGCGAGGCGATTCCACCCTTCCACTACATGATCGCGCGCTTCGGCGGCGCGGACATCCGCTGCGCCGATTACGCCACATTCGGTACGCAGGAGCTGTCCGATGCGGTGGTGAAGGCGCTCGAAGGCCGCTCGGCCTGCCTGATGGCGCATCACGGCATGGTGGTGTTCGGCAGGGACTTGAAGCAGTCTCTGGCGCTGGCCGTCGAGTTCGAAGCGCTGTGCGAGCAGTACTGGCGCGTGCTGGCGCTCGGCCAGGCGAGAACGCTTCTGGACGACGAAATGCAGCGGGTGATCGGGAAATTCGGGGACTACGGCAGGCAGGACTGACCTGGTTCAGCTGCGCGCCAGCGCGTCGAGCCAGGCATGCATCAATTGGCGGTAGCCCGGCAAGTCCGCGAAGATTTCGTCCGCCAGCGCTTCGTTGTAGGTATGCGAGGTCAGATTGCGATGATCGACCATGGCCAAGGCAAAACGCGTTTCGGCCTCGGTCAGCAGGCCATTTTCAAAGCACGCCCGGATTGCCGGCTTGGGCGAGTTCGTCACGGGTCGAAAGCGCACGGCTTGCGATTTCGATTCTCTGCGTTAAACGGGCCATGCGATGCCTTCGCGGTCAATTGCCTGTTTCAACTCGTCGGAAAGCGTTGCGTAGTCGAGAAGATCGACATTGAACGGCACATTGGAATCTTCCAGAGACTGGCGGGCAGCTGCCAGCAGATCTGGCGGGAGCGGTTGTGCCGCACGTACGGCGATGTCGACATCCGAGGCAAGGCGGGCATCGCCGCCGGCCCCGGAGCCGAAGAGGATGAGTTCGGCCGACGCCTGCCGCAAAAGCGGTCTGAGTAGCGAAGCAATCGACCTTTGGTCCGTGACCGGCAGCATGGGGGCGGCGGGGCGCGCTTGCATCGCAGAAGCATCTCACATTGACAAAATGATTTTCGTCGCACCAAAGAAAAACGGCCACCCGAAGGTGGCCGTTTCAACTTCAGATCGAGGTGAGTCGATTAGAAGGAGTGCTTGATACCGATCTGAACGGTCGTCGGATCCGAGCCACGGGTGTTGGCCAGGGTCGTCGGCGCCGTGTTGGCAACGTTCATCTGGCCGTTGGTCCAGAAGTCGTAGTTGGCGCGGCTGTCGTTGTCCATACGGGCGTAGGTGGCGGAGACGTTGGTACGCTTGGAGAAGGCGTACTGGTAACCGAGCATCCAGTAGGTCGCGCCGGTCTGGCTGACGTCGGCCAGGCCGGCGTTCATCGCAGCGGTCGACAGCGTGCCACCCGCATCGAGGTTGCCGGCACGGGCGTAGGTGCCGCCGACGGTGTGGGGACCGCTCACGAAGCTGACGGGAACGGCCCAGACGGTGCGCTTCAGGTTCAGGTCGTCGTCTTGCGAGTTGGCGTTGCCCGAATCATCGCGCCACAGGGTCTTGGTGTTGTCATAGATCAGGCCGACCTTGAAGCCGTTGCCGAAGGTGTAGGCAGCACCGGTGCGGAAGCCGCGGACTTCGCGCGAGTAGGCGGTCGAGCCGCCGGCGCCGACGATGGCGGCAGCGGTCATGCTGGTCAGCGCGGTGTTGGCGGTGTTCTGCCAAACGACGTTCGCGGCGGCCGTCACGTCGCTGTGGGCCAGGTAGGAAGCGAAGGCGGTGATCGGGCCGTTGTCGAAGTTGGCCTTGACGGTCCAGCCGGATTCCTTGCGAGCGGTGGTGCTGCCGGCGGCGGTGGGCTGCTCGGTGACGCCGTCGGGAGTAGCGCCGGAGACGTTCGGGCGGGCGTAGCCGACGGTGGCGTTGAAGCCGCTGAAGGTCGGGGTCACGTAGGCAACGGTGCTGCCCAAGCGGCCGCCGGCGCCGATGCCGTAACCCTGGGTGTTGGTGCCGGTAGCGCCACCGACACCACCGAGGATGCCCATGGTGGAAGCGGCAACGCCAGTGCCTTCGTGGAAGTTGTCAACCTTGCCAGCGGAGTTGTAATGCACCGACAGGCGGCCGGCGACGACGGTACCGAAGTTGCCGGAGAGGCCGAGGTAGGTGTCACGACCGCCGAGGCCGCCGCGCGAACCCGTGCCACCACCGACGGCGGTGCCGGCGGTGCTGATGGTCTCGGTCGGCTGAACGCCGGAGGCGATCACGGCCATGGCCTTGAGGCCGTTGCCCAGATCTTCGGTCACGGAGAACTTGAGCTCGGAAGCGTTCTCATTGACGCGGTTGCGGCCTTCGCGGGCAGCCTGGTTGGCGAAGCCGGCCAGGTTGGCCATCGTGGGGTTCGAACCGGAGATGTTCTCCCACTGATAGTTCAGGTTGCCGGAAATGGTGACGTTGGACTGGGCGAAAGCGGCGCCAGAGGCGACAGCGGCCACAGCCAGGGCGATGATCTTCTTCTGCATATGTGTATCTCCAAAAGTGTTGAGACTACTCGAGACTTGCGGCAATCAATGACTCCACGTGGTTGGTCACTGGCTGCCACATCCCTCCCAATCGGGAAGTTGGTGCAATTTTGCCGGCGGGGCCGGGGTCGGGCAAGGGGAAAAGGGGTTTGGGGCGAGGGGCGGGGCGGTGTTGTGGGATTTTTGCAACAGCCCCCCGCCCAGCGGCGGCATCAGGCGAAAAGCCTTGCCAGCTCAGCGCCCGGGGAGGGGGCGCGCATGAAGGCCTCGCCGACGAGAAAGGCGCTAACGTTGTTTTGGCGCATCAGGGCGACGTCGATCGGCCCGAGGATGCCGGACTCGGTCACCACGGTCCGGTCGGCCGGGATGCGGGCGAGCTGGTCGAGGGTGGTTCGCAGGGAAACCTCGAAAGTCCGGAGGTTGCGGTTGTTGATGCCGAGCAGCGGGGTCTCGAGCTGCAGGGCGGCGTCGACCTCGGCGCCGTCGTGGGCCTCGACCAGCACGGCCATGCCCAAGCTCTTGGCGACGGCCTCGAGTTCCTGCATCTGAGCCACCGACAGCGCGGCGACGATGAGCAGGATGGCATCGGCTCCCATGGCGCGTGCTTCGTATACCTGGTAGGGGTCGATCATGAAATCCTTGCGCAGCACCGGCAGGGCGCAGGCGGCGCGGGCGGCCTGCAGGTATTCGGGCGCGCCCTGGAAGAACTGGCGGTCGGTGAGCACCGAAAGGCAGGCGGCACCGTGCCTTTCGTAGTCGGCGGCGATCTCCGCCGGGCGGAAATTCTCGCGCAGCACACCCTTGGACGGGCTGGCCTTCTTGATTTCGGCGATGACGGCGGAACGGCCTGCAGCGATCCTGGCGCGGATGGCACCGACGAAGTCGCGGGCGGGGGGCAGGGCTTCGGCTTCGGCGCGGACCGCGGCGAGCGGCCGCGCGGCCCGTGCCGCCGCGACTTCCTCGCGTTTGACGGCAATGATTTTCTGCAGGATGTCGCTCACGAAAATTTCCTGGTGAACTGGACGAACGCGTCGACCTTGCGGCGCGCGGCGCCGCTGGCGATGGTCTCGCGCGCCAGCGCGATGCCGTCGCCGATCGATGCGGCCTTGTTGGCGGCGTATAGCGCGGCGCCGGCATTGAAGGCGACGATCTCCAGCGCGGGGCCGGGCTTGTTTTCGAGGGCCCCGAGCAGCATGGCCTTCGATTCGGCCGCGTCGGCCACCTTGAGGCCGCGGTTGGAGACCATCTGCATCCCGAAGTCCTCGGGATGGATCTCGTATTCGCGGATCTCGCCGTCCTTGAGCTCGCCGACCATGGTGGCGGCGCCGAGCGAGATTTCATCCAGGCCGTCCTTGCCATAGACCACCAGCACGTGGTCGGCGCCGAGGCGCTGCATCACGCGCACCTGGATGCCGACGAGGTCGGGGTGGAACACGCCCATCAGCGTGTTGGGCGCGCCGGCCGGGTTGGTCAGGGGCCCCAGGATGTTGAAGATGGTGCGCACGCCCATTTCCTTCCTCACCGGCGCGACGTTCTTCATCGCCGGGTGGTGGTTGGGCGCGAACATGAAGCCCATGCCGACCGCCTCGATGCACTCCGCCACCTGCGCCGCGCCGAGGTCGATCTTCGCGCCGAGCGCCTCGAACACGTCGGCGCTGCCGGACTTCGACGAGACGCTGCGGCCGCCGTGCTTGGCCACGGTGGCGCCGGCCGCCGCGGCGACGAAGGCGGCGGCGGTGGAGATGTTGAAGGTGTGGGCGGCATCGCCGCCGGTGCCGACGATGTCGACGAAGTTCCTGTTGTTCGGCACCACGACCTTGGTGCACAGCTCGCGCATCACCGTCGCGGCGGCGGCGATCTCGCCTATGGTTTCCTTCTTGGTGCGCAGGCCGGCGAGTATGGCCGCGGTCATCACCGGCGAGACCTCGCCCTTCATGATCAGCCGCATCAGGTGCAGCATCTCGTCGTGGAAGATCTCGCGGTGCTCGATGGTGCGCTGGAGCGCTTCCTGCGGAGTAATCATCTCAGGCGCCTTTCAGGAAATTGGCCAGCAGGTCGTGGCCGTGCTCGGTCATGATCGATTCGGGATGGAACTGCACGCCTTCCACCGCCAGCGTCTTGTGGCGCACGCCCATGATTTCGCCGTCGTCGGTCCAGGCGGTGATCTCGAGACAGTCGGGCAGCCTGTCGCGGCGGATCGCCAGCGAGTGGTAGCGCGTGGCGGTAAGCGGGTTGGGCAGGCCGCGGAACACGCCCTTGTCGGCGTGGTGGATCGGCGAGGTCTTGCCGTGCATCATCTGCCTGGCATGGACGATTTCGCCGCCGAAGGCATAGCCGATGCTCTGGTGGCCGAGGCAGACGCCGAGGATGGGGATCTTGCCGGCGAATTCCTGGATCGCCGCGACCGAGATACCGGCCTCCTTCGGCGAGCAGGGGCCGGGCGAGATCACCAGCCGCGCCGGATTCATCGCGGCGATTTCCTTGAGGCTGATGGCGTCGTTGCGAAACACGCGCACGTCCTCGCCAAGCTCGCCGAAATACTGCACCAGGTTGTAGGTGAAGGAGTCGTAGTTGTCGATCATCAGCAACATGGCGGCCTCCTTAGTCCAGGCGAGTGTCGAGGCCGGATTCGGCCATCTCGGCGGCACGCAGCTGGGCGCGGGCCTTGTTGCGCGTCTCTTCCCACTCGGCGTCCGGGTTGGAATCGGCGACGATGCCGGCGCCGGCCTGGACGTAGATGCGGCCGTCCTTGATGACGGCGGTGCGGATGGCGATCGCCAGGTCCATGTCGCCGTTGAAGCCGAGATAGCCAACGGCGCCGGCGTAGATGCCGCGCTTGGTGGGCTCGAGTTCGTCGATGATCTCCATCGCCCGCACCTTGGGCGCGCCGGAAACTGTGCCGGCGGGGAAGGTGGCCTTGAGCACCGACAGCGGGCCCTCGTCGTCCTTCAGCGTGCCCTCGACATTGGAGACGATGTGCATGACGTGGGAATAGCGCTCGATGGCGTACTGCTCGGTGACTTTCACGCTGCCGGTCTTGGCGACGCGGCCGACGTCGTTGCGGCCGAGGTCGAGCAGCTGCAGGTGCTCGGCGCGCTCCTTTTCGTCGGCGAGCAGCTCGGCGGCGAGCGCGGCGTCTTCCTCGGGCGTGGCGCCGCGCTTCCTCGTTCCCGCGATCGGGCGCAGGGTGATGCGGCGTTCCTTCCCCTCGTCGTCGAGGCGCACCAGGATCTCCGGCGAGGCGCCGACGACGTGGAAGTCCTCGAAGTCGAAATAGAACATGTAGGGTGAGGGGTTGAGCGTGCGCAATGCCCGGTAGAGCGCCAGCGGGCTGGCCTTGTAGGGCTTGCTCATGCGCTGCGAGAGCACCACCTGCATCACGTCGCCGTCGGTGATGTACTGCTTGGCCTTGAGCACGGCGGCCTTGAAGGCTTCTTCGCCGAACTCGGACTCGGCCGGCTCGCTCGGGACCACCGTGTCCTGTGGAATCGTCACCGGCTCGCGCAGCTTGGCCAGCAGTTCCTTCAGCCGCACCTGCGCCTGCTTCCAGGCGCCGGGGAAACCGGGCTCGGCGAAGACTACCAGCGAAAGTTTGCCCGAGAGATTGTCGACGATGGCGATCTCTTCGGAGAGCATCAGCAGGATGTCCGGCACGCCCAGCGGATCGGGCTTGCTCACGCCGTCGAGTTTCGGCTCGATGAAGCGCACCGTGTCGTAGCCGAAGGCGCCGACCAGGCCGCCGCAGAAGCGCGGCAGGCCCTTCAGGTCCGGCACCTTGAAGCGCGCCATGAACTCCGAGATGTAGGACATCGGGTTGGTGTGCTCGCGGCGTTCGGCGACGCGGTTGCCGGTGAGCAGCAGGATGGTCGAGCCGCTGACGGAGATGCGGGTGCCGCTGGCGAGGCCGATGAAGGAATAGCGGCCGAAGCGTTCGCCGCCCTGCACCGATTCGAGCAGGTAGGAATAGGGTCCGCCGGCCAGCTTGAGATAGATCGACAGCGGCGTGTCGAGGTCGGCGAAGGTATCGAGGGTGACGGGGATGCGGTTGTAGCCTTCGGCGGCCAACCGGTTGAATTCGGACTCGGTCATGATGACTCCACTACAGGAACACTAACGAAAAGTCGGCGCTGGCGGTACGGCGATGTCAGCGCGGGAGCGGCAAAAAATCAGCGCCAGGGGCGCCAGGGCCAAGCCTCCGCCCAATGGGCTTTTTTCGTCGTGTGGAGTACGTTCATGCGCGGGTGACAAGCTGTGCGGCGTCGAAGAGAGTTTCGACTATAGCATCGGCGTCGAGGCCGCGCACGTCCTGGCCCTCGTTGTAGCCGTAGGGCACGAGGAACACCTTGCAACCGCCGCTGCGCCCGGCCTTGAAGTCATGCACCGAGTCGCCGATCAGCAGCGTGTCGGCGGGCGAGACGCCGAGGCGGCCGCAGGCCCAGATCACCGGCATCGGATCGGGCTTCGGTTTGGGCAGGATGTCGCCGCTGACGACGACGTCCATGAACGGTGCGAGCCCGGTGCGCTCCAGCAGCGGCAGCGTGAAGGCCTGCGCCTTGTTGGTGATGACGCCGAGCGGCAGGCCCATCGCCTTGAGCGCCCTGACGCCCTCCATCACGCCGGGGAAGGGTTTGGCTGCGCGGCCGTTGAAATGCTCGTAGTGCTTCTTGAAGCTCGCGAGTGCGTCGGCCGGCGGCGGCGTCGGATCGTCGGCGGCCTCGAGCACGCCGGCGAGCACGCGCTTGACCAGGTTGGGAATGCCGCGGCCAACATAGGCGCGGATATCCTCGATGGCGACCTCGGCATTGCCGAGGTCGCGCTGCATGCCGTTGGCCGCCGCGTGGAGGTCGAGGACGGTGTCGAGCAGCGTGCCGTCTAGGTCGAGAAGGACGGCTTTGACGGCAACCATTACGCCTTCGCCAGTTCGGCGCGCATGGCGGCGATGATGCTGTTGTAGCGCTGCGGGTCGCTGTCCTTGCCGGCGCCGAAGACGGCAGAACCGGCGACGAAGGTGTCGACGCCGGCCCTGGCCACTTCGAGGATGTTGGCCGGGCCGACGCCGCCGTCGATCTCGAGGCTGACGTTGAGGCCGCGCTCGTCGATCATCTTGCGCACCTTCCTGGCCTTGTCGAGCACGTAGGGAATGAATTTCTGCCCGCCGAAGCCGGGGTTCACCGACATCAGCAGCACCATGTCGAGCTTGTCGAGGGTGTACTCGAGGACGTCGAGCGGCGTGGCGGGATTGAACACCAGGCCGGCCTTGCAGCCGTTTTCCTTGATCAGGCCGATGGTGCGGTCGACGTGCTCGGAGGCTTCCGGGTGGAAGGTGATGTAGCTGGCGCCAGCCTTGGCGAAATCGGGGATGATGCGATCGACCGGCTTGACCATCAGGTGCACGTCGATGGGCGCGGTGACGCCGTGCTTCTTCAGCGCCTCGCACACCAGCGGGCCGATGGTGAGGTTGGGCACGTAGTGGTTGTCCATGACGTCGAAGTGGACGATGTCGGCGCCGGAGGCGAGGACGTTGTCGACTTCCTCGCCGAGTTTGGCGAAGTTGGCCGAGAGGATGCTCGGGGCGATGCGGAAGGCGGGTTTGGCCATGGCTGTCTCCTGGGTATTCTTGGTGGGATGCTTGGATGGATTGCGGAAATTTTGAGCAGACGATTTTAGCCTATCGGCGCGGTTGCGGCTGCCGGGCTTTTCGTGTGAAATGACAGCCCCAGCGAGAGCCGATGCCATGGCAGAGAAACTACACGAAATTCATGTCGAGGTCGCGACCGAGTACCTCCCCGACCAGTCCGAGCCGGCGGCCGCGCGTTACGTCTTCGCCTACACCATCACCATCACCAATACCGGCGGCGTTCCGGCGCAGCTGATTTCGCGCCACTGGATCATCACCGATGCCGACGGCAAGGTGCAGGAAGTGCGCGGCCTCGGCGTCGTCGGCCACCAGCCGCTACTGAAGCCGGGCGAGCACTTCGAGTACACCAGCGGCAGCGCGCTGGCGACGCCGGTGGGGACGATGAAGGGCAGCTACCAGATGGTGGCCGAGGACGGCACCCAGTTCGAGGCGCCGATTCCCGAATTCGTGCTGTCCATGCCCCGCACGCTGCACTAGCGCCAGTTTCTCGCTGCCTCGGCCGTCAGGAATTTCCACGGCAGCGGCAGCAGCGCCGGCACTTTTTCGCGATAGCGACGATAGGCATCGCCGTGGATCGCGATCAGCTTGCGTTCCTCGAACCAGGAGCCGATCGCGAAATAGAGCGTGACGGCGACGGCCGAGACGAGCCAGGCGGCGTTCATGTCGCGCGTCCATACGATCACCAGACCGAAGCAGTACCAGGGGTGGCGGACGAAGCGGTGGAAGAAGGACAGGGTGAAGCCCTCGCGGTCGGCGGTCGCGCGATCGTGCTCGCGGATCTGCCGCAGGCCGAGGAACTCGTCCATGTCGTAGGCACGGGTCGAGACGAGGAAGCCGGCGATCGCCGCGAGGGCGAGGCCGTTGGCGAGCCACCACCAGCCGCCGCTCCAGCGCCATAGCCATTCGCCGGGCGTCGCGTAGATCAGCCAGGCCAGCGGCAGCGCGGTGACCGTCGCGACGACGTTGAAGCCGAGTCGATACCAGGGCGCGGCCGCAGGCCAGCGACGCGCGAACCAGGCCTTGACGGAGAAACTCGCCAAGATCGAATGGAGCAAAGCGTAGGCCAGCCAGCCCAGCGCGAGCCACACCGGTTCCATTTCAGTTGCCCCATGGCGCTTCGCGCCACCGGCGATGCATGAAACGCCCTGTCCGTCGCGGGGTGGGGCGCGCCAAGGGTGGGGGATGGTCGACGCTGCTCATGTCCCCCGGGCCAGGCTGCGCCTGACCCTCCTCCTTGACTTCGCTGCGTCGACCATCCCCCACCCTTGGCGGGACGCGCCGGTGTATAGCGGCGGCCAAACACCCACGATGTTTCTGGATCGGGCCGGTGGGGTGCCCTGCGCAGCGAAGTAAAGAAGGAGGCGACGGCCGCAGGCCGGCGCCGGGTGACATGAGCAGCGCAGGGCACCCCACCGGCCCGATGACGCACCAACGGTCGAGTTCCATCCTAGGAGCGATAGTCCGCGTTGATCTTCACGTAGTCGTAGGAGAAGTCGCAGGTCCACACCTTGCCTTGTGCCGGGCCGCGGCCGAGGTCGACGCGGATCGTGATCTCCGCCGGCTCCATCACGCGCGCGCCGTCCTCCTCCTTGTAGCTCGCGGCACGGCCGCCGTTTTCCGAGACGAGGACATCGCCGAGCCAGAGTTTCACCGCGGTCACGTCGAGGTCGCGCAGCGCCGGGTCGTTGCCCCAGGCGTTGCCGATGGCGCCGAGGATGCGGCCGAGGTTGGGGTCGGAGGCGAAGAAGGCGGTCTTGACCAACGGCGAGTGGGCGATGGCATAGCCGACCGCCTTGCACTCCGCCTTCGTCGCGCCGCCGGCGACGGCGATCTCGATGAATTTGGTGGCGCCTTCGCCGTCACGGACGATGGCCTGGGCGAGCCGCTGCGCCACGGCGGTGACCGCCGCGCGCAACTCGGCATAGGCGGGCGAGCCCGCGTCGGCGATCTCGACGTTGCCGGCCCGGCCGGTGGCGATCAGCACGAAGGAATCGTTGGTCGAGGTGTCGCCGTCGACGGTGATGCAGTTGAACGATTCGTCGGCGACTTCCTCGACGAGGCGCTCGAGCAGGGCCTGGGAGATCGCGGCGTCGGTGGCGACGAAGCCGAGCATGGTCGCCATGTTGGGCTTGATCATGCCGGCGCCCTTGCTGATGCCGGTGACGGTGATCGCCGTGCCTCCGCCGCCGATTTTTCGCGAGGCGCCCTTGGCCAGCGTGTCGGTGGTCATGATGGCGTGGGCGGCCTCGAACCAGCCGTCGGCCTTGAGCGCGGCCTGGCAGGCGGGTAGGCCGGCCTCGATGCGCTCGACCGGCAGCGGTTCCATGATGACGCCAGTGGAGAAGGGCAGCACCTGCGCCGCATCGCAGCCGAGCAGCTTGGCGACGGCCGCGCAGCTGGTATTGGATGCGGCCAGGCCCGGCTCGCCGGTGCCGGCATTGGCGACGCCGGTGTTGATCACGAGCGCGCGGATGCTGCCCGAGGCGAGATGCTTCTTGCACACCTGCACCGGCGCTGCACAGAAGCGGTTCTGGGTGAATACGCCGGCGACGCGGCTGCCCGGCGCGAGCTCGATGAGGGTGAGGTCGCGGCGGTTGGCCTTGCGGATGCCGGCCTCCGTACAGCCCAAGCGCACGCCGGGAACGGGATGAAGCGAATCGGGAGTGGGGGCGGAAAGATTCACGGGCATGGCGGGTCAGTCTCCAAAGACATGGTTCCACAGCGCGCGCACGGCCTCGATGCGATCGGCGATCGGGCCGGCTTCGACGCGGGCGGGCAGGTTGTTGAGGCGCAGCCCATGCTGCAGGCGGCGGTAGTCGCGGTAGGCGTCGCGCACCTGGTCGGCGAGGCCGCCCGGAATCAACCCGGCCTCGGCGGCAAGCTTCAGCAGCGCGATGTTGCCCTTGTTGGCGGTCAGTTCGTAATGGCCGGCCGAGTGGCCGAGGACCAGATATTGCACCATGAATTCGACGTCGATCAGGCCGCCGGGGTCGTGCTTGAGGTCGAACAGCTCGGACTTGCCGGCATGGGCCTCATACATCTTCTGCCGCATCCCCCGCACTTCCTCGCGCAGGCTGGCGAGGTCACGTCCCTTGCACAGGATCTCGCAGCGGATCTTCTCGAAATGGGCGCCGATGGCCGCGTCGCCGGCCGAGAAACGGGCGCGGGTCAGCGCCTGGTGCTCCCACACCCAGGCCGACTCGAGCTGGTACTGGCGGAAGGACTCGAGCGAGACCACCATCAGGCCGGAGTCGCCGTTGGGCCGCAGCCGCAGGTCGGTTTCGAACAGCTGGCCGGCCGCGGTCTGCGACGATAGCCAGGTGTTGAGCCGGGTGGCCAGCTTGGCGTAGGTGGCGGCGGCATCGGGGTGGTCGTCGTCGAAGAGGAAGATCAGGTCCAGGTCGGAGGCGTAGCCGAGTTCCTTGCCGCCGAGCTTGCCATAACTGACGACGGCGAAGCGCGGCTCGTCGCGGTGCCTCTTCAGCAGCTTCTTCCAGGCGTAGCGGATCGCCAGGTCGAGCATGATGTCGGCCAGCTCCGACAGATGGTCGGCAAGCCGTTCGACGGTCAGCAGCCCGGCGATGTCCTGCGCCAGCAGGCGGAAGACCTGGGCGTGGTGGGCTTCGCGCATCAGGTCCATCTGCCGCTCGGTGTCGGGTTCGGCGGCGTCGAGCTGTGCATCGAGCTGGGTGCGGAACACCGGCCAGTCGGGTGCGACCTCGAGCAGGCGGGCGTCGAGCAATTCGTCGAGCAGCACCGGGTGCAGCCGCAGGTACTCGGCCGCCCAGCTCGAGCTGCCGGCGATGCTGGCGACCTGCCGCAGTGCCTGCGGGTATTGCAGCAACAGCGCGAGGTAGGCGGCGCGGCGGCTGACCGCCTCGAGCAGGTCGAGGATGCGCGACAGCGCCGCGTCCGGCGCCGGCGTGGCGGCGGCGGCCTCGATCACGCGCGGCACCAGCGCGTCGAACTTCGAGCGCGTCGCCTCGGACATCTGCTGGTAGCGGACGCCACCGCGGATGGCGTCGAGGCGCGTGATGGCGGCGCCGGGATCACGATAGCCGAGCCGGGAGAACTCGCCGGCACGGTGGTCGTCTTCGCCGCCGTGCCAGACGACGTCGAGGGCGTGGTTGTCCTCGTTGGGGTCGGCGAACACGGCCTCGAAATGGCGCGAAACGTTCTGGCGATGGTCGTCGAGCTCGGTCGCCAGCGCTTCGAAATTGGCGAAGCCCATGGCGCGGGCGATGGTCTGCTGGTCTTCCGCCGAGTCCGGCAGGTTCTGCGTCTGGGCGTCGTCAAGGTACTGCAGGCGGTGTTCGAGCCGGCGCAAAAAGTCGTAGGCGGCGGTGAGTTCGAGCACGGTGTCGATATCGAGCTGGCCGCGTTCGGCCAGCAGGCTCAGCACCTGCAGCGTCGGCTTGATCTGCAAGGCGGGGTCACGGCCGCCGCGGATCAGCTGGAACACCTGGGCGATGAACTCGATCTCGCGGATGCCGCCGGGACCGAGCTTGATGTTGGTGGCCATGTCCTTGCGCGCGACCTCGCGGCGGATCTGCGCGTGCAGGTCGCGCATGGCGTTGATGGTGCCGAAGTCGAGATACTTGCGGAAGACGAAGGGCCGGCGGATCTTCTCCAGTTCGTCGAGGCGCCCGCCGCTCAGCGGCCGTGCCTTGATCCAGGCGTAGCGCTCCCACTCGCGGCCCTGGGTGATGAAGTAGTTCTCGAGCATGTCGAAGCTGCACACCAGCGGCCCGGAGTCGCCGTTGGGCCGCAGCCGCATGTCGACGCGAAAGACCTGGCCGTCGCCGGTGATTTCGCCGATGGCGGCGATCAGCTGCTTGCCCAGCCGCGTGAAGAACTCGAAATTGGAAATCGATTTCGCCCCATCCGTATCGCCGTCCTCGGGGTAGACGAAGATCAGGTCGATGTCGGAGGAGACGTTGAGTTCGCGCCCGCCGAGCTTGCCCATGCCGACAACGATCAGTTTCTGTTCCTCTCCCTGGCCGTTGCGCGGCACCCCGTAGCGGGCGGTCAGGGCATCGCGCAGCACCGCCAGCGCGGTTTCGATGGCGATTTCGGCGATCGAGCTCATGCACTCGGTGACTTCGGCCAGATGGGCGCGGCCGCCGAGGTCGCGGGCGGCGACGCGGGCGTAGGCGCGCTGCTTGAGGCGGCGCAAGGCCGGCTTGATGCTGTCGTCGGTCAGGGCTTCGGTCGCGAGCCAGCCGCGCATCTCCGTCGCGGTGACCGGCGCGTCGATTTTCGCCGCGATTTCGGCGGCGATTTCGGGGCGCGCGGCAAACAGTCGGCCAAGATAGCGCGAACAGGCGGCGACGTCTGTGGAACAGGGCATTGGATTAGAATTCACTCGATGCGGTTGCCATTGTATCGCCCCTTCCGTCGCCGTCTCGCGACGATGGCTGCGGGCGGCAGCCGGAGCGCCTCCTCCGACCGATCTGCCCGTGCCCGCCAACCCCTCGATCAACCGCCGCGCCTTCACCCATGCCATCGCCGCCCTGCGCGCCCGGCTCGCGCGTCCGCGCGTGCGGGCGGGCTTGCGCGTGCTCGGCTGGACCCTTGGCGTTCTCTATTTCGCCTTTGCCCTGCTGGTGCTGGCGTTGCGCTACGCCATCCTGCCGGAAATCGAGAATTACCGCCCGGACATCGAGCGCGTGCTCACGGCAAAGCTGGGCCAGCAGGTGGCGATTCGTCACATCGAGGCGGGCTGGCAGGGCCTGCGGCCGAGCCTGACGCTTTCGGGGCTGGAACTGCGCGACGCGGCCAAGCGGCCGGTGCTGGTGCTGGAGCATGTCGAGGCCGACCTCGGCTGGTCGTCGCTGCTCTACCTCGCGCCGCGCCTGCATCGGCTGGAGATCGTCGCGCCCGCGGTCGCCGTCCGCCGCGATGCTGCGGGCAAGCTGTTCGTGGCCGGGCTCGCGGTCGAAGCGTCGAGCGCCGAGGATGGCATCGGCGACTGGCTGCTGGCCCAGCGGCGCGTCATCATTCGCGACGCCACCGTCACCTGGCACGATGAGCTGCGCGGGGCGCCGTTGCTGCAGCTGTCCCGGCTCAACTTCGACCTGCGCAGCAGCGGCAACCGGCACCGCTTCGGCCTCACCATCGATCCGCCGCGCCCGCTGGCGAAACGCATCGACCTGCGCGGCGATTTCAAGGGCAAGGGCATCGACCTGCTCGATTCCTGGACGGGCGAAGCCTACGTCGCCCTCGATCAGGCGGATCTCGCCGCCCTGCGCACCTGGGTGGACTATCCGGTCGATCTGCCGCGCGGCAGCGGCAGCGTGCGGCTGTGGCTGGACATTGCCGCCAAGCGCCTGACCAGCGTGACCGCCGACGTCAAGCTCGCGGATTTGCAGCTGCGCGCGGCCAAGGATGCTCCGCTGCTCGATCTGCAGCGCTTCGAAGGTCGCCTTGTCGGCAAGCGTTTCGCCGAGGGCTACGAGGCCGAGGCGAAGCGGCTGACGCTGCAAACGCGCGACGGGGTGCGCCTCGACCCCACCGATTTCCGCCTGCGCTGGGAGGCGCCGGCGGCCAACCGCCTTGCCCGCGGCGAGTTTTCCGCCACCGGCCTCGACCTGGCGGCGCTCAGAGACCTGGCGGCGCATCTGCCGCTCGATCCCAAGGTGCGGCAGAAGCTCGCGACCTGGGCTCCGCGCGGCCGCGTGCTGGATCTCGCCGCCAGTTGGACTGGCGAGGCGGGTGCCCTGCAATCGTGGAAGGTCAAGGGCCGCTTCGAGCGACTGGGGCTCGTCGCGGTGGGCCAATCCCCGGGCTTTTCCGGCGTCAGCGGCACGGTGTCCGGCGACGAGAAGGGCGGCTCGCTCGAACTGGCCAGCCGCGAAGTGACCGTCGACATGCCATCGGTATTCGCCGAGCCCCGCGTGAAATTCGACACCTTGGGCGCCAGGACGTCGTGGCGGGTGAACGCCGGGCAGATCGTCGTCGACTTGACGAAGGTCGAGTTCCAGAATTCCGACGCTGCCGGCGAGATCTCGGGCAGCTATCGCACCCGGCCGGACGGTCCCGGCGAGATCGATGTCTCGGCCGAACTCAAGCGCGCCGCCGGTTCCGCGGTCAGCCGCTACATTCCGCTGGCCGTCGGCCAGAACGTAAGGGATTGGCTGAACGAGGCGCTGGTCGGCGGCCTCGCCTCGGAATCGACGCTGAGGCTCAAGGGCGACCTCGCCAAGTTCCCCTTCCGTGACGGCAAGGATGGCATCTTCCAGGTCAAAGGCCGCTTCCGCGGTGCCGTCCTGCGCTTCGCCGCCGGCTGGCCGGAGATCCGCGGCGTCGACGGCGAACTGCTGTTCGACGGCGTGCGCATGCTGATCAAGGCGTCGAAGGGTACGCTGCTGGGTGGCACCATCGCGTCGGTCACAGCCGAGATTCCCGACCTCGAGTCCACGGCGGAAGTGCTGAACATCGCCGGCAAGGTGAGCGGGCCGACGGCCGAGTTTCTCAAGTTCATCGAGGCCAGCCCGCTGGGCGAGCGCATCGACCACTACACGGCGCCGCTGGTGGCGGTCGGCAAGGGTGAACTCGATCTGAAGCTGGGCATGCCGCTGCGCCAGCTCGACAGGACACAGGTCGAGGGCCGTTACCGCTTCAGCGGCAATCGCCTCATGGCCGACCCCAGCCTGCCGCCGCTGACGGAGGTCAATGGCGAGTTGCGTTTCACCGCCGACCGCCTCGAGGCGAACAAGGTGCGCGCCATCCTGCTGGGCGCACCGCTGACCGTGGATGTGGCGACGGGTGGCGACGGCCTGGTGACCATCAAGGCGGCGGGCAGCGCGGGCGTGCGCGAACTGCGACAGCATTTCGGCCATCCCGTCTTCGAGTACCTCTCGGGCAGCACGCCATGGACCGGGACGGCGCTGATCCGCAAGCGCCATGTCGAGGTGCGCCTCGAGTCCTCGCTCAAGGGCATCGCCTCCAGCCTGCCCGTACCGTTCAACAAGAGCGCGACCGAAGCGCGGAATCTGGTGGTCGAACGCAAGCCGGTGCTTGCCGCAGCTGCCGCGTCGCCCGCCGCCGTCCCGCCTGCGCGTGAGCAGTGGCTGCTGAGCCTCGGCGACAACGTCAGGGCGCAGGTCCAGCGGCGTCTCGATGCCCAGGATACGGCGATCGAGCGCGGAGTCGTGGCCATCGGCCTGCCGCCGCACCTGCCGGAACGCGGCCTGCTGGTGGCGGCCGAGGTGGAGACCCTGGATGTCGATTTCTGGCGGCGCGTTTTCGGCGAGGGCGCGCGTGCTGCCGTGCCCGTAAGCCAGGTGGCTCTGCATGCCGACAAGTTCCTGATTCTCGGCCGCAGCTTCAGCAACTTCAACGTCCAGGCCTCGCACGATCGCGACACCTGGCGCGCCGATGTCAATGGCGACCTGCTCGCCGGCCACGTCGAATGGAGCGGGGAGGGTGCGGGCCGCCTCGCCGGCCGCCTGTCGCGCGTCGTCATTCCCGACGGCACGAGCCAGATCATGCCGGGCGAGGGCGAGGAGCCGACGGAACTGCCGGCGATCAATCTCGTCATCGACCGCTTCAACGCGCGTGGCCGGGATTTCGGCGAGATCAAGCTGCAGGCAGAGAACCACGAGGGACAGTGGCATGCCCGGATGGACGTGAAGAACGAGGACGGCACGCTGTCCGGCCAGGGCCGCTGGCGCCCGCACTTCAGCTCGCCGCTGACCCAGCTCGAGTTCAAGTTGAACGCGAAGAGCGTCGAGAAGCTGCTGACGCGCTTCGGTTATCCGCAGGCGATCAAGCGCGGCACGGCGACGCTCGAAGGCCTGTTGGGCTGGGCCGGTTCGCCTCTGGCGATCGACTATCCGTCGCTTTCGGGCAAGCTCAAGCTCGATGCCGCCAATGGCCAGTTCAGCAAGCTCGAGCCCGGCGTCGGTCGCCTGCTCGGGGTGCTGTCTCTGCAATCGCTGCCGCGGCGCATCACCCTCGACTTCCGCGACGTCTTCAGCGAGGGCTTCGCCTTCGACAGCATCGCCGGCGAATCCACGGTGACGCGCGGCATCCTCGAGACCAAGGACCTGCAGATCGTCGGTCCTGCGGCACGCGTCATGCTCAACGGCAGCGTCAACCTGCCCAACGAGACGCAGAATCTCAGGGTGCGCGTCAATCCGGCGCTGGGCGATACCGTCGCCCTCGGCACGGTGGCGCTGGTCAATCCGACGGTCGGTGCCGTGGCCTGGCTGGCGCAGAAGATATTCAAGGATCCGCTGGGCCAGGCCTTCTCCTTCGAATATGCGGTGACCGGCAGCTGGGCCGATCCCAAGGTGGAGAAGATCGGCGCCGAGAAGATTGCCGCACCGCCGAAGGAGGGCGGCAAGCCGTGAAGGACCTGCGCGTCGCTGCCGTGCAGATGATCTCCGGCCCCGACGTGGCGGCCAACCTGGCGACGGCCGGGCGGCTCATCGCTGATGCCGCGGCACAGGGGGCGCAATTGGCGGCGCTGCCGGAATATTTCCCGCTGATCGGGGCAGCCGATGCCGATCGCCTGGCGGCGCGCGAGCGCGTGGGCGCGGGACCGATCCAGGATTTCCTCGCCGACGCCGCGCGCAAGTACGGCATCTGGCTCGTCGGCGGCTCGATCCCGACGCATGCCGACGATGCGCACAAGCTGCGCAACACCTGCCTCGTCTTCGACGACGCGGGTCGGCAGGTGGCGCGCTACGACAAGATCCACCTCTTCGGCTTCGCCACGGGCACGGAACGCTACGACGAGGCCGCCACCATCGAGGCCGGCGCCGAGCCGGTGGCATTCGACTCGCCGTGGGGGCGCATCGGCCTCGGCATCTGCTACGACCTGCGTTTCCCGGAGCTGTTTCGCGCGCTGGGCCAGCTCGATCTGCTGGTGCTGCCGGCCGCCTTTACCGAGACCACCGGCCGTGCCCACTGGGAATTGCTGCTGCGTGCCCGTGCGGTCGAGAATCAGTGCTATGTTGTGACCTCGGCCCAGGGCGGACGGCACCCGAACGGCCGCGTCACCCACGGCAACAGCATGGTCATCGACCCGTGGGGCGACATCCTGGCGCGACTGGACAAGGGCGAGGGCGTGGCCGTCGCCGAACTTTCCGCGGCGCGGCTGGCCGAAGTACGCAGCAGCCTGCCCGCACTGCAACACCGCAAACTGAAGACCTGACATGAACACCGATCCCAGCAATCTCTATCGCACCGCCGAGCAGTGCCTGCTCGCACCCTACGACCTCAACCCGCGCCGGCTAGAGAGCGTCTTCGGCCAGGTCTTCGGCCACCGCGTCGACTACGCCGACCTCTACTTCCAGTACGGCCGCTCCGAGGCCTGGAGCCTGGAGGAGGGCATCGTCAAGTCCGGCAGCTTCAGCATCGACCAGGGCGTCGGCGTGCGCGCCATCTCCGGCGAAAAGACCGCCTTCGCCTACTCCGACGAGATCAGCCTGCCGGCGCTGGAGTCGGCCGCCAAGGCCGTGCGCGCCATCGCCGCCAGCGGCTCGCACCGGCTCACGCCCATGCTCGGCAAGCGCACGGTGCCGGCGCTCTACGTGCCGCACGATCCGATCGCTTCGCTCGACGACACCGAGAAGGTCAGGCTGCTCGAGCGGCTCGAGGGCTTTGCGCGCGCGCTCGACCCGCGCGTGGCCGAGGTCATGGCGCACATCGCCGGCTCGTGGGAGGTCGTTCTCGTCGCCCGTTCCGACGGCCACCTCGCTGCCGACGTGCGTCCGCTGGTGCGCGTGTCGATCACCGTGATCATGAAGGATGGAGCCAAGCGCGAGCAGGGTTCGAGTGGTGGCGGCGGCCGCTTCGACTACGCCTACTTCAGCGACGAGGTGCTCAAGGACTACGCCGCCAAGGCCGTGCACCAGGCCAGCGTCAATCTCGCCGCGAAGCCCGCGCCGGCCGGCACCATGACCGTGGTGCTCGGCTCCGGCTGGCCCGGCATCCTGCTGCACGAGGCCATCGGCCACGGGCTGGAGGGCGACTTCAACCGCAAGGGCAGCTCGACCTTCGCCGGCCGCATCGGCGAGCGCGTCGCGGCACCCGGCGTGACCGTGGTCGACGACGGCACCATGCCGAATCGCCGCGGTTCGCTGTCGGTCGACGACGAGGGCAATCCGACCCAGCGCACGGTGCTGATCGAGGACGGCATCCTCGTCGGCTATCTGCAGGACAGCCTCAATGCCCGGCTCATGGGCGTCGAGCCCACCGGCAACGGCCGCCGCGAATCCTTCGCCCACCTGCCGCTGCCGCGCATGACCAATACCGTGATGCTGGCCGGGGACAAGGATCCGGCCGAGATCATCGCCTCGGTGAAGAAGGGCCTCTATGCCGTGAACTTCGGCGGTGGCCAGGTCGACATCACCAGCGGCAAGTTCGTGTTCTCGACCGCCGAGGCCTACATGATCGAGAACGGCAAAATCACCTACCCGGTCAAGGGTGCGACCCTGATCGGCAACGGTCCCGACGTGCTCACGCGCGTCTCGATGATAGGCAACGACCTTGCGCTCGACCCCGGCGTCGGCACCTGCGGCAAGGAAGGGCAGAGCGTGCCCGTGGGGGTGGGCCAGCCGACGCTGCGCATCGACGGGCTGACCGTCGGCGGCACCGGGTAGTTTTGCCGGGACTCGCCCCGGCGGGCGCATCGCTACCAGCTCCGCGCGCCGAACATCATGCGCCGCGCGACAAAGGAGCGCGCCGGCGGCAGCAGGTCCAGCGCGAGCAGACCGGCGCCGCGGACGTGGGCGAGCGGCGCGAAATCGTTGGAGAAGGTGCGTACCAGCGTATCGGTGAAGCCGATGGCGCCGCGTCGGTCGAGGCGGCGGGCGGCGGCGTAGCGGGCGAGCAGGGCGGCATCGCCCGGATCGGGGCTGTCGGCGAGCGTGCGCCCCAGCTCCCAGATGTCGCGCAGCGCGAGGTTGAAGCCCTGGCCGGCCACCGGGTGCAGGGTTTGCGCGGCGTTGCCGACCCAGACCTGGCGCTCGCCGACGATGTCCCGACGATAGCGCAGGCCGAGGGCGTAGCCGACGCGCGGACCGACCGCGGTGAAGGTCAGACGCGTGCCGAACTGGGCCTGCAGGCGCGCGCGGAAGGCGTCGTCGTCGAGCGCGGCGAGCTGCGGCGCCCCGTCTGCCGCGCAGGTGAAGACGACGGCGTATTCGTTGCCGAAGGGCAGAAGCGCCAGCGGACCGTCAGGCGTGAAGCGCTCCCAGGCGACGTGGCGGTGCGGCTCACGGGTGGCGACGGTGCAGAGCACCGCGTGCTGGCCGTAGTCGCGCACCGTGGCCTCGCTTTCGGCGACTGCGCCCTCGGCCCAGGCTGTCAGCGCGAAGTTCGCCGTGTCGGCAGCGCCGTCCCCGGGGATACCGCTACGCATAACTTTCTCGTTCTCGCGATAGGCGATGCCGGCGGCGGTTATGGCGGCGTCGAGCGACGCGGCGAGGTCGGACGCGGCGAGCACGTAGCCGAGCGCCGGCACGCCCTCGTCTTCGGCGCGGATGTGGGTGCGGCCGAGCCGCCCGCGCTGCGAGACGTGGATGGTGGCGATGGCGGTGGCGGGAATGCCGTGCCAGGCGCCGAGGCGCTCGAGGATCTGCCGTGCACCGTAGGACAGGGCGAGGATGCGCTTGTCCTTCCTGGCGGCGCCGCGCTCGCGGGCGTCGAAGATTTCGGCGGCGATGCCGTGGTGGTGGAGCGCCAAGGCAAGGGCCATTCCCGCCGGCCCACCGCCGACGATGGCGACCTTGTCAGCCATGCGTGCGCTTCATCAGCTGCTCGATGCCGGCGATGGTCTTGGGCGCCTTCGAGGTCAGCACCTCGCAGCCGCCGGCGGTGACGAGCGCGTCGTCCTCGATGCGCACGCCGATGTTCCAGAAGGCCTGCGGCACGTCGTCGCCGGGGCGGATGTAGCAGCCGGGCTCGATGGTCAGCACCATGCCCGGCTTCAGGGCGACCCACTCGTCGCCGGTCTTGTACTCCCCGGCGTCATGCACGTCGAGGCCGAGCCAGTGACTCGTGCGGTGCATGTAGTAGCGCTTGTAGCTCTCGGACTCGATCACGCCGTCGACGCTGCCTTCGAGCAGCTTCATGTCGATCATGCCCTGCGCCAGCACGCGCACGGCGGCGTCGTGCGGGTCGTGGAAGGTGGCACCGGGCTTGAGAGCGGCGATGGCGGCGCTCTGGGCGTCGAGCACGAGGTCGTAGACGTCGGCCTGCGGCCCGGAGAAGCGGCCATTGACGGGGAAGGTGCGGGTGATGTCGCTGGCGTAGCCGTCGAGCTCGCAGCCGGCGTCGATCAGCAGCAGGTCGCCGTCGCGCATCTGGCGGTTGTTGTCGACGTAATGCAGCACGCAGGCGTTGGCGCCGGAGGCGACGATCGGCGGATAGGCCGGAAACTGACTGCCGCGGCGACGGAACTCATGCAGGAATTCCGCCTCGACTTCGTATTCGTACTTGCCCGGCGCGGCAAAGGCGAGGGCGCGGCGGTGCGCGGCACAGGCGATGGCGGCGGCCTGCTTCATCAGCGCGATTTCGCTGTCATCCTTGAGCAGGCGCATGCGGTCGAGCACCGCGCGCACGTCGTGGATGGCGGCCGGCGGGCGCTTGCCGTTGCGGGTCTGGACGCGCACGGCGTTGAGCGCGGCGGTGATGCGCGCGTCCCAGGCGGCGTCGTGGCCGAGCGAGTACCACAGCGCCGGCTGGTCGGTGAGCAGATCCGGCAGTTGGGCCTCGAAGTCCTTGAAGGAATGCGCCGCGTCGAAGCCGAAGGTCTCGCGTGCGCCATCGGGGCCGAAGCGGAAGCCGTCCCAGATCTCCTTGTCGAGGTCCTTGTCGCGGCAGAAGACGATGCTGCGCGGCGCATCGTCACCCCGGCCGGCAATCAGCACCAGCACCGCATCGGGTTCGGGGAAACCGCTCAGGTAATGGAAATAGCTGTCGGCGCGATAGGGGAAGGCGGTGTCGCGATTGCGCACGCGCTCGGGCGCGGTCGGGATGATGGCGATGCCACCCCCGGCCTTGGCGATGTGCTCAAGCAGGGAAAGTCGGCGCTGGCGGAACGGCGTGTAATCCATGGTTTGATGCTAGCACGCGTGCCGCAGGTCGGCGTCGAGCGCGGCCAGGCGTTCCGGGGTGCCGACATCGACCCAGCGGCCGTCGTGCAGTTCGCCGGAAACGCGCCCGGCGGCGATGGCCGCGTCGAGCAGCGGCGCCAGCTTCGCCACCTGGCCGCGCTCGATCGCCGCGAACAGTTCCGGGCGATAGACGCCGATGCCGGCGAAGGTATGCCTTTCCTTGCCGGCGTCGAGCATGTCGTCAGTCAAGGCGAAGTCGCCGCTCGGATGGTGGCCGGGGTTGGGCACCAGCACCAGATGCGCCAGCAGGCCGGCGGCGAGGACCGTCCGCGCACGGGAAACATCCCAGTCGCAGAAGATGTCGCCGTTGATGACGAGAAAGGGTGCGTCGCCGAGCAGCGGCAGCGCGTTGGCGATGCCGCCGGCGGTCTCGAGCGCTCCGGCGGGCTCTTCCGAGTAACGGATGCGGACTCCCCAGGCGTCGCCGTCGCCGAGCAGCGCCTCGATCTGGTCGCCGAGATGGGCGTGGTTGATGACGACGTCGCGAAAGCCCGCGGCGGCGAGGCGCTCGATGTGCCAGACGATCAGCGGCCGTCCCGCCACGGGCAGCAGCGGTTTCGGCGTGCGGTCGGTCAGCGGCCGCATGCGCTCGCCGCGGCCAGCAGCCAGGATCATTGCCTTCAAAATGTATACCCCACTTGTGCTTGGCGGTTCTCGAGCTGGTCGAGCAGCCGCAGCAGCGGCGTCAGTTCGCGGTAGCGGCCGCAGGCGTTGCGCAGATACTTGGCGACCAGCGGCATGTCCCTGAGATAGCCGTCCTTGCCATCGCGGTGCCAGAGGCGGGCGAAGATGCCGAGCACTTTGACGTGGCGCTGCACGCCCATCCATTCGTAGTCGCGGAAGAAGTCGCCGAAGTCGTGGCGCACCGGCAGGCCGGCCTTCTTCGCCTTCTCCCAGTAGCGCGCCAGCCAGTCGAGCAGGCGCTCCTCTTCCCATTCGACGTAGGCATCCTTGAACAGCGACACCAGGTCGTAGCTGATCGGGCCGTAGACCGCGTCCTGGAAGTCGATGACGCCCGGATTGGGGGACGCCAGCATGAGGTTGCGCGAATGGTAGTCGCGGTGGACATAGACCCTGGGCTCGCCGAGGTTCACGGCGAGGATCTGCGCGAAGACCTTGTCCAGGGCGTCGCGCTGCGCGTCGCCGAAGGGGATCGTCACATGTTTGCCGATGTACCAGTCGGGGAAGAGATCGAGCTCGCGCTTGAGCAGCGCGCGGTCGTAGTCGGGCAGCTCGGCCGCGCGGCTGGCGAGCTGGATGCGGATCAGGGTGTCGATGGCATCGCGGTAGAGGCTATCGGCATCGCGCTCGTCCAGCGCGGCGAGGTAGGTGGTCGAGCCGAGGTCGGACAGCAGCAGGAAGCCCTGTTGCGCGTCTTGCGCCGGCACCTCGGGCACGTGGGCGCCGGCGGCGTGGAACAGGCGCTGCACATGCAGCCACGGCCGCACGTCCTCGTGGCCGGGCGGCGCGTCCATGACGACCTGCGTCGCGCCATCGTTCCAGACGACGCGAAGGTAGCGGCGGAAACTGGCATCGGCGGAGGCGGGCGCCAGCGCGAAGGCCCGGTCGGGCCACAAGCCTTCGAGCCACGCGGCGATGGCGTCCTGTCGCGGGTCGTTTTGCACGGTGGAGCGGGGCGGGTAGGGGGTAGGGCGGATGCTAGAATTGCGAATTCTATCACCGGCAATATTGGCCCCCGGCAGCCGTTGGACGCGGGGCGCCCATCTCCGACCATCGCCATTCGTCAATGCGGCGTTCATTGCGTGCAATCCTCATCTGCCTGGCCGGTACCACCCTGGCGGGACCGCTGTGCGCTGCCGGGGAGGCTCCGTCGCCGGCGGACGCGATGGAGCCGCTAGTGGTCGATCCGGCACTGCTGGAGCCCCTGCCCGAGCCTTCGTTGCGGGGAACCGGCCGCATGCTGCCACGCAGCCGCGATCCGCGCGAGAACTACCCCAACTTCATCACGGCCGAGCGGCTGCACGGTACCCAGGGTGTCGAGACCATCGCCGAGGGCGCGGTCGAGTTGCGAGGCACGGGTCGTTCGGTCGACGCCGATCACCTGATCTACCGGCCGAACGAGGACGAGGTCGAGGGTACCGGCAACGTGGTCCTGCGCCGCGACGAGGACACGATGCGCGGACCGAAGATGCGCCTGCGCCTGGACGACAACGTCGGCTATTTCGAACAGCCGCAGTATTCGATCTCGCGCCTGGGAATCGGCCAGGTGCCGATTCCGGGGAAGACGCCGGTGCCGGGCTCCGGCGAGGCGGAGCGCCTCAACTTCGAGGGCGAGGGGCTCTATCGCATGCGCAAGGCGACCTACAGCACCTGCAGCGCGGAGAGCCGCGACTGGTTCGCCGAGGTGGACGAGCTCTCGCTCGACTTCAACCGCGAAGTCGGCGAAGCGAAGAACGCGCTGGTGAGGCTGGGCGGCGTGCCGATCTTCTACGCCCCGTGGATGTCCTTCTCGCTCAACAACGAACGCAAGTCGGGCATTCTGGCGCCGTCGATCGGCTCCACCAGCCAGGGCGGCCTCGACTTCACGCAGCCGGTTTACTGGAACATCGCCCCCAACATGGACGCGACATTCGCGCCGCGCTGGATCGAGCGCCGCGGCGTTCAGCTCGGTGCCGAGTTCCGCTACCTCCAGCCGAACTACAACGGCCAGATCGTCAACCAGTACCTGCCCAACGACAAGATCTATCGCGACGACCGTTACGCCTACACGGTGCAGCACAACCACAACCTCGGCGGCGGCTTCTCCGGTTTCGTGAACTACAGCGGCGTGTCGGACTCGCGCTACTTCGGCGATCTGTCGACACGGCTGGCCCTGGTGACGCAGACCTACATGCTGCAGCAGGGCGGGCTCAACTATTCCGCCGGCTGGTGGAGCGCCAATGTGACGGCGACGCGCTACGACGCGCCGCAGGATCATGGCCAGACGGTGCTGCCGGGGATATACAGCCGCTACCCCCAGGCGACGCTGATGGCGAGCCGGCCCGACCTGCCGCTCGGCACGACGTTCGCGTTCGGCGGCGAATACGTCGACTTCACGCATCCCACCGCGGTGATCGGCCAGCGCTGGATGGCCTATCCGCAGATCTCGCTGCCGTTGCAGACGACGGCCTTCAGCTTCACGCCCAAGGTCGGTGTCCATGTGTCGCGCTACCTGCTCGACCGGCAGCCGAGCGGGACGCCCGATTACATCTCGCGCAACGTGCCAATCGCCAGCCTGGACTCGATGGTGACGCTGGAGCGGGACATTGAATGGCTGGGCAGGAAGGATACGGTGCAGACGCTCGAGCCGCGGCTCTATTACGTCTATATCCCGCGGCGCGACCAGTCGCAGATCCCGGTGTTCGATACCGCGGCTACCGGCTACGGCGTCACCCAGATATTCAGCGAGAACCGCTATGCCGGCAACGACCGCATCGGCGATGCCAACCAGCTCACCGCCATGGTGAGTTCGCGCCTGATCGATTCCGCCAGCGGCCACCAGATGCTGACGGCCGGGATCGGCCAGCGTTACTACTTTACCGACCAGTACGTCACGCTGCCGGGGGAAGTGCCCCGCACCGGCCGCTCCGCCGACCTGCTGGCGCTGCTCGGCGGACAGGTCGCCGACCGCGCCGGCGTCGACGCCCTGCTCCAGTACAACCCGCGCGACCGGCGCATGGAGGCGTTCAACGTCGCCGGACGCTACCGGCCCGAGGCGGGCAAGGTGATCAATGCCGCCTACCGCTATACCCGCGACCAGGTCGACCAGTTCGACGTCTCCGCGCAATGGCCCGTCTGGGGCGGCTGGCACGGCGTCGGGCGCTACAATTACTCCATGCGCGACGGCCGCGTCGTCGAGGCCGTCGCCGGTGTCGAGTACGACGGCGGCTGCTGGGTGGCGCGCGCCGTCACGCATCGCATCGCGACCACGGACAACAATTCCAACACGGCGTTCTTCTTCCAGCTCGAACTCAACGGTTTCTCGCGCATCGGCTCGAATCCGCTCGATCTGCTGAAGCGGAACATTCCAGGCTACGGCCGGGTCAACCAGCCGGTTGCCGACCCGATTTTCGGCACTTACTGACTTTAGGAGGATGCACGCGATGCGTGTCCCAGCGTGGCTTGTCGGAATGTTTTTTGCAGTCGCCCTGCCCGCCGCGGTGGCGCAGCCGGGGTCGCCCCAGCTGCCCCAGGCGGGGCAGCAGGCCCAGCAGGCCCGGCCTGCGCAACCCATCGAAGCCGACCGCGTCGCCGCCGTCGTCAACGACGAGGTGATCACCCTGCACGAACTGCGCGCGCGCCTGGCGACGGTGGAGCGGCAACTGCGCAAGCAGGGCACGCCGTTGCCGCCGCAGGCGGTGCTGGAGCAGCAACTGCTCGAACGCATGATCATCGATCGCGTGCAGATCCAGTTCGCCAAGGAAACCGGCATGCGCATCGGCGACGGCGAGGTCGACGCGGCGCTGCGGCGCATCGCCGACGGCAACCGCATGCCGCTGCCCGACTTCAAGTCCGCCATCGAGCGCGACGGCATCGCCTGGGCCAAGTTCCGCGAGGACATTCGCGACGAAATGACCGTTGCGCGGCTGCGCGAGCGCGAGGTCGACACGCGCGTGGTGATTTCCGAGGGCGAGATAGACAACTATCTGGCCAGCGCCGAGGCGCAGGGCGGCGGCGGTGCGCAAATGCTGCACCTCGCCCACATCATCGTGCGCGTGCCGGAACAGGCGACGCAGCAGCAGCTGGCCAAGAGCGGCGCCCGCGCCGAGCAGGCCCTGCAGCAGCTGCGCGCCGGCGAGGATTTCGCCAAGGTCGCCGCCGCTTATTCCGACGCGCCGGACGCGCTGTCGGGCGGCGCGATGGGCGCCCGGCCGGCTGATCGCCTGCCCGGCCTCTACGCCGATGCGGCGAAGAATCTCAATCCGGGCGAAGTCAGCGGCGTGCTGCGCAGCCCGGCCGGCTTCCACATCATCAAGCTGCTCGCCCGCCAGGGCAGCGTCGCCGCGATGCCGGCGCTGAAGCAGACCCGCGCCCGCCATATCCTCGTCAAGGTCAATGAACTGGTCTCGGAGGCGGAGGCCCGGCGCAAGCTGGTCGGGCTCAAGGAGCGCCTCGACAACGGCGCCGACTTCGCCGAGCTGGCGCGGCTGAACTCCAACGATCTGTCGGCGGCCAAGGGCGGCGACCTCGGCTGGCTCTACCAGGGCGACACCGTGCCCGACTTCGAGAGGGCCATGGATGCGCTCAAGATCGGGGAAATCAGCCAGCCGGTGCAGTCACCCTTCGGCTTTCACCTGATCCAGGTGCTGGAACGCCGCACCGAGGAGGCCTCGCCGGAGCGCCGCCGCATGGTCGCCCGCGCCGCCCTGCGCGAACGCAAGTCCGACGAGGCCTATCAGGACTGGATCCGCCAGATGCGCGACCGCGCCTACGTCGAGTATCGCCTGGAAGACAAATGACGGTCATCGCGGTCACGTCCGGCGAGCCTGCCGGCATTGGCCCCGACATCTGTCTGGCGCTCGCCGCCAAGGCGTTTCCTGCGCGGCTCGTCGTGCTCGGCGACCGCGGCCTGCTGGCCGAGCGCGCCGCCGCGCTCGGCGTGACTCTCGACGGCCTCGACATCCGCCACGTGCCGCTGCGCGGGCCCTGCGTCGCCGGGCGGCTGGACGTCGCCAACGCGCGCTACGTGCTCGAACTGCTTGACGTCGCGCTGGCCGGCTGCCAGTCGGGCGAGTTCGCCGCGATGGTCACTGCGCCGCTGCACAAGGGCGTGATCAACGACGCCGGCATCGCCTTCACCGGCCACACCGAATACCTCGCCGGGAAGACCGACACGAGGCGCGTAGTGATGATGCTGGCGGGGGCCGGGCTGCGCGTCGCACTGGCCACCACCCACCTGCCGCTCAAGGACGTCGCCGCGGCCATCACGCCGGCGGAACTGGAGACGACCCTCCGCATCCTCCACGCCGACCTGCGCGCGAAGTTCGGCTTCGCCCGGCCGCGCATCCTCGTCGCCGGGCTCAACCCGCATGCCGGCGAGGGCGGCCACATGGGCCGCGAGGAGATCGACGTGATCGTGCCGGTGCTGGAGAAACTGCGGCGCGAAGACATGGAGCTCGTCGGACCGCTGCCGGCCGATACCCTGTTCACCAAGAACGTGCTGGCCGGCTCCCACGCGCAGCTGGCGATGTACCACGACCAAGGGCTGGCCGTGCTCAAGTACGCCGCCTTCGACGAGGGCATCAACGTCACCCTCGGGCTGCCGATCATTCGCACCTCGGTCGACCACGGTACCGCGCTCGACCTCGCCGGGAGCGGCCGAGCCTCGCCGAGCAGCCTGTTCGCCGCGGTCGAGGCGGCGATAGATATGGCGCGTCGTTCGGCATGACCCAGCATCAGGGACACCAGGCCAGAAAGAGGTTCGGGCAGAACTTCCTGGTTTCCCCCGGCATCGTGCGGCGCATCGTCGAGGCGATCGCCCCGCGTCCCGGCGACCTCGTCGTCGAGATCGGCCCCGGTCTCGGCGCGCTGACCGTGCCGCTGCTCGAGCGCGTCGAGCGCCTGCATGTGGTCGAGATCGACCGCGACCTGATCGCGCGGCTCAAGGAGGCTTGGCCGCCGGAGCGTCTGGCCATCCATGAGGGCGACGCGCTGGAATTCGACTTCGCCGCGCTCGGCGAGCGGCTGAGGATCGTCGGCAACCTGCCCTACAACATCTCGACGCCGCTGCTGTTCCACCTGGCCGGCTACGTCACGCGGGTGCGCGACATGCATTTCATGCTGCAGAAGGAGGTCGTCGACCGCATGGCCGCCGCGCCGGGCAGCGGCGACTACGGCCGCCTGTCGGTGATGCTGCAATACCGCTTCGACATCGAGCGGCTTTTCGTCGTGCCGCCCGGTGCCTTCAATCCGCCACCCAAGGTCGATTCCGCGATCGTGCGCCTCGTGCCGAAGAAAGCCGGCGAGGGCGAGAAGGCGAAGGACGAAGCCTTGTTCGCCCGCGTGGTGACGGCGGCCTTTTCGCAACGGCGCAAGATGTTGCGCAACACCCTGCGGGAAATGATTCCCGAGGAAAGGCTGGCCGCGCTCGGCATCGTGCCGACGGCACGTGCCGAGGAGCTTGGCGTCGCCGACTACGTGCGCATCGCCGATGCGCTGACGTAAACGAAGAACGGCGCGCCGAAGCGCGCCGTTCCTCGCCGGGCAGTGCCGGCTCAGCCTTCCTTCTTCATCGGGCAGGTGTTCATGCCGAGCATCGGGTAGAGCGGGCAGAAGCCGATGGCGCCCGTGGCGAGGGGGACGATGCCGATCCAGGCCCAGACCGGGCCGCCGAGCAAGGCGGCCCAGGCCACCAGGCCCAGGCCGACCAGAATGCGCAAGACGCGGTCGATGCCGCCGACGTTCAGTTTCATGGATGTTCTCCTGTGAGGATTGAGGGGACGACGAGGCAGATTACATCATGCGGGGCCGCCGCGGTCTGTAACCAAAGTCACGCAGCGATCCGGCGCAGCCCCGCGGCGTCGAGGATTTCGACCTGCTCGCGCGACAGCGCCACCAGACCCTGCTCGGCGAAGCCCTTGAGCAGGCGGCTGATCATCTCGCGCACGCTGCCGAGCTCGTCGGCGAGCTGCTGGTGGGTGGCGCGCACGACGCGGCCGCGACCGAGCAGCAGGCCGGCCAGCCGCTGGTCGAGCTTGCGGAAGGCGACCTCCTCGACCAGCTGCATCAGTTCGGCCATGCGCTCGGCGAAGAGGTGGAAGAGGAAGCCGCGGAAGCCGGCGTCGGCCAGCAGCGTGTCGAACAGCGGGCGGGGCAGCAGCGCCAGCGTGGTGTCCGCGATGGCGACGCCGCGCGCGTTGTAGTCGGCGTGGCCGAGGAGGCAGCTCGAGCTGATGATGCAGGTTTCGCCGGGCAGCACGCGGTAGAGCGGCAGCTCGCGGCCGTTGGCGGCGGGCTTGGAAACGCGGATGGCGCCGTCGAGCACGAAGGGAAAACCGAGGCAGGGCTGGTGCTCGTCGAACAGCACGGTGCCTGCCGGCACGGCGGTCGTGCGCAGTTGCGCGCGCACCTGGTCGCGCAGCGCGAGCGGCAGGGCGGCGACCGCCGGATAGAGCTGCTCGACGGTCGCGGCGGCGGTCATGCGAGCTCTGCGAGCACCGGGGCGTGGTCGGAGGGCCGTTCCAGCTTGCGCGGCGCCTTGTCGATGGCGCTGGCCGTGCAGCGCGCGGCCAGCGGCGGTGAGAGCAGGATGTGGTCGATGCGCAGGCCCATGTTGCGGCGGAAGGCCATCATGCGGTAGTCCCACCAGGAGAAGCTCTTGTCGGCCTGTTCGAACAGGCGGAAGGCGTCGGTCAGGCCCAGCGCCGTCAGTGCGCGGAAGGCGGCGCGTTCCGGCTCCGAACAGAGCACCTGGCCGGCCCAGGCGGCAGGATCGTAGACGTCGCGGTCCTCGGGGGCGATGTTGTAGTCGCCGAGCAGGGCGAGCCGCGGATGGACGGTGAGTTCGCCGCGCAGCCATTCGGTCAGCGCCGCGAGCCAGCGCAACTTGTACTCGTACTTGTCGCTGCCGACTTCCTGGCCGTTCGGAACGTAGCCGCAGACCACGCGCACGTCGTCCACGGTGGCGCAGATCACGCGCTTCTGCGGATCGTCGAAGCCGGGAATGTCGCGGCCGACATCCCTGATCTCGCCGCGGGCGAGGATGGCGACACCGTTGTAGGTCTTCTGCCCGCTGAATGCGACGCGATAGCCCGCGGCCTCGATCTCGGCGACGGGGAAGGCCTTGTCCTCGAGCTTGAGTTCCTGCAGGCAGAGCACGTCGGGCTGCACCGTCGCCAGCCAGTCGAGGACCTGCGGCAGGCGCACCTTCAGCGAATTGACGTTCCAGGTGGCAATTTTCATGTCGGGGATGATACGCGAGCCGCCTTCGCCTATATTTGGCTTATGGAGGCGCGCGATGTTCGATTCGCCCTTTGCCTATTGCCCGAAATGCGGGGAGATGGTGCTGCTGGACCAGACCCGGCGCGAGTGTGCGGCCGAACATGCTTGCGGGGAGGTTGTCTGTCCCCTCGGCGATTGTTTCATCGGCACCGATTTCGGTGCGGCGCGGGAGATTGGCGGCCGTGGCGCGGCGCTGGCGTCGCGGCCGAAGGTGTCGCGGCGGGCGCCGTCCCGCTAGCGCCGACTTTTCTCAGTTCATGCCGTTGTGGCGCAGCAAGGCGTCGACGCGCGGCTCGCGGCCGCGGAAGGCCTTGAACGATTCGAGCGCGGGGCGCGAGCCGCCGACCGCGAGCACCTCGTCGAGGAAGCGCGATCCGGTCGCGGCATCGAGTACCGCGCCGCTGCGCCGCCCGGCTTCCTCGAAGGCCTCGAAGGCGTCGGCCGACAGCACTTCCGCCCATTTGTAGCTGTAGTAGCCGGCCGCGTAGCCGCCGGCGAAGATGTGCGAGAAGCTCTGCGGGAAGCGCTGCCACGCCGGCGGGATGACCACGGCCACTTCGCGGCGCACGGTGGCGAGCAGCTGCATGAAGTCCTGGCCCGGCGGCAATTCGCCGTGCAGCAGCAGGTCGAACAGGCTGAACTCGATCTGCCGCTGCGTCTGCATGCCGCTCTGGAAGTTCTTGGCCGCGATCATCTTGTCGTAGAGGTCGCGCGGCAGCGGCCTGGCGGAATCGACGTGCGCCGTCATCTTCTGCAGCACCGCCCAGTCCCAGCAGAAGTTCTCCATGAACTGGCTGGGCAGTTCCACCGCGTCCCACTCGACGCCATGGATGCCGGAGACCGACAGCTCATCCACCCGGGTCAGCAGATGGTGCAGGCCGTGGCCGCATTCGTGGAACAGGGTGATGACGTCGTCGTGGCTGAACGTCGCCACCTTGCCGTCGACCGGGCCGGGGAAGTTGCAGTTGAGGTAGGCGACCGGCGTCTGCACGCCGGACGCGGTATGGCGCCGGCTGATCGCGTCGTCCATCCAGGCGCCGCCGCGCTTGGTCTCGCGGGCGTAGAGATCGAGGTAGAACTGGCCGACCAGCTTGCCGTCGCGCAGGATGCGGAAGAAGCGCACATCGGGATGCCAGGTCGGCGCGCTGTCGGATTCGAGGCTGACGCCGAACAGCGTCTGGATGACGTGGAACAGGCCGTCGAGCACGCGCGGCTCGGGGAAGTACTGCTTCACCTCGTCATCGGAGAAGGCGTAGCGCGCCTGCTTGAGCTTTTCCGAAACCCAGGACAGGTCCCAGCTTTCGAGCGCGGCGAGGTTCAGTTCCTTCGCCGCGAATTCGCGCAGCTCGGCCATGTCGCGTTCGGCATGGGGCCGCGCCTTGGCGGCGAGTTCGCGCAGGAAGGCGGCGACCTCGGCCGGGGTGCTGGCCATCTTCGGCACCAGCGAGACCTCGGCGTAATTGGCGTAGCCGAGAAGCCCGGCTTCCTCGGCGCGCAGCGCGAGGATTTTCCCGATCAGCGGGCCGTTGTCCCACTCGGGCCTGCCCTGCTCGGAAGCGCGCGTGGCGTAGGCGCGGTACATGCGCGCACGCAGGTCGCGATCGTCGGCGTATTGCATCACCGGGATATAGGAGGGTGCGTGCAGGGTGAATTTCCAGCCCGGCTTGCCGTCCTTCTCGGCGGCGGCGCGGGCGGCGGCGACCACGTCGGCCGGCAGGCCGGCGACGCCCTTCTCATCTTCGACCCACTCGGCGTGGGCGTTGGTGGCGTCGAGCAGGTTCTCCGAGAACTTCGCGGCCAGCGCGGCGAGTTCCTCCTGGATTGCCTGGAAGCGCGGCTTGTCGGCTTCCGGCAGCTCGGCACCGGAGAGGCGGAAGTCGCGCAGGTCGTTGTCGAGGATGCGGCGGCGCGCCGGCGACAGGATGGCGTATTCGGGGCTGGCGGCAAGGGCCTTGAATTTGGCGAACAGCGCGAGGTTCTGGCCGAGCTCGGCGTAGAAGCGGCTGACTTCGGGCAGCATGGCGTTGTAGGCCTCGCGCCACGCGGGGACGTCATTGACCGAGTGCAGGTGGCCGACGATGCCCCAGGCGCGCGACAGCCGTTCGCCGGCGTCGGTCAGCGGCTGCACGAAGCCAGTCCAGGTCGCGGGCGTTTCTTCCCGCGTCAGGGTCTGGATCAGCGCGCGGTTCTGTTCGAGCAGCTCGCGGATGGCAGGGGCGACGTGGTCGGGCGTGACGGCGTCGAAGCGGGGCAGGCCGCTGAAGTCGAGAAGTGGGTTCATGACGGGACCAGCTGAAGGAGACAGCAGTTACTTGGGGGCGATGCGGGCGCCGTCAAGCGCCGGAACCGGTGGCGTTGTTCAGGGCGCGAGCAGGTCGCGGTAGGCATGCCAGCTGGCATGTCCGAGCAGCGGCATCACGACGATGAATCCGAGCAAGCCGGTGGCGAAGCCCGCGGCAGTCAGAATCATGATCAGCGTCGCCCACAGCGCCAGCGGCAGGGGATTCTCGGCGACGGCAGCGATGCTCGCTTGCATCGCCTGCAGCAGGTCGCACTTGCGGTCGAGCAGCATCGGTACCGAGACCACGCTGAGGGCGAAGACGAAGGCGGCGAGGACGCCGCCGATGCCGAGGTAGGCGAGGAACAATCCGGTGTATTGGGGGTCGCGCAGGATCTCCACCACCAGAGCGAGCGGCTGCATGGCGCTGCCCTTGTAGAGCATGGCGACGATCACCAGCGAAAGGACTTGCCAGGCCGTGCCGGCCAGCAGCGAGAACAGGCCGAAGCCGACCAGTCCCGACGGGTTCTCGCGCCAGGCCAGCATCGAGTCGACGAGACGCGCCGGCTCCCCCTTTTCACGGCGGCGCGACAGATCGTAGAGGCCGGTGGCAAGCATCGGCCCGACAAGCAGGAAGCCGCTGATCGCCGCCGTGAACAGGTAGGGCATTTGCGCCACCGCGAGCAGGATCACGGCGCCGGCTGCAGCCATCGCGGCGCCGTAGAACAGGCTGGCGCCGGGATTGTGGGCGATGTCGCGCAGGCCGCGGGCGAGCCAGGCGAATGGCTGCAGCAGCCCGATGGAGCGGATGCCCGGTGTCGCCTCGCCCATCGCCTCAACCGGCCAGGCGCGCCAGCGCCTCGCGGTATTTTGCCGCCGTCTTCTCAAGGATATCCTGAGGGAGCTTCGGCCCGGGCGCCTGCTTGTTCCAGTCCAGCGTCTCGAGGTAGTCGCGCACGAACTGCTTGTCGAAGCTCGGCGGGCTGGTGCCGACCGCGTAGGTGTCGGCCGGCCAGAAGCGCGAGGAATCGGGCGTCAGCACCTCGTCGATCAGGTGCAGCGTGCCGGCCGCATCGAGGCCGAATTCGAACTTGGTGTCGGCGATGATGATGCCGCGCGTCAGGGCGTAGGCGGCGGCTTCGCTGTAGAGGCGCAGCGCCGCGTCGCGCACCTGGGCCGCCAGCGCGGCGCCGACGGTCTTCTCGACGGTGGCGTAGTCGATGTTCTCGTCGTGGTCGCCGAGTTCGGCCTTGGTCGAGGGCGTGAACAGCGGCTGCGGCAGCTGCTGCGCCATTTGCAGACCGGCGGGCAGCGGGATGCCGCAGACCTTGCCCGTGGCCTTGTAGTCCTTCCAGCCGGATCCGATCAGGTAGCCGCGTACAACCGCCTCGATCGGCAGCGGCTTGAGCTTCTTGACGACGATGGCGCGGCCGCGCACCTGCTCGCGCTCGTTCGCGGCGACAACCGTCTCGGGATCGACGCCGGTGAGCTGGTTGGGGATGATGTGGCTGAGCTTGCCGAACCAGAAGTTCGCCATCGCCGTCAGCACCTCGCCCTTGCCGGGAATCGGATCGGGCAGGATCACGTCGAAGGCCGACAGGCGGTCGCTGGTGATGATCAGCATCTTGTCATTGTCGATGCCGTAGATGTCGCGCACCTTGCCGCGGTTGAGTAGCGGCAGGCTGGTGATGCTGGATTCGAAGAGCGGTGAGGTCATTGGGGGCTACTCGCGGACAAAGGGTTTTTCGGTGGGGCTTGCGTCGGTGTCTTCGCGATAGGGGAAGCGCACATGACCGTATCGGATGACGAGCACGCCCAGCGTCAGCAGGAAGATGGCGGCGGCCACGGCGAGCATGCGCCATTCGTTCATGTCCTTGATGTCGAGGATCAGGTAGCGGGCCAGCGCCACCATGGCGATGTACATGGGGAAGCGCACCGGCAGCTGACCCGATTTGAAGTACTGGCCGATCATCGCCAGCACCTCGAGGTAGAGGAACATCAACAGCAGGTCGGCGAGTTGCACGCGCTGTGCCGCGAGCATGACGACGACTTCGTGGTACATCGCGATGGTTGTGGCGATGCCGATGACCAGCAGGCCGAGGTATTCGACAATGTCGAGGCCGCCGCTGAAGAAGCGGCGCAGGCGGTCGAAGGTATGGGATTGAACGTCCATGGCGCACAGGAAAAGGGGCTGCCGGGTAATCCCGGCAGCCCCTCAATTTACCGCAAAACGGCGCTTACTTGACGATCGCGTTGAGCTCGCCCTTCTTGTAGCGGATGGACATGGCCTCGAGGCTGATCGGCTTGATCTTGCTGGCCTGGCCGGCGCAGCCGAAGGCTTCGTAGCGGGCCTTGCAGATTTCCTTCATCGCCTTCCGGGCTTCGATCAGGTACTTGCGCGGATCGAAGTTCTTGCGATCCTTGTTGAGGAACTGACGGATGGCGCCGGTGGAGGCCATGCGCAGGTCGGTGTCGATGTTGACCTTGCGCACGCCGTTCTTGATGCCCTCGACGATTTCCTCGACCGGCACGCCGTAGGTCGAGCCCATCTCGCCGCCGTTCTCGTTGATGATCTTCAGCCACTCCTGCGGCACGCTGGAGGAGCCGTGCATCACCAGGTGGGTGTTGGGGATGCGGGCGTGGATTTCCTTGATGCGGTCGATGCGCAGCACCGCGCCCGTGGGCGGGCGTGTGAACTTGTAGGCGCCGTGGCTGGTGCCGATGGCGATGGCCAGCGCGTCTACCTGCGTCGCCTTGACGAACTCGGCGGCCTCGTTGGCGTCGGTCAGCAGCTGGTCGTGCGACAGCACGCCTTCGGCGCCGTGGCCGTCTTCTTTCTCGCCCATGCCGGACTCGAGCGAGCCGAGGCAGCCCAGTTCACCCTCGACGGAGACGCCGATGGCGTGGGCGATATCGACGACATGCTTGGTGGTATCGACGTTGTACTTGAAGGACGACGGCGTCTTGGCGTCTTCCATCAGCGAGCCGTCCATCATCACGCTGGAGAAGCCGGAACGCATCGACTGGATGCAGATGGCCGGGCTGGCGCCGTGGTCCTGGTGCATGACGATCGGCACGTCGGGATGGGTCTCGATGGCGGCCTCGATGAGGTGGCGCAGGTAGGCCTCGCCGGCATACTTGCGGGCGCCGGCGGAGCCCTGCATGATCACCGGGCTGTTGGTTTCCTCGGCGGCTTCCATGATGGCCTGGATCTGCTCCAGGTTGTTCACGTTGAAGGCGGGCAGGCCATAGCCGTGTTCAGCGGCGTGGTCCAGCAGTTGGCGCATGGATACGAGTGCCATTGAGTTCTCCTTGGGTAGTGTGGTTTAGTGAGCCGGTCGGTGCTCGCCGACCTTGATGATCTTGAGGGTGTTGGTGCCGCCGGGCTTGCCGATGGGCTCGCCGATGGTGAGGACGATCAGGTCGCCGGGTTCGACGGCGCCCGAGGCGATCATGGCGTCTTCCGCGTCGCGCAGCACTTGGTCGCGGTCGTGTCCGCTCTGGGTCATCATCACCGGGAACACGCCCTTGAAGACGCTGACCTTGTAGCGCGTGGCGACATCCTGCGTCAGGGCATAGATCGGCACGCCGGCGTTGAGGCGCGACATCCACAGGGCCGTGGAGCCGGACTCGGTCAGCGCGGCAATGGCCTTGACCTTGAGATGGTGGGCGGCGAACAGCGCGGCCATGGCGATCGACTGGTCGATGCGGGTGAACACGCGGTTGAGAAACTGCGTATCCAGCGCCGTGTCGGCCGACTTCTCCGCCTCGCGGCAGATGCGCGCCATGGCCGTGACGGTCTCGACCGGGTATTCGCCGGCGGCGGTCTCCGCCGAGAGCATCACCGCATCGGTGCCGTCGAGCACGGCGTTGGCGACGTCGGACACCTCGGCGCGCGTGGGCACCGGGCTGTGGATCATCGATTCCATCATCTGGGTGGCGGTGATGACGAACTTGTTGTGTTCGCGCGCCATGCGGATGATCTTCTTCTGCAGCGCCGGCACGGCGGCGTCGCCGACTTCGACGGCGAGGTCGCCGCGCGCCACCATGACGCCGTCGGTGGCGTCGAGGATGTGCTCGAGATTGTCGACGGCTTCGACGCGCTCGATCTTCGCCACCAGCAGGGCGCTGGAGCCGGCCGCCAGCAGCAGCGCGCGCGCCAGGCGCATGTCGTCGCCGGACTTGGGAAACGACACCGCGACGTAGTCGATGCCGAGGCTGGCCGCGGTATGGATGTCCTCCATGTCCTTTGGCGTCAGCGCGGGCGCGGAGAGGCCACCACCCTGGCGGTTGATGCCCTTGTTGTTGGAGAGTTCTCCTCCCTGGCGCACGATGCAGCGGATCTGCGTGCCGTCGATTTGATCGACGTCCATGACGATGCGGCCGTCGTCGAGCAGCAGCACGTCGCCGGGGTGTACGTCATCGACCAGTTCCGGATAGTCGAGGCCGACGCAGTCGGTCGTGCCCAGCTCGCATTCGGCGTCGAGGACGAAGGGCTGGCCGTTCTTCAGCAGCACCTTGCTGCCGGCGAACTTGCCGATGCGGATTTTCGGGCCCTGCAGGTCGGCCATGATGCCGACGGTGCGGCCGCTGTGCTCGATGAGGTTGCGCAGCGTGTCGACGCGGCCCTTGTGGTCGGCGGCCGTGCCGTGGGAAAAATTCAACCTGACGACGTCGATGCCGGCTTCGACGAGACGCGTCAGCACTTCGGGGCTGCTCGATGCGGGCCCCAGCGTTGCGACAATCTTGGTGGTGCGTTTTCGAGTGGACATTTTCACGAGTGAATCGGGCCGCCCTTTGCAGAGCGGCCCGAAGAGAGAGTTCAGCCCTTGGCGCGCTGTTCGAGCATGGCGACAGCGGGCAGCACCTTGCCTTCGAGATACTCGAGGAAGGCGCCGCCGGCGGTGGAGATGTAGGACACCTTGTCGAAGATGTCGTACTTCTGGATGGCGGCGATGGTGTCGCCACCGCCGGCCAGGGTAAAGGCCTTGGTGTTGGCGATGGCCATGGCGATGGCCTTGGTGCCCTCGCCGAACTGGTCGAACTCGAACACGCCGACCGGCCCGTTCCACACCACGGTGCCGGCTTTCATGATGATGTCGACGAGTTCCTGGGCCGATTTCGGGCCGATGTCGAAGATCATGTCGTCATCACTGACGGCGCCGGCATCCTTGCTCACGGCCGGCTCGGCGGCGTCGAATTTCTTGCCGCAGACCACGTCGACGGCGATGGGGATGGTGGCGCCGCGCGCCGTCATCTTCTTCATCAGCGCCTGGGCGGTCGGGATAAGGTCGGCCTCGCACAGCGACTTGCCGATGGGCTTGCCGGATGCCGCGAGGAAGGTGTTGGCGATGCCGCCGCCGACCACCAGCTGTTCGCATTTCTCGGACAGCGCTTCCAGCACGGTCAGCTTGGTGGAGACCTTGGAGCCGCCGACGATGGCGACCATCGGCCGTGCCGGGTTGGCCAGTGCCTTGTCCAGCGCTTCCAGTTCCTCCGACACCAGCTTGCCGGCGCAGGCGGCCGGTGCGTACTGGGCGATGCCGTAGGTGGAGGCTTCGGCACGGTGCGCGGTACCGAAGGCATCCATGACGAAGACGTCGCAGAGGGCGGCGTATTTGCGCGCGGTTTCCTCGACGTTCTTCTTCTCGCCCTTGTTGACGCGGCAGTTTTCCAGCAGCACGACTTCGCCCTCGGCGACATCGAAACCGCCATCGACCCAGTCCTTGATCAGGCGCACCGGCTTGCCCAGTTTGGCGGCCATGACGTCGGCGACAGGTTTGAGCGAAACCTCCGCACTCCATTCGCCCTCGGTCGGACGGCCGAGGTGGGATGTCACCATGACCTTGGCGCCGGCCTTCATGGCGTGCTCGATGGTGGGCATCGAGGCGGTGATGCGGGCGTCGGAGGTGACCTTGCCGTCCTTGACCGGCACGTTGAGGTCGGCGCGGATGAACACGCGCTTGCCCTTGAGGTCGAGGTCGGTCATGCGGATGAACTTGGGCATGTGTTGTCTCCTGAATTTGTTGAAATCGGCCACTGAAGCGCTGCCCGCTCCATGTTGCGGAGGGGCAGCGCTTGGATTGCCGATTGCTTACTTGGCGACGTGCTTGACGAAGCGCAGCATGTTGCAGGTGTAGCCGTACTCGTTGTCGTACCAGGCCACGACCTTGACGAAGGTGCCGTCGAGGGCGATGCCGGCTTCGGCGTCGAAGGTCGAAGGCGCGGTGTGGCCGACGAAGTCGGTGGAGACCACTTTCTCTTCGGTGTAGCCCAGAACGCCCTTCATGGCGCCTTCGGAAGCGGCCTTCATGGCGGCGCAGATGTCCTTGTAGGAGGCTTCCTTGTTCAGTTCGACGGTGAGGTCGACCACGGAAACGTCGGAGGTCGGGACGCGGAAGGCCATGCCGGTGAGCTTGCCCTTCAGTTCGGGCAGCACCACGCCGACGGCCTTGGCGGCGCCGGTCGAGGACGGGATGATGTTCTCGAGGATGCCGCGGCCGCCGCGCCAGTCCTTGTTGGACGGGCCATCGACGGTCTTCTGGGTGGCGGTGGCGGCATGCACGGTGGTCATCAGGCCGCGCTTGATGCCCCAGTTGTCGTTCAGCACCTTGGCCACGGGGGCCAGGCAGTTGGTGGTGCAGGAGGCGGCGGAGACGATGGTCTCGCCGGCATACTTTTCATGGTTCACGCCGTAGACGAACATCGGGGTGTCGTCCTTGGAGGGAGCCGACTGGACCACTTTCTTGGCGCCGGCGGCGATGTGCTTTTGGCAGGTCTCCTTGGTCAGGAAGAAGCCGGTGCATTCGATGACGATGTCGGCGCCGATCTCGTTCCACTTCAGGTTGGCCGGGTCCTTCTCGGCCGTCAGGCGGATCTTCTTGCCCTTGACGATCAGGTTGCTGCCCTCGACCGCGATGTCGCCATTGAAGCGGCCATGCACGGAGTCGTATTTCAGCATGTAGGCCAGGTAGTCCGGCTCGAGCAGGTCGTTGATGCCGACGACTTCGAGTTCGGGGAAGTCCTTGGCGATGGCGCGGAAAGCCATGCGGCCGATGCGGCCGAAGCCGTTGATGCCAACTTTGATAGCCATGTGAATTAGCTCCTGAGTGTGATTAGATGAATGACTCGACGGCGCTCACGACGTTCGCCACCGTGAAGCCGAATTCCTTGAACAACTGGCCGGCCGGGGCCGACTCGCCGAAGCGGTCGAGGCCGATGACCTTGCCTTCGCCGCCGACATACTTCCACCAGCCGTCGGTGACGCCGGCCTCGACGACGATGCGCGGCAGGCCCTTGGGCAGCACGCTGTCCTTGTAGGCCTGGTCCTGGCGATCGAAGACGTTGGTCGAGGGCATCGACACGACGCTGACCTGGATGTTCTTCTGGGCCAGCTCTGCCTGGGCCTTGAGCGCGAGCTCGACTTCCGAGCCGGTGGCGATGATGATCGCCTTGGCGGCGCCCTTGGCGGCGGAGAGCACGTAGCCACCCTTCTTGATGTTCTGGATGGTGGCGGCGTCGCGGGCGACGAAGGGCAGGTTCTGGCGGGACAGGGCGAGCGAGGTCGGGCCGTTGCTGCGCTCGACCGCCTGGGTCCAGGCGACCATGGTCTCGACGGTGTCGCAGGGACGCCAGAGGTCCATGTTGGGGATAAGGCGCAGCGTGGCGATCTGCTCGACCGGCTGGTGCGTCGGGCCGTCTTCGCCGAGGCCGATGGAGTCGTGCGTGAACACGTAGATCACGCGCTGCTTCATCAGCGCCGACATGCGCAGGGCGTTGCGGGCGTATTCCGAGAACATCAGGAAGGTGCCGCCGAAGGGCAGCAGGCCGCCGTGCAGCGCCATGCCGTTCATGATGTGCGACATGCCGAATTCGCGCACGCCGTAGGAGATGTAGTTGCCGCACGACTTGCCGGAGACATGCGTGCAGCCCGTCCAGTTGGTCAGGTTGGAGCCGGTCAGGTCGGCGGAGCCGCCGAGGAACTCGGGCAGGGCCGGGGCCAGGGCGTTGATGGCGATCTGCGAGGCCTTGCGGGTGGCGACGGTCTCGGCCTTGGCGTTGGAGGCCTCGATGGCCTTCCTGGCGTGCTCGGCCCACTGGGCGGGCAAATCGCCGGCCATGCGGCGCTTGAACTCGGCCGCTTCGGCCGGGAAGGCCTTGGCGTAGTGCTCGAACTTCTGGTTCCACGAACCTTCCCATTCGGCGCCCTTCTTCTTCGCGTCCCAGACCTCATAGACTTCCTTGGGAATCTCGAAGGGGCCGAAGTTCCAGCCGATGTGCGGGCGGGTCAGTGCAATCTCGATGTCGCCGAGCGGCGCGCCGTGCACGTCATGCGTGCCCTGCTTGGTCGGCGAACCGGCGCCGATCACGGTCTTGCAGCAGATCAGCGTAGGCTTGTCGGTGACGGCCTTGGCGGCCTCGATGGCGGCGTGCAGCGCTTCCGGGTCGTGGCCGTTGACGTTCGGCACGACGTGCCAGCCATAGGCCTCGAAACGCATGGGGGTGTTGTCGGTGAACCAGCCCTCGACGTGGCCGTCGATGGAGATGCCGTTGTCGTCCCAGAAGGCGGTCAGCTTGCCCAGGCCCCAAGTGCCGGCCAGCGCGCAGGCTTCGTGCGAGATGCCTTCCATCAGGCAGCCGTCGCCGAGGAACACCCAGGTGCGGTGGTCGACGATCTCGTGGCCTGGCTTGTTGAATTCGTTGGCCAGCAGCTTCTCGGCCATGGCCATGCCGACGGCGTTGGTGATGCCCTGGCCGAGCGGGCCGGTGGTGGTCTCGACGCCCGGCGTGTAACCGAGTTCGGGGTGGCCCGGGGTCTTGGAGTGCAGCTGGCGGAACTGTTTCAGGTCGTCGATGGACAGATCGTAGCCCGTCAGGTGCAGCAGGGCGTAGATCAGCATCGAGCCATGGCCGTTGGACAGCACGAAGCGGTCGCGGTTGGCCCACTTGGGGTTGCCGGGGTTGTGGCGCATGTGGTGGTTCCACAGCACCTCGGCGATCTCGGCCATGCCCATGGGGGCGCCGGGGTGGCCGGAATTGGCCTTCTGCACTGCATCCATGGCCAGGGCGCGGATGGCGCTGGTCAGGTTGTTGAAAACGGGTGGGTCGAAATCGCTGAACGTGCTCATTGCTTCCCTCGTTAATTGGGGTCGGGTGGAACCCGACATTATCTTCGAAATTTCGGTGGTATGAAAATAACCGCCCGCGCCCGGCGCGAGCCGGGCGCGGTCGTCAAGCGCAGCCCCTGGTTACTTGCTAGAGCTGCGCTTCCACTTTTTTTCCATCATGTCCAGGATGATGGGCGACAGCACCAGCTCCATGGAGAGACCCATCTTGCCGCCCGGGACGACGATGCAGTTCGGGCGCGACATGAAGGAGTCGTGGATCATGTTGAGGAGGTAGGGGAAATCGATGCCGTGGTAGTCGCGGAAGCGGATCACCACCAGCGATTCGTCCAGCGTCGGGATGTCGCGCGAGATGAACGGGTTCGAGGTGTCGACGATGGGCACGCGCTGGAAGTTGATGTGGGTGCGCGAAAACTGCGGGCAGATGTGATTCACGTAGTCGTGCATGCGGCGCAGGATGGTGTGGGTCACGGCCTCGACCGAGTAGCCGCGACCCTCGGTGTCGCGATGGATCTTCTGGATCCATTCGAGGTTGACCACCGGCACCACGCCGATGGCCAGGTCGGCATGCTGGACCACGTCGGCCTCGTCGCCAACATAGGCGCCGTGCAGGCCCTCGTAGAACAGGAGGTCGGTGTGCTCGGGGAACTCTTCCCAGGGCGTGAAGGTGCCGGGCTGCTGGCCGTAGGGCGCGGCTTCCTGCTCGTTGTGCAGGTAGAAGCGGCGCTTGCCGCGACCGGTCTCGCCATAGGCGCGGAAGATCTCGGCCAGTTCCGGCAGCAGGTTGTTCTCGGGGCCGAAGTGGGTCGGCAGATGCTCGGCGTTCTTCGCTTCCGCGTCGGTGATGACCTTCTTCATCTCGGTGCGGTCGTACTTGTGCATCGAGTCGCCCTCGATCACGGCCGGCGTGATCTTCTCACGGCGGAAGATGTGGTCGAAGGAGTTCTTGACCGTGCTGGTGCCGGCGCCCGAGGAACCGGTGACGGCGATGATGGGATGCTTGATCGACATGGGTTGTCTCCCCTCTATTTAAGAATTCTGGCGGCGGTCAGGCGGCCGAGCGCAACTCGGTATGATAGCGCTCGATGCGTTCCACTTCGTTTTTCGAGCCGAAGATCAGCGGCACGCGTTGGTGCAGCGAGGTCGGCTGGACATCGAGCATGCGCTGCAGGCCCGTGGTGCACTTGCCGCCGGCCTGCTCGATGATGAAGCCGACCGGGTTGGCTTCGTAGAGCAGGCGCAGACGGCCCGGCTTGCTCGGATCCTTGGTGTCCTTCGGATACATGAAGACGCCGCCGCGGGTAAGGATGCGGTAGGCCTCGGCGACCATCGAGGCGATCCAGCGCATGTTGAAATCCTTGCCGCGGGGGCCGATCTTGCCGGCCATGCACTCGTCGACGTAGCGCTTGACCGGCCATTCCCAGAAGCGCTCGTTCGAGGCGTTGATGGCGAACTCCTGCGTGTCCTCGGGGATGCGCATGTCCGGGTGGGTGAGGATGAACTCGCCCACTTCGCGGTCCAGCGTGAAGCCGTTCACGCCGTGGCCGGTGGTGATGATCAACAGCGTCGACGGGCCGTAGAGGGCGAAGCCGGCGCAGACCTGCTGGCTGCCGGGCTGGAGGAAATCCTCGAGCGTGGCATCGACGCCCGGATTGGGCGAGCGCAGGATGGAGAAGATGGTGCCGACGGTGATGTTGACGTCGATGTTCGACGAGCCGTCGAGCGGATCGAACACCAGCAGGTACTTGCCGCGGACATTGGTGCCGGCGATCGGGTAGATGTCCTCCATCTCCTCCGAGGCCATGCCGGCGAGATGGCCGGCCCACTCGTTGGACTTGATCATCACGTCGTTGGAGATGATGTCGAGCTTCTTCTGCACTTCGCCCTGCACGTTCTCTTCGCCGGCGCTGCCGAGCACGCCGATCAGCGCGCCCTTGGAAACGGCATTGCTGATGACCTTGCAGGCGGTCGCGACGTCGTTGAGCAGACCGGTGAAATCGCCGGTCGCCCCCGCGACATGGCGCTGCTCCTCGATGATGAACTGGGTGAGTGTGGTGCGGCCGTCCTGCATGAATGCTGTCCTTCCTTTTCGTGTTCTGTTTTTTTGCCGGTAGACCACGCCGTCGCACTCGCCCAGAAGAAAATCCCCGCCCCCGGGGTTGCACGGGGGGCGGGGTCAAACTGGCTGTTACGCCAGAGGGAGTGGAGAAGCGTGGATCGGGAAACCCCGATCCGACGGAGGGAATTTAGCGGGGCTTGACCATAAGCGCCATTCACTTTTTCTTATCGTGAGAATAAGCCTTCTATTATTGCTGTGCACCATGCCGGGCGGGTATCCGGCGTGCCGCCGGCGCCGACTTTTCATGGGCGTTGGCGGTTGCCGGGTCTCGCCCCGGCGGGCGAGGTACTTTCTTGCCGCGCGGCAAGAAAGTACCCAAAGAAACGCGCCCCGCTGCCCCGGCCCTGCGGGCTACCCTCGCTCCGGGCCGTCAGTCCGGCCGGCCGCTAAACTCGCCTTCGGCTCAGACAACGCGGCCGGACATCCCCGGCCCGACAGCCCTCCGCTCGGCGGGGCAGAGGGGACCAAGCATCGGTCATCGACCCACAGCGGAACTAGCTTGGGTGTGAAAGTAGACGTTCAACGTTTGAGTTGAGCCGCAGACCACGATACGCCGGGAACTGTCGGCTCGAACCTGGGGGGTTAGGTTGCACTGCCCTTCCACAAAAAGCCGCTCTACGGTGCTGGCAAACGGAGAGGCCCGTCGTTGGGACACTTCGAGTCAGGAAAGCCCAATCGATCATGGATTCGGTTCATACACGCAACGAAGTTTCGTTTGTCTTCTAGGCCCTGCTTTCCGGACATCGAGCAACTCTTGATAGCCTGGCCGTACTCGTCCCACCTTTGTACGAAGTCATCGCCGCAACGTCTGGCCACATCCAGACGAGCGAGGTCGGCCTTCACTGAGTTCTTGCCATTAAGGCCGAAATGATCGAGTTCGGCTTGGCTCAGCACGCGAATTTCTCTCGAGGGTATCGTCATCATCAGGTCAGCGAGCGCTGGATTCGCGCCGTACCTAGTCAGATAGTTCTTCACGGCGTTGAGGCGCGACTCAAGTTCGACTTGTAACTCTGCCGGTGTTCTCGCCCGGGACTTTGGATTCAACATCCGGTGGATTCCAACTTGCCCGCTAATGGAGCGATGAGTGCCTGCTGCGAGGAGCAAGACGCAGGCGCTGTAGCAGCGCGCTTCGCGATTGACCCACACGGCCCAGTTGCCGTTGGAGAGTTCTTCGCCAGTAGCCATGGTTGCATCTACGTCGCCTCCCGATGAGTCAATCTCGAAGATCCGAGTGCGTATTCCTTCGTCGGACAACACTTGGTGAAGTGCAAGCAAAAGTGGCTTAAGGTCACTTCCAATCGCGCCCTTATAGTAGAGATGCACCATGTTCCTACCCGCGTTGACGCAATCACGAACGAGTTTTCGAATCTCGTCACTGTTGATCGAGTTCAGAATGCGATCAGTCCGACCCTGATAGTCGTAGTCGCAACTCAGCGATGCAGCCCCCGAGACCAAGGGCTGCGACTGCGCTATTACATCTGACTCGCGGTGGTCTGAAATATTTGCTTTTGTCGATGCCGGTGGGTCGGCTGCACTTTGATGGCATGCTCCAAGCAGCATCGCACCTGCAATCGCGTAGCAAAACAGCTGGTGGGACGAGGGCATTTTGTGCAACCTAACGTAGAGCCAGCCGGCTCACGGGCGGGTTCATCGCCCGTGAGTCCAGAGAGCGAAGCGAACGGGGTCGAGCGCCGGGTTGGGGGTGTGGAGCCATGACTAATGCTGTGCGCCGGAAGTCTTCTCGACCAGATGTAGCGCCAGGACGAGTTGTGTTTGTAGCTCCTGAATACCGGGAACCGAAAACACAACATCAACAAAAGAGCCGTCATCTTTTTTCAGACGAACCCCTGGCATTCCGTTGTCGTGAGCGAAAGCTCGAAAGGAAGTGATGAAATGGGCGCCTTCAGTGGAACCAAATTCATTGGCCATGATTATCTACCGGTAGGAGTTGAGCAATGAGAAAAACCAAGACGGCCGCTGGTGTGGAAATGGAAACCCCCAACGTAGAACTACCCGGCGCTGCGCAGCTTTACCGCGCAGCGTCCAGCGACCGAAGGGAGCGAGGTTGAGCGAACTAACTGTTAGGCTCCAACCTTTGCCTTGTAAAATTCAAAGTACTCTGTCAGGGTCGCAAGCGTGTCGCGTGCGAACTCATGAACATCGCTAACAGCTGCGGCTTGAAATCTGCTTTGATCCTCGGGTTTCCGCGGGAACAGAACATAGGAACTCTCGGTACGAGTGGGCTTGAGTATCTCTGTTGATTCATACGGTACGCCCGGGCCTCCAAGTCCGACCTCTAGACCCTCCGGTTGCCGGTCAAGAGTTTGGTCAGTCATCTGCCAGTGGCCATCCACCACGAATTGCCTGCCCGGAATCCCGCCAATTTCAACGTCATCCGGAACGTCGTAGAAGTGTCGATCGTGAACTGTGATGAAGACCTGCTCACCATGCTGATCTTGATTCCGCAAGTACTTGAGTAGCTCCGTTCTAGGGTTCCAGCCAACGAACGAGGAGGCCTCCCATTTGCCCTTGCATCGCTTACTGTAGTCCTTTCTCATCGTGGCAGTGAGCCGCTGACTCAGTTCGATGTAACGCGAAAGCGCTCGGCGAATCTCCTTTGGCGATGCACGAGACTCAGACAGAGATTTCACTGCGTCCTGGAGGTCAAGGAAGACAAGATCGACGTCGGAATGCGGGGCAACGGACATAGTGCCTAACTAGAAGCGGACCGCCTAAATGACGGAAGAAATTGCGTCATGACGCAAAACATTGCGTCAATACGGAACGATTTTCTCGGGTATTGCAGCATGCGGACACGGCCCTCGAGTATGTTCGATGCATTAGAAGATGTATCCGGCATTTTCACAAGAGCGGGCATGGGCGGACGGTGGCGGGTGCTTGTGCGCTTCGCCTTCCCCTCTGCCGCGCCGAGTGGAGGGGTGGCGGGCCGGAGGGGTCCGGACGCGTTGTCTGAGCGAAGCAAGTTTAGCGGCCGGCCGGACTGCTGGCCCGGAGCGAGGGAAGCCCGCAGGGCTGGGGCGGCGGGGAAGGGGCGGCGTGCAAGCGCCCGCCGGCACCCCGCCGATTATTTCGTCAGCGCCATGTACAGCATCGGCAGCTTCTCGGGCAGCCGCTCGATGCGGTCGAGCACTTCGTAGCGGTTGCCGAAAATGTCCCGCACGTATTCGTCGGCCTTGGGGTCGAGGCTGAGGCAGAAGGTGGTGACGCCCTTGGTCGCCAGTTCCTCGACCGCCTTCTTGGCATCGGCGCGCAGGTGCTGCGGGTCGGCGACGTCGATGTCGGCCGGTTCGCCGTCGGTCAGCAGCAGCAGGATCTTCTTGTCGGCCTTGCGGGCCGACAGGTAGTGGCCGGCGTGGCGCAGGGCCGCGCCCATGCGGGTTGACCAGCCGGCCTCCATCGCCGCCAGCCGCCCCTTCACGGCGTCGTCCCAGCCTTCGGAAAAGCCCTTGATGTGGTGGTAGCGCACCTCGTGGCGGGTATCGGAATGGAAGCCGGCGATAGCGAAGGGGTCGCCCAGCGCCTCGATCGACCAGGCCAGCAGCGAGACGGCCTCCTGGCTGAGCTCGAGGATCGTCTGGCTGCCGTCGGCAATCTTCTCGTTGAGGGATTCCGACAGGTCGAGCAGCAGCATCACCGTGATGTCGCGGCCGTCGGTGCGGTGGCTCATGTTGATGCGCGGATCGGGCGTGGCGCCGCCCTTGAAGTCGATCAGCGAGCGGATGGCCACATCGAGGTCGAGCTCGGTGCCGTCTTCCTGGTAGCGGATGCGCACCTTGTCCTGTGGCTTCAGCAGGTCGAGCAGTCGCTTGAGGCGCTTGGCCAGCGCGGCGTGCTTGGCCAGCAGCCGGTCGATGACCGCGGGGTTGCCGCTCGGGTGCAGCGCCTCGTAGAGGCTGACCCAGTCCGGCCGGTAGGTCTGGCTCTGGTAGTCCCACTCGTGGTAGTGGCGCGGCGGCAGGCCCTGCGGCTCCTTGTTCTGCTCGAGCCTGCGCTCCTCGTCGAAGGCCTCCTCCTCGTCGCCCTCCTCGATGAAGCGCCACAGCTGGCGATTGTCGTCGCGGTAGTCGACCACCGTGTCGTCGAAATGCACCTTGGCCAGCTGGTCGCTCTGGCGGCGGGTCTTGGCGACGTAGGAGAGCGCGAGGGTGGCAATCTCGTCCGTGCTGGATTCGCCAGCGGCAATCAATTCATGGAAGCGGCCGGCGAACGTCAGCAGATCCGTGTCGGCATAGCCGTGGTCGGGATCGATCAGCGCGCGCGACAGCATGGCGAGGCGGTGGCGCAGGCAGGAGGTGGTCTCGGGATCGCAGGCATCCTCGACCGGCTTGGGGTGCAGCGCGAGGAAAATGCGGCGCAGGCCCGGGTATTCGCGCATCAGCAGGTTCTCGATGCGGCAGTCCTCGAAGAACTCCACCGCCATGCGCTGGAAGGGGCTCCAGTTGTCGGCGATCTGCGGCTTGCTCCAGCGGCGGTGGCCGATCATATGGGCGAGGACGGCGCGGTAGCGGTCCAGCCCCGCCACGCCCTGCGCATCGTCGAAGACGTCGGGCACGCGCAGGCCGAGCTTGTCGTAATAGGGAATCGGCTTGCGGATCTCGTCGAAGGCCGTCGAGTAGGGCACCAGCGTGTCGCTGTCGCACCACAGCGCGCGCAGGTAGAGGTCGAGCTGGCGCTCGACGTCGGCGAACAGCGTGCCGTGGCGTTCGCGCTGCAGCACGGCGCGGCTGTCGGCCGACTTGAGCTGGAAATACTCGACCTGCCGTTCCGGGTGGTTGCCGTAGTTGCGGATGCCGTATTCGACCCAGTTTTTCACGCCCGCCATGGACAGCAGCTTGGCGAGGAACGGGGCCTGGGCGAAGAACTCCGGCAGCCCCGGGCTCGGGAAGGTGGTGTGGTGGCCGTGGATGGAGCCGGTGGTGCGCACCATCAGGTCGCGCGCGATGTCGATGTAGAACTGCAACTGCTCGGCCGACTGCAGGCGGCGGGCCACGGCGGCCAGCGTCTGCAGGAAGGGGGCGATGGCCTTGCCGTTGGGCGACTTCTGCATCGCCCGCACGAAGTCCATCACCGGCGTCAGCACGTCGGCGCCGACGGCGGTGACGACGCTCGGCCATTCCTCGAGGAAGGCCAGCATCGGCTCGGGTCCGCGGCCGAGCTTGCCCAGCACGCGCGCCGCCTCGAGGTAGGCCTTCATCTGCTCGCGCGAGAAGACGGCCAGCGCCTCGTAGACGCATTCCTCGAAGACGTCGGCCACCGGCGGGAAGCCGCAATCGACTTCGTGCCAGTAGGTCTGCACCTGCGGGTGCATCATGGGACGCTTGCGGGCGTCCGTCACGGGGCGGATTCCGGTGGTCATCGCCGTGTCGCCAGAGCCGTCCTGTGGATACCGCTTCGCATAACTTTTCTTAGGCGAAGGTCGCGTCGATGGCGTGGTCGAGCGTCGCGCGGATGTCGCTGTCGTCGGTGATCGGTCGCGCCATGGCCATGCGGCAGGCGTCCTTCGGATCGACGCCGTTCTTGATCAGCGTCGCGGCATAGACGATCAGGCGCGTCGAGATGCCCTCGTCGAGGCCGTGGCCCTTGAGGTTGCGCGCGGTCTGGCCGATCTTCACCAGCTTGGCCGAGGTCGCCTCGTCCAGCCCGGTTTCCCTGGCGATGATCTGCGTTTCCAGCGTCGCTTCGGGATAGTCGAAATCGAAGGCGGTGAAGCGCTGTTTCGTGGATTGCTTCAGGTCCTTCATCAGGCTCTGGTAGCCCGGGTTGTAGGAGATCACCAGCTGGAAGTCCGGGTGCGCCTCGATCAGCTCGCCCTTCTTGTCCAGCGGCAGGGTGCGGCGGTGGTCGGTCAGCGGGTGAATCACCACCGTGGTGTCCTGGCGCGCCTCGACGATCTCGTCGAGATAGCAGATGGCGCCGATGCGCGCGGCGGTGGTCAGCGGGCCGTCGAGCCAGCGCGTGCCGTTGGCTTCGAGCAGGTAGCGGCCGACGAGGTCGCTGGCGGTCATGTCCTCGTTGCAGGCCACGGTGATGAGCGGCTTGCCCAGCTTCCACGCCATGTATTCGACGAAGCGCGACTTGCCGCAGCCGGTCGGGCCTTTCACCATCACCGGCAGGCGTGCGGCGTAGGCGGCCTCGTAAAGCACGACTTCCTTGCCCTGGGCCTGATAGAAGGGTTCCTTGTGGACCTTGTACTGCTCTTTGTCCGTCGTCATGGCGATTTCCGATCGAAAATTCAGGGTTGGCGAAGAAAAAACCCCGCCGCAGCGGGGTCTTTTCTATCAGAGTCCGGATTACTTGTGGACGCCGAGTTTCTCGCGCCAGCCCGGGTAGAGCTTGTCGGCATCCTTCGGGAACGACTCGAAGGCGCGGGCGAATTCCTTGTGGCTCTTGGCGAACTCGATCGGGTCGGCGCCCTGCTTCCAGCACTCGTAGGACTGGCGCAGGGAGATCGCGCCGGCCGCCGGGCTGTCGATGTGGCCGTAGGAACCGCCGCCGGAGGTGTTGATCACGTTGCCGTGGCCGAGGTTCTCGAAGAAGCCGGGCAGGCGCAGCGCGTTCATGCCGCCGGAGATGATCGGGGTGGTCGGCTTCATGCCATACCATTTCTGGTAGTAGACCGGGCCCTGGCACTCGTCGCGCTCGATCATGTAGGCGATGATCTTGTCGTCGGCCTCGCCTTCCATCTTGCCATAGCCCATGGTGCCGACGTGGATGCCGGAGGCACCCTGCAGGCGGGACATCTTGGCCAGGACGAAGGCGGTGTAGCCGCGCTTGGCGGACGGCGAGGTCACGGCGCCGTGGCCGGCGCGGTGGTAGTGCAGGTACTGACCGGGATACTGGCGACGGGCGGTGGTGACCATGCCGGGACCGCCGACGTAGCCGTCGACCAGGAAGGCCAGCTTGTCGGCGTCGGGGCCGAACACTTCCAGCGCGTAGTCGGCGCGGGCGATCATCTCGTAGTGGTCGTCGGCGGTGATGTTCATGGAGAACAGCTTGGCCTGGCCGGTTTCGTCCTGGGCGCGCTTGAGCGAGTCATAGACCAGCGGCAGCACTTTCTTCAGCGGGCAGAAGACCTGGTTGCCCTGGGGTTCGTCGTTCTTGATGAAGTCGCCGCCGAGCCAGAACTGGTAGGCCGCCTTGGCGAAGGGCTCGGGACGCAGGCCGAGCTTGGGCTTGATGATGGTGCCGGCGATGTAGCCGCCGTCCTTGACCGGGCGGCCGAGGATGCGCCACAGGTTGGAGATGTCGGTGGCCGGGCCGTCGAACATCTGGATGCAGCGCTGCGGCATGTAGAAGTCGATCATCTTGGCGTGCTCGATGTCGCCCATGCCCTGGTTGTTGCCGATGGCCAGCGTCAGGAAGGAGACCAGCATGAAGCGGCCGTCGATGACGTTGCGGTCGAAGAGTTCGATCGGATAGGCGATGCGCATATCCTCGGTGGCTTCGTCGATGTAATACACCAGCGCATCCACGCCCTTGGTGAATTCGTCGGTGGTCGACACTTCGACGTTGGTGCCGGTCGAGGACTCGGCGGCGAAGTGGGCGGCGGCCTCGAGGTAGCCGTAGCCGGCCTTGGGCTTCATCTTGTAGGCGACGAGAATGTGCTTCTCGCCCTTGATCAGGTCTTCTTCCTTGAGGCTCAGGTCGGCGTAACGTGCGGATTGATCCATGCGTTTTCTCCTCGATTATTGACGGCTAATGGCGTAATGCCGGGTTGTGTTTGTTGCGGTATTCGGTATTGCGTGGGGAGGCATCTTAGTGAGCATGGTCTATAAAGACTAGTCACTATTTTTTATCATGATCATCAAGTATTGCTGATAAGTTCCCGGTGCCAGATCTGCAGCAGTTCGATATCGACGAAGTGCCTGCCATGCATGTCGCCGCGGCGCACCGCGCAGGGGCGATCCGGCTCGCCGAGATCCGACAGCACGGCGAAGGCGCCGGTGAAATCGTGGTCCAGGGTGTATTCGCTCTCGGTCACCAGCGTCGGCAGGTCCGCGGCGAGGCTGGCCCTGAGGCCGTTGGCCGAATCCTCGAAGGCAAGGCAGGCCCCGGCCGGCAAATTCATCTTTTCCAGCACCCAGGTGTAGATGTCGGGCGCGGGCTTCTTCTTCGGCACCACGTCGCCGGCACCGATCACCTCGAACCACGACTCGGCATCGGGCGCGAGGCTGGCTTTGAGCAGGCTGGTGACGTTCTCCGGCGTGGTCGTCGTCGCGATCGCGAGGCGCAGGCCGGCCGCGCGCGCCTCGCGCATCAAGCGGGCCACGCCCGGCTGCAAGGGGATGCCGCCGCGGCCGACCAGCGCGAGGTAGTGTCGGGTCTTGGACGCGTGCAGTGCCTTGATCCTGTCGTCGGCATCCGCCTGTTGCAGGAAGGCGGGATCGTGTTTCTCGGCGTAGAAGCGCATGCGCTCCTTGCCGCCGGTGACGGCGAGCAGCTCGCCGTAGAGCGCCGCGTCCCAGTGCCAGGCCATGCCGGCTTCCTCGAAGGCGGCGTTGAAGGCGATGCGGTGACCGTCGCGTTCGGTGTCGGCGAGCGTGCCATCGACGTCGAAGATCAGCGCTTGAAGCGGCAATTGAGTTTTCATGGCCGCGCAGCATAGTGGGTGAAAACCATAAGATGAAGTCAGATATTCTTATCGGAATGATAAGATTGCCACCTCCCGGCGCCAGAACCGGCCCCAAAAAGGCTGATGGATGTCCCACACTCTGCACGACGTTCGTTCCGTTGCCATGCCATGAAAAATGTCACCCTGCGCCAATTGAAGGTTTTTGAGGCCGTTGCCAATAACCTCTCCTTTTCCCGGGCGGCGGAAGCGCTGCACCTGACGCAACCGGCGGTGTCGATGCAGGTACAGGCCCTTGTCGAGCAGGTTGGCGTTCCGCTGTTCGAGCAGATGGGCAAGAAGATCTTTCTCACGACCGCCGGGGACGAGTTGCTGCGCCACGCCCGACGGATCGCCCAGCAGTTGCGCGAAGCCGAGGAGGCGATGGCGGCGATTCGCGGCGTCAAGGGCGGCCGCCTCAACATCGGCGTGGTGTCGACCGCCAAGTACATCGCGCCCCGCCTGCTGGTGGCCTTTCGCGTCAACCATCCCGAGGTCGAGCTGCGCCTTGGCGTCGAGAACCGTGAGTCGGTCGTGCGCCACCTGTCCGACAACGAGATCGACCTCGCGATCATGGGCTCGCCGCCCAAGGACTTCGAGACCGTAGCCGAAGTGTTCGCCGAGCATCCCCATGTCCTCGTGGCCTCCCCGGCGCATCCGCTGGCGGCACACCGCCGCCTTGCCCCCGAGGCCCTGGCGGAAGAGTTGTTCCTGATCCGCGAACCGGGTTCGGGCACGCGTGCGGCGATGGAACGCTTCTTCGGCGAGCGCGGCGTGCAGTTGCGTCAGACAGTCGAACTGGCGAGCAACGAGGCGGTCAAGCAGGCCGTGATGGCCGGCATGGGACTGTCCTTCATCTCCGAGCACTCCATCGGCCTGGAACTGTCGGTTGGTCGCATCGCCAAGCTCGACGTCGTCGGCACGCCGGTGATCCGTCACTGGCACATCGTGCATCGGCCGGAAAAGCAGCTGCTGCCGATGGCGCTGGCGTTCCTCGAATTCATGCGGGCCGAAGCGCCGCGCCTGATCGCCGAGCAACCGCCGGGCTGGTGTCCGGTGCCCCTGACATCACAGGCGAAGGCAAAGCGCAGGTAGTCGGGCCCGACGCACGCGTCGCGGCGGGCGGCGTCGCCTCAGATTCAACGCTGCCGCGGCGTCCGATCGTTCATCGGGCTCCGGATTTCTTGCGCAGCCGTGCCTCGAGTTCCTCGGCCATGAGGACCAGCGCCTTGTCGCGGATCTTGGCGGCGCCTTGGTGATATTGGCGCACGGTGCAGGGCACGGGTTCATGCAGGGCAGCCCGGCCTTCGTCCCGGAAGTCCGACCAGCACAGGATCGGCAGGTCGTACAGGCTCGAATCCACCAGCACCCATTCGCGCTCGTCGAGCAACAGCGACATGGGCGGCAGCTCTTCCAGGCCGAAGCAGGTCTGCCGATGCCCCGTCCTCCAATAGCGCCGCCAGGCATTCCACACCGGCGCCGGTATGCGCGAGGGATACTCGGCGAGGGCCGGGACGTCGCGCAGGCGTTCGTACATGGTCAGCCGGTCAAAGACGCGAACAATCGGGATGCTATTCGTCCTCGCCCAGTTCCGGGTCCCAGCCCTTGGCGCGGGCGGCCTGGATGGCGCGATCATAGAATTCGCCATGGCGCTTGAGCAGGTCCGGCGGCAGTCGGCTGGGCAGGTTGGCGTACTTGTCCCATTCGTTCTGGACTCGCTCCATCAGATCCTGCATGCGGCCGACGCTCCAGCCGGCGCAATCCTCGGCTTCCGGGATCAGGCCGAACAGCCAGCCGTCGAGCACGATGCGGCCGAGCTGGGTGAGGCCGTGCTTGTCGTTGTTCAAACCGGGGTAGGTGTTTTCCATGGTCCGTTTCTATCGGGTGAGGCCGGCGTACAGCAGCGGCAACTTTTCAGGCAAGCGCTGCACATGGTCGACGACCATGTAGTTCTTCTGGCCGAAGATGCGCGAGACGTAATTGTCGGCGCGCGGGTCCAGGCTCATGCAGTAGGTGGTGACGCCGAGCTTCGCGACTTCCTCCACCGCCTTTTTCGTATCGTAGCGCAGGTATTGCGGGTCGCGCACGTCGACGTCGGCCGGCTCGCCGTCGGTGATGACAATCAGCAGCTTCTTCGCCGAGCGCTGCAGCTGCAGGTGGTGGCCGGCGTGGCGGATGGCCGCGCCCATGCGGGTGGACAGCTGGCCGGTCATGCCGGCGAGTTTGGCCTTGGGCACTTCGTCCCAGTGCTGGTCGAAGTCCTTGAAGCGGTAGTACTCGACGTCGTGGCGGCCGTCCGAGCAGAAGCCGTGAATCGCGAAGGGGTCGCCGACCTTGTCGATGGCGTCGGCCAGCAGCACGCAGGCCTGCTGGGTGAGTTCGCGCACCGAATATTCCTGGTCCTGCACTTTTTCGTTGGTCGATTCCGACAGGTCGAGCAGCACCAGGATCGAAAAGTCGCGGGTCTTGCGCACGCTGCGCATCATGATGCGCGGATCGGGCTGGTTGCCGAGGCGGATGTCGGTGAAGCTGGCGATCGCGGCGTTGATGTCGATCTCGTCGCCGTCCTCGAGCCGGCGGATGCGCTGCACGCCCTGCGGCTGCATGGCGTCGAGGAGGAACTTCATGCGATGGATCTCGCGCTTGTACTGCGCGGTGATGCCTTCGATGATCGTCAGGTCGCCGGCCCTGGCACGCTTTTCCAGCACCGTGGCCCAGGCCGGGCGCTCGAGCTGGATCTGGTAGTCCCATTCGGCATAGTGGAAGGGGTCGGACAGCGGCTCCTTGCCTTCGAGCGCGTTGAAGCTCTTGCCGCCGCCAGGGTATTGGTCGCCGATGTTCTCGTAGGGGAAGAGCTCGGTGCCCAGCACCCAGATTTCCCCGGCGTCGTCGCCGGCCGTCTCGACGTCGATCTCGTTGGCCATTTCCATCACGCTGACGTACTTGCGCACCTGCTTGACGGACTCGTAGCCGGCACTGGCGGCCTTGTCGAAATCGAATTCCTCGAACTCCCAGAAATAGCGGTTGTCGTCGCGGTAGACCGCGGTGAGGACGTCGGCGCGCGGGTGGAAGGGAATGCGCCGCTCGGTAAATGAATGCGCCAGCTGCACGCCGATTTCCCACGACACCCGGTTGTCCTCCAGCCGCCCGGCGGCCTGGGCGAAGAGGGCGCGCGCCTGCGCGATCCAGGGATCGTCGTCCGCATAGCCGTCGTCCAGCAGGGCGCGGGCGAGGCGGTTTATGGCATCGCCGCAGTTGTTGGCCTGGTTGGCGCCGATGACGTGAAACTTCGCCCACAGCTGCCTGAGGCCGGGGAACTTGCGGATCGCCAGCGCTTCGATGCGGGCATCCTCGATGACCGAGATGACGGCCATCTGCCAGGCGTTGAGCGCCTCGGCCGAGATCGGCTCGCGCGTGTAGGCGATGTGCGCCGCGGCGTGGGCGGCGGTGGCGCGGTAGACCTCGAGCCCGCCGATGACTTCGCCGGCCGGTGTCTTGAAGTCGTCGAAGGCGTCGGGCAGATGGATGAGGTAGTTCTCGATGTAGGGCTTGTAACCCTCGCGCGATTCGAAGTCGCCCGAGGTGGGACGCATGAAGAAATCGCGCGCCCATAGCGCACGCAGATACATGTTGATGCGCCGCTGCACGTCCACCAGCAGCGTCCCCTTGCGCTCCTTCTGCAGCATCGCCAGCGACTCTTTCGACTCGAGGCTGAAATAGCGGATCTGCTCCTCGTAGTTGGTGCGGTGGGCATGCGCGCCCCACAGCGCCCAGCGGCGCAGGCCGCCCAGCGTCAGCTGCTGGAACAGGACTTCCAGCTTGTCCAGCATCGGCCGTACGCCGCGCGGCGCCTGCGCGATCAGGGTGTTGATGAATTGCAGGTAGTTGAGGAAGAGCTGGGCGTCGCCGAGACGATTGGCGGCGGTGGCCGACGTGGCCAGCAGCAGTTCGATCACCGCGCCCGAGGTGCGCGAGGCCAGCATCAGCGAGGCGGCGGCGAGGTCGCCGATGACGTCCTCGCCCACCTCCTTGGCGACCATCGGCGCTTCCTCGATCCATGTCTCCACCAGCGAGTCGCCCTTGCCCAGGCCGTGGATGGCGGCCGTGCCCTTGAGGTAGTTGTCGAGGCCGCGCGGCGAGAACACCTTGGTCGCCTCGTGCCAGGCGGCGTGCAGCGCTTCCTGGCTGTGCGGCGACAGGTTCTCGAGCAGTTCGGCGTAGTCGGCGAGAGTGATCGACATGTTTTACCTCGATGTGCAGTCGGCGGCGGCGGAGTCCTGCCGAGGCTTCAGAAGAAGGTGGTTACCGCGGCATCCAGCGCGTCGCGCATGTCGGGATCGTCGGTGATCGGCCGCACCAGCGCGACGCGGCAGGCCGCCTGCGGATTGACGCCCTTGGCGATCAGGCTGCCGGCGTAGATCAGCATGCGGGTGGACAGGCCTTCGTCGAGGCCGTGGCCCTTGAGGTTGCGCGAGCGCTCGGCGATCGATACCAGCTTGCCGGCAGCCTCGGCGCTGGCCCCGGATTCGTGCGCCACGATCTCGGTTTCGATGGCGTGTTCGGGATAGGTGAAGTCGAGGCCGCCGAAGCGCTGCTTGGTCGACTGCTTGAGGTCCTTCATCAGCGACTGGTAGCCGGGGTTGTAGGAAATCACGATCTGGAAATCGGGATGGGCATGCACCAGCTCGCCCTTCTTCTCCAGCGGCAGCACGCGGCGGTTGTCGGTCAGCGGGTGGATCACCACGGTGGTGTCCTGGCGCGCCTCCACCACTTCGTCGAGGTAGCAGATGGCGCCGTGCCGCGCGGCGATGGCGAGCGGCCCGTCCTGCCATTCGGTGCCCTGGGCGGAGAGCAGGAAGCGGCCGACGAGGTCGGAGGCGGTCATGTCCTCGTTGCAGGCCACGGTGATCAGCGGCTTGTCCAGCCTGTGCGCCATGTATTCGACGAAGCGCGTCTTGCCGCAGCCGGTCGGCCCCTTGAGCATCATCGGCATGCGCACGGAGTAGGCGGCCTCGAACAGTTCCACCTCGTCGGCGACGGCGCGATAGTAGGGTTGCTGGGTGATGCGGTATTGATCGACGATGTTGCTCATGCGAGGCTCCTTGAAGAGAACGCGGATTTGTCCATGAATGGGGCGCGGGGCACGACGCGCCGGCGCGCCATTCGTCGAAAGACCCGGAAAAAGAGCCCCCGCGGCGCTTGCCGCGCGGCGGGGGCCGATTACCGCCAAGCGCTTCGCGATTCAGACCGTCTTGCCGCGGAAGATCACCATGGCCGCGCCTTGCGATTGCTTGAAGTTGTCGTAGCCGACCAGGCGCACGTGGTTGTTGGGGTTGGCCTTGTGGCAGGCCTCGGCTTCGGCCAGCACGCGATCCACGTCGGTCTCGCCGAACATCGGCAGCTTCCACATGTACCAGTACGAATCCATCATGTACTCGGGCTCGATGTGTTCGATGGCCGGGTTCCAGCCCTTCTTCACCAGGTACTCGACCTGCTTCTTGATGCTGGCCGCGTCCATCGCGGGCAGGTAGGAGAAGGTCTCGAATTTCCGGCTGGAGGGGTCGGAAAGGCGCGAGTTGTAATCCATCACTTCAGACATTTGATTTCCTTTCGAATTGGGTTGAGCGTGGGTCGGCTTACTTGTGGGCGACGTCCAGCTTGTCGACGGTGTCGAACTCGAACTTGATCTCCTTCCAGGTCTCCATGGCGATCTTCAGCTCGGGCGAGTGCTTGGCGGCCTCGGTCAGGATGGTCTTGCCTTCCTTCTCGACGGCGACGCCCTTGTTGCGCGCCTCGACGCAGGCTTCCAGCGCGACGCGGTTGGCGGCGGCGCCGGCGGCGTTGCCCCAGGGGTGGCCGAGGGTGCCGCCGCCGAACTGCAGCACCGAGTCGTCACCGAAGATGGTGACCAGCGCCGGCATGTGCCAGACGTGGATGCCGCCGGAGGCGACGGGCAGCACGCCGGGCATGGAGCCGAAGTCCTGGTCGAACATGATGCCGCGGCTGCGGTCTTCCTTGATGAAGTCGTCGCGCATGATGTCGATCCAGCCCAGCGTCGCTTCGCGGTCGCCTTCCAGCTTGCCGACGACGGTGCCGGAGTGCAGGTGGTCGCCGCCGGACAGGCGCAGGCACTTGGTCAGCACGCGGAAGTGGATGCCGTGGTGCGGGTTGCGGTCGAGCACGGCGTGCATGGCGCGGTGGATGTGCAGCAGCATGCCGTTGTCGCGGCACCAGTTGGCCAGGCCGGTGTTGGCGGTGAAGCCGCCGGTCAGGTAGTCGTGCATGATGATCGGGGCGCCGATGGACTTGGCGTATTCGGCGCGCTTGTACATCTCTTCCGGGGTCGGCGCGGTGACGTTGAGGTAGTGGCCCTTGCGCTCGCCGGTTTCGCGCTGCGCCTTCTCGGTCGCTTCCTGCACGAAGTCGAAGCGCTGCTTCCAGCGCATGAAGGGCTGGCTGTTGACGTTCTCGTCGTCCTTGGTGAAGTCGAGGCCGCCGCGCAGGCACTCGTAGACGGCGCGGCCGTAGTTCTTGGCGGAGAGGCCGAGCTTGGGCTTGATGGTGCAGCCCAGCAGCGGACGGCCATACTTGTTCATGATGTCGCGCTCGACCTGGATGCCGTGGGGCGGGCCGCCGCAGGTCTTGACGTAGGCGATGGGGAAGCGCACGTCCTCGAGGCGCAGGGCGCGCAGGGCCTTGAAGCCGAAGACGTTGCCGACCAGCGAGGTCAGCACGTTGACGACGGAGCCTTCCTCGAACAGGTCGATCGGGTAGGCGACGAAGGCGTAGAAGCAGGTGTCGTCGCCGGGCACGTCCTCGATCCGGTAGGCGCGGCCCTTGTAGTAGTCGAGGTCGGTCAGCAAGTCGGTCCACACCGTGGTCCAGGTGCCGGTGGACGACTCGGCGGCCACGGCGGCGGCGACTTCCTCGCGGGCGACGCCCGGCTGCGGGGTGACCTTGAAGCAGGCGAGGATATCGGTGTCCTTGGGGGTGTATTCCGGGGTCCAGTAGGTCTGGCGATATTCCTTCACGCCAGCGTTGTAGGTCTTAACAGCCATGTCTCGCTCCTTGCTAGGATGTTGGTTGGCGGGCAGGTCGGACCCTGTCCGCATGCAGATGCAGCGCATCGGTGCAGTGCATGGGGCGTGACTTTAAGGACTTGAAGTAATAAACAGAACGTAATGTTTCTAACTTCCATGATTTACTCTGGTAAATGATTCGCCACTGGACATTGCAGCAGTTCCGCCTCTTCGAGGCCGTGGCACGGCATCGCAGCTACACGCGCGCGGCGGAAGAGCTGCACCTGACCCAGCCGGCGGTCCACATCCAGGTCAAGCGGCTGGAAGAGAGCATGGGCCTGCCCTTGATCGAACTGGTCGGGAAGAAACTGCTGCTCACTCGCGCCGGCGACGAGGTCTACGCGGCGGCCCTCGAAGTGACGGCGCGCCTTCAGACGCTCGCCGGCAGACTCACGGACATGAAGGGCAAGGTGGCCGGGCCGCTGAAGGTGGCGGTGGTCACCTCGGCCAAGTTCTTCATGCCCCATTACCTGGGGCGCTTCGTGCACGAATACCCCGAGGTGCAGCCCCAGCTGACGGTGACCAATCGGGCACGGGTGCTGGAAAGGCTTTCCAACAACCTCGACGATTTCGTCGTCCTCGGCCAGATTCCCGGGAATCTGGATCTGGTCGCGCTGCCTTTCCTGGAAAACCCGCTGGTCCTGGCGGCGCACCCGGACCATCCGCTGGCCAGGGAGAAGAACATTCCGATCACGCGCCTCGCCGACGAGCGCTTCCTGCTGCGCGAACCCGGCTCGGGCACGCGCAGCAGCACCGAGCGGCTGTTCGCGGAACATGGGTTGCAACTCAAACCCTATATGGAACTGGGTTCCGGCGAAGCCATCAAGCAGGCCATCATGGCGGATCTGGGAATCTCCATCGTGCCGATGGGAAGCCTCGAGCTCGAACTCGACGCCGGGCGCATTGCGATTCTGGACGTGGAAGGCTTTCCCATGCGCAGGATGTGGCATGCGGCGCACCTTGGCGGCAAGCGCCTTGGACTCACCGCAGCGACTTTCCTCGAGTTTCTCGTACGCGAGGGGGCGAAGACGGTTCCTGCGGCACGGCGGGGGAAGGTCAAGCGGAAGTAGCGCGGACCGATGGTCGGCCATTGCCGCCGCTCTTTCGCCAGACGTGATAAATGGTTCGGAGCGCCACCTTGCCCTTGAAACCGAAGACCTTCGGTGCCGGCGACGCCCCGCAGGCAGTCTCCTTGGGGGACGCGGCGGAGTGGACGCACGTCGGCGGACATGGCTTTACAATGGAAACCATGGCTCTGACCGTTACCCCGTCATGAACGCTCCCGACCCCGTCCGGCTTCCCAGCAGCTACATGCAGCGCCTGCGCTCGGCCGGCATCGAGCCGGGCGACGGCGCCGAGGTGCAGCTCAGCAAGTCGCTGCTGATGCTCGCCACCGGCCTGGTCACGGTGGCGACCATGCTCTGGGTCGCCATCTACCAGCTGCTGGGCCTGAAGTTCTCCGCGACCCTGCCGTTCGCCTTCCAGCTGCTGCTGGTGGGCAACATGCTGCTCTATTTCCAGACGCGCCACTTCGGGTTCTTCCGCGTCACCCAGCTCGGCCTGTTCCTGTTCCTGCCCTTCGTCGCGCATTGGGCCGCAGGCAATGTCATCTCCTCGAGCGGCGTCATCCTCTGGAGCGTGCTGGCGCCCGTCGGGGCGATGCTGAGCAGCGGGGCGCGCCAGTCGCTCGCCTGGTTCGTCGCCTGGATCCTGCTGACCTCGGTCTCGGGCGCCGCTGACTACCATTACGCCGATCCACATCTGGTGCAGACCTCGCTTGTGCCGCTGCGCGTCAGCCTGGTGTTCTTCGCCCTGAATTTCATCGCGATCGTCAGCATCATCTACGCGCTGCTCTGCTTCGCGGTCGAACAGAAGCGCAGGATCCAGATCAGGCTCGAGCAGTCGCGCGAGGCCACCGACAAGCTGTTCGGCAGCCTGCTGCTCTGATCGCGCCGGACGAGGTGAAACCCGCCTCCTGGACAGGACGACAAGGGGATCGCTTGTTCTTGTCGTCGCGCGGTTCAGCGCCAACCATCCCCGAATCTGCAAGGAATCACGATGCTCCAGAATGACGATGTCAGCATGGCCCTGTTCTGCGATTTCGAGAACGTCGCGCTCGGCGTGCGCGACGCCCAGTACGAAAAGTTCGACATCAAGCCCATCCTCGAACGGCTGCTGCTCAAGGGCAGCATCGTTGTCAAGAAGGCCTATTGCGACTGGGAGCGCTACAAGAGCTTCAAGGCCGGCATGCACGAGGCCAACTTCGAGCTGATCGAGATTCCCCACGTGCGCCAGTCCGGCAAGAACTCGGCCGACATCCGCCTGGTGGTCGACGCCCTCGACCTCTGCTACACGAAATCTCACGTCAACACCTTCGTCATCATCAGCGGCGATTCCGATTTCTCGCCGCTGGTGTCCAAGCTGCGCGAGAACGCCAAGCGGGTCATCGGTGTCGGCGTCAAGCAGTCGACCTCGGACCTGCTGATCGCCAACTGCGACGAGTTCATCTATTACGACGACATCGTGCGCGAGCGCGAGTCCAAGCGCGGCGGCGTCCGTCGCGACACCCGCGAGGCGCACGCCAAACGCTCGCCCGAGGACGAAAAGGCGAAGCGCGAGGAAATGGACGCGCGCCGGGCCAAGGGCCTCGACATGGCGGCGGAGACGCTGGAAGCCCTGCTCGAGGACCGCGCCGACGACGAGCGCGTCTGGGCCTCGGTGCTGAAGGAGGCGCTGAAGCGGCGCAACCCCGGCTTCAACGAGTCTTATTTCGGCTTCAAGACCTTCGGCGCCATGCTCGAGGAGGCGCAGAAGTGCGGCCTCCTCGAGTTCGGCCGCGACGAGAAGTCCGGCGCCTACGTGAAGCGCCGCGCGGCGGGTGCGGCGATGCCCGTCGCCGTAACGCCGGAGCCGACTTTCGTGGCCGAATCCGCGGCCGCGCCGGCGACTGCAGTCGCGCCGGCAGCCGAGTCCGTGGCCGAGGCGGCGCCGGCCCCGGCACCGCGCCGCCGTGCGCGCAGCAAGAAGAGCGAAGCTGCGCCGGTGCCCGCGCCCGTCGCCGTCGCCACGGAGAAGCCTGCCCGAAAGCGCCCCGCCAAGCCGCGTACCAGTCGCGCGAAGAAACCCGTCGTCAAGGGCGAGGACTAGCCGATCCGGTAAAATTGCCGGCTCTCACACCCATCCAGGCCGCAGCGCACCATGAAGCACATCGTCGACGACGTCCGCATCAAGGAGATCAAGGAACTTTCTCCTCCCGCCCATATCCTGCGCGAGTTTCCCGCCAGCGAGCCGGCTGCGGCGGCGACCTTCGATGCGCGCGCCGCCATCCACCGCATCCTCCATGGCTCCGACGACCGCCTGCTGGTGGTGATCGGGCCCTGTTCGATCCACGACTACGATGCGGCGATGGAATACGCGCGCCGCCTCAAGGGCGAGCGCGACCGCCTCGGCGCCGACCTGCAGATCGTCATGCGGGTCTATTTCGAGAAGCCGCGCACCACCGTCGGCTGGAAGGGCCTGATCAACGACCCGCGCCTCGACGGCAGCTACAAGATCAACGAGGGCCTGCGCCTCGCCCGCAAGCTGCTGTGGGAGATCAACGAGCTCGGCCTGCCCTGCGCCACGGAGTTCCTCGACACCATCACTCCGCAATACACGGCCGACCTCATCAGCTGGGGCGCCATCGGCGCGCGCACTACCGAGTCGCAGGTGCACCGCGAACTGGCCTCGGGCCTGTCGTGCCCGGTCGGTTTCAAGAACGGCACAGACGGCAACATCAAGATCGCGGTCGATGCCATCAAGGCCGCCGCCGCCACCCACCATTTCCTCTCGGTGACCAAGGCCGGCCACTCGGCCATTGTCTCCACCAACGGCAACGAGGACTGCCACGTCATCCTGCGCGGCGGCAAGAAGCCGAACTTCGACGCGGCCAGCGTCGATGCCGCCTGCACCGACCTGGGCAAGTCCGGCCTCGCCGCGCGGGTGATGGTCGACTTTTCCCACGCCAACTGCAGCAAGCAGTTCAAGAAGCAGCTCGAGGTGGCGCGCGACGTCGCCGCGCAGCTCGCCGGCGGCGAGGACCGCATTTTCGGCGTGATGATCGAGTCCCACCTCAAGGAAGGCCGTCAGGACCTGCGTCCCGGCATCGCGCTCGACCATGGCGTCTCAATCACCGACGCCTGCCTCGGCTGGGAAGACAGCGTCATGGCGCTGGAGATCCTCGCCGAGGCCGTGCGCCAGCGGCGCCTCGCCTTGGCCGAGAAGTAACAGTATTGGCCCCCCACGCTCGCAGAACCGGCTCGCTGCCCCCCACGGGGGGGCGTATGTCCCCTTGGGGCGGCCCGGCGGGGACATAGCCGCGATGAGTTCAAGCGCGAAACGGCTCTTCCTCGCGCTTCTTCCGCTCACACTCGCCTTCCGCCTCTGGCTCGGCTGGGCGCTGCCGGTCACCGGAGACGAGGCCTATTTCGTCGACTGGGGCAGACATCCCGACTGGGGTTTCTACGACCACCCGCCGATGGTTGGCTGGTGGCTGGCGGCGCAACTCCTGCTCGGCGACGCGCCGGTCTGGCTGCGCCTGTCGTCCATCCTGCAGCCGGCGCTGCTTGCCGGGGCGGTGGCCTGGATGCTGCCCCGTCTCGCGCCGACAGCCGACCCGGCGCGCGCCTGGTGGGCGGCGCTGCTGGTGCTGCTGGCGCCGGTCAACGTCTGGAACGTCGCCGTCACCACCGACACGCCGCTGATCTACTTCTCGGTGCTGGCCGCGCTGGCCTGGCTGCGCGCGACGCGCGACGATCACCGCGGCTGGTATCTCGCCGCCGGCCTGATGCTGGCCGGCGCGGTGCTGTCGAAGTATTTCGCCGCGCTGCTCGGCTTCGCCTTCCTCGTTCACGCGTTGTCCCTGCGCCGCCGACAGGTGTTCCTCGGTCTCGCCATCGCCTATGCCTGCACCCTGCCGGCGCTGGCACTGATGGCCTGGTGGAATGCCGGCCACTGCTGGGTCAACGTGATGTTCAATTTCATCAACCGCCACGAGGGGGCCGGGCTCAATGCGGTGACGCTGCCGCTCTACCTCGTCTCGCTGCTCTACGTCGTGACCCCGCCGGCGCTGTGGCTGTGGTGGAAGACGCGCGCCGTCAAGGGTCAGATGAGCGGCCTCTGGCTGATCGCCGCGGTGCCCTTCGCCCTGTTCGCCGTCATGGCGCTGGCCAAGACCATCGGCCTGCACTGGCTGCTCGGCTTCGTGCCGCTGGTGCTGCTCTGGCTCGCGCTGCGCCTGCCCGAGACGACGCTGGCGAAGCTCGGCAGTTTCTTCATCGGCTTCGCCGCGCTGCATGTCGCCATCGTCGCCGCCATCGCCGCGCTGCCGATGGAGACCTGGAAGAGCAACAAGCTCTACGACGGCATCGTGCTGACCTTCGAAGCCGAGGCCCTGGTCGAGCGCCTGCGCCCCTTCGCCGACTACGCCTGGGCGAGCGATGGCTATTCGAACGCGGCGACGTTATCGTTCCGCTCGCCGCAGCGCTTCATGGTCTTCGGCGAGGGCAGCTACCATGCGCGACAGGACGATTTCGCCACCGACTGGCGCATGCATGACGGTGGCAACATCCTGATCCTGACCAAGCGCCGTGACGCCGCGAGCGAGTACGCGCGCTTCTTCCACGAGGTGGAACTCAAGACCATCGAGCTGCGTGGCGTGAGCTTCACCGTCGTGCTCGGCCGCGGCTTCGACTACGCCCGCTATCGCGACGAGGTGCTCGCGCGCGTCAGGAGCCGGTACTATGCGTTACCCGCATGGTTGCCGCAGCGGGCTTGCGGCTTCTGCGAGCGATATTTCCCGGACAGCGCATGCACCCGTTGATCAGGCTCCTGCGGCCGCACCAGTGGATCAAGAACGGCTTCGTCTTCGTCGGCCTGCTGTTCGGTCACGCCTGGCACGACCCGGGCAAGGCGACGATGGCACTGGCCGCGTTCGCCGCCTTCTGCCTGCTCGCCTCGGCCGTGTACGTCATGAACGACCTTGCCGACCGCGAGCAGGACCGGTTGCATCCGGACAAGCGCCACCGTCCGCTGGCCAGCGGCGCGATCGGCACGGGTACGGCCATCGCGCTCGGCCTGGCCTGCCTGGTCGGCGGCCTGGCGCTCGCCTTCACCGTCGCCGGCAATGCGCCCTGGATCTTCGTCGCCTACCTGCTGCTCAACGCGGCCTACAGCGCCGGTCTCAAGCACGTCGTCATCCTCGACGTCTTCATCATCGCCGCCGGCTTCATGCTGCGCCTGCTGGCCGGCACCGTCGGCATCGGCATCGCCCCGTCGCACTGGCTGCTGCTGTGCGGCCTCATGCTCACGCTGTTCCTCGGCTTCGCCAAGCGCCGCGCCGAACTCGGCGCGTTGATGGAAAACAGCGGAGGCCACCGCCGCGTGCTCGAGCATTACTCGGAGGCCATGCTCGACCAGTTCCTGACCATGACGGCGGTCGGCACCGTCGTCACCTACAGTCTCTACACCGTCAGTACCGAGACGGTGGTGCAGCACGGCACGACCCGCCTGATGGTGACCGTGCCCTTCGTCCTCTATGGCGTGCTGCGCTACCTCTACCTGCTGCATCGCCGCGGCGGCGGCGGCGATCCGGCGCGCGAACTGTTCCGCGACGGCCACCTGCTGGCGGCGCTGGCCGGCTGGCTGGCGACGGTGCTGGCCGTGCTCGCCCGCTGAATGCGGCGATCGCTATAATGGCCGCGAGGCGAGACAAGGCAAACGTCATGACGCAGGGCGACTCCGATCACTTTTCCAAGTTCGAGCATCTCGGCGATGCCGTCCCTTTCGTCGGGCGCATCCGCGAGATCATCCAGCACATCGCCCTCTTCGAGGATTTCGAGGAGGAGGAGCTTTCGCACCTCGCCACCTACATGGACTGCTACCGCGCGCCCGCCGGCAGCGAGATCATCCGCGAAAGCGAGCCCGGCGATTTCATGCTGCTGGTGATCGAGGGCAGCGTCGAAATCATGAAGAAGGACGCCACCGGGGTGCCGGCGCGCATCGGTTACGCCGGGCCGGGCAAGACGCTGGGCGAGATGTCGCTGATCGACGGCGAGCCGCGCTTCGCCAGCTGCATCGCCACCTCGGATCTGGTCTTCGCCGTGCTCGACCGCGCGCACCTGACCCGCCTGATCGCCGCCGAGCCCGACATCGGCGTCAAGATCCTCATGGAACTGCTGATGCTGCTCAACCAGCGCCTGCGCGTGGTGGGCAGGCAGCTCATGGCCTGCCTGGAAAAACGACTTCCCAGGATCAGCTGACCCGCCGGGCCAACCGATTCCGGGCATTTCAGGCCCCCCGGCCCCTTCTTCGCGGAGGGGGCGCTTTCCGGCTCGCTGCGACCGGAGGAAGTGCAAAGCCGCTCGAATGTCACGGCGTGCGATGTGCGAACCCTTGATCTTGCGCAACGTCGTGCCGGCCTGGTTCATTAGAATCCGCTGATCCTTTGCGAGGTTGGCGATGAGTATAAGCGGCGCTCCCAATGTGCGCGGCGTCGGCGGTCCCGGGCGTCGCACGGTTTACAGCATGTGCGGCATGTGCGCGACGCGCTGCCCGATCGAGGTCACGGTCGAGGACGGCCGCGTGTCGTGGCTGCAGGGCAACCCCAACGACAGCGTGATGGGCGCGAGCCTGTGCGCGCGCGGTGCCGCCGGCATTCCCTTCGAATACGACGACGAGCGGCCGCAGACGCCGCTGGTCCGCACCGGCCCGCGCGGTGCCGGGCAATGGCGGCGCGCCTCTTGGGACGAGGCGCTCGACTTCGTCGCCGATCGCCTGCGCGAGGTCATCGACGAGTTCGGCGGCCGCGGCATCGCGCTGTCGGATCGCGGCGGTCCCTTCACCGATCTGACGCGGACCTTCCTGCGTGCGTTCGGCTCGCCCAACTACTTCGACCACGACGCCACCTGCGGCGCCAACGCCCATCACGCCGCGCTGTCGCTCGTCGGCGCGGGGCGCTCGTCGATCGGCTTCGACTACCGCCGCGCCCGCCACATCGTGCTCTACGGCCGCAACATCGTCGAGTCGCTCAAGGTCAAGGAAGCCAAGGAATTCATGGCGGCGCTGGCCAATGGCGCACGCTGCACCTACATCGACCCGCGCGCCAGTTTCACCGCGGCCAAGGCCACGCGCTACTGGCAGGTGCGACCCAACAGCGACTATGCGCTGAACCTCGCCATCATCCACGAGGTCCTGAAGCAGGAGGCCTACGACAAGGACTTCGTCGCCCGTTTCGTCTCCGGCATGGACGTGCTGCGCGAGGCGGTGTGCGAGACCACGCCCGAGTGGCAGCAGCAGCACACCGGCATCGCGGCCGCAGAAATCCGCGACTTCGTGCGCGAGATCGCCGAAGATGCCCCGCACGTGATCTTCCATCCGGGCTGGATGGTGGCGCGCCACAAGCAGTCCTTTTACGTCAGCCGCACGACGCTGATCCTCAACGCCCTGATGGGCTCGGTCGAAACGGAAGGCGGCATCGTGCTGGCGAAGACGCCCGAGGATATCGGTCGCAAGGGCCTGCGCCGGCTCGCCGACCGTCTGCCGGGACCGGGCGAGCCGCGCGTCGACGGTGCCGGCACCGAGCATCCGCAGTGGGATCCCGCCAAGGGTCTGCTGCATGGCCTCTTCGCCGCGCTGGAGAGCGGACAGCCCTACGGCATCGGCGCCTACTTCGCCTACCGCCACGACCCGCTGACCAGCATGCCCGACCCCGAAGCGCTCAAGCGGGCGTTCGACAAGCTCAAGCTGCTGGTGGCCATCGACGTGCGCTATTCGGAGACGGCCTGGCTCGCCGACGTCATCCTGCCCGAATCGACCTATCTCGAGCGCGCCAACATCCTCGCCCAGCACAACGGCGCGCGGCCCGCTTTCGGCCTGCGCGACCAGGCCGTCGCGCCGCGCTTCGACAGCCGGCCGGCGTGGTGGATATTCCGCGAGATCCTGCGCCGGCTCGGACTCGGGGATGCGCTCGACTTCGAAAGCATCGAGGAGCTGTGGGATTACCAGCTCGAGGGGACCGGCGTTACCGTGGCGCAGCTGCGCGAGAACGGCGTCGTCGGTCTTGCCGACGCCCCGTTCATCACGCCCCGCGACCAACTCAAGTTCAGGACGCCGTCGGGCAGGATCGAGATCGACAGCGCGATCCTGCAGGCGGCCGGTTTGCCCTGCTTCGCGCCCTTCGCGTCGCACGAGGCGCCGAGCGGCGATCGCTTCCACCTGCTGTTCGGCCGGCCCCCGGTGCTGACCCATGGCCAGTCGCTCAACAACCCGCTGCTCAACGAAATCGCGCCGGAACAGACGTTGTGGATCCATCCCGCCCGCGCCGCGCCGCTGGGCATCGTCGACGGCGACGAGGTCGAGATCTCCGGCGGCCGCTATTCGGCCTTCATGAAGGCGAAGGTCACGCCGTGGATCCATCCGGACGCGGTGTTCATGCTGCACGGCTACGGCGCGACGGTGCCGCTGGCGACGCGCGCCTGCGGCCTCGGCGTGGCAGACCAGCGGCTGCAGGAAGGCAGGCTCCACGATTTCGACCCTGCGGGTGGGGGAAATGCGCTGACCGAGACCATCGTCCAGGTCCGCCGCAAGGAAACGAAGAAATGAGCAAATACATCCTGCGCCACGACGAGGCCAACTGCATCGGCTGCCAGGCCTGCGAGGTGCACTGCAAGACCAACAAGGGGCTGGAAGCCGGCCCGGCGCCGTGCAAGATCGTCACCGTCGGTCCCGTCGCGGTGGAAGGGCGCCCGCGCATCCGCTTCGTCTTCATGCCCTGCTTCCAGTGCGAGGAAGCCTGGTGCGCCAAGGCCTGCCCCACCGGCGCCATGCAGCGGCGCGAGAAGGACGGCATCGTCTTCGTCAATGCCAGCGCCTGCGTCGGCTGCAAGAGCTGCATCGCCGCCTGCCCGTGGGGCACGCCGCAGTGGGACCCGGTCACGCGCAAGGTGGTGAAGTGCGACTTCTGCATGGACCGCCTCGATGCCGGGCTGGAGCCCGCGTGCGTCACCAAGTGCGTCACCGGCTGCCTCAGCTTCGGCGTCGCCAACGAAGCGCCGGACCCGCGTCGCGAGCGCTATGCGCGGCAGATCGTCGGCGGGTCGTTCTAAGAGGCGACGATGAACGCGCCCGACAAGTTGCCGGATTGGCTGGATGCCGCCGCCGTGGCGGGCGTGCCCAACTTGCCGGGACTCGACCGTGCCCGGTCGATGAATCCGCTGCAGCGCCTGGCGCTGCTGCAGGCGTCGGGCCTGGTCGAATGCGGCTACGGCGGCGAGCCGATCTACCACGCCTGGCGCCGGTTCCTGCGCGGTCATGGCGCATCGGTGCTGGTGGTCGATGCCGCGGGGCTCGACGCCCGCGCGCGCGGCAACGCCGCCGTGCTCCAAGGTGCGCCCGCTTTGCTGGCCGAGGGGTTGATGATCGCCGCCGGCCTGCGCGATACCGGCAGGATCGAATTGCGCCTGCCGCCGGAATTGACCGGCCGCGAAGTCGGCTTGCTCAACGTCCTCGACACGATACGTTCGCGCGGCCTCGCCGCCGGCCGCCGTTTGCAGGTAGAGGTGCGCCGCGACAGTCAGCCTTCCCCTTGGGTCGAGGCCGGTGACAGTGCGCGCCTGGCCCACACGCCCGAAACCTGGTGCCGCGTGGCGCTGCTTCTCGCCGGGCAGGAAAATGCCGCGACGGCCGGTGCGCTGCTGACGCTGCGGCGTGGCTTGAAGCGGCGCGGCCTGATCGAACTCGCCCGCGCCGAAATGCTGCGCCGCCTGATCTACGACTGGGGCGGTGGCGTCGAGGTGGAGGGACGCGACGCCGTGCTGGTGTTCGACAACGGCATGGGCGGCTTCCTGCCGCTCTCGGCAGCTGACATCTCCTGCCAGCCGCTGGCGCTGGCGGCGGCCGGCATCGCGCCGGCGCCTTCCAGCGTCATGGTGATGGCCGAAGGCGTGTGCCTGGTCGAGCAGACCCGTCGGGCACTCTATCGCTACTGGCAACTGGCGGAAAGCGAAGCAGTGCCGGTCCGCGCGCTGCTGGCGCGCGCCGCTCGGCTGGTGGCCGAGATCACGGTCGGCCATGGCCGCATGGCGCATCTGGCCGAGCTCGACCAGGTCGCGCTCGAACTCGCCACCCAGGGCCTGGCCGCCGCCTGGCCGCTGGGCAGCGCGCTGCGCTATTTCCGCGGCCAATGGGAAGCCCATGCCCGCCGCGAATCCTGTCCCGAGCAACTGTGCCAATTGTCGGGGGGGCGCCGCGCCGCGCCCTGCCATGGCGCCTGTCCGGCCAACATCGACATTCCCAGCTTCATGGCGCACATCGGTCACGGCGATTACCGATCGGCCATCGCGGCCATCGCCCGCGACAATCCGCTGCCGCTCACCTGCGGTCTGGTCTGCCCGGCGCCCTGCGAGTCGGCCTGCGTCCGCGCAAGCAGCGACGGCGCCGTGTTCATCCGGCCGATGAAGGCCAAGGCCGCCGAGCATTGCCTGGCGCAGGGCGGCTACCCGAAACCCGAACTGGCGCCGCCGACGGGCAAGCGCATCGGCATCGTCGGCTCCGGCCCCGCGGGACTTTCCGTTGCCTACTACCTGCGCATCCTCGGCCATGCCGTCGAAGTCTTCGAGACGCAGCAAGAGGCCGGCGGCATGCTGCGCTACGGCATTCCCGCCTATCGCCTGCCGCCGGAACTGCTCGACACGGAACTTGCGCAGATCACCGCGCTCGGCATCCCCATCCGCACCGGCGCGCAGGTGGCCAGCCTCGATGCCTTCCGCCGGGATTACGATGCGGTGTTCCTCGGCCTCGGCACGCAGATGTCGCGCTTCATCCCGGTCGAGGGCGTGCACCAGCCCTGTGTCCTTGGCGGCATCGACTTCCTGCGCGACGTGCGGAGCGGGGTGGCCGTCGAGGTCGGCCCGCGCGTGGTGGTGATCGGCGGCGGCAACGTCGCCATCGACGTGGCGCTGACCGCCTTGCGCCAGGGGGCGAAGCAGGTCGACATGGTCTGCCTCGAGAAGCGCCGCGAGATGCCGGCCAGTCCGCACGAGATCGAGACCGCCGTCGCCGAGGGCGTGGCCCTGCACCCGGGCTGGGGGCCGGTGCGCATCGAGGAGGACGGCGAAGTCGTGTTCCAGCACTGCGACCGCGTCTTCGACGAGGGCGGCCGCTTCAACCCGAAGTTCGACGCCGAGCGCCGGCTGAGCCTCGAAGGCGACCAGGTGATCCTCGCCGTGGGTCAGGGCGCCGACCTCACCAGCATCGACGGCAGCGGGCTCGAAGTCACGCGCGGCTTCATCGTCACCGACAGCCGCACGCTGATGACGCGCGTGCCCGGCGTCTTCGCCGGCGGCGACGTGGCCCACGGCCCGCGCACGGCGGTCGAGGCCATCCGCTCGGGCAAGATCGCCGCGCATGCCATCGACGCCTGGCTGCGCGGGGTTGCCGTGGATGCGAGCGTCGGCAAGCCTCGGCGTCGCGCCGAGGTGATTCCGCTACGCGTCGCGGCGCGCGATCGCAGCTACATGCGCCGCGCCGAGATGCCCGAGAAGGAAGTCGAGGAGCGCCTCGGCAGCTACGTCAAGATCGAGCAGGGCCTGACCGACGCCATGGCGCACGACGAGGCCAGCCGCTGCCTGCGCTGCGACGTCTGCATCGGCTGCGGCCTGTGCCAGCTCGCCTGTAGCGAGATGGGCGTCGAGGCGCTGCGCATGGCCGATACCGCGGCCGGGCGCCTCGCCTACTTCGATTTCACGCGGCCGGCCGACCTGTGCATCGGCTGCGGCGCCTGCGCACAGGTTTGCCCGACCGGCGCCATCCGCGTCGAGGATGTGGATGGCGTGAGGCGCACGGTCATCACCGGCACGGTGGTGAAGGAGCAGCCACTGCTGACCTGCAGCCAGTGCGGCGCGCCGACGCAGACCGCCGCGCAGCGCAAGTTCGTGCGCCACCGTCTGCCCGATCACATGGCCGCCCACCTCGGGCGGGAACTCTGCCCCGAGTGCGCGCGGCAGCAGGGCGACCGGCCGTGGCAAGCAGGCAGCGCCGTATCGCCAGCGCGCCCCGAAGGAAGTACCCCCGGGGTGCCGACTTTTCCGGGGTAACGCCGCTTAGGCGTTCTTCGCCTTCTGCCACAGCACGTCGCCGCGGCCGGCACGCTTGTTGAGCCAGCGGCCGAGCACGAACAGCAGGTCGGAGAGACGGTTGAGGTACTGCCGGCCTGCGTCGGAAACGGCCTCGTTGTGGGCCAGCGCCACCACGCTGCGTTCGGCGCGGCGGCAGACCGTGCGCGCGAGGTGCGTCAGCGCCGCGGCGCGCGTGCCGCCGGGCAGGATGAACTCCTTGAGCGGGCCGAGCTGATCGTTCCAGCCGTCGAGCAGCTTCTCCAGCCGTGCCGGCTGGGTGTCCGCCAGCAGTTTGGCGCCGGGGATGGACATCTCGCCGCCGAGGTCGAACAGGTCGTGCTGGATGCCGGTCAGCGCGGCGCGCACGTCATCGGGCAGTTCCTCGCACAGCAGCAGGCCGATGACCGAGTTGAGCTCGTCGACGTCGCCGAGCGCGGCGACGCGCGGTGCGTCCTTGCCCACGCGCGAGCCGTCGCCCAGGCCGGTGGTGCCGGCATCGCCGGTGCGGGTGTAGATCTTGGAGAGGCGGTGTCCCATGGCTGTTCCCGGAATGAAAAGGCCGATCCGGATTATCCCAGATCGGCCTCGCTTGTCGGACGGGGGCCGGAGGCCGGCCCGCGGAGTTTCGAGGGCGATTTCAGGCCTGGTTGATCACCGCCGACGCGATCCCCGGCGCCGGGCCGCCGAAGTTCGCTACCAGAACCGGGCAACTGAGTTGAGCAATGATGTGGCCCGGAACGCTGCCGCCCAGCATGTGGTGGTTGCCGATGATGACGAGGTCGGCCTCGGTCTCGCGCAACGCGGTGATGACGGCGTGCTCCGGACCTCCCTCGACATAAAGCGCGTCGCAGTCGACGCCATCAACCTTCATGCGGCCGACCTGCAGGTCCAGGTCCTCCCGGATCTTTCCGGCATCGCGGCCCCAGGCGACCAGCGTTACCGGCGTGCCCGTAACCTTGGCGAGTTGGGTCGCCACCTCGGCCACATGCTCGCCTTCCGGCGAGCAGTCGCTGGCGACGAGAATGCGCTTCTTCCACATCTGCGACTGCCAGCCGGCGATGAGTACGTGGCACTGGGCGCGGCCGACGATGCGGGCGGCGATATCGCCGAGCAATTTTTCCTTGATGTCGCCTTTCGTCGGGCGCCGGCCGATGATCAGGATGTTGGTGTCCGCCGTGGCTGCAGCCGCGACCACCTCGGCCTCGGGATGCTTGCCGACGCGGACGATCTCCTCGGTGTCGACGCCGGCGACCAGCGCCGCACGCGTGGTGACCGAGAGGCGGGCGCGGGCGATTTCGCTTTCCTCGGCGGATGGCACCGAGGTCATGATGTCGAGGGTGACACCGAAGCGGCGTGCCAGCTCGATGGCTATTTCCTGCGGCGCGTGGCTGAATTCGCTGCCGTCGGTGGCGAACAGCAGACGCTGGCGGCGGAAGCCGTCGGGCAGCAGTCCGCTGTTGCACTCCTTGAAGATGCGCACCTTGCAATTGCGGCAGACGTCGGGATCGAGCGTCCAGTAGAGCGCGCGGGTCACGTCGGTCATCACCGGGAAGAAGGCGCCCTCGCCGATGTCGTGCGTGTAGCCGCCCTGGCGCAGGAAGTCGTAGTTGGGCCGGCTGAGGCGGTAGAAGTAGAGGCCGCCGCCCATGCGCCGGCGGCGGCGCGCCTCCTGGGCCAGGATTTCCCCGCCCGCGATGTCGATGCGGACGAGGCTCGCCGCTGCGATCAACACCGACTTCTGCTGCGGATTCTCCTCGTCGATCTGCTGCAGGACGGCCTGCACGTAGCTGGCGGAGCCGAAGTAGACGGAGCCGTTGATGCGCACGATCCTGAGTTGCGGACACTCGGGCAGGCCTTGCGCGCGGACGAAGTGGTAGGCCCCCTCCTCGACGGCGGGCACCACCGGGACGATCTCCGGCTTGGAGCTCTTGTAGAGGAAGGTCACCAGCGACAGGAAGACGCCGAGGAAGATGCCGGCCTCGAGGTTGAACAGCGTGCCGATCAGGGTCGATGCGAGGATGGCCGACTCGGTCTTGCTGGTATGCCAGATGTGGGAGATGTGGTGGAAGTCGATCAGGCCCCAGGCGACGAGGAAAAGGATGCCGGCCATGGCGGCGTTGGGCAGGTAGGCGGCGAGCGGGGCCACTGCCAGCAGCACCAGCAGCAGGAAGATCGAGGCGAAAACCGAGGCCAGCGGCGTGCGCGCGCCGGCCTCGTAGTTCACGCCGCTGCGGTTGAAGGAGCCGGAGGAGGCGTAGGCCGAGAAGAAGGCGCCGACGATGTTCGACAGGCCTTGGCCGATGAATTCCTGGTTGCCGTCGATGCGCTGCTCGGAACGCACGGCGATGGCGCGGGAGATCGAGACGGCCTCGGTCAGCGCCAGCATGGTGATGACCAGCGCCGGGCCGATGGTGTGGCGCAGCGTGTCGAGCGAGAAGTCGGGGGCGGACAGCGGCGGCAACTGTGCGGGAAGGGCACCGACGGTCTTGATGCCGGTGGCATCCTGGCCTATCCAGAGGTTGAGGATCTCGGCGACGATGCTGCCGACGATCATCGCCGCGATCATGTAGGGAATCTTCTTGATGTAGCGGCGGGCGAGGATGCCCGTGACCAGCGTGACGCCGCCGACGCCGGCGACCCAGGGATTGATGTCGCCGGCCTGTACGACCAGCTGATGCACGATCTCGTAGAACGGCGTGCCGCGCGGGATGTTGATGCCGAAGAAGTTGCGTACCTGGCTCGCGGCGATGAGGATGGCCGCGCCGGCGGTGAAGCCGATGACCACCGTGTGCGAGATGAAATTGACCAGGGCGCCCATGCGTGCCAGTCCCAGCACCAGCTGGAAGACGCCGACGAGGAAGGTCAGCGTCAGCACCAGCTGGATGTAGTGCGCCGAGCCGGGATCGGCCTGGTGGGATAGGGCGGCGAAGACCGCGATCGAGATGGCCGTGGTCGGGCCGGAGACGAGGTGCCAGCTGGAACCGAACAGCGCGCCGATCACCGCCGGCATCATCGCGGCGTAGAGGCCGTATTGCGGCGGCAGGCCGGCGATGGTGGCGAAGGCCACGCCTTGGGGCAGTACGATCAGCGCACCGGTAATGCCCGCCAGCAGGTCGTCCTTGGCTGTCCGTCGATTGACGAGCGGCCACCAGAGGAGGAAAGGAAACAACTTTCGCAACCAGGGGGCGGTGTGTGCGGTCATGGCAGGATGTGGGAAGGGCGCTAGGCAGCGATGAAAGCCGCGAATATTAGCAGATTGCCATATCCGGCCCCCTGCTCCGGGCGATGCCGCTTGTTGCGTTGCGAGATTCGTCCCCCTGATTCCGCAATAAAAAACCTGTTAGTGACGTGGGCTATCGGACTGCTAATATCGGAAGCCTCGCAAGTGACTCATCAAGCCGGGGCGCTGGGCGCAACCGGATCGACCGATCATGACCCTCTCGCCCCGACTGCAACGGTTTCTCCCCTTCCTGCGCTGGTGGCCTTACGGTGGCGCGACGCTGCGCGCCGACTTCCTCGCCGGCCTTACGGTGGCGCTGGTACTGGTGCCGCAGTCGATGGCCTATGCCCAGCTGGCCGGCCTGCCGCCCTACTACGGCCTCTACGCGGCCTTCCTGCCGGTGGCGGTGGCGGCGCTGTGGGGATCGTCAAATCAGCTCGGTACCGGGCCGGTGGCGGTCGCGTCGCTGCTGACGGCGTCCTCGCTGGCGCCGCTCGCCGCGCCGGGTTCGGAACAGTTCGTCGCCCTGGCCATCATGCTGGCGCTGCTGGTCGGCATCTTCCAGCTCACGCTGGGCGTCTTCAAGCTCGGCGTCGTAGTGAACTTCCTCTCGCACCCGGTCATCGTCGGCTTCACCAACGCCGCGGCGATGATCATCGGCCTGTCGCAGTTCAACAAGCTGATGGGCGTGCCGATGGGCCGCTCCGAGTCCTTCATCGTCGATATCTGGGGCGTGCTCAAGCTTGCCGGCGACACCCACCTGCCGACGCTGGCCATGGGCGTGGCGGCCATCGCCATCATGTGGGCGATCCGCAAGAAGGCGCCCAGGCTGCCGGGCGTGCTGATCGCCGTTGCCCTGACCACGGTGGTTTCCTGGCAGATTGGTTTCGAGCGCAACGCCACGGCGTCGCTGGAACAGATCGCCGAGCCGGAGGCGCAGACGCTGCTCGGCGAATTCGCGCGTACCGAGGCGCGCATCAAGGAGATCACCGAGCAGGTCGTAGCCAAGAGTATCGAGCTCAAGAAATTGCACAAATCGGGCGGCGAGATGGCGCACGACGCGGCGACGCTCAACTACGAGATCGAACTGCTCAAGCTGCAGCTCAAGGATCGCGAGGAAGAAAACCGCAAGCGCAACCGTGCGGTGCGCAGCTTCGTCTTCGAGCAGGTGGCCGCCGCCGATGGCCAGGCGGCCATGTTCTATGCCCAGGGCAAGGTGCCGGCGGGCAGCCAGTCGGACGGGCGGCACTGGCGCATCGCCAAGGCCGGCAGCGGCAATCTCAAGCTGACCGGCGGTGGCGAGGTGGTCGGCAAGATTCCCGAGGGCCTGCCTTCCGTCGGCCTACCCAAGTTGTCATTGGACGCTTTTGTCAGCCTGCTGTCAGCCGCCATCGTGATTTCGCTGGTCGGCTTCATGGAGGCGATCTCCATCGCCAAGGCCATCGCCGCCAGGACCAAGGACAAGATCGACCCCAACCAGGAGCTGATCGGCCAGGGACTCGCCAACCTCATCGGCAGCCTGACCCAGGCCTTCCCGGTGTCCGGCTCGTTCTCTCGCTCGGCCGTGAACGCCAATGCCGGGGCCCGGACCGGCATGTCCTCGGTCATCACCGCCGTATTCGTGCTGCTGACGCTGCTGTTCCTGACGCCGCTGCTCTACCACCTGCCCCAGGCAGTACTGGCCGCGGTCATCATCATGGCGGTGATCGGCCTCATCAATTTCGGCGCGATCAAGCATGCCTGGCACGCCAACAAGCACGACGGCATCGCCTCGGTGGTCACCTTCTTCGCGACGCTGGCGTTTGCACCCCATCTCGACAAGGGCATCATGGTCGGCGCCGGACTCGCCATCGGTCTCTATCTTTACCGCACCATGACGCCACGCGTCGCCATCCTCGGCCGTCACCCGGACGGCACCCTGCGCGACGTCAAGCACAACCAGCTGCCCGAGTCGCACGTGGTCGTCGCCGTGCGCTTCGACGGACGGCTCTACTTCGCCAACGTCTCCTACTTCGAGGATGCCATCCTCGAGGCCGTGGCCAACAATCCGGACGTCGCCTACCTGCTGGTCGTCGGCGACGGCATCAACGAACTCGACGCCTCGGGCGAGGAGGTGGTGCACCACCTGGTCGAGCGCCTGCGCGCCGGCGGCATCACGGTGATGTTCGCGGGCCTCAAGAAGCAGGTGATCGACGTCATGCGCGCTACCGGACTTTTCGACTACGTCGGACAGCCCAATATCTTTCCCAGCGCGGACCTCGCCATCGAAGCTGCCTACGCTGCAGCATCGGCCGCCGGCAAGGAGCACGCATCAACACTGCTCCGGAAATGACCCCATGATGTTGGGCATCGATCACCGCGGGCAGCCGGGTCACGTGCCGCTGTCGCCGGCACGGCGGTCGCTGCTAGAATCGCCCGTCCGCTAACGTGCCGCCCATGTCGACGCTCCTGCCCATCGATATCTTGCTGATTGCCGCCTGTGCCTGGCTGGCGATCGGCTTGGCGGGGCTGGTGGCGCCGGGCAACACGCGCTTCATCGCCAAGACCCTGTTTCCCCTCGGTGCCCTCGTCGGCATGCTGGTCGGTCTGGTGGCGCTGGGTTTCCTCGGCGAGTCGCCGGAAACCGCCGTGCTCGTCGTCGGCTTGCCCGATCTCCCCTTCCACCTGCGCCTCGATAATCTCACCGCCGTCTTTGCGATGCTGCTGGGCTTTACGTCCGTCGGCATCTCGATCTATGCCGCCGGCTACTTCCGTCAAGGCCAGGGTTCGGCGCCGGGAGTGCTCGGCCTCGAATACCACGTCTTCCTCGCCAGCATGCTGCTGGTGCTGCTGGCCGACGATGCCTACGCCTTCATGGTGGCGTGGGAAAGCATGGCGCTGTCGTCCTTCCTGCTCGTCACCACCGACCATCGCCATGAGGAAATCCGCCGCGCCGGTTTCCTCTATCTGCTGATCGCCCACGTCGGTGCCATCGCGATTCTGTTGTCCTTCGGCGTGATGACCTCGGGCAGCGGCGACTACACCTTCGCCGGCATGCGCGCCCAGCATCTGTCGCCGTTCTGGGCCTCGGCCGCCTACCTGCTCGCGTTGGTCGGCTTCGGCGCCAAGGCCGGCCTGGTGCCGATCCACGTCTGGCTGCCGGAGGCGCACCCGGCCGCGCCCTCGCCGGTGTCGGCGATGATGAGCGGCGTGATGCTGAAGACCGCGATCTACGGCTTGCTGCGCGTGAGCTTCGACCTGCTGGGCTCGGACCTGTGGTGGTGGGGCGTGGTGGCGCTGGCCGTCGGCCTTGTTACGGCCCTGTTCGGCGTGCTCTACAGCACGGTGCAGAACGACATGAAGCGGCTGTTGGCCTATTCATCGATCGAGAACATCGGCCTCATCGTCGTCGGCATCGGGTTGACGCTCATCTTCCACGCTTATCGCATGGAGGCACTGGCGGCTCTGGCCATGACGGCCGTGCTCTATCATTGCCTTGCCCACGCCGGCTTCAAGAGCCTGCTGTTCCTGTGCACCGGCTCGGTGCTGCACGCCACCAAGGAACGCAGCCTCGGCAAGCTCGGCGGGCTGATCCATCGCATGCCCTGGGTGGCGTGGCTTGCCCTGGCCGGGGTGATCGCCAGCGCCGGGCTGCCGCCGCTGTCGGGCTTCGTTTCGGAATGGCTGCTGCTGCAAAGCTTCCTGTTCTCTCCCGGCCTGCCGCATCCCTGGCTCAATATGGTGGTGCCGGTGGCGGCGGCGCTGGTCGCTCTCGTCGCCGCTCTGGCCGGCTTCGCCATGGTCAAGTTCTTCGGCATCATCTTCCTTGGTCAGATGCGCGAACCGGCCCTCAAGGATGCACACGATGCCGGCACCTGGGAGAAAGTCGGCTTGAGCTGGCTGGCGCTCCTTACCCTGCTGCTGGGCATTCTGCCGTCGACGGTGATTTCGCGCATCGACGCCGCCACGCACCAGCTTCTGGGCGTGGGCCTCGCCGACAAGCTGAACGAACAGGGCTGGTGGATGCTGGCGCCGATTTCGCCCGAGCGGGCCAGCTACGAGCCGCTGATCTTCCTCGTCACCATCGCCGCCACGCTGCTGCTGGGTCGCTGGCTGGTACGCCGCCTCTACCACGGCCGCGTGCGCCGCACCGCGGCCTGGGACTGCGGTTACTGGTTCCAGGGGCCGCGCGCGCAGGACACGGCCGAGGGCTTCAGCCAGCCGATCCGCCGCATCTTCGATGTCATGTTCCGCCTGGAGATGCATTTGCCGACCGCCCGCGACAGCAAGCCCTATTACAGCGTCAAGGTCGAGGACCATTTCTGGTACTGGCTCTACCTGCCGCTGGCGCGGCTGGTCAGTGCCGTCTCCGGCCTGGTCACCGCCGTACAAGGCGGCCGCATTGCCGTCTACCTGCTCTACAGCTTCCTGACGCTATTGGGACTGCTGTTGGTGGCGCGTCCATGATCAGCATTTCCGGCCTGATCGGTCAGATTTTCGCGATCGCGCTGGCACTGCTGCTGGCGCCGGTGCTCAGCGGCTGGGTGGGGCAGTGTCGCGCCTGGTTCCAGAACCGTACGGCGCCGCCCTTGCTGCAGCCCTACTACATGCTGCACAAGCTGTTCCACAAGGACGTGGTGCTGGCGCATGGCGCCTCTTCGCTGTTCCGCAGCGCACCCTTCGTCGTCTTCGGCTGCATGGTGCTGGCCTGCGCCATCATTCCCGCCCTGTCGACCGACCTGCCGCTCGCCCCGGCCGCCGATGCCCTGGCGCTGGTCGGCGTCTTCGGCCTGGCGCGCGTATTCATTTCGCTGGCCGCGATGGACGTCGGCACTTCGTTCGGCACGCTCGGCGGACGGCGCGAAATGCTGGTCGGTTTCCTCGCCGAGCCGGCGCTGCTGATGGTGATCTTCACTCTCGCAATGATCGCCCAGTCCACCTCCGTGACGACCATCGTCGAGACGCTGGCGCACCGCGAATTCCTGGTCTTCCCCAGCCTCGCCTTCGCCGGCATCGCCTTCACCATGGTATCGCTGGCCGAGAACGCCCGCGTGCCGGTGGACAACCCGGCCACCCATCTCGAGCTGACCATGATCCACGAGGCGATGATCCTCGAATACTCGGGGCGCCACCTGGCGCTGATCGAGTGGGCCGCCAGCCTCAAGCTCTACGCCTATTCCTGCCTCGGCCTGGCGCTGTTCTTCCCCTGGGGCATCGCCGAGGGTGAGCGCTTTTCCGGCCTGTTGCTGGCGATCCCGATGCTGGTGCTCAAACTCGCCATCGGCGGCTTCCTGCTCGCGGGCATCGAAACCATCAACGCCAAGCTGCGCATCTTCCGCGCCCCTGAATTCCTCGGTACTGCCTTCATGCTGGCGGTGCTCGGGCTGCTGGTGCGCCTGATGCTGGAAGGCAGCGCATGAGTGCCACGATTTCCTTCTCGGCCCAGCTCATCAATCTTTTCGCGGCGCTGATCCTGCTGCTGGCTTTCGCCATGCTGGCGCAGCGGCGCGTCATGCAGCTCATCAATCTGTTCGCATACCAGGGTCTGGCGCTGTGCCTGTCGACGCTGGTGGTGGCCGTCAGCACGGGACAGACCCACCTCTACTGGTCTGCCGGGCTCACGCTGCTGCTGAAGGCGCTGCTACTGCCCTGGATCCTGCATCGGCTGGTGCGTCGCCTGCAGGTCAAGTGGGACGTCGAATCGCTGATCAACATTCCGACCACCATGCTGGTGGGCATCGGCCTCGTCATCGTCGCCTTCAATGTCGCGCACCCGATCTCCGAACTTTCGAGCACCATCACCCGGGGTACCCTGGCCATTGCGCTCGCCGTCGTTATGCTGGCCTTCCTGATGATGATCACGCGCACCAAGGCGATTCCGCAGGTGGTCGGCTTCCTCGCCATGGAGAACGGACTCTTCCTCGCCGCTACCAGCGCCACCTACGGCATGCCCATGGTGGTCGAACTGGGCATCGCGCTCGACGTGCTGGTCGGCGCCATCATCCTCGGCGTGTTCTTCTTCCAGATCCGCGAACAGTTCGACAGCCTCGACATCCGTCACATGGAACGGCTGAAGGACAACTAACGCTCATGGCTTCGATAAACCAGCCTAAATCATGAAATATCGTAACTTCGATAGGCTCCAAGCTGGCAAATCGGCCCGCCCCTCCCATCCTCCCCTCACGGGGCGGCTATTGACTGGCTCGCTGCGCTCGAAAATTGCAAAGCGCGCTGAAAAGCGGATTTCACGTTAAATCCATGGATTTCTTCGTCTTGATGCTCGCCATTCCCCTCGTCAGCGGTGCGCTGCTGACGGTGTTCGGCGAGCGCGCCTGGGCGCCCAACCTCAACATCATCGCCAGCCTCGGCACCTTCCTCGCCGCCGCCGGCCTGACGGCGGAGATCGTCGCCAACGGCCCGCGCTTCGCCTTCGGCGAGCAGTTCTTCATCGATTCGCTCAACGTCTTCTTCGTCGCCCTGACCGCCTTCGTCGGGTTGACGACCAGCATCTTCTCCGGCCCCTACATGAAGAACGAGGCCGCCCACGGCCGCCTCACCATTCCGCGCCTGCGCCTCTACAAGAGCATGTACCAGCTCTTCATGTTCACCATGCTGATGGCGCTGACCACCAACAACCTCGGCATCCTCTGGGTGGCGATGGAGGCGGCGACGCTGACCACCGTGCTGCTGGTGTCGCTCTACCGCACTTCGGCCAGCCTCGAGGCGGCGTGGAAATACTTCATCCTCTGCGGCGTCGGCATCGCCCAGGCCCTGTTCGGCACCATCCTGCTCTACTTCGCCGCCGAGCGCGTGCTGGGCGAGACCGGCAACGCCCTGCTGTGGACCCACCTGGTCGAGGTCAAGGGCGAACTCGAGCCGACCGTCATGGCGCTGTCCTTCATCTTCCTGCTGGTCGGCTACGGCACCAAGGTCGGCCTGGCGCCGCTGCACAACTGGCTGCCCGACGCCCACGCCGAAGGCCCGACGCCGGTCTCGGCGGTGCTCTCCGGCCTGCTGCTCAACGTCGCCCTCTACGCCATCCTGCGCTGCAAGGTGCTCGCCGATGGCGCCATCCACGGCGATTACGCCGGCAACCTGATGATGGGCTTCGGCCTTGCCACGCTGCTGATGGCCGCCTTCTTCCTGTCGCGGCAGAAGGACGTCAAGCGCATGTTCGCCTACTCGTCCATCGAGCACATGGGCCTCATCACCTTCGCCTTCGGCATGGGCGGCGCCGTGGCCAACTTCGCCGGCCTGCTGCACATGACCATGCACTCGCTGACCAAGTCGGCCATCTTCTTCGCCGTCGGCCACGCCACGCAGAAGACCGGCACGCAACTGATGGAGAACATCCGCGGCCTCATCCGCATCAACCCGCTGATCGGCTGGGGGCTGATGCTCGGCACGCTGGCCATCCTCGGCATGCCGCCCTTCGGCGTCTTCGCCAGCGAGTTCATGATACTCACCCACGCCATGAAGCATCACCCGTGGGCGACGCCCGTGCTGCTGACGGCGCTGGGCGTGGCCTTCGCCGCCATCTTCGGCAAGGTGCAGCCCATGGTGTTCGGCGAGACCGAAGCCAAGCGCCTGCCCCACGCGCCCGCCATCACGCCGGTGTTCCTGCATCTGGGCATCGTGCTGATGCTCGGCGTCTACATTCCGCCTTACCTTACGCGCTGGTTCCATGAGGCCGCGCGGATGCTGGGCTAGCCATGTTCCTCGCCGACGACTTCCCCATCGACTTCACGCTGCAGCCCGGCGTCGGCGCGCCGGTCTGGCGCGGCAACGCGCCGAGCGGCGAGGATCTCAAGGACTTCGCCGCCGCCACGCACCTGGCCGCCGGGCGCCTGTGCGCGATGTGGGGCAGCGACGAACGACAGCGCGGCGGTGGCTATCGCCTGCACTGCGTCTTCGGCCTGAACCGGGGCCATGCCTGGCTGAGCCTCGATCTTTCGGCGGACGATCCGGTCTACCCCGACCTTGCCGGCATCTTTCCGGCGGCCAACCGCATGCAACGCGCCACCCGCGACATGGTCGGCATCGCCTCCGATGGCGGCGACCAGCGCCCCTGGCTGCGCCACGGCGCCTGGCCGGCCGACTGGTATCCGCTGCGCCACGATGCCGTGCATGAGGTCGGGATGGGCGTCGGCTTCCCGAATCTTCCCAGCGACTACGACTTCGTCCAGGTCGGCGGCGAGGGTGCCCACGAGATCCCGGTCGGCCCCATTCATGCCGGCATCATCGAGCCCGGCCATTTTCGCTTCTCGGTCGTCGGCGAGCGCGTGCTGCGACTCGAGCAGCGGCTCGGCTATCAGCACAAGGGTGTCGAAAAGCTGTTCATCGGCGCAGACATCGAACGCGGCGCGCGACTGGTCGGCCGCATTTCCGGCGATTCCACCTGCGCCTACGCTTGGGCCTATGCCGACGCGGTCGAGGCGGCCTGCGGCATCGAAGCGTCTTCCCGCGCCCTGCTGCTGCGCGCGCTGATGCTGGAACGCGAGCGCGTCGCCAACCACCTCGGCGACCTCGGTGCGCTCGGCAACGACGCGGCCTTCGCCTTCGGCCTCACCCAGTTCCTGCGCCTCAAGGAAGACTGGCTGCGCCTGAACGCCGAGGTGTTCGGCCACCGCTTCATGATGGATCGCATCGTGCCCGGCGGCGTCGCCGTCAATGTCGAGCCGGCCGCGCTCGCCGCGATCGTCGAGCAGTGCGCCGTCATCGGCAGCGAGGTGAAGAAGCTGCGTACGCTCTACGACGAGCACGCCGGCCTGCAGGATCGCTTCGTCACCACCGGCACCATCGATGCCGCGCTGGCGCGTGAGCTCTCGCTGACCGGCATAGGCGCCCGCGCCACCGGCATGATCCTCGACGGCCGCGCCCATCGCCACGACTACACGCCGCCGCCGCCCTGGGCCGCGCTCGGCGTGCGCCCGGTCACCGACGAGCGCGGCGACGTCGCCGCCCGCGTGGCCGTGCGCTTCGGCGAAATCTCCGAGTCGTTGCGCCTGCTGCGCGAAATCGCCGTCGGCATGCCGTCGGGCGAGCTGCGCGTCGCCATCGCGCCCCGCGCCGGGGGCAGCGGGCTCGGCGTGGTCGAAGGCTGGCGCGGCGAGGTACTGGTCGCCGTCCGGTTCGGCGACGACGGCAAGCTGGCCCGCGTGCATCCGCACGATCCCTCGTGGCAGGCCTGGCCGGCGCTGGAGCATGCGGTGATGAAGGACATCGTTCCCGATTTCCCGCTGATCAACAAGTCCTTCAACCTGTCCTACAGTGGGGCCGATCTGTGATTCCGCTGCTCAAGCACATCTTCCGCACCGGCATCCTCACCGAGACGGTAGCGCTCGCCGAGGGCGGCCCGCAGCGCGAGATCGACCGGCTGCACGACGAGATCCTGCGCATCCTCGGCCGCGCACTGACCATCCGCGAGGTCGATGCCGGCTCGTGCAACGGCTGCGAGCTGGAAATCCACGCCCTCAACAATCCCTACTACAACCTCGAGGGCCGCGGCATCAAGTTCGTCGCCAGCCCGCGCCACGCCGACATGCTGCTGGTCACCGGTCCGGTGACCAAGAACATGGAGAACGCGCTGCGCATCGCCTACGATTGCACGCCCGATCCCAAGCTGGTGGTCGCGGTCGGCGACTGCGGCTGCGACGGCGGCGTCTTCGGGGAAAACTACGCCAGCTGCGGCGCGATCGCGAACGTCGTCGGCGTCGATCTGCGCATTCCCGGCTGCCCGCCGACGCCGCTGGCGTTGATGCAGGGCATCCTCGCCGCCGTCAGCAAGCGCTCGCCGTGACCCCGCGTGGCGCGGCATGTGCAATAATCCTTGACGCAAATCAAGCTTTTTTCACGTTCTCAGGGAGCCCAGAAGAATGCAAAAGAAACCCGTCACCACTTCGTTGATCGTTCTCGCCCTCGCCGGCGCCGCGATCGGAACCGCCGTTGCGCAACAGAACACCGGCTATGTCATCGACACCCGCGGCGCCGTGGTCAAGAGCGGCTTCGGCGAGTGCTGGCGCACCGGCTACTGGACACCGGCCATGGCCATCGCCGAGTGCGATCCGGGCCTGGTCAAGAGCGCGCCCGCCGCCGCCGCGGCGCCGGCCGTCGAGACGATGGTCGTGCACGGCGACGGCCTGTTCGACTTCGACAAGGCCACCATCAAGCCCGAAGGCAAGGCCCGTCTCGACGAGGCCGTCGCCCGCCTCAAGGACAAGAAGCTCGACAAGATCGTCATCACCGGTCACACCGATCGCCTCGGCTCGGCCAAGTACAACGAGAAGCTGTCGCAGAAGCGTGCCGACGCGGTGAAGGACTACCTTGTCGCCAAGGGCGTCGACAAGGCCAAGATCAGCGCTGTCGGCAAGGGCAGCACCATGCCGCGGACCAAGGCCGACGAGTGCAAGGGCAAGAAGACCAAGAAGGTCGTCGCCTGCCTGGCGCCGGACCGTCGCGTCGAGATCGAGGCCACGTTCTCGAAGTAAGCTTGTTTCTCCCGCAGCGAAAAGGGCGCCACGGCGCCCTTTTCGCTGCGCGCTTGCCGGGCCCTTAAGCGCGGCTTAAGAATTCTCCGTCGATGATGGCAGGGCGTTGTCGCACCCCGTCGAGAGGAGAACCCGTGACCCCCAAGCCGTATCACCTCGGCCCGCTGCTGGCCATCACCCTCCTTGCGGCCTGCAGTTCCGTGCCGCCCGCAGCCACGTCGGCGAGCGCCGATTCCGCCGTCAAGCCCGCGCCGGCCGCGGCGGCAGGGGAAGCCGCCACGGCGCGGAGCGCGAATCCGCCGGCACGACTGAGCATCTACTTCCCCTTCGACGGACAGGTTGTCGCCGAGCGGTACCAGCAGGAGCTGGCGGCCCATGCCGACTACCTGATGCATGCGCCTCGGCAACGGGCGACCATCGAAGGCAATGCGGACGAGCGCGGCAGCCGCGAATACAACCTGGCGCTGGGGCAGAAGCGCGCCGAGGCGGTCCGCCGGGCGCTGAGCCTGCGCGGCGTTGCCGATCGCCAGATCGAGGCGATCAGCTATGGCGAGGAACGGCCGCAGGCGGCCTGCCACGAAGAGCGATGCTGGGAACTCAATCGCCGCGCCGACCTCCAGGTCGACGCTGCGGCGAGGCCGTGATGCGCCGGCTGGTCATCGCGGCCTGCCTTTGCTGCCTGGCCGGGAGCGGCCTCGCCGCGCCGGCGGCGCGGCCGGCCCCGGCCGCGGTGTTGACGTTCGAGCGCGATAGCGAAGTTCCGCGCGAGGATCCGCAGCCGCTCATCGAGCCGCTTGTCGCCAGGACGCTGGCGGCATCGGGCAACTGGGTCAGCCTCGAGGCCCATACCGACGATCACGGCAGCCGCGAGCTCAATCTCGCGCTCGGGCAGCGCCGCCTCGACGCGCTCGAGCGCGAGCTGGCCCTGAAGGGCGTGCCCATCCAGCACATCCGCTGCATCAACCACGGCGAGGAAGCGGCCGAACGCGGCATCCGGCCCGACCCGCGCATCGAAATCCGGATCGAGAAGATCGGCTACTGAGCCTGCTCCGCCGGCAGGCTGCGGTCGAGGTGGTAGAGCGTCACGACCAGTCCGGCCGTGGCCACGATGAGGAAGGCCGGCCCGAACAGCCAGAACACCAGCGGTACGGCGAAGAAGAAGGCGCGCATGCCGATGGCGAACAGGTTGCCGGCGCGATTCAGGCGCCGCGCGACGTTGTGCGGCGACAGGCTGTGGTGCGCATCGTGCTGCGGCACGTTGAGCATGAAGACGACGTGGTTCACCAGCCGCACCGCCATGGCGAAGGCGAAGAAGGCGATGATGAAATCCAGCAGCAGCGCCAGCACCTTGATGATCCACAGCTCGGCGGCATGGGAGCCGACGACGTTGAGCGCGTGCCAGCTGCGCGCGATGTTCTCGGCCTGGCCGGAGAGCGTCAGCGTGCCGATGATGAGCAGCGTCGCCGTCGACGCCATCAGGCTCGCGCCCATGATGAAGTTGCGCAGCGTCTGCACCGCCATGACGTCCTTGGCCGGATTGTTCATGACATTGGCGACCCAGAGGCTGCGGGCGATCTCGTTGACGCCGTGGATGGTGTAGGTCGGATTGCGGCGCACCCGCAGCCAGAGAAAGGCGTAGTAGAGGCCGATCATGGCCGCGCTGGCGGCGAAGGCGGCGAGGTCCGGGGCGAATTCGCGGAACCAGGTCATGGCTTCCTCCATAGCTGCAATTCCCTTCGATTCAACGGTTGATGTTGGCGGCTTCGCTGCCGGACTTGAGGTTGATCAGCGCGTGGCGGGCCTGCTCGTTGCCCTGGTTCGCCGCGCGCTGGAACCAGGCGGCCGCCTGCGCGGCGTCCCTGCGTTCGCCGCCCGAGCCGGCCTCGTAGTGTAGTCCGAGCTGGTACTGCGCATCCGCATCGCCGTCGGCCGCGAGGTGCTTCAGGGCGTCGCCCGAAAGCGTCCTGTCGTAATGCCGGCCGAAGCTCTTGATCGCGTGCAGCAGCTTGATCGATTCCAGGTAGCCCTGTTCCGCAGAGCGCGCCAGCCAGTTGCTGGCCACCGTGCGGTCCTGCGGCCCGCCGAGGCCGTGCTTGTAGAGATGCGACAGCAGGTAGGCCGCCTCGCTGTCGCCGCCCTCGGCGGCCTGCTGCAGCCAGTTGCGCGCCCGGGCGAGATCTTGCGCGACGCCGACGCCCTGCAGGTACATGCGGCCGAGCTTCAGCTGCGCGTCGATGTTGCCGCGGCGCGCGGCGCGCTCGCGCCAGTCGGCGGCGAGCGGAAGGTTGAGCTCGACGCCCAGGCCTTCCTCGTAGAGATCGGCGAGGCGCGCCTCGGCGTAGCCGTTGCCCTGCAGCGCAGCCTGCTCGAACCAGTGGCTTGCCAGCCGCGCGTCCCGGGCCAGACCGCCGTCGCCGTTGAGGTAGGCGATCGCCAGCAGCAGCTGGGCCGAGGCGTTGCCGCGCTCGGCGACGTTGCGCGTCATGGCGAGCTCGTCGGGGCTCATGGCGTATGCCGTCGCCATGCCGAGCAGGGCGGCGGTCGCGAGCAGCAGGCGGAACGGGCGATGTTTCATGGCGTGGAATCCTAGAAGTCGATGGTGAAGGCGATGAGGATGGCGCTGAGTGTGCTGAGCACCAGGCCGAGCAGGAACAGTTCCTCGGCCCAGTCCTCGGCGCGCCGGGCCTCGTGGCGGATGCGGATGGAGAGGAAAGACAGCACCGCGCTGATCAGGAAGACGACGGCGTCGGCGGCCAGCACCTTGTCGATGAACATGCCGAGACGCCCGTCGTGGCTGAGGCGGCCCAGCGACAGCACCGTCATGCAGACGCCGACCATGGTCGCCGATGTCGGCAGAATGTGGGAGGACAGGCTGGCTGCCGTCGCGCGCGGGCGCCATCCGTCGTCTTCGGGCGTGCTCATGGTGCGGTCGCTCAGGACAGGTCGATCGGCAGGAACAGGCGGTTGTCGCCGCGCTGGACCAGCAGCGCGATGCGCTTGCCGCCGCGCTCGAGCTGCGCGCGCAGCTGGTCGACGGCCGCGACCGGCGTGCCATTGACGGCGATGATGACGTCGCCGGGCTCGATGCCGGCGCGGGCGCTGGCACCGCTGCCGGCGACGTCCTCGACCACCAGGCCGCCGGGCAGGCCGGCCTGCCGGCGTTCGTCGCGCGTCAGCGGCCGCACGGCGAGACCGAGCTTGTCGCCCCTGTCGCCGCCGGTGTCTGCCGGCGCCGCCTCGGCGACGGCGCCGACGGCGACGTCGATGCGGTGAACGCGGCCCCTGCGCCAAACCTCGACCGCGGCGGTGGTGCCGGGCTTGAGGCCGGCGATGTGCGGCGGCAGGTCGGCGGCGGCGGCGATGTCGTGGCCATCGAACTTCTGGATCACGTCGCCGGCCGCGATGCCGGCACGCTCGGCGGCGCTGCCCTTTTCGACCGAGCTGACCAGCGCGCCGGCGGGGCGGGCCAGGCCGAAGCTGTCGGCGAGGGCGGGGCTCAGTTCCTGGATGGTGACGCCGAGGCGGCCGCGGCTGACGTGGCCGTGGGCGACGATCTGGTCCTTGACCTTGAGGGCGACGTCGATCGGAATGGCGAAGGACAGGCCCTGGTAGCCGCCCGAGCGGCTGTAGATCTGCGAGTTGATGCCGATCACCTCGCCGTTGGCGTTGAACAGCGGGCCGCCGGAGTTGCCGGGGTTAACCGCGACGTCGGACTGGATGAAAGGCACGTAAGCATCGTCGGGCAGCGAACGCGACTTCGCCGAAACGATGCCGGCCGTCGCGGTGCTGTCGAAGCCGAAGGGCGAGCCGATGGCCAGCACCCATTCGCCGACGCGCGTCGCCGCGGCGTTGCCGGTGCGCACCGTCGGCAGGTCGCGGGCATCGATCTTCAGCACGGCGACGTCGGTCGCCTTGTCCAAACCGAGCAGCCGCGCGGCGAATTCGCGCTTGTCGGTGAGTCGTACCACGATCTCGCCGGCGTCGGCGACGACATGGGCGTTGGTCAGCACCAGCCCGTCGGCGCCGACGATGAAGCCGGAGCCGAGGCCGCGGCTGCGGTATTCGCCGGCGGGCGGCGCCATGCCGAAGCGGCGCAGCAACTCGGCGAAGGGATCGTCGGCTCCTTCGGCCAGGCGGGCTTTCACCGTACCGCTGGTGCTGACGTTCACCACGGCCGGGCCGTAGCGTGCGACGATGTCGCTGAAGTCGGGCAGGCCTGCGTGCGGCGCCGGCGGGGGCGAGATGCTCGCCGGCGCCGCCGTGGCGTGTGCGGACGCCAGCGGGATGTCGCCGCGGTTGAAGTAGGCGACGCCGATGGCCGCGACGGCGATCGCCGCGATCGCGATGCGCCTGAACGAGCTCGTCATGGTGGGGTCCTCCTGTCGGGAAGCGACGTCGCGAGGCCGCGATCGCCATGCCGGAGACGATAGGCGGAGGAGACTTAAACGTGACTTAAGCGGATGGCGCGGCGGGTGCGGCCGGGAAGACGACGCGCGCCGCCAGCCCGCCCAGCGCGGCCTCGCCGAGCACGATGCGGGCGCCGTGGCGCGCCGCGATGGTCTGGACGATGGCCAGGCCGAGACCGCTGCCGGGCTCGCTCGTGTCCTGGCGGCGGAAGAAGCGGTCGAAGACGCGCTCCCTGTCCTCGGCGGGAATGCCCGGGCCGCTGTCGGCGACTTCGAGCCACGGCGCACCGCCGTCGCTGCCGACGGCGAGATCGACGCGGCCGCCGCTCGGCGTGTAGCGCACGGCGTTGTCGACGAGGTTGGCGACCAGGGTGCGCAGCGCCGAGAAATCGCCGCTGACGGCGATCATGGCATCAGCTTCGCCGACGCCGAGATCGATGCCGCGATGTTCGGCCAGCGTCGCGTGGTCGGCGGCGACCTGGGCGGCGAGTTCGGCCAGCCGCACCGGACCCGGGGGGCGATCGGGCGCGGCGTCGGGATCCTGCCGCGCCAGCGTGAGCAGTTGCTGCACGACATGGGTGGCACGCTGCAGGCCGTGGCGCAGTTCCGTCAGTGCCGCCTCGCGTTCCGCCGGCGTGGCCGCGCGCTCGGCGAGCTGGGCCTGCAGCTGCAGTGCGGTGAGCGGCGTGCGCAGCTCGTGCGCGGCATCCGCGACGAACGCGCGCTGTGCCTCGAGCGCTGACTTGAGGCGGACCAGCAGGTCATTGAGTGCATCGACCAAAGGCCGTGTTTCCTCCGGCACCCTGGCCGTCGACAGCGGATCGAGCGCGGCGGGGGAGCGGCGGCGCACCGAGAGCGCGATGCGGTCAAGCGGCGCCAGACTGCGCCCGACCAGCCACCAGAGGATGGCGGCGAGCAGCGGCAGCAGCACGAGGGAAGGCAGCAGCGTGCGCGCCGCGGCGGCGGCGGCGAGCCGCTCGCGCGCGGCCAGCGGCTGGGACACCTGGACGATCTGGTCGCGCAGGGCGACGGCGAAGATGCGCCAACGGCCTTCGGCCGTGGCTATCGTGGCGAAGCCCAGCTGCGCGCGGTCGGGCAGGCTGGCATGGGGGTGCGAGAAGTAGAGGCGGGTGCCGTCCCGCGTCCACACCTGGATGACGAAGTCGAAGTCGTTGTCGAGGTCGCTCGAATCGAGCGGGTTGTGCGCGCTGGAGAAGGCCTGGTCGCGCAGCGACAGCGCCAGCTGCCGCAGGTGGTAGTCGAACAGCGCGTCCACTTCCTGGCGGGCGACGCGATAGGTGCCGATGGTGGCGAGCAGCAGCGTCAGGGCGACGGCCGCCAGCAGCGCGACGATCAGCTGGCGGCGGATCGAGCTCATAGCTGGCGCGGCACCAGGTAGCCGACGCCGCGCAGGTTGCGGATCCACTGCGGCCCGAGCTTGCGCCGCAGCGCGTGGATGTAGACCTCGACGGCGTTGCTCTCGATTTCCTCGCCCCAGCCGTAGAGCCGCTCCTCGAGTTCGGCGCGGGAGAAGGGCTTGCCCGGCTGCTCCAGCAGCGTCAGCAGCAGCGAATATTCGCGCGCCGAGAGGGCGATCGCGGCATCGTCGAGCCAGACCTCGTGCGTCACCGGGTCGAGGCGCAGGCCGCCGACGCGCAGCTCCGGCTCGGCACGGCCGGCCTGCCGCCGCAGCAGGGCGCGGACGCGGGCGAGCAGTTCGTCGAGGTCGAAGGGCTTGACCAGGTAGTCGTCGGCGCCGGCATCGAGGCCGCGCACGCGGTCGGCCACGGCGTCGCGCGCGGTGATCACCAGCACCGGCGCCGCATTGCCGCGCCGCCGCAGTTCGGCCAGGAACGTCAGCCCGTCCTTGCGCGGCAGGCCGAGGTCGAGCAGCAGCAGGGCGTAGGCCTGGGTGGCCAGCGCCAGCGTCGCCGCCTCGCCGTCGCGCGCCCAGTCGACGGCGTAGCCGGCCTGGCGGAGTCCGGTCTGGACACCCGCCCCGATCATGGGGTCGTCTTCGATGAGCAGCAGTCGCATGGCCGTCCGTACTCTGCCGCGGCGGAACTTAAGCCCGGCTTAATCGTGGCCGCCGATGTCCTCGAGCGTGCGCGAGCGCCAGTCGAGAACGGCGGTGTGCACCGCCATCTTGCCGGCGAGTTCGGGAAAGTCGGCGCTGATCACCTCGGCGGCGAACTTCGACAGGAAGCGGCTCTTGAGTTCCGCCCGGGCGCGGTCGACGCCGATCTCGTCGTAGGGCACCGATGCCAGCAGCAGGAAGCCGTCGTCGGGCACCCGGCCGGCCGCCATGTTGGCGCGGATGATGCCGGCGGCGGTGCGGATCGGTTCGTCCAGGTTCGGACTGTAGGGGCCGATGATCAGGGCGATGTTCGGCGTGTGCAGGAAGTCGAAGCCGCGGCCGAGGCAGATCATCCATTCGCGGTGTTCGATGTCGAGTGCGCGCTCGGCGCGGCGCATCTGGGCGCGGATGGTCTCGATGTGATCGAGGTTGCCCTGCAGCAGCGGCAGCAGGTCGGCGCGCATCTGTGCCGGCATGTCGGGCAGCAGGGCGGCGAGCCTGAGCTCCATCGTCGCGCGGTCGGCCGAGGTCAATGTCGCCAGATCGAGTTTCTCGCCGTTGGTGCCGTGGATGATCAGCGCATCCTCGTCGGTCTCGAAGCCGCAGACCAGCGGATAGACGGTGCCGTGGGCCGCGCCGAAGATGTGTTCGACCTGGCTGCGGATCTCGTAGGTATGGGCGATGGCGGCATCGGTGTTGTAGTTGAAGCCGGCGCAACCGCGTTGCGGGTCGCCCTTCGAGTAGTGGTAGGTGATGAAGAACAGCACGCGGCGGCCGCTGCTGACCATGCGCTGCACGTGGTGCGCCAGCACCTCGCCGAGGTGGGGCCAGCCGAGGTCGAACATGCCGCCGAGGTTGCGGAAGGGCATCAGGATGCCGGTCGGCGTGTTGGTGGCGATGGGGATGTTGATGCGGCCGTCCATGCACTTGAGCACCGCGATGGCGGTCGGGTGCTCGGCGAGGTAGCGCTCGCGCGCCAGCCAAGCCTCGGGACTGCGGAAATTGGCGCCGTGGCGGTCCGCCAGGTCGAATAGCCAGTCGATGCGCTGCTGTATCGGTTTGCCGTGGATGTCCATGATCAGAGACGAGCCTCCAGGATTTGCGTGATTTCGGTGTCCGTAAGGACGATCGGATTGGTCTTCATGCTGCTGCCGCGGGAGTTGGCGACGATGCGCGGAAAGTCGGCGGCTCCGATGCGGTAAGCCGACAGTCGCGGCAGCTTCAGCTGCTCGTCCCATTGCCGCAGCGTCGTGACGAGGTAGTCGCGCGCGTCGCGGCCGTTGAGCCCCTTCTGCATGGCGAAGCGGCGGCCGATCTCGGCGTACTTGGGCAGCGCGGGGTTGTCGGGCTCGCGCGCGTCCATCGCGGCGATGTTCACGGCCGTGGCGGTCGCCGCCAGCGTGCCGCAGACCACGCCGTGCGGAATCGGGAAGAAGGCGCCAAGCGGCGCGGCCAGGCCATGCACCGAACCGAGGCCGGCCTGGGCCAGGCAGATGCCGGACAGCAGCGAGGCATAGGCCATCCTGTCGCGCGCCGCCGCCGACTGCTCGTGGTACAGCGACAGCAGCGCATCCTTGACGGCCATGATGCCCGAGCGCGCCAGCGCGTCGGTCATCGGGTTGGCGCGGGTCGAGACGAAGGATTCGAGCAGCTGGGTGAAGGCGTCCATGCCGTCGGCGGCGATCAGTTCCGGTGGGCAGCTGGCGAGCAGGTCGGGATCGACCACCGCCCACTCGGCCACCAGCGCATCGTCGCGGAAGGACTTCTTGAAGCCGTCCACACCCTGCACCGAGAGCACGGAGTTCTTGGTCGCCTCGGAGCCGGTGCCGGCGGTGGTGGGCACGGCGATGAAGGGCGTGGCCGGGCCGCCGTAGGGCAGCTCGGGACCGACGCCCTCGAGGTGGTCCATCACCGAGTTCCCCGGGCGCAGCAGGCCGGCGATGGCCTTGGCCGCGTCGAGCGCGCTGCCGCCGCCGATGCCGACGACCACGTCGATGTTCGCACCGCGGTGGGCGGCGACGGCCGCATCGACGAATTGCGGCGAGGGCTCGCCGCCGACGCGCAGGTGCTGCCAGGTCAGGCCGCGCGCCTTGAGCGCAGCGAACAGCCGCTCGCCGGCGGGCGACTCGACGAAGGCGTGCCGGCCGGTGACCAGCAGCAGCGACTTGCCGTAGTGCGCCGCGATTTCCGGCACCCGGGCGACGGCGCCCCTGCCGAACTCGATGCGCGGCACACGCGTGATGGCAAAAGGCGCGATGGAAAACGCGGGAATCGGGGATGTCATGTGATGGCGTCAGCCGGCCAGCGTCGCCAAGGATAGCAGCAGCCGCGACGCCCCCGCCAGCAGCAGGGCGACGCCGATCGACAACGCCACCGAGAAGAAGGCCTCGCGCCGGCCGAGGACCTTCAGCATCACGGCGAAGGTCGACACGCAGGGCACGTAGAAGGTGAGGAAGACGAGGAAAGTGAAGATCTGCGTCGCGTCGAGGACGGTGCCGATCTCGGCCGTACCCAGCGCCTGCGCCACCATCAGCAGCGACAGCTCCTTGCGCAGCACGCCGAAGAGGATGGGCACGCCGAGCACGACGGGCAGGCCGAGCCACCAGCCGGTGACCGGCGTCAGCAGCATGTTGATGACGGCATCGAAGCCGAAGTGCGACAGCAGCGCCAGCACCACGCTGCCGATCACCAGCAGCGGCGTGACGATGGTGACGATGTCCGAGGTGCGCTCCCACGAGTCGCGCAGCAGTCCGTGCCAGGTCGGCCAGGCATAGGGCGGGATGTCGAGGATCATGCCGGGCGCGGCGTCCGAGTAGCGCTTGGCCAGCACGCGGCCGAGCAGCGCGATCACCAGCGGCACCAGCAGGAACAGCGCGAGCACGGCCGGCGCGCCGAGGTATTTGCCGCCGAGCGCGAGGATGATGGCCGAACGCGCCGAGCAGGGCACGAAGGCGATCAGCAGCGAGGCCAGTACGCGATCGCGACCGGAGGCGGCGGCGTTGGCGGCCGAGATCGCCGGCACGTTGCAGCCCATGCCGATGAGGAAGGGCAGGGCGGCCGCGCCATGCAGGCCGATGCGGTGGAAGCCGCGGTCCACGACGAAGGCGACGCGGTGCATGATGCCCGAGTGCTCGAGCGCCACCAGCAGCAACACCAGCGGCAGCATGTAGGGCACGACGATGCCGACCAGTCCGACCAGCCCGTCGGCGACGGCGCGGCCGACGACGCCGGTCGTGGTCTGCGGCTGCCAGGCCTGCACCCAGGCGGCGAGCCGCGCCGAGGTATGGGCGTCGAGCACGGCGGCGAGTTCGAAGACGACGAACAGCACCGCGCCGAAGATCGCCAGGCCGCCGACGAGGCCCCAGCGCGGATGCAGGAACAGCGCGTCGAGCCAGCCCTTCCAGCCTTCCTCGCCCGGCCCGGCCAGCGTGGTCACGGCCTCGAACAGCAGCGCCGCGCGGTGGTGGCGGTCGGCGTGGAGTTCGTCGGAGAGCGTGCGCGGCAAAAGCCGCGCGGCGGCTTCGCGCGCCGCCAGCACCTGCGGCGCCAGATCGGGGAAGTGCGCCTCCATTTCGCGCAGGAACCAGTCGTCGTTCTCGGCGAGCTGGGTCACCAGCAGCTCGCGCGGCACGCGGAAGGCTTCGCACACCCGGTGCTCGGCGGCGACCGCCTCGAGCCGCTCCAGCGCCGCCGCGATGTGCGGGCTCTCGGGCTGCGGCAGCGGGCAGACTTCGTCGCGCGCCGCCTCCAGCGCGGCGGCGAAGAGCTGGGCCACGCCCTTGCCCATGTGCGCCACCGTCGGCACCACCGGCACGCCGAGACGCTCGGCAAGCGCGCGGACGTTGATGAACAGGCCCTTGTCGCGCGCCTCGTCCATGCGGTTCAGCGCCACCACCAGCGGCCGGCCGAGCAGCGTGAGCGCCAGCGTCAGTTCGAGATCCTGCTCCAGCGCGGTGGCGTCGATGACCTGGATCAGCACGTCGGGCGCGTCGAACGAGGTCGTCGGCTGCTCCGGCTCGTGGCGCGCGACGGTCGGCCAGCGATCGCCCCACAGCAGGTACTTGAGCACCGCGCGGTCGCCTTCGGAGAGCCGGTGCAGCGAGTCGAGCGGCGGCAGGGCCACCAGCGAGATCTGCTCGAGGCCGAGTTCGACCACGCACTCCTCGTAGGTCGACACATCGCCGGCGAGGCGCTCCTGGCGCACGGCGACGGCGGAAGCGGCCCGGAATATGGTGCTCTTGCCGGTGCGGGCGCGGCCGACCAGCGCCACGCGCGGGCGGCGCGCGCCGCGCAGCAGCGGCTGCTTGAGGGTGACGGTCGCGTCCACGCGCGCGCTCAGGCCGGGAACAGCCCCGCCAGCGGTTCGCCGCGGCGCGGCTCGGCCATCATGGCGGCGACGGCGTCGCGCCAGGCCGCGTAGTGGGGCGTCTGCTTGTGGAGGGCGGCATCGGTGGCCGTGGCGTAGGCCTCGTAGAAGACGAAGCGGGTCGGGTCGTCGGGTGCCTGCAAAATGTCGAAGCGGCGGTTGCCCGGCTCCGTGATCGATGCCTCGTGATTCAGCCGCGTCGCGGCGACGAAGGCGGCGACGGCGTCGGGCTTGACGCGGATGTGGACCAGGGTGACGTGCATGGCGGAAATCCTCTCCCTGCGATTCTAGCGCCGCGCGCGAAGCCGATAGAATCGGACGGATCAATTTCCGGATGAATCATGCAGCCATGAAGCCGCGACTGATCCAGCTCGACCGCGCCGATCCCGGAGCGATCCGCGACGAGCTGCTGCGCGGCCTGCGGGACGATCCGGCGGCGATCCCGCCCAAGTACTTCTACGATGCGCTCGGCGCGCGGCTGTTCGCCGCGATCACCGAGCTGCCCGAGTACTATCCGACGCGCACCGAGGCCGCCATCTTCGCGCGCCATGCCGACGCGATGGCGCGGCTGCTGCCGGCTTTCGAGGCGCTGGTCGATCTCGGCGCCGGCAACTGCGAGAAGGCGGCGCGGCTGTTCGCGCCCTTCGGCGTGCGCCGCTACGTCGCCGTCGACATCGCCGTCGACTACCTGGGCGAGTCGCTCGACATCCTGCGCCGCCAGCACCCGCAGCTGGACATGCTTGGCGTCGGCCTCGATTTTTCGGCGCATTTGGCGCTGCCCGCCGAAGCCGGCGCGGGGCCGCGGCTGCTGTTCTATCCCGGCTCCAGCATCGGCAACTTCACCCCCGCGGCGGCGCTCGCCTTCCTGCGCCGGGCGCGGGCGGCGGCGCAGGGCGGCGGCCTGCTGATCGGCGTCGACCTGGTCAAGCCCGTCGCCGTGCTCGAAGCCGCTTACGCCGATCCGCTCGGCGTCACCGCGGCCTTCAACCGCAACGTACTGGCGCATGTCCGCCGTGTCGCCGGCGCCGACTTTTCCCTGGCCGACTGGGGGCACGTCGCCTTCTACAACGCCGGGGAATCGCGCATCGAGATGCACCTCGAGGCCGTGCGCGACGTCGCCGTGCGCTGGCCCGGCGGCGAGCGCCGCTTCGCCGCCGGCGAGCGCATCCACACCGAGAACTCGTACAAGTGGCGCGTCGCCGATTTCGCCGCGCTGCTGGTCGAAGCCGGCTTCCGCGACCTGCATCACTGGACCGACGACAAGGGCTGGTTCGGGGTCTTCCTGGCCCGGGCCTAGAGCGCGCAGCTGCGGAAGCCGGCGTGGATGTCGTCCCGCTCCGGCGCGAAGAAGTTGCGGTACCGCGGATGGGCCATGCGCGGCGCGGTGGCGCAGCTGGCGCCCTTGAGCACCTGGGTGTGGCTCTCGAAGCCGAAGCGCGAATAGTCGCGGTAGGGGTGGGCGACGAAGCCGGCGAAGGGCGCGAAGCGGCTGGAAGTCCACTCCCAGACATCGCCCCATGAAAAATCCGCCGCCGTGAGGGCCGCGCATTCCCACTCCGCCTCGGTCGGCAGCCGGCGCCTGGCCCAGTCGCACCAGGCCGTGGCCTCGTGCCACGTCAGATGCACGGCGGCGGCATCGGGGTCGAGCGTCTGCCACGCGCCGAAGCGCAGCGCCTGCCATGCGCCGCCGCTCTGCCGCAGATAGCGCGGCAGCGCCACCGCGCCCGCCTCGATGGCCGGCAGGACGCGGCGCCAGCTGACCGCCGCGCCGTCGATGGCGAACGGCGCCAGGTCGACGTCGTGGGCGACGAGCTCGTTGTCGAAGGCGAAGCCGGGGCCGTCGTGGCCGAGGCGCCAGCGCGTGGCGGGAATCTGGATCTCGCGCGGCGGTGGCAGCGGGCGCTCGTCGGGACGTAGGTCGGCGGGCAGCGCGATGCCGAGCGCCTGCGCCATGTAGGTCGCGGCCTCGGCATGCATGTCCTCGTGGAACAGCGACAGGCGGAAGAAGTAGAGCCCTTGCTGCGTCGCGGGCGCGCGCGCCAGCAGCTCCAGCGTCTCGGCGAGGCTCGCGTCGAGGTAGGCGCGCGTCGCGGCAAGATCGGGCAGCGCCAGGTCCCAGCGCGTCGCGTGGGCGACCTTGCTCGAATCGTAGAGCGCGTCGGCGCCGGGCAGCCGCCCGGCCGGCCGTTCGTGATCGGGGTCGCAGGCCAGGCCGAGATCGCGCTGCCGGTTGCGCGCGATCCAGAAATCCTGGAACCACGCGACATGGCCGACTTCCCACAGCGGCGGGTTGAGCTGCGTCGAATAAGGCACGCGCAGAGCAGCGCCGAGCGCGGCGACATAAGCGTCGAGCAGCCCGAGCGTACGGCGGCGTGCGTCCTGCAGCGCGGCGGCGAGAACTTCGGCGCCGCCGGTGCGGGCGAGGGTGGCGGTGGAATGATCGGTGGCCATGGCAGGGGAATTCATCAGGCGCCATTGTCACGCCGCAGCCGGCTGCTGCCAACAACGGCAAGCGACTTTGTCGGACAATGCCGCCATGACGCCGGAAAAATTCATCGCCCTGTGGCGCGACAACCCGCTCACCGAGCGCGCCGGCGCCCAGGGCCACTTCGACGACCTGTGCGACCTGCTCGGCGTCGACAAGCCGCGCGATCCGGACGACTACTGCTTCGAGCGCGGCGCCGGCAAGGCCGGCGGCGGCGATGGGTGGGCCGACGTCTGGAAGCGCGGCCATTTCGGCTGGGAGAACAAGCGGCCGGGCCGCGACCTGCGCGCCGCGCTCAAGCAGCTCACCGACTACGCGCTGGAGCTTGAGAATCCTCCCCTGCTCGTCGTCTGCGACCGCGAGCGCATCGAGATCCACACCGCCTTCACCGGCTATCCCGACGAACCGCGCACCGTTCGCATCGACGAGATCGGCACGCCGGAAAACCTGCAGCTGCTGCGCTGGGTGTTCACCGAGCCCGAGAAGCTGCGCCCGGTCAAGTCGCTCGCCGCCATCACCGAGGAGGCCGCCGGCAAGTTCGGCGCGCTGGCCGAAACGCTGCGCAGGCGCGGGCTCGATGCGCAGCCGGTCGCCCACTTCCTCATCCAGTGCCTGTTCTGCATGTTCGCCGAGGACGAGGGCCTGCTGCCGCGCGGCCTCTTCACCGGGCTGCTGACCAAGGCGGCAAGCGATCCGGCGCGCGCCGCCAATCGCCTGACCGCGCTGTTCGCCGCCATGCGCGACGGCGGCGACTACGGCGACGAGACCATCGCCTGGTTCAACGGCGGCCTCTTCGCCACCGTCGCCGTGCCGGAGCTTGCGCGCGACGACGTGGCCGCCCTGCAGCACGCCGCCGACATGGACTGGCGCAACATCGACCCTTCAATCTTCGGCACCCTGTTCGAGCGCGGGCTCAACCCCGCCAAGCGCTCCCAGCTCGGCGCGCACTACACCGACCCGGCCACGATCATGCGCCTCGTCGAGCCCGTCGTCGTGCGCCCGCTGGCCGCCGAGTGGCAGGCGGCGAAGGACCGGATCGCCGCGCTCATGGCGAAGTCGAAGAAGCAGGGCGACAAGGCGTACAAGGATGCCGCCGCGCTGTTCCAGCACCACCTCGAACGCCTGCGCAACTTCCGCGTGCTCGACCCGGCCTGCGGCAGCGGCAACTTCCTCTACCTCGCGCTCAAGGCGCTCAAGGACCTCGAGCGCCGCGCCAACGTCGAAGCCGAGGCGCTCGGCCTGCAGCGGCAGGTGGGCATCGAAGTCTCGCCCGCCAACGTGCTCGGGCTGGAACTCGACCCCTACGCCGCCGAACTCGCCCGCGTCACCGTCTGGATCGGCGAAATCCAGTGGATGCTGAGGAACGGCTACCCCTATGCGACGCGGCCCATCCTCAGGCCGCTCGACACCATCGAGAACCGCGATGCGCTGATAAATCTCGGGGGTAGCGGCACGGCGACGGAAGCCGAATGGCCCATCTGTGATGTCGTGGTCGGGAATCCTCCATTTTTAGGTGGCAGTCTCATGCGCGGTGAGCTTGGGAGCGACTACGTGCAGGTACTGCGCCGCGTTTACGATAGCCGCGTACCAGCTGGTGCGAATCTTGTTACTTACTGGTTCGAGAAATCCCGGGCCCAGATCGCAGCAAAGAAGCTGGAGGCTGCTGGCCTTGTTTCGACTAACGCCATCCGTCAAACAACTAATCGAAAAGTGCTTGAGGGAATCGTTGCTGATGGAGAAATTTTCGAGGCTTGGAGTGACGAACCTTGGGTGAATGAAGGTGCGGCAGTGCGTGTTTCGCTTATTTGCTTTGGACCATCTTCCGACGCTAATCGACCGATTCACCTAGATGGCGATGAGGTGAACGAAATCCATGCAGACCTAACAGCCGGTGCCGGCCTTGACCTAACCACCGCAGCATCTCTAACGGAAAACGCCAACGTAGCGTTCAATGGATATAAACGGAATGGTCCTTTCGACATTCCAGGTTCGCTAGCTCGACAATGGCTCTCGCAACCAAATCCGAACGGGAAGGGCAACGCTGATGTGCTCCACCCCATGATGAACGGGAATGACCTGACCAAACGAAGCCGTGATGTTTGGCTTATCGATTTCGGCGTTAGATCTACCTTCGAAGATGCATCGCTCTACGAAGCCCCCTTCGAGTACGCGTTGCGAGATATTCGTTCAGCCCGACAGAAAGCCCCAACCGAGAAACTTCGTGACGTGTGGTGGATTCATGAGGGGGTGCGAATTGGGTTCCGAGAGGCCTTAAAGAACTTACATCGCTTCGCAGCAATTTCAGAGAAATCCAAGCACTTCTATTGGGTATGGGTTGATTCGCGAATCGCGCCGGACAATCGACTAGTTGTTGTGGCGAGAGACGATGACGTGACATTCGGAATAATTCAATCGCGAATTCACGAACTTTGGGCGCTTCGAAAGGGAGCAACACTAGAAGATCGCCCCTGCTACACCCCGACCACCACTTTCGAAACCTTCCCCTTTCCCGCCGGCCTGACGCCGCGCGACACCGCGCCCGTTCCCGGCCAGCCGACGCCGCCCTGCATGGCGGCGCAGATTCCTGCAGCGAACATCGCCGCCGCTGCGCGGCGCCTCAACGAGCTGCGCGAGCACTGGCTCAACCCGCCGGAATGGACCGAGCGCATTGCCGAAGTCGTGCCCGGCTACCCCGACCGCATCGTGGCGAAGCCGGGCTTCGAGGCCGAGCTGAAGAAGCGCACGCTGACCAACCTCTACAACGCCCGCCCGGCGTGGCTGGCCAACGCCCACCAGGCGCTCGACGCGGCCGTGGCCGCCGCCTACGGCTGGACCGACTATGCGCCGGACATGCCGGACGAGGAAATCCTGCGCCGGCTGCTTGCGCTCAACCTGGAGCGCAAGGCGGCGGAAGGTGCCTGAGCGCCTTCCTCCGGACTTCCTGCGGTCGTCGCCGGCGCCGACTTTTCGACGCAGTGGGACAGGCGAATAGCGCAACTTGCCACATATAGCAGGCTGCTATAAAGTAGCCGGGTGAAGCTGATATCGAATCGGGCGTTGCGCGAATTCGCGGCGCGCCATCCCGCCGCCGAGGGGCCGTTGCAGGATTTCCGCAGGCTGGTCGAGCGGGGCGAATATCGGAACTTCGCGGCTTTGCGCGCGACCTTCGCGAGCGTCGACAAAGTGGGCAGTCGATATGTGTTCAACATCGGCGGCAACAAGTATCGGCTCGTCACGGCCATCGCCTATTCGGTGCAGGCGCTGTGGGTCAAGGCCGTTCTGACGCACGCCGAGTACGACAAGGAGGATTGGAAATGAACATGAACGATATTTCCGCCCATTGGGTCGCGTTGCACGAGCAGCTCGGGCTGGGCGCGCCTGTAGCAAACAAGGCGCAGTACCGGCGCCTGCTGGCCTGCGTCGAGGCGCTGATGGAAGACTACGATGACCGCGCCGGGAATCCGCTGGGCGGCCTGCTGCTGCTGCTGGCCGAGCGCATTCGCGAATACGAGGATCGCGTGCATCCCTGGCCTGACACCACTACGCCGGCCTCGCTGCTGGCATTCCTGATGGAGCAGCACGGTCTGCGGCAGTCCGATCTGCCGGAAGTCGGCTCGCAAAGCGTGGTGTCCGCCGTGCTCTCCGGCAAGCGCGATCTCAACCTGCGACAGATCAAGGCGCTCGCCGCGCGCTTCCATGTGCCGATGGAGGCGCTGGCGGGCTGAGGAGACACTGCGCCGTCCCGCCAGAGCCGACTTTTTGAAGTGACCCGATGACGCCCATCCTGCAATCGACCCTGACCTGCCCGCTTTGCGGCCACGTCAAGACCGAGACCATGCCGACCGATGCCTGCCAGTGGTTCTACGAGTGCGAGGGCTGCCACGCGCTGCTCAAGCCCCTGCCGGGCGACTGTTGCGTGTTCTGTTCCTACGGCGACGTGCCGTGCCCGCCGATCCAGGTTTCCGGCAAGGGCGGCTGCTGCGCGTGAAGGGGGCCGCCGTTCCCGGCGGTGTCGCGGGATTCGCGGTCAGAAGTAGTAGCGCGCCATCATCTCGAGCTTGCGCGAGTTCTGCTTCTCGCCGAACTCGCTGCCCTCCTTGCCAGCCAGCCAGGCGGCGCGCAGGCGCAGGTCCAGGTTGGTTACGCCGGTGTAGAGCAGTTCCGGCGTCAGCGACCAGCTGCGGTCGTCGAGGTTGGCGATCAACGTCAGCGACGGCGTGAAATAGACGATGTCGAACGGCTCCTTCTGGCTGGCGCGCAGGTAGAGGTAGCGCTGCATCGCGTTGGCCCTGGCGTAGCCGCTCTGGCTGGCGGCAAGCGCCTTCTTGAGCAGGGCGTCGATGTTCGTCGTCTGGAACTGCTTGAGGCCGCTCTCGACCAGTCGGTAGAAGTCCTGCGCCTGCGCCTCCGTGTAGCCCGCGCCGTTGCGGTAGTACTCGGCGATCCACGTCGTGTCGCGCTCGGTGAGATAGCGCAGGCCGAGCAGATAGCTTGTCGCATCGCCGACCTGCGTGGTGGTGATGCCGGTCGGGCCGACGCTGCGCTGCTCGACGTCGCGGATGCGCGCCCACTCGCCATGGATCTCCAGTGCGCTGCTCAGGTTGCGGGAGAAATCGACGCCGAAGCGCGGCGTGCGGCTGCCGCGTGAGAGCCAGGTGAAGTCGATGTCGGTGTCGAGATAGAGCAGGTAGAGCTTCGCGGCGAAATTGAGGTGGTCCGGCTTGCCGAAGTCGTTGTTGGTCTGTTCGGCGACCGGCAGCAGCAGCGGGGTGAAGGCCACGGTCTTGAGGTCGCCGTCGAAATTGCGGATCAGGTCGGCGGAGAGCATCGTATAGCCTTCGCGTCCCAGTTCGACATCGGTCGGGTCCTTCAGGCGCTGGACGAAGCCGACGGGATTCCAGGCGTAGCCCGTGCCCCATTTGAGCGCCATCTTGCCGGCATCCACCGTGACGCCCGGATTGGGCTTCAATGAGGCGTAGGCCTCGTCAAAGCGATTGATGGACGTGCTTCCCAGATCGTCCGTGCGGACCTCGATGCTGGCGCGTGCCTTGAAGGTGGCGATGCCCTGCGTGTACTTTCCGTCGAGCTTGAGCGTCGTGTCGGTGCGGTCGATGGTATCGGCCGGATTGCCGCGGTAGTAGTTGAGCTTGTAGAAGGCGCCGTCGCGATTCAGCCAGGAGCGATCGGGCTTGAACTCGATGTAGCCACCGAACTCGAACGGCTTCTTTTCGAATTCCGTCGCGTCGAAGCTGAATTCTTCCGCCCAGGCCGAGCCTGCCAGGAGGCAGGCGATCAGCGCCAGCGCACGTTTCACTTACGCCTCATTTGCGCAGGTCCTCGACGCGCGGCAGGTAGTTGAGCGAAAACACCTCGTCGGGGAATTCCCGCTTCCTGATCGACGAGTAAAGCATCACCGACTTGTAGTCCTTGTACAGCGGGCTGTCCGTCTCCAAGGTCGCGGGGCGCTTGATGCCGCCGCCGAAGTCCTTGGTGTCCTTGAAGCGCAGCGTCTTGATCAGCATGCCGCTGGCGGCGTAGCACTCGATGGTGACGGGCAGCAGCGCCTTCCTGTCGACCCACATCTTCAGCTTGTCGTAGGCGACCTCGGCGGTCTTGGCCTTGAGGCTCAGCAGGTATTGATCCTTCTCTTCGACCGTGGCTTCGACGTTGTATTCGGCGGCATAGTCGATGCGCAGGATGTCGGCATTGTTGAAGACGCCGCCGGTCACCGATTGCAGGCTGGTGATGCGCATCGGCTTGCCCACCTCGGGAATGAAAAGCCACATGTTGTCGCCCAGGCGCAACGTGGCGCGGCCCTTGTCGCTTTGCGGCGCGAGGAACAGGGCGACGATCTTGTCGCGGCCCTTCTTCACCGAATACAGCACGAACTCCTTCCTCTTGCCGTCCGGCTCGACGTTGACGAGCTTGCGCAGCATTTCGTAGGCCTCGGGTTCGAGGTTGCGGTCCACCTTCTTCAGGATGTCCGTGCCGTCGAGGGCAAATGCGGGAAGGGCGGCGAGCAGGAGCAGCAGGACGGACAGTTTCTTCATGATGAGCTTCCGGTAATCAGACATGGCGCAGGGCGGTGATCGGGTCCATGCGCGAGGCCTTCCAGGCCGGTTGCAGGCTGGCGATGACGGCCACCAGCACGACCAGCGCGGCGATGGTCAGCACGTCGCCCGCGGCGATGGTCGGCGCCATCACCAGGTTTTGCTGCATGCCGAAGTTGAACGTCGGCTGCCACAGGTTGATGCCGAAAATCGCGGCCAGACTCAGCACGATTCCTGCGACGGTGCCGACGATCCCCAGCATCAGGCCCTCGGAGAGGAAGAGCAGGAGGATGCGCGACGGCGACGTGCCGATGGCGGCGATGGTGCCGATCTCGCGGATGCGCTCGAAGACCGCCATGATCATCACGTTCATCACGCTCACCAGCACGATGGAGACCAGCACGATCTTGATGAACAGGGTCATCAGGTCGATCATCCGCGCCAGATTGGCGAAGGGCGAGAGGTCGGCCCAGGTGTGCACTTCGATCACCGGCTTGCCTTCCTTGTTGGCGAGGCTGCCCAGCGACTGCTTGAGCTGCGCATCCACCTGGTCGAGGCGGGAAAAGTCCTTCAGCCGCACCGCGATCTCGCTGACTTCCGCCTCGGTCATGCGCAACAACTCGCGGGCATCGTCGATATGGATGTAGCCGTCGCGCCCGCCGGGGCCGGTGACGCTTTCCAGGATGCCGCGCACGACGAAGGTCTTGCCGTTGACGGAACCATCGCGGTTGGTCGCCACGACGACGACGGTGTCGCCCACCCGGGTCTTCATGCCGCGTGCCAGCAGCATGGGGATGACGATCTGGCCCTTGCCGACCAGCGGGCCGGCCTTGTCCCCATCGAGCATGCGGCCGGGCAGCAATGGCGTCGTCGCCGCTTCGCGCGCCGGGTCGATGCCGTTCACGCGGATGCTGGTGGTCTCGGCGAAATTGCTGAACATGCCGCCGAACTTGACGCGCGGCGACCAGTTTTCGACCGCCGGACTTTGCTTGAGGCCTTCCTCCACCCTGGCGACCATGCCCGGCTTCATGTTGAGGTTGAGGGGCAGGTTGTCGATGGAGGCGACGTAGCCCTTGCGATGCACCTGCAGGTGGCCGAGCACCGAATCGGTAATCTGCCCGACCATCATCGACTTGAAGGAACCGGCCACCGCGACGAACAGCAGCACCGCGACCATGCCGATGACGATCAGCAACAGGGTCAGCAGGCTGCGGCGGCGATAACGCAGGAGGTTGCGGCTGGCGATGTCGAGGACGTCAAACATGGTGGCCCCCATCCTGCAAGCGGCCGTCTTCGAGAGTGAACGTCACCTCGGCCGCGCCCATGATCTTCGGGTCGTGGGTGGAAAAGACGAAGGTGGTCTCGAAATCGTCGCGCATCTTCTTCATCAGTTCGAGGATGCGATAGGCCGTGTCGTGGTCGAGGTTGGCGGTCGGTTCGTCGGCCAGCACCAGCTTGGGCTGGCTCACCAGGGCGCGGGCGACGGCGACGCGCTGCTTCTGGCCGCCGGAAATCTGGTCGGGGCGCTTGTTCGCCTGGTCGGCCATGCCGACCGCGTCGAGCAGACGCAGCACCTGGGCGCGACGCTTTTCCGTCGGCCATTTCTGCACCATGCGCAGGGGGTATTCGATGTTCTCGAATACCGTCAGCACGGGGATCAGGTTGAAGTCCTGGAAGACGAAGCCGATGTGCTCGCCGCGAAAGCGCGCGGCGGCGCGCCGATCCAGCGTCGCGATGTCGACATCCAGCACCCGAAGCGTGCCGCTCGTCGGATGATCGAGGCAGCCGATCATGTTGAGCAAGGTGCTCTTGCCGCTGCCCGAGGGGCCGACGAAGGCGACGAAGGAGGCGGGCTCGATGGCGAAATCGACGCCCTTGATCGCCGGCACGTCGATGTCGCCGACACGATAGGTCTTGGTGAGGTTCTCGGCGCGCAACAGGCTCATGGTCATGTCCATCCTTTGGGGCTGCGATCGGGTTGCGGCAGCCGCGCCGTCGGCGCGGCTGCCCGTCACGTCGTGCCGTCAGTCGAACTCGTGCTCGGCGGCGCTGCGGGCCGCATCGATCACCTCGCACTGCTTCGGCGTCAGCGCCTTCTTGAGCGTGACATACGGCTCGTTCATCGCTGCCAGCGACTTCTGGCGACGCTGCTGCATTTGCTCGCGCGTCGCGCCGGTGGCCTTGGTCGGGGCGCCCTCGGCCTCCAGCCTCTTCGCCTGCGCGGCGGCCTTGGCCGCGAACTCGTCCCACGCCGGCTGCTGCTCCGGCGTGATGGCGAGATCGGCCTTGAGCCGGGCCAGCTTCATCTGCTGCATCTGGGCGATGCTCCCGCCATTGCCGCCGCCCATCTTGCCGCCCATGGAGCCGCCGCCCATGGGGCCGCCACCCATGGAGCCGCCACCCATCATGCCGCCGCCGCCCATGGTGCCGGGGCCGGTAGCGGGTTGGGCCACCGCGACCAGTGCGGTCGTCAGGCCGGCGGTGACGGCAAATGCCATCGCGCCCCGGCGAAGCTTGCTGTGCAACGAGTTCATCCCGATTTCTCCTCTATGACTGGGTGTTTGCGGCCGGAGACTTCCGGCCCGTTCGCTGGAGCGTTCGCCATGCCGTTCATGCCGCGCGTCCATGGCTCGTCATTTGACCCTAAGGAGCCCGGGCGGAGTGTGTCCGGCGGCAGCATTTTTGCATCGCCGCGTTGCGAACCCGGAAACCGATACAGTGCGTTACATTCGCGCCGGTACTGCCCGGTTGAACGCGCTATACATTCATCGACATGGACACCAGGGACCGCATCCTCATCGTCGACGACGATCCGGAAATTCGCCGACTCCTCGCCGACTACCTGGCGAAGAACGGTTTCGATACCGTGGCCGCCCGCGACGGCCGCGAGATGTGGCAAGGCCTGGAGCGGCACGCCATCGACCTGGTGGTGCTCGACCTGACCTTGCCCGACGCGGACGGGCTGACGCTGTGCCGCGACCTGCGCGCGCGTTCGAACCTGCCGGTGCTGATGCTCACTGCGCGCGGCGAAGAGGCCGACCGCATCGTCGGCATCGAGATGGGCGCCGACGACTATCTGGTCAAGCCTTTCAGCCCGCGCGAGCTGCTCGCCCGCATCAAGACCATCCTGCGCCGCACCCGCGCCCTGCCGCCCAACCTGCGAGCCGAGTCGCAGCGCTGCCTGGCCTTCGCCGGCTGGCGGCTGGACACGGCGACGCGCGCGCTGACCGCGCCCGACGGCGTCGTGGTGCCGCTGTCCGGCGGCGAATATCGGCTGCTGCGCCTGCTGCTCGAACACCCGAACCGCGTGCTCAACCGCGACCAGTTGATGGAGTTGCTCCATGGCCGCGAGTCCGAGCCGTTCGACCGCGCCATCGACGTCCAGGTCAGCCGGCTGCGCCAGCGGCTGCGCGACGACAGCCGCGAGCCGCAACTGATCAAGACGGTGCGCGGCGAGGGCTACGTGCTGGCGGCGGTCGTCGAAGGACGCGCATCGTGCGACTGATGCCCGCCTCGCTCTTCGGCCGGCTGATGCTGATCCTCGTCGTCGGCCTGCTGGCGACGCAATTCGCCAGCCTGTGGCTGCACATGGACGCGCGCGCCACCCTGCTGCAAAGCGGCCATGCCCAGGCCGCCGGCCTGCCCCGTCCTTTCTGGGTGCATCTGGCGTTGACGCTGGTCGCGGTCATCGCCATCGCGCTCGTCGCCGTGCGCCTGGTCACGCGCCCGATCCAGCATCTGGCCGAGGCGGCGGACGCCTTCGGCCGCGACCTCGAATCGCCGCCGCTGGCGGAGGACGGGCCCAACGAAACCCGCCGTGCGGCCGAGGCCTTCAACCGCATGCAGGAGCGTCTCAGGCGCCTGATCGCCGAGCGCAGCCGCGCGTTGGCCGCCGTCTCCCACGACCTGCGCACCCCGCTGACCCGCATGCGGCTGCGCGCCGAACTCGTGGAGGACGAAGCGCTGCGCGGCCAACTCAATGCCGACATCGATGACATGCAGGCGATGATCGAGGCGACCCTCGATTACCTGCGCGGCCTGCGCGACAACGAGCCCCTGCAGAACATCGACATCGTGGCGCTGCTGTCCAGCCTGGTCGCGGACGCACAGGCGCTGGGGCAGCCGGTGACGCTGGTCGAGGCCGTGGCGGCGCCCTATGTCGGGCGCCTCTCGGCCCTGAAGCGCGCCATTGCCAACCTGACCGACAACGCGGTGAAATACGGCCGCGCGGCGCGCATCGCGGTCGCAGACGGCAGCGGATTATTGCGGCTCGTCGTCGAGGACGATGGCCCCGGCATTCCCGAGGCCGACCTGGCGCGCGTCGTCGAACCTTATGTGCGGCTCGAGTCCTCGCGCAGCCGCGAGACCGGCGGCGTCGGCCTGGGTCTGGCCGTCGCCCGCGACGCGGCACGACTGCATGGCGGCGAATTGCAGCTGGAGAATCGCAGTGGAGGTGGTCTGCGCGCTACGCTGGTGCTGCCAAGGGGTTCCCATGTTGTTTGAAGTTTCCGGCGTCACCGTTCCGTTCTGGCTGCCGCCGCTGGTGGCCTTCGTCATTTCCTTTTTCACCTCGATGGTCGGCATCTCCGGCGCCTTCCTGCTGCTGCCGTTCCAGATGAGCGTGCTCGGTTACGTCGCGCCCTCGGTGTCGGCGACCAACCTCGTCTTCAACCTCGTCGCGATACCGGCCGGCGTCTGGCGCTATGCGCGCGAGGGACGGATGGACTGGCGGCTGGCCTGGACCATCGCCGCCGGCACGCTGCCGGGACTGCTGGCCGGCTGGTGGCTGCGCGTGCATTGGCTGGCCGATCCGCGCGCCTTCAAGTTCTTCGCCGGGCTGGTGCTCGCGGTGCTTGCGCTCAAGCTGCTGCGCGATGCGCGCGGGCAAAGCCGCGACCCGGCCGGGACGGCGGCGGCCGCCGATTTCCGCGCCCGGCCGGTGTTCCTGCTGGCGCTGGCCATCGGCGTCATCGGCGGTGCCTATGGTGTCGGCGGCGGCGCCTTCATGGCGCCCTTCCTCGTCGCCTCGCTCGGCATGTCGCTGCACGGCATCGCCGGCGCGACGCTGTTCGGCACGCTGGTGACCTCGGTGGCCGGTGTGGCGCTCTACCAGTTCCTGCCGGCGCCGCCGGGGATCGAAACGCGGCCGGACTGGGCGCTGGGCATCCTCTTCGGCTTTGGGGGCGCTGCCGGCATGTACGTCGGGGCAATGACGCAGAAACGCGTATCGCAGCGCGCGCTCAAGCTCGGCCTGGCCTGCATCCTCGCGCTGCTGGCGCTGCTCTATGTCACACAGTTCTTCGCCCGCTGATCACGGCTGCAGCGTCGCGTCTTCGACGAGCACCTTGTAGGAATAGCCCGAGCCGAAGTCCTTGTCGGCACGGACGATGCCTTTCACCGTCACGACATCCCCGACCTTCGCCTGGCTTGCGGTCGTCACGGTAAGGTCGTTGGTATCGTTCGCGGCGGAGCCCGAGCCATCGCGAAGATGGATCCAGTTCTTCCCCATGATCGCCGCGTTGTACTTGACTATCCTGCCGCGCACCAGGACCGGCTTGTCCTTCAATTCGGCACGCTTCGTCACGATTTCCTCAACGGTGCGCGCGTTTGGGCCGCCGGCCTTGGGAACCTTGATGTCGGCGGTGTCCGCGACCCTGGCAGTGGCGGCACCCGGCTGGCCGGCTGCCGCGCCGGCCAGGCTGCCGAAGAGGATCGTCGGGAACGTCTGTTTCAGCGACCTGCTCTCGAAGTCCTTCATGACCGTCACGTTTTCAAGCGTGACCCTGGCGCCGATTTTGACCGGCGCCCTGGAGACCGCTGCCCAGGTCTCGCCGTCCTTGGTCTTGAGGCGGAGGTAGGTATAACTCTCGACGTCCTTGGCCTCGAGAACCTCACCGCTGACACCGGTGGAAACCGGCGGAGCGGCGGCCGGGGCACTTGCGGAAACGAACGGGGCGAGGGAGAAAATGCAGATCGCCAAAAGGGTTTTCATGGCCGGGATACTCCGTGGTGGGGCAAATGTTTGCCCCACCAATTGTACGGCTTGCCGACTTTCCGTCGGTCGCCTCGAGCCGGAACTAGAAGTACCCGAAAACCTTCGCCAGCGTCACGCCGATGACCGCCACGCCCAGCGCGGTCCACCCGAAGATGCAGGTACCGCAAACAAATACGCCGATCTTTTTCAGAGCCGATTCGCTCGATTTCGGAAAACCGGACATCGTGCCTTCGTTCATGATCGTCTCCTCTGGTTGGACAACTTTGCGGCCAGCCCAAGATGTTTCGTCATGGCCGCAGCTGACGAGTACGCAATATGGATGCCCGGTGGAGGAGCCGTCGTCAGCCTCCGCCGAAGAAGCCGATCGCCACCAGCACCAGCAGCGTCAGGCCGAATGCGATCAGGACCAGGCCGAGGATCTTCGAGCCCAGCGTCAGCGGTGCCGACGGCGCATCGACCAGGTAGCTGTCCAGCTCGCCCGCATCCACCAGCCGCTGATACTGGGCCGGATGCTCGCGGCGGAACTCGTCGAGCGACTGCGTGCCGGTGAACATCACGATGTCCGGCGGCGGCAGCTTCTCGGGGCGGAAGTGGTTGTTGAAGAAATGCACCGTGAACAGGAACACCGCCGCCAGGAAGGCTTCCTCGCCATGGACGACCGTGGCGACATTGAACACCCAGCCCGGCAGGTATTGCGCGGTGATGTGGGGGATGGCCAGCATCAGGCCGCTGCCGCCGATGATGGTGACACCCCAGAACACCGCCCAGTAGTCGAACTTCTCGAAATAGGTCCAGCGGTCGAAACGCGGTTTCGGCCCCTTGCCGAAGAACCACTTGAACATGCCCACGATGTCGGCGAGGTCCTTCCAGTTGGGCACCAGCGAATCGGGGCCGAACCAGCGGAAGGTCCTGTCGCGCAGCAGCTTCTGCATCACGTAGACGAAGTGGATGGCGAAGACGGCAACGAAGATGGCCGCGGCCACGCGGTGGATCAGGGCGAGGCCGCTGGCGCCGCCGAGTGCCTTGGCCGCGACCGGCGCCCAGCTCGTATGCGAGAACAGCGCGGCGGTGCCGGTCAGCACCAGCGTCATCGTGACCAGGGCGAATACCAGGTGGGCGATGCGCCAGCCGGCGGGGAAGCGCTGGAAGAACTTGCGTTCGGCCGGCGGCAGGCTGTCGGTGCGGACGTGCGGCACGGACTTGCCTTGCTTGCGATCCTGCCATTCGCGGTAGTACCAGAGGCCGGAATGCAGCCAGAAGAAGGCGAAGACGCCGATCAGCAGGGCGATCATGGATTTCGTGGCGATCCACATCTGCGGATACCTGGCGAAATCGTGGCTGTTGGCGTGGGGGCCGAAGGAAGCGAAGCCCGCGGTGGCCAGCGGCTTCTTCTTGCCGTCGTGGCATTGCCGGCAGGTCTTCAGGCGGTTGTCCGGGTGCACCTTGGACTTCGGGTCCTTCGGTCCCAGCACCTTGTGGCTGCCGTGGCAGTCGAAGCACTTGGCCGTCTCGGCATAGCCGAGCCTGGTGACCTGGCCGTGATAGGTATCGCGGTAGGACTTGAGGTTGTCCTTGTGGCAGTTGCCGCATTCCTCGTTGTTGAGCAGCTTGAACGTGACCAGCGAGGTATTGGTGATCTCGTGATTGGTATGGCAACTGGTGCAGACGGGCGCCTTGGCGTTGGCCTTGTCGATGACTTCCTTGCCATGCACCGACGAGGCGAAGGCTTCGAGCTGGTCGTCATGGCATGACTCGCCGCACAGCTTGGGAATGTCCTTGCGCCAGGCGGCGTATTGAGGGCTCTGCTTGTCGGCCGGCACGGCAAAAGCGTGGGTGTCGTGGCACTGGGTGCAGGTGGCCTTGGGCTGGCTGGGCTTGTCCTTGTCCGGGCGGGCGTGGAAGGACTGCTTGTAGGCAGCGATGTTCCTGGCCACGACTTCCATGCGCGGCTGATTCGCCGTGCTGCCGGCCTGCTTGGCCTTGTCCCACAGGGCCTGATGGCATGTTGCGCAGTCGGCTGTCTTTGCACCGGTCTTTTGGTGCGGGCTGACGTTGTCGGTGATGTCGGTGTGGCAGGCGACGCATTCCATCCTGGCGTGGACGCTCTTGCCGTATTTGTCGGTGTGGACGTCGCGCAGCTTGCGCTTCTCGCCGTCGGCGTCCGCCACTTCGAGCTTGCCCTTCTGGCCGTCGTGGCAGGTGAGGCAGGCGGCGTTGTCGAGCTTGGCGGCGGGTGCGGCCGCCACGGTGGCGGCATGCGCCAGCAGGAAGGCGAGGCAAACAAGCAGTTTGTTCAGCACGACCGGCCTTTCATTGAACGATCGGGATTTCAGGACGATCGGGGAGGCGCGGGAGCGCCCCCCTCGGTCGGCAGACAAGTCAGTGGGAAAGCATCCACTTGGCGACGCTGGTCTGCACGTTCACATCCTTGGTGTCGATGATCTTGTGGTCTTCCTCGGTGCCGTCATCGAGCTTGACCTTCTTGCCGGAGGTCATGTGCTTGATGGCCTCCTTCTCGTCCAGCTTCTTCTCCTTGTACTTGGCGGAGATCTTCTTGAGCGAAGGCCCCTTCTTGGCCTTCGTCTCGTGGTGGCACTTGTGGCAATCGTTTTCCTTGAAAATTTTCTCGGCGGCTGCGGCGTCCACCTGGGCAGTAGCGGTCAGCGGCATGGATACGGCGGCGGCGAGGATGATGACCAGGCCGGGGCTGTAGAGACGTCGAATCATGAGAACTCTCCGGGTTTTCGGTTAAGGCGGGAATGGAATTGATCGAAACCTGTCGCTGGCTTGCCCGACGCCTCCGGCGCTGTATGCGCCGGAGGCGTGGCCAAGCGAGTCGGAGGATCAGGGTAGTTTGACGGCCTTGATGTCGGCCTTGGTCCTGGCGCCGATACCCAGCGTCTTGACGTAGGACACGAAGTGGCCGCGCGTCGTGATGTTGTCGTCGTGAGTGGCGAAGCCGACGTTATAGACGCCGCCCTCTTTCAGCATCTTGTCGTCGGCATTGGTCAGGCCGAGGGGACGCACGATCACCACCGTCCACATGCCGGCATTCCAGTTGGCGATCGCGTTGTTGTCGGCGGCAGAGCCTTTCGCATCCTCGCGGCTGACGATGTAGTCGGGGATCATGTCGCCCTCTTTCCAGTCGGCGTTGGGATCGAACGGCACGGCGTTCTGCTCGCGGACCAGGAAGAGGTCGCCCTTGCGCGCCTGGCTGTCGGCGCGGATGGACTTGAACCCGACTTTCTTCTCGTCCCACATGAACTTGGGCTGATGGGTCTTGCTATCGGCATTACCGCCGAACATGTCCTTGCCGGCATCGGCCAGGCGGAATTCCAGCACATAGCCGTCGTCCGCCATGCCTACCGGATAACTGCGATGCGCGCGCCACTGGATCAGGTCGACGAATTTGCCTTCGGCCTTGAGCTTGGCGATTTCCTCGACGGACTTGCCGGTCTTCCAGTCCGACGGATCGGTGCGGCTGTCGGGCAGGTACTTGCGCACGTCGCCCTTCTTGATCGCGGTCAGCAGCGGGTTCGCGGCGACTTCTTCCTTGGTGAATTGCTTCGGCATGTCGCGCTGGCCGTCATGGCAGGTCAGCCAGCAGCCCTGCTTGGCGAAGCCCGCCACCTTGCCGTCGTCGATCATGATCGACATGCGGTCTTCGTAGATGCCAGGCTGCTTGCCTTCCTGCACTACCTTGTCGAGCTTGGGATAGCCCCAGACCTTCCATTCCTTGCCGTCGAAGCGCAGGTACTGGTGCTCGGTGCCGGCATAGGGGTTCTGCGTCTTCCACTGGAAGCGCAGGTAAGCATTCTTCTTGTCGTAGGCGGCCTGCACATGGAGATCGACATTGCCGTTCTTCTTGCCGGCGATGGCTGTCGGCTCGAGCGGATGGCCGCCCTTGAGGATCTTGCGGCCCTGCAACACTTCCTCGTCCGACGCATCGTGGCACGAGGTGCAGGAGTCGCCCCGCGCGGTTTCCTTGGCGGCACCCTTGTGGGCATCGCTTCGCAGCCATTCGTAGGAAGACTGGCCGGGATAGAACAGCTGGATCTTTTTGGCCGGAATCTTGGCCCAATTGATGGTTGCCGGATCGGCAGCCATGGCGGAACCGAATGCCAGCATGGACATGGCGAGAATCATTGTGCGCTTGGTCATTTTTTCACCTCGTTTAGGGTCATTGCCTGTGAGGCAGTCCGCAATTCCCGTGCCAAAGCGGGAACCCTGCATTTCGAAGAGAAAGGGCGCGAACGCCCGAGTCGAACCGTCGCTTATTCGCGACAGGTGTCACTGATCAGTGACAACGCCCCAGCGTTTCATGCGCACGTAGAGGTTCTGCCGCGGGATGCCGCTGAGGCGGGCCGCCTCGGAGACATTGCCGCCGGCCGCATCGAGGATGCACTTCAGGTAGTCGCGCTCGAAGAGGGCGCGCGCTTCCTCGTACGCGGCCGGCCCGGACGTGGTTTCTGACTGGGCTGCGCCGACTGCCGGCGGGACGTCGCCTGGGCACAGATGCATCGTGTCGATGGGACCGCCGGGATGCAGTGCCACCGCGCGCTCGATGCAATGTTGCAACTCGCGCACGTTGCCCGGCCATTGCGCGGCTTCGAGCATGCGCACCGCTGCGGGCGTCAGCGGCCCGCAGGACTTGCCGAACTTGGCGTTGAAATGCTCGAGAAAATGCGTGGCGAGGAGGATGACGTCGCCCGCGCGCTCGCGCAGCGGCGGCAGCCGCACCGCAACGACGTTGATGCGGTAGAACAGGTCTTCGCGGAAGCGGCCGGCCTTGACCTCGCCCGCCAGCGCGCGGTTGGTGGCGCAGATCAGGCGGAAGTCGGCCTGGCGCGGCTGGGTGCTGCCGATGCGCATGCACTGGTGGTCCTGCAGCACGCGCAAGAGGTTGCTCTGCAGCTTGGGGCTCATGTCCGCGATTTCGTCGAGGAACAGGTTGCCGCCGTTGGCCTTCTCGAAATAGCCGGCGCTGGCCACGCTGGCGCCGGTGAAGGCGCCCTTCTCGTAGCCGAACAGCAGGCTTTCCAGCAGCGATTCCGGCAGCGCGCCGCAATTGACCTCCATGAAGGGTTTCGCCGCGCGCGGGCTCCAGGCGTGGATCAGTTTCGCCACGACGTCCTTGCCGGTGCCGCTCTCGCCCTCCAGCAGCACGGTGGTGTCGAGGCCGGCCACCTGGCGTACCTGGCCGAGCATCTGTTCCATGGCCGGCGAACGACCGATGACCGCCGGCGTGCCGTCGCCGAGGCGCGCGCGCAGGTCGTCGATCTCGCGATAGGCGCGGTCGAGCTCGAGCGCCTTGCCGATCACCGCCTCGAGCGTCTCGAGGTCTTCGAAGGGCTTGTTGAGATAGTCGAACACGCCTTCGCGCACCGCGGCGACGGCCTCGCGCACGTCGGCGTAGCCGGTCATCAGGATGCTGACCAGCCGCGGCCGCCGCGCGCGGAACTCGCGCAGCAGCTCGATGCCGTTGTCCGCGGGCAAGCGCTGGTCCATCAGCACCAGGTTGAAGTCCTCCGCCGTGAAAAGCTTGCGCGCTTCGGCGCCGTCGGCGGCGAGGCGCACGTCGGCCGACTTGCCGATCAGTCGGTCGAGCAGCGTGCGCGTGTAGTGGTCGTCGTCGACGATCAGGACCTTGGACTTGGTCGAGGGGGGCATGGCGGAAGTCATTGTGGCAACCAGATCGCAAATTGCGTGCCACCGTCGGGGCGGTTGCTTGCCGTGACGTGGCCGTCGTGCAGCAAAACGACGTGGAGCACAACGGGCAGGCCGAGGCCGGTGCCATCGGCGCGGGTGGTGAAGAAGGGCACGAAGATCTTCTCCATCACCTCGGGCGCGATGCCGCGTCCGCGATCCGCGACCGCCAGCGACCAGCCGGGCGACCCGCTGACGGGATCGGGCTGTGGCTCGAGGCGGATATCGATGCCGGCGTTGCCTTCGGTCGCCTGGGCGGCATTGAGCAGCAGGTTGAACAGGGCGTGGCGGATCAGGATGGGATCGACGTTCAGCACCGGCGGCTCGGCCGGCAGCTGCACATCGACCGGCAGGTGTCGCGGCTCGGCCTGGCGGAACATCAGCACCGTGTCCTCGATTAGCGCCGCCATCGGCGTCGGCTTGCTCTCGAAGCACGATACCTTGGAAAACTCCAGCATGCGTCGCACGAAGCCGCGACAGTCCTCGCCGGCGCGGCGGATTTCGGCAAGGAGTTCGCGGGTTCGCGCCGGGCCGTCACCGGCTTCTCCGATTTCGCGCTCGGCCAGCTGCGCCATGTTGACCACGCCGACCAGCGGGTTGTTGAGCTGGTGGGCGATGCTGCCGACCATGGTGCCGAGCGCCGACAGCTTCTCCATCTGCAGTATGCGCTGGTGCTCGGTGTCGACGCGCAGCAGCCGGTGCTCGAGTTCGTGCTGGCGGCGGTAGTCCTTTTCCACGCGTTGCAGCGCGACGTAGAAGACGCCGAACACGCCGGCGGCCACGGCGAGGCTCAGCAGGACCACGGCGGCCATGTAGCCGTTGAAGGTCGACTCGAGCAAGGTAATGTCGCGGAGGATGACCAGCTTGCCGATCTGCTGGCCGCCGGCGTCGGCCAGCGGCACCGCGGCCATGTGCAGCGAGCGCCCGCCGTCCTCGATCTTGGCGCTGTCTCCGCCCAGCAGGCGGGCAAGCACACGCTCGTCCAGCGCTGCCGGCAGCCGGGTCATGGTCTGCGCCTGTACGACATGGCCGGAAAAGCGCTCCCAGTCGCCCTGGCCCTGCCGCTGCATCAGCGTCTGGCCGCGCTGCCACTGTTCCTGCGCCACGAAGCGCTTGTCGACCAGCACCAGCAGATCCACAGCGAGGTTGTCGCGCACCTCGTCGATCACGTGCTTGATCTCCTCGCCGACCTCGACGTAGCCGAGGTCGCTCTCGCCCTGTCGCCAGGGCATGACGAGGCGCAGCGTCAGGGTGCCGAGCGGGCCGAGTTCGAGGCCATGCACCGGCTGCTTGCGGCTGCTCGCCTGCACCATGGTGGCACGATCGATGCGGTCGTCGTGCTCGGTCGGAGTGTGAAGGCGATAGAGGTTGACGCGGTCGGGCCCGGTGAAATACAGGTGGGTGATGCGGTGGTCCGAGCGCAGGGCTTCGAACAGGTCGCGGGCGTTGCGTTCCAGTTCGCCGCGGTCGCCGTTGCGGAACGCATGCTCGATCGCCGCGTTGCTCATCATGGTGCGCACCACGGCGCGCATCAGGTTGGCGTCTTTCTCCAATTTGACTTCGAACAGCTTGGCCACCGCCGCCGAGCGCTCGGCCAGGTCGCGGTCGCGCACGCTGGCCTCGACCAGGTAGATGGCCGTCGCGAAGACGCTCATGATGACCACCAGGGCCACGGCGAAGGAGCCCATGAAGGCGGCCCTGACGCGACGCGGCTGCATGGCGGGGGAGACGGAGTTCATCGGGCCGAAGTGTGCACTCCTCGCCCCGGGGTGGCAACCGGCTAGCGCAATCCGAGCAGCCGCCCGAGCTTTTTCAGCGGCGTGTCGGCACACCAGGCATAGAGCGCGTCGTAGATGACCATGCCGTGCTTGAGCATCTCGTGGTCGTCTTCGAAGTTGAGCGACAGGCCCTTCGAGATCGCCAGCAGTCCTGCTGCTTCCTTGGCCAGCTGCGGTGCGCCGCAGTCTGCAGCGCGCACGATCAGGGCGAGCTTGTCGAGCGCCGCGTCGCGCAATGCGTACTTGGCGATGAAGGCGTCGAAGCTGCAGTGGTCGCCGTGGTGGCCGAGTTCGACGCCCGGCACGTCGTAAGGAATCGCGCCGGTCTCCTGCGCCACGCGCATGACGTCGCCGCCCGGCACGTAGAGGAATTCCGGGCTTTCATCGACGAAGCGCGCCACCAGCCACGGGCAGGCGATGCGGTCGATCTTCGGTCGCTCGCGCGTGATCCACTTCATGACCATGCCTCCGCCGGGTCGCCCCAAGGAGGCATGCGCCCCCCTGTGGGGGGCAGCGAGCCGCTTTTGCGAGCGTGGGGGGCTCTCATTTCTTCTTCACCTCGCCGCCGGCCGCCTTCCAGCCCTCGATGCCGCCCTCGATGAAGCAGGCGTCGAGGCCTTCGGCATGCAGCGCATCGACGACGCCGTTGGAGACCGAACCGCCGCGCACGCAGTAGAGGACGATGTGCCTGTCGCGCGGCAGATGGGCGGCCCATTCGGCGAGTTTCTCGGGGTCGTGCCAGGTCGCGCCGGGCAGGGCTTCGCTTGATGAGTCGAGATCGGCCTTGCGCCGCACGTCGATCAGGTGCTTGTCGGCCAGCGTGGCTTTCAGTGCTTCGGGCTTGATGGTGCGTTCCATGATCTTGTCCTCAGGCGATGAAGGAATAGGCGAGGCCGAACAGCGCGCAAGCGCCGATGACCTTCATGATGTCGGCCTTGTACTTCCACAAGGCGACGAAGCAGGCGATGGCGATGACGACCGGGATGGCGTCGAAGGGGCCCGAGAACGGCGCGGCCTGGGTGGCCTTGGGCCAGAAGGTGTGCCAGGCGAAGAACACGGCGAGATTGAGGATCACGCCGACCACGGCGGCCGTGATGGCGGTCAGCGGTGCGGTGAATTTGAGTTCGCCGCGCGTGGATTCGATCATGGGTCCGCCCGCGATGATGAAGAAGAAACTGGGCAGGAAGGTGAAGAAGGTCGCCACCGTCGCGCCGGCCAGTCCCGCGGCGACGGGGTTGCCGAGCACCGACTTGGTGAAGCCGCCGAGATAGCCGACCCAGGTCACCACCATGATCAGCGGCCCCGGCGTGGTCTCGCCCAGCGCCAGGCCGTCCATCATCTGCGGGCCGGTGAGCCAGCCGAAGTGCTCGACCGCGCCCTGATAGACGTAGGGCAGCACGGCATAGGCACCGCCGATGGTGAGGAAAGCGGCCTTGGTGAAGAATTCGCCCATGTTGTAAAGATCGGCGCTGCCCCGCAGCGCCAGCAGCGACGCCGCGCCGATGACGACGAAGATGGCCGTGGTGGCGACGAGCTTGCCCCAGGAGAATTTCGCATGCGCGGGCGGCGGGGTGTCGTCGTCGATGATCGCCGGGCCGTAGGCTTTGTTCGACGCGCCGTGGCCGCCGCCGGCCTTGAACTTGGAAGGCATCAGCTTGCCGCCGATGGCGCCGAGGATGGCGGCCGCCAGCACGATCCACGGGAAGTCGATGTCGAAGAAGAGGATGCCGACGAAGGCCAGGACGGCGATGGCGAACAGGGTCTCGTTCTTGATCGCGCGCGAGCCGATGCGCCAGGCCGCGAACAGCACCACGGCGACCACTGCCGGCTTGATGCCGTAGAAGATGCCCTTCACCGCCGGCACCTCGCCGAAGTTCAGGTAGATGCCGGCCAGCAGCGACAGCAGCACGAAGGCCGGCAGGAAGAACAGCACGCCAGCCGTGATCGCGCCCCTGACGCCATGCATCAGCCAGCTGATGTAGATGGCGAGCTGGATGGCCTCGGGCCCGGGCAGCAGCATGCAGTAGTTGAGCGCGTGGAGATACCTGTGCTCGGAGATCCAGCGCCTGCGCTCGACCAGTTCCTGGTGCATCATCGCGATCTGCCCGGCCGGGCCGCCGAAGCTGATGAAGCCGAGCTTGAGCCAGTACTTGAAGGCCTCGCCCAGCGTGGGCGTGGGCGGCGCTGTGGTGGGGATGGCGGCGTCAGTCATTGGGGTTCTCCTGTCGGTAGTTGTTGTAGAGGCCGTCGAAGACGCGGCCTGCTTCCTTGAGCAGCTTGTCGTCGTCGCTGGCATCGGCGCGCAGGCCGGCCAGCACGGCTTCGATGCCGGCCGCTTCGGCCACCGGTACGCCGCCGACGTCGAGGCAATGGACGATGGGGGCGATCCTTGCCAGCGCCGGGTCCGTGTCGAGACCGAAGCTCGCCATCAGCACCTCGAAGGTGACGCGCTCGGGTTTCCCGGCGACGTGGGTGAACGTCGCGCCGTCGAAGTCGAAGCCCAGCGCGTCGGCCGGGCAGTCGGCGGGCGTTGCCAGCCAGATGAACTTCGCCTTGCGGTCGATGAAGCGGCGGATCAGCCAGGCCGAGGCCATGCGATCGACCCAGAGCTTTTTGCGCGTTGCCCAGGTTCGTCCCGAAAAGTCGGCGCTGGCGAGACGGCTGATTTCTCCCGGCGCGGTGCGCGGCTCGCCCGGGGCGAGGCGCGTCGCGAGTTCGGCCAGCGCCTGCCGCGCCTGCTCCTGCGCCGGGCCGGGGAAATAGTCGATGGCGGCAAGCTGGGAGAGCTCGCGCATCAGCCGCCGCAGCGTCTTTTCGTCCGCCGCCTCGTGCGTCGCCGCGATCAGCGCTGCGTACTCCGTACCGCGCCCGAACAACTGGCGGAAGGCTTCGTCCTGCGCCGCGTCGGCCGCGATGTGCAGCACTTCGGCGCTGCCGCCGGCCGCGCGGACATCCTCGGCCAGCGCGCGCAGCGCTTCGCCCGGCGTTTCCCGCGCCGGCAGCAGATAGACTCCGTCGCGCAGCGTGGCGGCGCCCAGCGCCTTGACGGCGCGCCACAGCCGCATGCGCGCGGCGGTGTTGGCCGTGGGCAGGGTGGTGACGAGGGTGAGCCATTCGACAAGTTGCAGCATGTAGCGTATTCTACATAACTGTTATGAGCTCTACAACAGTCTTTGCAAGCCATGACCGTCGCCGCCTCTACGCCGCGGCTTTCCTGCGCGCGCTGGCCACCGGCATGGCCGGCGTGCTGCTGGGGCTCTATGTCGCCCGGCTGGGCCTGTCGGCGAGCTGGCTGGGCGTGGTGCTCAGTACCGGTTTGGCCGGTGCGACGCTGTCGGTGGCGGTGGCCACCTGGTGGGGCGACCGGCTCGGCCGCAAGCGTTCCCTCCTGTGGCTGTCGGCGCTCTCGGCCGGCGGCGGGGTGCTGCTGGCACTGGGTGCCGGCGGCGGGGTGATCGTCGCGGCGGCGCTGCTGGGCATGGTCAACGGCATGGGCCGCGACCGCGGCGCCGCGCTGGTTCTGGAGCAGGCCATCCTGCCGGCGACCACCGACGACGCAGGTCGGACGCAGGCCTACGCCCGCTACAACCTGCTGATGGACATCGGCCACGCACTGGGCGCGCTGGCCGGCGCGTTGCCCGAGCTGCTGGCGCTGGCCACCGGCATGGACGAGCTGGCGGCCTATCGCGCGGCCTTCCTCGTCTATGCGGCGCTGCTCGCCGCGGGGCTGCCGCTCTATGCCGGGTTGTCGGCGGCGGCCGAGGCGCCGGCGCGAACGCAGCGGCTGGTGGTGACGGCGGAGAGCCGCCGCGTGCTGGCGAAGATCTCGGCGCTGTTCGCCATCGACAGCATCGCCGGCGGCTTCATCGGCGCGGCGCTGGTGTCGTGGTTCTTCTTCGAGCGCTTCGGCGTCTCGGCCACGGTGATCGGCCTGCTGTTCTTCGGCGCGCGGCTGATGAACGCGGTCTCGCACCTCGGTGCGGCGTGGCTGGCGGCCCGCATCGGACTGGTCAACACCATGGTGTTCACCCACATCCCGTCGAGCCTGCTGCTGCTCACCGTGCCGCTGGCGCCGACTTTTCCCATCGCGGCGATCCTCTTCCTGCTGCGCGAGGGGCTGGTGGAAATGGACGTGCCGACACGCCAGTCCTACGTGATGGCGATGGTGAAACCGGAAGAGCGCACCTTCGCCTCGGGCGTGACGCACCTGGTGCGGCTCGGCGGCTGGGCCGTGGCGCCGGCCTTCGCCGGCTGGCTGATGCAGGCGGTGGCGCTGGGCGCGCCGCTGGCCGTCGGCGCGGTGATGAAGATCGGCTACGACCTGGCGCTGTGGGCGTCGTTTCGGAAGCTCAAGCCGCCGGAGGAACGCTGAAGGCGCAGCCTCAGTTGCGCTTCTTCAGCGGTGTCCAGAATATGGCCTTGACGCCAAGCTTGGTGGCGAAGGCCTTGGCCATGCGCTCGCCGACCATGAGGTTCCGGCCGCCGTCAGGGGTGGCACTGAGGTAGATGTCGGCAAGCTGATCGTCGGTCAGCCCGGTCGCGCCGGCGCCATGCCATGCCTTGATGGCACTGCAGGCATCGTGATCGAGGAGCAGCACCTTGTCGCGCGACGCCTGCGGAAGTTCGACGACGATGCCACCCTGGGTTTCGAACGCGCGTGCGGGGCCGAAGCGCGTGCGCAGTGGCGGGCCTCCCGCCGGCGTCGCGGTTCCTTCAAGGATCAGCAGCTCGTTTTCGCTGAGTTCGCTGTCGCCCGCTGCTTCCCATGTCCTGAACGTGCCATCGCCTGCAGGCTGTATCAGCAGGGTGCCAAGTCCGGTGCTGCCGTCGGCCGCATGCGCCGTCGCCGGCGGGATGGCGAACGCCGCGACGATCGCGGCGACGAGGAGGGCGTGCCGACGGAGTCGTGCCGTCATGGCGACAGGATCGGCGCCGTCAGTGCCGGTGCGGGATTGCGGCGGGCGCGCATGGGCATAAGCGGGAGAGAAAGTCGTGTATATTAGAAAACGATTATCGATTCGCCAGAAATTGAAATCCCGAGCGATCGTGGGGACCATAATATGCCCTCGCGATCACCCCTAGGAGACATCGTGGCCCAAATGCTGACGGTTTCGCGCGCCGCGCACCTGATCGGCGTGACCCGCGCATCGCTGCAAAAAATGATCAGTGCCGGTGAGTTGTCGTCCTTCGACGGCATGGTTTCGAGCGAGGACCTGACGCGGCTGTTCCCCGACATCCGCCTCGAGGAGTCCGGCGCCTTCGAGCGAATCACCAAGATTCGCGAGGAGGCCTTCGGCCGCCGCGTGCGCGAGCGCATCCTCCCCAACCAGGAGATCCTCGCCGAGCGCCTCGCCGCGCAGAGCGAGGAGCTCGAAGATGTCCGCCGCCACCTTGCCCACTACCATGACCTCATCGAAGCCTTGCGCGAGCGGATGGCGCTCGCCGCCAACGACTCGCCGCAGGATGCCCTCGCCGACCTCGCCAGTTTTCTCGACCAGGGGCTCGCCAGCGTGCTCGGCAGCGAAGAGCCGGCCGACGCGGTGGCGGTGATGGACGAGGTGCTGCGCGTGGTGTCCGCCCATGTCACCGTCAAGCCCTCGGGCCGCGAGTTCTTCGTCGAGGGCAACGAGAGCGTGCTCAAGGCAGCGCTGCGCGCCGGCCTCGCCCCGTCCTACGGCTGCGGCAACGGCAACTGCGGGCTGTGCAAGGCGCGCGTCGTTTCCGGCAAGCTGCACCAGGTGCAGCAGAGCGACTACCTGCTTTCCGCCAACGAGCGGGCGCAGGGTTATGCGCTGCTGTGCTCGCATACGGCAGTGTCCGACCTCGTCGTCGAGATGCTGGAGGCGCACAGCGCGGCCGACATCCCGCAACAGGAGATCGTCGCCAGGGTCAAGAGCGCGACGCCGCTCGACGGCGAGGTGATGATGCTCCACCTGCAGACGCCGCGCAGCAACCGCCTGCGCTTCCTCGCCGGGCAGAGCCTGACGCTCTCGGTCACCGGCAGCACCGCGACCTTCCGTGGCGACTACGCGATCGCATCCTGCCCTTGCGACGACCGCAATCTGCTTTTTCACATCCGCCGGGACGACGGCGACGAATTCGCCCGCCGCCTGTTCGCCGGCGCGCTGAAGGCGCAGGACGCGGTGAGCATCTTCGGCCCTTGGGGTGACTTCATTCTCGACCAGGATTCGCGGCGGCCGCTGCTGTTCATCGCCTGCGACACCGGTTTCGCGCCGATGCCGAGCCTGATCGACAACGCGCTGGCCGCCGACGAGATCGGCACCATGACCATGGTGTGGGCGGCGACGCGCCCGGGCGGCCACTACCTCGCCAATCAGTGCCGCGCCTGGGCCGACGCCCTCGATGACTTCCGCTACGTGCCGCTGACGGCGGCCGACGCCGCAGCCGCGGCCACGGCGGCGCTGCAAGCCGTGCGGCAGCAGCCCGAAGATCCCGCCGCCTGCGATGTCTATGTCGCAGGCGGGCCTTCCTTCACCCCCGCCGTCGTGGACGGCCTGCGTGCCGCCGGCGTACCGGAAGCGCAGATTCATTCCGTAATCTACTGATGCGTCCCGCCCAGCTCTCTTTCGTTCTCGAACGCGAATTCCTCAGCACCGCCGAAGGCCACCACACCCCCGTCATGCTGTGGGGCCCCCCCGGCGTCGGCAAGTCGCAGATCGTCGCCCAGATCGCCGCCCGCCACGCGGTGCCGGTCATCGACATCCGCCTGTCGCAGATGGAGCCGTCCGACCTGCGCGGCATTCCCTTCCGCGTCGGCGACCTGGTGCAGTGGGCGGTGCCGGCGCTGCTTCCCGATGCGGCGCGCCACGGCCAGCGCGGCGTGCTCTTCCTCGACGAGATCACCTCGGCGCCGCCGGCCGTCTCCGCCGCCGCCTACCAGCTGATCCTCGACCGCCGCCTCGGCGACTATCGCATCCCCGACGGCTGGGCCATCTTCGCCGCCGGCAACCGCCAGGGCGACCGCGGCGTCACCTACGCCATGCCGGCGCCGCTGGCCAACCGCTTCTCGCACTTCGAGGTCGACGTGAACCTCGACGACTGGGCCTTCTGGGCCTACGCCAACGGCATCGACGAGCGGCTGATCGGCTTCCTGCGCTTCAAGCCCGAGCTGATCTTCGACTTCGATCCGGCGAAGACGCTGGCCGGCGAGATGGCCTTTCCCAGCCCGCGCTCGTGGGAATTCGCCCACCGCGCGCTGCAGAAGTTCGGCGATCATCCCGAGATGCTGGTCGGCGCGCTGGCCGCCTGCGTCGGCCACGCCGCCGGCGTCGAGTGCGCCGCCTACATCGACAGCCTCGACCGCCTGCCCGACCTGGATGCCATCACCGAAGGTCGCGAGGCCGCGGTGCCGGCCGAGATCGACCTGCAGTACGCCGTGGCCGCCGCGCTGGCCGGCCGCGCCCTGCGCGCCAAGGGCAAGCCCGAGGCGCAGCAGGTCTGGGGCAACATCCTCGACTACGCGCAGCGCCTGCCGCTCAAGGAAATGGGCGTGATGCTGGTCTCCGACATGCACCGCGGCATCGGCGCGAACCTCTTCGCCGTTCCGCAATTCGCCGGGTGGGCCAATGCCGTCGCCGACGTTATGCTCTACGAGTGAGGCGGCGGCTGTGCCGCCCGAGGTGGCGGCGCCGTCCAGCCCGGCTGCGGACAAGCTTGCCGCGGCGCGCACCAAGCTCATCCTTGACAAGCCTTTTCTGGGGGCGTTGGTGCTGCGGTTGCCGCTGGTCGAGGCCGGCGCCTGGTGCCGCACCACCGGCACCGACGCGCGCAAGCTGTACTACAACCCGCAGTGGATCGATAGCCTGACCACGGCCGAGGTGCAGTTCGCGCTGGCGCACGAGGCACTGCATTGCGCGCTCGGCCACTTCGCCCGCCGCGGCCACCGCGTGCAGCGCAAGTGGGACCTGGCCTGCGACTTCGCCATCAACCCGCTGCTCATGGACGAGGGCCTCAAGCCGCCGCTGGGTTCCCAGGTGCTCGACCTCTATCGCGGCATGGCCGCCGAGGAAATCTATCCCTGCATCGACGACGAGCTCGACAACGAGACGCTCGACGACCACGTCTGGGACGGCGACGACGGCGGCCAGGGCGGCGGCGGGGGCGAGCAGGACGATGTGCAGGGCAAGGGCGGCAGCGATCCGCAGGAGATCGATCCGGACGCCGGCGGTGCCACGCCGCAAAAGGCCGGCGCCGGCGGCACGGCGGGCGACGGCCCCGACGGTCCGCCGCCGCCGCTGTCCGCCAAGGAAAAGGAGCAGCTGCAGAACCAGTGGCAGCGCCATCTCGCCGCCGCCGCCCAGCGCGCTCGCGAAGCCGGCAAGCTCTCCGGCAACCTGGCGCGCCTGACCGATACGGCGCTGGCGCCGCAGGTGTCGTGGCGCGCCGCGCTGGCGCAGTACCTGTCGCAGGCCGCGCGCGACGACTACACCTGGTTGCGGCCGTCGCGGCGCGAGGGCGACGTGATCTGGCCCAGCCTGCGCAGCCACTCCGGCGAAATCTTCATCGCGCTCGACACCTCGGGCTCGATCGCCGACGCCGACCTCGCCCAGTTCGTCGGCGAGCTCAATGCCATCAAGGGCACGCTGCCGGTGCGCATCACCCTGTTCGCCTGCGACTCCGACCTGCACGCCGACACGCCGTGGATCTGCGAGCCGTGGGAGGAATTCCGCCTGCCGCGCAAGTTCGAGGGCGGCGGCGGCACGGCCTTCGCGCCGGTGTTCGACTGGGTCGAGAAGAGCGGCGGTCATCCGGACGCGCTGGTGTATTTCACCGACGCCGAGGGTGAATTTCCCAAGGTCGCCCCCAATTACCCGGTCTTGTGGCTCATCAAGGGCAAGGCGCCCGTACCGTGGGGCCGCCGCATCCAACTCAACTAATGAAAGCCGAACTTTCCCCCGAGGACTCGCTGCGCCTCAATGTCCTTCTGGCCGGCGAGGTGCACGCCATCCGCATCGACGAGGGCGCGCTGACGCTCTACGCCCTGACGCCCAAGGGCGAGGCCAAGGTCAGCCTGCACCGCAACTGCCGTCCCGACCTCTACGTGACGCGGGTGCGCGAGCTGCTCGGCGGCCATGCGCTCGGCTCCCCCGGCGGCTATCCGGTGCATTTGCGCCGCTGGTCGCGCCTGGGTCGCGCCAGCCCGCAGAACCTCGAACCGCTGCTGAAGCTGGGCGAGCCCGAAGCGGTGATCGCCGTGGCGCTGGCGCCGACCCTGACCGACGAGATCGCGCGCCGCGCCTGGTGGGCGCTGCCGACCATGGAGGTGGCGCGCTACATGCTGATGCATGCGGCGGTGCGCGAGGGCGCCATGGGCAAGGTGCTGGCCGATTTCCTGATCGAGCACCTGCCGTTCGAGGAAGATCCGATCCAGGCCATGAACTCGATCCGCGCCGTGATCGGCGCCGACCTGCTCGATGCCGCCGAGGGCGAGCTGCTATGGGCCAAGGCCAAGCGCCGTCCGCACTACTTCATCGGCTTTCTCGAACACCGCCCGGACGACCTGCCGGCGGAAGGGGAGCGTTCCCTGCCCGGCGAAGTCGCGGCGCAGGCCGCCGCCGGCGATGCCTGGGCGCTGCAGCTCGCGCGCTGCTATGCGCCCAGCGGCCAGAGCTTCCTGCTCGCGGCCGAGATGGCGCTGGAAAAGCCGCCGGCGCACGAGGCCGTCTACCTGTTGCTGGACATCCTCGGCGCCTACTTCGCTGCGGTGCGCGATGCCGAGGCCATGACCGGATACGAATCCGAGGCCGCGGCCATGCGCGCGCTGTCGCGCCTCTCCAACGCCGACGCCGAACCGATCCTGACGCGAACAACCGCGGTCGGGCCGTTGATGCGGCGGCATCTGCAACCGCTGTTCGAGCCGCTGCTGCAGCACATTCGTGTCTTGAGGGGACAACCATGAGCCCCCCACGCTCACCCTCCAACTCGGCGAGGGCCCCGCATTCGTTCGCTGCCCCCCACAGGGGGGCGCAGCCTCCCTTGGGGCGGCCCGACAGGAGGCTGACATGAAAGGTGGCGTGTATCTCGACGCCGAGTCGCCGCAGCTGGTGCAGGCCCGCTACGCCGTGGTCAACGTCAAGCGCAGTTCGCGCAAGCGCTTCGCCGAGAACGTCGTGACGCCGGTGGCCGATGCCGCTGCGGCGCTGGCCGCCGCCGATCCGGCGCACGACCTGCATGCCGCCGAGGTGATGGGGCCGTCGCGCTCCTCGGAGGGTTTCAATTTGTACTATCTGGTTCGCTGGCTGGAGGACTGAAATGGTCGCAGAGAAGAAAATCATTCCCATCGTCGCCGCGGAGGACGCGGAGGAAATGTCGGCCTGTGCCGCCGCCGAGCCTTTCGCGCTGATGGTGCTCGGCGACAGCATGGAGCCGGAGTTCGTCGAGCGCGACATCATCATCATCGAACCCGAGGGCCTGGCCACCGATGGCTCCTACGTCCTGGCCTGGCTCAACGACGAGCACATCTTCCGCCAGTTGGTGAAGCACGGCGAGAAGTGGCTGTTGCACCCCCTCAATCCGTCCTATCCCGACGCCGAGATTTCCGGCCTCGAAGCTGTCCGCGGCGTCATCATCCAGAAGAGCAAGCCCGGCCGCCGCAAGGAAGCCAAGCGCTACGTCGAATAACCCCATCCCATAAAAAGAGAGAACCATGCCGTACTACATCTACCGCGTTTCCACCGGACCGGTGAAGATCCTCGAAAAGATCACCGAGTTCGACGCCTTCAAGGACGCCTCCGCCGAGGCCAAGCGCATGCGCAAGGAAGTCGATCTCGCCAAGATGAAGATCAAGGTGGTGTTCGGCGAGAACGAGATCCAGGCCGAAGAGGCGCTGATGTCGGTGCGCGAGGCCGAGCCGCTGACCGGCGACGACTGGTAACCCTGACTCGCGGCGATGGACGAAACGGCCTACAAGTCGGCGCGCGGCGAGATCAACCGGCTGCCCTGCGTCTTCGAGAAGGCGCTGCTGTCGCGCTGCGTGGTGTGCGAATTGTCGGTGCGGCACCTGCTGGCCGAGCGCGAGACCGTCGCCTGCACCGATCCGCCGGCGCATGCCGCCTGCGGCGAGCTCTCCGGCCTGTTGCGCGAGAAATCGTCCTTCGCCCTCAAGCTGACCGAGGCCGTGCGCATCCTGCCGCACGCCATGATCATGAAGATCCAGTGCGGTGGGCTCGGCGGCCTCAGGGACGTGCTCGATCCCGAGGCGCCGGCACCCGACGTGCACCGCCTGGTGCGGCGGGCGCAGGCCGAATACGGCGCGCTCGAGGCGCTGCCGTTCTCGCGGATCGTCCAGGGCGTATCGCACTGGCAGGGGCGAAAGCGTAACGCACCGAGGGATCCCGACTGATGGCGCTGGCCCGCCTCGACCGCCTGATCGACGCCGTGCAGCGCAACTGCCACGTTACCGATGCCCGCCATGCGCGCGGCATGACCTTGTGCAATTACCTGCTCGAAATGCGCGAGTTCTTCCGCTGGGAGCACGGTATTCCGCTGGGCGAGTCGCCGCCGCGCAGCGAGGTCGGGCCGTGGCTGTCGGCGCGCGAGGCGCTGTGGGAGCAACTCGAGCATGCGGATTTCGCCGCCATCCCGCTCGACGAGCGCAGCGCCGAGCCATTCGATGTCGCCGCCATCAACGCGCGGCTGCTGCCCGAGGGCCTGATCTACGGCGCCGGTATCGGCCGCTTCCACAAGCCGCACTTCTTCCTCGGTCAGCTGCGTCGCCACGTCACCGAACACGGTGCCCGCGTGCTGGTCTGCGGCTGCGAGTACGCGCGCGACCTCACGGCGATTCCCGCGGCGCTGCAGGGCGACACCATCGTCGTGCGGCAGGAGGCGCTGCGGCAGTGGCTGTGGGAAAAGGCCGAGGCCTGGGGCCTGAAACAGCAGCGCGGCGCGATGCGATCGGCGCTCGAGGCCTACGGCTATTTCGACGATGCATCCGCCAAGGGGACTTCCTCCGGGGCGCCGGCCGCGCTCGAACGCATGACCGAGGGCGAGACCGAGACCCTGATCCTGCACGAACAGGGCGAGTTCCTGGCCGGCCGCCGCCTCGGCCCGGAATGGGAGGTCATGCTGTCCGGCCTGAAGCGGCGGCGCGCCGAACTGCTGCTGCGCGCGGTGCGCGACAACTGGGCCGACTGCCTCAGCACCCTGCCGCGGCTGCTCGAGCGCGATGCGGACGCCTCGCTGCATTTCTGGTTCTCCAATTTCGACGGCATGCGTCGCGAGCTGTTTCCGCAGCTCGTCGCGGCCTACGCCGAATGGGTCGAGGGCAGGGGGCGCCAGCCGCTGGAACGCGCGGTGGCGCAGGGCGCGGCGCATTGGGGCGAGGTGGCGGCGGCGATGCTGGGGCGGTTCAACGAGCTGGGCAGCGGCGTCGATGCCGAATTCGAGCGGCGCACTCACGATCTCGCCCCCATCGTGCGCTGACGCGGCATAATTCACTGCGCCGCCCGTTTATTTTCGCCGCCTCCCCGCGATGAACCCAAGACAGCACACCGCCGAACGCGACCAGGATTTCTCCGACATCGACGCCGCGATGCGCCAGCGCCTGCTGGCCGAACTGGCGAACATCGTGCCGGCGTCGGCGCTGCTGTCCACGGCCGAGGATCTGAAGCCCTACGAATGCGATGGCCTTTCCGCCTATCGTCGCCTGCCGCTGGCCGTGGTGCTGGCCGCAAGCGAGACGCAGGTGGTGGCGGTGCTGAAGACCTGCCACGAGCTTGGCATTCCGGTCGTGGCGCGCGGCGCCGGCACCGGCCTCTCCGGCGGCGCTTTGCCGCACGAGAACGGCGTGGTGCTGAGCCTCGCCAAGATGAAGCAGATCCTGCACCTCGATCCGGTCGCGCGCCTCGCCGTGGTCCAGCCGGGCGTGCGCAACCTGGCCATCTCCGAGGCGGCCGCGCCCCACGGTCTCTACTACGCGCCCGATCCCAGCTCGCAGATCGCCTGCACCATCGGCGGCAACGTCGCCGAGAACTCGGGCGGCGTGCATTGCCTCAAGTATGGCCTGACGGTGCACAATGTGCTGCGCGTGCGCGGCGTCACCATGGACGGCGAGGTCGTCGAGTTCGGCAACCATGCGCTGGATGCCCCCGGCTACGACCTGCTCGCGCTGATGATCGGCTCCGAGGGCCTGCTCGCCGTCGTCACCGAGGTGACCGTCAAGCTCACGCCCAAACCCGAGGTGGCGCAGGTGATCATGGCCAGCTTCGACGACGTCGAGAAGGCCGGCAACGCCGTGGCGGCCATCATCGCCGCCGGCATCATCCCCGCCGGCCTCGAGATGATGGACAAGCCCGCCACGGCGGCGGTCGAGCCCTTCGTCAAGGCCGGCTACGACCTGAATGCGGAGGCCATCCTGCTCTGCGAGTCCGACGGTACCGTCGACGAGGTGGCGGAGGAGGTCGCCGCCATGCGCGCGGTACTCGAGGGCAGCGGCGCCACGGATCTGCGCGTGTCGACATCCGAGGCCGAGCGCCTGCGCTTCTGGGCCGGGCGCAAGGCCGCGTTCCCCGCGGTCGGCCGCGTCTCGCCCGACTATTACTGCATGGACGGCACCATCCCGAGGAAGCGCCTGGCCGAGATGCTCAAGGCGATCGCCGGCATGGAGAAGAAATACGGCCTGCGCTGCGCCAACGTCTTCCACGCCGGCGACGGCAACCTGCATCCGCTGATCATGTACGACTCCAATGTGCCGGGCGAGCTCGAGCGCACCGAGGCCTTCGGCGCCGAGATCCTCGAACTCTCGGTTGCCCTCGGCGGCACCATCACCGGCGAGCACGGCGTCGGCTACGAGAAGATCAACGCCATGTGCGTGCAGTTCCAGCCCGAGGAGCTCAAGGCCTTCCACCGCGTCAAGGTCGCCTTCGATCCCATGGGCCTGCTGAACCCGGGCAAGGCGGTGCCGACGCTGCACCGCTGCGCCGAGTTCGGCCGCATGCATGTCCATGGCGGCGAACTCAAGTTTCCGGAACTCGAAAGATTCTGATGATCGAACAGTTCCGCGAGCGCATCCTCGACAAGAAGCCGCTGCGCCTGCGCGGCGGCGGCAGCAAGGATTTCTACGGGCAGGAACGGCGCGGCGACATCCTCGACACCCGCGGCCATGCGGGCATCCTCGACTACGAGCCGACCGAGCTCGTGATCACCGCGAAGTGCGGCACGCCGCTCGCCGAAATAAAGTCGGCGCTGGCGGAACGGCGGCAGATGCTGGCCTTCGAGCCGCCCGCCTTCGGCGATGCCACCATCGGCGGTGTCGTTGCGGCGGGCCTCTCGGGTCCGCGCCGCGCTGCCGTCGGCGCCGTGCGCGACTTCGTCCTCGGTGTGAAGATTCTCGACGGCGAGGGCCGGCTGCTCACCTTCGGCGGACAGGTGATGAAGAACGTCGCCGGCTACGACGTCTCGCGGCTGATGTGCGGCAGCCTCGGTACGCTCGGCCTGATCACGGAGGTTTCGCTCAAGGTGCTGCCGCTGCCGGTGGCGGAGGCAACGCTGCGCTTCGATTGTCCGCAAGGTCGGGCGCTGGAACTGATGAACGGCTGGGCCGGCAAGCCGCTGCCGGTGTCGGCGACCTGCTGGCACGACGACGCGCTGACTGTGCGCCTGTCGGGCGCGCGGGCGGCGGTCGATGCAGCCGCCTCGAACCTCGGCGGCGAGAAAGTCGGCGCGGCCGAGGCGGCGAGTTTCTGGGACGATCTGCGCGAGCAGCGGCACGCCTTCTTCTCCGGCGACGCGGCGTTGTGGCGCCTATCCGTACCCTCGGTCGCGCCGGCGCTCGACCTGCCCGGCGCCACGCTGATCGAGTGGGGCGGCGCCCAGCGCTGGGTGCGCTGCGTCGAGGGGAGTTGCGATGCACGCGCGGCGGCGGCGAGCGCCGGCGGCCACGCCACGCAGTTCCGCGGCGGCGACCGATCCGTCGGCATTTTCCAGCCGCTCGACCCGGTGCTCGGCCGCATCCATCGCGACCTCAAGCGCGCCTTCGATCCGCACGGCGTGTTCAATCCCGGCCGGCTTTACCCCGACGTCTGATGGAAACCCATCTCGCCGAATTCATCCGCGATACCAGCGTCGGCCGCGAGGCCGAGGCGATCCTGCGCACCTGCGTGCACTGCGGCTTCTGCACCGCGACCTGCCCGACCTACCAGCTGTTCGGCGACGAGCTCGATGGGCCGCGCGGCCGCATCTACCTGATCAAGCAGATGCTCGAGACCGGTGAGGCGAGCGAGAAGACGCGGCTGCACCTCGACCGCTGCCTCACCTGCCGTTCCTGCGAATCGACCTGCCCGTCGGGCGTGCATTACTCGCGCCTGCTCGACATCGGCCGCGAGGTGGTGGCCAGCCGCGTGCCGCGTTCCGGCGTCGACGGCCTGACGCGCTCGGTGCTCAAGCATTTCCTGCCGCGCCCGGCGCTGTTCAACCCGGCGATGCGCCTGGGCCAGATGATGCGCCCCTTGCTGCCCGCCGCCCTCAAGGCCAAAGTGCCCGAGCGGCGCGATCCGGGCGCCGTGCCGGCGCCGCGGCGGCAGCGCAAGATGATCGTGCTGGCCGGCTGCGTGCAACCGGCGATGGAGCCGGGGATCAACGCCGCGGCGATGCGCGTACTCGACAGGTTGGGTATCTCCCTGGTCGAAGCCGGGCGCGCCGGCTGCTGCGGCGCGCTGCGCCTGCATCTCGACGACGCCGAGGGAGCGCGCGACGATGCGCGGCGCAACATCGACGCCTGGCTGCCGCTGCTCGACGCCGGCCATGAGGCCATCGTCATGACGGCGTCCGGCTGCGGCGTGCAGGTGCGCGAGTATGCCCACCTGCTGCAGGACGATACGCGCTACGCCGCCAAGGCCGCGCGCATCGCGCTGGCGACGCGCGACATCAGCGAGGTGGTGATCGCCGAGAAGGCGGCGCTGGTCGATTTGCTGGAAAAGTCGGCGCCGGCTCCACGGCGACGCGTGGCCTTCCACGCCTCCTGCAGCTTGCAGCATGGCCAGAAGATCCGCGGCGTGGCCGAGGAGCTGCTGGCCGCAGCGGGCTACGCCTTGACGCCGGTGAGCGACGCCCACCTCTGCTGCGGATCGGCCGGCACCTACTCGGTGCTGCAGCCGCAGATCTCGACGCAACTGCGCGACAACAAGCTCGGCGGGCTCGGCGTCGGTGGCGCGCAGCCACCCGAGGTCATCGCCAGCGCCAACATCGGCTGCATTACCCACCTGCAGAGTGGCACCAGGCTGCCGGTGCGGCACTGGATCGAGCTGCTCGACGAGCGTATGGGCGCCTGAACGCGCCGGCTACTTGTTGTTCTCGACCAGCAGCTTGGCGGTGGCCTCGGCAACCGTCGTGCCTTCCTGGTTCTTGCAGGCGCCCGTGAAGCTGACGAGGCCGCCGTCGAGCCTGGGTTTGTCTTCCTTCGCGCTGACGGTCCAGGTCACGGTCAGGGTGTCGCCGGCGCGCACTGGCGCCGTGAAGGTGACGTTGTGCTCGACGTAGGCGATCGCGGTGCCGTGGAGGATCATGCCCATCGGCGCAGCCATGACGTTGCTGGTCAGGTAGCCGTGGGCGATGCGGCCGCCGAAGCGGGTCTCCTTGCCGTAGGCTTCGTTGACGTGCAGCGGGTTGAAGTCGCCGAAGAGGCCGGCACCGAGCACGATATGGGTTTCGGTCAGCGTCATGGTCGATTCGAAGACGTCGCCGACCTTGAGTTCGTTGTAGCCGCGTCCGGGGTGCATAAGGCCTCCAGCGTGTTCCACGAAGTGGGGCGATCAGTATAATCAAGCGATGCCATTGACCATCGAAACCGTCGCGGCCCAGCACATCGGCGACCGCAGCGAGCAGCAGGATCGCGTCGCGATCTTCCCGCATCCGACGCACAAGGGAGCGCTGCTGGCCGTGCTCGCCGACGGCATGGGCGGCCACTCGGGCGGCTCGCTCGCTGCCGAGCAGGTGCTGTTCAAGGCCAAGCACGCCTTCGAGGCCTCGCCGCCGAACGCCGAGAACGTGCGCGCCACGCTGGCCGCCGGCATCAACGACGCCCACGACGGCATCAAGCTCGCCGCCATGACCAGCGAGCAGGACCCGCACAGCACCGCCTGCGTGCTGATCCTGCAGCCGGGCCGTGTCGACTGGGCGTACTGCGGCGATTCGCGCATCTACCATTTCCGCAAGGGCGAAAAGCGTTCGCGCACCTTCGATCACTCCTACGTGATGGACCTGGTACGCCAGGGCCTCATCAGCGAGGACGATGCCGAGAAGCATCCGAACAAGAACATCCTGCTTTCCTGCCTCGGCGACGATCCGGCGCCGCGCATCGACTACGGCGAGGCCGCACCGCTGGTGGACGGCGACTGCTTCCTGCTCTGTTCGGACGGACTCTGGGCCTACTTCGCCGACGACGTGCTGGGCAAGGTGCTCAACGAGTTCCCCGTGCGCCAGGCCGCCGAAGTCCTGATCAACACCGCGCGGAGCCGCGCCAACGGCCGCGGCGACAACTGTTCGCTGGCCATCATCCGCATCAGGGAAGTCGAACAACCCAAGGAAGAGCCGGCCTGGAAGCAGGCCATCGCCGCGCGCAAGGCGGCGGCGGGAGGCTGATTCTCAGCCCCCCCAACCCTTGCCGCCGCTATCACGGCTGTGCTAGCGGGGTTGAATAGGCATATCGGGACATGCCATTCCGGCATAGTTGGCCGATGCGTTGCCGTTGCTGCTCGGTGAGGATTCCCTCTTCGCCGTAGCGTTTTGCCTTGACCTTCGAAGTGTCGACTACGACGGCGGCTTCCCCCAGAAAAGCGAGAATGCGCGCGATCTCTTCCTGCGGCGCGGCGCAGAAGTCCTCGTAGCGAATTTCGAGCAAGCGGCCTTTCAACGCGGGCTTCATGGCCGCAACGATACTTGTCGCTTCGTTCCAGTAGCCGCATCCGGCGACGATGGACATGGCCTTCATCACCTTGCCGGCCTTCAGGCTCGAGACGACGTCGACCGGGTCGCGAACCATGTGCAGGAACCTGGCGCGAGGAAAGTTCGCGGCAAGCAGGGCCATTCCGTAAACGTTCTGCGGCGTCTTGTCGAACCACCGCGTCGCGCCGGGTTCACGCCGCGACAAGTAGAGTCGCATGTACCCGGCCAGGAGTTCCGCGCGCGAACTGCATTGTCCGTAAAGTTTCACGAACTCGTCCTCCCCTATGCCGTCAATCTCTCGATGGTGAACCAGGGTCGCGTTTTTCTTGACGAACTGCCCATACTCGTCGCTGCCGAAAGGCCAGGGATGTCGGTAGAAGTGGGTCTCCTCCGGGCACGCCAGATTCGGGTGGAGTCGCAGGAGGTTGCGCAGCATCGTCGTTCCGGAACGTGGGCATCCGACGATGAAAAACGGCGGGCTGTTTGTCATTGCAGCGATGTCTTCGCGATGTTTTAGGTTGTAAGCCGACCCAAGAGGTTCAGTAGTTCGGGCAAGGCCCGGCTCCGGGTATCCAGTTGCTCGACCACGGTGGCGCGTGCGGCATCACGCAGGGAGTCGAGTCCGCTCTCGGCATCGAGTACCGAGGCGATCCGGTTCGCGATGGCTTCGGTGTCGAAGAAGTCGACGAGGAAGCCGTTCCGCCCGTCCTCGATGAACTCCGTGACCGGGCCCGTGGCCGACCCCACGACCACGCAACCTGCTGCCATGGCTTCCAGCATCGACCACGACAAGACGAAGGGATACGTCAAGTAAACGTGGGCAGGCGATACCTGCAATAGCTTCAGGTAGTCCGGGTAAGCCAACTTGCCGAGAAAGTGTACCCGCGTCGGATCGATTTTATCGCCAAGTTCGGCCAGCAGGGCGTCCTTGTAGGAGGCGAATTGCGACGGCGGCGGGCTGTAGCGGTTGCATTCCGCGCCGGCGATCAGAACCTGGGCGTCCGGCTGCAATTCGAGCAAGCGGGGCAGGGACCGCATGAAGACATGGAAGCCGCGGTAAGGCTCGAGGCACCGTGATACGTAAGTGACTACGCGGTCAGCGCGTGTCAGGATACGGCCCCCGGGCAGGCGAAATCTCGCCGCCGGATCGGGCCGGACGGTCTCGGTATCGATGCCCTCATGGATAACCTGTAATTTCGCGTGGAACTCGGCGGGGTAATGCGACTTCTGCCATTGCGTCGGGGCGATGCCGGCATCGCAGGCGGTCAGGCTGGTCAGATTGATGGCATTTGCGGTGCGCACCAGAAAGTTGTCGACCAGGCGCGAGGGCGTTTCGGGATCGAAGCCGATGTCCGTCGCCCTGGGCTGGAAGTAGTACTCGAAATACCCGACGAGGTGGGCATCCGGGAAGACCTCCTTGATGAACATCGCCTCGCCCCACCCGGTATGTGCGAGCACGACGTCGGGCGTGAAGCCTGCCACCTTTATCCGGTTGGCCGTCCGCGCGACGACCAGTCCGCGTCGCACCGCTTCATCGAAGCGTGCCGTTAGTGCGAAGGGCCTGCTCTCCGGCAGGCTCGTTGCCCGATAGGCGTGCAGCCGGACCTTCGATGGGAGGATGAATTTCTCCAGGCTCTCGCGCTCGCCGATGCCGACGACTTCATGACCCAGTTCGGCCAGCAATGGCAGGAGATGGCGGAACTGGCCCGGAAAGTGGCGGTGAATGACGAGAAGGCGCAATGGATTGATTTGATACGCGATTACGTTTGGACAGCAGAAGTCGTGCCCCGCGGGAATGCGTCACGGGATGATGTGTCAGGCACTTGAAAGTCGTCGTGCATGATGTATCATCGCTCAGCGTCGGATTGTATGCCGCATCTCTTTCCGTGGCCGAGTACTTTGCACACGGCGCGACGTGCGGAGGAGTGAGGCGTGTTGATTGGGACGCGGCTTTTCGAAGCGACAAGCTGCATCTGAAAAAAGAATGCCGAATCGTCTCGGGTGGCAGTTTCCCGTCGGTTCCCCGCTTTGTATTTCTGAGAGGACTCCATTATGGCCAACGTCACCAAAGTGCCTGGGCAAGCCCTGAACGGCACGACTTCGCCCGCTACCACCACCTCGGACGACATCATCACCGTAAATGCTCCGGGCGATGTCCTTGTCGGTGCGATCGACGGCCTTGCCGGCAGCGATGAGTTGCGCTTTGCCGCAGCCGGGCCAGCGCAGACGCTGACGGTCGGCGCTCTTCTCAAGAACGTCGAAAAGATCACGATCTCGGATCCTTCGGCCGACCACAACATCAACGCCGCGGCAGTGACGAGCGCACTTACGCTCGTTGGCAATGGTGGCGCAAACACCTTGATCGGTACCGCCTTTGCCGACACTATCGATGGCGGGCTGGGCGCGGACCTCCTGGCGGGCGGCTCCGGCAACGATTACTACATCGTCGACAACGTGGGTGACATCGTCATCGAGAGCGGCGGTGGCGGCACGGATACCGTTGAGGCCAAATTCGGCGGGTATACCCTTGCCTTCAACGTCGAGAACCTGGTGCTTGGAGCCGGCGTGCTCACCGGAAACGGCAACCTGCACGACAACACCATCACCGGCAATGCATCTGCCAACACCATCGACGGCGACATCGGCAACGACACCATCAATGGTGGCGCCGGCAACGACAACCTGATCGGCGGCGGCGGCGACGACAAACTGAATGGCGAAGCTGATGACGATACCCTGAACGGTGGCGATGGCAACGACACCCTGCAGGGTGGCGACGGCACCGATACCCTGTACGGCGGGGCGGGCAACGATACCCTGACCGGCGACCTCGCGTCGCCGGGGGTCGTCGGCAACGACGTGCTCTACGGCGATGCCGGCAATGACACGCTGGACGGCGGCGCGGGCAACGACACGCTGGACGGCGGCACGGGCGACGACAAGATGACCGGCGGCGCCGGCAACGACATCTTCTTTGTCGATAGCGCGAAGGACACCGTCATCGAGCTGACCGGTGGCGGCACGGACGAAATTCGGACGAGCGTGACGCTGACGGGTGCCTTGGCGGCCAACGTCGAGAACCTGACGCTGACGGGGCTGGGCAACATCAACGGCACGGGCAACACCCTGGCCAACGTCATTACGGGCAATGGCGGTAACAACGTCCTTAAGGGGGGCGTGGAAGCCACGGGCTTGTTCGACCAACTCGATGGTGGTGCCGGCCTTGATACCGCCGACTTCGGTGACCATACCCTCGGGGTGACGATCGCCCTGAACGGCACGAACCAGGTCACGGCCTCGGGTGGTTCCATCGACAAGCTGGTGAACATCGAGAACCTGATCGGCGGCGCCGGTGTAGACAATTTCACGGGTGACGGCAACGACAACGTCCTGCAGGGCGGCGGCGGCAACGATGTCCTGACCGGCGGTAACGGTAACGACACCCTCAAGGGCGGTGCGGGCACCGACACGATCAACGGCGGTTCGGGAATCGATACGGCCGACTTCAGCGACATGGTCGGGGTCACGGTCACGCTCAGCGGCGGCGCGGGGACGGCCACCGGCGGTGCGACGGATACTCTGGTCGGCATCGAGAACCTGCTCGGCGGCAGCGGCAACGACTTCTTCACCGGCGACGCCAACGTCAACGTCCTGACCGGCGGCGGCGGCAACGACACCCTGACGGGCGTCGGCGGCAATGACACGCTGGACGGCGGCGCGGGCAACGACACCTACGTGGTCAGCGGCCTCGATATGATCGTCCCCGAGTTGGCGACGGGTGGTGTCGATCTGGTCAAGGCGAATGCGACCTGGACGCTGGGCGCCAACCTCGAGAACCTCACGCTGGTGGCTGGTGCGGGCAATATCGACGGCACCGGCAACACCTTGGCCAACGTCATTACTGGCAACGAAGGCAACAACGTGCTCATGGGCGATGCCGGCAACGACACGCTGGATGGCGGCGCCGGCAACGACACGCTGGACGGCGGTACCGGCGACGACAAGATGACCGGCGGCGCCAACGACGACACCTATATTGTCGACAGCGCGAAGGACACGGTTACCGAGCTGGCCAGTGCCGGCACCGACACTGTCCAGTCGGGCGTCACCTGGACGCTGGGCGCCAACGTCGAGAATCTGACCCTGACGGGGTCGGGCAACATCAACGGCACGGGCAACACTCTGGCCAACGTCATCACGGGCAATGGCGGCAACAATGTCCTCAAGGGCGGCGTGGATGCGACCGGCCAGTTCGATACCCTCGATGGTGCCGGTGCGTCGGATCCCTTCGATAACGGCATCGATACGGCCGATTTCAGCGACCATACGCTTGGGGTCACCATCAACCTTGCCGGTGTGGCCGACGTGAATGGTTTCATCACGGCGTCGGGAGGCTCCGCGGACAAACTCAAGAACATCGAGAACCTGACCGGCGGTTCGGGTGCCGACACCTTTACGGGCGATGCCAAGGACAACATACTGCAGGGTGGCGGCGGCAATGACACCCTGGACGGCGGCGCGGGCAACGACACCCTCAAGGGCGGTGCGGGCACCGACACGATCAACGGCGGTTCGGGCATCGATACGGCCGACTTCAGCGACATGGTCGGGGTCACGGTCACGCTCAGCGGCGGCGCGGGGACGGCCACCGGCGGTGCGACGGATACTCTGGTCGGCATCGAGAACCTGCTCGGCGGCAGCGGCAACGACGTCTTCACCGGCGACGCCAACGTCAACGCCCTGACCGGTGGTGGTGGCAACGACACGCTGACGGGCGTCGGCGGCAATGACACGCTCGACGGCGGCGCGGGCAATGACACTTATGTGGTGAGCGCCGGGGACACCATCATCGGCGAGGTGGCGACGGGCGGTGTCGATCTGGTCAAGGCGAATGCGACCTGGACGCTGGGCGCCAACCTCGAGAACCTCACGCTGGTGGCGGGTGCGGGCAACATCGACGGCACCGGCAACGCCCTGGCAAACACCATCACCGGCAACGAGGGCAACAACACGCTGGATGGCGGCGCGGGCGATGACAAGCTGATCGGCGGTCTTGGCGACGACATCTATGTGGTGGATAGCACCAAGGACACGGTCACGGAATCGGCTGGCCAGGGCACGGATACCGTCCAGACGAGCATTACGCTGACGGGAGCCCTGGCGACCAACGTCGAGAACCTGACGCTGACGGGGCTGGGCAACATCAACGGCACGGGCAACACCCTGGCCAACGTCATTACGGGCAATGGCGGCAACAACGTCCTCAAGGGCGGCGTGGACGCGGCAGTCGGTGGTGTTGCGCAGTTCGACACGCTCGATGGTGGTGCCGGTGTGGATACCGCCGACTTCAGCGACCATACGCTGGGGATCACGATCGCCCTGAACGGCGCGACCCAGGTCACGGCCTCGGGTGGTTCCACCGACAAGTTGGCGAACATCGAGAACCTGATCGGCGGCTCCGGCGCCGATTACTTCATCGGTGACGGTAACGACAACTTCCTGGCGGGCGGCGGCGGTGACGATACCCTGCTCGGCGGTGCCGGCAACGACACCCTCAAGGGTGGCGCTGGTGTCGACATCATGGATGGCGGCGCTGGCACGGATACCGTGGACTACAGCGACATCGCCAGCGGTGTGACCGTGCAGCTGGTGGGTGGCTCGGCCATTTCGTCCGGCGGCGCCGTCGATCGCATGATCAACGTCGAGAATCTTCTCGGCGGTGCCGGCAACGACGTCTTCACGGGTGATGGCAGCATCAACACCCTGACCGGCGGCGGCGGCAACGACACACTGACGGGCACTGGCAACGACTTCCTCGACGGTGGTGCGGGCAACGACACCTACGTGGTGAGCGCTGGCGATACGATCGTCACCGAGGCGGCCGGCACTGCGGGTGGCGTCGATCTGGTCAAGGCGAACGCAAGCTGGGATCTCTCTGCAGCTGGCCTCAACGCCAACGCCAACATCGAAAACCTGACGCTGATGGCGGGCGCCGGCAACATCAATGGCACCGGCAACGCGCTGGCCAACGTCATTACCGGCAACGAAGGCAACAACGTGCTCATGGGCGATGCCGGCAACGACACGCTGGATGGCGGCGCCGGCAACGACTCGCTGGACGGCGGTACCGGCGACGACAAGATGACCGGCGGCGCCGGCAACGATACCTACGTTGTCGACAGCGCGAAGGACGTCGTGACCGAGACGATCGCGACGACCTCGACGACTCCGGTGGGTACCGAGGTCGATACGGTCCAGTCCAGCGTCACCTGGACGCTGGCCAACAACTTCGAAAACCTGACGCTGACGGGCGTGGCCAACATCAACGGCACCGGTAACACCGTGGCCAACGTCATCACGGGCAACGCCGGCGACAACGTGCTGACCGGCGGCGCGGGGGCCGATACGCTCGACGGAGCGGGCGGTAGCGACACCTACATAATCGCCAGCACCGCGGATTACGCGGCCGGCGAAATCATTGCGGATACGGGTGCGACCGGAACCGACAGGATCCTCTTTACCAGCACCGTCGCCAAGCAGGTCCTGATGCTCGGCAGCGTGTCCGGCGTCGAGGCCGTGGTTATCGGCACTTCCGCAGGTGTGACGACGGGAACCACCGAGTTGGGTGTCGATGCGTCGATGGTGGCTTCGGGCCTGGCCATCACGGGCAACAGCGGTGTCAACTCCATCGTCGGCACGGGCTGGGACGACACGATCGTCGCCGGGGCCGGCAACGACACGGTCATGGCCGGCGCGGGCAACGACATGATCAATGGCGGCGCGGGCGTCGATTTCCTGGACGGCGGCACGGGTGATGATGTCTTCATTGTCGCCAGCAACGAGGAACTCGCCGGCGACTTCGTCTTCGGCGGCGCCGGCACCAACACCATCCGCTTCACCAGCACGACCGCGGGCGACGGCCTGAACATCGGCTCGAGCATTTTCGATATCCAACACGTCGTCCTCTCCGACGCAAGTGGCGTGACCACGGGTACGACGGCACTCAATGTCGTCGCCTCGTCGGCCGCCCAGAGCATGATGATCACCGGCAACGACGGGGCCAACATCCTCATCGGTTCCGGCTTCGCCGATGTGCTTGTCGGCGGTGGCGGCGATGACCGCCTTGTCGGCGGGCTGGGTAACGACCTGCTGACGGGCGGCACCGGAGCGGATACCTTCGAGGTCGAGTCTGGCACGGATACCATCACCGATTATGTCGGAGCGGTGGATACGTTGAGCGTCGCCGGCGGCGCCAATGCGCAACTCGATGGCACGGCTGCTGGCGATACCCTGGACGCCAGCCTCGCCACTAACGCAGGCAGGATACTTATCGACGGCTATGCGGGGAACGATGTCCTGGTCGGCAGTGCCGGGGCGGACGTCCTGACGGGTGGTGCCGGCTCCGATACCATGACCGGCGGCCTCGGGGCCGACATTTTCATGGTGGATTCAGGCACCGACACCGTCACCGACTTCAACGCCGCCCTAGGTGATCTGCTGGACGTGGATGCCGGCGCGACCGCAAACGTCGTCGGCACGGCGGGCAACGACACGCTCGACGTCAGCAGTGCAACGAACAGCGGCCTGATCCTGCTTGACGGTGGCGACGGGAACGACACTCTGGTGGGCAGCACAAGCGGCGACACCCTGAACGGCGGCGCCAACAACGATACGCTGACGGGTGGCGGCGGGAACGACATCATGACGGGCGGCGCCGGGGCCGACATCTTTAATGTCGATGCTGGCCTCGACACGATCACCGATTATGTCGGCGGCACCGATACCCTGACCGTCGCAGCGTCGGCGATGGCTACCGTCGAAGGCACGACCGGCAACGACACGCTCGACGTCGGCGCGGCCACCAACAATGGCTCGATCGAGCTCGACGGCGGATCCGGCAACGATACCCTGGTCGGCAGTGCTGGTACGGACATCTTTTATGGCGGTGCGGGGAACGACATCCTGACGGGCGGCGCCGGCATGGATATCTTCCTGGTCGAGTCCGGCACCGACACCATTACGGACTTCAATGCCGCGCAGTTCGATCAGTTGAGCGTCGATGCTGGTGCCACGGCGCTGCTCGACGGCACGACCGGGGCCGACGTCATCGATGCCAGCGGCTCCTCCAACGCCGGACAAATCCTGATCGATGGCGGTGCCGGAGATGACGTCCTGGTCGGCGGCAACGATGTTGACGCGCTGAATCCCGCCCATGTCATGGATGTCCTGACCGGCGGCGCCGGCAACGACACAATGACCGGGGGCGCCGGCAAGGATTTGTTCAACGTCGATGCCGGCACCGACACCATCACCGACTTCAACGCAGCCGAAGGGGATCTGCTCAACGTGGATGCCGGCGCTTGGGCGCAGCTCAAGGGCACGGCCGGCGCGGACACCCTGGATGCCAGTGGCGCTTCGAACTCCGGCCGCGTCTTCCTCAATGGCGGTGCGGGGACGGATACCTTGACCGGTAGCACCGGTGTCGACTACTTCGTGTTCGACCAGGTGGCCGGTGCTGCCAATGCGGATACGATCGTGGGTTTCGACGGGGCGTCCGACTACATCACGCTGTTCAACGGCGTCTTCACCGCACTGGGAGGCGTCGGGCCGCTCGCTCCGACCGACTTCCTGGCAGGCGTTGCGCCTGTCTCGGGCGGCGAGCATGTGCTCTACGATACCGGCACCGGCGGTCTTTACTACGACGCCGATGGTGGTGGCGCCGGCGGGGCGCAGCTGATCGCGACCCTGACGGGTGCGCCGACGCTGACCGCGGCGGACATCGAGATCACCGCCACGACGTTCTAAGCAGCAGCGGGTCAGCGACTGACAGGCCTCCGTGGTTCGCCACGGAGGCTTTTTTCATGGGAGGACGCCTTAGCCCGACTGCTCGCGGCCGCGTCTCACGGCTCGCGGAATGCGCGGCTGACGTAGGCCGTGATCGGCTCGAGCAGGTATTGCAGCGGCGTGCGTTCGACCGTCCGGATGAAGACTTCGGCCGGCATGCCCGCCTGCAAGCTGAGATTACCCGCCGCCCGCAGCGATTCCCCGGTGACGTCCAGATAAACGGCGTAGTATGGTGCGCCGGCGGGCCCGGCGATGCCGCCCTTTTCCGTCAGGCGATCCGCCGAAACGTAGGTCACCTTGCCCTGGACGACGGGCGTCAGGCGCGCCTTGAAGGACGTGAGCCGGACGTCGGCGTCGCTGCCGATACGAACGCTGTTGATGTCCTCGGGACGGATTCTTGCCTCGACGATGAGCTTCGATTCCTTCGGCACGATGTCGAGGACAAGGTCCCGGGGCGCCAGCACGGTCCCCGCCGACGTCACTCGCAGATCGACCACCTCGCCGTCGACCGGTGCCACCACATTCTGTCGCTTCATGGCGTCTTCGGCGGGCCGCAGCCTCTCTTCGAGTTCCGCCAGTCGCGAGGTGTTGTCCTTGAGTTCGTCGGCCGCGTTTTGGGAGAACTGGTGCTTCGCCTGGATGATGCGAAGTTCGTATTCGGTGCCCTTCTGCCGGGCTTCCGCGAGCTTGGCGGCGTGCTCGCCGATCTGGGCCTCATAGGCGGAGACGGCGCGCTGCAGGGTGGTGACGCGAGTCTTCTGTACGTATCCCTTGGCCAGCAGATCCTCGTTGGCCGCCAACTCGTCCTTCTGGAACGCGAGCGCCTCGCGCTCGGCCCGCAGTTGCTCGGCGAAGCCCTGCGCCTCGTCCCGCGCCTGCCGCACCTGCGCGCCGAGGAGCCGGATTTGCCCTTCGAGATTCTCGAGGCGCGCCTCGAACAAGCCCGCTTCGCGCGCCAGGATCTCCTTGATGCGCGCGTCGGAAACGCGCGCGACCAGGTCCGGCGGAAAATCGACTTTCCGTGCCAGGGCCCGTTCCGCCAGCAGGCGCGCCTGGCGCGCCCTTTCGGCAGCATGCTGGCTGCGCATCAAATCGAAGCTGGCGTCGACGCGGACATCCTCGACGACGATCAGCGTCTGCCCCTGGCGCACCCGCTCGCCGTCCCGCACGAGCACCTGCTTGACGATGCCGCCCTCCTGGTGCTGAACCGACCGCCGGTTCATGTCGATCTTGATCAGCCCGTTCGCGACCACGGCCCCGGATATGGGAGCGAAGACCATCCAGATGCCGCCGATGCCGAAGGTCAATCCCAGCACGATCAGTCCCGCGATGATCAGCCGGCGCGGATCGTCGGCGGTCTCGACCTTGACCGCCGGCAGCACCTTTTCCAGAAATCCTCGCAGCCGGCTCACGCGGCGGCTCCCGCCGGGCCGGGGAGCGAACGCGCCAGCTTCGCGACGATCTCCTGCCTCGGCCCGAGCGCCTCGGCCACGCCGTCCCGGAGAACCAGAATCTTGTCGACGCTGCCCAGGATCAGGGGACGGTGGGAGATCACGACCACGGTGACGCCGTCGCCCTTGAGTCGGGCGAGGGCCTGGATCAAGGCGAGTTCGCCCTCTGAATCCAGGTTGGCGTTGGGCTCGTCGAGAACTACCAGTCGCGGCGAGCCATACAGTGCCCGCGCCAGGGCGATGCGCTGCCGCTGGCCCCCGGAAATGGCTGCGCCATCGTCGCCGATCTGCGTGTCATACCCCTGGGGAAGCCGCAAGATCATTTCGTGCGCCCCGGCGCGCTGCGCCGCCGCGACGACGGCATCGTCGTCGATGTCGCCCAGCCGCGCGATGTTTGCGGCCACGGTGCCGGCGAAGAGTTCGACATCCTGCGGCAGGTAGCCGATGAAAGGCCCGACGCGTTCCCGCGGCCATGCCGAAATGTCGGCGCCGTCGAGCCTCACCGCACCCGACTGGGGCTTCATCAAACCGATGATCAATCGCGCCAGAGTCGACTTGCCCGAAGCGCTGGGGCCGATGATGCCGAGAGCCTCCCCGGCCGCCAGTGAGAGGCTGACACCCTTGATGATGGCGCGTGGCGGCTCGCCAAGGCCGAATGCGACGCGCTCCAGCGCAAGCTGGCCCAGAGGCTCCGGCAGCTCGGTCGGAACGAGCGAACCCTGTTGGTTCTTGAGCTGCGTGTCCAGGCGTCGATAGGCCCCGTGCGCATCGACGAGGCCTTTCCAGCCCACCACGATCGCCTCGACCGGGGCCATCGCCCTTCCGAAGATCAGCGTCGTCGCGATCATCACGCCGGCCGTACTGTCCTGGTGGATCACCAGGTACGCGCCGGCTGCCATCATGGCGGTCTGCAGGAACTGGCGTCCGAACTTAGTCAATTCGCGCAGCGAGCCGCCGGTACGGTTGTTCTCGACTTGCTGGCGTTGCACTTCGCCATTCAGGCGTTGCCAGTGAGCCGTGATTCCCTGAGCCATCCCCAGCGCGCGTATCACCTCGGAGTTGCGCAGGCTGGCGTCGATGTAGCGCCCGGCGCGCCGCGAAGCGGTCTGCAGCGCCTGGAGTGACTTGCGGGTCATTCGCTCGTTGACGACGGCGATCGTTACGAGCGCGGCCGCGCCCAGGGCGGCGATGAGGCCGAGCAGCGGATGGAAAAGAAAGATCAGCAGTACGTAGAGCGGCATCCACGGCGCGTCGAACAGAGAAAGTATCCCCGGACCGGTGAGGAAACTCCTAAGCAATCCAGCATCCCGCAGGCCGTAGCCAGCCTCGCCCCGCGAACTGTCGGGCGTAGCGGCCAGAATGCGTTCGAGCACTTTGGGCCCAAGGACACTATCGAGAGCGATGCCGGCCGAAGTGAGCAGGCGCGCCCTGATCCCCTCGAGCAAGGTCATCGTCGCCAGGCCGAGCACCGACGCCAGTGTCAGGAGAGCGAGCGTCTCGACACTGCGGCTGGTGATCACCCGGTCGAACACCTGCAGCATGTATATGGTGGGCACCAGCAGCAGCAGGTTGATGAACAGGCTGAACAGTGCCGCATAGGCGAAGAACGGACGGAAGCGTAGGAAAAACTCGAACATGGGCGGCGTCAGAAGCTTCCGGCGATTTCTATTCGCGTTGCTGTGGGAGGTGGCATTATAGTTGCGTTCAAAACCATGCTCCCGTGCATGCTCTGTTCATAGGAGAGATTTATCCTGCTATCCCCCGTCTTATTGACAGGTGGGCGCAAGGTTGATCTAATGGGTACGAAGCGCGAAGGGGTCGGCGAATGAAGTTGATGTGTGAAATTTTCGCTACTTGGCCGCCAAATATGTGGCTATAATCCCCTCCAATTCCGACCCTGACAGATCACTCTGGGAGTTCAGTATATGGCAACCATTCTTCCTTCTGGTTCTTCCGACGTCCTCCTTGGCGGCTCTGGTGGCGATGGCCTCTACGGTGGTGGTGGCAACGACGTCCTCATGGGTGGTGACGGCGACGACATCCTGTCCGGTGGTAGTGCCGGCGGCACGGATTCGAACATCCTCATTGCGAGCGCAGGCAATGACACCTTGCACGGCGGCGATGGATCTGATCTGCTGTTCGGTGGCTCGGGCAACGATACGCTCAACGGCAATGCCGGCTCCGACATCCTCGACGGCGGTACGGGTGATGACATGCTGAAGGGCGGCTTGGGTGACGACATCCTCAAGGGCGGCGATGGCAACGATACGTTGGTCGGCGGTGCCGGAAACGACACTCTCACCGGTGGGGCCGGGAACGATAACTTCCTGTTCAATGGCATGCCGGGCGGCGATAATGGTAACGACATCATCCGCGATTACACGGCTGGCGACAGCATCAGCTTCAATAATTTGGCCATCGCCAATTCGGTCTTCAGTGGCGGCAATACCGTGCTGACACTGAGCGACGGAAGTACCGTCACCGTTGCCGGTGTCGACGTCACGAGCATCTACCATCCCTGAGTCGATTGATTGATTGTCCGGTAGTCGGGTGCGTTCCCATATGAAGTAGGGCGGCATTCGAAATCGCCCAGCATTGATGCGCCGGGCAGTAACAAATGTACGGCACCCTCATCGGGTGCCGTACTCGTTTTATACTTTGCCTTAGGCGCCGCGGAGTCTAGGGCGATTTGCCCCCAGCCGCAAACCTCCGCCTATCGGTCGAATGTCTCATGATCTGCTCCGTCTTTGGAAGATGCCGTGTCGGGAACGTCCTCCAGCCAGCGGGCATGATCGTAGAGTCGCCTAGGCCGGCTGCGGCGGCCATCCTCCATACCGTGCTCTTGCCGTACTCCAGCACATGATTTCCGATAGTGCGCTTGTTCAGCTTGTCGGGCACCATATCGCTTCAGTCAAGGGGCTCGCCGCGCACAAGCGTCTCCTTAAATCAGGTGACCCGGTACTGGTCGAGCGAACCTTCAGGCCCTACCTCACCGATCCCGAACGGCACAGGCAAGGACTCATGGCGCTAGTGCAGGTGGCGGTAAGCCGGAGGAGTTTCGCCCATGCGGCAATATTGGCCGATCGACTGCGTCGTCTCGTTCCACAGCAGGCCGAGGCTTGGGCACTCGTCGGCGCATGCGGCTTGCGCGTAGCCCACGGCATCGATCCCATCACTGCCTACAAGTCCGCATTGGTGCGGGCACCTGACCGCAAGGACTTCATCGTCGGCTACGGCTATGCCTTGCTTGCAGCGGATCGCTGTGGTGATTTTCAGGAAGAATTGAATCTGCTGATCCAACGGCATCTGTTCGATCCAATGGTTGCCGAGTTCGTGCTCGACTTCCAGTTGGCATCGGGTGCTGGATTGGTCGCGGCCGCGCATGTCGGCCCGGCCGGTTGGCTCACCGGATGGGCCTGGAACCGGGCCCGGCCTGACGAGCCTCAGCGTGTCAATGTGACGTCTGACGGCGAACCCTTGTTCGAACTGGCGGCGACAGAACACAAGGCCTTGCTCAAGACCAAGGGCGTCGGCGATGGCTGCTTCGGCTTTCGCCACCGGTTGCCAGCTGATGCGAAGCCGCCCATCGTGCTGGAATGCGGAGGTGAAGCCATTCCGGGTTCCCCGCTAGGCCTTCCGCCTCGTCAGGAGGGGTTCCTGGAATTCGCCGAAAGCGGCCGGGTGTATGGATGGGCGCGTGATCGCCGTCATCCGAACCGTCCCGTCTCGGTGGTGATTCGCAACAATCTGGGCGACAGCAAGGTTGTCGAACCGAGCGAAGTGCGGCCGGATCTCAGCCCCGATGGCCATGCGGTGCGCACGGGATTCATTGCGGATTTCGGCGAACCGCCGGCCGACGTGCGTTTGATCCGGTATGAGGCGCATTTCGCCGACACCAAACATCCCTTGCACAACAGTCCGCTCTGGGTCACGTTGAGGCCGCACACTGATGCCGCCCTGCGGCAACTCGCTGCATGGCTCAGGCACCATCAACCACAACTCGAGGAAATGGGGCTGTCTGTGGCGTTGCAAACCCTGCTGCGGCGCGATGTCCTCCCGGCGGCGTGTCATAACCTCTGGCGCCCCCGGCGCCCCCAGCGCCCTCTGCCCGATCCTGTTTCCCAAACGGCCGACAGGGCAGGGCGGGACATTGTTGTCGACGTCATCGTGCCGGTCTATCGCGGATTGCAGGAAACCATCGAATGCATCGAGTCGGTGCTTGCCGCGCCGGTCAGTACGCCGTTCGAACTGATTCTTGTCGACGATGCGAGCCCGGAACCGGAACTGTCCGCTGCACTCGTCGCCTATGCCAAGCGGCGCGGCGTCGTCCTCCTCCGCAACGAGGAGAACAAGGGCTTCGTGGGAAGCGTCAATCGTGCGCTCATGCTGCATCCGGCGCGAGACGTCGTACTCCTGAATTCGGATACCCGCGTCCATGGCGACTGGCTCGATCGCATCGTCGCGACAGCGAACCTTGATCGTGACATCGGCACGATCACCCCGCTGTCCAACGATGCGACAATCTGCAGCTATCCGGTCTTCAACGACCACAACGCTTTTCCCAACGCACAGAACCTTATGCTGCTCGATGGCGACTGCGCGCGTGTGAACCCGCCGCACGGCATCGACATTCCGACTGCCGTCGGCTCCTGCATGTACATACGGCGAGATTGCATCGACGATGTGGGACTCTTCGACGAGGCGACATGGGGCAAGGGTTACGGAGAAGAGAATGACTTCTCCCTGCGCGCGAGCTACCTCGGCTGGCGCAACGTTGCCGCAACACACGTCTTCGTGGCGCATCGCGGCGGCGTTTCGTTCGGCAGCGGCGGGCACCGCCTGGCGGTTCGCAATCTCGTGCGCCTGAACGAGATTCATCCCGGCTACGATCGCATGGTCCAGCAATTCCTCGCGGCTGATCCGTTGTTGACCGCCCGGCGCAACATCGATCGCGCGCGACTGAGTCGGCAACCCGGGACCCCCGGGATGCTGCTCGTTACTCACGGCCTCGGCGGTGGCACCGAGCGCAATGTTCGCGACCTATCGGACCGTCTGCAGCACGAGCGTATCACTCCCTACATACTGCGGCCTCTGGACGCGCGAAGGATTGCCTTACAGGTGCCGGACGAATGGCAATTGCCCAACCTGGTCTTCGACAGCGAGCAGGAAGTCGAACATCTGATGGTGACGCTGAAGGGCCTGGACATCAGGCACGTTCACGTTCATCACTTCATCGGATTCCGCCCCAACTTTTTCCATGGCTTGCTGACTGCGCTCAAGGTCGGCTACGACGTCACGATTCACGACTATTCCTGGATTTGCCCACAGATAAACCTGATCGATGCTGGTGGCCGCTATTGTGGCGAACCCGAGCTTTCGAAATGCGAGGCCTGCCTCGCACAACTCGGCAGTCAAGTCGGCGAGGTCGAGAGCGTCGAGGCGCTGCGTGTGCGGTCGGCAGGGTTTCTGCATGACGCACGTTCCGTTTTCGTTCCGTCGCGTGACGTCGAGATCCGGATGCGCCGTTACGCCCCCAAGTGCGCGTATCACGCCAAGCCCCACCCTGAGCCGCGGGCAAAGGTGAGCGTGCAAGTCCCGTCACCGCGTCAGGACGGCATGTTGAAGGTCGCTGTTATCGGCGGAATTTCGGATCACAAGGGTTATCGCGAACTCATGGCCTGTGCGGAGGATGCTGCCAGCCGCAAGCTTCCTCTCCGCTTCATCGTCATCGGCCATACCCGCGACGACGAGCCGCTGTTCGCCTTCGGCAATGTCTTCATTACCGGCGTTTACGACGAGAACGAACTTCCTGACCTGCTGGCGTTTCACGCCTGCGACGTGGCGTTGTTCCTTTCGGTCTGGCCGGAGACGTGGTCCTACACGCTTTCAGCGGCTCTGAGCGCGGGTCTGCTGCCGTATGCCTACGATATCGGAGCCCATGCAGAACGGATACGGACTTTGGGGGTCGGCATGCTCTTTCCGGTTGGCCTCTCAGCCCCAGGCATCAACGATACGCTGCTCAGCGGCGTCACCCTCAACCGCAAGTTGCCGCCACGGCAGGTGGTACTCGGCGAGCCGCATTACGAAGAAATGCTCTCTGACTACTATGCACTCGACCTGCATGGCCCGACGCCGGCATCCGAAATGAGCGCGGGAACACGCGCCATTATTCGCGAGGTCCTCTGATGCGCGAATACCTTAAGCGTTGCCGTTTCTTCTTCGTTCATACGGGCATCCTCAGCGTCTTCATCAATTTGTTCTACCTCGGCTTCCCGCTGTATTTTCTGCAGATCTTCGATCGGGTCGTGGCCAGCCACAGCGTCGAAACGCTCGTGATGTTGGTCATTTTTGTTGTCTGGGTCCTCCTGTTTACTTCGATTTTCGAGTTTCATCGCGGCACGCTGCTCACGCGTGCTGGCACGACTCTCGAGGACCTGCTCGCCGGCCCGGTATTGAAGCGCCAACTCGAGCAAAGGATTCGGCCCGCCGGAGGCAAGGATGAGGACTATTTGGGTGACCTGGCGAAGTTGCGAAGCTTCCTTTCGGGTTCAGCGGTGATCGCCTTCTTCGATCTGCCCTGGGGCATCCTTTTCCTGGTCATTCTTTTCGTCATGCATCCCGCCCTCGGCGGAGTGACCTTGCTCGCGGCCGTAATCCTCGGCGTGCTGGCTTTCTACGAAGAGCGCATGACGCGCCAGCCGTTGCTGGAAGCCAGCATGGCGCAGAGACGGACCAACCGGTTCGCGAGCGATGCGCAACGCAATGCCGAGGCGGCTGGCGCGATGGGCATGACGGGAGCCCTCAGTCGGCGCTGGCAGGAACTGAACGGCCGGCTGCGGATGCTCCACCTGCAGACCGGACACACCGTCCGCGTGCTATCCGCAACCAGCGCTTTCGTAAACCACGCTATGCGTGCCTTGGTCATCGCCACGGTCGCCTACCTGATGATCAATGGTGCGGCATCTCTGGGCCTGATTGTTGCCGGCTCAATCATCTATTCACGCGTTCTCGGGCCGATCGTCGGCATCATTCATGGCTGGCGCAACCTAGCCGTGGCCCGCATCGCCTATGAGCGTCTGAACAGGCTGTTTGGCGACAAAGCGAACGAATCCGAAAAGCTGGTTCTCCCGGAGCCGGTCGGTTGCGTCGAGGTGGAGCGGGTCTATTTCCGCTTCGGCCAGGCCGAACCGCTGCTGCGCAATCTTTCCTTCACCTTGCAGCCGGGCGAGAGCTTGGGCATCATCGGTCCAAGCGGAACCGGCAAGACGACGCTGGTGCGCCTGCTCACCGGCCTGTGGCCAACGTCCTCCGGGGCAGTGCGCCTCGATGCCGCCGAAATGCATAGCTGGGACAAGGACACGCTTGGCCGCCATCTCGGCTACCTGCCCCAGGACGTGGAACTGTTCGATGGCACCGTGGCGGAGAACATCTGCCGAATGCAGGATGTCGCCTTGCATACGGACGCCATTGTTGCCGCCGCCCGCTTCGCCCATGCCCATGAACTGATCCTTCACCTGCCCCATGGCTACGACACGCACATCGGCGACGGCGGCCTGCGCCTTTCCGGCGGGCAGAAGCAACGCATCGCCATGGCGCGCGCACTTTTCGGCTCTCCCCGACTCATCGTGCTCGACGAGCCGACCTCGAACCTCGACGCAGCCGGCGAGACGGCCTACCTCGAAGTCGTGCGGGACATTCGCAAGGCTGGAATAACCGTCATCACCGTCACCCACAAGGTCAGTCTGTTGGCCGGCTTCGACAAGATCCTGATGTTGCGCGATGATGCCAGCTACCGCTTTGGCCACACGCGGGAGATGTTGCCGCAAATGGAGGTGCAAGAGTGGAAGGCGCTGCCAGCGCCAGGCGAGGTGGCCGGTCCCCGGCCTCCGACGAAGTCGCAGCAAAAACCGGCCAGGAAGATCGAGCCCCGGGGCCTTGTCGGCAAGCTGGATGACCGCGAGGTGAAGGGTTGGGTGTTTTTTCCGGCCCAACCTGAACTGGTGCCCACTCTCGAAATCTATCTCGACGACGACTTGCTCGGCACCACCGAGGCCAATCTCTTTCGTGGCGACCTCGTGAAGCACAATATCGGCACGGGGTACCACGGCTTCGAATTCCGCTACCCGCCGAGCCTCGAACTGGCTGCGGCCGATCTCGACCGCATCAATATCATGGTCATCCTGCCCGGCGGCGACAAAACCCCCTTGCCCCGGGGCTAGGGACGAACCGCTCGAACATATTCATCGCACCCATGCCTGCATTTCCGTTAGCCTTAATCAATATCCGGGACCGACTCATTCCCCACGTCAATGCACTGGTGGCGTTCCTCGGTGGAAAGGACTTGCCGGCCGAATCGATGATCGCCGGGCGCAAGACAGCGCGGTCGGCGATGATCGCGCTGGCGATGGCCCTCGGCGGCTTGACACTCTGGGCAACGCTGGCGCCGCTCAGCGGTGCCGCCATTGTCACGGGCAATGTCATCGTCGCCACCCAGCGCAAGACCGTCAATCATCTCGAAGGGGGGATCGTCAAGAATATTCTGGTCACGCCGGGACAGCGCGTGGCCAAGGACGAGCCATTGGTCGTGCTCGAGGATGTCGTCCAGAGCGCTGCGACAACACAGTTCCGGGATGCCCTCGATGCGGCGCTGGCCCAGGCCAGTCGCCTGACCGCCGAGAAGCTCAACCAGTCGAAGACAGAGTTTCCGCAAGAACTGCTTTCCCGCGCTGCCGACCCGAAAGTGGCGCAGATATTGCGCAACGAGGAAGTCTTCTTCAAGGCCAGGCTGGCTTCGTTAAACGAATCTGTCAGACTGCTCAAGCAGCAGATCAACGAGACCGGCGCACAGGCGGCACAGCTTGTCGAGCAGGCGGCGGCGGCCGAGCGTACCTTGGTTATCGCTCGCAACGAACTGGAAAAGGCGAAAAAGCTGTTCGAGCAGAAATACGTATCCGACACCGCGCTGATGACGGCGCGGCGCACGGTGGCAGAGCGGGAAGGGCAACGGGCCGTGAGCACCGCCGACCTGGAGGAAGTTCGCGCCAAGGTCTCGGCCCTGCGTCTCCAACTGGCAACAGTCTACGACACCCGCTCCAAGGAGGCCGCGCAGGAACTACGAGACACGGAGAAGAAAATCTTCGAACTGCGTGAGCAATTGCGCCCGACGGAGGATGCGTTGCGCCGGAGGATCGTTACGGCGCCGATTGCGGGCGAGGTGATCGATCTCAAGATTCATACGGCCGGCGGCGTGATCCAGCCGGGGGAGGCCCTGATGGATATCATTCCCGCCGACGAAGTTCTGATTGTCGAGGGTTTGTTGATCAGCCGCCAAATCGAGGAGGTCCGAATCGGACAGGTCGTGGAAGTCGAGCTGTCCGCATACAGGCGGCGCATTACGCCGCTGGTGGAGGGCAGGCTGAGCTATATTGCTGGCGACGCGCTGCCGGATCCGAAAAATCCGATGAGCCACGATCTCTACTATACGGTGAGAGTCGAAATCGATCCGGAGTCCGTCAAACGCGTCGGCGACGTCAAGGTCATGCTTGGCATGCCGATCACGGCCTTCATCAAGACGCGGGAGCGTTCTGCCTTCGACTATCTTTTCGAGCCGGTGACGGATCTGCTGCGGCGCTCGATGCGCGAACGCTGACAACGTTTTGTAGCTCCCAGCGGGAGCGGACTCAGAAAGCGGCCCAGCCGCGCCAGTCCGTCTTGCCTCTGCCGTGCACAAGGAAATGCGGATTCAGCCGCTCGCTTGGGTTCGCGTAAGACAACGGCCTTCCGTCGGGCGCCAGAACTTCTCCCCCGGCCTGCTCCACTACGCACTGGGCCGCCGCGGTGTCCCATAGGGAGGTGGGTCCCAGCCGCGGGTAGAGGTCGGCAGCACCTTCGGCGACCAGGCACAGTTTCAGCGAGCTGCCCATCGACACGAGTTCGTGATCACCCAGCACTTGCAGGAACGCGCCAAGCGAGTCGCCCGCATGCGAACGGCTGCCAACGACGCGCCAGGGGTCGCCATCGCCATGCGTCGCTGCGCCAATGCCCTGCTGCGGGCCATCGGCGGCCTGCTTAAAGGCGCCGAGCCCCCATGCAGCCAGATAAGTCGTTCCTAGTGCCGGTGCGTAGACCACGCCGAGAACAGGCTTGCCGTTCTCGATCAGGGCAATGTTGACAGTGAATTCCCCGTTGCGCTTGATGAACTCCTTGGTTCCATCCAGCGGGTCGACCAGCCAGTAACGCCCGCCGGCATCGGAACCTGGAAAATCGGCGACGGCTTCTTCGGAAAGAATCGGCAGATCGGGCGTGATCTCTCGCAGCCGGCCGACGATGACCGCATTGGCGCGTTCGTCGGCCTCCGTAAGCGGCGAGCGATCATCTTTCTCCGCGACCGCGATGTCGCCCGAATATACGACCATGATGGCTGCACCGGCATCGTGGGCGATCGTCACGACGTCGTCGAGCAGCTTGCGGGAAATCACGTCTGGGCGTCCACTTCGGCAAGGATGCCGCGCTCGCGCAGCATCGCGATCACCGCATCGACGCATCGGTCGAGGTCGAACTGATCGGTGTCGACGGTCAGTTCCGGCGCTTCGGGTTCCTCGTAGGGCGAGGAAATACCGGTGAAATCCTTGATCTCCCCGGCGCGGGCGCGCTTGTACAGTCCCTTGACGTCGCGCGTTTCGCACACCGTGATCGGGCAGCGGCAATAGATCTCGAGAAAATCGCCGTGGGGCACCAGGGAACGAACCCGCTCACGATCGCTGCGGAACGGCGAAATGAACGCGGTGAGGGAGATCACGCCGGCCTCGAGAAACAGCTTGGCCGCTTCGCCGATGCGGCGGATGTTCTCCTTTCGCGCTGCGTCGGAGAAGCCGAGATCGGCGCAAAGCCCATGGCGGACGTTGTCGCCATCCAGTACGAAGGTGTGGCAGCCCAACTGGTACAGACGCTCCTCGACGGCATGTGCCAAGGTGGATTTCCCTGCGCCGGAAAGCCCGGTGAACCAGAGAATGACTCCACGGTGACCGTTCTGCGCCTCGCGCCGGGCGCGGGTTACCGTTGCGTGGTGCCAGACGACATTGGCAGACTTCATTCCTGATCCTTCGACGATCCGAAAAACATATAATGATACATGCTAATAGATGGCCGTCTGGCGTACTTGTTGCCCGCCTAAAGCCAGCCGAAAGCGCCTCCTTTCCGTTTCCGCGGATCATCAATACATCCGGTCGATGATGAATATCCCAGCCTCTGCATCCGAGCCATCATCCGAAAAAGACATCGACGCAAAGGTTGAGCCGAAAGCGGCCTTGGCCACCGTGAAGGGATTCGTAGAGCGCATCGAGCCCGACACAGTGTCGGGTTGGGCGGTCGGCAAGGACGGCGCTCCCATCGAGATCGTTCTGGTCGTGCGCGGGCAACGTTTCCTTCCCGCGATCGAGTGGCATGAACGGCCCGACGTCGAAGAGCAGATGGGCCCGAAGGCCAATCGCGCAGGCTTCCTCATCGTCCCCGACGCTCGCCTGCGCGCGGCGCTGAGCCATCCGGGAATCACCCAGGCGGAGATCGTCGTCGGCGCCAATCGACGGGCGCTGCCGGTGCTCGATGGCGCGTTCAAGCGTCAGGATGCCACCGCGCAGGTGCTGGGAATCAAGGTCGCGGACCAGAACCTGAACGCCAAGGTCGAGTCATGGAAGCCTTTCACCTTGCAGGGCTGGGTCGTGGCCAATGACGGCCGGCCGCTTGTCCTCCAGGCGACGATCAACGGCAAGCCGCTGGAATGCGTCGTCGTTCGCGTGGAGCGGAAGGACGTCGCCGCCTCCCTCGGCATCGCGACGCTCGACAGCGGCTTCGAAGTGGTTCTGCCGGGCTTCCTATGGGAATTGGCCGGGAACGCCGATACCTGCGAAATGGGCATCCTCGCCAGCGGGCGACCGATGTTCGGCGGCAAGACCTCATTGCCTCTGAGCAAGCGGCAGGCAGTTGCGTGGCTCGATGAACTGGCGGGACTGGCCGAAGGTCCGCAGAAGCAATACCTGATGCTGATCGCCCTTGAGCATGTCCGTTACGGAAAGCTCCTGCCCCTGCTCGGGGAGAACACCGCCGGTTTCGTGCGGCAGTACGCGCAGCATTTTGGGCTCGAGGGATTCATCGATGGGTCCGCTGACGAGTCGGCTGCCGCGAGCGCGCCCTTGCCAGCCGCCAGCAAGGCGATCGCCGACCTCGATACCTTGCTGCTCTGGCGGGCGCAACGGGAACTCAACGATCTGATTGCTGCCGACGGCCGCGTCACCCTGGACACCCTGCGTCGCGTGTTGACCGCCACAGGCTTGCGCGGCCACTCGCGGCAACAGTTCCTGTTGGCCGCGGTGCCTTCGCTGTGCGAAAGCGGCGAACTGCCCTTCCTGCGCGAGTTGCTGGATTTCTCGTCCCACTACGGCATGGAGCATGCCGACAATGCATGGAAGCTCTCCATCGCCTTGGCCCTGCTGGCCGCCGACGGACATGTCGAGCGGGCGAGCGGCGTGCTTTACAAGCTGGCCGAGCAGCGTTCCGGCTGGTTGTGCACCGAGTGTGTCGTCTTCGCCGCGCGCCAGGTGATCGGTGGGGCGGCAGGCGGCGAGGCGAAGGCGCAGGACGTCGACAATTTCATCTACGGCCTGATCGCATTGATCGATGGCTTCCGCGGCGAATGGTTCTCGCGTCTGCACGACCGGTCGCTCATCGATGCAATGCTTGCCGTGCTGGCCGATTCCCATTTCCGGCCCGATTACCTGCAGCGCGATGCCACGAGCGCCGCGATTCGCAACTACGGGCTCTCCCCGATGTTCTGGGGCCGCTGGAGTGCCCTGGACGAGGACGTCAAGCGCAAATGCCACCCGGAGCTGCATGCCGCGAATGCCCAGTTCCGGCGCCTGGCCGGTCTGCTGGAAGAAGGTCGGCATGCCCTTGCCGCGCGCCTGTCCGAATTGGACGAGCCCCTGCGCTTTTTCCGCGAACGCCGCAATCCGGAAGCGGCGATGCTGCTGCGCGAGCTGTGCTGCAACCTCTTGCCGGGCCTCGATCCGAAGGAGTCGTCGCTGGCGTCCGATTGGGTCCGGGATCTCCTCGAAATCGCCCCGGCCGAGGCCTTGCGGCTCGCGGCCCATCCGCTGCTGGATGGCCAGGCCTTCATCGACGCCCACCCCGGCGTCGGCCGCCGGATCTACGAGTCCCTGGTCGCACAGTCCGGCAAGGGCCACAGCACGATGCTCGAGGTCCAGTTCGCCGCCAGTCGAGCGCTCGATGCGTTTCGTCAGGCGGTCGCCGAGGCCGACGGGGATGCAAGCGAAAGTCAACTGCGCGATGTCGTCCGTTACGCGACGGCACTGGGCGACTGGCGCGACCAGTTTCTCGGCTTCGACCTGCTCGCCGCCGCATGCCTCGTCGATCCGGCGTGGATCTCGGTCCTCGGTTCGCAAATGCGCCAGATGCTGCTACGCGCCATCGAGGAGACGGACCGAAACGGCGTCCTGCCGGCGCCGATTTTTTCCGGCTTGCGCAGACTCGGGGAAAGCGAAGGCGCCAATGCCAGTCTGGCGGGCGCGCTGCTGAACGAGGCGGCGGACAAGATCAAGTCCCGGTTCGGCGCCCGTTACGACCGCGTGCTCGCCGGGCCGGCCGTGCCGGCCGCAATCCAGCGTGGTGAAGGCCAAGCGAGCGACACCCTGGTGATCATCTACTCCTGCAGGAAATATCTCGACAGCCGGGTCAAGGCGATCCGCGGCACCTGGGTCCAGGACCTGAAGGCGCGGGGGATTCCCTATCTCGTGCTCGTCGGCGACGGCGACGACACCGTCCAGGGGGACGTCCTCTCGCTAGCCGTTTCCGACCTCTACGAGGACCTGCCGAAGAAGACGCTGCGCATGCTGCAATGGGTGTTCGAACACACTGACGCGCAATTCGTCGTCAAGGTCGACGACGACTGCTTCCTGGACGTCGATCGCTATTTCGACAGCCTGAGCTACCGCCGGCACCACTACTACGGCCGCGTCATCAAGCGCGGCATCGGTTCCACCGACCGCGTCTGGCACCACCCGAAGTCGAAGACGGACTTCGCCACCCACTCCATCGACAAGTCACCCGAGCCGTCGGTGTATGCGGACGGCGGCGGCGGCTATTGCGTCTCGCGCCTCGCCATCGCCAGCCTGCTCGGCAACCTTCGCAGTGGCGCCGGCAGGCGGCTGCTCGGCTGCTCCTTCATGGAAGACAAGCTGGTCGGCGATCTCCTGGCGCTCGGCGGCATTTCGCCTTCCGACGAGGATTACGTGACGTTGCAGCGGCGCCGCACGTTCGGCGACGCCATCCCCGTTTCGGTATGGGAGCACTCCTCCTACCCGTCGCCGATCTCGCCGACCAAGCTCGTGCACCTCGACACCGAAACCCAGATGGAAGACGTGCGGCGCCGGCGGCGGCAGACCGACCTCGCGCCGAAGCGGATCTGGCCCGGGTGCTGGGTACCCGAGGTGTCCGGCGTCAAACCGAACCAGCTCGAGCTGATCACGCCGGCGGATCGTCTCTCCGCGCTGCTGGAAGAGAACTTCGTCGTCGTCGCGGTATGCCGCAACGAGATGGTCATGCTGCCGCACTTCATGGCGCATTACCGGCGTCTCGGCGTCAAGGCCTTCATATTCGCCGACAACCTTTCCGACGACGGCAGCCGCGAATACCTCTGCCGGCAGCCCGACGTCGCCGTCTATTCCGTCGATACCGAATACTGCTATTCGCATTTCGGCGTCGCCTGGCAGCAGGCGATTCTGGCCAACCATTGCCTCGACAAGTGGGTGCTCCTCGCCGACATCGACGAGCTGCTGGTGTTCGACGGAAGCGAAGATCGGTCGTTGGCGAATTTGGTCGAGGGCATCGAGGCCCAGGGCGCCAACGCGGTATGCACCTACATGATCGACATGTATCCGTTCGGCGACCTGGGCGACGCCGATTTCGAGAAATCGTCCCCGTTCGCGGCGGCGCCCTGGTTCGACGGCGAGCCCCTGCTGGAATGGCGCCTCGGCAGCGGCTGGTTCAGCAACAGCCGCAGCTACACGAGTGCGGCGCGCCATCGCATGATTCCGGAAAGCGATCCGAGCAACTACGTGTCGCAGAAGTACGCGCTAATCCGCTACCAGCCCTGGATGCGGTTCTCGCAAGGACTTCACTATGCCGCGAACCTGCGGGTCGTTGACGTGCCGACATGGTTCGCGCATTTCAAGTACCACGCAGGGTTCAAGAAGAAGGTCGCCACCGAGATCCGCCGCGGTCAACACTTCAACAATGCCGAGGAGTACCGGCGCTATGCTTCAGTACTGGCAGAAGGGCGAGGGGGCTTGGGCAGGCCCGAGGTGTCCGTCAGGTATTCTGATAGCCGGTCCTTTAGCGATGTCAGCCTTTCAGTTACGGAGAACATGTGATGGACGAAAAAGCCGTGGAACTCGCCACAGCAAGAGTAACTGAAGCCTTGAACGGCTTCCGTCAGGCCATGCGTGATTACCGCAAACTGACGGGAAGTCCCGCCAAGTTCCTGCTGGAAAAGCAGGCGCCGGTGCTTCCGGAGCAGGCATTGCAAGACGTCGAGGTGTTCCCCAACCGGTTGTTCTTGTTGAAGAGCTTGTCCAAGGGGGGGCGGGTTGCCGAAGTGGGAACCCAGCGCGGCGACTGGGCTTTCGAAATTCTCCAGCACGTTCAGCCGTCAGAACTGCATGTGTTTGACGTCAGCTTCAAGCAACTGCGTGTGGACGTTGCAGAAAATTCCGTCGTTACCAAACACCTCGGCGACTCCTCCCACCAATTGTCGGTCATGCCGGACCAGAGCTTCGACTGGATCTATATCGACGGTGACCACTCATACGAGGGGGTGAAGCGGGACGTCAGGATGGCAGTGAAGAAGGTGAAGCAGGAGGGCTTTCTCGTCTTCAACGACTATATATCCTGGTCGCCAATGGAGGCTATCCCTTATGGCGTAATCCCGGCAGTCAACGAGTTGGTCAAGACCGGTTGGAAAGTCGATGCCATCGCACTGTCTCCGCATGGATATTGGGATATCGCCGTTTCGAGGCAGGGTTGATGGCAGATGATTCTGTTTTCCACCTTGAAGGTTGCGTATCTCGAAGTTCCGAAGGTTGCCTCCACGAGCCTCTCCAAATGGCTCTACCGCGTAATGTTCGGCCACGACTTCGAGCCAGTCGTCGACCATCGGGGAAATCTGGTCTACATCCACGACCACCTGCGTAGCGGCCGGTGCCCAGGGGTGGAGGAAAGACCTGCCGCCGAAGTACGGAAACTGCCTCCGGACTGGTTCGTATTCTGTGTAGTGCGGGAACCCGTCCGCCGTTTTCTCAGCGCCTATAGTAACCGGGTCTTGTTCTACAAGGAACTCGATGAAGGCCACCGGGAAGGCAAGCTGGCCAAGGCCGCCGGCTTGAAGCCTAGACCCGATATCGGTTATCTGGTCGATCATATCGAGTCCTACGTTGCAACAGCGCCGAGCGTTGGCCACCACATACGGCCGATGGTCAGCTTCATCGGCGACGAGCCGACGGCCGTTGCTCGGGTCGTGGATGTCAGCCATCTGAATGCCTTGTTCGAGGAATTGCGCCGCCACCTCCAGGCATCAGGCGTTGCCAGGGATCTGATCGAACGTCCCCTCGGACGGGAGCAGACGGGTGGGGCCAAGCTCGGCCTGGAAGTCCTGGAGCCCGAATCCCTTGGGCGCCTGCTCCGCTATTACGATCGGGACTATGCCGTCCTGCCCAACTATTACACGCCTGAGGCAATCATCGAGGCTTGGCGCCAGGCGCGCGCCACAGCAGGCAAAAAGAATGAAGCAATCGACACTGCCATGTCATCCCAAAAGGCAATGCGGCGGCGTCAGGAAATCACCGCGCGGGAATTCCCGGTCCTGCGGATTTACCTTGACCAGGCTAATGTTGCATCGGCCGGACCAGGCCTCGCCGACCTTGGAGGCGTCATCGTCCTGGATGCCGGGGTGCAGCCGCGCGACTATCGACTTGTCGTTCAAGACAAGACAGGTGAGCACGTCGTGGAATGGCATCTGCCTTCGCCAAAGATTGGCGAGGCGCTGTCCGACCATCCCCACGCGGCGCATGCACGTTTCCGCGCTCGCGGCATAGACTTCGCCAACAGCCCCGGGAAGTTGTTGCTGCGTGGCGAGAATGGCCAAACCCCTTTAGCCCGCTGGGATCTTGTTATCGAGACCACCTGATCCGGTTTCTGCTCGCAACTATGAACTTTGAAAATGCCCTTGTCGTCACTTTTGGGCGGAGCGGTTCGACACTACTCCAGGGACTGCTCAACTCCATCGACGGCTGCCTTGTCCGTGGAGAAAACCACAATCTTTGCTATGGCCTGTTCTGGGCTTATGAGGCCTTGTGCCGTGCCAAGACCGAGCACGTCGGGACCGACAAGGTGACCTCCCCATGGTTCGGTGCTGGACTTCTCGACCCTGATCAGTTCGTGATCGATGCACGCGAGGTTTTGCGCAGGCAACTGTTGGCCGGCACGAAGCCAGGTCAGGTCCAATGTTGGGGTTTCAAGGAAATTCGTTATTTGCCGAGCGACCTGGCCGACAAGCGGCTGAAGGGAACGTCCAACAAGATCTGGTTGCGGTACCTCGAATTCCTCGGCAAGCTCTTCCCCGCCTGTGCATTCATCGTGCTGACGCGCAATGTCGAACAGGTGGCCGAAAGCGGATGGTGGAAGGACCATCCTGCCAACAAGGTTGCCGCTGCTCTCGCAGAATTCGACCAGCTTCGTGAAGACTGGGGCGGCGGCAAGAGCAACGTGTTCCACATCGATTACGACGACATCGTGAACACCACGCCCCGGCTCCAAGCCATGTTCGACTTCCTCGGCGCTCCCTATGATAAACAACGCATCGACGGAGTGCTAGGCACATCCCACAGCTATGGCAACCGCAGTACCCCCGATGCGCGAGCGCCCGAGCCCGCCCCGGCCTGGAAGCCGAAAATCATGGCCCATGACACACCGACCGAATTGGTGACCCTCGACCCGGCCCCGACCAAGGCAGGCCCGGCAACCCTCGGCGGCGTGGTGGTTCTGACGACGACGATCAACGATGAATGCGCACTGTTCGCCACAGTGGGCAAATCCCGATATCGGGTGGAATGGCAACTGCCATCGCCCAAGGCCGCCGTTCGCTATCCCGGCAACCCGCGGGCTGCCAACGGGCGCTTCAAGATTGTCGGCGTACAACTCGAACCCGGCGTTCCCGTTGACCTATGGCTGGTACAGGGGGGCGCCAAGCGCCAGCTACTTGGCAAGTGGTCGCCATCATCGTCCTAGCGTACGGCGCACTGCGACAGTGCAAGGGGAATCCGGGTTACGATCACCATTTGGCCTCAGGAATGCTAGTGTTGCTGGTGAATGAAGTTCCCGAGAAGGAGATGGCATGACCCCCGTTGCTGCTGTACGTCCCGGATTCCTCCGTCGCCTTGCCTGCCTGCTGGCGGTTGGCATGGCCTTGGTTGCCACGGCTTTCGCCAGCGACAAGAAGGGTATCGGCATATGGGAAATCGACGCTGCGGAAAAGGTCGACGCGCTCAAGGTGGCGTGGTACTACACATGGCGGCCGATGCCGATGAGCCGAGACGTCCAGGCCACCTTCGTGCCGATGATGTCGGGCAAGTTTGACTATCAGCGCCAGATCGCGACGCTGCGCAGTCGCGGCCCCGTGCCGACGCTCTTGGTCATCAACGAACCCGATCAAACGGCTCAGGCCAACATGTCGGTGGATGAAGTCGCCCGCTTGTGGCCGGAACTGGAACCTTTGGCGGCCAAGCTGAGCAGCCCCGCAACTGCCGGCCAGCCCAGCGCCTGGTTCGAACGCTTCCATCGCGTCGCCAAATCCCGCGGCCTCAAAGTGGACTTCATGGCCATCCATCTCTATGGCCCGCCGAATCCCAAGCGCTTCCTTGACCGCATCGACGAGGCCTACCGCAAATACGACCTGCCGATCTGGATCACGGAGTTCGCTGTGGCCGACTGGGACGCCAAGGGCAAGCCGACCGGGACCAACCGCTATTCCGAGGAGAAGGTGCTTGAGTTCATGAAGGTCGTGCTGCCCGAGCTCGAGAAGCGGCCGTATGTCCTTCGCTACGCCTGGTTCGGCGCCAGAAAAAGTTATCAGGACTTTGAACAAACGCGCACGTCGCGGCTCTTCGAGAGCAATGGCAGCTTGACTCCCTTGGGTCGTTACTATGCCGACTTTTCCGCTGAGCATAAGCGCTGACGCGCGATGTTCGTACCTCAACCAACCTCCAAGACCATCGCTGTGAAGCATCTACTTGTTATTGGTGGCTGTGGTTACATCGGCTCGCACATGGTCAAGTGCCTGCTGAATGCCGGCTACGAGGTGACCGTGCTGGACGACCTCTCCGCCGGCCACGCCGATGCGCTTCTCGGCGGCGAACTGATCGTCGGTGATTTTGGTGACCGGGCCGTGCTGGACAAGGCCTTCGCCGCCCGGCGTTTCGATGGCGTGCTGCATTTCGCCTCTCTGATCCAGGTCGGCGAATCGGTGGCTGATCCGGCCCGCTACTACGCGAGCAACGTCGCCAAGTCGCTGACCCTGCTCTCGGCCATGAAGGACCATAAACCGGGCCCGCTGATCTTCTCGTCCAGCGCGGCCATATACGGCGAGCCGATCCGCAGCCCCATCGACGAGGCGCATCCGCGCCAGCCGATCAATCCCTACGGCCAGACGAAGCACATCGTCGAGGCGATGCTTGCCGATTTCGACCGTGCCTATGGCCTGCGCTCCGTTTCGCTGCGGTATTTCAACGCCGCCGGCGCGGACCCGGAAGCGCGCATCGGCGAGCGCCACGACCCCGAAACCCACCTGATCCCGCTTGCTCTTCAGGCCATCTTGGGTCGTCGTGCCGCCTTGAAGGTTTTTGGCCGCGACTACGACACGCCGGACGGCACCTGCATCCGCGACTACATTCATGTCGACGACCTCGCGGATGCCCACCTTCTCGCGCTCGACTACCTGTGGCGCGGCGGCGCCACGACCGCCTTCAACCTCGGCAACGGCGAGGGCTTCAGCGTCCAGCAGGTGCTGGACGTCGCGTCCGCGACGGCAGGCAAGGCCGTTCCATACGTCGACGCCCCGCGGCGTCCCGGAGATCCGGCACGTCTCGTCGCCGATGCCGCGCGGGCCAAGTCCGTGCTCGGCTGGCGGCCGAGATATGCCGACCTGGACAGTATCATCCGGCATGCATGGCAGTGGGAGACGAGGCGGCCATGAGCTTTGCCGGACCCCGGGGCCGGAAATGACGGCATAATCCGGTCGGCCGCAACAGCACGCACAGTCAATCAGAAATCATGGTGCAAAAAGCAAATCTTCCCCCGCTCGAGGACGTCTATCGCCACGACGACGACGTCGCTCCGCTCGACGCCTTGTTCTCCCGGGCGAAATACCACTTCGACACCAAGCATTACGACCTCGCCGAACGCCTGTACAGCAGGTGCCTGGAAGAGGATCCGGCGCATTACTGGGCGGCGATGGGCCTGGCGAAGCTCTACGAGACGACCAAGCGCCCGAACGATGCAGCATCGACCTACAGCCGCGCCTTCGAGATCGCGGATACCCCGGCCAGCCAGACCTACGCGGCCTGCGGCTGGGCAGATGCGCTGAGCGAGCTCGGCAAGGTGGATACCGCCGAAGCCCTCTATGCGCAGGCGATCGCCATTACTCCTGACTATGTGTTCGCGCATACGGGGATGGCTCGTTTGCTCGAGGCGCTGATTCCGCCGCCCTGGGACAAGATCGCCGCCGCCTATCGCACGGCCATCGAACTCGCGCCGGACCATGCAGTCTGGGCCAGGCCCAAGCTTCTCGAGGCCGAAGCGGCGCTGGCGCGCGAGGCTGCGGGCATCGAGCAAATGGACGACGCCGGCAAGGCCAGCGCGATGCAACTCCTCTGCCTCTTCGGCCAGCACCGGCTGATCGACCTGCTGGAAATCCACCTGCGTGACCAGACACCTCCCTACTGCCCCGTGCTGCAGCAGGTGTTCGTCGATCTCGACAAGCTCCCGCCCGCGAATTTCGCTGCGATCGAGGATTTCTACCTCTACATCGCCGACCGCCTGGCGGGCTATCCCGAAGCCGAAAGCATTCCCGCGCCCGAGGACATGGCCCTGGCCAAGCGCTTCTACGAGCTGGCGCTGGCCGAGCGCAATCCCCTGCCGGCCACCGGCCACGTCCGGTTCCTCAAGAATTTCCTGCGGCTGAAGGACTTCACGCGTGCGCGCGAAGCGGTCATCCAGGCCGTCATCGACGCTGGCGAAGATCCGGGCGTACTGCTTGCCGCGGCGGACGTGATGAAGGCCATCGACCACCCGGGCATCGCGCGCCTGCTCATGGGTCGTGCGATGGAGATCGCGCCGGAAGTGGTCGCCGCCATGAGCGAAGATGGGGACGAAGAGGGGGCATGGCTCGAGCTTTCCGCGGTGCTGGATCGCGCCAACCAGAACAACGCGGAGAAGTTCGGCACCATCGAGAAATGGCTGACCAAAGAGGGCGCGTTGCCGCTGCCCGCATCGAGGCGCCGCAAGGACACACGAGAGAGCAAGGACGCCAGGGAAAGCAAGGACGCCAAGGCGCTCGACAAGGTCGATGCCTGGCTCGAGGAGTTCTTCAGCCTCCTCGGCGGCTATTCCGCCGATCTTCTGCTGGACCTGCCCCACTACCGCGGACAGGGCAACACATGGTTCGACGGCCTCGACCGGGCGCTGGTGCACTATTTCGAAATGGGCTGGCGCGAGGACCGCAGCGTCCACGCCGCCTTCGACGACGACCACGTTCGCCACCAGTTGCGGCTGCACGGCCTGGACAGTACCTCCGAGCCGCTGCTGCTGCTCTTCCTGCGCCACGAGATGGAACTTGGGCTGTCGCCCAACGTGTTGTTCGACGCTGCGCTCTATCGTGCCGGCGCGGACATGGACGCGGCCGCGAGCCCGTGGCTGCACTACCTGTCGGGCGGTTGGCGCAGCAACGAACGCGTCTCGCCCTATTTCGACACCGGTTACTTCACCCAGCGCACGCATCGCAATTCCGTCGAGGCGTCGCTGCCGCCGCTGTTGCGCTATTTCTGCAAGGATCCGATGGGCGATGCCAACCGCCTGTTCCATGCCGCCTATTACACCGAGCGGTACAAGGACTCGCTCCACGGGAAGGCGCCGCTGGCACACTATCTGAGCGAGGGAGCCCATTTCGGCTATGCTCCCAATCCTTTTTTCCAGCCCGCGGGACGGACGGCGCGGGAGCGCATCGACTACCTGAAACTCCCCCTGGCGGGATCCTGAACCATGCTGGTCAGCGAACACGGATTACTTTTCAACGTCAGTTCCGATACGGAACGGGCGCATGCCCACCCCGAACTCGACGGGGTGATGCACGTCTTCGACGCCTACTGGCACGGCATTCGCAGCGCCACCGCGTGCCTCCCCGGCCACAAGATCGCCATATCCCACAAGAAGCTGCCCAGCGGCGACGCCCTGCACCACCTGTTCGCCTATATCGACCATCACCGCATCCGCCACATCTGCTTCCAGGCGATGTCCGAAAACGGCCTCAAGCTCGCCGAACTGACGAAGCGCGAGTTCGGCGACGCCGTCGACCTCTACGTCGTCACCCACGTCAGCTCGGCGCAGTTCGAAAACCATTTCGAGATGCACATGCTGAAGGCCATGGTTGACGGGCAGGAGGCCGGCCTCTTCCGTCGGCTCGGCGCGGTCAAGCCGCGCTTTCACGGCGTGGTTCCGGAATTCTGGCCCAAGACCATTATCAACATGGCGCCGCGCATCGACGGCCCGCTGCCCGTGCTGCGCGAAGTGGATGCCGTCCTGCTGCCGGTGGAAAACAACTGGCGCAAGAACCTCTACACCAATGCCCTGGCTGGCCTGCATTGCGACGCCGTCAAGACCATCTACGTCGTCAACTGGCCGAGCGCCCTTGAGAACCTGCAGGAACTCAAGAAAATCAAGTGGATCGGCTTCATGCGGCCCGGCCAGATCATGGCGCGGGCGGCATCATGCGGGGCCATCCTGCACTCGTCGCTGATCGAGTGCCAGCCGATGACCATGCTCGAGGGCCTGGCGGTGGGCACGCCCTGCCTTAGCGGCCGCCTCGGCGTGCATCCCGAAATCGACGCCCATCCGCTGTCGCGCCTGTGCGAGGTGGAGTACGTGGACGACGTCGGCGCGCTGCAGACGGCCCTGGGCGACGTTCTGTCGCTGTGGCGCCACGATGCGAGCGCCCTGCGGGAAATGATCGCCGACCATGTCGCCCTGCGCAAGCGGCTCTGCGTCGCGAGCTACCTCGAATTCCTGAGCTGAGGCGAACCGGCCATGAACGTCTGCTTCATCACCAACGAGCTGCATCCTTTCAAGCCGGGCGGGCTGGGCCGGCTGATGTACAACTTCGCCGTCCAGAACCGAGACCACGGGGCGGATCGCCGCAACTTCTATTTCCTCGTGTCCTCGCACGAGGTGTCCAATCATGCGGCGTTGGCCGAGTTCTTCGAGCAGAACGGCCTCGGCACCGTCGTCGCGACGCCGCAGAGCTTTTCCTACTTCGACGAGACCGAAGCCAAGCTCTTCGGCTGGCTCGATCCGAAGGAATACAGCGAGAAGGGCTTCGTCAGGAAATCGCTCGAGTACTACAACGGCCTGCTCTACCTGCAGAACCGTTACGACGTCGAGCTCGACGTCATCGAGTTTCCCGATTACGGCGCCTGGGGCTTTTCAACCATCGCCGCCAAGCAGGCGGGTTTGCATTTCCAGAAGGCACAGATCGCCGTCCGCCTGCATTCCACCGGCGGCATCATCCACGACGCCGAGCCCTTCTACCATCGCCAGGGCAAGTCCGAGCGCGCTTTCTTCGAGCTCGAGCGACAATGCATCGAGCAGGCGGACATCGTTCCCGCGCACCTCGAAACCATCACCCGGGCCAACCAGGACTTCTACGGCTTCGGCGCCGACTGGCGCCGCAAGGTGGTCCATGAATTCCCGCCCATATTCCTCGACGAGGATGAAATGTTCGAGGGCGACGGCGCCGCGCGGGCCCGCAACTTCATCTTCTCCAGCCGCCTCCAGCCCTTCAAGCGGCCCGACCTGTTCGTCAAGGCGGGCGTCATTTTCCTCGACGCCCATCCGGACTACGACGGGCGCTTCATCGTCGCTTCCTACGGCTGGGACCATGCCTACATCGGCTGGCTGCGCGAGCTCGTGCCCGAGCGCCACAAGGGTCGGATGGTGTTCATGCTCAATGCCGAGGCCAGCCTGCGCAACAAGCTGCTCGAGAACGCCATCGCGGTGGTGCCCTCGAACTACGAAAGCCTCTGCGTCTTCGCCTACGAAAGCGCACTGCGCGACGCCAAGCTCATCCTCAACCGCAAGTGCCTGGCCTTCGGCGAGGGTCCCTACTGGAGCGAGCACGAGAACTGCCTCATGTTCGACGGCACGGCCGAAGACCTGGCGCGCGCGTGCGAGGACGCGCTGGCATGGGACAAGCCGCCCGCGCCACCGCTGCCCGAGTCCCTGTGCTACTGGCACCTGCCCGAATTGCCGGGCTCGGTCGCAACGGCGACCGGGCGGAAGGGCCGGCTGGCCCTGATCGGCTACGGCTTCTCGTCGCTGGCCGAGATCAACGAGCGCCTGTTCGAGCTGTCGCCCCAGCTCAAGGCCGGCGAACTGGAGTTCCACGTCGTGGTCGGCAACGCCCACCGCGATCTCCAGGCCTACGATCTGCCGGAGGCGGTTCGGCTCCATTTCTCCCCGTGGGACACCCCGAGTCCGGACTTCTTCAATCGCCTGCTGCGTGAGATCGACTCGGACTACGTCGCCTTCGTCACCCACGGCGGTTGGGCGACGGCCGGGTTCTACCGCACCGCGCTCGACGTCATGGACCGCGATGCGAGCGTCGACATCGTGACCTCGCATGTCCATGCCCTGAGCGAGGACGACGTCAAGGACGGCCGCTGGCAGGAAGGCGACCGCAACAAGTACGGCGGCGAAGGCTGGGCCATGATCGGCATCGGCGGCGCGCCGAGCGTGGTGCCGTGGAGCATCCACCTCGTGAGCACCCTAAGCTGCGTCCGCCGCGAACTTGCGCTGAAGCACCCCTTCCACGAGGAAGCCGGCGCCTACTTCCTCGCCGGCGCTCTGAGCAAGGCGATCAAGGCGGGCGCCCGGGTGCTGGTGGTGCCGAGACTGGCGATCACCGAAATCCAGTTGCCTGTCGCCACGCGCTTCCTGTCGGAGCAAAGCGTGCTAGCTAGCCTTTGAAGAACATCGCCAACCCCACAGCTCTCCAGCGTTTGCACGTCTTGAGGCCGGGCGCCAATATATCCAGGTCACCAACTTCGTGCCTTTGTGCGCCAGAGAATATGGCAAGCACGATTGGCCACCTCGGTCATCCGATAACAGCGCGAAACCTCAATCGCAATTGAGAGCTAAGGCCTTCAATACTGAACGTTTAGTGGGGCAGAAATGATCAAGTCACGCATTAAAGAAATTTGGAATGAGATCGATCGGTTAGCTGAGGATGAAGAGCCAAAGGCGCTTCGAGATTCTATAGGCGAGATACTCAACGGCGTGGAGCTATCGACGTCCGTTCGCACGCCCGCCGATCTCGCAACACGGATGGCCAAACTTGCGAGTGGCACGAACTTGTTAGATTTCGGCTGCGGCCGCGGTCCGCACAGAGAGCTCTTGGAGAGGTCAGGCTTCACGTGGACGGGGCTCGAATATGGATCTTCAAACGCGCCAGGGATGATAGGTGTTTCGCAAAGCAAGCAAATCTCTTTTTACGATGGCAAGCGAATTCCATTCGAGGAATGTTCCTTCGACGCAATATGGTCATGGCAAGCATTGGAGCATGTCCCGGAGCCAGATATGGCTCTCTCAGAAATCTCCCGCGTCCTAAAACATACAACGGGAGTATTTGCCGGTAGTGTGAGTTTCTTGGAACCGTATCATCCGTGGTCAACGTTTGGATACTCACCTTATGGCTTATATGTGATTCTAAAAAACACGGATTCCGATTACTCGCTTTATATCCAGGGCCAGATGTAATCACAATGGCATTGCGATATCTTCACCTCTATACAGGACATCAACTAAGTGACGAGGACGCAGGTATTCTGGCTCTTCCGTCAGATATGGAAGCACATTTAAGAATTCACCAGCGCGATACTCGTCATATGGCGGGCGTACTACTGCAATTAAGTGCATGCATACGATTCCTTGCAGTTAAGGAATGAACTTGGAAGGGGAAAGCTTGACACAACCGGACTATTGAACCGATAGTTTTACCTAACGGAGAACCTGTCGCAGGACCCGAATCCGATATTTGATCGAATTCAAGTTGCGTCTTGAAATGGGCGCTTTCGAAAAGTCTCAGGGGCACATTATGACAAGTAACGTTAAGATAATCGGCCTACATATTCCAAAATGCGCAGGAACCACGTTACTTGATCGCGTCGCGCAAAAGCTTCCACCAGATCAGATCTATCAAACTACGAGCCTTATTAGGAATTACCATGAGGGCCGGGATGAAATAACTCAGATTCGCAAGCCAGGTCGGCTTAGGTTTGTGTTCGGTCATACGATACATGAGGAAATGCTAAAACTTCTTGGTCCAAACATTCGGGCAATTACAGGGTTACGAGAACCGACCGAGCGATTTATTAGCGATATTAAGTATCAAATTCGCCTAAGAGCCAAGCAAGGCAATAGCCCTTTGGATATCGAGCAATTTATTAGCTCGACCCGCAACCCGATGTGCTGGTATTTGATAAATCGATTTCCTTCGTTGTCCGGTAGCGGCACGCCCGCTGATAGGGCGTTACGCATCCTCAAAGCATTTAATTATTGCTATTTCACATCAAATTTTGAAGAAACATCTCAAGCCATTTTCAATGTGCTTGAAATCTGCCCAGATCCAATCAATTCCAATGTCGCGCCAAAGGACGACCTAGAAATTGATTTGTCAAAGGCAACCCTCCAGTGGGATATTGAATTATATGAAAAGGCCAGGGCGCACTTCTTATCTATGGATGCCCATCAAGCATTGATGGCACCTAAGCCTGAAATTGTCGAATTAGCTTCGTCACCGTTAGATTTGCAAAAGCTTCGCTCTTTTTTATACGCCGGAACCTTCGGAGAATATACGTCATGGAGAAAACTTGATGAAATAATTCTCGAGAAGATTGAGTTAATAAATGAGATTTCGTCGGAAATTCAATTTTATATGAACAAAATGAAGGTTAAATGAAGCCCTTGGTCAGAAACTTAAGTAGGTTTAATGATCCAGTCTTTCTGATGGATTTTAAGGAACAAAGAAAGGTCGCGCGATGAAAGTTGCTACTGTGAGCGAGGCGCGAATATCTGATCGTGAGAAACAGTTGCAACGACTCCTTAGGCAGGGACTTCTCTCTAGGGATGCAATTGAGGGAAAGGTTGTATTAGATTGGGAATGTGGCGATGCAGCATTTGCAGTCGCGTTTTCGCGGCTGGGCGCTTCGAAGGTCTATGCTATCGACAGTTGGGTTAAATTTGATGATGAGTATGTCGATCAACTCACACAATTGAATGTAGTTGCGCAAAATATAAGTATTCGTGAATTTTCTTCCGTGGCGACAGCTAAGGCCGATCTGATATTCGCAAATACCGTTACGGAACACCTGCAGGACCTGCCGTCAGCGTTCCAAAATGTATTCGGGTTGCTGAAACCAAATGGCTATTTTTTTGTAGCCATGATAATTATTACCATCCAAGCGGTTCTCATGATCACGGATTTGTAAAAACTCATCAAGATAGGATTGAGATCTTATCTTCGGCGTGTTGGACCCTTCCTACGAAGTGCGAAGCTTCAAAACAACACAGAGATGAGCTACGGCGCGCTAGGCCTTTTCAATGGACTTCGGACAATGACAGCCAATGCGATCCCTCAAACTGTGCTGCCTGCCCTTATTATTTGCGTTCGCAGCCGTGGGCGCATATTCGATTCCAAAAGGACTTTCGCCGAATTTTTCCCAAGAGCATGAATATCGGCGGATCTTTGAACAAAATAACGCCATTTCAACTGCGGCAATTGTTCGTCGAGGCAGGATTCGTTATCAGAACAGAAAATCGGTCTAGGACTGATGTCATTCCGCCTCCCGAAGTGCTCCAAGCGGATCCAACTCTCACTCCAGAGTTGCTTCAAACGTGGATGGTTAAAATCACCGCCCAAAGGAGCCGCTGACCGTCACTTGAAATAAACAATTGTAAGTCGCTGCTGTCTTTAAGGACCAATTACACATCAAGGACTCGTTAATTCCCTGTGGGGCCATGTGCTAGGGAGTCTAAATTACGTTGAGAAGCGAAGAGAGGTCCTCAGATGCAGATGCAGCACAAGGGGCATGTGTTTCAGCAGGGAATGTTCTGCAATCTGCTACCGGCTATCTGCCAACCATCGCCCAACACCACAGCCAGCCACAGTCGGAAGACAGGGTGAAGCTCTTGCTGGCCGATGCTCAGGCATCCGGCCAGCCGCTGGCGCCGACGCGGCTGGACCACGGTCGTAGTCCGGCGAGCGTCGACTAGGTCCGCGTCGAGACGTTGGCTCCCCGAAGGGTTAATCCCGCCCATTCACGTTGCCACACCAGCGTGGCGCTATTCTTTTTGTACAACTTCATTTCTCGCAGGATGGTGCGCCTATGATCCTGGTGACCGGCGGCGCCGGCTTCATCGGCGCGAATTTTGTCCTTGACTGGCTGCACGACATCGGCGAGCCCGTCGTAAATCTCGACAAGCTGACCTACGCCGGGAATCTGGAAAGCCTCGCATCGATCGCCTCTGACTCGCGCCATGTCTTCGTGCGCGGGGATATCGGGGATTCTGCCTTGCTGGCGGAACTGCTGGCGCGGCACAAGCCGCGCGCGATCATCAATTTCGCAGCCGAGTCGCATGTCGACCGCTCGATCCATGGCCCCGGCGAGTTCATGCAGACCAATGTCGTCGGCACCTTTCAGTTGCTCGAGGCGGTTCGATCGTACTGGAGCGATCTCCCCGACGCGGAGCGGTCTGCCTTCCGTTTCCTCCATGTGTCGACGGACGAGGTGTATGGATCGCTGGGGCCTGCCGATCTGGCCTTCACCGAGAACAGCCGCTACGAGCCCAACAGCCCCTATTCGGCCAGCAAGGCCGCCTCGGATCATTTGGTGCGCGCCTGGCACCACACGTATGGATTGCCGGTGCTGACCTGCAACTGCTCGAACAACTACGGGCCCTATCAGTTTCCGGAGAAGCTGATACCGCTGGTGATCCAGAATGCCCTGCAGGGAAAGTCGTTGCCCGTCTACGGCGACGGCCGACAGGTCCGCGACTGGCTCTACGTCGGCGATCATTGCGGTGCGATCCGCCGCGTGCTCGAAGCCGGGCGCCCGGGCGACACCTACAATGTCGGTGGCAGCTGCGAGAAGCCCAATATCGAGATCGTGCAGACGGTGTGCGGCCTGCTCGACGAGCTTCGCCCCGATGCCGCCGGCCCGCACGCGCGGCTGGTCACCCATGTCGCCGATCGTCCCGGCCACGACAGGCGCTACGCGATCGACGCACGCAAGATCGAAAGGGAACTCGGCTGGCGGCCCGCCGAGACTTTCGAAACCGGCATCCGCAAGACGGTGCAGTGGTACCTCGACAACCAGGCCTGGGCCGCCAACGTGACCAGCGGCGCTTATCGCGACTGGATCGAGAGCAATTACGGGGGGCGTGCATGAGCGACAGGTCCATCCTGCTGTTCGGCGCCGAGGGACAGGTCGGCTGGGAGCTGAAGCGCAGCCTGTCGGTGCTCGGCAGCGTGCTGCCACTGACGCGCCGCGATGTCGATCTCGCCGATTCGGCCGCAGTGCGCGCGGCGATTTGCTTCGCCCGGCCCGACGCCATCGTCAATGCCGCTGCCTATACTGCCGTCGACCGGGCGGAAAGTGAACGCGCCCTGGCGCAATCGATCAACGCGGTCGCGCCGGCCGCCATGGCGCTGGAAGCGAAGGCCGCGGGCATCCCTTTGGTCCTTTTCTCTTCCGACTACTGCTACGACGGAACGAAGGAGGCCCCTTACGTCGAGGGCGACGCGCCGAACCCCCAATCCGCCTACGGCCGCAGCAAGCTGGCGGGGGACAAGGCCGTCGCCGCCTCGGGCGCCGAGCACCTGATACTGCGCACTTCGTGGGTGTTCGCGGCGCGCGGCGACAACTTCCTCAAGTCCATCCTGCGCCTGGCGCGCGAGCGCGACAGCCTGCGCATCGTCGACGACCAGGTCGGCGCGCCGACCTCGGCCGAACTGCTTGCCGACGTGACGGCGCACGCGCTGCGCGACCTGCTCGCCGGGCGGATCGCCAGCGGGGTCTACCATTGCACCGCCGGCGGTGCGACGTCGTGGCACGGTTATGCCCGGTTCATCGTCAAGCAGGCTGCGCAGGCCGGCCTTGCGCTGGCGACCACGCCGGAACGGGTCGAGCCGATCGCCACCGAGGACTATCCCCTGCCGGCCGTGCGCCCGAAGAATTCCCGCCTCGACTGCGGCAAGCTGGAAGCGGCCCTCGGCCTGTCGCTGCCGCCCTGGCAATGGCACGTCCGCCGCACCCTCCTGGAGCTGACCACGCCATGACCACACGCAAGGGCATCATCCTCGCCGGCGGCTCCGGCACCCGCCTCTATCCGGCTACGCTGTCGGTGTCGAAGCAACTGCTGCCGATCTACGACAAGCCGATGATCTACTATCCGCTCAGCACGCTGATGCTGGCGGGCATTCGCGACATCCTGGTGATTTCCACGCCGCAGGACACGCCGCGCTTCGAACAACTGCTGGGGGACGGCTCCGCCTGGGGCATGAACCTCTCCTATGCCGTGCAGCCATCGCCGGAGGGACTGGCGCAGGCGTTCATCATCGGCGCCGGCTTCGTCGGCAATGATCCGTCGGCGCTGATCCTGGGCGACAACATCTTCTACGGCCACAACCTGGTAGAGCAACTGCAGCGGGCGGACGGTCGTGGCCGGGGCGCGACGGTGTTCGCCTATCCGGTGCACGACCCGGAGCGCTATGGCGTGGTCGAATTCGACGCCGGCAGGCGGGCCATTTCCATCGAGGAGAAGCCGGCCGAGCCGAAGTCGCGCTATGCTGTGACCGGTCTCTACTTTTACGATAACGACGTCGTCGACATCGCTCGTTCCATTCGGCCGTCCGCGCGCGGCGAACTCGAGATCACCGACGTCAATCGGGCCTACCTGGCGCGCGGCGACCTCGCGGTGGAGATCCTGGGCCGCGGCTACGCCTGGCTGGATACCGGCACCCATGAATCGATGATGGATGCCAGCCAGTACATCGCCACGATCGAGAAGCGCCAGGGATTGAAGATCGCCTGTCCCGAGGAGATTGCCTGGCGCGCAGGCTGGATCGATGCGGAGGCGGTGCAGGCGCTCGCCCGGCCCTTGGTCAAGACCGGCTATGGCCAGTATCTGCTGGGGCTGCTGAAGGACGCTGTGTGGTGAGACTTCGATGAAGGCCACCCCTACCACCATCGCCGATGTCCTGCTCATCGAGCCCACGGTTTTCGGCGACGAACGCGGTTTCTTCTTCGAGAGTTTCAACCAGCGGCGTTTCGATGAGGCCGTCGGTCATGCGGTCAGCTTCGTCCAGGACAACCATTCGAAGTCGGCGCGGGGCGTGCTGCGCGGCCTGCATTACCAGGACCCCAGGCCGCAGGGCAAGCTGGTCCGCGTGACGGCCGGCGCGGTGTTCGACGTCATTGTCGACATCCGTCGCGGCTCGCCGACCTTCGGCCAGTGGGTCGGCGAGCAACTGTCGGCGGAGAACAAGCGGCAACTCTGGATTCCGCCGGGCCTGGCGCACGGCTTCCTGGTGCTCAGCGAGTCGGCGGAGTTCCTCTACAAGACCACGGACTACTGGTATCCGGAACACGAGCGATGCATCCGATGGGACGATGCCGACCTTGCCATCGCCTGGCCTCTGCACGGGATGATGCCCAAACTTTCTGCGAAGGATGCGTCCGGTGCGAGCTTCGCCGCGGCGACGGCCGGCTAGGGCTGCTCTTCAGGTCGCCTGTTCATCCTTGCGCCGGGTAGTCGGCGGGCAGGGGAAGGCGTCGCGCAGCGCCGTCGGAATCAGGCGCTCGGCGGCAAGGTGCAGTTGCTCCGGATGCTCGGTCAGCCATTTCTCGATGACGCGGACGACCTGCTCCTGCGTGGCATTGCCGGGGGCGCAGAAGAGGCGCTGCCCGGTCTTGGTCACGGCGCCGCGCTGCGCCAGGTAGACGCCCCAGGAGAAATAACTGCATTGCGTGGCGGCGACGGCTTCATCGGCCTTGCTGGTGGTCTTGCCCTGGTCGAGAATCCGCACCGCGGCCTTGCAGTCGTTGAGCAGGCGGACGCCGTCGTAGGGCGTCGCCGCAGCGAAGCCGAGGCTCGGCACTACGGCCGCGGCGATTGCGAGGATCAGGTTCTTCATGGCATTTACCCAATCCAGCGCCGGCGCCAGAAGATCAGCCCGAGGGTACTCGCCACGCCGATCATCAGGCCGATCGCGATGAGGAAGCCGTTGCCGGCGTCGAGCAGTGGCATGGCCTTGAAGTTCATGCCGAAGATGCCGGAGATCAGCGTCGCCGGCATGAAGATGATGGCAAACACGGTCAGCGTGCGCACTTCCTGATTGACGCGGTTGCTGATGCTCGAGAGGTAGATGTCGAGCATGCCGGCGATGAGGTCGCGGATCGCCTCGAGCGATTCGATCAGGTGCACCGTGTGGTCGTAGATGTCGCGCAGGTAGAGCTGGGTCTCCGGCGCGAAGAAGCGCCCCTCGTTGCGCACCAGGGTGTTGATGACCTCGCGCAGCGGCCAGATGGCGCGGCGCAGGGTCAGCGTCTCGCGCTTCAACTGGTGCAGGGTCTGCAGCAGCGCCGCATCGGGCTTCGCCATCAGGGCGTCTTCCAGATCCTCGCTGCGCTCGCCGACCTGTTCGAGCACCGTGAAGTAGCGGTCGACCACCAGGTCGAGCAGGGCATAGGCGAGGTAGTCGCAGCCGAGGCTGCGGATGCGACCCTTGTCGGCACGCAGCCACTCGCGCACGGGATCGAAGCGGCCGGTCGGCCGCTCCTGGAAAGTCAGCACGAAATCATGGCCGATGACGAAGCTGACCTGCTCGGAAGTGACGGTCAGGTTCGCCTCGTCGTGGTCGAAGAAGCGGGCGACCAGGAACAGGTAGTCGCCGTAATCGTCGACCTTGGGGCGCTGGTCGGTGTTGAGGATGTCCTCGAGCACCAGCGGGTGGAGCTTGAAGCGGCGGCCGATCTCGGCCATCACCTCGGGTTCATGCAGGCCATGGACGTTGAGCCAGACCTTGGGCAGCAGCGGTGCGCAGCTGTGGCAGTCGGCCAGGGATTCGAAACGGGTTTCCTTCAGCTCGTCCGGGCTGTACTCGATCAGCGTGATCGCTGCATGCTCGGTCTTGCGTTCGCCCAGATAGACGAGGCTGCCGGCCGGCAGCCCGGTCTTGCCGGAGCGCCGCGGCCGCGGGGGCTTGGCACGCTTGCTTTTGGAGGCGTTCTTGCTGGCCATGGTCGGGCGATTTCAGTATGATTCCCGTCTTTCCCGCACCTTGCGGGGCGGGCCCATGATACAGCGCGGACCCGCGCCAAACAAAGCGTACAGAGAGAGCGAACATGCCACTGACGATCGGAGTGCCACGGGAGACCTTCGCCGGCGAGAAGCGCGTCGCGACCGTTCCCGAGGTCGTCGAGAAACTGATCAAGCTCGGCTTCGCCGTCAGCGTCGAGAGCGGTGCCGGCGATGCCGCCAATTTTGCCGACGACACCTACCGTGCCGCCGGCGCCGAGATCGTCGCCGATGCCGCCGGCCTTTGGGCCAATTCGGACATCGTCTTCAAGGTGCGCGCCCCGAGCGCGACCGAAGTCGGGCTGATGAAGGAGGGCGCCACGCTGATCGGCTTCATCTGGCCGGCGCAGAACCCCGAACTCATGCAGCAGATGGCCGCCCGCAAGGTGACGGTGCTGGCCATCGACGCGCTGCCGCGCATGCTGAGCCGCGCCCAGAAGATGGACGCATTGACCTCCCAGGCCGGCGTCGCCGGCTACCGCGCCGTGATCGAGGCCGCCAACGCCTTCGGCCGCTTCTTCAACGGCCAGATCACGGCCGCCGGCAAGGTGCCCCCGGCCAAGGTCTTCATTGCCGGTGCCGGCGTGGCCGGTCTGGCCGCGATCGGCACCGCCGCCGGCCTGGGCGCCATCGTGCGCGCCAACGACACCCGTGCCGAAGTGGCCGATCAGGTCGTGTCGCTCGGCGGCGAGTTCGTCAAGGTCGACTACGAGGAAGAAGGCTCCGGCGGCGGCGGCTACGCCAAGGTGATGTCCGAGGGCTTCCAGCAGGCCCAGCGCGAGATGTATGCCAAGCAGGCCAGGGAAGTGGACATCATCATCACCACGGCGCTGATCCCCGGCAAGCCCGCGCCCGAGCTGATCACCGCCGAGATGGTGAAGAGCATGCGCCCCGGCAGCGTCATCGTTGACATGGCGGCCGAGCAGGGCGGCAACTGCGAACTGACCGAGCCCGGCCAGGCGGTGGTGAAGCACGGCGTCACCATCATCGGCTACACCGACCTGGTCAGCCGTCTGGCCAAGCAGTCTTCTACGCTGTACGCCACCAACCTGTTCCGCCTGACCGAAGAACTGTGCAAGACCAAGGACGGCATCATCGACGTCAACATGGAAGACGACGCCATCCGCGGCCTGACCGTCATCAAGCAGGGCGAAGTCACATGGCCGCCCCCGCCGCTCAAGCCGGCCGCCGCGCCCGCGCAGGTCAAGCCCGCTCCCGTCGCCGCGAAGAAGTCTGGTCACGGCCACGGCGCCGGCGAACCGATGGCCGGCAGCTCGCTGGCGATGATCTTCGGCATCGGCGCCGCACTGTTCTGGGTGGTCGGCGCCTTCGCCCCCGCTTCCTTCCTCTCGCACTTCACGGTCTTCGTGCTGGCCTGCTTCGTCGGCTACATGGTGATCTGGAACGTCACGCCGTCGCTGCACACGCCGCTGATGAGCGTGACCAACGCCATCTCCAGCATCATCGCCATCGGCGCGCTGGTGCAGATCGCGCCGCCGCTGTCCGGACTGACCGAAGGCCGCCCCTCGGGGCTGATCCTCGGCCTGGCCGTACTCGCGCTGGCGCTGACCGCGATCAACATGTTCGGCGGTTTCGCCGTCACGCGCCGCATGCTGGCGATGTTCAGAAAGTAAGCAAATGAGCACGGGTCTTTCGGCCGTCGCCTACATCGGCGCCACCATCCTCTTCATCCTCAGCCTCGGCGGCCTCTCCAACCCCGAGACCGCGCGGCGCGGCAACCTCTACGGCATCGTCGGCATGACCATCGCGGTGCTCGCCACGGTGTTCGGCCCGCGCGTGACCCTGGCCGGCATCCCCTGGATCGTCGGAGCCATGGTCGTCGGCGGCAGCATCGGCCTCGTCGCCGCGAAGAAGGTGCAGATGACGCAGATGCCCGAACTGGTCGCGCTGATGCACAGCCTCGTCGGCCTCGCCGCCTGCCTCGTCGGCTATGCCAGCTACGTCGATACCTCGATCGTGTTCAGCGGCGCCGAGAAGGCCATCCACGAACTCGAGATCTACGTCGGCATCTACATCGGCGCCGTCACCTTCTCCGGCTCGATCATCGCCTTCGGCAAGCTCTCGGGCAAGATCTCCGGCAAGCCCATGCTGCTGCCGGCACGCCATGCGCTCAACGGCATCGGCGCGCTGGTCGTCATCTACTACGGCTATGCCTTCCTCCAGGCGCACACCCCGGCCGACGGCGCCACCGCGCTGATCGTGATGACCGCCATCGGCCTGCTCTTCGGCATCCACATGGTGATGGCCATCGGCGGCGCCGACATGCCGGTGGTGGTGTCGATGCTCAACAGCTACTCGGGCTGGGCGGCGGCGGCGACCGGCTTCATGCTCTCCAACGACCTCCTGATCGTCGTCGGCGCGCTGGTCGGATCGAGCGGCGCCATCCTTTCCTACATCATGTGTCGCGCGATGAACCGCAACTTCATCAGCGTCATCGCCGGCGGCTTCGGCACCGGCGGCGGCACGGTGGTGGCCAAGGCCGATGGTCAGCCGGCCGGCGAGGTCACCGCGATCTCCGCCGTCGACACCGCCGAACTGCTCAGGGACGCGAAGAACGTCATCATCGTGCCCGGCTACGGCATGGCGGTGGCGCAGGCGCAGCACACGGTCTACGAAATCACCAAACATTTGCGCGAGAAGGGCGTGAACGTCCGCTTCGGCATCCACCCGGTGGCCGGCCGCATGCCGGGCCACATGAACGTGCTGCTGGCCGAGGCCAAGGTGCCCTACGACATCGTGATGGAGATGGACGAGATCAACGCCGACTTCCCCGATACCGACGTCTCCATGGTCATCGGCGCCAACGACATCGTGAACCCCTCGGCCGAGGAAGATCCGACCAGCCCCATAGCCGGCATGCCGGTGCTGGAAGTGTGGAAGGCGAAGACGTCGATCGTGATGAAGCGCTCCATGGCTTCGGGCTACGCCGGCGTCGACAACCCGCTCTTCTACAAGGACAACAACCGCATGCTGTTCGGCGACGCCAAGAAAATGCTCGACGAGGTGCTCGCCGCGCTCAAGGGTTGAGCGCATCCAACCGGGAACGGACAACGCCACGGCTTTCGTGGCGTTGTCATTTGGAAAAGTCGGCTCCGGCGATACGGCGGCGGGGCGATGCGAGGCGAGCGGGAATGACGAATGGACAACTACGAATTCTGCGTTCGCTGGATAGCTGAACGGAAGGGCGGCCGCAAGCTGACCGTCCTCGATTACGGCTGCGGTGCCGGGCAGATCGTCAAGGGCCTGCGCCAGCAGGGCATCGACGCCTTCGGCTGCGACGTCTTCTACGACGGTGGAAGCTACGAGTCGGCCGTCGACCGCGAACTGCTGGGCCAGGTCATATTCCCGATGGATGCGAACACCAATGTCATCCCGTTTCCCGATGGAACGTTCGATCTCGTCGTCAGCAACCAGGTCATGGAGCACGTGCCGGACCTGGACAGGGTGCTTGCCGAAATCCATCGCGTCATGAAGCCCGGCGCCCAGGTGCTGAGCCTGTTTCCGGACCGGTCCGTCTGGCGGGAGGGGCACGTCGGCATTCCGTTTCTGCACTGGTTTCCCAAGCGCAGCGCTTTCCGCGTCCATTACGCCGCGACGCTCGCGGCCCTCGGCCTCGGCTATTTCAGGCAGGGGCGATCACCCATGAACTGGAGCAGGGAAATGTGCTCATGGCTCGACCAATGGACCCATTACCGGACGCTCGACGACATCCACGGCGCATTCGCCCGCCGTTTCGTCGCGATCGGGCATATCGAGGAGGAGTGGCTGGGGAAGCGGCTCGAACACCGGAAATCCCTGGTGGCGATCGTCCCCGTGGCCTTCCGGCGCTTCGTCGTCCGCAAGCTCGCCGGACTGGTGTTCACCGCCAGCAAGCCTTAGGGCCTCGGGGCGCGGCCGAAAATGCAAACGCCACGGCATGCCGTGGCGTTTTTTCGTCCGGGGAAGCCGGCGAACGCGATGTGGAAGCTGGAATCAGCCCCGGCCGAGCAGGCGATCGAACCAGCCGACCTTCTTTGCGGGCTTGGCGACGACCTCGGGCGCGTCGGTGCCGTGGTGGTCGCGGTACCATTTACCGAAGCGCAGGTCGTGGGTCATGATGTGGCCGATGAGCCATTTGTTGAGGAAGCGCCGCAATGTCTGCACGCGGTCATCATTCCACTCGTCGCCGCTGGAGAGGAAATCCGCGACCGCCGATGCGAATTCCTCATGCAGCCTCAGGTGCTCGTTGAACGCCGGATAGCCGCTGTCCTCCATGAGCTTCTGCTCGTTGGTGAAGTGTGTCACGACGTAGTCGAGAAGCTCGTCGATCGTCGCCTGAACCGTGCCGAGTTCCAGGCGCTTGACGAGCGTGAAGAGGTGCTTGTGCTCGCGGTCGACCTGGGCGATGTCGATGAGGAACCCGTCGCGCCATTCGACGACGTAGGGCGCCTTGCTTGCGGTGGGTTCAGCCATTTGTATTTCTCCTTCCTTTAGTGGGGGCCGGGGGCCTTGGTTGCAACCCAGGTCCTGCACAAGGTTTGGTCCAAGTCGTATCTGGTCGGGTATGTTCCCGTGCAGCCGTCGTGGATATTATAGGCAATCGGGTCGCCTATTTTGCGCCAGATCAAACATTGCATTTATACGAATGACATTGCGGTCCGGCCGCGGGAGGTCGTCCGCGGTCGACTGTTTTTGTCGGGTTTTCGGCCAAAGCGATCGCAACCTTAGATTTTCGGCAGGAAGCGCATGGCGCGCCGCCAGACGAAAAGTCGGCTCTGATGAGGCAACTGCGCTACAAGGCGGTCGAGCAAAAAATGCTCTCCTCGCCGTAGCGGATGGCGGGATGGCGACGCGGTCAGCGATAGAGCAGCGACGGAAAGATTTCCTCGCGCCAGCTGCCCTCGTCGGGCCGCGTCAGGGCATCGAGATCGGCCGGCGTCGCGGCCGGGTCATCGACCCACAAGCGCAACAGTTCGCTGCCGTTGATGAGGTCGATGGCGAGGCGGTCGCGCTCGTATTCGTAGGGGAAGTCGCGCCACAGCGGGTAGTCGGGGTGCAGGCGGCGCAGGGCCTTGAAGGCCAGCGCCATCAGCCGCCAGGGGCGGAAGGCGGCGTGGTCGTAGTGGGCCGGGTCCTCGACGTGGATCTGCAGGCCCTGGCAGAGCTGGCCCGCGTGCTTGTGGAAGGTCGGCTCGAACCAGCAGGGGCGCAGCCGGCAGCCGGCGAGCCAGTCCGGGGCGAGCGACGTCATTTCCTTGAGTAGCGCGGCGGCATCGATGTCGGGCGCGCCGAAGAGTTCCAGCGGCCGCGTCGTGCCGCGTCCCTCGGACAGCGTCGTGCCCTCGAGCATCACCGTGCCGGCGTAGCAGCGCGCCATCGACAGGTTGGGCGCATTGGGGCTCGGATTGATCCAGGTTCTTTCGAGCAGCGGCCAGCCGTGGCCGGGCGCGGCGTCCGGCTGCCAGCCCTCCATGGTGACGACTTCGAACTCGACGTCGAGCTTGAGCGTCGCGACGAACCAGCGCGCCATTTCGCCCAGCGTCATGCCGTGGCGCATGGGCATGGCCCCGGCGCCGACGAAGCTCTCCCAGCCGTCGCGCAGCCGCAGGCCTTCGACGGGGCGGCCCGCCGGGTTGGGGCGGTCGAGGACCCACACCGACTTGCCGTGGTGCGCGGCGGCTTCGAGCACGTAGCGCAGCGTGGTGACGAAGGTGTAGATGCGGCAGCCGAGGTCCTGCAGGTCGACCAGCAGCACGTCGAACGTGTCCATCATGGCGTCGTTCGGCCGCCGCACCTCGCCGTAGAGGCTGAAGACCGGGATGCCGTGGACCGGATCGAAGGTGTCGGGCGATTCCATCATGTTGTCCTGCTTGTCGCCGCGCAAACCGTGCTGCGGCCCGAAGGCCGCGGTCAGCTTGATGTCGGCCAGGGCTGCGATCGCGTCGAGGGCATGGACCAGATCGCGCGTCGTCGAGGCCGGGTGAGCGAGCAGGGCGACGCGGCGGCCTGCGAGCGGGCGGCGCAGGACGGGGTCTTCGAGGAATCGGTCGAGACCGAATTTCATGCAGGATCCTTTTCGAATGCGAGCGCGAAGGCGGTGGCGTAATGGAAATCGGGCCGGCCCGGCGCATGGGCGAGCGCCCAGTAGCCGATCTCGCCGTCACGCGTTTCGAGTATGGCGGAAATGCCGAGGCGCAGCTCGCCGGCGGGCAGGGCGGCGGCGGGCAATTCGACGTCGACTCTCAGTGCGGTCTCGTCAATGCGTCGCGTGATCGTCGGTGCCGGGCAATCGGGGGGCACTGGCGCGCGCTCGCGGTAGTCCGCGAAATCGTAGACCGCCCACTGGCCGGAGGGCGAGAAGTTGAATTCGCGGTAGCCTTTCTCGCCGGCGGCGACGAACAGCTCGCAGCAGGTCGTGCGCCACAGCGCGTCGGCGGATGCGGGCGCCATCGGCGTCGGCACGTGGAGCGCCGACATGTCGCCGCGAATCGAATAGGCGACGGCGAGAACGCCGTCGGGCCGCCGCGTCAGCGTCGCATCGACTTCGTGCTGCAAGCCCGCCGGATTGTCCGGATGCGGAGCGAGCGTGACCCCCACGGTTCAGGCAGCCCGCACCGTCTGGCGCTGCTCGCCGAGGCCCTCGACGCCGAGGCGCAGCGTGTCGCCGGCGCCGAGAAATCGCTGCGGCTTGCGACCCATGCCGACGCCGGGCGGCGTGCCGGTGGCGATGACGTCGCCGGGATGGAGCGTCATGAAGCGCGAGAGGTAGCTGACGATCTCGCGGACGCCGAAGATCATCGTCGCCGTGCTGCCGTCCTGCACGCGCTCGCCGTTCAGCTCCAGCCAGAGGCGGAGGTTCTGCGGGTCGGGCACTTCGTCCTTCGTGACGAGCCAGGGGCCGATGGGGCCGAAGCTGTCGCAGCCCTTGCCCTTGTCCCACTGGCTGCCGCGCTCGAGCTGGTATTCGCGCTCCGAGACGTCGTTGATCACGCAGTAGCCGGCGACGTGGTCGAGCGCCTTCGCTTCGGCGACGCGCCGCGCCTCGCGGCCGATGACGATGCCGAGTTCGACCTCCCAGTCGGTCTTGACCGAACCGGGCGGCAGCAGGATGGGGTCGCAGGGGCCGTTGATGCAGCTCGTCGCCTTCATGAAGACGATGGGTTCGCTCGGGATCGCCATGCCGGCCTCGATCGCGTGGTCGCGGTAGTTGAGGCCGATGCCGATGAACTTGGAGATGCCGGTGAAGGGCACGCCGAGGCGCGGCTCGCCGCGGACGGCGGGCAAGGTGCGCGGATCGAGCGCGGCCAGCCGCTTGAGGCCGGCCGGCGACAGCTCGTCCCAGCCGAGGGTGGCGCAATGCGCGGAAAGGTCGCGCAGCCGGCCCTGCGCGTCGATGAGGCCGGGTTTCTCGCGGCCGCGCGGGCCGTAACGGACGAGTTTCACGGATTGCTCTCCTAGTCGGTTTTCTTGCGTTTGCCGCGCCAGACCGCGTCGGGCTGCTGCTCCAGCGTTTCCGCCAGCAGCCGCAGCGCGTCGGCGGCTCGGGCGATTTCCTTCAGCGCCGCGTTGGCGCCCTGCACCGTCGGCGATTCCTGTGCGGTCAGGCTGCGCACGGCGGCCGCGGCCCTGGCCAGCTCGTCGGCCGCCTGCGTCAAGTTCTTCACCATGTCGGAGTCGGTGGCGGTGAGGGTGGCGACGTGATCGGATGCGGCCTCGAGCCTGGCCAGCGCGCGCTGCGCCGCGACCAGCGCCTTCTTCGCATCGTCGAGCACCGGCCCGCCCTGGGCGTCGAGTCGCGCGGCGAGGGACTCGAGATGCTTCAGCGTCGCCTGCAGCCGCTGCGGCAATTCCTGCGTGCCCTGCGCCGACATCAGGGCATTGACGGCGCCGCTGATCGCCGTGACGTCGGCGAGGAACTTCTCCATCGGGAAGGACTCGAGGCGCGTCTGCAGTTCCTGCACGGCGGTGCGCACGGTCGGGATCTCGCTGACGTCGGGATCGAGCGCGACGAAGCGCGCCGGCTTGTCCGGCAGGAAGTCGAGGTCGATGTAAAGCTGGCCGGTGAGCAGGCTCTGCATGCGCAGCCGCGCGCGCAGGCCGCGCTCGACGAGTCCGCGCACGACGGCGCGATCGCGCAGGTCCACCGCTTCGCCGCCGCGCGCTCGCACCACGTTCGGCAGCACCTCGATGGTGACGGGCACGACGAAGCGGTTGTCATGGGCGTCGAGGCCGAGCTGGATCTGCTGGACGGTGCCGACCTTGACGCCGAGGAACATCACCGGCGCGCCGACTTGCAGGCCCTGCGCCGCGCCCTCGAAGTAGAGCGTGTGCTGGCGCTTCTCGCCGAACCAGCCGCCGCCGGCGAGCAGCAGCGTGGTGGCGACGGACAGCACGATGGCGCCGAGCACGAAGGCGCCGATCAGCGTCGGGCTGGCTTTCCGGCTCACGTCGAATTGCCCCGGGTAAGGAAATGGCGAACCTTCGGATCGCCGTTCTTCAGCGCGTCCTGCGGATGTCCGGTGGGAATCATGGTGTGGGTGTCGGCGTCGAGATAGACCGAATTGTCGCCGATCGCCAGGATGCTGGCCAGATCGTGCGTCACCACCACCACCGTGGTGCCGAGGCTGTCGCGCAGCTCGACGATCAGCTCGTCGAGGCGTCGCGCCGTCAGCGGGTCGAGGCCCGAGGAGGGCTCGTCGATCACCAGGATGTCGGGGTCGAGCGCCATGGCCCGCGCCAGCCCGGCGCGCTTCTTCATGCCGCCGGAAAGCTCGGAGGGGTAGAAGTCGTCGAAACCGGCCAGCCCGACCAGCGCCAGCTTGAAAGCGACGATCTCCTCGACCTGCGCCGCCGAGAGCGCGGTGTACTCGTGCAAGGGCAGGGCGACATTCTCGGCCAGCGTCAGCGAACTCCACAGCGCGCCACCCTGGAACAGGATGCCCATCCGCCGCTTGAGCTGCTGCCGCTCCTCTTCGGCCGCGCCCCAGAAGTCCTCGCCGCCGAAGCGCACCTCGCCCGCGAGCGGCGCCTGCAGGCCCACCAGCGCGCGCATCAGCGTGGTCTTGCCGCAGCCGTTGCCGCCCATGACGACGAAGATGTCGCTCTTGTTCACGGCGAAGTCGACACCGCGCTGCACCACGTACTCGCCGTAGCCCAGCGTGACTTCGCGGACCTCGATGTGGGGGGCGCCGTTGTCCGTCATCCTGGTTGTCCCAAGGCGCTGTACGCCTTGCTCGTTGCAGGAAACGCTTTGTTGGTTGGGTGGCGGGATGCGCCAAGGGCGAGGGGTAGTCGACGCTGCTCATGTCCCCCGGGCCGGGCTGCGCTCGGCCCTCCTCCTTGACTTCGCTGCGCCGGCCAGATCGCGCACCCAACGTCGTGTTTCATTTCAGATGCCCAGCTGGTAATAGATGATGGTCATCACCGAAGCGACGATGGTGATGAGCAGGATCGCCGTCACCACCGCCGAGGTCGCGGCATGGCCGACGGCCTCGGCGCTGCGGCCGCACTGCATGCCGCGCAGGCAGCCGGCGAAGGCGATCATCGCGCCGTAGGCACTGCCCTTGGAGAGGCCGACGAGGATGTGCGTCATGGTCAGCGCCCGCAAGGTCTCGGTGTAGTACTCGAAGACGCCGATGTCGAAGATGGTCACCGCGACCAGCAGGCCGGCGAGCATGCCGATGAAGCCGGAGTAGAGCGTCAGCAGCGGCACCATCAGCATCAGCGCGAGGATGCGCGGCAGCACGAGGAAGTCGACGGCATGGATGCCCAGCGTCTTGAAGGCGTCGATCTCCTCGTTGACCTGCATGGTGCCGAGCTGGGCGGCGAAGGCCGCGCCGGTACGGCCGGCGATGATGACGCCGGTCATCAGGGCACCGACCTCGCGCACCATGCCGATCGCCACCAGGTCGGCGATGAAGATCTGCGCCCCGACCATCTTCAGCTGGTCGGCGCCGAGGTAGGCGAGGATGAGGCCGACGAGGAAGCTGATCACCGAGACGATGGGCAGGGCGCGGGGGCCGACCTCCTCGATCTCTAGCCAGAGATCGCGGCTCCTGAAGCGCGCGCGGCCGGTGGCGAGCCGCCCCAGCGACTGCGTGATCTCGCCGAGGAAGGCGAGCATCGCCGGCATGCCGCGGAAGAACTCGAGGGTGGCCGTGCCGACCTGGGCGAAGAGGCCGACCGGGCCGTTGTTGCGGCCGGGCACGGTCTGCTCCGGCACGGCCAGCGCCATCGCCAGCAGGCGCTGCGCGCCCCGCGGCAGGCCGGTGGTGTCGGCGGCGATGCCGCGCTCATCGCAGGTCTTGAGGATGCTGCCGAGGAAGCTCAGCAGCCCGGTGTCCCAGTCCTTGAGTTGCGTCGCGTCGAAGCGGATGCGGTGCACGCCGGCGTCGAGCCGCGCGACGAGCAGTTCGGGGGCGGGCAGGTTTTCCTCGATGCACCAGCGGCCGCCGAGAACGATGGCCAGTTCACCGGTGCCGGCCGGCTGCGTCTCGAGTTGCCATGCGTGGTCCATGGCCGTGGCAAGCCGACGCTATTTTTTGCCCAGTCCGCCGAGCAGCGCGGCAACGGGACGCAGCGGCTTGCGCGGCGGCGCTTCCGCCCGGTCGTTGGATTGGGCCGCCTTGGCGGCGGCCTCGGCGGACAGCGGGGCCGGCTCGTAGGGCTGGCTGGCGTCGAAACCGCCGCTGGCCACGGGTTTGGGCGGCCGTGGCACGCTCGGAATGTGGGCCGAGGTCTCGGGCAGGCGCACCGGCGCCTTGGGGCCGTGGCGTTCGCGCTCGCGGTGCGAGTGGCCGTGGCCCCTGCCTCTTTCACCGCGGTCGCCGCGCTCTTCGCGCTCGGCCGGGAAGGCGTGGACATCGAAGTCCGCCACCTCCTCCTGCTCGATCTTGAACTTGATCAGCTTCTCGATGTCGGCCAGGCGGAACTTCTCCTCGGGCGCCACCAGCGAAGTAGCGTCGCCCTTCTTGCCGGCGCGGCCGGTGCGGCCGATGCGGTGGATGTAGTCCTCGGCGACGTGCGGCAGCTCGTAGTTGATGACGTGAGGCAGGTCGTCGATGTCGAGGCCGCGCGCGGCAACGTCGGTGGCCACCAGCACGCGCGCCTTGCCCGACTTGAAGGCCTCGAGCGCCTCGGTGCGCTGCTGCTGGCTCTTGTCGCCGTGGATGGCGTCGGCATTGACGCCCTGACGCGACAGCCACGCCGCCAGCCGGCTGGTGCCGAACTTGGTGCCGACGAAGACCAGCACCTGCATGTCCGGCGAGCGGTTGAGCAGGTGCAGCAGCAGGTGGCGCTTGTGGTCGGACGCCACCATGTGCAGGCGGTGGGTGATGGTTTCGGAGACGGTGTTGCGCCGCGCCACCTCGATCAGTTGCGGCGACTTCAGCATCACGTCCGCCAGCTTCTTGATCTCCTCGGAGAAGGTCGCCGAGAACAGCAGGCTCTGGCGTGCCGAAGGCAGCATGGCGAGGATGCGCTTGATGTCGGGGATGAAGCCCATGTCGAGCATGCGGTCGGCCTCGTCGAGGATCACCACCTCGACCTGGCTGAAGTGCACGCTCTTCTGCTGCACGTGGTCGAGCAGGCGGCCCGGCGTGGCGACCACGATCTCGCGGCCTTCCTTGAGCTCGGCCGTCTGCGGCTTGATGTCCACGCCGCCGAAGACGCAGACCGAGCGCAGCGGCACATGCTTGCTGTAGGTCTTGACCGACTCGTGTACCTGCATCGCCAGCTCGCGCGTCGGCGTCAGGATCAGCGCGCGCACCGGGTGGCGCGCCGGCGAGGATGAGGCGTTGGCGTGGCGCAGCAGGCGCTGCAGCATCGGCAGCACGAAGCCCGCCGTCTTGCCGGTGCCCGTCTGGGCGCCGCCCATGAGGTCGAGGCCCTGCAGCACGACGGGAATCGCCTGCTGCTGGATCGGCGTGGGCTCGGTATAGCCGGCGTCATGCACGGCCCTGAGGATTTCGGGCGCGAGCCCGAGTTCGTCGAATTTCAATGGACTCTCCTGAATCGGCCCGCCCCATCGCTGGGGTACCGGTTCAGGCGGATATTTCTGGGGGGTGAGCACCGCGGACGCGGCGGTCGAAAGGATGGCGCCAACCGGCGAGGCGCTGGGCGGCATTCTAACCCATTTGGTTCGCCTCCCCGCCTCGCGGCGGTGCAACATTGACTGACCCTTGTCTCGTCATGGATACTTGCGGCCGCGGCGCCGATCCGGCGGCGCACCGGCCCGGCATGGCGAGGAGAAGGAAGCAGTGCATATCATCCAGTGGACCCGTGACTTCGCGCTCGGCAATGACGATATCGACAAGCAGCACCAAGCCCTGGTCGGCATGATCAATGCACTGGATTCCAGCACGCACGCCGAGTACAGCCCGGAAAACATGCGCCGTTTGCTCGACGAACTGAACGACTACGTGCGCGAGCATTTCGGCCTGGAGGAACGCCTCATGGCCGGCGGCGGCTGCGCGCCCGAATTCGTCAAGCGCCATCTGGGCGAGCATGCCTATTTCCGCGGCGTGCTGCGGGACCTGACGGCCGACTTCGAGAAGGGCCGCGGCCGCATCACCGTCCCCCTGATCGAATACCTCGTGCATTGGTTCCTGCATCACATCGCCGTGGTCGACCGGGCGATGGTGAATCAGCTGAATGCCGTCGAGCCGGAACTGGCAGGCCGCGTCGCGGCCGCCGCGTTGACGCAGGAGGTCATCGAAGACCTGACCGAATCCGAGCGCCATCTGCTTACGGAACTGCGTCGCGCCAACGACGAACTCGAGCGCCTGGTGGAAGAGCGTACCCGTGCGCTTACCCAGGAGAACCGCGCGCTGGAAGCGCAACTGGGCGAACTGCGGGGCCGGGTCAGGGTACTGGAAGCGCAGCAGGCGACGAGCATCCTGCCGGGCGGCATGTGCGCGTAGCGCGGCGCTCGCGCACCCTCATGCCGCGCTGACACCGTCGCTGGCGGCCGGCTTTTCGAGCATCGCCATCCGGACATGGCGGGTGGCAACCGGGGAGGCGGCCGCAATATTGGCAAAAAGCGGGCCGGCGCCGTGAAATTTGCCATAGCCGACCCGCAACACGGCTGGTGTATTCTCTTGCGATCGTTCACCGCGAGGAGCAATGACCATGGCAAGCATCAACAACAATCTGACTACGGGCGTGCTGACCGGGACGCCGAGCGACGACTACTTCGCCGACAATGGCACCGGCGCAGTAACTATGGTCGGCGGCATGGGCAACGACTTCTACGTCGTCGACAGCAGTACTGACGTCGTCCTCGAATACAACGCCAAGGTCGAGGGCGTCGACACCGTTGCGATCTACACGACCGGATTGGCCGGCTACACGCTCGCCGAAAACGTCGAGAACCTGATCGTCGGCGTCAGCGCCACCGCCGGCACCTATAACGGCAACACCGGCGACAACACCATCGACGCCTCGGCGCATACCGGGACGAATACCCTGAACGGCGGCGCGGGCATCGACAACCTGATCGGCGGCAGCGGCAACAATACCCTCGACGGCGGCACCGGGGCCGACACCATGACCGGCGGCGGCGGTAACGACACCTACTGGGTCGACAACGCCGCGGACAAGATCGTCGAACTTGCCGCCGGCGGAACGGACACGGTCAACGCCACCATGTCCTACGTGCTCTCGGCCGAACTCGAGAACCTCACCCTGCAGGCCGGCTACAGCCAGGCGATCTCGGGCACCGGCAACGCTTCGAACAACACCATCACCGGCAACGAATTCAACAACACCCTGATCGGCGGCGGCGGCAACGACAACCTGAATGGCGGTGTCGGCAACGACACCCTCGACGGCGGCGACGGCACCGACACCCTGACCGCGAGCAGCGGCGACGACCGCCTGCTCGGCGGCGCAGGCAACGACACGCTGAACGCCTCGGCGAGCAGCGGCAACAATTTCCTCGACGGCGGCGCCGACGTTGACATCATGACCGGCGGCAGCGGCAACGACACCCTGCTCGGCGGCACCGGCAACGACACCCTGACCGGCGGCGCCGGCAACGACACCCTCGACGGCGGCGACGGCAACGACTACCTCAAGGACACCAACAGCACCGGCAACGGCATCCTCAAGGGCGGCCTCGGCAACGACCTGCTGGTCGCCTACGGCACCAAGGGCACGACCATGGACGGCGGCGCCGGCAACGACATCCTGGTGCTGCTCGGCGCCAACGGCTCCGACGCCGGCTTCACCAAGTCCAACGTGCTGCAGGGCGGGCTGGGCAACGACACCTTCTACCTCCAAGCCGCCCCCTCGGCAACCAATGTGGTGGTGCTCGATGCGGGGGGCAACGACACCATCCGGCTGCAGGGCAACACGAACGGCGGCCGCATCGTCATGGGGCCGGACTGGTTTGCCGCGCCCGCCGACAACCAGCAGGGCACCAGCGTCGGCCTGGTCAGCCCCGGCGCGACCGAACTCACCCACTACACCCTCGCGACGGGTATCGAAAACCTGTTCGCCGATCTCGCGGCCACGGCCAAGTACCTGGTCGGCAACGACCTCGACAACGTGATCCGCGGCACCGATGCGGCCACCGGCGACGTGCTGCTCGGCGGCAAGGGCAACGACACCCTCGACGGCGGCACCGGCGCCGACAACCTGCTCGGCGGGGTCGGCAACGACCGCTATCTCGTCGACAACGTCAACGACACGGTGTTCGAGGACCTCGCGGCCACCGGCGGCGTGGACACCGTCTGGGCCTGGGTCAACTACCGCCTCGAGGCCGGCGTCGAAAACCTGACTTTCTTCGGCAGCAGCGCCATCAATGGCGGTGGCAACGAACTCAACAACATCATCATCGGCAACGACGGCGCCAACACCCTAGACGGCGGCAAGGGCGACGACAACATCCAGGGCGGCCTCGGCAACGACATCCTCTACGGTGGCGCCGGCAACGACACGCTGGATGGCGGCACGGGCAACGACCGGCTCTACGGTGGCGACGGCAACGACACCTACTGGGTCGATGCGGCCGGCGATACCCTGCGCGACATCGACGATACCGCCACCGGCACCAGCGGCAGCGACCTCGTCCGCGCGACAGCGTCCTACGCGCTGGCCAACGGCTCCTTCGTCGAGAACCTGACCCTCGAGCAGCTCGCGGGCACGGCCGACGGCCAGGGCAACGACCTGGCCAACGTCATCACCGGCAACACCTTCGACAACGTCCTGTCCGACGGCTCCTTCGATTGGTTCAACACCTCCACCTGGAGCGACGACGGCAAGAAGGACACCCTCGTCGGCGGTGCCGGCAACGACACCTACTTCACTGCGATCGGCACCGGCAGCGTCGATACCATCACCGACGCGACCGGCACCAATGACACGGTCGTGCTTTGGGTGGCGAACGCCGCCAATGCCGGCCTCAAGCTCGTCAGCAACCAGGTCGCGCTGACCCTGGGCGTTGCGAATGCCGGCACCGTCCCCGGCCTCAACCTGACCGGCATCGAGAACCTCGACCTGAGCAGCTATGGCCAGATGCATTCGGCGACCATGAGCTTCACCGGATTCAACATCCTGGGCTCGACCGTCGCCAACGTGATCTACGACTCGAATCTCGACGACACCATCGACGGCGGCGCCGGCAACGACACCATCTACGGCACCGCAGGAACGAACACCCTCAAGGGCGGTGCCGGCAACGACATCCTCGACGGCAGCATCGGCTTGGGAAACAGCCTCACGCCCACGCTCGGTACGGCCACCAACACCATGGCCGGCGGCCTCGGCGACGACAAGTATGTCTTTGGCCTCAACACCAACAACTCGATCTCCGCGGCCGGCGAGACCGGCGGCATCGACACCATCACCGCCACCGACCAGGCCATCGACCTCACTAGCGCGACCTACGGCGGCACGCCTGCCGTGGCGGGCACCGGGGTGATCGAGAAAGTGGTGGTCGACGCGACCGTCGCCGCGACGGCCTTCACCGTCACCGGCAACACCCTGAACAACGAATTGCAGCTCAGTTCCCATGCCGGTGGCGTGGCCGCGGTGGTCACGCTGGCCGGCGGCAAGGGCGACGATCTCTACGTCATCGGCAACGCGACGCAGGCCAACACGACGCCCTTCAACCTGAACCGGATGGACATCACCGAGGCCGCCGCTTCCGGCACCGACAAGGTCATTTCCTACGTCAACAACTACGTGCTGCAGGCCAATGTCGAAAACCTCGACCTCGGCACCCTGGACAACGGCGCCTTCGTCGCCAACGGCACCGGCAACAGCCTGGCCAACGTCATCAAGGGCAACGCCGGCAACAACACCATCGACGGCGGCAGCGGCAGCACCGGCACCGACACCCTGATCGGCGGCAAGGGCGACGACGTCTATGTCGTCCACACGGCAACCGACATCGTGACCGAACTCGTCAACGAGGGCACCGACATCATGGTCTTCAACCCCGCCGGGGCTGGCAAGATGACCCTGGCGGCCAATGTCGAGAACGGCTACCTGTGGGATTACGTCTCCGGCACCGGTACCTTCGCCGGCACCGAGCTGACAGGCAACGTGCTCGACAACGTGCTCTACGGCAACCAGCTGGCCAATACGCTCGACGGCGGTGCCGGCAATGATGTCCTTTACGGCAGCATCTCGAACATCAACGGCACCCAGGGCGAGGACGGCAACAACATCGACACGCTGAAGGGCGGTCTCGGCGATGACGCCTTCTACGTCTATAACTTCGACACCGTGACCGAGGTGGCAGCGGGCGGCACCGACATCGTCTACCTCAAGGGCAACAACGCCAGCTACGCGCTCGAGAACGAAGTCGAGAACCTCACCGTCCAGAACACCGCGGTGACGACGGTGAATGGCAACGCTCTCGGCAACATCATCGACTCCTCCGGTGGTTCGACTGCGGCGCAGACGATCGACGGCATGGCCGGCAACGACACAATCACCGGTTCCTCCGGCGGCGACATCATCTATGGCGGCACCGGCGCCGACACGATGTACGGTGGCAATGGCGGTGACAACTATTGGGTCGGCAATGCCGGTGACGTGGTCATCGACACGGGCACCGTCGGTACCGACGTTGTTCACATTTACAGCAATTCGGGTGCCAGCCACGATACGGAGTCCACGGCGTTGCGTGCCTTCAGTCTGGCGAGCAACGGCATGGGTGTTGACACTCTCGATGTCGTCAGCACTGTGGCAGGGGCGCAGTACTGGTTCGAAGGCAACGAACTGCTCAACACGATCAGCTTCGACAATAGCGTCGGTTCGTCGGTGTTCATGCAAGGCGGGGGCGGAAACGATACGCTGCTCATCGTTAATAGTCTCACCGGCAGCAGCAAACTGGATGGCGGCGCCGGCGACGATGCGCTGACCGGTGGCGGTAGCGCCGACATCCTCATCGGCGGCATGGGCAACGACACGCTGACGGGCAACGGCGGCGCCGACGTCTTTGTCTTCGATTCACCAGCCACCATCTCGGGCTCGGATACCATCAACGACTTCGTGAGTGGCACCGACGTCTTACAGCTTACCTCGTGGGCTCCGGTGGACGTAGGCAATTTGCGCATCGGCGGCGGTTTTACCACGGCGGCCGATGGCAACGACTTCCTCATTTACGATTCGACCACCGGCAACCTCTACTACGATGCCGACGGAAGCGGAGGCGCGTTTACGGCTGTCCAGTTCGCGACGCTGACTGGTGCGCCGACCTTGGCGTACACCGATTTCGCGATTGCTTAGGTCGTACGGCACGGAGTCCGCGAGATGCCTCGGCGTTTCGTGGATAGTGTAGGAGAGGAACCGCCCCGCTCGCACGCAATGGAGCGGGGCGCATTTTTTCAGCGCCTTGCGCGCTGAGTCTTGTGTTGGCCCGCGAGTGAAGCGGAGAAGATAGTGGAAGCAAACAACGGACGCATCGAGGCCAATCTCGTCGATATCGAGACGCGCTGTGTCAGCCATGTCACGCTGGCCTGGCGCGACGGGCTCATCGTCGAAATCGCGCGCCATGGTTCGCCCGATCCCGCGCTGCCCTGCCTGCTGCCGGGTTTCGTCGACGCCCACGTGCATATCGAAAGCTCCATGCTGGTGCCGAGCGAGTTCGCCCGCCTGGCGGTACGCCACGGCACGGTGGCGGCGGTCAGCGACCCGCACGAGATCGCCAATGTCCTCGGCGAAGAGGGCGTGCGCTTCATGCTCGACAACGCCGCATCCACCCCTTTCCGCATCCTCTTCGGTGCGCCCGCCTGCGTGCCGGCCACGCCCTTCGAAACGGCCGGCGCGACGCTCGACGCCGCGGCCGTGGCACGCCTGCTCGACGATCCGCGCATCGGCTACCTCTCAGAGATGATGAACTTCCCCGGCGTGCTCGCCGGCGACCCCGAGGTGCAGGCCAAGCTCGCCGCCGCGCGGGCGCGCGGCCTGCCGGTCGACGGCCATGCGCCCGGCCTGCGCGGCGGGGAGGCGCGGCGCTATGCCGCCGCCGGCATCCTCACCGACCACGAGTGCCGCGGCATCGAAGAGGCCGAGGACAAGCTCGCCGCCGGCATGAAGATCCTGATCCGCGAGGGCTCGGCCGCTCGCGACTTCGACGCCTTGCACCCGCTGATCGACCGTCATGCCGGGCGGCTGATGTTCTGCAGCGACGACAAGCATCCCGACGACCTCGCCGCCGGGCACATCGACCGCCTCGTCGCGCGCGCCGTCGCCGCGGGCCACGACCTGTTCGACGTGCTGCGCATCGCCTGCCTCAATCCGATCGAGCACTACCGCCTGCCGCTCGGCCGCCTGCGCCTCGGCGATCCCTTCGATGCGGCGCTGGTCGCCGACCTCGTCGACTTCCGCCCCCGTGCCACCTGGCTGCGCGGCGTCCTCGCAGCCCAGGACGGGCGCTGCCTGCTCGCGCCGGTGCCGGTCGTGGCGGCCAACCGCTGGCAGGCGCGGCCCATCGTTCCGGACGACCTGCGCGTGGAGGTCGAGGGCGCGGCCCTGCGCGTCATCGTGGCGACCGACGGCGAGCTGGTCACCCGGGAGATCCACGCCAGCCCGCGCCGTGGCGACGGCCGCTGGCTGCCCGATCCGGCGCAGGACCTGCTGCTGTTGCTGGTGATGAACCGCTATCGCCCCGCGCCGCCGGCGCTGGCCTTCGTCCGCGGCTTCGGCCTCGGGCGTGGCGCGCTCGCCTCTAGCGTCGCCCATGACTCGCACAACCTGGTCGCGGTCGGCGCCGATCTCGACGACCTGCTGCTCGCGGTCAATGCACTGGTCGCGGCCGGCGGCGGCATCGCGGTCGCCGGCGGCGGCAGGGTCGAGCGCCTGCCGCTGCCCGTGGCCGGGCTGATGAGCGACGCCGACGGCGACACCGTGGCCGCGCGCTACGCCGAACTCGACGCGCTGGCGCGCGGCCTCGGCGGCAAGCTGCGCGCGCCCTTCATGACGCTTTCGTTCATGGCGCTGCTGGTGATTCCCGAGCTCAAGCTCAGCGACCGGGGCCTGTTCGACGGCCGCAGCTTCGGCTTCGTCCCCAACGCCGTCGCGGCCTGAGCGCCGGCCGCCACACGGAAGGAAGCCCCATGATCGTCCTCTTCACCGACTACGGCTGGCGCGACCCTTACGTCGGCCAGCTCAAGGCCGTGCTCGCGCGCGAGGCGCCGGGCGTGGCGGTGATCGACCTGCTGCACGACGCGCCGGATTTCAACGCCCACGCCGGTGCCCACCTGCTCGTCGCGCTGGTTCCCGAGTTCCCGGTCGGCAGCGTCTTCGTCTGCGTCGTCGATCCGGGCGTCGGCGACCCGCGCGGCGCCGTCGCCATCGAGGCCGACGGCCGCTGGTTCGTCGGCCCCGACAACGGCCTGCTCTCCGTCGTCGCCGCCAGGGCCCGACAGGTGCGCCGCTTCGGCATTGCCTGGCGACCCGAGCGCCTGTCCGCCAGCTTCCACGGCCGCGATCTCTTCGCTCCCGTCGCCGCCTGGATCGCCGCCGGTCGCCCGCCAGCGGAGCGCCTGCGGCCCATCGCGGCGCTCGAAGGCAGCTTCGACGCATCCGACCTGCCGCGCGTGATCTACATCGACCACTACGGCAACTGCTGGACGGGGCTGCGCGGCGGCCTCATGTCAGGCGAGGAAACGCTCGACGTTAAGGGCCGGCGCCTGCCCCACCGCCGCGTCTTCAGCGAAGCGGAGAAGGGTGAGGCTTTCTGGTACGTCAACAGCGTGGGATTGGTGGAGATCGCCGCCAACCGCACGAGTGCGGCAGAGCTGTTGAAAGTCGGCGTAGGCGACACGGTGAGGATCGCGGGTGGAACGGCCGGGGCGCTGCATTAGACGGCCTTGTTCCACGTTCGCCGGCGCTGAACTGCCATGCAGTAACATCAACTATTCGAGTCTGTGAACGAAGTAAACGGAAATGACAAATCTTCAAGAAGCGATCTTCCTGCTGCAATACACCGCCCAGAACATCGCCATGTTCTCGGGTGGACTGTTTGCGGGAGCCGCGATATATATCAGTCTCACCGAATGCCCTCCGCGCACGTCGCTGACCCCGGACGGTCTGCTGGCGCTCTACCGCTCGATCGCCAGACGCACCAACGGACTACTCACGGCGTTTGCCGCGGTGACGGCGCTGACTGCGATTCCTGCGGCCATTGCGGGTGCCGGGATCCTGTGGCTGATTGGTGGGGTGACGCATGCGGGGATCGTGGCATTCCTGCTCACAAATGCCAAGCGCATTGAAACTGAGCTGGATCATCTCGATGCGCGCGCCGATTCTGCAGGCAAGAGCAAGCGCCTGATACATCAGCGGTCGTTGCAGTTCGGCATCCTCAGTCTGGCCGGACTGTTTGCCCAATATCTGTTTGTCGTGGGCAGGTAGCAGCGGCGGCGACGATCAGGCAGTCGGCGAGCCTGAAGCCGGCGAAGGTAGCGTATACATCGGGATCGAGGCGATCGCCGTTCATGGCGTCGCTGCCGGGCGCGGCTCGAGCACGATCCAGACCTGCGCGTCGTAGGGGAGCCTGCCCTTGCCGCCATCGGGAAGGATGTCCCTGGCCTTGGTCACGAGCACCTTCTCGACCGAGACGGTGCGCACGGCCCGGGGCGTGGCGGCGAAGGGGGCATCGAGGCGGCGCAGGAATTCGGGCCGGGAGAGCAGGGCGGTGACGAAGCCGTTGATGTCGCCGTTGCGATCGCGGCCGCGCGCGGCGTCCCAGCGCGGATCCCGCAGCGCGGTGCGGGCGATGTACTCCGAGATCCACGGCAGGTTCACGGCGCGGCCGAGGCTCATGCCGCGCAGTGGCGGCGCCGCGTCGCCGCGGCTCGCGAGCCAGGCGGAGATAAGTGCGGCGTAGGTCGCTTCGTCGATGATGCAGCTGCGGAAGGCGTCGCGGTGCGGACGCAGCGCGGCGGTCTCGAGGTCGCGGTGATTCTCGACGTAGGGCTCGCAGCCCTCCTGCGCGATCGCCGCGCCGACGCAGGCGCAGAGCGCCGCGGCGAGCAGCGCGTGGCGAGGTTTCACCCGAGCAGGCGGAAGGCGGCCCCGGCCCCCGGCGGCACCTTGTCGATGGGTTCGAAGGCGTAGCCTTCGCCGGCGGCCTCGCGCACGGCGCCGGTGACCAGGATCTCGCCGGCCCTGGCGATGTCCTCGCCGAGCTTGGCCGCGGCATTGACCTGGTTGCCGTAGACGTCGCGATCGCCGATGCGCAGCACGCGGCCGAAGCCGAGGCCGACGCAGAGGCGGACCTGCTCGGCCGCGTCGCGCGTGGTGCTGTAGTCGCGGCAGGCCTGCTGCATGGCGCGGGCGCAGTCGATGGCCTTGGTGACGTTGCGGAAGATCACCAGCATGCTGTCGCCCTCGACCTTGAGCAGGATGCCGTCGTCGGCATCGATGCGGGGAATCAGCAGGCGCTGCGATTCGTAGATGACCTGGAGGAAATGGATGATGCCGAAGGAGGCGACGCCGCTGGAAAAGCCGGCGAGGTCGGTGAACATCACCGCCCATTCCTCGCCAAAGAGGTCCCAGATGCGCGCGTCGATCTCGGCCTTGTCGGCGCCGGGACGCAGGCGTTCGGCGATGAGCTTCTCGAGGCGGTCTTCGGAGGCGCTGAGGCCGACGTTGCGGGCGTAGGTCATGGTCGCTGTTGCTTCAGCAGGCGATGCAGCGCATTGCACCACGCCAGCGTCAGATGCGCCAGTGCCGCGTAGAAGGGCAGCTCGGCGCGCTGCCCCAGCCGCGCGGCGAAGTCGGGCAGCCAGCGCAGCAGGTGTTCGTCCATCATGCGGACGAGGTTGGCCGCGGCGGGCTTGGGACGACGCAGCGCGTGGGCGATGTACTGCAGCTGCAGCACGAGGTGATCGTCGGGGCGCTTGCGCCAGTCGGGCGCGGCCAGGCCGGCGGCGGCATAGACCTCGCGCAGGGCGAACATCGGCTCCTGGCAGTGCAGGTGGTCTTCGTCGAGCCAGAAGGACTCGCAGGGCGAGACGTTGTAGGCGCCGGTCAGGTAGACGGCGGCGTATTCGACGGCCAGCGCGTCGATGTCGGCTGCGGCGGGCGGGTTCGGGACGTAATGGTTGAGCGCGGCCGCCATCGATTGCCATGCGCGCTGGTCCTCGGGCGTCGGCGGCAGCAGCGCGAGGTTGGCGGGGAAATCGACCTCGCGCAGCGCGGCGAGCGTTGCCGCGTCGAGCTCGCGGTCGTGCAGGCGGGCGAGCGTCTCCGCGTCTCCCGCCAGCTCCGCCCAGATGTCGGCGCTCAAACCTTACCCTTGGAGTGAGGCACGAAGGCGATCGAGGGTTTGGTCAGCTCGGGATTCGCCATGTTCTTCACCTGGCGCACCGGCTTGTCGTTGGGTCCGATGGCCTTGGTGGCATGGGTGCCGTCCCACAGCTTGTCGATGGGGCCGATGTCGAGCACGCGCATCATGCAGGCCATCACGCAGTAGGGCTTGCGGCCGGCCTCGATTTCGTCGACGCACATGTTGCACTTCTTGACGATCTGCTCGGCCGGGTCCCACTGCGGGGCGCCGTAGGGGCAGGCGGCTTCGCACTTGCGGCAGCCGATGCACAGCGTGCTGTCGATGTCGACGATGCCGTCGCTCTCGCGCTTCCAGATCGCGCCGGTGGGGCAGGTCGGCAGGCAGGCCGGCTCGGCGCAGTGGTTGCAGCTCATGTTCACCTTGTAGGCGAACACGTCGGGGTAATGGCCGCCCTCGACGTACATGACGCGGCGGAAGCGCGGCCCCGGGCCGAGGCCGTTCTTGTCCTTGCAGGCGATCTCGCAGGCGCGGCAGCCGATGCAGTCGACGTTGTTGTGCACGAAGCCGAGCTGCACCGCGGGCTTCACCGGTTCGTAGGTCTGCGCCACCTTGCGCTGCAGGGCGGTCTTGACCTCTTTCATGTCGAGTTTTTTGGCCATTTCAGTTCTCGCCTGCATCTTGCGCTGTCTGCAACGCATGAAATGCGTTTATTCGAGCTTCGCGCGCGCCAAGGGTGGCGGGTGGCCGACGCTGCTCATGTCCCCCGGCACGGGCACAGCCCGTCCCTCCTCCTTTACTTCGCTGCGTCGGCCACCCGCCACCCTTGGCGGAATACGAAGGAACTTCGCTGCTGCAAAACACCCACGGTTTTCCCCGATGGGGATGGTGGGGTGTTCTGCTCGGCGAAGTAAAGGAGGAGGCGGCGGCCGCAGGCCGACGCCGGGGGACATGAGCGGAGCGGAATGCCCCACCATCCCCATCGCGCACCTGCCGAAATATCGGGATGAATGTCATCTAGGTATCCCTGCGGAAGACGATGGAGCGCGCGGTGACCAGCGAATCCCAGCCGGGGCGATGCTCGAGTTGCGTCTTCTTCACGTTGACGAGGATGGTGTTGTAGGCGAAGGCGCCGGCCGGGCTCGGCTCGTCGAGTGTGAGGAAGTCGGGGTTGCCGGCGCGGTCGACGCCGTTCTTGTCGAGGTCCATCCACACGCCCTCGTGCAGCACCGCCACGCCCGGCATGCAGCGCTCGGTGACGTAGGCCGGCACCACGCATCGGCCGCGGTCGTTCCAGACCTCGACGATGTCGCCGGTGACGATGCCGAGCCGGGCGGCATCGGAGGCGGCGAGCGTGATCTCCTGCTGGTAGGTCTCGCGCAGCCAGGGGATGTTGTTGAAGATCGAGTGGGTGCGCCAGCGCGGGTGCGGCGTGATGAGGTGGAAGGGGAACTGCTTGACCTTCGGATGGTTGAGCGACTCGAAGGGTTCGATCCATTTCGGGATCGCCGGGATGGGGTAGCCGTACTGCGTCTTGGTCCAGTCCTTCACCTGCGCCAGCGTGGTCGAAAATATCTCGATCTTGCCCGAGGGCGTCGGGAACGGCTCGCCCTCCTCGATCTGCTCGCGGAAGGCGACCAGCGGCTTGTCGAACTTGAACTTGTAGACGCCGCGGCGCTTGAACTCCTCCCACGACATCGTCACGCCCTGGTGGTCCTGTACCTTCTTCCACCATGCGACGAGGTAGGCCTCGTCCACGGCGTCATCGTTGTCGAAATAGCTGCGGTCGGCGCGCGGGTTGTAGCGCCTGCCGAAGTCCTTGAGGCTGGGGTCGAGGGCCTCGAGGCGATAGGCCAGCTCGGTGAATATCTGGAAGTCGGTCTTCGATTCGCCCATCGGCGCGATGGTCTTGGGCCGGTGGATGTAGTAGTGGCCCTTGTACCAGGGCAGGGCGACGTCGTGGCGTTCGAAGTGGGTCGCCACCGGCAGCAGCACGTCGGCCCAGAGGCCGGAGGGGGTGATGGTCGAATCGGCGCAGACGACGAGCTCGAGCTTCTCGATCGCCTTGATTTCCTTGTTGATGTTGGTGAGCTGGTTGAACCAGTCGGAACCATGCCACCAGATGCCCTTGATGTTGGGGATCTTGCCGTCGAGTTCGTCGTCGCGCGGCCAGCAGCCGATCTCCTCGCGCTTGACGTTGGGGTAGTTGAGCACGCAGTGCGCCCAGCGGTCGGACTTGATCGAGGCCCACCAGAGGTTGGCGTTCTCGTCGTAGGGGTAGGCCACGCTCTCGGCGTGCCAGCCCTTGCCGACGCCCTCGGCGCAGCCGCCGAGGATGCCGATGTTGCCGGTCATCGCCTGCACCGCCGCGGCCATGCGGTTGTACTGCTCGCCGTAGGCGTTGCGACCCGGACCCCACGAGGCCTTGAGCGCGGCGGGCTTGGTGGTGGCGTACATGCGCGCCAGCTTGACGATGTCGGCGGCCTTGACGCCGCAGATCTGCTCGGCCCACTCGGGCGTCTTCGGCGTGTCGTCGGACTTGCCGAAGATGTAGTCCTTGAAGTTCTCGTGGCCTTTCGCCCATTCGGGCATGGTGCCGGCATCCATGCCCTGGCAGAACTTGTCGATGAACTTCTGGTCGTGCAGGTTCTCGCTGAAGATGACGTGGGCCATCGCGGCGAGCATGGCGGCGTCGGTGTTGGGCTTGATCGGGATCCACCAGGCGTCGTAGGTGGCGGCCGAGTCGGTGTATTGCGGGTCGATCAGTACGAACTTGCAGCCGTTCTGCTTGGCCAGGCGCATGTAGTAGAAGGTATTGCCGCCGTGGAAGGTGTAGGCCGGGTTCCAGCCCCACATGATGATGAGCTTGCTGTGGGCGAAGGCATCGTCTTCGTTGCCGTCCTCGATGGTGCCGAAGGTCATGCGGCTGCTGAAGGTGGTGCCCTGGTAGCTCGGCACCGACCACGAATTGGTGCGGCAGCCGAACATGCCGAGGAAACGCGCCAGCAGGCCCTCGATCTGGTCGGACTTGTGCAGCGCGCCGTAGGAAGTGCCCGCGTAGGCCTGGTCGAGCATCGCGGTGGGGCCGTAGTTCTTCTTCAGCTCGATCATCTTCTTGGCGATGAAATCGAGGGCCTCGTTCCACGATACGCGCTTGAACTTGCCCTCGCCGCGCTTGCCGACGCGCATCATCGGATAAAGGAGGCGTTCCGGCGAGTAGAGCCGCGCGCGATAGGAGCGGCCGCGCAGGCAGGCGCGCAGCTGCGGTTCTTCGGCGGTGTCCTTGCCGAAGGATCCGTTCTCCTGGTAGCGGCCGTCGTCGGTGGACAGGCGCACGATGACGTCGCCCTTCTTGTGCGCGACCAGCATGTGGCGCGAGCCGCAGTTGTGGTCGCAGCTGGTGACCACGGTGGTGAGCTGGTCGTCGGTGTAGTGCGGCGCGTAGGCGAAGGCCTGGGCCTCCTTCTTCTGCGTCGCCAGCTCGACCAAGCCGCCGGCAGCGGACAGTGCCGCGCCGGCGGCGGCCGTCTTCATGAAGCTGCGGCGGCCGGGATTCAGGATGTTCTTGATCCAGTCAGGGGTCGGTTTCATGGTTCAGTGTTCTGCCGGTTTGGAAGTTGCGGACTGGATCAGGAAGCGCATCTCGGAGTGGCGCGGGCGCAGGCGTGCCCATTCGGGCGTGCCCTCGGGCATGCCGGGCCAGGGGTTGCGCGCATACGGGTAGCTGATGCGGTACCACGGGCGGCCGCCGTGGCAGCCGTAGCAGACGTCGCCGCCGGTCTTCTCGACGCCGGCGGCCTTCTCGATGGCCTCGGCGTTGAGGTAATCGACCTGGTGGCGGTTGGTGCGGATCGCCGAGTGACAGGAGAGGCAATTGTTCTGGAAAGTGTCCCTGACCTGCGTCCAGGGGCCGGTGAGGCCGATCATCACCGGCCAGTTCATCTGGCCGTGGCACTTGAGGCAGCTGGTCTCGGGATTGACCTGCTTCCTCAGCGTGAAGCCGTTGTCGCTCTGCGGCGCCGAGGTGGCCGAGGAGCCCTGCGCCTCGTCGCGCGGGTCGTGGCCCTCGTGGCAGGTGTTGCACTTGAGGTTCATCAGCTGCCTGGCCATCGGCGTGACGAGGTGGCGGCGATGGAAGGTGTCCTGCTCGCCCTGGTAGGTGGAGATCTGCTGGTACCAGGCCTTGCTTTCGGCCGCCTTGACGCCGGCGGGGGAGATGGCACGCACCTTGTCCTCCAGCACTTCCCTATGGCAGACGAGGCACTGCGCGTCGGTTGCGCTCGCGATCGCGGGCTTGAAGTGCAGCGGGCTGTAGATCGCGCGCAGGTGCTGGCCGGCGTGGTCGCCGGCATTGGCCTGGGGCAGGGTCTGCACGCCCGTGCCGCTCATCGCGGCCCAGACGGAGGCGGCGATCACTGCCGCTACCAGTATCCATCTCAACATGATGTCGTTCTCTCGCAGCTTGAATTCATGGCGACCCGCTCAGGGCGCGGCCTTCTGTGGGGCATGCAGGCCACGCAGGTCGTAGGGGGCGGGCATGCCGGGGTGCGTGAATGGGTTGTACCAGGCGCCCTGGTGGTCGAGGAACTTGAGGATGCTCTCGGGAGGGGGTGCCGTGACGCCGCGCAATGCCGCCGCGCGCCAGGCATCGCTGCGCGCGAATTCCTTGATCGTGGGGGCATCGGCCGGACGCTGGTAGGGCGCAAGACCGGCGACGGGGTAGGGCGAGGCATTGGCCGCTGCCGCCGGCAATGCGGCAAGCCAGGATAGTCCTAACAGCATGTTGCCGAATGTGCGCACGATGGGTTTCATTCTCTTGCCACTCTTTCGCCAAGGAAAGAACGCCTAAAAGGGGCCGACGGGGCGCCCACCCCATCGGCCAAGTCATGAGCAAACTGCAAACTGCCTTGCTGCCTTACTTCTTGCCTTCCATGCCGGACATGCCCTTCTGGCCTTCCATGCCGGACATGCCGGACATTCCCTTCTGACCCGACATGCCGCTCATGCCCTTCTGGCCCTCCATGCCGGACATGCCCTTTTGGCCTTCCATGCCGGACATTCCTGACATGCCTTCCTGACTCTTCTTCTTGGCCTTCTTCTTGCCTTCCATGCCGGACATGCCTTCCATGCCCTTCTGGCCTTCCATCCCGGACATGCCCTTCTGACCCGACATGCCGCTCATGCCCTTCTGGCCTTCCATCCCGGACATGCCCTTCTGGCCTTCCATGCCAGCCATGCCGGACATGCCTTTCTGGCCCTCCATCCCGCTCATGCCTTTCTGGTCGGCGGCATTGGCGGAAACGGCGAAGCCGAGGGACATTGCAACGACGAGTAGCGATTTGACCATCCTGTTTTCTCCTGGGTTTTGACATTGATCACGTCAGCTGCGGATTCCGCCGAGCTGCCGGGCACGGCGAAGCCGGTCGGCTTGCGCGTTGCCCATGGACTTAACAGCACGTCCCGTGCCACCCCATCAGGGCTATCCTAACCATCTGTTCTAATGGAATAAACCGATTCCGCCCGGGGCTCGCCTCGGACGGTTACCTGACGAAATGACATGCCCAAATCTGCCAAATTGGCAGACGGATGGGCTCAGCGCACGCCGTATTTTTCGATCAGGCGGTAGATGTTGCGTTCGCTGATGCCCAGCACGGCGGCGGCCTTCTGCCGATTGCCGCCATGCCTGGCCAGGACCTGCGCCAAATAGGTGCGCTCGATTTCCTCGAGGTCGGGCTCGCCGGCGAAGCGCAAGGTCACGTCGCTGCCACTGCCGCGCGGGATGAAGCCGAGGTGCTCGGCGCGGATCTCGAGGCCCGGGCGGGCGACGATCACGGCGCGTTCGATCGCGTTGCGCAGTTCGCGGACATTGCCGGGCCACGCGTGGTCGCGCAGCAGCGACATCGCCTCGGCGGTGATCGTCAGGGGCGCGACGCGGCTGAACTCGGCGGCGAAGTGGCGCGCCAGTGGTTCGATGTCCTCGCGTCGCTCGCGCAGCGGCGGCACGGTGATGACGAAGCGCGACAGGCGGAAGTAGAGGTCGCTGCGGAAGCTGCCTTCCTCGCTCATCCGCGCGATGTCGCGGTTGGTGGCGACGACGAAGCGCGCGTCGGTGGACAGCGTCTTGGTGCCGCCCAGACGGCGGAAGGTGCCGCTCTCCATCACGCGCAGCAGCTTGGCCTGGATCGCCGCGCCGACGTCGCCGATCTCGTCGAGGAACAGCGTGCCGTCGACGGCTTCCTCGATCAGGCCCTTCTTCTGGCGGTCGGCGCCGGTGAAGGCGCCGCGCTCGTGGCCGAACAGTTCCGACTCGAACAGGCTTTCCTGCAGGCCGCAGCTGTCGACCGTCACCATCTCGCGGCCGGCGCGCGCGCTGTGCTGATGGATGGCCTGGGCCACCATCTCCTTGCCACTGCCGGATTCGCCGAGGATCAGCACGGTCGCATCGGTCGGTGCCACGGCGTCGATCATGGCACGGACCTCGCGCATGGCGCGACTGTCGCCGATCAGCGATGCGGGGCGACGCGAGGCGAGGCGGTTGCGGTAGAACTGGTTGAAGCGCTTCAGCTCGGCGTTCTCGAGCACGCGACGCACGGTCAGCTCGAGCTCGTCGAGGTCCACGGGCTTGGTCAGGTAGTCGGTGGCGCCCTGACGGATGGCGCTGACGGCATTGCGGATGGAGCCGAAGCCGGTGAGCACGATCACCGGGTACTGGCCGCGCAGTTCCTCGATGATGCGGTCGCCGTCGGAGTCCGGCAGCTTGAAGTCGAGGATGATCGCATCCGGCTCCATCTCGGCCAGCCGCGCCTGTCCCTCGCGCCAGCTGGCGGCGCCCACGGCGGTGAAGCCCATGCCCTCGAGCTGGCGCAGCAGCAGTTTGTTGAAGGTGGCGTCGTCATCGACGACGAGCAGGGTCTTTTTCATGGCGGGGAATTGCCGGGCGTGCCGGCGAGCGCGAGGTGGATGGTGAAGCGCGTGCCTTGCCCGGGCAGGCTGTCGACGGCGACGCGGCCGCCGAAGCGCTCGACGATGTTCTTGACGATGGTCAGGCCGAGGCCAGTGCCGGGCTCGCCGTCGCCGCGGCGGCTGAAGAAGGGGTCGAAGATCTGGGACAGGATTTCCTGCGGGATGCCCATGCCGTCGTCGGCGATCTCGATAGCCGCCTCGCCCGCTTCGACACCGACGCGCGCGGTGAGCCGCCCGCCGTGCGGCATCGCGTGGTGGGCGTTCTGCAGCAGGTTGAGCAGCACCATGCGCAGCTCGCCGTCGTCGGCGAGCACATGGACCGGGGTGTCGGGACGAAACAGCTGCTGTTCGATGCCGCGCGTCCGGGCGTCGAAATCGAGCAGGCGCAGGGTGTCGTCCATGGCGGCGCCGACGTCGATCAGCTGGCGGCGGGACGACGGGGCACGGGACAGCAGCAGCAGGCGCCGCGTCACGGCGATGCAGTTGTCGATCTCGTCGTCGATCAGCCCGAGGTAGTCGCTCACCCGCATGAGGTCGTGGCGCCCCTCGCGGATCTCGCGGCTCAAGCCCTGGACGCCGAGCCGGATCGAGGCCAGCGGGTTGTGGATCTCGTGGGCGACGCCCGCCGCCAGCAGGCCGAGCTCGGACAGGCGCTGCTCGTGCGAGACGCGGGCCGCTTCGGCGAGGTCGCGGATCGACTCGACCAGGTAGGCCGCGCCGTCGATGTCGACGCGGGCGGCGTGGATCTCGACCGGGAACAGGCTGCCGTCGGCGCGCAGGTGGCGATGGGTGGCCTTGAGGCGATCGCCGTGCGCAGGGCATTCCTGCAGCGGGCAGCTGACCAGGGTGGCGACGCAGGGCTGCTCGCGGCCGTGGCTGCTGTCGTGGCAGGCACGGCCGATCACCTCCGCGCGATCGCGGCCGAGTTGCGCGCAGTAGGCCCGGTTGGCGAGCACGATGGCCTTGTCGGCGACACGGATGACGCGGACGCCGTCGGGGAGTCCGTCGAGGACTTCCTGCAGGTAGGTCTCGTGCGCGCGGATGCGGGCCATCTGTTCGGCCAGCCGTTCGGCCATGCGGTTGAAGCGCTCGCCGAGGCGCGCCAGCTCGTCGTCGCCGCCGATGTCGACGCGGCGGTCGAGCTGGCCGCCTTCGATGGCGGCGCTGGCCTCGGCCAGGCGGGCCACCGGCTCGAGGACCCGGCGGCTGAGCAGGCGCCAGAGCAGGGCCAGCAGCAACAGCATCACGGCCACGCCGGCCCCGGCGAAGGCGAGGGCGCCGACCCAGGCCTGGCGGCGAATCTCCGCGGCGTCGTAGTCGACCACGAGGATGCCGTTGACCGGATTGACGGCGACCGGACCGTGGCAGGCGGTGCACTGGGCCTTGTTGGACACCGGGTTGACCGAGCGCAGCACCTCCGCGCCGTGCTCGTCCCGATCGAAGGCCGCCTGGGGGCCGACGCGCGGGTCGGCCGGCACCAGGTCCGGACGCCGGCTGTTGAGGGCGCCAGGCGCCGAGGCGAAGCGGACTTCGCCTTGCGGATTGAGGATCATGACGCCGCGTATGCCCGGCTGTTCGCCAAGGCGGCTGACGATGTCGGCCAGGCCGGGCACGTCGCGCTTGAGCATCGCGTTCTCGAGGGCGGCCTGCAGCAGCAGGTTGAAGCCGAGCGAGGCGTGACTGCGCTCCTTCTCCAGCTGGCCGCGGTAGGCGGCGAGGAACAGCGCCAGCATCAGCAGCGATACGCCGGCCGCGACCAAGGCGAGCCGGACCAGAACGTCTCGCTTGAGGGAACCGCCATTGGCCATGTTGCCATTATGGGCGAAAGCAACGCGGCGCGGCCACCCGCGGGGCGATGTGACTCAGCCGGCGGCTTCCTCGCGCAGGCGGAAGCGCTGCAGCTTGCCGGTTTCGGTGCGCGGCAGCGCGTCGCGGAACTCGACGATGCGCGGCGCCTTGAACGGCGCCAGCTGCTTCCTGACGTGCTCCTGCAGCTCCGCGGCGAGGGCGTCGCCGGCTTCGAGGCCGGGGCGGAGCACGATGCAGGCCTTGAGCGCCTGGCCGCGTTCGGCGTCGGGCACGCCGACCACGGCGCATTCGGCGACGGCCGGGTGGGAGAGCAGGACGTCCTCGATCTCGGGGGCGCCGATGTTGCAGCCGGCGGCGATGATGAGGTCGTCGGTTCGGGCGGCGAAATGGAAGTAGCCGTCGGCGTCGATCCAGTAGGCGTCGCCGGTGATGTTCCAGCCGCCCTGCACGTAGGCTTGCTGGCGCGGGTCGTCGAGATAGCGGCAGCCCGTCGGCCCCTTGACGGCGAGCCGCCCGACGACGCCGGGCGCCACGGGCCGGCCGGCGGCATCGAGCACGGCCGCCGCGTAGCCGGGCACGGGTTTGCCGGTGGCGCCGGGGCGCATCTCGCCGGCCCGCGCCGAGATGAAGATGTGCAGCAGTTCGGTCGAGCCGATGCCGTCGATCAGGCGGATGCCCGTGGCCTCCTGCCACTGCCGCCAGGTCGCCGCCGGCAGCGGCTCGCCGGCCGCGACGCAGCGGCGCAGGCTGGAGACGTCGCGGCCGGCGAGCAGCGGCAGCATCTGGCGGTAGAAGGTGGGGGTGGCGAACAGCGTGGTCGTGCGATGGCGCGCGATGGCCTCGAGCAGCAATGCGGGGGAAGGCTGCGGCAGCAGCAGGGCGCTGGCGCCGAGCGCGAGGGGAAAGAGCAGCAGGGCGCCGAGGCCGAAGGTGAAGGCCAGCGGCGCCGGGCCGCAGAACACGTCATCGGAGCCGGCTTCGAGGATGCTGCGCGGGAAGCAGGCGCAAACGGACATCACGTCGCGGTGGCTGTGCATGGCGCCCTTGGGCACGCCGGTGGTGCCCGAGGTGAAGGCGATCAGGGCGATGTCGTCGGCAGCGGTATCGACGGCATCGAAGCCGGCGGGCTTCGCGGCGCACCGTGCCGCCAGCGCCGAGTTTTCGCCGGCATCGTCGGCGAAGGTCAGCAGCGCGCGCAGCGACGGGCAGCGCGCGCGCGCCGCCTCGAGTTCGCCGAGCAGCGCCGTCTCGCAGAAGGCGTGGCTGACCTGCGCCTTGTCGATGATCTCGGCCAGTTCCCTGGCGCGCAGCAGCGGCATGCTGGTGACGGCGATGCAGCCGGCCTTCTGCACCGCGAGCCAGATCGCGGCCAGCGTCGGCGTGTTGCAGCCGCGCAGCAGGACGCGGTTGCCGGGCACGGCGCCCATGTCCTCGACGAGCACGCGGGCGATGCGGTCGACCCGCTCGCGCAACTCGACGTAGCTCAGGCTGGCCGTCGGCGACGACAGCGCGGGTCGTTCGCCCCAGCCGCGCTCATCGACGGCGCGGTCGAGCAGCTCGACGGCGCAGTTCAGGCGCTCCGGAAACCGCAGCTGCGGCAGCGCGTAGACGAAGTCGGGCCATGCCTCGCGTCGCGGCGCGCGATCGCGGGCGAAGCCGTCGACGTGCGCCGATGCGCTCACTGCTGGCGCGTGAGTTGCTGCTTGAGCGCGGCGAGCAGCTCGTGGAGCTCGCCGCGCTGCTCCTCGCTGATGCCGCCGAACAACTCGGCGATCCACTGCCGGTGGGCGTCGGCCATCTTCTTGAAGGCGCGGCGGCCGTCGGGGGTGAGCTTGACGATGTAGGCGCGGCGGTCGGCCGGATTGTCCTCGCGCATTACCAGGCCCTCGGCCACCAGCTGGTCGGTGATGCCGGTGACGTTGCCGCCGGTGACCATCATGCGCTTGGACAGCTCGCCCATCTTGAGTCCGTCCGGCACGCGCTCGAGCTGGGCCATGAGATCGAAGCGCGGCAGGGTGATGTCGAACTGCCGGCGCAGGCGCGAGCGCACCTCGCCCTCGACCAGATTGGTGCAGGCCATCATGCGCAGCCAGAGGCGCAGCGCCAGGGTGTCGCTGGCGCTGGCGCGGGTCTCGGTGTCGCTGGCGCTGGCGTTGGGGGTTCGGGTCATGTGATTCTCCGGGCGGCTCAATATTCGAGGATGCAATTATCGCGCCGTCGCGGAAAAACTTCCCATCAGCTGCGGGTCGCGGCGACGCAGTTCCTCGAGGTCGAGGCGGCCGCTGCTGGTGAGCAGGGCGACGGCGAATGCGTCGGGCGCGAGATGGGCGTGGGCGGCGATGTCCTCGAACCACTCCATGCGGCGGAAGCCGGTTTCGAGTGCGCGCAGGGCCAGCGGTTCGCGTACCGCCTGGAAGCGCGCGAGCGCGCTGGCGAGGTCGCCGTTGTCCCGGCTGAGACAGCGCGCCAGTTCGATGGCGTCTTCCATGGCCAGGCGCGTGCCGGAGCCGATGGAGAAATGGGCGGTGTGGGCGGCATCGCCGATGAGCACGGTGTGGCCGTCCCACCAGCGGCGGCAGCGGATGCCGGCGAAGCGCTGCCAGCCGGAGGGATGGTCGAAGCGCTGGCTGTTGCCGATCAGCGGCTCGCCTTCGAGAACGTCGGCGAACAGCTGCTCGGCGTAAGCGAGCGATTCCTCGTAGCCCATGTCGGCGAGACCGGCCGCCTGCCACACCGTTTCCGGCGTCTCGACGATGCAGGACGAAGTGCGCTCGTCGTAGCGGTAGCCGTGCAGGTTGAACCAGCCGTGCGCGGTCTCGCGAAAGGCGAAGGTGAAGGCATCGAAGCGGCGCGTCGAACCGAGCCAAAGGTAGCGGTTGCGCGATTCGCGCACCACGGGCTCGAAACGCGCCTCGCGCGACCGGCGCACCGCGCTGCGGATGCCATCCGCGCCGACGACGAGATCGCGATCGTCCCAGGGCGAGGGGTCGGTGAATTCGCTGCCGTTGCTGACCTTGACGCCCAGCGCCTCGGCACGGGCCTGCAGGATGCGGATCAGGCTGGCGCGGGCGATGCCGGAGAAGCCGTGGCCGTGCGCGGTGATGCGCTCTCCCTTGAAGTGGATGTCGATGTCGCTCCAGTGGCGGAAGTTGCGGGTGATCTCGGCGTGGGACGGCGGGTCGGCCTGGCGCAGGGTTTCCAGCGCCCGGTCGGAAAAGACGATGCCCCGGCCGAAGCTGTCCTCGGGACGATGGCGCTCGACGACCTCGATCTCGCGCGTCGGGTCGGCGCGCTTGGCGAGGATGGCGAAGTAGAGGCCGGCGGGGCCGCCGCCGAGGCAGGCGATGCGCAAGTCAGGGGCTGTCGTGCTCGTGCCGGAACTTCGCCGCCGTGCGCACCTCCTCGGGTGCGCCGGGGTCGTCGCCGCGGCGGCGGAACAGCAGCCAGGCCAGCGCGCCGTTGATCAGCAAGAGCGTGACTTCGATATAGAGGACGGAGGTGATGATCTTCTGCGTGGAATGGTCGCCGAAGACGAAGTAAAAACCCTCGAAGGTCGGTATCACGGCCCTGGTGATGGCACGGTAGTTCTCGAACGGGGGAAACAGCAGGGCCAGCACGAGGTTGATCCCGACCAGCAAGAGCACGCCACGCTGCAGGCGGTTCATGCCGGCGTCGCTGCGCGCGGGATCGGGGTCGCGTAGCAGCAGCCAGGCGATGGCGGCGTTGATGAGCACGACGAGGATCTCGAGCGTGAGGAAGTCGCGGTTGACGACCCGGTTCGGCAGGCTGGCGAACGCCCAGTAGAAGCCGTCGAAGGTGCCGACGCCGCCGTGCTGCAGCGAGAGGTAGTCGTGTGGCGGGAACAGCAGCATCAATGCCACGTTGAGCGCGGCGATGGCCAGCGCGACGGCTTGGGACCGGTTCATGTGGAGGTAGCGTAGCCGACTGTCGGGACGAGAGCAAGCGTGGGCGATTGACTGCTAAACTCGCCCGATATTGCCATGACCATGGGACGATCATGAACAAGAAGCTGCTGCTTGCGGTGCTGGGCCTCTGGTTGCCGGCCGCTCAGGCCCAGGAAATAACGCTGCGTCACGAACTCGCCGGACAGCAGCTCGCTGCCCTGGCCAACCTGGTGGTGCGCTTCAACGGCGAGCAGAAGGGCAAGTCGAAGGTCGTGCTGCAGGACCTGAAAGGCCTGCAGGGCAGTGCCGAGCTGAATCAGCCGCCGCATCTCGCGCTGCTCGATCCCATCGACAACAAGCGCTTCTTCGGCACCAGCCCGCGCTTCCTGCCGCTGCATCAGGTCATGGCGGCCTCGAAGCTGCCGTTCGAGGCCAAGCTGTTCTTCCCCCAGATGGCCGGTGCCGTCGACGATCTCAAGGGCAAGATACAGGCCCTGCCGCTGGCGCACGCGCTGCCGGTGCTTTACTACAATCGCGACGCCTTCGTCCGCGCCGGCCTCGACCCGGACAATCCGCCCAAGACCTGGTGGGAAGTGCAGACCGCCGCCGGCAAGCTGTTCGACGCCGGCTTCAAGTGCCCCCTGACTTCATCGCAGTTCGCCTGGGTGCATGTGGATAACATGTCCTCGCAGCACGGTGAGCCGGTGCTCGCGCGCGACGGCAAGACCGACAAGGTCGCGCTCAACACCATGGTCCATGTCAAGCACATCGCCCTGCTCGCCAGTTGGCAGAAGAGTTTCTACTTCCATTACTTCGGCCCGGGCCGGGAGGGCGACGCCAAGTTCATGTCGGGCGAGTGCTCGATGCTGACCGGCGAGTCGCCGCTTTATGCCGAACTGAAGAAGTCGAGTGGCTTTCGTTTCGGCGTCGCCGAACTGCCGCATTACGATGACGTGCGCGGGGCGCGCCCGGCCGATGTGCTGCCCGATGGCGCGGCGCTGTGGGCGCTGCCGGGCAAGCACAAGGACGAGTATGCCGTCGTCGCGCATTTCGTCGAATTCCTGCTGAAGCCCGAAACCCAGCGCGAGTGGGTCCAGGCGACGGGCTTCCTGCCGATGACGCCGGCGGCCGTGGACGCCCTCAAGGCCTCCGGGGCGCCGCCGGCACTGCTCGAACGCGTCGCCAAGCGTCTGTCGGTGGTGCCGTCGGCGAGCGAGCGCACCAAGTACGGCAGCGGCCGCAGCCGCATCCGCGGCATCCTCAACGAGGAGATCGAGTTCGTCTGGGGCAACAAGAAGCCCGCCAAGGAGGCGCTCGACACGGCGATGCAGCGTGCCAATGCCGAGGTGGAATTGCCGGCGGCGCCCCCGGCGGTGGCCAAGAAGAAGTAGCGGCCGCGCATTTCCCGGCCGAAACGAACGCTTACATTTCGCGGGTGACTTTTTGCCGTGCTGGCGCGTTACGTCTGCCATGGGAACCTCCCATGCCACTCACCAGGAGAAGCCACGATGAAAATCCGGATCACTCTCGCCACCCTGCTCGCCGCGCTCGCGGTGCCGGTACTCGCCCAGACCGCCACGCCCGGCGTCGACCAGCGCCAGGCGAACCAGCAGCAGCGCATCGACCAGGGCGTGACCTCGGGCCAGTTGACGACGAAAGAGGCCGCCAGGCTCGACAAGGGCCAGCAGAAGGTCCAGCGGCAGGAAGACAAGGCCAAGGCCGACGGCAAGGTCACCGCGAAGGAACGCGAGCATCTGCAGAAGGCGCAGGACAAGCAGAGCGAGAAGATCTACAAGGAGAAGCATGATCGCCAGCGCGACATGGACCATGACGGCAAGAAAGACAAGCAGGGCAAGGGCAACAACAAGCACTAAGCCTGGAAAGGCTGTTCGGAAAGGGCCCGCCATGGCGGGCCTTTTTGCTTCTTGCGCCGCGACAATCGCGTAAAATCAGCGCCTTGCCGAATATTGACTCGCCGCCATGAAAAGCTCCGAAATCCGCCAGAAATTCCTCGACTTCTTCGCCTCGAAGGGGCACCAGATCGTCGCCTCCAGTTCGCTGGTGCCGCACGAGGACCCGACGCTGCTGTTCACCAACGCCGGCATGAACCAGTTCAAGGATGTCTTCCTCGGCTTCGACAAGCGGCCCTACAACCGCGCGACGACCTCGCAGAAATGCGTGCGCGCCGGCGGCAAGCACAACGACCTCGAGAACGTCGGCTACACGGCGCGGCACCACACCTTCTTCGAGATGCTGGGCAACTTCAGCTTCGGCGACTACTTCAAGCGCGACGCCATCAAGTACGCCTGGGAGCTACTGACGGATGTCTACAAGCTGCCCAAGGACAAGCTCTGGGTCACGGTCTATGCCGAGGACGACGAGGCCTACGACATCTGGACGAAGGAGATCGGCGTGCCCGCCGAGCGCGTGATCCGCATCGGCGACAACAAGGGTGCGCGCTACGCTTCCGACAACTTCTGGATGATGGGCGACACCGGCCCCTGCGGCCCCTGCACCGAGATCTTCTACGACCACGGCGAGCACATCTGGGGCGGCCCCCCGGGCAGCGAGGACGAGGACGGCGACCGCTACATCGAGATCTGGAACAACGTCTTCATGCAGTTCAACCGCGACGAGGCGGGCGTGATGCATCCGCTGCCCAAGCCCTCGGTCGATACCGGCATGGGCTTGGAGCGTGTCTCCGCGGTATTGCAGGGCGTGCACGCGAACTACGAGATCGACCTGTTCCAGGCGCTGATCAAGGCCGCCGCGCGCGAGACTTCCGACAAGGACATGGACAGCCCCTCGCTCAAGGTGCTCGCCGACCACATCCGCGCCTGCGCCTTCCTGCTCGCCGACGGCGTGATCCCGGGCAACGTCGGCCGCGGCTTCGTCCTGCGCCGCATCATCCGCCGCGCCATCCGCCACGGCTGGAAGCTCGGCGCGCGCGAGGCCTTCTTCCACAAGTTGGTGCCCGACCTCGTCGCCGAGATGGGCGCGGCCTATCCGGAACTGGCCAGCGGCGAGAAGCGCGTGATGGACATCCTCAGGCAGGAGGAGGACCGCTTCTTCGCCACCATCGAGAACGGCATGGCCATCGTCGAGGCCGAGCTCACCGCGATGGACCGGGTCGGCAAGACGGTGTTCGACGGCGCCACGGCCTTCAAGCTGCATGACACCTACGGCTTCCCGCTCGACCTCACCGCCGACATCTGCCGCGAGCGAAACGTGACCGTCGACGCGGCCGCTTTCGACGCCGCGATGGCGCAGCAGAAGGAGCAGGCGCGTGCGGCGGGCAAGTTCAAGATGGCCGCCAACCTCGACTACGCCGGCGCGGCGACCACCTTCCACGGCTACGACGCGCTGGAATCCAAGGCGACGGTCCTCGCGCTGTACAAGGACGGCGCGCCGGTCAATGAACTCAGGGAAGGCGAGATGGGCGTGGCGGTGCTCGACCACACGCCGTTCTACGCCGAGTCCGGCGGCCAGGTCGGCGATCGCGGCGAGTTGCGCGGCGCATCCGGCATCCTCGCCGTCGAGGACACGCAGAAGATCCAGGCCAGCGTCTTCGGCCACCACGGCGTGCTGACCACCGGCTCGCTGAAAGTCGGCGACGGCGTGACGGCGAAGGTCGACGCGCAGGCGCGCGCGCGCACCGTGCGCAACCACTCCGCCACCCACCTGATGCACAAGGCGCTGCGCGAGGTGCTCGGCCCCCACGTGCAGCAGAAGGGTTCGCAGGTCGACCCCGACAAGACGCGCTTCGACTTCTCCCACACCCAGCCGATGACGAACGACGAGATCCGCCGCGTCGAGCGCCTGGTCAATGCCGAGATCCTCGCCAACGCGGCCACCCAGGCCCGCGTCATGAAGCTCGACGACGCGCAGAAGACCGGCGCGATGATGCTGTTCGGCGAGAAGTACGGCGAGGAGGTGCGCGTGCTCGACATCGGCTCGTCATGCGAACTCTGCGGCGGCACCCATGTGAACCGCACCGGCGACATCGGCTTCTTCACCATCGTCGCCGAGGGCGGCGTCGCCGCCGGCGTGCGCCGCGTCGAGGCGCTGACCGGCGACAACGCGCTGGCCTACGTGCAGAACATGGAGACGACGCTGGGCGGCGTGGCCGGCACGCTCAAGGTCGTGCGTGGCGAGGTGCATGGCCGCGTCACCGCGCTGCTCGACCAGGTGCGCCGCCTCGAGCGCGACATGGCCGCGCTCAAGGGCAAGCTGGCCTCGGCCCAGGGCGACGACCTCGTCAACAGCGCCGTCGACATCAAGGGCATCAAGGTGCTTGCGGCACAGCTCGAAGGCGCCGACGTCACGGCGCTGCGCGAGACCATGGACAAGCTCAGGGACAAGCTCAAGAGCGCCGCGATCGTATTGTCGTCGGTTGCCGACGGCAAGGTCACGCTGATCGCCGGCGTCACCGCCGACCTGACCTCGAAGGTCAAGGCCGGCGAGCTCGTCAATGTCGTCGCCCAGCAGGTCGGCGGCAAGGGCGGCGGCCGGCCCGACATGGCGCAGGCCGGCGGCACCCAGCCGGAGAATCTGGCCGCGGCGCTGGCGTCGGTGCAGGGCTGGGTCGAAGCCAAGCTTTAAGAAACGTCGGCGCTGGCGACACGGCGATGGGGCGTTGCGCGCCTCGCGCCGCTAGCGTCTGCCGGGGGCGAGTCCCCGCCTCATGAGCTCGCGCCCTGCGCCTGCGCCGCAGGGTTCCCTTGCGTCGCGCGCCGAAAAGGCCGGCCGCGAAACTCGCGGCTGCGCCGCTCAGACATCGCGACCGGAAACCTCCTGTTCGCCTCGCGCCGCTGCGGCGCTCCCTGAATCGGCGGAAGCGCGCCGCCGCCGGGCGCTACAGACACCCTGCCGCTTGCCCCGATGCCGAATAAGTACTCTAATGCCGGGCAGATTGCCACGCCGCGGGCATTCCGCCGCCCGCTTCGACGGAGCTAGCCGATGCACATTCCGCAAAAGTCTTTAGGTTCTACGAATTCCGGCCATGTCCGTTTTTTCAAAGCCCTTGCGCCGGATTTCTGCAAATTTGTACAGCCTTTCGTCGGAACGCTTTCCGACGTTTTAGGCTTACTACATCAGGTTATGCGGCATTCCACCCGAGCGCTGTAATGAATGGCTGAGCTAAATACTATGCTTTCAACCTGGCAGCTTGTTCGCTGGCAATTTGTGGTAGCAACGTTTGTCGCACTTTCAATCTGTGCCCCTAATGGTTGCTACGCTGACTATTGGAACAACGTTACCCCCGACGATGCGGATTACCCACTCGAAAACAAGCGGCCAAACCATAACATGACGTTAACAATACTCGGCACGATTTCTCCGACACTGGACGTTCAGCTTGAGATGGTTTGGCGTGCTGAAGGAATTGACGGGTGCCGCTACACACTCAACAAGTTTGAGGGTGTTTATCCAGCTTTATCCATGAGAGAGTTACTACCATTCGTCAAAACCGGAGACAACTATGAAGCGACCGTGCAATTGGATAAATATGAACCTGGTAGGTGCCATTGGCATTTGTCAGAAATTTTGACTACTAGCAAGAATCAGCGAGGCGTTGATAACAAGCGAAATTCAACTTCTTTCTTTAATATCATCGATACAGGATGACGTTGGCAATGCGAAATACACTAATCAAGGCCGAATGGACTTATGGTGTGAGGAGCAGGCTGGGCATGGACTTTCCGGACAGCCCTACCTCGAATGCTGGGATCCAAACAAGGAACGGTTGAAATCTGTTCCTGTTGAGCAAAGGTGTACCGACTTTGCCTGCAAGTATCGGCGAACACTGTTTCCGGAAACAAGAAGAATTGAAGTTAACTTTCACGACTTGGACGCATGGATTAGAAACGGAACTCGCTACTAGTACTACAGGACTTATGTTCAGCCCTAATGGGCGCTTTTCTAGAAATCTCACCGACCGAGTCGAATCGTAAGCGAATAAATGCAATAAGGGGTCGAGTTCGAATTGAAATTGGCGCTGCAGGCGATTGGTAGCCAATCTTGCAAACAATAAACAGATTGTTTATATTACCGCTATGATTCGCGGCTTCGCCGACGCTGAGACTGAACGCCTGTTTACGACCGGAAAGTCCCGTCGTCTTCCGCCGGCAATCCTACGGCGGGCCATGATGCGGCTGACGCAACTGGATGCGGCGACAGCGGTCGAGGATTTGCGGATGCCTCCATCCAACCGGCTCGAGATGCTGTCGCGCGATCGGGCTGGGCAGTGGAGCATCCGGATCAACGAACAGTGGCGTTTGTGCTTCCGTTTCTCCGGCGGCGACGCCTACGACGTAGAAGTGGTCGATTATCACTGAGGAGTCGATGTCATGGCCAAGAACGGATTGCCTCCCATTCATCCCGGAGAGTTCCTGCGCGAAACGCTGGACGAACTCGGCCTGACTCAGGCGGCGTTTGCCGCAGTCATCGGAGTTTCGCCGATGCGGATTTCCCATGTGCTGAAGGGCGCTCGGCCGGTGACGGCCGAGTTGGCGCTGCTGTTCGGCCGCGCACTCGGGCAGTCGCCGCAATACTGGCTGAACCTGCAGACGACCTACGACTTAAAGAAAGCGGAGGCCAGCATGAAGCGGGCGCTGCGGGCGGTGCGGGAGGTCGTTCCCATCTGAGAGCGGCCTAGGCGGGCTGACAGGCGCCCGCCCGGTGCGTCAGTGCCCGCCGCTCTCGAAAGTCACCTTGAGGCCGGGCCAGACGCTTTCGAGCGCGGTCTTGAATTCACCCTGGATGCGCTTCAGCGCCTTGGCGTTGTCGGCCTCGAAGCGCAGCACGACGACGGGCGTGGTGTTGGAGGCGCGGGCGAGGCCGAAGCCGTCGGCATACTCGGCGCGCACGCCGTCGATGGTAATGAGCCGCTTCGCACCGGGGAACTTGCCCTGCTTCTGCAGTTTGGCGATCAGCGCGTGCGGCTCGCCCTCCTGCATCTTGAGGTTGAGTTCCGGCGTCGAAATGGCATTGGGCAGGTGCTTGAGCGGCCAGTTGGCGTCGGTCCAGCGCGAGACGATCTCGAGCAGGCGTGCGCCGGCGTAGGTGCCGTCGTCGAAGCCGAACCAGCGCTCCTTGAAGAACATGTGGCCGCTCATCTCGCCGGCGAGCGGCGCGCCGGTCTCCTTGAGCTTGGCCTTGATGAGGGCGTGGCCGGTGTTCCACATCAACGGCTTGCCGCCCTGGTATCTGATCGACTCGGCGACCCAGCGCGAGCACTTGACGTCGTAGATGATCGAAGCATTGGGATTGCGGCTCAGCACGTCGGCGGCGAAGAGCATCAATTGGCGGTCGGGATAGATGATCTCGCCGTCCTTGGTCACGACGCCGAGGCGGTCGCCGTCGCCGTCGAAGGCCAGGCCCAGTTCGGCGTCGGTTTTGCGCAGGACGCGCTGCACGTCGGCCAGGTTCTCCGGCTTCGAGGGATCGGGATGGTGGTTGGGAAAGGTGCCGTCGACCTTGCAGAACAGCTCGATCACTTCGCAGCCCATGCGGCGGAACAGCTCGGGCGCGATGTCGCCGGCGACGCCGTTGCCGCAGTCGACGACGATTTTCATCGGCCGCGAGAGCTTGACGTCCGCGACGATGCGGTCGAGGTAGGCCTGCCTGACGTCGACCTGGCGTACCGTGCCCAGGCCCTCGACGAAGTGGCGGTTGTCGATCATCTTGCGCAGCGCCTGGATCATCGAGCCGTAGAGCGTCTCGCCGCCGAGCACCATCTTGAAGCCGTTGTAGTCGGGCGGGTTGTGGCTGCCGGTGACCGAGACGCAGCTGCCGGTGCCGAGGTGATGGGCGGCGAAATAGGTGACCGGGGTCGACACGCGGCCGATGTCGATGACGTCGATGCCGGTCGAGGTGATGCCCGCGGCCAGCGCGGCGGAGAGTTCCGGGCCGGAGAGGCGGCCGTCGCGGCCGATGACGATGGAAACGAGGCCGCGCTCCTGCGCCTCGGTGCCGAGCGCCTGGCCGATGAGGCGGGCGGCCTCGGGCGTCAGCGTCCTGCCGACGATGCCGCGGATGTCGTAGGCCTTGAATATCTCGGGGGCGAGGCTGCTCATGTCTGTCTCCGGAGGAATTTTTTGGTTTGCGGAATTATCACACCAGGGTGATTGCCGCATCCGTGCAAACCGCACGGCTCAATGCAATGTCTTGCGCGGCGTCTCGGCACCGGTGTCGGGCGGCGTGAGCGAGGCATGGTGCAGCACCATGCGCCAACCCAGGGCGCCGCGCACATAGACGTTGGTGGCGACGAGCGGCGCGCGCACCGACTCGTCGTTACGCACCGAGATGTGTTCGATGACGGTGGTGGCCGCCGCCAGCGGTCCCTGCACGGTCGTCGGCTGCGACAGCCGCACCTGCAGGCGGGCGCCGCCGTCGAACATCCGGCGCCAGGCTTCGCGGATCGAGGCATAACCGACCAGGCGCGGTCCGCCCGGGTGGATGCAGACGATTTCCTCGTCCTCGGCCCAGACCGCCATCATCCCCTCGAGGTCGGCGCGCTCGAGGGCCTCGTAGAACGCGGCCTCGGCGTCCTGCGGCGTCGGGAAGATCGGCTTGTTCGGCATCTCAGTCGGCGCTTTCGGCCATCGTGGCGAATACCTTGTCCGGTGTCAGGTCCTCGAGGCAGCGCAGGTGGCCCAGGGGGCACTCGCGCTTGAAGCAGGGGCTGCATTCGAGATTCAGCGACAGGATTTTTGCGCGCGGCGACAGCGGCGGCGTGTAGCCGGGGCTGGACGAGCCGTAGAGCGCGACCAGCGGGCGGTCGAGCGCGGCGGCGACGTGCATCAGGCCGGAGTCGTTGCTGACCACCTGGCGCGCGCCGGCGATGAGGTCGATGGCCTGCTCGAGGTCGGTGCGGCCGCAGAGGTTGGTGGCGGCGCCGTCGGCCAGCCGTGCGATCTCCTCGCCGACCCCGCGGTCCCTGGCCGATCCGACGATCCAGACCGGTCCTTCGAGCATTCGGGAGAGCGCCGCGTAGTGCCGCACCGGCCAGCGCTTGGCCGGGCCGTACTCGGCGCCGGGACAGAAGACGACGGGGGCGACATCCTGCGGCAGGCCGAGTGCCGTGCGTGCCGCCCGCTGCTGCTCCGGGGTCGACGTCAGGTGCGGCAGCGGCGTTGCGCCGTCGAGCGGCCCGGCCAGCAGGCAATAGCGATCGACCAGTCGCGACACCGCAGCCTTGTCCAGGGGCGGGCACTCGTTGAGGAGGCCGTAGCGCGCTTCGCCGCGGAAGCCGATGCGTTGCGGAATGCCGGCGAAGTACGGCGCCAGCGCAGACTTCCAGGAATTCGGGAGGACGTAGGCCCGCGCAAAGCCGGCGCCGGCCTCGTTTCCCCTCAGTCGGCGGCCGAGGGCACGCCGACCCGCCCAGTCGAACGCACCGTGGGCGAAGGGGTTTTCGATGATGCCCGCGACCTCGGGCATGCGCACGAGCAGCGGCGCGCTCCAGGCGGGAGCGAGGACGTGGATCTCGGTGTCGGGGCGTTGCGCGCGCAGCCGCATCAGCAGCGGCTGCATCATGAGGCTGTCGCCGATCCAGGAAGGAGCGACGACGAGCACCCGGGCCACGCGGGGCACCCGGTTAATGATGCCCTTTGGGCTTCTCGCCGGTGAAGCGGTATTTCGTGCCGCAGTAGGGGCAAATGGCTTCATCGTGCTTGAGCACGTCGAGGAAGACGCGCGGGTGGCGCGACCACAGCGGCGCGTCGGGACGCGGGCAGTGCAGCGGCAGGTCGTGCGCGGTGACCGCGACTTCGCGGGCGGTGTCGTTGGCGGCGGCTGTCGTCATGAGACTCTCCTCAGACCGGCGTGAGCCAATTGGCGCGGGCCGGCACCTTGCCGTTGACCACGTCGAAGAACAGGCTCTGGATTTTGGTGGTGATCGGGCCGCGATGGCCTTCGCCGACGGTGCGGCCGTCGAGCTCGCGGATCGGCGTGACCTCGGCGGCGGTGCCGGTGAAGAAGGCCTCGTCGGCGATATAGACGTCGTCGCGGGTGAGGCGCTTGGACACGACCTTGTAGCCGAGCTCCTCGGCCAGCGCGATGATGGTGGCGCGGGTGATGCCGATCAGCGCCGAGGCGATCTCGGGCTCGTAGATCACGCCGTCCTTGACGATGAACAGGTTTTCGCCGGCGCCCTCGGCGACGAAGCCGTCGACGTCGAGCAGCAGCGCCTCGTCGTAGCCGTGCTCGGTGGCTTCCATGTTGGCCAGTATCGAGTTGGCGTAGGTGGCGGCGAACTTGGCGCGAGCCATGGTCACGTTCACGTGGTGGCGGGCGAAGGAGGAGGTCTTGACGCGGATGCCCTTCTCCATGCCTTCCTCGCCGAGGTAGGCGCCCCAGGGCCAGGCCGCGATGGCCACATGCGTCTTGGCGCCCTTGGGCGAGACGCCCATCTTCTCCGAGCCGTAGAAGGCGATCGGGCGGATATAGGCCGATTCCAGCTTGTTGGCGCGCACGACTTCCTTCTGCGCCTCCATCAGCGTCTGCTTGTCCCAGGGCATGGGCATGCGGTAGATGTGGGCCGAATTGAACAGGCGGTCGGTGTGTTCCTTGAGCTTGAAGATGGCGGTGCCGTTGACGGTCTTGTAGGCGCGCACGCCCTCGAACACGGCGAGGCCGTAGTGCAGCGAGTGCGTCAGCACGTGGGTGGTGGCTTCGCGCCAGGGCACGAGCTGGCCGTCCTGCCAGATGAAGCCGTCGCGATCGGACATCGACATGGTGAATCTCCGAGCAATGAATGGTGCAAAGCGCAAATTCTAGCCGAAGCGGCCTTTGGGCGAGGCTAAAATCGCCCCATGAGCCCCGCTATCTGGAAACCCAACGTCACCGTGGCTGCGCTGATCGAGCGCGACGGCCGCTTCCTGCTGGTCGAGGAGGAGACCGACGAAGGCCTGCGCTTCAACCAGCCGGCGGGCCACCTCGACGAAGGCGAGTCGCTGGTCGCCGCCTGCATGCGCGAGGCGCTGGAGGAGACGTCCTGGCACGTCAGGCCGACGGCGCTGGTCGGCGTCTACCAGTGGCCGCGGCCACAGCGCGACATCACCTACCTGCGCTTCGCCTTCGCCTGCGAGCCGGTGGCCGAGCAGGACGGCCTCGCCCTCGACGCCGGCATCGTCCGCGCCGTCTGGCTCGCCCCGGAGGAGATCAAGGCCGGTCGCGACCGCCACCGCAGCCCGCTGGTATGGCAGTGCGTGCAGGACTATCTGTCGGGTCGGCGCTTTCCGCTCGACCTGATCCGCCACCACGACTAGGCGATGCGATGGCTGCCGTTCGCATTGCTGCTGCTGGCGGCCGCCGCCCGGGCCGACCAGACGGTCGATGTCTGCTTCAACTACGGCTGCGCCGCGGAGGAGGCCGTACATTTCAGCGAGGCGCGCCTGGCCTGGGTGAAGGCGATGTTGCTGTCGGCCAATTCCTCGGAGCGGGAGCGCACCCTGCTGGCGCTGGTCGTCGGCCAGCTCTACGGTTGGGCGGCGGAGCAGACGCCGGTCGGCAACGATCGGGCCGGCAACTTCGCCGACGGCGGCATGCCGGGGCAGATGGACTGCATCGACCACTCGACCACCACGACGCGCTTCCTGCGCATGATCGAGGGGCGCGGCTGGTTGCGCTTCCATCGCGTGCTCGATCCGGTGCGCCGCTCCCTGCTGGTATCGCAGCATTTCAGCGCGGCGATCGAGGATCTGGGCGACGGCATCAGCGTGATCCGCACCGACGCGCGTTCGCGCACCTGGGCGGTCGACAGCTGGTACGCCGACAACGGCAAGCCGGCGTGGATCGCGCCGTTCGACAAATGGAAAAGAGACGATGGACCGGACATCTAAAGTGATCGTGGGCATGTCGGGCGGCGTTGACTCCTCCGTCGCCGCGCTGCTGCTGAAGCGCGCCGGCTACGAGGTGGTCGGCCTGTTCATGAAGAACTGGGAGGACGACGACACCGAGGAATACTGCTCCTCGCGCCAGGACCTGATCGACGCCGCCGCCGCCGCCGACGTGATCGGCATCGACCTCGAGGTGGTGAATTTCTCGGCCGAGTACAAGGACCGCGTCTTCGCCGATTTCCTCTCCGAGTACCAGGCCGGGCGCACGCCCAACCCCGACGTGCTGTGCAATTCCGAGATCAAGTTCAAGGCCTTCCTCGACCACGCGCTGCGCCTCGGGGCCGACAAGATCGCCACCGGCCACTACGCCCAGGTGCGCGAATTCCTCGGCGAGTTCCAACTGATGAAGGCCGAGGACGGCACCAAGGACCAGAGCTATTTCCTCTACCGCCTCAACCAGGCGCAGTTGTCGAAGACGCTGTTCCCCGTCGGCCACCTCTACAAACGCGACGTGAGGAAGATCGCCGCGGAGGCCGGCCTGTCCAACCACGCCAAGAAGGATTCGACCGGCATCTGCTTCATCGGCGAGCGGCCCTTCCGCGAATTCCTCGCGCGCTACCTGCCCAGGCAGCCGGGCGAGATCCGCCGCCTCGACGACGAGCGCGTCATTGGCAAACACGAGGGCCTGATGTACTACACCCTGGGGCAGCGCGAGGGCCTCGGCATCGGCGGCGTGAAAGGCGCGCCCGAGGAACCGTGGTTCGTGTGCGCCAAGGACATGGCGAAAAACGTGCTCTACGTCGTGCAGGGCCACGACCACCCCGCGCTGCTGCGCGACCGGCTCACCGCCGCGAATCTCTCCTGGGTCTCGGGCAAGCAGCCGCATACCCACTGGGTCTATGCGGCCAAGACGCGCTACCGCCAGCCCGACGCGGCCTGCGAGGTCGAGCGCATCGATGCGAACGAATGCGAAGTCGCCTTCGCCGCGCCGCAATGGGCGGTGACGCCGGGGCAGTCGGTGGTCTTGTACGAATCGCTCGTCTGCCTTGGCGGCGGGATCATTGTCTGACAATATTGGCCCCCCACGCTCGCAGAAGCGGCTCGCTGCCCCCCACGGGGGGGGGCGCCGCCCTTGGGACGGCCCGGCGGGCGGCGGCGTTTCGCCGCGCGCGATCCGACTCACCGCCTGGACCGTTGCGCTCGCGGCCGCCGGTTATCTCGGCCTGTCGCTGTGGGCCGGGTGGCGCGAAGTCGCGGCCGCCTTCGCCCGCGTCGGCATTCCCGTCATGGCCGGCATCCTCGCGCTGTCCCTGCTCAACTACCTGTTGCGCTTCGCGCGCTGGCAGCACTACCTGACCCTGCTCGGACATCCCGTGCCGTGGCTGCCGTCGGGGCGCATCTACTTCGCCGGCTTCGCGCTGACCACGACGCCCGGCAAGCTGGGCGAGCTGCTGCGCGGCGTGATGCTCAAGCCCTTCGGCGTGCCGCTGATCGAGAGCACCGCTGCCTTCCTGTCCGAGCGCACGGCCGACCTGCTGACCATCCTGCTGCTGACGAGTTCGGTGTTCTGGCTCTACCCGATGGGCGCGCCGCTGGTCGCGGGCGTCATGATCTTCGCGCTCGCGGCCATCGTCGCGCTGCAGTTTCCGGCGTGGATCCATGCGCTCGACGCCTGGGCTGCCGGCAGGGAGGCGCGCTGGAGCAATGCGCTGGCCCACCTCTGCGACATCGTGCTCGGCGTGCGGACCTGCTTTCGTTGGACCACGCTCACCTGGGCGCTGCTGGTGGGCATCGTCGCCTGGGGCGCGGAGGCCGTGGCCTTCCACTGGCTGCTCGCCGCGCTTGGCCACCCGCTGCCCCTGCCGATGTCGGTGTTCATCTACGCCTTCGCCATGCTGGTCGGCAGCGTCGCCTTCCTGCCCGGCGGCCTCGGCGGCAGCGAGGCGACGATGGTGGCGCTGCTCATCCTGAACGGCCTGCCCGAACCGGTCGCGGTCTCGGCGACCCTGATCTGCCGGCTGGCGACGCTGTGGTTCGCGGTGGCCCTCGGCGCCATGGCGCTGGCGAGGAGCCGTTAGCGATGGACTGCTGGGGCAACCTGCCGTTCCCGCCGCCGTCCCGCCGGCGCCGACTTTTCGACCGCGCGGCGCCGCTGCCGTCGAGCGATCTGCCATTGCTCGCCTGGGGCAACGGCCGCAGCTACGGCGACGTCTGCATCAACTCCGGCGGCGAGCTGCTGCAGACGCGCGGCCTCGACCGCTACCTCGCCTTCGACGCGGCGAGCGGCGTGCTGCGCGCCGAGGCCGGCGTGCTGCTCGACGACATCATCCGCGTCTTCCTGCCGCGCGGCTGGTTCCTGCCGGTGACGCCGGGCACGCGCTTCGTCACGCTCGGCGGCGCGCTTGCCAACGACGTGCACGGCAAGAACCACCATGTCGCCGGCACCTTCGGCCGTCATGTCACCCGCTTCGAACTGCTGCGCTCCGACGGCTCGCGCCGCGAATGCAGCCCGGACGAGAACGCCGAACTCTACGCCGCGACCATCGGCGGCCTCGGCCTCACCGGGCTGGTCACCTGGATCGAACTGCAATTGCGCCGCGTGCCCGGCCCGGCCATCGCCGTCGAGAACCGGCGCTTCCACGGCATCGACGAGTTCTTCGCCCTCAACGCCGAGGCCGAACTGACGCACGAGCATGTCGTTGCCTGGATCGACTGCGTAGCGAGCACGCCGCGCGGCATCCTCATGGCGGGCGACCATGTCGATGCCGCCGTAGCGCCTGGGCCGACTTTCGCGCCGACGGTACCCTTCACGCCGCCGGTCTCGCTGATCAACGCCGCCAGCTTTGCCGCCTTCAACGCCGCCTACTTCAATCGCCCCCTGCCGCAATGCCAGACGACGCACTGCCTGTCCTACTTCTATCCGCTCGACAACCTGCTGCACTGGAATCGCGTCTATGGCCGGCGCGGCTTCTACCAGTACCAGTGCGCGGTGCCGAAGGGTGTCGAGCGGGAAGCGACCGCCGCGCTGCTCGACGCGATCCGCAAGAGCGGCCAGGGCTCCTTCCTCGCCGTGCTCAAGACCTTCGGCGATGCCGCCTCGCCCGGCCTGCTGTCCTACCCGCTGCCCGGCGCCAACCTCGCGCTCGACTTTCCCAATGGCGGCGCGGCGACGCTCGCGCTGTTCGAGCGTCTCGACGCCATCGTGCGCGATGCCGGTGGCCGGCTCTATCCCGCCAAGGACGCGCGCATGCCCGGTGCGCTGTTCCGTGCCGGCTTCCCGCGCTGGCAGGAGTTTTCGCAACACGTCGATCCGAAGTTCTCGTCGAACTTCTGGCGGCGCATCAGTGGCTGAAGGCTGCTAGGCCCGACCCGGCCCGTGGGTTGCGCCCGTGGTCGCGTACCCGCCGCCCGAAGACTTGGCGCCGGCGCCACGGTGGCGCCTATGCCCTTCGTCGGATTGACCTCTTTCGCGCTAGCCGGTAGCTTGCGCGGATGCAAATGGAATCTATCTGCCAAGCCATCGCGCACCGGACCCGAAAACGTGGGCTATCGCCGTGCTTTGCACGGAGCCTTGTTATTCCATTTGGTTCACAGCAGAATGCAGCTATGAAAAGACTTTTTCTACACCTTCGTTAGCCAGCACGCGCACACCCACCCATGCGGCAGCTCTTTACCTTTGGCGGAAACATTGCCCTGCTGGCCGAGCTCTATCGCTGTGATGTGCGTTTTCTTGTCGTCGGCGGCCTGGCCGTTCACTTCTATGTTCCTGAGCGCCAAGCCGACGATCTTGATCTGCTGCTCGAGCAATCGAGCGACAACGCCGCTCGATTCTTCAAAGCAATGTCAGCCGTTCATGTGATCCCCGAATTTCCGCAATCGCTCATCTCCTCTCCAAGCGAACGGCCGCAACAGCTCCAGTTCAAGCGGGACCACTATGCGGATATCGTGACTACTGGAGCCGACATTGACTTTCCCGCTGAGTGGGTGCTGTCGCAAGCGGCCCTGATCGGGCAGCATCCCGCTCGTATTGCCTCACGCAACCTGCTCATCCGCATGAAACGCAAAGCCGGTCGGGAGAAAGATCTCGCCGATGTTGAGCTACTTGAACGCGCCGGCCAAAGCGTCTGCGGTTCGTCACGCACCGCGAAAGATAGTTAGTCTTGGTGGCGCGCCAAGAGGGACGCAAAGCGAGCGTAAATGTGGGCAAACGCGAAGGGACACTCTCCCTGCGTCAATTGCGACCAAAGGTATTGATGCTTTCTCAGACAAAGCATTGACAGACAAAACATCAAAGAAATCGAGTTAACCGGGGGTGCGAATGAAAACAGCATTTATAGCGCTTTGTCTCATTGTCACTGGTTGCGATCAGCCATCGAAGAATGCCTCTCCAAAAGACGCATCCGCTCACTACCATGTGGCGGTAGATAGCAACGGTAACGCATGGCGATTGGATACCACCACTGGCGAAATGAAACGCTGTTGGCAAGGCACCCCTGGAGCGAACGCGTTTCCTCCAACTTGCTACCTTGCGGAACAGAGGTAGTTTATTTTTCTGCATGAATAAAAGGGGACGGACCACGTTTTCAGGTCCGGCGCTCGGAGTCTTCTGAACGAAATTTCGGCCGCTACCCCGCACACTACCGGCGGCGGGAATTCGGTCAATCCGGCGGCAGGCACAGGTTCGCCGCCGTCCCGCCACCGCCGACTTTTCAAGACTTGCAGCCCTCGACCACGCTTGCCGCCCTCGTATGCGACCGGGAGAATAATCTTCTCCGGTCTTTGCGTATCCTGCAAAACAAACGGCAGACGATTGAAACCCGGTGATAATTCGGCGCGACCTCCAACGCGCCACGGCGCCCGGGCTGTCGGGGTGGGCGAACGGCCGCAATTCTTTCCCGATAATCAGGATTCGACATGAAACGCATCGTCATCATCGGCGCCACCTCGGCCATCGCCCACGCCGCCGCGCGGCTCTGGGCGGAGCGCGGCGCGGCCCTGTTCCTCGTCGGCCGCAACGCCGCTCGGCTGGAGGCGAATGCCGCCGACCTGCGGGTGCGCGGCGCGGCGAGCGTCATGGTGCATGCGATGGACGCGACCGTCGATGCGGCCCACGCGACTATGCTGGCGGCGGCGCTGGCCGCACTCGGCGGCATCGATGTCGCGCTGATCGCCCACGGCACGCTGCCCGAGCAGCGCGAATGCGAGGCCGACCTCGCGCGGCTGCGCGCCGAGATCGAGACCAACGGCGTCTCGGTCTGCCTGCTGTCCCAATTGTTCGCCAATCATTTCGCCGGGCAGGGCGGCGGCACGCTGGCGGTGATCGGCTCGGTCGCCGGCGATCGCGGCCGGCAGAGCAACTATGCCTACGGCGCGGCCAAGGGCCTGGTGGCGCGCTTCACCGAGGGGCTGCGCAACCGCGTCGCCAAGTCCGGCGTGCAGGTGCTGCTGGTCAAGCCGGGCTTCGTCGATACGCCGATGACGGCGGAGTTCGAGAAGAAGGGCCTGCTCTGGGCGCAGCCGGAGGCGGTGGCCGCCGGCATCCTGCGTGCGATCGAGGCGAAGCGGGAGGTGGTCTATCTGCCCTGGTTCTGGCGCTGGATCATGCTGGTGATCCGCCACATCCCCGAGCGCATTTTCAAGCGGCTATCCCTCTGAAGTAAAATTTGCCGCTTTGCCGTTCACCGGATTCCCCGCCATGAGTCTCCAAGCCCTCACCGCCCTTTCGCCGCTCGACGGCCGCTACGCCGCCAAGGTCGAGCCGCTGCGCGCGCACTTCTCCGAATTCGGCTTGATCAGGAACCGCATCAAGGTCGAGATCGAGTGGCTCAAGGCGCTCGCCGCCAACCCCGGGATCAAAGAGGTTCCGGCGTTCTCGCAGGACACCCTCGCCGAGCTCGACCTGGTGATCTCGGGCTTCGCCGTGTCCGATGCCGCCGCGGTGAAAAAGATCGAGTCCGTCACCAACCACGACGTCAAGGCGGTCGAGTACTGGCTCAAGGAGCGCTTCAAGAACAACGCCGAGGTGATGCGCGTCACCGAGTTCATCCACTTCGGCTGCACCTCCGAGGACATCAACAACACCTCCCACGCGCTCATGCTCAACGACGCGCGTGCGCAGATCCTGCTGCCGGGGCTGGACAAGGTCATCGAGCGTTTCCGCGCGCTGGCCCACGACTTGGCCGACCTGCCGCTGCTTGCCCGCACCCACGGCCAGCCAGCCACGCCGACCACGCTGGGCAAGGAGATGGCCAACATCGCCGCGCGCCTGATGCGGGCGCGCGAGCGCATCGCCAATGTTGCCATGCTGGCCAAGTTCAACGGCGCGGTCGGCAACTACAACGCCCACCTCTCCGCCTATCCCGACCTGGACTGGGCAGGCATCGCGAAGAATTTCATCGAGTCGCTGGGCCTGGAGTTCAACCCCTACACCATCCAGATCGAGCCGCACGACGCCATGGCCGAGCTGTTCGACGCCATCGCCCGCTGCAACACCATCCTGATCGACGCCGACCGCGACATCTGGCAGTACATTTCGATGGGCTACTTCAAGCAGAAGACCAAGGCCGGCGAGATCGGCTCCTCGACCATGCCGCACAAGGTCAACCCCATCGACTTCGAGAATTCGGAAGGCAACCTCGGTATCGCCAATTCGGTGCTGCGCCACCTGTCGGAGAAGCTGCCGATCTCGCGGCTGCAGCGCGACCTCACCGACTCGACGGTGCTGCGCAACATGGGCGTGGCTTTCGGCTACGTCGTGCTGGCGCACGATTCGACCATGCGCGGCCTCAACAAGCTCGAAGCCAATCCGCAGCGCCTGGCCGAGGATCTCGACAACTGCTGGGAAGTGCTGGCCGAGCCGGTGCAGACGGTGATGCGCCGCTACGGCGTGCCCAACCCCTACGAGCAGTTGAAGGAACTGACGCGTGGCAAGGGCATCGAGCCTGAAGCATTGCGTGCATTCATCCAGGGGCTGGCGATTCCGGAAGCCGACAAGGCGCGCCTGCTCGAGATGACGCCGGCGAGCTACATCGGCAAGGCGGTGGCGCTGGCCAGGAACATCTGAGGGGGCATCCGAGCATGGGCTTCGCCGAGAATCTGAAACACCTGCCGAAGATTTCGCACCTGCTGGCGATCGAGCTGATCGACGCGGAGGGCAAGGTCGCCGCCACCATCGAGAACAAGCCCGGCCAGGCCGGCTCGCTTTCCGTCTACAACCACCTCGGCCAGATCTACGGCGCCATCACCGCCGAGGCGGCGAAGAAGGGCCTGGAACTCTATGCCGAGCACACGGCCGATGCCCAGGCCCATCCCGGCAAGCATCCGAACATCGATCGCCTGCTGGCGCTGGTTGCCGGGGGCGGGAAATTTCGGATAAAACACATTTTCGCGACCGGAACGGAATAATCCGGAGCCACCCCGCGTATATCCATCGGGAACCCCTGCAAGCCAACCTCAAGGAGATCGAACAATGAAGAAAATCGCGCAACTGCTGGCCGCCGGCCTGTCCCTCGCCGTCCTCGCCGGCACCGCCTCGGCCCAGGTCGTCGGCAAGACCGAAGACCAGATCCGCTGGCGCCAGTCGGCCTATACGACGATGGGCTGGAGCATGGCTCGCATCAAGGCCAACGTCGAGGGCACCTACAACAAGGACCAGGTGATCGAGGCTTCCAACGTGATCCAGGCCATCGCCAACTCGAAACTGGGCGCGCTCTTCCAGCCCGGTTCAGACAAGGGCAAGGGCTGGGAGGACACCCGCCTCAAGTCGGAGTTCTTCACCGACAAGGAAACGCTGGGCAAGGTTGCGGGCACCTTCGGCAAGGAAGCCAACGAGATGGCCAAGGTGGCCGCCACCGGCGATGCCGCCGCCGTCAAGGCCCAGTTCGGCAAGCTCGGCGAAGCCTGCAAGGGCTGCCACGATAACTTCAAGAAGAAACTGTAATTCCCCTCGCGGGCATGGACGGCCACCCGCGGGTGGCCGTTTTCATTTGCAACGCCGGCTTGATATCGGGCCTAATGCCCTGACATAATTAGCGTTTTCTAATAATCCAACGGAGAGTCCGCCATGGCCATCACCCCCCACGACCTCGTCGTCGAAGCCAAGTCCCAGATCAAGGAAGTCGCCACCGCCGAAGCACAATCCATGCTCGGCAAGCGCGTCGTCATCGACGTGCGCGAGTACGACGAATACGCCGCCGGCCACCTGCCGGGCGCGATCAACATCCCGCGCGGCGTGCTCGAGTTCAAGATCGGCATGGTGCCCGAATGCGCCAACAAGGCCGGCGCCTTCCTCATCTACTGCCGCACCAGCGGCCGCGCCGCGCTCTCCGCCGTGCAGCTGCAGAGGCTCGGTTACGGCAACATCATCTCCATGGCCGGCGGCTTCGAGGCCTGGAACACCGAGAACCGGCCGACCGAGAAGCCCGAGCCGATCAACTTCGAATAAGCCATGACGGCCTCGAAGCATGCCGAGCAGGACGTCGTCGAGTTTTCGATCTCGGGGATGACCTGCGCGGCCTGTTCGGGGCGCATCGAGCGCCAGCTCAACAAGCTGGCCGGTGTCGAGGCCGTGGTGAACCTCGCCGCCGAGAAGGCGCATATCCGCTATGCGCCGAACATGATCGACGCGGCCGGCTTGATCGCCACCATCGAGAAGACCGGTTTCGGCGCGACGTTGTCGACCGCCGACACCCACGAGGAAGAAAAGGCGAGGAAGGCCGCCGCGTACCGCGAGGAGCTGCGGCGTTTCTGGATTTCGCTGGCGCTGACGCTGCCGCTGATCGGCCAGATGGCCTTCATGTTCTCCGGCGCGTGGGATGTGCACAACGACGTTCTTCCGCGCTGGCTGCAGTTCCTCCTCGCCACCCCGGTGCAGTTCTGGATCGGCAAGCGCTTCTACGTCGGCGGCTGGAACGCGCTGAGGAGCGGCGGCGGCAACATGGACGTGCTCGTGGCCCTGGGCACCTCGGCCGCCTATTTCTACAGTGTCGCGGTGATGCTGCTCGACCTGCACCAGCACGTCTATTTCGAGGCCTCGGCCACGGTCATCACCCTGGTGCTGATGGGCAAGATCCTCGAGGCGCGTGCCAAGGCGCGGACGTCGGCCGCGATCGAGGCGCTGATCAAGCTGCAGCCCCAGACGGCCCACGTCGAGCGCGATGGACAACTGGTCGAGGTCAACGTCAAGGCGATGATTCCCGGCGACATCTTCATCGTCCGTCCCGGCGAGGCCGTGCCCGTCGATGGCGAGGTGATCGAGGGGGCCTCGAGCGTCAACGAGGCGATGCTGACCGGCGAGAGCCTGCCCGTCGGCAAGCACGGCGGCGACAAGGTCTATGCGGCGACGGTCAACGGTGAGGCGCTGCTCAAGTGCCGCGCCACCGGCGTCGGCACGCACACGCTGCTGGCCGGCATCATCCGCCTGGTCGAGCAGGCGCAGGGCTCGAAGGCGCCGGTGCAGCGCCTGGCCGACCGCATCGCGGCGATCTTCGTGCCGGTGGTGACGGCAATCGCGCTGGCGACCTTCGTGCTCTGGTGGTGGCTCGGCGGCGACTTCACGGTGGCGCTGGTCAATTCGGTTGCCGTGCTGGTGATCGCCTGCCCCTGCGCGCTGGGTTTGGCGACGCCGACGGCGATCATGGTCGGCACCGGGCTGGGTGCGCGTGCCGGCGTGCTGATCAGGAATGCCCAGGCGCTGGAACTGGCCGAGAAGATCGAGGTGCTCGCGGTCGACAAGACCGGCACGTTGACCCAGGGCAAGCCTGCGGTGATTTCTGTTCGGAAAATCGGTGATGGCGGGACGGCGAGCGAGGCGCTGCAACTCGCTGCCAGCCTCGAACAGGCCGCGACCCATCCCTTGGGGCAATGCATCGTGGCGCGGGGGAAGGCCGATGGCCTCGCATTGGCCACCCCGACGGATGTCGTGGCGACGCCGGGTCGCGGGATCGCGGGCGTGGTCGAGGGCGTCCGCGTTGCCGCCGGTTCGCCGGCTTTCATGGCGGAGCAGGGCATAGCGCTGCCCGAGGCCGACGTTGCCGCGCTGGCCGGGCAAAGCATCGTCGCCGTGGCGCGGGAGGGCGTCGCCATCGGGCTGATTGGCGTCGCCGATCCGCTGCGCGAGAGTTCGAAGGCGGCCGTGGCGCGGCTCAAGGCGCTCGGTGTCGAGGTGGTCATGCTGACCGGCGACAACGCCGCGACGGCGGCCGCGATCGCGCGCGAAGCCGGCGTGGAGCGATTCGAAGCCGAGGTACTGCCGGGCGACAAGGCGGGCGCGATCGCGAAACTCAAGGTCGGGGGAAGGCTCGTCGCCATGGCCGGCGACGGCATCAACGACGCGCCGGCGCTTGCGGCGGCCGACGTCTCCTTCGCCATGGGCGCCGGTTCCGACGTGGCGATGGAGGCCGCCGACATCACGCTGATGCGCGACGATCTCAACGGTGTCGCCGACGCGATCTCGCTGTCACGGGCGACGCTGGCCAAGATCCGCCAGAACCTGTTCTGGGCCTTCATCTACAATGTGTTGGGAATTCCGGCGGCCGCACTGGGTTTTCTCAACCCGGTCGTGGCCGGTGCGGCGATGGCGATGAGTTCGGTGTCGGTGGTCAGCAATTCCCTGTTGCTGCGGCGCTGGCGAGCGGAGAAATGAACATGGAAACGACGATTCTGAAAGTCAGTGGCATGTCGTGCGGCGGCTGCGTCAAGAGCGTGACCAACGTGCTGGCGGCGCTGCCCGGCGTGGCGAAGGCGGAAGTGATCTTGCAGCCGGGCGAAGCGAAGGTCGAGTTCGATCCTGCCCAGGTGACGCGCGATGCCATGAAACAGGCGATCGACGACGCCGGTTTCGAGGCAAGCTGAAGGACAATTGCTGCGCCGCAGCAATTGCTTTACAATTCGCGCTTTTCCCAGACAAGGAGCAGACCGTGGGCCTCGATCGCGTTCCCTCCGGCAAGGACTTGCCGAACGATTTCAACGTCGTCATCGAAATTCCGATGCACTCGGAGCCGATCAAGTACGAGGTCGACAAGGACTCGGGCGCGATCTTCGTCGATCGCTTCATGTCCACGGCCATGCACTATCCCTGCAACTACGGCTACATCCCGCACACCATCGCCGGCGACGGCGACCCGGTGGATGTGCTGGTCGTTTCCCAGTTCGCCCTGCCGCCGGGCGTGGTGGTGCGCTGCCGTCCGATCGGCATGCTCAAGATGGTTGACGAGGCCGGCGACGACGCCAAACTGCTCGCAGTGCCGGTCGACAAGCTGACGCCGCTCTACCGCAACATCGAAAGCCCGCGCGACCTGCCGCAGCTCACGCTCGACCAGATCGCCCACTTCTTCGAGCACTACAAGGATCTCGAGCCCGGCAAGTTCGTCAAGGTGCAGGGCTGGGTCGGCATCGAGGAAGCCAAGAAGGAAATCATGGGCGGCGTCGCCGCCTTCAACGCGGCCAAGGACAAGCCCGCGTTCTGAGCGAGTCCGCAGGCGACCGCGCCGCCAGGTCGTAGAATGCCGGGCATGGCCAAGCTCAAGATCGCCATCGCCCAGGTCAATTGCACGGTCGGCGACATAAAAGCCAATGCCGCGCGCATCACCGCCGCCGTACGCGACGCGCGTGCGCTCGGCGCCGAACTGCTGCTGACGCCGGAACTCGCGCTCAGCGGCTACCCGCCCGAAGACCTGCTGCTGCGCCCCGACTTCTACCGCGCATGCGAGCGCGAACTGGCGCAACTGGCACGGGATGTCGCCGGTATCGATGTCCTCGTCGGCCATCCCGAGGAGCACGGGAGTTGCCGCTACAACGCCGCCTCGCTGCTGCGTGACGGTCGCGTCGTGGCGACCTACCGCAAGCATCGCCTGCCCAACTACGAGGTGTTCGACGAGGAGCGTTACTTCGCCGCCGGCGATGCGCCCTGTGTCGTCGACGTCCGCGGCGTCAAGGTCGGCGTCAACATCTGCGCCGACGTCTGGGAGCCTGGTGCGGCCGACGCCGCGCGCGCGGCCGGTGCCGAACTCCTGCTCACGCTCAATGCCTCGCCCTTCCACATGAACAAGCAGGCGCGGCGCTACGAGGTGCTGCGCGAGCGCATCGCGGCCATGAGCATCCCGGTCGTCTACGCCAACATGGTCGGTGGCCAGGACGAGCTGGTATTCGACGGTGCCTCCTTCGCGCTCGATGCCGGCGGCCGCCTCACCCATCAGCTGCCGGCCTTCGCCGAGGCGGTCACCCTGATCGAGTATGTCGACGGCCACCTGCTGCCGGGCACGATCGCCGCACCGCAGCCGATCGAGGCCGAGGTCTATGCGGCGCTGAAAATGGGCGTCACCGACTACCTCGGCAAGAACGGCTTCCCCGGCGCCATCATCGGGCTGTCGGGTGGCATCGACTCGGCGCTGACGCTGGCGATTGCGGTCGATGCGCTGGGTGCCGACAAGGTGCGTGCGGTGATGATGCCCTCGCCCTACACGGCGCAGATGAGCCTCGACGATTCGCGCGAAATGATCCGCCGCCTCGGCGTCGAGTACGACGAGATCCCGATCGCCGCGGCGATGGAGCAGTTCGCCGTATCGCTGGCGCCGACTTTTTCCCGCCTGGGAGAGAAGCCGAGCTGGGACACCACCGACGAAAACCTGCAGGCGCGCATCCGCGGCATGATCCTGATGGCGATCTCCAACCGCACCGGCCGCATCGTTCTCACCACCGGCAACAAGAGCGAGATGGCGGTCGGCTACGCCACGCTCTACGGCGACATGGCCGGCGGCTTCGCGGTCATCAAGGACGTGTTCAAGACCTTCGTCTATCGCCTCGCCCGCTACCGCAACGTGCTCTCCGACGTCATACCGGAAAACATCATCACCCGTGCGCCTTCGGCCGAGCTCAAGCCGGGGCAGACCGACCAGGACAGCTTGCCGCCCTACGCGGTGCTCGACGCCATCATCGAGGCTTACATGGAGCGCGACGAGAGCCCGCGCCAGATCATCGCCGCCGGCCTGGCCGAGGCGGACGTGCGTCGCGTGGTCGGCCTGCTCAAGAAGAACGAGTACAAGCGGCGCCAGGCGCCGGTCGGCATCCGCGTCACGCGGCGCGGTTTCGGCAAGGACTGGCGTTATCCGATAACATTCCGCTACAACGATGAATACTGAATCCGGGAGAGGGTATCGTGAAAAAAATTGAAGCCATCATCAAGCCCTTCAAGCTCGACGAGGTGCGCGAGGCGCTGTCCGAAGTCGGCGTCACCGGCCTGACCGTGACCGAGGTCAAGGGCTTCGGCCGGCAGAAGGGGCACACCGAACTCTATCGCGGCGCCGAATACGTCGTGGACTTCCTGCCCAAGATCAAGATCGAACTGGTGGTCGCCGAGGCCACCGTCGAAACCGCCATCGAGGCCATCATCAAGGCCGCCCGCACCGGCAAGATCGGCGACGGCAAGATCTTCGTGATGCCGGTGGAGCAGATCGTTCGCATCCGCACGGGTGAGACGAACGAATCGGCTATCTAGCCGCCAGCAGCACGATCACGGCGCCGGCGCCGCCTTCGACGGTGCGCGCCTGGCAGAAGGCCAGCACTTCCCGTTTCTGGGCGAGCCAGCCCAGCACCAGTCTTTTCAGGACGGGTTCGCGCCCGGGCGAGCGCAGCCCCTTGCCGTGAACGATGCGCAGGCAGCGTTGCTCGCGCGCGACGCAGCCGGCGACGAACAGCGCGACCTGATGGCGCGCTTCGTCCCGGTTCAGGCCGTGGAGGTCGAGGTGCGCGTCGACGACCCAGCGTCCCCGCCGCAGGTCGCGCAGCACGCTGCGCGGCACGCCCTCGCGCGCCCAGGCCGCCTGGTCGCCGCCTTCGAGCTGGAGGTCGAGCAGTTCGACCGCATGAATCGAATCGTTCAGGGCCGCCGCCTCGTCCAGTTCGCGGCTGCGCGGAATCGCGGGAGGCGGCGGCGGTTCGTGGTGGGTGCGGTCGCTGGCGAGCGGGATGGCGTCGGCCACCGCCGCGCGGAACAATTCGCGGGCGACCTCGGGGCGGGCGTCTTCGGCAGGCTCCCGCCGCTTCACGTGGCTATCCCAGGTTGTCGAGATACTTCTCGGCGTCGAGCGCGGCCTGGCAGCCGGTGGCCGCCGAGGTGATGGCCTGCTTGTAGACGTGGTCCTGCACATCGCCGGCGGCGAACACGCCGGGAATGCTGGTGCCCGTGGCGTTGCCCTCACGACCGCCCTGGGTCACGATGTAGCCGTTCTCCATCTCGAGCTGGCCGGCGAAGAGGTCGGTGTTCGGCTTGTGGCCGATGGCGATGAACACGCCCATGAGGTCGATGTCCTCGGTCGCGCCGCTCTTCACGTTCTTGATGCGCATGCCGGTCACACCCGATTTGTCGCCGAGCACCTCGTCGAGCACCGAGTCCCACTTGATGGTGACCTTGCCGGCACGCTCCTTCTCGAACAGCTTGTCCTGCATGATCTTCTCGGCGCGGAACTTGTCGCGGCGATGGACCACCGTGACGTGGCTGGCGATGTTGGCCAGATAGAGGGCTTCCTCGACCGCAGTGTTGCCGCCGCCGATCACCGCGACCTTCTGGTTCTTGTAGAAGAAGCCGTCGCAGGTCGCACAGGCCGAGACGCCCCTGCCGGAGAAGGCCTGTTCCGAGGCCAGGCCGAGATACTGCGCCGAAGCGCCGGTGGCGATGATCAGGGCGTCGCAGGTGTACTCGCCGGAGTCGCCGATCAGCTTCATCGGCTTCTCGGTGAGCTTGGCGGTGTGGATGTGGTCGAAGATGATCTCGGTGTTGAAGCGGGTCGCGTGCTTTTCGAAGCGCGCCATCAGGTCCGGGCCCTGCACGCCGTCGGCGTCGGCCGGCCAGTTGTCGACCTCGGTGGTGGTCATCAGCTGGCCACCCTGGGCCAGGCCTGTAATGAGAACGGGCTTGAGGTTGGCGCGGGCGGCATAGACGGCGGCGGTATAACCGGCGGGGCCGGAGCCGAGGATCAGCAGCTTTGAATGGCGGGGAAGCGTGTTGGCGGTCATGGCGCGGAAACTTCTTGTGGAATGGGTTCGGGCAATTATACTTGGGGCCGCTTGCGCGGCTTCAATCGTCCATCCCAGTCACGGGAGTTGTTCTTGAGCGCCGAACCAACCGGATTTGGAATTTCACTCGTCACCTTGCGCGCCCTGCCGATCTTCCATGGACTGAGCGACGACAAGTTGCTGCCGATCGCCCGTATCTCGTCTCTGCGCAGCGTGCCGCGCCACACCGTCGTGCTGCGCGAGGGCGACCATACCGACAACGTCTATTTCGTGCTCACCGGCAGCTTCAAGGTGCTGGTCAGCGACGAAGAGGGCAGGGAGGTCATCCTGTCGATGATGGGTCCCGGCGATTTCTTCGGCGAAATGGGCGTGATCGACGATCACCCGCGCTCGGCGACCGTGCAGGCGGCCCAGCCCAGCCAGCTGGTGGTGATCGCCAAGTCCGATTTTCACCGCTGCCTGGCCGATTCCTTCGATGTTTCCCTCTATTTCATGCGCAGCCTGGTGCACCGCCTGCGCGCCGCCGACCGCCAGATCGAAAGCCTGGCCCTGCTCGATGTCTATGGTCGCGTCGCCCGTCTGCTGCTCGACATGGCCGAAAAGGGGGCGGACGGCAGCATGGTGGTGCCGAAGAAGGTGTCGCGCCAGGACATCGCCAAGATGATCGGCGCGTCGCGCGAGATGGTCAGCCGGGTGATGAAGGATCTGCAGCAACGCGGCCTCATCGAGGAGACCGACAGCCAGCTGATACTTCACGAAGTCGCCGGCGAAAACGGGGCTCAGCACCCCCTGGCAGACTAGCGCCGACGGCTCCCCGGCGGCGAAATTAGCCGCAAGAACCCGCCTCTGATCGAGGCATTCCCGCTGCGCCGGCGTCGGGACAATGACAGCATCCCAACAGTGTCGGTTATTGCCATGGCCATCGCCTTGTCCGAACGGGCCTTCAATGCTGCGAGTGCGGCGCTGCCCGAAAAGATCGCCTCCCTGCTCCGCGAAGCCCGCTGGCTCGTGGCTGCGGTCGTGGCCGCCTATATCGCCCTGATCCTATGGGGTTTCGACAAGGCCGACCCGGGCTGGTCGCATTCCGCGCTGGTCGAGCGCATCGCCAATCCCGGTGGTCGTGCCGGCGCCTGGATCGCCGATCTGCTGCTCTATATCTTCGGCGTGTCGGCTTGGTGGTGGGTCGCGATGCTGGCCTTCCTCGTCGCCTCGGGCTATCACCGCCTCAATGCGGTGCTCGGCGGCGACCGGCGTCCCCTGGCCATTGCTCTCGTCGGCTTCGGCCTGATGCTGGCATCGAGCTGCGGCATCGAGGCCATGCGTTTCTGGAGCCTCAAGGTCGCGCTGCCCTATGCGCCCGGCGGCGCGCTCGGCTTCGAGATCGGCCGGCTGATCACGCTCTATCTCGGTTTCACCGGTGGCACGCTGATCCTGCTCGCCTCGTGGATGACCGGCGTCAGCCTGTTCTTCGGCCTGTCCTGGCTCGAGGTGGCGGAGCGCACCGGCGTCGCGCTGGAACGCGCCTGGGCCTTCGGACTCGGACTGTGGCAGACCTGGCAGGACCGCCGCTACGGCCGCGCCATCGCCGAGAAGCGCGAGGCGGCCATCGAGGTCGAGCGCAAGAAGATCGAGGACAGCCCGCTGCCGCCGATCAGGATCGAGCCGGTCGAGATCGAGGTGCCCAAGGCGCCCAAGGCCGAGGCCCGGGCCGAAAAGGAGCGGCAGCAGCCGCTGTTCATCGTCGGCATGGGCGACGCCCTGCCGCCGTTGCACCTGCTTGACGAACCCACGCACGATCCGGGCGCCATGCCGGCCGCGGAGACGCTCGAGTTCACCTCGCGCCTGATCGAGCGCAAGCTCGGCGACTTCGGCGTCGAGGTCAAGGTCGTCTCGGCCCATCCCGGACCGGTGGTGACGCGCTACGAAATCGAACCGGCCACCGGCGTCAAGGGCGCCACGATCGTCGGTCTGGCCAAGGACCTCGCCCGGGCGCTGAGCCTCGTCAGCATCCGCGTCGTCGAGACCGTCCCCGGCCGGTCGTGCATGGCGCTCGAGCTGCCCAACGCCCGGCGGCAATCGGTGCGGCTGTCCGAGATCATCGGTTCCAGGCCCTACCACGACCTCCATTCGCATCTCGCCGTCGCGCTCGGCAAGGACATCTCCGGCGGCCCGGTGGTGGTCGACCTCGCCAAGATGCCGCATCTGCTGGTCGCCGGAACCACCGGCTCGGGCAAGTCGGTCGGCATCAACGCCATGATCCTTTCGCTGCTCTACAAGTCCGAGCCGCGCCACGTGCGCCTGATCATGGTCGATCCGAAGATGCTCGAACTCTCGGTCTATGCCGGCATTCCGCATCTGCTCGCACCCGTCGTCACCGACATGAACAAGGCCGCCAACGCGCTGCACTGGTGCGTCGGCGAGATGGACCGCCGCTACCAGCTGATGAGCGCGCTCGGCGTGCGCGGCCTCGCCGGCTACAACGCCAAGATCCACGAGGCGGAAAAGACCGGCGAGAAGATTCCCAACCCGCTGTCGCTGACGCCCGACTCCCCGGAACCGCTCGAGCCGCTGCCCTTCATCGTGGTGGTGATCGACGAACTCGCCGACCTGATGATGGTGGTCGGCAAGAAGGTCGAGGAACTGATCGCGCGCCTGGCGCAGAAAGCGCGCGCCTCCGGCATCCACCTGATCCTCGCCACCCAGCGGCCCAGCGTCGATGTCATCACCGGCCTGATCAAGGCCAACATCCCGACGCGCATCGCCTTCCAGGTGTCGAGCAAGATCGATTCGCGCACCATCCTCGACCAGATGGGCGCCGAGGCGCTGCTCGGCCAGGGCGACATGCTCTACCTCGCGCCCGGCACCGGGCTGCCGACGCGCGTCCATGGCGCCTTCGTCGCCGACGAGGAAGTGCATCGGGTCGTCGAGCACCTGAAGAAGGTCGGCCAGCCCGCGTATGTCGATGGCATTCTCGCGATGCCGGCGGCCGAAGCGGGCGACGCCTCCGGCAGCGGCGAGGGCGGGGAAGACGCCGAGGCCGACCCGATGTACGACCAGGCCGTCGAGGTCGTGCTGAAGAACCGTCGCCCCTCGATCTCGCTGGTGCAGCGTCATCTGCGCATCGGCTACAACCGCGCCGCGCGGTTGATCGAGGGCATGGAGAAGGCCGGCCTGGTGTCGCCGATGAACGCCGCCGGCAATCGCGAGGTGCTGGCGCCGGCCCCCGAGTAGTCGCCGGGCCGCAGCTGTCCCGACTGGTAGACTGGCGGGGATGAAACTTTCCGCCATCCGCTTTCCGACCCTCTTTGCCGCCGTCGTGCTGACGGCGGTTTCCTGCAGCGCCCGAGCCGGCGCGATCGACCAGCTCCGGAGCTTCGTCGAGAGCACGAAGAACGCCCGCGCCGATTTCAGCCAGACCGTGACCGGCAAGAGCGGCCGCAAGCCGCAGCAGTCCTCCGGCCAGATGATGTTCGCCCGCCCCGGCAAGTTCCGCTGGGTCTACGACAAGCCCTATCCGCAGCTGCTGATAGGCGACGGCAGAAAGCTCTGGGTCTACGACCCCGACCTCAAGCAGGTCTCGGTGCGGCCGCTCGGCCAGGCACTCGGCAGCAGCCCGGCCGCGTTGCTGGCCGGGGAGCATGAAATCGAGAAGAACTTTCACCTCGCCGAGGGCGGCAGCCGCGACGGCCTCGACTGGGTCGAGGCGAAGCCGAAGAACCCCGACGCCGGCTTCGAGCGCATGCGCATCGGCTTCGGTGGGTCCGAGCTGCGCGCGATGGAAATTTTCGACAATTTCGGCCAGACCACGCTGATCCGCTTCTCCGCCTTCGAGCGCAACCCGGCGCTGCCGGCGAGCCTGTTCCGGTTCGTCCCGCCCAAGGGCGCGGACGTGGTGGGCGAGTAAGCACTCATCACCGTGCCGCCGGCGCCGACTTTTCCCCTGCCATGAGCGATCTGTTCGCCACCGCTCCCCATGCGCCGCTGGCCGAACTGCTGCGGCCGCAGACGCTCGACGAGGTCATCGGACAAAAGCACCTGATCGGGCCGGGCAAGCCGTTGCGGCTCGCCTTCGAGTCGGGCACGCCGCATTCGATGATCCTCTGGGGACCGCCGGGGGTGGGGAAGACCACGCTGGCGCGGCTGATGGCCGACGCCTTCGACGCCGAGTTCATCGCGCTCTCGGCCGTGTTCTCCGGCGTCAAGGATATCCGCGCCGCGGTCGAGCAGGCGCAGCTGACGCTGGCGCAATCGGGACGGCGCACCATCCTGTTCGTCGACGAGGTGCACCGCTTCAACAAGGCGCAGCAGGATGCCTTCCTGCCCTACGTCGAGGGCGGGCTGCTGACCTTCATCGGCGCCACGACCGAGAATCCCTCGTTCGAGGTCAACTCGGCGCTGTTGTCGCGGGCCTCGGTCTATGTGCTGAAAAGCCTGACGGAGGCGGAGCTGGCCGAGCTGTTCGAGCGCGCCCGCGGCATGGCTTTCCCCGAGCTCGAATTCGAGGCCGACGCGAAGAGCCGCCTGATCGGCTACGCCGACGGCGATGCGCGGCGGCTGCTCAACGTGCTGGAGACCATCCGCACGGCGGCGCAGACCGCGGAGCGGCGTGTCGTCAGCGCCGACTTTCTGGCCGAGGCGCTGGCCTCCGACCTGCGCCGCTTCGACAAGGGCGGCGACGCCTTCTACGACCAGATTTCGGCGCTGCACAAGTCGGTGCGCGGCTCCGACCCCGACGCCGCGCTCTACTGGCTGGTACGCATGCTCGACGGCGGCGCCGACCCGCTCTACATGGGCCGGCGCATCGTGCGCATGGCGAGCGAGGACATCGGCCTGGCCGACCCGCGCGCGCTGGAGGTGGCGCTGAGCGCCTGTGCCACCTACGAACGCCTCGGCTCGCCCGAGGGCGAGCTGGCATTGGCCGAGGCGGTGATCTACATGGCCGTCGCGCCGAAATCGAACGCCGCCTACGTCGCCTATAATGCCGCCCGCGCCTTCGTCCGCCAGGACCAGAGCCGGCCCGTGCCCGAGCACCTGCGCAACGCGCCGACCAAGCTGATGAAGGAACTCGGCTTCGGCCGCGAATATCGCTACGCCCACGACGAACCCGAGGCCTATGCCGCCGGAGAGAATTATTTTCCGGACGACATGCCGAAAGTCGATTGGTACCGCCCGACGCCGCGCGGCCTCGAACTGAAAATTCGCGAAAAGCTCTCCCACCTGCGCGAACTGGACCGCGCCGCGCCGAAGAAGAAATAGATCGACCACAGGAATCGCCAACATGCTCGACATCCAGCTCCTCCGCACCAACCTCGCCCACGTCGCCGAGCGCCTCGCCACCCGCGGCGTGACGCTCGACAGCGCCGCCTTCGAGGCGATCGAGGCCGAGCGCAAGTCCCTGCAGACGCGCACCCAGGACCTGCAGGCGAAGCGCAACACGCTGTCCAAGCAGATCGGCATGCTCAAGGGCAAGGGCGAGGACGCCTCCGCCGTGATGGCCGAGGTGGCGTCGCTCAAGGCCGAACTCGAAGAGGCGGAAGCGCGGCTGCCGCTGCTGCTGGCCGAGGTCGAGGAAATCGTCGCCGGCATTCCCAACCTGCCGCACGAGAGCGTTCCCGTCGGCCGCGACGAAACCGGCAACGTCGAGATCCTGCGCTGGGGCGAGCCGCGCGCCTTCGATTTCCAGGTGAAGGATCACGTCGACTTAGGCGCCGCGCTCGGCCTCGATTTCGAGACCGCGGTGAAGATCACCGGCAGCCGCTTCGCCCTGCTCAAGGGCGGCATGGCGCGGCTGCACCGTGCGCTCGCCCAGTTCATGCTCGACGTGCATACCGCCGAGCACGGCTACACCGAGGTCTACACGCCCTATCTGGTCAATTCCGACAGCATGTACGGCACCGGCCAGCTGCCGAAGTTCGAGGAAGACCTGTTCCAGGTCGTGCGCTCGGACGGCAGCAAGCTCTACCTGATCCCCACCGCCGAAGTGCCGGTGACCAACATCGTGCGCGGCGAGATCGTCGATCCGGCGACGCTGCCGCTGAAGTTCGTCTGCCACACGCCGTGCTTCAGGTCGGAAGCCGGCAGCTACGGCAAGGACACGCGCGGCATGATCCGCCAGCACCAGTTCGACAAGGTCGAACTGGTACAGCTGGTGACGCCGGACAACTCCTGGCAGGCGCACGAGGAACTCACCGCCCACGCCGAGGCCATTTTGCGCAAGCTCGAGCTGCCCTACCGCAAGGTCGCGCTATGCACCGGCGACATGGGCTTCTCGGCGGCCAAGACCTACGACCTCGAAGTCTGGCTGCCGGCGCAGGACACCTACCGCGAGATTTCTTCCTGCTCGAACTTCGAGGCTTTCCAGGCGCGGCGCATGCAGGCGCGCTTCCGCAACGAGAAGAACAAGCCCGAGCTGCTGCATACGCTCAACGGCTCCGGCCTCGCCGTGGGCCGCACGCTGGTGGCGATCCTCGAGAACGGGCAGAACGCCGACGGCAGCGTGACCCTGCCCGCCGCGCTGCGCCCCTACATGGGCGGGCTGGAAAGGCTCACTGCCGCTTGAACGGCGGCGTCAGGGTGAATTTGAGCGCGGGCTCGAAGCGCGAGAGCACGTCGAAGTAGGTCCGCACGTTCTCGACCAGGATCACGGCCTCGCCGCCGCGGGCGCGCCCGCTCTTGAGTCGCGCGTAGTACTCGGGCCGCGCCAGCAGAGGCAGCACCTGCTTCATCTCGTACCAGGAATTCGGGTCGCGCTTCAAGCCGGTGGCAAAGTGGCGTGCGCCGTTGAGGTGGCCCATGCCGAGGTTGTAGGCGGCCAGCGCGAGCCAGGTGCGGTCCGGCTCGGGCACGGCCGGCGGCAGTTGTTCGATGAGGTCGGAGAGATAGCGCGCGCCGGCATGGATGCTCTCGTTGGGGTCGAGCCGGTTGCCGACCCTGAGCCGGTCGGCCGTGTCCTCGGTAAGCATCATCATGCCGCGCACGCCGGTGGGAGAGGTCGCCAGCGGATCCCATTTCGACTCCTGCCACGCCAGCGCCGCCAGCAGGCGCCAGTCGATGCCGGTCACTTCCTGCGCAGCGACGAAGGTGCGGCGGAAGCGCGGCAGCAGGCTCACGCGCTTTTCGAGCAGTTCGGCGATGATCGCGGAGTCGACCCGCTGAATGTGGCCGAAGTGGCGGTCGGTGATGCGCGCCAGCGTGCCGTCGCGCGAGACGTGGTCGATGAAACTGCGCGCCCGCTCGAAGAATCCTTGATCCACCTTGGCCGCGAAAGCCCAGGCGAACTTGACCTCGCCGGGCAGCTCGTCGGCCAGGGTGAGATCGGGGAAGAAATTGGCCGCGACGCGGAAGCTCGCGCTGTCGGTGGCGGCCAGCGGTGCGTTGCGCGTGGCGACGCGCTCAAGCAGGACGATTTCGTCGATGTCGCTGCGCTCGAGCAGCGTCGGGCGCCGCTGTTCGGGGAGTGCCGCCAGGCTGGCGGCCTGCGGTGTGCCCGCGATGACCTCGACGGTGCGTCCCGACAACTCGGCGACGCTGTCGGGGCCGAGGGCGTCGGCATGCCGCACCAGTACGGGCTTGGCCGTGCGCACGGGCGGCGACAGCCGCAGGCCCTCGGTCGAACCATCGGTCGCGGCGCCGTCGGTTACAGGCAGGGAGGCGGCGAAATGGATCTTGCCTTCGCGCAGCATCTGCAGCAAGGCCTGCGGATGGGCCGCCTTGACGTAGCGGACCTTGAGTCCGAGGGTCGCGGCGAAGGCCTCGACCAGGTCGTAGTCGAATCCGGTCGTGGTCGGCTCGTCGCTGCCGGCCGCGCTGCCGGGCGGCTCCTGCTGGAACAGGGCAGGTGCCTCGCGCACGCCGACGACGAGTTCGCCCAGCTTTTCCGGCGGATCGATGCGGGTGCAGCCGAACAGGCTCAGCAGGGCCGCGAGCAGGCAGACGAACCATCGCATGCGATTGGGGCTTGCGTAGGACGGAACCGGCATTGTGCCACGGAAGGGTGTGGTCCCCGGGAGGGCGTGGCAGGCCGCGGGCGGCATCGCCGGCTGCGGGACGCGGCGATCTGGGTTAGAATGCGCGCCCACGGAGAGGTGGCAGAGTGGTCGATTGTACCTGACTCGAAATCAGGCGTACTGAAAGGTACCGTGGGTTCGAATCCCACCCTCTCCGCCACGAGTTCAAGTCCCATTGCAGGCAGTCCTGCAATGGGACTTTTCATTTGGGAAGCCGGCAGAACGTTCGCGGCGCGGGCTGGTCCATGGCCGAATACTTGTGCTAGGCTGCATCCGTTGGTAGTTTCTTCATTCATCGACCCAGGAGGTTGCAACAATGAGAAAGCACAGGAACATGATCGGGATCCTTGCCGCGGCGATGCTGCTCGGATCGAATTTCGCGTTTGCCGCGGATGCGGCGCCGGCCGATGCGGCCAAGGCCGAGGCCGCGAAGCCGAGTGGGACGGTCACCATTGACGAAACCCAGTTCGCCTTCATCATTGGCGGCAGCACCGGCGGCGGCAAGCTGACCTTCCAGGGCAAGACCTACGAGTTCAAGATCGGTGGCCTGACCGCGGGCGTGAACGTCGGCGTAACGACCATGAGCGCCGCGGGCGAGGTTTACGATCTCAAGGACGTGTCCAAGTTTCCCGGCACCTACACCAAGATCGAGTCCGGCGTGGCGTTGGCCGGCGGCGTCAGCGGCCTGCATCTGAAGAACGAACACGGCGTGGTCATGAAACTGACGTCCCGCAGCCAGGGCCTGCAACTGAACGTTGTTTCGGCCAGTGGCGTCAAGGTGACGATGAAGTAGGCAAGGCCTTTGCCGGTTCATTGACGCCCCCGCAAGGGGGCGTTTTCGTTTAGGGCCTCGGCCGGATGCTCCCCTCGATCGCCTGATTACGACGGGGATTGTGCTTCACGTCCGCTTGACGGGCACGGGTCGGGCGGGAGATAATTGTTGCATTGCAACAAATCCATTGCTCGGCGATGGGTGAACCGGTCCAAGGCCATGACGAATCGAAAGTTTTCCGTGCTCGGTGGTCATTACGAGCGCGACCCCGCAGGGAATCCGCGGCTGCTGGTGCATGAAACGCGCGCCGACGACGAGCCGGCACAGGTATGGGCCGTCATGGCCTCGGCCAGCCCTTATCCGCTGCTGGTATTCGATCGTGACCACCGCGGGCTGGCGCGGCTGGTGGCGGAAAAACTCAACGAAGGGCGCGTCCTCGATGTGATCGAGGCCTGCCTTTCGCTGGGGGCCCAGTATGCGCCGGACGTGATCGAGCGCAACGGCGTGGTGGTGACCGAGGCGCGCGCCGAGACGCTGGCGTCGGCACTGCCGGATCATTGGCACAGCCTGGACTCCACCTTGCCCTGTTTCGTCCCGCAGGACGGCGGGGCGCCGTGGGCGCGTTGCGACTTCGAAGCCTATGTGCGCGAACGTTTCGGCGACTGCATGAGCCAGGCAGGTGCTCCCAGCGCAGGCTTCGCCCGTGCGGTCTTCGACCACTGTCTCGCCACCGGAGCGTCTCCACAGGAGGTTGCGACGGAACTCGCGCGGATCATGCTCGGCTGCGACCTGCCTACCGCCACGTCGTCGCCCCGCCTGCCGATCTAAAGACCACCTCGCCTTATTTTTATTAGTTGACCTGTTGACTTGGGTAAATACCTGAGTAGAATGATCGGAAATATTGAATCGCCCCGATACCCCAAACCCCACAGGAGAACAAAATGATCGAAGTGAATGGCAAGCAGATCGAAACCGATGCCGAAGGCTTTCTGGCCAACCTCGAGGACTGGTCCGAAGAGGTCGCCGTTGCCCTCTCCCAGCAGGATCAGCTCGAGCTGGGCGACAAGCACTGGTTGGTGATCAACTGGATCCGCAACTATTACGCCGAATACGGCACCTCGCCGAATCTGCGCGCGATGACCAAGACTATCGGCAACGACCTCGGCGATGAGTACGCGGACAAGAAGTATCTGTTCGACCTCTTCCCCTATGGTCCGGCCAAGCAGGCGGGCCGTTATGCCGGCATGCCCAAGCCGACCGGTTGCGTCTGACACAACAAGAACATCCCCGACCCCGATGACAACGCCCCGCAAGGGGCGTTGTCATTTCCGGCGCGGCTGCTGCCTGGTGGCGGCTCCGGTGCCCGGGCGCCGTCCCGCCGGCGCCGCCTTTTGGCGGCGGCTGTCGTCGCTCGGCTGCCACGCCGGCACCAGGTGCTTCTTGCCGCTGCCGATCAGGTCGTTGCGGCCCATGGCCTTCAGCGCCTCGCGCAGCAACGGCCAGTTCTTCGGATCGTGATAGCGGAGGAAGGCCTTGTGCAGCCGCCGCTGCTTCTCGCCGCGAACCACGGCGACGTCCTCTGCGCTCTTCGAGATACGCTTTAGCGGATTCTTTCCCGTGTGCCACATGGCGGTGGCCAGCGCGAGCGGCGTCGGCAGGAAGGTCTGCACCTGGTCGAGGCGGAAGTCGTTGCGCTTGAGCCACAGCGCCAGTTCCAGCATGTCCTCGTCGGTGGTGCCCGGGTGGGCGGCAATGAAATAGGGGATGAGGTACTGTTCCTTGCCGGCCTCTTTCGAGGCCTTCTCGAACATGGCCTTGAAGCGGTCGTAGCTGCCCATGCCCGGCTTCATCATTTTCGACAGCGGCCCTTCCTCGGTGTGTTCGGGCGCGATTTTCAGATAGCCGCCGACGTGGTGCGTCACCAGTTCCTTGACATATTCGGGCGAGCGCACCGCGAGGTCGTAGCGCAGGCCCGAGCCGACGAGGATCTTCTTCACGCCGGGCAGTTGCCGCGCCGAGCGGTAGAGATGGATCAGCGGCCCGTGGTCGGTGCCGAGGTTCGGGCAGATTTCGGGATAGACGCAGGACAGCCGGCGGCACGAGGCCTCGATCTTCGGGTCCTTGCAGGCCATGCGGTACATGTTGGCGGTGGGCCCGCCGAGGTCGGAGATGATGCCGGTGAAGCCCGGCGTCTTGTCGCGGATCTCCTCGATCTCGCGCAGGACCGATTCCTCGGAACGGCTCTGGATGATACGGCCCTCGTGCTCGGTGATGGAGCAGAAGGTGCAGCCGCCGAAGCAGCCTCGCATGATGTTGACCGAGTAGCGAATCATCTCCCAGGCCGGGATCTTCGCCTCGCCGTAAGAAGGATGCGGCGCGCGGGCGTAGGGCAGGCCGTAGATGTGGTCCATCTCGGCGGTGGTCAGCGGGATCGGCGGCGGATTGAGCCAGAGGTCGCGCTCGCCATGCGTCTGCACCAGGGCGCGGGCGTTGCCGGGGTTCGATTCGAGATGGAAGACGCGCGAGGCCTGGGCGTACATCACCTCGTTCTTCTGCACGGACTCGAAGGCCGGCAGGCGCACCACCGTCTTCGTCCGCTCGACGTCCCTGTCGCGCGTCACCGTGTCGCCAGCGCCGACTTCCGTCCAGTCCGGCCCGGGCGTCCAGCCCGACGGCGCCATGAAGGCGGTGCCGCGCAGATTGCGGATATCGGCGATCTTCTCGCCCTTGGCCAGGCGGTGGGTCAGTTCGACGAGGGCGCGCTCGGCGTTGCCGAACAGCAGCAGGTCGGCCTTGCTGTCGGGCAGGATGGAGCGGCGCACTTTGTCCGACCAGTAGTCGTAGTGGGCGATGCGTCGCAGGGACGCCTCGATGCCGCCGATCACGACCGGCACCTCGGCGTAGGCCTCGCGCGCCCGCTGGGTGTAGACCAGCACCGCGCGATCGGGCCGCTTGCCGGGCTCGGCACCGGGCGTGTACGCGTCGTCGGAACGGATCTTGCGATCCGAAGTGTAGCGGTTGACCAGCGAATCCATGTTGCCGGCGGTGATGCCGAAGTACAGATTCGGTTTGCCCAGGCGACGGAAATCGGCAGCCGACTGCCATTCGGGCTGCGCGATGATGCCGACGCGGAAGCCCTGCGCCTCGAGCAGCCGCCCGACCAGCGCCATGCCGAAGCTCGGGTGGTCGATGTAGGCGTCGCCGGTGACGAGAATCACGTCGCAGGAATCCCAGCCCAGCGCCTCCATCTCGGCGCGCGACATCGGCAGGAACGGCGCGGTCCCGAAGCGCTTGGCCCAGTGGGGCTTGTAGGCCGTCAGGGTGCGAACGGGCGGGCGAACTACGACGATGGACTGCGGGGAGGTCATCCCGCAATGCTAGCCGTTTACCGACCCCGAAAACACCACGCGCGCGCAAAGGCCTTTCCCCGCCGGGCCGTCGGCAAGTTCGAGGCGCGCGCCGTGCAGTTCGGCGATGCGGGTGGCTATGGACAGGCCCAGGCCCGAGCCGGATTCGTTGCTGCCGGCGATGCGGTAGAAACGGTCGAGCACGCGGGCGCGCTCCTCGGGTGCGATGCCGGGCCCTTGGTCGCAGATCTCGAAGAACGGTCGGCCATCGGGCTGCTTCGCCACCGTCACGCCCACGCAGACCGTTGGCGGGCTGTAGCGCACGGCATTGTCGATGAGGTTGCGCAGAAGCACGCCGAGCAGCGCGGCCTGGCCGCGGGTCGGCACGGCGGGGCCGTCTTCCAGCGCGAGCTCTATCTCTTTCGACAGGGCGGCTGGCGCGGCGAGGGCGACGGCCCCGGTGGCGATCTGGCGCAGGTCGCAGGCCGCGAAGGCGGTGCCGGCGGCGTTGGCATCGAGGCGGGCGAGTGTCAGGAGCTGCTCGAGCAGGTGAGTGGCACGATCGGTAGCCTCGATCACATGGGAGAGCGCCGCCTCGCGCTCGGTGGCGTTGGTGGCGCCCATGGCCACCTGCGCATGGGTGCGCATCGCTGCCAGAGGTGTGCGCAGCTCGTGGGCGGCGTCGGCGGGGAAGCGGCGCTCCTGGTCGAGCGAATCGCCGAGGCGGGCGAAGAGCTGGTTGAGGCGGTCGAGCACCGGCTTGAGTTCGCGCGGTGCGTCGGTGGTCTCGATCGGGTCGAGCCGGCCGGCGTCGCGGCGGCCGATGTCCTCGGCGAGCCGGGAGAGCGGTCGCAGGCCGCGACCGATCAGCAGCGCCAGCGCCAGCGCCAGCAGCGGCAGGGCGATCGCCAGCGGCGCCAGCAGATGGCGCGCCAGCTCGCCGGAAATGGCGTCGCGCGCCTCGCGCGTCTCGCCGACCTGGACCAGGTAGTCGCCATTCCATACGCTATAGACGCGCCAGCGGCGGCCGTCGAACTCGCTGTCGGCGAAACCGTGGTCGGCCGGTGCCAGGCGGCGATCAGGCGCGTTGGCGGAATGGACGCGCAGCTTGTCGCCTTTCTCCCAGACCTGGAACGTCACCTTGCGCAGGTAGCGGTGGGCGGGCAGGTGCTCGTCGAGGTCGTCGGCCTCGTGGCCGACGAAGGCGGCGAGCAGCGCCGCGGCCTGGGCGAGGTGGGCATCGAGGATTTCCTCGGTCTCGTGGCGGGTTTCGAACCACGCGGCCAGCGCCACCGCCAGCCAGATGGCCGTGACCAGCGCCAGCGTGGTGACGATGAGGCGCAGGCGCAGCGATGCGCTCATGGTTTGCGCACCATGTAGCCGACGCCGCGCACGGTGTGGATGAGCTCGGCCGCGAGCTTCCGGCGCAGATGGTGGATATGCACTTCCAGTGCGTTCGACTCGACTTCCTCGCCCCAGGGATAGAGCTTGGACTCGAGCTGGGCGCGTGTCATGACGCGGCCGGCGTTGAGCAACAACTCGTGCAGCAGGGCGAACTCGCGCGGGGCGAGTTCGACCGGTTGGCCCTTGAAACGCACCGTCCGCGCTGTCGCGTCGAGCACCAGCTCGCCGTGTTCGATCATCGGTGCGGCGCTGCCGGCGGCGCGGCGGATCAGGGCGCGCAGGCGGGCGGCGAGTTCGCCGAGATCGAAGGGCTTGACCAGGTAGTCGTCGCCGCCGGCATCGAGCCCGGCGATCACGTCCTGCGAGGTGTCGCGTGCGGTGAGGATCAACACCGGCGTGGTGTCGTGGCCGGCACGCAGACGGCGCAGGACATCGAGGCCGGAGAGCTTGGGCAGGCCGAGGTCAAGGACCACGGCCGAGAAGGGTTCGGTTTCCGGTGTCGACAGGGCCGCCAGGCCGGCGACGCCGTCCTGCACCCAGTCGGGCTGGAAGCCCGCCTGGCGCAACCCGGCGAGGATACCCTCGCCGAGGAGGCGGTCGTCTTCGACGATCAGGATTCGCATGCGGCGATTCTAGTCGTGGTCATGCCCGCGCTCGTGCTTGCCGTGCTTCTTCTCGATGCTCCCGGCGACCGGGCCGGTACTCTGCGTCGAACTCCAGCCCAGGGCGGCGACGGCGGCGGCGAGCAGCAGGGCGAAGAAGCCGTGGCTGCGCTCGATGCCTTCGTCGGCCGAGCCTTCCTTGCGGCCGGTGACCATGGCGCGCGCCAGGTTCTCCTTGTGCAGCACGCTGCTGGCGATGACGCCGAGCACGTGGAGGATCACGACCGCGAGCATGGCGTTGGCGCAGGCTTCATGCACGTCTTCCAGCCACTCGCCGCCGAGCTCGTTGTACATGGCGAAGCCCGACGCCCCGGTGGCGAGCCCCAGCACCAGCAGCAGCATGATCGCGACCGCGCCGGCGGGGTTGTGGCCGACGAAGCGTTGCGGGTTGCCGGACAGCAGCGACCTCAGATAGTCGATCACCGCGCCGGGGCCGCGCACGAACTCGCTGAAGCGGGCGTAGCGGCTGCCGATAAGACCGTAGATCAGGCGGAAGCCGATCAGGCCGAGCAGGGCATAGCCGCAACCGACGTGGATCGCGGCCAGCCGCTCCGATTCCGAGGTGAGGTAGGCGCCGGCGAAGCTTCCCGCCAGCAGCCAGTGGAAAAGGCGGGTGGGGATGTCCCAGACGAGTATGCGTTGCGTGGTCATTTCAGCGTTCCTTGTGACGGAATCCGGCCGGCAGCTTGAGGCCGGATTCGTTGTAGTCGCCGCGCTCGGCGGCGGTGTGGCAGCTCTCGCACTGGGCGGCGGCCGGCAGTGTCCTGGTCGCCTTCGCGGGAAGGTTGCCATGCTCCTTGCGGAACCAGGCGGTTTGCGTCAGCCGCGGTGTTTGCACCGTGGAAGCGTGCTTGTCGCGGCGCGAGGCATTCCTCTGCAAAAAGTCGGCGAGGGCGGCACGGGGCTTGGCCTCGATGCTGGCGTCGACACCGTAGTGTTTGTCGAGGACGTTCATCATCGCCTGCCAGTCGGGGGCGGTGAGCAATTGCGGCGGGAAGGCGACATGGCAACTGCCGCATTCGCTGACATAGTTGGCGGGGAAGGGGCCGTAGGCATGGTCGCCGGCAAGCGCGGGAGCGCTGGCGGCGATGAGCAGGGCGGGCAGCAACGTCTTCATGATCTCCTCTTCACTTGACCGTCAGCAGGTAGGCGATGAAGTCGCCCTGCTCACGTGGCGTGCAGGCGCGCTTGAGCACGTCGTTGCAGTTGCGCTTGAACCACTTCTCGATCTTGTCGACGTCGGTGAAGCGCGCCGGGTTGGCCGAAGGAGCCAGCGGCTTGACTGTCTTTTTGGTGACGGTGTGGGTGCCGCTGGCCAGCGGGTTGTCGGTGTGGCAGGTGGCGCAGCTCCAGTCGCCGCCGTGGGTGGAGCGGTAGAAGGTTTCGCCGCGCTGGGCGGAGAAACCGGCGAAGCCCGGCTCGGCGGCCTTGGCCGCGGCGGCGAGGCCGACCTGGTAGTCGGCGGCATTGAGCGCATGGGCGCTGCCGGCGGCGAGCACGAACAGTGCGGTGATCAGGGCTTTCATGGCGACCTCCATTCGTTGATGACGGTCGCCATGGTGCGCGGCAAAGATTAAGGCAGTCTTATCCCGGTCGCACTCTGCTCGCGCTGGGCACATGGCGCGCGAGGAAATCCATCTGGTCGGCGAGGATCTGCCGATTGCAGAGGATCAGATACTCGGCCTTGTTCGGCACGTAGGGGGCGTAGAGCAGCTCCATGCCGGCCTGCTCGGGCGTGCGGCCGCTCTTGGCCTGGTTGCAGCCGCGGCAGGCGGTGACGACGTTCATCCAGGCGTCGCGGCCGTGCTGCGACAGGGGCACGACATGGTCGCGGGTCAAACGGTTGCCGGGCAGCTGCTCGCCGCAATAGGCGCAGACGTGGCGGTCGCGGTGGAACAGTTCACGGTTGTCGAGCGGCGGTACCTGGTGCAGCGACCTGCCGGACAGGGCGCGGCCCTTGATGGCGATGATGCTGTTGGCCTCGATGCACGAGCGCTCGCCGGTCAGGCGGCTGGTGCCACCGAGGAAGGTGAAGCAGTGCTCTCCCGCCACCCAGGCCACGAGGTCCTTGGCGTAATAGAAGCAGGCATGCTGCCAGGTGATCCAACGGTGCGGCAGCCCCTGCTGGTCGAGAGTCAGGATCAGCGGGTGGGACATCTCATAGAATCCGGCAATCCGGTCAACATAACAAAGCTCCGTGACAATTCCTAGCGCGGCAACCCGCGGTCAAGGCAGACAAATGTGGCGTGCTCTGGCGATTTCGCTGGTGCTGCACGCCTGGATGCTGGCCAACGGCTGGCCGCAGTTCGTTCCACAACATGCGGCGGGCGTGCTGCAGGCCACCTTGCGGCCGCTATCCGCCGCGTCGCCGCTTGCCGTTTCCGACATGGTGCCGGCGGAGGTGCCCGCGCCGCTGCGCCCGGCCAAGGCTCCGCTGACCGGGCGCGACCGGGCGGATGTTTCCGCAGTCCTGCCCGCGCCTGGTCCGGTGGTTGTCGCCGCATCGGTAGCCGCTGCCGCCACTGCTTCTTCGACTGCCGCGCCGGCCGATCGTTCGCCGGCCGTGGCCGGGCGTCCGGCGGGCGCAGCTGGCAATGGGGCGGGGCAGGGCGGGGAGGGTGCGGACGCCGACGGCCTGCGCCAGTACCGCCTGGCGCTGGCGCGCGAGGCGCGGCGGTTCAAGCGCTACCCTGAACGGGCGCTGCTTGCCGGCATCGGCGGCACCGCAGAGGTTCGCGTCGAGCAGGCAGCGGGCGCATTCCCCGTGGCACGGCTGGCGCGGTCGAGCGGCGACGAGGCGCTCGATGCGGCGGCGCTGGACATGATGCGCGAGGCGGCGCCGCGCACCACGATCCCCGAACCGCTGCGTGGCCGCAGCTTCGCGGTGAGCCTGCCGGTAATCTTCGACGCTAGCGCGGAATGAAACCGGAGGGGGGTTCGACGTCACCCGTATGGAAGCCGAAACCGCCGGCCCGGCGGTCGGCGAAATAGTGGCTCAGGGTGATGGCGATGGTGCGGAAGGCGATGTCGTCCCACGGGATATCCTCCTCGCGGAACAGCGCGACATCCAGCGTCTCCTCGCCCGGGGCGAACTCGAGGTCGAGCAGCCGCGCGCGGTAGATCACATGGACCTGGCTGATGTGCGGCACCGAGAGCAGGGTGAACATCGCGCCGAGCTCGACGCGGGCGTTGGCTTCCTCGCGCGTCTCGCGCAGCGCGGCGGCGGCTATGGTTTCGTGGTTTTCCATGAAGCCGGCGGGCAGCGTCCATTTGCCGTGGCGCGGCTCGATGGCGCGGCGGCAGAGCAGGATACGGTCCTCCCATTCGGGCAGGGCGCCGACGACCAGCTTGGGGTTGCGATAGTGGATCGCGCCGCAGGCATCGCAGATCGCGCGCGGCAGGGAATCACCGGGCGGAATCCGCTGGCGCACCGGAGCGCCGCAGACGGAACAGAAATTGAGCGGGATATCCATGCCGTGGCCATTGTATCCCTGACCCTGCGGCGTTTCGGGGCGCCCGGCCGACCAGGCAGCATGGCCGCCAATCAGGGTTGGCGCCGGGCGGTTGATGAGCCAAAGCGGGCCATCAATAATAAAACGTCTAACAATCAAGTAATTACAATATCTTTGTAACGTTTTTTCTTACAGCGATAGTTAATCCAATTCCTACAATAGAAAGGCTATCTCGTTGATTTTCTGATGGCTATTCTTGATGGAAAATGGCTACAGCTGTCGAAAGGTCGGGGTACCCAAGTGGGTGCAGACTGCGGCGGCGACATCCAAGGAGCGCATGATGAAATCGACCGACACCTACAACGACATAAAGGAAGTCAATCTTGCCTACCTGATGCTGGCCCAGAGCATGGTTCGCGCCGATCGCGCGGGCGCCGTGTTCAAACTCGGCATCAGCGAGGAGATCGCCGACATCCTCGACCGTCTGACCCCGGGACAGATCCTGAAGATGGCCAGTTCCGACATGTTGCTGTGCAACTTCCGCTTCGACGATACCCTGCTGCTCAACCTGCTCGCCAATCACGAGCGCGAGCGCGGCGTTGCTCATGTCCACGCTGCCATTCTCGCCGCCGGCAAAGCGGTCGAGGTGGTCGCTTGATCAGCGGGGGCCGCATGCGCAACAAATCCGTGATCTCCGAGGCGAGAGACATTCGCCTGGCCGTCGAGCTGGTGGAGCTCGGTGCCCGCCTGCAATTGCTCGAGCAGGAAACCAACCTGTCGCGCGAGCGACTGCTCAAGCTCTACAAGGAAGTGCGCGGGGTGTCCCCGCCGAAGGGCATGCTGCCGTTCTCCACCGATTGGTTCATGACCTGGCAGCCCAACATTCATGCCTCGCTGTTCATGGCCTATTACCGCTTCCTCGGCAAGCACACCAAGCTCACCGGACTCGAACAGATCATCAAGGCCTACCGGATGTATCTCGAGCAGGTCAAGCGCGGCAACATGGAAATCGTGCTGTCGCTGACCCGTGCCTGGACCATGGTGCGCTTCTTCGACGCCAACATGCTGCAGATGGCCACCTGCCACGAGTGCGGCGGCGAGTTCATCGCCCATGCCTACGATCCGACCAAGGGCTACGTCTGCGGTCTCTGCCACATGCCGGCGCGCGCCGGCAAGACACGTCGCGCCACGGGCGCTGCCGTCGCCGCCTGATTGCCTGATTCAGCACAAAGCGCCCTGCCGGAGAGACTCCGGCAGGGCGTTCTTTTTTCCTGACGACTCACGCAGCGGGGTCATCCCGGCAAGTGCAGTTTCGCTGATTTCCTCGCCTGCCGTCTATGCCTCGAATGCGGCTAGGCTATACTTTTTGGCAATTCACGAACGAGAGGCCAAACAGCATGGAAGTCAATGTCGCCACAGCCAATGGACGCGCGGTGCTTCACCTGCGTGGTCGCTTCGACTTCAACTCCAGCCGCGACTTTCGCGACGCCATCGACATTGCGCTGGGACAGCCCGACACCAGCGGCGTCCAGGTCGATCTCGGCGGCGTAGAGTATCTCGACAGTTCGGCTCTGGGCATGCTGCTGATGCTGCGCGACCGCTGCAAGGGCGCCAACAAGACGGTGTCGCTCTCCAACTGCCGTGGTGCCGTCAAGCAGGTTCTCGATATCGCCAATTTCAGCCGCCTGTTCCAGATCGAGTGACAGGGGCGCCTGGCCACCCTTTCCGTGCCGGGCGCGGAACGACATGAAGATTCTCCTCATCGAGGACAAAGCCGACGAGCAGTTCCGCACCGAGCGGGAACTGAGAGATCTCGGCCACACGGTGATCGCCGCCGGCAGCGGTACCGAGGGCCTCGAGCTCTATCGCTGCGAACGGCCGGACGTCGTGATCACCGGCATCTACACGACCGGTCTGGACGGCTTCGCCCTGACCCGCGCAATCCAGGCGCTGGCAGCGCCACGCTGGCAGCCGGTCCTTTTCCTCTCGGACCATGCTGACGACGAGCTCGAGGTGCGCGCGCTCCAGGTGGGCGCAGATACCTACGTCGTCAAGCCGGTTTCGCCGGAGGTGCTCGGGGCCAGGCTCGAAGTGCTGCAGCGGACGCTGCGCATGCAGCAACTGGCCGAAGGCAGGGCCCAGCAACTCGAGCGCTATTACCGTGCGGAAGAGGATGAGAAGCGCATCGCCGGCCACCTGATGCAGCGCGTCCTGCGCGGAACCCAACTCGAGGATCCTGCAGTGCGTCACTGGATCAGCGCGGCCACGGTCTTCAGTGGCGACATCGTCGCTGCCCAGCGTACCCCCAGCGGCGCGCTTCATGTCCTGCTCGCCGATGGCACCGGCCATGGCCTGGCCGCATCGATCAACGTGCTGCCGGTGCTGGCGCCCTTCTATCGCATGAGCGAGAAGGGCTACGGCGTCGACGCCATCGCCCGCGAACTGAACGCCAAGGTCAAGAACTTCCTCCCCGGCGACCGCTTCGTCGCCGCGACGCTGGCGGTGATCGACATGCGCGAGCGGGTGATCGGGGTCTGGAACGGCGGCAATCCCGAGCCGGTGCTGATCGGGCCCCACGGCAGCCGCGCCTTCACCCTGCGGCATGTCCCTCTCGGCGTGTTGCCCGACGAGGAATTCGACGACACGCTGGACGCGCACGGTTTCGTGGACGGCAGCCAGTTCTTCGTCTATTCCGACGGCCTCGTCGAAGCCGAGAATGCGGCAGGCGAGACATTCGGAGACGAGCGCCTCGCCGGCGTCCTGGTCAATGCGGAAGCGGCCGACCGCTTCGATGCGCTCAAGACTGCGGTCACCGGCCACGTCGGTGGCGCCGCCGCGCATGACGACATATCGATACTCATGGTGGAATGCCGCTGGCCGGGTGAGGCGCCCCCCGCCGCCGTCGGCCGGGTCCTCCCGGGCGGGCTGAGCCAACACGCGAATTGGCGCAGCTCGTTGCGCCTGACTGCGGCGGAGATCCGCCAGGTCGACGCCGTGCCGCTGCTGCTGAGCCTGGCAGGGCAGTTCGAGCCGGTTCGCCGCGGCAGCGACCGGCTGTTCGTCATTCTCTCCGAGCTGTACAACAACGCGCTGGACCATGGCCTGCTGCGGCTCGACTCGCGCCTGAAGCTGCACCCGGAGGGCATGGAAGCGTATTTGGGCGAACGCCAGGAGCGCCTCGCCGGGCTCGATCACGGCGAGATCGAGTTGGAGCTGGAGCAGTTGGGTGGCCGGGACGGTGCATGGCTGCGCGTGAGTTGCCGCGATAGCGGCCCCGGCTTCGACCATGCCGCGTTCGACCTCGGTGCGACGCGCGACAGCGAAATGCCCTTCGGGCGCGGCCTGCTGCTGCTGCGTGCGATCTGCGCCGACCTCCGCTTCAACGTCGAGGGCAATCACGTCACGGCTACCCTTGCACTCGGCCAGTCCGGTAGTCAATGAGCGCGAATCCGAGAACATTTTTCGGAAGGTAATCCCGGTGGCCGTGGATCCGAGCAAGATCAAGTTCCTCCTCGTCGACGACTTTCCGACGATGCGTCACATCGTCCGCAACCTTCTCAAGGAACTTGGCTTCACCGACGTCGAGGAGGCCGCGGACGGGGCGTCGGCCCTGCAGAAGCTGCTGGGCGGCGGGTTCGATTTCGTCATTGCGGATTGGAGCATGCCCCAGATGGATGGACCAACCCTTGTGCGGAGCATGCGTGCCGACGTCGCCTTGAAGGAGCTGCCGGTGCTGCTGATCACGCCGGAGGCGAAGAAGGAAAACATCGTCGCCGCGGCGCAGGCCGGAGCCTCGGGCTACATCGTCAAGCCTTTCAGCGCGGCGACCCTTAACGCGAAGCTGGCCAGAATCTTCGAAAGGATGGGCGCCTCACGGCGGTGATCATGGCGAAGCCGATCAATACCGACAAATCGGGCGACTCCGTGGAACTGCAGGCCCTGTTCGATGCCATCGCCGCCGGGGCACCGCCGGCGGGGGAGCCGGTGGCCGCCGCGGACGCCTCCGGCGATTCCGCTGAACTGCAAGCCCTGTTCGACAGTGTGGCGGCACAGGTGGCGGCATCGTCACCGGTGCCCGGCAGCGACGGCGCCGTCTTCGAACGTGTCGGGCGGGTGTTGCGGCAGCTTCATAACGAAACGCGCGATCTCGGCGACGGCAGCGGGTGCGATGCGAACGATCTGCTGCGCCGATTCGAGACCCGCCTGTTGCGGGCCCTGGCGGAGTCGATGTCGGCCGAACGGCAGGCCGCGGTGGCGCCCGCGCTGCTCGATGCGCTGCGGCGCGACGACCCGGCGATGCCGCGGCAAATGGCGGATGAACTTCTGCGGAACATGGGCTTCTAATCGGCGCGACACCGACCGGTGGCCGCAGGGCAAGACTTTCCGGAGAGATCAGGCGAAATGGCGCAAATGGCAAGAAGGCCGCGGTGGACCGCACATGCCGCGGGACTGCAGGCGGTTTGGCGAGGCACGCTGGCCGTTGCCGTTGCAGCCACGCTCCTGTTCGTGCCGCCGGCCGCGTTGGCGCAGGTCGATGTCGGCAAGCCCTCGTCCTTGCGCAACCTCGTTCCCGCAGATCAACTCGAAGGCAGCGCCGCCCAGCAGTATGGTGACCTCAAGCGCCAGGCCGCAGCGAAGGGCGCGTTGGCGCCCGACAACCACCCCCAGGTCCGGCGTCTGCGCGACATCGCGGCGAAGATCATCCCCTTCGCAGGCAAATGGAACCCGCGCGCCGGTCACTGGCGATGGGAAGTCAATCTCATCGGTTCCAGGCAGATCAATGCCTTCTGCATGCCCGGCGGCAAGATCGCCTTCTATACGGGCATCCTCGACACCCTCAGACTGAACGACGACGAAGTCGCCATGGTCATGGGCCACGAGATTGCCCATGCCCTGCGCGAGCATGCCCGTGAACGCATCGCCAAGAGCGAACTGACCAATCTCGGCGCCAGCCTGCTCGGCGAGTTCATCGGTGGCGGGAAATACACGGGGGCCTTCCAGCTTGGCGGCAGCCTTCTTTCACTGAAGTTCTCGCGAGACGACGAGAGCGAGGCCGATGTGGTGGGCATGGAACTGGCCGCCCGCGCCGGCTTCGACCCGCGCGCCGGCGTCAGCCTGTGGCAGAAGATGGCTACGGCCAGCCGCGGTGCCCCGCCGCAATGGCTGTCGACACACCCGTCAGGCAACAACCGGATTCAGGAGATCGAACGGCATCTGCCGCAGGTGATGCCGCTTTACCAGCAGGCGGCAAAGCGCTGAGCCCGGTCAGCGGACGGACGAGGTCCCGCTGGCGCGTTCGGCCTGCCGCAGGCGGGCACTGTCGCCAAGAAACTGCCGAATCCGCTCCATCCATGGTTCGGTGTGGCGGCGAACCTCGGCGTCGTCATCGAGGATGCGCCGGATCAGATCCGCCTTGAGGCCAAGCTCCGCCGCCGACAAGCCGGCGTTGTCGTCGATGCTCATCAGCCTGTCGCGCAAGTCGGCGACGGCGCGCTCAAGGCCGATCAGCCGGTCCCAGTCACGGGCACGCGCAGCCTCCACCATCTTGGCCGACAGCGCGCTCATGTCCTCGTACATCTCGATCTGGGAAGGCATCGACGGCATGTTAGCGACCTGACGGCCGCCGCGTTCGGGGAAACTACAAGGGGATCGGTTGCCAATTCTTCCCCCTCCGGCTTCAGCAAGAAAAAGGCCCGCAAAAGGCGGGCCTTTCTCAATCAGGCGACTGCTGGCTTTACGCCGCCGCCTGCGCCGGTATCTTGCGGCTCTGGTGGCTGATGCGGTTCTTCGCGTCGACGTAGACCAGGTCAGGCTCGAACTTGGCCAGTTCGATCTCGTTGTACATGGCGAAGGTGGCGATGATCAGCAGGTCGCCGGGCGAGGCCAGCCGTGCCGCCGCGCCGTTCACCGAGATGGTGCCGGTGCCGCGCTCGGCCTTGATGGCGTAGGTGGTGAAGCGCTCGCCGTTATTGACGTTCCAGATATCGATCTGCTGGTAGGGCTTGATGTCGGCAGCGTCGAGGAGGTCCTCGTCGATGGCGCAGGAGCCCTCGTAATGGAGTTCGGCTTGCGTCACGGTGACGCGGTGCAGCTTGGATTTGAGCATCATGCGTTGCATGGTCGACCCCTTCTCAGGCAAAGGTATCAACGATTAGGACCCGTCGAATGCCGACAAGATCCCGCCTTTCCGCTTCTGGAGAACGCCGGCCTGAGCGCATCGCGGCCTCCTAAACTTCCAGGTTGTCGATCAGTCGCGTGCTGCCGAGACGCGCAGCCGCCAGAACCACCAACCCGGAATCGTGAGCGGTTGGCAATTGTAGATCAATTCTTTTACGCACTGCAACATAGTCGGGAACCCAGCCGTGGCGGACCAGTTCGTCGCTCGCCTCCCGTTCCAGCTGGGCGAAATGGCGATTTCCGGCGCGGATCGCCTCTGCCGCCTGGGTAAGTAGCCGGAATAGCCGCGGCGCCTCGGCCCGTTCGGCCTCGGACAGGTAGCCGTTGCGCGAGGACAGGGCGAGGCCGTCGGTGGCGCGCACCGTCTCGCCGGCGCCGATTTCTATCGGCAGGTTGAGTTCGCGCACCATGTTGCGGATGATCATCAACTGCTGGTAGTCCTTCTTGCCGAACAGTGCGAGGTCGGGCTGGGCGATCTGGAGCAGCTTCATCACGACCGTGGCGACGCCGCGGAAGTGGCCGGGACGGAATTCGCCGTCGAGGATGCCGGCTTGCTCGATCGGCGGCTCGACGTGGTAGCCCTGCGGCTGCGGATACATCTCCTTCTCGTCGGGCGCGAAGAGGTGATCGACGCCTGCGGCTTCGAGTTTCTCGCAGTCGGCGGAGAAGGTGCGCGGATAGCTCTCGAAGTCCTCGCCGGGGCGGAACTGCAGGCGGTTGACGAAAATGGTGGCGACCACGGTGTCGGCGGCTTCGCGCGCTTGCCGCATCAGCGCGATGTGGCCCTCGTGCAGATTGCCCATGGTGGGAACGAGGGCAACGCGACCGCCGTCGTCGAGCGCCGCGCGCAGGCAGGCGATGGTGGAGTGGATGCGCATCTTCTCAGTAGCAGTGTTCGGGCGCGGGGAAGCTGCCGTCCTTGACCGCCTTGACATAGGCGGCAACGGCACCGTCGATGCTGTGCGCATCGAGCATGAAGTCCCTGACGAAGCGGCCCTTCTTGCCGGGATAGACGCCGAGCATGTCGTGCAGCACCAGCACTTGGCCGTCGCAGTCACGGCCGGCGCCGATGCCGATGGTGGCGCAGACGGCGAGTTGCCGGGTGACATCGGCGGCGAGCCCGGCCGGCACCATTTCCAGCACCATCAGCGCTGCGCCGGCATGCTCAAGTGCCAGAGCGTCGGCCTTCATGCGTGCCGCGCCGGCATCGGTGCGGCCCTGCACGCGGTAGCCGCCCAGCGCATGCACCGACTGCGGCGTGAGGCCGATATGCGCGCACACGGGAACACCCCGTTCGACGAGGAAATGCACCGTCTCGGCCATGACTTCGCCGCCTTCGAGCTTGACCATCTCGGCACCGGCGGCCAGCAGCCGAACGGCATTCCGCAGCGCCTGCTCCTTCGATTCCTGGTAGCTGCCGAACGACATGTCGGCCACCACCATGGCGCGCTGGACGATGTGGCCGACGCACTCGGTGTGATAGACCATCTGCTCGATGGTCACCGGCAGCGTCGAGCTTTTGCCCTGGATGACGTTGCCGAGCGAATCGCCGACGAGGATGACGTCGACGCCGCAGCGGTCCTCGAGCGCGGCGAAGCTCGCGTCATAGGCGGTGAGCATGGCGATCTTCTCGCCACCCTTCTTCATGCGCAGAAGTTCCGGCAGGGTGATCGGCTTGTTGGAGGCGAGGTAGGTCATGGCGCCTCCACCGGGCCGCCCCAAGGAGGCGCAGAGCCTTCAGCGTGGAAGCCGCGCAGCGGCTGAACCAGCGTCACCCCCTTCCTCGGGAAGGGGGGTGGGGGGATGGGGGTCATGGGCTGCGGAAAATGAAGTAAACGGCGCCAAGGATACACAAGCCGGCCCAGAGGTAGTCGAGCTTCAGCGGCTGCCGCATGTAATAGATGACGAAGGGCACGAACACGACCAGGGTGATCGCTTCCTGCATGATCTTGAGCTGGCCCAGGTCGAGTTCGCGGTGGCCGATGCGGTTGGCCGGCACTTGCAGCAGGTACTCGAACAGGGCGATGCCCCAGGAGGCGAGCGCGGCGATCCACCACGGCCGGTCGTTGAGGTTCTTGAGGTGGGCGTACCAGGCGAAGGTCATGAAGACGTTCGACGCCGTCAGCAGCAGCGCGGTCTGCAGGACGACCGGAATGCCGAAGGCCGACGCACTCATGCTTCGACGATGCGCGGCTCGAGGCGGTGGATGCGCTGGTCGGCGCAGCGCGCGAGCAGTTCCGCGACCGGGCCGTGACCGGGAATCGACAGCTCGGGCGCGATCTCGGCCAGCGGCGCGAGCACGAAGGCGCGCTCGTGCATGCGCGGGTGCGGCAGCGTGAGGCCGGGGTCGTTCAGCATGGCCTCGCCGTGCAGCAACAGGTCGAGGTCGAGGGTGCGCGGGGCGTCTTTCACGCTGCCCGGATCGCGAACGCGGCCGAAGCGGGCTTCCAGAGCGAAGAGTTCATCGAGCAGCTCGCGCGGTTCGAGACGGGTCTTGACGGCGACTACGGCGTTGATGAAATCGGGCTGGCGCTTGAGCCCCACCGGCGCCGTGCGGTAGAGCGAGGACACGGCGAGGAACACCGAGCCGCGCAATGCCACCAGCGCGTCGATGGCGTCGTTGATGGTCGCCACCGGATTGCCGAGATTGGCTCCGAGGGCGATGTAGGCGCGCTGCATCACGGCAAAAGTCGGCGCTGGCGGGACGGTGACCGGCTAGTCGGCGGCGGGCGCGCCGTCGTCGGCCGCCTTGCGGCCGCGGCTGCGGCTGCGCCGGCGCTTCTTCGGGCCGTTGTCCGGCAGCAGCATTTCGGCGCGTTCCTCATGGTTGACGTCCTGGAACTCCGTCCACCACTCGGCGAGTTCCTTCGGCGCCTCGCCGCTCTCGGCGCGCAGCAGCAGGAAGTCGTAGGCAGCGCGCAGCCGCGGCTGCTCGAGCATGCGGTACGGGGCCTTGCCGGCGCGCTTCTCGAAGCGGGGCTGCAGCGCCCAGATCTCCTTGATGTCGCCGACGATGCGCTTGGTGATGGCGAGCTTTTCGGCCTGGCGGTCGAGCACCTCGTCCATCGCGTCGTAGAGCGCCGGCTGGGACACCTGCCCTGCCTTCTTGCGCGCCTCCCAGTCGGCCAGCACCTCGTGCCAGAGCAGGGTGGCGAAGAGGAAGCTCGGCGATACCGGCTTGCCGGCGCGCACGCGTTCGTCGGTGTTGGCGAGCGCGGCCATGACGAATTTCTCGCCCAGCGGCTGCTCGAGAATCACGTCAAGCAGCGGCAGCAGACCGTGGTGCAGGCCGTCCTCGCGCAGGCGCTTGACGCACTCGATGGCATGGCCCGAAAAGAGCAGTTTGAGCATCTCGTCGAAGACGCGCGCCGAGGGCACGTTTTCGATGAGGTCGGCCATCTCGCGGATCGGCGCCTGCACCAGGGGATCCAGGCGCAGGCCGAGCTTGGCGGAGAGCCGCATGGCGCGCAGCATGCGCACGGGGTCCTCGCGGTAGCGGGCGCGCGGGTCGCCGATCATGCGCAGGGTCTTGCGCTGGATGTCCTGTACGCCGTGATGGAAGTCGAGCACGGTCTGCGCGGTCGGGTCGTAATACAGGGCATTGATCGTGAAGTCGCGGCGGTCGGCGTCCTCCTCGATGCTGCCCCAGACGTTGTCGCGCAGCACGCGGCCGTGGGCGTCCTTGACGGTGTCGGCATCATGGGCGGCGCGGAAGGTGGACACCTCGATGGTCTCGGGTCCGAACATGACGTGCACGATCTGGAAGCGGCGGCCGATGATGCGCGAGCGACGGAACAGGCGGTGCACCTGGTCGGGCGTGGCGCTGGTGGCGACGTCGTAGTCCTTCGGCACGATGCCGGCGATGTGGTCGCGCACCGCACCGCCGACGATGTAGGTCTTGTGGCCCGCGCCCTGCAGCGTCTCGCAGACACGGCGCGCCGCGGACGAGACGTCCTCGCGGCGGATGCCGTGCTTTTCGACGGGAATGAGCTCGGCCCGGTGGGGCGAGGGCTCGCCGCGACGGAAGACGCGGCGCAGCAGCTTGCGGATCATGCGATTGGAATGGTGTGGTGCGGTAGCTAGGCCGACATTCTATCCGATGGCCGCCCGCTCAGCCGCGCAGGCTGATCACGGGCCAGCCCGAGGCAAGCGCCTGGACGCGCAGCGTGTCGTCGGGATCGACGGCGACGGGATGCGATACCTTGGCCAGCAGCGGCAGGTCGTTGTGGGAGTCGCTGTAGAAGTGGCTGGTTTCGAAGGCGCCCCACCACAGGCCGAGCGATTCGAGCCATGCCTCGACGCGCTCGATCTTGCCGTCCTTGAAGGCCGGCGTGCCGCGCGGCTTGCCGGTGAAGCGGCCGTCCTGTTGCGCCGGGATGGTGGCCACCAGATGTTCGATGCCGAATTCGCGGCAGATCGGCCCGGTGACGAAGCTGTTGGTGGCGGTGACGATGGCGCAGAGGTCACCCGCTTCCAGATGACGGCGCACCAGTGCCTGCGCGGTTGCGGTCATCATCGGGCGGATGCGCGTCGCCATGAACTCGCGATGCCAGGCGTCGAGTTCCTCGCGCGCGTGGCGCGACAGCGGCGCGAGCTGGAAGTCGAGGAAGGCGTGGATGTCGAGCGTGCCGGCCTTGTAGTGGTCGTAGAACTTCTGGTTCTTCGCCTCGTGCACCTCGCGGTCGAGCACGCCCTTGGAAATCAGGAATTGCGCCCACTCGAAGTCGGAGTCGCCGGTGAGCAGCGTGTTGTCTAAATCAAATAGCGCGAGTTTCATCTTCGGATTTTTCCAGTTGCAGTTGCATCACCTCGCGCAGCAGCGGCAGGGTGGCGTGGCGTTTGCGCTCGAGGGTGGCGCGGTCGAGGCCATCGAGCACGGCCATCAGCGAGGGCAGGTCGCGGCGGCCGTGGCGCAGCAGGTAGTCGACGAGGCCGTCGTCCATGCGCATGCCGCGCAGCAGGGCGTGGCGGCGCAGCGCCGCCGACTTTTCCTCGTCGGTCAGCGGCTTGACCTCGAAGATCAGGCTCTGGCCGATGCGGGTCCTCAGATCCTCGCGCAACTGCAGTTGCGCCGGGGCGCTGCCGCCCGAAAGCAGGATCGCCAGTCCGACCACGCGTGCGGCGTTGAACAGCCGAAACAGCGCGATCTGCGCCGGCGCGGAGAGATGCTCGACATCCTCGATCACCACCAGGCCGCCGGGTGGCGCGGGAATCTCCTCGCCGACCTGGCTCGCCTGCAGATGGGTGACGGCACGGTGGCGGTCGGCCAGGCGCGCCGTGGCTGCCAGCAGGTGGCTCTTGCCGCTGCCCGCGGGCCCCCAGAGGATCACGGCGTCGAAACTGTCGGCCTCGGTGAGGCCGCGCAGCCGCGCCAGCAGTTCGGCGTTCGCGCCGGCGACGAAATTGTCCAGCGTCGGTATCTGCTTCGGACGCAGGTCGAGCAGCAGCTGCGTCATGCGAGCGGATCCTCGCGGCGATCGGAGCGGGCGGCGGCCGGCGGGATGGCTTGCAAACAGGCAGGGGTCGGGGTCGGCTGGGAGGGCATTTCCGGTAGAATTCGTGGCTTCTGCGCGGCTAGTGTCCGCGGGCCGAGCCCGTACTTTAGCCGTCCCCTCGCTGGACTTCAACCGAGTGACCACGCCGTGAGCGAATCCTCTTCCCAACTCACCTACCGCGCCGCGGGTGTCGACATCGACGCCGGCGACGAACTCGTCGAACGCATCAAGCCCGCAGCCAAGCGCACCATGCGTCCCGAGGTGCTGGCCGGCATCGGCGGTTTCGGCGCCCTGTTCGAGATCTCCCGCAAATACCGCCAGCCGGTGCTGGTGTCCGGCACCGACGGCGTCGGCACCAAGCTCAAGCTCGCCTTCGAATGGAACCGCCACGACACCATCGGCCAGGACCTGGTGGCGATGAGCGTCAACGACATCCTGGTGCAGGGCGCCGAGCCGCTGTTCTTCCTCGACTACTTCGCCTGCGGCAAGCTGCACGTCGATACCGCGGCACAGGTGGTCGAAGGCATCGCCCGGGGCTGCGAACTCGCCGGCTGTGCCCTGATCGGCGGCGAGACCGCCGAGATGCCGGGCATGTATCCGGTCGGCGAGTACGACCTCGCCGGCTTCGCCGTCGGCGCAGTCGAGAAGGATGCGATCATCGACGGCTCGCGCATCCAGCCGGGCGACGTGGTGCTGGGTCTGGCCTCGTCCGGCGCGCATTCCAACGGCTATTCGCTGATCCGCCGCATCCTCGAACGCAGCAACGCCGATGTCGCCAGGCCTTTCGGGGAGTCCGGGACGCTGGGTGATGCCATCATGGCGCCGACGCGCATCTATGTGAAACCGCTGCTGGCCCTGATGCAGGCGCTGCCGGTCAAGGGCCTGGCCCACATCACCGGCGGCGGCCTCACCGACAACATTCCGCGCATCCTCAAGGATGGACTGACCGCCGTCATCGACCGCAGCGCCTGGACGCTCCCGCCGCTGTTCCAGTGGCTGCAGCGCGAGGGCAACGTCGCCGACGCCGAAATGCACCGCGTCTTCAACTGCGGCATCGGCATGGTGGTGGTCGTGGCCGAGGAACACGCCGGCAGCGCCATGGCACTCCTCGGCGCGGCTGGCGAGAGCGTCATGGCCATCGGCCGCATCGAGGCCACTCAACCGGGACAAGCGCAGACGGTCGTCGTCTGAGCTAGTCCGACAGGCTGCTAGGCGGCGAGGAAACGCTCGATCCGGGCCAGCAGCGTGGCCTCGAGTCCCGCTGCGAGGCAGTCGTGGCTGTCGATGTCCGCCATGGACTTGAGCCAGGTGAGTTGTCGCTTGGCCAGTTGCCGCGTCGCGAAAATGCCGCGATCGCGCAACTCGACCGCAGGCATCGTTCCCTCGAGCATTTCCCAGACCTGGCGGTAACCGACGCAGCGCATCGACGGCAGCCCGGCGTGCAGCCGGTATTTGGCGCGCAATCCCTCGACCTCGCCCACCAGCCCCGCGGCCAGCATTTCGTCGAAGCGCTGCGCGATGCGTGCATGCAGCCAGGCGCGGTCCGACGGCATCAGCGCCAGCGGCAGCAGGCGATAGGGCAGCGCCTGCTCCTGCTGGCGGTCGAAAAAATCGCCGAGCGGCCGGCCGCTGAGGCGCACGACTTCGAGCGCGCGCTGGATGCGCTGGGCATCGGTGGACTTGAGTCGCGCCGCGGTCGCCGGGTCGTGCACCGCCAGCTCGGCATGCAGCGCTGGCCAGCCGCGGGTCGCCGCCTCGGCGTCTATTTGGGCGCGCAGCGCCGCATCGGCCTCGGGCAGCTCGGCCAGCCCCTCGCGCAGCGCCTTGACGTAGAGCATGGTGCCGCCGGTGAGCAGGGGGATCCTGCCGCGCGCGGTGATCCCGGCCATTAACCGCAACGCGTCGGCCCGGAACTGCGCGGCCGAATAGCGCTGCTCGGGCGTGATGAGGTCGATGAGGTGGTGGGGAAAGCGGGCGAGCGTCGCGGCGTCGGGCTTGGCGGTGCCGATGTCCATGTCGATGAAGACCTGGGCCGAATCGACGCTGACGATCTCGAGCGGGAAGCGTGCGGCGGCGGCAAGCGCCAGAGCCGTCTTGCCGCTCGCGGTCGGTCCGATCAAGAAGATGGCGGGGGGCAGCGTGCTCATTTGCCGCGCATGAAGAGCGTGTCCAGCTCCTTCATGGACAGCTGCACCCAGGTCGGCCGGCCGTGGTTGCACTGGTCGGCGCGCTCGGTTTCCTCCATCTGGCGCAGCAGCGCGTTCATCTCCGGCAGCGTGAGCTGGCGATTCGCCCGCACCGCGCCGTGGCAGGCCATGGTGGCGAGCAGCTCGTTGCGCCGGGCCTCGAGCACGCGGCTCGCCGGCTGCTCGCGCAACTCATTGAGCAGCGCGCGCAAGAGGGCGGCGACATCACCGCCGGCCACCAGCGCCGGCGCCGCGCGCACGGCCAGCTGCTGCGGCCCGGCGGCGGAGACGGCGAAGCCGAGCCGCTCGAGGGTGTCGTGGTGCTCGTCGGCGGTCGCAAGCTCGGTCGCGCTGACCGACATCAGCACCGGGATCAGCAGCGGCTGGCTCCCCGGCGGACCGGCGTCGATGGCGCGCTTGAGCTTCTCGTAGAGGATGCGTTCGTGCGCGGCGTGCATGTCGACCAGCACCAGGCCGGCTGCGTTCTGGGCCAGCACGTAGACGCCATGCAGTTGCGCGATGGCGTAGCCGAGCGGCGGGGCGGCGTCGGCAGCCGGCTCATGAAAGGTCGGCCTTGGCGACACGCCCCGCACGAAGTCGAGATAAGGCTGCGCGGCCGGCTCGCCCACGCCGAGTACGGCCTGGCGATAGCCGGCAAAAGTCGGCGCTGCCGACACGCCCCGGAGGAAGTCCCCTTGGGGGACGGCGGCGCCCGACGATGCGAAAGCCTCGGCGACGGGCGCCGCCAGCGCGCGCTGCAGCGCATGGAAAACGAACTGGTGCACGCCGCGGCCGTCCCTGAACCGCACCTCGATCTTGGCCGGATGGACATTGACGTCCACCCCGGCCGGATCGAGCTCGAGGAACAGGCAGTAGGCCGGGTGGCGCGCGCCATGGAGGATGTCGGCATACGCCTCGCGCGCGGCGTGGGCGAGCAGCTTGTCGCGGACGAAGCGGCCATTGACGAAGAAGTACTGGGCGTCGCGCGAGGCCTTGGAATAGGCGGGCAGGGCGGCGAAACCGGAGAGCCGCAGCGGCCCCGCGGCGACATCGACGCTGCGGCAGTGGGCGAAGAATTCCTCGCCGAGGATGTCGCGGGCGCGGCGGGCCCCGTCGGCGGGGGCAAGGCGCAGCTTCGCCGACCGGTTGTGGCCGAGGGCGAAGGCCACGTCGGGCCGGGCCAGCGCCATGCGCCGCAGCACCTCGTCGCAATGGCCGTATTCGGTCGCCTCGGACTTGAGGAACTTGCGCCGCGCCGGGGTGTTGAAATAGAGGTCGGCGACCTCGATCACCGTGCCTGCGGCCAGCGCCGCGGGAACGATGCGCGCGGTGGCAGCCTCGATCTTCCAGGCATGGCCGTCGTCGGTGCTGCGGCTGGCGATGTTCGTGCGCGCGACCGAGGCGATCGAGGCCAGCGCCTCGCCGCGGAAGCCGTAGCTGGCGACGCGCTCGAGATCGTCGAGCGTGCCGATCTTGCTGGTCGCGTGGCGGGCCAGGGCCAGCGGCAAGTCCTCCTTGGCGATGCCGGCGCCATCGTCGGCGACGCGGATCAGCCGCACGCCGCCCTCTTCGATCTGCACGTCGATACGGGTGGCCCCGGCATCGAGGCTGTTCTCGACCAGTTCCTTGAGCACGGAGGCCGGCCGCTCGACCACCTCGCCGGCGGCGATCTGGCTGATGAGGACGTCGGGAAGGGGGTGGATGCGCTGCATGAAGGAGGCCGATTATAGGTGCCCCCACGCTCGGCTTGCGCCTTCGTTGCCCCCACGGGGGGCTGCCGCCTTGGGGCGGCCCGGCGGCGGCAGGCGGTGGGGTAAACTGCGCCCCCATGGAACTCCTACCCCAATTCATCGCGCAGTTCTTCGATATCATCCTGCACCTCGACAAGCACCTTGCGGTGCTCGTGACGCAGTACGGCACCTGGATCTACGCCATCCTTTTCCTGATCATCTTCTGCGAGACCGGCCTGGTGGTGACGCCCTTCCTGCCCGGCGATTCGCTGCTGTTCGTCGCCGGCGCGCTGGCCGCGACCGGGGGGATGGACATCCAGGTGCTGATCGCCGTGCTGCTCTCGGCCGCGGTGATCGGCGACAACGTCAATTACTGGATCGGCCGCTGGGTCGGCGGCAAGGTGCTGCACTGGGGCGAACATTCGCGTTTCTTCAACCGCGCGGCCTACGACAAGACCCACGTCTTCTACGAGCGCTACGGCGGCATGACCATGACCATCGCCCGCTTCATCCCGCTCGTGCGCACCTTCGCGCCCTTCGTCGCCGGTGTGGCACGGATGACCTATCCGCGCTACTTCGCCTTCGACCTGCTCGGCGGCATCATCTGGGTGTTATCGCTGACACTGGCCGGCTATTGGTTCGGCAACCTGCCGGTGGTCAAGAGCAACCTCTCCCTGGTGATTCTGGGCATCATCGCGGTCTCCGTGATGCCCATGGCCGTGGGCTGGATTCGACACAAGTTATCCGCTTAGAATCAATGAGCTGGGAGCGCATGGCGGGCCTGGGTTAACATGCCTGCCATGCGTGTGCTCCTGGGTTCGCTGTCGGTATTGCTGGTGCTGACGGGCTGCGCGGCCTCCGGTGCGTTCGAGCCGGGGCAGCTGGCCAAGACCGACGTAGACCGTGTGGCCGATGCCCACCGGGGCGACGTCTTCGCCCATCTGCGCCTGATCGCCGAGAAACTCTACCGCCGCAATCCGCGCGAGTGGAAGAAGGGCGGCCAGCCCAGCATGGAGGCGGCGCTGGCGCGGCTGTTCGACGCCTCGCCGGCGTGGCACCTGCCGGAACTCGGCGAGCGGCGCGGCACCGAGGCGGTGTTGCTGGCACTGCGCGAGGACTACCGCGGCGACCGGGTCGCCGCCTTCGTCGCCGGGCTGGGCGGCATGCTGCACGACGCCTTCAACGGCAAGACCGAATTCTTCGTCATGGATGATCTCGACCCGCAACGACTCTACAACGCCGCGCGCAATCTCGAAATCGCGGCCTGGAAGCTCGCCCACGCGCGCGCCGGCGACGGCGAACTGTTGCTGCTGTCCAACGAGATCGCGCCCGTGCCGAACCTCAGCTTCGAGCGCGAATTCGGCAAGATGATCGGCAACCTCGACCTGCTCTCGCGCATCGTCGCCGACAAGCTCAACCGCGCCGTGGTCAAGGCCGTGCAGAGCATGGCGACCGCGGTGTTCCTGCCCGTGCTGCCGGTGCCGATGCTACGATGAAATCGTACGTCGTCCTCATCTCCGGTCGCGGCAGCAACATGCGTTCGCTGCTCGAGGCCGACCTGCCCGGGCGCTGCGCCGCCGTCATCAGCAACCGTCCCGATGCCGCCGGCCTCGACTACGCCCGCGAGCGGGGCGTGCCCGCCGCGGTGGTCGATCACAAGGCCTTCGCCGGCCGCGAGGCCTTCGACGTTGCGCTCGCCGCCGCGATCGACGCCTACCGCCCCGATCTCGTGCTGCTCGCCGGCTTCATGCGCGTGCTTGGCGATCCCTTCGTTGAGCGCTTCGCCGGGCGCATGCTCAACATCCATCCCTCGCTGCTGCCTGCCTTCCCCGGCCTCAATACGCATGCGTCGGCCCTGCAACTGGGCGTACGCATCCACGGCTGCACGGTCCATTTCGTCACGCCCTCGCTCGATGCCGGACCCATCGTGATCCAGGCCGCCGTCGCGGTGCTGCCTGGCGACGATCCGGCCCGTCTTGCAGGCCGCGTGCTGGAACAGGAGCACCTGATCTATCCGCAGGCAGCACGCTGGTTCCTCGAGGGGCGGCTGCGTCTTGCCGGTGGCCGCGTCGAACTCGACGACGACCCGGCGCGGCCGGCGGCGCTGCGCGTGCCCGACACGCCATGGCCGTCGCCCTGAACACGCCGACCCTGCCGGCGGCCGACTTCCGCACCCTCAGGGCGCTTGCCGCGCGGCGCTGGTGGCTGGCGCTGGCGGTGTCGCTGCTCGCGCATGCCGTCGCTTTGTCCAGCCCCGGCTGGCGCCTGCCGACTCTCGACGAATTGCTGTCTCCGGAGGAGCGCATCGATGCGCGGCTGCTGCCGCCCCCGCTTCCAGCAGCCGCGGTGACGCCCACGCTGCCGGCGTCGCCCGCCGCGGCCGAGCCGGTCCCGCCGCCCCGTTCCAGGCCGGCGCGCCCGCGCGAGGCGGCGGCGGCCCCGGGATCGGCTTCGTCGCCAGCCACCGTCGCTCAAGCCGAGGCGCCGGCCGGGGCCTCGGTGCCTGGGGCCGCGGCGAGTGGGGCCGCCGGGGCCGCATCGTCCGCCTTGCCGAAGCGCGCGCGCCTGCGCTTCGGCATCACCATGGGCCGCGGTTTCATCGTCGGCCGAGCCGAGCATCTGTGGACTCTGGACGGCGCAAGCTATACCCTGCGAGCCTCGGCGGAGACCACGGGACTGGCAGCCCTGTTCAAGCCGGCGGTCGTCACCCAGATCAGCGAAGGCGAGGTGCTGGCCGAAGGCCTGCGTCCGCGGGCGTTCCGCGTCGAACGCGGCGGCACGACGGGCGACAATGCTACCTTCGACTGGACGAACGGCCGCGTGGCGATGAGCCCGGGACCGCGTGATTCCTTGGCGGAGCCCGGGATGCAGGACATGCTCTCTCTGTTCTGGCAGCTCGGCATGCTGCCGGTCAGCGCAACCGGGATGGCCGTCACCGTGGCGACGGGCAAGAAGATCGAGCGCTACGTCTTCGCCCTGGCCGGCGAGGAGAAGATCAGCACGGCGCTGGGTGACCGTACGGCGATTCACCTGAAGACGCTGGGCACTTCCGGCGGCGACGCCACGGAAATCTGGATCGACGTCGCGAAGCGCCTGCCCTTGCGCATTCGTCATGTCGACCGCAAGGGCGAAACCTTCGACCAGACGGTCGAGGAAATGGAGATCGAATGAGACTGACTGACACGATGATCGGCCACGCCGCGCAAGTGGTGCGGGAAATGCTGAAGTTCGCCCAGCCCGCCGACGCGGTGCTGTCGAATTTCTTCCGCGCCAACCGCGTCGATAGCCGCAGCCGCGCCTTCATCGCCGAAACGGCGTACACAGTGCTGCGCCGGCGGCGGCTGCTGGAAAAGGTGGTGGGCGAACGGCCGACGCCCCTGCACCTGGTGCTGGCGGCGCTGGTCAAGGTCACCGGCCTCTCGCAGCGCCAGGTGGGCGAGGCGCTGGGCAACGACGGCGGGCGCGAGGCGTCCTGGCTCGGCGAACTCAAGGCCCGGGCGGAACCCGAATTGACCCTGGCCGAACAGGCCGACCTGCCGGACTGGCTGGCCGATCGTCTGCTGCAGCACATGGCGCCCGCCGCCGTGCTGGAACTTTCCCGCGCGCTCAACCAACCGGCGCCGCTCGACCTGCGCGTGAATGTCATGAAGCTCGGGCGCGACGAGGCGCTGGCGCGTGTTCTGGCCGACGGCATCAACGCGCAACCCTGCCGTTACGCGCCGCAGGGCATCCGCGTCGAGGGCCGGCCGGCGCTGTCGAAGTACCCGCTTTACCTCGACGGCACCCTCGAAGTGCAGGACGAGGGTAGCCAGCTGCTTGGCCATCTGCTGGCGCCCAAGCGCGGCGAGATGGTGGTCGATTTCTGCGCCGGTGCCGGCGGCAAGACGTTGGCGCTGGGGGCGATGATGCGTTCCACCGGACGGCTCTACGCCTTCGACGTGGCCGAGAAGCGCCTGGCCAGGCTCAAGCCGCGCGTGGCGCGCTCGGGCCTGTCCAACGTGCATCCGGTGCTGATCGCGGGCGAGAACGACACCAAGGTCAAGCGCCTCGCCGGCAAGATCGACCGCGTGCTGGTCGATGCGCCCTGCTCGGGGTTGGGCACGCTGCGGCGCAATCCCGACCTCAAGTGGCGGCAGACGCCCGAGAGCGTGGCGGAACTCACGCGCAAGCAGGCCGACATTCTCGGCGGCGCCTCGCGGCTGCTGAAGCCCGGCGGTCGCCTGGTCTATGCCACCTGCAGCATCCTGCCCGAGGAGAACGAGGGCATCATCGATGCCTTCCTCGCGACCCATCCCGACTTTGTCCGCATCTCGGCCAACGAAATTCTGGCGAAGCAGGGCATCGTGATCGATTGCGCGGCCGGCGAACTCGACATGAAGCTGGCGCCGAACCGCCACGGCACCGACGGCTTCTATGCCGCCGTGCTGGAGCGGCGCAAGTGAAGGTTTTCCTCGCGCTCCTCGGCCTGCTGACGGCCATTTCGGCGTGGGCGGAGCCGCTGCCGGCGAAAGGCAGCGTGGAAGTCCGCTTCACGCCGTGGGACGACGCCGAGGGCGCGCTGCTGCGGGTGCTCGGCGAGGCGCGGCAGACCATCTACGTCCAGGCCTTCCTGCTCACCAGCCGCACGCTGGGGCGGGCGTTGATCGATGCGCATCGCCGCGGCGTCGCCGTCGCCGTGCTGGCCGATCGCGAGATGGTGGCCAATGGCGACAATTCGCAGATTCCCAAACTGGTGGAGGCCGGCATTCCGGTGTGGCTGGAGGTGCGCTACCAGTCGGCCCACAATAAAATCGTGCTGATCGATCCGGAGGAGGCGCATCCCATCGTGGTGACCGGCAGCTACAACTTCACTTTTTCGGCGCAGGCGCGCAATGCCGAGAACCTGCTGATTCTGAGCGACAATCCCCCGTTGGCGCGGGCCTACCTCGCCAACTGGCGGCGCCATAGAGGCGAGGCGCTCGCCTATGCAGAGGGAGGGTTGCGCTGATGCAGGGTGAATTCGGTGCGCTGCTGCGCGAACTGTGGCAGGACCTGCATCAGCCGGACATCATCTGGCAGGTCGCGGTGCTGGCGGCTTGTGTCGGTTTGGCCTGGCTGGTCGATCGCGCCCTGGCGCGGCGGAGAAAAGTCGGCGGTGGCACTACGCCGCTACACCAGCGCGGCATCGGCCGCATCGCCCTCCCACTGACGGCGTTGGGACTGGTGCTGGTCGCGCGGCCGCTGCTGGCGCAATGGCATCACGTCAACCTGCTGTCGCTGGCGGTGCCGTTGCTGCTGTCGCTGGCGGTGATCCGCATGGTGTTCTTCGTGTTGCGGCTCGGCGTGCGCAACGTCGCCTGGCTGGCGAGCTTCGAGAAGGTGTTCTCGCTTGTGGCGTGGAGCATCGTCGCCCTCTACATCACCGGCCTGCTGCCCGGGATCATCGATCTGCTGGAAGGCGTGCAATTCACGGTCGGCAAGCAGAAGCTCAATCTGTGGCTGGTGTTGCAAGGGGTCGGGGTGCTGTTGACGACCCTGCTGGTTGCCTTGTGGATCGGCGGCACCATCGAGGCGCGGCTGATGGCGGCGAGCGGCCTCGATTCCAACCTGCGCGTGCTGTTCTCGCGCCTCTCCAAGGCACTGCTGATAGTGCTCGCGGTGATGATCGGCCTGCCGCTGGTGGGCATCGATCTCACGACGCTGTCGGTGTTCGGCGGGGCGCTCGGCGTCGGCCTCGGTCTCGGCCTGCAGAAGATCGCCGCCAACTACATCTCGGGTTTCATCATCCTGCTCGACCGCTCGATCCGTATCGGCAACCTGATCTCGGTCGGCAACGATCGCGGCCAGGTGACGCAGATCACCACGCGCTTCACCGTGCTGCGCGGCATGACCGGCGTCGAGGCCATCGTGCCCAACGAGATGCTCGTCGCTTCGGTGGTGCAGAACGAGTCGTATTCGGACCCGAAGGTGCGCGTCGCGCTGCCGGTGCAAGTGGCCTACGCCACCGATCTCGACCGTGCCATGGCCATCCTGGTCGAGGCGGCTCTGGCCCAGCCACGCGTGCTGCGCGATCCGCCACCCAAGGCGCTGGTCACGTTGTTCGCCGATTCCGGCATCAACCTCGAACTCGGCTTCTGGATCGAGGATCCCGAGGCCGGCACCGGCGAGGTGCGCTCGGCCATCTATCTCGATATATGGCGCGAGTTCAAGGCAGCCGGCATGGAAATTCCCTTCCCGCAGCGCGAAATCCGCATTCTCGGCGGCAGTTGACCTGCCGCCTTGCGCCGCGACCATGTCGCGTGTAGGGTTGCGCCGACGGTTCGTGTTGCAGAACATAACAAGGTTTGGAATAAGTCACTGCGTTGCGCCGTCTTCCGCCGGGGAGGAGGGGAGATGACGGATTTAGCCATTGCCACCGTGGGGCTTGAGGACAACGACGTCACGGTGCTGAAGTCCTTGTTGCCGCTGATATCGAGATTGAAGGGCCTGAACCTGCAGCTGGTCGATGATCCGTCGGTCGCGCAGGTTGCATGCCTCGGCCGCCTGCCGCTGGAGCGGGTCACTGAGTTGGTGGCCCGGTACGGCGGTCGCATGATATTGATCTATTGCTGCTCGCGCGGCGAGGCACCGCCGCCCGGGGTGCGCGTTCTCGGCCACTGTCCGCCGCGGGCCAACGAATTGGCCGATGTGCTGGTGGAAGCGGCGCAAATGGCGGCGGCCGCGAAAGCAGCCTGGGCTGTCGCGGTCCCGGCGGCGCCGGCCGCGCCGTTCGACCCCGCGCGCAGCCTGGCTGGCGCCATCCATGCCTTGCTGCCCAGGCTGCTGATCGATCAGCCCTTGGCGGTGAACGTGCCGGCTGCCCCGTGCCTTTTGCTCGACGTCCATGCCGGGGTGCGAACGGCGCATGCGGACCCGGCATGGTTCTCCCGCCCCGACTTCTGGCACGCCGACCCTTCGATTTGCCACCTCAAGACCACCAGCGACGCGCGGCTGCTCACCGAGTGCCGGCGCTTCCCCGCGCGGCCCTATCAAGCCATGCGCTTCTGGGGAATCATGTCTGCATCGCAGGGCAAGCCCCTGGCCGAAGTGGCGCGCGCCGCCGAAGTGGGGCTCAAGAAGATGCCGGACTTCAAGCTGCTGCCGCATCTGGCGTGGCAGCCGCGCTTCGCCGAAGCGCTTGTGGGCAGGACTGCGCCGCCGGCGCGCCTGGCGGCCGAGGCCGGCCGTTCGCTCGAGGAAGTCTATGACTTCCTCAACGCCGCCGCCTTGCTCGGCCTGCTCAAGACCACCTGACCGGCCGATTGCCCAACAAAAAACCCGCCGCGGCGGGTTTTTTGTTGACTACGAATCCGAATCCGCTTACTTCAGCTTGACCTCTTTGTAGGCGACGTGCTTGCGCGCCTTGGGGTCGTACTTCATGAACTCGAGCTTTTCCGGCGTGGTCTTCTTGTTCTTGGTCGCCGTGTAGAAGTGCCCGGTACCGGCAGTGGATTCCAGCTTGATCTTTTCGCGTCCGCCCTTGGCCATGATCGCTCTCCCTGATTAGATTTCGCCGCGCTCGCGCAGCTCGCCGAGGACGACGTCAATGCCCTTCTTGTCGATGGTGCGCAGGCCGGCGTTGGACACGCGCAGGCGGATCCAGCGGTTCTCGGATTCAACCCAGAACTTGCGGGACTGCAGATTCGGCAGGAAGCGGCGCTTCGTTTTGTTGTTGGCGTGGGAAACATTGTTACCCACCATCGGGGACTTGCCCGTTACTTGGCATACGCGGGACATCGTGTGCTCCAAATTCGCGGTTTCAGCAAAGCCGCGCACTATACCCGAAAAACCGGCTGGAAATCAATAGCTACAGAAGTCCGCGTTCGGCGAAGGAAAGCGGACAGGCTGCGCCGGCTACGATGAAGTGGTCGAGCACCCGGACATCGACCAGGGCCAGGGCCTCTCTCAGTGCTCGGGTGAGCAGCTCGTCGGCGGCGGAGGGCTCGGCCGCACCCGACGGATGGTTGTGCGCGAGGATCACGGCGGCGGCGTTGTGCGCCAGCGCCCGCTTCACCACCTCGCGCGGATAGACGCTGGTCTGGCTCAGGGTGCCGCGAAACAGCTCCTCATGGCCGAGCAAGCGGTTCTGGGCGTCCAGCCAGAGGGCGACGAAGACTTCATGCGGCAGGGCGGCCAGATGCAGGCGCAGCCAGTCGCGCACGGCACCGGGCGTGGCCAGCAGGTCGCGCTCGGCCAGTTCCTCACGTAGCGCACGGCGGGCCATTTCGAGGACAGCCTGCAACTGCGCGTACTTGGCGTTGCCCATGCCCGGGATGGCGGCGAATTCTTCGCGGCCGGCCGCGAACAGCCGGGTCAGCGAGCCGAAATGGCCCAGGAGCACCCGCGCCAGGTCGACCGCGCTCTGTCCCCTGACACCGACGCGCAGGAAGATGGCGAGCAGTTCGGCGTCGGACAGCGCGCCGGCCCCCTGTCGCAGCAGTCGCTCGCGCGGGCGCTCGTCCTCGGGCCAGTCGGTGATTGCCATAAAGCGCTAGAATTCCCTTTGATTTTTCGAAGGATTCTACCTGTCATGGCGGAACTGACGGATAAGCGCATCGTGCTGGGCGTCACCGGCGGCATCGCCGCCTACAAGGCGGCTGAGCTGGCACGCCTGCTGGTCAAGGCCGGTGCCACGGTGGACATCGTGCTGACCGCCGGCGGCGCGCATTTCGTCACCGCAGCCACCTTCCAGGCGTTGACCGGGCGACCGGTGTGGTCCGACCTGTGGGACACGCACGATCGCGGCATGGCGCACATCGACCTCACGCGCGGCGCGGCGGCGGTGCTGGTGGCGCCGGCCACCGCCGACTTCATGGCCAAGGTGGCCCATGGCGCGGCCGACGACCTGCTGACCACGCTGTGTCTTGCCCGCGATTGCCCGCTGCTGCTGGCGCCGGCGATGAACCGCGAGATGTGGGACAAGGCGGCGACGCAGCGCAACGTCGCGCAACTCGCCGCCGACGGCGTGACGTTGCTCGGCCCGGCCAGCGGGGAACAGGCCTGCGGCGAAACCGGCACCGGGCGCATGCTCGAGGCGCAGGAACTGTTCGATGCGCTGCGGGCCTTCCTGCAGCCCAAGCGGCTGGCAGGCCGCCGCGTGCTGCTCACCGCCGGGCCCACCTTCGAGGCGCTCGACCCGGTGCGCGGGCTGACCAACTCGAGTTCCGGGCGCATGGGCTTCGCGCTGGCGCAGGCCTGCGTCGAGGCCGGCGCCGAAGTCACGCTGGTGGCTGGTCCGGTGGCGTTGCCGACGCCGGTGGGCGTGACGCGCATCGACGTGACCAGCGCGCTCGAAATGCGCGACGCCGTAAAGTCGGCGCTGGCGGGACGCCACATTTTCATCGCCGTGGCGGCGGTGGCCGACTACCGGCCGGCGCAATCGGCTGCGCACAAGATCAAGAAAGGCGCCGCAACGCTGACGCTGGAACTCGTTGCCAACCCGGACATCCTCGCCGAGGTCGCCGCGCTGCCCGACGCGCCGTTCTGCGTCGGCTTCGCCGCGGAGAGCCGCAACCTTGACGAGTTCGCCGAGGGCAAGCGCCGCGCCAAGAAGCTGCCGCTGGTGGTCGGCAACCTGGTGCAGGACGGCCTTGGCGGCGAGACCAACGCCGTCACGCTTTTCGACGAGGCGGGGAGCCACGTGCTGCCGCCGGGCGACAAACTCACCGTCGCCCGCGGCATTGTCGAACACATCGCCGGAATGCTTTCTCATGCACAGGATTGATGTCCGCGTTCTTGACGCGCGGCTGCACGACACGCCGCCGCATTACGCGACGCCCGGCTCGGCCGGCCTCGATTTGCGCGCCTGCATCGAAGCGCCGGTGAAGCTGCATCCGGGCGAGACGGTGCTGGTGCCGACGGGCATCGCCATCCATCTCGCCGATCCCGGCCTCGCGGCGCTGATCCTGCCGCGCTCGGGCCTCGGCCACAAGCACGGCATCGTGCTCGGCAACCTCGTTGGCCTCATCGACTCCGACTACCAGGGCGAGATTTCGGTGTCGGCCTGGAACCGCGGCCACGAGACCTTTACCTTGAACCCGCTCGACCGCCTGGCGCAACTGGTGGTGGTGCCTGTGCTGCAGGTGGCCTTCAATATCGTCGAGGAATTCGCCGAGAGCGAACGCGGTGCCGGCGGCTTTGGCAGTACCGGCCACGGTTGACGCCATGAAAGCCCCGGCAATCCTCGCGATGGCGCTGCTGGCCGCGGTGATCGGGCCGGCGCGGGCCGACGTCGATCTCAAGCGCGCCGAGGAACTCGTCAATGGCCGCTGCTTTCTTTGCCATGGCGCGACAGGGGAGAGTTCGAGCCCGCTTTACCCCAAGCTCGCCGGCCAGCACGTCGAGTACATCGAGAAGCAGCTCAGGAACTTCAAGAGCGGCGAGCGAAAAAGCACCGACATGAAGAAAGTGGCGGCCGAGCTCGAACCGTCCGACATTAAGGCGCTGGCGGCCTTCTTCAGCCGGCAGAAGGTCGCGCCCGGCAAGTCGGCGAATCCGGAAATGCGCGAGGTCGGCAAGTACATCTACAACTACGGCAACCAGTGGGCCGGTCTCGCCGCCTGCGTCAGCTGTCACGGCGAGAAGGGCGTCGGCTCGCCCAAGCTGCCGCGCATCGCGAGCCAGCACGCGCTTTACATCGAGAACCAGCTCAAGCTGTTCGAGGAGCGTGAGCGCACCAACGACAACGCGGTGATGCAGGGCATCGCCGCGAAAATGAGCGAACTCGAAGTCAAGGCCGTCGCGGAGTACCTGTCCAGCCTAGACTAAGCCTCATGGCCGGATAAGGTGTTTCGTTCGACGGGAGACCATGCCTTTGTTAACATTATGGACTTTCAGACGCACTGCTATTCGAGGAGGTTGATGTGAGACTTATTGCCGCTCTAACCTGCGCCGCTACCGGCGCCATGCTTGCCGCTCCTGCTATCGCTGCCGATCCCAAACCCGCGCCCGCTTCGCCGCGCGTCCAGGAAATCGTCGCGGGTCGCTGCTCGCTTTGCCATGGCATGGAGGGCGAGAGTGCGAGTCCGGTGTTCCCGCGCCTGGCTGCACAGCATCCGGAGTACATGGTCAAGCAGTTGAAGGATTTCCGCGAGGGGCGGCGCAAGGGCACCATGAACGAGATGGCGGCGGATCTCAAGGACGACGAGATCGCCGGCCTGGCCAGCTATTTCGGCGGCAAGCCCTCGAAGGCGCGGCGCCCGAGCGATGTCGATCTCGCCGGCATCGGCAAGTACATCTACGAGAAGGGCAACAAGTACACCGGCGTCGCCGCCTGCGCCAGCTGCCATGGTCCCAAGGCCTATGGAACGGTGCAACTGCCGCGCCTGGCCGGACAGAACGTGCAGTATCTGGAGACCCAGCTCAAGGAGTTCAACCAGCGCGCCCGTACCAACGACAACGCGGTGATGCACTCGATCGCATCCAAGCTCACCGAGCTGGAGACGGTGGCGGTGTCGTCCTACATCGCCGGCCTCGAATAGCTGTACCGCGGCACCAAGAAAAAAGGCCGCCCCGAACGGGGCGGCCTTTTCGTTGGTGCGTCTGATTAGAGCAGGGCGTCGGCCCAGACGTTCTTGGCCCAAGCCCAGGCGTACTTGCCTTCGATCTCGTTGCGCGCTGCCGAGACGCCACCCGAACCGGCCACGGTCTTGAAGGTCTTCTCCTTGGCGTCGTAGGTGTGCACCGAGGCGACATGTACCGCCTGCTTGCCATCGACATAGCTGTAGCAGGTGTTGGCGATGGACATCGGGTCGGCCACTTGCTCGCCGCTCATCAGGCTGACGATGGCCGCGGCGGCGATCTTGGCGTGCTGCGTCGTCATGTGGCCCGACTTCGGCATCAGCGGAGCGGACAGCGTGGCGTCGCCGATGACGTGGATGCCCGGGCGCGCCGTCGATTCCATGGTGCGCCAGTCGATGCCACACCAGCGGTTGTTGGCGGTGATCAGTCCGGCCTGCTTGGCGATGTCGCCGGCGCGATGGCCCGGCACGACGTTGAGTACGTCGGCCTTGACGGCGTCGGCGAACTCGAACTTGAGCGTCATGCTGTTGGCGTCGAGGCTGCTGATCTCGTGCTTCGGCCGGTACTCGATCATGCCGGAGTAGAGATCCTTCCACGCCGCCATGAACAGGCCCTTCTTCGATACCACGTCGTCGTTGGCGTCGAGGATCAGCACCTTGGACTTGGGCTTCTTGGCCTTGAGGTAGTTGGCGACCAGACAGGCGCGCTCGTAGGGCCCGGGCGGGCAGCGGTAGGGCGCCTTCGGTATGGCGATGGCATAGACGCCGCCGTCCTTCATGTCCTCGAGCTGCTTGCGCAGCGCGACGGTCTGCGGGCCGGCCTTCCAGGCGTGGAGAATCTTGGTGTTGGCGAGTTCGGGGGTGAGGCCGGGCACGCTTTCCCACATGAAGTCGATGCCGGGGGAAACCACCAGGCGATCGTAGGCGATGGTGTCGCCATTGGCCAGCTTGACGCTGCGCTTGTCCGCGTCGACCGCTGTGACCTCACCCTGGATCACGCGCACGCCATGCTTCCTGAGGCCGTCGTAGCTGACGGTGATTTCCTCGAGCTTGCGCTCGCCGCCTACCACCAGATTGGACATGGGGCACGAAACGAAATTGGTGTTGCGCTCGATCAGCGTGACGTTGATGCCGCCATCCGACCACATGCGCACATACTTCGCCACCGTGGCGCCGCCATAGCCGCCGCCGATGACGACCACATTGCCGGAGCCGCCGGAGCCGCCGCCGGCGCAGCCGGCGAGGCTGCCGATGCCGGCTGCTGCCGCACCCGCGGCGGAGACCTTGAGAAAGTCGCGTCGATTGATGGTCATGTCGTGGTCTCCCTTATTTCTGCGCGGCGTAGTAGGTGGCGATCGCCTCGATCTGGGCGTCGGTGTAGCCCTTGGCGAGCTGGTGCATCACCGTCGCCGGCTTGGCGCCGGAGCGGAAGTCCTGCACCGCCTTGACCAGCTTGTCCTTCGGATAACCGGCCAGCGCTTCCATGCCGCCGACGCTCTTGCCGTTGGTGCCATGGCAGCTGCCGCAGGCGGCGGCCATGTTGCGGCCGTAGTTGGCCTCGTTGGCGAACGCGCCACCGGCAAGGCCGAGCAGGGCGAGTGCAACCACAACTGACGTACGTTTCATCAAGGGATCTCCTCCTAGGTAGTTCGGAAAAAGCCGTTCGACTGTGCCGCCGTTGTTGTCACTGCGTGGAGGCATCACGACCGCGCGAATCTAATGGATATTCCCAAGGCGGGCAACGTGTTTCACTATTTCACGATGCTCTAATACATTTAGGTATTCAGGAAAAATGACGACGGCACCGACGCTTCGCAGCGAGGGTGCCGTTGGGGGGGGCTGGTGGCGCCGTTCCGCCGGCGCCGACTTTTCAGTCGAGTTGCTCGTATAGCGGCAGGGTGAGGAACTCGGTGAACGTTTCCGAAGTGGACATCTCCTCGAATATCTCGGCGGCACGAACGTAGGTCGCGTTGTAGGCCGCCTCGCCGACAAGGCCCTTGATCTTCTCCATCTCCTGCGGGATGAATTCCTTCACCATCTCCTTCGTCACCTTGCGGCCGTCGTCGAGCTTGCCCTTGGGCGAGCGGATCCACTGCCACACCTGCGAGCGGGAGATTTCGGCGGTGGCGGCGTCTTCCATCAGGTTGAAGATCGGCACGCAGCCGTTGCCGGCGAGCCAGGAACCGAGATACTGGATGCCGACCGAGATGTTGTTGCGGACGCCGGCCTCGGTGATCGGCTGCTCGGGCTGGAAGTCCATCAGGTCCGCCGCCGTGACATTGACGTCGGGGCGCTGCTTGTCGATCTGGTTGGGGCGGTCGCCGAGGACCTTGACGAATTCCTCCATCGCCGTGGCGACCAGTCCCGGGTGGGCGACCCAGCCGCCGTCGTAGCCGTCGGTGGCGTCGCGCGTCTTGTCGCTGCGGATGCCGGCCATGGCCTTGTCGTTGGCCTCGGCATCGTTCTTGATCGGAATCAGCGCGCTCATGCCGCCGATGGCCGGGGCGTTGCGCTTGTGGCAGGTCTTCAGCAGCAGCAGGGCGTAGTTGCGCATGAAGGGCACGGTCATGGTGATGGCGCCGCGGTTGGCCAGGCAGAAGTCGGTATTGACGCGGAACTTCTTGATGCAGGAAAAGATGTAATCCCAGCGCCCGGCATTGAGGCCGGCGGAGTGGTCGCGCAGTTCGTAGAGGATCTCGTCCATCTCGAAGGCGGCGAGGATGGTCTCGACCAGCACCGTCGCCTTGATGGTGCCCTGCGGCAGGCCCACCTCGTTCTGCGCCAGGATGAAGACGTCGTTCCACAACCGCGCCTCGAGGTGCGACTCCATCTTCGGCAGGTAGAAGTAGGGGCCGGCGCCGCGCGCGAGCTGTTCCCTGGCGTTGTGGAACAGGAACAGGGCGAAGTCGAAGATGCCGCCGGAGACACGCTGGCCGTCGACCGTCACGTGCTTCTCGTCGAGGTGCCAGCCGCGCGGGCGGACCTGCAGCACGGCCACCTTGTCGTTGAGCTTGTAGCTCTTGCCGCCGGACTCGAGGGTGAGGGTGCGGCGAATCGCCTGCTTGAGGTTGATGTGGCCCTGGATCTGGTTCATCCAGTTCGGCGTGTTCGAATCCTCGAAATCCGTCATGTAGGAATCGGCGCCGGAGTTCAGGGCGTTGATGATCATCTTGCACTCGACCGGACCGGTGATTTCGACGCGGCGGCACTTCAATGCCTCGGGGATCGGTGCGATCTTCCAGTCGCCGTCACGGACGTGGGCGGTCTCCGGCAGGAAATCCGGCAGCTTGCCGGCGTCGAGTTCCTGCTGGCGCTTGACGCGGGCCCGCAGCAGTACCTGGCGGCGCGCTTCGAAGGTGCGGTGCAGCTTGGCGACCAGGGCCAGCGCGTCGTGGGTGAGGATGTCCTCGAAGCCGGGATGGATGGGGGCATTGATCTGCATGCCGGCGGGCAGGTTGAGTGCCATGACTTCTCCTTGAGCGATTGTTGCGGTGCAAACAGCATCTTATATAAGACACCAGCAAACGCAAGGGGTGATTACCGACTATTTAGTCAAAAATCCCTTGACCGAACCGGGGTAAGTGATGCGCTTCAGCCGGGAAGATAAATGGCGCGGAAGTCGTTGACGTTGGTGCGCGTCGGCCCGGTGACGATCAGGCGATCGAGGGCGGCGAAGAAACTGTAGCCATCGTTGCGGGCGAGGAAGTCACCGGGACTCATGCCCCGCTCGGCGATTCGCCTCGCGAGGTCAGGGCCGAACCAGGCGCCGGCGTTGTCCTCGGTGCCGTCGATGCCGTCGGTATCGCAGGCCAAGGCCCAGGCCTGGATATCGAGCACGCTGGCCAGTGCCAGCAGGAACTCGGCGGCGCGGCCGCCGCGCCCCTGGCCGCGCACGGTGACCGTGGTTTCACCTCCGGACAGCATCACGCAGGGTCGGCGCGCGGGTTCGCCGTGGCGCGCGATCTGGCGCACGATGGCGGCGTGCATGTAGGCGATGTCGCGCGATTCGCCCTCGATGCTGTCGCCCAACACCAGCGGCGTCACGCCGCGCTCGCGCGCATAGGCCGCCGCTGCCTGCAGTGCCTGCTGTGCGGTGGCGATGACGTGCGCCTCGCAATGGGCGAGGCGGGGATCGCCGGGCTTGGGCGTCTCGCATTCGGGCGCTTCGAGGCGGGCGCGGACGTGGGCTGGCACTTCGATGCGGTACTTGTCGAGGATCGCCAGCGCCTGCTCGCGCATGGTCGGATCGGCCACGGTGGGGCCGGAGGCGATGACCGAGGCATCGTCGCCGGGGATGTCGGAGATGCCCAGCGTGATCACGCGCGCGGGTGCTGCGGCGAGCGCCAGGCGCCCGCCCTTGATCGCCGACAGATGCTTGCGCACGCAGTTCATCTCGTGGATGTTGGCGCCGCTTTTCAACAGCGTGCGATTGACCGCCTGCTTGTCGGCCAGCGTCAGGCCGGGCGCCGGCAACGCCAGCAGCGCCGAGCCGCCGCCGGAAATCAGGCAGAGCACGAGGTCGTCCGCACCGAGGCCGCGCACCTGCTCGAACATCTGCGCCGCCGCCTGCTCGCCGGCGGCGTCGGGCACCGGGTGGGCGGCCTCGACGACGCGGATGCGCGAAGTCGGCGCGCCGTGGCCGTAGCGGGTCACGACCATGCCGGCCAGAGGCTTGTCGGCCGGCCAGTGCGCCTCGACCGCCGCCGCCATCGCCGCGGCCGCCTTGCCGGCACCGATCACCACGGTCTTGCCGCGTGGCGGTTTTGGCAGGTGCGGCGGCACGCAGACCGCCGGGCTCACCGCCGCCACCGCGGTGTCGAAGAGGCCGCGGAGGAAGGCCTGTGGGTCGGTGATCGGAGCAGTCATCGAGGTCGCTGCGGCTTACTCGCCTTTGGCCACTTCGTGGTTGGCCATCATCTCCAGCGCGCGCACCATGGCCGAGTGGTCCCAGCCGGCACCGCCGTGGGCGACGCAGGAATTGAACAGCTCTTGCGCGGTCGCCGTGTTGGGCAGCGAGACGCCGAGCGCACGGGCGCCGGCCAACGCGAGGTTGAGGTCCTTCTGGTGCAGCTCGATGCGGAAGCCGGGATTGAAGGTGCGCTTGACCATGCGCTCGCCGTGCACCTCGAGGATGCGCGAGTTGGCGAAGCCGCCCATCAACGCCTGACGCACCTTGGCGGGATCGGTGCCGGCCTTGGAGGCGAACAGCAGCGCCTCGCCGACGGCCTCGATGGTCAGCGCGACGATGATCTGGTTGGCGACCTTGCAGGTCTGGCCGGAGCCTGTGTCGCCGACCAGGGTGATGTTCTTGCCCATCAGTTCGAACAGTGGCTTCACCTTGGCGAAGGCGGCCTCGGGCCCGCCGCACATGATGGTCAGCGCCGCGTTCTTCGCGCCGACTTCGCCGCCCGACACCGGCGCGTCGATGTAGTCGCACTTCTGCTCGTTGATGCGCGCGGCGAACTGCTTGGTTTCGATCGGCGAGATCGAGCTCATGTCGACGACGATTTTGCCCGGCGCGAGGCCCGCGGCGACGCCGTCCTTGCCGAACAGCACCTTCTCCACGTCCGGTGTGTCCGGCACCATGGTGATGATGACGTCGGCTTTTTGCGCCACTTCCCGCGGCGAGGCACAGGCGATCCCGCCGGCATCGATCAATTCCCTGGCGACACCCGAGCGGCTGAAGAGATAGGCGGTGTGGCCGCCGGCGATGAGGTGGCCGGCCATGGGCTTGCCCATGATGCCGAGGCCGATGAATCCGATGTTCATAGCAATTCTCCTTGATGTACGGGGGGGCTCAGCGCTTCAGGTAGGCAGCAGCCCAGCCGAGGCCGGCGGCAGTCGTGGCGGCCGGCTTGTATTCGCAGCCGATCCAGCCTTGATAGCCGATCTTGTCGAGGAAGGCGAAGAGGAAGTGGTAATTGATTTCGCCGCTGCCCGGCTCGTTGCGGCCGGGATTGTCGGCGAGTTGCATGTGCGCGATCCGCGGCAGGTTGTTCTCCATGGTCTTCGCCAGTTCGCCTTCCATGCGCTGCATGTGATAGATGTCGTACTGTACGAAGAGGTTGTCCGATCCGGTCTCGGCGATTATGTCCAGCGCCTGCTGCGTGCGGTTCAGGAAGAAGCCGGGGATGTCGAAGGTGTTGATCGCCTCGATCAGCAGCCTGATCCCAACGGCCGAGAGTTTCGGCGCGGCATACTTGAGGTTCTCGACCAGGGTGCGGCGGGCGTCGGCGTCCGCCACGTTCGCCGGCTTGATGCCGGCCAGGCAGTTTAGTTGCGGCACGCCCAGCGCCGTGGCGTAGGCGATGGCCTGATCGACGCCGTCGCGGAACTCCTGCACCCGCGCCGGATCGCAGGCGATGCCGCGATCGCCGCCGGCCCAGTTGCCGGCCGGCAGGTTGTGCAGCACCAGCTGCAGCTTGTTGCGCCCGAGCGCATCCCTGAGCTGCTCGACGGTGTAATCGTAGGGAAAGAGGAACTCGACGGCGGAAAAGCCCGCGGCGGCGGCCAAGTCGAAGCGCTCGAGGAAGGGCACTTCGTTGAACAGCATGGTCAGGTTGGCTGCGAGTCGCGGCATGGTCATGCCTCCTGAAGGGCCGTCCCGAAGGAGACAGCGCCCCCCGTGGGGGCAGCGAACGAAGTGAGCGTGGGGGCCATGACTACGCTTCCTCAAGGGCGGGCTGGGCTGCGGCCGGCTGCTTCTTCTCTGTCGCCGGCGGCAGGTCGAGAACGGGCTCCCATTCTCGCACGGCATTGATTTCGGTCCCCATGGCGATGTTGGTGACGCGCTCGAGGATGCATTCGACCACCACCGGCACCGAGTGCTCGGCCATCAGCGCGCGGGCGCGCTCGAAAGCCGGGGCGATGTCCGCGGGATGCTCGACGCGGATCGCCTTGCAGCCCAAGCCCTCGGCCACCTTGACGTGGTCGACGCCGTAGCCGGCGAGCTCGGGCGAGTTGATGTTGTCGAAGGATAGCTGCACGCAGTAGTCCATGTCGAAGTTCATCTGCGCCTGGCGGATCAGGCCGAGGTAGGAGTTGTTCACCACGACGTGGATGAAGGGCACCTTGAACTGCGCCGCCACCGCCAGCTCCTCGATCATGAACTGGAAGTCGTAGTCGCCCGAGATGGCCACGACGTCGGCCGTCGGATCGGCCACCTTGGCACCGATCGCCGCCGGCAGTGTCCAGCCCAGCGGGCCAGCCTGGCCGGCGTTGATCCAGTGGCGCGGCTTGTAGACGTTGAGGAACTGCGCGGCGGAGATCTGCGACAGGCCGATGGTGGTGATGTAACGGGCGTCGCGGCCGAAATAGGCATTCATCTCGTGCCAGACGCGGTGCGGCTTCATCGGGGCTTCATCGAAATCGCTCTTGCGCAGCATGGTCTTCTTGCGGCCCTGGCAGTCGGCGACCCAGGCCTTGCGCGACTTGAGCTGGCCGGCGGCCTTCATCTCGCGGGCTACGGTCAGGAGTTGTTCGAGCGCTGCCTTGGCGTCGGAGGCGATGCCGAGGTCGGGGCCGAAGACGCGGCCGATCTGGGTGGGCTCGATGTCGATATGCACGAACTTGCGCCCCTGGGTATAGACGTCGACCGAACCCGTGTGGCGGTTGGCCCAGCGGTTGCCGATGCCCATGACGAAGTCGGACGCGAGCAGGGTCGCATTGCCGTAGCGGTGCGAGGTCTGCAGGCCGACCATGCCGGCCATCAGCGGATGGTCGTCGGGAATCGCGCCCCAGCCCATCAGCGTCGGGATCACCGGCACCTCGAGCAGTTCGGCGAATTCCACCAGCAGCTTGTCGGCGTCGGCGTTGAAGATGCCGCCGCCGGCCACGATCAGCGGACGCTCGGCGGCATTCAGCATGGCCATGGCCTTCTCGCACTGGGCGCGGGTGGCGGCGGGCTTGTAGGCCTGCAGCGGGGCGTAGGTGTCGGGATCGAACTCGATCTCGGCGACCTGCACGTCGAAGGGCAGGTCGATCAGCACCGGACCCGGGCGGCCCGAGCGCATCACATGGAAGGCCTGCTGGAACACGCTCGGCACCAGTGCCGGCTCGCGCACCGTCACCGCCCACTTGGTCACCGGCTTGGCGATGGACTCGATGTCCACGGCCTGGAAGTCCTCCTTGTAGAGCCGTGCGCGCGGCGCCTGGCCGGTGATGCACAGTATCGGAATGGAGTCGGCGGAAGCCGAGTAGAGACCGGTGATCATGTCGGTGCCGGCCGGGCCCGAGGTGCCGATGCAGACGCCGATGTTGCCGGCCTTCGTCCGCGTGTAGCCATCGGCCATGTGCGAGGCGCCCTCGACGTGGCGGGCGAGGTAGTGTTTGAAGCCGCCATTGGCGCGCAGCGCCGAGTACAGGGGGTTGATGGCGGCGCCGGGCACGCCGAAGGCGGTGTCTATGCCTTCCTTCTTCAGGATGTGGGCGGCGGCGTCTACTGCTCTCATGCGGGCCATGTCTTTCTCCTCATCGAATGATGGCTGTTGATGGGGTGAAGATTAGTGGCTTTATCCGGTTAAAGAAAGAAAGCAATAATCAATTGATTGTTGCAAAATACGCAAAGAGCTAGGGATTGGGAGAGCGTGTCGTGGATCGATTGAAAACCATGGAAACCTTCGTCGCCGTGGCGATGCGCGGCAGCCTGACGGCCGCGGCCGGGGCCGAGGGCGTGGCGCCGGCGGTGGTCAGCCGCCGCCTCGACGCGTTGGAGGAGCACCTCGGCGTCAAGCTGATGGTGCGCACCACGCGCAAGGTCACGCTGACTTTCGAAGGCAGCGCCTTTCTCGAAGACTGCCAGCGCATCCTGCGCGACGTCGGCGATGCCGAGGCCGCGGTCAGCCTCGGCGGCGTCAAGGCACGCGGCCACCTGCGCATTTCCGCGCCGGCGGGTTTCGGCCGCAGGCATGTGGCCCCGCTCCTGCTACAGTATCTCGGGGACAACCCGGAAGTGAATGCCAACCTCGACCTGTCCGACCGCATGGTCGACCTGGTCAACGAGAACGTCGATTGTGCCGTGCGCATCGGCGAGCTGGCGGATTCCAGCCTGGTCAGCGTGCGCCTCGGCGAAATGCGCCGCGTGGTGGTGGCCAGTCCCGACTATCTGGCCCGGCGCGGCGTCCCGCCAGCGCCGACTTTTCTCGCCGGGCACGATTGCCTGTCGCTGGGGCAGCAGCGCGGCTGGGTGTTTCGCGAGGCGGAGGGCAGCGCGAAGACCACGACCGTCAAGGTCAGCGGCATGCTCGAATGCAACGACGGTGCTGTGCTGCACGACTGGGCGCTGGCCGGTCGCGGCCTGGCCTGGCGCTCGATGTGGGAAGTCGGCGAGGACCTGCGCACGGGTCGGCTGGTGTCCGTGCTGGACGCATGGGCGGCGCCGCCGGTCGGTATCTACGCGGTGTTCCCGCAGCGCCGCCACCTGCCCCTGCGCGTGCGGCTGTTCGTCGATCTGCTCAAGGCATCGTACGGTGATCCGGAATACTGGCTCGCACCGTGAAAAAAGCCGCACGGGATGTGCCCGTGCGGCCGTTTTCCTTGCTGCGGTGCTACTCCACTCCCCCTGTCTCGGGGGTCTGGTTGGTGCTCAGTGGAACTGTTCCTCTTCGGTCGAGCCGGTCAGCGCCTTGACGCTGGAGGAACCGCCCTGGATCACGGTGGTGACGTCGTCGAAGTAGCCGGCGCCGACTTCCTGCTGGTGCGAGACGAAGGTGTAGCCCTGCTCGCGGGCAGCGAATTCCTTCTCCTGCACCATCTCCACGTAGTGCTTCATGCCTTCGCCGCGGGCGTAGGCGTGGGCGAACTGGAAGGTGTTGAACCAGTTGATATGGATGCCGGCCAGGGTGATGAACTGGTACTTGTAGCCCATGGCCGAGAGCTCTTCCTGGAACTTGGCGATGGTCTTGTCGTCGAGGTTCTTCTTCCAGTTGAAGGAGGGCGAGCAGTTGTAGGACAGCAGCTTGCCGGGGTTCTTGGCCAGCACGGCCTGGGCGAACTCGCGGGCGAAGCCGAGGTCGGGCGTGCCGGTCTCGCACCACACCAGGTCGGCGTAGGGCGCGTAGGCGACGCCTCGGCTGATGGCCTGCTCGAGGCCGTTCTTGACGCGGTAGAAGCCTTCCTGGGTGCGCTCGCCGGTGAGGAAGGGTTTGTCGTTGGCGTCGTGGTCGGAGGTGATCAGGTTGGCGGCCTCGGCGTCGGTGCGGGCCAGGATGATGGTGGGCACGCCCATGGTGTCGGCGGCGAAGCGCGCGGAGATCAGTTTCTCGCAGGCTTCCTGGGTAGGCACCAGCACCTTGCCGCCCATGTGGCCGCACTTCTTCACGGCGGCGAGCTGGTCCTCGAAGTGCACGCCGGCGGCGCCGGCGGCGATCATGTTCTTCATCAGCTCGAAGGCGTTGAGAACGCCGCCGAAGCCGGCTTCCGCATCGGCCACGATGGGCAGGAAGTAGTCGACGAACTCCGGGCTGCCGGGTTCGATGCCGCGACCCCACTGGATTTCGTCGGCACGCTTGAAGGTATTGTTGATGCGGCGAACCATGGTCGGCACCGAGTCGTAGGCGTAGAGCGACTGGTCCGGGTACATGGTCTCGGAAGTGTTGCCGTCGGCGGCGACCTGCCAGCCCGACAGATAGACGGCCTCGAGGCCGGCCTTGGCCTGCTGCATGGCCTGGCCGGCGGTGATGGCGCCGAAGGCATTGACGTAACCTTTCTTGGCGCCGCCGTTGACCTTTTCCCACAGCTTCTCGGCGCCGCGCTTGGCCAGGGTGTACTCGATGGGCATGGAACCGCGCAGGCGCACGACGTCGGCGGCGGAGTAGCCGCGCTTGACGCCCTTCCAGCGGGGGTTTTCTTTCCAGTCCTTCTCCAGGGCGGCGATTTGCTCTTGGCGGGTGCTCATGGCGGTGTCCTCTCGTGATTGGGTTCGGGGGCGATAACGGTGATGCAGTGCGGTGGAGTATAGTGACTTTTTTGCATAGCAACAAGTGTCTTATATAAGACATAAGTTACTACTTATGGCCCCATAAAGAAAGTCGGCGCTGGCGGTACGGCGGTGATAGACTTCGCCCCGCGCTGCCTGCATCAGTCTGTCTGCCGCGCATCGCGATTGGCTGTTCCTTCCGCGTTTTACCCCCAAGCGTCTCTGCCTAGACTGGTTCGTGCCCTGCACGTGAGGCCGATTCCATTCTAGGAGTTCCCATGAAGTTCACCGATCTCGGCCTCGATGCCGCGATTCTCCGTGCCGTTGCCGATCAGGGCTACGACACGCCTACCCCCATCCAGGCGCAGGCCATTCCCGTCGTGCTCGCCCGGCGCGACCTGATGGCCGCCGCCCAGACCGGCACCGGCAAGACCGCCGGCTTCGTCCTGCCGATGCTGCAACTGCTGTCGCAGGACGGCAACCTGTCGATCAAGCGCTTCAAGCCGCGCGCCCTGGTGCTTGCACCCACGCGCGAACTGGCGATCCAGGTGCAGGAAAGCGTCAAGACCTACGGCAAGCACCTGAAGCTGCGCTCGACGCCCATCTTCGGCGGCGTCGGCATCGGCCCGCAGACACGCATCCTCAAGGCCGGCGTCGACATCGTCGTCGCCACGCCGGGGCGCCTGCTCGACCACGTGAACCAGCGCGGCATCGACCTGTCCGGCATCGAGATCCTCGTCCTCGACGAGGCCGACCGCATGCTCGACATGGGCTTCATCCGCGACATTCGCAAGATCCTCTCGCTGCTGCCGAAGAAGAAGCAGAGCCTGCTGTTCTCGGCCACTTTCTCCGACGAGATTCGCGGCCTGGCCACCGGCCTGCTCGACAATCCCGCCAGCGTCGAGGTGGCGCGCCGCAACGCGCCGGCCGAGGCCGTGGCGCAGTGCGTCTATCACGTCGACCGCGAGCGCAAGCGCGACCTGCTGATCCGCCTGATCGAAGAAAACCAGTGGCACCAGGTTCTGGTTTTTACCCGCACCAAGCACGGCGCCGACGCGCTGGCCGAGCGTCTGGCCAAGGCTGGCATCAGCGCTGCGGCACTGCACGGCAACAAGAGCCAGGGCCAGCGCCAGCGGGCGCTCGAAGACTTCAAGCGACTGAAGACCAACGTGCTGGTGGCCACGGACATCGCCGCCCGCGGCATCGACATCGACGAACTGCCGCACGTGGTGAACTACGAGCTGCCCAACGTGCCCGAGGACTATGTGCACCGCATCGGCCGCACCGGCCGCGCCGGCAGCTCGGGCGAGGCGACCTCGCTGGTCTGCATCGACGAGCACAAGCTCTTGCGCGACATCGAGCGCGTGTTGAAGCGCGAGATCGAAAAGCGCGTGCTGCCGGGGTTCGAGCCCGACCCGCGCATCAAGGCCGAGCCGATCATGAAGCCGCGCGGCTCGGGCAGTGGCCGCACCGCCGCGACGCCGGGCAAGGCCCACGGGGGATTCCGTCCGCCGCAGCCGGCCAAGTCCAGCCGCAAGGCACCGGCCCGTGGCGGACTCCACCACTCCGGCTCACGCCATCAGTGATGCAATGACGTGGTGCTGACGAGGACGCCGTCCTCGTCAGCGTAAAGCCATTCACCCGGCCTGAAGGTGACGCCGCCGAAGCTCACCGCCACGTCGGCCTCGCCTTGGGCCTTTTTCACCGTTTTCAGCGGATGGGTGTCGAGCGCCAGCAGGCCGATTTCCATGCCGCCGATCGCGCGAGAGTCACGGATGCAGCCGTTGACGACGATGCCGGCCCAGCCATTCTTGAGCGCAAGCGCCGCCAGTTGGTCGCCGACCAGTGCGCAACGCAGGCTGCCGCCGCCATCGATGACCAGCACGCGGCCCTTGCCCGGGCCTTCCAGCGTCTTGCGCACGAGGCCGTTATCCTCGAACAGCTTGAGCGTGGCAATGGCGCCGTGAAATGCGGCGCGGCTGCCGAAGCTCGAGAACATCGGTTCGACTATGCGCAGGCTGCCGTCCGCCAGCATCGGCTCGTGGCTGTCGCACAAATCGGTCGTCAGTAGCTCCACATCGGTCTCCCCCGGAATAAGTCGGCCGTGGCGGGATGGCGGTTGTCGCCCGACGCGAGGCGGCCGCAGGCGGAATCGTTCAGGGCAGGGCCGGCTCGACCGCCTTTTCCTCCAGGGTCAGTCTGACCTTGTCGTCGTCGCCGAGGTCGATGGTCACCCGGCCGCCATGGGCCAGACGACCGAACAGCAGTTCGTCGGCCAACGCGGAACGGATGGTGTCCTGGATCAGCCGCGCCATCGGCCGCGCGCCCATCAGCGGGTCGAAGCCCTTTTCGGCCAGCCAGGCGCGCAAGTGATCGGTGAAGATCGCCTCGACCTTCTTCTCGTGCAACTGACCCTCGAGCTGCATCAGGAACTTGTCGACCACGCGCAGGATGATCTCGTTGTCGAGCGCCTTGAAGGAAATGATGGAGTCCAGGCGGTTGCGGAACTCGGGCGAAAACATGCGCTTGATGTCGGCCATTTCGTCGCCGGCCTGCTTGTTGGAGGTGAAGCCCATGGTGGTCTTCTGCAGCGCCTCGGCCCCGGCATTGGTGGTCATCACGATCACCACATTGCGGAAGTCGGCCTTGCGGCCGTTGTTGTCGGTCAGCGTACCGTGGTCCATGACCTGTAACAGGATGTTGAAGACGTCCGGATGCGCCTTCTCGATTTCGTCGAGCAACAGCACTGCATGCGGTTTCTTGGTCACGGCCTCGGTCAGCAGGCCGCCCTGGTCGAAACCGACGTAGCCCGGCGGCGCGCCGATCAGGCGGCTGACCGCGTGGCGTTCCATGTATTCCGACATGTCGAAGCGGATCAGCTCGATGCCCATGCAGTAGGCGAGCTGGCGCGCGACCTCGGTCTTGCCGACGCCCGTGGGGCCGGAGAACAGGAAGCTGCCGATGGGCTTGGTGGGGCTGCCGAGACCCGAGCGAGACATCTTGATCGCCCGGGCCAGCGCGTCGATGGCCGGGTCCTGGCCGAAAACCACGCTCTTCAGGTCGCGGTCGAGGTTCTTCAGCGCCGAGCGGTCGTCGGCGGAGACGTGTTGCGGCGGGATGCGGGCTATCTTGGCGACGATCTCCTCGATCTCCATCTTGCCGATGACCTTCTTCTGCTTCGACTTGGGCAGGATGCGCTGTGCCGCGCCGGCCTCGTCGATGACGTCGATGGCCTTGTCCGGCAGGTGGCGGTCGGTGATGTACTTCGCCGCCAACTCGGCGGCGTTGGTGATCGCCGCGGCCGAGTACTTGACGTTGTGGTGCTCCTCGAAGCGGCTCTTGAGGCCACGCAGGATCGACACGGTCTCTTCCACGCTAGGCTCGTTGACGTCGATCTTCTGGAAGCGCCGTGACAGCGCATGGTCTTTTTCGAAGACGCCGCGGAACTCGTTGTAGGTCGTGGCGCCGATGCACTTGAGCGCGCCGGACGACAAGGCTGGCTTGAGCAGGTTGGAAGCGTCAAGGGTGCCGCCCGAGGCGGCGCCGGCGCCGATCAGGGTGTGGATCTCGTCGATGAAGAGGATGGCGTCGGGGTCGTCGACCAGCTGCTTGAGCACGCCCTTGAGGCGCTGCTCGAAGTCACCGCGGTACTTGGTGCCGGCCAACAGGGCCCCCATGTCCAGAGCGAAAACCGTGGCGTTGGCCAGGATTTCCGGCACGCGCCCCTCGACGATGCGTCGCGCCAGACCCTCGGCGATCGCTGTCTTGCCGACGCCGGCTTCGCCGACCAGTAGCGGGTTGTTCTTGCGGCGGCGGCATAGCGTTTGCACCACGCGCTCGAGTTCCTTGTCGCGGCCGATCAGCGGGTCGATCTTGCCAGTGAGCGCGAGCTGATTGAGATTCTGGGTGAAACTCTCCAGCGGGCTTGACTTGGCGTCCGACGCCTCGGCTTCCTGCTCGCCGGCCTCGTCGCCCTTGGCCGCGGGCTGAGTCGTCTTGGTGATGCCGTGGGAAATGAAGTTGACTACGTCGAGGCGCGAGATGTTCTGCCGCTGCAGGAAATAGACGGCGTGGGAATCCTTTTCGCCGAAAATGGCGACCAGCACGTTGGCCCCAGTGACCTCCTTCTTGCCCGATGACTGGACGTGGAGGATCGCGCGTTGGATCACCCTCTGGAAGCCGAGTGTCGGCTGGGTATCGATCTCGTCATCGCCGGCGACGGTCGGTGTGTGCTGGTTGATGAACTGCAGCAGCTCGCGTCGCAGTTCGCCTATGTCGGCGGCGCATGCGCGCAGCACCTCGGCGGCGGACGGGTTGTCGAGCAGAGCCAGCAGCAGGTGCTCGACGGTGATGAACTCGTGGCGCTTCTGCCGTGCCTCGACAAAGGCCATGTGCAGGCTGACTTCCAGTTCTTGCGCAATCATCAACTTTCCTCCATCACGCACGCCAGCGGATGCTGATGCCGTCGCGCGAACGCCGACACCTGCTCGACCTTGGTGGCTGCGACGTCACGCGGATACGTGCCGCAGACTCCCTTGCCTTCCCGATGCACCTTGAGCATCACCACGGTGGCCTGCTCGCGGTTCATCGCAAAAAACGTTTGCAACACAACCACAACGAAATCCATCGGCGTGAAATCGTCGTTGAGCAACAGCACCTTGAAGAGCGGTGGTGGCTTGATGCGGCTCTTCTCGGGGACCAGGGCGACGCCGTCGTCGTGCAACTGGTCGCCGGTCTTCGGCTGGTGCGGCTTGCGTGTTGCCATGAAAAGATTCTAATGCGAATTGTGCGGGCCGCAACCTTGCGGCCAAGAGGGGAAAAGGCCCCTGAATGCACGATATTTCGGGGCGGGGCGGCGTTCGACAAGAGGGTGCGGCGCGAACGCTTCGGTCATGTTGTCATGCAGCAAAGAAAGTGCTTGACGCACGGGGGCAAAGTGCGTAAAAGGCGAGACGTGTTTGTGTCTGGCTCCCCCGCAGTGTCGAAAGCGCCGCAGTCTCTAATTCCCCTGAATTACCGCTTGGCCTCTTCCGCTGTATCGAGCTCGTCCTGCAAACATGCTCGGAGCATATTCGCTCCGTTTCGTTTCATATTTTAAGGAAGAGGTTTATGGCAACTGGTACTGTCAAGTGGTTCAACGACGCCAAGGGTTTCGGATTCATCACGCCGGATGACGGCAGCGAGGATCTGTTCGCTCACTTCTCGGCGATCAACATGGCGGGCTTCAAGTCCCTGAAGGAAGGCGAAAAGGTCACATTCGATGTCGTCCAGGGCCCCAAAGGCAAGCAGGCGTCGAACATCCAGAAGCCCTGAGCCACTGCATCCGCTGTAAATGAAAAGCCCGCCGACTGGCGGGCTTTTTTTCTGCTGCACTTCGTTGTTCTGGCAGCGCCGGTGCGCCGCCAGCCGGTGCTACATGCGCTCGATCATCGCCTGGCCGAAGGCCGAGCATTTGACTTCAGTGGCGCCTTCCATCAGGCGGGCAAAGTCGTAGGTGACGATCTTGTCGGCGATCGCCGCTTCCATGGAGGAGATGATCAGATCGGCGGCTTCCTTCCAGCCCATGTGGCGCAACATCATCTCGGCGGAGAGGATCAGCGACCCCGGATTCACGTAGTCCTTGCCGGCGTACTTCGGCGCGGTACCGTGGGTGGCCTCGAACACCGCGTAGACGTCTGAGATGTTGGCGCCAGGCGCGATGCCGATGCCGCCGACCTGGGCGGCCAGTGCGTCGGAGATGTAGTCGCCGTTGAGGTTGAGCGTGGCGATCACGTCGTACTCGGCCGGGCGCAGCAGGATCTGCTGCAGGAAGGCGTCGGCGATGGCGTCCTTGATGACGATGTCGCGACCGGTTTTCGGGTTCTTGAAGGAGCACCAGGGGCCGCCGTCGATGGGCTTGGCGCCGAACTCGCTCTGCGCCAGGGCGTAGCCCCAGTCGCGGAACCCGCCTTCGGTATACTTCATGATGTTGCCCTTGTGCACCAGCGTCACCGAACGGCGGTCGTTGTCGACCGCGTATTTGATGGCGGCGCGCACCAGGCGCTCGGTGCCTTCGCGCGATACGGGCTTGATGCCGATGCTCGACGTGGCCGGGAAGCGGATCTTCTTGACGCCCATTTCGTCCTGCAGGAACTTGATGATCTTCCTGGCGTTGTCGGATTCGGCCATCCATTCGATGCCGGCGTAGATGTCCTCGGTGTTCTCGCGAAAAATCACCATGTCGGTCTTGCTCGGATCCTTCAGCGGCGAGGGAATGCCCTTGAAGTAACGCACCGGGCGTACGCATTGGTAAAGGTCGAGTTCCTGGCGCAGCGCCACGTTGAGCGAGCGGATGCCGCCGCCGACCGGCGTGGTCAGTGGTCCCTTGATCGAGACCGGGAATTCCTTGCAGGCGGCGAGCGTTTCCTCGGGCAGCCACACGTCGGGACCGTACAGGCGCGTGGCTTTCTCGCCGGCATAGACCTCCATCCACGAAATCTTCTTCTTGCCCCCGTAGGCCTTGGCCACGGCGGCATCGACGACCGCCTTCATCACCGGCGTGATGTCCACGCCGATGCCGTCACCTTCGATGAAGGGGATGATCGGATTGTCGGGTATCGGCTGGCCTGCGACGATCTTCTGGCCTTCGCTGGGAACCTTGATCAGGGGTGCGCTCATGGATGCTCCGTGACGGTGAGATTGTGATTAGGCAGGTTTATTATTACATACGCGAGATTTATGGAAATGATCTTGCTCGGTAGTTTCGCGTGATGCAAAGGTGACCCTGATGATAGGCACAGCAACGACCGTTGTCGAGGCGGGTGGCTGTATAAGATGCGCGTCGCGGGGTACTTGCTAGAATCCACTCATTCCCCAACGATGTTCCGCTATTGCCATGGCTTCGCAGCAGCGCATTGCCCAGCGCATCGCCGAGACGATGATCGAGGGCTTCAATCGTCACTATCGGCTGTTCCGCGAATGTTCGGCCGCGGCCAAGGCGCGTTTCGACGCGGCGGATTGGGCTGGGGCGCAGCAGGCCGTCAAGGAGCGCATCGCCTTCTACGATGACCGGGTGAAGGAGACGCTGCAACGGTTGCGCGAGGAGTTCCACACCGAGTCTCTCGACGATGTGATTTGGCAGCAGGCAAAGCTCTATTACATCGGCGAGCTGCTCGAGCATCAGCAGCCGGAACTGGCGGAGACGTTCTTCAATTCCGTGTTCTGCCGAATCATGCACCGGACGTACTTCCACAACGATTTCATCTTCGTGCGTCCGGCCATTTCCACCGAATTCTTCGAGTCCGAGCCGCCCACCTATCGCAGCTACTATCCGAATGCCAGCGGGTTTCGCGCCTCCATTCGGCGCATGTTCCTGGACTTCGGCTGGCAACGGACCTTCGAAGACTTGGAGCGCGACGTCGAATACGTGATGCTGACCGTCGAACGACACCTCGGCGATTGGCCGCAGGCCGAGGCCAACCTGCAGATTCAGGTCCTCAATTCGGCCTTCTATCGCAACAAGGGCGCCTACGTTATCGGCAAGGCGGTCAACGGCGCCGACGAGTACCCGTTCGCCGTGCCGGTGCTGCACAACGCCGTCGGTCAGCTCTACCTCGACACCGTGATCCTCGATGTCTGGCGCATCGGCGCGCTGTTCTCGCTCTCGCGGGCCTACTTCATGGTCGACATGCCGGCGCCGGCGGACTACGTCCACTTTCTGCGGACCATCATGCCCAACAAGCCGCGCTCCGAGCTTTACACCATGCTTGGCCTCGGCAAGCAGGGCAAGACCATGTTCTTCCGTGATCTCATGTATCACCTCCACCACTCGGAAGACCAGTTCATCATTGCGCCGGGTATCCGTGGCCTGGTGATGCTGGTGTTTACGCTGCCGTCCTACCCATACGTCTTCAAGGTAATCAAGGATGTTTTCGGGGCGAGCAAGGAGGTTGATCACGAGACCGTCAAGCGCAAGTACCAATTGGTGAAGCAGGTCGATCGCGTGGGTCGCATGGCCGACACGCTCGAGTTTTCCAACGCAGCGTTTCCGCGTGAGCGCTTTGCGCCAGACCTGATAGAGGAACTGAAGAAGCAGGTTCCCTCCCAGCTCGAAGAGGATGGGGATGACCTCATCATCAAACACCTGTACATCGAGCGTCGCATGGAGCCGCTCAACCTGCATCTCGATCGAGCGCAGAGGGCCGGGCGGGACGATCTGATCGAGGAAGCGGCGGAGGAGTATGGCAACGCTATCCGGGAACTGGCCATCGCGAATATCTTTCCCGGCGACATGCTGTGGAAAAATTTCGGCGTGACGCGTTATGGGCGCGTGGTGTTCTACGACTACGACGAGATCGAGTACATGACGGATTGCAACTTCCGTCGCATCCCGGTGGCACCGGATCCCGAAATGGAACTGTTGGGAGATGTCTGGTACTCGGTGGCGCGCAACGATGTCTTTCCCGAGGAATTCGCCACTTTCCTGCTGACCTCGCCGAAGATTCGGCAAGCGTTCATGCGGCACCATGCGGACCTTCTCGATGCAGGGTTCTGGCAGCAGGCGCAGGAGCAGATCCGCCGCGGCGAAGTCATTGATTTCTTTCCCTATCCCGAGTGGCTGCGGTTCTGCAACGTCTTCGAACTCGGCTGCGATCAGCGTTGACCTGTCGACCGTGGCCCGGATCGTTCTCTTCAACAAGCCCTGCGGAGTGCTGACGCAATTCACCGACAGTGGTGGGCGTCCGACGCTTAAGGACTACATCGACGTGCCCGGGGTCTATGCTGCGGGGCGTCTCGATGCCGACAGCGAAGGGCTCGTCGTGCTTACGGACGACGGTCTACAGCAGGAGCGCATCAGCGACCCGCGCCACAAGCTGGACAAGGTGTATTGGGCGCAAGTCGAGGGGATCCCCGATGAAACGGCCCTGGCGGGGTTGCGAAGCGGTATCGATCTCGGGGACTTCGTTACCCGACCGTGTCGTGCGCGGCAGATCGCGGAGCCCCCCGGCCTTTGGCCGCGCGTGCCTCCCATCCGTGTCCGGGCTGCGATTCCGACGTCCTGGCTCGAAATCGGCATCGCCGAGGGGAAGAACCGACAAATCAGGCGGATGACGGCCAAGGTCGGCTTCCCGACCTTGCGGCTGGTGCGGTGGGCCGTGGGCGAATGGACGCTGGCCGGATTGGCACCCGGGCAGTGGCGGCTCCTAGCTGCGACGAACCGTGTCAACCCAATGGTCGGGGGCCGCGTTAATCGCCTCGGCTAACCCGGTTTTGCGGTAAGTCATTAACGTTAATTCACCTCTAGAGGAAATATACCCATGAACAAACTGATCGCTATCCTGATCGCCGGCGCCTTCGCCGCTTCCGCCGCCATCGCCGCCGACGCCCCCAAGGCCGACGCCAAGGCTGCTGCTCCCGCCGCTGCTGCCCCGGCCGCCGCCCCGGCTGCCGCTAAGGCCGACGCGCCGAAGGGCATGGAAGGCATGGAAGCCAAGAAAGACGAGAAGAAGCCCAAGAAAGAGAAGAAGGCCAAGAAAGAGAAGAAGGCCAAGCAAGAAGGCATGTCCGGCATGTCGGGCGCGGAAGCCAAGAAGTAATTCGGGCTTCAGTTTGAAAGAAAAGAGCGGGGCTTGCCCCGCTTTTTTTGTTTGTACGGTGCATTGATGGCCGTCAACCCGTTGATCTAATGATCGTTATAATCGGCAGACCAGGAAACTGGCCTGCATTAATCAACCTACTCTAAAGGAATTTCGCATGAGCAAACTGCTGTCCGCCCTGATCGTTGCCGCCTTCGCCACCACCGCCATCGCTGCCGACGCGCCCAAGGCCGAAGCCAAAGCCGAAGCCAAAGCCGCCGCCCCGGCCGCCGCGAAGGCCGATGCCCCGAAGGGCATGTCCGGCATGGAAGCCAAGAAGGACGAGAAGAAGGATGCCAAGGCCGAGAAGAAGGATGCCAAGGCCGCCGAGCAGAAGGGCATGTCCGGCATGGAAGCCAAGAAGGACGAGAAGAAGGCTGACCAGAAGGGTATGTCCGGCATGGAAGCCAAGAAGGACGAGAAGAAGGCTGACCAGAAGGGTATGTCCGGCATGGAAGCCAAGAAGGACGAGAAGAAGGCCGATAAGAAGTAATCGACCGCATTTTCTGGCGAGAGGGCAGGGGTGACCCTGCCCTTTTGCTTTTTGTGTTCAGAGAGTTCCGGATGACCAGGAAAAAAATGCACAAGGGGCTTTACAGGGCATTTTTCTGTCCCTATAATTCGGCCTCTCTGCTGATTGCGGAGCCGCGAAAGGGCTAGTCCCTGTAGCGAAGATCTTTAAAAACCAAACAGCCGATAGGTGTAGGTGCTTGTGGGGCTGGAGGCGGTGGTGGGGTTTGTTCCCGAGAT